>CAVROI010000001.1:0-905000 GCA_963722825.1 uncultured Gemmatimonadales bacterium
GATGACACCGCTCCCGTGAGCGCGGGTCGATCAACATGTCCTCGCAGAGTGGCAGCGGTGATGGGCGGCGTCCATTGCACCATGGTATCGGTCGTCGAGACGCTCGGCCATCTTGACCAGGTCGGCCAGCGAGCCGGCGGCCATCTTGCGCATCACCTTGCCGCGATGGGCCTTCACCGTGATCTCGCTGATGTGGAGCTCGCCGGCAGTCTGCTTGTTCATCAGCCCGGCGACGACCAGGGCCATCACCTCCCGCTCCCGGGGGCTGAGCGTGGCGTAGCGGTCGCGCAGCAGCTGCGCCTCCGAATGCTGCTCGAGGGCCGCGCGACTGCGCTCGAGGGCGCTCGCGATGGCGCCCAGAAGCACGTCCTCCCGGAACGGCTTGGTGAGGAATTCGGCGGCCCCCGCCTTCATCGCCCGCACCGTCATGGGCACGTCGCCATGTCCGGTGATGAAGATGACAGGCATGTCGCTGCGATCGGCCCCGAGACGATGCTGGAGGTCGAGCCCGTTGAGATCCGGAAGCGAGACGTCGAGCACCAGACAGCTCGGGATGGTGACCCGCGGCCGGGCGAGAAAGGCCTCGGCGGACGCGTACGTCTCGGGCCGCCAGCCGGCCGCACGGATCAGGAGGTCGAGCGATTCGCGGACCGAGTCGTCGTCGTCGACGACGAACACGATGGGGCCGGTAGTCGTCACACCATCCCTCACGCCACTCGCAGCGCGGAGCCGATGGCGGCTAGGAGCGCGCTCTCGGTGAAAGGCTTGAACAGGCAGTCCACGGCGCCCTCCTCGAGCAGGCGGGCCAGCATCGTCCCGTCTCCATGCGCCGTGATGAAGACGACCGGCGTCTTTCGTCCGCGGCGCTGCAGCTCGCGCTGCAGCTCGGTTCCAGACATGCCCGGCATCGCCACGTCGAGGACCAGGCACTTCGTCCGGCCCTCGTCGCCGGAGGCGAGGAACTCTTCGGCGGACGAAAACGCCTCGACCTCATAGCCGGATGCCCGCAGCAGCTCGGGGAGCGACTCGCGCACCGACTGGTCGTCATCGATGACCGCAACGAGGGCACGCCTACCCGAGTCATGGGTCATACCGCTCCTTTCGCATCCCCCCGACGTTCCAGGACAATACGCACGGCGGGCTGCCCGGACCATCACACCTTGGTATCGGTCAGAGGCCGGCGGTCGTCGAGGCAGCACCCAGCACGAACTGGAATGTCGCCCCCCGTGGTGCGTTCGGCACGACCCACAGCATGCCCTCGTGGGCCTCGATGATCGAACGGCAGATCGAAAGGCCCATTCCCATGCCGCCGGCTTTCGTGGTGTAGAGCGGATCGAATAGCCGCTGGACGTCGGCGGCGTCGACCCCGTTCCCCGTATCAGCGATCGCGATAAGGACACCGCCGTCGCCCCGGGCCTCGGAGTGCACGGCGAGCACGCGGGGGTCGTCCACGCTGGCCATCGCCTCCATCGCATTCGTGATCAGGTTGAGGAGCACCTGCTGGAGCTGAATGCGATCGCCCATCACCCGGAGCCGTCGTTCATGGAGCGCGAGCTGCACCGCGATGCGGTGACGGCTCAGCTCGTCCTGGAGCAATGCGACAGCTTCCTCGATGAGGCCGTTGACGTCGAGCGGGGCCCTGACGCGCGCGTCAGGTCGGAAGCTCGCCCGGATGCGGTCGAGCACCGCCGCCGCGCGGTGTCCATCATCCACGATCTGCCTGAACCCCGCCATCGCCTTGTCGAGGTCGGGGGCGCCGCGATCGAGCGAGCGGAGGCCCGCGTAGGATCTCGTGATCATGGCGGTGAGGGGCTGCTTAAGCTCGTGCGCGATTGTCGCGGCCACGGCGTCGCCGGTGATCAGTCGGGCATCGCGCTCGCGCCGCCGCGCTTCGACGGCGCGCTGCAGCATCGCGCGCTCACGCTGCAGCATGGTGTTCGAGCGGGCAAGGCCGGCATACAGCTGCGTCATCTCCGCCAGGAGCACCACCATGACGACGGTGGCGGTCACCAGCTGATAGAAGCGCCCCGCATACCATGCGAGGTTATAGCGGCCAGCGCTCAGCACCGCGGCCAGGAGCACCTCGAGCAGCAGCGCGCACTGGGCAACCACGAGCCACTGGTCGAGCAGGGAACGCTGGCGGCGCCAGAGGAGCCACAGGGCGGCCCCGCCCAGCGTCAGTACCACCAGGCCGCCGATGGTGCGACGGAACCGACTCAACGGGTGAACGTCGACGAACGTGACGGGGAGCAGATCCTGATGCTGCGTCACGAGCCAGAACAGTCCGATCACCAGGGCGAGTACGCCCGCGACGCTCAGCCTGATGGCGGCTCGCGTGACGTGTGCGTCGGCCACTCGGTCGGTGTCCTTGAGCAGCGCGTAGCCGACGATGGCGAGGGAGAGGCCGGCATGCCAGAACCAGTAGAGCCAGACGGCGGATTGGATGCCGGACCCCAGGACTCCGGTCGGCGTGAATGCGCCCGGAAATGCCAGTGCGTGGGCGATCACGATCAGGGCGCTGAACAGATACCCGCTGGCGATCACCAGGAGGGCCCATTTCTGCAGGAGAGAGAACTGGGCGAACAGCACGGCGGCGGTGACGCAGTCGCTGACAAACAGGGCGGCGGTGAGTGTCGGGACGAACGCGTGGACTTCGGGCAGTCGTATTTCCGCGAAGGGCGCTGTGCCTAGCAGGATGACAAGCAGGCCCAGGAGGAATGCGCGCGCCAGCCGCCGCTGGTCGGCCGTAGGGGGGATGTTCGCCAGGACCTGCGGCTCGGTTGGGCTACGGGCGGGTGCCAGGGCTGCGTCCGTGCTTTCCATCATCGGACTCGGAGTCCGTCCTGGATGTGAAATGTCGACGTCGCGTGGCTCAGGGCCAATGTTACTCGGGCGCTAGTCGTGGTGGTAGGTGGAGTGTGGCCGGCGAAGCCGCCCCGCGGCGCCGGTTCTGTCCTTCTTGCTCATAAAGTTTCTCCTCGTGCATTGCACCACCAGGTATGTCTTGCTACTGACGCGCCTGGAGTCCGTAGGAAGATTAGCACGTACTGCCCCCCGTGCGTCAGGGAGGAGCCCCCCAAGCACAAAGCGTGGCAGCGCCGAAGACTTCTTGAAAGTGACACAGCGGGTTCCAAGGGTAGTGGCCATCCTCATGCTTACCCCATCGCAAATGGCTACCACTCATTCCATAGCCTAATTGCGGCGTTCAGGAACAATTCGCAATGCGCTCGTGGCCATGATGTGTGTGCGTTGTCCCAGAGGAGATAATACTGTTCGTTGGCACAAACGAGCTTGCGCAGCTCGGCGGCTGCAGGACCCAGCTGCAGGCCGCAGAAGGTCGCGCCGGTGAGCCTGAGAACGGGCTCCCAGAGGGCCAGGGGTGTTGAGCGGGAGCGATCATTGGAATGCTCGGGGTTGCCTGCCCAGACGATGCCAACCTTGAACTCTCCTGGCAGGCGCCGGAAGGTGGACGGGGTGCGCAGGTACGGGGGACTCGCCACGTCCTCCGGACGGCCGACATCGAGCAGGCGAGGCAGGGTGTAGTTTCGGGTCCAACAATCGATGTCAGCGCAGAGGCGCGGGCCAGCGGCCTCTCTTGGCCGATGTCCAGCCAGACGTCTACGACACGTCCTTCGACCAGTTGATACTGGATAGACGCGACGAATCGCCATTTCTTGCCCGACGGGTGGTACAGATCGACGATGCGCGCCACCCAGGTGCGGATGCCGTTCCGTTCCGCGGCCGCCCGCGCCGCCGCTTGTTCCGCATGGGGCGCGCACCGCCATGTCGGAGCCGGAGCGGCACGGACGATGGAGAGCGGATCGTCGGCGCCCCAGGGTGGAGCCCTGCGTAGACCGGTATCTCCGCCTGCACCTCGAGCCACGGAACGCCAAGGGCTCCCAGGGCCGCCGCCTTTTCGGGAGGGACTGCGTGGGTCGCCCGGACTTCGATGGCACCCAGGAGCTCCCCGCGTCGGAACAGGCCGATGTCTGGGCGGAGGGTGCTCAGTCAGCAGACACCCCGACGACCATGGCTGACGCCCCGCTGGTCGATCACGCCGGCAAGTGGTGTTCGCACCGGTCCCCGTGCCGAGGACCCGGATGTTGCTCGACATTGAGACGGACCTGCGGCAGCGGGCGGTCTGGTTTTTGGGGCTGCTCGACGAGGCCACGGGCGCAGCGAGAACGCTACACTTCTTAACACCCGGCTTAGCGCCAACTATCGTGCAAACCGGGGAGGAGGGCAGTCCTCGGGTGACTTCTGCGCGACCTGTGCAGATGGTGCACCCTTTCGCGCCAGCCTGGGCAGCGGAGCCGCGGTGCCGGTCGCCGTCTCCCACCCACACCGCTGCTCCAGAATGTGGGCCACCTTCTTGGCCCGTGCTAGCGAGACCCTCACAGGGCCATGAATGACCCAGCCTTCTGTCGAGTTAACCCAAACGTACATCTTCTGCTCCAACTGGCGTGGCATCACCACGTCTTTATGCGGAGACTTCTTGTGCACGCCGCTTTGCTCCGTCGGCAGCGATTAGTCCCCTAACTGCGCGATTCTCACGGTGGGGCACACCGCTGGCGGGACCGCCAGACCATGGCGTTACGGGACGAGTTCGATGAGACGCTCCGGACCCTCGACATCGACGGCAAACCGGTCGCGATTCGCGATCCGCGCGGCAACACTGTCATGCAGTACGGATACGACTTGGCCGGTGCCACCGCGCATACGATCAGCATGGACGCCGGGGAACGATGGATGCTGGCGGATGTCCAGGGGAAGCCGCTCTACACCTGGGATGCACGAGCCCTCCAGTTCCACATGATCTACGATCTGCTCCGGCGCCCCACGGCGCGCGAAACCCTCGCCCTGGGACCGTCACTGGTCGTACTCGAGAGCACCATGTATGGGAGCGACAAGAACCAGAACCAGAACGGCAGGATGATCACCCAGCGGGACGGATCCGGCGTCGTCGACATCGCCCGGTATGACTTCAAGGGTAACGCCGAGGTGGCCAGCCGCCGATTCGCGACGGATGCCGTCGGGGTCATCGATTGGTCCAACCCCCCCGCTATCGGTCTCGAGCCCGATACCTGGACGACAACCACCGGCTACGATGCCTTGAGCCGCGTGGTCATGACCACGACGCCGGACGGAAGTGTGACCACCCCGGCCTACAGTGAGGCCAACCTCCCGGCGGGGCTTCTCGATAATCGAGTAGCCTCCCGGTCTTACCAGGGCTCATCCGTGTCCACGCGAACTGAGTTACAGTCCACCAGTACACCGCGGCGCGGTGTACGGAGCAGGGGCGAGAGGTGCTGCGCGGCTTCTCCGCGTTCACCCCTTCTCCGCATTGAGGACGGCCTGAATGGCGGCGAGGAGCTCCGGGTTTGCAAATGGTTTAGGCAAGGTACGGGCGGCTCCGAGAAGGTGCGCGGTCGGCAGGTAAGCGTCCGGGCTGTTTCGCCCACCGCCAGACATGGCAATGATCTTGACGCCAGGATGACGTCGGCGCAGTTCGATGATAAGTTCGACGCCTTCCATTTCGGGCATGATCAGATCAGTCAACACGAGGTGCGGGCGTTGCGCGTCATAGAGACGCAACGCCTCCTTACCATTGCACGCACGAACGATCGCGTATCCCGCCTGGACGAGGGTCTTCTGAAGCATGTCGGCGAATGGCTCATCGTCGTCCACCAATAGAATGCGACTCTGAGGTTCCGGCATGATATCACGCAGGCTGGGTGGGGTTCAGGAGGCGGTGCACGGCTTCGGCCAGGGTTCGGATGGTAGCCGGTTTAATCAGCAACTCGCGGGCACCGAGTTCCCGCACCGCCTCGGGAGTAAGCGTCCCACTGTAACCGGTGGTTAGGATGATCGGGAGACGGGGTTGCATCTGGAGTAACAGCCTCACAAACCCGGTTCCGTCCAGGATCGGCATGGCGAAGTCGGTAATGACAAGGTCGAATTGTGCCGGCCGATCGCGAAACAGTGCCAGGGCGTCCAGCACATGGGTCTTCGCCGTTACGAGATAGCCGAGCCGTTCGAGAATCTTTTTCCCCACCGACACCAGCGACTCTTCATCGTCCACCAGGAGGATGCGTTGGCCGTTGCCGAGCGGGATCGGCGTAGCGTCGCTGTCGAGTTTGACCGCCTCCGCTTGGTAGACCGGCAAAAACAAGTGAAACGTGGTCCCCTCGCCGGGCTGGCTGTAGACGGACATTCCGCCGTCATGGCTCTTCATAATGCCATGCACGACGGCCAGGCCCAGGCCGGTACCTTCACCCGGGGATTTGGTGGTGAAAAAAGGATCAAAGATCCGCTCCATTGTGGCACGGTCCATCCCGCAGCCGGTGTCGCTCACCGATAGCCGCACGTAGTAACCCGGCTGCAGATCGGGGTGCGTACTGGCAAAGACATTATCCACCACCATCGCAGCCAGCTCGACTTTGACTTTGCCCGGCCGGTCCTGCATCGCATGCCAGGCATTGGTGCCGAGGTTCATGATCACCTGGTGGATCGCGGAGGCATCGGCGAGCACGGTAGGGGTATCGGCGAGGTCGGTTTGGAACTCGATCATTGCCGGCACGCTGGCCCGCAGCAATGTGAGAGCTTCCTGGATCACCGGCTTCAGGCGGGTGGGCTGGCGCTCTTGTTCGTGCTGGCGGCTGAAGGTCAGAATTTGCCGCACCAGATCGGCCGCGCGTTTGCTCGCTTTCGTCACATTCGTCAGGCTAGCGGCCGCCTGTGGATTATTACCGATCTCCAGTCTTGCCAGCTCAACATATCCAATGATGGCCCCCAGGATGTTATTGAAGTCATGGGCGATACCGCCGGCCAGCTGGCCGATAGCCTCCATCTTCTGCGCCTGGCGAACCTGCTCTTCGAGTTTCTTGCGATTGGTGATGTCTTCCGCCACGCCGGCTATCCGGTAGATGACGCCGGCGGCGTCCTTCACCGGAAATGCCCGATCGTGAATCCAGCGCACCGACTTGTCGGGCCGGACAATCCGATACTCCTCGTCGTAGTCACCTCGCACCTGTTTGGTCATCGCCGCGTCTGCGATTCGCTGCCGATCCTCAGGATGAATGGCATCCAGCCAGCTTCGCGGGGCTTGAAAGACGTCTGCATATTTGCGCCCCCAGATCGTCTCGTAGGCCGGGCTGACATACACCATCTCATTCTTGGTCGGATCGGTGATCCAGAAAACCTCGGTGATATTCTCGGCCAGTTGACGGAACTTCTCTTCGCTTTCCCGTAGCGCCGTCTCCGCCTGTATGCGCTCGGTCATATCCTCACCGATGCTGGCAGTGCCGATGAGATTGCCCGTTGCATCCCGGAGTACGGTGTTGTTCCAATGAATCACTCTTAGTTCCCCTGCCTGGTCCGTATCGGGTTTCCCGCTCGGCGTAGCGGGTGGCGATGATGCGCTGGCGCAATTCGGTGAGCTCCGCTTCAGGGACATTTGCGGTGAACGGCCGAATCGCATTCTTGTCAGCTGTCCGCTCGCTGCGTGGTTGAATAGTGCTGGTCGCGGTCATGGGCTCTTCCTTGTGAGTTCCATGTGAGTTCCGTCTTCTCCGTTCACCTCCGTCCCTTCGCTGCACTCAGGGCAGGCTCTTCACTAGCGCAGTGATCTGAACGCCGCGCGCAGCTCGCTCGCAAAGAGCTCCGGCTGCTCCCAGGCCGCGAAGTGACCACCCTTATCGACCTCGTTGAAGTAGATCAGCTTGGGATCGGCACGCTCGGCTCAGGTCCTGGGCGCCTGCTAGATCTCTCCGGGAGCGACCGTCACCCCTACGCTGGGTTCGCCTGACAATCTCTCGCTGCCAGAGTAGGATGTGCAGCTGCAGTGCGGTCATGATCGGCTCCTCCCTGTGTCGCCGTTATCCGCGACGTCATTGTGTCCGCCCCGTAACCCTAATTGCCGTCGCGTACGGCCAGATGGGGGAAAGTAGGAAGGCGTCGGAGACGCATCCATTGCACGATGGTATCGCCGATACCATCGTATCAACCGCTGTGAAGAGGATGGCTCTGGTCGTCGCCGGCCTCCTGAACAAGCAGATCGCCGGCGAGCTCCACATCAGTGAGATCACCGTAAAGGCGCATCGGGGCAAAGTGATGCGGAAGATGCAGGCCGACTCGCTTGCCGACCTGGTCAAGATGGCCACGGGGCTCCAGCTTCCGGCGGCGCGGAAAACCGGGTTCGCATCGGCAAACGCCAACATCTGAGTGGGCGAAGGGCAGCAGAGTCCGGCATTCAGGCCAGCAAACTCCAGCATCGGGTGACACGAACTGGCGTAAAGGGTTGCAACTTGCTGGGATTCAGCGCCCACTGCCGGCCCCTCTGGATCAGGAGAGTCCTGGTTCGAGCCCAGGAGGGGCAATGAAGCCCGGCAACGACTTAACCGTTGCCGGGCTTCTCCTATTTGCGCGGTGCGATACGACGGGCACGAGGCATGTCATACCCGTGCGCGCCGCCCTCCGAAGCGCCCCAACTACTTGACCGTCCACTTCACAGCGTGATACTGGCCGTCGGCTGCCGTCGGGAGACCGACAATCTCTCCTGCCGCATTGATGCCGGTGGCGTTGCTGACGTCCCCGCCGGGCAGCGTTCCCAAGTCCGTAATCACGCCACGCCGCCCGCTGGGAGGGTCCCTGGGCCTGTAGCTCAGCTGGGGGAGCGCTGCAATCGCACTGCAGTGGTCAGGGGTTCGATCCCCCTCAGCTCCATGACAATCAAACCTGCTGGAAAGTCAAAATAGGCTGAGGGGGCGTGACCGTGGTCGAGCTGGTGAGCCAGGCAGCTCAGCACGTCGACGCCGCGATAATGACGTCGACTCACCGCGTTGTAGGGCAGGTAAATGGCCCAGGGACGGACCCAAGGTGCGACGCCCTGCTCAAGGGCGGCAATGATGCTGCTGGTAATGCGAACATAGACGGTTTGGTGTGTGGAGGTGGACATGGTGGGCTCCTGGTAGGCGCGAAAAGCCCGCCGAGCAGCGGAGTGCTGCACGACGGGCGGTGTCGAGTGAGCTGGCGTTAGTGCCTACCCGAGGGGAGGGGGGCATGTGAAAGGCCGAGTAGCCTCACCCTCTTACCAGGGCGCATAGCCGCGTCCGAAAGCGCGGCCCGCTTTGCGCTACCCCCTCCGGTGCGCATCAGCGCTCCGGTCTACTCCTCCGGCGTTCCCGCTTGTGGTGTTAGGCTATCCCATCAACGAGCAGCAGCTCAGTGGCAGACCTCGAACGCCTCCAGGAATGTTTTGGCAACCGAACCACGAAGTTACGCCGTCAATTCAGAGGCATCTAAGCCTTGGTGGGATAAGATGTTTCGATGGGCCCGGCGCGACTCGAACGCGCGACCTCTTGCTCCGGAGGCAAGCGCTCTATCCAACTGAGCTACGGACCCGTAAGGACTTACGGCCTGCGGTGGGGCAAATGTGCCGGAAAAATGTGCCAGAACCGCATCCCGGACCCCCAATTTTAATACCCTGGTCTCTGGAGGGTAGCCCAAGACACCCGCCTGCTTTGGCACGAGTTGCCCGCCGACCTCCTCGAACCACTGCTCCGGCCGAAACTCCGGAGCGTCCGCCCGGTGGCGGCTCTTCCCCAAGCGAGCGTACACCCTGCGGACCATTTCCTCCGACTCGTGTCCGAGCTCCTGAGCCACGGTGTAGAGGCTCACCGGCCGGCCGTGATCTAGTGTCTGGAGTCGGGCAGCGCAGTAGGTCTGGCGAAACACCCGGGTGCGGACCCGCTGGCCAGCCCACATCAACTGGCCTGTGGCCGCCCGGGCTTGCTTGCCTGTCTTGGAGTCGAGCACCGGAGTGAGCAGGCCAGCCCGGACCGCCACGCGGTCCAGAAGATCTCGCAAATCAGTAAGCGGCCGGTCGGCCGCCACATGGGGCGAGGGGAAGAGCACCTCGCCTTTTAGCTGTTGGCGGTGAGCTTCGAGATAGCCTTGCAGGATCTCCCCAAGCTGCGGCCAGAGCGGAATCGTTCGCTCCGCCCCCCCGGTCTTGAGCCGGCCGCCTTTGTGCCACGGGTGCGGCTGAAAGGTGATGGTGTCCACGTCGAACCTGACGTCTCGGATGGCGAGCCCTGCTACCTCCTTCTGGCGGCCCCCCGTGAGCAGGAAAGTCGCGATCAGCGCGTGGGCTAACCGCGTCTCCGGTTCTTGTGGTTTGGCCGGATAGGTCGCGGCTGCCCATAGCAACGCAGCTGCGTCGGGCACCTCGAGAAAATCGGTCTTGGAGCGACCGGCCTTCGGCCGCTCGTGGCGCTCGAGCAGGCTCACCGGGTTGACTCCCCGCGACACCCACCCCTTCCGTTGCGCCTTCCGGTAGAGGGCGGAGAGCGCATACAGATGATGACGGATGCTCTGCTCGGAGTAGGTTCGCCCCTGCGGCGTGCGCTGCCGGCGGAGCCACTCAATCGAAGCCGTGCTGCCCGACTCCGGGTCTGGAGCTCGGTCTGGTAGGCGGCGGACCTGACAGAGAGCTTGAGTCTCTCGAGATTGGCCTCGAGTGTCAGGTAGTCCCCAGAGCTGCCGGCCTTCCGCCAGACGGTCTCCAGGATGCCGAGTGGAAGCACCCGTCCTTCGTGTACAGCCCGCCCAGCCCCCACCCGGTCGGCGGGCCGAATCGAGCTGTCAGCGTATCGACCAAGCCCAGAAAGAGGTCCCGCACAGTCGCGCTATCGCGCCCTTCCCCCGGCGCCTCGAATCCGATGGACCGTACCTGACCTTCCGCCGTGGACGGGTAGATCGTGAGGACCCCGTGCTGGTCGAGCCAACTACCCGCGAGATCGGTCGTCACCGCCCGGGGCCGGGCGGGCTCAATAATCCAGCCGGCGGCCACAGAGGCCTCTATCCAACTTGCGGGAGGGGTCTCCCAAGAGGCCGTCACGCCGAAGAGGGTCGGCAAAACGCGATTTTGCTGGGCAGCCCCAGGGACGGACAAACCGCAAGCGAACAGCGCGGCGAGGGCGAAGCAGCATCGTAGTTGGCGGGGGGCCATCGGGTTCGGAGGGTCCTCGGGGATGAGCGGGCGGCGCGCTGGGTTGGAAACGACCTCAGACCCTGCGAAGGGCGTGCCTAGGGCAAGAAGGCCGGACGCAGGCCGGGCACCCCATTGGTCGGAAGGCCATATCGGTGGAAGTGAAGCCTTTAGCTTGATTCCGACCCCATCGCCCGCACTTGCAAGCCCTTAGTGCTTAACCACTTACTGGTCACGCCTTGCCCTTCCCTTGCACTTGCATTATACTTGCACTTGTCGATTGCTTGCTCAACGGAAATCTGAGAGGATCTATGTCCGCGCCCGCGCGCCTGCTCGAATCGCCGGCTGAGGAGATGCTCCGACAGCCGGAGCCCGCCCCGGTCCGCCGTGCCGAAGCGGCTCTCGAGCGAGCCGAGGCAACGGGGTCTGAAGCAGACGTGGCCACGTACGTCCGCGAATCACTCGGCTGGATCGACAGCACGGTCGAGGAATTCTTCGTCCCACACGTGGCGGCAGAGCATATGCTCAAAGTCAAGTTTCTCGCAGCGCAGGTGCCCCTGCAGGTGATCTATTCCGCCTGGCGAATCCACGAGCCGCAGCACGGCGTCTGGCTCGCCCACGTTCACCTCCTTCGGGAGATTGCGGATGAATTCGGGGTGCCTGCCAAGCCGTTCTCACGACGCGTGAGCCACGCGGGCGGTGCCGCGTCGCACTCCGCAGAACCGAACCCCCGACTCTTCAAGCTCGTGTCTAATGAGATCGCCGCTCTCCTTGGCGCCCGGACACCGCTGGACGAGATCCGCGACACGCTCGACCTGAGTTGGCCGGAGCTCGCGCGTTTGTTCGGCGTGCAGCGTCAGGCACTCGAGCAGTGGCGGACACGGGGAATTCCGCCCGCCCGCTCCGCCGACGTGGACCGGCTGGTTGAAGCGTGTCGTTTCCTCAAGCGGCGTCTGAAGCGGGAGCGGATCCCGCAGATCGTGCGTACACCATCCGAGCGGCTCGACAATCGCTCAATGCTGGATTTCGCCGCCGCCGAAGGATCTGCCGCGCTCCTGGAGCATCTCCGCGCGCTCTTCTCTTATCAACTGATGTAGTTCATGCCGCACTGGCGGACCATCCAGCGCGGGGGTGCGTACTGGCGTGTGGTCGCTTCCGACTGGGTCGATGCGACCGACACCGGCTACAGCAAACTCCATGGCGGGCGTTGGAATCCACCGGGCAGCTTCGGCGTGCTCTATCTGAACGCGACGCTCGCCGTGGCCGCCGCCAACGCGCGGACGTACTTCCGCCCTGACGGTATCGCGTGGGAGGATCTGTTGCCGGACGCTCGGCCGGACGTCGTGGAGTTCGCCGTACCTGAAGCACCGGCAGTGGACGTCGTGACTGATGAAGGGGTACTCACTTGTGCGCTCCCGGCCGCGTACCCGTTCCAGGTCGAGAGGTCGGACTGCCAGCCGATTGGTCTCGCGGCCTATGAGGCCGGGGAACGCGGTGTCGCCTGCCGGTCTGCGGCGGAGTGTGACGGGCCGGGACGCTCCGTCGGAGAGGAACTGGCTTTGTTCGACCGGCCTGCCATGCCGGTGCCGGGGCGAAGGCTACGGTTCCCCGACTGGTATCCGACGGCTTGAACGTCACTGCAGAACTGCTGCTGCCCTCTTTGACGATTCGTTGACCCTCCCCACTGAACGGAGACGTCCGCTACCAGCCCGCCGAATTGCGCCGGTTCCTCGCTACAAGTGCTCAGGCTGTTCCGCGGCTCTATATCCAACCGAGCTACGGACCCGGAATGGCTACCCGCGAACGTTTCCAGACCCTAACATAGTGGCCTCATCCGCCTCCGGGTAGCAGCGGAACGACAGTCCTGCCCAGGCCGTGGCCGAGCCAGAATCCATCGCGGGTCTGCGCGTGCTGTGCGGCGGCCGGAGAAGCGCGCCGCTTCCGGAACACAAAAAGCCCGGGCCGAAAGCCCGGGCTGCGAAAGGTTAGAAGGTGGCCTTACTTGATCAGGATCTTCGTGGCCGGCGCCTCTGTCACCTTCGGCAGATGCAGCACCAGTACCCCATCCCGATACTCGGCCAGTACCTTCTTGTCGGCCACCGGCGCGGGCAGGCGAATCGTGCGGACGAACTTCCCGATCGCGCGCTCCCTCAGCAGATAGCCCTCACCCTCCACCACTGGAGCAACCTCGCGCTTGCCGGTGATCGTCACGAGCTCACCGGTGAGGTTGATGTCCAGGTTCTCCTTGTGGATGCCGGGGACCTCGAGCCGCACAACATACTCGGCGGGCGTCTCGACGATATCCATTACCGGGATCCACTCCGCACCCGTCGTCTCCATCGGGAACGGCGGCAGCAGCGGTTCCGTCAGGAACCGAGGGACAAGAAGCTGATCGAACACCTGATCGAACTCCTGGCCCATCTTCCCCCTAAAGGGGGTCCGCAGTGCAACTCGCATAACACCTCCAGGTTGAGTCGCGAGTACAAGATAGGACCCACCCAATGAGACAATAATGAAACGCTTGTGAAATGTTTCTCAAGCGCCGGGCACAGCGTGGCGCTGCTAACTTGGCGGGCGGATCAGCCCTCGCCTTTCTTCTCGATGACCCGGATGCTCCTCGATGTCCGATTCTCTCTATCTGCGCGACATCCTGATCATTCTCCTCGCGGCGGTCACGATCGTTCCGGTGTTCCGCCGCCTCCGGGCGAACGCGGTCCTGGGGTATCTGGTCGCCGGGACCCTCATCGGCCCTTCCGGGCTCGACCTGCTCTCGGAGGTCCGCGCCGCCGAGGTGCTCGGCGAGCTGGGTGTCGTCTTCCTTCTCTTCTCCCTCGGGCTCGAGTTGTCGATCGAGCGTATCACCTACCTCCGAAGCTACGTCTTCGGGCTCGGCACCGCGCAACTCCTCGCCACCGGGCTGGTGATCTGGACGGTCCTCTACGCCTTCGGGACTCCGAGCGGCGCCGCGCTGGTGCTCGGTGGCGGTCTCGCGCTCTCCTCCACGGCGGTCGTGCTTCAGATGCTGACCCAGGCCAGGGAGACGGGAACCCCGCACGGACGGATCGCCGTCGCGGTACTGCTGCTCCAGGATCTGGCGGTTCTCCCCCTTCTCACGCTTGTCCCGCTCCTCGGCCGGCCGGAATCCGGAATTCTGTCGGCCCTCGCCTCGGCGGTCCTCAAGGCCGCGGTCGCATTCCTGATCATCTTCGCCGCCGGCCGCCTGGCGCTCCGTCCACTGCTCCGTGCCGTCGCCCGCGGCGGCGATCCCGAGCTCTTCACCGGGATCGTCCTCCTGCTCGTGCTCGGTGTCGGCTGGCTCACCCAGCTCGCCGGGTTGTCCATGGCCCTCGGTGCGTTTCTCGCCGGCCTGCTGATCGCCGAGACCGAATACCGGCCCCAGGTCGAGGGCGACATCCAGCCGTTCCGGGGGATTCTGCTCGCGCTGTTCTTCATGACCGTCGGCATGAGCATCAATCTCGGTCTGCTGGCGGAGCACGGTCCGTTGCTGGCAGCCCTCCTCGTCGCGCTTCTCGTCGTGAAGGCCGCCATCCTCATGCTCGTCTCGCGGGGCTTCAGTCTGGCCTGGCCGGCCGCGGCCTCGGTCGGCGTCATGCTGGCGCAGGGCGGGGAGTTCGGCTTCGTCCTCTTCGCGCTCGCGCGGGCGCGCGGCGTTCTCACGACGGAGACCGAACAGCTCGCGGTGTTCGTCGTCGGACTCAGCATGGCGGTGACGCCCCTCCTCATCACCGCGAGCCGTGCCCTTGCGCGCCGGTTGCCGGCCGGTGAGCATCGGCTGGGGCAGATCGCCAAGCCTGAACTCCACGATCATGTGCTGATTGCCGGCTTCGGCCGGGTCGGGCAAACGCTGGCGCTGCTGCTCGAATCGCGGTACGTCCCGTATGCGGCTCTCGATCTCGACGACGAGCGGGTCGCGGAGGCGCGGCGCAGAGGGCTTCCCGTCTTCTATGGAGATGCGAGTCGAGTGGACGTCCTTCGGGCGGCCGGGGTGGAACGGGCCCGGATGGCGGTGATCACGCTCGATCAGCCGGAGTCGGCCCGCGGGACGGTACACGTGCTGCGCCGGCTGCTACCGGAGCTTCCAATCCTCGCTCGCGCGCGCGACACGGCCCAGTGCGAGCAGCTGACACGAGCGGGAGCCACTGATGTAGTGCCCGAGGTTGTCGAAGGGAGTCTCCAACTCGGTGGGAGCCTGCTCCGCCAACTGGGCGGATCGCGGGAGCAGGTCGACCAGGTCCTGGAGGAGTTCCGCCGGGCGGCCTACTCGCGGCTGAGCGCGACAATCGTTGGGGGGTCGACCCGTTCCGACACTCTCGAGCAACAACCGTAGGGCGCCGTATCGCCCCAAGGAGGTATCGAAATATGCAGGACGCTCCGTTCTATCCGGTACGCCTTTCCATTGACTATCCCGAACGGGAGCTGGACTTGCTCCCCACACTGTTCCGTCTCCTCTTTGCCATCCCCATCCTCATCGTGCTGGGAACCGTCGCGGGGCAGGCCTCGGGATGGGACCCCCAGCACGGCACCCGCGTGGCGGCCGGCACCGGGGGCTTGCTCGTTCTCGGGCCTCTGCTCATGCTGTTGTTTCGGCGGAAGTATCCCCGGTGGTGGTTCGACTGGAACCTGGAGCTGTTGCGCTTCGCCAACCGGGTCGTTGCGTACCTGGCGCTGATGGATGACCGATACCCGTCGACCGATGAACCGCAATCGGTTTCCCTGGACATCGACTACCCCGACGCCGAGTCGGATCTGAATCGATGGCTTCCGCTGGTCAAGTGGCTGCTGGCCCTGCCTCACTACGTCGCGTTGTTCTTCCTCGGAATCGCGGCGTTCCTGTCCGTGATCGTCGCCTGGCTCGCGATCATTATCACGGGACGATATCCCCGCGGCGTCTTCCACTTCGTGGAGGGGGTCCTGCGCTGGCACGACCGGGTGGTGGGATATGCCTTCATCCTGATCACGGACCGGTATCCGCCGTTCAGTCTTGTGTAGGCTTGGGGGTGGAGTTCGCGTAACGTCGGATGAATGCCGGCAGGACGACGGGCCGGGGCCTCAGACCTGGGCGGGGCGGCCCGTTTCGGGAATGGCGGGGCGGGCGGCTTTCGGTTCCGGTGCCAGGCGCGGCTCGGCTCCGAGCCAATACAAACCGTTCGCCATGATGCAGTAGCCGGTTGCGGCGAACCACACCATGGCCGCGCCCACAAAGCCGGTGAATGCAAGCCACCAGTGGCTGTGCACCAGCGACAGCACTGACGCGATGGAAATATTGATTCCCACGGCCAGGTAGATACGCCGCTCGAGATACCAGCGGTCGGTCTGCATGAAGTAGAGGTTTCCCGGCGTCGGGCCGGCTGCGCCCAGCATGGGAGTGAAGCCGAAGAGCCGCAGGACGTTGCCGACGACGCAGAAGCCGGTCAGGGCCACCACGATCGACGAGCCTCCCACCACGACGATTCCCAGAGCCCACAGCGGCCGATAGAACGCCGCCAGCGCCGTGCACGCGAGGAGGGCGAGGCCGGCGATCAGCCAGACCGTTCTCTCGATGTACCACCGGTGGGTGGGAACGATGTAGACGCCTGAGCGCATTGCCATGATCAACTACCATATAATCGCAGGAGAAACCGCGCCAGACCCCGGGACAAGACGACAGACGACTGGCGTGTCTGTGGTCAAGTATTAATTTGGAATTCCACCTTTCTTCACCCCACGTGTTGCACAGTATGGCCTGTCCGCGAAGTTGATCCATTGCTTGCATCCGGCTGTCCGAGGGCTTCGCCCAGATCGGAGGAGTCGAGGTGTACCTTCCCAATCCCATCCCCTGGGTCGAAAACGAGTCCCTCGGCGAGCACCTTGCCTCTCGCGGCGTCTCCCGTCGGCAATTCCTGGAGTTCTGCGGTGGCCTGGCCGCGGTGTTCGGGCTCGACAGCCTCATGGTCCCCCAGCTGGCGCGAGCCCTCGAGTCGATCCGGCGTCCGAGTGTGGTCTGGATCCAGCTCCAGGAATGCACCGGATGCGTCGAGAGCGTGCTCCGCACGGCCGAGCCGACGATCGGCAATCTGGTTCTGGACCTGGTCTCGCTCGATTACTCGCATACCCTTATGGCCGCGGCCGGCAGTGCCGCGGAACGGGCGCTTCACGACGCCATGAGGGTCAACGCCGGCAAATATCTCCTGGTCGTTACCGGGTCGGTCCCTCTCGAGGAGAATGGGATCTACACCACCATCGGGGGCCGGACCGCCAAGGAGATACTCGAGGAGGCGGCCCAGGGCGCCGCCGCGGTGATCGCCATCGGCGCATGCGCCCATTGGGGGAGCGTGCAGGCGGCACGTCCCAACCCCACCGGCGCCGTCGGCGTCTCCAGAGTGGTCAAGGATAAGCCGGTGGTGAACATCGCCGGTTGCCCACCGATCGGCGACGTCGTCACCGCCACCATCGTCCACTACCTCACCTTCGGCCGGCTCCCCGAGCTCGATGCCGAGGGGCGCCCGCTTTTCGCCTACGGCGCGAGGATTCACGACCAGTGTCCCCGGCGCGCCAACTTCGACGCCGGCCAGTTCGTCGAGGCGTTCGACGACGAGGCCGCTCGCAAGGGTTGGTGTCTCTACGAGGTGGGGTGCAAAGGCCCGGCCACTTTTTCCCCATGCCCGATCTTCCAATGGAACACCCGGACCAGTTGGCCGATCGGTGCGGGGCACCCGTGCATCGGCTGCACCGAGCCCGGCTTCTGGGACACGATGTCGCCCTTCTACGACCGGTTGCCCGACGTCGGCGGTTTCGGCGTCGAGAGCCGGGTCGATCTCCTCGGTGCCGCGCTGGCCGTCGGGGCGGCGGCCGGAGTCGGCGCTCACGCGCTGGCCACAGGCGTCCACCAGATACGGCAGCGGAAGCGGGAGCGGGAGCTGCCCGTACTTGGCGACGACTCGGGGAAGGAGGAGCCTCATGGCTAAGACTCGGATCGTGGTCGATCCCATCACCCGCATCGAGGGACACCTCCGGATCGAAGCGCAGGCCGAGAACGGACGCATCGCCAATGCGTGGGCCACTTCGACCCAATTCCGTGGAATCGAGATCGTCATGCAGGGCCGCGACCCGCGCGACGCCTGGGCCTTCACCCAGCGGATTTGCGGGGTCTGTACCGTGGTTCACGCCGTGGCGTCCTGTCGTGCGGTGGAAGACGCGCTCGACATCACCATCCCGCCCAACGCGAACCTGATCCGGAACCTCATCCACGGCATGCAGTTCATTCAGGATCACGTGATCCACTTCTATCACCTTCACGCGCTCGATTGGGTCGATGTGGTGAGCGCCACCAAAGCCGATCCGGGCGGGACGGCCACGATCGCGCGAAAGATCTCGCCCTGGCCCAACAACTCGGAGACGTACTTCCGGGCGGTACAGGATCGGCTCAAGAAATTTGTCGCCAGCGGCCAGCTCGGAATCTTCACCAACGGCTACTGGGGCCATCCGGCCTACAAGCTCCCCGCCGAGGTGAACCTGCTCGCGGTGGCCCACTATCTCGAGGCGCTGGACTGGCAGCGGGACGTCATCCGGCTGCACACGATCTTCGGGGGCAAGAATCCGCATCCCAATTTCCTGATGGGTGGGATGGCCTGCGCGATCAACCTGAACGACACCGCGACGATCAACGCCGAGCGGCTGACCGACGTCCGCGACATGATCACCCGCGCTCAGCAGTTTGTGGAGCAGGTGTACTGGCCCGACATTCTCGCCATTGCGGGGTTCTACAAGGACTGGGCGTCGATCGGTGGGGGAGCCAGGAACTATCTCGCGGTCGGCGAGTTCCCCGATGGCGACGTCCGGGAGACCGACCGGCTGTACCTGCCCCGGGGCATCATCCTTGACCGGGATCTCACCCGGGTCTGGCCCTACGACCAGAATATGATCAAGGAATACATCACCAGCTCGTGGTACGAGTACTCCAAAGGCGACGCCGCCGGGCTCCATCCCTACGAGGGCGAGACCAAGCCCAAGTACGCCGGGCCGCCGACCCCGTGGGAGTACCTCCAGGACTCTCCCAAGTACACCTGGATGAAGGCGCCTCGGTACGATGGGAAAGCGATGGAGGTCGGCCCCCTTGCTCGGGCACTGGTGGCCTTCGCCTCCGGCCATGAGGAGGTCCGGGCAATGGTGAAGGAGGTACTGGACCGGCTGGAGGTCGGTCCGGCGGCACTCTTCTCGACTCTCGGGCGGGTGGCGGCACGGGGAATGGAGACGGTCCTGCTGGCCCGCAGGATGAACGTGTGGTACGACCGTCTGATCGACCGGATCAAGAGCGGCGACACCCAGACCTTCAACGGGACGAGATGGAGCCCCGATCAGTGGCCGGCCAAGGCGCAGGGTTATGGATACCTCGACGCCCCGCGAGGCGCGCTGGGACATTGGGTGCAGATCGAGAACGGGAAGATCTCCCGCTACCAGTGCGTGGTGCCCAGCACCTGGAACTGCTCACCCCGGGACGCCCAGGGGCAGATGGGTCCCTACGAGGCGGCGCTCATAGATAACCATCCGCTCCTCAAGCCGGACCAGCCGCTGGAGATCCTGCGGACGATCCACTCGTTCGATCCCTGCATGGCATGTGGTGTTCACGTCCTCGACGCGACCGGGAGCACGATCACGGAGGTCACGGTGCAATGACTGCTCGAGCCGGCGTGCCAGGGCCCCCGCCTCGCGGATGGAAGGGGATTTCGCTGGCTCACAAGGTGCCCCCACCCAGCGGAGATTATCACTGGGTGTACCTCTGGGAGTGGCCGATCCGCGCGATGCACTGGCTCGCTGCCCTATCGATTCTGGTCCTGGCCGGTACCGGTCTCTACATCGGCCGGCCGTACTTCGTGACCACCGGGGACACCAGCGCTCACTATCTGATGGGCTGGATCAGATTCACCCACTTTGCCGCGGCGGCGGTGTTCGTCGCCACGGCGATCGTCCGATTCTATTGGCTCTTCGCCGGGAACCGGTACGAGCGTTGGCTCGCACTGTTCCCGGTCCGCCCGCGCGACTGGGTGAACCTGTTCAAGCAGGTGAAGTACTACCTCATGATTCATCCGGAGAAGGCGCCCCACTATCTGGGACATAACCCGCTGCAGCAGTTGAGCTACACCGGCATCTACGGTCTGGCGCTGCTCCAGGTGATTACGGGCTTCGCCCTCTACGGACAATCGAATCCGGGCGGCATCTTCTTCACCGTGTTCGGGTGGATCGGACCGCTGCTCGGGGGTATGCCCGTGGTGCGTTTCGTCCATCACGTGGCGACCTGGGCCTTCTTCATTTTCATCCCCATTCACGTCTACCTGGCGACCCGGGCTGACCTTCTGGAGCGGGGCGGCGCGATCTCCTCCATCATCAGCGGCGGCCGGTTCGTGTCCGCGAAACAACACTTCATCGATGAGTGATTCTCCGAACGCCGGTGTGCTGGTGATCGGGCTCGGGAATCCGATCATGGCCGACGACGGGCTCGGGCTCGCCGCCCTGGAGCGGCTGCGCCAGGGGTGGACCCTGCCCGATTCGGTGGTCCTGGTCGATGGCGGAACCTGGGGGATGAACCTGCTCCCACTCATCGAGGATGCCGAGCGAGTCATCTTTCTCGACGCGATAAGCGCGGGTCGTCCGGTCGGGGCGCTGGTCGTGCTGGAGCGCGAGGACCTCCCGCGATTCTTCGCCCTGAAACTGTCTCCCCACCAGATCGATCTGCGCGAGGTGCTGGCGGTGGCCGAGCTGCGCGGCACGCTGCCGTCGGATCTGGTGGCGATCGGACTCCAGCCCGGCCGGCTGGAGATGTTTTCCGGGCTGAGCCCCGAGGTGGAACGCCGGCTCGACGACCTTCTCACCACGGTGGTAGACCGGCTGGAGCGCTGGGGATTCGGCGCCAGGGCGCTGGAGCCCGCCTCCAATGCATGAGCTCAGCATCGCGCTCGAGGTCTGCCGGATGGCGGAGGAACGGCTCGATCGGGAGACGTTGCCGCGGCTGGTCAGCGTAGGACTCGAGGTCGGCGACGAGTCGGGGCTGGAGCCCGCCAACCTGGAGTTCTGCCTCGAGGCGCTACTGTCGGCGCCCCCGTTCGGCGGTGCCCGTCCGGTCATTACCCGGCTTCACGGAAACGAGCTTCGCGTCACCTACTTCGAGGTAGAGGATGGTTGTCCGGAGAATTGACGTGCGCGAGCGGGTCATGGCCAGGAACGACGAGCTCGCCGCCGGTGTGCGGGCGCGGCTGCACTCGGCGGGCGTGGTCGCCCTCAACCTGGTTTCCTCCCCTGGCTCCGGGAAGACGAGCCTGCTCGAGCGCACGCTGGACGAGCTGGGCGAAGAGCTCGACATCGCGGTCGTCGCCGGAGATGTCCAGACCGAGAACGACGCCGATCGCCTCGCCCGCCGGACCACGCGTCTGGTGCAGGCCGTGGTGACCGGCGGAGCGTGCCATCTCGACGCCCTCCAGGTCGAGACGGCCTTGGCGTCGCTGGACTTGGCACAGACCCGCCTGCTGTTCGTCGAGAATGTCGGCAACCTGGTCTGTCCGGCGAGCTGGGATCTCGGCGAAGATGCCAAGGTCGTCGTGTTCTCGGTGACCGAGGGCGAGGACAAGCCGCTCAAGTACCCCAAGATGTTCCAGCAATCGCGTTACGCGGTTCTCAACAAGATCGACCTCCTCCCCCATTTGCGCTTCGACCTGGATCAGGCCGTGGCCAATGCGCGTCGAGTGAATCCCCAGCTCCAGATGTTCTTCACCTCCGCGATGACCGGCGAAGGAATGGACCAGTGGTACGCCTTCCTGCGGGACCAGGTTCGAGCCGGCGCCCCGGCGTAGCCGACCAGGCGGTTCTGGGGCGCGTCGCCCTGCGCCTCCGTGTCACCGGGGTGGTGCAGGGAGTCGGGTTCCGGCCGTTCGTCTATCGGCTGGCCCTGCGCCATGGGCTCGTGGGCTCGGTCCGGAATGCTTCGGGTGACGTCCAGATCGAGGTCGAGGGCAGCGCAGTCGGCCTGGAGCAGTTTCTCCAGTGTCTCCGCGAGGAGGCTCCTCCGCTCGCCCGGATCCACCAGATGGACGCCCTTCCATGCACGCCGACGGGTGCCGACGGCTTTGCGATTCTCCAGAGCGTCGACGAGCCGGATCGGCGGCAGCCGGTGCCGCCCGACACCGCGCTCTGTGCGGCCTGCGAGGCCGAGCTCTTCGACCCCGCGAATCGGCGCTACCGCTACCCCTTCATCACCTGCACCGATTGCGGGCCACGCTTCACGGTGATCGAAGCGCTGCCCTACGACCGTGAGCGCACCAGCATGCGGGTGTTCGCCCAGTGTCCTGTGTGCATCGAGGAGTACGACTCCCCGGCCTCGCGCCGGCATCACTCGGAGACCAATAGCTGCCCCGACTGCGGCCCTCGGCTCTGGTTCGAGCAGGACGGCAGTCCCCAGGTTCGGGAGGCCGACGCGATCGCCGCTGCCGCCGCGATGCTGTCGCAGGGCGGGATCCTGGGACTCCGCGGCCTGGGCGGATTTCACCTCGCGACCGATGCGACGAGCGAGGTAGCCGTGGCCCGGCTGCGGCAGCGGAAGCAGCGCGAGGCCAAGCCGCTCGCAGTCATGGTGCGTGCCCTGGCCGACGCGAAAGAGCTCGCGGAAGTGGGGGCCGAGGAAGCACGCTTCCTGACGTCGGCGGAGCGCCCCGTGGTTCTGCTTCGGCGCCGCACGGACTCGCCACTCGCAGCATCGGTGGCACCCGGACTGGACACGATAGGTGTGCTTCTTCCCTGCACGCCGCTACACCACCTGCTTCTCGACGTCGTCCGCCGGCCACTGGTCATGACGAGCGGCAACGTGAGCGAGGAACCCATCGTCACCGGCAACGAGGAGGCGCGGGCGCGGCTCTCGGCCATCGCCGACGGGTTGTTGCTGCACGACCGCGAGATCGTCACCCGGTACGACGACTCGGTGGTGCGTCTCGCGGGAACGGTCCCGATCCTCCTCCGCCGGGCCCGCGGCTATGCTCCGCTGCCGCTGGAGTTGCCGGTTGCTACCCCGTATCCGCTGGTCGCGGTGGGCCCGCATCTCAAGAACACCTTCACCCTGGCCCATGGAGCGACCGCGTTCGTGAGCCAGCACATCGGCGATCTCGAGAGCCTCGAGACGCTGACCCATTTCAACGGGCTGCTCGGCCAGATGCGGAGTCTGTTCCGGATCGAGCCGCGGGTTGCGGTGCGGGATCTTCATCCCGGCTATCTCTCCACCCGGATCGCCGACGAGCTGGGCCTGGAACAGGTGATCGCCGTGCAGCACCATCATGCCCACATCGCGGCCGTGATGGCTGAGCACGGGGTTACCGGCCCGGTGATCGGCATTGCCTACGACGGCACCGGATATGGCGCGGATGGGCACATCTGGGGCGGAGAGATCCTGGAATGCGATCTGGGGGAATTCCGCCGGGTCGCGCACCTGCGGTACGCCCCGATGCCCGGCGGTGATGCCGCCGCCCGCGCCCCCTGGCGTGCGGCCCTCGGCTTCCTTGCGCTCGATCCGTCGGCGGCACCGGCCTTCCGTCTGGCCTTCGAAGGAGTCGGTCATCTGGAGCGCGCGGTCGCCGACCGTCAGCTCGCCGCCCGCCTCAACGCCCCCCTGGCCTCATCCATGGGCCGCCTCTTCGATGTCGCGGCCGCGGTGCTCGGGGTGCGCCGAACGAGCTGCTACGAGGGCCAGGCCGCGATGGAGCTCGAGGCCCTGGCCGGGCGGCGGGCCGCCCGGGAGATCCGCTGCACTATCGAGACTGGGGCCGAGGGATTGTCGCAGCTCGATCCCATCCCGCTGCTGGTCGAGTTGGGGGAGCGCAGACAGCAAGGGGAAGATCTTCGCGATCTGGCCGCTGATTTCCATGCCAGTATCGCCGGCGCAACGGCCGAGCTGGCTCGACGGATCTGTCATGCCAGCGGCATTGCCACCGTCGCCCTGGGTGGCGGCGTATTCCAGAACGCACGGCTGCTGACATCGGTGCAGGAGCGAATCGAAGCGCTGGGGTTGAAGGTACTCACCGCACGAAGGCTCGGCCCCAACGATGGAGCGGTGAGCTACGGCCAAGCCGCGGTCGCCGCGGCGCGGCTCGCCCGCGGCGCGGGAACGGCGACAGCCAACTGAGGAGGACTCATGTGTCTGGGCATTCCGGGACGGATCATCGAGCTGCACGACGATCGCGGTCTCCTGATGGGGCAGGTCGACTTTGGCGGAGTACGGCGGGATGTGTGCCTCGCCTACCTCGACGGCACCGTGCAGCCGGGAGACTACGCCATCGTCCACGTCGGCTTTGCCATCGCCAAAGTGGATGAGGAGGAGGCGCGACGCACGTTCGAGGCGCTACGGGAGCTGAGCCAGCTCGAGGAGCTCGACTGGATGCGGGAAGTTGCCGAGCGAAGCCTCGCTGCCGGAGAGGAGGCCGCAACATGAAATATCTGAATGAATACCGCGACCCGTCCGTCGCCCGAGGACTCATTGCCAGGATCCGGGAGCTCGCCACCCGGCCCTGGGTGCTCATGGAAGTCTGCGGCGGTCAGACCCACACCATCGTCCGTCAGGGCCTGGACCAGCTCCTGGGCCAATCGGTCGAGATGATCCACGGGCCCGGGTGTCCGGTGTGCGTCACGCCACTGGAGCAGATCGACAAGGCGCTCCGCCTGGCCGCCGACCCCGGGATCATCTTCACGTCGTTCGGAGACATGCTCCGGGTTCCCGGCAGCGAATGCGATCTCCTTCAGGTCCGTGCCCGGGGAGGGCAGGTGAGGGTGGTGTACTCTCCGCTCGACGCCCTCGAGATCGCCGTCAAGAATCCCGAGAAGCAGGTGGTTTTCTTCGCCGTCGGATTCGAGACGACGGCCCCCGCCAACGCCATGGCCGTGTGGCGGGCCCGGGAGCTGGGCGTGCGCAACTTCAGCATGCTGGTGTCTCACGTGACGGTGCCGCCGGCAATGAGCGCGATTCTCGCCGCGCCGGACAACCGAGTGCAAGCATTTCTCGCCGCAGGCCACGTGTGCACGGTCATGGGGTGGACCGAATACGAGCCCATCGCCGCTCAGTATCGGGTCCCGATCGTGGTGACCGGATTCGAGCCGATCGACATCCTCGAGGGCATGTACCTCGCGGTTCGGCAACTGGAGGAAGGCCGCCACGAGGTGGAGAACCAGTATGTCCGCTCGGTGCGGCGGGAGGGCACGGTGCCTGCGAAGAACCTCGTCACGGAGGTGTTTCGGCTGGTGGATCGGCAGTGGCGCGGCATCGGCCAGATTCCGGCGAGCGGGCTGGGGCTTCGAGAGGAGTTCGCCGACTTCGACGCCGAGTTCCGGTTCGGCCTGGCCGCCATGCAGGTGGCGGAGCCTTCGGAGTGCAGGGCTGGAGACGTACTCCGGGGTCAGCTCAAGCCCTTCGAGTGTCCGGCATTCGGCCGCCGCTGCACGCCCGAGCACCCGCTGGGCGCACCGATGGTCTCATCCGAGGGCGCCTGTGCTGCCTACTACAACTACGCGCGATTCCGGCAGGCACCGGCGGTGGAGGTCTGAGATGTCCGACCAGCTGCTCGCCTCCATCCCGCTGATCTGCCCGTCGCCGTACGCCGCCGGTGACCGAGTTCAGCTGGGTCATGGATCAGGCGGCAAGATGAGCGCGGCCCTCCTGCGGGAGCACTTTCTGCCCCACTTCGCGAACCCGGCGCTGCTTCGCTTGGGCGACGGGGCGGTCGTGCCGGTCGGACCATGCCAGATCGTCCTTTCGACCGACACCTTCGTGGTGAGCCCGCTGGAGTTCCCGGGGGGAAACATCGGCTCGCTCGCCGTCCATGGTACCGTGAACGACGTGGCGATGATGGGAGCGCGGCCGCTTTACCTCACGGCCGGCTTCGTGCTGGAGGAAGGGTTTTCCTTCGACCTGCTCGACCGGATCGTCAGGAGCATGGGAGAGAGCGCCGCGGCGGCGGGAGTGCCGCTGGTAGCGGGCGATACCAAAGTGGTAGAGCGGGGGAAAGCGGATGGCTTGTTCATCAACACGACCGGCGTCGGGCTTCTGAGTCCCGACTTCAGTCCGGCTCCGGATCGCGCCCGGCCCGGCGATGCCGTCCTGCTCAGCGCTCCGATCGGTCGGCATGGCATGGCGATCATGGCGGCCCGTGAGGGCATCGCCTTCGAGACCCGCATCGAGAGCGACTCGGCCGCGCTGCTCCCGCTGGTGGACCGCCTGCGCGAGGCCGTCGGCTCCGGGGTCCGCGTTCTGCGAGATCCAACGCGAGGCGGCGTTGCCAGCGCGCTGAATGAGATCGCGGCTGCCTCGGAAGTCGGGATTGAGCTCGATGAGGAAGCGATCCGCGTGCCGGCCGATGTCTCGGCGGCTTGTGAGATGCTCGGGCTCGATCCGCTCTATGTGGCCAACGAGGGGGTGCTGGCCGCCATCGTCCCCGACGCTCTGGCCGGAGCAGCGCTGGCGAGTTTGCACGGACATGCGTTGGGCGCGGCGGCCGTCCGGGTAGGTACGGTGGTGGCAAGCCATCCTGGGCTGGTGGTGCTCCGGACTGCCATCGGCGGTACCCGCATCGTCGACCTGCTGCCGGGCGACCAGCTCCCGAGAATCTGCTAACCGGACCTGCGCGTCAACCAGATGAGCCGGGTGTGTTCCTCGCGCTCTCGCTCCTCCAGCGTCCTGCGGATCGCGCCGAGGCGGGCCTCGAGGGCGGGCGTCACCCGGTGTTCGAGCGTGTTCACCTGTCGTGTCGTCCGCGACAGCGCCGCACCAAGCCGGCGCAGGACCAGCTCCCGCGATGCCGCGTCCAGCAGCAAGTCCGCTAGCGTTTCGAATTCGTCCGCCGCCAGGGCCGCGGGCGCCGCGGTTCCGGGCGCGGTCCCTCGGGCGGCAAGCGTGCGTCGCACCAGGTCCCGGCCGGCGATCTCGTGCACCGTGACGCCCCACACCTGACTCGTCCGAATTTCCAGGGAAAAATCCCGAGCCGGCCACGCCAGCGTTCGCAACCCGTTTCGGCCATGCACCGCCAGGGCCCGGAGCAGCACTCGGCAGGCGACGTCGGTCCGCTCCGCGATCAGGGCCCGTGCCGCCGAGGCGGGACGCGCCAGTCGCAGGAGCTCCGTCACCAGCGCCTCTCGCTTCCGGCGGAGCAGCTGCGCACCCTTGATGAAGCGCGCCGCCCGGCGCTGTCCGAAAACCAGCGCCGAGCGGGTCGGCGGAAGTCTGCCCAGATCGCTCATGGGGACTTCGACGCCTCCGCCCGTGCCGCCCAGGTCGAGTCGCGGACACGAGCGAGGTCTTCGCGCGGGAGGGTCTCGAGCAGCCGCCATCCGGTCGAGATCGTCTCACCGAGTCCGCGACGCTGTGGGCCCTGGCCCACCAGCTCCAGCTCGAAGCGCTCCGCAAACGCCAGGGCGCGTCGATCCGCGCCGCCGAGACCGCCCTCCCCAACGATAGCCGCCAGCAGGCGCGCCTCCCGCCCCCGGGCATACGATGCGTAGAGCTGGTCGGCCCACTCCCGATGTTCCGGCACGGTGCGCCCACGACCGATGCCGGCGTTCATGAGACGCGACAGCGATGGGAGGACGTCTACCGGGGGGAAAATCCCGCGGCGGTGGAGATCGCGGCCGAGCACGACCTGGCCTTCCGTGATGTAGCCGGTGAGGTCGGGGATGGGGTGGGTAATGTCGTCGTCGGGCATCGTGAGCACGGGAATTTGCGTCACCGATCCCGCCTTGCCCTCGAGCACGCCCGCCCGCTCGAAGAGGCTGGCCAGGTCGCTGTACATGTAGCCCGGAAAGCCCCGCCGGCCGGGAATCTCTTCTCGCGCGGCTGCGATTGCCCGGAGCGCTTCGCAGTAGTGGGTAATGTCGGCCATGACGACCAGCACGTGCATGCCGGCCTCGAACGCGAGGAATTCGGCTTCCGCCAAAGCCAGCCGCGGTGCCAACAGACGCTCCACCGTGGGATCGCTGGCCTGGTTGAGATACAGGACGCTGCGCTCGAGCGCCCCCGCGCGCTCGAACCGGTCGAGAAAGCTGCGGGTCTCCCGGGCGGTGATGCCGATGCCTACGAAGACGACGGCGAACGGCTCGCCATGTGGTGCCCGCGCCCATTCGACGATCCGGGCCGCGAGGTCGAGCGCCGGGAGACCGGGGCCGGCGAACACCGGCAGCTTCTGGCCGCGCACCAGGGTGTTCATTCCGTCGATCGCGGAAATGCCGGTCTCGATGAAATCGCCCGGGGGCACCCGTCTCACCGGGTTCATCGGCGCCCCCCAGATCGGCCGCAGCGCCTCGCCCACCGGTTCGGGCAAGCCATCGAGAGGTGCCCCCGCCCCCGTCATGGCGCGGCCGAGGAGCTCGCGGCCGACCGTCACGCTCACCACTTCGCCCGCGAGCGTCACCTCTGCGCTACCCGGGGCGAGTCCGAGCGTGTCGTCCAGCACCTGTACGACGGTGGACGATTCACCCGCGTCGATCACCTGCCCGCGTCTCATGGGCTGCCCGGGACTCTCGATTGTGACCCATTCCCCCGCGATCGCCCCAGGCGTGCGCTTGAGGAAGAGCAGCGGCCCGGCCAGTCCGCTGGCGCCGCTGTATCTGCGGGCCATTGGGGTCATGGCCGACCTCCGGGCCGGCCGATCGCGGTAATCGCCGCCACCGCGTCTGCGATTCGGGCCTCCATCTCCGTCTCGGCGGCCGGGCGGAGCGCAGAGAGGGCTCGGCGCGCGGGGGCCAGGTCGAGACGCTCGAACGGCACGCCCGACTCGATCGCCGCCTTGGCCGAGTGGTGGAGATCACGCGCGAGCGTCGCGAGCCGCCAGGTCTTGAGCACGGAGGAACGGGCGTCGTTGGGGTCGTACGCACTCTGGGCCAGCACCGCCTCCCGAAAGAGCCGCGCCATCTCCAACACCAGCCGGTCGGCGTCCTGCAGGGTATCCGGGCCGACGAGCATCGCGATCTCCTGGAGCTCCCGCCCTCGCTGGAGCAGCTCCATCGTCTCTCGCCGCAGTTCGCCCCATCCCGCGCCCCCGGCGCGCTCGAACCATGGCGTGACCGCTTCGGCGTAGAGACTGTAGCTCGTCTCCCAGTCCACCGCCGGGAACTGACGCTCGTGCGCCAGCGCCGCGTCGAGCGCCCAGAGCGCCCCCGCCACGCGAAGGGAGGCCTGGGTCACCGGCTCGGAGAGGTCGCCGCCGGGCGGCGAGATTGCGCTGATGAGGGTGACCGCCCCCTCCCGTTCCGGAGTGCCGATGGTGGCAACCCTGCCGGCGCGCTCGTAGAATCGGCCGAGCCGGTCAGCCAGGTAGGTCGGATAGCCTTCCTCACCGGGCATCTCGCGCAAGCGCGCGCTGATCTCACGCAATGCCTCGGCCCAGCGCGAGAGACTGTCGACCATGACCGCGACCCGGTAGCCCATGTCCCGGTAGTACTCGGCGATGGTGATCCCGAGATACACCGACGCCTCACGCGCGGCCACGGGCATGTTGGAGGTGTTCACCACCATGACCGTTCGGTCCATGATCGATCGGCCAGTGCGCGGATCCTCCAGCTTGGGGAACTCGGCGAGGACCTCGGCCATCTCGTTCCCTCGTTCGCCGCACCCGACGTAGACGACCACGTCCGCCTCGCCGTACTTGGCGAGCGATTGCTCGATCACGGTCTTGCCGGTGCCGAACCCGCCCGGAACGGCGACGGTGCCGCCTTCCGCCACCGGAAAGAGAAAATCGAAGATCCGCTGTCCGGTGACGAACGGACGGTCGTCGGGAAAGCGGTGGCCAATGGGGCGGGACGCCCGCACCGGCCACCGGTGAGCCAGCAGGAGGGGGGACCCATCCGCCAAACGGCCGAACGGCTCCGCCACCGTGAACTCGCCATCGTGAATCTCGTCGATTGCGCCGGCCTGACCGGGTGGGAGGAGCACCCGATGCTCGAATCCCGGTCGTTCCTCTACGATCCCGAGTACATCGCCGGCCCCGACCAGATCGCGCTCTCGGACCATCGGTCGAAACGTCCATGCACGATCGCTCTCCAGGGTGACCGCCTCGGCGCCCGGACGCACCAGATCGCCCGCGACGGCGGCCAGACGATGCAAGCGCCGGCCAAGGCCATCGAACACCGATCCCAGCAGGCCCGGTCCGAGGTGTGCCGTCAGGGACTCGCCCGTGAGCTGCAGCGGTTCTCCCACCGCCAGTCCCGTCGTGTCTTCGTAGACCTGAAGAGTGGCGCGATCCCCTTGAACCCTGATCACCTCGCCCAACAAGTGTCGCTCGCCTACCCGGGCGAGCTCGTACACCGCCGCCATGGGGAGCGGGGCAGCCTCGACCAGACTTCCGGTGACGCGACGGATCCGCGCCTCGCTCATTTGAGTCTCACCCGATAGCCGATCGCCTGGCGCAGCAGCTCGAGGACGTATGCATCGGGGTCCCGCCGTTCCGCCCAGCTCGGACCGGGAAAGGGGACGATCATCGGGAGAGGACGATGGGCAAGCTCGCGCTGGAGGTCATCCGGGAGGCGCCGGTGGAGACGCTCGTCGATCAGGAGTATTCCGATTTCCTCCTGGGAGAGCAGAGTCCGCAGGCGTTCCGCGGCCTCCTCCGGCGAGCCTGCCTCGTAGACCTGGAGGCCGGCCAGCTCGAAGCCCGCGGCCAGCTCCGGTTGGCACAAGACCCTGGCGGTATGGCTCATGTGGGCTGGGCCGCTTCGACGGCGAGCGCGGGGGCGGGTATGCCGAGCGCTACTCCCCAGATCAGGCGCCCCAAGGTCCTGCTGTCGGCGCGGAGAGCCAGCGCGTAGGCGAGGACCGGCGCCGAGCTCAGCGGATCGAGACGCGCGGCGGCGCGCCGTTCGGTCAGCTGGGCGGCGAGAAGCTCGTCATCGAGCTCCGGCAGCCGCGCGGCGGCGCGGAGCAGTGCGCGTCCAGTAGGCCGGGAGCCGAACGCGCGGCCGAGCCGGCGGCCGGCTTCCACGCGGTCCGGCGCGGTGGCCGCGTACGTGAACACCGCAGGAATGATCCGGTCTCCACCGGAAATGAAGCACTCCGATGGTTCGACGTCGCCTCCACCGGTGACGAGGAGCAACGCCGTCCAGATATTCTCGAGATCGATCGCGTCGCGGACGTGCGCACGCAGCGGACGATCCCCCCGCCGGGCGGCCTCCTGTGCCCGCTGCGCGAACCGTCGGCCGAGACGCACTTCGAGGCGGAGAAGATCGGGATGCCCCGGGCTCTTGACCTCGTTCAGGATGTCCGCGTATGGGTTTGCCCATGCCGCCAACAGGGCGCCGAGAGCTTGCAGGCTGGTCTGGTGGGCGAGCTCATCGAGCGCTCGCAGCGGCAACGATGTGGTGGGAATCGTCTCGGCAACCCGGGCATCGGGGGCGGTGCCGGCGACGGTTCCGCGGATCAAGGCCTGAAGGCTGCGGCGATCCTCTTCCTCGAAGACGACCACGAGCGCGGCCGCTCGATCTCCGCACCATCGCGCCAGGAGCTTGAGTCTGGACGCCGCGAGTCGTCGGCTGGCGCGCTCCATTGCGGCGGCGGTCACCGGGCCGGGCTCGAGGACCAGCCGGACGTCCGCGCGCTCGAGGCGGCGGAGCAAGTCGGGGAGGTCGGACGCCGCGGCGAGCTCGGCGACCCGCTCGGGTCGGAGCAGGCGGGTCTCGAGCCCCCGCACCCGCGCGTTCACTTCGTCCCACCATGGCATTACGAGGGAGGCTCGATCCGGCGCAACAGCTCGATTGCGAGCCTGGGTTTGAGAGCCATGAGACGCCGCTCCGGCGTGTGGTCCACCATCATCGACCCGTCGGCAGGCCCCACCCTGAAACCCGCACTCAGGCCGGGGTCGGGCTGGACCGTCACGTCATGTCTTTCCGACAGCAGGGCGCGCAAACCCTCGACGGCGGGAGCGGCACAGCGGACGACCGCCGGGACATCTCCGACATATGCCAGCGCCTGTCTCACCTCCGCCGCGAGCAGGTCAGACGGTGCGGAGGCGTCGGCCGCCACGATCGTTTCGGCGCGAGAGAAGACCCGCGCGAGGACCTGTCCCCGCGTCTCGAGGACTCGCCGGCGCTGGCTGCGGCGTGCCTCCGCGATGGTGCGCTCGGCGCCCGCTCGCAACCCGGCGGCGTGCTCCTCGAGCCGGGTGCTCGTACGCCGGGTAAGGGCCGCCGCCGCCTCGGCTTCGATCCGACCCGCCTCCGCCCTGGCGGCCTCGACTTCCGCCCTCGCGGCCTCCGCTGCCTGACGCTCGAGCGCGTGAAGCAGGCTCTCCAGGCCCACGACGCCTCAGCCGGCAGCGCGCAGGATGATGAGCACGGCCACCACGAATCCCAGGATGGCCATCGTCTCGGGGATCGCGATCATGATGATTGCGGTGTTGCTCAGTTCCGGCTTCTCGGCGAGCGCCGCCGCGGCCGCCGCGCCGATCCGCGACTGGGCCCAGCCCGTGGCCAGGGCGGGAAGGCCTACCGCCAGCGCAGCGCTCAGGGTAATCAGGGCGATCTCCATGCTTGATCTCCTCACTCAGGACGTGGGTTTCGGGGGCGGGGCCCAGCGGGCCAGGGGATGGTATTCCGTCCCTCCAGGGCTGTAGAACTTCCCAAAGAACTCGACGTAATGGAGCCTCAGCGCGTGAATCGTGGGGCTGAACAATCCCAGGGCAAAGTTCACCAGGTGGAACAACAGGGCGAACACCACCCCGACGATGGCGCTCCCCATCGCTCCTACCATTCTATTCGCCACCACGGCGAGCATCACCGAGGCGATTCCCAGTGCCATGATACGGGCGTAGGACAGGATGTTCCCGATCGCGGCGAGCAACTCGATCGGTGCCACGATGCCTTCCAGGAAAATCAAGATTGGAAACGCCACCAGCAGGGCGATTACGCTCGGCGTGAACAGCGCCGCCGGAAGGACCTCGAACGATGCGAGGAGGGCAGCGACGACCAGTACGATCATCAGCGCGGTGAGCCCGCGGCCCAGCGCGGCGCGAGGGTGACGCCCGCGGACGGCGTTCGCGATTCCGAGGGCGAGACCCAGCAACACGTGCACCAACCCGAGGGCGACCGCGAGCCCGAGGAAGGGGACGACGGCCTCCTCACGGTCGAACAGCAGGGGTCTCAGGCCCAGGAAGCGGCGACCGAGGTCGCCGAACAGCTCGCCGTAGAGCGCGCCGAAGATGATCGTGAACGCGGCGCAGGGCCCGGCAATCTCGGCGATCGTGCGGAGCATGCCGCCGGGTTTGGAGCGGGCGTGCAGGAACAGTCCGAGGCCGGCGAGCGCGGCTCCGTAGCCGATGTCCCCCACCATCAGGCCGAAGAACATCGGGAAGAAGACCCCGACGAACGGGGTTGGATCGAGGCTGCCGTAGTGCGGTAGCGGCACCTGCCTGACAATCAGCTCGAAGGGACGGAAGAGTCGCGGATTGGAGAGAATGACCGGCGCGTCCTCGCCCTTCCACTCCTCGCGCCCGATCTCCTCGACGACCACGGTGTCCCCCACACCCGCAGAGAGCTCGTCTGTCAGCCGGCGCAGCCGGGCACCGGGCGCCCATCCTTCCAGAACGAAGGCGCGCCGGCTGCTGACGGAGAAGGGCAGGGCCTCCAGCCGCATGAGCTGGTCGTATGTGGCCGCGCGTGCGTGGGCGAGCTCCTGACCATGCATGCGGGTCAGCCGCTCGCGGTCCTGGCCGATCTGCGCCAGCTCGCGTGGAATGGTCGCCAGCCGGGCCGCCATCCCCTTGATCGCCTCCGCGATCGGCTGCCCGCGGTAAGGGGCAGGGAGCGGTACGTCCTGCACCCGGCCCGCCGCGAGGAGGTGTTCCGTCCGCTCGGCCGCAGCCGCGGGCACCAGGAGGACCACGGCGATCTCGCCACCCGGCAGGCGATGTTCGCGCAATTCGAACTCTTCGCCGAGAAACCTGGCGAGCTCCTGCCGGAGGAGCCGGGCACCCGCCTCCTGACCGGGCCGGAGCACGAGGTGGTAGGCTCGCCCAAGCGAACGAGCGCCCTGGGCCGGAAGGAGCGACTCGAGCGGGGCGAGAAGCTGACGGTACTTGAGCAACAGCACGCGCTCCTCGTCCAAGGCAGCCGCCCGCCCCACCAGACGATCCGTCATTCTCCGCACCCGGCCGACCAGCCGTGCCCAGTGCGCCAGATCGGCGACCGTCGGCTGCTCCGCGCTCGCCGAGGGCGCCAAAGGAAGCGAAAGCGTCGCCCCGATCGCGTCCAGATCAGCGAGCGTACGCCGCAGGTTCCGATGGAGACGCCGCTGAACTGGAGTGAGCTCGATCGAAAGGAGGGGCGCAATGGCCCTCGGCGGTGAGAGGTGAAGGACACCGATGTCCTGCAGGACTCGGAGCACGTCCGGCAGCTGGTCACGCGGACCGAGAATCCGGATCTTCGACATCTTCACGATCATGGGGCGGGGTCTCGAGCGGTCGGGCCGCGCAGCTCACTCGCCACCCAGCGGGCCAGGACATCGATGTGATCGGCCGACTGCGCCTCATAGTGGGCAATGAGACGACCGGCCTCATCTCGGATGCGGGCCAACTCGCGGTCGAGCTCCTGAGCCACGTGATTCTCGAGGTTGCGGCGTGCGGTCTCGAACTCGGCGGTCCAGCCTTCCTCGGTCCGAGCGACCCGAGCACGCGCCTGGGCCATGAGGTCCGCGGCTTCGGCGCGGGCCGACTGGAGCAACTCATCCAGCCTGGCTTCGGTCTCGACAAGGCGCTCGAGATCCTTGATTGGGGGATGATTCTCGGCGTCCGGTCGCGCTTCGTGCACATGCACCTCGTGTCTCGCCGTGCCTAAGAGACATCCAGGGCCGGTGGCTGAGCCCCGGATGAACCGACCATGAGGGCTCGTTCACGGCGCCAAACGTCTACTCGATCCAGTCCGCGACGAAGATATTGGTTTCCCCGGGATGGGCGGCGTTGCGGTTGGAGGCGAAGACGATCCGCTTCCCATCGGGGCTGAACATGGGGAACGCGTCGAACTCCGGACTGGTGGTCACCCGCTCGAGTCCGCCTCCATCCAGGTTGACGAGATAGAGATCGAAGTTGCGGCTGCGGGGATCCGGCTGGTTGGAGGCGAAGACGATCCGCCTTCCGTCGGGATGAAAGAACGGCGCGAAGTTGGCCCCGCCGAGCCGGGTCACCTGACGGGCGTCACTCCCATCCGCGTTCGCCACCCAGATCTCCAGATGGGAGGGGCGCACCAGCCGCTGCTCCAGCAGTTGCAGATAGTCGGAAGTGTCGGCTGGGGTCTCGGGGTACATCGCCCGCCAGACGATCCGCTTCCCGTCGGGCGAGAAGAACGCTCCCCCGTCGTAGCCCACGCGTCGTGTGATCCGCCGAACGTCGCCTCCGTCCACGCTCATCGTGTAGAGCTCGATGTCGTGATCCCGGGTGCTGGTGAAGATCACCCGCTTCCCGTCAGGCGACACGGTACCCTCGGCATCGTACGCGTTATTCCGGGTGAGCCGGCGCAGTTCGGACCCATCGGCCCTGGCGGTGTAGATCTCGAAAGGGGCGAGCGGCCAGACGTATCCTCGCGAGCGATCGGCCCGCGGAGGACAATCGCGCGAGTCTTCGAAGGTCGAGCTGTAGAGAATGCGGTGGCCGCCGTCATAGAAGTAGCCGCAGGTGGTCCGCCCCAGGCCGTTCGAGACGCGCCGGAGTCGGCCGCCATCCACGTTCATGATGTACTGCTGGTCGCAGCCGCTCTCGAGACTTTCCTGGCGTTGAAAGATCAGTTCTTTGCCGGACGGCGAGAAATACGCTTCGGCGTTGTTTCCACCGAACGTGACCTGGCGGAGATTGCGCAGGTGGCGCTCCCCGGCCTCGGGCTCGACGATCACCGAGTGTGGCCGGGAGCAGCCGAGCAGCACGGCAATAAGGGCGCAGGCCGAGTACCGAATGGGGTCTCCAGGTTACGGATGCCTGAAGTAGAGTAAGATAACCGCCGACGTGTTGAGCGCAGCGGATGAAGCGACATTCACGCCGGATCGCGCAGTGCCTTCACGCTGTGCCTGAGATATTGAAGCGGGGACAGACCCGGAGGACCCGTGAGACCCGAACGTATGCACGAGACTCATTCAATGCTCCTGACGCTCCCCGAGCACCCCGATATCCCACCCGGCCAAGAACTGGTGGCTCGCTCCGATGGGGAAAGCGAGCGGCGCGAATCGAAGGAGGATCGGAAGCGGCGCAAGGAGGAACGAAGGCTCCGCCGCGATGCCGAGCGCCGGCCTGACAGCTGGGAGCGCTTCCGGATTCTCATCGATTCAGTGAAGGAAGGACGACAGGTTGTCGACCTTGCCGACCACAAGGCGCGATACGCACTGGTGATCATGGGTGTGCTTAACGCGGCGGTCTTCCTGATCCTGTCGCGCGGGCACCTGATTCGTGACCTGCCGGCCGCCGGCCGCCCCTGGCTGATAGGGCTCCTCGCCGCCTACACGCTGTTCACGTTCGCGTTCATCTTGCACGCGATCGACTGCCTCCGGCCCCGCCGGCTCGACGCTGAGTGGCAAGCGGGCGTTGCCCCGGAAGCGGCGAACGGTCCGTCGTGGCTCCTCGTCTGGGAGTCCATCGTCCGTCACGATTCCGCCGCACACCACCAGGCATGGGACCGGGTTCGGATGGGCCAGCTCAACGCCGAGGTCGTTGCTGTCTCACATGCGCTGGCCCGGCTCATCGGGGCGAAGTACCGCGCGCTGGGCCGGCTCTACCTCGGCCTCGTGGCGCTGGTGGTTCTCGCGGCTGTGATCCTGGCTCTGTACACCTACTTCGGGCTGGTTACCTGAGCGCAGCATGCACCAGCCTCCCGACCGGCGTTGGGGCCGGCGGACCCCAGGCACTGGAAATCACTGGTCCTACCGGGTTGCGATGAACCGGATCGGTTGTTCCGCACGCTGCCGGACGAGATGTGAGCCGAGGCGTGCGGGGTGAAAGATCGCCGCCGCCACCGATTCGCGGGCAGAAGCCTCGAATCCATCGTGAGTGCTTTCGACGACCGTGATCGACGCGGAGTCCACCCGCCCGGTCGTGTTCACGATGAACCGAAGCAGGACCCGGCCGGAGAGCCCGAGCTCCCGAAGAACGGGCGGATATCTCGGAGCGGGCTGTGACACGAGCACCGCGGGCTCGAACTGGGCATCCTCCGTCGTGGCCAGGTATACCACGTCCTCCACCGGCGGTTGGGGATCCGCCCTTCCGGTCCCGCCCACCACGCCCCGGGCCACCCCACCTTCGACGCCGCGTCCAGTGAAGTCTCGCGGGTCCAATGGCCTGTCGTCGAGGTCAATCGCCGGGATGCCCGTGGGAATGTCCGTCGGTGCCAGGACGGTCTGGAACCCTTTCGGAGGGGGATTGGCCGCGATGATGAGATTCGCGCCGCCCGCCCCGTCCCCCCGAAGACCGCGCGCACCCGGGATCGTAGCGGACCTGACGGACGGGGGCGACAGCCGCCGGAGGAATACCAGCGTGGTATCGGAGATCGGAACTCGCTGAACAACCGGAGATTGGCCCGTGACCTGGACCACGAGCATCAGGATCGCGGCGTGGACGAGAAGGGACCCCATTCCTCCCGACATCCCGAGTTGACGTCGCGGGCGTGAGCCGACCAGAACGTCCAGCATGGGCACCTCGGAGCAGCGGTACGTGTGGCGGTTGCCTTGCCATCAACAGTACGACCCCCCGAATGACGTCCCCATGAGGCCCGGATGAAGCGATATTCACCTCCAGACCTGCGAGCTGCGCCGGTGGTCAACGCTCCGGCAGCTCTCGCAGCCAGATGTTCCGGTATCGGACCGGAGTGCCATGATCCTGCAAGACCAGGGGCAACCGGTCGGGATGCGCGGCGTAGGTTGCACGCTGCCCGTGAACGGTGGCGCCCACGAGCTCCACGCCGTCATGCACCAGGACCCGGTTGTGGAAGACCGTCATCCGCGCCGGGGTCACCAGCTTTCCACCCTGACCGAAACGCGGCCGATGAAAGACGATGTCGTACTCCTGCCATTCGCCCGGTGCCCGGGAGGCGTTGACCAGCGGCGGGAACTGGCCGTAGATCGCGGCGGCCTGTCCGTCTGCGTAGGTCCGGTTGCGATACGAGTCGAGCACCTGCACCTCGTAGTGCCCCATCAGGAACACTCCGCTGTTGCCGCGCTCCTGGCCCTCGCCCTTGGGCACAGCAGGCGTCGCCCACTCCACGTGGAGCTGACAGTCGCCGAAGGTTCGGACCGTCGTGAGATCGCCGCTGCCCGGGACGATCTCGACATGGCCCTTCTCGACCCTCCACTTGGCAGGCCCGCCGTCCTTCATCCGCCACTGCGACAAGTTCTCCCCTCCGAAGAGTACGATGGCGTCGGAGGGCGGTCGTCCGGCCGATCCGGGGTCGACGAGGGGCGGGGTAGGGCGGTTCATGTCGTGAATGGGCCATTGCTGCGCGACGAGCGTCTGGGGCCCGGAAGGCATGAGGCCGAGCATGGTGAGAAGAAAAAGCAGCGGGGTGCGGCGGCGAAAGAAACTCATCGGCCAGATCCTAGAATCGTAGATCACGAAGGTAAGCATAGCTTGCCGCGACGCTCGCGATCGGGTCCGTGGGGTCGTCCCGCTCGACGAAGTAGTGCTTGATGCCGGCCTGCCTGCTACAAGCGAAGATTCGGCCCCAGTCGATCGTGCCGGCCCCGACATCGGCCATCCGGTGCTCGGGCCGGCCGGTCGAGTCCTTCACGTGCACCAGCGGGAAGCGTCCGGGCCAGCGGGCGAAGTAGGCCAGGGGATCCTGCCCGCCCTTGGTGATCCAGTAGAGATCGAGCTCGAACGAGACGTGCCCGGGGTCGGTGGACTCGAGCAAGACGTCATACGGCAGCCGATTCTCCATCGTGGTGAACTCGAAGTCGTGGTTGTGGTAGGCCAAGCGGATGCCCGCCCGTCCAGCCGTCTCCCCCGCGCGGTTCAACCGATCCGCGATCCGCCGGTAGGCGTCGAGGTTCGGCCGATCCTTCTCGTCGAGCCATGGCATCACGAGGTAGTGGTGCCCGACCGTGTGGGCATCGTCCAGCACCCGGTCCCATCCTTCACCGAGCGCGGCGAGAGGTACGTGTGCCGACGGGGCGCCGAGGCCGGCCCGTCGAACCGCGTTGCGCACCTGTGCCGCCGTTTGGTCGGCGTAGCTGGCGAACTCCACTTCCTGATACCCGATCCGGGCGATGCGGGCCAGGGTCCCTTCGAGATCCCGTTCGATGGCGTCTCGCACGGTGTACAGCTGGACCCCGATCCGGTCGAGGCGAGTGCCGCCGGCGTCTCTGGCGAGTCGATACGGAAGCGGGAGGGCCGCGAGGCCGCCCACCGACTCCCGGAGAAACGCGCGGCGATTCATAACTCGTGGCGCCGTAGCTGCCGAACCGCGTAGTCGCAGGCGCGCGCGGTGAGCGCCATGTAGGTGATCGACGGATTCTGGTTGGCGGACGATGTCATGCAGGCGCCATCGGTCACGAAGACGTTGGGCACGTCATGGCACTGGTTCCAGCCGTTGAGCACCGAGGTCTTGGGATCGCGTCCCATCCGCGCCGTGCCCATCTCGTGGATGCACTGTCCCGGTTCCAGGTGATCGTTGAAGGTCTCGATGTGGGTTGCGCCCGCCGCCTCCAGCATCTCGGCGCCCGTCTGCTGCATGTCTTCCAGGATGGCCAGCTCGTTCGGCCCCCAGGTGCACTCGATGCGGAGCGCCGGGATGCCCCACTTGTCCTTCAGCGTCGAATGGATCTCCACGAAGTTGTCGGCCCGTGGCAGGCATTCCCCAAAGCCTCCGAATCCGAATTTCCACGGGCCTGGCCCGTTGATGAGCGAATCCTTGAAGGCGGCGCCGAGGCCCTGCATCTCCTTGCCGCGTTCCCACTGGGGTCGCCATCCGTCGGCCTGAAAGCCGTAGCCGCGAGCGAAGGCCGGGTGCCGCTTTTTCACGTTGCGGAACCGAGGGATGTAGACACCGGTCGGCCGGACGCCGAAGGTGGTCTTGTCTTTCCGTCCCGGGAGCGTTCCGGTCGCCCCCGCACCGAAGACGTGGTCCATCAGGTTCCGTCCCAGCTGTCCGCTCGAGTTGCCCAATCCGGTCGCGAAGCGACGGGTCCTGGAGTTGAGCAGAATTCGGGTGCTCTCGAGTGCCGACGCGCACAGGAAGATGAGCCGGGCGCGAAACTCGAGCACCCGCCTCGTGTCGCCGTCGATGACGCGGACGCCCGTCGCCCGGTCGCGGTTCTCGTCATAGAGCACGGACTCCACCACGCTGTTGGGCCGGAGCGTGCAGCGGCTGGTGCGCTCGGCCGCCGGCAGGGTGGAGCCGATACTGTTGAAGTAGGAATGGGTGATGCAGCCCCGCCAGCACGGTCCGCAGTAGTGACAAGCCGCGCGTCCGTTATGCGGTCTGGTGAGGATGGCGCATCGTCCGATCGTGAGGATCCGCTCACCGCCCCACTTGGTCTGCAGGACCTGCCGCATCGTCGTCTCCGCGCACCGCAGCTCCATCGGGGGAAGGAACTGTCCATCGGGAAGGTGCGCGAGACCCTCGGCTTGCCCGCTCACGCCGATGAATCGCTCGACATGATCGTACCACGGGGCGATGTCGGCGTAGCGGATGGGCCAGTCGACCGCGATCCCTTCCTTCGTATTGGCCTCGAAGTCGAGATCGCTCCAGCGATAGACCTGCCGGCCCCACATGAGCGAGCGTCCTCCCACGTGGCGGCCACGGATCCACACGAAGGGTTTGTCCGTGTCGTGGTCGTAGGGATTTTCCCTGTCGTTGACGAAGAACTTCGCGTTCCACTCGTCGCACGCCTTCTGCTGAATCGGCTGGTCGTGCTCGAGCGCTCGGCGGTTGCCCATGCCGCGGAAAGGAAGCGCCCACGGCTGAACGTGTTCGACGTAGTCGCGCTCCGGGACGATCGGCGGGCCGGCCTCGAGTACGAGGGTCCGGAGACCCCGTTCGCTGAGCTCCTTCGCGGCCCAGCCGCCGCTGATGCCGGAACCGACCACGATCGCGTCGTACTCGACCGCGGCGTCAGACCGGGATGCAGCCATCGAACCTCCCGGGGATCACCTGATAGTGAATCACGTCCTTCATCACCGGCTCCGAGGTGAAATAGCCGTAGATCGTGAGCTGTTTCACGGTCGCGAAGGCATCCTCCGCGCTGCCCTCGGCGCCCTTCACCCCATCGAGCGCCTGCAGGAGCGCGCTCTGATCGGTTGCGCGGAGATCGAGAAAGACGCCCCCGTAGGCTCGGCGGCTCCGGGTGTCGATGTCGGCCAGGCCCCTGAGAAAGCGTTGCCGCTCCGGCGTGGGATACCACTCGGTGAGCAGGAGGTCGATGAACTCGGGGACTTTCACGCTGGTGGCGCCGGGAGTGTCGGTCTCCGGGAGGATCAACTCCGCGATGCCGGTGACGGTCTTGAGCTGGTGAGCATCGAGCGAGCGGCCCATGCGGCCCGCGAGCTTGGTGTGAACGGCGCGGCCCAGGTTCCAGATGTCTTCGGGCGAAGCCGGCGCGAGAACAGGCGCCACGGCAATTCCGCTCAGCAGGTGCAGGACTTCTCTTCGGTTCATGGACTCCACTCCGTTACGATGCCTGTCGGACCCGGTCCAGGCCGCGCCATCGGAAGCGGAAGGCGTCGACGTACTTGTCCGACCAGGCCCACCACCAATCAGGAGCGATGAACAGCAGGAGCAGGACCAGAAGCACCATGTGCTGGAAGAAGTCGTGTCCGGCGAACGTATACAGCCCGATCTGGAAGAAGAGGCCGCCAAGAAAGAACAACGGCTGGGTCCAGGGCACGAGGAGTGACACGAAGAAAAACACCTCGAAGCATATCGTGAAAATGGAGACAGCGATGGCCAGATTGTGGTGCTGGGCCAGCCAGATGCCCAGCGGGAATCCACGCTCGAGCGCATCGCCGAAGATATGTCTCTGGAGGGTGTACCCATTCATCCAGGTGAGCCCGCTCTTGATCATCTTGCTCATGCCGGCGGAAAAATAGGTCAAGGCCAACAGGACATGGACGACCTTGAGAGGCCATGCGGCCGTGTCGGCCATCTCCGCCGGCTCCGCCGGAGTCGCGGTTCCGCGCCGCCGCCTCCGACGGAGGTAGGCATCGACGGACAAGCTCTGGCCCGAGGGCGAGAACGCGAGGAGCATGAGAAAGATGCAGAAGACCGCCTCGGTATGGTGGCGATCGCCATAAGAGAAGAGATGTGAGACGAAGATCCACATCCCCAGGGCAAAGACGAACATCGACGTCCTGGTGAATAATCCGACCAGCGCCGCCAGTCCGGCCACCGCGGTGATCCAGTAGAGGACTGTGAAGACCGAAGGCGTGAAGAACACGTCGCGCGGCACCATCGCGGAGATCGCACGGGTCAGGAGTTGAGGCTCGATGAATTCCGAGTTCTTCCTCAACAGGTTGAGGTGCTCGTCCAGCGAGGGGGGAAACCAGAACAACTGGGTGGCGACGGCGACGATTCGACACACGGCAAGGTTCACGGTGGAGGTCGTCGGGAACCAATAGGCGTTCCAGCGGTCGATCCAATGCCTCAGGGTGTCGATGGTGTCACCTCGATTCCGAAGCAACACGAAACGTCACGCCCGGATTGTCTTCCCTGACGACCCCGGTATCGGTCACCGTGTAGCTTTCGCTCTCCAGGCGGAGCTCGACGAACGGGTCTTTCCGGTCGCGATTGAGCCGCTCGATCAGGGCTTGCGCCACCGAATCGTCGCCGAATGCCATGCGCCGGAGATACACGAAGTCGAGCACCGTGATACTCAAGCCAAGAAGATACGGAGTCACTTCCGTCCTCTCTCCCCTGGACGTCACACCGTACGCGTGTCTCACTTGCGCCCTGACCACGCCGGGCAGGCTCGAGGTGTTGTACATCGCGTACTGCATGAAGGGCCAGAGGGTCCCCCTCTCGGCTCGATAGAGGACGGGGACGGCGTGGAGTCCGATGAGGAGAATGATGACTGTCGAGATGAGGGTCTTGTACTGGCGCATGTGGAAGCCTTCAATCCGAATACGAACGTGATCGTCGACGGATGCTTCCTGCGGCGCGAACCCCTCCAGTATAGGGCAACGCTCTGCCTGTGATCAAGAAGCCGGAGAAGGCGGAAGATGCGGGGTAGCGCCGGCCACAGCGTGGAAGGCCGGCGCCCCGAGGTGGGTGCCTACTGTAGCGGTTGTGCGGGCGCCGAGATCCACTCGACCACCCTGCCGACCTCACTTTCACTGGCAGCGCGCGAGTTGAGGGCAAGATCCGCCTGCGAGATCATCCCTACGCAGCATCCCTGGTCGTCCACGACCGGAACGCGCCGAACCTGCTCCTCCGCCATGATCTTCTCGATCGCCGGGACGTCGTCCTCGAACCCGGCCGTCATGGGGTTCGGTGAGAACGCTTCGCTCACCCGAGTCCTTGGCCCCTTGCCTTTGGCCGTGCACCGGCAAGCGATGTCTCGGTCGGTAATGACGCCCACGAGCCGCTTGGTCTTCGTGTCTTCGACCACCGGAACACAGCCACAGTCGTATTCGAGCATCAGCCTCGCCGCCTCCTGAATGGTGTCATCCGGCGTGCAGCTGGCGGGCTGTGCGCTCATCAGGTCTCGAGCCTTCACGATAGCTTTCCTCCTCTCCTGGAGCCTCACGGGCATTCCTGCGGAATCGATTCCCTATATGGCCGAGGGGTTTGCGGCATACTGTGGCTTGGATCACAGAAATCGGACGAAGATTTCGAGGATTGTGCTCGCGGGAGCCACACCGGCTCGCCGTCGATCCCGTCCGGCGTCGGCACCTCAAGCCAGTCGAGCATCGCCGGGAAGAGATCCACCGTGCGGAACGGCATTGCCGGCACCGGCTCGCTTGCCCAGACCGGCGTCTGCATGTGGGCGCGGATGAGGCTCCCGTGTCCCGCCTTGTGCTCCGGCACCTCGAAGCGCTCCCGAAAGTCATATCCTTCGCGCGCCACCACGACGAGGTCGCCGGTCCGCTCGGCTCGGAACTGATCCAGCAGGTGAAACACGGCATCGGGGTACGGCGAGTCCCACGTCGACTCGAGCCACCCGCGCATCGTCGCCGTGTGGGCCCCGCCTACACCGAGCGGGTCGCCATCCAGGGGCTGGTACGTCACACCAGCTTCGGAGGCCGAGAGACGGGCGCCACCCCGGGCGCTACCCACCCATACGCCGCCATCCACGCTTTCGCCCACCACCAGCGCCACCGACGGCTCAGCGAGCAGCGCCGACACCATGTCGTCGGCGGAGCCGAACGCGTCGGGTTGCCGAAGCCGCTCTACGGGCCACCGGCGGTGACGCGGCTCGCCCGGTCTGGCGTAGACCATGGCCGAGCCGTTGCCCGCGACCATCACCGCGGCACGCGGATTCCGTTCCCAGATAACGGGGTGCGACAGGGTCGGGATTCCCCGCGCTCGAAACCAGGTCGGGAGGTCGAGATGGGCGCGCACCACGGTGGCGCCGTGATCGCTCACCACCAGGATCAGCGTCCGTGCGAGCTCCCCACGGCGGTGAAGCCGCTCGCGAACCAGACCCACCGTCGCATCCACCCTCCTCAGCGCGCGGCGCACCGGCTCGGCGTCCGGCGTCGCCTGGTGGGTGTAGCCGTCGACGGCGGGGAACTGGGCGAAGACGAATCTCCAGTCGGCGTCCACCGCCCGGAGGAGGTGCCTCGACACCGCATCGTCCGATGGCTGGTGCCACAGGGCGAAATGGGCCAGCGATCCCCAGAGCTGACGCTCGAAACGCGACGGATCGCGCTCCGCCGTAAGGCCCCGGGCGATCGGAGTGAAGATCCCCGTGCTTTCGGGCACCAGCTCGAAGATCGTGCGCACGTCCGGGGTGATGTCGCCATCGAGCCGGGCTGCCTGGTAGCCGCAGTAGCTGCGGACGGTCTCCCGCTCGCGCCACCAGCGGCCGCCGTAGGTCCGGCGATCCAGCCAGCGGATCGAAGGGATGTTGCAACGACCGGGCGTGCATCCGGTGAGGAAAGGCAGGTAGGCGACGCTGGTGGTGGACGGGAAGACGGTGATCGCCCGGTTTCGGCCCCCGGTCTCGAGCATTGCCGAGAGATGCGGCAACTCGCCGGCGGCGAGCATCGCCTCCCCTACATCCGGCCGGAGTCCGTCGACGAGCAGCAGAAGACAACGGTTCGGCATCGATGACATCACGTTACGAGGGTGGAATGGGCTGCGTCTCCGTGGCTCACCAAACCTAACCGCGGAGCGTGACCGCTGACACTTCGAGCCATGGTCACGGCGCGCATCCGGCGGAGTGTGAGGTAACTCACGTCGCCGGGTTGGCGGAGTGGTAGCTTGGTTCAGCGTCACGATTCGGTGACGAGTGCGTCTCGGACGTATCACGGCCGACGAGGTTCCTCATGTATCTCGATCCTACCGCCGGGAGCCTCGTGCTCCAATTCATCGCGGCAGGCGTGCTTTCCTTTCTCGCCATGTTCTCGCGGGTGCGGGAGGGGGCAAAATCCTTCTTCAAGACCCTCATGCCCGGCCGCCACCGGTGGACTGGCAAGCGGTAGAGGGGTCGTTCCGAGATCCCAGCGGCTTCGTCTATACCCGCGACGGCACGCTATACCGCCAAGTCAACCAGTCGTTCAAGGCCTCGTTCGACGCCTTTCTCGCCTCCGGGCTCTACGACGAGCTCGCGGGCGAGCGGCTGCTGGTGCCCCATCGCAATGTGCCGCTCAACCTGGCGGCCACAGGGGATGCGTGGGCGGTACTCGAGCCCGAACGACTTCCGTTCATCTCATACCCGTACGAATGGTCCTTCGGGCAGCTTCGGGACGCAGCGCTCCTGACCCTGACCCTCCAGGAGCGCGCGCTGAGACGCGACTTCGTCCTCCGTGACGCCAGCGCGTACAACGTCCAGTTCCGGGACGGGCATCCATTGTTGATCGACACTCTCTCCTTCGAGCCGCGCGAGGAAGGCAGTCCCTGGGTGGCGTACCGGCAGTTCTGCGAGCACTTCCTCGTGCCGCTGCTCCTGATGAGCAGCCGGGATATCCGGTGCGGAATGCTTCTGCGCTCCTGTCTCGACGGGGTGCCGCTCGAGCTCGGTAGCCGGCTGCTGCCACGCAAGAGCTGGCTCCGGCCCTCCGTCTTGTTCCATGTCCATCTGCACGCCAAGGCGCAGTCGAGGTATTCCGATACCGCAGCGGTGGAGAAGGAGAGCCGCCGCCGAGCCATGACGCGGGACGCGGTGCTCGCACTCGTAGGCGGGCTTCGGAGGTGCATCGAGAGCCTCGACTGGGTGCCGGCTGGAACCGAATGGGCCGAGTACGAACACGATAACAGCTACAGTGACACCGCATCGCGCTCCAAGCGGGAGATCGTGTCCCGCATGCTCGAGACGCCCGGTGCGCAGATGGTGTGGGATCTGGGCGCGAACACAGGGGAGTACAGTCGTACGGCGCGGGAGGTGGCGCCCCAGGTCGTCGCGTTCGACATCGATCCGGCGGCCGTCGAGCGTAATTATCGACGGGTCCGCTCGGCCGGGGAGACCGGGATCCTGCCGCTCTTGCTCGACCTCGCGAATCCTTCCCCGCCGCAGGGATGGGCCCACTCCGAGCGCCTCTCGCTGGAACAGCGGGGTCCGGCGGATGCGCTCCTCGCGCTTGCCTTGATCCACCACCTCGCAATCGGCCGCAATCTGCCGCTCGACCGGATTGCGTCATTCCTCTCCCGGCTGGGTCGCGCGCTCATCATCGAATTCGTCCCCAAAGACGATGTTCAGGTGCAACGGTTACTGCGGAATCGGCCGGACATCTTCCCCGGCTACTCGATCGAGGGATTCGAGCAGGCCTTTCGGCAGCACTTCCGGATCGAGAGCGTCGAGCCGGTCGCGGGATCGGGCCGAAGGGTGTACCACATGATTTCCTGCCACGGACTCGAGCTCGCATGACACGTCCGCCCCTCGGTGTCTATCCCTTCCTCATGGCCATGGTTCCCGTGTTGCACATGGTCGCGGCCAATCCGGGGCACTCGACCCTCGACGATCTCGCCGTGGTTCTGGCCGTGGTGCTGGTCGGCTGTGCACTCGTCTACGGAGTCGCCGCCCTGGCGACGCGCGGACGCTGGGGCGGACGCCTGCCCCCGCTGATTGTGGCGGGCGCCGTCCTCTGGTTCTGGGGCTACGTCCGGCTCATCGACCTCCTGGGCAGCAGGGGAGACATCAAGATCCACGCGATACTCCTGCCGCTCGGAATCGGAGCGACGCTGTGGCTGGGCCGGTGGCTCCTCCGCCGGCCGACTCGTCTCGATCGGCTGGCGACATTCCTGACCCTGGCCTCGGCAATGCTCGTCGGCTGGTCGGCAGTCTCGATCGGCCTGGCCGAGTTCCACAGCAGGCGAGCCCTCGGGGAAAGTGTGGTCGTCCGGCGCCTGGCCCGGCCGATTCAGGTGCGGCCCGGCGCCACAATCGGTCCCCGGCGCGACATCTACCTCATCGTCCTGGACGAGTACGCCAATGCGGAGATCACCGGGGCGCGCTACGGTTTCGACAACCGCCCGTTTCTCGACAGCCTGCGCCGGCTGGGCTTCGTGGTACCCGCGGTTCACAGCAACTATCTCCACACCCTGCTGTCGATCCCTTCCCTGCTCAATGCGAGCCAGCTGGCCGAGGTCTCACGCGACCTGGGTGAACGGACGGCGAATCCGAGGCTGCCGGACTATCTGGTCGAGAACAATCGCGCCGTGCCATTCCTCAAGTCACAGGGGTATGAGTTCGCGTTCTTCCCGTCTCTCTGGTGGCCGGCTACGCGGCACAACAAGCATGCGGATATCGAACTCGATGAAGACGGATTCGACCTCGTGCGGGAGCTGGGCCGCACGGAGCTGCGCCGGGACCTCCGGATCGGCTCCCTGCTCGACCTGCTTCACCGGGAAAACTGGTGGCAGGTGCCGGACGGCGATCAGGTAAAGCGAACCTTCGCTGGGCTCGCCCGAATGCCTCAGACGCCGGGACCCGTGTTCGCCTTCGCCCACGTATTGAGTCCACACAAGCCGTTGACGTTCGACCGGAACTGCCGGCCGATCGGCCGGCTGGTGGCCGGCGAGTCGAAGGCCGGCGATCGGTATGTCGGTCAGATCGAGTGTCTCGACCGCATGGTTCTCGAGCTCGTCACGGGCCTTCTGCGCGAATCGGATGTCCCACCGGTCATCCTGCTCCAGGGTGATCACGGCACCAGCGATGCTGCCTTCGATGCCGCCGCCACCACCGAGGCAATACCCGCGACCTCGGCCTACGAGCGGCTCGGTGCCTTCGGCGCGTACTATCTCCCGGATGGTGGCGCCGCGGAGTTTGGAGACAGCGTCACGATCGTCAACGTCCTGGGCGGCGTGCTCCGCTACTACCTGGGGGCGGACCTGCCCCGGGAGCCGGGGGACATGTACCTCTCGGCCTATCCCAGGCCGTATGCCTTCAAACGGGTGGACTTCTCCTGGTTGGCCCGGGCCGGCTCGCTGGACCGCCTGCGGCATTCCCCCGGCACGAGCCCCACCCCGCCCTCAACCATCGCGCGGCGAACCGGCACTCTGCCTGCGCCGGTACAGCCGTAGGCCTTTCGACGCACCCATGCGGGTCCTCGTGGTCGGTGCGGGGGCGGTCGGCGGCTACTTCGGCGGGCGACTGCTGGAGGCCGGGCGTGACGTGACCTTCCTGGTCCGGCCGCGCCGCGCCCGGCAACTCGCCTCCAGCGGTCTCGCGCTCAAGAGTCGCCATGGCGATGTCGCCCTCGCGTCGCCACCTCTCGCCTCGGTGGGCGAGCTCACGGGACCATTCGACCTGGTGCTGCTGAGCTGCAAGGCGTACGACCTCGAGCAGGCGATCGAGTCGTTCGCGCCGGCCGTCGGAGCTGATACCACCATCCTTCCGCTGCTGAACGGCCTGCGGCATCTCGAGCTGCTGGACCGCCGGTTTGGATCAGCTCGCGTGCTCGGCGGCCAGTGCCTAATCTCGGTGGCGCTGGACTCGACCGGCGCGGTCGCGCATCTCAACGAAGCCCACGTGCTGTCTTTCGGTGAGCGCGACGGTGCCCTCTCGAGTCGGGTCGAGGGCATCGTGGCCCTGATGACCGGCGCCCGGTTCGAGGCGCGTCTGAGCACCGAGATCCTGCAGGAGATGTGGGAGAAGTGGGCGTTCATCGCCGCCATGGCGGGTCTGACGTGCCTCATGCGGGCGCCAATCGGCGACATCGTGGCGGCGGGCGCTGCCGATCTCGCTCTGACGCTCTTGGACGAGTGCGCCGCTATCGCCGCGAGCTCGGGCCACGCGGTGCGGCCCGAGGCGCTGAACCGGGCACGCGACGCGATGACCACGGCTGGCTCTTCTCTCGCCGCTTCCATGCTGCGCGACGTCGAGCGCTCGGCGCCCACCGAGGCCGATCACATCCTGGGCGATCTGCTGCGCCGCCGCCGGAACATGCCCGGCGCGGGCCAATCCCTGCTCAGGATCGCTTATGCGCAGCTTCTTGTTTACGAGGCGCGCCGGTCGCGTCTGCCTCCATCGCCTCTCCCTGACGGTACATCCGCGGAGGCTTGAGCCCAGCGGCCTGACCACCGTCGATCGGGAGGACGGTGCCGGTGATGAAGGAGGACTCGTCCGAGCAGAGCCAGATGACTGCCTGTGCGACCTCGTCGGCACGCCCGACTCGATGCATCGGTGTGGACTGGGCGGCAAATCGCTGCGCCTGCTCCCCGGCCGCTTCGAGATGATGCGTGAGGATCGGACCGGGCGCGACGACGTTCACGCGGATGCCTTGGTCGGCGTAGTCCAGCGCGGCGACCTTGGTGAGCGCGATGATGCCGGCCTTGCCGGCTACGTAGCCGGCCAGGTTGGCGACCCCGATCACCCCGGCAAGCGAGGCCATGTTCACGATCGCGCCACCACCCGAGCGAAGCATGGCCGTGATCTGGTATTTCATGCCCAGGAAGGTACCGAAGATGTTGGTGCGGATCGCCCGATCGAAGCCTTCGGGCTCCAGGTCGGCGAGTGGGGCGGGGGCGGGGCCGTCGGTTGCGTTATTGAAAGCGGCGTCCAGGCGGCCGAACGTGCGCACGGCCTGCTCGACCAGACGCTCGGCCGAGGCGGGATCGGCGACGTCCGTTCGGAGGGCAATGGCTCGGCCGCCGAGGGCACGAATCTCCTGGGCGACGGATTCCAGCGCCCGTTCGTCTCTGGCGCCGAGCGCGACGGCGGCGCCGGCCCGCGCGAAGGCTTTGGCCGTGACCGCACCGATGCCACGGCTCGCGCCGGCCACCAGCGCGACTCTTCCTGCGAGCGGTGCCGGCGCGGTCATGACGCCACCCTCGCCGACCGAAATAGTGAGTGGGCCATTCTCCGGTACCTCCTCGAGTTTGGGACTCACTCGGCCTTACCTAGCCGAGCCCGGCGCTCCTTTCTTCCGTCTGTGATCTAGATGGTTTCCCCGACAGTGTCCACTGCCAGAAGCCGAACTCCTCGATGCGCTCGGAGTTCGGCGTTTGTCGTTGTTCGATCGGGGCGTCCGGCCTTGAGCCAGAAGCTCTTGGGCGCCGGAGTTACCGCCCGCGCGGAATGGCATGATAGGGTAAGTTAGGGGCCCCCTCCCCACATCGGATTCAAGGAACCTTCATGTCCTACCTATCCCGGTTCGCATGTTCCGTCTCGGCGGTCGTCGCCCTCTCCGCGTGCTATCACGCGACCGTAGAAACCGGTGCGACCCCCTCCACTATCGTCCTCGACAAGTCTTTCGCCTCAGGCTGGATCTACGGACTGGTTCCGCCGAGCACCATTTCGACTTCCGCGAAATGCTCCAACGGGCCCGCCAAGGTTGAGACGAAATTGAGTTTCCTCAACCAGCTTGTCGGCCTGCTCACCCTGGGCATCTATACGCCCATGGAGATCAAGGTGACCTGTGCGGCGCCGACGTCAGGCACGTAGCTCTTGGTCTCACGGCCCGGGATCGACCTAGCGACCCCTGCTCCTACCAATAAATGATCGTGAGCGCGGCCGCCCTCCGGCGTGACTCGCTGCCGGAGGCGATGCTCCTGGTCAGAATCGTCGCCGTGGTGGTATCGCGGCGGCTCTCGCCGGAGTCAGTCGATCCATTTACGGCAAACGATTGAGCGGCGTCGTACGCGGCGGCCAGATTGGCCCTCGTGTCGTGCATGTCGAGCACCTGGGCCGTGACGATCACGGAGGCGCTCGATTGAGCGGCGAGCGCGCCTGGGGGTGCTGCGAGCAGCAGGATGGCGGCCGTCTTGAGATTCTGCATCGTGGCTCCCGCGTAGGGTCAGATCGGCAACTCGGGCTCCCCTTAATGCACGGCCCATACCTGCCTGTAGCGATGGTTAACATCTTGTCGCCATTGCATTTGCGCATGTGCGCAAATGCCACAGAGCGTGCGAAGACTCGACACTTCGGGGCCGAGCCCGTGGATCTCACGTCCCGTGTGGTACTTACCGCCGCTGTATCGGTGGCCGCTGGGAAGCCCGGTTGACGGGCCCCCAGCGGGTGCCGGTTGGGGGTTTCAGTCCTCTCCTCTTCCGGGTTCGCGGTCTTTCGGCAAAGGGCTAGAGATACTGCGGGCGTACGCGCTGGCCGCCCCATCGCGGTAAACTAGATTGCCGCCTGAGTGCCCGACCTGAGCTCCCAACGCCACGAGTCCGAGGGCACCAGCGGTGGCTCCCAGCCGGGCAGCCCGGCCGGGCACGCCGCGGAGCAGCCCAGCCGCCGTGACGACGAGGAGCACGCCCGAGAGGAGCAGGAAGCGCTCGGCGGCCTCCTCGTGTCCGTGAAGCGAGGATTCGGCGACCACCTGTTCGACCTTGTCCTCCTCCCCCTCGCCGGTCTCAACGGCGACCCAGCTGCTCAATGTGAGGGCCGCGGCTGTGGCGACCGAGCCCGCCCACGCCTTCGAGGGTGGGGTACCGCGCCGGATGGCCCAGAGCGCGCCGGCCGCCACGATTGGGAGCAGCACCATGAAAACGATCGGGAAGTGGACCACCGCGGGATGGAGCGGATCGGGTAACACCAGGAGTCTCCTGTAGAGGTTGGTCTCACCATAGGGTGCCGGCCCAGGGCGCACCATCGGGCATGCGACGCGGCTGCGGTGAAGGCGGCCGCATCCCGGCAAATGACGGAGGTACAATGGAGGAAGAGGGCCGGGGAATGCGGATCGTGCTCGCCGCGGTGCTGACGGCCATCGTAGTCGGCGGCACCGTGGATCTCGTGCTCGACGCGCCGAAGAGCTGGGGCTCGGGCCATGTGCTCTACGAACTGGGGCTCATCCTCGGAGGATTGGCAGGTACGGTCTGGCTTTGGCTCAACTGGAAGCGAGCGGCGGAGTCGGCGAGCGCGTTGCAGAGCTCGCTGGTTGAGCAGCAGGCCGAGCGGGACGCTTGGCGGGAGCGGGCGGCGCAGTCGCTACGGGATCTCGGCCAGGCGGTGAGCCAACAATTCCGGGATTGGCAGCTCACGCCGGCAGAGCGGGAGGTGGCACTGCTGCTGCTCAAGGGCCAGAGCCACAAGGAGATCGCCATCACCACCGGCCGCAGCGAGCGCACCGTCCGCCAGCATGCGATCGCCGCCTACCACAAGGCGGGTGTCGGCGGGCGGGCTGAGTTGGCCGCCTTCTTTCTCGGTGACCTTACCCTGCCGTCATCCGTCACCGGGAACTAGGGTGACCCGCCTGTTCTCTCCGGGCGACCCCGCTCGCCAGGCGCTCGAGCAGTGCCTTGGCTGCCGATGCGGATGATGCCGGGTTCTGTCCCGTGATCAGATTGCCATCGGCGACGGAATGATCTGCCCAGTTCTCTGCCTTGGAATAACGGCCGCCGTTCGCGGTGAGCGCGTCTTCGACCAGAAACGGCACGATGTCGGTGAGCCCGACAGCGGCCTCTTCGGTATTGGAGAAGCCGGTCACCGATTTTCCCCGCACCAGCGGTGCGCCGTCCGGGGCTTTGGCGCGGCGGAACACGGCGGGACCGTGACAAACGGCGCCCACCGGCTTTCCGGCGGCGTAGGTTTTCTCGATCAGCGCGATGGAGTCCCGATCTTCGGCCAGATCCCACAGCGGTCCGTGGCCACCAGGGTAGAACACCGCATCGAAATCGTCCGCTGCCACGCTCGAGAGCCGTACCGTGGTGGCCAGCGCATGCTGGGCCTCTGGGTCACCCTTGAACCGCTTCATGGCGGGTGTCTGTGACGCTGGATCATCGCTCGTCGGGTCGATCGGCGGCTGCCCACCCTTGGGCGAGGCCAGGGTGATTTCGGCGCCTGCATCCTTGAGGACATAGTAGGGTGCGGCGAACTCTTCCAACCAGAATCCGGTCTTCCGACCGGTGTTGCCCAGCCGATCGTGCGAGGTGAGTACCATGAGGATATTGGCCATTTGTCGACTCCATCCTTCTCGTTTGCTGGAAGCCTTGCTTGTCCCGATCAAGGAACAAATAACCCTCCCTGCCACGCGGGTGTTCCAGAGGCGGCGATCGGCATCGGGACGATGCGGCAAGCGCATACCTCTCGTCCGCTGGTGACCCGGATCACGGCAGGGCGAAATCCGGCACCGCGTAATGCAGGGTAAAAGCATGGGAGTCCCATAGGAATAGACGAAGAGCCGCAATCTCCTCGCCATCGGGGCGGGGCCGACGCTCGTCCACCATGGCCCGAGTATCTGGCCGGTAGGGAGTTTTCCGGAGGCTCCGAGAGTCGAGGCGGTTCGCCTGGCAACTAAGAAGGAGGAGCAGGGGCCCGTGAAAATTGCCATCAATGGCGTTGGAATCGCCGGCCCGGCTCTCGCCCATTGGCTGCACCGTACCGGCCACGAACCCACATTGATCGAGCAGGCGCCGCGCCTCCGCACCGGTGGCTATATGATCGACTTCTGGGGTGTGGGCTATACGATTGCAGAACGAATGGGTGTTCTGCCGGAGGTGCTGAAGGCCGGCTATTCGTTCAAGGAGCTTCGGCTTCTCGACAAGAACGGCCGCAAGGTGGGCGGATTTCCGACCGACGTCTTTCAACGAATGGCGGGTGGGCGATTCACCACTCTGCCCCGTGGCGATCTGGCCGCGACGATCTATCGAACCATCGAGAATCGCGTCGAAACGCTCTTTGACAACGGTATTTCTGGGATCGAGGAAGGCGACAGCGGAGTGCGAGTCGTTCTGGAGCACGGTTCGCCGCGCGAGTTCGACCTCGTGGTCGGAGCCGACGGATTGCATTCGAGAGTACGGCAACTTGTCTTCGGGCCGGAAGACCAGTTTGAAAGGCAACTTGGATACCGCGTAGCCACCTTCGAGGTCGAAGGATACCGGCCGCGTGACGAGCTGGTCTACGCCGCCCGTGCGTTGCCCGGCCGGCAGTGTGCGCGAATTTCCCTGCGGGACGATCGTAGCATATTTCTCTTTGTTTTCCGCGCTGGGCTCATGACCAAGCCCGAGCCGTCCAACTTGGCGGAAACGCGTGCCATACTGCGCGACGTATTTCGAGATGTGGGGTGGGAGAGCCCGCAAATTCTCAGGGCGATGGAAGAGGTCGGGGACATCTATTTCGACCGCGTCAGCCAGATCAGAATGGAAACCTGGTCCAAGGGCAGGGTGATCCTGATTGGAGATGCCGCGTCGGCAGTGTCACTTCTGGCGGGAGAGGGAACTGGCCTGGCCATGACCGAAGGCTACGTGCTGGCAGGCGAGTTACACCGCACGGGGGGCGACTACAGCGCGGCCTTCCGCAACCACGAGAATCGATTGCGGGTGTTTGTGGAAGGCAAGCAGAAGGCGGCGGAAGATTTCGCCTCTTCGTTCGTGCCCAAGACTCCAGTTGGGATATGGCTACGCAATCAAGCGACCAGACTCATGCGGTTGCCGCGAGTGGCGGATTTCCTGATCGGCCGAACTGTGAGTATGAGCGACGACGTCGACTTGCCGAATTACAGCATGTGAGACCTGGCAGCCGCCGTACCCGCGCACGCGTCGCTGGCCTGACCGCAGGTCGCCGCAGGGCTTTTCCTTGCGTAATCGGGGCGCCGGGATTTGAACCCGGGACCTCCTGCTCCCGAAGCAGGCGCGCTAACCGGGCTGCGCTACGCCCCGTCAAAAGACGGAGAAGACGGAGAGGTTGGAACGGACAGAGGAGTCTCGGTGCATTTCGGAGCCGTACGTCCCCGTCTATTACGTCCTCTCACATGCGCCCTGAGGGACTCGAACCCCCAACCTTTTGATCCGTAGTCAAATGCTCTATCCAATTGAGCTAAGGGCGCGGCTCGATGGGCGGTACAAGACTCGAACTTGTGACCTCCACGATGTCAACGTGGCGCTCTAACCAACTGAGCTAACCGCCCTATCAGAGGACGGAGAGGACGGAAATGACGGAGAGGACGGACCGGTTGCTCCGGTGTGCGGAGGCCTTCCGCGCGCGGAGCCCACGCTCCGTCCTCTCCGACTTCTCCGTCCTCTCCGTCCTGCATAGCGGGGGTGGGATTTGAACCCACGACCTCCGGGTTATGAGCCCGGCGAGCTACCAGACTGCTCCACCCCGCGACGATGTCTGCCTACGGCCTGCAACCGACTGATCCGACCGACGAGAGCGGGAAACGGGACTCGAACCCGCGACCCCAACCTTGGCAAGGTTGTGCTCTACCAACTGAGCTATTCCCGCAGGCGGAAGAGGATTTTAGCGTCCGCTCTACACCCGCGCAACCATCGTTGGACCGAGTAGCCACCTGCTGCCGGAACCGAGGCCATGGAGGCGAGGGGGATCGAACCCCTGACCTCGTGAATGCCATTCACGCGCTCTCCCAACTGAGCTACGCCCCCGTTAGTTTTTTGGGCCCGAGACCGGCGCCTCGGCAGCACGGAAGGATAGCGGCCGCAACGGGGAGCGTCAAGCCGAAGTGGCGCCGGAAATCACGCATCACCGCCCTCGCACAAGGGATATCTTCCAGCGCATGCGCAAGAAGAAGCACGACGTCCAGGACCATCCTCCACGAGCCTCGCAGCGGCCGGCCGACACCTCACCCGGGGCTCTCTCGGCCGACTTGTCGGTCGCCGAGATCCTGGCCCAATCCCCGCCGCCCAAGCCGCGCCGCTCGAAAAAGCAGGAGACGTCCGCCAACCTCGGCGTGTACGATGCCGACAAGGACATCCTCGATCAGTATCTGCACGAGGTGAGCAAGACGACGTTGCTCACTGCGCAGCAGGAAGTCGCCATCGCACGGAAGGTACGGGCCGGTGACGAGGAGGCGATGCAGGAGCTGGTCAAACGGAACCTGCGCTTCGTGATCTCGGTAGCCAAGAAGTATCAGAATCGCGGGCTGGCGCTGACCGATCTGATCGGCGAAGGCAATGTCGGCCTCATGACCGCCGCCCGGAAGTTCGACCCCGACCAGGGGGTCAAGTTCATCTCGTACGCCGTCTGGTGGATCCGCCAGTCGATTCTCGCCTCGCTCGCCCGCCACGGGCGCACCGTCCGGGTACCGCTCAACCGCACCGCCGACCTCTCGCGCATCATCCGGACCGCGGAGACGCTGCGACAGGAGCTGCGTCGCGAGCCGACGCCCGAAGAGATCGCCGACGTCACCGGGCTCGCGGTCGACGTGGTCCAGTCCCTGGCCGCCCTCAACACCACCGAGGTGCGGCTCGACGCGGCGCTCGATCCCGAGGGTGATCGCGCGCTCATCGACCGTTTCATCGCCGATGAGCAGGGCGACCCGGAAGAGCGCGCGATGGAGACCTTTCTCTCCGAGGAAATCGAGGAGGCCCTCCGGACCCTGCCGCCCCGCGACGCGAAGGTGCTCCGGCTCTACTTCGGCCTCGACGGCGGGCGCGAGCATACCCTGGAGGAGATCGGGGGAATGCTGGGTGTCACTCGCGAGCGGGTGCGCCAGCTCCGCGACCGGGCGCTCAAGCGCTTGAGGGAAGGGGAGGTGGGGCGAGCGCTGGCGAGCTTCGCTGCTTGAGTTACCTTCCCTCCGTGACTTCCCGCTTCTCGGCCCGGGACGGTTACGTCGCGGCCATTGGCCGGCGCGGCATCGAGACCGCCCGCGCCCTCGCCGATGTAGGCACCTGGGCCCCGCTGCTGGTCGGCCAGATGCGGCGGCTCGGCGTCGACTCCCTGCCGATCACCGTCTTCATCGCCATCTTCACCGGCATCGTTCTCGCGCTCCTGTCCTCATACATCTTTACCGGCGCCGTCCCTCTCTACTTCGTGGGCGCGCTGGTCGGGAAGACCGTCATGATGGAGCTCGGTCCCGTGCTCACCGGAATGGCGCTCGCCGGCCGGGTCGGCGCGAGTATTGCCGCGGAGCTCGGCACGATGAAGGTGACCGAGCAGGTGGACGCGCTCGAGACGCTCGCCTACGACCGCAACTCCTATCTCGTGGCGCCCCGCGTTCTCGCCGCCACGCTGATGTTTCCAGTGGTCACCGCTTTCGCGATGGCGGTCGGAGTCACCTCGGGCTGGCTCACCTCGGTCAACCTCCTGGAGCTGTCGACCACCGAGTTCTTCAAGGGGCTGAGGCAGTTCTATCACTTCAAGGACATCTGGTTCGGGCTGGTCAAGAGCGCGAGTTTCGGCGCCGCCGTCGCTCTCATGGGGTGTCTGCAAGGGCTCGAGGCCCAGAGCGGCGCCGAGGGCGTGGGCCGCTCCACCACGCGAGCCGTGGTGCTCGGCTGCGAGGCGATCCTCGTGCTCGACGCGTTCTGGGCGGTGGTCCTGTTGTGAGGAGGCAGAAGACGCATCGGACGCAGAAGACGCGTCGGAGGAAGGCTTCCACGCTCTCTGCGCCCTCTGCGTCCTCTCGATGATCCAACTCCAGGGGCTCGCAAAGTCCTTTCACGGCCGGCCGGTCCTCCAGGGCCTGAGCCTCGAGGTGCCGAGCGGCCAGAACACCGTGATCATCGGGCACTCGGGCTCGGGCAAGAGTGTCACGCTCAAGCTCGTCGTGGGCCTGCTCACGCCCGATGCCGGCACGGTGGAGGTGGACGGCGAAACCGTGCAGGAGATGGACCGCGACCGCCTCTCGGAGCTGCGTGGCCGGGTCGGCTATGTGTTCCAGTTCGCCGCGCTGTTCGACTCGATGACCGTGGCGGAGAACATCCGGCTGGGCCTGGTGAAGCGAAAGCATTCGAAGGAGGAGATCGCGCTGCGCATCGCCGAGAGTCTGGCCGTGGTGGGGTTGAGCGGCACCGAAGACCGCTATCCGGCCGAATTGTCGGGGGGCATGCGGAAGCGGGTCGGGATCGCGCGCGCGATCGCGTTGCGGCCCCGCTACATTCTCTACGACGAGCCCACGACCGGGCTCGATCCGGTCACGTCGGCGGTCATGAATCAGCTCATGATGCGCACCCGGGATCTCGGCGTCACCGGCCTGGTGGTTACCCACGACATGCGCAGCGCCTTCACGGTCGGCGACCGCGTCGCCATGCTCTACGAGGGCGTCATTCGCCAGGCCGGCACGGTGGCGGAGATTCAGGCCACGCGCGATCCGGTCGTGCGCCAGTTCATCGAGGGGTGGCCCGACGAGCTCGCGCCGGCCCCGACGGTGCGGAGGTCCCCAGCGTGAAACGCGGAAACGAATTCGCGGTCGGTCTGGCCATTGTCGCGGCCCTCGCGCTCGTGGTCGTGGGCGCGCTCTGGCTCAGCGACACCGACGTCAACAAGAAGAAAGACACCTACACCGCGCGCTTCCGCACCGTCGGCGGGCTCGGAGTCGGCGCGCCGGTCACCCTCCGAGGCGTGAAAGTGGGACGGGTCGAGGCCATCCGCCTGGTCGAGAACGAGTGGGTCGAGACCGACCTCAGCGTCGATGGTGCGGTCGAGCTGCCCTCCAAGCCCGCCGTCATCTCCGCCTCCGCCAGCCTCTTCGGCGAATGGAACGCGAACATCATTCCGTACGAGCCGTTGCCGGTCGACCCCAACCTGCGGGCCGACCTCATCGAGTCCGACAAGGCTGGCGGCGAAGCCTGGCCCGGTGCCACCCTCCCCGACATCGGTCAGCTCACGGCGCAGGCCAGCCGGATCGCCGGCGACGTGGGCAACATCACCGACCGGATCGGCCAGGCGCTCGACAGTACCGCGCTCAAGAACATGCAGCAGAGCGTCAAGGACCTCGCCGCCATCTCGCAGCGGATGGTGCGTTTCGCCAATGCGCAGACCGGACGGATCGACAGTATCAGCGAGAACGTCGCGTCGACCTCGAGCTCCTTTGCCGGCATGGCCCATACCTTCGACGTCGCGGCGTCCCGGCTCGACACCGCGACGGCGGACAACAGGCTCACCGACATCCTGGAGAATTCGCGGGCCTCGAGCGCCGACCTCCGCCGGTCCGCTGCGGACCTGCGCGCGGTCATGGCGGCGGCCCGGGAGAACCAGGTCAGCCTCTTCCGCGTGGTGCAGCAGGCCGATTCTCTGATGACCCGGCTCCAGCAGGGCCATGGCACCCTCGGGAAGCTGGCGGCCGATTCGACGCTCTACCACGAGACCACTCAAACCATGATCCAGTTCCGCGCGCTGCTGACGGACATCCAGGAGCACCCGAAGAAGTACCTCAAGATTTCGGTCTTCTGATGGGGAAGCGACGGGCGGAGCTCGAGGTCAGCGCAGGCGGGATTGTGTTCCGCCGCCAGGACGCGGGGCAACCGCGCTACCTCCTCATTCGCGATTCCTACGACAACTGGGGATTCCCCAAGGGGCATCTCGAGAATGGGGAATCGCCGGCGGATGCGGCGTACCGTGAGACGGAGGAGGAGACGGGACTCCACCATCTGGCGCTGCGCGGACCGATCCGGGTCATCGATTGGCACTTCCGGTTCCGCGGCCGGCACATCCACAAGTATTGCCACTTCTTCCTGTTCGAGAGTCCCGCCGGGGAAGCCTCGCCGCAGCTGGCCGAAGGCATCACCGCCTGTCAGTGGCGGGAGCTCGAGGAGGCGCTCGAGCTGCTGAGCTACGACAATGCGCGGGGTGTCCTCAAGCGGGCGGGCGAAATGGTGCGCACGCTCGTGGCGATCGGCGCCGGCCGGTCGCGTCCCCTCACGGAGCCGCCGGCGACGAGCTGACCGTGGCCGCTATCGCCGCCGCTCTCGAGAGTCGAGGCGCCCTTCAGGCGCTGAGGCGCACCCTCCCCAAAGACGGGCCCGGCGTCGTCACCTGCCGCACTCCACTCGCGCTGCGCCGCCTGCTGGAGCACCGGCTGGTGGATGCCGTCGTGGTTTATCCCAGTCACGCGTGGCTTCCCGAGCTGGCCAGACTCAAGGCGCGACTGCCCGGTGTGCCGGTCGTCGCCTATGGCCCGTTCCGGCCCGACGACGGGGAGATGCTTCTCGCCTGCCGGGCCCTGGCCGTGGCGTCGGTGGCCGTCGAGGGAGTGGATGATCCGGTGGTTGGTGAGATGGTAGCGCGAAGCTCGGTCACGGCCACGCGTCGCCGGGCGCTGGCCGATGGGCCGCGCGTGCTGCGCCTCACCGAGGCGCTCCAGCGACAGGCCTGGGACCTTCTCCTCGGTGAGGTGGAGAAGCCGGTCCGCACGACAGTGCTGGCTCGGCGCCTCGATGTCAGTCGGGAGCATCTCTCCCGACAGTTCGGCGCCGGCGGCGCGCCGAATCTCAAGCGTGTGATCGACCTGACCCGCATCGCCTGCGCCGCCCAGATGCTCCAGAATCCGGGCTACCGCATTCCCACCGTCGTCCGTCTGCTCCACTTTGCCTCTTCGAGCCACCTGAGCAGCACGGCGCGCCGGATCGCCAACGTCTCCACCAGCGGCCTCGGCGAGCTGGGCCCGCGGGGCGTGCTGTCGGCTTTTGCCCGGAGCAACACCCGCAGCCGGCTCTCCTAGACCGAACCCTCTCGGCTATCTTTGCGGTCCCACTGCGGTCTTGCGGAGCCCCATCTTGTGATTATTTTCACAAGCTGATCCATAGCACCTTCTCCAGCCAGGATGCCACCGACATGGCCACCGATTTCGTCCTCCGTCCCGGCGAGCTCAAAGACATCCTGCTGCGCGAGATCGCGTCGGCGGACCTGGCGACGACAGATGTGTCCGAAGTGGGCACGGTGCTCGAGGTTCGCGACGGCATCGCCCGCATTTACGGCCTCAAGTCGGCCGTCTCCAGCGAAATGCTCGAGTTCACGGCGCATGAGACCGGTGAGACGGTGACCGGCCTGGTGCTCAACCTGGAAGAAGACAACGTCGGCGCTGCGATTCTGGGCGATTATCTCAAGCTCAAGGAAGGCGACGAAGTGCGGCGCACCGGCCGCCTCCTGGAGGTGCCGGCCGGCCCCGCAATGCTGGGACGCGTGGTGGATGCCCTGGGCCGACCGGTCGATGGTCGCGGCCAGATCCAGACATCGACCACCCGCCAGGTCGAGATGGTGGCCCCGGGCATCATCGTGCGCCAACCGGTCAAAGAGCCGCTCCAGACCGGCATCAAGGCCATCGACGCGATGATCCCGATCGGGCGCGGTCAGCGCGAGCTCATCATCGGCGACCGTGGCACCGGCAAGACCGCCATCGCCGTGGACACGATCATCAATCAGAAGGGCACCGGCGTCGTGTGCGTCTACGTGGCGATCGGCCAGAAGCGCTCGACCGTGGCGACGGTGGTGGAGAAGCTCAAGGATGCCGGCGCGATGGACTACACCATCGTCGTCGTCGCGTCCGCGTCCGAGCCGGCGCCGCTGCAGTACATCGCGCCCTACACCGGCTGCGCCCTCGCCGAGTACTTCATGTACGAAGAGGGAAGGGCGACGTTGTGCGTCTACGACGACTTGTCCAAGCAGGCCGCGGCCTATCGCCAGCTTTCGCTCATCCTGCGCCGGCCGCCCGGCCGTGAGGCCTATCCGGGCGACGTCTTCTACCTGCACAGCCGCCTGCTCGAGCGGGCCGCCAAGATCTCCGAGGACAAGGAGGCCGTGAGGTTCGACCCCCGCATCAAGAAGCCGGGCGGCTCGCTCACGGCGCTTCCGATCATCGAGACTCAGGCCGGCGACGTCTCCGCGTACATCCCGACCAACGTCATCTCGATCACCGATGGCCAGATCTTCCTCACCACCGACCTCTTCTATTCGAACGTGCGCCCCGCGGTCGATGCCGGCATCAGCGTGAGCCGGGTGGGCGGCAACGCCCAGATCAAGGCGATGAAGCAGGTCGCGGGCCCGCTCCGGCTCTCTCTGGCGCAGTACCGCGAGCTGGAGGCGTTCGCCCAGTTCGGGTCCGATCTCGACGCCGCGACCCAACGCCAGCTCGCCCGGGGTGCCCGCCTCGTCGAAGTGCTGAAGCAGCCGCAGTACCGTCCGGTACCGGTGGAGCAGCAGGTGGTCGTGATCTACGCGGTGACGAACGGTCATCTCGACGAACTAGCCGTGCCGCAGATCAGGCAATGGGAGCGCGATTTTCTCTCGTACCTCGAGGCCACGCACCCCGCCATTCTCACCGACATCAGGACCAAGAAGGCGCTGGACGACGACCTGACCGGCCGGCTCAAGGCCGCGCTCACCGCGTTCAAGCCGCTCTTCTCCGCCGAATGACGGTTCTCGGATAATGGCCAAGAGCCGACAGCTCAAGGGACGGATCCGGTCCGTCCAGAACACCAGAAAGATCACCAAGACGATGGAGCTGGTGGCCACGTCGAAGCTCAAGCGCGCCCAGGATCGCGTGGTTGCCGCGCGGCCGTACGCCGAGGCGTTGCGCGAAGTGATTGCCGACCTGGCCACGCCCGACCTGGCCGAGCAGTTCCCGCTCCTGCGCCAGCCGGCCCCGCCGGCCAAAGGCGGGCCCAAGCGCGCGGCGGTCATCCTCCTCACCTCGAATCGCGGCCTCGCCGGCGGCTTCAACGCCAACCTGATCAAGGAGGCGCGCCGCCGGATCGAAGTCCTCGAGGCAGAGGGGTACGTGGCCGAGCTGTACGGCGTGGGCAAGAAGGGGATCGGCTTCTTTAAGTACCTCGGCCGCAAACTGGCGGCCGAGCGCACGGACGTGGGCGATCGCCCCACGGCCGATCATGCGGCGGAGATCGTCGAGCCGCTGCTCACGGCCTACGCCGCCGGCGAGCTGGCGAGCGTGGATCTCGTGCAGGCGCGCTTCCTGAGCGCGCTCTCGACCCCACCCGCCACGGTGCGAATCCTTCCCGTGGAGGCGCCCGCAGAGACGGCACGCCCGGCACGTGATTACATTCTCGCCCCGAGCGCCGGTGCCATTCTGGAGGAGCTGCTTCCGCTGTACGTGCGGAACGCGGTGTACCGCGGCCTGGTGGAGACGGCCGCGGCCGAGCACGGGGCGCGCCGGACCGCCATGAAGAATGCGACCGACAACGCGGGGGAGATCCTCGAGCTGCTCAAGCGGACCTACAACAGGCAGCGGCAGGCCCAGATCACCCAGGAGATCGCGGAAATCGTGGGTGGCGCGGCGGCGTTGCAGGGATGACGGGAAGACGCAGAGGGCGCAAATGACGCAGAAGACGCAAGAGTGGGATGAGGCGGAGAAGCTTTGCGTCTTCTGCGCCCTCCGCGTCATCTAAACACACAGGGAGCTCAGACCTAATGGCAACCGCAATCGCAAGCGAGAAGACCGGCACGGCCGGGAAGACCCAGAAGAACATCGGCCGCGTCGTCCAGGTCATCGGCCCGGTGCTCGACGTCGAGTTCGAGCCTGAGCATCTGCCCGAGATCTACAATGCGCTCGTCATCGAGGATGCCGACGCAGACATTCCGGTCAGCCTGACCGCCGAGGTGCAGCAGCACATCGGACAGAACCAGGTGCGAGCGGTGGCGATGAGCACCACCGACGGCGTGACCCGCGGCATGGCGGTCATCGACACCGGCTCATCGATCACGGTGCCGGTGGGGAGCGCGCCGCTCGGGCGGATCCTCAACGTGCTGGGCGTCCCGGTGGACGGCGGCCCCCCCCTGCCCGAGGACGTCGAGCGCTGGCCGATCCACCGCGAGACGCCCAAGTTCACCGATCTCGAGCCCAAGACCACGATCTTCGAGACCGGCATCAAGGTGGTCGACCTGATCGCTCCGTTCGTCAAGGGTGGCAAGATCGGTCTCTTCGGCGGCGCCGGCGTCGGAAAGACGGTCGTCATCATGGAGCTGATCAACAACGTCCAGAAGGGCCACGGCGGTCGGTCGGTCTTCTGCGGCGTCGGTGAGCGGACCCGCGAGGGGAACGACCTCTACATCGAGATGAAGGAGAGCAACGTCCTCGACTCGGTCGCCCTCATCTACGGCCAGATGAACGAGCCGCCGGGGGCTCGCCTCCGAGTCGGCCTCACCGGCCTCACCGTCGCCGAGTATTTCCGGGACGTCGAAGGCCAGGACGTACTGCTCTTCATCGACAACATCTTCCGCTTCACCCAGGCTGGCTCCGAGGTCTCCGCACTCCTGGGCCGCATGCCGAGCGCGGTGGGATACCAGCCGACCCTGGCGACCGAGATGGGCGACCTCCAGGAGCGGATCACCAGCACCACCAAGGGCTCCATCACCTCGGTGCAGGCCATTTACGTGCCGGCCGACGATCTCACCGATCCGGCCCCGGCCACTGCCTTCGCCCACCTCGACGCTACCGTCGTCCTCTCGCGCGCCATCTCCGAGCTGGGCATTTACCCCGCGGTGGATCCGCTCGACAGCTCGAGCCGCATCCTGGATCCGCAGTTCGTGGGCGAGCGGCACTACAACGTGGCCATCGGTGTGCAGCGCACGCTGCAGCGCTACAAGAGCCTCCAGGACATCATCGCCATCCTCGGCATGGACGAGCTGAGCGAAGAGGACAAGCTCGTCGTGTCTCGCGCGCGCCGGCTGCAGCGCTTCCTCTCCCAGCCGTTCTTCGTCGCCGAGCAGTTCACCGGATTTCCCGGCAAGTACGTCAAGCTCGAAGAGACCATCGGCAGCTTCGAGCGGGTACTCTCCGGCGAGTTCGACGCGCTACCGGAACAGGCGTTCTACATGGTAGGCGGCATCGACGAGGCGGTGGAGAAGGCCAAGAAGCTGGCGAGCGGGTGATGCAAGTCACGGTCATCTCGCCTGAAGCGGCTATGTTCGACGGCGACGCGGATGCGGTGATCGCGCCCGCGTTCGATGGCGAAGTCGGCATTCTGGCGAATCATGCTCCGTTCATGACGCTGCTCGGACAGGGCAGGCTGGTGGTCCGCCGCGGCGAGAGCGCGAGCCACTTCTTCGTTCGGGGTGGGCTTCTCCAGGTCGTGGACAACCGGGTGCGTGTAGTCGCCGAACACGTTCAAGGAGACGGCCATGGCTCGTAACGTTTACGGTGGAATTCTGGTGCTGGCACTGCTGGTGGGAGCGGTGGGCACATCCGCGGCTCAGGAGACGGCGACGCCGATCTTCAAGGCGCCGTACCGGGCCTTCGAGCACCATGAGCTCGGGTTATCCCTGTCGGATCCGGGTGAGGGCGTCGGTGCCGCATTCGAGGGCTTCTATCGCTATGGTGACGGGCCCTACGACTTCAGCGTACGAGGCGGGATCGCCGATTTCAACGGCCCTGGCAGCGCGGTTCTGCTCGGGGGCGACTTCCGCACGCAGGTGGTGCACTACACAGAGAGCTTCCCGCTCGACGGCTCGCTCACCGTGGGGCTGGGTGGTCTCTTCGGCAGCGACGTCGACGACGTGGTTCTCCTTCCAGTGGGCATCTCGCTCGGCCGCGCGTTCAATCTCGAGAACTCGAAGACCGTCTTCGTGCCATACCTGCATCCGGTGATCATACCGGTGTTCGGTAGCCGGGGAGACGACGACGTGCAGTTCGCGCTCGGCCTCGGCGTCGACATCAAGTTCAGCGAACGGTGGGCAGTGCGCGCGAGCGGCGGCCTGGGCGACATCGAAGGTGTCGGTGTCAGCCTCGCGTATCTGAGGTAGGTCTAGTCGAGAGTCGAGCGTCGAGAGTCGAGAGTCGGAAGTCGAGGGTCGAGGGTCGAGGGTCGAGGATCGGCCTTCGACCCTTCGATGTTTCGACTCGTGACTCGCGACTCCAGGCGCTAGACCCCTCGACTCGGTTGACTTGTCTCGAAGTGCCGGGGTAGCTTGTGGCGCTTTCGCATACCCTGTCTTTCAGCGGCGGAGGAAGGATGAGACTCAGTGCGCGAGCGGCGGGCATCGTGGCGGTGGCGCTTGTGGCAGCGCTCCCCGCGGTCGCCCAGGTCCCCGGCCTTCCGGTCTATAACCAGGGCGTGCCGCGCGGCATCGGGCTGTATGGTGACGTTGGATTTCCCAACGACGATGCGGGGGGAGGTACGGCGCTGGGAGTCACGGGCCGGGCCGGTTTCGGATTGCTCGGAGTCACGGCGATCGTGTCCTCGTACAATCCCGATGGTCCAGCCAAGGGCAAGGCCGCAATCGGCGCCACCGGCAACCTGCGCCTGTTCGGCGGGCCGCTCGTGCCGCTCAGCGTCACGCTCCAGGCCGGCGCCGGCTATTACAAGCCCGACGACTCCTTCCTTCCGAGCGGGTCCAACATCAAGCAGTGGCGATTCCCCATCGGGTTGGGATTCGGACTCACGATTCCCAACCCCGTGCTGGCCATCAGGCCGTGGCTGGCGCCGCGGGTAGACATCGTTCATACAAGCGGCAGCACGGGGTTTACCCTCTTCGAGACCGAGACCAACTTCGCCATGAGTGGCGGGATCGAGCTGAATCTGCTGAACGGCTTCGGACTGCACGCGGCGTATGACCGGGTCTTCGCGAAGGACTCCGACGATCCATCGACATTCGGGCTCGGCGCGCACTACAACTTTCGGGTTCCGGGACTGTGACCGTCTTTGGCACGGCGCGGGCACTGCTCGTGGTGCTCGCGCTCAGCGGATGCGCACAGACGTTTGACGCGACCACGCTCGGAGTTCCCGCCACACTCGCGTCGCCGGCCGGCCAGCCGCCGGAAGGAAGTCGCTTTCGCGTGTCGAGCAAGGCCGTCTTCGCCATGTGGGGCATCGTGCGAGTGAAACAGCCCTCGCTTCAGAAAGCGCTGGCGGCTCAGCTGGGAGGCGGCAGCGGCATAGCCGACGTCAAGATCAAGGTGCGGAGCCGCTGGAGCGATCTCCTGGTGACGCTGTTGACCGCAGGCCTCGTGGTCCCTCGCTCGGTGACGTTTGAGGGTGTCGTGACGAAATAAGCTCGTTCAGCATCGCCGCCGAGCGCGCGGCGGCCCCCAGGCCGTGCTCTATCGCCTCACGCGCCCGGAGTCCCTGCACCGCCCGGCGAGTCTCGTCTCCCATCCACTCCTCCCAGACCTGCCGCAGCTCCTCGGCATCCTCGACCGCAGCCGCGGCACCGGCCGCGAGCAGCAGCTCGGCGTCCCGGCTCTCCCGCCAGTTCGGGCCAAACGCCACCGGAATTCCCCAGGCGGCCGGCTCCAGCACCGAATGCAGACCGGCCCGCCCGAAGCCACCGCCCACGTAGGCCATGACCCCCGCGCCGTAGACCGTCGCGAGGAGGCCCACCCGGTCCACCACCAGAAGCGGGACCGGCTGGGTGGCCCGGCTCAACCGTACCGGCGGAGGAAGCCCCGCGCGGAAGGCCAGGGCGTCGAGATCGGCAAGGTGCGCCGGGGTGGGCTCGTGGGGAACGACGATGAGACGGGCTTCTGGGTGCCGGGTCGCGATTGCCGCGAACGCGTCGATCAGTGCCGCCTCATCGCGTGGCCAGGTCGAGCCCGCGACGAGTGTCGGCGCTCCCCGGCCGAGGCGGAGCAGACCGTCGTCAGTGGCGGTGGAACGGACGCGGGCGGCAACGCTGTCGAACCTGGGGTCTCCCAGCACGCGTATGGCCGCGTGTGGGACCCCGAGACGGACGAGGCGCGCGGCGTCGGAATCGGCAATGGCGCTCGCGGCCACGATACTGGCGTAGCCCGGCGTGAGGAGGGACCGCGCAGGCCAGCGAAGCCGACCGCTGCCGGCGGACACGGTGCCGGCGACGATGGCCACCGAGATGCCTCGACCAGCGGCGCGGGTGGCGAGCTCGGGCCAGAGGTCCAGCTTCGAGAACACGAGGAGGTCAGGGCGGAGCGCATCGAGCAGGGCGTCCACTTCGGCGCGCACATCGTAGGGTGCGTACCCCGACGCCTCTACCCGCAGTCGTCGCGCGAGCGGTTCGGCCGAGGGGCTGAAGTGGGTGAAGACGAACTGGCACTCGGGTCGGATGCGGCGGAGCGCCTCGATGACGCTCTCCGCCTGGAGGCCCTCACCGACCGACGACGCATGGAACCAGGCGAGGGGGCGAGCGGGATCCTTCCCACGGCCGGCCCAGGCCGCGAGGGGCGGGATCGCGCCACGGCGGCCCCGGTGACCCGCCCGGATCTTTGGGTCGAGGAGCGCAAGAAAGGGAACGGCCGCGAGGGTCGTTCGAACGACTGCGCGGTAGGTCAGCGAGGTCTCTGGCACGGGCGCCGTCTCTCCCTTGCAGCGTGGAGCCGGCTCTTTGTAGACTTCGTCCACGCACGTCATGTCTCACCCGCTACCGAGGAGGTGATCCATTGTCTACAGAGTCAAGGGTCGCCTGCGGCTGCTAGCCAGCGCTGCACGCTAAGACCCGGGCGACACTTAGAACCTGGGGGGGCCGTGAAGAGCGGCCCCCTTTTCTTTGCGCCCATTGTCCGGCGCTATCGGACCGGTCTCTTCCCCTTCTCGCGGTAGATGGAATCGAGCACGTGGCGGAACAACGCGGGCGGCTGAGCGCCCACCAGGAGTCCGCCCTCGATATAGAACGTCGGCGTGCTGGTGGCTCCGGCTCGGCTGGCCCCCTCCGCGTCCGCCCGCACTTCTTCGTTGGTGGCGGGGGACCTCACGCACTCGGTGAGGGTGGGCCTGGAGATCCGAGCCGAATCGGCGAGGGACAGCAGGTAGTCCGCCGGGTCCTTCAGATCTGCCCAATCCGATTGGTGCCGGTACAGGAGATCGTGAACCCTCCAGAAGGCCCCCTGCCTCGCCGCGCACAGGGCAATGCCCGCCGCGGGCACCGCATTGGGGTGGATGGAGGTCAGCGGGAAGTTGACGAAGACCCAGCGGACTTTGCCAGTGGCTATGTAGAGCGAATCGAGGACAGGAAACGTCTCGAGCGCGAAACTCCGACAGTAGGGGCACTGGAAGTCCGACATCTCGTACACCGTCAGCGGCGCCTGCGCCGAGCCTTTCGTGCGGCTGGAGAGTGGGGCCGGAGAGGTGGTCTGGGCCGCGAGCGACGTGGTCAGCAGGACGAGGGCGGCCATCGCAATGCCCGAAATGGTCGGCATGCCCGCTCAGTACCTTGGCTGGTGCCGGCCGGTGCGGCTGGAGAGGAGCAGCGTGTCTCCGGACGCCGGCACGTTCCAGTACCACTCCGCGTTGGGGTCGGTGGCGTCCCAGGAGCGGGCATAGATCCACCAGCGGCCCGGCTTGAGCCGCAGATGAGCCCAGCCGTCCGCTCCCGTGGTGTCGGTCACCGCCTCGCGTCCGCGGGACAGGGTGCGCACGATGCTGTCGTACCCCCGGTAGGTGCTATCTTCCCATTGCCGAACGATGGCTCGGAGACTGTCGCCCCTCGACGCGAACTTGGAGCGGGCCTTCTCCAGCGCGGTGCGGGCCTCACGGGTGCGGGCTTCCGCCGCGCGGATCGAGTCGGAAAGGCGGCCGAAACGGGCGTAGAGCATGCCGTATTGCGGCGTGTCACGGCCGAGCGAGTCCAGCTCGTGCTGCACCGTCGCCAGCGAATCGCGGAGCTTGCCGAGTCGCAGCGTGGCCGAGGAATAGCCGATGAACGGTCCGCGGAATTCGGCGAAGAGACTATCGAGTGTCGCGGTGTCGGGCCGGGGCGACTGGGCACCGGCCTTGAGCCGGGCAAGCACGCTATCCCGATCGTACGGCAACGCGACCAGTCCGATCCCGGTCACCGGTGTATCGACCGAATCGGGGCCGGGAATCGAGACGCGCACCGCTACGTCGCGCGACTGTTCGCAGGCAAGTCCGCCCAGGGCCAGCGCCGCCCCGATCCAGGCGCGCAGGATCGGCGGAAGGGGATAGCGGCGGCGCGGACGGGACGGTATCAGGAGAGCGAGTGAGCGGAACACGTGCCAAAAGTATCGCCCTCATGGCGGTGCTACAACTGATCGCCGTGGTCGCCTGGGCCCAGCTTCCGGGGATCGATTCGCTCTTTCCCGCCAATCCGGTGGGCCACGTCAGCGATTTTGCCTCGGTCATCGACGCCGGATCCTCGGGGTCGATGGAAGATCTCCTTGCGCGGCTGAGAACCGCCACGGGCGCGGAAGTCGCCGTCGTCACTCTCCCCGACATCAAGGACTACTCGCCCAACGACGTAGGCGTCGCGATCATCCGGCGCTGGGGCATCGGCGCCAAGGCGGAGATCGGCGAAGCGCGCCGGAATGCCGGCTTGGTCGTGCTCCTCGTCCCCAAGCGGGCGGGAGTGCCCAACTCGGGGAAGATCTACGTCTCCGTCGGCCAGGGGCTCGAGGGCGTCATCACAGACGCCGAGGCGGGCCGGGTGAGCGATCTCATGCTGCCCGAGCTTCGGCAGGGACAGTATGGTCCGGCGTTGCTCACCGGAGTGAGATCGCTGACCGGCACCATCGCGCGCGCGTTCGGGGTCACCGATTCGACCCTCGCCAACGCGAGCCCCATCCGCCCGGTGAGTCGCCCCACGCCGAATTTCGTGCAGTACCTGCCACTCGTTCTGTTCATCATCTTTGCCTTGATGTCGGGTCGCGGAAGGCGCCGGGGCCGCCGGGTATATTGGGGAGGCGGTCCCTGGATCGGTGGTGGATTCGGTGGCGGTGGATTCGGCGGTGGGGGTGGCTTTGGTGGCGGTGGAGGGTTTGGCGGATTTGGTGGTGGCGGCGGCGCGAGTGGCGGCGGCGCCGGAAGGAGCTTCTGATCGTGCACCAGGTTGTCGAGCGAGTGGTCTCGCCCTTTCTCGTCCAGGCCGATACGGCGCTGCCGCCCGGCTACAGCGCGATTCTGTACGGGTCTGCCGCACGGGGAGATTTCGTGCCCGGGTGGTCGGACATCAATCTTCTCCTCGTGGCCGACCTCTTGACGCCGCCGATTCTTCGCGGTCTTGGCCGGGCTCTCGGCGAATGGCGGAAGGCGAGCACCGAGCCGCCGTTGCTCATCACCCGGGCCGAGTGGTCGCGGGCGAGCGACGTGTTCCCGATCGAGATCACGGACATGCGCGCCGCCCACCAGATTCTGCGGGGGGCCGACCCCCTCCAGGGACTCGAGGTGGCGCCGGCCGAATTGCGGGCGGCGCTCGAGCGCGAGCTGCGCGGCAAGCTCCTCCGTTTACGGCAGGGCTACGCGGCGCGATCGGGCGATCAGGCCGCGCTGGGCGACCTCGCCGTCCGGAGCTCCTCCACGATCCTCGTGCTCCTGCGCGGACTTCTCACGCTCCAGGAGCGGCCGGTTCCGTCCGATCCGCTCCAACTGACGTCGGTCGCGTCGGCGACGATGGGTATCGAGGGAGAGGAGCTGTTGGGGGTGGTTCGCCATCGTGGGGAGCCCCGGTGGCGCTGTAGCGCGAGTGAGTTCGAGGCGTATCTGGACGCGGTCGCCCGCGCGGCGGGGTTCGTGGATCAACTCAATATCGGAGATCAGCGATGAAGCGCTCCTCGGCGGTTGCGGTGCCTCTCCTCGTGCTCGCCCTGCTGACGGCAGGATGTGGGTACAACCGGATCCAGACAATGGACGAGAAGGTGAATAAGGCCCAGGGCCAGGTTCAGACGCAGCTTCAGCGCCGGGCCGACCTGATTCCCAATCTGGTCAACACGGTCAAGGGCATCACCAAGCAGGAAGACACGGTTTTCATCTCCATCGCCAACGCGCGTGCCAGGCTCTCGGGCGCCGTGCAGGCCGGCAACGTGCCCGAGATGGCTGCGGCAAACGCCACGCTCAGCCAGGGACTCGGACGGCTGCTCGCTATCTCCGAGAACTATCCGCAGCTCCGCTCGAGCGAGAACTTCCGCCAGCTCCAGGACCAGCTCGAGGGCACCGAGAATCGCATCAGCGTGGCACGGCAGGACTACAACGGGGCGGTGGGCGAGTACAACGCCTTCGTGCGGCGGTTTCCGTACAACCTCACGGCGAAGATGTTCGGCATGGGGAAACCACGAGACTACTTCGAGGCGGAGAAGGGCGCGACCGAGGCGCCGAAAGTGCAGTTCTAGAACTCTTTCACACTTCTCTTAATCCGTCACCACATGCTCGGGCAGCACGTACCTGAGCGGATCCACCGGGCGCCCGTTCACGTGCACCTCGTAGTGCAGGTGCGGGCCGGTGGCGAGGCCGGTGTTGCCGACGAGCGCGATTCGCTGCCCGCGGGACACGTGCTGGCCCTTCTTCACCAGCAGCTTCGAGGCGTGGGCGAACTTGGTTTCGATGCCGTACCCGTGATCGAGTGTGATCGTGTTGCCGTATCCCGTCTCCCACCTCGCATCGACCACCGTTCCAGCGGCCGGCGCTTCGATCGGGCTCCCCATCGGTGCCGTCACGTCGATGCCCTCGTGCGGGCGGGCCAGATGGAGAATGGGGTGCTCGCGCATGGAGGAGAACGCGCTGGTGAGCCAGCCCTGGGTGGGCATGATGGACGGGGTGGCGGCGAGACGTTTGGAGTTGCTGGCGAGACTGTCGGAGGCTTCTTCGAAGGACGACGAGAGCAGATTGGCGCGCCGGATGAGCGCATTGAGATCCACCCGGATTTCCTGTGCCCGCCGTGCCGTGGGTCCATCCTCCGGAAGGGTGGGCCGCGGCGCCAGCGTCGGCCCGCCGATGCCCGCCGCCTGGACCTGCGGGTCGATCGGATCGAGATTGGCCAGCACTCTGATCCGCGCGTCGCGCTGAGAAATCCGCGCGATGGTGTCCGACAGGGTGGCCAACCGGCCATGCATTTCGTTGATCTCGTGGACCAGTCGGGCGTTCTCCTGGGCCATTCGGGCGGTGCGCGAGAGGTCGGCCGTGTGGGACACGGTCATGAACCCGACGAGGAGCGCGACCGCGAGAGCGACGGCGGCGCCGCCCGCCGCGAGCTTCAGCATGCCGTAGGAAACCTCCATGACCCTGGAGGGCTCCGAGCCATGCGGAACAAACACGACGGTCCAGCGGCGGCGCCTACCCATGCAGTGTAACCTTTCGAGCGTGTCGAGCCGTGGGAATGCTTTCACCACTATCGGCAGTCGGTAGACAAAATGTGTGTAGCGCGAAGCGCGGGGCGTGACCTGAGTCACGCCGATCTCCGGAAGCTACGACAAGGTGACCTTCGAGGTTGCCGCTGTCAAGAGTGGCGCGGAGCGGATAAGTCTTTGACTGTCAAATAGTTTTGCTTGTCGCCAATCTAACTTCTAACCATGTCGGGCTTGGGAAAGAGTATGCCCGGGCTGACAACGGTTGCACCCGCCACCGGCGGTGCTTCGAGTGACGTCCACTGCGCTTCGCTCACCTGGCCCGAGGCGCCCAATGACTGCCACAGCGTTTGCGCCTTGCCTGGGACAAACGGACCGGCGAGCGCCGCCAGCCGGTAGAGTGTCCGCCCCAGCGCTCCCAGCGCGGTGTCGAGCTCGATGTCCTTCCCCTGCTTGGCCAGGCTCCACGGCGCCACCTGCTGAATGTAGAGGTTGGCGGTGGATACCAGCCCCCAGACCGCTTCCGCGCCGCCGCGCAGGTCGAGCGCATCCATCGCCTGGGCGTAGGCTGCCGTTGCACGGCTGCCGGCGGCGTCGAGTGGCGTGGGCTCGCCCGCGGACGGCACGGCGCCGTCCCGGTATTTCCCGATCATCGCGAGCGACCGGGAGACCAGATTGCCGAACCCGTCGGCCAGGTCGGCGGTGTACCGCTCGTCGAAGCGCTCCCAGCTGAAGTTACCGTCGGCCTCGAAACCCACTTCCCGCAACAGAAAATATCGCAGGGCGTCGGGCCCGTGTCGGTCGATCGCCTCGCCCAGGGTGACCGCCGTGCCCGCCGTCTTCGACATCTTGGTGCCTTCCCACTGCACATATCCGTGTGCCCACACCTCGCGTGGCAGGGCCAGACCGGCGCTCAGCAGCATGGCAGGCCAGATCACGCAGTGGAAACGGGTGATGCCCTTGCCGACCACGTGGAGATCGGCGGGCCAGAGCCGGCTGTATCCTCCGTCGGGGTACCCGGTGGCGGAGAGGTAGTTGATGAGCGCGTCGAACCAGACGTACACGGTCTGCTCCTCGTCACCCGGGAACGGGATGCCCCAGGAGAGCCGCTGCCTCGACACCGAGATGTCCTGCAGGCCGTCTTCGAGCAGCCGCACGACCTCGTTGCGACGGATGGCGGGCTCGACCCGAAACTCGCGGGACCGGATGAGATCGAGGAGCTGGTCGCGATACCGGCTGAGCCGGAAGAAATGATTGCGCTCCTTCGTCGGGATCAGCTCGAGCGTCGGATGTTCGATACACCGGCCATTCACGATCTGCGCGGGCTGCTTGAACTCCTCGCATCCGACACAGTACAGCCCTTCGTACTCGCCCACGAACAGATCGTCGGGGCTGCGCCGGGCGATCGCCTCGAGCAGGGCGGTGACGGTGACACGATGCCGTGGCTCCGTCGTCCTGATCCAGTCGTCGTGGCTGCACTCGAGCTTCCGCCAGAAGTCCTCGAACCGCTCGCCCATCCGGTCCACCCACGCCTGCGGAGACATGTCATTCTGCTGCGCGGCCTGGAGGACGGCCTGGCTGTGCTCGTCCATCCCCATGAGGAAGTGGACCTGGTCGCCGCGGAGCCGCCGGTACCGGGCGATGCAGTCGGCTCCCACCTTCTCGAGCGCGTGGCCGAGATGAGGGTCGCCGTTGGAATAGTCGATCGCGGTGGTGAGATAGAACTTGGACATGGGAGGAACTTACACCGGACGGTCTCAGCCGCTGCCGCCGCGGTGGCGCCGCCGCCGATGGCGGGAACGGTCGTGAACAGCGCCGGTGCCCTCGCTGGGCGGCTCCGGAGGCGGAGCCACGGCCGCCTTCGTCGTCTCCGGGGTCGGCAGAACCTCTCCCCTCCGCTCGACCTCCTCGCGGAGCTGCACCAGCGGGATGATCCGGGGGCCGTGCTCCTCGCTCCGCAGGAAGACCCGTTCGCGGAAGATGTCCACGGCCACCACCTTTTCGGCCCCGAGAGATGTGGTGACCGTCTTCCCCTCCTTGGGGAAGCGCCGCCGGGCCTCGACATAGAACTCGTGCTCGTACTTGAGGCAGCAGAGGAGGCGGCCGCAGCCGCCCGAGATCTGGGTCGGGTTGAGGGAGAGATGCTGGTCCTTGGCGAGTCCCAGATTGACCGGTGAAAGCTCGCCAAGCCAGGAGCTGCAGCAATACTCGCGTCCGCAGCGCCCCACGCCGGACAGGCGGGCCGCTTCGTCGCGCACGCCGATCTGCCGAAGCTCGATGCGGGTGCGGAAGAGCGAGGCCAGGTCGCGCACGAGCGCGCGAAAGTCCACCCGCTTCTCGGCCGTAAAGTAGATGGTGAGCTTGTTGCGGTCCCACTGCCACTCGGTGTCGCTCACTTTCATGGCGAGATCGTGGCTGCGGACCCGCTGGAGCACCTTGCGCCGGGCTTCCTCTTCCAGGAGGCGACTCTCGTCGTGCGTGCGGAGGTCCTCGGCGGAGGCACGGCGGGCAACGGGCTTCGGGGCTTCCACCTCGGCCGGCTCCGCTCCGACGGCGCAGCCACTGCAGCCCGAGCCGCATTTCTTGCTGGCCACATCTCCTACCGCCGTCACCCGGCCGACGTCACGACCGCGCTCGACCTCGACGACGACCATCTCCCCGGTGCGGAGCGGTGTGCTCTCATCGCCCCAGATGAAGTACGCCTTGCGGGTGCCCTTGAACCGAACTTCGACAGTCTGCCCCAACTCAGGCCTCGGAGTAGACGCCCATGGCGCCATACTTTTCCGCTCGCCGGCGGACCAGTTTTTCCGGACGGAGCTTGCGGAGCTCGGTGACGTGGCGGATGAGCGCTTCCCTCAGGGACTCGCCGGTGGCGTCGGGATCGATGTGGGCGCCGCCGACCGGTTCCTTCACGATCTCGTCGATGAGCTTGAGCCGCAGCAGGTCTTCGGCGGTGATCTTGAGTGCCTCGGCCGCGCGCTCGCGCTGGCTCGCATCCTTCCAGAGAATCGCCGCGCATCCCTCGGGCGAGATCACCGAGTAGACCGAGTTCTCCAGCATGATGATCCGGTCGGCCACGCCGAGCGCGAGCGCCCCGCCCGATCCGCCCTCGCCGATCACGACGGCGACGGTGGGAGTGGGAAGTATCGACATCTCGAGAATGTTCCGTGCCAGCGCCTCCGACTGTCCCCGCTCTTCCGCGCCCAGGCCGGGGTAGGCGCCCGGCGTATCGATCAGGGTGATGACCGGCGCGCTGAACTTGGCGGCGAGCTTCATCAGGCGGAGCGCCTTTCGGTAGCCCTCGGGATGGGGCATGCCGAAGTTGCGCTTCAGGTTCTCCTTCGTGTCGCGTCCCTTCTGATGTCCGACGACCATCACCGACACCCCCGCCAGGCGGGCCCAGCCGCCGACGACCGCCGGGTCGTCCATGTAGAGCCGGTCGCCGTGGAGCTCGATGAAGTCGGTGAAGATAGTGCTGAGATAGTCGAGGGTGTACGGGCGGCGAGGGTGCCGGGCGACCATGACGCGCTGGATGGGCGTGAGGTTCCGGTAGATCTCGGCCCGGACCGATTCCAGCTTGGCCTGCAGGCCCTCGAGCTCACCCTCGATGTCGATCTGGCGCTCGGTGCCGATCCGCTTGAGGTCCTCGATCTGCCGCTCCAGTTCGAGCAGGGGCTTCTCGAACTCCAGCGTGTAGGCTGAGGCCATGGGATCATCCCGCCTTGATGTAGTGGACGGAGTTGGTGCCCAGGAGATCGCGCAGGGCCCGAACGAGGTCGTCTTCCGCCGCGACGCGGAGACGGCGGGAGCGGAGGCGGACCGCCTCGCCGTTCCCGTCGCTCCACTCAATATAGAGCGGCGTCGACCCCGGGTGCGCCGAACAGAGCACGGCCACGGCACGGAGCGCGTCGGGGGCAGGCGCCGCCGGCGTGCGCCATCTGAGGCTCAATGCCACCGCGCCCGAGGTCTTCAACTCCTCGAGACCGCGGGCCGTCTCGACGATGAACGGCGCGTGGTCCTCGCCGCGATCGCGGTCGCTGTACCCGCCCGAGAGGAGGAGCGCCGCGTCGGGAAGGATCGTCGCGTTGAGCTTGGCCCATGCATCGGGGAAGACGATCGCCTCGGCCGTGCCATGAAAGTCCTCGAGGACGAGCCGGGCGTATTCCTTTCCTGTCTTCTTGGAGATCTGCCGCTTGACCGCCGTGATCACCGCGCCCACGCTCACCGGATGCTCGCTCCAGGCTCCGAGGGTGGCGGTCGTGCGGGTCCCGAAGAGCTCGACCTCGTCGCGGAAGCGCTCGAGCGGATGCCCCGAGATGAAGAAGCCGAGGACCTCCTTCTCCCGCGCGAGACGCTCCGCCTCGGTCCACGCGGGTATGTCGGGGAGACCGGCTCGCCTGGGCCGTGGCGCGGTTGATTCGCCGAAGAGGGAGGCCTGGCCCGCCTCCCGCTCCTGCTGGAGAAGCTGCGCCTCCGCGAGCGACGACTCGAGCGCCTCGATGAGCTGCTTCCGGTGGCCGCCCAGCGAGTCGCAGGCGCCGGCGGCCACCAGCGATTCCAGCACGCGCTTGTTGCACAGGCGCAGGTCCAGCCGCTCCACGAGATCGGCCAGCGTCGTGTAGGGCGCGCTCTCGCGCCCCGCGATGATCGACGCGATCGCCCCCTCGCCGACGTTGCGCACGGCCCCGAGTCCGAAGCGGATGCGCCGATCGCCGACGACGGTGAACTTGAACCCCGACTCGTTCACGTCGGGTGGAAGGATCTCGAGCCCCAGCTCACGCGCCTCGTTGATGTATTGCACCACCTTGTCGGTGTTTCCGATTTCCGACGAGAGAAGCGCCGCCATGAACTCGGCGGGGTGGTGGGCCTTGAGCCATGCCGTCTGATAGCTGAGGACCGAATAGGCCACGGAGTGGGACTTGTTGAAGCCGTAGCGCCCGAAGGTGACGATCTGGCGGCCGAGCTCCTCGATGACTGCGCGTGGATGACCCAGCGCGACGGCGCGCTCGACGAACCTGGCCACTTCCTGATTGGCCAGCTCCTGATCCTTCTTCCCCACCGCCTTGCGGAGCATGTCCGCTTCCGCCAGGGAGAACCCTGCGAGAGCGTTGGCGATCCGCATCACCTGTTCCTGATAGGTGATGACGCCATACGTGGGCTCGAGCACCTCGCGAAGGAGCGGGTGCGGATAGCTGACCTTTTCCTGCCCGAGCTTGCGCCGGATGAAGACGGTGTGCATGCCGGCGTCGAGCGGGCCGGGACGCATCAGCGCATTCGAGGCCACCAGGTCGTCGAAGCGGTCGCACCGCATCGACCGCAGCATGTCGGTGGCGAGCGCCGACTCGAACTGGAAGATGCCGGCGGTCCGGCCACTCCGGAGCAGCTCGTAGACCTTGGGATCGTCGAACTCGAGCGCATCCACGTCGAGCGGCGTGCCGGTGCGGGCCGCGATCGCCTCGCAGGCATCGTGGATGACGGTGAGCGTCTTGAGGCCGAGCATGTCCATCTTGAGCATGCCGACCTTCTCGAGCGCCCCCATCTCGTACTGGGTGATGATCGAATCTTCGCCGTCCGCCCCGGCCCCGGCCCCCTTGGTGGGTGCCGTGCACACCGGGACGTACTCCGCCAGCGGGCCCGGGGCGATTACCACGCCCGCGGCGTGCACCGACATGTGGCGCGAGATTCCTTCGATCCGCGAGCTGAGCTGGACGAGCCGCTGATACGCCGGATTGCCGCGCACCAGCTCCTTCATTTCGTCCACCCGCTTGACCGCCTCGGCGATCGTGAGGCTGTAGGCCGGGCCCGAGGGAATGAGCTTGGTGATGCGGTCGGCCTCCCCCGGCGGAATCCGGAGCACCCGCGCCACGTCCTTCACCGCCGCCCGCGCCTTCATGGTGCCGAAGGTGACGATCTGGCCCACGCTGTCCCGGCCATACCGCTCGCGCACGTACTCGATCACCTCGCCGCGGCGCTCGAAGCAGAAGTCGACGTCGATGTCCGGCATCGACACGCGCTCCGGATTCAGGAACCGCTCGAAGAGGAGATCGAACCTGAGGGGGCAGACGTTGGTGATGCGGAGCGCGTAGGCGACGATCGAGCCCGCGGCCGAGCCGCGGCCCGGGCCCACGGGAATGCCCCGGTCCCTCGCGGCGGCGATAAAATCGTGCACGATGAGGAAGTAACCCGCATACCCCGCCGTATTGATGACGCCGAGCTCATACGCGAGGCGGTCGGCGACGGCGGGGGGCAGCGGAGTACCATACCGCCACTCGGCGCCCGCACGGGCGAGATGCTCGAGGAGTGCTTCGTCGCTCGCGTACTCGGCGGGGCGGGGGAATCCGGGGAGGAAGTAGCGCTTCTCGAAATCGAACTCGCAGCGGTTCGCAACCGTCTGCGTGTTGGCCAGCACCTCGGGATTGTCCGGAAAGAGCGACCGCATTTCCTTCTCGGACTTGACGTAGGATTCCTCGCCGGTGAATCGGAACCGCTTGGGATCGTCGAGGTCGGCGCCGGTCCCGATGGCGAGCAGGACGTCGTGGGATTCCGCGTCCTCGCGGCGGAGGTAGTGGGCGTCGTTGGTGGCGACGACTCCGATCCCCAGCTCCCGACCGAGCCGCAGCATCCCGTCGGTGACGACCCGCTCGTCGGCGATGCCGTGCTGCTGCACCTCGAGCCAGAACCGGTCGGGTCCGAACACGCTCGCGAACCACTCGGCGCTCCGCTTGGCCTCGTCGTATTTCCCCTGGCGCAGGTGGAGCGCGATCTCCCCGGAGAGGCATGCCGCCAGGCAGACGAGGCCCTCCGAATGTTGCTGCAGCGTCTCCTTGTCGATGCGCGGGCGGCGATAGAACCCTTCGGTGTAGCCGATCGAGGTGAGCCGGACGAGGTTCTTGTACCCGGCTCGATCGGCGGCGAGAAGCACGAGGTGGCTGTAGGCGGCCGGCGCCCAGGAGGGCTTCTCCCGCGCCTGCCGGGCCCCGAAGGCGAGATAGGCCTCGAACCCGAGGATGGGACGAATCTGCTGGGCGCGTGCCTCCTCGTAGAACGACCAGGCCGCATGCATGTTGCCGTGGTCGGTCACCGCGAGACTGTCCATGCCCAGCTTCTTCACGTGCGCGACGAGCTCGGGGATCCGGTTGGCCCCGTCGAGCAACGAATATTCGCTGTGGGTGTGGAGGTGAACGAACGACATTAGATCGGAGAAGGGAGCAGGGGTAAGAGTTCACTTCTATCCCCCCTCTCCTTTCTCTCTCCCTTCTAGCTGCCGCCACACGGTGTCCAGCGGGACCCCGCGAGCCTGCAGCAGCACCAAGAGATGATAGAGGAGATCGGCCGCCTCGGACGCGAGACGCTCGTCATCCTCCGTATTTGCCGCCACGACGACTTCCACGGCTTCCTCGCCGACCTTCCGCGAGATGGCGGGGACCCCGGCGTCCAGCAGGCGGACGGTGTACGACCCGGCCGGCCGCTGGCTGGCCCGTGCCGCCACCGTGGCGGCGAGCCTCGACAGGAGGTGTCCTCCCGGGTCGGCGCCCTGTGCAAGGGTTCCGTGCGTCCCCACTGTCCTGGCAAAGCACGTCGGCGACCCGGTGTGGCAGGCCGGCCCCGACTGCTCCACCCGGTACAGGATCGAGTCCCCATCGCAGTCGAGCCGGATTTCCCGGACAGACTGGACGTGACCCGACGATTCACCCTTCCGCCAGAGGGCGGCCCGGGACCTGCTGTAGTAATGGGCCTGGCCGCTGGCGGCGGTGCGCTCGAGCGCCTCCCGGTTGGCGTACGCCACCATCAGAACGTCCCCGGAACGGCTCTCCTGCGCCACCACCGGGACCAGTCCGTCGGCCCCGAAGCGCACCGCGGACAGCCAATTGGTGTCGGACACGGAGTGAAGGTACCGGCGCCTGCCGAGATTGTCAAAAGCCCTTGTGGCTTCTTATCTTGCTGGAGTTCGTAGGCCTTCCGATCCGCCCTCAGGGAGCCCCCCATCGTGACCCGCACACGACTCCACCACCTGCTTCTGGGCGGCGCCGCGTTCCTCGCCGGCTGTGGCAGCAGCAGCGAACCCGGTCCTCCGACGCTCGACTGCGCGCAGGTCGCCGCCACCAATCTGGGGGTGGGCGACCACACAATTATCGATGCTGCCCAGACGGCCTGTGTCCGCCTGCCGGCCGTTGGGAGTGGGGGGGCCGAGTACGTGTACGCTGCGCTGGCAACGGATGGGTCGGTGACGACCGATGGTGTCAGCGCCGACTACCAGTTGGACGGCAGCGCTCCGGCATCCGCCGGCGTAGCCTCCGTGTCGCGGGGGGCGGTCGGGCGGCGGAAGTCTCCCGGCGTGGCGGCCGCCTTTCACGCGCACCTTCGGGAGCGGGAGCGAGCGCTGGCGGAACGGAAGGGCGCGGCGCAGCTCGACCGCGGCGCCGTGGCCGCCGTGGCGGCGGAGCCTCCCTCGATCGGCGATCAGCGCACCTTCGACGTCTGCGCTACCACCGATTGCGACACGTTCGTCCAGAGTACCGGCACCGCCAAAGTCGTGGGCCAGCGGGTGGCGATCTTCCTCGACAACTCGGTTCCGACCGGCGGCTACACGCAGGCCGACCTCGACAAGGTGGGGACGCTCTTCGACAGCCAGCTCTACCCGATCGATACAACGGCCTTCGGACGCGAGTCCGATCTCGACAACAACGGGGTCGTGATCGTCCTCCTGACGCCCAAGGTCAATGCCCTCACGCCCGACTGCAACAGCACGGGAAGCGTCATCCTCGGCTATTTCTTCGGCCTCGACCTCCTGCCCGCGCAGCAGCACTCCAATGACGGGGAGGTGTTCTACGGCCTCGTACCCGATCCGGGCAACAGCGGCTGCGACATCAGCAAGAATTTCGCGACGAGCTTCCTGCCGCCCGTGTTCATCCACGAGTTTCAGCACATGATCAGCTTCGGTCAGCACGTCGTGACGCGCCAGGGCACGGCGGAGGCGACGTGGCTCAACGAGGGACTGTCGCACTTCGCGGAGGAGCTGGGCGGTCGGCTGATTCCCGACGCGGAGTGCCAGCCGGCGTTCGCCTCGTGCGAGGATCAGTTCATTGGAGGAGATGCCGACAACGCCTACGAGTACCTGAACGACACCGAATCGAATTTTCTGATCGAATCGGACAATTCCACCGGCACCCTCGGCGAACGGGGCGCCAACTGGCTCTTCGTCCGATGGCTCGCCGACCATTTCGCCGCCACGCAGCCAGCCGGCACGGAGCTCACGCGGGCACTGGACCAGACGAACCGCACCGGTGTCGCCAACGTCGAGGCCGTCACGGGCGAAAACTTCTCGACTCTGGTGGGCCAGTGGCAGCTGGCCAACTATCTCGACAACCTTCCGGGTTTCACGCCCCTGAGCGACCGTCTCCAGTACAGCAGCTTCGACTTTCGGGCCCTCTACCAGGCCGCGTTCAACGCGGGCCAGGTCGACAAGCCGTATCCACTCACGCCCGACGTCGCCGGCTCGGGGACGTACACCCATAGCGGAACGCTTCGGGCGGGCTCCGGGCGCCATGTCGATATCGTGCAGGCGCCGGGATCGGGCGAGGTGACCTTCCTCCTTACCGGACCGGGCGGTACCGCAGTGCTGCCGGCGTCGGTGAAGCCTCGCGCCGTCCTCGCCAGGATTCGGTGAAGCGGATGATCTTTCTGGCCGTCGTCGCGGCGCTGTTCGCCGGCTATGGCACCGCGTATTTCGCGAGTGACGACGTCCGCTATCTGACCCGCGCGGGAATCGAGGAGACGCAGATTCTTCACGCCGCCCGGCCCATCGCCGAGCTGGTCGCCGAGGACAGCCTCAATCCGCAGGTCAAAGGCTCTCTGCATCTCGTGCTCGACAGCAGGGACTACGCTGCACGGCTGGGCCTGCTCGCCAAGGAGACCTACACCACCTATACGGATGTGGGTCGCGATACGCTTCTCCTCGTGCTCCAGGCGTCGCCAAAGGACTGTCTCTGCGCGCACACCTGGAAGTACCCCATCGTGGGGCGGATTCCCTACAAGGGATTCTTCGACTCGCGGGCGGCGGAGCGCGAGGCCTCCCGGTTCACCGCCAGCGGCTACGACGTCTACCTCAGGCCCTCAGGTGCGTTCTCCACTCTCGGCTGGTTCAACGATCCCCTGCTCAGCACTGCGGTGACCGGTGATTCCGTGGAGCTGGCTCTGACCGTGTTCCACGAGATCGCCCACAACACTCTCTACGTGAAAAGCGCCACCCCCTTCAACGAGAGCTTTGCGCAGTTTGTGGGGTACCGGTCGGCGGAGTCATTCTTCAATTCGCGCGGCGACGCCGCGAACGCGAGGCTGGCGGCCGATCGCTGGCACGACGAGATCGTGCTCGGAGAGTTCTACACCTCCCTGGCCGCCCGGCTCCGGGCGCTCTACGAGCAGCATCCCGATTCCGCGGCTCTCGACGCCGGCAGGGCCCAAGCAGGGGCATGGGCTCGCGAGGAGCTGAAAGGTCCGGTGGCGGAGCGGCTCCGGACTCTCCGCATCGGCAAGCTGCCCGAGCGGCCGGTGAACAACGCGCGCATCATCGCGGCGCGGATTTACCGGACACGACTGGAGCTCTTCGAGCGATGGTACGACGCGCACGGGCGGGACATCCGGGGCAGCGTGGCTTCGCTCGACACGCTGATGCAGGGCGCCGTAGGCGACAGTGCCTACGATCGGCTGGAGCGCGCCGTCGGAGACTCCCTTAAACAGTGAGCTCCTGCCCGCGGACGGGCAGGAGCTCGGGTACGGCCGCGGCCGGCCCTGTCGGCCGGTCTCAGCGTTCCATTACTTGGCGCTGGAGGAATCCGCGGACTCGCTCTCCTGCTTCTTCGGAGTCTTGCTGGTGTCGGTGTAGGTCGAATCGTGATTCATCTTCGACATGCCGGTGGTGTCGGTGCCGGCCTTCGAGGTATCGCTCGTATCGGTCGCGCCCGCGGGTGCGCTGGTGTCGGAGCGCGAGGGGGCGGAATACGCCGAGGTATCCTGCGGGGTGGCCTTGCTGGTATCCTGGGTCGCCTGCGCGGAGGCTTGGGCAGCCGTCCCGCCGACGAGCAGTACGCCGAGCATCATGCCGAATGCCGCGTTCTTTTTCTGCTCAAACATGCTTTCCTCCTGAGGTTGTCAAGGGTCAAGTCGGGTTGAGGATAAGCCGCGTAGAGGCATGGGTCGGTGAGACAGGTCACCTTGCCTCTCGCGGTGTTACCAGTCCGGTGTAGCTTAGGGGACCATGGACACTACCTTCCCACATCGCGAGCAGGAGCGCCTGCTCAAAGAGCTCAGCGACTTTCTGCGCATCCCCAGTGTGAGTGCTCTCCCCGCCCACGCCGATGATTGCCGGCGAGCTGCGGACTGGCTGCGCGTGGAACTGACCCGCCTGGGTTGTCCCGTGGTCGACGTCATCGAGGGCGACGGTCACCCCGTCGTTTGGGCGGAGGGGCCGCAGATATCCGGTCGCCCCACCCTCCTCATCTATGGTCACTATGACGTGCAACCTCCGGACCCCCTGGACGAATGGGTCAGTCCGCCCTTCGAGCCCGTAGTCCGCGACGGGCGGCTGTATGCCCGTGGCTCCGCCGACGACAAGGGGCAGGTATTTTGTCTCCTCAAGGCGTACGAAGCGGTGCTCGACGCCTCGGGCCGACCCCCACTCAACGTGCACTTCATCTTCGAGGGCGAGGAAGAGAGCGGTGGGCGGGTCATTGTCGATCTGCTCCGGTCGGAGCCCGAACGGACCCGGGCGGATGCCGCCCTGATCTGCGATTCCTCATATTATGCGCCCGGCATTCCGGCGGTCTATACCGCCCTCCGTGGACTGTGTTACGCCGAAATTTCCGTCCGCACGCTCCAGCGCGACTTGCATTCGGGCTCCTATGGCGGCGTCGCCCCCAACGCCATGGAAACCCTGGTTCGCATCCTCAGCGAGTTGAAGGCGGCCGACGGGGAAATCATGATCCCCAAGCTGTACAAGGCGGTGGAGCCTCCGACCAAGCATGAGCTCAAGACCTGGAAGCGGCTGCCCTTCGACAAGGCGGAGTTCCTGCGCGAGGAAGTCACCGGTCAGGCGCTCACGGGACTCCGGAAGTATTCGGTCTTCGAGCGGGTCTGGGCGCTGCCGACCTTCGAGATTCACGGTATTCGCGGCGGCTTCGTCGGCGATGGTGCCAAGACGGTGATTCCCGCGCAGGCCATGGCCAAGGTGAGTCTCCGGCTCGTTCCCGGCCAGGAATTCGCGAAGGTGGGACGGCAGCTCGAACGTGCCGTCGCTGCTCTGGCCCCCAAGTGGGCCGATGTCAAAGTCACGTTGCTGCACGGCGGCGATCCGGTTCGGATCGAGGTGAATCACCCGGCGTTCCAGATACTCGATGGGGCCTTCGCCGCGGTCACCGGGCGTGAGGCGGTCAGGATCCGTTCAGGGGGCTCGATTCCGATCGTACCGGAGCTGGGCCTCACCGGTGCCCCCGTGCTGCTCACCGGGATCGGGCTGCCTGATGACGGGCTCCACTCGCCGAACGAAAAACTCGATCTCGCTCAGCTGTGGAGCGGGATCGAGATCTTCGGCCGGTTCTTCGAGCTCTTCGCCGAGAACGGAGGCGCCCCGGTTACGTCTCCTCCTCCTCCCCTGGATTGATTCTCTTGATCGGCCCTGAGTAACGGGCCTCCGTGCGCGCGTGCAGCTCGTCGACGCCGATGAGCGCGCGCGCCGAGGCGATGATGCCGGCCACGACGTCGTCGGCCCAATAGGGGTCGGGGCGCTCGGCGGCCTCGAGCTGTGCCGAGCAACCTTCCAGATACCTGATGGCCGTCGTGATCCATTCGTTCTGCGCCGAGTCGACCATGGCCCATGAGCCGGTCGACCGGAGCTCGAGCTCTTCGAGCGCCTTCAGGTGCTGCTCCAGTCCACTGGTGACCCGATGTGACCTCAGGCGGTCGGCGATGAGGCTCAGGACGGAACGACGCTCGCTCTCCTGGGGCTCGGGCAACGGGGCGAGATAATGCCGCTGGTCGGCCACCATTTCGGCCAGGCGAATGCAGACGGCGCGGATGGCGGGCATCAATGCACCGGGGGCTTCCCGGGACCAGCTATCCGCCGCTCGGAGGATTTCCGTGATGCGCTGATCGGCCTGCGCCTCGGGCGAGGCACGTCGGGGTGATTCAGCCATGCTAGACAGAAAAACCGGGTTGGACGCCAAAAACAAGAGTGGGACAGCCTACCTCGGACCCCGTCTCATCCGGGCCGGGTCCGGCCTTCCGTAGCGCTCCTCCTCCCACGGGTCACCCCGCATATGATAGCCGTTCTGCTCCCAGAATCCGGGCTCGTCATCCGCGAGGAGCTCGATGCCGGTAACCCATTTGGCGCTCTTCCAGAGATAGAGATGGGGAACGAGGAGCCGGACCGGGCCGCCGTGCTCGGGTGTGAGCGGCTCGCCGTTGTGGCGCAGGGCGAGGAGGTTTTCGGCACGGTCGAGATCGGCGAGCGGGAGATTGGTCGTATAGCCCTGCTCGGCGTGGACCAGGGCGTACCGGGCGCCTCTCTGGACCCCGGCCATCGCCAGCAGCGCCTGGACCGACACACCCTCGAACACGTTGTCGTATCGGCTCCATCGGGTGACACAGTGCATGTCGCACGCTGTCTCACGTCGGGGCAGCGCCAGGAGCTCGTCCCACGTGAGGGCCAGCGGGTGCTCGACGAGGCCGCGCAGCCTGAACTGCCAGCGGGCGAGATCGACGCTCGGCACGGTGCCGTAGTGCAGCACCGGCCACTTCCGCGTGACGATCTGCCCTGGGGGGAGGCGGCCCCGCTCGGCGGGACTGGCGTCGATTGCGTCGGGCATCGGGTCTCGGGTATCGGGTATCGGAGTGTCCACCACAGAGGCACAGAGGGGCACAGAGAACACCACAAGCAATTTATTCTGTTGGTGAGGGGGTGTCCTTCGTGTCCGCGTGGTAAAGAGCCCCCCATGCGTGCTTCAGAGCGAGATCCCGGGCCTTTCACCGCCAAGCACGAAGAAAACATCAAGAGTTGTCGCCGTTCTCTGTGCCCTCTGTGCCTCTGTGGTGCATGGGAAGGGCGGGGTCGTACCCGAACGTCGCCCTGAATGCCGCGACCACCGCCCGACGGCTGTCGTCCCACAGGGCCACCTCGTCCATGCGTCCGAGCTCCCGCGCGACGCTCGTCATCACCACTCCCGGGATGCCGCACGGCACGATGAGGTCGAAGTAGCTGAGGTCCGTCGACACGTTGAGCGCGAAACCGTGAAAGGTGATCCACTGCTTCACATGGATGCCCAGGCTCGCGATCTTCCGTCCGCTCGTCCACACCCCGGTGAGACCGGGGTTCCGCTCCGCGGGCACACCGAGCGCCCCCAACGCCGAAATCAGCGTGGCCTCGAGCTGCCGCAAGTACCAGTGCAGGTCTTCCCGATGAGAGCGAAGGTCCACGATCGGATACCCCACGAGCTGTCCGGGCCCGTGATACGTCACGTCTCCGCCTCGTTCTACCTCCACCACGGGGACACCCCGCCGCTCGAGCGCCGCGGGGGGTAGTGGCAGGCTGGTGGAACGAAGCCCGCGGCCGAGTGTAATCACCGGCTCGTGCTCGACGAGGAGCAACAGGTCTCGCTCCATTTCGCCGTGCATTCTCCGCCGGCACAGGTCGCGCTGGAGTTCGAGCACCTCCAGGTACGGCCGGCGGCCGAGATCGATCAGCTCCAGTGTCCGGCTCAACCGGCGGCCCCGGCGATCCGGGCCCGGCGCGCCAGCAGGATGGACGCGAGAAGGGACACCCCGACCAGCCCGGCCAGACCGGGGCGTCCGAGAATCTGGTTGACGGGGATGCAGACCAGCATGGCCATCACGGTGGCAAAAGCGCTCACAAGCGCCAGGCCGCCGCGGCGGTACGCCGACTGGAGCGGAGAGAGCAACCACCACGCGACGCCCGCGGCCAGCACGAGGCCCGCGAGCGTGCCGAGCAACAGAAGATAGAACGACGCACCGGCCTCGGGCGGGCTCCCCGGAGGCGGCCGCAGTGCGTCCACGCCGAGAGTCGTCGCGCTCACGATCGCGAGCCCTGACGCCACTGCCGAGCCGACGGCCGCCGCGGCAAGACCGAGCGGGTCCACGGTCAGATGTGGATGACTCGGCCCATCGAGTCGAGCGTCGCCTCGGCGATCGCCTCTGACAGCGTCGGATGCGCGTGGATGGCCAGATCGACTTCCTCTACGGTGTATTCGTTTTCCCGGGCCACGGTCAGCTCGTGGATCAGTTCCGAGGCGTGACTGCCCACGATGTGCGCGCCGAGGATCTCGCCATACTTCTTGTCCCGGATGATCTTGACGAACCCTTCGGTCTCCCCGGTGCTCCGGGCTCGGCCGTTGGCGCTGAACGGGAAACGGCCGACCTGGTAGTCGACCTTCTTCTCTTTTACCTGGTCCTCGGTGAGCCCGATGCTCGCTACTTCGGGGTGGCAGTAGGTGACACTGGGAACGTTGTCGTACCGGATCGGATGCGGATGCCGGCCCGCGATCAGCTCGGCCACGTTCACGCCTTCCCGGCTTCCCTTGTGGGCCAGCATGGGAGGGCCCGCCACGTCGCCGATGCAATAGATGCCCGGGGCGGTGGTCTGCAGCGTTACCGGGTCGACCTGCACGAATCCCCGGTCGGTCAGCTTGACACCCGCTTCCTGAAACCCCATCCCCTCGGTATTCACCGCTCGGCCCGCGGCCATGAGGACCTTCTCGACCTCGATGGTCTCGGTCTTTCCGCCGGCTTCGACCGTCAGCGACACCTTGTCCTTGCCCACGGCCGCCTTGGTGACCTTGGCCCCGGCGATGACCGTGACACCGCGCTTCTTGTATGTCTTCGTGAGGGCATCCGACGATTCGGTGTCCTCGATCGGGAGAATGCGCGGCAGCGCCTCGATGAGCGTGACCTTCGTGCCGAAGGCGTTGAAGATGTCGGCGAACTCGCACCCCACGGCGCCCGCCCCGATCACGGCGAGCGTCTTCGGCGCCTGCTCCAGGAACAGCGCCTCATCGGAGCTGATGACGGTAGTCTTGTTGATGTCGAGCCCGATCTGCGGAATCCCCTTGACCCGCGAGCCGGTCGCGATCACCACCGCCTTCTTCGCCTGATATTCATCCGTTCCGACCCGGACCGTCCGGTTCTTGCCGAGGGCGCCGGTGCCCTTGATGACCGTGATCTTGTGCTTCTTCATCAGGAACTCGACACCCTTCGAGTTCTGCTCGGACACCTTGCGGGAGCGACGCATGGCCACGGCGTAGTCGGTCGTCACGCCGCTCGCCGCGATACCGAGATCCTTGGCGTCGTGCGCGATCAGGTTGGCGACGTACGCGCTATGCAGCAGCGCCTTGGTCGGAATGCAGCCGATGTTGACGCAGACGCCTCCCAGCTTGTCCTTCTCCACCACCGCCGTGGCGAGACCGAGCTGGGCGGCGCGGATGGCGCAGACGTAGCCGGCAGGCCCACCGCCGAGGATGATCACGTCGTACGAGGTTGGTGCCACGAGTGCTCCTTTGGAGGTGAAGAGTGAAGGGTGAAGAGCGAAGGGTGAAGGGGGCCCTTTTCACCGTTCACCCTTCACCTTTCACCCTTCTCATCAGTAGACGATCGCCAGTGGGTTCTCGAGCATCGCCTTGAGCGTCTGGAGAAAGCGGGCGCCGGTCGCGCCGTCGATCACCCGGTGATCGCATGACATCGTGAGGCGCATCCGCCGCCGGAGCGCGACCTGCCCCTCGTGAGCGACCGGGGTCTGCACGATGCGGCCGACGGCCACAATGCCGGTTTCCGGTGGATTGATGATGGCCGTGAACTCCTGGATGTCGAGCATACCGAGATTGGAGACCGAGAACGTCCCGCCGGTGTATTCATCTGGTTTGAGCCGCCGTTCGCGCGCCCGGCCGGCGAGGTCCTGGGACTCGGCGGCGATCTCGCGAAGCGTCTTGAGGTCCGTGTGTCGGATCACCGGCGTGATCAGGCCCTCCTCGACCGCCACCGCCATGCTCACATGGACTTCGTTCCAGTACCGGATGTGGTCGTCCTGCCACCAGGCGTTGCACGAGGGATGCTGCCGCAGCGCCGAGGCCACGGCCTTGATGATGATGTCGTTGAAGGAGACCTTGGGGCCGTCGCCCAGGGATTTGAGGCCTTCCCGCGCCTCCCAGGCGCGCTCCATGTCCACCTCGGTCGTGAGGTAGAAGGTCGGTATCGGGCCGAGCGACTGCGCCAGCCGCTTGGCAATGGTCTTTCGGATCTGGGTGAGCGGCGTGTCGGTGTAAGCCGGGCCCTCGGTCCCTCTGAGCATCCGGGGGGCACCCGGGGGCGCCGCGGCCGCGGTCGGCGCGCCGGCGCCCTCGAGATCCCGCAGCACGACACGGCCCTCGGGACCCGATCCGCGCAGGGCGCCGAGGTCGATGCCGCGCTCGGCCGCAATCCGCCGCGCGAGCGGCGAAGCCTTGACTCGCTGCCCCGACTCGGACGCATGTGACGGCGCGCCGGTAGGGCGGGTGGGCGCGGGCCCGGCCTCGGCGATAGTCGGCGCGGGTGGTGTCGGCGGCATGGAAACGGGCCGGTTCTGGTCGGGTGCCGGTTGCGTGGCCTGGGTCTCGGCGGGGGCCGCCTTGGCCTTGGCGCCGTCCCTGCCGTTGGTCTCTCCCGACACCTGCTCCCCCGGCTCCCCGATGAGGGCGACGAGCTGCGAGACGGGGACGGTGGCGCCGGCGGGGACCACCTGTTTCAGCAGGGTCCCTCCTGCCCGGGCAACCAGCTCCATGACGGCCTTATCCGTCTCGACTTCCGCGAGCACATCGCCTACGGCGACCGCCTCGCCCTCGCCCTTCTTCCATTCGACGAGGCGCCCCTCCTCCATCGTGGGGGAGAGGGCCTCCATGACGACCTTCGTTGCCATCAGTCAGGTTCCTTGTATCGGTCGCGAGTCAAGGGTCACGGGTCGCATGTCATGCACCCGACGCTCGGCCTCGCGACTCTCGACTCGTGACCCGCGACTCACCGGTACAACACCTCGTTCACCGCCGCGACGATTCGGGCGGGATCCACCTTCGCCGCCCGCTCGAGGTGCTTGTTGTAGGGCATCGGGACGTCCGCGGCGGTGACCCGGATGATCGGCGCATCGAGCTCGTCGAAGGCCTCGCGCTGAATGGTGTCGACCACCTGCGCTCCCACACCCGCGAAGGCCCACCCCTCTTCGGCCACCACGCAGCGGTGCGTCCTGGCCACGGAGGCGATCACCGCCTCCTCGTCGAGCGGCCTGATCGTCCGCAGATCGAGCACCTCGGCGTCAACCTGATCCGCGGCGAGCTGCTCCGCCGCCTTCAGCGCGACGCTCACCGTCTTGGAGTGGCACACGATGGTGACGTCCCGGCCGGCGCGCTTCACGTCCGCGCGGCCCAGCGGCACGACGTGTTCTCCCTCGGGGACTTCACCCTTCATGTTGTAGAGCATCTCACCCTCGATGAAGACCACGGGATCGTCGTCGCGGATGGCGCTCTTGAGCAGCCCCTTGGCGTCGGCCGGCGTGGCCGGCATGACCACTTTGAGCCCCGGGATATGGGCGTAGTAGCTCTCGAATGCCTGGGAATGCTGGGCGCCGAGCTGCAAGGCCGCACCGCCGGGACCCCGGAACACCGCCGGGACGGTGACGGCCCCGTTCGACATGTACCGCATCTTGGCCGCGGAATTGACGAGCTGGTCGATGGCCAGCAACGCGAAGTTCCAGGTCATGAACTCGACTACCGGACGGAGGCCGACCATCGCGGCGCCGACACCGACGCCCGCAAAGCCCAGTTCGGTGATCGGCGTGTCCACCACGCGCATGGGGCCGAACTCGTCGAGGAGCCCGCGGCTGACCTTATAGGCGCCCTGGTAGACGCCGACTTCCTCTCCCATGAGGAAGACGTTGGGGTCACGCTGCATTTCCTCGCGGAGGGCTTGATTGAGCGCGTCGCGGTAGGTGAGCGTCGGCATCAGGGGCTCTCCGCGTACACGTCCCGGTACAGTGCCTCCGGGACCGGGTCGGGCGCCTGGTCGGCGAACTGGTAGGCGTCCTCCACCTCGGCGAGCACCTCCTGGTCCATCGCGCGGACCGCTGCCTCGTCGATCAACCCCTCGCCGATGAGCCGCTGCGACCAGACGGCGATCGGATCGCGCTTGCGCTGATCCTCGACCTCCTCCCGCGTCCGGTAATGGCCGTGGATCGGATCGGACATCGAGTGGCCCATGAAGCGATAGGTGCGGACTTCCAGCAGGGTCGGATGTTTGTCGCTCCGGGCTCGCTGCACCGCTCGCTCCATGGCCGCGTGCATCACGAGGACGTCCTGTCCGTCCACGACCTCGTTGGCCATATCGTAGGAACAGGCGCGCTCGGAAATGTCGTAGATGGCGCTGGCCCTCTCGAGCGCCGTGCCCATGCCGTAACGGTTGTTCTCGCAGATGTATACCGCTGGAAGCTTCCAGAGCGCGGCCATGTTGAGCGCCTCGTGAAAGGCGCCATTATTGACCGCCGCCTCGCCGAAGTAGCAGACCGCCACCTGGCTCGTGTTCCGGTACTTGATGGCGAACGCCATTCCGGTGGTGAGCGGGATATGGCCGCCCACGATGCCGTGTCCACCGAGAAAGCCGAGCGAAGTGTCGAAGAGGTGCATGGAGCCACCCTTGCCTCCCGAGCACCCGTCCGCCTTCCCGAACAATTCCGCCATCACCGCTTTCGGAGGAATGCCTCGGACCAGCGCGTGTCCATGCTCCCGGTAGGAGCACGTGATGTAATCATCCGGACCGAGCACCGCGAGGCTGCCCACGGCGACCGCTTCCTGGCCGATATACAGGTGACAGAAGCCGCCGATCTTGCCGAGGCTGTAGGCCTCGCCGGCCTTCTCCTCGAACCGCCGGATCAGCATCATCTGTCGGAGCCAGCGCCGGTACTCCTCGGTCCTCGCCGGATCGACACCACGCTTGCGGGTGCGCGCCTGGGTCTTGGCCGTCGTCGTTTCAGTCATCAACGCTCTCCTGCGGCAACCGCCGCGCCGGCGGATACCGGCTGTCCGTCGCGTGCCGCGGTCGCCTGTTCCCACGCATGGTAGGACGAGCGGGTGAGCGGGCTCGACTGCACGTGGGTAAAGCCCATTCCGAGCCCGATCTCCCGCAGCTCGAGGAATTCGTCGGGCGTGTAGTACCGGGCAACCGGAAGGTGGCGGTCGGAAGGCCGCAGGTATTGTCCCAGCGTCACGATGTTCACGTCGCTGCGGCGCAGGTCGCGGAGGCAGGTCACGACTTCATCCCACTCCTCGCCCATGCCGAGGATGATTCCCGACTTGGTCAGCGCGCCCGGGTCCATGCGGCGGGCATTGGCGAGCAGATCGAGCGCGCGGTCGTAGCGCCCACCGGGCCGCGCCAGGCGGTACAGCCGCTCGGCGGTCTCGAGATTGTGATTGAGGATCGCCGGACGAGAGTCCATGACGATGCGGAGCGCGCGCGCCGACCCCTTGAAATCCGGAATCAGGACTTCGACGGAGGTGTCGGGGAGACGCTGCCGGATCTCGGTGACGCAAGCCGCGAACGCCTCCGCGCCTCCGTTCGGAAGGTCGTCGCGGTCCACGGACGTGATCACGACGTGCTCGAGGCCCATGCGTTCGACTGCTTCGGCGAGACGGACGGGCTCGAGCGGATCGAAGGCCGAAGGCGCGCCGTGAGAGACCGCGCAGTAAGCGCAGTTCCTGGTGCACACGTCGCCGAGAATCATGAATGTGGCGGCCTTGTGCTCCCAGCACTCCCCGATGTTGGGACACCGGGCCTCCTCGCAGACCGTGTGGAGGCCCAACTCGCGCATCATGAGCTTGAGGTGCGCGTAGCCGGGGCCGCCCGGAGCTTTGACCTTGAGCCACGCGGGCTTGCGGACCACGGGAGGGTGAAGACGAACGGAGCCTTCGATGTTCGGCGAGGGTACCGTGCGGGTCAGCTGCACAAGGGGAACCGCCACTACCCCTCTCCCGGCGAAACGGTCGAGTGACTCATACGCCGAAACTTAGCACCCTCAGCTTTGGGGCACGGTGGGAACCGTGGCTGCCGCCGAATCCGGAGTCGTGATCGAGTTCCCGCCGCACTTCTTGAGGATCGTTTCGGCCGCGGCCCTCGCGGTGGTGGAGGTGGCTTCCTGGGTCTCGGTCGGGCCTCGCTGCGTCACCGACTCGGCGAATGTCTTCGCGACGACCTCGAGCGTCGACATCGAGGCGCCCGTGCTGGGGGCCACCTCGATCTCGAGCCGGTCCACCATCCGTCTGAACGTGACGTCCGGCCGGCGCACCGTCTCATCGAACCGCCGGGCATTGACTCGGTAGTCGGCGAGGTCGAGCGAGGTCTGGTCGAAGCCGACCGCCTTGAGCTGCCCCCGTGCGCACTGGAGCACGTCGGGCGCGGGCGCGGGGCTCGCGGCGGAGAGGCTGGCCGCCATGGGGGCGTTGCTGCAGGCGGCGAGCATACCGAGGGCAATGGGCAGGGCGCGCGATCGCATCGTCACCGTCTCACGTAAGGGGGATTGGAGAAGTCGGGGAAATGTACCCCGGGCGGGCGCCCAAAAAAACCGGCGGCCAAGTGGCCGCCGGTGAAGAGGGATCCTTCGTGACGCTTAGAAGAACAGCATGAGACCGAACGACGGAGCGATCTCCTTGTTGTCGTCGGTGCCATCGACGTTGTCGCTGCTGACGGCGTAGTTGAACTCACCGACGACCTTGAGGGACTTCGTCGCCTGATAATAGATGCCACCGGAGGCCAGCCAATTCTTGATCTGGTCTTCCCCGCCTTCGATCTCGGCGGCCTTCAGGATGCTGATGCCCCAGCTGCCCGCGATGGTGACCTTGCTGTTCGCCGGGGTGACGGTGACCTGGCCGTAACCACCGTAGGACTTGCGCAGGTCATCGCTGCCCTCTGCGCCGGTGCCGGTGGCTCCGCCAAGGAACATCAGCGTGGTCCCGATGCCCTTGCCGTAGTAACCCGACCCCGTCACGGAAAACATCGGAGAGCCGAAGCGGACGCCGCCGGTGCCGCCCCACGCGAAGCCGCTCTCACTGCTACCACCGACATCCGGGGTCTTGTTGCTCTGCGCCAGCGCACCGAGCCAGACCTTGTTGCTTCCGGAGGACCAGGTGAACTCGCCCTCGACGCGCGGCAGCTGCACTGTGACGAACGGCGGGTTCTGCGCCGGCTGGAAGAGACCGATCGAGATCTGGGTCGGCCGTCCCGCCGGAGTCGAATAGGTCATCTGGGCCTTGAACTGCGGATAGATGTAGCCAAAGCCGATGCGGCCGAGGGTGGTGCCGCCGCCGGCCGCGCCACCGGTGGCGCCGACGCCGAACAGGGTCTGGTCGTTGAGAATGTTCTGGCGACCGAACAGGCCGAGCTCGCGGCCGGCCAGAATCTGGCCCCACGTGCCGCCGACAGTCAGGAACACCTGGCGCATATCGATCTGCGCGCCGAAGCAGTCATGGCCCTGGCCGCCCACGCTCGTGCTGCTCGAGCCGTATCCGCACTGGATCTGAGGCGCGAAGCCGAAGTGCACGCCGAGATCGGTCTCGCCTTCTTTGCCCTTGGCATCGAACACCGCGAATGCCGGCAACAGGCCGGTACGGATCCCAGAGGCACCTTTGCCCCCGAGCGGATCGGTGCTAGGCACGATTCCGCCGACCGTCGTGCCGTCGCCATTGACGTCGTCGTACACGAAGAACGCGTTCACGTTGCCGGCGAAAGTGAAGCTCCAGCCGTTGCTCATCTGCATCGTCAGCTGCGCTTCCGCGGCATTAGCCGCCCCCAACGCCAGACCCATGCACAACAGTGCGACTCGCTTCATAGGTGCTTCTCCCTCAGAGTAAGGATGACCGCCAACGACAGCCAAACTTCGGGACGAGTGCCTGCACCAGCAAAACGGGACCACGCGCTCAACGCGTGGAGTCATTCATCGGACTAGTCAGCGATGAGTTCACCTCCCAGAAAGCGTACCAGAGGGGGAGAGGACGGTGGTTCTCCCACCAGTAGTAGTCGTTGATCCGGCTGATGTAGACATTGGCGCCGTACGGGAGCCGGAATCGCCCGTCACGACGCAATCGCACGATCTCTTGTGTCAATCCGGCGGAATCGGAGGCGGCGACCGACGCTTGTTCCAACGCCGAGCCGGCCAGGAATCCTTCGGCGTATGCCGTCTGGGCAGTGGGGGCCATCGCCCGCCAGTCGTCCCCGTTGCGAGAGAGCCAATGGGGATCGGCACCGGGACCGCCCCATGTGCGTCCCGCCATGAATCCCGCGGCGCCGAGTACCACCAACCACCGAATCGTCACGTCGCATCGAAACGAAGCGGCCGGCAGAGATACCCGACCACGGGCTCTCTACCGGCCGATCCGATCTCTCAGTTCTTTGGTGCGCCGGTCTTGCCAGGAAGGCCGAAGATCATGACCGCGTCACCCAGCGGATAGCTGATCTGGAAATTGCCGCCGCACGCTACGGCGATGAACTGCTCGCCGCCATGGGTGAACGTCATGGGCGCCGAATTGCATCCCGCTCCCGCGTTGAACTGCCAGAGCAGCTTGCCGGTCTTGGAATTGTACGCGTTGAAGTTGCCGTTGCCTTCGCCGGTGAACGTGAGACCGCCGGCCGTAGCGAGCGAGCCGCCCATCATCGGCTGCGGGACCTTGTTCTGCCAGGCGATCTTGCCGGTCTTGAGGTCGACCGCCGAGAAGAGGCCGTACTGTTCTTCACCGGGAATGGCGACGAACGCCGAGCCCAGCCAGAGACGCCCTTTCTCGAGCGGGGCGGTGTGCACGATGTAGTTCATCGGCTGGTGCAGCGCGGCCACGAAGGCATAATTGAGTGACGGATCGATCGAGATCGGCGACCACTCCGAGCCGCCATTGGCACCCGGCAGCATCCGGGTGCCCTTCTCGCTCGGCAGGGCGAACATGTTCTCCTGCGGCACGAAGGCGTCGCTCCGGCGGACGAGCTTGCCCGTCTCCGCGTCGAGGACGTACAGCCACCCGGTCTTGCCGGCATGAAGGACGACCTTCTTGCCACCCACCGTCGCCACGGTCGGCGGCGACGTCGCATCGAGGTCCCAGACGTCGTGTGGAACGGTCTGGTAGTACCATTTGGTCTTGCCGTTGGAAGCGTCGATGGCGACGATGCAATCGGTGTAGAGATTGTCGCCCGGCCGGACGCTGCCGTCGAGATCGGGCGAGGGATTGCCGACCGAAACGAAGAGGGTATTCGATTCCTTGTCGTACGCCGGAGTCGTCCAGACCCCGCCGCCGCCGGTCTTCCAGTTCTCCGCGAACTTGGCGCTGTCGCCCTTCTCATGGGCCATGTCACGGTGGAGATCGGCCCCGTCCGGCGTCTTGGCAGCCCAGGTGCCGAACCATCCGTTGGGAGCCTTGTCGTCGAAGGTGGGGTCGCCATTCGGCGCGGGAATCGAGTACCAGCGCCACACCTGCTCACCCGTCATTGCATTGTATGCCGTGACGTTCCCGCGGATGCCGTACTCGCCGCCGGATACGCCTACGATCACGTTGTCGCCGATGATGAGAGGTGCGTGGGTGATGCTATATCCGTAGGTGGGGTCGGCTACTTCCTTGTCCCACAAAACTTTGCCGGTCTTGCCGTCGAGGGCTACGAGGTGGGCGTCCAGGGTACCCATGTAGACGTGGGCCCCGCCGTGAATGCCGACTCCTCGATTATTGGGACCGCAACAGAAGATGGTGGTGCCCAGCTTGTGCTCGTACCGCCAGAGCTCTTTCCGCGTCGTCAGGTCGTACGCGATGGCCGTGTTGTACGGCGTCGTCACATACATGATGCCGTTCGACACGACCGGGGTATTCTCGAAGGAGCCGAGCTTCGTGATACCCGTCTGGAAAATCATGCGGGGTACGAGTTTGGAGACGTTCGAGGTGCTGATGCTCTTGAGGGACGAGTACCGCTGGTTCCAGTCGTTGCCCCCGTAGGTCGTCCAGTCGCCTCCCTGGGCGGCAGCGGGCGCGGTCACGCCGAGGATCACCGGAACGACCAGCCAACCCAAGCCATTCTTCATAGGCACTCTCCCCTTCGGAAGGATCGGTGCATCGGGGCCAGCCGCGACGCGGCTGGCGAGGGCTAGCTTGTGGGAAGTCGAAGCGGCATTGTGGCCGCGGAGGTAACGCCCTGGCGGGCGTGATTCATGTCGAGGTGAAAAGACTTAAGTGCTGAACCGGATACAATCTGCGTCGGCCGAGCGGTACGTCAAGTCCCAACTTCGTGACAGCCGCTGACCCTCCGGGGGGACAGTGGCGACAACCTCAGCAAGTGCAAAGACTTGCGCGGTCGCTTTTTGAAACCATCCCCTGGGTACTTGGGTTACGTGAAGAGCGCCGAGGCCTTGACCAGCGTGTTCCACACCCCCCAAAGCAGGGGAGCAACCACCAGGGCCCAACTGACCACGACCAGTCCCCATTGCCCGGGCGGCTGCTCCTGGCCATCGGTTTCCGCCATGGTTCCCTCCGCAACAATATTCAGGGTCAGTAGAAATTATGCAATCATCGGGCTCACCGCGCCATCGCCCGCTCTGAAGCCAGCTCCTGATCGCTCATGTAAAACCGCTCCTCCACGGGCCGCACGGCCATGTTGCAGAACAAGCCCACCAGCAGCAGACCCGCCATCAGGAACATCGTGAAGTTGTAAGCTTGCGCCGGTGCCACGCCCCGCTCGATCTGGAATTCGCGGATGTAGTTGACCAGGATGGGTCCCGCCACCCCTGCGGTCGACCAGGCCGTGAGCAGCCGGCCGTGGATCGCGCCCACATACTGGGTACCGAAGACGTCGGAGAGGTACGCCGGGATGGTGGCGAAGCCGCCGCCGTACATCGTCAGGATGAGGGTAGCAGCCGCCACAAAGAGAGCCACGCTGCCGATGCGGCCGGCGAAGGGCAACGCAATGTACAGCAGGGGACCCAGCGTGAAGAACGCCAGGTAGGTGCGTTTCCGCCCAATGTGATCCGAGAGGGAGGACCATCCGAATCGCCCCAGCATGTTGAACAAGCTGAGCAGCCCGACGAACCCCGCGGCCGCGCTCGCCTTCACCGTCCCCTTGAACATCTCCTGGATCATCGGCGATGCCTGTTCCAGGATGCCGATCCCCGCGGTGACGTTGAGAAAGAGCACCGCCCAGAGGAGGTAGAAGGGTGCCGTCTTGATCGCCTGGTCGACGTGGACGTGTCGGCGAGTGATCAAGCTGTGAGTGCTGACCGATGGTGGGGTCCATCCGGCCGGCCGCCATCCCTCCGCCGGCACACGAAACAGAAATGCCCCGAACAGCATGAGGATGAGGTACAACGCCCCCAGGGTCACGAAGGACTCTGCCACGCCGCCTGAGGTTGCGGATCGGTAATGGTCGAGCAGGATCTGAGAAAGCGGGCTCGCGATGAGCGCCCCGCCCCCGAACCCCATGATCGCCATCCCCGTGGCCATGCCGCGCCTGTCGGGAAACCACTTGATCAAGGTGGAGACCGGGGTGATATAGCCGAGTCCGAGGCCGCAACCGCCGAGTACGCCATAACCTAGATACAGCAGCCAGAGCTGATGTGTCTCGACACCGACAGCCGATACGAGGAAGCCGATGGACCAACAGAGCGCTGCGGCGAACCCGCTCTTGCGCGGGCCCGCCCGCTCCAGCCAGCGCCCGAACACAGCGGCTGAGAGGCCGAGAAAGAAGATCGCGAGGGAGAAAATCCAGGCGAGCTCGGGCTGGCTCCAGTCACCGGGCGCAGGATCGCTTATGCCCAGGACCTTGGTCAACGGCAGCTTGAACACGCTGAAGGCGTAGACCTGACCGATGCTCAGATGGATGGCGAGCGCGGCCGGGGGCACGAGCCACCGATTGAATCTCGGGCCGGCGACAATGCGCTCCCTCGAGAGTAGTCCCGCCATGACGAGTCTCCCCGATTAAGTTGCGGCCCACCTGCTGGTACGGGCCACTCAAGGTACCGATGCCTCTTTCGGGGAGCTAGACCGTCACCCATGATCGCTGACTTTCGAAGCCTTGCGGCATGCACCGGCCTGGCCACGATCCTGGTCCTCGCACCGCGGGTGGACACCTGGGCACAAAGCACTCCCCCCCACCCCGACACCGCTTCGTGGCTCGTCTCCGACAGTGTGGCCAGGACGGTTACGTTGCGTCTCGAGGTAACAAGACCGGCCGGTTCCTCTACCGCGCTGATCAACGGGTGGGGTGGCGGCGGCATCCAGGTGCTCGTACCCCTCAATTGGACCGTGCTCTGGGAGTGGCGCTCGGCCGACTCCAGCGCGGGCCATAGCCTCGTAGTGATGGGGGAGCGGGAAAAGCTGCCCACCGAAGGCGGACGGCCCGCATTCGACAATGCCATGACTCGAATGGTTGGCGCGGGTCTCACCCCCGGCTCGACAGACCGAACCACCTTTCTCGCCGATCAGGCGGGATGGTACTGGATGCTCTGCGGAGTGCCGGGCCATGCCATCGCGGGCGAGTTCATCGGGCTTCGGGTCGATCCGGAGGCGAAGGCAGGAGAGGTGCGGATAGTGAAGAGGTGAACGGTGAAGGAAGAGGTGGAGAGTTCAGCTCTTCACCTCTTTCAACAGCGTCTCGATCTCCCGCTCGAAGCCCTTCACCAACCGCTGATGCTGCGCCCCGGTCGCGGGGCCGTAGAATCCCGCGTGGACCTGCCGGACCTTGCCATCGCGCCCCAGAAAGAGCGTCGTCGGAAACGACGTAAATCCCCGGAGCTGAGGCAGCGTTGCCGCCGCCGCCTCGACGTCGTTGATCCCCGCGAGGAGAAGCGGGAAGGGGATGGCGAACTTGTCCCGGTATCGCCGCACCTGCCTCCCGTCTATCGCGGTGTCTCCCGTGACCTCGTACGCCAGTCCCACGATCTCCAGTCCGCGCCGGTGATACTTCCGATAGAGATTCACGAGGACGGGCGCCGATTCGTGGCAGGTGGGGCACCAGCTGCCGAAGATGTCCACCAGGACGACCTTGCCTCGAAAACGCGGGTCCGTGGCGGAGACTACCTTGCCATCGAGGTCCGGGGCCGAGAACCGGAACGGTGTCGCTGTGTCGGCTCCGGTGACTTCGGTGGGAGCCTTGAGATGTGGGGCACCGGCGTGACGCACGGCGAGGAACGGTGTCTGCGTCCGCAGGCCGGCGTGAAAGAGCCCTCGGAGTGTATCGCCGCGGAGGGCGCAGGTGAGGAGGTAGACGAACGAGCCGTCGAAATGAGAGAGCGAGATGCTGTCCCCACTGATTGCGCCCGCGAAGTGCCCGTAGTCGCCGGTATTGGAAATGAGGGTTCCCTCGAGCCCGGCGCTGCCGTTCCTGAGCTCGATCACTCTCGGGCTCGTCCCCAGCTCCTGGAAGAACGTGGCGTCCCAGCTGCCGAGGAGGGCGCGGGCTGCCCGGGCCTCGGGCCAGCGTCCACGGGTCGCGTGGAAGGGAATAGTGCGCGGGCCGCGGTTGCCGATGTTGCGGTAGGTGCCGGCGAGCGAGTCGCCCGCGAACGTGGCCTCGATGGTCGCCGCGTAATCAGCGATCTCCAGGACCACGCTGTCTCCGGACACTCGTACCCCAGAGAGAGACTGGCACACCGACCCATTGCACAGGCGGCCCCGCCATTCTCGGCCGACGCTTTCGACTTCCAGCCCGAAACGCAACGGCCCGCCCGCGAGGTCGAGCACCCCGCGCCACGGACCGGCGGGGGAGGGTCCGTTCGCCCACGCGAGCGTCGCAGCGGCCAGGATCAAGCGTCTGATCAGCATGGGCTTCCTCCGGTGCTCTGGCTTGGTGGACGGAGCAACCTCGGGAGCCGCCCGCGGCGAGCCGCCCCGCGAGTCCCGGGGCCGTCGGAGACCATCGCCGCGGCTGGCTCGTCCCGCGAAGCGGATAGACGGATCACCGGGGCGCCGCGCCGCCCTCGAGGCCGCCACCCTGGTACTGCTCCCCGGCCTGCACGGGCGCGGGCAGCACGTTTCCCTGCCACGGCGCGGGGCAGGCGTACGCCGAGCTGTAGGCGCAGAAGGGATTGCGCGCCCGATTGAAGTCGAGACGATAGCGACCGTCGCTCGTGGGAATCAGCGCCACGAATCGACCGGCCGGGTAGCTGCCCGCTCCGTTGGTCGAGTCGCGAAAGTAGATCTCCAGCTCCGACTCCTCTCCGGAGATCGGCAATCGCCGGACGCGAAGCCGGGTGATTCGATTCCCCAGGGGCACCAGCACGCTCCCCGCCTCTGTCGCCTCGACCTCGATGCCGTCCAGCCCGAGGAGTCTGACCGTTGCTCGATGCTCCGGCGCGATGAGTTGTCCGATGAAGATCAGGCGACCGTCGATCGGATAGTGCTCGATGGCGTGATGTTTCCTGGCCGGCCCGAACACCGTTACGACCGCTCGTCCCGGCGGGCCATCCACGGTGAGAGTGTATCGTCCCAGCCGGAACGGAAGTCCTCGCGGCACCGGGCGCGGCCCCTCCGGTCCTTCCAGCGTGACGCGTGCATTCTTCTCCACGAGTCGATGTTCCGCCACACCCGGGAGCGGCAGGTCGGTTTCGTTCCGGCCGAGCGTGAGACCGGTGCCGATCGGTTGCTGCGCGGTCGCGGCCAGCGGCGAGTTGGGCGCGGTCTCGAGCCACTCGGCGAGATCTCTTCGTTCCCGGGCGATGGCATCGGTGGATTGCGCGGCGAGCGGCGCGGCGGTCGCCAGGACCGGAAGGACGGCCCATGCGGCCAGTGCCGCGCGGCCATGGGGGAGTACACGACGTGGGCGGAAATGCACGGTCAGGACTTCTGCAGCGCTCCCACCAGAATCGGGGTCGACGTCGGCTGCTGGGAACCTCCTTCGGGTTCCACGGTGATCGCCGCGGCGCTCAGCGCGCCGCCGGTCGGAACCGGAATCCTCTCGACCCTCACGTGTCCGGTTGGCTCCGGCTTGAACGTGACCGACGGGACCGGCTTCCCGTCCTTGATGAACCAGAGCTGGTACTCTCGGCCGCCGGGTACCGGCCTGAGCCGGAAGCCGTGGATGATGGCCGTATTCCGCTGCTGGTCCCAGAAGAGCTGAATCCCGGGCTCGGGATCGCCGCTGGCCGTGAGCTGGTAGAGCTTGACGCCCGGCTCGAAAATCGAGTTGAGCGTGACCTCTCGCTCCTCCAGCCGTCGCTGCCGCTCGGCCAGACTCGCCTCGGCCGATGCGACCGTCTCCCGAAGCGCGATCATATTCTTCCGCAGCTGGGCGGACGACCAGCCGAGACCCGCGGCCAGCGCGATGCTCGCGGCGAGCGCGGCCCAATAGAGCGGCGGCACCCGTGCGCGGCCGGCGACATGGGCGCGGACGCCGCCGCTGATCGGTTCGATCTTCCCCTGGCCCACGCGCGCCAGGACGCGTTCCCGAAGGTCGGGGCCTGGCGAGGCCTCTCCCTGGCCCAGCGCCAGCAGGGCCGCGGCATCGCGGAGCTCGGCCACCTCGCGCTGTGCCTCCGGCGAGGTCGCGAGAAAGGCCTCGAACCGGTCGGCTTCGTCGGCCGAGAGGGCGCCGAGCGCGTAGGCCGCGGCCAGGTCCTGCACGGAATCCTGTCCCGGGGCCGTCATGGGCCGTGCTCGAAGTAAAAGGACCGGAGTGACTCTCGCAGCTTCTGCATGCCCAATCGGACACGCGTCTTGATTGTGCCGAGCGGCTCCTGAAGCCGCTCGGCGATCTCGGACTGGGAGAGCCCCTCGAAATATGCCAGCTCGATTGCCTGGCGCTGCGGGAGCGAGAGCGTCTCCAGTGCCGCGCGCACCCGGGCGCGGCGCTCCGTGTCGTCGAGCGCGCCCTGCGCGTCGGGTCGCCAGCTGCTCATGCCGGGTGAAACGCCCGGACGGTCGGCCGCGGCGGTGGCGGTGATACGCTCGCGACGGGCCCGGGCCCGAACCGTGTCGAGGGCGCGGCTTCGGGCGATCATCGTGAGCCAGCCTGCCACCGATCCGCGGGCCGGCTCGAATCGCGAGGCCTCCCGCCAGACCTGAGCGAACGCCTCGATCACCACTTCCTCGGCATCGGCGCGCTGACCCACGATGCGGTAGGCGACGGCGTACACGACACCACCGTACCGGTCGTAGAGCGCGCCGATGGCACGCTCGTCTCCCGATGCCGCCGACGCGATCAGGTCGTGATCGGCGGGAGCGGGTGGCGACGACGTCAGATCAGGCATGACCCATTGCTGGAGCGAGCTCCTCGAGCCGGCGATGAATCCCGGGGGATCGTCCAAGATTCTACACGCCGGTGTGACGAGGCCACAAGCGGCGATCTCGCTCACGGGAGCACCTTGGCGTGGTCTCCCGGTGTGAAAAGGAGGGTGGCCGACCGACCGCCGTAGGTGGCGCGGACGACGTTGATCTCGTCTTCGAAGCGATCGCAGAGGAGCCCGTTCCATATCCGGCCACCCGCGAGGCCGCCGCTGGCGGGCACCGCGAGACGCAGGAGGATGACGTCACCCTCGCGCCGGGCTCCGATCCACCGAAGCACCGCCGGCCGCGCCGTCCCGTCGGCGACCGCGAAGCGCCCCCGGACATAGCGCGACATCGCGGAATCCGCCCGTGCGGTTCCCGGCGGCGCCGATACCACCGCGCCGAAGTCGTCGGCGAAGACCCTGATGGTGATGTCCGCCGCCGGGCTGCCGGCGGCATGAGTGACTTCCGCGACGGTACTGTGCATCGGGTGCCGTGCGCCCATGAGGAAGAGCGTGACGCCCGCGGCTGCGGAGCGAAGACTCGTCCGTGCCGACACGCTACCACGGCCTCCGCTCGGCTGCCAACCGCGCGGCGACGGCCACCACCATCAGCGACACCATCACAACCCGCAGCCGGTACGCCGAAGGCATGGCCTGGGGAGATCGCGCGAGGGCGAGCAGCCGGTCGAGGGCCGCGAGCGCGAGTCCGCCGAGCACCAGTACCACGATCTGGCCCATCTCGATGCCGACGTTGAAACTGAACAGCGGCAAGGCGATCGATCCCGGCAGCAGACTTCGGAGATAATTGGCGAACCCGGCGCCGTGGACCAGCCCGAAGACTCCGGCAAACACCGGTCGGTACCGTCCGTGGAGCGGCGCACGCGTCCGGTTCCGTACGATCAGGTTCTCGAGTCCGGTCGCCACGATGGTGAGTGGGATCAGAAATTCGATGACGGGGGTCGGCAGCCGAAGGGCTCCGCTGACGGCGAGTGCCAGAGTGATCGAATGCCCCACCGTGAAGGCGGTCACTACCCAGAGACTGTCCCGCCAGTCAGCGATTCGATAAATGGCGGCCAGCGCGACCAGGAAGAGGATGTGATCCATCGCCTCGAGGTCCGTGATGTGCCGGAAGCCCAGGTGGATGAAGCCGATCAGCTCCGACATGATGCCTCCACGCCTACCGGCCCGAGAGAGAATCGAGTGCCGCGCGAGCCTCCGCGGGATGGAACGGGTCCCAATACGGATTGATCGCAAGCGCGGCGCTCAGATGCTGTCGGGCGGCATTGGTGTCGCCCAGTGCGCGCTCGATCATTCCGGCGTGATAGAAGAGCATCGCATCGCGTGTACCCAGCGCGAGTGCCTGGCGCATCGGCTCCCGTGCCTCCTGGTCGCGATCGGAGCGGTGGAGAGCCCAGGCCACCAGGTCATACCCATAGATGTCTTTGCGTGACTCCAGCTCCTGCTGCACCTTGGCGAGGACTCTCGGCACTTCGCGCTCATGGTCGAGGAGGAAGAGGCTCCAGGCCCGGTGGAATGGACCGGGCTGACGCAGCACCGACAGCTCCATCGCGTGGTAGTACTCCTGCGACTTGGTCGGGTCGCCCATCACGGCGTAGGCGTCGTGCAGCAATCCGAGGGTGGCAGGATCGAGCGCCCGTGCAATCGCCCGCTCGCCGTAATCCGCGGCGCGGTGCCAGTTGCCCCGCCCCGCGGCGAGCCGGGCCATCGCCCCGAGGAGCCGTGCGTCTTCCGGCTCGATCGTGAGGCCGCCCCGCAGCTCGTCCTCTGCTTCCCTCAGGTGGCCGTAGCGAAAGGCGAGGTCGCCGAGGCGCAGATGAAACCAGGCGAGCTGCTCCTTCGGCATACCATGGCGCCGCTCCGCGACGTCCTTCGCAGTGCGAAGCAGGCGGCGCGCCTCCTCCGGTCTTCCATGCAGCTCGGCCCATCGAGCCAGCCGGGGGGCGATCCCGGGGTCGTTGTTGTAGGTGAGTAGGGAACCGAGAATCCGGCCCGCCTCGTCGTACTGCCCGAGCTCGAAGAGGTTCTCCCCGAGCAAGCCCCTCGCGGCGACGGAAGTCGAGTCCTCCGCCAGGAGGGCGCGGGAGACGTCGAGCGCCTCCGCGAAGCGATGCTGCGAGAGCAGGCTCGACGCCAGAACACCGAATGCCTCGGCATTGCGGCCGGTGCGCAGCGCAAGCGAGCGCCGTGCGTTCTCTTCCGCTTGCTTGAGATCGTAGTTGTCCGCCGTCGCCCGCGCGCGCTGAAGATGCAGGGCGGCCAGCTGGGTGAAGTCGCGCGCACTGCGCGGATCCCGGACGACGCGCGCCTGGTAGAACTCGATGTCGCGCTCGCGGATCGCCGATTCGCTCAGCGCTGTTACCGGGGTCGCGCGCGGGTGCTCCATCGAGTCCGCGAGCGACACGCCGGCGAGCGCGATTCCCAGCGCCACTGCTGCCCCCGCGACGTTCCGCTTCAGTGTCCCCATTTCTTCTCCTCGACGGCCGGTACCAGCCGCCCGCTCCGAGCGGCTGGCGTCGAACCGCGGCTCAGTTGGGTGCTGCCAGATATGGAAACGCGGTGGTCACGCCCGGAGAATCGAAGGCCACGTTGTCGGTGGTGAGCTGGGGTGTCGCGTGGGCCGCATCACCCAACGCGTCTCCGAATACGGCGGTGAGCGCGAGATCCACCACATCGTCCTGCAGCTTTCGCCCGCCCCATCCCGCCGAGAGCGTCGTCGACAACCAGGAGGACGTGGAAGGGTCCGTGCTCGTGTCCACCACGAGCACATCGGGAATCAGTGCCGGCGCAATCGCCTGGATGTATGCCGGATCCCGGCCCGCCACGGTGGTGAGGAAATCCACCACCTCGGGCGCCACGAGCGACGCGTCCTGGTCGGGGCCGATCGAGCCGTGGGTGGGGTGGCTCCGCTTGGAGAGCAGTACTTCGCTCACCAGTGGATTGCCGAGACGCTGCACCTGGTTGTACATGCGGGTCGCCGACGGGCCGTTGCCATCGTTGTTGTCGTCGCTGCACGCGACGGTCGCCAGGCTCCCCGCGGCGACGACGGCCGCGAGTGCCACCCGGCGCGCGCCGGGGATAATCCTACCGATCTGCATACAATGACATCCTTTCGTTCCGTCGTTGGTGGTTACTGGCTGATCGTTCCCCAGATGCCGAGCCTGCCGGGGGCGCCGTTCTCGAGGAGTGAGCTCGGCAGCTCGATGACGATCGTGTTCACGTTGAAGCCGCTGACGTAGTTCACGCCGGGATTCCGGAAGAAGAACGGGGCCTGACCATTCGGCTGTAGCGCGCACGCGCCTGCGAGGGGACCGCCGACCGGCCTGCGGTCCGGCAGGATGCAGAACGCGGCTTCGAGATCGATGAAGAACGGATCGTCGCGCGGACCCGCGAATACCTGCATGTCGCTCTCGCTGCCGAGATTGGAGTTGAGCGACCCGGTCACCGCCGGCGTAGCGTCGGCGATCTCGTTCTCCATGGCGCCCGCCACGGGCGGCGCGATGGGTCCCCGGATCTGCACCTGCTGGTCGGCGCCTTCGCCGGAGAAGGTCACCTGGATGACCTTGTCCTCGAGCGCGTCGCCATTGTTATCGATCTTGAACTGATAGAGGAGGTTCGGATCGAAGGACGCCTGGACAGGATCGGTGGCCTGGGCGGGAGTGAGGAACGCGCGGCTGTCCATGACCAGCACGATGCGCCCCGCCGCTGATCCGGGGAACGCATAGACGTCGGTCATGTCGGACTTCGGATTCAACTCCACGAATGGTGTGTCCTGATGGTCGGAGCCGAGCGCGAGGTGCACGCCTCCGGCCACTCCCGCGACCGCGACGACGGCCGCTGCAAGCGCCCTGCGGGGCAATGTCGGTCTGCCTGACATGGCGGTGCTTCTCCTTGCCGGTTGGGGAATCGGGAGGAGACCGGATGGCTCCCTCCTGTGGCTGGCAGTACGCCTGGCGATCGAAATCGGATTGCTCGAGCCAACCATCCATCCGATCGGCGGTGTGACGCGTACGTGGGGTGTTGCTCACCCCAACCACACAGGAGAAACCGACAATGCGAAATCATGGCAGGCAGGCGCTCGCGGCGATCGCCCTCACACTCGTGAGCGTCGCGCCGGCAGCGGCGCAGGGGATGGCCAAGGGCGAGATGGCGATGGAGAAGGGGACTACGATGGTCGGCGGGCAGGCGATGTTCCGCACCAAGGACATCGTGGACAACGCGGTGAATTCGGCCGACCACACTACACTCGTCGCGGCGGTGAAGGCGGCGGGACTGGTGGAGACGCTCAAGGGGGCAGGCCCGTTTACCGTCTTCGCGCCCACGAACGCCGCCTTCGCCCGGCTGCCCGAGGGTACCGTCTCCACGCTGCTTCAGCCCGAGAACAAGGAACAGCTTACGGCAGTCCTCACCTATCACGTGGTGGCCGGCAGCTACGATGCCACGGCGCTCGCGAAGGCGATCAATGCCGGCCACGGGCAGACCACGCTCAAGACGGTAAACGGCGGGTGGCTGACCTTCATGATGAACGGGGATCGAAACATTGTGGTGCGGGACGCGAAGGGCGGCGTCGCCGACATCTCCACTTACGACGTGCGCCAGTCCAACGGCGTGATTCAGGTGATCGACAAGGTGCTGCTTCCGAGCTGACGTCGAGCCCGCCGGCAGGCGGGCCTTCGTCGCCGGCTATCCGTGTGCAGACGGGCGCAGGTTCGTTCTACTGCTCTACTGACCTCTGCAGGCGGGTAGCCGGCGATGCATCGGGCGGCCGGTGTTACCAGCGCCAGAACCGCGCCGGTGAGAAGGCCCGCATGTCTTCATCGGGCAGTTCGCCCGTGAGGAGTTGGCGCACGATCAACCCGGTGATGCCGGCGAGCAGAATGCCGTTTCGGCCGTGACCCGTGGCGTACCAGAGGCCCTGCAACCGCGGCTCGGCCCCGATGATCGGCAGCCCATCCGGGGTGACCGGCCGCAGTCCGGCCCATGTGCGATGGACGTTCGCTCGATCGAGCGCCGGGCAGAGCGCCGCCGCGCAGGCGAAGATCCTGGCGAGGCCGGCCGAGGTGACGACGGGATGAAAGCCGACGTATTCCATCGTCGACCCGACAATTGCCTCGCTTCCTCTCGCCAGCATGTAGCATCCGCGGCCGTAGACGATGGCCGGACGGGCAGCGGCCGGCCATGGGAGCGCGGCCATCTGTCCCCTGACGGGTACCACCGTTACGGGCCGCGGAATCCCTTCTATCATCCCGGACCACGCCCCCGCCGCCAGTACGACCTCGCCGGCCTCGTACCGGCCGTTCCGACCGATGAGGCCGGTGACACGATCCCCGCGCTGGTCCACGCTGATGGCGGTGTCGTCGACCACCAACGCGCCCGCCCGCGTCGCGTCGGCCAGGAGCGCACGCACCAGTTTCTCCGGATCGACGGCACCCTCGTGCGGGGCCCAGAGCGCTCCGGCCGTGGGCCCGAGCCAGGGCCAGCGCGTCTCCACCTCGTCGGCATCCAGCCAATCGGAGAGCTGGGCCCGCTGCCGTTGCCAGGCTACCCGAGACTTGAGGTCGCCTGCCTCCGCCTCGGTGGCCGCCACCCAGGCGATGCCTTCCCGCCAGAGCCCGATGTCGACTCCGGTCGTCTCCCGGAGTGCGGCGGCGAGTGATGGATACAGCTCGCGGCCGGCCAGCCCAAGCTCGAGGGTGGGGTCGTCGGCGTCCGATTCGATTTGTGGAGCGAGCATGCCGGCCGCCGCTCGCCAGGCCTGGCCGCGATCTCCGCCTTGCTCGACCACGACGACCCGGAGGCCGGCCAGCGCCAGCTCCCGGGCACACGCGGCTCCGATCGGCCCGCCGCCGACAATTGCAACATCAAAGGGAGAAGTCACTTATATTTCTACGAAACTTTTTGAAACGTCGAGGCGTAGGTAGGCCGACCCCGCTCCCACGAGGAAAATGCCATGTTCCGCAACCTGCTGGGATTCGCGATCTTCGCGGTCATCGCGATCTTCCTGCTCAAGGTGTTCTTCGGTCTGTTTGGCCTGTTGCTGGGGCTGCTCAGCACGGTGCTCTTCTTTGCCTTCATCGGGTTTCTCATCTATCTGGCGCTCAAGGTGATCGCGCCGGAAACCGCCGCAAGGGTGCGGGAGACGATCGCAGGAAGGGCGGCGTGAGAGCGGCTGGAGGCTCAAGGCCGGACGCTTGAGGGTGTGGCCTCCAGCATCTAGCCTCCAGCCATGAGCCTCTCGAGCACTCCCCACACGAGCATCGGAATCATGATCTCGTGATGCCCGGTGAGGAGGTAGCCCGTCCCACCTCCCAGCGTCGGACGCCGCACGATGTTCATCGCGGGTCGGTAGTGACGCTGCATGTCGAAGTCGGCCGCCAGAAATCCGGTGGGGCGGCCGCCATCCAGATTCCGCGCGATGGCCAGTGCCTTGAGGAACACTTCCGGTAGTATCACCGCGCTCCCCCAGTTCAGTACGGCACCGCCCTGATCCAGGAGAGGCAGCGACCCGGCAAGGCGCCGGAAGTCGCGGTGGCTCGTGGCACCGAGCGCCGCGCCGTCTGCCGATGGATGCTGGTGGATGATCTCCGCGCCGATAGCAGCGTGCACGCTCACCGGCACCCCGTGCTCCAGCGCCGAGAGCAGCACCGACGCCTCGCCGCCCGGCAGTGATGCGCGCGCCGCGAGAGCGCGGGCGAGCCCCTCGCCCATTCCCTGATTCGCGCGCGCGGCGCCGGCAATCGCGGCATTCATGTCGCGGCCGGTCTCCTCCGACATTCCGAACGTGCCGTCGGTCAGGCCACTATCGACATCTTCGCTCGTACCGCCATACGCCGCCAGCTCGAAATCGTGGATCGCCGCGGCGCCGTTGAGGGCCAGGTGGGTGAGCACGCCCTCCTCGAGCCACCTGCGGATGAGCGGCCCTAGGCCCACCTTGATCACGTGGCCGCCGATGAGCAGGACGACACCGCGATTGGCCGTAGAGGCGGACGCTACGCCCTGGATCACCGCCCGCAAGTCACGGGCGGCAAGGACGTCGGGAAGGCTCGAGAGGAAAGCGGAGAAAGAGAGATCGGAACCCGGGGCGGCGGCCAGAAGCGACGGGTCCACTTTGTTGCGCCGCCCGGCGACCGGGATCGTCTTGAGACGACTCAGGTCTGCCTCCCGGTAAGTCACCTTCAATTGCTCGATGTGGACGTCGGAGTGTTGGAGGCGGGAAGGACCATCTCCCGAAGACGAAGGGTGATCGTACCGAACGGAAACTTGGTACGGATCTGGACCGGGATCCGGCGGTGGTCGTCGGTGAGCCAGATGCGGCTGTCCGACCGTTTGGAGAACATCCCCTTGGTGTCGATGACCGGGTGCAATACCAGGCAGTCGACCTCGGTGCCGCCGGGCAGCTCCATCTTTTCCCGTTTCGTGACTTCGATCGTGACCGGATTCTTGTCTTTCCGGAAATACCGGGGATAGGTGTACTTCTTGCCCACCTGGAGCGGCGTGATCCTCACGAAATAGAAGAAGGCCGCATCGTCGAGCGGATCCGGTGGCGTGGGCTCGGTCGTATCCTTTCCGGTTTCCCGGAAGAAGCCCGAATCGGCGTAGATTTCGTAGGTCCGATGCTTCGGCTTCTTGTTCTCCACGAAGTCCTGAACGAACCGTCGTGACGTGAAATCGCCGGTGCCTACCCACGATTCGAGCACGTCGTCCAGGGAGTAGAAAACCGTCTTCCCTTGAAGGCGGAACCTGAATCGGAACGTCTCGTCTCCCCGGACCGAATCCTTGCCGGCCACCTCGAGCGTTCCCGAGCCGAGCGAGATCATGCCCAGCTTGGCGCTATAGGTGAGCTTCTCGCCGACCGCGAAGGGAAACGCCGAGGTGTCCGCGGGCACACTGCCGGCCTGGGCCGCGATGAGAGCCAGCGCGAAGGTCTTGATCATGAGACGGCCTCCGCCGGTCGTTCGGCCTCTTTCCGGCCGGCGGGAGGTTCGGCCGTGACCGGCGGAATCGGCGTGGCGCGCAGCTTGGCCCGGGCGCCCCACAGTCTCGCGATCGACTCCCGTACCTGCACTCGCGTGGGGCGCCCGCGAAGGTCGTGACGCTCGGAGGAGGTCAGCGCCTCCACCCGTCGCGCGTACCGGCTGGTCCGCCAGTACAACTCGGCATTGGCCGCCCAATCGTTGGAGACGAGAAGCTCGCGCTGCTGGCTGCGGATGGCGTTGCGGAGGACGACGAGGCGGAAAATGGCGAAGCCCGAGACGACGTCCCTGACGCCCGCTACGGAAACGACGCCGCGCAGCAGCAATGGCGCGTAGTGTCTGAGCCAGCGATGCGCCCTCGAGGGCTCCCCTTCGATCTTCCCCTCGGCCACCACGACGTCCGCGCCGCTGTCGACCCGGCGCACGAGGTCGGGCAACGTCTGCGGGTTGTGAGCGAAATCGGCATGCATGAGAATGGCGGCATCGCGCTTGGGCCGATCGGTCAGCTCGACCGCCCGCCGCAGCAGTGTCTCCACCGAGGCGGCGTACCCGCGGCGTGCCGGATGCTTCAGGACCGTGAGCGGGAGGACTCGCGCATACGGTTCGAGTACCTCGGCCGTCGCGTCGGTGGAGCCGTCATCCAGCACGAGGAGATGGTACTCGCGCGGGAACCCGGTGAACACCTGTCGAATCTTCCAGAGGAGGAGGCCCACGGTCGCGGCCTCGTTGTAGCTCGGTATGCAAACGTAAATCATGATCCGTCAAGGAAGTGAGACGCACGAACGATACACGGATACCGTGTCCTCTGCCATGCGTCTCGAAGTGAAGCGCTGGACCGCGATATCCGCGCGGCTCGTCAGCGCCGATCTGAGCGTCGAATCAGTCAATACCCGGTGAACCGCGGCCGCCAGGCCGGAGAAATCACCCGGCGGAACCAGGAGGCCGGCCCCGTCGGACAACAGATCCGGGAGACCTCCAGCCGCCGTAGACGCAACCGGGATGCCACGCGCCATTGCATCCAGAACCGACGTCCCCAGGCCCTCTTGGCTCGAGCTCATCGCATAGACGTCGGCCTCCGCGATGAGCCCGACAGGGTCGGAGATGTGACCCACGAGATGGACGCAGGAGGACAGCCCCAGCTCCTGACGCAAGCGCTCGATGTCACGCCGCCGCGGCCCTTCGCCGGCGACGACCCAATGCAGTTGAGGATGGGTGGTCCGGAGTGCATCCGCGGCTCGAAGGAGAGTATCATGATCCTTGTGACCGACGAGCGCGGCGACGTTCGCCGCGATCTGCGCGTCTGCGGGGAGCCCCAGGCGGCTCCGCACCCCGAAAGGGGCGGCGGCGCGAGCGTCCTCCAGAGAGATGCCGGAGGGAATGATGCTGATCTGCTCGGCTCGGATCCCGTCGGCGAGAAGGACATCGGAGACCGCGTGCGAAATCGCGATCACGCGTTGCGCGCGCCTCCAGATTCCGGGGTGGCGGAGGTGGAAGTCGACCCTTCGGGTGGCAATGAAGGGCCGGTTCGTGAGCCGGGAAGCGACGGCGGCAAGCGTCACTGCGTGAGCGTCGTGCGCGTGGAGCAGCGACCCGTCAGCCCGGCTTTCGGCGATCGCTGCCGGAAGGACGCGTGGGTCGAGGCCAGCCCTCCAGCGGACAGCGTGGACCGGCACCCGGTCTTCGGTGAGTCGTCGGGCCAGCTCGCCGGCAGCTCCGGTAATCACGATCTGCTCGACCGTCCCCAGCCGCGCCAGCTCCCGCGCGAGAAGCCATACCTGGCGTTGTCCGCCGCGCCACTCCCGGCCCGACGCGACATGCACCACCCGGAGCCTCACGTCCGGGGGGCTGCCTCCGCCCCGCTCACCTCGGCCGTCCGGCCGAACGCCGGCGCCGCGCCCTTGCGCGCCACGTCGGCGAGCAATGTCCGCAGCTCCGCCAGGCTGAACGGCTTGTGGAGGTAGGGGCGATCGAGGGTCTCGAGGAAGGCAAGGGTGTCACCGCGCACCGTGTCGCCGGTGGCGAAGACGACACGGTCCGCCATCGCCGGGTGGCTCCGGACCACCTCCTCGAAGAATTCGCGCCCGCCGAGCCGGGGCATCCGGAGGTCGGAGATCACGAGATCGAAGTTCTCATCGCCAATGAGCGAGAGCCCCGCCAAACCATCGGCCGCGACGACCGGAATATGCCCCCATGCCTCGAGGGTCGCGCGCATGTAGTGGAGGATGTGCGGCTCGTCGTCGACCACGAGGACGCGAAGCGCGCGAAGGGGGGTGCGGTCTCGCGAGTCGGGCTGGGGCGCGGGTGGCTGCGTCGCGAGCGGCAATTGCACGGTGAAGGTCGAGCCACGGCCTTCCTCCGTGGCCAGGAGAATTCTCCCACCGTGCTCCCGCACGATGCCCTGGCTGATGGAGAGTCCGAGTCCGGTGCCTTCGCCCTGAGGCTTGGTGGTGAAGAACGGCTCGAACACCTGGCCGGCCAGGCTCTCCGACATTCCCGGCCCGTCATCGATGACGTCCACCGCCACGCCATCGAGCCAGGTGCGGGCCCGGACGACGATCGTGCCTGGCCGCCCCGACGAGGCGATGGCCTGAGCCGCATTGTTCATCAGATTCACAAAGACCTGCTGGATCTGATTGGCGTCGATGTCAGGCATCGGCAGGCCTTCGTCCACCTCGATGCGCGCCTCGACGCGGTGGGCCATGAGCTGGTTTCTGAGGAGGACGAAGGTATTGTCAAGCAGCGGGCCGAGAGCCGTGGGCCGCCGCTGGTGCTCCTGTTTCCGCGCGAAGCCCAGCAGGTTCTTGACGATGTTCGACGCCCGCTCCGCTTCCTCCTGGATCACCGCGAGCGGCTCCCTCAGCGCCGCGGGCACATTGGGGACTTCCCTCAGGAAATCGGCGAATCCGACGACCGAGGCCAAAGGGTTGTTGAGATCGTGGGCGATTCCGGCAATGAGTTGCCCGATGGCCGACAATTTTTCCGACTGAATGAGCTGGTCCTGCAACCGCCTCCGCTCGGTCTGATCATCGAAGAGGAGGACCAGGGTGGAGCGGTCGGTGCTGGTAATCGGCACCGCCGTAACGGCATAAGTGCGATCGCCCGTCCGGAGATCTACTTCACGGCCCGCTCCTTGCTGATCTAAGGCCCGCTGCAGATCGGTGGCCCACTCGGGAGGAACGAAAGCCTGCCAGGGCCGGCCGATCAGACTCGCGGGCGGGGCATTCACCAGATCGGCAAAGGCGCGGTTGGCGCGGCGGATTCTTCCGCCGCGGTCGACGATACAGATGGCCGGCGAAATGGCATCCACCACCTCCTGCCAGGTCCGCCGTCCGTCATCGTGCAGGTCGACGAGCCGGGCGCTCTCGAGGGCGATGCTGGCCTGTCCGACGAGGCCTTCGAGCAGCAGCAATGACGCATCGTCGTAGCGACCGGCCTCCGCCCGCACCGCGACCGCACCGGTGACCCGGCCCTTGGCGACGAAGGGAACGATCAGCCAGGCGCCGTTGCTGTCGGGCAGCACAGGGAGCAGCCCACGCTGCACCAGGGGGTCGAGCCCATCCGGCAGCACCATCGCTCCCTCACGCTCCGCCAGCTCGAGAAGCGGCTGGCGATCGGGACGGCCCGCCGGCCAGATGTGCACCAGGTCCTGAATGTCTGGCCCTCGCTGATAGATCGCGAGAGCGATCTCGGTGGGAGCGTGGCTCCGCTGGACGTGCCGGACGAGCAGGTCGACGATGGAGGCCCGGCGCAGGGTGCCGGCCAGCTCCCGCGCAAACGACGTGAGGTGCAGCACAGCCGCCAGCTCGGTAGGTTCCGAAAGATTGGAAGGAGGAGGTTCGGGCATGATTCGCGCGAATACGCGGGGCCGCCTGACCGCTGCGGACCTGCAGCTGGTGATCCTGCTACTGAGCCGGGGCAGCGCGCATAGGCGGGCTTACCTCGAGCGGCGGCTGACGGCCGAAGGTCCCGATCCGTTGCTGGACTCGCCGGACCTGCTCGAGCGCCTGATGACCGTGCGAACGATGCTGGTTCCCTCCGAAGCGCTGTTCTACTTCGTTGTGGTGCGGCACGCGCTCCGCGACGCCGGCGTCGACGATCGGGAGCTCGCCGACTACCTCGCCGCGCTCCTCCTCGAGTTCGGACAGCGCGACCGGGCCTGGCGAGTGGACTGGAACGACGACCAACGGCACCGCTACCTCGTGGATATCCTGGTGGACCTGGAGTCGAGCGCGGGTGAGCGCCGGTTTCGCGTGATGCTTCATCTGGGAAACTACGCGCTCTGGCTCGCGGGATTGTTTCCCGATTATATCGCCGCGCGGCACCTCCGCAAAGGCGGACCCACGGTTACGTATTACGACGCTCTCGGCCGCCGCGGCTTCGGCATGGCATCCGATCATTCGCTGGCCACCCAGTACGGACTCGAGGCGCTGCTTCGCACGGTCGCCGAACGGTTTCCATCGGTGCGGAGTGCCCTCAACGGGGTGAGCGACCGGTTGCTGTTCCCGAGTGGCCAGACACCCGATCGAATCCTTCGGGACCTCGGCGCACACTAGCCTCTACCGCCTCGTTCTCCAGGCGTGACGCCTGCTCCATCAGTGCTCGGAAGAGCCCACGCTCGGGCGCTGTCCCATCCGCGAACATCTCCTCAGGGTGCCACTGGACCGCCAGCAGCCACGGTGTGCCAGGGGACGTTTCCACAACTTCGATCAGGCCGTCCTCGGTCCATCCCGTGGCGATGAGCCCTTTCGCCAGATCCCGAATGCCCTGGTGATGGAACGAGTTGACGCTGAGCGGTGCGGGGCCTAGCGCTGCCTCCGCCCGGCTACCCGCCGCCAGCCGTACTGCGTGGGTTCGCGAAGTCCGATCCGCCTGCGGATCGTGATCCACGGGTCCTGGACTCTCGGATGGAAGATCCTGATGCAGCGTACCACCCATCGCCACGTTGACGAGCTGGATTCCCCGGCAAATGCCGAGAATCGGCAGCTCCATCTGGCGGGCGGCTGCGAAAAGCGCCAGCTCGAAGAGATCGCGCTCGCGACTGGGCGGATAGAGCAATGGCGACGGCTCGGCGTGATACCAGGCCGGGTGCATGTCCTCTCCACCCGTGAACAGAACGCCGTCCACTCCCTCGAGCGCGCGCGCGGCGAGGGATGGGCCGAGCAAGGGAGAGAGCACGATGGGCACCCCCCCCGCGGAGACCACCGACTTCACGTAGGCGGCGTTCACCCCCGTTCGCTCGGAGCCGTCCCACTGGCGGGTGACTCCGCTCACCGCGATCCGCGGCGCGCTCACGACAGCACCGAGTCGGGGAAGAAAGGGCACCTTGGGTCCTCGATCTTTGCCGGGTCGAGCTGAATGCCGATCAGCGGCAACGTCGCCGGGCCGATCGTCACCGTGCCGATCTGCGGTGCTCCCTCCACGGGGATGCCTTCATAGATCATCACGCCCCTGGGCTTTTCTCCCTGATCGAGAACGAGGACGCCATACCCCGGCTTGATCGCGGAAGGGATCGATCCCTCGATGCCGATGACGAGCTCGGCCTCGGTACGACCCACGATGGCCACGAGCGCCGGGCCGGCGACCACTCTCGCGACCAGCCGCTCGGGAAGCCGGGTGGGCGGCAGGCTCAGCGTTTGCCGGGGCACCCCGAACTGGGAGAGCAGCGCCGTCGGACCGGCAAGGGAGGCGAGACCGCACGCCGCACCGCCGGAGGAGGGCGGCTTGCCGCAGGCGGAAGCGAGCATCAGAACAAGCACCAGGGAGGGGCGATGCATGGTGCACCCAAGATAACCCGGACGACGAGGCCCACGGGACTCATTCCCAGGTTTCCCGTTCGGTCCAGGTTTCCCGCGTGACGGTCACTCCCGAGGGGAATCGTCGCGCGAATCGTTCGCGCATCTCCGGGGCGTGTTCGGCCAGGTACCGGTTGAGATCGCCCTGAGTCGTGGCGTGGTAGCAGGCGCGGAAGCGTGTGTCCGAGGCCCGATCGAAGCGAATGCGAAGGAAGCACTCCGTGGCGGCAATCTCGGGGACGTGGGTGCGGCACATCCAGCTCTCGACCGCTTGGGCCAGGCTGGGATCGACCTCCAGTGTCACCTCGTATCGCAGCATGCCACCTCCGATGTGAACCTGCGACAACCGCCCTGACCTCAGGCTTCGAGCCGTGCCACCATGCGTCGCAGGTTGGCCCGCGCCGTCGCTTCGTACCGATCGTGGAAATGGTCAGTCAGGAAGATCCGTTCTCGCTCCAGGAAGCTCGAGAGGATGCGTGCTCGCGTGGTTCGGTAGAGCGGTTCGGGCACCCAGGCGTATTCCTCACGTATCCGGCGCTCGTAGCGTTCGAACTCGGCTTCGGCGCGCCCGAGGATCGAGAGATCCACGTCACAGAGGAGCGCGCCTTCCGGGTCTGCGGCCGGACTCTTGTGCGCGGTGATCCGGATCAACTCTCCGATGCGCCCGACCATTCTCGCGGGAGCTTGCGCCGCCGAGAGCACCCGCGCCGCCCACTCCCCGCTGCGGGTTTCGTTATCCGCGCGATGGGGATCGTATACCACGTCGTGGAACCAGATGGCCGCCTCGACCGGATCGCGGTAGTCGGCCGGTGCACCTGCCTCATCGAGACGGGCCAGGCAATCGAGAATGTGATCGAGCGTGTGGTACGCCCGGCCAGTCTGGCCGTGTGCAGCCACGAGTTGATCGAAGGTCTCATCCGCGGGTCCAGACGCGCCCAGACGGCGCCAGAGCCGGGAGAACCTCAGTCGAGGAGGCGCCGCCACACATCCTCGTCCCTGATCCGTCGGGCGGCCTCGGCGCGCGCTTCGGCGGAGGGGTTGCGGGCGATTCCCCAGGCGCGGAGCACTCCACGCGCCCGGCGAAAGAGGTCCGACGTCACGTGCCCGGCGGGAAGCGCCTTCGAGCGCGGGAGCAGGTAGAAGTGGACATGGCGGACGCGCTCGTTGAAGGAGGCGACGTACACCCGTTCCGGCTTGACGACGCGCTCGATCGCGGTCACGGTGGCACGGATCAGAGGCCCGAGGGCGGAAGCCTCGGCGCCGGTGAGCCCGGCGATCGATTCTTCGTGGCGGCGGAGCATGACGAGGACCTCGCCGGGATCGGTCTCGGGCCCGGGGTGGTGAACGACGAGCCACAGGCCATCGTCGTGAATGACACCGCCGGGTGTCGTGCTCCGGCCGGCAACCGTCGCGCACCGCGGACAGGACTCGGGCATGGTACTAGGCTACCAAGGACCGAAAGGCGTGGGTAGGCCATCTCGCTTGACGCCCTCTGGGGTGGGTCCTACCATTCGATCTCCCAAACGTATCGGCCGCCGTTCGGTGGCCGCCCTCGGCTTCCGCCGGCGGGCAATCCCAGAGGTGCCAGCCATGACCACATCCGGGCCGTGCTCGACGGCCTGAAGGCCCGACTGGACCAATTGCTTCGCGAGCGGGCGGGATCCGACCCGCGCGCCTACGCCGCAGGCATGCGTGAGGCAATCATCGAGGCGAAGGTGGGCCTCGCCCGGATGACGGAAGCCATCGCGGCGAGCGAGCGCGAGCTGGCGGCCGAGCGGAAGCAGCTCGAGGACGCCGAGCGTAGAGGACGGCTGGCGGCGGCGGTGCCCGATCGGGAGACGGTGCAGGTCGCCGAACGCTTCGCCGCGAAACACCGGGGACGCATCGAGGTGCTGGTCAGGAAGATCGTCGTCCAGCGGGACGAGCTGGCCCTGGCACAGCGAGAGATCGAAGACATGGCCGCCGAAGTTCGGCAGGCCGGTGCCGGGAGCGCGTCCGAATCGATACACGCCGCGTGGCGCGATCTGGAGGCCGCCGGGGCCGTCCGGCCCGAGGACGCAGAACGGGCTCGCGCGGATGCTGACGCCGAGCGACGGCGGCACGACGAGGCCATCGAGGCCCAACTCGCGTACTTGAAGAAGAAGCTGGGGAAACAACCGTGAACGGAGAACCGGGAACAGGAAACGGGAGATCATGAGACATCGATTCCAGATTTGTGACGCGCACCGGCGTGTTCCCCTTCTTCTGTCGGTATGCTGTCTTCTCTTTACCATCCGCGCCTCATCGCAGCAGCTCCTCGTTCCTCCGTCTCATCTCCAGAAGCTCGCCCACACCTACAGCATCGTCGCCTGGGACTCCGCGACAGGCGATCTCGGCGTCGTCGTCCAATCGAAGTTCCCCAACGTCGGCGGCATCGTTCCATGGGCCAAAGCCGGAGTCGGCGCCGTAGCCACCCAGAGCCTCGGCAACACCGCCTATGGCGAGCGGGGCCTCGATCTCATCGCGCAGGGCGCGACGGCCGAAGAGGCGCTGCGCATCGTCATGCGCACCGACACGATGCTGCAGGACCGGCAAGTGGGCATGGTGGATGCGCACGGCGTCGCGGCCAGTTTCAGCGGCACCAGGACCTTCGATTGGTCCGGCGGGCGGGTCGGCTCGCCCTCGGGCCAGGGCAATTTGGCGGGCGGGAAGGGCGCCGTAATCGTCGGGCATGGCTTCGCGGCCCAGGCCAACATCATGGTGTCCGACCAGACGGTGAAGAACCTGGCCGAGACCTTCGAGCGGGAACAGGGCAATCTGGCCGATCGCCTCGTGGCGGCGCTCAAGGCCGGTCAGGCCGGCGGTGGCGACAAACGAGGCATGCAGTCGGCCGCGCTGCTGGTCGTCCGGAAGCACGGTGGCTATCTCGGCGCCAACGACCGCTTCATCGACATCCGCGTGTACGACGCGCCCGATCCGATCGCCGAGCTGGAGCGGCTCCTCGCCTTGCACAAGCTGCACTTCTTCCCGAGCGAGCCGGCGGATCTCCGTCCGATCACCCCTGGCATCGTCGCCCAGCTCGAGCCGATCCTCCTCGCCGAGCCGGCCGGCCAGCCGGACAAGTGGCTCAAGCGGAAACAGGGCACCGCGACGCCCGAGTTTCTCGAAGCGCTCAAGAATTTCATGTATTGGGAGAATTACGACGTGCGCGTGCGTGTGGACGGGAAGATCGATCGGGTCGTGCTCGAGGACATCCTCAAGAAGCGAAAAGCGGGGGCGAAGTGAACGACGCCAGGTTCTTCGGCCATCCCCGAGGACTCTCCACACTCTTCTTCACGGAGATGTGGGAGCGGTTCAGCTATTACGGCATGCGCGCGCTGCTCATCCTGTTCATGACCGCACCGCTGGCAATCGGCGGCCTCGGGTTCGACACCGCGAAGGCCGGGGCGATCTACGGGACCTACGTCGCGCTCGCGTATCTGACGTCTCTTCCTGGCGGCTGGATTGCCGATCGCTTCCTCGGTCAGCGGCGTGCCGTGCTCTATGGCGGCGTCGTCATCATGCTCGGCCACATCAGCCTGGCGGTCCCATCGCTCGCGGCGTTCTATCTCGGGCTCGGGCTCGTGGTGACCGGAACAGGGTTGCTCAAGCCGAACGTGAGCACGATGGTGGGCGGCCTGTATACGCCGGAGGACATCCGCCGAGACTCCGGGTTTTCTCTCTATTACATGGGGATCAATCTCGGCGCGTTCATCTCGCCATTCGTCTGCGGATGGCTGGCCCAGAGCGACGACTTCCAGCACGTCCTCCATTCACTCGGGCTCAAGCCGGAAGGCTCCTGGCACTGGGGTTTCGCGATGGCGGCCCTGGGCATGTTCTTCGGTCTGCTCCAGTACCTGCGAGGGTGGAAGTACCTGGGCGACGTCGGCATGCATCCGGTACGACCCGAGAGCCCGGAGGAGCAGGCGAAGCAGCGTCGGCACCTCAGGCTCGGCATCGCGATGGTCACGGCCATCGTGGTGATCGTGGCCGGTGGATCGGGCACGGGGGCGCTTCCCATCACCGCGCGCCTGGTGGCCAATGCCTTCGGCGTGCTGTTGCTGGTGACGACGGTGCTGTTCTTCGGCTGGATGTTCGCCCTGGGGAAATGGACCCGCGCCGAGCGAAAGCGGCTGGTGGTGGTGCTGGTGTTGTTCGTGGCAGCCTCGATCTTCTGGTCGGTGTTCGAGCAAGCCGGCTCCACCCTCAACCTCTTCGCCCAGCGCAACACGAACACGGTGGCGCTCGGCTACAAGTTCCCGCCGAGCTGGTTCCAGTCGGCGGAGCCGTTCTTTCTCGTGATACTCTCCCCCGTCTTCGCCTGGCTGTGGCTTCGGCTCGGGAAGCACGATCCATCCAGCCCCACCAAGTTCACCATCGGCCTGCTGTGCGTGGCTCTCAGTTTTGCGCTGCTCATTCCGGCCTCCCAGCGAGGCCTGAACGGTGTCCTGGTGAGCCCGTTGTGGCTGACGGGCACCTTCTTTCTTCATGCAATCGGCGAGCTGTGCTTGAGCCCGGTCGGGCTCAGCGCCATGACGAGGCTCGCTCCGGCGCGCATCGCCGGGCTCACGATGGGAGTGTGGTTCCTGGCCACCTCGGTGGGGAACTACCTGGGCGGCCGGGTGGGCGGGTTGTACGAATCGTTCTCGCTGCCGCAGCTCTTCGGGGCGGTGACGGTGTTCGCGCTGGCCGCGACGGTGGTCCTCGCGCTCCTGATCAGGCCGATCCGACGGATGATGGCGAGCTGACCGCGTAAACCAGAACTTCACCGATGTCGTCGTCCTCGTCGGCGGCGACGGGGTGCATGCCGACGTTTTCCGCTACCCGGAGCGCCGGCGTGTTCCAGACCGGCGCCAGCGCCCGCACGACCCTGACGCCGGGCTGGTGAAACGCCCAATCGATCATCGCGCGAACCGCCTCGGTGGCGTAGCCGTGGCCCTCGAATTCGGGATACATCGCATACCCGATGAGTGCGGCGCCGGAGGGGTCGGGCTGCCCGCCGAAGGCGACCGAGCCTACCGCCCTGCGCGTCTCCCGCTCCACGATCAGCCAGTTCCACCAGGCGGTCTCGTCCGGATGGGCGAGCAGCCGTTCGCGGACGGCGGGCAGCGCCTCGGTCATGTAGGGCGGGGGAGCGGCGGGACGGGGAAACATCGCTCCGGTCAGGCGCTCGAGCGCCTCGGCGTCGCCCGCCACGATGGCCTCCACCGCCGGAAGCTCGAGCGGGAAGATGGTGAGACGATCGGTTGTTACCTGCGTGTCGCTCATATCGCTACTCTCCTGATACCACACGGCCCGGCTGGTCCACCGGTGCGCTCTTGAAGATCCTGAAGAGATACAGGAGCGACGGCAGCAGAATCAGCGCGCCCACCCCAAGGATGATGATCACGAGGCGAAGTGTCGCCGGAGGGGCCGCCGCCTCGGTGATCGTCAGATCGGGCGGGACGACGTAGGGATACTGCGCCATCGCCCAGCCCCCGACGATACAGAGAACTTGCACTCCTACCGCCATTCGGGCCAGTCGGTAGCGACGAAGCCAGAGCGCCGTCAGAACCGCCACCGCCGCCACACCGGTGAGCAGGTGGAGCGGCAGCGCCCACCGGGATTCGATGAGCCCTTCGGTCATGAGCGGCGCCTGATCGGGGGAGAGGTAGAGCGCGAGGAAGGCAGTGGCGAACACCGCACCGCCAGCGAGCAGCGCCTTCTGCCGAAAATCGCCGGCCAGGTCCTGATCGGTCGTTTCCAGCGTGAGGAAGACAGCGGCGAGAAAGGCGAAGATCGCCAGCGCCATCAGCCCGACGGCGAACGAAAAGGGCGTGAGCCAGGGAGCGACGAATCGGGTGACGAATGTGCCCTGGCCGGCTTCCACCACCCTGCCGGAGGCCACGGCGCCGATGCAGATACCGAGGAGAAGAGGAGTGACCAGGCTCGCGATAGCGAAAATGCGGCCCCAGTGGCGCTGCGATTTCTGCCGGGTATCGAAGCTCCGGAAAATGAACGCCGAGCCGCGGAGCACGATTCCCACCAGCATGAAGGTGAGGGGGATGTGCAGCACTATGCCCAGGCGGGCGAACGCCGCTGGAAAGCAGGTGAACGTCAGGACGATGGCCAGGATGAGCCAGACGTGATTGGCTTCCCAGATCGGAGCGATCGCGTGGGAGATCAGATCGCGCTGGCGGTCCCGCCGCGGGCCGGAGGCGAGCAGATCCCATATCCCGCCGCCGAAATCGGCGCCTCCGAAGAGGACGTAGGCCGCGAGGGAGAGCGCCAGGATCAGGGCGAGCACCTCGGCGAGTGACAAGTCAGGCACGGTGCACAGTCTCCGGCCGGTACTGGCGGGTCCATTCGGTGCGGCGGGGACTGCGGATGATCAGGTGATAGAGCAGCCAGGCCACGATGAGACCAAGGAAACAATAGAGCAGCGTAAAGCCCAGGAACGGCACGATGAGGCCGGGCATGGGAGTCACCGCGTCGGCGGTGCGGGTTACGCCGTAGATGATCCATGGTTGCCGCCCGACTTCGGTCACCGTCCACCCGGCCTCGATCGCCATAAAGCCCATGGGTGCCGCGAGCGCGAGGGCTCGAAGAAACCATCGGTGGTCGGCATGATCCTCCTTCCGAACCGCGAGCCAGGCTCCCCAGAGGGCCACGAGCGCCATGTAGGTGCCGAGCCCGACCATGAGCTGAAAGGCGAGGTGGATCGCCGGGACGTAGGGCCAGTCTTTCCTCGGGAACTCCTCGAGTCCCCGCACCTTCGCGTTTGGATCGTTAAAGGCGAGGAGGGATAGCCCGCCGGGGATCGGGATGGCGTATCTCGTGCGGCGGGCCGCCATATCGGGCCACCCGCCGAGGAGTATCGGCGCCCGCCGACCCGTCTCGAAATGCGATTCCATTGCCGCGAGCTTGGCCGGCTGATTCTCGGCGACCACCTGGGCGCTGTGGTGGCCGGAGATGGGCTGCAGCACGGCGGCGGGGGCACCGACCAACAACGCGATCGAGAGCGCGCGACGGTGGAACGCGTTCTCCGAGTCGAAGAGAAGAAGGAAGGCATGGATTCCCGCGACCACGAAGCCGGTCGCGGCGTATGCGGCGAGCGTCATGTGCAGCGTCTGCTGGAACGCCATCGGATTGAGCATCCCCGCGATGGGATCCACGTTGACCGCCCGACCATCCACCAGGTCGAACCCGGTGGGTGAATTCATCCAGGCATTCGCGATCACGACGAAAATGCCCGATGCCGCTCCGCTCACCGCCACCAGGATGCCCGCGAGCAGGTGTGCGCCGCGCGAGATGCGATCCCACCCGTAGAGGTAGACGCCGAGAAAGATCGCCTCGGTGAAAAAGGCAAATCCCTCGAGCGAAAACGGCATGCCGATCAGGGGACCGGCAAACTTCATGAACGTGGGCCAGAGGAGGCCGAGCTCGAAGGAGAGCACGGTCCCGGACACCGCGCCGACGGCGAAGAGAATGGCGGTGCCCTTGGCCCACCGCTTCGCGAGATCGAGGTAGAGGGCATCACCGGTTTTCTGGTAGCGTCGCTCGGCCACGACCATCAGCACCGGCATGCCGATGCCGACGACCGCGAAAATGATATGGAAGCCGAGCGAGACAGCCATCTGGGAGCGGGCGGCAAAGAGATCGGACATGCTTATCCGGCTCCTTGTGCCCGCCCGCGATCTGAGATCGCGAGCAGGTACCTGCGAACCGAATAGCGGACCGCCTGTTTACCCGCCTCGAGTATGTTCTGCCCGAACCACGCACCGTACACCTGCTCGAATTCGTAGGGCTCGACGGCGTCACCGATCGCGCGAACCGCGGCGGCGCCCAGCGGGATGTAGTTCGGGTAGCTGTACATGAAGCCGGCCGTCCGGCGGTCCTGGCCGACCATGATGACGTCGCCGCTGAGGATCGCGCCGAGCCCGTCTGCGCCGTCGGCCCAGTGGAGCACGGTCGCACCCGGAAAGTGGCCGCCGCACCGGATCAGGGTCACGCCGGGTGCGATCTCGCGAGTGTCGCCGTCCCAGAAGACGATGGCCCGGTCGTGGCGGACCACCCATTGGCTGTCGTCGCCGTGGAGGTAGACCGGCACGTTTCCGAGCGCATGACTCCACTCGACCATCGACGAGTAGTAGTGCGGATGGGAGATGGCCATCGCGCCGACGCCGCCGAGCGATCGCAGCCGCTCCACGCTGGCGTCGTCCACCAGGCTGTTGCAGTCCCACATGATCCCGCCCTGATGCGTCTGCAGGTGGAGGGCCCGCTGGCCGATCCCGAATTTCGGGTCGGTGCCGATGCCGGTGAGGCCGGGCCCTTCGGGTTCAATCCGGTTTCGGTGACCGGAGCGGAGTTGCTCGAGCGTGGTCCAGGTCTGCCCTCTCCATCCGATGTACTGGCGCTCGTCGTTGCAGATGAGGCAATCTCGCGGCGGGGTGAGGCTGTCGGGGTATTGGGTGCCGCAGGTGGTGCAGATGAAGTTCGGCATGCCCAAAAGTAAGCGGCATCCCGCTCAGGAGGCCTTGAAGACGCCGCAGGCGACCCGCGCACCGGAAGTCCCGCTGGGGTCGGTGACCTCGTCGTCGGGACCCGCATGAACGACGATGGCCGTGCCGCCGGGCTGGAGCAGGAATCGCGACCCGCTCGTGGCGAGGTCGGCCTGGACCGCGAAGCTCGTGTCGGCGGACCCGTTGGCACCCGCCCGGAGATTCGGAAGATCGCCGGCGTGAGGCCCGTCCGGGTTCCGGGTGCCGTGTTTCTTCCCGTCCGGATTGAAGTGGGGGCCGGCGGACTCGAAGGACGGCGGAGTACAGGTGCCCTGCGCGTGGACGTGGAGGCCGTGTACTCCGGGAGTGAGGCCGCCGATGCTCAAGCCCAGCCGGGCGGATCCCGCCGAGTCGCTCAGCGTCGCGACGCCGATCTGGGCACCGGTGGAATCCACGAGCGTGGCCACCGCGACCGTCAGCGGTCGAATCGCCTCCGCCGGGCCGGGAGCCTCGTCGGCGGGGCGGGCCGTCGCGCCGGCGCAGCCGAGGACCCATCCGGTGGCGAGGAGAATGAAGAAGATGAGCACGCACCCTCTGGATGGAGGTTGGTCCGATCTACAAAGGTAAGAGTGCGGAGACGAGGCGTCGATGTGGTCGGCGACACAGCGGGCGCGCCATCGGCCGCCTACTCTCGCGGTGGGAGGGAGCCCGATGGAGCCGCCGGCGGACCGAATGTCTCACGCGGAGATTGCCCAGTTCCAGCGTCGGGAGTGGAAGGTCCAGCGCGCCGGCTGGATGGTGCTGGCGGCGTTCCTCGGTGCGGGGTTGGCCGGATTGTTCGGCCGCGGACCGCTCTCGCACGCGACGGCACATGACAGCGGAGGATGGCGGCTCGAGTACGAGCGATTCACCCGCAACCATTCGCCGAGCCGCCTCACGATGCTCGTACCTTCGCGCGGCCAACCAGACGACACGGTCTCGGTCTGGATCGACCGTCGGTACGCCGATCAACTTCACATTCAGGAGATCCGCCCGACGCCGCTCACCGTCGCGGTGCAATCGGACCGGTTGATTTATCGATTCCTCGCGGGCGAGGGAATCGGCACCCTGCGTATCGTCTTCGACTTCGAGCCTCAGGCGATAGGCCGGCTGCGCGCCCGGGCCGGGCCGCTCGGCTCCGAGGGCCTCTCATTCTCTCAGCTCGTATATCCGTGAAGGAGCAGACTCGATGGATGCCATTGTGCGTGCCGCTGCGGTCTACCTCTTTCTCCTGGTGCTCTTCCGGCTTTCGGGCAAACGAACCCTCGCGGAAGTGACGACGTTCGACTTGATCCTCACGCTCATCATCAGCGAAGCGATTCAGCAGGCGCTCATCGCCACGGACAATTCGCTCACCAACGGCCTGCTCATCGTGGTCACCCTCGTCGGCCTCGACATCCTTATTTCGGCCGTGAAGCAGCGCTTCCCTCGGGTGGATCGCTTCCTGGAAGGCGTGCCGGTGACGATCCTGGAGGAGGGCTCGCTGCAACGGGAGAGCATGCAACGGGAGCGGGTCGACGAGCAGGACATTCTGCAGGCTGCCCGGGAGCTGCAGGGTCTGGATCGAATCGAGGACCTGCGCACGGCCATCATCGAGAAGACCGGGCGCATCACGGTCGTGCCGAAGTCGTCGGAGACATGATGGAGTCCTGTGATCGAGATCACGGCGTCGGATTGGCGGGACTGCGACGATGAGCACCATGTCCTCCGCACACGGCACGATCTCCATCGACCAGTGGGATGACCATCCCGACAGCCAACCGGCCGGTCGTATCAACGTCGGGAACACCGAGCGGTGGATCTCCGCTCTCGCCGGGGCCACGCTCCTGATCGTGGGCCTGCGTAAGCGGCGCTGGCGTCGCGTGGTGTGGCCGCTCGGGAGCTCGCTCGTGGGAAGGGCAATCACCGGCAGGTGCCCGGTGAACCAGGCCATGGGGAGAGACAGCACGCGGCAGGGCGGGTGGACGAGTCCGGTCGCGAGTCTCAAGGCGGGAACGGGCACCAGGGTCGAGCGGTCGGTCGTGGTGGACCGGTCACCGGAGGATCTGTTCCGCTTCTGGCGGAACTTCACGAATCTGCCGCGCTTCATGGACAATCTGGAGGCGGTCACGGTTCTCGATGAGGACCGCTCCCACTGGATCGCGAAAGGGCCGGCCGGTACCCGGGTGGAGTGGGACGCGGCCATTCACAACGAGATCGAGGACGAGCTGATCGCCTGGCGGTCGTTGCCCGGCGCGGACGTGGATCAGGCCGGCTCGGTGCACTTCATTCCCGCGGGGGAAGGCATGACCGAGGTCCGCGTAGTGCTGCGATATCGGCCACCGGCGGGTAAGCTCGGCGACGTCGTTGCCGTGCTGCTGGGCGATGACCCCGGCCGGCAGATCGGCGACGACCTGCGCCGGTTCAAGCAGGTCGTCGAGGCCGACTAGAAGAGGAACTCCACGCCGAGCCGCACCAGTCTCGGTGTCCCGTAGGCGAAGATCGGCGTAGTGAAATCCCGGGCCGCGGCCTGGTACAACGGAATCAATTCCTCCGGCCCGGCCACGAACCCATCCCCATCGAGATCGGCCCCGCTGCGATAATATGGCGACTCGAAGGGTATCGGATCCGGATGCGCGGTGTACGCGTCATTCACCATCTGCTCCAGCGTGACCTTGTCGGCTTCAGGGCTGCCCGAGTCGCGCCGCACCGCGACCACGTTCCTGCGGTTGAGCAGGTTCCGGACATCGCAGTAGAGGCCGCCGGTGAGGCCGCCGAGCTTGAGGGGGCGGCGAACCAGGAGATCCACGGTCGTGATGCTCGGAAGTCGTGAGCTGTTCGGCAGGATGGAGAGCGAGTCCTGGGAAGTGCCGGAGCGGGTATACGGCAGCCCCGACAACACCCGAAACACGACGGCACCCTCCAATGTCTCGAGGGGGCGCACGCCCAGCACCTGGGGGCCGCTTCCTTCCGGCACCTTGGCCCGCCCGACAACCGTGAGGATGTGTCTCCGATCGAAATCGAGGGGGAACTCTGCGCGCGCCGGCCGGATCGTGTCTCCGGAGACGGGGTCGACGACAATGAGCCGATTGAGGAGGAAGGGGTCGGTCGACGTCGTGGTCGCCTTCTGGAAGGTGTAGGCCACTCGCAAGCCGAACCAGTCGGTGAACTCGCGTTCGGCCAATAACTCGAATCCCTTGACCGTACCGGCATCGGCGTTGCCGAAAACGGTGGAATCGGGATCGACCCCGAGCGGCACCGATGCGACGAGCCCGTCGAGACGCTTGTAGTAGACCCCGGCGCGCAGCGATACGCTGGGACGGGGCCGTATCCGGAGGCTCATCTCGTACTGAGTCGCCTGCTCGAACCCGAGGTCGGGATTGCCGCGCCGGAATCGGCCGGTGCGCGTGGTATCATCGAACGCCGCATCCACGAGGAACTGGTAATCGGGCGGCTGCGTGAACCGGCCGTAACTCACGACGACCGTCGCGCCCTGAAGGACGGTGGAAACGGCGAATCGCGGGCTCACCGAGCGCTCCGCTCCCCGGCTCTCCGATGCCTCGACCGTGCCGGCATCGAACTGGTCGTAACGAAGGCCCGCGGTGAGCGCGAGATCGGCGACGCGCGCCTGGGCCTCGACATAGGCCGCGGCGCTGGTCGGCGAGAAGGCGGCTCTCGCGGTCGGCGGCACATCGCCCCCCACCGGAAGAAAACCGAGCACTCGCTGCCAGGTCCGCACTTGCTGGGCCGAATACTCCCCGCCCGCGAACAGGTCCACCTGGCGGACGCCCCCGTAGGTCAGGTCGAGCTGAAAACGGGTCTCCCCGTAGTGGTTCAAGCCCAGATCACCGTTCGAGGCTCTGCCCAGGAAGAATGCCGGCACGCCCCAAGGGGTGTTCGTGCTGAAGTCGGGCCGCTCCAGCCCCGGGATGGCGTCCGGTGAGTCGCTCTGCGATTGGGCGAGATCCTCGCCGATGAAATGGAACCTGGAGCCGGTGATCGCGCCGACGGCATAATCCACTGGCGCATCCAGCGCGCCTCGGATGAACTCGCGAACGAAGCGGCTTCCGCGGAGGTCGACGATCAGGGGCGAGCTGGACCTGGGATCGGTGATGTATTGAAGATGGGCGCTCGCCAGGTCGCCCCGAAGGCGCTGGGCCGGTGCGAGGTCGGGATCGTACTTGTAAACCGGATCGTAGAGGAGACGCTGTTCCTCGGAGTGAATGCCGAGGAGTCTGAGCGTGGTTCGCGTGGTGACCGGCACCAGTATTTTTGCCGCGCCGTTCCAGTGCTCGCCGCTGTTATGCGGGAGAGGGTAGGGGCGCGAGGAGCGCGGATCGAGCGGATTGTCGGGAACCGGTGCATTTACCGGGTCGTCGTCGAGCCTGCCGCTCACGTCCAGGGCGGTGACCAGACCGATCCCGCCGATCACCGGCCCTCCGGCGCGTACGGCTAGACGATCCAGCCCGCGATCGAGTGATCCTCCGAACGGCCGGTCGCCCTCGTAGGCGACCCTCCCGTTCCAGCGATCATCGGGGTCGCGAGTGACGACGTTGACCAATCCGGAGAGCGCCTGCCCGTATCGCGCGGAGAACCCGTTCGTCACCAGGGACGCTTCGCCGAGAAAATCTGGTGGCAAAGTGAGCCCGAGTCCGCCGCTGGACGCATCCACCTGATTCTTGATGCCCAGCCCGTCCAGGATGAAGGACTCCTCTCCCACTCTGCCGCCGCGGTAGCTGGTGCCGACGCTGCCGGCCGAGAGCGCCACCGCTTCCTCGAGTGAGCTCACGGGCAGATCGCGGAGATCGGCGGCGGTGATCTTCTGCTCGCTGGCGGTTGCGAGGGGGTCGAGCACCTCGTCTACCGGCGCGGTTACCACGATGGGCGCGAGCTCGAGTGGATTGGGAGCCAGATTGAAGTCCGCGGTTACCGTAGCGCCGGCGCGGACGAGGACGCTGTCCAGCACGACGACCCGATAACCAATATGCCGGGCCGAGACTCTGTGCCATCCCGTTCTCGCGCCCCGGATCCGATAGAGACCGGCAGTATCGGAGAGCGCGCCCACCCGGTTATCCAGGAGGACCTCCACTCCGGCGAGCGATCGGCCATCGCTCGCGTCGCGAATCCGTCCGCCGACCGCCCCTTCGGCCTGCGCATGGAGCGTGGTCGTGCCGAGGCCACACGCGATCAGCGACAGGATCGCCCGCATGAGCCTGTCTCGCGATGTCGTCATGGCGCACCCAGTAGGTAGAGATCTCCGCTCCGGCCGACAGTCGTGTCCGCAAAAACGCCGGACGGCGCAATGATGAGCGTGATGATCAGTGGATATCCCTCCGCCACGATGCGATCGCCCGAGGGCGAGAGGGCAGGCCTCCGGAAGAGACGAGTCGGATCGTCGAGGGCTTGATCGGCGTCCGTGCCCAGGTCCACCACGTGAATGACGCCGCCGCTGTCGTACTGCGTGGGACCGAAGCTCGGATCATTTATGAAGGCAACGCGCCCTCCGACAGTTGCGGTCATTCGATTACCCACAACGTGAACGTCGCGCACGATGGCGCCGGGTCCGAAGTCGTGGACGATGGATACGTCTCCAGTCGCAAGCGTGCGACGGAAAATCCGGGTGTCCCCTCCCAGCGTGAAATACACGTCCCCGGGATTCGGCCCCGGCGAGACCCCCGAGGCAAACTCCGTCTGCGGTATCACTGAAGGGAGTCCTGGCGTGCTGAGGTCGATGACCGCGAGCGCCAGGTTGGAGACAATCGTGTCTTTCGTGAGCGAGTTGTAGCCTCTTGCCGCCGCGACGTAGACCAGGTGACCCACGTCCAGCCAGCGGAGCTGCGTCACGACAAAGTGGGTGGGCTGCCCGGGAATCGTGTAGGGAACCGTTTGCCGCCTTACCCCACTCAGAGGGTTCAACCCGGGCGCGACGACTATCGCGGACATGTCGGGGGATACGGCCGCGGTATCGCCGCTGACCGCGAAGAAGGCGAGCCGTCCGTCCGCCGCCGGCGCCGGAGATTCGATGGCGTTGGTCGAATCCAGGCCGTAGCCCGTCAAGTCGCAATCCAGGCGGAGCTGCCTTCCGCCGCCGGGTGGTAGCTGGGCCAGGCACACATCGTGGTCCCTTCGGCCCTCCTGCTGCGCCGAGTAGAGGATACCGGAGCCGTCCGGCAACCAGGCGGGTCCCCGGTCCGCGAGAGCATTGAGAGTGAGTCGAATCGGCGGACTCGGATCGAACGGCGCGTCGGTGCCGTGGGGTGGCGACGTGAAAGGGTCGCTGTGGCCACATCCGGCCACGATCGCGAGAAGGGCCAGGGTCCGGACCGGGGCCGAGGCAGGCGGAAAGACCCGATTACTTGGGTTCATGGTGCACCCAGGAGATAGGGATCTCCGCTCCGGCCGACGGTGGTGTCCGGAAAGTTCCCGGACGGCGCCATGATCACCGTGATGATCACTGGGTATCCCTCCGCCACGAGGCGATCGCCCGCGGGCGAGAGGGCCGGCCTGCGGAAGAGACGACTCGAATCGTCGAAGGCCTCATCCGTACCGGTGCCGAAGTCCACTACGTGAACAACGCCGCCGCTGTCGTACTGCGTCGGTCCCAGGCTTGGATCGATGACAAAAGCCACCCGACCTCCGACCACCGCCGTCATCCGACTGCCCGAGACCTGCACGTCCCGCGCGATCGCGCCGAAGTCATGAACGACCGATACCTCTCCCGTCGCGAGGACTCGGCGGAACACCCGGGTGTCGCCTCCCAGTGTGTAGACGACCTCGTCCTGTGCCTGCCCAGGAGAGACGCCCGAGGCGAAATCGGTTTCCGGTATGACCGAGGGCGGGCCGCCGCCCGAGTCGAGGAGCACCGCCGCAAGGTTGGAGAGAACCGTGTCTCTCGTGAGGGCAGGCGACAGCGGCACGAAGGTACTGGCGCCGGTCAGGTAGACCAGCCGGGTGGCGTCGAGCCAGCGGAGCTGCGTGGCGACGAAGTGGGTCGGCTCCCCGGGAGGGGTATAGGGGAGTGCCTGAACCTTTACACTGCTCCTGGGATCCAAGGTGGGTGCAACGGCGATCGTCATCGTGTTGGCTGTCGCCGCTCCGATCACGTTGCCGACCTCGATGAGTGCCACCCGCCCATCGGCGGCTGGGGCCGGCGACTCGATGGAATTGGTGGAGTCGACTCCATATCCCGAAAGATCGCAGTCGAGACGGCGCTGCCGTCTCCCATCGGGCGGAAGCAGCGCCAGGCAAACGTCATGATCGCTTCGACCTTCCTGTTGGGTGGAGTACAGGATGCCCGAACCGTCAGGCAGCCAGGCCGCGCCACGGTCCGCGAGCGAGTTGAAGGTGAGCCGGACCGGTGGGGAAGGGTCGAATGAAGCGTCGCCGGCGGTGGAGGGAGTCGTGCTCGACTCGGTGTGGCTGCACGCCGTGCCCAGCACCAGGCCGGCGAGAATCCACGACGGCAGCCACCGTGTGGGAGGCACCCGGGTCCGAGGTGACATGGAGCTCCAAGGTTTTTTGGGAGATTTCGCAGGAGACGACGGTTTCCCGCCGGCTCGCACACGGCCCCGAGTGTTCGTATCCGGGATTCGGCAATCCCGCTTCCGACCGCCCCATCTTCCACCGAGCGGTCGGCGTTTCTCGCATGTCGTTGTCAGTCCATGTGTTGCCCCCGACGGCCTCGTGGCACGGTCCTTCCCTTGGCAGCGGACGGTGCGGGGGCCGGGAGGTCGGGAGCGGCATCTCATAAAGGAAGCGTTGTGGACATTCCGCGGGCACCGGTCAAGCGCGGCCGGAAGCAATTGATCTATGGCGGCAGCGCACTCCTCGTCATTGTGCTCGCCACCGTCGGGCTCCGGGGGCTCAAGCCGGCGGCGCCTCGGGTCGACCGGTCGGCCGTCTGGGTCGACTCGGTGCAGAGGGGTCCCCTGGTCATCGAGGTACGAGGTCCGGGCACGCTCGTGCCCGAGCGGATCCGATACATCTCCGCGGTGACTGCCGGCCGGGTGGAAAAGCGCTTGGCGGAAGCCGGGCAGCAGGTGAAGCCGGAAACGGTGCTGCTCGAGCTCAGCAATCCCGACGTCCAGCTCGAGGCCCTCGAGTCGGAGCGGCAGCTCGCCGTCGCCCAGGCGGAGCGGGTCAACCTCCACGCCACTCTCGCCGGGAACCGGCTCAACCAGGAAGGGACGGTCGCCGCCGCCCGCGCCGCCTTCCTCGATGCCAAGCGAAACGCCGAGGCGGCCGAGACGCTGGCGGTGAAGCAACTCATTTCGGCGAACGAGGCGAGCCGGGCGCGTGAGCGTGTCGAGGAGCTGGCCACGCGGTACAAGGTCGAGCAGGAGCGTCTTCAGGTGCTGACCCAGGCCGCCGACTCGCAGGTTGCGCTCCAGGAGGCGCAGGTCGGCCGCCTGCGCGCCGTCACCGACTTTCAGCGCGGCCGCATCCGCTCCATGATCGTGAAGGCCGGCGCCGCCGGCACGCTGCAGGAGTTGAGTCTCGAGGTCGGGCAGTGGGCCCAATCCGGGGCGCAGCTCGCACGCATCGTGGAGCCGGGCCGGCTCAAGGCAGTGTTGCGGATTCCCGAGACGCTGGCCAAGGACGTGACCATCGGGCAGCCGGCGGCCATCGATACCCGCAACGGAATCGTGCATGGGCGTGTCTCACGAATCGACCCCGCCGTACTCAACGGGACCGTCACGGTGGATGTGTCCCTGGACGGCGAGATGCCCCGCGGCGCGAGGCCCGATCTCTCGGTGGACGGGACCATCCAGGTGGAACGGCTCGACAACGTCCTGCACGTGGGCCGACCAGCCTACGGGCAGGCGGGGAGCACGGTAGGTCTCTTCAAGCTCGTCGAGGGAGGCACGGCCGCCGTCCGCACCAATGTCCGGCTTGGCCGGACATCGGTCAACACCGTCGAGGTGCTGGGCGGTCTTCAGGCGGGCGACAAGGTCATCATCTCCGACATGTCGCGGTGGGACGGATTCGACCGGGTGAGAGTGGAGTGACGTCCAACCTTCAGTCAATGGCCGATAGCCGATAACCGATAGCCCTCTACCAACACGGACCACTCCATGACCGAATCTCTGATCGTGCTCCAGGGTATCAAGAAGGTCTTCTACACCGACGAGGTCGAGACCCACGCCCTGTCCGACATTCACCTCGAGATCCGGCACGGGGAGTACGTGGCGATCGCCGGGCCATCGGGGTGCGGCAAGACGACGCTGCTCTCGATCCTCGGTCTCCTCGATTCTCCCACCGATGGATCCTATACGCTCGACGGCCAGCCCGTGTCCAAGCTCACGGCATCGGAGCGGGCCCGGGTTCGCAACCGCCAGATCGGTTTCATTTTCCAGGCCTTCAACCTGATCGGCGATCTGACCGTCTACGAGAACGTCGAGCTGCCGCTCACCTATCGGGGCATGGCGACCGACGAGCGCAAGCGCCGGGTGCAATCGGCCCTCGAGCGGGTCGGCATGTCGCACCGGATGAAACACTTCCCGGCGCAGCTCTCGGGCGGCCAGCAGCAGCGCGTCGCGGTGGCCCGCGCGGTTGCCGGCGACCCAGCGATCCTTCTCGCCGACGAGCCCACCGGCAACCTCGACTCGACCAACGGCGAGGCGGTCATGGAGCTGCTGCGTGAGCTCCACCAGGGTGGCGCCACTATCTGCATGGTGACCCACGACGCCCGGTACGCCCGCCACGCGGGGCGGTCGATCCATCTCTTCGACGGCAAGGTGGTCGAGGAACGGCAACTCTCCGCGGTGAGCTGAGCGCGCGCCATCCCGATGGATTCCTTGCTGCAGGACCTCAAGCACTCGCTCCGGGCACTACGGCGCAGCCCCGGCTTTGCCGCTGCCGCGGTTCTCACGCTCGCCCTGGGCCTGGGCGCGAACACCGCGATCTTCTCCGTGGTCAACGGACTGCTGCTGCGCCCGCTGCCGTTCCACGATGCGGACCGCCTCGTGTCCGTGTGGGGATGGAAGCCCGAAATCGGACGCGAAGCGGCGTCGGCGCCGGACTTTCTCGACTGGCGGACAGGCGCCTCCGCGTTCGCGGGACTCGCGGCCTCTTCGCCGACCAACTACGCGGTGCGCGGTGAGCGCGAGCCCGAGCTCGTGCCCGGCGAGCTTGTCACCGCCAACTATTTCCGGACGCTCGGTGTCACGATGGCGGCGGGGCGCGACTTCCAGCCCGGCGAGGACAGCCGGTCGTCGGCGCGCGTCGCGATCATCAGCTACGGCTACTGGCAGCGCAATTACGGCGGGCGTGGCGACGCGATCGGCCGGCGATTCTCCACGGGAGCAGAGGCGCCCTATACGATCGTGGGCGTCGCACCACGCGGCTTCCGGCTCCGGAGAGAGGCCGATCTCTGGACGCCGCTCGCCCTCGAGGAGGAGCACGGGAGGCGCGAGGATTTCCTCACGGTGGTCGGCCGTCTTCGGGCGGGCGCGACCCTCGCCGGGGCCAACGCGGAGCTGGTAGCGATCATGCGGGGCCTCGAGGCGAGATATCCGGACAGCAACACCGGCTGGACCGCCGAGGTGATTCCGCTCCGCGAGTGGTTGATCGGCGACGTTCGGCCGACGCTCTTCGTGTTCACGGGGGCGGTCGGGCTCGTGCTACTCATCGCTTGCGCTAACGTGGCGAACTTGATGCTCGTCCGCCTCGCCTCGCGCCAGCAGGAGATCACGGTCCGCGCCGCCCTCGGCGCGTCCCGCCCCCGGCTCGCTGGCCGAGCTGAGCTCGATCCCACCGTGCCGCTCTCCGCCGTCCGCACGATGCCGGAGCGGGTGGCCGAATCCGTCGCGCGTCCCCGGTTCAGCGCCGGCCTGCTCGCGGTGTTCGGTTGCACGGCGCTCGTCCTGGCCGCGGTCGGCATTTACGGGGTGATCGCCTACGGCGTCGTGCAGCGGACGCGTGAGCTCGGCATCCGGCTGGCGCTCGGCGCCGGCAGCGGGTCGCTCCTGCGGCTGGTCCTGACGCAGGGCATGACCCCGGTGCTCGCCGGCATAGGCGTCGGCGTGGTGCTCGCGCTGGCCGGCTCGCGTCTGTTGCGGAGCCTGCTCTTCGGGGTGACCGCGCTCGATCCGCTGACGTACGCGGCCGTGGCCCTCTTCCTGGTGGGCGTGTCGCTCGCCGCGTGCTACGGGCCCGCCCGGCGGGCTGCGCGATCGGACCCGATGGTGGCGCTCCGAGCCGACTGAACAAGGACGACGCCCATGGACATGCTCGCGCAGAATCTACGCTTCGCCCTGCGCTCGCTGCGCCGGACTCCCACGCTCGCGCTCGCGGTGCTCGCGACGCTGGCGATCTGCATCGGCGCGACGACGTCCATCTTCAGCGTGGTCCATGCCGTGCTTCTGCGGCCGTTCCCCTACGCCGATCCGGGGCGACTCCTCTACGTCTACGAGACGTACCGGGGTCACGAGGGATCGGTCTCGGCAGGCAACTGGGCAGACGCGCGCCGGGCATCGCGCCTCTTCGACAAGCTCGTCCCCATGCAGTTCGCCAGCGTCAATCTCTCCGCCGACGGGGAACCGGAGAACGTCGCCGCGGCGCGGGTCGGCTGGGAGTTCTTCGCCACCCTGGGCGTCTCTCCCGCGAAGGGACGGGTGTTTCGACCGGAGGAAGATCAGCCGGGGCGCGACGACGTCGCCGTGCTGAGCGATCGGCTGTGGCGGTCTCGCTTCGGCGCCGACCCGGCCATCGTGGGCCGCGAAATCCGGATCGACGGCCTGCCGAGGACCGTGATCGGGATCATGCCCAGGAGCCTCGACTTCACCATAGGAGACGAGCAGCTCTGGCTGCCTGCCGCCTTCACGCCCGCGCGACTGGCCGAGCACGATGAGCACTTCCTGTTCGTGCTGGGCAGGCTCGTGCCCGGCGCCACCTTCGCGGCCGGCCAGGCGGAGCTCGACGGAATCGCCAAATCGCTCCGCGAGCGCTTTCCCCTGGACGACGAGGGTCGCGGCCTCGCGTTCCGCCCGCTGGCCGAAGAGCTGGTCAGCGACTATCGGCCACGGCTGCTCCTCCTGCTCGGTGCCGTCGGGTTCGTCCTCCTCATCGCCTGCGCGAACGTCGCCGGCCTCTTGCTGGCCCGCAGCGCCTCGCGCGGGCGGGAGATCGCGATCCGCGCGGCGGTGGGAGCGAGCCGCATGCACATCGTCCGGCAGGCGCTCACCGAGTCGCTGGTCCTGGCGGTCGGGGGCGGGCTCGCGGGTATCGCCCTCGCCTATTGGGGTATCGACGCCATCGTGGCGTTCGGCCCGGCCGACGTGCCACGCCTGGCCCAGACGCGCGTCGACAGGCCGGTACTCGCGTTCGCGGGCATTCTCACGCTCGCGTGCGGGTTGATCTTCGGACTCGCGCCGGCGCTTCGCATGGTGACCCGATTCCCCCACGAGGCACTGAAGGAGGGCGGGCGTTCCGGCGCCTCGATGGGACGGGATCGTCTCCGCGGCGCGCTGGTGGTCGCCGAAATTGCGCTGGCGTTGGTGCTGCTCGCCGGGGCGGGGCTCCTCATCCGGAGCGCCGTGAAGCTCAACGGTGTCGACCCAGGGTTCGACCCGCGGGGCGTCGTGGCGGGAAGAATCTCGTTGCCCGCCGTGGCGTACCCGACGCCGGACAAGGTCGCGGCCGCCTTTCGCCGGATGGCGGAGGCGCTGGAAGCGTCGGGCGGCGTCGCCGCGGCCGCAATGGTGTCGACGGTGCCGCTCGAGCGGGGAAGCAGCAACGGGCTCGTGCCGGAGGGACGTCCGATGGAGTCCGCCTCGGCCATCGATTCCGATTTTCGTCTCGCGACGCCGGACTACTTCAGGGCGATGCGGATCAGGATGCTGCAGGGCCGGGGGTTCACCAGACAGGACGTCGCCGACGCGCCGAAGGTGATGATCGTCAACGAGACGCTCGCCCGAGCGGCGTTTCCCGGACAGGACGCCGTCGGCAAGCGGATCGCCTGCTGCGAGCCCGCGGCCAACGGCGGGCCGAGCTTCAAGGAGATCGTCGGCGTCGTCGCGGACACGAGGGCGCACGGGCTCGATCGCGATCCCGCGCCGGAGTTCTACCTGCCCATGCCCCAGGCGCCGAGCGCGGCGTGGGACTGGCTCAGCCGGAGAATGACGCTGGTCGTCCGAAGCGCGGGCAGCGTCGACGTCGGCGTCCGGGCGATGCGCGAGGCCGTCCGAAGTGTGGACCGGACGGTGCCGGTTTACAACATCGGCACGATGGACTCCCGCATCACCGGTTCCCTTGCCGAATCGCGGTTCAGCACTTTGCTCCTCACGGCCTTCGGCGTCGTGGCGCTTCTGCTCGCGGCGATCGGCGTGTACGGCCTCATCTCGTACGGCGTCGCGCAGCGCACGCGGGAGATCGGCATCCGGATGGCGCTCGGCGCGGATGGGCGCGACGTCCTCGCCATGGTGGTGGGTCACGGCGCCGGGCTGGCGGCGGCGGGGCTGGTAATCGGCCTGGCCGCGGCCTTCGCGATGACGCGACTCCTGTCCGGGCTGCTCTTTCGCGTCAGTCCCACCGATCCCCCCACGTTTGGTCTCAGCATCTGCGTGCTGACGGCTGTGGCCATCGTTGCCGCTGCGCTGCCCGCTCGCCGCGCCGCCAGCGTGGACCCGGCGATTGCCCTGAGGAACGACTGATCATGCCTCTCGCATACGATCCCCTCATCCGCCTGACGGGCGTCTCCAAGATCTTCCACACGACCGAGGTGGAGACGCATGCCTTGTCGGGAATCGATCTCGAGATCCGCGCCGGCGACTACGTCGCCGTAGGCGGCCCCTCGGGGTGCGGAAAGACCACCCTGCTCTCCATTCTTGGCTTGCTCGATTCGCCGAGCGAAGGCAGCTACGTGCTCGCGGGAGAGCCCGTGGCGACGCTCAACCAGGCGCAGCGCGCCCGCGTCCGCTCGCGCGCGGTCGGCTTCATCTTCCAGGCGTTCAACCTCATCGGCGATCTCACCGTTTTTCGCAACGTCGAGCTCCCGCTCGTCTATCGCGGTATGCCGGCCGTAGAGCGCAAGCGCGCCGTATACGAGGCGCTCGAGCGGGTCGGCATGCTCCATCGCATCCATCACTACCCGGCGCAGCTGTCGGGCGGCCAGCAGCAGCGTGTGGCCGTGGCGCGGGCCGTAGCCGGGCGGCCGCTGGTACTGCTCGCCGACGAGCCCACCGGCAACCTGGACTCCCGCAACGGCGCCGAGGTGATGGCGCTCCTGGGCGAGCTGAATCGCGAAGGGGCGACGATCTGCATCGTGACCCACGACCCCCGGTACACGAGCGTGGCGCACCGGACCGTCCGGCTCTTCGACGGCCGGCTGGTCGAAGACGATCCTCTGCACCGTGAGGTGGCGTGATGGATGCTCTCTGGCGGGATTTCCGGTTCGCGATCCGCGGCCTCGCACGCAGCCGTGGCTTCACCTTCATCGCCGTACTCACGCTCGCGCTCGGCATCGGCGCCAACACCGCGATCTTCAGCGTCGTGAACGCCGTGCTCCTGCGTCCGCTCTCCTACTCGCAGCCGGACCAGCTCGTCTCGGTGCGGGCCAGGCTCACCGGACGGAACCGGAACGACGTGCCGATGTCCCAGCCCGAGTATCGGGACATTGTCACCGGAATTCCCGCGGTCCGCCAGCTTGCCGCGGTCTGGCCCATCAACATCAACCTGACCGGGCTCGGCGAGCCCGAGCGGATCCAGGCGGCGGTGGTCAGCTACAACTATTTCTCCGTGCTCGGTGTCGCGCCGATCCTGGGCCGAGACTTCACGAAGGCCGACGACCAGGGAAAGATCGGTTACGTCGCGCTCATCTCGTACGATCTCTGGCAGCGCCGCTTCGGCGGCGACCGAGACGTGATCGGGAAATCGGTGCGGCTCGACGACGATCCGATCACGATCATCGGCATCATGCCGAGGGGGTTCCGCCATCCCGTGGAAAGCGGCGCCTCTTCCATGGAGCTGTGGGCACCCATCGCGCTCGACAATCCCGACACCAACTTCGTGAACGTCCGGAACGCGCGGGTGTTCGATCTCATCGGCCGGCTTCAATCAGGCGGGACGCTCGACGGGCTGCGGTCGCAACTCGACGGCATGACCACTCGTCTGGCGCGAGCCTACCCCGATGCCTATCCGGCCAATCTGGGGTGGCAGGCGGAGGCCGTGCCGCTGGCTGAGCGGGTCGTGGGCAACGCCCGGCCGGCCCTGCTGGTGCTGCTGGGCGCGGTCGGGTTCGTGTTGCTGATCGGGTGCTCGAACGTGGCCAACCTTCTTCTGGCGCGCGCCACCACCCGAGATCGTGAGATCGCGATCAGAACCGCACTGGGCGGCAGCCGCATGCGGCTGGTGCGGCAACTCCTGACGGAGAGTCTCGTGCTTGCCACGGTCGGCGGCCTGCTCGGCCTGCTGATCGCCCTGTGGGGTACCAGTGCCCTCGGCCACCTCGCCGCGCAGTACCTTCCACGGGCGCGGGACATCAGCATCGACACGACCGTGCTCGGATTCACCGCCTTCCTCATTCTCGTGACTGGCGCAGGGTTCGGACTCATGCCGGCGCTCCAGGCGTCACGCCCCGACCTGCAGGGCGCGCTCAAGGACGCCGGCCGGGCGACGAGCGCCGGCGCGCCGCGGACGCGGGTGCGGGGCGCGCTGGTGGTGATCGAGGTGGCGGTGGCGCTCGTCCTGCTCGCCGGAGCCGGCCTGCTGCTCCGGAGCTTCCAGCAGCTGATCTCGATCGATCCCGGCTTCAATCCCGAGAATCTGCTGACGTTGCAGGTCTGGCTACCGGTACAGAATGACCGCGAGAAGGGCCGCTACTTCACCGACGAGCAGCGGCGGGCGTTCTTCAGCCGCGCGCAGGAGGCAGTGCAGCGAGCGCCGGGAGTCCGCGACGCCGCACTGGTGAGCCGCCTCGGGTACAGCGAGCGCAGCCAGACGTTCGGGGGACGAGGCGATGCGCGGTTCGAGATCGAGGGTCATCCCACACCTGCCGGTCAGCTCCCGCCCATCTCCGCTCTCCGGACAGTCACGCCCAACTACTTCTCCACGATGGGGATTCCAATGCTCCGGGGACGTACGCTGTCCTCCGTGACCGATTCGGCCGGGCCGAAGGAAGCCGTGATCAACCGGACGCTGGCCGAGAAGTACTGGCCGAACGAGGATCCCGTGGGGCGGAGAATCCAGGTGTTCGGCCCGAAGGGTCCGTGGATCACCGTCGTCGGCGTCGCGGGCGACGTGCGCCAGGTGGCGCCCGAGCAGCCGCCTCGCGAGGAAATCTTTCTCTCGAGCCAGCTCTTCCCCAACCAGCAGATGAGCTTCGTGGTGCGCACCGTCGGTTCTCCCGAGCAACTCGGCGCCACGGTGACCAAGGCCATTCGGGAGGCCGATCCGGAGCAGCCGGTCTTCGGCGTGAAGCCGATGGAGACAGTCATCGCCGAGGCGAGCGCCGAACGACGGTTCTCGCTCCTTCTGCTCAGCCTGTTCGCGAGCATCGCGCTGGTGCTCTCCGCGATCGGGATCTACGGTGTGATGGCCTACACCACGACGCAGCGGCGCCACGAGATCGGCATTCGGGTGGCGCTCGGCGCCGGCTCGCGCGACGTCCTCGGTCTCGTGGTGGGGCAAGGCATGCGTCTGGTCGTCATCGGCCTGGCCATCGGCCTGGCGGGTGCCTGGACGCTGAGCCGGGTCCTTACCAGCCAGCTCTTCGGGGTGACGTCGCGCGATCCGCTCACCTACGTCACGGTAGCGGCGCTTCTCGGCCTCGTGGCGCTCACCGCCAGCTACCTCCCGGCGCGGCGCGCGCTTCAAGTCGATCCGATGACCGCGCTGAGGTCGGAATGATGACCACCTGGCTCCGCGACCTGCGGCTAGCGATGAGGGGCCTGGCTCGGAGCCCAGGATTCACCATCGTCACCCTGCTCACCCTCGCGCTCGGGATCGGCACCAACACCGCGATTTTCAGCGTGGTCAACGCGGTGCTGCTGCGGCAGCTCCCGTACGAGAAACCCGAACGGCTCGCGATGATCTGCGGTCACTGGGAGCTCAAGCGCCAGGCCGAGCTCTCGGAACCGGAATACTGGGACCTACGGGAGCAGGCGCGGTCGTTCCAGCGCATCGCGGTCTTCGCCGACGGCTCGATGAACCTCACCGGGTCGGGCGCGCCGGAACGGCTGCTGACGGGATACATGACTGCCGACGCACTTCCATTGCTGGGGGTGACCCCGGCGATCGGTCGTTCCTTCACGCCGGACGAGGACCTGCCGGGGCGACCGCCCGTGGTACTGCTGAGCGATGGCCTCTGGCGTCGCCGCTTCGGCGGTGATCCCCGGGTGATCGGACGGCAGGTGATACTGGACGATGCGCCCGCCACCGTGATCGGCGTGATGCCTGCCGGGTTTCAGCTTCCGAGCCATTACGCGGGCAGAATGATGGAGGCATGGGCGCCGCTCGCGCTCGATCCCGCCGGCGACCGGAGCGAGCGGGGATGGCACTATCTCGGCGCGATGGGACGCCTCCGCGATGGCGTCTCGCTCGAGGCGGCCGATCGCGAAGTCTCCGCGCTCATGGTGCGGATGAAGGCGACGTATCCTGGTGAGTATGCCCCCGAATTCAGCGGAAGCGCCGGAAGCCTGACCGACCTCGTCACGGGCTCGATCAGGCCGGCGATGCTCGTGCTTCTCGGCGCGGTGGCGTTGCTGCTGCTCATCGCCTGCGCCAACGTTGCCGCGCTCCTGCTCGCCCGGTCCGAGGCACGCTCGAGAGAGATGGCGGTCCGCACCGCGCTCGGCGCGGATCGAGGCCGTCTGGTGCGCCAGCTGCTGACCGAGAGCGCCGTCCTCGCGATGATGGGAGGCGCGCTGGGCCTGATCCTCGCCATGTGGGGCGTGCGCGCGCTGGTGCTCACCGCGCCGCCGAGCATTCCCCGTCTCGACTCGGTCACGATCGACGGCCCGGTCCTGATCTTCACAGTGGTCGCCTCCCTGCTGACCGGCCTGCTATTCGGCGTCGCGCCAGCGCTGCACTCGGTGGGCGCGAATCTTACCGAGGGCTTGGCCGACGGCGGTCGGTCCGGCACGGCCGGACGGTCGCGACATCGGTTCCGGCAAGCGCTCGTGGTTGGCCAGATCGCCGTTGCCCTGGTTCTCGTCAGCGGCTCGGGGCTGCTGGTGCAGAGCTTTCTACGCCTCAGGCAGGTGGATCCCGGATTCGATCCCGAGCATCTCCTCACGGCGCGCATTGATCTCTCGGCCGTCCGGTATCGCGAGAACAGGCAGATCCGGGGCTTCTACCAGGATCTCATCCGTCGCCTGTCGGCATTGCCAGGCGTCAAGTCCGCGGCCGGGGCCCGGGCTCTACCGATGACCGGCCGTCTCGAGATCGGAGACTGGTCGTTCGTGATGGAGGGACGCTATTCGCTGCCGCCGAAGCCCGAGGAGCGCCGGCACGCGGACTGGCAGGTGGTGACCCCCGACTATTTCCGCACCATGGGTATCCCGGTGCGCCAGGGTCGCGCCTTCGAGGACAGGGATGATCTGAGTGCTCCGGGCGCGATCATCGTGAACGAAACGCTCGCCCGCCAGGTATGGCCACAGGGTGACGCGGTCGGGCAGCGTGTTCTGCTGGGAGGCGGCGCCACCGATTCGGTCTGGCGCACCGTCGTGGGAGTGACGGGCGACGTGCGGCACCGCGGCCTCGATGCCGCCCCGCGGCCGGAGATGTACATGCCCGAGGCGCAATGGCCCGCCGGAAGCGGGACCGCGCCGCGCAGCCTCTACCTCGCGATCCGTGCCTCCGGCGATCCCGCCCTTCTCGCCAATCCGCTCCGAGCCACTCTCGCCTCGGTTGATCCCGACGTGCCGCTTGCCGAAGTGCAGACGATGAACGACGCGCTGGGGACCTGGGCCGCGGAGCGGCGGCTGACCATGCTGATCGTCACGGTGTTCGCGGTGCTGGCGCTGACGCTCGGTGCGGTGGGGATCTATGGCGTCATGGCGCACCTCGTCGCCCAACGGACTCGCGAGATCGGCATTCGGATCGCGCTCGGCGCCTTGCCGCACGAAATCATCCGCCTCGTGGCGAGGCAGGGGACGGCAATGGCCGCCGCCGGCATCGGACTCGGCACGGTCGGGTCGCTCGCGGCGACACGACTCCTCGGCGGAATGCTGTATCACGTGCATCCTGCCGATCCTCTCACGTTCACCGGGACGGCCGCGATTCTCGCGCTCGTCGCCGCGGTGGCGACGCTGGTGCCCGCCTTGCGCGCGACCCGGGTCGACCCAATCGAAGCCCTCCGGAGCGAATGATGGATACCCTTCTGCAGGATCTCCGCTACGGGTTGCGGTCCCTGGTCAAGGCGCCCGGATTCACCATCGTCACATTGCTCACGCTCGCGCTCGGCATCGGCGCCAACACCGCGATCTTCAGTGTGGTCAACGCGGTGCTGCTGAGGGCCCTGCCGTTCCGGAACCCGGAGCAGCTGGTCGTGGTGCGAGAGAAATTCGGCGACGGGGAGCAGGGCAGCGTCAGCGGCCCCAACTTCCTCGACTGGAAGCGGCGCAACCACTCCTTTGCGGGAACGACGGCCTGGCGGGGGATCAACCTCGCGTTGGTCGGTGCGGGAGAACCGGAAGAGGTGAGGGGGGCGGTCGTCGATGCCGACTTCTTCAGAGTGCTCGGGATCGGCCCGATTCTGGGCCGGGGCTTCCTCCCGGGAGAAGACCAGGGACAGGCCACGGTAGTGGTGCTCGGGGAAACCCTGTGGCGGACCCGGTTCGGCGCCGATCCCGACATTGTCGGGCGCGCCATCACCCTGAGCGGGCAGCCGTACACCGTGATCGGTGTCGCGCCGCCGACCGTTGCCTATCCGGGTTCGATTCAGGCGTGGCTTCCGCTCGGATACGGCCAGGGGCGGTCATCCATGCGCGACAGCCACTCCTACGACGTGGTCGCCCGGCTCAAGCCGGGCACGACCGTCGATCAGGCCACCGCGGACCTGAGCGGCGTGGCGAGAGCGCTCGAGCGCGAGTTTCCCCAGAGCAACACCGGCCGCGGCGTGCTCGTGGTCCCGCTGACCGACGACACCGTCGGCTCGGTACGCACGGCACTCCTGCTGCTGACCGGCGCGGTGGCGTTGGTGCTGCTGATCGCCTGTGCGAACGTGGCAAACCTCTTCCTGGCCCGCGCGGCTACCCGGCAGCGCGAGCTCGCGGTCCGGGCGGCGCTCGGCGCCGGGCGATGGCGCCTCACCCGGCAGGTCCTGGTCGAGGCGATCACCTTGTCGGTGGCAGGCGGACTCCTCGGCCTGCTCCTCGCCGCCTGGGCAATCGATCTGCTGCTGGCGCTGCAGCCGCGTGGCATTCCCCGCCTCGGGGAAGTCGCGATCGACCCCACGGTCATGGCCTTCACGTTGCTCGTCTCGCTTGGCGTCGGCATCGGTTTCGGACTGGTTCCGGCCCTGTCGATGTCCCGCCAGGATCCGGCCGAAGCCTTTCGGGGAGAGGGCCGGGGTACCAGCAGCGGACACCGTCGGACCCGCTTTCGTTCCGCGCTCGTGGTGGCGCAGGTGTCGCTCGCGCTCGTTCTTCTGGTCGGCGCGGCACTCCTGATCGTGAGCGTGCGGGAACTGAGCTCCGTGGTGTTGGGCTTCCGGCCAGACGGGGCGATGACACTCGAGCTGAGCATTCCGGCGGCCAAGTACGCGACGGCGGACGCCCAGCGAGGGTACATCGATCGGCTGATCGCGCGGCTCGATGCCCTCCCCGGAGTCCGGGACGCGGGCGGCGTGTTCTTCCTCCCGCTCGGTAACGGATTCACCAGCGGCGATGTCGCGGTCGAGGGCCGCCCGGCGCCGGCTCCAGGCCAGGAACAGTACGCCGGCTACCGGATCGTGTCGGGAAATTTCCTCGGCGCGCTGGGAATCACGTTGCGACGGGGTCGCCTGCTCACCCCGGACGATCGAGGTGGGGCGCCCCTCGTGACGGTGGTGAACGAGGCACTCGCGCGAAAGTTCTTTCCGGGACAGAATCCCATCGGTCAGCGGATCACCTTCGGAACGCCCGATTCGGCCGAGTGGCGCCAGATCGTCGGGGTCGTCGCTGACGTGCGCCAGTCGAGGCTCACGGAGCCTCCTGGCCCGGAGCTCTACGTCCCCGCCAATCAGCTCTCCCCCGATCTATGGGGAGTCTTCATGACCATCCCGCTCTCGTTCGTCGTGCGAAGCGATGTTCCGGCCGCAACGCTGGGGCCGGCGATCAAGGCGGCGGTCCATGAGGTGGATCCGGAACAGCCGATCTCCCGGCTGCGGGAAGCCGGGGAGCTTCTGCAGGACGCGACAGCGCGGCAACGCTTCAACATGTCCCTGCTCACCCTCTTCGGCGTGCTCGCGCTCATGCTGGCCGCGGTCGGAGTGTATGGCGTGATGGCGTACGGCGTGACCCAACGGACTCGTGAGCTGGGCATCCGGCTCGCGCTCGGGGCACGAGCCTCCTCGGTACAGGCGATGGTTCTGCGGCAAGGCTTGGGTCTGACCCTGGCCGGGCTCGGGCTGGGTCTCCTTGGCGCCCTCGCGCTCAGCCGGCTGCTCACCACGCTGCTCTACGGCGTGAGCCCCACCGATCCCCGGGTGCTCGGCGCCGCGGTCCTGGTACTCGCGTCGGTCTCGGCGGTGGCGTGTCTCATACCAGCGATTCGCGCTACCCGGGTCGATCCGATCGACGCCCTGAGGAGCGAATGATCTCCCTGACGAACGTCGAGCGCTTCTATCCTACCGGGCCTTCGCGAACGTACGTCCTCCGGCAGATCACCCTCGACATCCGTGAGGGCGAGTTCGTGACGATCATGGGGCCTTCGGGCGCCGGCAAGTCCACCCTGCTCAGCGTCCTCGGCATGCTCGACCATGGCTGGACCGGTGAATTCCGTTTCCTCGGGGAGACGGTCCACACGATCCCGCCTCGGAAGCGAGTGGAGCTCAACAAGCGGTACATCGGATTCGTGTTCCAGAAATACCATCTGCTCGATGACCTCACGGTGTACGAGAACCTGGAGATTCCACTTTCCTACCGTGACGTGAAGCCGAAGGAGCGCGCGGCGATCGTGGCGGAGACGCTCGACCGGTTCCAGATGGTCGGCAAAAAGGACCTCTATCCCGCCCAGCTCTCCGGCGGGCAGCAACAGCTCGTGGGTGTGGCCCGGGCGGTCATCGCCAATCCGAAGCTGCTGCTGGCCGACGAGCCCACTGGCAACCTGCATAGCGCCCAGGGCGAAGAGATCATGGAGTTGTTCACCCGGCTCAACCGGCAGGGGATGACGATCGTGCAGGTGACGCACTCGGAGCGCAACGCATCGTATTCGCACCGGACGATTCAGCTCCGGGACGGATGGATCGTGCCGCCGGAGCGGCCGGTGGCGGTGCGGACGACGGAGTAGGCAGCACGGGCTGAGCCGCCGACCGGTCCGATGCCCGCGCGCCGCCAGGGCGCGGGTTAACTTTCCCTCCGACCCAGCCGACAAGGTTCTGTTGCCGAATTCCTCGCCTGCTCCGCACATCCTGGTCGCGGACGACCAGCCCGATGTCCGCGAGGCCCTGCGGCTCCTGCTCAAGGGCGAGGGCTACGCTATCGACACCGTTGGCTCTCCCGCCGCTGTCCTTGCCGCTGTCCAGCGATCCGATTTCGACGCCGTTCTCCTCGACCTCAATTACGCGCGCGACACGACCACCGGCCACGAGGGACTCGAGCTCGTCTCCGAGCTCCAGGGTTTCGACACTACGCTCCCGACCATCGTCATGACCGCCTGGGGCAGTGTGGAAAAGGCGGTCGAAGCGGTACGACGGGGCGCACGCGACTTCATCGAGAAACCGTGGGACAACGCCAGGCTGCTCACGACCGTCCGAGCCCAGGTGGAGCTGGGGAGGGCGCTCCGTCGAACCCGCCGCCTGGAAGGCGAAAATCGCCTGCTGCGCCGCGACGGCGCCCCCGAGATGATTGCGGAGTCCGTGATGATGCGCCCGGTGGTCCAGCTCATGACGAGGGTTGCGCCATCGGATGCCAACGTCCTGATCACCGGCGAGCACGGCACGGGCAAGGAAGTCGTGGCACAATGGATCCACGCCGCCTCCGGGCGTGCCGGCCGGCCGCTCGTCGCCGTCAATCTCGGCGGCCTGTCCGAGGGCCTCTTCGAGAGCGAAATGTTCGGTCATGTGAAGGGGGCCTTCACCGACGCACGGACCGATCGGATCGGGCGGTTCGAGCTGGCCGACGGCGGGACCCTCCTGCTCGACGAGATCGGGACCCTCGAGCCCCGGCAGCAGGCCAAGCTGCTGCGGGTGCTGGAAACCGGCGAAGTCGAGCGGGTGGGCGCCTCGCGCGGGCGCCGGATCGACATCCGCATCCTCTCGGCGACCAACGCCGACCTCGCGAGCGAGGTGGCAACTGGTCGATTTCGCGAGGACCTGCTCTTTCGGCTCAACACCATCGAGATCCGCCTGCCGCCGTTGCGCGAACGCCGTGAGGACATTCAGGCACTCGCCGCCCACTTCCTCCGTCGTCACGCGGGACGGTACCGCAAGGCGATCACGGGCTTCGAGCCCGCAGCGGCAAGAACGCTGGAAGAGCACTCCTGGCCGGGCAACGTGCGGGAGCTCGATCACACCATCGAGCGGGCCGTGCTGATGGCGCAGGAGACGGTTCTCAGGAGCGGTGATCTCGGCTTGCGCGGGGGCGGTCCCGTGTCACGGTTGGAAGACCTGCCACTCGAGGAAGTCGAGCGTGTGCTGATCCGGAAAGCGCTCGACCGCCACGAGGGTAATGTCAGCCATGCCGCCAGGGCGCTCGGCTTGAGCCGGAGCGCGCTTTACCGGCGCCTGCAGCACCATGGCCTCTGACAACGGGTACCATCCCGCGGGTCACGAATCGCGGGTGTTCCGCGTCGCTCTGGCCGGGGGGTTGCCGGCCGTGGCGCTCGCCTGCTGGCTCCTCTGGAGCGGTGACCACCCTCTGCGAGTCCGACTCACCTTCGGGCTCCTCGCGGTCGGGGCATGGCTTGCCGGGGCTCTGCTCGTGCGCGAGCGCGTGATCCGGCCGCTCCAGACCATTTCCAACCTCCTCGCCGCGCTGCGGGAAGGGGACTACTCCATTCGCGCCCGGGGCGCGAGCACGAATGGCGGGCTCGGCCTCGCGCTGCTGGAAGTGAACGCTCTGAGCGAGACGCTTCGCTCGCAACGGCTGCGGGCACTCGAGGCGACCGCGCTGCTCCGTCGGGTCATCGAGGAAATGGATGCGGCGGTTTTCGCGTTCGACAGCGATCATCGTCTGCGCCTGGTCAACAGAGGCGGGGAGCGGTTGCTTGGCCAGCCGGTCGAGCGGCTCCTCGGGCTGGAGGCGGGGAGCGTCGGCCTGGCCGCTTGCCTCGAGGGCGAGTGGCCGCGCAGCTTCGAGGCGGCATTCCCGGGTGGCGCGGGCCGGTGGGAGGTACGCAGCGGTACTTTTCGGCAGGATGGGCTCCCGCATCGGCTCCTGGTGCTGACCGACTTGAGCCGCGTGCTCCGAGCGGAGGAGCGCTCCGCCTGGCAGCGTATCGTGCGGGTGCTGGGTCACGAGATCAACAACTCGCTCGCGCCTATCAAGTCCATCGCCGGCAGCCTCCGCAACCTCGCAGCGAAGGACCCCCGGCCCGGAGACTGGGAACAGGACTTGAGCGCCGGACTTCAGGTCATCGAAGCGCGCTCCGAGGCGCTCGGACGTTTCATGTCCGCCTACGCCCGGCTGGCCCGACTTCCCCAGCCGCGACTGGCTCCCGTCGATGTGGCCGCGTGGGTGCGTCGCGTGGTCGCGCTGGAAACGAGATTGGAGATCGTCACGACGGAGGGGCCGCCGGTGATCCTCACCGCCGACGGCGATCAGCTCGATCAGCTCCTGATCAATCTCCTGCGGAATGCGGTCGATGCAGCGCTGGAGACCAAGGGAGGGGTCCGAGTCGGCTGGACCAGGACGGGAGGAGTAGTGGAGGTTACGGTGGAGGATGACGGCCCCGGCCTGCCCGACCCCGGGAATCTCTTCGTGCCGTTCTTTACGACCAAGGCGAATGGGTCCGGTATCGGTCTGGTGCTGTGCCGCCAGATCGCGGAGGCTCACGGGGGCGCTGTCTCGCTCGAGCCCCGCCAAAAGGCAAGAGGCGCGAGGGCTCGTTTGAGGATGCCCCTGGGCCCGCTGCTCGCAAACGTGGAGAGTTGAATTCCCATGCTGCTGAGATTGTTGTACGACGAGAGACTGGCGCAGGCGAGCTACCTGATCGGCTGTCAGACCTCGGGCGAGGCGCTCGTGGTCGATCCCAACCGCGAGGTCGGACAGTACCTGGAGCTCGCCCGTCGGGAAGGACTCCGCCTGACGCACGTGACCGAGACCCACATCCATGCCGATTTTGTGTCCGGGGCGCGCCAGCTCGCCGTCGTCGCGGGTGCGCGCCTCCTCCTGTCAGGTATGGGTGGGCCGGGCTGGCAGTATGGATTCGCCGCCGAGTCGGGTGCCGAGCTGCTCCAGGCCGGATCGAGATTCCGGCTCGGGGCCGTCGAGGTCTCCGTGCTGCACACGCCGGGCCACACGCCGGAGCATCTGACGTTTCTCGTCACGGACACGCACGCGGGCCCGGACCCGATGGGCGCGCTGACCGGCGACTTTCTTTTTGTCGGCGACGTCGGGCGCCCCGACCTCCTCGAGCGCGCAGCCAAACAGGAGGGCACGATGGTGGCCAGCGCGCGTCAGCTGTTCGCCTCCCTTCAGCGGTTCCGTGAGCTCCCTGACTACCTCCAGATCTGGCCCGGTCACGGCGCCGGCTCCGCATGCGGGAAGTCACTTGGCGCGGTCCCGCAGTCGACGCTCGGCTACGAGAAGCGGACCAACTGGGCCTTTGCCATCGAGGACGAGGGCGAGTTCGTGCGAACCGTGCTCCAGGGCCAACCCGAACCGCCGCGCTACTTCGCGTTCATGAAGAGAATCAACCGGGACGGACCGCCAATCCTGCGGGAAGGTCTTCTTCCGCCGCGCCTGTCCTCCGATCGCCTCGGCCCCGCACTAGCTCAGGGCGCCGTGGTGGTCGACACCCGCGCGGCGAAGGACTACGCGCTCGGGGCCGTGCCCGGTACGATCAACATTCCCTACAACCGATCGTTCACGACCTGGGCCGGATGTCTACTGCCGTACGACAGGGACATCTACCTGATCACCGGAGATGATGGTGTCGGTACGCCAAAGGAGATCGCCGTGGCTCTCGCAACCATCGGACTCGACCGCATCGCGGGGCATTTCGGCGCCAATGGACTCAATGGCCGGCGGCGCGATGGAGCTCTCCAAAGAATCTCGGCGGTGGACCGCGCGGCGATCGAGCGCGGCAGGGTCTCCGACACCGTTACGGTGCTGGACGTCCGCAGTCCTGCCGAATGGCGCGAGGGGCATGTCCCCTGGGCGCGTAACGTTCCCCTCGGCGGTTTATCGGACCGGCTCGACGAGATCCCCCGGAATCGTCCGGTGGTAGTGCACTGCCAAGCCGGCGGCCGAGCCGCCATCGCGGCGAGTCTGCTGCTGGCACGCGGCTTCACCGACGTGCGGGTCTTTCCCGGCGGCTTCACCGAGTGGAAGGAGTCAGGAAGCGCCGTGAGCCGTGAGTCATGAGCCCTGAGCTCGCGGCTCGTAGCTGTACTGCTGGAACCCGCCACGCCCACCTCGCCTCGGGCCGGCACTCCGGGCCCTCGGCGATCCGTGGAAGCTCGAGACCTGGCGACGGCTCACCACCAGCGACCACCTGTACTACATGTGCACGAAGTGGTTCGCCGACGGTGACGTGCACAAGTACTTCAACCCTCACGCCTGGCCGTACGACGCGTTCGTCACCCTCATGAGCGTGCTCACCGACCTCGAGCGCGCGGTCGACGCGGTTCGCCCCGGGAAGCCGTGGGCCGCCGCAGGAGAGATGGCGGTCGCGGGGTAGGCTCGGGCCGAGAGCTCCCGGGTTTGACGGAGGCCCGCCGGTACTTCCACGCCGGGGGGTTTTCCTATATATCCCGAGACCTTCCGAGTCGTCTCCACCCCAAGCATGGCGGAGAAAATGTTCAAGGACTTCAAAGAGTTCGTGATGCGTGGCAACGTGCTGGACCTCGCCGTCGGCATCATCATCGGCGCCGCGTTCGGTTCCATTGTAAAGTCTCTGGTGGACGACGTGCTCATGCCGCCTCTCGGCCTCGCGCTCGGCAACGTGGACTTCACCAATCTGTTCGCGGTCCTGAAGGAAGGCGCAAAGGCCGCGGGTCCGTACACGACGCTGGCGGAGGCAAAGGCGGCCGGAGCCGTAACCCTGAATTTCGGGCTCTTCCTCAACAGCATCGTCGCATTCCTGATCGTGGCCTTCGCAATCTTTCTCGTGGTGCGCGCCGCCAATCGGCTGCAGCCCAAGCCGGCCCCGGCGGCATCGACGAAGGATTGCCCCTTCTGCAAGATGCCGGTTCCCCTCGGCGCTACGCGTTGTCCGCAGTGCACCTCCGATCTCAAAGCGGCCTGACCGATGCAACACGCCCTGACGACCACGACCTTTGTCCTCGACGGCTACCGGGTCGTCCAGGCCCTCGGCGTGGTTCGCGGGATCACGGTCCGGTCGCGTTCGATCTTCGGCACCATCGGCGGGTCGTTGCAGACGCTGTTCGGCGGCAACATTACGCTCTTCTCCGAGCTGTGCGAGCGCACCCGGGCGGAAGCCTTCGAGCTGATGGTGGGACATGCCGAAGAGCTCGGCGCGAATGCCATCGTGGGTATTCGCTACGATGCGACCGAAGTGATGCAGGGAGTGACCGAAGTTCTGTGTTATGGCACGGCGGTGGTCGTCGAGGCGGCGTGACCTCGGCCGACTCGATGGCTTGACCATGCCGCGTATCCACTTTATAATATAAAGCACTTAATGGCCTCTCCCCATCGGGTACCGCCCTCGCAGGCCGACGCTCCGGCTCTTCACGCCCGAGCCATGGACAATCTTTCCTTTATACGGGAGACCATGGAGCGAGCCACGGCCTTCACGGCCGTGCCGGGGTGGGGCGGGGTGGGGATGGGGGTACTGGCCCTTGCTGCCGCCGCGATCGCTGAAACGCGGCTCACCACGGATGAGTGGCTCCTCACGTGGCTGGGCACCGCGGTGGCGGGACTGACCCTGGGCTGCTGGGCCATGACCGCCAAGGCCAGGCGCGCCGGCACCCAGGTCTTCTCCTATTCGGGGCGGCGTTTTGTCCTGAGCTATCTCCCGCCGCTCGCGGTCGGAGCCCTGCTTACCGCGGCCTTGGTTCGTGCGGGAGCGCTCTGGGCCCTTCCGGGGACTTGGCTCATGCTGTACGGCACCGGAGTCGTGACCGGTGGGGCCTTCTCAGTGCGTGTCGTCCCCCTCATGGGTCTCTGCTTCATGGCGCTCGGCGCCGTCGCGCTCTTTGCTCCGCCGGGCTGGGGAACGCCGCTTATGGCGGCAGGGTTCGGCGGCCTGCACATCGTGTTCGGTTTGGTGATCGCGCGGAGGTATGGTGGCTAAATCCAATCTGGCTCCCAGAGAGCCCCGAGATGGCAGGGCACGGCCTTTGCTAGGCGTCGATGGCAGCGGGTCGATGGTCGGAGCGCTGGAGCTCGACCGATTGATTCACGAGCGCATGCGGCTCGCCATCGTCAGCTCGCTCGCCGTGAGCGAGTCATTGAGCTTCAATGAGCTCAAGCGGTTGCTCGAGACCACTGACGGCAATCTCAGCGTGCATGCACGCAAGCTCGAGGAAGCGGGCTACATCGCCTGCACGAAATCGTTCGAGGGTCGAGTACCGCGCACCGAGTACCGCCTCACGGCGACGGGTCGCCACGCGCTCGAGCGGTATCTCTCCCACATGGAAGCCCTCATCCGTCGCACGCGCGAGCGATGAGCCGCTCTTTTTTTTGAGGAATGACTTTATGAAGCAAAGCGCTTCATCGGTCTCGCACTCTGCCGGACTGCACGTCGGAATCATCATGGATGGCAATGGGCGGTGGGCGGAGGGCCTCGGCCGATCCCGTTCGGCCGGGCATCGCGAAGGCGCCAGAACGGTGCGCCGGATCGTGGAAGCCTCGGCCGATCGGGGCATCAGCGTGCTCACGCTGTTCGCGTTCAGCGCCGACAATTGGCGCCGGCCGCCGGCCGAGGTCACCTGGCTCATGCGGCTCTTCGGTGAATACCTCAAGGGCGAGACCGGCCGGTGCGTCGCCAACGGCGTGCGGATGGAGATCATCGGCAGGAGAGACCGTATCGGAGCGCGCTTGCGACGGGCGATCGAGGTTGCCGAGCAGGAAACCGCCTCCGGAACACGTCTCCACCTGCGGATCGCCCTCGACTATTCCGCACGTGACGCGATCCTTCGAGCCGCCCAGTGCGTCCGCCCCGACGCGGTTCCGTCACGAGATTCGTTCGGGCGTCTCCTGGCCATCGTGGACCACGGCACGCCGGTTCCCGAGGTAGATCTCCTCATCCGAACGGGCGGAGAGCGCCGCCTGAGCGACTTTCTCCTCTGGGAGGCGGCCTATGCCGAGCTGGTCTTCAGTCCATTGATGTGGCCAGACTTTGGACCGAGGGAGCTGGACGAGGCGCTGGCTGATTTCGCCGGCCGGCAGCGGAGGTTCGGGGGGCTTGGGAACCAAACCGGGGCGACGGGCGTTCAAGCGGAAGCGCGAGATCCCTACGTACCGTCCCCCGTGGCGGGACCGCCCTTGGAGGGAAGTGCATGACCGATCAATCCGGCCTCTCCTGCATGGAGGTGTTCAACCGTCTCGACGACTACCTCGACCGAAACCTCTCCGACCATGAGATCGCACTCGTCGCCCGTCATCTGGATGAGTGTATGGTGTGTGCCAGCGAGTACCGGTTCGAGGCGACGGTCCTGGCAGGTCTCAAGTCTCGCCTCCGCCGGATCGAGATGCCTCCCCACCTCCTTGCGTCCATCATGTCGCGCCTTCAAGCCGAGCCCAACGGCGAGCAGTAGTCCCGCTATCCAGAACGACGGAACCTTTCCCTCCCAGGCGGCGTTTTCTCCGGCGATCACTCATATTCGGTCGTTGGATGCGGATGAAGGGCTATGCCCCCATCGGGAGGGATATCGTGGCTGGAGCCGAAGCGGAGCGCCTGGCGGAGGACGCGCGGCGCGAGCGGAACTGGAAGCGGTGGGGACCGTATCTCGCCGAGCGGCAGTGGGGAACGGTTCGAGAAGACTACTCGGAATACGGGAATTGCTGGGAGTATTTCCCGCACGATCATGCCCGCAGCAGGGCCTATCGATGGGGTGAAGACGGGCTCCTCGGCATCTCGGATCGCCAGGGCCGACTCTGTTTCGGCCTGGCCCTGTGGAACGGCAAGGACCCGATTCTCAAGGAACGGTTGTTCGGGCTCACCGGTCCCGAGGGCAACCACGGCGAGGATGTAAAGGAGGCCTACTTCTACCTCGACTCCACCCCCACCCACTCCTATCTCAAAGCCCTCTACAAGTATCCGCAGGCCGAATATCCCTACGAGCAGCTCGTGCGGGTGAATCGCGAGCGGTCCAGGCTCGAGCCCGAATTGGAGCTGACGGACACCGGGGTCTTCGACGAAAGTCGGTACTTCGACGTCTTCGCCGAATACGCCAAGGCGGGCGAGGATGACATCCTCATCCGAATCACCGTCGCCAATCGTGGCCCGGAGCCGGCGGTCGTGCACCTGCTGCCGACGCTCTGGTTCCGGAATACCTGGAGCTGGGGACGTACCGGTGAGGGGTATTGGCCGCGGCCGAGGATCCGCGCTGCGGGTCCCACGAGAGTCACGACGGAGCACGAAGGTCTCGGCGGGCATTCGCTCGAGGCCGAGTCGATGGGTGGCGTTGCTCCCGATCTCCTGTTCACTGAGAACGAAACCAACGTGAGCCGCCTCTTCGGCGCACCCAATCCACAGCCCTATGTAAAGGATGCCTTTCACCGGGCCATCGTGAATGGTGAGCGCGAGGCCGTGAATCCCGCAGGCGAGGGCACCAAGGCGGCCTTCTCCTATGTCTTGACCATCCCGCCGGGCGAAGAGCGGGTGCTTCGTCTTCGGCTCCGCAACGCGGCCTCGACCGGGGAGCCATTCGGTGCCGGTTTCGACCGCGTGTTCGCCGAGAGGATCAGGGAAGCCGACGAGTTCTACGCGGAGCGCGCGCCTCACGCGGCCACCGCCGAGGAGCGCCGCGTCCTCCGGCAGGGCTACGCGGGCCTTCTGTGGAGTAAGCAGTTCTTCCACTACGTGGTGGAGCACTGGCTGGAGGGCGATCCCGCGCAACCGCCGCCGCCGCCCAATCGCTCGACTGGCCGGAACGCCGAATGGTCCCACGTGTACAACCGGGACATCATCTCCATGCCGGACAAGTGGGAGTATCCCTGGTATGCTGCCTGGGACCTGTCCTTTCACATGATCCCGTTCGCCAGAATCGATCCTCACTTCGCGAAGGAGCAGCTCCTCCTTCTCCTCCGCGAGTGGTACACCCATCCGAACGGCCAGATACCGGCCTACGAGTTCGCCTTCGGTGACGTGAATCCACCCGTGCACGCGTGGGCGTGCTGGCGGGTGTACAAGATGACGGGCCCCAAGGGCGGGCGCGATCGCCTCTTTCTCGAGCGTGCATTCCAGAAGCTCCTGCTCAACTTCACCTGGTGGGTCAATCGCAAGGATCCCGACGGACGAAACCTGTTTTCGGGCGGCTTCCTGGGTCTCGACAACATCGGCGTCTTCGACCGGTCCAAGCCGTTGCCGACGGGGGGGCACCTGGAGCAGGCCGATGGCACCGCCTGGATGGCGTTCTACTGCAACACGATGCTCTCGATGGCGCTGGAGCTGGCGAGCGAGGATCCGGCGTACGAGGATCTTGCCTCGAAGTTCTTCGAGCACTTCATCGCGATCGCCGACGCGATGAACCATCTGGGCGGCTCGGGATTGTGGTGCGATGACGACGGTTTCTTCTACGACAAGCTCCATGCGAACGGTCAGCACCAGGCACTGCGGGTGCGGTCCCTCGTGGGTGTGATTCCGCTCATCGCGGTCGAGGTCCTCGAGGATTCCAGGTTTGCCCATCTGGCGGGGTTCCGGAAGCGGATGAACTGGTTCCTCCAAAACCGGCAGGATCTCGCGCGCAATATTGCCTGCATGAAGCCGCGAATGGGCGAGGAGGGCGGCGTTCGTCGTCTCCTGGCCATTCCCTCTCGCGAGCGCCTGGAGCGGCTGCTGCGCTTTGTCCTCGACGAAACGGAGTTTCTCTCGCCGCATGGCCTTCGCTCGGTCTCGAGGGTACATCACGAGCGGCCGTACGAGATCGATGTCAACGGCGAGACGTATCGCGTCGATTACGTGCCCGCGGAGGGAAACACCGGCCTCTTCGGCGGTAACTCCAACTGGCGGGGGCCGGTCTGGTTCCCCATCAACTATCTCGTTCTCGAGGCGCTCGAGCGCTACCATCACTTTTACGGCAGTGATCTCAAGGTGGAATGCCCGGTAGGCTCGGGGAGCATGCTCGATCTGCAGGAAGTGGCGCACGAGCTTGCCGCGCGGCTGGGGTCGCTCTTCCTCCCCGACGCCGATGGCCGGCGTCCCTGCCACGGCACCGACCAGCGGTTCGCCAACGATCCACACTGGAAGGATCTCGTTCTCTTCCACGAATACTTCCATGGCGACAACGGTCGCGGGGTGGGCGCCAGCCATCAGACGGGGTGGACGGCCCTGGTTGTCCGCTGCATCGAGGACACCGCCCGCCGGCGAGGCCAGCGGGAAGCCCCGGCGATCGCCCGGGCCAACCCGCAGCTCGTGGGGAGCCACCGATGACCACGTCGATCGCGCTGGACGACCGCACCGAGTGGCTCGAGGCGGACGGCCTCGGCGGCTTCGCGTCGGGAACAACCGGAGGCGTGCGCACTCGCCGCTATCACGCCCTGCTGCTCGCGGCAACCACGCCGCCGACTGGCCGCAAGGTCCTGGTCAACGGGCTCGACGCATGGATCGAGCGAGCCGACGGTGCCGAGTATCTGAGCCGGCAGCGCTACGCTCCAGGCGAGGTGGCCCCCGAGGCGGGAGCCACGCTCGAATCGTTCTCCGACGAGCCATGGCCGACATGGACCTGGCGACTGCGCGATGGGATCCGGATCGAGCACGAGCTTTTCGCCGTGCACGGGTGACCACTGATCGCCCTCCGGTGGCGACCGGTCGGGCAGCGGGCGCCGCTTCGTCTGGCCGTTCGGCCATTTCTCTCGGGTCGCGACTCGCACTCGACTCATCACGAGAATCCCGGGTTCCGATTCTCGGCCGATGTGCGGGACGGCCGGGTGACATGGACGCCCTACGAGGGTGTACCGGCGGTGACGGCGCTCGCCAACGGGCAGTATGCGCCGGAGCCCGAATGGTATCGCGGCTTTTTCTATAGTGAGGAGCGGGCCCGCGGACTCGATGCCGTCGAGGACCTGGCCGCGCCTGGAGTGTTTCGCTGGAATCTGGACGCAGGCGACGCGGTGCTCGTGCTGGGCGTCGCGGATCAGGTCCTGGAGTCGTCCGAGGGCGACGCGGCGGACATCTTCACCCGGTTCCGCCGCTCCGAGCGGGCGAGGCGGACCCGCTTCGCGTCACGGCTCGAGCGCGCGGCGGACACCTACCTCGTGCGCCGAGGCACCGGGAAGACCATCGTGGCCGGATATCCATGGTTCACGGACTGGGGCCGCGACACTTTCATCTCGCTTCGCGCAACGCCGGCGGCCCGATCACTCCGGGCCAGGCCTACGAGCTCGAGGTTACCGCGGTGCCTGGCCAGTACCTGTCGACCGCGTGGATGTTCGGCCAGTCGAACGATCTCTTCTACTCCAACGACCGGCCGATCGCGCTCTTCGCCGGCGCCAAACCGGTGAGCGGTGACATGACCGCCCAGCTGGCGCTGTGGGACGCGGGAACCGAAGTCAACGAAGAGCCGGGACTCGGCCCGAATCAGGGCCCGCGGCAGGGGTCACCTGACGCCGGCGTGCAGGAGAAAAACGCGATCGTCCATGTGCGCGATGCGTACACTTATCCGAAGACGGCGGGCGTGCTCCGCCTTACGATCACGCCGCAGCCGGATGCGGTGAGCAGCAAATAACCAGGAGAAGGGTGAAGGGCTTCTCTTCCTCACCCTTCACCTTCACCCGTTCACCCTTCTCCATTTTTCGGGCGTCATCCCATGCCGGCATCCCAACACTACGACGTCATCATCATCGGTTCCGGGGCCGGCGGCGGAACGCTCGCCCACCGGCTCGCTTCCTCCGGCAAACGGATCCTTATCCTCGAGCGCGGCGAATACGTGCCGAGAGAGCCTGCGAACTGGAGTACGCGGGCGGTCAACGTCGAGGGTCGGTACACGACCAAGGAGACGTGGCGCGACAAGGCGGGGAAAGAGCTGCATCCTCATACGAACTACTGGGTCGGAGGGAACACCAAGGTCTACGGCGCCGCGTTGTTCCGGTTGCGGCGAGAGGACTTCGGCGAGCTTCGGCACCACGGCGGCATCTCGCCGGCGTGGCCGATCGGCTACGACGACCTCGAGCCGTATTACACCGAGGCCGAGCATCTGTATCAGGTACACGGCGAGCGTGGGGTGGACCCGACGGAGCCACCAGCCAGCGCGCCGTATCTCCATCCCCCGGTCAGCCACGAGCCACGCATCCGGCAGCTCAGCGAAGATTTCGTCCGCCTGGGCCTCAGGCCGTTCCACGTCCCGCTGGGCGTGATGCTCGACGAGAGCGACCCGCTTCATAGCCGCTGCATCCGCTGCTCCACCTGCGACGGCCACCCCTGCCTTGTCTGGGCCAAGTCCGACGCGCAGGTGGTCTGTATCGATCCGGCGCTCGGCCACCCCAACGTCACGCTCATGACCGGCGCCTACGTGCCTCGGCTCGTGACCGATGCCTCGGGCCGGGAGGTGACCGGGGTGGAGGTGGAGCGGGACGGAGCGCGAGAGACCCTCTCGGCTGACATCGTCGTGGTCTCCTGCGGCGCCATCAATTCCGCGGCGCTGCTGCTCCGCTCGGCGACCCCGCGCCACCCGCGCGGTCTCGCCAATGGCTCCGACGTCGTTGGCCGCCACTACATGGGGCACGTCAACTCCGTGCTGATGGCGCTCTCACGGTGTCCCAACCCGACGGTCTTCCAGAAGACGCTCGCGGTGAACGATTTCTATTTCGGATCGCCGGAGTGGCAATTTCCGATGGGCCACATCTCGTTCGTCGGGAAGCTCGACGGCGATACGCTCTCGGCGGGCGCCCCTGCGATCGCTCCCGGATGGACCTTGGAGTTGATGGGCAAGCACTCGCTCGACTTCTGGCTCACCTCCGAGGACCTTCCCGATCCCGAGAATCGCGTGACGCTCGACCGTGATGGCAAGATCGTCCTCGCGTATACCCCGAACAACGGGGAAGGCCACCAGCGGCTGATCGCCAAGCTCGAACAGCTGATGCAGCAGCAAACGGCTTGCTCGGTTCACGGCCACGAGTGTCACCAGGGTCTGTTCAGCCGGAACCTCTTCCTGGGGCAGCGTATTCCGCTGGCGGGAGTCGCGCACCAGAACGGGACGATTCGTTTCGGCACCGATCCGGCGACCTCGGCGCTCGACGTGAACTGCAAGGCTCACGAGGTGGACAACCTGTACGTGGTGGACGGAAGCTTCTTCCCCTCGAGCGGCGCGGTGAATCCGGCGCTCACGATCATGGCGAACGCCCTTCGCGTGGGCGATCACATTCTCGACCGGCTGAGAGCCGGGCGGCACGAAGCCGCCCAGCCGGTGGCGGCAGGCGCCGGAGCATGAGAGAGCCCTGGCTCTCCTGGGCGCTCCTTCTCACGGCGCTGCTTGTCCCGCCGCCGGCCGTTGCCCAGGCGAAACCGCCCTGGCAAGGGCGGGGCGCTGTTCCACGTCAAACGGCTGCGGAGATCGCCAGCGGCGGCGGCTCCCAGTCCGCCAAGGCACAGGCCGTCGCGATGGTCGGGATGACCGTCGCCGACATGGACCGGTCGGTGGCCTTCTACACGAGGGTGCTGGACTTCGAGCGCGTGAGCGACGACGAGCTCGCGGGTGAGGCCTATGAGGAGTTGTCTGGCGTGTTTGGTGTCCGGCTCCACGTGGTTCGCCTCCGCCTCGGGCAGGAGTATCTCCAGCTCACTCAGTACCTGGCGTCGCCCGGCCGGCCGGCCCCGGCGGATTCGCGGAGCAATGACCGCTGGTTCCAGCACGTCGCGATCATCGTCCGCGACATGGACAGCGCCTACGCGCGGTTGCGTCACTTCAAGGTGCAGCATGCGTCCACGGGACCGCAGCTGCTGCCGAAGACCATTCCTGGCGCTGCCGGAATCCGCGCGTTCTACTTTCGCGATCCCGATGGCCATCCGCTCGAGATCCTGCAGTTCCCGTTCGACAAGGGCGATCCCAGGTGGCACGCTCCGACCGGCCGGCTCTTTCTCGGTATCGATCATACGGCGATCGTCGTGTCCGACACCCGCGCCAGCCTCGCGTTCTATCGCGACGTCCTCGGGTTCAGGGTCGCGGGGGAGAGCATGAACTTCGGGACCGAGCAGGAGCACTTGAACAACGTGCGGGGCGCCCGCCTCCACATTACGGGCCTCAGGGCGCCGGCAGGACCCGGCATCGAGTTCCTCGAATATCTCGTGCCCCGCGACGGCCGGGCGCTTCCGGCGGACGAGAGCCCGAACGATCTGGTACACTGGCAGACGACGGTTCTGGTGCCGGATGCGGCCGCGGCCGCGGCCGCCGCTCGGCGCGGGAAGTTTCGCCTTCTCTCGCCCGCTCCGGTGGAGCTGCCCGACACCACCCTTGGCTTCCGCCGCGGCATTCTGGTGCGCGATCCCGACGGTCACGCGATTCAACTCGTAGAGCAGCAAGGAGAAGAAGTTCATGCCCAGCACTGATGGCGGTGCCACCGGCCTCGCTACCGGCGAGCGGACCGAGTCCGCGGCGAAGCCGGAGCAAACCATGATGAAGGCGGTTGCCGTCTTCCCCGGCAAACCGGATTCGATGCATCTCGGCCAGCTGCCCATGCCCTCGCCGAGCGACGTTCCCAACGGGCGCGGCGTGCTCGTCAAGGTACTCCGGGTCGGTGTGGACGGGACCGACAAGGAGATCAACGCCGCCGAGTACGGCGCCGCGCCTCCCGGTTACGACTTTCTCGTGACCGGCCACGAGAGCTTCGGACGGATCGAGGCGGTCGGGCCCAATGTCAGCGTGTGCGAGTTGGCGGTGGGGGACTACGTCGTGGCCACGGTCCGGCGGCCCGGGTCCAGCATCTACGACCGGATCGGCACCTACGACATGACCACGGACGACGTGTACTACGAGCGCGGCATCAACCTGCGGCACGGCTATCTCACCGAATATTACGTGGACGACCCGGAATACATCGTCAGGGTCCCGGCCGGTCTCAAGGAGGTCGGCGTTCTACTCGAGCCGACCACCGTGGTAGAGAAGGGAATCGCGCAGGCCTACGAGATCCAGCGCCGGCTCCGCGTCTGGCGGCCGCGGAAGGTGGCCGTGATGGGGGCGGGCACCATCGGGCTTCTGGCGGCAATGGCGCTCCGGCTTCGCGGCCTGGATGTCACCGTCTTCGGCCGGACCGCCAAGCCCTATCTGAACTCCGATCTGATCGAAGCGCTCGGCGCGCGGTACGAGTCGACGGTGAGCCTGTCCATTCTCGAGGGGGCCAGGAAGTACGGGCCCTTCGATTTGATCTTCGAGGCGACCGGGGCGTCGCCTGTCGTCTTCGAGAGCATGCAGGCGCTGGGCAAGAACGGCGTGCTCGTTCTCTCCAGCGTGACCGGCGGCGACAAGCGGATCGAGGTACCCGCCGACCGTATCAATCTCGAGTTCGTGCTCGGCAACAAGGTGATGGTCGGGACGGTCAACGCCAACCGCGAATACTTCGAGATGGGTGTGAAGGACCTGGCGCAAGCGGAGGCGCAGTACCCTGGATGGCTCGAGCGGCTGCTGACCCATCCGGTCAAGGGCCTCGAGAACTGGAAGCTGCTGCTCGACACACTGACCACCGCGAAGGGCGCAATTAAAGTATATTGTGAGGTCGCCAGCGAATAAGGAGGCCGTCATGACGGCGACGAGCGTCACCTCGGAAATCCTCGCGCGAATCGGTGCGCGCGAGGCGAGGCTCCTTCCTGAGCATGCCCCGCTGTATCCTGGAGTTCCGGCTGGAGTGTGGCTGCATGCTGCCGTCATGGCCGACTGCCTCGTGGCCGGTCGGCTGCTACGCGGGGCCTCCTCCGCGCTCGAGGGGCGCGTGCTCGTGGAGGAGCACTTCGAGTTTCGCGGGGGTGAAAAAGGAACGCGGGGCGAGCGCGAGGGATTCCGGCCGCGCCGGATCGTGCACTAGTTCTTCAGTCGGCGCGCCGCGTATCCTGGTGTCCACAGTTCGGGCACGAATGACTTTCTTCGATGTATCCCCCGAGCGCGGCATCAAAGCCTCGTTCGCGGGTTCGCGCCGTCATGATCACCTTCTCGGCATGGTGATTCATCTCGCCGCCGCACTTCGTGCAACGTAGCTTCGGCCTCGTCGTCATCGCTTCTCCCCTCATTGTAGCGGAATGTTCTCGCGTCCATGGCGAAGCGTCTGAGCCATCCAGACCAGCTCGCCCAGGAACTTGTCGGTCCGGCGTACCAGCGCCTGGTCCAGCAGGGTTCCGGTCTCGTCGAAGACCTTGCCGACCCCGCCGATGTTCACATCCCAGAAAATCGCCACCAGCCCGAGCTCCCGGAGGATCGGAAGCGAGCTCTCGATGACTCGAGTCCCGCCAAACGGACCGGCTGACACCGCAACGATGCCCGCCGCCTTGTGGATGTATTCCTTGAGGCAACTGTCCAGCACGTGCTTCAGCAGCCCCGGCATCGCGTGATTGTATTCCGGCGCGACCAGCACGAGAGCATCCGCCCGGGTCATGCAGGCGGCGAACGCGGGGTCGGCGGTGCCCTCTCCGTTGTCGTCGAAGCGATGGGTAAGCGTGCCGACGTCGATCAGCTCGGACTCGACCCCGTTGCGTTTCTGGAGCTGTCCGTGGACGAACCTGGCCGCATGTGCGCTCATGCGTCCCTTTCTCGCGGTGCCGAGGATGACGGGTATGCTGAGGGGTCGGGAATCGGGCACGGGAGCTCCTGGATAGCGGGCGAGACGTGTCGCACGTCATGGCTGAAACGCCGCCCGGTCGCATACGGTTCCACGAGCGGTATACGTTTCGGCCACCTGGCATTGGTGGCTCTTTCCCGGCATCCTGCATGCCCCGACCTCTGACCCGAGGCGACCATGTCCTCCGATTCTGATAAGCCCAGCGGCCCCGATCTTCGCCAAGGCGTCTCGGCCGGGCAGGTGCCGGACGGTGGCTGTATCGGGGGGCAGGTAGATGGGGAGGCGGTGCTGCTGGCGCGGAGCGGAGGCGAGTGGTTCGCCATCGGCGCGACGTGCAGCCATTACGCCGGACCATTGCCGGAAGGCCTCATTGTGGGCGACACGGTGCGCTGTCCCTGGCACCACGCCTGCTTCAGCCTGCGAACGGGAGAGACGCTCCGGCCGCCGGCGCTGCACGACCTCACCAGATGGATGGTAGAGGAGCGTGGCGGCAGGGTATTCGTCACGGGCAAGGCACCGGTGCCTGGCCGGGCCAGGCGTGCCGGCAAGGCGGGCGTGGAGTCGGTGCTGATCGTTGGCGGGGGCGCGGCCGGTGACAGCGCGGCGGCAACGCTCCGGCGGGAAGGTTACGAGGGCCCGATCACGATCGTCGACCCCGACGAGTCCGCCCCCTACGACCGCCCCAACTGCTCCAAGGACTACCTTGCGGGCAATGCCCCCGAAGACTGGCTGCCGTTGAGGACTCCCGAGTACGATCGCGACCAGGAGATCACCCGATTGGCCGGTCGCCGGGTCACCGCCCTCCAACCTAAACAGCGCGAGGTGGTGCTCGACGACGGCCGGACCGTGCGCTATGGCGCGCTCCTGCTCGCGCCGGGCGCGTCGCCGATTCGCCTCTCTCCCGATGTTGCCCGGGCCGATGCGCGAATCCACTACTTGCGAACACTCGCGGACAGCCGGTCCATCATCGCCGCGGCGGACGGCGCGCGTCGCGTCGTCGTGCTCGGCGCGAGCTTCATCGGTCTCGAGGTTGCGGCGTCGCTGCGCGCGCGCGAGCTCGAGGTGCACGTGGTAGCCCCCGAACCCCGTCCCCTCGAGCGCGTGGTCGGAGCCGATCTTGGCGATCTGGTCCGCAAGGTCCACGAGGAGCATGGCGTCCAGTTCCATCTGACCCAGAAGGCACGGGAAATCTCCGCGGCCGGGGTCGTCCTGGACAATGGGGAGCGCCTGCCCGCCGACTTCGTCGTCGTCGGGATCGGGGTCAGGCCCAATGTCGATCTGGCTGAAGCAGCCGGCCTGACGCTCGATCGTGGCCTGGCGGTGAATGAGTTCCTGGAGACCAGTGCACCCGGCGTCTTTGCCGCCGGTGACATCGCGCGTTGGCCCGACCCGCATACTGGCGAGCGGATCCGGGTGGAACACTGGGTGGTCGCCCAGCGACAGGGTCAAGGCGCCGCCCGCAACATTCTGGGCCAGCGAGAGCGGTTCGATGCGGTGCCCTTCTTCTGGAGCCAGCACTACGACATGTCGATTCGGTACGTCGGGCATGCGGAGCAGTGGGACGCGATCGAGGTCGATGGGGACGTCAATGAGCGCGATTGCGCCGTACGCTTCAAGCTCGGCGCGCGGGTGCTCGCGGTCGCGGCCATTCACCGGGACCGCCAGAGCCTGGAGGCGGAAGCAGCAATGGAGCGGGCGGTCGCGGGATAAGCACCGGAGGCCAGGCTGGCTGCCGCGTCAAACCGGCGACTCCCTCGTGACTTCACGCCGTGCGCCTCAGCCTCGCTCGCTACCTGGCGCTTGCCCTCGAGCTGGGATCAGATCGGGAAGCCCGGCGCGATCGCTGCAATACGGACCAGCCTGAACTTTTTTCTCATGCGAGAGTTGCGAGAGGCCGGTGCAATGCCCAACGCCGGGGCGGTTGGATGACGCCGCGGCCCAAGCGGGCGGTGCAGCCCATCATGCGCGACATGGCCGTTCTGGTGATACCGCGCGCAACATCGCGCTTGCCGTGGCGACGACCGTCACCGGGTCGGCACACGCGCGCCTGGTGCACCGCCAGCCGCTCGCGATGGTGGTGCCGACGGCGGCGGCGAGCGTGCCGGTGGTCTACCTCGCCATGCACCTTGTGCATGTCCTGGTGGCCCCGTAGGCACGGACTACTCCCCATGCGTCCGCCCGTTGCATGCGCCGCTCTCCTGGCCATCGTGAATCCGAGCGGCGTCCTCGGCCAAACCTTGATGACGACGCCGATCGGATTCCGGAGCGGGTACACGGAGGGCGCGGTAACCGTGATTGTCCACGATCTTCTCCAAACGCGCGCCTGAGGGTACGAGGCCGTCGAAGCGCGGGTCGAGCCGCACGATCGCCGGCTCGTCTGTGGGGCGAGGGCTGGAGCTGTGCCCCCAACCCCGAGGTCACTGAGACTCCCACGCAACCCGCCCACGCGATGCCGCGCAGCTGAATCCGCTATCTGCTGGCTGACTGAATTGAGAGCGGTGGCCGGATCCCCGGGACATTCCGAGCGCCTTGCCCTCGGGCGACAGAATCCAGAGTCCACCCGGTGCCGACACGTACACGTTGCCTGCCTGGTCCACCTTGATACCGTCGAGGGCCACCGGTTCGGGGTCGCGGGTAAAGTCGTGGAACACCTTCCCACTGCCGATCGTCCCGTCGACGTTCACCTCGTACCGCATCAGCACCTTGCGCGTCAGGTCCCAGTTGTCCACGAACAGGTAGCGTTCGTCGGGCGAGAACGCGATGCCGTTTGGTCCACTGAGCTCCTTGGTCAGCAGTGTCACCTGGCCGTCTTTCACCAGGTAAACGCCACTGAACGGCAGCTCCTTCTTCGGGTCGTCGAACGCCTTCGGCAGCCCGAAGGGTGGGTCGGTGAAATACAGGGTCCCATCCGATCGGTAGACGAGATCGTTGGGGCTGTTGAGCCGCTTGCCGTCGTACCGATCTGCCAGCACCGTGATGTTGCCCGGCCGTTCCAGCCGGGTCACCCGTCGGTTGCCGTGCTCGTTGATCGTGAGCAGGCCATCGCGATCGAGCGTGAGGCCGTTCGAGCCCGGCTGGTGGTAGGCCCCGATGTCCGCGCCGGTGTAGCCGCTCTTGCTGCGGTAGACCGACACCGATCCTTCGGCCGACCATCGGTAAATGGTGTTCGCGTTGGGGTCGCTGAAGCGCAGGTAGCCGTCAGGATGCCAGACACCAGGCAGCTCGCCCGGCCGTCCAGCCGTGGCGACCAAACCCGCTCACCACAAACCCGACGCCTTTCTTCGCATCGAGGAGTGGCGCAACGCCGATGCGCTGGAGACCCACAAGGCGACCCCGCACCTGCGGGCATCGTTCGAGCGGAGAAAGAACGAGGGATGGATGACGAGATCACCCGGTGGCGGCGGGTGCCTGAGGACGCGGGACCGAGTAGGTCACTCGACCGAAGCGAGATTGTACAGCACGCGCCAGGCGCGGAAGACTTCCCGGTAGTCGTCGTGCCGGTATTGGAGTGTTCTTCCATCGGTGCGCACCGCGCCGGGCAGCAGTTCCGCCATGTCGGCCATCTGGGTCGCCGCGAACTCCACCTCGAGCGTGATCGGGCTCGGCAGCTGGAATGCCTGATGGCGCCGCCGCAATGCGGCAGAGGCCCCCTCGCGAATCCGCCGACAGGCTTCCGTGGGATGAAGACTTCGCGCGGCGAACCGCCCCACCGCCTGCTTCACCACGACCGTTTCCACCGCCGCACCGAGCAGGTCGCGCGCCTCCGCGGCCAGGGCCTGGTCGCCGCTCACCAATGCCACCGGCACGCCATAGGTGCCGGCCAGTGCGGCATTGATGGCCAGCTCACCAACCGGTCGGCCGTTGAGCCGAGCCTCGTGGACGCGGTCGGTGTACGTGTGGTCGATGACCGCGTGCCTGGTGCCGGCGCGGGCGTGGTACCCGACGAAGAGCGCGGCGTCGAATCCCTCCTCCACCCCTTCGACCATCGAGCGGATCTTGGGCCCGCCGCTCAACAACTCGGCCGACGGATGGAGCTCCTCGGCCAGCAGGTTTCGCATGAGCCAGTGGCTGTCGTTGACCAGAACGGTGACGGCTCCGGCCGCCAGGGCGCCCTCGATCGCCGCATTGGCCTCGGCCGTCATGAGTCGGCGAAATCGATTATACTCTCCCGCATGCCGGGGATCGATCGGGTTGGTCTGATCCTCGTGAACTACGCCGGCTACCCCTTCCATGTCGATGGAGATGTAGACCCGCATTAGCGCTCCCGGACGGGTGTGGGGCCGACTCTCAAAGGACGAAGCATGCGTGCTGCAACCATGATGCTGCTGGCTGCCGCGGCGGTGGGGTGTGCGCCCCGGGCCGACCGGGCGCCGAACTCACCGCTCGAGCAGGGACGGCTCTACACCTCGTGGCTCTACGGCAGTCAGTACCAGAAGCTGTGGAACCGGTTCTCGCCCGACATGCGCCAGACCTTCGGCACCGTCGGCGACCTCGCCAAATTCGCCGGCCGGGCCGTGACCCGGCTGGGGGCGGAGACGGGCGCGGTGGACGAGCAGGTCGCCGATCTCGAACCCCTGCGGGTCTACCGGCGGCGAGCGTCGTTCGACACGGCGAAGCGGCAGATGTTGATCGAGTGGAGCCTCGCCAAGGACGGTGAGGTGACCGGTCTCGTGGTCCGCCCGGTGCCTGCGGAGTGAAGGGTGAACGGGTGAAGGGCATTCCCTTCACCCTTCACTCCTAGTACATCCGGCCGCCGAGTGGGACCTCCCGCTCGGTGCTCAGCAGCACGACCTCTCCCCGCTCGCTCGGCACACCCAGCACCAGGACCTCGGAAACGAATCCGGCGATATTTCTCGTTCCGAGATTCATCGCTGCCACCACCAGCCTCCCGACCAGCTCGTCCGGACGATAGAGCGCGCGGAGCTGCGCGCTCGAGGTCTTTTCGCCCAACGGTCCGAAGTCGATCCAGAGTTTGAGTGAGGGTTTCCTCGCGCGCTCGTTCACCTCCGCCCGCAGCACCCGGCCGACCCGAACGTCCAGCGTCTCGAAGGCTTCAGTTGGGTTCATAGAGAGGACGCAGAGGACGCAGAGGTCGCAGAGGTCGCAGAAGACGCAGAAGACGCAGAAGACGCAGAAGACGCAGACTGTTGCCCCCTCTCCAGCTTCTGCGTCCTCTGCCTCCTCCGCGTCCTTTTCACCACAACATCTCTCCTCTGACCACCGTGATCGCGTTCCCGCCGAGGAGAACCCTGTCTCCGGCCAGACGCACCCGAACGACACCTCCCCGCGCCGACGCCTGATAGCCCGTCATCTCAGTACGGCCTGTCCGCTCGCTCCAGAAGGGCGCGAGAGCGCAATGGGCCGAGCCGGTCACCGGATCCTCCGGCACGCCGGCGGCGGGCGCGAAGAACCGAGAGACGAAATCGTGCCCCGGTGATGCCGCGCGCGACGTGACGATGATTCCGCGCACGGGGAGCTTGCCGAGGAGCGTGAGGTCGGGCGTCAGCGAACGGACCGATTCCTCACGATCAACTTCCACGAGGTAGTCGAACGTTGTCCGGCCGACGAAACTCATGGCAACCCCGAGGCCCTCCTGCAGCTCCCTCGGGGGCAGCGCGCGCTCGGCCGGAGTGGCGGGGAAGTCGAGCCAGACGAGCCCATCGCGCCGCTCGGCGGTCAGCCATCCGCTTCGAGTATGGAAGCGTGCCGTGATCCCGTCGGCCAGATGGCCCTCCTCCCAGAGAGCCTGCGCGCTCGCCAGCGTTGCGTGGCCGCACAGGTCGACCTCGCAGAGCGGGGTAAACCATCGCAGATCGAAGCCGCCGTCGTCGCGGGGCGCGAGGAAGGCCGTCTCGGCCAGGTTCATTTCCCGCGCGACCAGCTGCATCCACTGCTCGTCGGCGGCTGCCGGCAGCACGCATACCGCGGCCGGATTTCCGGTGAATGGCCGATCCGTAAAGGCATCCACCTGTGTGAACGCCTGCCGGCGGGTCATCCGACCACCGCATCCGCTTCGATTTCCACCAGCATCTCGGCGGATATCAGCCTGGTCACTTGGATCATCGTCGAGGCCGGGCGAATGTCGCGAAACACCTCGCCGTGGGCGCGGCCGATCTCCTGCCATTGCTGGATGTCGGTCGTGAAGACGCGGGTACGCACGACGTCCGTCATGGTCGCGCCGGCCGCGCGCAGCGCAGCGTCGATATTGCGCAGCGCCTGCACGGTCTGCGCGTAGACGTCGCCTGCCCCTACGATGAGACCGTCGGACCCCGTGGCGGTCGTGCCCGCGACATGGATGGTGCCCCCGACGCGCACGGCGCGCGAATAGCCCACCACCGGCTCCCACGGTGTGCCGCTCGAGATGTTCTGTCGTTTCATGCGGTATCCCGCCGCTGAGGAAAACGCGCGGTAGGAAATAAGAAGGGGGCGGGGGAGAAGTGAAGGGCCGATCAGGTCCGGATGGCGGGCCCTCCCACCAGCCGCTGAACGGTGCGGGCGAGGTCGAGCAGCTCGAACGGCTTCCGCAGGTATGCGTCGGGGCCTTCCAGGCCGTCGGGCGGTTTGGGCGACGGATGTCCGCTCATCAGCACGACGGGGATCCGGTGGGAGCGCCGGCGGACCTGCCGCAGCACGTCGAGGCCGGACACCGGCCGCATGCGCTGGTCCGCGACGACGAGGGCGATCTCTTCGCCACATCGAGCGATCATCTCGAGCCCTTCCTCGCCGTCGCTCGCCTCGATCACGCGATATCCCGCGTGCTGAAGGGCGAGCCGCAATGGATGGCGCACTCGCGGCTCGTCTTCGATGAGGAGGATGGTTGCCGGCCTCGGGGCCGACGGAGCGCAGGGACGAGCGGCGAATAGCGGGCGTTTCGCCGCGGCGGATGACGGTGGAGCAGCTTGGGGCGGCGTCCCGGCCACTGAGGCCGATCCGGAGCCAGCCATTGGTGCCGTCAGGTCGTATCCCGACGCGAGCTCGTGTGCGGTAGGTAATGCCGGCCGTGCTACGTGGCGATGCCGCTCCAGGGCGGCCAGGTGTGAAACGGCCGTCCGGCGATCGGGATGCCCGAGGACCATGTCGTCCGGGCTGGACCTGAGGGCGAGCAGTACCTCCGTCGCTTCGGCCGGCTGGACCAGCACGATGATGGAGAGGCGAGATTCGGGCGGACGTTGCCGGAGCCGGTGGCAGAGCTCGAATGCTTCCGGATGCGCCGGCGTAAGCTCGACAATGGCCATGTCGAGGTCGAGCGCGTGCGCCTCGTGCCATTCGGGGAGATGCGGCGTGACGGACAGCGTCAGATGACCGTGGTCGTTGAGAATGTCTTCCCACAGTGCCCGGAGTCCGGCGTCGGCCACGGCCACCAGGACGTTCATGGGACTAGCCGGTGCGCGCCGACCGGAAGGCTTCGTCGATCGTCGCCTGACGATCGCCCACTGCCCGCATGGACGCGTCGGGATTGTAGGAGGCCGGGTCGAGCTCTACGCCGGTTGCCGTCGGCGGCTCCTCACGCTGATTGCCGAGCGTGTCATCGAAGAGGCTGGCGACGGTCTGCACGCGCTGCTCGACCTCGATCAGGACACCGGCCACGCCGTTCAACTGCTGGGCGATGATGTCCTGGAACTGCAGGTGATTGTACAACTGATTGACTTCAGCGCGGAGCGCGTCGTACGTCGCGTGCGAGGGGCTCGTCTCCCTCACCTGCTCGAGCTCGTCGATCATCGCCAGGGTTCGATCGAGCCCATTCAGCATTTCCATCGCCGCGGACTCGGTGGTGGTCGACACCTCGCTCAGGCGCGCGTGAGTGTCCCGGAGACGGTCGGTCGAATAGGTCTGAATCGTCTCTCGGGTGACACGGATGCCGTTGAGAACCCGGGACAGCTCCGCGGACACTCGCAGGAGTGCGCTGGGAAGGGGCTCAGGGTTTGGGCGCGCCTCGACCGGCTCCATGGCCTCAGGCCGCCCCGGACGGGGAGATGATCTGGTCCAGCTTTTCCTTCAGGACCTGCGGTGTGAACGGCTTGAGGATATAGCTGCTGACGCCGGCCTCCACCGCCTGAAGGATGTCTTCCTTCACGCTGCGCGTGGTGACCATGAGGATGGGCAGCTTGGAGGTCTGCGGGTTCGCCCGGAGCGCCTTGACCAGATCGAGCCCGCCCATGTTCGGCATGTTCCAGTCGGTGATCACCATCTCCACCGACTGGTCGCACTTGGCCAAGGCTTCCTTGCCGTCGCCAGCTTCGACGACGTCGGCGTAGCCGATGGTCTTGAGCGAGTTGACCACGATGCGGCGCATGGTGGCGGAATCGTCCACTACGAGGCACTTCATCTCGTGCTCACTCCGCTTTCGAGTTGCCGAAATCGGGGGCAGCGCGGCGAGCCACTTGCGCCCGCACGTCCGCCCCGTCGTAGAACCCATCCGCCAGGCGGCGGAGTACTGCGTGCATGCGCTCCGGGGACAGCGTTCCTTGCGGCACGGAGTCGGCCTCGTCCGCGCGGCCGATCAGACCGCGGGACGCGGCCGAGAGCTCGACGCTGTCGCTCGATGCCTGCGGCGCGTCGCTCTGCAGCTCCTCACCCGGGACTTCCTGGCGCCGGGACTGCTGGCTACCGGCGACCCTGGAAGGGTCGCTCGAGACCAGTGCGCGAGACTTCAGCGGATCAAGGGACATGGCGCTCCTCAGTGTTGCTGGAACTATCGTCCTTGGCCCGCGCCGACTTGAGAGTCTCGTCCTCGTCCTCCGGAGCGATCATCGCGCGGAGCTCGGCGGGAGAGAGGTGCAGTTGCGGCTCTTCATGGAAGGCGGCGCTGGCAATGTCGCGTGCCGTCTCAGAAAGGAACACGTGATCGCCGGCTTCAGTCTCGGCGGGAGAACCGCTCGTCGTGCGTGGCGTCCGGAATGCGGGCCGGCGGTCGCCACTGCTGGGCGCTGACGAAGGGGATCCTTCGACCGGGCCGACTGGGCTGATCGCCATAAGATGCTTCTCCTTCACGACTTACCATCACCTGGCACGATCCATCGCGCCCCGTCACAAACCCTGTCTGATACCCTACCTATACCGATTATCGGAACCTGTAGGGAGACCTTGAGCCGCACCGCTCACCCCGTCAGGTCGACCAGAATGGCGGGTCCCGCCGCCGGCAGGTGATAAGCCGCAGGCGTCGCACGCTCGAGATCGTTGATCTCCGCCAGAGTCCGACTCTGGTCTGCGCGAAGGACCGAGATCAGGTGGTCGAACCGAGCGCCGGTCTCCGCGGCGTGCGTCCCCACCTCCGCGAGAAGGGTCCGCGCGGCGTCGACGCGCGGGCCGGCGCATCCAGGCCTTCTGAGTCGGGCGGCCAGTGCGGACAGGGCGGCGGTCTGTCTCATGAGTGGCTGGAGCGCCCGGCCCGCCGTGGCCGCCATCTCCCGGAGGCGGTCCGGCTCGACAGCGGGCTGCGTCTCCGCTCCCTGGAGCTCCAGCAGGACTTCTTCGTAGACCGCGCGTTGGCCAAGAAGCAGATCGGTGGCCTGCCGGGCCGCCGATTCGTCGAGATCGGTTTGCCTGGTCATTATGTCAGCCGGTGCTCTGCGCGGCGCCGATCCACGCCTCCTGCAGCGAAGCGGAGATCTCGATCACCCGGTCGAGCCGCACCGTATCGCGCTGGCGGTCGGCCCGCCCCAGCTCCCCGATGAGATAGACGTATATCGACGCCAGCCGGTCGGCGAGCACCCCGCCGTTTTCCCGGTCGAGCGAGAAGAGGAGCTCGTTCAGGACGTCGAGCGCCTTCGCCACCTTCACGCTCCGCCCGGCGATGTCGCGTGCCTCGAGTGCCGCCCGGGCCTGCCGGAGATTGAGGAGCAGATGACCGTACAGCAGGAGGACGCGCCGGGCCGGCGACATCGTCAGCACGTCGATTTCCTGGTATCGTGCCAGTCCCGCCAGCGTCATTTGCTCGAGCTCGTGGAATTGAAGAGAGACGACTGCGATGAGATGAATGCCGACTGCGTCTGAAGCGCACCGATGGTGGCTTCCATCTGGGCGAATCGCGATAGGAGCGCGGCGCGGCGCTGCTCGAGACGAGCCTCGATCCGGTCGATCCGGTCCTGCAGTCGCAGGGCCTGGTCGGTGAGGCTGGTGGTCTTGAGGTCGAGCGTGCCGGTGTTGGTCTCGAGCAAACCCTCGAGCGCCGTGTCGAGGTCGCCGCTCCCCGTGCCATCGGCGAAGAGGCTCTCCAGGCTCTGCTGATCGCCGGCGAAGGCGGCCTTGAACTTGGTCTCGTTCAGGGAGAGGACGCCCGACCTGTCGATCGAGAACCCGGCCACGCTGCCGGTGGTCGATACACCCTCGTCACCGACGATGAGACCGAGCATGCCACGTGACAGCGCGGAGCGGCTGGTGCGGAGGACACTGTCGCCATAAAGCGGAGGCCGCGTGGTGCCTGGCGTCTGCTGCGCCTTCATGAAATTCACCACGGCATTGTAGGCATCCACGAGCCCCTTTGCCGCATCCAGTGCCGCGGTTGCGTCGCGGTCCACCGCGAGGGTCACCACGGTGCCCGGCTCCTCGGCCTGGAGCGAGAGCGTCACGCCCGGGATGACATCGGTGATCTCGTTGGTGGCCCGGTAGACGTCGATGCCATCGACTCGGATGTGAGCGTCGACCCCCGGCACCAGTACCTCGCCACCACCGGTGAGACCGAGCCCGGCGAGGACACCGCCGGACACGTCGGCATGGGTGATCCCGACCGCGCCGCCTGCGTCGCTGGTGAGAATCAGCCGGCTGGCGCCGGGACCGACGGTCAGGATCGAGGCGGACACCCCGGACGGCGTGAGGCCACTATTGGCCAGATTGATCTTGTCGCGCACATCGCTCAGCGTGTCGGCGCCCACGACCGAGATCGTGATCCCGTTGAGCGTGAAGTCGCCGGCCTGGCCGAGCGATGCGGCCGCGTCCGTGACCGGAGCGCTCGCGAGCTTCTCGGCTCGCGCAAGGGAGACGACCTCCACCTGGTAGGATGCCTTCTGAGCCAACGTCGATGCCGTGGCCGCCAGGAGCGGGCGGCCACCGAGGCCGGTACCGACGATGCCGGCGGTGAGCGTATTGAGACCGCTGCCGTTGCGGAGCTTGGTAACAGCGTCGCGGAGGGTGGTAACGAGGGCGCGATAGGACGAAACCGCGGTCTTGCGGCTGGTCGCGAGGTCCATCTGCGACTTCGCGGTATCGGCGGGGCGGTGCTCGGCGGCGATGATGGCGTCCACCAGCGCGCGGTAATCGATACCGCTGACGAGTCCTGTGACGCTGCTCGCGGAATCCGCCATCGGCCGCCTCGATCAGGAGGAGAAAAGCGCCCGGGGACCGGACTGTCCGGTCCCCGGGAGAGTGCCGTTCAGATCAACCACGGAGCAGGGTCAGGACCGTCTGCGGAGCCTGGTTCGCCTGCGCCAGCATCGCCGTGCCGGCCTGCTGGAGGATCTGCGACTTGGTGAACTGCGTCATTTCGAACGCCATGTCGGCATCGCGGATCGAGGACTCGGCGGCCACAACGTTCTGGTACGTGGTCGCGACGTTCGCCTGCGCGAACTCGATGCGGCTCTGGGCCGCGCCGACGACACCGATCGCCGTGCCGACCGCCTTGATGGCGACGTCGATCTTGCCGAGCTCGGTCTGCGCTGCGCCCAGCGTCTTGAGGTCGACCGCCGCCGCACCCAGCAGCGTCGCCGACTTGAGGTTCACCGAGCTCGCGGCCACGGTGACCGTGTCGTTGGCGGCATAGTCGCCGCTGGAGCCGACCAGGAACGTCAGGGTCGCGCCGGTTCCATCAGTCAGCTTGGTGCCCTGATACGCAGTCGTGTTGGCGATCCGGTCGATCTCGAGCACGAGCGCCTGATACTCGGCGTCCAGGTTGAGACGGCCGTCGGTGCCGCTGTTGTCTGATGCGGCCGAGGTCGCGAGCTCCTTCATCCGGTCGAGGATCTGCCCAACGGTGTTCACGGCGCCATCGGCGATCTGGAGGACCGCGTTGGCCTGGGTCGCGTTCCGCTGCGCGGCCGAGAGGCTGCGGCCGGTGGCGCGGAGGCTGTTCGCGATCGCGGCGCCGGCGGCGTCATCCGCCGAGCGGTTGATCCGGAAGCCGGACGACAGCTTCTGAATCGACTTCTCCAGCATGCCGGAGGTGCGGGAAAGGTTGAGGTAGGCTGAGTTGGCAGCGAGGTTCGTGTTGATGGACGACATTGTGAGAGCTCCTGTTCCTGCGATTCCGAGGCATCCATGCGTCGGCACTGCGGTGACGGCGGGCATCGCCGTCAGCCGAACATTATCGGTCGGACCGCGATGGACTTGAGGGCCGGCTAATGGGCCAGGCGGTTCCGGAGATCGAAGGCGTGGCGGGCGCCGTATCCCGAGTCAGGCAGAATGGCCTGTCGGCCGACCCGGCGGGCCAGATCCAGGAGGATCGGCGCCTGCAGATTGGCCGTGCAGGACTCGTCCGCCTCTCGGGGCAGGGTCACGATCGAGAGCACCAGCGGCGGGGTGTCGGAGGCCGGATCGTCGGGCAGCTCGACTGAATAACCCGCAAACACCGGGAAGGGGTCGACCAGGAGGAACGCCACGGAGCTATCCTCCACCGCCTGCAGCCAGAAGACACCCTCGGGGGCCGCCGGGAGGAGGATAAAGCGCCGTTCCCCGGCGAACCCGGGCAAGCCGTCCGGAAAGGTGATTAAGGAGTCCGGCCGCACCGTGAGGGGACCGAAGAGCCGTGAGGCGACCAGGACAGGGCCGTCCGAAGGCGGACAGGCGATCGGCGCGGCGCTCATCGGAGGTAGTTCACCAGGCTCATGCTGATCACCTGTGAGGTGGAGGAGAGCGCTGCCTGCAGCGCGGTCTGAACGCTCACCATGCGCGTGGCAGCCTCTTCGACGGTGATCCCCTGGTCGGCCTCCTGGGCCGTAGTCAGGGTGCTCTCGGAGGCGGTGAGGTTTTCGGCGACGGTGTCGAGCTGGCGGCTGCGGGCGCCCGTTTCCGCCAGCAGGACCTGGACCTGATCGAACGCGGCGTCCACCCCGCTGATCGTGGCGGTGACCCCGCTCCCGGTGCCGGCGCGCAGGGCGTCCCGCAGGGCGCTGAGGCTGGCGACCACTCCGCTGGTCTGGAGCAATTGCCGGCCGGTATGGTTCGTGTCGATGACGTAGCCCTCGGCGAGCTCGGCCTGCCGGCCGGTGTCGTCACCGAGGTACGTTCCGTCCGCCTGGAAGGGGGGGGCGGCGGTCTGCCCTCCGCCGAAGAGATACTCGCTGCCGACCTTCGTATTCCCGAGGGCCACCACCTGCTCGAGGATGCGGTCCAGCTCGGCGGCAGTCTCGGTGCGTGTGGCGGCCGTGGCGGTATCGCTCCCCTGGCTGATGCCGAGCTCCTTGGCCCGCGAGAGCAGGTCGGTGAGCTGATTCAGCGTCGCTTCCTCGGCGTCGACTCGGACCCGTACGGCGGTGGAGTTGCGGCGGTATTGGGTGATGCCGCGGAGACTCCTGTCGGCTCGCATGACCCGGGAGGCGGCGACGGGGTCTTCCGAAGGCCGGGTGAATCGCTTCCCGGTGGAGACCTGCTGCTGGGCATCGGCCAGCTTGGCGAGGCCCGCCTGGAGGTCTCTGAGAACCTGTGTTTGACGCATGTTGTTGGTGACGCGCAACTTGGTCTCTCCCGCTGACGTTCGGGACGGATGGCAGTACCTTCAGTTTCGGCAGCCATCGTGCAATCTTTAATCCGGTTGTGCCCTCTTGCCCCCCTCGATCACTGGAGACGATGGCGACCATTCTCTGCGTCGATGACGAGCCGTCGGTCGGCGTCGTCCTCGAGCTGCCCTGACCAAATCGGCCATACGGCCGTTGCTGGCCGCCAGCGTCGAAGAGGCGATGAAGGCCGTCGCCCGCCAGCCGTTCGACCTGATCATTGCCGATTACCGGATGCCCAAGCCACCGGGCTCGACCTGCTCGGCAGTCCTGGAAAAGGAGGGGTACCAGATCCCGGTCATCATCATGACGGGCTATTCCATCATCGAGCACGCCGTCATTTCGATCAAGACCGGCGCCATCGACTATCTGACCAAGCCGATCCGCGCCGAAACGCTCGAGATCGCGGTGAGCCAGGCGCTCGAGGTGATGCGTCTCGCAGAAGGAGAACGAGACCTTCCGGCGCGAGATCCTCAAGATGCGCTCGACCCGCCGCTGATCGGGCGAGAGCGCTCCGTTCCGGCGGGTGCATGGAGAGGGTCAGCACGGTGGCCCCAACCCAGCGCCACGGTGCTGCTCCAGGGTGAGGCGGGACGGGCAAGGAACTGTTCGCGCGTGCGCATTCACGAGCAGAGCCCGCGCCACGACGCGCCGTTCATCACCATCAACTGTGCCGCGATGCCCGAGGGCCTGGTCGAGAGCGCCCTCTTCGGTCACGAAAAGGGCGCCTTCACGGGGGCGACCGTGCGGACCGCCGGGCGCGTTCGAGCGGGCCCACGGCGGCACCCTCTTGCTCGACGAAATCAGCGAGATGCGGCTCGATCTCCAGTCCAAGCTGCTCCGGGTCATTCAGGAGCAGGAGTTCGAGCGGGTTGGTGGCACGCAGCCCATCCGGGTGGACGTGCGTCTCGTCGCCACGACCAACCGGGATCTCAAGTCCGAAGTCGACGCGGGTCGGTTCCGCAGCGATCTGTATTATCGGCTCAATGTGGTCCCGATCCGAACCCCCTCGCTTCGCGAGCGGCCTGAAGACATCCCCCGGCTGGTACAGCATTTCATCCATCGAAGTGCGGAAAACCTGGGGACGCCCGAACCGGCGGTCGCACCGGAGACGATCCAGTTTCTGCAGCGCCACCGGTGGCCGGGCAACGTCCGGGAGCTGGCAAATTCGATCGAGCGCGCGGTCATCCTGTGTCGCGGGCCGGTGCTGGTGCCTTCGGGGTTCGAGGAGCAGTTCGCGGATGCTGCGGCCGAGTCGGTGCCGGGCCGCTCGGCGCAGGTACGCCCGCCGCCCGCCGCCGCCGGGGGAGGAAAGGGTGACGCCGACTCGGCGCTCTACGACCTGGACGAGATCGAGCGGCTGGCAATCGATCGTGCGCTGGTCGCCACGGGAGGCAACCGCACGAAGGCCGCCAAGCTCCTCGGTATCAGTGAGCGGACGCTCCGCAACAAGCTGAATCCCCCGCGAGCGGAGATCACGAGCGACACGTAGCTCCCCCCGTTTCCGCGGCAGGCACAACAGAAACGGCCCAGCGAATGCTGGGCCGTTCCGAGCTATGCCTGTCCGAACTGCTAGCTCGCCAGCGGCACCACGTACTGCAACTTCCCGGTCGGCGCGTTCGGGATGTGATCTACGAATTCGAACTCGACCTGGAAGTCCTGGCCCAGGGCACCCACGACCGAGTTCTGGAGGCGGAGGCGTTGGGCCGCAGTCGGTGACCGGCGAACGTCGAGCAGGAAGCGGAGCCGGCGGCCGGCTTCCTCCCGCACCTGAAATCTCCGGACCCAGTCGTGGGCATCTGTCCGGCCGAAGAGACTGGTGATGAACGGCGTCGTGATCGGCGCTCCGTCGGCGCGCCGGATGGCGTGCGCTGTCCGTCCCTGCACCCGCGTGATCAGGCCGAGTCCGCGTCCACATGCGCAGGTTCCCTCGATCCGCGCCGCCATGTCGCCCATCTTGTAGCGGATCATCGGCATTGCGGTCAGGCCGAGACTGGTGATCACGAGCTCGCCAACCTCACCCGCGGGAGCGGGAGTGCCGTCCGGCCTGAGCACTTCCACCACGAAGCTGTCGTCGTTCACGTGCAGGGCGTCACGATTCTTCGGGCAGGACCAGGCGATCACGCCGAACTCGTTGGTCACGTAGACATCCACTGCCGGCGCCTGGAACGCCTGCTCCACAAGCTCGAGGCAGCGGTCGGTCACCTCCATGGCCGTACAGAAGACAGCGCGAGGCGGCTGGACTTTGGCATCGGTCGCCAGAATGTGCTCGGCCAGCGCCTCGAGGGCCCCCGCGTACCCATTCAGGACCGGTGGGTTCAAAGCCTGGAAGCGGGCGAGAACTTGTGCCGGAGGAGCATCCGAAGCGACCCGCTGGGTGCGAGGAAGCAGGCCCATGCGCCGCAGGTAGGCGATCGGCCCCGCCCGATCGGGCTTGTCCAGAATCGCCACGCAAACTTGTGAGTCCCGCATCCCGCATCCGTACGCCTGATAGACCCGCCACCACCGTGCCGAGTAGTCGGTTTCCTCCGCCTTCGAGCGAAGGAAGCGGCCCGGCGTTCCGGTGGAGCCGGAGGTGTGGACCGCAACCAGGTCCGCGCGATCCACGGTGAGGAATGCGTCGTGACCGTGCCGGGCGATCACCTGCTTGTCGAGCAGTGGCAGCCGCGCGAGATCGCCGACCTCGAACGTCTCCGGATTCTCGATGCCCGCCGCGCGAAGCGCCGCGCCGTAGTACGGCGTCTCCGCCGCGCGCGTGAGCACTTCCCGAAGGCGGACCCGCCGGCGTGCCGCCAGCTCTTCAGGTGAGAGCCACTGCTCCCGTGCTACCCGTGCCATGGAGCCCAACAGGTTACTGATCGCCACGATCGGCTCAGGCGGGCTCATGAACGGCCTCATCGAGCCCAGCAGGTTGCCGATCGCCGCCATCGACGCGGGCATGGGAAAGAACGGCACGGACATGCGTCGGGACTCCCGTTCTCGAGGGTTGGGGTCAGGGCGCGCCGTCGACCGGCAGGCCACTGGGAACGCTGACCGGCACGAACTGGCCGAGATTGCGCGCCGCGGGGTCGGTGAGCGCCTTCAGGAACTCGGTGATGTCGTCGACGGTGGCCGGCGCAAGCACCAGGGTCTTCAGCTTGAAGTCGAGAGTCGCCAGGATGTCGGTCGTCGTCGGCTGGAGCGTGTTCCGCAGCAGCGGCTCGAGCTGGTTGGGGTCGTAGGCCCGAAGCTTCACGTCCGACTGGCTGTAGTGATCGACCCAGGATCGCAAGCTCACGATCGCGCCGTCGTGACCGTAGGGACCCGTCAACTCCACGTTGCGGAGGGGAGCCGTCCGAAACTGATACCGCTGTGCGATCTTTCCGGTTTGCCGAAATCTCCCGAAGTCGTCCGTCCCGTTGGGTCCGTCGCCGAAGCCGGGCCCGACCTGCGGCACCGCCACGTTGTGGAACTTCGCGTCGCTCAGCAGAGGACCGTTGTGACACTGGGCGCACTTGGCGTCAGTCAGGAATGCCTTGGCCCCTCGGAGCTGCGCATCGGACAACGCGGCGTCGTTCCCGGCCAGGAACCGATCCCAGGGCGAGTTCGTCAATGTGAACACCGCGGCAATCCACCCTCCCATGGCATTGCTCGCGTGCGCGAAGTTCATGCTGTCGAAGACCACTCCCGGATACGCGGCCTCGAACATCGTCCGGTACGCGGGGATCGCCGCGAGGCGAACCATGAGCGCTCGCCAGGCCACCTGTGCCTTGCCGTCGGGTATGGCGGCCAGCTCGTTGCCCGCACCGCGCATCTCCGGTCTCGAGAGAACCGGGAACATCGGGAGCGCGGACAGCGAGCCGAACTGGAACACCGCGCGCTCTGCCGCCGAGGTCGGCGACGGCCCGCGGATCACGCCGTTCGAGTTCTTGAACACGCGCCCGTCCCAGGTGAGCGACGTCATGGCCCCCAGATTGAAGAGCGGCGGCACGTTGCGGTGAATGAATTGTCCCTGGGGATGCACGCGCGCCGCGCCGAGGCCGCTGCCGCCCTGACCGATGCCGACACTGCGGCCGTCAACGGTCGCGAGCGCCGCGAGGTGACAGGTCATGCATGAGATGTCGCGGTTGCCGCTCAGGATCTTGTCGAAGGCAAGCGCCTGGCCGAGGCGAGACAGCTCGGGCCGTATGGGCGCCGGGCGCACCAGCGCGGTCATGCCGTTGGTCGCTGCGAGCTGTCGCACCTCGGCGGCCAGGGCCGTGGTCTCCGCGGTGGCCGCCTGGATCTCCGCATCGGGAGACGTAGTGTTCTCGCTACAGGCGGCGAGCCACAACGTCGCGAACGCGCCGAACACGCCGGCCAAGTTTCTGCGCATCATCGATTTATCCCTGTCGAGAGAGAGCCCACGCGCAGATTCCCCGACACAATTGATGAGTCGGACCGTGCGTGCTATTGCATCCTATGAACGGGAAACCATTCACCTGTGGGGTCACGTCGTTCCAGCGATGCCGTTAGCTGCACCGGTGGAGTTGCGTGGCGCCTTTGTGCTGTCGGGTAGAGGCGACTCTCGTGCCATTCGACGAAGCGGCGATCACGCTGCCAAGCGTTGCAGCGCCCCCCTTCGCTTCTTGGTGTCGATGGAGTATCCTCGATCTCGTGGGAGTGTCTGCACCGGCTGCGAGGCTTGACGGCCCGACCCCCGGCGCCGACACTTCGGAGGTGTGCTGCAGTCCTACGTTCGCCTGCTGGAGTTCGATCAGACCGCCGTGTGCCCCCCATCGCTCGGCTCGTCACACCGAGTAGTCGCAGGAGACCCTATGACACGACCTGTCGCTCGCCTGGAGGCGTCGCTCGGCGTCCCCGACCAAGACGATGACCACGTACGGGCGCTCGCCGGCACCCTCCGCACCCTGCTGGAAGAATTCCCACAGCTCGCGCCTGATCCAGGGAAGCTGGCCGACCAGCTCGCGCCGATGCTGGCCCTACACGTGGCGGCCACCCCAGGCGAGACAGCACCAGTCGAGGTCGAGTCGATGAGTGCGGCGATCGTCGCGGAGCTCGAGTTGTCGCCCGAAGCGCGGGTGCTCGAGGTGATCCGCGGGCACGAGGCCGGCATCGAGCCCGGACTCGCTCCCGAGTCCCTCTCCCGGCTCACCGGCCTTTCGATCTCTGTGGTGGGCTCGACCGTGTGTGAGCTCGTGCAGGCCGGCCGGTTGATCAGAGATGCCTGGCTCATTCGTCTCCCCCGAGCCGAGGATCTGGTCTCTCCCGCACGGTCGTCCGGCGACCTGCCGGAGCTCCGCGCCGCATCGCCGGACCCCCGCACCGGCGAAGACCGGCGCGAGTCAGGAGACCGTCGCGTGATCGGCGACCGGAGGCTCTACGAACGTCGCGCTCTCGGATAGACGTCCATGAGCGGCGTGCCCGACACCAATCATCCTCGAGCCCGCGTTCTCGTCGTGGATGACGAGCCGATCTGTGTGAAGGCGGTAACGATCATTCTCACGCGCGCCGGTTACTCCCATGTCGAGGGGCTGACCGATCCATGCCTCGCCGAGGCGCGGTTCCGTGAGTTCGCCCCCGACCTGGTGCTGCTGGATCTCCGCATGCCGGTCATGGACGGCCTGCAGGTCCTCAAGAAGCTGGTGGCGGCTACCCCGCCCGCCACGTACCTCCCCGTCGTCATGCTGACGGGCGATGACCGTCCCGAAGTGCGCGAGCAGGCGCTCGCTGCCGGGGCGCGGGATTTCCTCACCAAGCCTTTCGACCGCGCCGAGGTGCTGCTCCGAATCAGGAATCTCCTGGAGACGCGCGCGCTGCACCGCGAGCTGCAGGCGAAGAACAACGAGCTCGAGACCCGGGTCGTGGAGCGCACGGCGGAGCTCGCCGACTCGCAGCTCGAGGTGCTCGAGCGGCTCGCCCGGGCCGGGGAGTATCGCGACGACGACACCGGCCACCACACCATGCGAGTGGCCGACATGGCGGCAAAGCTGGCCGCCAGTCTCGACCTGCCCGCTGCCGAGGTCGACCTGATCGCACGGGCCGCTCCGCTGCACGATGTGGGGAAGATCGGTGTCCCCGATTCGATTCTCCTCAAGCCCGGGCGGTTGACCCCGGACGAAACGACGGTGATGAGGCGGCACACGATCATCGGCGCCACCATGTTGTGCGGGGGGCATTCCCGCCTGGTCCGCATGGCGGAAACGATCGCGCGCAGCCATCACGAATGGTGGGACGGTTCCGGATATCCCGACGGCATCTCGGGAGAGAGCATTCCGCTATGCGCCCGTATCGTCGCGATCGTGGACTTCTTCGACGCCCTGACCCACGATCGCCCGTACCGTCACGCCATGTCCCTCGACACCACCCTCACCGAAGTCACCAGGATGCGCGGGCAGCACTTCGATCCGTCCCTGGTGGATGCCTTCTTCCGTTTCGGGAATCACGCCGCCCTGATCTGAGGGCGGACGGACCGGCAGGTCTCACCGGAACTTTCTTCCGAGCCGGTAGAGTCTGACCGCTGCCCGCCGGGGGAATCCTTCCGTCCGGCACTCCTCCTTGCATCGAACCAACTCCCCGTCACCACGTCGTTTAGCATCGATGCTCGACACGCTGTGCCGGTCCTTCCGGCCGGCGGTACGCGCCTTGCCTTCCACCGCCGCGCGACCCCATCCGTCTCATTCGAGGGCTGACGCTCATGATTAACTCGCTCTTCGGTTCCAACACCGTGGTCTCCATGCTTCGCGGCGGCCTGGAAGAGACCAGCGCTACCCAGCGCGGTATCGCCGATCGGGTGGCCCAGGCCACCGATGCCAGCGCCAATGGAGACTTCGCCGGCCATCTCGAGGCCGCCACGGCGGGCCAGGCGCGGAAGCGCATGAGCGACGTCGATCTCCAGCTGGAGATGGCGGCGCTCGCCGATACCCAGATCCGCTTCGAAGCCAGCTCCAAGCTGCTCCACGAAGCCTACGGGCAAATCCGCACCGCGATCCGGTCGAATGGCTAGAATCGGCGAGTTTCCGATGTGGCCTCGGCCGCTCCGCGGCCTGATGCGACCGCTCGCCTCGAGCGCCGCGGGCATGTCCACCCAGCAGCAGTTCATGGAAGCGATTTCCGCCAACATCGCCAACGCCGAAACCACTCGTACGGCGGAGGGCGGTCCGTATCAGCGCCGGATCGCTCTCTCGGAAGGCGGCGGGACGCAGGTGCGTGTCGTGAACGACGCGACGGCCGGCAGAATGGTCTACGATCCTGGGCATCCCGATGCCGACCCGAACGGCTACGTCCGAATGCCCAATGTGGACATCGCGACCGAGACAGTGGACCTGATGATCGCCCGCCGCATGCACGAAGCCAACGCCAGCGTGTTCCAGGCCGCGAAGGGGATGCTGCGGCGTGCGCTCGAGATCTAGCAAGGGCGTGCGATGAAAGTCTCGGGGCCCGGCAATTCGATCCCGGCGGCATACCGGCTTCCCGCGGTGGCGCGCCCGCGCGCGACCGAGCCCACGGTCGAAGTGGGGCACAAGCCGCCCGCCCCGGTTGCGCCATCCGCCGCCGAATCGGTCCCCGCGGGAAGTGATCCCGTGCTCTGGAGCGTTCTTACCAGCGAGGAGCGCGCTTTCTTCACCCGCCAGGCCGCGCTCGGCCCGATCCACTATGGTCCCCGCAAAGCCGCGCCCGCCTCGGACGCGCCCCTCGGCGGCCGCATCGACGTGAGGGCCTGACCGATGACGCTGCCGATCCGGCCCTTCGGCCCCGGAGTGGTCTCACCGCTGGAGCGTGGATTGGGATCTCCGCTCGGGGAAACCGGCGGCGCTGACGGTCCGAGCTTCAAGGATCTGCTGACCCGCGGGCTGAACGACGCCTCCCAGATGCAGGACGACTCCAAGGACATGATCGCCGCCTTCCTACGTGGTGAGCCGGTGGAGCTCCACCAGGTGATGGCGGCGAGCGAGGAAGCCGCCATCTCGCTCGAGCTGCTGGTCGAGATCCGCAACAAGCTGACCGACGCGTACCGCTCGGTCATGAACACGCAAACCTGATCCGGACTGACCGCCTCCCATGGCCAACGCATTCCCCGTCGCCGTCGCGGACGCCGTTCGACGGATGAACGGCACCCGCCGGTTTCTCGGCCTCGGCATCATCGCGGGCGCGCTCGCCCTGCTGTGGGTCGGCGGCCGCTGGGCAGCCGCGCCGGACTATACCGTTCTCTATCGCGATCTGGATCTGGGCAGCGCTGGAAACGTCACCGACAATCTGACGAAGAACGCGATCAGCTATCGGCTCGAGGATGGCGGTGCGACCGTCATGGTGCCGAGCGGAGACGTCGCCCGCGCGCGGGTGACGCTCGCCAAGGACGGCCTGCCGCTCAACGGCAAGCCGGGCATGGAGCTGTTCGACAAGCCCTCCTGGGGGATGACCGACTTCACCCAGCGGATCACCTACCGCCGAGCGCTCGAAGGCGAGCTGTCCCGTACGATTGGCGGGTTGCGCGGTGTCGAGAAGGCTGAGGTGCACCTGGCGCTTCCCGAGGCGAGCCCGCTGCGGAAGCTCGAACGGCCCGCCGAGGCCGCCGTGGTGGTGACCCTCAAGGCGGGGCGGACGCTGGGACCGGAAGTGGTACAGGGCATCGCCTACATCGTGAGCAACAGCGTCGAGCAGCTTGCGGCGGACAACGTCGCCGTGATGGATGACTCCGGCCGACTGCTCTCCGTTCCATCGGACGGCAACGGGGTGTACGGTCTGACCAACCGTCAGACCGAGATGCAGCGCTCGGTGGAGAAGCAATTGGCCGACAAGGTCGAAGGCTTGCTCGCGACGGTCGTGGGTGCCGGCCAGACCCGGGTGCAGGTCTCGGCCCTGCTCAACTTCGAGCAGGTCGAGAAGACGGTCGAGTCGTACGATCCCGATGGGGCGGTGCTGGGGACGGAGCAGCGCAGCGAGACCACGCCCGAAGGCGGAGACGGCACGGGCCCGGGCTCGCAGACGGTCATCAGCAACTCCTACCAGAACTCCAAGAAGGTCGAGCGAATCATCGGCTCGGTGGGCAACATCAACCGGCTGACCGTGGCGGTGCTCGTCAATCAGAAGGCGCTCGGCGCCAAGCCCATGGACGGTCTCGAGAGCGCGGTCAGGAACGCGATCGGTCTCGACAGCGCCCGCGGCGACCGGATCACGATGACTGCGATGCCCTTCGAGATCGATCCCGCGAGCCTGATCACGTCTCTCGCCCCCGACAGCACGAAGGGTCGCGACATCATGGTGGTCGTCGAGCGCTTCAGCCGTCCCGGCATCATGGTGCTCGGCATCGGCGTGGCGCTCATCCTCGGCCTCAAACTGCTGAAACCCGTTCCGGTCCCCGCCGGCGAGCTGGCCGCCGCTGGTCCATCCGGCGTCACGCTCTCGAGACCGGGCGCGCTGACCGAACTGAGTGAGGCTCCGCCGTCGGTCTCGGTCCAGCTTCGAAACCGGGTCCAGAGCGAATCGGCCGACCACCCCAATACCGCCGCGCAAGTGATGCGCGCCTGGCTGGCAGACGGCTGATGGGCTTACCCGCGACGGCAAGACGGGAGCCCGAGGCGTTGAGCGGCGGCCAGAAGTGCGCCGTTCTCTGCATGGTGCTCGGTGCGGACCAGTCGGCAAAGGTGATGCAGCTCCTCACGCCGGCCGAAGTGGAGGACCTGACACGCGAGATTGCGTCGCTCCCGCTCGTCAAGGGCGAGGCGGTCGACGGCGTGCTCCAGGAGTATCGCGAGTTCGCTCGGGCGGTGCAGTCGGTGGCCCAGGGCGGGGTGGATTACGCACGCCAGGTGCTCGAGCAGGCGGTCGGGTCGTCGCGCGCGAAGGTGATTCTCGAGCGCATTCAGGAGCAGATGACGGAGACGGGACTCAAGCGGCTGAAGAAGGCGCAACCCGACGTGCTCCTGAGCGTGCTCCGCGGCGAGCACCCTCAGACGCTCGCCCTCATCCTGGCGCACCTCGACGTGGGCCAGGCCGCGGGCGTCATCGAGGTGATGGAGCGTGAGCTTGCCGGCGAGGTGCTCTTCCGTGTCGCCCGGATGGACAAGGTGTCCCCCGAGATGGTGGCGCTGATCGAAGCGGGGCTGAGCAGCAAGGCCGATCTCTCGCTCTCTCAGGAGATGAAGCTCTCGGGGGGACCGTCGGCCGTGGCCAGCGTCCTCAATCTCACCGCACCCTCGCTGGAAAAGAGCCTGATGGACGCGATCGGCTCGCGCGATCCCGAGCTGGCCAACCAGATCAAGGGACTGATGTTCGTCTTCGAGGATCTCAAGCTCCTCGATGGCCGCGCGATGCAGCGGGTCCTCCGCGATGTCGAGGGCAAGGAGCTGGCTCTCGCGCTCAAGGCCGCGAGCGAGGACCTCAGGCAGCACATCCTCAAGAACATGTCCGAGCGTGCGGCCGCGGCCCTGCAGGAAGAAATGGAATACCTCGGTCCGGTGAAGGTGAAGGACGTCGAGGCAGCCCACATGCGGATCATCCAGACGGTGCGGACGCTGGAAGAAGGGGGCGAGATCGTATTGAGCGGACGGGGAGGTGGAGACGATGTCATCGCTTGAGCCGGCCCGGTTCGCGGAATGGCCCGTGCCCGATCTGCGACTCATGCCCGTCGTATCGACGGCCGGAGAGAGTTCGGCCGGACCATCGCCGGCGGAGGAGGCCTACGCCCAGGGTGCCGAGGACGGCCGGCGGGCGGCCAGCGCCGAGGCGGACCGGCGTATTCTCGGCGCCTGCCAGGCGCTCGCCGGCGCGGCCGAGTCGCTGCAGGCAGTGCGTGCCGCCTTCGCGTCCGAGGCGGAGGAGAGTCTCTACGCCCTGGCCACCGCCCTCGCCCATCAGATCGTGCAAAGGGAGCTTACCGCCGATCCGACTATCGTCCGCGATCTGGTCCGCCGGGCAGTCGAGGTGCTTCCTCTCGAGGGAGCGCTGGAGATCAGGCTGAATCCCGCCGATCTCGCGGCGCTCGGAGCCGATACCGATCTGTACGCACCGGGAGGACGGAAGCTCGACCTGCGCTGGGTGCCGGATGCGTCGATCGATCGCGGTGGATATCTCATCGAGACGTCGCAGCGGGTCGTCGATGGACGGATCGACCCCGTGCTTCGCGCCATGTACGACCGGCTCCGCGATGGATAATACGACGTACGCTACCCTCGTCTCGGCGGCGCTCGGACGCGCGGCGGCAGTGCCGAGATTCACGGTCCATAGCCGGGTTACCCGGGTGATCGGCCAGGTGGTCGAGGCCTCCTCGCTGCCGGTCGCCCTCGGCGAGCTTTGTCGCATCGAGAGCGGCGACGGCATGCGCGTGACCGCCCAGGTCGTCGGATTTCACGAGCGCGGCGTGCTGCTCATGCCGCTCCGCGACCTCGAGGGCATTCTCCCGGGCGCCACGGTCCGTGCGCTGGGCCGCACGCTCGACGTCGGAGTCGGGGAGGCGCTCATCGGACGAGTGATCGACGGGCTCGGCCGGCCGATGGACGGCCTCGGCCCGATCGGCCGAAGCAGCCGCTATCCGCTCAACGCCGATCCACCGAATCCGCTCGAGCGCACCCGGATCAGGCAGCCACTCGCCACCGGAGTGCGGGCGATCGACGGGCTCATCTCCCTGGGCCGGGGCCAACGGGTCGGCATCATGGCCGGCAGCGGCGTCGGCAAGAGCGTGTTGCTCGGGATGGTCGCCCGGCGCACCAGCGCCGACGTCAATGTCATTGCCCTGCTCGGCGAGCGGGGCCGCGAGGTCCGGGAATTCATCGAGCGCGACTTGGGACCGGAGGGCCTGGCCCGCTCCGTGGTCATCGTCTCCACGAGCGACCAGTCGGCAGTGGTGCGTGCTACCGGAGCGCTCGTGGCGACCGCGGTCGCAGAGTATTTCCGGGATGCGGGGCGGGATGTGCTGCTGATGGTGGACTCGGTGACGCGCGTGGCGATGGCGTGGCGCGAGACCGGGCTGGCGATCGGCGAGCCGCCGACCACCAAGGGGTATCCACCGTCGGTGTTCGCGCAGCTCCCGAGGCTGCTCGAGCGCGCCGGAACCGGACGCATCGGCAGCATTACCGGCCTCTATACCGTGCTCGTCGAGGGCGACGACTTCAACGAGCCGATCGCCGACGCAGCCCGCTCCATTCTCGACGGACACATCGTACTCTCACGGCGGCTGGCGGCCGGAAAGCACTTTCCGGCGATCGATGTGCTCGAGAGCGTTTCCCGGGTGCGTGATGAGGTCATCGATCCGTTGCAGCTCGACGCCGCGACCACGGTGCTCCGAGCCGAATCGGCATACCGGCACCACGAGGATCTGCTCGCGGTCGGAGCGTACAAGGCGGGTGCCGATCGCCTGGTGGATGCCGCGATCGCGAACCGGCAGGAGCTGCTCGGCTTTCTCCGGCAGCCGGCGGACGAAGGCTCGACCTTCGAAACCACGCGGGCCCGGCTCCTCGAGCTCGCCGGCCGCCTGCAGTCCCACCAAACCGGAAGGGTCGGATGAAGAATTTCTCCTTCCGCCTCGAGCGGGTCCTCCAGCTTCGAATCCTCGCCGAGCAGGCCCAGGGAAGACGCCTGGCCGAAGCGAGACAGGTGGAAGCGGAACGACGCCTCGTCTCCGAGGCCGGTGTCGCAAGGGTGGCCGAAGCGATCCAGCAGCTCGCCGCGACCCCTCAGGAGCTGCGTACGGCGGGCTCGTTGAGCAACCTCATCCTCACCGTGGAGGCGACCCGCGCGCGCGCGGCGGCCGCGACGGCGGAGCACCGCGAGGCGCTCGGACGACTCGACGCGGAGATCACCAGCTTCGAGGAGAGCCGCCAGGCGCGGCGCGCCATCGAGCGGCTCCGGGAACAGCGGCTGGAATCGTGGCAGCGGGAGACGGAACGGGCCGAGCAGGGAGCGATGGATGAAGTGGCCCTGCGCAGAACCCATGCACAAGGAGCGGGCGGACGATGCGACTCGTAGTCGTGGGCCTGGTGACATTCCTCCTCTCCCTGGGCGGCACGACCGGTGGCCTGGTGTTGAAGGCCAGGAAGGCGATTCCTGCCGCCCCGGACTCCGCCGCAGTCCTCGCCGACCCGGCCAAAGCCCGGGGCGATTCGGCGCAGCCGCATCTCGCGAGCGACACATCCAAGACGCACGCGGATTCGGTGATGCCCGCCGCGGGTGACTCGGTGGCGCATGCCGATTCGACCGCCGCTGTGAGAGGCGCGGCGACATCGGCCCTCGGCGCCAGTCCGAGCGGAAATGCAGTCGGTCCCGCTCCTGCCGACGCCGCAGCGTCCACCGCCGCGACAGGACGCTCCGCGGCAGCGTACAAACAGCTTGCGCGGATCTTCTCGAACATGAAGACCACGGACGCGGCCAAGGTGCTGGCCTACATGTCCGACGAGGAGGTGCACGGCGTTCTGGAGCAGCTCGGTGTCCGCCCCGCCGCCGGCCTGCTGGCGGCGCTACCGAAGGAGCGGGCGGCCATTCTGAGCCGGCGCATGTTGGGCGCCGGCGGCAAGAAGGATTCGACGCCATGAAGCCGGTCGGCACCTCGGTACACGAATCGGGCGGCAATTTATCGTCGGCCTTTGCCGCCAAGGGTGAGGCCGTCCCAGGCGAGTCGTTCCAGGCGGCGCTTGCTCAGGCCCTGCTCGGCGCGTCTCGGGCCGCGCCGGTTATCCAGCCGGTGACCGGGCCCCAGCCGATACTGCCAGATCTCCCGATACCGGTGGAGGGTCAGACGTCGGCGGAGGCCTCGGCGCCGATCTTCGAGCCGCGTGCCACGGCCGTTGGCGCGCTGGTACAGCCGCAGACACCGGTGCCGGCACCCATGCCAGTGCCGATCCCGGTTCCAGCGAATGCTCTGGCAGTGGATCGCTCTTCCGCGCTCCCGGCTCCCGCGTCAAGCGCCGCCATCCCACCGGCACCCTACTTCGAGGCACGACCGGTAGCTCCATCGCCCGCATCCGCCTTCGTCTCGCGGCCGATCGCGACTCACGTGCCGGCGGTTCCGGCCCCGGCTCCACGGCTCGGCGAGACGGCGCGGATACCCCGACCGATATCGAACGGGACTGATGCATCCGAGCCGGAGGCGGCGTCATCGATTCCTCCGGCACCGGGCGCAGAGACGGCCGCGCTGCCGATCGCAACCGCTCTCGTAGCTGGCGCGGCTCCCGCCGCTCCGGCGGGGCCCGTTGTCTCCGAGCCGGTCGCGTCTGAACCCGTGCCGAAGAAGAAGCCGAAGGACGGGATCGAGACGAGCGGCCCAAGTCTCGAGCTGCCGAATCACGGCGCCGATCCGGTGCAGGTTCCGCTCCCACCGCACCAGCAGATGACGCTGCCCTCTCACATCGCGACCATCGTCGTACCCGTCCTTGAGTCGGAGGAACGGCGGGAGCAGGCAGGAACACCGAGGACGCACTCACCGGCAAAGTCGCGGATCCCGTCGCCTGCCGCGGCCTCGACGGCCGGCGGCGTCCGTCCTCCGGCGCTCGACGCTCTGGGATCTCCCGAGGCGCGGGAACCGCGACGGCATGCCGACCAGGCCGGGTCACGGTTCACTCCGGCTCGAGGAATTGAGAGCGAAGCCGCTCCTGCCGAGCATGCTCACCTTACCGCGAAGGTGACGGTGGAGGAGGTGCACGTCGAGTCGACCGTCGGCGCGCCGCCGCCGGTGTCGAAGGACCAGGCGGCAAAGCCTGTCGAAGTCCGGAAGGGCGAAATCGAGACGACTCCGCTGGCCGGGAGGGGCGGAGCACCAGCGCAGGGTCAGCCCATCCCTCCCGAGGGCTCGACCCCCGCGGCCGAAGCCCCGGCGCAGGCGCGCCACTTCGAGGAGGCTCCACGCCCGGCAGTCCCGACGGACCGGGTGACGCTGCAACTGCCCGACGAGGCGGGCGGCGGCCGGATCCAGATCGCCGTCCGGGGAGACGTCGTCCACGCGCGGATCGTGAGCGCGGATGAGGCAGGAACGCGGGAGATGCAGGTGGGACTGGACGAGCTTCGCAGCGCCCTCTCCCGTCAGGGCTTTCAGGAGGCGCACGTGCGGGTGGATAGCGGCCAGGCGGTGGCGGAGGGGTGGATGCCCGCGGCGGCGGCGAAGCAATCGGCGGGAGCCGGGGACAGCCGCCCCCAGGACTCGCAGACGCAGGATCGCAAGGAACGTCATCAGGATCCGACGGAAGACTCGCGCCCGGATCCGCGCCGGCAGCAACCCGACGGCCGGTCACAGCAGCGCTCTCGGCGAGAGCGAGAAAGGTAAGTCACGATGGATGTCGGGACGGTATTGAAGACCCCGGCGGCGGCCAGTCCGTTGCCGCCCGCTGACACAGGGAAGGGGAAGCAGGCGCTCGGGAAGGACGATTTTCTCAAGCTGCTTGTCACTCAGCTCAAGCATCAGGATCCCCTGGAGCCGTCGAAGCCGGAGGAGATGGCGGCGCAGCTGGCGCAGTTCTCCAGCCTGGAGCAGCTCGTGAATCTGAACCAGGCGCTGTCGGGACAGGCCGAGTCGAGCGCGATCACCACGCTCGCGCAGAAGGCCAACGTCGGCGCGTCGTTGATCGGCCGCCACGTTATCGCCAAGAGCGACAGTCTCACCGTCGTGGCGGGGCAGGCGACGGCGCTGACGTTCCAAGTTGGCGGCTCGGGCGGGCGGGCGGCTCTCCGCGTGCTCGACAAGTCGGGCAAGGAGGTCGCGGTGCAGGATCTCGGCACCGTGGGCGCGGGGCGCCAGCGGTTCGTGATCGATCCCGGGACGGTCGCGCCCGGCGAGTACACCTATGAAGTCGCAGTGGTCGGCGAGGATGGCACACCCGCCGACGTCACGACCTACAGCGATGGGATCGTGGACAGCGTGCAGTTCGAGGGAGGGAACCTGACGGTCCGTGCCGGGAATCTGAGCTTCACGCTCGATGAGATCGTGGAGATCAACAGCGCAGGCTCACCTTCCACTACGGAGTCGCTCCAGCCATGATGCGTTCCCTCTTTGCCGGCGTCTCGGGTCTCCGGAATCACCAGACCCGCATGGACGTCATCGGCAACAACATCGCGAATGTCAACACCGTCGGGTTCAAGAGCTCGCGGGTGACCTTCGCGGAAGCGTTCGCCCAGCTGCTGCAGGGCGCCTCGCGGCCGCCGGGCAATCTCGGCGGCATCAACCCGATCCAGATCGGCCTCGGCTCGAAGATCGGCAGCATCGACATGAACTTCAGCCAGGGGAACCTGGAGTCCACCGGGCAGACCACGGACCTCGCCATCCAGGGCGACGGCTTCTTCGTGGTGAGCGACGGCAGCCGCACCTTCTACACTCGCGCGGGCAACTTCCAGCTCGACGCGAACGGCCGGATGGTGTCGCCCGCCAACGGCTTCAAGGTGCAGGGCATCAACGCCAATTCGGCGGGGCAGCTCTCCACCGGCAGCACGGTGTCCGACATTCAGCTGCCCTTCGGGCAGAAGTCGCCGGCCAAGGCCACCAGCGAGCTCAAGCTGAGCGGCAATCTCGACTCGCGCGAGCAGCCTCTCGGGACGATCCTGCAGACCCAGGGCAAGGTGTTCGCGATCGAGCAGACCGGCAGCAACGCGGGCGCGGGCTCGGATGTGAGCGGCCTGTACGCCAACGGAGCGGCCAATGCGCAGGTGCTGGGAATGGTCCCGAACGGTACCACGGTGACCATGACGGTCGGTGCGACCACCCAGACCTACACCTACGTGCCGCAGGACACCGGTACGGGCAACCGGGACTTCCATTCGATCCTGGACCTGCGCAACGAGATGGCGAACGACTTCAGCGCCAGCTTCGGCAGCATCGCGCTCAACGATGCCACCGGCGCCATCGACTTCACCACGGGGGCGACGGCTCAGACGCTCAGCATCACGAGCTCGAATCCGGCTCTCCTCAAGGCGCTGGCGTCGGCCAACGGCACCATCGCCGCCACCACTACCAAGTCGACCGACCAGTTCAGTCACGTGGCCACGCAAACCGACCTCGTGACCAACCTGCGGAACGGTCTCGGCGCGAATCTCGGCCTGACCAGCGGTGACGCCGTCACCATGGCCGCCAACAAGGGTGGGACCGCACTGGCGATCACCAACCCGGTGGTCACCGTGGGCGCGACGACGGATTATGGGCAGCTGCTCGCCGCCATCGACACCAGCCTCGGCATCACCAATATCGACGGCGCGGCGATCGACTCCGGCTCGGGTGCGCTCACGATTACCGGCGACGGCGGGAGCGTGAACGCGCTGAGCGGCCTCAACATCCAGAGCTCCGGCGCAGGCGCGACGGGATTCAACGCGATCTTCGGGAGCCTTCCGGGGAACTACATCCAGCAGCAGGCGGCGGCCGACGTGTCGCACGACATCGCGCTCACCGTCTACGACTCGATCGGCAACCCGATCGACCTGAGCATGAAGTTCACCAAGGACCCCACGGCCCAGAACCGTTGGCTGTGGACCGCCAGCGTGCCGAGTCCGGCGAACATCACCGGCGGTGGCGACGGCGCCGTGACCTTTGACAGCAACGGCCGGCTGGAGACCTTCTCGTACACCGGAGGCGCCAGCAGCCTTCAGGTCGATCCCGGCACCGGCGCGACGAGCCCGGTGGATGTCAAGCTCGACTCCGGCAAGCTGGGCGAGGTGAACGGGCTCAGCCAGTTCGCCGCGCCGTCGAATGCCGTGGCCAGCAGCCAGGACGGCTACCCGATGGGTAACCTGCAGGACATCAGCGTGGACGGCCGCGGCGTGATCACCGGATACTTCACCAACGGGATCAACCAGACGCTGGCCCAAATCGCGCTGGCGAGCTTCAACAACCCGACCGGCCTGCTCCGCGAAGGTGACAACGTGTACTCGGAGTCCGGCAACTCGGGTGGTGCGATCGTGGGATACGCGGGGACCAGCAATCAGTCCACGATTACCCCGGGCGCGCTGGAAAGCTCGAACGTCGATCTCTCGGAGGAGTTCACGAGCATGATCATCGCGCAGCGCGGCTTCCAGGCCAACGCGCGGATCATCACGACCTCGGACGAGATGCTGAGCGAGCTGGTGCAGTTGAAGAGATAGGGCAAGGTGTAGAGTGAAGGTGGAAGGGTGAAGGGGGAGGAAAGTTTCTTCCCCTTCACCCTTCACCTTCCACCAACCTCAGGTTTCCTCCCAGGTCCGCCGATAACTGATAGCCGATAGCCGATAACCTTTCCGGCAACTCTCTCCGTACCCACCCGGCAGTCTCTTCCCCTTCGCGCGCTCCCCGCAGCCACCTGCTCGATGGTACCTCACGAGCACGTTGTACTACTGCATACGGTGCAACGAGTTGCGACGTCGATTCAAAATCCGCTCCTCGCCGCCTGCGGTGGTACGACCGTTGCTTTTGTGCTGCCGCGAAGCAGGTCGACTCCACTTCCATCACCAACTCGGACTTCCATGACCGCCAGCACCCCGGACGCGGAACAGAAACCGGCGACGCCGCCTGCGAGTGACGCCCCGGCGGCCAAGACCAAGCCCAAGGCGATGGTGATGATCGCGGTGCTGGTCGCGGCGGCGGCTGGTGGCGTCGGCGGCGGATTCGTCCTCGCGCCTCGTCTCGCCCCCCATCGCGCCGGCCAGGCCGATTCGGCCCGGGCGGAACCGGAGCAGGAGGCCAAGGAGCACGAGAAGGGCGACAAGGAAACAGCCGGCCGGATCTTCAAGATCGACAACCTCATCGTCAACCCCGCCGGCTCCGAAGGCTCACGATTCCTGATGACCTCGGTGGCCTTCGAGGTCGAGTCGGAAACGGCCGAGACCGCGCTCAAGGATCATGACGTCCAGGTACGCGATCTGGTCGTCTCGCGGCTCGAGAGCCAGACGATGAAGATGCTCACCCAACCGTTCGCCCGCGACAGCATCAAGCGCGATCTGGCCGCGGCGATCGTGGCGGTGGTCGGACCAAAGGCGCGCGTGACGGTCTATCTCCCACAGTTCGTCATCCAGTAAGGCGCGCCATGGCCGACTTCATCAATCAGACCGACGTCGATTCGATTCTCCGCGGCGCCGCCAGCCCCGCCGCGGTCGAGACCGTGGTCGAGGCGGTACCGTACAACTTCCTGCGGCCGCACCGCATCTCGAAGGACCGGCGGAGCAATCTCACCAATATCTACACCCGGTTCGCGGTGTCGATGCAAGCGCTGCTCTCCTCGCGGCTCCGGCTTCCTACCGATGTCACCGTGGCCGGCGTGGAGCAGGCGACGTTCGGCGAATACCTCATGTCACTCGGCAATCCGTGCGCCTCGTTCGTCTTCGATCTCGGGAACGGCACGGGACTCCAGGGCGTGCTCGATCTCGGCATCGATCTCTCCTATCAGCTGATCGACCGGATGTTCGGCGGTCCGGGCGGTATGGGCGCGGTCAACCGCCCTCTCACCCAGCTCGAGCGTCTCATCCTCAAGGGGGTCGCCGACCGGATCCTGGCCATCCTCGGCGAGTGCTGGCAGGAGCATCACATGCTGGTGCCGGTCCAGATCGGGTTCGAGTCGATGCCGGACGCGCTTCAGATCGCGAGCCGCGAGGACAATGTGCTCGTGACGAACGTGGACGTGCGAGCCGGAGAGTTTTCGGGACTTCTCACGATCTGCCTGCCGCTGATGGCGCTCGAGACCTTCCTGCAGGAGAAGCGGAGCGCCGGGCCACGGATCGGTCGGATTGGCGAGGCCGAGCGGCAGGCGTCCCGCGACAACCTGGGTCAGTCACTGCGTAGCGCGACCCTGCCGGTGAGCGCGCGCTTCCCGCTCTTCGCGATGCAGGCTCGCGATGTCGGGGCGCTCAGCGTCGGGCAGGTGATTCACACCGGGTACGCGCTGGACGTTCCGCTCGAGGTTCACGTCAACGGCCGGCGCCGGTTCCTCGGCACGCCCGGCCGCGTCCGCCGGGCGATGGGCGTCCGGATCACACAAATCTGCGCTCCCCGCCAGGCCCAACCGGCCGGGCGGACGGGGCGCGCGAGGGTCGTATGAGCGATTTGACGGTTGGGGAGACGGAGATCACGAGCGGCCCGCCGCTCAGCGAGCTGCAGGGGAGCGCGAAGATCGGGGGCAGCGCCTCGCTGGACACGCTGCTCGACGTCTCGCTTCCCGTGGCAATCGAGTTCGGCCGTACCACGATGACCATCCAGGAAGTGCTCGACCTCGGCAACGGTTCGGTCATCGAGCTGAGCCGCATGGTCGGCGAACCAGTGGACATCTTCGTGAGCGACCGCAAGCTCGCCGAGGGTGAGGTGGTAGTCGTCGGAGAGCATTTCGGGGTGCGCATCACCCGGATTCTCTCGGGTAACGAACCTTCCGTGGCGAGCTGAGGTCGCCGGAATGCTCGGTGCCGTCGGCGCGCTCGCGGTCACGCTCGGCCTTCTGTTCATCGGTCTGCATCTCCTTCGCCGGATCCAGGGCGTGCGAGCACCGGGACGGGGCATCCCGCTCGAGATCCTGCAGCGGGTGTCCACCGGACCGCGCCAGGGCGTCGCGCTGCTGCGCGTGGACGACCGGGTGCTCGTCGTCTCCCTGGCGGAGAAGGGCTGCACGCTGCTGACCGAGTTGTCGGCGGCATCGGCTTCGCGTGCGTTGACCGCCCAGCGGCACGCTGCCCTGAGTGGCGAGGGGGGGGCGAGCGGGCTCGGCGCGTTCGCGTCGCTCAGGATGACCGCGGCGTCGCTCGGCACAGCCGGCGGGATCGTCAGGATGACGGCTTTCGCCCGCCGGATCCTGCCGCTCGTACTTCTCGTCGTCTTCGTGAGCGCGGGGCGGGCGTCGGGCCAGGCGGTCGCCAAACCGGACAGCGCCGCCAGAGCGGACAGCGTGGCCAAGCTCTTGTCCAAGGTCGTGAACGTGGCGCCCTTCTCACCGGCTCCCGCGCGTCGTGCGAGCCCGGGCGTCAGCGCCCCATCGATTCAGGGCCCGACCGTGACCGGTCCGGAGACCCCGAAGATCGACTTCAGGATCGGCGATGGCGCCGAGCAGGTCCACCTGACGGGGACGGTCGGCCTGGTCGTCTTCATGGGTGCGCTCACGCTGCTGCCCGCGGTCTTCCTCCTGATGACCAGCTTCACCCGGATCCTGATCGTCCTGCACTTCCTCCGGTCGGCGATCGGTACCCAGACCACCCCGCCGGGTCAGCTGCTCGTGGCGCTCGCCGTGCTGCTCACCGGAGTGGTGATGCATCCGATCATCGAGCGGGCCAACACCGAGGCGATTCAACCCTACTTCGACGGCAAGATCAGCCAGGCGGACGCATACAAGAAGGGGCTCGTGCCGATGCGAGAGTTCATGCTCGCCAACACCCGCGAGCAGGACGTCGCCGCCTTCGCCGAGATGAGCGGCTCGGCCGATGCCGATTCCGTCGAGGAGCTGCCGACGGTCATCGTCGTCGCCGCCTTCGTGACCAGCGAGCTGCGGACCGCGTTCCAGATGGGCTTCGTGATCTTCCTGCCCTTCGTCGTGGTGGATCTCATCGTCGCCTCGGTGCTCATGAGCATGGGCATGTTCATGCTGCCGCCCGCGATGGTGTCGCTGCCGTTCAAGCTCCTTCTCTTCGTCCTCGCCGACGGCTGGACCCTCGTCGTGCGCAATCTGATGTCGAGCTTTCACGGGGTCCCGTCATGACCCCCATCCTCGCGCTCGAGCTGATCCGTCATGCGATCACGACCTGCCTGCTGGTGGCGGCGCCGCTGCTCCTCACCGCGCTCATCGTCGGCGTGCTGGTGAGCCTGCTCCAGGCGGTCACGCAGTTGCAGGAGCAGACCCTCACGTTCATCCCGAAGCTCGTGGCGGTAGGCGCGGTCGCGGTCATCATGCTCCCCTGGATGATGCACCAGCTCGTTCAGTACCTGGTCGAGATGATCCGCGCGCTCCCCTCGGTGGCCGCGTGAAGGAATTTTCCCTCGTGCAGGCGCTCGCTCCGGCGCACTGGCCGACACTCGTGCTGGTGAGTGCCCGGATGGTCGGCCTCATGCTCGCCGCGCCGCTCTGGTCCTTCGCCAGCATGCCCAAGTCGGTCCGGGGCGCGCTGGTCATCGTCCTCACCATCACGGTGCTGCCGCAGGTCCGCGAGACGCCTCTGGCCGCCGACTACATGGGCCTGGTGCTGCCGCTCGCCTCCGAGCTGATGCTCGGGCTCGCCATCGGGCTCGTGGGAGCGGTGTTCACCGCGGGGATGGGCCTGGCGGGCGAGGTGGCGACGCTGCAGATGGGCCTCAACCTCGGTCCATCCCTCTCGCCGATGGCGGAGGCTACGGTGACCGGCATCGGCGATCTCAAGACGATGCTCGCGCTGGCGATCTACGCGACGATGGGTGGTCATCTCGTCCTGCTCACCGGCGTCGCCGCCAGCTTCCAGTCGATTCCGCCGGGCGGAGCGCTGGACTTTGTCGGCGGTGGCCGGGCGGTGGTCGCCCTGGCGGGCACCGTCTTCACCGTCGCCGCTCGCGCCGGGGCTCCGATCATCGCCGCGCTGCTCCTCGCCAACCTCGGTCTCGCGATTCTGAGCAAGGCGGTTCCACAACTGAATGCCATGGCGGTCGGCTTCCCGATCACGATCGGGCTCGGGTTCCTGGTCTTCGGAGCGGCGCTTCCCTATACCGGTCCGTTCATCGGACACTGGGTCGGCGGCATGCAGGGCTCCGTGGGTGCGGTCATCGATGCCTTCACCCTCGCGTCGGGGCACTGATCCATGGGATTGCTCGACACGCCGACCTCCGAGCAGGAGCGCACCGAAAGCGCGACACCCAAGCATCGCGAGGAGGCCCGCAACGAAGGGCGGGTGCCGCGCAGCCAGGAGCTATCCGGCGCCGTGCTCCTGCTGGCGGGGGCCAGCGCTCTCGCCTACTCGGCGGGCAAGGGGATGGCGCAGCAGAGCCGCGAATTCCTCGCGGCCGATTTCAAGTGGCTCGGCGCCGATGCGCTGACGCCGAATGCCGCCGCCGCGCTGCTCCGCGTGGCGGCGGAGCATCTGATGCTGGCGCTGTGGCCGTTCGTGGCCGTCGTCATCGGTTTCAGCCTGTTCGTGGGCGTGGTTCAGGGTCGTGGCGTCGTCACGCTGAAGCCGCTCGAGCCCAAGCTCTCGCATCTCAATCCGCTGAACGGGATCGGCCGGCTCCTGAGCGTGCAGACGCCGTTCGTGCTGCTCAAGTCGGTCGCCAAGTTCGCCGTGCTCGGTACGGTGACCTGGCTCGCGCTCCGCCAATCGTGGCCCGAGGTGATCTCGCTCTCCGCCGGCAGTACGGATCAGGTGGTCACGGTCTTCCGCCATGTGGCCTTCCGGCTCGCACTGTCGGTCGGCCTCGCCTTCCTGGTCCTCGCGCTGGCCGACTACGCCTTCGAGGTCTACCGGCACGAGAAGAACCTGCGGATGACGAAGCAGGACGTGCTGCGCGAGCATAAGGAGTCCGAGGGCGATCCGCTGGTGAAGAGCCGCATCCGGTCTCTCCAGCGCGCCACCAGCCGCAAGCGCATGCTGCGGGACGTGGCCAAGGCCGACGTAGTCGTCACCAATCCGACCCATATCGCCGTCGCGCTCAAGTACGACGCCGATCGGAGCGCCGCGCCGATGGTTCTGGCCATGGGCGAACGGAAGCTCGCCGAGCGAATCAAGGCCCTGGCGGCGCGAGCCGGCGTTCCCCTGGTCGAGAACCGGCCGCTCGCGCATGCCCTGCTCGCCACCGCCAGAGTCGGCCAGCAGATCCCCGCCAGCTTGTACGCCGCGGTGGCCGAGGTGCTGGCCTACGTCTACCGCCGCCGCGCCGGACGGGGTGAATGACGGCCCCCGCGCAGGCGATGGACGGGATGCGCCGCTTCGTGCCGAGCGCCGAGACGTGGCTCGCGCTCGCCGTTGTCGTGGTCGTCGGCCTTCTGGTGGTTCCGCTTCCCTCCGTGATGCTCGACGGGCTCCTGGCCGTGAGCCTCGCGCTCTCGATCGTGGTGCTGCTGGTCACGCTCTCGACCAAGGACCCCCTCGAGTTCAGCATCTTTCCGAGCCTGCTTCTGCTGATGACGCTCCTCCGGCTCGGCCTCAACGTGGCCACGACGCGGCTCATTCTCGGCAAGGGTGAGGCGGGCCAGGTGATCCACGCCTTCGGCAACGCCGTGGTCGGCGGTAACTACGTCGTCGGGCTCGTGATCTTCCTGATCCTCATCGTCATCAACTTCATGGTGATCACCAAGGGCGCCGGGCGCATCGCCGAGGTGGCGGCCCGGTTCACCCTCGACGCCATGCCCGGCCGGCAGATGAGCATCGACGCCGACCTGGGGGCGGGGCTCATCGATGAGACCGAGGCCCGGCGGCGGCGTGAAGAGATCACCCGGTACGCCGACTTCTACGGCGCGATGGACGGTGCCGCCAAGTTCGTTCGAGGCGACGCCGTCGCCGGCCTGATCATCACGGCCATCAATCTCATCGGCGGCTTCATCATCGGCATGCTGCAGCTGGACATGACCGCGGCCGAGGCAGCCCACACCTTCACGTCGCTGTCGGTAGGCGACGGCCTGGTGAGCCAGATCCCGGCGCTCATCGTCAGCACCGCGGCCGGCATCATCGTCACCTACGGCACCTCGAGCCCCAGCGTCGGGCCCGCAATCGCGGCACAGCTCACCCGTCACCCCCGCGCCATGTGGATCTCGTCGATCATCCTGGCCGCGCTCGGTCTCGTGCCCGGCTTTCCGCTGCTCCCCTTCGTGGTGCTGGCCGGTGCCACGGCGAGCGTGGCCTGGATATCTCAGCGCTCCGCGGCGGAGGCCGCCGCCGCTCCACCGATCGCCCCGGTCCGCGCGGCCGAAGCCACCGAGCCCGCGACCCAGATGAAGGAGCTCCTCGCCGTCGAGCCACTCGAGGTCGAAGTCGGCTACGCGCTGGTGCCCCTCGTGGATGAGAGCCAGCACGGGGATCTGCTGCAACGGATCGGTATCATGCGGAAGCAGGTCGCCATGGAGCTCGGGATCATCGTGCCCCCCGCGCGGATTCGCGACAACATCCAGCTTCCCGCGACGGAATACGTCATCAAGCTGCGGGGAATCAAGGTCGCCGGCGGCGAGGTCATGCCGCGACACCTCCTGGCGCTCAACACCAGCGGCAGCACCGTTGCGCTCGAGGGTGTGCACACCGCCGACCCGAGCTTCGGCATTCCCGCCGTCTGGATTGCTCCCGAGCGCCGGATGGAGGCGGAGGCGAATGGGTACGGCGTCGTCGAGGCACAGACGGTCCTCTCGACTCACCTGATGGAAACGGTGCGGCAGCACGCGGCCGAGCTCCTCACGCGGCAGAACGTGCGCGAAATGCTCGACGCGCTGAAGGAGGCCAATCCTGCCCTCGTGGAAGACGTTTCGACCAAGCTGAGCCTGGGCGTGATCCACCGCGTGCTGCAGCGCCTGCTGCGCGAAGGCGTCCCGGTCCGCGATCTGGCCACGATTCTCGAGACCCTTTCCGACGCCGCGGACCAGACCAAGGACCCGGAGGCGCTGACCGAGCACGTGCGGCGGACCCTGGCCAGCGTGATCGTCCAGATCCACGAGGAAGGGGACGGCAGCATCCGCGGGATTACCGTGGGACCCCGCCTCGAAGCCGCGCTGATGGGTCTCTTCAGCCCACGTCCGACACGCGAAGGCGTGCGGAACGTCGAGCCCGAGGACCTCGCCCAGATCCTCCGTTCCCTGGGCGAACTGGTCAAGCACACCAAGCGCGACGGGCAGGTGCGTCCTCTCATCACGCCGCCGTCGCTCCGCGTGGGTGTCCGCCGGCTCATCGAACCGATCATGCCGCGACTTCCCGTCATCTCACTCGGCGAGCTGCCCGCTCAGACGCCGATCCACAGTCTAGCAACCTGGGAGCTTCCTCGTGCCGCTTAAGACCTATCGCGGGCCCGCCGTGGGGCCGCTGCTCGCCGAAGCCCAGGCCGAGCTCGGTCCCGACGCCGTGATCATCCGCACCGCGAAGGTGAAGGGCGGTATCGAGCTCGTTGCCGCGGACCCGGACACGGCCGACGTGGTAGGGAGGTTGTTGCGCAAGGATGTCGCGCCGGCGCGACCAGAGACGGCGCGGCCGGAGGCCACGATCGCGTCTCCTGCCGGACCGGACATTCTCGCCATCGTCGGACCCACCGGAGCGGGGAAGACGACCGCCCTCGCCAAGCTGGCCGCTCACCCCCGTGTCTTCGAGGGGAAGAAGATCGGCTTCCTCGCGCTCGACACCTACCGGGTCGGCGCGATCGAGCAGCTCGCCGTGCATGCCGCTCTGCTCGGTCTCCCGCTCGAGCCGGTCTACGAGCAGGGTGACCTCGGGCGCGCGATGAAGCGTCTCACGGCATGCCAGGTGATTCTGGTCGACTGCCCCGGCCGGGGTCCGCGCGGACAGCGCGATGCCGACGCCGCCCAACGCATCCTGACCGACGTCGGCCCCCGTGAGGTGCACGTCGCGCTCCCTGCCGGGCTTCAGCGGGACCTGGCGCGCCGCCTCATGGATCACTACGTGGCCCGGGGCGCCACCCATCTGCTCGCCACCAAGGTCGACGAAGTACCCGATGACTGGACGCTCTTCGATCTGGCGGCCGAGCGCAATCTCCCGATGCGCTGGCTGGCTGACGGCCAGCGGGTGCCTCAGGACCTGAGATCTGCCGCGCCGCGGCTCGATGCGGCGCGCGCCAGCCTGCGTGGACGCCGCCAGCGGACGCAGGAAAGCGTCGCATGACCGAGACACCGACGGTTGTCGTGGGCAGCGGGAAGGGCGGCGTGGGCAAGTCCGTCATCAGCCTTCTCCTCGCCTCGGTGCTGGCTTCGCAAGGGCGGCGGGTGCTCCTGCTCGACGGTGCGCAGAACATGGGCAACCTGCACGTCCTCCTCGGCGTGCGGCCCGGAGTCCGGATGGACGCACTGCTCGGCGGCGAGGTGATGGCCCCGGAACTCGTGCAGTCGATCGCGCCGAACCTCTGGCTCCTGCCCGGAGAATCGGGTAACGAGGCGCTGTATGCGATGGATCCGATGGATCGGGCCCGCGTGCAGCACCGGCTGAGCGAGCTGTACACGTCCTTCGACGCCGTGATCGTGGACGCGGCGGCGGGAATCGAGAGCGTGGTGCGGGTCGCGACCATGCGGGCCACCCGCCTGCTGGTGGTGACAGCGCCTGAACCCACCGCGCTCACCGATGCCTACGCGTTGATGAAGATCGTCAACCTCCAGATTCCCGGCCTGCCGATGGACATCGTGGTCAATCGTTGCCTCGATGCGGAAGAAGGGCGTCATGCCTTCGTCCGGTTGGCGACGGCCTCAGAGCGATTCCTGCGCCGGGGCGTCCGGTTCGCCGGTGCGTTACCTGAGGATCAGGCACTACGGCTCGCGGTGCGCGACCCCCGCAGCCTCCTCGAGACCATTCCCGGAACCAGCGTGGCCCGGGCCCTCAGAGACACCGTGTTGGATAGCCTCGACCTGCCACTCATGGCACGGAGCGCCGTATGACCGCGATTCGTAGCGACCAGATGCCTGTCAACCTCACCGACATCTTGTGGACCCGCTACCGGTCCACTGGAGACGTGGCGGCTCGGGCGCAGCTGCTCGACCGCTACCTGGGGCTCGTCCATCATGTGGCGCGGGAAGTAGGTGCCAGGACACCAGCCGTCGAGCTGGAGGAGCTGGTGAGCGCCGGCACCATCGGCCTCGTTCGCGCGCTCGACAGCTTCGACCTGTCGCGGGGGCTCGCGTTCAGCACCTACGCGGTACGCCGGATCCGTGGCGCCATCCTCGACGACCTCCGCAGCCGCGACTGGATCCCCCGCTCCGTGCGGGCCAAGGGCCGGAAGATGATGGCCGCGAATGCCACGCTTCAGGCGCAGCTCGGACGGGCGCCCGAGCCGCGGGAAGTGGCCGCCGTTCTCGAGATCGACCTCCAGACGTACTGGCGCTGGCGGGCGGCGGTGGACGGTGGGGTGATGGTCTCGTTCGACGGCGCCGCCATGCCCGGTCAGCGAAGCGTGCTCGCGCTCGAAGAGACAATCGACGATCCCGAGGCACCGCTTCCAGGACAGGAGCTCGATCGTGTGGAACAGATCGAGGGCCTCAAACAGGCGATCGGAACGCTGCCGGAAAAGGAACGGACCGTTCTGAGCCTCTACTACTACGAAGAGCTCAACCTCCGCCAGATCGCGGAGGTCCTGCACGTCACCGAGTCGCGGGTCTCGCAGATCCGGACTCAGGCGCTCCGTCGCATGCGCCAGCGGCTCTCTGACCGGAAGGATGAAGTATGACCCGGAAACGCCTGTGGTCGCTGACCGCACTCGCCTGCGCGGTGCTGCTCGTCCCGAGCATTCCCTGGATGGGAATCCCACGGATTCACCCCGAGATGCTCGCGCTCACCAGGCTCGATCTGTGGGCGATGCACCTGCCGGCACTCCACCCGCGGCTCGCCTCACCTCCCGGAATGGCAGCGGCAGTCGCGCTGCTGCTCCTGTTGCTTGCAATCCTCGCCGTTCGTCGCCGGCGGACTCCTGCACGCCTGGCGGTCGTGCTGGCCCGTCGCGGCCGCGCCGTCGCGGCGATCTCCCGCCAGACCCGTCTCTCCCAGGACGCGGTGCGCGATCTCCTGGGCGGGGAGCCGCTGGCGATTTCTACCGCGCGGCGGGGAAAAATCTTCCGGCGGCGGCCCAAACCGGTCGCGGACACGGGGCCGTCGTTCGCCGACCATCTCAGCGAAACGTCATTCGATGCAAAGGCTTAGGGTGGGCAATCGTAGAGGGCTCGAGGCGGCACGACGCTTGCCTTTGGGTCTAGAGTCTAGGGTCCAAAGTCCAGAGTCTCAGAGACCTTAGACCTTAGACCTTAGACCCTAGACCCCAGACCCTAGACCCTAGACCCTAGACCCTAGACCCCAGACTCCCATGCCCCTTCGAGGAATCCTGAACGCCGCTCACGGGCTCTCGTACTATGCCCGGTTGCAGGAAGTGACGGCGAACAATCTGGCCAACGTCTCGACCGATGCCTTCAAGGTCGATCGGATGAGCGGGCGGATGCTCTCGGGCGAATCGTATCCGGTGCCGGTCGAGCATCTCGATCTCACGCAGGGCGCCTTCCGGCAGACCGGCCAGTCGCTGGATGTCGCACTCGACGGGCCGGGCTTTCTGGTGGTCCAGACGGCCAACGGTGAGCGCCTGACCCGCGGCGGATCGCTGCGGCTCGACGCGAGCGGCCAGCTCACCGACGCGGACGGCAATCGGGTCATGGGCGACAAGGGCCCGATCCTCCCTGGCATCGGTACGGTCGAGATACAGAGCGATGGAACCGTGCTCGTGGATGGTGCGTCTCTCGATCATCTGAGGCTCGAGACCGTCGCCGATCCGGCCGCGCTCAAGAAGGAAGGGACCGGGCGCTTTCTGATTCCCGACGGCGCCAAGCTGATCGCCGCCGCCGCCGTCACGGTCCGCCAGGGGTCGGTCGAGGAGCCGAACAGCGATGCCGTCCTTGGCATGATCGATCTGGTGACCATTCAGCGAGCCTATGCGGCGAACATCGATGCGCTCAAGGCAATGGATGGGGTGCTCGGAACCGTGGCCTCAGAAGTGGGAAGAGTCTAGAGCCGAGAGGCGAGAGTCGAGAGTCAAGACCCTCGACCCTCGACCCTCGACCGTCGACCCTCAACCCTCACCCTCGACCCTCGACCTCGGACCCAAAATGAACCCCGGACTGCGTACCTCGGCCAGCGGCATGAAGGCTCAGCAGCTGATGGTCGACACCATCGCGAACAACCTGGCCAACGTGAACACCACAGGCTTCAAGCGCAGCCGGGTGAGCTTTGAGGACGTGCTCTACGAGACGCTCGAGGGCGCGCGCACCGTCAATCCGAACGACAGCCAGACCATCGCGCCGGTCCAGATCGGCAAGGGCGTTCGTCTGGCAGCCATCATGCGCCTTCACACGCAGGGCGCGCCCGAGCAGACCGGCCGGCCGCTCGACCTTACCATCGAGGGCGACGGGCTCTTTCAGGTGGAGAAGCCCGACGGCACGACCGCCTACACCCGGGATGGCAGCCTCAGTGTCTCCGATACCGGCGCCATCGTCACGAACGGGGGCTACAAGCTGCTGCCCAACGTCACCCTGCCACAGGATGTGCAGGACATCACCATCTCGCCATCCGGCCTCGTCTCCGCGACGAGCGGCAGCGGCCAGCCGGTCGAGCTGGGCCGGATCGAGCTCGCGCGGTTCGTGAATCCCAGCGGCCTCATGAGCCTGGGCGAGAATCTGTATGCCGAGACCGCGGCTTCCGGCCAGCCGGTCACCGGGTTCCCCCAGGAACAGGGCTTCGGCCGGGTGCTCCAGGGGATGCTCGAGTCGAGCAACGTCGAGATCGTCACGGAGATGACCGACATGATCGCGGCTCAGCGGGCGTACGAGATCAACGCCAAGGCGATCCGCGCCGGAGAAGACATGATGCAGGCGACCAGTGAACTCATTCGGTAGAGTAGCAGGATTGCTCGCGCTGCTGGCCTCGCCCTGCGTGGCGCAGTCCACGAGGCCCGCCGACGTCATCGTGCCGGCGCGTCTCGCCGCCGCCGTGGCCGGCGCCGTCGCGAGGCAATGGGCGGCCGATTCGACGGCGATGCGGCTCGAGTGGGGTGCGATCCCTTCCGCGGCGGCGCTCTCCGATTCTACGCCCTTCAGCTTGAGCGGAAAGGGCGGGGACGGATGGCTGGTAGTGCTCTTCGAGCCCGCGAAGAAGTCTCCCGTGGCCGTGCGCATTCGGGCCGGGCTGCTCGATTCGGTGGCGGTAGCGGCACGACCGGTGTCGAGCGGGACCATGCTCTCCTCGGCCGATATCCGTAAGGAAGAGAAGGTTGAGTGGGGTGTTCCGACGACTCGGACGTCCTCGCTGGAAGGGTGGGTTACTCGCCGTCCGCTTGCTGCAGGAGAACAGATCGCGCATTCGGGCGTGACGGCGCCGCAGGCCGTGCGGAGCGGCGACGAGGTGCGAATCGAGTGGAAGCGCGGGATCGTGACCGTCGCCCTCGACGGCGTGGCGCTCGCGTCCGGCGCCATCGGTGAAACGGTGTCGGTGCGCCTGGCCCAGCGCGGCGGCCAGCGCCGTGGCCGGGTCACCGGCCCCGGCAGCGTGAGGCTCGAGTCGTGAGGACGACATTCCTGTCCGTCGCCGCCTTGTGCGCCCCGTCGCTCGTCCTTGGCCAGGCCGTCGCCGCCGATTCCGTCCGGCCCGCCGCCGACTCCGCAGCGGCGGCCAGGCAGGTGGCGGCAGCGCCCAACCTGCTCCGCGCCTCCTGGCTCTCCGACCGCCAGCCCATCCGGGTCGGCGATCTGATCACCATCGTGGTGGACGAGCAGACGAGCGCCAGCGAGCAGATGTCCACCATCGCAACCGGCAACCGCAGTCACCGGGCGAGTCTGGGCATCGGCGTGGACTCGGCGGTGCGGATCGGGCCGAGCAAGCAATTCTCCACCAGTGTCGAGAGCTCGTCACGGGACGTCGGTCAGGCATCACGTCAGGGCGACCTGGTTGCGGTGCTGAGCGTGCACGTCATCGGTCTCGATGCGGTCGGCAACGCGAAGATTCAGGGCAACAAGAGGGTCATCGTGGATGGCCGTCCGCAGGAGGTCACGATCGAGGGGCTCATCCGCCCCGACGACCTGGGCTCGGACAACACCGTCTCTTCCTCGCGCGTCGCGGACGCGGTCATCAGCTACAAAGGAAAGAAGATCGGCCCCCGGCAAGGCATCCTGGGGAAGATCCTCTCGATTCTCTGGCCATGATCCGACTGGCGCTTGGGGGATTCACGCGGATGGGTGTGATCATGGCCATGCTGGCGCTGATCGTCGTCTCACCGCTCCGGGCGCAGTCCGCGCGCATCGCGGACCTGACCACCAGGGCGGGCGAGGTACCGAGGCGGCTTGTCGGCTACGGGTTGGTGGTCGGACTCGAGGGAACCGGCGACCGCAGCTTCGGCGGGTTTGCCGGGGAGACGCCGACGGTCCGATCGATCGTGAATCTGCTCAAGCGCTTCAACGTCGTGGTGCCACCGCAGGCGATGATCTCCCGCAACGTCGCCGCCGTGCTGGTGACCGCGGAGGCATCGCCGTTCCTCCGCGCGGGCGGACGTTTCGAGGTCCAGGTCTCCTCGCTCGGCGATGCTACTTCGCTCCGTGGCGGCGTCCTCTGGGTTACCCCGCTCGTGTCCGATCCCAACCAGCCGCCTGTTGCCACGGCGCAGGGGCCCCTGCTGGTGAGCACCGACGATGGACGAACCACCCAGCGCCGGGGCACCTCCGGCCGAATTCCCGATGGCGCCATCATCGAGGTCGATCCGCCGGCGGCGGGGGCGCCCTCATCCCGGCTCGTCCTCCGCCGGCCCGATCTCGGCACGGCCACTCGGATCGTCGAGGCGATCAATGCCGCTTATGGCCCCGGAAGCGCCCGGGTCGAAGACCCTGGGGCGGTCGGGCTCACGCCCAAGCAGCAGGCAGCCGATAGTGTGATGGGGTTCCTCGCGGCGGTGGACACGCTACCCGTGATCCAGAGAGCCCCGTCGCGGATCGTGATCAATGCACGTGATGGCACTGTGGTCGCTGGTGGAGACGTCCGGGTCGGCCCCGCTGCCGTGAGTCACCGCGGGATAACCCTCAGGGTGGGTGCCCCGGCCGAAGCTGGCGGCGCTCCCTCGACGGCAACCGGCAGCGGTCAGGGAGTCCTGGCGGTCGAAGCGGGGGCGACGGTGCAGGAAGTTGCCGCCGGGCTCCACGCCGCCGGTGCCACCTCGCAGGAAATGGCCTCTGTCTTCGAAGCGCTGCGAGAGGTCGGTGCAGTGACCGCCCAGGTGTCGGTCCAGTGAGCGGAGTGACCCCGACGGGGCCCGGTCCGGCGCCCAAAGCGGCAGCGGCGCTCACCGCCGACCAGACCAAGCTGCGCAAGGCCGCGCACCAGCTCGAGGGCGTTTTCCTGAGCCACCTCTTCCAGGCGATGCGGGAGAGCGTGCCGCAGAACGAGGACGCAGGCCCGGGCCAGGAGATGTTTACCTCGATGCTCGACGACGAGCTTGCGTCCCGCGCCGCCGATCAGTTGCACCGTGGACTCGGCGAGGCGCTTTATCGCCAGCTCAGCCGCCACTTGCCGCAGAAATAGAGGAGCTCCATGCTGTCATTGGTCGAGGAGGGCAGGACGGGTGGTCGAGAGGAGGCCAGTCATCGCCGGCTGGACGACCTGATCGGCGCGCTGGGCCACGAGCTTCGCCACATCGACGACCTGAGGCAGGCGCTGCTGCGGCAACGGGCCGCCGTCGCCGAGGACGATCCCGAGGCGATCGAATCGAGCGTGCACGCCATCGGGCGCACGCTGCTGACGCTCGAAGAGGCCAGGCGTCAACGCCGTGCGCTGATTGCTCTCGTGGCCGGGGACGGCGCCATCGCTCTCTCCGATCTCGAGGCTCATCTCGGCTTCTCACCGCCGGAGAGCTTCGTCACGGCCCGGGAAGCGGTTCGCCGGGCGGCGGAAGCGACCTCGCGCGAGCTTGCGATCAACCAGACCGTCCTGCGCCGCGCCCTCGAAGCCGGCGACGCCTTTCTGCAGCAGCTCTTCTCCAGCACCGCCGATCCGATGCCCGCATATACCCCCGGGCCCAGAACGACGGAGCCACGGCCCGGCGGATTCCTTCTCAATCGGATCGCCTGAGATGTCGATCAACAGCATCCTCAGCATTGCGCGCTCGGCGCTTACCATGTACCAGCGCTCGGTGGACGTGGCGTCGCACAACATCGCGAACGCCTCGACCGAGGGCTACCGCCGCCAGCGACTCGAGCTCACCGAGCTGGATCCCCTGCGAACGCCCCAGGGGACCATCGGGCGCGGCGTGACCTCCGACGGGATCCAGCGCGCCCGCGACACGTTCCTGGACGCGAGCTACCGGCAGGAGAGCGGGCTTCAAGGACGCTTCGATACCACCCACCAGCTGCTCAGCGGTGTCGAGTCGATCTTCGACGAGTCGAACGGCGGTGGGCTCGGCGCGGGCCTGGATGCTCTCCTCGGGGCCTTCAGCGACCTCGCCAACGATCCGTCGAGTACCACGGCGCGTAGCCTGGTGGTGCAGAGCGCCCAGAGCCTCACCCAGCAGTTCCAGTCCGCGGCCGACCGCCTCGCGACCATCAACTCGGACGTCCTGCAGCGCATGCAGAGCGCCGTGAGCGACGTGAACAACTACGGCGCACAGATCGCCGACCTCAACCGTCAGATCGTCGCGGCGGCGAAAGGCGTGAGCGCTCCCGATCTCGAGGACAAGCGGGATCTGCTCATCGACAGGCTGAGCCAGCTCGTGGACGTTCAGGTCATCGAGCATGCCGATCATGGCGCGGCGGTCGTCGCCGGGGGAGCGCTGCTGGTGGACGGCGCGCAGCATGGCAATCTGGAAGTCCGGAGCCTCGCCGGCGGCGGCTATGGCCTCGGCTCGGCGGACTCGCAGTCGCTGATCAGGTTGTCGAGCGGCTCGTTGAAGGGCCTGAGCGATCTGAGCGCCTCGACGCTGCCCGGGATTCAACGGCAGCTGGATCAGTTTGCCTCCGCCGTGGTCCAGGAGGTGAATGCCGTCCACCGCGCCGGGACCACCACGGGCGGCGCAACGGGCGTCGACTTTTTCGATCCCGCGGGACTCACCGCCAGCAGCATCAGCGTCGCCCCCCCGATCAGGCAATCGGTCGCCAACATCGCGACCGGTACCACCGGCAGTCCCGGCGACGGGTCGATCGCGCTGAGGCTCGCTCAGCTCCGGTCCACGCCAGCGCAGTCGGCCGGTGGCCAGACGCTCGGGGAGTTCTATGGCGGGGTGGTGACGTCGGTCGCCGTGCTGACGCGGGCGGCGGAGCAGGGGTCCAGCTCGCAGGAGGCGCTCGTGGCCAATGTGCAGGCGCAGCGTTCGAGCGCGACCGAAGTGAGCATCGACGAGGAAATGGTCTCGTTGATCAAGGGTCAGCAGGCGTTCGCGGCGGCCTCCAAGATCGTCAACGCCGCCGACGAAATGATGCAATCCATCCTGGACATGGTCTGACGATGCTCGTACTCAACCGACGGCCCGGCGAAGCCATCCTGCTCGACGGCGGCATCCGCGTCGTGGTGCTCTCCAGCGATCGCCGCGGCGTTCGTCTCGGCATCGAAGCCCCGGCCGAGGTCAATATTCAGCGCGAAGAGCTCGTTTCCCAGGTCGCCGCCCAGAATCGACGGGCGAGCGCGGTGGCCGTGGGTGCGGCATGGGCAGTCGAGCTTCCCCTGAAGGGCGAGGCCCGCTAGGGAGGGTTACTTCCAGGTTCGCAGGGTGGCGACGAAGCGGGTCTTGGCGCTGCTTGCAGAATCGTATTCCAGGGTTCCGCCGACGCGGACGAAAATATCCCGCGCAACCGCGAGCCCCAGTCCGGCAAACGGGCGATCCGTCTTGGTCGTCACGAACGGCTCAAAGAGGCGATTCCGGACCTCCCTCGCGACGCCGCGTCCGTTGTCCTCCACTTCAAGCACCACGATCCCGTTCGACGGGGTAGCCGCGATGCTGACGTGGCCGTTCTGCGCGTCAGCGCAGGCCTCCAGCGCGTTCATCATGAGACTGAGCAACGCCTGCTCGAGGTGGTCGTCCACTGCCGTCACGGCCGGCAGCGAGGGTCCGAGAGCGCTGCTCAAGTCCAGCGTCACCGGTGAGCGGCGGACCTCGTGGAGCCCGCGGAGAAATTCGAAGTGATCGCGCAGGGAGACAGGGCCGGGTATTTCGGGCCGGGTGGGGACTCTGAGAATCCGGTCGAGCAGTTCCAGGGAGCGAACCAAGTGGCGCGTCGCCTCCCGGATGGTATTCTCGGGTGGCTCGTCTTCTGGCTCGGTCTCGTCGTGCATGAGCTCGGTGATGAGGGTCAGCGCCTGGCTGGGATTGCGCAGATCGTGGATGAGCCAGCGGGAAATCTGGCCGTAAACCGTGCTGCGGTTGACGGCCCGGAGAATGTCCGGTGGGATAGGCATTTCGGCCGAGGTCGGAATGCACGAAACCTATATCAGAGCTGCGCGAGGGGGTAACCCCGCCTCCCGTCAGGCCACGGAGGGTCGCTGGACCCACGCGCCCACGAGGATCGGATCGCTCTGGTGGCGTTGGACGATGACGTCCAGGGATCCCCGCGTCAGGACCGATCCGCGGGCCAGCAACTTGATCCCGGAGCTGGTACAGAGATCCTCGGCCAGTACCATACCGGGAGCCAGCTCGCTTACCGGCAGCACGAAACGGGGAGGAGCTTCACCGACGCCCCCTCCGCTCCCGACGCTCGCCTCGAGCTGGCTGATGACGACGGGATCGTACCACGTGCCGGTATGCGCCGAGATTCGGGCGGCGGCCTCGACGGCGGAGATCGGCTGGCCCGAGCGCCCGGCGCGGTCGAGCTCCGCGTAGAAGTCGATCAGGACGTGGAGAATGCGAGAACGGAAGGGAATCTGTCCGCGCTGGAGCCGGCCGGGAAAGCCGCTGCCGTCCCAGTTTTCCCGGAGCGCCTCGATGAGCGATGCCGCCACCCGGAACTCTTCCACGTTCTCCAGGACCGTCTTGGTCACCACGGTCGACCGCCAGCCGTTGGGCTCGGCGGTCGTCGCGTCCGCGAGTATCCCGACCTCGTGCAACCGGGCGGCAAGGGCCAGATCCGGAAGGAAGGCGGAGGGCACCTCGAACCGCTCCGCCAGCTGAAGCGCCGAACCCGCCAGGCGTTGTCCCCGCTCGGCAGCGCCAGGCCGGGCCAGGTCGAGGAGCGTCTCGAGCATGGCGACCACCTGGTCGAGGCGGCGGGCCAGGACACGCTGGATCACCTCCGCCGGGACCCCTGGAGATTGTCCGTGGCCGGCGGGCGTGGCGATCATTTTCCCCGCGCTCGTCATGCCGTCGGCGGTGGGATCACTGACGGCGCGGGGGGACGAACCGTGCCTGGCAAGGCGCCGAAAACACCCTTGCGGAGCGAGTCCACGATCACGAGAGGGTTCGGCGTATCGAACAGCATCGTGATGGTAACGCGCCGATTGCTCGGTGACGTGGGGGCGCCGGGAAACCTGAGGTCGCGGTCGGCATGGCCCCGAACCTGGGCGATCTGTCCGTCGTGAAGCCCGCCGGCGAGGAGAATCCGGCGCGACGCGTTGGCCCGGTCCGCGCTCAGCTCCCAGTTGGTGTACGTCGATTGGGTGTTCGAGTAGGCCACCGCGTCGGTGTAGCCGTCCACCATGACCGCGTTGGGCATCGTGGCCAACTGCTCCCCCAGGAGCCCCAGGAGGGCCACGCCAGCCGGGCGCGGATGGGCGCTTCCCGTCTCGAAGAACACGCCGGTCGAGTCTTCGAGGAGCTGGATGCGGAGGCCCTCCTCCGTGAAGTCGATCTGGATGTGGCTGGCGAGCTCGCCGAAATCGGGAGACTTGTCGAGCGCCTGCCGGATCCGTTCGCCCAGCATCTGGAGGCGATCGCGGCGGAGGTCGGCGATCTGGGTCTGGGAGATCGGACGAGGGCTGGCCGCCTGCGCACCTTCGCCCGGAATGATGGAGCTGCCGAATTCGTTGGCGCGGCCGAGCGGGTCCTGAAAGTAGCCCGCGATGGCAGACCGGACATCGGAGCTCTGGGTGATGAGCCAAAGGACCAGGAACAGCGCCATCATCGAGGTCATGAAGTCGGCGAAGGCCACCTTCCAGGCGCCGCCGTGGTGGCCGCCTCCATGTCCCTTCTTCTTGCGGATGATGACGATCGTTTCCCGGTCCTTGTTCACGTCAAGCCGCCTTCTTCACTTCTTTGCAGGCCGTTTCCATTGCCCCGAAAGTGGGGCGGGAATTCGCGTCGATCGCCCGCCGGGCAAACTCGACGGCCACGATCGGAGAGAAGCCCTTGGCGAACGCGACCACAGCCGCCCGGAGGAAATGGTAGAAACGCAAGGTCTCGGCGTTCTTGAGCTCGATGTTCGTGGCGAGCGGCGCCACGAAACCGTACGAGAGCAGAATGCCGAGGAAGGTGCCGACCAGGGCCGACGCGACGTGATGCCCGATTTCTTCGATCGGCCCGCCGATCGCCTGCATCGTCACGACGATGCCGAGGACCGCGGCGACGATGCCGATGCCGGGCATGGCGTCACCGACCTTGTTCAGGGCGGAGACGGCCTTGGCCTCGCTCTCGTGGTGGACGTCGATCTCCGTTTCCATGAGGAAGTCGAGATCGAAGGCGGGCACGCTGCCGACCAGCACCAGCCGCAGCGAGTCGCAGAGGAAGGTGACCTCGTGCTGCTCGTGAAGGATCTTCGGGTAGCGCTTGAAGACGGGACTCTTTTGGGGGTCTTCGATGTGGGATTCGATCGCCACCAGGCCGTCGCGCCGCGCGACCTGGAAGAGCTCGTACAGCAGCTTCAGCCCGTCGAGGTAGAGGCCCTTGGTGAAGGGGCTTGGCTTGAGGAACCCCTTGAGCTGTTTGAGCATCGTCTTCAACACGGGCGTCGGCGTCGAGACCAGCATCGTGCCGATACTCACGCCGATGATGACGACGTACTCGGACCAGGCCAGGAGCACCGCAAAGGGGCCCCCTGCCATGGCGAATCCGCCGAGCACGGAGCCGAGGACGACGAGGAAACCGACGAGAGCGATCATGTAGGGCAATTATCGGCTTAACTACGGGTGCCCTTGAGCCGATAATGGTGGGGACGACGGGCCGCATCCCTGGGAGATAACGTGTTGACCACCGGCTTCATCCAAGGGCTGCAAGGCCTTCTCAAATCGGGTACCCAGCTCCCGACACTCCCCACGATCGTCTTCCAGGTCCATGCGGTGCTGGACAACGACCGGAAGGGCCCCGCCGACGTCGCTGCGGTGATCGAGCGCGATCCCGCTCTTACTACGCGTCTCCTCCGTGCGGCCAACTCGGCGCTTTACTCTCGGGGAGGCGACCGGCTCGCCTCGGTTTACCCCGCCATCCAGCGCATCGGCCTCAATCAGGTGCGCAGCCTCTGCCTCGTCCTCTCGGTCGTCCAGGCCTTCGGATCGAAGAAACGGGCGTTGAGCCACGAATCCCTCTGGACCCATTCCGGGGCGGTCGGGGCCACCGCCCGCTATCTCTGGGTGGGGACCAAGACCGCCGGTGTGTCACCCGACGACGTCTACGTCGCCGGATTGCTGCACGACGTCGGACTGCTGGTCATGGATCAGTTCTTTCCCGAGGAGTTCGATCGCCTTGCCGCTCTCCGCCAGGAGATCGAGCTGCCGCTCTGGCAGCACGAGGAGGACCTCCTCGGTATGGACCACGGTGAGGTGGGCGGGCTGCTGCTCGGCAGCTGGAGCCTGCCGGAGGCGATAGTGGACGCCGTGACCTATCATCATCGCCCGGCCGAGGCCCCGGACAAGCACCGTAAGGTGTGCGCGGTCGTTCAGGCGGCCGAGTTGCTGTGCAGTGAGGAGGGATGGGGGCTCGCCGACGAACAGCCCCTTGGCGCCAGCGGACCCGATGCCCTTGCCGCTCTCGGTTTTCCCGCCGAGCAGATCCCCGCCATCCTGGAGGACATCCGGGCCATTTCCGAGCGCGCCGCAGGGGTTGCCTGAGCCCTATTCCGGCTAAACCCTCACTCCCCGCCGGCCGATAATCAGGGAAATCCTGTCCTCCGCGCTGCCTCGCGGTGCCGCAGGGATTACTCCTGGAGATCGAGCCTGCATGAGCGAGATGGATGAGGTCGTCAAGGAATTCCTGGTCGAGAGCCACGAGGGGCTCGACCGCCTCGACCGTGACCTCGTGGTCCTCGAGCAGCGCCCGCACGACCGCGAGCTCCTCGCCGGCGTCTTCCGTTGCATCCACACGATCAAAGGCACCTGTGGATTCCTCGGGTTCTCGAAGCTCGAGGAAGTGAGCCACGTCGGCGAAAGCCTGCTATCCCTGCTGCGCGACGGCAAACTCGACCTGACTCCGGAGATCACCAGCGCCCTCTTGCGTCTGGTCGACGCGGTGCGGGAGATCCTCTCGTCTATCGAGTCGGCCGGCGCCGAAGGTGACGGGGACTACTCCGCCCTGGTCGACGTGCTCGGCAGTCTCGCCTCCGGCAAGACGGCGGCACCGAAGGCGGCAGTAGCCGTCTCGGCCGAGGCCGACGTGATCATGGCCGATGCGATTGAGGCCGAGGTGGCGACGCCTGCGGCACCAATCGTCACCGCCGCGGTAACCGCGCCCGCCCCTGTCCCCGCGGCCACCGCCGGTGTGTCGGACAGCAACATCCGGGTGGACGTCGGGCTCCTCGACAAGCTCATGAACCTCGTCGGTGAGCTGGTCCTGGCGCGGAATCAGATCCTCCAGCTCAGCGCCGTGCTCGCCGATTCCTCACTGCACGCCAGCTCGCAGCGACTCAACCTGATCACCACCGAGCTGCAGGAAGGCGTGATGAAGACCCGGATGCAGCCGATCGGGAACATCTGGAGCAAGCTGCCGCGGGTCGTCCGTGATCTTGCCGTCGCCTGCGGGAAGCAGGTGCGGGTCGAGATGGAAGGGCGGGAGACCGAGCTCGACAAGACGATCATCGAGGCCATCAAGGATCCGCTGACGCACATCATCCGGAACTCGGTCGACCACGGCATCGAGACGCCGGAGGTGCGCCTCGCCGCCGGGAAACCGGCCGAGGGTCGGCTTTCCCTGCGCGCCTACCACGAGGGCGGACAGGTCAACATCGAGATCGTCGATGACGGCGCCGGGATCGACGTGGAGCGGGTCAAGCGGAAAGCGCTCGAGCGGGGCCTGATCACCGCCGATCAGGCGTCCCGCATGGCGGACCGCGAGGCGTTCCTCCTGATCTTCGCTCCCGGCTTCTCGACCGCGGAGAAGGTGACCAACGTCTCCGGTCGCGGGGTGGGGATGGATGTGGTTCGGACCAACATCGAGAAGATCGGTGGAACGGTCGACGTCCACAGCATCCCGGCGTCGGGGACCACACTCAAGATCAGGATTCCCCTCACCCTCGCGATCATTCCCGCCCTGGTGGTGACCACCGGCGGCGAGCGCTTCGCGATTCCGCAGGTCAGCCTGATAGAGCTGGTGCGGCTCGAGGGCGACAAGTGCCGGGCGATCGAGACGATTTACGGCGCTCCCGTGTACCGGCTCAGGGGAACTCTCCTTCCACTTGTCTATCTCGATCGGGAGCTCGGATTGGCCGCCACCGCCGCCGACCACGAGGCAGTCAACATCGTGGTGCTTCAGGCGGACGACCGCCGCTTCGGGATGATCGTAGATCGGATCAGCGACACCGAGGAGATCGTCGTCAAGCCGCTGAGCAAGCAGCTCAAGGGCATCTCCGCCCTTGCCGGGGCGACCATCATGGGCGACGGGAAGATCGCGCTCATCCTCGACGTGATGGGGATTGCCCAGCGGGCACATGTCATCTCCGAAGCCCGCGAGCGCGTGCGCGTGGACGCCGCCTCGACGCAGGTGTCCGGCGATGGCCGTCAGATGCTGCTGCTCTTCGGACTCGGCACCGATCGGAGGGTGGCGATGCCCCTCTCGATCGTCTCCCGCCTCGAGGAGATCCCGTCGGGAATGGTCGAACGAGCGGGCGGCGCCGAAGTCGTCCAGTATCGTGGCGAGATCATGCCGCTCATTCGCCTGTCGCGGCTGCTCGGCGCCACCGAGTGCGAGCCGCGAGAGCCGATGCAGGTCGTCGTCTACTCCGACGGGAAGCGCAGCGTCGGGCTCGTGGTGGACCATATCCTCGACATCGTCGAGGAGACCCTCTCGGTTCAGCATACCACCGGAGGCGGGGCCGTCTATGGCTCCGCCGTCATTCAGCAGCGCGTCACCGATCTCCTCGATGTCGAGAGCATCGTGCGCGAAATGGAGAGCTGACCGGTGACCGACGGACTGCAGTTCTGCACGTTCATGCTCGGCGACCTGTATCTCGGAGTCGACGTCCTGCAGGTCCAGGAGGTCATCCGCGCGCAGCAGATGACCCGCGTGCCGCTCGCGCCGCCGTCGGTCACGGGTCTCATCAATCTCCGCGGACAGATCGTCACCGCGATCGATCTCCGGCGTCGCCTGGGACTGCCCGACCGTACCGGAGACAGTGCGCCGATCAATGTGGTCGTGCGGACCGATGATGGCGTGGTAAGCCTGCTGGTGGACGAGATCGGCGATGTCGTCGAAGTCTTCCCGGACACGTTCGAGCCGCCGCCGGAGACACTGGATGCCGCGTCCCGGGGATTGGTCGAGGGTGTGCACAAGCTGCCCGGGCGGCTGCTTCTCGTCCTCAACATCGACCGTGCCGTGTCCCTCGGGCCGGCGGCCGTCGAGCAGAGCCGCTGACCCTGATGTGTAGAAGTCTCCATGTCGTCCAGTTCACCATTTGAGGAGCGAGCCGTGAAACCGAAGAGCAGCCCCAAATCACACGCGATCGCCCGCCGGGGCGTTACCGACCGCCGCGCCGAGAGCGCCGTCGTGCTCGAGGTCATCGACGCGCTGAGGGAGATCGAGACGTTCCGCCCGGCGGCCGTGGCGGTGCTGGAGCTCGTCGGTCGGAAATTCGGCTGGACCTATGGCGCGTTGCTCGTCCGTGACCTCAAGGACGACCTGCTGAAATGCCGCAACGACTGGGGCTCGATCGGCGAGGAGTTTGAAAAGGCGACCCGGCTGGCCGAGTTCAAGGACGACGTGGCGCTTTCCGGGCTCGCGTGGAAGAGCAAGGACCTCGTCTTCGTCGAGGATTTCGGTGCTCGGGCGGACTTCGCCCGCGCCCCGGTGGCTCGGCGCACGGGAGTAAAGTTCGCCGTCTCGGTCCCGCTCATCGTCGGCGCTCGGATGATCGGGACAATGGAGTGGTATGCCCGCGAGGGCGGGGCGCCGCCCGAGGCACAGCTTCAGGCGTTGCGGCGGGTTGGCCACCTGCTGGCGGCGAAGGCTGCCGAGGGGGAGCTGCAGCGGTTCGAGATGATGGCCGAGTGCTCACCGATCAATACGATGTACGCCAACCAGCACCTGGTCATCCAGTACGTCAATCCCGCTGGTCTCGCGTCCGTACAGAAGCTGGCGGCCGGGCTGGATGTCCAGGGGGATCACCTCATCGGCCAGGCGCTCACCGGTTTCCACGCCGATCTGGGCCCGACGGGCCCGATCGCCACACCCGACAAGCTGCCCCACAAGATGGTAGTGAGCATCGGCGCCGAGAGCGTCGAGCTGCTGGCCAGCGCCATCCGTGACGCCTCCGGCCAGTATCTCGGCCCGATGATTACCTGGGAGGTCGTGACCAAGAAGCTGAAGGCACAGACCGAGCTGGGCCGCGCGCTGTCCATGCTCGAGAACTCGCCGAGCAACATCATCTCCTGCGATCCCGATCTCGCCATCGGCTATCTCAACGCCGCCTCCCGGAACACGCTCGAGGCACGCCGGGAGCGAATCTCTCTCCGGCCCGCTGATCTCGAGGGGAAATCGCTCGCGACGCTGTACGAGAAGTCCGACGAGATGGGCCGCCTGCTCGCCGATCCCGCGAATCTTCCGCACACCGCACAGATCCGGCTAGGCACCGATGACGTCGAGATCACCGTGAGTGCCGTCTATGACTTCAAGAAGAACTATCTGGGCCCCATGGTCACGTGGAACGTGATTACGGAAAAGCTGGAGATGGAGCGGAGGGTGCAGGAGGGAGTCGAGCGGGAGCGGGCGGCCGCGGCGGTGCTGCGGGATCAGGTGGACAGCATCCTGGGCGTCGTCCATGGCGCGGCGCAGGGAGACCTGACCCAGGCGGTAACGGTGCAGGGCGAGGATGCGGTGGGACAGCTGGGCGAGGGACTCGCCCGGTTCCTCGGAGACCTGCGCGGGAGTATCGGCGGGATCGCGGGGAACGCCACCGCGCTGGCCCAGGCCTCGGAGTCGCTCACGGCGGTAAGCCGGCAGATGGGGTCCAACGCGGCGGAGACGGCGGCCCAGGCCAACGTGGTGTCGGCGGCGGCGGAAGAGGTGTCGCGCAACGTGCAGACGGTGGCCACGGGGACCGAGGAGATGGGGGCATCGATCCGGGAGATCGCGAAGAACGCCTCCGATGCGGCCCGGGTGGCGACGCACGCGGTGAGGGTGGCCGAGACCACGAATACGACGGTGGCCAAGCTGGGCGAGTCGAGCGCGGAGATCGGCAAGGTGGTCAAGGTGATCACCTCGATCGCGCAGCAGACCAACCTGCTGGCCCTGAACGCCACGATCGAGGCGGCCCGGGCCGGTGAGGCGGGCAAGGGCTTCGCGGTGGTGGCCAACGAGGTGAAGGAGCTGGCCAAGGAGACGGCCAAGGCCACCGAGGACATCGGGCAGAAGATCGAGGCCATCCAAGGCGACACCAAGGGGGCGGTGGCGGCGATCCGTGAGATCAGCCAGATCATCAACCAGATCAACGATATCCAGACCACCATCGCGAGCGCGGTGGAAGAGCAGACCGCCACCACCAACGAGATGGGTCGGAACGTGACCGAGGCGGCGAAGGGCGCCGCCGAGATCGCTCAGAGCATCACCGGTGTGGCCCAGACCGCCCAGGAAACCACCATCGGCGCGGTCGACAGCCAGCAGCAGGCTGCCGCCCTCGCCACCATGGCCGCCGAGCTCGGCCGGCTGGTGCGGCGGTTCACCTACTAACGGGAATCGAGAAACGACGGATGCGTGCACTCATCGTCGACGACTCCCGAGCGATGCGCCTCATGATCGGTCGTATCATGGGCGAGCTCGGCTTCGACACGGTCGACGCCGGCAACGGCAAAGAGGCGCTCGACCGCGTGTCTGCGGCCGGATCGCTCGATGTGGCGCTGGTGGATTGGAACATGCCCGAGATGAACGGCTACGATTTTCTCTGCGCCCTCCGCGCGGGAAGCGTGCAGTCGTCCATGCCGGTCATCATGGTCACGACCGAGACCGAGGTGTCGCAGATCGTCCGGGCCCTCGAGGCCGGCGCCAACGAATACGTCATGAAGCCGTTCACCAAGGACGTCCTCCGCGAGAAGCTCGACCTCCTGCAGATTCGCCCCGTCTGACGAAATGCTCAAGACCCGGGTGCTCATCGTCGATGACTCGGTCGTCATCCGTCGGCTGCTGACGGACTTGCTCGCCGGTGACCCCGGTCTTGAAGTGGCGGGAGTCGCGGCCAACGGGCACATCGCGCTCGCCAAGCTTCGGCAAGTCAATCCCGACGTCGTGATCATGGACGTCGAGATGCCCGAAATGAACGGGCTGGAGACGCTCGCGGCCCTTCGCCGCGACTACCCGCGGCTGCCGGTGATCATGTTCAGCAGCCTCAGCGAGCGTGGTGCCGCCCACACCCTCGAGGCGCTGGCGCTCGGCGCCACCGACTACATCACCAAGCCGGCGAACGTCGGGGGACTGCGCACCGCCACGGATCGGGTGCGCGAGGAGCTGATCCCCCGAATCAAGGCGTTGCACCGACCGGCGGGTCTTCCTGCCGCCGTTCCTGCCGCCCCAGGCGTTACGGTCCCGCGGATCACGATGGGAGAGCCGGCTGACGTCGTGGCCATCGGCGTTTCGACCGGCGGCCCCAACGCCCTGGCCGACCTGTTGCCGCGTCTCCCCGAGGATCTGCCCGCGGCGGTGCTCGTCGTGCAGCACATGCCGCCACTCTTCACCAAGTTCCTCGCCGACCGCCTCGCGGGTCAGTGCGCGCTCAAGGTGCGCGAAGGCACTCCCGGGGAGAAGATCGAGCCGGGCACCATCTGGATCGCGCCGGGTGACTGGCATATGACGGTGGAACGTTCGGGCACTTCCACGCTCCTGCGCACCCATCGAGGCCCGCAGGAAAACTCCTGTCGCCCTGCCGTGGACGTGCTCTTCCGATCCGTGGCTGCCACCTACGGTTCGCGCGCCCTGGCTCTCGTCCTCACCGGCATGGGTCAGGATGGACTGCGCGGTGCCAGAGAGATTCGCGACCAGGGCGGACACGTCCTGGTACAGGACGAGGCAACATCCGTCGTCTGGGGGATGCCCGGGTACGTCGCCAATGCCGGACTCGCCGATCGGGTGCTTCCGCTGGATCAGATCGCGCAGGAGGTCGTCCGCCGGACGACCCGGCCGGCCATGAGGCCCGTGGCATGACGATCGGTTCAGCCGATTTCGCCTTCATCCGGGACCTGGTCCGCAAGCGCTCGGCGATCATCCTCGAGGACGGCAAGGAGTACCTCGTCGAATCCCGCCTCGCGACGCTTGCGCGAGACGAGGGATTCGGTTCCCTGGATCAGCTCGTCGGCGAGCTGCGCGCGCGGCCGATGAATGGCCTGCACCGCAAGGTGGTGGAGGCGATGACGACGAACGAGACGACCTTCTTTCGCGACGCGCACCCGTTCGAGTCGCTCCGTGCGACGATCCTCCCCGACCTGATTCGGCGGAACGCGACCAAGCGCCAGTTCTCGATCTGGTCCGCGGCGTGCTCCACCGGCCAGGAGCCGTACACGATCGCCATGCTGCTGCGGGAGCATTTCCCCGAGCTGGCGGGTTGGAGCATCCGGATCCTCGGGACCGACTTGTCGGGCGACGTGCTCGAGCGGGCCCGGTCGGGGCGCTATTCCCAGCACGAGGTGAATCGTGGTCTCCCCGTCGCCTACCTGGTGAAGTATTTCAAGAAGCACGATCTGCAGTGGCAGATCTCCGACGAGATCCGGGCAATGGTCGAGTATCGCGAGCACAACCTCCTCGATTCGTCATCCGCCCTCGGGCAAATGGATCTGGTGCTCGTGCGGAACGTGCTCATCTATTTCGACGTGGAGACGAAGAAGTCGATTCTCGGCAGGATGCGGTCGGTGCTGCGGCCCGACGGATATCTGATGCTCGGCGGGGCCGAGACCACCCTCAACCTCGACGACGCCTACGAGCGCGTGGTCCTGGGGCGCACCGCGGTGTACCGCGTGCCCCGGTAGCCGGAGGCCCCATGTCCAAGCTGAAGATCCTCATCGCGGACGATGATCCCATGGCGAGACGCTTCCTCCAGGCCGCGCTCGGCAAGCTCGCTCACGAATGCGTGATGGCGGTAGACGGGCACGAAGCGTGGGAAGCGTATCTCGCGACCAGTCCCTCCGTCGTGTTGGCCGACTGGCTCATGCCGCGGCTCAGCGGCATCGAGCTGTGCCGGAAGATCCGGGCCGACGCGAGGCCGCGCTACGCCTATGTGATGCTGGTGACCGCCCTTTCGGGCAAGGGCTCGTACCTGGAGGGGATGCAGGCCGGCGCGGACGACTTCGTCAGCAAGCCGTTCGATCTCGACGAGATGGCGGCACGCCTCCACGTCGCCAGGCGCATCATCGGCCTCCAAACCGAGGTTCACCAGCTCCAGGGGCTGCTGCCCGTCTGTTCCTACTGCCGCCGGATCCGGGACGAAGGCAGCAGGTGGACTACGCTCGAGGAACACGTCGCGGCGCGCACCAACGTGACGCTGTCGCACAGTATTTGCCCCGACTGCTACCACTCGAAGATCGTGCCGGAAATCAACCGCCTCGGTATCGCCGGGCTGCCTCCGACGGGGACGGGATGAAGGAACTCTCCATGGAGTGGCCTCCGGCGGGCGTGCCGGTGCTCGAGGAGACCGCACTCGATGCGATCCGCGAGGTGCAGGAAGCTGGTGCCCCGGACCTGATCGCGGAGACCGTCGCCCTCTTCGAGTCGTCCACGCCGCCGCGCATCGCCAGTCTCCGGCAAGCCCTGGCCTCGGGCGATTCCCAGGCGATCCGCGCCTCCGCCCACGCCATCAAGGGAAGCTGTTGGCTTCTGGGGCTCCTGCGACTGGGCAAGGCATGCGAGGCGCTGGAGCAGGATGGCGCGGAGGACCGGCAGGAGCACGCGCCGGCCTGGCTCGAGCGGATCGAAATGGAGTATCAGCTCGCCGTCACCGCACTTCGCCGCGCCGCAGGGATAACGGGCGGGACGGTCTGACGCAGAACCACCTCCGCGGATCGCTCTCCGGAGGTCACCGGTCGCAAGACACGCAGGTGGTCTTGTCACCGTCCGGCTAGTCATCGTCCCAGCGCCGCTTCGTCTTCCCAAATGCCTGTTGCATCTCGCCTTTGAGTCCCTGTGCCTTCGCCCTGATCTGCTCGCCGGTCTCGTAGGCCGCCCCGCCAATGCCTCCTCGCGTCCGGCCGCCCACGAATTGGCCGGTGCCCGCTATCCGATCGGTCAGGCCCTCGGTCGCGAGGTCCTTGTTCTTGTCGTCCGACATGCCCGCCTCCGAAGAAGATGGCCCAGTAGCAGGATGCATTTTTGCTGAAACTGGGGGAGGCGACCGTGATGCGGCTCACCCGCTCAAGGGACGAGAATCGAGCGGTGTCTCTTCGGCGTAATGGCAAGCCGCCGTCGTCGCCCCGACGCCGCGCAACACGGGGACCTCCCGCGCGCAGCGCTCGCTCTTGCTCGGGTGGAAGCAGCGGGGATGAAAGGGGCAACCGGACGGCGGGTTCGAAGGGCTGGGAAGATCTCCACCCAAGACGATTCGAGAGCGCCTCTGCGAGGGATCGGGCTCCGGAACGGCCGACAGCAGGGCGACCGTGTAAGGGTGGCGGGGACGTGAAAGGAGTGCCTCCGTTGGTCCTTCCTCGACGATCCGACCCAGATACATCACCGCTACCCGGCGGGCGATCTGCCGGACCACCGCGAGATCGTGCGCGATGAAGAGATAGGACAGCCCACGATCCCGCTGCAGATCGGCGAGCAGGTTGAGCACCTGGGCCTGCACCGAGACATCGAGCGCCGAGACGGGCTCGTCACACACGATGAAGGCAGGCTCGACGGCAAGCGCGCGGGCAATGCCGATCCGCTGGCGCTGGCCGCCGGAAAATTCGTGGGGATAACGGCCGGCGTAACTCGGGTCCAGCCCCACTTCCATCAGAAGCGCCGCCACCAGATCGGGAATTCTCTTGGCCGGCGCCAGGCGATGAATCTCGATCCCTTCCGCTACCGCCGCGCCGATGGTCATTCGCGGGTTGAGGCTGCTGTAGGGGTCCTGGAAGATGATCTGCATCCGCCGCCGCAACCGCCGCAGGTCGGCGCGATTCAGCGGAAAGAGATCGATGCCATCGAAGACGGCCCGGCCGCTCGTCGGCTCCTGCAATCGCAGAATGGTCCGTCCCACGGAGGACTTCCCGCATCCCGATTCGCCGACGAGCGCGAGGGTCTCTCCGCGGGCCACCTCGAATGAGACGCCGTCCACTGCGCGCACCGGCGCCGCCGACGCCCGAAACAGTCCGGCGGTGTGATAGTGCTTGACCAGATCGCGTACTTCGAGGAGCGGATCCGCGGGGGGCGAAGCCGTCATTGCGGCTTCTCCGCGAGCCAGCACCGCATCCGGTGCTCGGGCTCGACCGGCAGCAGGGGCGGTTCCAGCTCGCTCTTGTCGAACGCCTTGGGACAGCGCGGACGGAAGCGACAGCCCGACGGCCAGGCGCTTGCGGGAGGCACGCTGCCGGAAATCGGCGTGAGGCGCCGCACCGGGCCGCGAATCCGAGGCACCGAGGCGAAGAGACCCTGGGTATAGGGGTGCGACGGATTCGCGAACAGTCGCGCCGTCGGCGCCTCCTCCACGATCTGACCGGCATACATCACGGCGACTCGGTCGGCCCGTCCGGCGACGATGCCGAGGTCGTGCGTGATCAGCAGGACGGCCATCCCGTGACTCGTCCGGAGCCCGTCGAGCACCTCGAGGATCTGCGCCTGTACCGTGACGTCGAGCGCCGTCGTGGGCTCGTCGGCGACGAGGATTTCGGGGTCGGCGGCCAGCGCGATCGCAATCATGACGCGCTGGCGCATCCCGCCGCTCAGCTGGTGCGGGTAGGCCTGGAGGCGCGACTCCGCGTCCGGGATGCCGACCTCCTGGAGCAGTCGCAGCGACCGCTCCCTCGCCTCCGCCCTCGACACCGGAAAGTGAGCGCGGATCCCTTCGCCGATCTGGTCCCCCACGGTGAGAACCGGGTTGAGGCTGGTCATCGGATCCTGGAAGATCATCCCGATCCTGCGACCGCGAATCCGACGCAGCTCTTCACCCTCGAGATCGAGCACGTTGGTGCCGCCCAGACGGATGACGCTGTCCGGCTCGACGCGGCCCGGCGGAGGGATGAGGCGCAGGAGCGCGAGGCTCGTGAGGCTCTTGCCGCAACCGGACTCGCCGACGAGTGCCATCGTCTCGCCGCGGTCGAGCGTAAACGTCACGCCGTCGACCGGCCGGAAGCGGCGCCCGTCGGCGCCCGGAAAGGACACGGCCAGATTCTCGACCTCGAGAACTCGTGTCATGCGCCCCGAGGGTCGACGGCGTCGCGTACGGCGTCGCCGAGTAGATTGGCGGAAAGCACGGTGAGCACGATGGCGATGCCGGGAAAGAGCCCGGCCCACGGTGCCGTGATGAGCACTTCGCGCGCATCCAGGATCATGCCGCCCCAGGACGGCGCCGGCGGCCGGATCCCGAGCCCGAGGAAGGACAGTCCGGCCTCGAGCAGGATCACATCTCCCACCCCCAGGGTCGCGGCTACCAGCAGCGGCCCGAGCGTGTTCGGGAGCAGATGCCGGAACATAACGCGCCTGCGGGACGCACCCAGCGCCTCCGAGGCGGTCACGTAGCTCTCCTCCCGCAGACGCAGGACCTCGGCGCGTACGATCCGGCTGGTACCGAACCATCCCGTTACGCCGATGAGCAGCACCAGCGTCCAGACCGGCATCCTGTCCGCTACCGCAAGGGCGAGAAGGAGCAGAAAGAGCCGGGGCACCGCGAGCGCGCCATCCACGAGGCGCATCAGCCCCGCATCGACCGCCCCACCCCAATAACCCGCGACCAGGCCGACCAGTGCTCCCAGTGTGATCGAGAGGCCGACGGCGATGAGGGCCACCGCGAGCGAGACCCTGCCGCCGGTCGCGACCCGGGCCAGCACGTCGCGGCTGAGCTGGTCGGTGCCGAATGGATGGGAGACACTCGGCGCGAGACTCGCCTCGCCGATGGGGTCCGGCTGCGCCAGGGGATCGGGCAAGAGCGGCGGCATGAAGACCGCCGCCGCGGCGATCGCGAGCAGAACGATCGCGCCCATGCGGCCGCGCGGCGTGCGCCAGGCTCGGCGCAGCGGCTCCAGGAGCACGCTCACGAGAGGCGCACCCTGGGGTCGAGCAGGCCGTACGCCAGGTCCGTGAGGAGGCTGCCCGCTACGACCACCAGGGCCACGAGGACGGACGTCCCCATGAGCAGGGGGTAATCACGATAACCGACCGCGCTGACCGCGAGGGAGCCGAGCCCGGGCCAGGCGAACACGGACTCGACGAACACCGACCCGGTCACCAGGATCGGCAGCCACAGCCCGAAGAGCGTCAGGACCGGGAAGAAGGCATTGCGCCAGGCGTGACCCCAGGTGACCGCCCCGTCCGGAAGGCCCTTGGCCCGGGCCGTCACTATATAAGGAAGGTGGAGCACCTCGAGCATGGCGCTCCGCTGATAACGCATCGTGCCCGCGATGCTCACCACCGAGAGCGTGAGCGCGGGCAGCAGGAGATGGCGACCCACATCGGCCACCTGGGCAAATAGCCCGGCGGCCGGATCGAGCAGCGGGTTCGCCATCCCGGCCGCGGGGAGGAGATGCCACTTCACCCCGACCAACCAGGCCAGGACGAGCCCGAGCCAGAACGAAGGCGTTGCGTAGCCGGCCAGGGAGAGCACGGTGAGCGTCCGGTCCATCGCCCCGCCATGCCGCACCGCTTGCCGGACGCCGAGCCAGACACCCACCGTGAAGTTGAGCAGCAGAACGGCTCCGCCGAGGAGCAAGGTCGCCGGCATGCGATCGGCAATGAGTGCAGTAACCGGCCGGCCGTACTGAATGGAGGTGCCGAGGTCGCCGCGCGCCAGACCGCCGACGAACGCAACGAACTGCGCGCCGAGCGGACGGTCGAGGCCGAAGCGGGCGCGAAGCTGCTCGATCTGTGCGGGAGTGAGCGGCCTGTCTTCGGAGAGTCGCGCGAGCGGGTCGCCAGGTGCGAGGCGCATCACGAAGAAGACGAGCGTGATCGCGATGGCCAGCGTGACGAGCGCCTGGGCCGTCCGGTTGAGGAGCCAGCGGCGCACGCTAGTGCCCGGCGTCGGGCCGGCCCGCCGGCGCCCCCGTGGTCCATTTCCACAGCAACAGCCACGACGATTCGGGCCTGATCGTCACGTTTCCGAAGCGCCGGTTGACGGCGAAGACATAGCTCGGCACGTACATGAAGGCGGCCGGCGCATCGTCTTCGATCTGGCGGAGCGCCGAATGCCACGCGTCCCCGGCATGGTCGCGGCTGGCGATGGCGTGTTCGAAAAGGGAGTCCACCTTCGGGTTGCAGTAGTGGGCGACGTTGGTGCCGCCACCGCACGACCATCCCTGCGTCAACCCGGAAGGTGACGGATCCTGCGTCGTCGAGGAGAAGTCGATGTCGAACCGTCCCGCGGTGCGGCGCTCGAGCCATATCGGCCCGTCCAGCTGCTGAAGCACGAGGTCGATTCCGGCCTGCCGGAGCTGCTGCTGGGCCAGTAACGCGATCTGCCTCCGGACTGCACTCGTGCCGGGATAGTTGAGCGCGACCCGCAACGGCCGCCCGTTCCGTTCGACGATCCCATCGCCGTCGGAATCGATCCAGCCTCGCGAGGCCAGAAGGCTGCGTGCCCGACCCCGATTGGGGCCTTCGGCCTTGGGTGTTCCGTGCCGAATCCAGAGTATCGCCGACGCCGGTCCGTACGGTACGTCGGCGTACGACCCATACACCGCACGAACGAGCAGGGCGCGGTCGAGCGAGAGGATGATGGCCCGGCGGACGTCGCGATCGCTCAGGATCGGGTGCGGGCGCGACGTGTCGGCCGGATCGCGCTGGTTGAACAACAGGAAACCGATCGTGGGCGAGGGCACCGGAATCAACCGGATCTTCCTGTCGGCTCCCATTCGCTGGAGGTTGGAGAGCGGGGGCAGGATGTTGTCCGTTGCGTCCGCGTCGTGGCTCAGCACGAGGTTCATCCGAGCGTCCGGATCGGTTGCGGTGCGGACCACGACGCGAGTGATGGCCGGCCGGCCGAGGAAGAACCGCTCGTTCGCCGCCAGCTCGATGAACTGTCCCGGCACGCTGCGGACCCAGCGATAGGGCCCGTCGCCCACGGGGTTGCTCACGAAAGGCGATCGCCGCAGCTCCGCGGGTGGAATGCGCGCAAGCAGGTGGGCAGGCAGGGGCGCCACGTGCCAAACTGCGTCGTAGAACTGCTCGGCGTAGGGATTGGAGAACCGGAAGACGACGCGCCGGTCACCCTCCGCGGTCACCGAGACGACTCGCCGTAGCAACCTGGCGAGCCGGGGGGCGATGGCGGGGTCGCGGGCGCGCTCGAACGTGAACACGACGTCGCGCGAGGTGACCGGCACGCCGTCCTGCCATTTCGCCCGCTCGTCGAGATCGAACGCGAGCGTCACCGAGTCACGCCGGGTCCATGACTTGGCCAGCTGCGGAATGAACGACCTGTCGCCCGAGGTGATGAGCTCCGGGCCGAGATTGGCGAGCCGGAGGAAGAGATGGTCCGCGATCTCGAGGTTTTCCAGGCCGCCGGTCGGGCCTTCCATCAGCGTGGGAATCGGCATCGTGGCCTCCGCGCCCGTTACGATGACGATGGTCGACTGCGCGGCGGGCGACTGAGCGCCGAGCGGCGCCGCGGACCAAACCACGCCGAGCGCGGCGAGGGTGACTCGGAAACATGTCACTGGCCGGTTACTCCCCAGGTCCATTCGGGGGAACGAAACCGCGCCGCATGCTGCCCTGAGGCGGTCACGATCTCCTCGTGTGCGTCGGATCGTTGCCATGCTCCGCCCCACCGGCGTGCGGCGGCGCTCGAGACCGCCGCGATCAGGTCTCGTTCGTCCAGGTCGTCCCGCGTCATGGCCCGGAGCGGGGTGGCCAGGTCGGGCGGCGCGGGGCCACGGGTCACGGCACCGACCGTCGCCTGATCGTCGCCCAGCAGAATCGAGCCGTGCTGCAGCAAGGCGTCGCCCTGCCTGAGTTGCGCGCTACCCACCACTTTGCGTCCACTCACCATGATTTCACCTCCCGCCGGCAGGGCAAAGCATGCGCCCGCATCTACCGCGGTGGCACGGCCTCGGGGAGCGAGCTCCGCGGGCACTCCCAGACTGCCCAGTGCATCGAGCAGCATCCGGTGAATCTCGAGATAACTCTCCCGCAACGAGCCGAGCCCTCCTGGGCAGGCCACGCTGTACGTCAGCTCGCGGCCATGCCACACCGCGCGCCCGCCGGTCGGCCGGCGGACGACGTCGAGCCCAAGGTCGGCAATGCGAGCCGAGTCGTAGCGTCGAGCGGCCGGCTCGTGCCGCCCGAACGAGAGGCACGAGGGGGCCCAGCCGTAGAGCCGGAGCCACCGCTCACCCGCCGTGGCGCGCTCGAGCAGCGTCTGATCGATGGCCATGTTCATCCAGCCCGGGCGCGGGATGTCGACCCAGAGGTTCCACGACGCAGAGGTCGCAGAAGTCGCAGGAGTCCCCCCCTCGCCGCTCTGCGTCCTCTGCGCCTCTTGCGTCCTCATGAATACTCGTCCATCGGCGGGCAGACGCACATGAGATTCCGGTCGCCGTACGCGCTGTCGATCCGCCCTACCGTTGGCCAGACCTTGTGCGCCCGCAATCCGCTCGCCGGATACGCCGCCCGCTCGCGCGGGTATGGCCGCGTCCAGCTGTCCGCGATGACCTGCTCCAGCGTGTGCGGCGCGTTGGTCAGGAGATTCTGGTCGCGGGCGGCGGCGCCGGACTCGATCTCACGGATCTCTTCCCGGATCGCGATCAGGGCGTCGCAGAACCGATCCAGCTCCTCCCTCGACTCGCTTTCGGTCGGTTCGATCATGAGCGTCCCGGCAACCGGGAAAGACACCGTTGGTGGATGGAAGCCATAATCGATGATTCGCTTCGCGATGTCTTCCACGTCCACGCCCGCTGACGCCTTGAAGGGCCGCGTGTCGAGGATGCACTCGTGGGCCACCAGACCATGGGGGCCGGTGTACAGTACGTCGTAGTGCGACTCGAGCCTGCGCGCGACGTAGTTGGCGTTCAGGATCGCGATCTTGGTGGCCTCGGTGAGCCCGTCGTATCCCATGAGCGCGATATACGCCCAGGAAATGAGAAGAATCGACGCGCTTCCCCATGGCGCGGCCGAGACGGTGCCGCAGGCGGCCGGATGGTCGAGGTCGACGATGGGATGGCCGGGGAGAAACGGCGCGAGGTGTCTGGCCACGCCGATCGGCCCCATTCCGGGGCCGCCGCCGCCATGTGGAATGCAGAAGGTCTTGTGGAGATTCAGATGGCAGACGTCGGCGCCGATGTCGCCGGGCCGGCACAGCCCCACCTGTGCGTTCATGTTGGCGCCGTCCATGTAGACCTGCCCACCATGCTCGTGGACCACCCGGCAGATCTCGCGTATCGACGCCTCGAAGACCCCGTGCGTCGAGGGATAGGTCACCATGAGTGCCGCCAGCGTGTCGTGGTGAGCCTCGGCCTTGGCTCTCAGATCCGCGAGGTCGATGTTGCCGTGCGCATCGCTTCGAATCGGCACGACCTGCATCCCCGCCATCACGGCGCTGGCCGGATTGGTGCCGTGGGCAGATTGGGGAATCAGGCAGGTGGTTCGCCGCGCGTCCCCCCTCGAGTGATGCCACGCGCGAATCACCAGCAGGCCCGCATACTCGCCCTGCGAGCCGGCGTTCGGCTGGAGCGAGACCGCGGCAAATCCCGTGATTTCGGCCAGTTGGTACTCCAGCTGCCGAAAGAGCAGCTCGTAGCCGGCCGCCTGGTCCCGCGGGGCGAAGGGATGCAGGCGATTGTACTCGCGCCAGCTCACCGGCATCATCTCGGTCGTCGCGTTGAGCTTCATCGTGCAGGAGCCGAGCGGAATCATCGCGGAGGTGAGCGAGAGATCGCGCGCCTCGAGCCGCTTGATGTAGCGCAGCATCTCGGTCTCCGAATGATGCAAATGGAAGACGGGATGCGTGAGATACCCGGATGTGCGGCCGAGCGATTCGGGAATCGCCCGTTCGGTCTTCACGCCGATGTCCTCCAGCATGAATGGCAGCGCCTCGTTGAGCGAGAACACCGCGATGACGTCGGCCAGATCACCGAGGGTGACCGTCTCGTCGAGGGCGATGCAGAGCCGGGTCGGCGGCAGCGGGCGGACATTGATCATCCGGGCGCGCGCGGCATCGAGAAGCCGGGGCAGGGCCCACTCCGGAACCTCCACGCACACGGTGTCGAAGTAGTGGTCGTGGACGATGCGATAGCGGAGGCGGCGAAGGGCGTTGGCCAGGATCACGGTGCGCGAGTGGACTCGCTCTGCGATGCGCCGCAAGCCATCCGGTCCGTGGTAGACGGCATACATGCTCGCCATGACCGCCAGGAGCACCTGCGCGGTGCAGACGTTGCTCGTCGCCTTGTCGCGCCGGATGTGTTGCTCCCGGGTCTGCAGCGCCATCCGCAGCGCGGGGCGGCCGTCCCGGTCCTTGGATACCCCGATGATCCGGCCGGGGAGGAAGCGCTTGTAGGCGTCGCGCGTGGCGAAGAACGCGGCATGGGGCCCGCCGTATCCCATCGGCACGCCGAAGCGCTGGCTGTTGCCGATCGCGATGTCGGCTCCCCACTCGCCGGGAGGCGCCAGAAGCGTGAGGCTGAGCAGATCGGTCGCGGCCGTTACCAGGGCGCCGGCGTCGTGAGCCCGCTGTGCCAGACGACGGAAGTCGCGGACCGCGCCGTCCGTTGCCGGGTATTGAACCAGCGCGCCGATCACGCCGGGCTGAAAATCGAAGGTCTCGGTTTCCCCGACGACGACGCGGATCCCTCGCGCCTCAGCGCGAGTCCGCACGACGGCGATGGTCTGCGGATGGCAATACTCGTCCAGCAGGTACACCGGATCGGCTTTCACACCACTGACGGCGAGCGAGAGGCTCATCGCCTCCGCGGCGGCCGTGGCCTCGTCGAGCAGTGAGGAATTGGCCACGGGCAAGGCCGTCAGATCGGCGACCATCGTCTGGAAGTTGAGCAGCGCCTCGAGGCGCCCCTGCGAGATCTCTGCCTGATATGGAGTGTACGCGGTGTACCAGCCGGGATTCTCGAGGACGTTCCGCTGGACGACCTGCGGCGTGAAACAGCCGGCGTACCCCATGCCGATGTACGAGCGGAACACCCGGTTCATTCCGGCGAGCCCGCGCAAGGCCTGGAGCACCTCGCGCTCGCTCCGTCCCGGTGGGAGGGCGAGCGGGCGGTGGAGGCGGATCTCCTCCGGCACCACGGCGTCGATGAATTGGTCCAGCGATTCGTAGCCGAGCAGGTGCAACATGTCGGCGACGTCTTCCCGGCGCGGGCCGATATGGCGGTAAGCGAAGTGGCCGAGGCGAAGAACATCGGCCGCCGGAGACGCGAGGTCGGCGGGGACAGCGGTCGTCATGGTGCGTTCACCCTTCAGTGATATGAAAATGCCCCGGGACACGTCCCCGGGGCCTGGCTCGCTGCCACGCTGTCGTCCGGCCAGCACCCCTCCGGAGTCACTCTCCGATTTGGGCGCGGTAGGCCGCTGGCGAAAGGAGCGTGCGGATGGCCGCGGGGTCGTCGAGTCTGAGCGAGATCATCCACCCGTCGCCGTACGGGTCGCGGTTGACCGCCGCCGGGTCGTTCTCGAGCGAGCCGTTGGCCTCGACGACCTCACCGGCAAGCGGGCTGTATAACTCGGAAACGGCTTTGACCGCCTCGATGGTGCCGAACGTCTGCTGGGCGTCGAACCGCTCGCCCGGCTTGGGGAGCGTGACGAACACGACATCGCCGAGCTCGCCTTGTGCATAGTCGGTGATGCCGACCCGCACCACGGCCGGATCGCTGGTCTGGGCGACGTATTCGTGCTCGGCGGTGTAGACGAGATTGTCCGGTACGTTCGACACGGCGTGCTCCGGCGGAGGGGTTGCGCGAGGGAGGATAGGCGGGGTTCGAGGCGAGGTCAAGCGCGGGCGAGCAACGCCGCCCACACGCGCGCGGCCGCGCCTTCCAGCGCGGCAAGATCGCCATCATTGTCGATCACGAACGTGCTGCGCGATCGCTTGGGCTCGCTGGGCTGCTGGGATGCCATTATCGCCGTCGCCTCGTGCCCGGAGAGACCGCGCTCGGCGATGAGGCGGGCCCGTCGGACCGACTCCGGGGCGTCGACGAGCACGATGGCGTCGAAGGCGGACGGATCGGCGGCCTCGAACAGGAGCGGGATGTCGCTCACGACGATCCGGTCGCCCCGGGCCCGCGCCTCTGCTTCGAGCGCCGCACGCCGCCGGTGGACTTCGGGGTGGACGAGCCGATTGAGCTCCGCGAGCGCCATTGGATCGCCCATGACCCGGCGGCGCAACGCGTCGCGGCGGAGCGCGCCAGTCTGGTCGAGGTATTCGGCGCCGAATCGGGCGCCAATCTCCCGCACGACCGGGCTGCCGCGCGCCTGCACCTCGCGCACCAATCGGTCGGCGTCGATGACCGTGGCGCCCCAGCGCTCGAACAGCCCGGCCACGGTGGACTTGCCGGAGCCGATGTTGCCGGTGAGGGCGACGTTGAGCATCGACACTCGGGGGGTCGAGGGGACGGTGTGCTCGTGCTGCCGGGCGGCTGCGTCTGGGAGAGCAGCGCGCCGCTGATTCTCGCGCTGCAGGCCACCGTTACCGGCCCGGATCCAGGCGGCCAGCGTCCGGCCTGACCTCCTCGCGACTCGGTCCCTGGCCCTGCGCCGCCCGGCGCCACCGAACCGCGTTGAGACCGCCCGCCGCGCGAGCGCTCCCGAGGGCACTGTACCCGCAGACCGCGTCAGGCCGAGCGATGGCCGCCTTGCGCCGTGCCCTGAACGGTGGCCTGCAGTGGGCCAGGGTGCGTTGCCCTCGGGACGCGAGATCAGCGGCGCGCGATCCGTGCCGCGCAAGCCCGTCGCGCCCGGCAACGACCGAAGCGACTCACCCCGCTACAACAACGCCGTCTGATCCTCGTCCCTCCTCGGGACCTTGTGACAATGTCGGCAGCGGGCCTCGTAGCTCTCGCGGCCGCCGATCATGATCGTCGGCGAGTCGTACCGGGCCGGCTTCCCGTCCAGCAGGCGCTGGTTGCGGCAGGCCGGGTCGCCACAGACGACGCAGATCGCCTGGAGCTTGTCCACGATTTCGGCGGCCGTCATGAGCTCGCCCATGAAGCCGAACGGCTCGCCCCGGAAATCGGTGTCGGTGCCGGCCAGAATCACCCGCACGCCGCGGCCGGCGAGCAGAGTGGCCACCTTCACGATGTCGGCGTCGAGGAACTGCGCCTCGTCGATGGCGACGATCTCGCTGTCGGGCCGCACCAGGCGGTAGATCTCGGCGGCTGAATCCACCGGCGTGGCCTCGAGCTCGGTTCCATCATGGCTCGAGACGCTGTAGAGGCCGGTATATCGGCTGTCCAAATGCGACTTGAAGACCTGCACCCGCCTGCGGGCGATGATGGCCCGCCGCACCCGCCGGATCAGCTCCTCGCTCTTGCCGCTGAACATGACGCCGCTGATCACTTCGATCCAGCCGGGGTGCATCCCATAGTTCATCCCTGAATCTCCGGAGCAGGTGGGTGAGCGACGCTAATCTAGAGCCGCGACGACGAAACTCCAGTCATCTTGCGGCGCTCTCGCCGACTCGGCGATATTCGGTCCCCCTTCTCACCTCGCACGGAGTCTCCATGAACAAGCAGGCACTGGTAGACCTGGTCGCCAAGCGGCTGGGGACGACGAAGGCCAGGGCCATCGAGATCACCGATCTGTTCTTCGCCCCCGCAGGACTGATTGCCTCCGAGCTCCGGCGCGGCGGCAAGGTGAGCATCTCCGGGTTCGGGAACTTCGAGACTCGCCGGCGGGAAGCACGGGAGGGACGAAACCCCCGGACGGGAAAGGCCATCAGCATCGGCGCCGCGACCGTCCCCGCGTTCCACGCGGGCAAGGCGCTGAAGGACTCGGTCAATAAGAAGAGGTAGGAGTCGCGGGTCGGGCTCGCTGGGCTTACCTGGTCCGGGGCTTGCGACCTGCCACCTGCGCCTTGCGACTCGACGGGCCGCTACCCTTGTCGACTCTCGCCACCACCCGCTTCCTGCGGATCGTTGTGCCGTTGAGCGCCGCGGCCACGCGCTCGGCCTCCTTCGCCGGAATCTCCACGAGCATGAACCCGTCGCGGAGCTCCACCCTGCCGATCTTTCCGCGCTCGACCCCCACCTCCTTGGTCAGGATCGCCACAAGATCGTTGACGGTGGCACCGTCCTTCTTCCCGACACCGACGAAGATCTTGGCGATGGCCGGAATATCCGGCACCGACACCGGCGGGGGCGGGGGCGGGGGCGTGCTTTCCGCGCCGCTCCACAGCTCGAACAGGGCGGCGGCAACGGCGGCGCCGTCGTATCGCTCGAGAAGCGGGGCCAGGGTGAGCAGGGCGCGGTCCAGGTGGCCTTTCTCGAGCACGCTGGCAATCGCCGCGCGCCGCACCTCGGCAGCCGATGTCGCCGCGTCGAGAGCGCCGGAGAGGCGGAGCGGGCGCCGGGTGGCGGCGATTCGGCGGACGTAGCTCTCGGCGGCGGGGGGAGTGAGGATCACCACTTCGCCCGCACTCAGGAGTTGGCGAAGCCGCGGCGGCGTCGGCGGATCGAAGGCGATGATCGTCTGTGCGCGCGGGGCGTCGCCCGTGGTCACCTCGATCGACGGATCGGACGCCATGACGGCCTGCCTGATCGCCCCCTCGTGACCCCGGTCGAGCGTCCACACCGCGACCGATGCCGGGTCGAGCAGCTCGATCAGCTCGGGCAAGGCCCCGACGCGCCGGCTCCACGGCACGCTCACCGTCTGCACCGGCCCGGCCGGCTCCACGACGCCCGTCAGGCCTGGCGCGCTCACCGCGAGTGCCCGCCGCGCGTACCGCTCGGTCAGCCCGCCGAGCTCCTCCTCGGAGCCGGCCAGCACGATGCGCTGGGCCTCCTTGGGAAGATCCTGCATCACCTCCGCGACCCCTTCGGTCTCTCCCCACACCTCGGGCCAGGCCAGCACGACCGACGACAGGCGCTCGGGGCGGAGCGCCGATCGGCGGTGCAGGGCGAGCGCGGTCTCAGGGGAGCAGGCGAACAGGTCCACGGCCGGCTCGCCGCGGAGCCGGCGGATTGCGCGGCCCACGCCCCGCGCGACGTGAACGTGAAGCCCCGTATTGGCCGCGAGGAGATGGAGGCGGCCTGCCCACTCGTCGAGGTCGCTCTCCGCGCCGAGGAGCAACCCCACCCGGCCTCCGCCCAACCGACTGAGCAGTCCCGCGAGTGGCGGGGTGGCGGCGGCCGGAACCGGAGGGATCACGACCACCAGGTTGTGCCCCCGGGCCGCGGTTGGCGCGGCGTCTCGCATCACCGGATCGTCCGCCCTCCAGCCGAGACGGGAGACGGCGGCGGCGACGGCTGAGGAGAGATGAAGCGCTTCGAAGTCGGTCACGGACCCTCGATCTGGAGTGGAAAGCCACGCCAAGCTACTGCCTCCCCGGGTGCGGGCCAACCCCGCGCGCGGCGTGGTTGACATCGCCGTGCTCGGGACCGACCTTTCCCACCAATCACGAACCGCCAATTTATCCGGAACCCAGCATGCCCGATCCGCTCTCGCTGAACGTTCAGCATCTCAAGGCCTCGGAAACCGTCGCCATCAGCAATGAAGCCAAGCGCCGCAAGGCGGCGGGCGAAGACGTGCTCGATCTGGGCGTCGGCGAACCCGATTTCGACACTCCGGCCCCCGCCGCGCAGGCCGGGATTCAGGCGATCCAGAAGGGACTCACGCGCTACCCGCCAAACGTGGGCATCGCCGACCTTCGGAGAGGAGTTGCCGGTGCGTTGAGCCGGATGTCGGGCGGCCGCCCGGTCGATCCCGATCAGATCGTCGTGAGTTCCGGCTCCAAGCAGTCGGTGTTCAACGCCTGCTTCACGTTGTTCGGGCCCCGCGATCAGGTGCTCATTCCCGCGCCGGCGTGGGTGTCGTATCCTCAAATCGTTCACCTCTGCCGCGCCGAGCCGGTGCTGGTGCCGGGTGCGGTCGAGTGGGGACTCAAGGTGAGCGCCCGGGATCTCGATCGCCGTTCTACCAGGTCCACTCGGGGCCTCATCATCTGCTCGCCCTGCAACCCCACCGGGGCGGTCTACACCCTGGCGGAGCTCCGGTCGATTGCCGAATGGGCCAAGGAGAACAAGGTCTGGATCATTTCCGATGAGATCTACCGCCGCATCAATTTCGGCAGCGGTCCGGCGCCGTCGCTTCTCGATCTCCCCGACGATCTCCTCGAGCGCGTGGTGATCATTTACGGCGCCAGCAAGGCATATGCAATGACCGGATGGCGGATCGGCGCCTCGCTCTCGCCGCCCCATCTCACCAAGGCTATGGCCGCCCTCCAGTCGCATACCACCACCGGAGCCAACCACCCGGCCCAGTGGGCCGCGGCAACGGCGTTCACCGACGAGCGGGTGGAGGCCGAAGTCGTCAAGATGGTCGCGGCTTTCCGGGGCCGGCGCGATTACCTCGTCGAGCGGTTCCGGCGCGAGGCTCCTGGCATCGAGTTCGTGGAGCCGCACGGAGCCTTCTACTTCTTCTTCCGTGTCGACGGCATCCGGGAGAAGGATCCGGTAACGGGTACGTCGTTCTGCGAGCAGCTGATGCGCCAGGAGGGAGTCGCGCTGGTGCCCGGCGCGGCGTTCTCCGACGACCGCTGGGTGCGCCTGAGCTACGCCGTCTCCGACGCGGAGCTCGAACGGGCAATGGAGCGAATCATCGGATTGATCCGCAGGCTCGAGTCGGCCCGTGCCGCCTAAAGTCGCGATCGTCGGGGTGGAGGCGCGAGTCGAGCCGCTGACCGGCCCGCTGCCGACTATTGGTTGGCGTTGGGATCCCGAGACCGACATTCTCTCGGGATCATTCAAGGGCAATCGCAAGAGCGGTGGGCTTACCGGGACCGTCGAGCTCACCGATGACGAGGGCTCGGTGGCGGTCCTGGACGTCAACAACGGAGTCATCTGCGGCCTCGACGTCGTTGTCTGGCCCGAGGTCACCACGGTCCCCGATCTCAAGGTGCCGGGCCAGCTCACCGACGGCCGGGTCGTCGTTCCGGCTCGGCCGTCGCGCCCCGGCGTGGCCTCGATGGAGGTGGACACCACACTGTCCGTGCAGACCAATACCACCGAGAGCGTGTTTCACTTGCGCATCGGCCCCCGCCGCCAGGTCGAGCTGGTCCGGGTAGCCGACAATTTTCACATCGAAGTCGACCAGAATGGCGGCGTCGCCGGGTTCTGGATGAGTAACGTCCCGCCGTTCACCGCCTTCGAAGAAGAGATGTAGACTCCCGGTTTTCCCGTGCACCCGAACAGACTGATCAATCTTCGCCGCGCACTGGCGCTTCGGGGCCTGACGCCCGCCTCACTCGTCCCCGAGGCCAGTAGTGGGCGCATCGATGATGCCGCCATCCGCCCGGCGCGATTGGTCGAAGGTGACCGGCTGGAGTGCTTGCCGACCGGCCCGGCGGAGCGGTGGCCCGATCCGCTCGCGTTCCTCGATGGCGTACAGCGCACCGCGCTTCTCGCGTATTCCGGGCACAGCCCCATTGTCGTCGCCGACATCGCCGCCGCGGTCCGGGAGCGGACCGACCGACGGTTCCATACCGTCATGGAAGAGCGGCGGACGCTCGTACTCGCGCGGCCCGATGCGCTCCTCGCGACGGGCGACGTGCTGGAAGGCTTCTCGATCGTACCATTGCCGGTCGAAGAAGAGGGAGGGCATCCCTCGGTGGACCTCATGCAGGCCGCGCGGGCGGTCGACCGCGCCCGCGGAGCGCTCGAGATCGCGCTCGGCATTCGTTACCGGCAATCCTCTACCGGATGGCTGGTGGTCGACGGTGCCTTGACGGAAAGTCCGGACTTTGCCGCCGACCGGCGCATGGTGGGCGTCGTGAAGAGCCATGCCTCCCTCCCGTTCGATGGCGAGGATCTCGATCGATACCTTCGGCTCCCGTGCGCCCACCGATCCTCGATGTTCACGCCGGAGACCCGGAACCTCACGCCGGTACACTCATGGGCGCTTCGCCTCTGGCCCTGGGAGGGCAAGGACCTCTTTCACGGTCTGGTGCGGGTCGAAGTTGCCTTCGGCTGTGCGCCAGACCACGCGAACCGCATCTCGCGGTGGCTGCTCTCGGAGCGAGCCCCGTTGAGCGCACCCGACGGGCGATGGGATCGCCTGCTGTACGGCGTCCACTCGGTCGAGGCCTATCTCCGGGCCGGGGCGCGAGCCCTCGGGTGACCGGCCCGGCGACAACGCGACGCGAGTTGTCCGCGCTCGAGAAGGGTGAGTTCGACCTTGTCGTGGTGGGTGGCGGAATCGGGGGAGCCGCCGTGGCGTGGGACGCGGTCCTGCGGGGCCTCACAGTGGCGCTGGTCGAGCGGAGCGACTTCGGCGGCGCCACCTCGGCGGAATCGCTCAAGGTGGTGCACGGCGGAATTCGATATCTCCAGCACCTCGATGCCGCTCGAGTCCGCGAATCGAGCCGTGAGCGCTCGGCTCTCCTCCGCATCGCCCCGCACCTCGTCCACCCGCTCCCGTTCGTCATTCCGACCTATGGCCACGGCGCGCGCGGCCGCTGGCTCCTCGCCGCCGGGTTCGGGGCACTGAGTGTCCTGACCGCCGATCGGAACCGCGGAATTGCCGACCCGGCGCGCCGAGTTCCCGCCGCGCGGCTGGTTTCGCGCGGGCAGACCCTCGAGTGGTTCCCGCAAGTCGAACCGAAGGGTCTGACCGGAGCCGGGGTTTTCTGGGACGGTCAGCTGTACAATGCGCCACGGCTGGTCTGGACCTTCATCCGGTCCGCCGTCCGCGCGGGCGCGGTGGTCGCCAACTATTGCGAGGCCACGTCCGTGCTGCGGCGCGACGGACGGGTGGCGGGCGTCACGGTCGAGGATCGCCTGGGCACGGGGACCTTCGACGTGCGAGGTCGCGTCGTGGTGAACGCCGCCGGTCCGTACGCGGAGCCGCTCCTCGAGCGCAGCGGACTGGGGACCGGTCGCCGGATCCCCTTCTCCCGCGACATGGCTTTCGTGATCCGCCGCCCGCTGGTCGAGCATCGTGCCCTCGCCCTCCAGACACGCTACCGGGATCCCGATGCATTCCTGAGCCGCGGCAACCGGCACATCTTTCTCGTGCCATGGCACGGGCGAACCCTCATCGGCGTGAACAGCCTGATTTGGCGCGATCATCCCGACCAACTGGAAGTGACCGAGGAACAGGTCGAAGGATTTCTCGAGGAGATCAACGAGGCCGGTCCTCACCTCCGACTCGTACGCGAGGACGTGGGCCTGGTCCTCGCCGGCCTCCTGCCGATTCAAGCGGGCGAGCTCGTGGGCGCCAACGTGAGTTTCGGCAAACGGCCTCTCGTGGTCGATCACGCCCGAACCGACCGGGTCGAGGGGTTGGTGAGCGCGATCTGCAATCGATATACGGTGGCGCGTGGAGTGGCCGAGCGCGCCGTCGATCTCGCCTTCGCCAAGCTCGGCCGCGCGGTTCCCAGGTGCCGGACCGAGCGGTCTCCGCTCGACGGCGGTGATGTGCCGGACTTCGCGAAGCTGGTGGCATTCATCGAGGAGCGCGCGGGCGGCGCGCTCGACCGCGCCGCTGCCGAGCGCCTGGCCCACAACCATGGCACCGCGTTCGACCAGGTCCTCCGCCTGGCCGAAGGCGCATCCGATCTGCTCGGCCCGATCGGGAACACCGGGGTCCTGCGCGCCGAGGTGATCCACGCGGTCAGAAGCGAGATGGCGCACCGGCTTGCCGACGTGGTCTTCCGGCGCACCGATCTCGGTACCGGTGGCCACCCCGGGGAGGGTGCGGTCACGGAGTGTGCGACGATCGTCGCGGAGGAGCTCGGGTGGAGCGCGGACCGAACCCGCGAGGAGATCGCTGCCGTGAGCGCGCGCTTTGGTTACGCCCCTATTGGTTTCGGGGCTGTGAAGCGAAATTGAGGATATGCCGCTAACTCCACCGCCCATCGGCCGCGTCGTCGCTACAGAGCTCAAGCCCTCCACACCTCACCAGTTTCATTTTTGGACCGCACGCGAGACGCCCATCGGCATCGGCGCCATCGTCCGGGTCGAGGATGGTGGCCGCACCGTCTTCGGGGTAGTCACCGACGGCGTCGCGTACTCCGATCTCGTTACCCCCATGCACGCCGTCATCGGCGCCGATGGCGATCCTGCCGCCGCCGCCGACGAGCCCAGCCTCCGCGCGGAGATCCGGCTCTTCTCCGCCGCCGTGCTGCGGCAGGTGCCCGAGGAGCCTCTCCAGCCCGTGCCGCTCGGCGCGGTATGGCTCGCCTCCGACACCGACGTCGTCCTCGCGCTGCGCATGGACGCCTACACCACCGGGGCGCGGCCGACGGGCATCCCGGTGGGTCTCTACGCGGCGGGAGGGCTCGAGTCGCCCGTCTATCTCGATTGCGACTTTCTGTTGGGGCCCGAGGCGGCACATCTCAACATCACCGGCGTATCCGGCCTCGCCACCAAGACCAGCGCCGTCGAATTTCTCCTGTCGAGCATCTTCCAGACTTTTCCGCCGCACAAGGGCTCGGTGGCCGCCGTCTGCTTCAACGTCAAAGGCCCGGATCTCTGCTTCCTCGATCAGCCGGCCACCCTCTCCGAGGAGGACCGCCGGCTCTACGACAAGCTGGGCTTGAGCCCCGAGCCCTTTCACGACGTCCACTACTACGCGCCGTTCAAGGCCGACGGGGTCAATCTCAACACCCTCCGGACCCATGAGTCGCTCGCGGCCAATACCCAGCCCCTGGTCTGGGGATTGCGCGAGGTGCTCGACTATGCCGAAGTCGTGCTTAATCGGGACGACGTAGACGCCAAGGCCGACGCCTTCATCGACTTCCTCGCCGAACGGGTGGTGGGGCGGGAGTACCACGACGAGATGCTCCGCGGACGGCCGTTCCTGGTGCAGAGCTTCGCCGACCTCGACGAGTTCTTCCGGGCGATCTTCGATTTCATGGAGGCGCTGGGAAAGGGCGGGGAGGTGTGGAAGACCCACCACGTGGCCACCATCCGGAAGATCCGGAACCGCCTGAGCAACATCTCCACCCGCTCCAAGGGCCTCGTCACCGACGACGGCGCGGCCAACGATCTTCCGTGGGGAGACTTCGCCGACCGGAGCGTCCACGTGGTGGACGTGGCCGGTCTCGATCCTCTGGCGCAGGACCTCGTCTTTGCCCGAGTGGTGTCGCGCTTGCGCGAATACCTCGAGCGCCGCGAGCTGGGAGTCGACCACGTCGTCGTCTTCGTGGACGAGCTCAACAAGTACGCGCCGGCCGAGGGCCCCGACACCTATGTCCGCAAGATGCTGCTCGATCTTTCCGAGCGCGGACGCTATCTCGGCCTCGTCCTCTTCTCCGCGCAGCAGTTCCGCTCCCAGGTGCAGCGGCGAGTGGTCGGTAACGCCGGGACCGCGGTATATGGCCGCATGGACCTCGACGAGCTGGCCATGCCCGCGTATGGCACGCTCTCCCCGGCCACGAAGATCAAGCTCGCCACGCTTCCAAAGGGCGAGCTCATGCTCCGGCACCCCCATTTCACGCAGCCGATCTTCGTCAAGTTCCCGCGGCCGGCGGTCCTGACGAGCCGCGAGGCGATCGAGCGGTTTCCGCCCGCGGTGGAGCTGCCGTTCGCCGAAGCGGTGGCCCGGCAGCTTCGGTTCCTCGACCGGCGGATCGGTCCCGCCGCCGTGGAGGCGTTGATCGAGGGACGCCGGGAGGAGGATGTGCGGCGGGCGCTGGCCGCCACGCGGCGGGAGCGTCCGGTGGAGCCGCTGGCCTTCTTCAGTGCCTGTCTTGGGCGCCGCATCAGCGGCGAGATCATCGCTCCCCGAAGAGGCGTCCCGGCTGTCAAGCGGGCGGAGGATGGGTACGGCTTCTGATCGTCGAGGGCGCGAGGCCTTGATTAAACAATAACTTACGAGACATTTCGAGGGTGAAACTCGCCCACATCGCCGATGCTCACCTGGGCATCCGGCAGTACCAGCGACTGACGCCGGCCGGGATCAATCAGCGCGAAGCCGATGTCGCGCAGGCATTCCGCACTGTCATCGACGGCGTCATCGCGGCCCGCCCCGATGCCGTGGTCGTGGCCGGCGATCTCTTCCACTCGGTTCGCCCCACCAACGCCGCGATCGTCTTCGCCTTTCGTCAGGTGCAGCGCCTCCGCGAAGCGCTCCCCGACGCTCCGGTCATCCTGATTGCCGGCAACCACGACACGCCCCGGTCAGCCGAAACCGGCAGCATCCTCCGGCTGTTCGAGGAGTTGGGTGTGGACGTGGCGGCAGACGAGGCGCGACGCCTGGTGTATCCGGCACTCGATCTCATGGTTCTCGCCGTGCCACATCAGGCTCTCGTTGCAGGCGAGCGCCCGTCGCTTCGGCCCACCGGAGACGAGCGATATCGCGTGCTGCTCTTGCATGGAGAAATCGAGGGGGTGTATCCGGGCGACCGCAGCGGCGTGGATTACGGTGGAGTTCAGATCGGCGCGCGCGAGCTCAGCGCGAAGGAGTGGAGCTACGTGGCGCTCGGCGACTATCACGTGCAGTACCGCGTGGAAGAACGGGCCTGGTACGCCGGCGCCCTCGAGTACGTGAGCCCGAACTTCTGGGGCGACCTGCGGCTCGAGCGGGAGGTTGGCTTGGGCAAGCCCCCGACGAAGAAGACCCCGGGCGAGGGCGGCAAGGGCTGGCTGCTCGTCGACCTCGACACCGGCACGGTCGAGAGAAAGCCGGTGCCTTGGGCTCGGCCCGTTCTCGATCTCGACCCGATCGAGGCCGCGGGGCTGTCCGCGCCGGACGTCGACGCGCAGATCGCGGAACGAGTGGGGCGGCATGGTGGCATCGAGGGCCGGATCGTCCGGCTCAAGGTCTACAACGTGCCGCGACACATCGCGCGCGAGCTCGATCACGCCGCTATCCGTGGGTACAAGACGACCGCGCTCCACTTCAATCTCGATGTGCGACGGCCGGAAGTCCGGCGAATCGTCGGGATCGGTGCGCCGGGGCGCCGGCAAACCCTTCCCGAGCTGGTCCGCGCGTATCTCGAGGAGCGCCGCCTGCCCGAGCACGTCGACCGCGAGGAATTCGTGCGCCTCGGCAGCGAGCTGATGGACCTCGTCGAGCGCGACCTCGTCACCGCCTGATGCAGATCCACCGCCTCCGGCTCTGCAATTTCCGCCAGCACGAGAACACCGATCTCGCTCTGGGCGCGGGCCTCACCGGCATTATTGGGCCCAACGGGGCAGGCAAGACCACGCTTCTCGAGGCGATCTCCTGGGCGATGTACGGCATGTCCGGGGCACGCGGCAGTCGCGAAACGATCCGCCGCCGCGGCGCCCCGGCTCGTGCGCGCGTCGAGGTGGAGCTCGAGTTCACTCTCGGACCCCACCAGTACCGCATCGTCCGTTCGCTCCACACCGCCGAGCTGTACCAGGACGGCGATCCCGCGCCGATCGCCAACTCGATCGGCGCCGTGACCGATCGGGTCACCCGGCTGCTGTCGATGACGCGGGACGAATTCTTCAATACCTACTTCACCGGCCAGAAGGAGCTCGCCGTGATGGCCCGGATGACCGCGCCGGAGCGGGCCCAGTTCCTCTCCCGCGTACTGGGGTACGAGCGCATCAAGGCGGCCCAGGAGCGCCTGAAGGATCGCCGGACGATCCTGCGCTCACGGGTGGAGACGCTCCGTGCCGGCCTCGCCGATCCCGGCGAGCTCGACGCCGCTGAGGCGCGCGCGCGCGCGCGGCTGACCGCTGGCCGGAAGGCAGAAGCCGCCGCGGCAAAGACCTTCGCCACTGCGGAAGCGAGGCTCGCGGAGGAGCGACCGCGATGGGAACGCTGGCAGCGTCTGCGGGACTCGGCGCTCGCGCTCGAGGCCGAGATCCGAGTGGCCGACCATCAGGTATCGTCGGGGACCGAGCGGGTGGAGCGTCTGGAACAGCAAGTGGCCGAGGGCCGGGCCGCGGCGGAAAAGCTGGAACAGGTCTGGCGACTGCTGGCCCCGCTCTCGTCGATGCGCGAAGAGGCCGATGCACTCGGCCGACAGGCCGAGGCGTGGCGACTTCGCCAGGGCCTCATCGCCCAGCAGGACGAGGTGCGCGCCCACCTTCGCTCCGTGGAGGAGCGAATGGCTCACCTGCCCGATCCCACCGCCGTCCACTCGGCGCGCGAGCGAGTCAACGATCTGCGCGCCTCGCTCACGGCCGTTGCGGTCGATGGGGAGGCGGCCCGCACCGCTTGGGTGCGCGACGCGCAGGACGCGCAGACCAAGCGCCAGGGATTGCTCGAGCAGTACCAGGAGCTGAAGGATCAGCGCCAGCTCATCGTGGCCGCCGGACCCGATGGCATCTGCCCCACCTGCGCCCGCCCGCTCGGCGCGGAGTATCCGGCCGTCCTCGAGCTCCTCGATGGCCAGATTGACCAGGTCGTCGCCAACGGCAACTTCTACAAGCAGCGGATCGAGCAGCTTCAGAACGAGCCGAAGGAGCTCGACGAGCTGGAGCGCCGCCGGCTCGTGCTGGAGCAGCAGCTGTCCGAGGCGACCTCCGAGCTCGGCCGACTCAACGCTCAGATCCAGGAATCGGGGCGGCTGAAGGACGACCGCGATCGGCTGCTGCTTCGGGTGCACGAGCTTCAGGGTGCGCTCGACCCTCTCGTCGGGTCGTACGATGCCGCGAGGCATGAGGGGTTGCTCGCGGAGATCCGCGCGCTCGAGCCCCTGGCCCTCCAAGCCGAGCGCCTTCGCACCGTCGGTGACCGAACCGCGACTCTCGGGGCGGAGCTCGAGACGGTGCGCCAGAACCGCGACCAGGCGCGCACGCTCGTGGCCACGCTCACGGCGAAACTCGCGGCACTCGGGTACAGCGAGGCGGTCTTCCGGGAGACACGCGAGGCGGAGGTCGCCGCGGAACGGGCCCGTGGGGAGGCCGAACTCGCCCTCGTCCGGGCGCGAGGCGAAAGTGGGGCGGCGGCCGAAGCGGTCGAGGCCGTGGGCCGGCGGCGGGCCGAGCGCGTCGCGCGCGAGCAGGAGGCCGCGTCCGCCGCCAGCGCACTCGCCGTCCATCAGGAGCTCGACCGCGCGCTCACCGATCTGCGGACTGACTTGAACGCCGGCCTGCGGCCGGATCTCTCGGCGCTCGCGTCGGGCTTCCTCCGCGACCTCACCTATGGGCGCTACACCGATCTCGAGCTGGACGAGGACTACTGCGCCACCCTGATGGAAGACGGCGACCCCAAGCCGGTGATCTCGGGAGGCGAGGAGGACATCGCCAACCTGGCGCTTCGGCTGGCGATCAGCCAGATGATCGCGGAGCGCGCGGGACAGCCGCTCTCGCTGCTCGTGCTCGATGAGATCTTCGGCTCCCTCGACGAGGAGCGGCGCGTTGCCGTTATCGATCTGCTGCGCGCACTGGCCGATCGGTTCCCCCAGGTCATCCTCATCACGCACGTGGAGTCGGTGCGGGAGGGCTTCGACCGGGTGGTGCGGGTCGGCGTGGACCTCGCCAAGGGCGTCTCGACGGTCACCGATGAGCCCGTCGGAGGGGAAGATGTGGCGGCCTGACCGAAGCGTGCGCGGGCCCGACCGACCGGCCGCCCGTGATATCGATCCGCTGAACCGCGTCTTCGCCGAATCCTTTACCGATCGCTACAGCCGGGACGGGCTGGTCGGGGTCCGCGTCCCCCAGCTCACATCGCTGGTCTGGCGGTACGCGATGGAGGACGCCGGTGACGGGGCCATGGTCTGGCGCGACGCCGAGGGGCACATGGTGGCCTTCAATATGGTGCACCTGTCCGGCACCGAAGGATGGATGGGACCGCTGGCCGTTCGGCCCGACAGGCAGGGTGAAGGCATCGGGTCGATGATGGTCCTCCACGGTCTCGAATGGCTCCAGGCGCAGGGGGCCACGACCATCGGCCTGGAAACGATGCCGCGAACGGTCGACAACATCGGCTTCTACAGCAGGCTCCGCCTGGTCCCCGGGCACCTGACCGTCACCTTCGTGAGAGACGTCCCCCGCCGCGCGGGGGGCGCTCCCGAACTGCTTTCCACGGCCGGGCGTCTGACCGGGGCGCGGATCGAAGAGTGCCTCCAACTCACTGATGTCCTGCACCCCGGCGTCGACTTCACCCGAGAGATCACGCTCACCCGGGATCTCCGTATCGGCGACACGACCATGGTTCGGGAGGACGGGCAGTTGACGGCATTCGCCCTGTGGCACTCGGTGCCCCTGGCAGCCGGGCGGCCCAAGGACGAGCTCCGGGTGCTCAAGCTGGTCGCACGATCGATCGAGGCATTCGATCGGCTGCTCGACGCGCTGCAAGCCAGCGCCGCGGCCGAGCGCGTGGACCGGATGGCGATCCGATGTCAGAGCGAGTTCACTGCCGTTTATCTACGCCTAGTCGGCCTGGGATACCGAGTCCATTGGACCGATCTTCGGATGCTGCTGGAGGGCTTTCCACAGCGAGAACCGACAGAGGGGATCGTCATGTCGAACTGGGAGATCTGAAGAGCGCCGATGCCTGACCGTCGCCAAGCACGTCCCGATAGACCGCGAGCGTCTTGGCCACGGACTGGGCAAGCGTGAAATGCTGCTCGTAGTCAGCGCGGCCGCTGGTCCCCAGGCGCACCCGGAGCGTGGCATCCGTCAGCAGCCGCCCGATCCGTTCTCGGAGTATCTCCACGTCTCCGCGGGGCACTAGGTAGCCGGTTTCGCCATCGCGCACCGATTCGCCGATGCCACCGACGGAAGACGCCACGACCGGCAGGCCGGCCCGCATCGCCTCGAGAATGCTCAGTGGAAACCCCTCCCAATTTGTCACCAGAAGACTGATCTGGGACTTCGCCACAATCTCCGCCACATCCATTCGCTGACCGAGGAAGTGCACGCGCGCCCCGATGCCGAGGGTGGCGGCGAGCGCGCGCGTCTCGGCCATGAGCGGTCCCTCGCCGATCAAGTCGAGTTCCCAGGGGTGGTCCTGCAGGCCGGCGAGCGCCCGGAGCAGGGTCGGGTGGTCCTTTTGCGGACCGAAGCGCGCCACCATCGCCAGGTGAACCGGCGTGCGGCCGGGGTCCCCGCGCAGGTTCGGCAACACGTCGGGCATCCCATTGTGCACCGTCACCACCCGGTCCTCCGCGATGATGTGGGCATCCAGCGCGAGCTGCCGATCGAACTCGGACACGCAGATGATCTTGCGCGCCAGCGGACCGACGACTCGTTCGATTCGGCGATACAATGCCGCCTTGAATGGGGGAATTCCAGGCGTGAAGGCCCAGCCATGGGCGGTGAAGACGGCGGGGATATTCAGCGAACGCCCGGCCAGCCGGCCGAGGATGCCGGCCTTCGAGGAATGCGTGGCGAGCAGGTCGGGGCGCAGATCCATGAGCACGGCGTGAATCTCTCGCAGCGCCTGCAAGTCGCTCAACGGGGCGATCGGCGCCCGGAGGTGTCGGAGAACGATCGTCGGCGTGCCCTGAGCCCGGAGCTCATCGACGAAGGGGCCGCGCCCGCTCGTGATCACTGTGGGTGAATGCCCCCGTGTCTGCACGGCCGCCGCGAGATCGCGCACGTGAATCTGGGCGCCCCCGATCGGGTCCGCCTTCGTCACGAGGTAGGTGATTTTCACGCCGGAGGCCCCGGGTCCCTTCCCGCGGCGATCACAACCACCCTGGGCGAACCAACCGGGTGGACCAGTGGATCACCGACTTGGCGGACCCCTCCTGGGGTGTCGGCTCGGGTGTGTGGCAGGCACTGACGCATCGACGGCTCATCGACGCTTCCTTGAGCGAGAGCGGGCAAGACTGACGGGCCCTGTGCAGGTGCTGGCCGGTTTTCGGCCCACGGACGGCGAAAAGTATACCACGACTCCACTTCGGATGCCTGATGCTTCAGTTACGGACCCTGAGCCGGCGGAGCAGGTTCGCGGGCTCGTAGGCGCGCCAGGAAATGGCAATAACTATACGGTAAACTGTTACAATTCGCAGCAGGTCAATATCATAAATCACGTAGTATCAAGTAATTAAGTGACACTCATGATATATCTACCAATAAGCCTGTCTAATATTCGAACATTGAACTCCTTGAAAGAATGCCGTAAATATGCACAAGCCCAAGGGCGGGTGGTGGAACCTGGGAACGGTTGGGCACAACCGAAGGGAGAGTAAGGAAAGGCCTGACCCGATGACGTACTTGTTCAAGCTAGTCCGCAGGCTAGCAATCTCACGAGACCTCGGCGTCCTCGCCGGTCTCGCGCTGGTGGCTGCTTGTGCGGCAGACTCCACCGCCCCTGAGGGCACGGCCACCCGTTCCGACAGTGTTCCCGCTTCCTTACAGATCTCACCCCGCTCGGTCACGATCGAGACGAGCCAATCGGTGGTGTTTCGCTCGCTGGCCGACACGTCGGCCGTCGCCCCCGTCGTCACGCCGCTGGCGTGGAAGGCGACCGGCGGCACCATGAGGCCGAACGGCGCGTTTTCGTCCGCGGCCGTCGGCACCTTCAAGATATTCGGCCGCGGGCGCGGCTGGAGACACACCGACACGGCCATCGTGCATGTTGTCGCCCCGCAGCCGGACGTGGTGCGGATTTCCCTGTCGCCGCGCGCGGTTACCGTGAGCGCCGGGGCCGAGCGCGCCTTCACCGCCACTGGCTACCGCCGGAATGGCTCTCCCGTGCCGCTGGGCCTGACCTGGTCTGCCACGGGGGGCACGGTGGACCCCGCCGGCGCCTACATTGCCGATACCCTGCCCGGCCTATATCGCGTGATCGCGTCCAACACGGCCGGCACCGTTGCCGACACCGCGGACGTGACGGTCGCCAATTCCTCAGGGCTCCCCGGCACAACGATGCCGGCGCCATTGTCGCCCTCTTCGCCTCCACAGGTCAGCGTGATCGTTTCTCCGGCCAGCGTGACGCTCGCGCCGGGCGCAAGGAAGCGATTCCGCGCCTACGGGCTCACCGGCTCAGGCGACAGCGTGGACATCAGCGTCACCTTCAAGGGCACCGGTGGCACCATCACCGCGGACGGCCTCTATACGGCGGGACGGTCGACCGGCTCCTACAACGTGATCGCGAGCGCGAGAGGCCATTCAGACACCGCCCTAGTCACGCTCACCTCGGCCCCGGCGCCGGCTCCAACCCCGGTCCCGTCTCCCACTCCGGCGCCACCGCCGGTCTACACCGGGCAACTGGGTGTTCCGGTTGGCACATCCGGCCTCCTCAGTGCCGGCGTCAACTTCGGGGCCTACAGCATGAGCCTCGACAGTTATACGAAGGACAACATCGTGAGCCGGCTCGCCTATGCGCGCGCCAACAAGCACAAAGTGCTGATGAACATGACCGGCGGCGCCCACAACAATTACAAGACCAATGGCAAGTTCGACATCACGAAATGGCAAGCCAAGATGAACACGTTCAACACTCCGACGATCAAACAGGCGGTCGCGGCGGCAGTGGCCGATGGCACCATTGTCGGCAATTCCGTGATGGATGAGCCCCAACAGGCCGGAACCAGCGAGAAGGCCTGGGGACCGGCCGGGTTCATGACGAAGGCCAAGGTGGACGATCTCTGTGCTCGAGTGAAGGCCATCTTCCCGACAATGCCGACCGGCGTCGTCCATGATCACCGGGTGTTCGAGCCGGAGAAGAACTATGCGGTTTGCGATTTCATCGTGAGCCAGTATCGGGCGGCCAAGGCGCCCGTCACGGAATTTCGTGATGGTGGGGTGGCCTTCGCCAAGCGGAGCCGGATCGCGATTGCCTTCAGCCTCAACGTTCTGCACGGCGGCACGCCGAGCACCACCTGCACGCGATACGGGGACGAGGCGGTCGGGACCACACTCTGTCCGATGACTCCCGAGCAGATCCGCAGCTTCGGTGTCACGCTCGGCACGCCTGGGTGCGCGCTCAATATGTGGCGTTATGAGGAGGGCTACTTCAATCAGTCAGGAGTCCAGGCGGCCGTCAGGACAGTCGGGGAGACACTCGCTCAGCTCCCGCGGAAAGGATGTACCCGGATCTGAGGACCGATCTGGCGAGGTCCTCGGGAACGCGCTAGAGGCATGCTTGTCTGAAGGAGGACGCGCCGGCTCTGAACAGGCGGCCGCAGCAACCGACCGGAGGGGTTACCCCTTCCGGTCGGTTTTGTGTCGCGGGCCGTTCGATAGAGCCGGAACTGACCATCGTCTGCCTGAGCCTTCTCGCCACAGTGTGGAGCGGGCACCACATGATCCGTCGTGCGGACGTCTACGTCGAGACTATCCGCATCCACGTTGTGAAGGCGATCCAATATTGGATGCTCGAGAAGAACCATCCAAGAAACGCGACCGTGACACCTTCGTTGTGCGCCGCCGTTGCCCTTCCCGCCAGCACAAAAGCCAGGCCCGTCTCTGGTTGGCCTAACTCTCTTTCACGCACCGGGGTAGCCGCTTCATCTCTCGCGGTTTCAACGTGGAGATGTCGAAGGCAGGACGATGGGTGATCCGCAGCGCGCACGGAATGGCCTTGAGCATCGGGAACCAGGTCCGATGGCCGTGCCGGCTCGCGCTTGCGCCGACCGAGCGGCTCCGCCATCCCTCTGCCGAAGGTCGGCGACGACAAAAACTGCATTGGCGTGATTGGTGCTCACGAGCATCTCCATCCGGCACCCCCACCGGGCAAGCGTTCCCGCTCGCTCTCCGAACAATTCCAACCACGTTGCCCCCGGATCCGGGGTGGAGGTGGTCATGCCGATTTTTCGCTCCGGCGTTTCCGCACGGGTCATTACCATGATAGGCGGCGCCATCGTGCTCGCGAGCGCCGGCTGTTCGGACGATCGGCTCGATACTGGTCCCAAGGTGGCTGATCCTCTGCCTGCAGATGTGGACGTCGGTGAGGACGCCCCGGTCGACCTCTCCTACGTCTGCGGGAATCGATTCCTGGTCACGAACGCCTATGATGTGCCGATCACCGTGACGTATCGGGTGGCTGGGGGCGGTGAGGAGGGGACCGCGGACGTGCCCGCCGCCCCGCTGGAGGACCCGGCGGTCAGCGATCAGATGATCGAGACCCGTACGAGAGGGACGGTTCAGATCTTCCTCGCCGGGAAGCCGCTCGTTGCTCGGGCAAACGGCGGCGTGCCGTGCGCGCTGGCACCGGCGGCACCGGCCTTTGTCGCAGCAGCCCCGGGCGAGAGTGGCTCGTGGACCGCACCGTTCAACTGGCCCATCGTGGCCGTTCACATGATGCTACTTCCGGACGGGCGGGTACTCTCGATCGGCCGTAAAGGGGTACCGCAGGTGTGGGATCCCGCCACCGGCGCCTTCACATCCGTGCCCAGCCCGGCCCTGCTCTTCTGTGCCGGGCACACGCTCCTCGCCGACGGGACGGTATTCATCGCCGGGGGGCACATCAGCAATAACCATGGACTCCCCAACATCACGTACTTCTCGGCGACCGGGAACGCGTGGAGCTCCGGCGCGCCGATGGCACGGGGCCGCTGGTATCCAACGACCACGGTGATGGGAAACGGCGACGTCGTGATTACCGCCGGCCGGGACCAGGCGGGCAAGGTAGTCACCACGCCGGAAGTGTGGAGTAACGGATCGATTCGCCAGCTGACTGGTGCGCAGAAGTCGCTGCCCTATTATCCGCGCGCGTTCCTTACGCCTGACGGCTCCGTCTTCGTGACGGGCTCGGCCGCCCAGACCCACTTCCTTTCCACGGCGGGCTCGGGGTCCTGGAAGAAGGGGCCCACCCACCTGGGCGGGGCCCGCAACTATGGCTCGGCGGTCATGTACGACGACGGCAAGATTCTCGTGGCAGGCGGCGCATACACGACGAACACCGCCGAGGTGATCGATCTCAATGGATCCGGCCCGACCTGGCAGTGGACCGGCTCGATGGCGTTTGCCCGGCGGCATTTCAACCTCACGGTCCTTCCCACCGGGGAAGTGCTCGCGACGGGCGGGGTGGCCGGAACAGTCTTCGATGATGTCAGCAAGGGGGTCCACGCAGCCGAGCTCTGGAGCCCCACGACTGGGCAGTGGACGACGTTGGCGAGCAACGCGATCACGCGGGGCTATCACGGGACCTCGTTGCTCCTGCCCGATGGCCGGGTGCTGAACGCCGGCAGCGGCGATGGAGCCGGGGCACCATCCCAGCGGAATGCGGAGCTCTTTTCGCCGCCGTATCTGTCGCGGGGAGCGCAGCCATCGATCACCAGCATGCCGGCGGACGTGGCGTACGGCAATCAGTTCCGCATCGAGACGCCGGAAGCGGCGGCCATCACCCACGTCAGCTTCATCCGGCTGGGGGCGCCGACCCACGCCTTCGACGAGAACCAGCGCTTCCAGCGGCTGTCATTCACCGCCGACGCGTCAGGCCTCACCGTTACCGCACCGAGCTCGAGCAACCGGGCGCCCCCCGGTCACTACATGGTGTTCATCCTGAACGAGACCGACGTGCCATCGGTTGCTCAGATTATCAGGCTGCATTAGGGCGTGCGCTGTACGCAGGCCGGCCGTGACGTACGACTCTTGCTTGTGCGGGGACGATCGATACGGCAAGATTCCGGCATGCTTGCCGTTCTCGTCGCTGCAGCGGCTGTGGTGGTGGACACCACCGTCTCCGCTGCCTCTTTTCTCGACGTTGGTCCTCCCCCGACGCGGTTGCTCGCGGCCCGGGAGCCTGCGCCGCCCGCTCACCCGCGAGCCGTTCAGGACGCTGACAGCGTCACCGTTCGGGTGACGTTTGGCGCCACCGGTGGCACGGTCACCGCCGGCGGTCTCTATACGGGTGGTGCGAATGCCGGCGACTTCAAAGTCGTCGTCAAGGAGAAGACCACGGGCCTGGCGGATACCACCACTGTCAAGGTGAGTGCCGTCTCGACCCAGTCGATTCCATCGCCCGCGACAACCGCACCGATTCCAGGGCATCCCACGACGCCCCCCCCCGCCCCGCGGCCGACGCCGTCCGCCCCCCACGCAACCGGGGTTGGCATTCCGTTCGGCGCCTTTGGCGCGTGGGATGGCGCCTACCTCAGATCCAACACCGCGGACTTCACGTTGGGCACAGGCTCGGTCGATCCCGATGTCCTGGTGCAGCGTCTCTCGGCGGCTCGGGAGACCCACCATCGGCTTCTGCTCTCGATGACGGGCGGGGCGCATCGGAACTACACGACCGACGGCGTCTTCGATATCAATAAGTGGAAGGCGCGGATGAACCAGTACAACACCTCCGCCATCCAGGCCGCCGTGGCGGCGGCGGTGGCGGACGGCACGCTCGTCGGCGCGTCGGTCATGGACGAGCCGCAGAACACCTCGGCTGACCACAGCTGGGGACCGGCCGGCACCATGACCAAGGCCCGAGTCGATGAGCTGTGCGGTTACGTCAAGACGCTATTTCCGACGCTGCCAGTCGGGGTGGTGCACGACCACAGGGCCTTCGAGCCGGACAAGTCGTACCGGACGTGTGACTTCATCGTCAGCCAGTATCGCTGGAGCAAGACGAAGGGGGATATCGCCAAGTTCCGAGACGACGCGCTCGCGCTCGGGCATCGGGACGGGATCGCGATCGCCTTCAGCCTGAACATCCTCGACGGGGGAATCCCCAAGCGCCAGGCGGCCGAGTGCCCGATCCCGGAGACTGGCGGCCCCGGCACATCCGAACGGACCTGCCGCATGACGCCGGCACAGGTGCGCGATTGGGGCTTGGTGCTTGGCAAGGCGGGGTGTGCCCTGACCATGTGGCGCTACGATCCCGACTTCATGTCGAAACCTGAGAACGCACAAGCGTTCAAGGATGTCGCCGCGACGCTGTCGAAGACGCCGGCCGCTCCATGCCGGAGGTCGTAAGGCGGCCGTCGCCTGGCCTTCCGACTCGGAAGGTGTCCGTGCCCGCCTGTTGGCTAACCGCAACATCCCAGTGACATTCGCGGGCGCCGCTCCTCCGCCCGTCGGGACATCCGGGGGCGCCGCATTCCGCCGCCGGTCCGAGGGTTCCCCGCCTGCATTTCAGAACCATCGGGGATACATTGCCTTGCGCCCACAGGATCGATCTGATCCGGCCTGGGTGGGGCGTCCGGGCATGGATTCTGCTCTTTGCGCCCTGCTGTTCCCGGGCGATGTGTCTTACCCCACGGATGTGAAACGCCGAGCCCTCTAACGTTCGCCCGCGAGGATTATGCGAATTCTGCCCCTTTCTCTCGTCCTGGCCGCATTGGCGGGCCCATCCGTGCTCGCGGCGCAGGCCCCGGCTCGGGCCGCCGTTCCGACAACACTCGAGCCGGGCGACACCGTTCGGATCGTCGTCTGGAGGAAGCCGGAATTCAGCGGAGACTTCGTGATCGGGCAGGATGGTACCATAACCCATCCGCTTTACCGCGCGCTCAAGATCGGAGGCGTCCCGATTCCCCAGGCGGAGGAAAACATCCGGCGCTTCCTGAGCCAATACGATCAGAACCCTCAGTTCGTCCTGGAGCCCCTGATCAGTATCTCGGTATCCGGGGAAGTTCCCCGTCCAGCGGTGTTCGCTGTGCAGCCGAAGACCAATATTTCCGAGGCGGTGGCACGCGCCGGCGGCTTGACGAAAGACGGCCAGGCCAACCGCGTGCGGATCTACCGGAGCGAGTCCGACGGCACACGGCGCGAGATATACGCCAGCTTGAAGGATCCCGATGATCCAGTCGCTCAGGCCCCCGTTCATTCGGGCGACCAGATCATCGTGGACAAGAGGACGTCGTTCTTCAAGGACGTGCTCGTGCCGACGATCAGCGTGCTTGGCTCCATAGCCTCTATCGTTCTCTTGGCCCGACGGTTCAACCGATAGGCAGACCCGTTCCTCGAGACAGGTGAACACACAGATGCACGATAACTTTCCCGAGAATCGGTTGCTGCCCGGTTCGGCCGCTCCCTCGCCGATCGAGCACCGCCCCGAGCAGACGGTTTCGCTCAGCCACCTCCTCGGCGTGCTGCGCCGGCGGTGGAAAGTCATCTTCGCGATGATGGCTGTCGGCGTTGCTATTGGCGCCGTTCTGGCTGCCCGCCAACCTCCCACCTTCCAGGCCAGCGCGCTCATCCGCTTGGCCGGGGAGCGACGCCAGCTCACGGGAAACATGGAGCAACCCGAGCCCGAGCTGGGTCGATCGGCCGATCCGATGCTCTCGCTGGTGGAGCTGATCCGGAGCCGCAGCGTCGTCGGCGCGGTCGTGGATTCAGTCGGTTTGCAGGTGGTTTCTCTGACGCCGGGCTTCGCGGCGGCCAATCTGAGCGATGTGCGGGTCGATCCACGGTTGGGCGGCGATTCGATCAAGGTGGATTTTGCTGCCAGTAAGGTCACTGCCGTGTTTGCGGGCAGGACGGCGAGCGTCCCGTACGGGCAGGAGCTTCGGCTCGGCACCGTTCAGTTCGCCGTTCCCGCTCGTCCAGCGGTCGACCATGCCGACCTCGCCGTCGTGCCGCGTGAACAGGCCATTGGTGCCCTGCAAGGAGCCCTGCTCGTGACTCCTCGCGCCGGCACCGACGTAATCCAGATCGCCTATCAGTCCAGCGACCGACGCCAGGCGGCCCGGATCGTCAACGGCACCGTGAGCTCCTTCCAACGGCTCAACCTCCAGTCTGCCCGAGAGAAGTCGACTCGGCGGCGCGTGTTCCTCGAGGAACAGCTCGCCCGGACCGACAGCCTGCTCAACCGGGCACAGTCCGAGCTCGCCAGCTTCCGCAGTCGCCAGCAGCTCGCCAGTTCGGCCAGCAAGCTGGAAGCGGAGCAGAACGCGATGATCGCGCTCGACGGCCGGCGGTCTGAGATGGAGGCCGATCGGAATACCTACGTCGGACTTCTCGCCAAGCTCAAGACCGGCAGCGATAGTGATCGGGAGACCGCGCTTCGGGCGCTGGCTTCCTCGCCGGCGCTGGGCGATAACCCCGCCATTGGATCCCTGTTCGCGCAGCTCAATAACTATCAGTTCCGCCTGGACTCGATGACGACCGGTCCCTGGGCAGCGGCACCGACCAACCCCGACGTCGTGCAGTTGCGCACCCTGATCAAGAGTGCCCAGGCTTCACTGACCCAGGCCGTGACCAGCCATGTTGCCTCGGTCGAGTCCAAGATCCAATCGCTCGGGACCCTCCGAAAGCAGAGCGGCGAATCGATCCAGCTCCTCCCGGCCATGGCGGAGGAGGAGATGCGCCTCAACCGTCGGGTCGAGGCGCTCAGCACCGTGAGCGATCAGCTCCGTCAGGAGTACCAGAACGCTCGCATGGCCGAGGAAGTCGAGGCCGGCGACGTCGAGGTGGTGGACATGGCCGCCATCCCCTACGCGCCCCTCTGGGCCGCTGCGACCGTCAAACTCGCGGTGGGCATGGTCGTGGGCCTGCTGCTCGGTATCGGCCTGGCCTTCTTGCTCGAGGCGCTCAACACCTCGATCCGCCGGCCAGAGGATATCGAGGCCGCACTGCATCTGCCCGGGCTCGCGGTCATTCCGAGACTCTCCCCGGCCACCTCCAAGCGTCGGCTTGGTGGCCTGCTCAAGGGCGAGAAGACCTCCGCCAATCCTCGGGCCGCCGCGATCGGCACCGCGGCGCAGCCGTTCTCCATCGGCACCGAGGCGTTCCGGATGCTTCGGACCAGCCTCTTCTGGTCCGACGGCTCGGAGCATCTCCGGACGCTCGTGGTCACAAGCGCCGCGCCGGGCGATGGAAAGACGCTCACGGCCGCGAATTTGTCCGCCAGCTTCGCGCATGACGGACTGCGCGTGCTCCTGGTGGACTGCGACGTCCGGCGGCCCCAGCTGCACAAGCTCTTCCGTGCGCCCCGGAGCCCGGGGCTGCTCGATCTGCTTGCACCGCCGGCTCGAGAAGCCGGATCCGAGGTCCGTTCCCTCAGCCTGGCTGACGCCGGCGACGGGGACGGCGACCCGGTCACCAACGTCGTGCGGAGCACGCCCTTCCGGGGGCTCTCGCTCATGACCTGCGGCACGCTGCCGACCAACGCCTCGAACCTGTTGAGCGGCGTGCGCATGCGGTCGCTCCTGAAGGTGCTGACCGAGCGGTTCGACCTGGTTATTCTGGACACGCCGCCGGTGTTGGCAACGGCTGACGCCGGTATTCTGGGTGGTTTGACGGATGGAGTCCTGCTGGTCGTCCGGGCGGGTCAGACCGACCGGGCGGCCGCACAGCGGGCTACGGCACAGCTCGCCGGTGCCGGCGCGCGGGTGATGGGCGTGGTTCTGAACGACCCGAAAGGGGAGGTCTCTCAGTTCGGGGACTACTACTACCCCTACGAGTACGTGGCGGAAAAGGACTAGACCGCATTTTCGCTCGTGGTTCAGCAGCGGGTCTCGAGTCGGCGCCGGTTCGGTGTCCGCGACACGGGATCCGCCGCTTTTCTAACCGGCCTCGTCACTTGCTGAGCCGGGGCGCGCATGTTTAGACTGCGCGACCGCTTACCGGGGTCACCATCTGTTCGACGCTAACGGAGGAATGCCGCATTAGCATGTCGTCTTCCATCGCTCCCTCCGAGCCGCTCACGGCCGCTCCGCCAGGCCTTCAGCGCATGAATATCGTGATCGTCGGACACGTCGACCACGGCAAGAGCACGGTCATCGGTCGCCTGCTGGCTGACACGCACTCGCTTCCCGAGGGGAAGCTCGAGCAGATCCGGGCGCAGTGCGAGCTCAACTCGAAGCCGTTCGAGTACGCCTTCCTTCTCGACGCGCTCAAGGACGAGCAGGCCCAGGGCATCACCATCGACGCCGCCCGTGTTTTCTTCAAGAGCCACCTGCGGCATTACCTGATCCTCGATGCGCCCGGGCACATCGAGTTCCTGAAGAACATGATCACCGGAGCGGCCCGCGCTGAGGCGGCCCTGCTCGTCATCGATGCGCAGGAGGGCGTGCAGGAAAACTCCCGGCGCCATGGCTACATGGTCTCCCTGCTTGGCATCAAACAGCTGGCCGTCGTGGTGAACAAGATGGACCTGGTCGGATGGGACCGCGGGGTCTACGATCGCATCGTCGCCGAGTACGGCGCCTTCCTTGATCAGGTAGGGATCCGGCCCGACTGCTTCATTCCGGTATCGGCCCGAGGCGGCGACAACATCGCCGATCGATCCGCGTCTCTCCCCTGGTATCAGGGCCCGACCGTTCTCAATGCGCTCGACGCCTTCCGGAGCGAGCCCGCCCCGGTGGAGCTGCCGTTCCGCATGCCGGTCCAGGATGTCTACAAGTTCACGAAGGAGGGGGACGACCGGCGTATCGTCGCCGGGACGATCGATTCCGGCACGGTGAACGTGGGTGACAGCGTGATCTTCTACCCATCGGGCAAGAAGAGCCGGGTGAAGACTATCGAGGCCTTCAATCGGCCCGCGCAGCGTCGCGCCGAGGCGGGCTGGTCCGTCGGCTTTACGCTCCAGGAGCAGATCTACATCCCCCGCGGTGAGATGGCGACGGTGGAAAGCCAGCCGCGTCCGCAGGTGACCACGCGGCTCAGGGTGAGTCTCTTCTGGCTCGGCAAAGAGTCGATGGTGACGAAGAAGGAATACCTTCTCAAACTCGGCACCGCGCGGGTCACCGTCCGGCTCGAGGAAGTCTTGCGGGTCATGGACGCCTCCACCCTCGATGCCACCGACCAGCGGAAGGTCGTCAAGCGGCACGATGTGGCCGAGTGCGTGCTCAAGCTCGACCGCGCCATTGCCTGCGACCTGGCCGAAGACGTCGCCGCCACCAGCCGCTTCGTGATCGTCGACGACTACGAGATCCGGGGCGGCGGTATCGTCCGGGAAGCGCTGTCCGATCGCCAGGCGTCGGTGCGCGACCGGGTGCTGCTCCGCAACTACAAGTGGGAACCCAGCAGCGTTCAGCCCGAGCACCGGGCCGAGAAGTACAATCAGAAGGCCGCCCTCATCCTGGTGACCGGCGAGCACGAGGCCGACCGGAAGGGCGTTGCCAAAGCGCTCGAAGGCAAGCTGTTCGAGGACGGCAAGGTGGTCTACTTTCTCGGCATCGGTAACGTGCTCTATGGCGTGGACGCCGATATCGAACGGAAGCAGGAGAACCGGCTGGAGCACATGCGGCGTCTGGCCGAGGTCGCCAACCTGATGCTCGATGCCGGCATCATCCTCGTCGTGGCGGCCGCCGAGCTGACCCAGGATGACCTCGAGGTCATCAAGACCGCGGTGGAGCCCGAGTGGATCGAGACGATCTGGGCCGGTGACAGCATCACCACCGACCTGATTTGCGACCTCCAGCTTCCTGGTGGCGCCGTGCCGGAGGCGGTGGATCGCCTCAAGGCGCACCTGCAGGACAAGGGCATCATCTTCCGGCCATGGTAACGACCCAGCTCCGGTCGGCCGTCATCGACCTCGCTCGTGAGGCCGGTCGCGCCACCATGACCTACTACGACGGCCCCGAAGACGTGGGCGTCCGGGAGAAGGACGACCGAAGTCCGGTTACCCTCGCCGACGAGGTGGCGCATGAGATCCTCGTCAAGGGTCTCGGCCGGATCGATCCAGCCACTCCGGTCATCTCGGAAGAGGACAAGGCATCGTCGTTCGAAGCCCGGCGTGGGTGGCGGCGTTTCTGGCTGGTCGATCCGCTCGATGGCACCAAGGAGTTCATCAAGCGGCGGGCCGAGTTCACCGTCAACGTGGCACTGATTGAGGATGGCGAGCCGGTGTTTGGTGTCGTGCTCGCGCCGGCCCTCGATCTCTTGTACTGGGCGGTGAAGGGCGGGGGAGCGTGGCGCGTGGAGAAGTCCGGCCCGGCCGAACGGATCTACTCGAATGCTCCCGCACCGGGCACGCCCCTTACCGTGGTAGAGAGCCTCTCTCACCCTTCCCCCGAGCTCGAAGAGTATCTCCGGACCATCCCGGTGGCGCGGCGGGTCAAGGCGGGAAGCTCGCTCAAGTTCTGCTGGGTCGCCGAGGGCCGGGCGGACATCTACCCGCGCCTGGGGCCCACCATGGAATGGGACGTGGCGGCGGGAGACTGCGTCTACCGCCAGTCGGGGCGGGAGGGGGAGCGGCCTTCGCCCCTCACCTACAACAAGCCAGACCTTCGCAACACCAGCTTCATCATCGGCCTGTGACGACACACGAGTCACGAACCAATCCGGCCGCGGCCGTGTTGTGGTTCACGGGCCTGTCTGGTTCCGGGAAGAGCACCATTGCGACCCGAGTGCACCGGGAGTTGCTCCGGCGGGATCGGGCGGTCGAGTACATCGATGGGGACGCGCTGCGGGAAGTGTTCCCCAACACCGGCTTCACCCGGGCCGAGCGCGAGGAGCACATCCGGCGGACCGGCTATCTTGCGAGCAGGCTCGAGGCCCATGGCATCACGGTGGTGACCTCGCTCGTCTCGCCCTATCGCGAGTCGCGCGACTTCATCCGGAAGCTTTGCCGGGACTTCGTGGAGATCTACGTGGCGACGCCGCTGGAGGAATGTGAGCGGCGGGACGTCAAGGGCCTGTACGCCCGCGCGCGTCGCGGTGAGATCAAGAATTTTACGGGGATCGACGACCCCTATGAGACGCCCGAACACCCCGACCTGACGCTGGACACTCGTGCGCTGAGCGTCGAGCAGTGCGTCGCCAAGGTGCTCGCGCGGGTTGGAGGCCAACTCTGATGGCAGGCAAAATGGATCATCTGGATCAGCTGGAAAACCGCAGCGTACACATCCTCCGGGAAGCGTACGCCAACTTCAAGCACCTCGGGATGCTCTGGTCCATCGGGAAGGACAGCACCGTCCTCCTCTGGCTGGCCCGAAAGGCGTTCTTCGGCCATGTGCCCATTCCGCTGATTCATATCGATACCTCGTTCAAGATTCCGGAAATGATCGAGTACCGCGATCGTCTGGCGCTCGAGTGGCACCTGACCATGATCTACGGCCAGAACCGCCAGGCGCTGGAGGAAAAGCGGACCTTCCCCGACGGCGCGGTTGACCGGATCGCGTGCTGCAAGGCCCTGAAGACCGACGCGCTCAAGCACACGCTGAGCGGTGAATGGCCGCGCTACCGGCTCAACCATGCCAAGCGTGTGTACGAGCTGGACCGGAATACCGAGCCCTACACCGGCATTATCGTCGGCGTACGGGCCGACGAGGAGGGGAGCCGCTCGAAGGAGCGTTACTTCTCGCCGCGCACCACCCAGTCGCAGTGGGACGTCGGGGACCAGCCGCCGGAGTTCTGGAACCAGTTCAAGACCGAGTTCGCCCCGGGTACGCACCTGCGGATCCACCCGCTGCTCGACTGGACCGAGCTCAATATCTGGGAGTACATCCGGCGCGAGGAGATCCCGACCGTCTCGCTCTACTACAATCACGGCGACGGCAAGCGCTTCCGCTCTCTCGGCTGCTATCCCTGCACGCAAGCGGTCGATTCGGACGCGCGGAACGTCGACGACATCATCCTGGAGCTTCAATCGGGCAAGTTCGTCAACATCGCCGAGCGCTCGGGCCGCGCGCAGGATAAGGAAGGCGGTGGTGGCCTGGAGACCCTGCGGCGAGACGGATACATGTAAGCCCCCAGCAGAGGCGGGCTCCCGCGCATGCTCTCCAAGAAGGCCAAGTACGCCATCAAGGCGCTCCTCGCGCTCGCCAATCACCAGCGGGACGAGCCGATGCGGATCGCCGATCTCGCACGCGACGAGCACATCCCGCCGAAGTTTCTCGAGCTGATCCTGCTCGGCCTCAAGAACCAGGGCATCCTCCAGAGCCGGAAGGGCAAGGGCGGCGGCTATCTCCTCGCCCGCGATCCAGCCGACATCCGCCTGGGCCAGATCGTTCGGATGTTCGACGGCCCCCTCGCACCGGTTCCCTGTGCCAGTCAGACGGCGTACGTCGCCTGCGCCGACTGCCCTGATCAGGCGGTGTGCGGCGTTCATCTCGCCATGAAGGAAGTGCGCGACGCGACCGCCAAGATCCTGGACGGGACCACCCTCGCCTCCCTGCATCACAAGGTCGAGCGCGCCGGCGCGCGGCGCTCGTCTATCTAAGCAGTTTCCCGGACGTCGCTGGCGTCCTCTCCCGCGCGCTTGTCTCTTATCCCCCAGACCTGAACTCGAGAGCGCCTCATGGCATGTGATTTGCCTATTTACTCTATCAATTAGATAGACTAGATAGGACAAGATGACTCACTCGACGTTGCCGGCCGAATCCGTTGCCGGCCCGGACGATTCCCTCCCGCTGCCCGCGGCGCTCCTGATCGAGCTCCGGAAGGCCCTGGGAGCGATCCGATACGGCTCGATCGAGCTGGTGATCCACGATGGCCGAGTGGTGCAGCTCGAGCGGCGCCAGAAAGTCCCTTTCGAGGCTGAAGTTACGGAACGACACAGATAGCACCGACATCGCGCGGCGAGGTCGATCGACCCCCGCGCCCAGGGACTGACCGGGCCGCCGGAAGTCCGCCACTTGGAGCTCACGGGAGAACCTCATATGAGTGCGGTCCGGTTTTGGGTCAGCGGGATCATTCTGGCTACGGGAAGTGTGGCTATGGCGCCACAGATCGTGGCGCAACAAGAGGGGGACGAACCCCGACAGCGCTTTAGAAGCCCGGGTGAACGAGCTCGACCAGCAGGTCCGCATTCTTCAGCGCCTCCGCGAGCTTGCGGCGGTCAGCGCGGCAGCGGCTGCCAAGGATAAGGTCTCCGCGACCGCCAGCGCCAAGGACGGCTTCAGTATCAAGTCGGCGGACGGCAAGTATGTCCTAAAGATTCGCGGGCTGTTGCAAGCTGACGGCCGGTTCTTTCTCTCAGACAGCGCGCCACCGGCCACCAATGCCTTCCTCATTCGCCGGGCGCGCCCGATCCTCGACGTCACGGTAGGGAAGTACCTGGAGGGTCGGATCCAGCCCGACTTCGCGCAGACCGGGTCAGTTCTTCTCGACATCTACGCGGACGTCAAGCCGACGTCCGGGCTGGCGTTCCGGGCTGGACGATTCAAGCCCGCCGTGGGCCTCGAGCGCTCGCAGAGCGCCGGCGATGTGGTCTTCTCGGAGCGCGGCCTCCCGACGAACCTGGTCCCCAACCGGGACGTCGGGCTACAAGTCTCGGGCGAGGCGGGACAGGGGGTCGTCGCGTGGCAGGTGGGAGTCTTCAACGGTGTCCCCGACCTCGGCAACGGCGACGCAGAAGTCAGCGACGCGAAGGATTTCACCGCCCGGGTGTTCTTTCAGCCGAGTGGGCATGGCGCGCTCGCCGGACTCGGGGTTGGCGTCGCCGGCACGACTGGGCTGGAGCGCGGCACCCCGGCGGCCACACAGCTCCCGAGCTACCGGACCCCGGGACAGCAGACCTGGTTCCGCTATCTCACCAGCAGCTCCACTCCCGCCTCCAACGCGTACGCGGACGGACGCCGCTCCCGACTGGTGCCGCAGGCATGGTACTACGCGGGCCCGCTGGGCTTGCTTGGCGAATACGCCGCCTCCTGGCAGACTGTCAGCCGGAGTGGCGCCGGCACGGTCAAGCTCAAGCACACCGCCTGGCAGGCCTCGGGCTCGTACTTCCTCACGGGCGAGAAGAATTCCTTCCGGAGCGTCGCGCCCAAGGCACCGTTCGATCCCGCCGCGGGCACCTTCGGCGCGGTGGAGCTTGCTGCGCGTTACGGAGCGCTCGACGTGGACGATGCGTCCTTCCCCGCCTTCGCCAACCCCGCAAACACGCCGAGCAAGGCGAAAGCCTGGGCGGTCGGCGTCAACTGGTATCTCGCGAAGGCGATCAAGGTGGTGGCGGATTACGAGCACACCACGTTTGCCGGCGGCTCCGCCACCGGCGATCGCGAGGCGGAGAATTTCGTGGTGAGCCGCGTTCAATACTCTTTCTGATCTCGACTCCATGAGAGGCCTTTCAACCACTATGCGCATTCCATTCGCCGTCTCCGGCCCGATCGCTGTGTTCGCTCTCGCCACCGGCGCCGGGATCGCCGGCGCCCAAGCGGCGCCGAAGCCCGTGACTCTGCTCAATGTCTCGTACGATCCCACGCGGGAGCTGTACGAAGACTTCAACAAGCAGTTCGCCAGCTATTGGAAGGGAAAGACCGGTCAGGACGTGACGATCCGCCAGTCGCACGGCGGGTCGGGCAAGCAGGCGCGCTCGGTGATCGACGGCCTCGAGGCCGATGTGGTCACCCTGGCGCTCGCGTACGACATCGATCAGATCGCGGAAAAGGGCGGACTCTTGCCGGCCAACTGGCAGAGCCGCCTGCCCAACAACAGCGCGCCCTACACCTCGACCATCGTCCTGCTGGTGCGGAAGGGGAATCCCAAAGGGATCAAGGACTGGGGTGACCTGGCCAAACCAGGAGTCGTGGTCGTGACGCCGAATCCGAAGACCTCGGGTGGGGCTCGTTGGAACTACCTCGCGGCCTGGGCGTGGGCGTTGCGCCAGCCCGGCGGGAACGAGGCGAGTGCCAAGGCGTTCGTGGCCAAGCTGTACAAGAACGTCCCGGTGCTCGATGCCGGCGCCCGGGGGTCGACCACCACGTTCGTGGAGCGGGGCATCGGCGATGTCCTGATCGCCTGGGAAAACGAGGCATTGCTGGCCATCAAGGAACTGGGTCCCGGAAAGTTCGAGATCGTCGCTCCCTCGCTGAGCATTCTCGCGGAGCCGCCCGTGGCGGTGGTGGACAAGGTGGCGAACAAGCACGGCACCCGTGCGGTCGCCCAGGCCTATCTGGAATACCTCTACACGGAGACGGGGCAGGAGATCGCGGCGAAGCACTTCTACCGCCCCCGGCTCGCGGCCGTCGCCGCGAAGTATCAGGCGCAGTTCCCCAAGGTCTCGCTCGTGACCGTGGATGACGTCTTCGGCGGATGGAAGAAGGCCCAAGCCACCCACTTCGCCGATGGCGCGACGTTCGATCAGATCTATCAGCCCGGACGGTGAGGTCGGTCTAGGGTCAAGGGTCGCGAGTCTAAGGTCGAGGGTCTCGGGACTTACGCGATCCGGACTCGTGACTCGAGACTTGCGACCTTTGACCCTCGACACTAGACCCTCGACGGAGAAGCGATCTACCCCTACGAAGGGATGACGATGCGGCACAAGTCACGAAGCGTGCTTCCCGGATTCGGCGTGTCCCTGGGGATCACCTGCACTTACCTGAGCCTGATGGTGCTCCTCCCGCTCGCTACCGTCTTTGCCAAGACGGCGGACCTCACTTGGTCGGCGTTCTGGGGCACCGTCACCAATCCCCGGGTTCTGGCGTCCTACCGGGTGACGTTTGGGGCCTCGTTCATCGCGGCCCTCGTCAATATGATCTTCGGCTTGCTGGTCGCCTGGGTACTCGTACGCTATCGGTTTCCGGGCCGGCGGATCGTCGATGCCATGGTCGACCTGCCGTTTGCCTTACCGACTGCCGTGGCCGGCATCGCCCTCACCACCCTCTACGCGCCCAATGGCTGGATCGGGAGCTACCTCGATCCGTTCGGAATCAAGGTGTCCTATACCTGGCTCGGGACCACGGTCGCCCTGATCTTCATCGGCCTTCCATTCGTCGTTCGGACGGTGCAACCGGTGCTCGATGACCTCGCCATCGAGGTCGAGGAGGCGGCGGCGAGCCTCGGTGCGCGGCGTTGGCAGACCTTCATTCGGGTCGTCTTTCCCACCATCGCGCCGGCGCTCCTCACCGGTTTCGCGTTGGCGTTCGCCCGGGCCATCGGTGAGTATGGCTCCGTGGTCTTCATCTCCGGCAACATGCCCATGAAGACCGAGATCGTTCCGTTGCTCATCATCACCAAGCTGGAACAGTACGATTATGCCGGGGCGACCGCGGTTGCGCTTGTGATGCTGGTCGTCTCCTTCGTACTCCTTCTCAGCATCAATGTCCTGCAATGGGCGGCGCGCCGTCGCATGGCGGCCTGAGCCATGGCTGCGACCGCCCTCCTCCACGCTTCAGTCAGTGCGCCGCGGGCCGTCACCCGCGCCACTGGCGAGTCGCGCGCGGTGCGCTGGACTCTGATCGGCATTGCGCTGCTCTTCCTGGCCCTGACCCTTGTGCTCCCGCTGGTCCTGGTTTTCACCCAGGCACTCGCGAAAGGCCTCCCGAAATACTGGGAGGCCATCAAGGAGCCCGACGCGCTCAGCGCCGCCAAGCTGACGCTGCTGATCGCCTCGATCGCGGTGCCGGTCAACCTGGTCTTCGGCGTGGCCGCGGCCTGGTGCATCTCGAAGTTCGATTTCAGGGGCAGGAACATGCTGATTACCCTCATCGACCTGCCGTTCGCCGTGTCGCCGGTCATCTCGGGAATGATCTTTGTCCTGCTGTTCGGCTCCCATGGCTGGTTCGGTCAATGGCTCCTTGATCACGACATCAAGATCATCTTTGCCGTGCCGGGGATCGTGCTCGCCACGACCTTCGTCACCGCCCCGTTCGTGGCGCGGGAGCTGATCCCGCTCATGCAGGAACAAGGTACTGAAGAAGAAGAGGCCGCCATCGTTCTCGGGGCGGGCGGATGGCAGACTTTCTGGCGGGTCACGCTTCCGAACATCAAGTGGGGCCTGCTGTATGGGCTCATCCTCTGCAACGCGCGGGCGATGGGCGAGTTCGGCGCGGTATCGGTCGTCTCGGGTCACATCCGCGGTGAGACCAACACGCTCCCGCTGCATGTGGAGATCCTCTACAACGAGTACGCTTTCGCGGCCAGCTTTGCCGTGGCATCCGTGCTCACGCTACTCGCGCTCGTGACCCTCGCGCTCAAGACGTTGGTCGAGTGGCAGCAGCGGCGGGTCCTGATTGACGGTGACCGCACCGAGACCACTCCCGAAAGGATGGCGGCATGAGCATCGAGGTTCGCAATCTGCGCAAGGTGTTCGGCGACTTCGTCGCCCTCGACAACGTGAGCCTCGACGTTCCGGGCGGGGAGCTGGTGGCGCTGCTCGGACCGTCGGGGTCGGGGAAGACCAGTCTGCTCCGAATCATCGCTGGGCTGGAGCCGGCGGATGAGGGCACGATTCTCTTTCACGGCGAGGATGCGACCCACCAGCCGGTGCGGGAACGGCAGGTCGGCTTCGTGTTCCAGCACTACGCGCTCTTCCGTCACATGAGCGTCTTCGAGAACGTGGCCTTTGGGCTTCGGGTTCGGCCCCGGCAGGTGCGACCCTCGGAAGCGGAGATCCGCGATACGGTGATGGGTCTCCTCAATCTGGTGCAGCTCGAGGTGCTGGCCGATCGGCGGCCATCGGAGCTGTCCGGCGGTCAGCGCCAACGGGTGGCATTGGCCCGGGCGCTCGCCGTGAAGCCAAAGGTGCTGCTGCTCGACGAACCGTTCGGCGCGCTCGACGCCAAGGTTCGCAAGGAGCTACGCCGATGGCTTCGGCGGCTGCACGAGGAGGTCCACGTCACCAGCGTCTTCGTCACCCACGACCAGGAGGAGGCCCTGGAGGTCTCCGACCGTGTCGTGATCATGAACGAGGGGAAGATCGAGCAGAGCGGGACGCCGGAGGAGGTCTACGATCACCCGGCTACCCAATTCGTCTATGGCTTCCTTGGCGACGTCAACCTCTTTCATGGCCGTATCCATCAGGGGAGGGTGAACATCGGAGAGAGCGAGCTGAATGCCCCTGAGTGGGCTCACGCCCGGGATCAGGCAGGGGTGGCCTACGTCCGCACTTACGACGTTGAGCTGGGGTCGACGCCGTCGGGGGCTTCGTCGCTGGAGGCGGTGGTCCGGCACATTCGCGCCTTCGGGCCGGTCGTCGGGCTGGAGCTCGACCTCGTCGAGGGGGGCAAGACCATCGAGGCGCATGTTTCCCGAAGCCGATTCGAGAGCCTGATGCTGTCAAAGGGGCAACGAGTCTACGTCTCGCCGACCAATGTGCGCGTGTTCGCCCAGCCGGAGATGCAATGATGCTTGAGACCGAATCTCCCAAGGAGTTCCGATGAAAGCTCAGCAAATCGCCGCGGCCCTCGGCAACGTCTATGCACTGGGGCCCCTCGGCCAGGTCAGGTCCATCGATCGAGGAGAGGACGGTCTCTGGGGCCGATGGCGTGCCAGCGGCGCCACCGCGAAGCGCATCGTGCATGGCGGCGCCGTGATCGGGACTCTCGGGCCCGATGACCGCGTGTCGACTTCCCAAACCCTCATGGATCTTATGGGACCTGCGGGCGACTGAACTGTCCGTAACCCATCTGCCGGGGGTCGGTCCGGTGCTGTTCGCGCTTGCGGGCGGCGGGATAGTGTGGCACGCCCGCAAGGATGCCCCGGATTCCCCTTGGAGCAATTGGGAGCCGCTGGATGGTCCCGTGGCGAGTATCGGGGCGGAGGTAATTCCCGGCGGTGGACTCGCCATCTTTGGCGTCCGTGACGGAGTGGTCTGCCACAGGTGGCAAGATCGGCCTCTCTCACCGTGGAAAGGATGGACCGGCCTGGACGCCCCGCCTGGAGGAGCGAGCGCTCTCCGTGTCACCACGATCAAGGGCGGAGGGATGGTCGCCTTCGCACTTGGGGGTGATCAAACCGTCTACCACCGTTGGCAGGACAGGCCGTTTGGTCCCTGGCACGCGTGGGAATCCGCAGGCGGTCCGGTCAAGGCTTTTTCCGTGACCCGATCCGCGGGCGGGGGACTGGCCGTGTTCGCGATCGGCGTCGACGATCGAGTCGGCTACCGGTATCAAGGAAAGGCGTTCGGCGACTGGAGCCCGTGGGCCAGCCTCGAGGGATCGGCAAAGAGTATCGTTGCTCAGGTGAGCTATGCCGACGGACTCGAGGTCTACGCGATCGGAATGGATGACGAGGTGTACCACAAGTGGTGCAATCGACTAGACTGGCCGTGGAGGCCATGGACCCTTCTCGATTACGAATCGCTGCCGATCAGTCTCCGTCTGGATGGAGCTGCCGCGGTGCTGTCGCCGCAGGAATCGTAGGCACGTGGAGCGTCGCTACTTCGTGCCCCTGAGACGAACGCCGAGGAACGCGCGCCCTATCGTGCGTCCCAGCACTCGCCTGGCGCCAGAAGGCATCAGCTCGAGAGCCCGCTCGCCCGCAATGACCGGCGCGACCGGCACGGGCACACAGGCACCGCGCCTGCCGAGCAGCGCGTGGACTCGGCGAAACCCAACCTTCCGGAACAGTCCGGCCAGCTCCGCGACGGTGTACTCCTTCAGATGAAACCCCGTCGCGACCGAATCGAAGAATTGTGAGATGTCGTGTGGACCGTTGAGCCGGTTCGGGGTGATGCAGATGTACACTCCACCGGGACGGAGGGCCCGCCAGATGCCCTCGAGCTGCTCCAGCGCGTCATCGGGATGCAAATGCTCCATGAGCTGGTTGCTGAAGGCGACGTCAACGCTGTCGGCCGGCAGGGGGACGCTGGTTCCGTCCGACAGGATCAGCTTGAAGTTGGAGGGCAACGAGACGCGCTGGGTGATCTCCTCCGATACGTCCAGGCCAAACACCTGCTTTACCCGATCGGCCATCGCCATGGACAGTGAGCAATCTCCCGGACCGATCTCCAGCACGGTAGCGTCGGGACGCAGGTAGGGTCGCAGAATCCGAAGCTGGGGGCCCAGCGCCGCGCGGGTGAGCTCGGCGGAGGACTTGCGCGTGAGTTGCGGATGATGCGGCACTCGTTGATACAGCTCATTATAGACCGACCCGTACAGCAAGCGGCGCTGCTCCCGGGTTGCATCCCGCAGACGGTCAGCCAGCTCCCTCTCGACCTCGTAGTGTTGGCGTACCAGATCCGGGGACCTTCGCTCGACCCGACGGGGCATCTCGGCTCCTCGCCTCGATTGTTGATCAACTCGCCTGATCCGATTTTGTCGATCCTGCGCGGCCAAATTTATCACCTCGTCCGGGCCGGCGTATAGGCACCCGAGGGGCCTCGGTCGGTCCGCTGGGCAGCGCCATCGCCGAATGTCTGGCCGTGCCCTCCGGCCTTCAGGTGCCTTTCGGATCTGGTTGTGGTACATTGTCTTAGGCCGGTGTCGGGTACCCCCAGGCTTCAAGCTCTGATGCCGGCGAACCACTCAGCCCTTGACGAGAGCACAACGCATTGACTGCGAAACCCAATTTCTTCATCGTGGGCGCTCCCAAGTGCGGTACCACGGCCCTCTACGAGTACCTTCGCCCGCATCCCAACATCTTCCTGTCGGAGGTCAAAGAGCCGCATTTCTTCGCACGCGACCTGGGTACCTATCCCCGAATCAAGACCCTGCAAGAGTATACCGAGATCTTCGCCGACAGCACCGAGAAGCACCTGAGCGTAGGCGAGGCCTCGGTCTATTATCTGCGATCGTCGGTGGCTATTCCCAGTATTCGTGAGTTCAATCCCGATGCCAAGATCATCGCGATGTTTCGTAATCCCGTCGAGATGGTGTACTCACTGCATTCGCAGCTGCTCTACGTTTCGGAGGAAACCGTAACCGACTTCGAAGCGGCTTGGCGCCTGCAAGAGCGGCGTAGCCGGGGACTCGATCTCCCGCCGGCAATCCGCTCGCCCCTCCTGGTTCAGTATGAAGAGGTGGGTCGGTTTGGTACCCAGACCCAGCGTTTGCTCTCGACCTTTCCGCGCTCCCAGGTGAAGCTGATCCTGTACGACGACTTCACCGACTCGGCTCAGCGGGTGTATGACGAGGTCATCGATTTCCTCGGTATTCCTCATGACGCCCGATCCGAGTTTCCCCGCATCAATGAAAACAAGCGAGCGAGAGTGGCGTGGCTGCGACACTTTTATCGCAAACCTCCGCCGGTGCTCCGCGACGCCATTCGCAGCCTCAAACAGGTGATGGGAGCCGAGAAGCTCAGCGCCGTCAAGAAGAGGATGGTTGACCTGAACACGGTGAGAGAGCGGCGCCAGCCGCTGTCAGCTGAGTTTCGAGCGGAGCTGGTGGAGACGTTTCGCGATGAGGTTGTCTTGTTGTCGCGACTGTTGGACCGAGACCTGAGCCACTGGGTTTAGGGCTCGGCGAGAACACCCCACCCGATCGAAACCCTCTGGATCAGAGCCAGTGTTCCAAGCTTCGGCCGATGAGGTCGGAGGTCCTGGCGATGTCGTCGCGGAAGTGGCCCGTGAGCGCTTGCTTCAATTCGCGCGGGAGATGAGGCGCTTGCCGCATGGTCCGGGTGCGGAGCCGTCTCAGCCAGTTCGCGGCGGGCTTTGGTACCCAGGCCTTGACGGGAAATCTGGTGCTCCGAATGAACAGGCGCTCCAGCACAGGGCTCGCCGGGATACCGCCTGGAGCGTGTGGTGTTGCGAAGTCAGGGACAAATGCTGCATCGACCTTCAGGAACCGATATACGCCCTGCATGAACTCCTGCGGACTCCGCTTGAGGTCGTCGAACAGAACGATGTGAATCTGGTCGCGGGGGAAGGCATCGAAGTATCGTGACAACTGTTCGTGATACCGGCTGATCTTCATCCAGCGGGAGTCGGGATGAGCCCAGAGGGATGCGGGAGTCAGGTCGCGCGCCGGATCGAAGCGCTGACCCCGACGCCGCAGATACATCAGGTAGTCCGAGTAGGCCCGTTCGACTGGATGGCGGAGGCTGCAGAGGATCCGCGTCGCGGGCAGCAGCTCCCGGATCCGAGAGGCCGACTGGGGACATTCGAGGTACATGGTTGAGGCTTCCCCGATCGCCACCGCACCGCCCGGGTTTGCGAAGAGCTGTTCGTATTCGCTCAACGATCGCACCGGAAAGCTGTGGAACTCCGGCTCGCCCCAGACCAGTTGTCCCCCACCGTCCACGCTATAGGCGAAGTAGCTCGGGTCCTTCGTCGGGGTCATGAATACGGCCGGATGCTCCGCGAGATACCAGTGAAGCGACGTGGTGCCCGCTTTGGCGGCGCCGATGACGATGAAATTGGGAAGCATCAGGGTTCTCAGCCGCTCCAGAGCATGCTTGTCGATGATCCATCTCGGGGCCGGACGCGCTCGGCATCGGCCCGGCCAAGACCGGGCCGAACAGGACCCTATTAGCACAATCCGTGCCCTCGCCCGAAAACAGGTCCAAGCCTCCGGGCCGGCTCTGCTAGCGACAGCTCTGGCAGGGGGTGCCCTTCGTGTATCTCGCTATGGTAGATTGTCCTACGCCGGTTCCAAGGTCAAGCCGTCGCCGCACTGCAGGATCCACGGAGTCATGACCCCGCAAGCGCCGCCGGGTTCCTGGCGCGAGGGCTTGCACCGATTCAGTCGACTGGCCCGGGCATGGATCGTGCTCAGCAGGCGCTGAATGTCCCTACGCCGGCGGCACGGCTTGGCGTCCATACCCGAGACCTCGCCAACACCCGAATCACTGTCATGGAGTGGCGAAACGGCAGATGAAAATCATCAAACCGATCGTAATCGTGGGCACCGGGCGTTGTGGCTCGACCGTCTTTCACCGGCTGCTCGCGCGGCATCCGGAAATGATGTGGATGTCGGGCGCCTGCTATCGCTTTCCCGATAAGCCGGTGTGGAATCGATGGGCGGTGATGGCAATGGACAACCCACTGCTTCGCCAGCTCTTCGGCGGGAAGATCCGGCCCGGGGAAAACTATCGCTTCTGGGAAAGGTACGCCTTCGGCTTTACCGAGCCCTGCCGTGATCTCGTTCAATCGGACGTGAGCCTCCGTGTCAAGAAACAGGTGCGTGCCGCCTTCGAGCCCATGCTGGCGCCGGCGCGCAACCGGCTGCTGATCAAGATCACGGGGTGGCCCCGCATCGGGTTCCTAAACGAAATCTTCGAAGATGCGAAGTTCATTCACATCGTCCGTGATGGCCGGGCGGTCGCCAATTCGCTGCTCCACGTCAGCTTCTGGCGCGGCTGGTATGGACCGCAGGGGTGGCGGGCGGGCCTCTTGTCGCCTGAGGATCAGGCCACGTGGGAACAGTACGACCGCTCGTTCGTCGCGTTGGCGGGCATCGAGTGGAAAATTCAGATGCGGGCGATTGAAGCGGCCCGGCGTGCACTCGACCCGAAGCGCTTTTTCGAAGTCAAGTACGAGACGTTCTGCGAGCAGCCCGTGGAGACGTACCGGCGGGTCTTGGAATTTGCCGAGCTCCCGAGCTCCGAAGCGTTCGAACGCCACGTAAGAGCGGCCGCGATCAAGAGCACGTCCAACCGCTGGCGGGACGATCTCACCACGGGGCAGCAGGCGATTCTGGACGAGTTGTTGCGCACCGATCTCCAACGGTACGGATACAGCGATCTCCCGAGAGCCGGGCAGGTCCGGGAGCCGGTCGGGCATTAGCCGGCGCCCATCTACCTCGGCACGTGAGGCCAGCATATCCGCCATTCCCGAACCCATGGTCGATGTGTGGCTCCGAGCTCTAACTCCTCCGTGAGACGGTGCGGAGTAGGAGGCCAATGATGTCCGATGGCGGCCAGCGGGATGACGGAAGCGACGGGGCGGCCGGTCGGACAACCGACCGAGCCTCGAGCGTGCCTCGCGGTCTGACGAAGCGCGCCCTCGGCGGCATGGCCTGGACGTTCAGCGGCACCGGCGTCCAGGCGGTCGTTCAGGTGCTCGTGATCATGGCGCTGGGGCGGCTGCTCACGCCCGCCCAATTCGGCCTCATGGGAGCGGCCGGCGTCATCGTCGCGCTCTCGCAGATCGTGTCCCAGATCGGTGTCGGTCCGGCCATCGTGCAGCGCAAAGAGCTCGACGCGCTTCACGTACGGGTGGCCTTCACCATCTCCGGCGGGCTCGGGTTCGTGCTCGGTGTTTGTGTCTGGCTGGGCGCGCCGGCACTGGCGGCGTTCTACCGTATCCCGGCTGTCGAGCCCGTCCTGAAGGGCATCGCACTACTGTTCCCGATCGATGGCCTGAATACCGTTGGCGAATCCCTTCTCACGCGGCAGCTTCGCTTTCGGCTGTACGTCGCGCTCGACGTTGCCAGTTACGCGGTGGGTTACGCGTGCGTGGGCGTGCTGCTTGCCTGGCGGGGATACGGCGTCTGGTCGCTGGTGGCGGCCAATATCTCGCAGGTGACGCTGCGGACGGTGTTGATGTATATCGCCACGCGGCACGAGATTCGGCCGTCCCTCAACCTGCGTGCAAGCCGCGACCTGCTGAGCTACGGGTTCGGTCATTCGCTCGCGCAGATCGGAACGGTGCTCTCCCAGCAGGGCGACAATCTGGTTGTGGGTCGCTGGCTCGGTCCGGCGGCGCTGGGGATTTACGGCCGCGCGTACACCCTGATGCGGATGCCCGGGCAGGTGTTCGGAAAGATCGTGAACCGAGTTCTCTTCCCGGTGATGTCACAGGTCCAGGACGAGCCCGACCGCCTGGCCGGCGCGTACGAGCGCGGGCTCGCGATCGTCGCCCTGGTCTCGCTGCCCGTCAGCGCATTCCTCTGGGTGGTCGCCCCGGAGTTCATCCCCCTATTGCTCGGTCCCAAGTGGACCGGCGTCGTGGTGCCGTTCCGGTTGTTCACGATCAGTCTCCTGTTCCGGATGAGCAGCAAGATCAGCGATGCCTGTACCAAGGCGGCCGGGGCGGTGTACTCACGGGCGCTCCTGCAGGGTGGGTACGCCGTTCTGGTGGTGGTCGGCGCGTTCATCGGGCAACGTTGGGGCGTCGGGGGCGTCGCAGTGCTCGTCTCGTTTGCGATGGCCGCCAACTGGCTCAGCATGGCGTGGTTGAGCCGGTCCGTCACCGGTCTTTCCTGGGCTCGCTTCGCTCGTGCCCACGCGCCGGCGGTTCTGTTCGCCACCGTGATCGGAGTCGCGTCCGGTGCCGTCGCGCATGCGGCGAGGATGGCGCACTTAGGCAAGCTGCCCGTCGTGATTGCGGCCGGCCTCGCGGCAACCGCGGTGACCTACGCTGCGCTGAGACTGTGGTCGGGCATCTTCCTCGGTCCGCACGGCACCTGGGCATCCAGGCGGGCTGGTGAGCTGGTCCAGAAGGGCTCCCGTTTCGTCCGTCGGGGAGCGCGCGGCGAGCGCTTGGCTCCGGCCGGGAAGGGAAATCCGGAATGACCGCCACCCCCGTGGTGACTATCGAGGAGGGATCGGGATGCCGGGCGCCGACCTGAATCATAGGTCACCGATCACGGAAATTGTGAAGCGTCCGTTGCGCGGGCTCCTCTCCGACTACCGAGAGCTGACCGCACCCTTGAGGGGATTACCCTCGGTCCTGATCATCGGCGCGCAGAAGAGCGGCACCACCTCGCTCTTCAACTATCTCGTGCAGCATCCCGATGTGCAGCGACCGTTCGGGAAAGAAATCCACTACTTCGATCTTCATTACGCCGGCGGAATCAAATGGTACCGCGGGCGCTTTCCCTACACCCATCGGCTTCGCGGCGGCTCGCTGACGCTCGACGCCTCGCCTTACTACCTGGTGCATCCGCTGGTGCCGCAGCGCGCCGCTGAAGTCCTGCCTCAGGTCAAGCTCATCGCCTTACTCCGAAATCCCGTCGACAGGGCCCTTTCGCACTACCAGCACGAATTCCGGGCCGGCCGCGAGTCGCTTTCCTTTGCGGAGGCGATCGAGAAGGAACCCGAGCGCCTCGCCGGGGAGGAGGAGCGACTCCTGCACGATCCGCATTACTACAGTTACAACCATCATCGCTATTCCTACACCCTTCGCGGGTTGTACGTCGAGCAACTGCGCCGTTGGGCCCAGCATTTCCCGCGGTCCCAGTTACTGGTCTTGCAGAGCGAATGGCTGTTCCGTGATCCCGTCGCCGCGAGCGCGGCGGTTTACGATTTCTTGGGACTGTCTCCCCATCGCCTCGCTCACTACCGGCCGTTTCTGCAGGGCAAGTACGAGCGCGACATTCCAGCCGAGCTGAGGACGAGACTCACCGCCTACTTCGAGCCATGCAACCGCGAGCTCTACCGGTGGTTGGGTGAGGAATTCGACTGGGCGTGAGCGCCGAGAGAGAAGCCCCCATCGCCTTCTTTCTTCCTTCCCTGCGCGGTGGCGGTGCCCAGCGGGTCATCGTCAATCTGGTGCAGGGCATCATCGAGCGGGGACTTCCCGTGGACATGGTGCTGGCGGCGGTGGATGGGGTCTTCCTCAGCCACCTGCCGCCAACCGTCCGGGTTGTAGACCTCCACGCACGCCGGCTGATCCGGAGCCTGATCCCGCTCACCCGCTACCTGCGCCGCGAACGACCCAGGGTGCTGGTCTCGTCGATGAGCCATGCCAACATGATCGCCCTATGCGCGGCCAGGCTGGCTGGACGGACTACGCCCGTGGTCGTGACGGTGCACAACACCATGTCCGAATCCACCCGGCAGGCCGGCCGGCTGGAGCCATACCTCTTGCGAGCCTTCTACCCGTGGGCGGATCGGATAGTCGCGGTATCCGGCGGAGCTGCCGATGACCTTGCCCGCACATCAGGCCTGCCTCGCCGAAGTATCGAGGTAGTCTACAACCCGGTGATTACGGCGCCGGCGATGGCCTCAGCCCGGCGGGTGCCCGACCATCCCTGGTTCGCCCCCGGCGCACCGCCCGTTATTCTTGGCGCAGGGCGCCTGACCCGCCAGAAGGACTTCCCGACGCTCATCCGCGCCTTCGCCGAGCTTCGTCGGAGCCGGATTGTGCGCCTGATGATCCTGGGCGAAGGCGAGGAGCGTCCCAATCTGGAGACACTCGTTGCCAGCCTGGGCGTGACCGAGGACGTGGCGCTTCCCGGCTTCAGCGAGAACGCCATGGCCTGTATGGCCGGGTCGGCCCTGTTTGTGCTGTCGTCCGCCTGGGAAGGGCTGCCCACGGTTCTGATCGAGGCGCTCGCCGCCGGCGCCAGGGTAGTCTCGACCGACTGCCCGAGCGGCCCGCGTGAGATTCTTCAGGATGGCCGGCTCGGTGCGTTGGTCCCGGTGGGCGATGCGTCCGCACTGGCGGTTGCCATGGCAGGGGCGCTCGACCAGCCACGCGGCACAGTCCCGCTCGAGGCCCTGACGCCGTTTACCAGGGATGCAGCGGTCGATCACTACCTCCGCCTGATCGAGAGCACCTGATGATCTCGCTTGCGTACGCCGCGCTGTGGATGTTCATCTTTGCCCTGCCCTGGGAAAACACCATGCTGGTCCCGGGCATTGGCCTGCTCAGCAAGCCCCTGGGCGTGATGGCACTGGGGTTCGCGCTGTTCGCGGCCGTGATTACCGGCCGACTTCGCCGCTGGCACCTCTTCCACGTAGCGGCGTTGTTGTTCGTGCTCTGGGCTGGCTGTGTGCTGCTGGCCATCAACATCGCGGAAGTCCCTCCCAAGTTCTACACGTTCGTTCAGCTCTTTCTGGTGTTGTGGATCATCTGGCAGCTGGCGCCCTCGAAACAGCGTATACTCGGCCTCCTGGTAGCATATGTGCTTGGCGCCTATGTCGCGGCCCTGGACACGATCTTCGTGTTTCGGAACCAGGCCGGAGCGTTGCGCCGTTTCGCCGCGGGGGGAGTCGACCCCAACGACCTCGCCAACATTCTCGCGCTGGGTCTGCCGATGGCCTGGTATCTCGGAATGACCTACCGGCGGCCTCTCGTGAGATGGGTCGGCCGCGCGTATCTGCCGATCGGCCTGCTCGCCATCGGTCTCACCGGCTCGCGCGGCGGGATGCTGACGAGCGTGGTCGGACTGCTGATCGTGCCGCTCACCCTGCACAACCTGTCTCCTGGAAGGCTCGCCGCTGCCATCGTCATGCTGGGCCTTTCCGGCGCGCTCGCGATGGCGTACGTCCCCGAGACCCTTCTGCAGCGGTTCGCCGGTACCGGGGCCGAGGTGCAGGAAGGCGACCTCCACGGGCGCCTCGAGATCTGGACGGCAGGGGTAAAGGCGTTCGCCCAGAAGCCGCTGATGGGCTACGGGTCGGCCGGCTTCAAAGCGGCGATCCAGCCTTGGGTAGGCCGGCGTGTGGCGCACAACTCCTTCCTGTCGGTGCTGGTCGAGCAGGGGCTCGTGGGCTTTCTGCTCTACGCGATGATGCTCCTCTCGGTGTTCCTGGCAGTGCTGAACCTCCGGGGTCAGGAGCGACGATTCGCCCTGGTCCTCCTGGCCGCGCTCGGAATCGCCATGCTCCCGCTCACCTGGGAGGACCGTAAGGCGGTCTGGTTCATCCTGGCCGTTCTGCTGGGTCTATCCATGGCGGACGATGGAGCCGAGAGGCAGGCGGCCCCGAATCAGGTGGTGGCCACGACCCGCCCCCTGATGGCGCGTCGACCGACGGTCCGCCCGACCCCTCGACCTCCCGGGCTGCCGGCCCGGACCCCGCGTCGCAATGCCTAAGGTGAGCGTCGTGACCACCGTGTTCAACGGTGAGCCCTATTTCGACCGTGGAGTGCCCGGCATCCTCGCGCAGACCTTCGACGACTTCGAGTTCATCGTGGTCGACGACGGGTCGCAGGATCGCACCCCCGACATGCTCCGTGAGCTGGCCGGCCGCGATCCGCGCGTTCGGGTCTTCTCTCCCGGGCGCCTTGGCGCTGCCGCGGCCTACAATTACGGCGTCGCCCAGGCGAGCGGCGAGTACATCGCCCGCCAGGACTTCGACGACCGCAGCTATCCCGACCGCTTGCGCCTCCAGGTGGAGCTGCTGGACGCTCACCCCGAGGTGGGAATCGTGGGTGGGTACTATGTCCTGGTGGACGAGCGCCGCGATGAACGCTACGTGCGCATGCCGCCCACCGGACACCGCGCGATCCTTTCCGCCATGGCGAAATACGTTCCGATCGCCCACACCGTCGCGACCTTTCGGCGTCGGGCCTGGGTCGAGGCGGGTGGCTATCCCCTGGCGAACAACCTCATCGATCTGCGATTCTATCTTCAGGTAGGGAAGCTCGGGTGGCATTTCGCGAACGTCCCCGAGGTCGTGGGTGAGCATTACGTCCACGACTCCAGCTGGTTCCATCGCTCGCTCAAGTACGTCGAGCGCCAGCGCGACCTGGCCCGGGTGCAGGCCCAGAGCGTTCGCGAGCTCGGGCTCCCCCGCTGGATGTACGTGTACTCGCTGGGGCGACACGCCTACGCGTACATCCCTCCCGTTCTGAAACGAGTGATGCGTCGGGGAGTCGTGGGGTCCCGGGAGCGCGATGTATGAGGATCCTGTTTCTGTCCACCAGCATGGGCATGGGCGGGGCCGACAAGCAGCTGCTATCCGCTGCCCAAGAGCTACGGGCGCGTGGACACGAGGTCTTCATCGTGTCTCTCACGCCGCTGGGTGCGATGGGGTTGGAGGCGCGGGCCGCCGGCATCCCGACCGAGTCATTGGAGATGCGTCGCGGCTTTCCTGACCCGCGAGGCATGGCGCGGCTGCTCCGGATGATCCGGACGTGGAGGCCAGATGTCCTCCACAGCCACATGGTTCACGCCAATCTCATGGCGCGAGCCGCACGTCTCTTCGTATCGATTCCGGCTGTCGTCTCGACTATTCACAATATCTACGAGGGCGGCCGTCTGCGGATGATGGCGTATCGCGTCACCAACGGCCTAGTCGACCACATGACCATCGTGAGCGACGCCGCCGCCGAGCGGTTCATCAAGGAGCGCATCGTCCCGAGGGAATTGCTCACCGTCGTGGCGAATGGCGTCGATACCGACGAATTCTCCAGGCTGCCTGCCGGTACCCGCGAGTCCATGCGAGAGTCGCTCGAGCTCGGGCGCGAGTTTGCCTGGCTGGCCGTCGGCCGCTTCGAGATCGCGAAGGACTACCCCAACATGCTGCGGGCGTTTGCGACGGTCCGCGAGCGCTCTCCCCAGGCGATCCTCCTGCTGGTGGGCAAGGGATCGCTTCAGGGGGAGACGGAGGCGCTAGTGGAGACGCTGGGTCTCTCCGGTTCGGTGCGCTTTCTCGGCGTCCGAAGCGACGTGCCCGAGATCATGACCGCGGCCGACGGCTACGTGATGTCCTCGGCGTGGGAGGGGATGCCGATGGTGCTGCTCGAGGCGGCGGCCGCGGGCCTCCCGATCGTATCCACGATCGCAGGTGGCAATCAGGAGGTGGTGCGCGACGAGGAGAGCGGGTTCCTGGTGCCACCCCGCGATTCCGAGGCGCTGGCGGTGGCAATGCTGCGACTCATGGAACTGCCCGAGGCCCAGCGGCGCTCCCTCGGGGAGTTGGGACGCGAACACATTCGAAGCCACTACGGCCTGACCCGAGTAGCGGAACGATGGGAAGATCTCTACCGCGAGGTGTTGGCGCGAAAGGGGCTCGCCCTCACGCCACAGACGTCGCCATGACCCTCGGGGTCAGCCTTCGGGCGAGAGGATCGGCGGACAGCGGTACACTTGGAGGTATTGCTGCCTGAAGTCCAAACGACCAACTCCGATGGTGTTGCGGAGCTGACAGTTGTCGTAGATCCAGGTAATCAAGCCCCCCAGCTTCAGATTGGTCCGGTTGGCGTGCGATGGGGCCGGCACGACGATCCATAATGCCCCTCCCGCTCCTGATTGGCGCAGTGCCCGCATTGAACGCACCAGTGGAACGGTGTCGGCGCGGACCATGTGCGCCACCTCCGTACCGGGCAGATAGTGGGCGAGCACTTTCGCCTGGTCCGAGAAGACGACATCTCCGCGCGTGAGGCGGTCGTCGAGCCAGCGCGCCACACTCCGAAAATTCCAACGGCGGCCATCGCGGTACTGAGAGACCAGGGTCGGTGCACCCGCGGTGATGACGACGGCCGCCAGCGTCGCGGGCAGGAGCCATCGGGGGCGCAGGTTCAGGTCGACCTCGAATAACCGATCGAGAAGGAATCCCGCCCCCATGAAGAACACCGGTATCGTCGGGACGAGATAGGACGTAGAAACCGGCGTTCGCAACGAGATGAGGCAAAGGAAGACCATCGGGAAGATGGCCAGGCTCGTCAGGAAGATTGCCAGGGACCGGTCACGTCCCTGCCACAGCAGGTAGATGCCCAGCACGCCGATAAGCACCAGCGGTAGCGTCAGGCTCTCCGCGAAAGCCATCAGGAATATGAGCTGCTTCACCCCCTGCACCCCGGGGTCCCTGAGGTGCTCCCGAACATGGGGAGCGTCGTGCTCGCCGATCCAGTGTTGGAGCACGGGGATGTACCGCACCGTAGCGAACACGGCGAGAACGACGATGACCAGTGCTGCCCACCGGAGGATCTTCTGGTTCCACAGCCGCGCCAGGTGTTCGCGCCGCAGACGGGTGAGCAGAATCAGGCCCGGGCCCCCAGCCAGAAGGAGAGAGACGGGGTGTGCCAGCACCGCCAGCACGCCGGTCACGAGCCCGAGGGTCAATGCCCCCCGGTTGCGGTCGCGAACTCCCAGGTAGAGGGCGTACGGGTAGACGACCGAGAGCACGAACACCAGGGACCAGTAGCGTGCGAACTGCGAGTAGTAGACGTGAACGGGGCTGACGACCAGGAGGAGAGTGCCGAGAAGCGCTGGCCTTGTCCCCAGCAGGCGTCGGCACACGAAGTAGAATGCCGGAATGGCCAACACGCCGAAGATTGCCGGCATGAGTCGAAGGCCAAACTCGTCGAGTGGGTGGAAGGGGCCCACCAGATAATGGTTGAGGAGGAACACCAAAGGCCGAGGGTTGTTGAAGTTCAGCCTGAGGGAATCCCGGAGGGTGAAGATCTCGTCACCTTCGAAGGTCCAATCGCCGAGCCGCCAAAAGCGCAGAGCCAGGGCGAGGACGATCAGGCCGGTGAGAAGAACGGCGGGGGCAGTCCCGGGTCGGCGATCGGTCACGTCCATGGGGAGATGGCCTCAAGCGGGTAGTCATACGGATAGGGCCGAGCAGGGCGTAATGTTGCGATGAGCGATCTGGATCGGAAGGGCAGAGTGCAAGTCCTTGCACAGCGTCGGCCTGCAGCACGACTCCACTTGACAAATGTGACGCGAGTCACCATCCTGTACGCGGCGCGAGCCTCCCCGATGACGAGATGAGCACCAGTCGGCGCTCATTCCTTCGCGCTCTGCACGACTAGTTCTCTAGTCTCAGCGGACCCAGCACCTCAAACACAACCATAGGGATTGGGCAGAGATCCTGCCTGTTCCCACTGCGTCAGGAACTCATCCACCGACGAGCCGCCGCTCTGGCCGAGCCGAGCGCTAGCTCATCGCCTGCCGCAACCCGTTGTCACTCCCAACCAGTCGTTGACGGAGAGAGGGGAAGCCCGCGTATGACCCACAGCTTCAAGTTGTCTCGCAGGATCGCTCGCCTTCGAGCCCCCATGATCGCCACCCTCATTTTCACGCTCGTCGGATGTAATCAGACCGATTCCCTCGATCCCGACAGCAGCAGTCCCGCCGGCACTGGAGATCAGATCTCAGACGCCGGAATCCAGGCCACCCCGGTTGCACCTTCGCTTTCCTCGGCTTCGTTCGCGGGCGGCATTCCCATGGGGACGTTCTCCCAGCCAACCACAGAGTTCGGAACCCGATACAACGGCGCCAAGCGGAACTTCTCGCCGTATGGACTGAAGAGCGAGTTGGCCGCCATCAAGTCGCGCGGCGGACGAGTCGTGGTCGCCTTTGCCGGCAATCCGAGATACTTCAAGGACAGCCGCGGCCATTTCGACCTGGACAAGTGGAAGGCCCGGGTCGCTCGGTTCAAGGGCATCGACTTCTCCTCCTTCCTCAGCGACGGCACCGTCATCGGCCATTACCTGATCGACGAGCCGAACGATCCGACCAACTGGAATGGCACGACGGTGTCCCCGGCAACAGTCGAAGCGATGGCGCAGTACAGCAAACAATTGTGGCCCAACATGGCCACAATCGCCCGCGCCGACCCGTCCTATTTCTCCGGCCGCACGTACCGGTATCTCGATGCCGCGTGGGCGCAGTACCTCTCTCGGCGAGGCGATGTCAACAAGTACATTTCCCAAGTTACCTCCACTGCCCAGAAGACCGGCTTGGGCCTCGTCGTCGGGCTGAACTTCCTCAAAGGTGGAACGCCCAACGGCACGAAAATGACCCCTGCCCAGGTCGAGTCCTGGGGGTCGGCGTTGTTGAGCAGCTCCTATCCCTGCGCCTTCATCAGTTGGCAGCACAACTCCACCTACCTGTCTACCAGCAGCATGAAGAGCGCGATGGATGCGCTGCGGAAGAAGGCCCAGAACCGGAGTACCAAGAGTTGCAAAGGCTCCTGAGCGCTGTTGCCTGACGCTTGAGATCAGACGGGCGCCGCGGACGATTCCGCGGCGCCCGTCTGCATTTGTTCCCGGGCCGCGCTACCAGCCGCCGCGGCGGAAGAGGATGGTGGGGATGGTCTGGAGCATGATCCGGAGGTCCTCGGCCAGGCTCTGGCGCCGGATGTACTCCAGGTCGTAGCTCACCTTGGTGCGGACGTCGTCGATCGACCGGTCGTAGTGGTGGTTGATCTGGGCCAGCCCGGTGATCCCCGGCTTGGTCCGCTGGCGCAGGGGGTACTCGGCGATGTGCTCCCGCAGCTGGGCGAAGATGGTGGGCCGCTCGGGCCGGGGCCCCACGATGTTCATCTCCCCCTTGAGCACGTTGAACAGCTGGGGCAGCTCGTCCAGCCGGTACTGGCGGAGCACCCGGCCCACCGGGGTGACCCGGGGGTCTTGCTGCTGGGCCCACACGGCCCCGGAGTGCTGCTCGGCGTCGACCCGCATGGTGCGGAACTTATAGATGGTGAAGGGCCGGCCCCCCAGATCGCGGCTCCGGCGATGATTGTGGGGGTGAGGCCGGGGGCCCCGGCGGTCGAGCCCCACCCGCTCCTGGGTATAGAAGACCGGCCCCCAGGAGGTCAGCTTGACGGCCAGCGCCACCAGCAGCAGCACCGGCGAGGCGATTACCAGGGCCAGGGCCGCCAGCAGCACGTTGATCGTCCGGTTGACCCACTGCCCGCTCTCCCGCGGCAGCGCGCGCCCCTGCTCGTCGGGCAGCGCGAATCGCGCTGCCCGCTCCTCGACGGTCCACGTCTCCCGCCGCGGAGTAGCGGCATCGGAAGGGGCGACGCGATCGGTGAGCGCTTCCATCCATCGAATCAAATCGATCGTCCGTGTGAGGTCTGAGGTTGGGTCACTTATTGCCCGACGGTTCCACGGGACGGCCGGCGGCAGGTACGGAGGCTGGCGTCACGGGGTAGCTGTCGCTGTCGCGGTAGGATTCGCACGATCCATGCCCACCACAGGTGGTGTGCAAGGCCTCGCATGACCACAGACCAAGTCACAAGTCACCAAGGAGTTACACCTCGCTCAGGGACTGTCGGTTTGGTCCAAGATTGTCGGCCGTGTGGTGATTCGCCTACATGAGTTTCCGCAGGGTGTTACAACTCACCCACGCAGTGCCCACCAGCGTACCAAGAGCGTGGCCCCCAACGCAAGCAACAGGTGGATCACACCGGTCGTGACGGAAGTGAGAAGAAGGACGAGCGTCCAGGCGATCAGCGCGGCGAGAGCGAAAATGAGTGTGAGAGACATCGGTGTCCTTGCGAGATGGCGATCCGACATCGGCGTCGGGTATGGTTGACCGTCACGACGCAGGTTCCTATCTTAGCTCAAGCGGTAGCGGTGAGCCACATTATTGAGCCAACAGGTCCGGTGATGGGCCCGAATGCCGTGGCCGATGTCATGCCCCTCGGGGGAAGGCAGGAGCCAAAGGTGAGGGCGCCGCAGCTTCTCATTGGGCTTCAATAATCCTCTCCGTTGCCGCAACACCTAGGCGCCGATCGGTCTCCGGTCGGCGCTCGTGTGTCTTCGGCCGCCTTGACCTTCCTGCCTGCCCCAGCATCTTCCTCAAGGCCCTGTCACCGGAATCCCTGATGCCGCGATGCAGCGTGACGCGGCGCGTGCACTTCAACGCCGCGCACCGCCTCCATAATCCCGACCGCTCCGATGCCTGGAACAAGAAGACGTTCGGCCCGTGCAATCATCCGAACTACCACGGGCACAACTACGAGCTGGATCTGACCGTCGAAGGGGAGGTCGATCCGACGACGGGCTACGTGATGGACCTCAATCAGCTGAAAGCACTGGCCCAGGACCATCTGCTGCGCCACCTCGACCACAAGAACCTGAATCTCGACGTGCCCTGGTTTCGAAAGATCATCCCCACTTCGGAGAACATCGCTCTCGTCTGCTGGCGGGAGCTGCGGGCAGCGATTCCCGCCGAGCTCCAGTTGCGGCTTCGTCTCTGGGAGACACCGAGGAACTATGTCGACTACGAAGGGGCATAAGGGGAGTGTGCCGGCGCGTCCGGAGCGAACGGAAGTGACCCACCCGGAAGCGCCGACTCCCCGGCTCGAGCCCTTCGCCGAGAAGGTCCGCGACATCCTGGCGGCGCTGGGCGAAGACCCCGGCCGCGAGGGGTTGGTCAAGACCCCCGAGCGCGTCGAGTCCTCGCTCCGGTTCCTCACCCAGGGGTACGGCATGTCGGTGGAGGAGGTAGTGGGCGATGCGGTGTTCGAGGAGCGGCACCAGAGCATGATCATGGTCCGCGACATCGAGCTCTACTCGCTCTGCGAGCACCACCTGCTGCCATTTTTCGGCCGTGTCCACGTCGCCTACATTCCCGACGGCAAAATTCTGGGGCTCTCCAAGGTGGCGCGGATCGTCGATGTCTTTGCCCGGCGCCTGCAGGTGCAGGAGCGCCTCACCGATCAGATCGCCGACGCGGTCATGGACGTGCTCGGGCCATCCGGGGTCGGCGTGGTCATCGAGGCCGCCCACTTCTGCATGATGATGCGCGGCGTCCAGAAGCAGAACTCCCGCACGGTCACCAGCGCGCTGCGCGGCATCTTCCGAGACGACTCCAAGACGCGCGTCGAGTTTCTCCGCCTGGCGCACGGGGGCAGGTCCATCGAGTGACTCCACTCGCCGGCCAGCTCGCCGTCGTCACCGGGGCCTCCCGCGGCATCGGGGCCGAGACCGCCTCCGGGCTCGCCCGCTCGGGTGCCCGCGTCGTCCGGATCGCCCGGAGCCTGGAACCGGGGACCCACGACGGGTTCGAGGATCTGCCCTGCGACATGAGCGATCCGACGGCCGTCGCCGCGCTTGCCGCGACGGTGCTGGCGCGGATCGGCACGCCCGACATCATCGTGAGCAATGCCGGCGTGTTCGATCGTATCGCCTTCGAGCGGGCCTCGGTGGAGGAGCTGCAACGGCAGCTCGCGGTCAACCTGGTCGGACCCTTCGCGCTCGCCCGCGCCTTCCTGCCCGCCATGCACGCGCGGGCGTCCGGGCTTCATATCAGCGTCGGCAGCGTCGCCGACCACACCGGATTTCCGGAGAACTCCGTCTATTCCGCCACCAAGTATGGTCTCCGAGGGCTTCATGAGGCGCTCTCCGCGGAGTATCGCGGCTCCGGTGTCCGGTTCACGCTGGTCTCTCCGGGCCCCACCGATACGGCCATCTGGGACTCGGTCGGCCGCCAGTCGAGCTCGCCCGTCAGGAGCAGGAATGCGATGATGCGGGCCGCCGACGTCGCCGAGGCGATTCTCTTCGTCGCAACACGTCCTTCCCACGTGATCATCGACTGGCTCCGCCTGGGGCCCACCTGACGCTCCACTCGCTTTCCCGGGGCAGGTTCACATGACTCTCCGCTCCTCCATGGTGCTCCTCGTCCTGGTCTGCGGCACTCCACTCCCCGCCGCGGCGCAGGACGCGCAGCCGCCGCTTCCCGACAGCGCCGGCTGGGGCGTTCACGTCCTGACCGCGGCGCGCGACCCATCGGGCGGGATCTGGGTCGGCACCTACGGGGCAGGGATGTACCGGCTCGCGCCGGGCGCCCGGGAGTGGCAGCCGTTTCGTCACGACAGCGCGGCCGGCTCAATCTCCATGGACTTCATCCAGGCCATCGCGTTCGGGCCGCGAGGCGAGATCTGGTACGGAACGGTAGGGAACGGCTGGGGGCTCTCGGTCGACGGCGGCGCCACCTGGCGCAACTGGGCGTTCGAGCAGCTCGGCCCCGAGTGGCAATACGTGGCTCCGGGAGGCATCGCGGTGCGCGGGGATACCACCGTGATCGCCACGGCTGACGGTCTCCAGATCACCACCGACGACGGGGGTCACTGGACCGCCATTGGTGACGCGGTCGGCCCGCCGGCCAAGGGGCCTGCCGACACGATGTACGCCCTGCTCTCCAACGAATACGTCCGGCGTCTCGCCGCCGACCGCCGCGGCTGGAATGTGACGACGCTCCGGGGCAACAAGCGGCTCCGCCACTCGGACGCGGGCTGGCAGGTGCAGCCGCTCAACGCCGCGGCCTTCCCCCCGGCCAATGCCGTGCTCATCGGCCGGCGGCAGTTTCGTGGGACGCCGTGCGGCCTTCGCCCCACGATCGACACGCTGCCCTGTCTCCGCAACGCGGCGCGCGACGCCGGCCCTCCCCGCGTGCCGCTCACACCCTGGTTGAGCCGGCCGATCGCGCTCTCCGACAACCCGTACATCGACCAGACCTACCGCTATGGGTCGACGATGGGCGGCTTCTTTCAGCAGCATCAGGGGGTCGAGTTCAACAACCCCGACGGTACGCCGGTCATGGCCGCGCTCGGCGGTACGGTGGTCTACGCGGGCCGCGCGGAGGAGGGTGCGCTCACGGTGAGCATCAGGCACGACACGACGGTGACGGCGGAGGGCAAGCGCTACCGGCTCTACTCGACCTACTACCACAACTCCTCACTGGCGGTCAAGGTGGGGGACAAGGTGCAAACGGGGCAGGTCATCTCGCGGGTGGGCAACACCGGTCGGGCCACCAACGACCACCTGCATCTCGAGATCGCCATCTCCCCGACCGATTCGATCGGCGCGATCGTGGATTCGCTACAGCGCTTCCCCCCGTACACCACCAACCCGGAGCTGTGGCTGCAGCCGCTCCCGAACACCGGCATCATCGCGGGCCAGGTGTTCGATGCGTCCGGCGCGGCGGTGCCGCAGGCCCGCATCTACGGAATCCTCAAGAACGAGCCGAAGGAGACGCCCTTCTCGTACGCGGAGACCTACGGAGAGCACGGACATCCGCATCCGCTCTATGGGGAGCACTTCGCGGTGAGCGACGTCCCCGCCGGCACCTACGTCCTGGGGACGGAGATTGGTGGCAAGAAGATCTTCCGGTCGGTGACGGTGGAGCCGGGCATGTTGACGTGGGTGGTGTTCAAGCCCTGATGTTCATCGAGCTCACCGACCATCTTCGCTGCCCCGCCGGCCACGACGAACGGTTCCTCGTCCTCCTCCCCGACCTCATCGAGGGCCGCTCGGTCCGGAGCGGTCAGCTCGGCTGTCCGGTGTGCGGGCGAGTCTTCCGTCTGGACTCCGGCGTCTTCGACGCCGGCGATGCGCCTCCGCCACCGCCGAACCGGAGCGCGCTCACTGCCGATGCCCTGACGACGCTCGTGGGGCTGCACGGCCCCGGCGGGTACCTCGTCATCGTGGGCGCGCCGGCGGCGCTCGCCGGAGAAGTCGCCGGGCTGTTTCCCGGCGTCGCGCTCGTCGCGGTCAATCCGCCGCCGGGCGTCGCCGACGGCGATCTCCTGAGCGTGTTGCGAGGAGGGATGCTTCCGCTCAAGGCGAAGTCGATGCGCGGCGTGGTGCTCGGCGCATCGTTCGGCGAGGACGTACACTGGGTGAAGGAGGCGGCGCGCGTGGTGTTGCCGGGACTGCGCTTGGTGGGCGAAGGTGCCGATCCGAGGGTCGAGGCGGTCGAGGTGATGGCGAGCGCGGGCGGCGTGTGGGTCGCGACGCCGCGCCGGTGATGGGGGCGCCTCAGCCCGCGTTGTGATCGGTGTACAGGGACTCGATTGCCGCTCGGTGCCGCTCCTCAACGATCCGCCGGCGCACCTTGAGCGTGGGAGTCAGCTCACCGCCGTCGACGGTAAAGTCGCGCGGAAGAACGAGGAACTTCTTCGGCATCTCGTACTGCGCCAAATCGCGCAGCGCTTTTCGTACCTCGCGCTCCAGCTTGTTCCGCACCTCCGGCAGCGTCACCAGCCGCTCCATGCCCGACTCGCCCGCGACGTGCCGCGCCGCCCAGGCCCGGAGCACCTCCTGCTCGGGCACGAGCAGCATGATCGGAAACGGGCGGCGGTCACCGAGCATCACGGCATTGGAGACGAACTTGCTCGTCTTCGCGAGATTCTCGATCGGTTGCGGGGCGATGTTCTTCCCTCCGGCCGTGACGATGAGATCCTTCTTCCGGTCGGTGATGCGAAGGTATCCCTCGGCGTCGATCATCCCGATGTCGCCGGTATGGAACCAGCCCTCGGCGTCGATCGCCTCCGCGGTCGCCTCGGGCTTGTTGAAGTACCCGCGCATGACGTTGGGGCCGCGGGTGATGATCTCGCCGTCCGGCGCAATGCGAATCTCCACCCCGGGGATCGGCTGGCCGACCGTGCCGAGCTTGAGGTGGCTCGGCGTGTTCACGGCCATGACCGGTGACGTCTCGGTGAGTCCGTAGCCCTCGACGATGGGCAGGCCGGCGGCATGGAAGAACCGGGCGACCTCCATCGAGAGCGGCGCGCCGCCGGAGATGAAGAGGCGGATGCGGCCGCCGGTACGGGCCCGCAGCTTGGCGAAGACCAGCCGGTCGGCCACGGCGCGCTTGAACCGCAACGACGGGAGCACCCGCTCGCCGGCAATCGTCGCGTCCGCCCAGGCCTCCCCCGTCCGCCGGGCCCACTCAAAGAGCCGGCGACGCGGTGCCGGGCTCGCGCGAACCGTATCGAGCACCCGCTCGAAGATCTTCTCGTACAGGCGGGGCACCGACGCCATGATCGTCGGCCGGCGGGCCCGCATGTCCGCAGGGACGGTGTCGAAGCTCTCCGCATAGTTGATCGTCACCCCCGCGCGGAACATCGCGTAATGGCCGAACATCCGCTCGAAGATGTGGGAGAGCGGAAGGAATGAGAGGCACTCGTCCTGCGGCGAGAAATCGAAGAGTCCCAACGACGTCATGACGTTCGAGGAGATGTTGCCGTGGGTGAGCATCACGCCTTTGGGGTCGCCGGTCGTGCCCGAGGTGTAGATCAGCGTGGCGAGATCGTCGGCGGTGACGGTGAGCGCCTTCTCTCGCCAGTCGGGGTAACGGTCCCGCGCGGCCCGTCCGCGCGCCATCACGTCTTCGAGGGCCAGCACGCCGGCCCGCACGCCGGCCGCGTCGAAGGCGATGATGTGCCGTAACGCCGGAAGGCGGTCGCGAATGACCAGCAGCTTTTCCACCTGAGCCGGCGAGGAAACCAAGATCGCGACGGCGGCCGCATCACGGAGAACGTATTCGGTCTGTTTGGACGGGAGGGTCGGGTAGATCGGCACGTTCGGGCAGCGAGCGGCGAGGCAGGCGAAATCGGACACGCACCACTCGGGACGATTCTCCGAGAGAATCGCCACCTTGTCGCCGGGCACGATGCCCAGCTCGAGGAGGCCGAGACTGAGGTCCTGCACCCGGTCGGCCAGCTCGCGATAGCTGATGTCGATCCAGCGGCCCGCGTGCTTCGAGCGGAGGGCCACGGGCCGGTGCCCGAAGGCATCGATGGCGGTGAAGTAGAGCTGGGCGAGGGTGAGAGGCGTGGCGGGCCCCCTAGAGGAACAACACGATGAAACGCTGGCCGGAGCCCGGCACGACCGCGCCCCGCGTGCGGGTCGCCCGCACGGTCACGATGGCGGTATCGGGCGCGATCAGGCCGGTGACCCGGCCCAACGTGACCGTGGTGACCGTCCCGTCGGCCGCGGTCTTTGCGGTGTCCTCGATTTGCCCGTTGGAGAACGCCACGGTCGGGGACGTCGTGGCCGGTTCGGGAGATGTGAGCGTGTAGATGACGTCTCTTCCCTCGACGGGGTCCGAAGGGGAGAAGCTTCGCACCTGGACCGCGAGCGGCGGCGAGGCCGATTGATCCGCCGCGACTGTCAACACGGAGTCACCGACAATGATGGTGTCGGCCGGCGCGAGCACAGTGAAAGTGAGGAGGCCGGATGTCAGTGAACCGACGCTTGCCTGCACCCGACCCGTGCCGGGGGCGACGCCGGTGAGCACCCCGGTTGCGGGATCGACGGTGAGCGTCGGGTCGGCCGCGCTCCACACGATGGCGGCTGCCACGCTGTCGCCGTCCTTGTTGAGGGCGCGGACCGAGAGCTGCAGTGACTCATTGACCTCGATGATCGGCGGCGATGGCAGCGTTACCTCGAGCGCCACCACGCCGCCCTCGACTTCGTTCAGGTTGCTGCACCCGGCGGCGAGCGCAAGCGCGATCGGCGCAATCCAGCGTGTCACGAAGTCTCCGGCGCCGGATGGGTTGCGATCTCACGCAACGCGGTCTCGGCATGCCGGATCCACCGGTCGGCGTCAGGGCCCTTGGGAGGACGCGCGAGAAACGCGCGCAGGTGTTCCGCGGCAGGCTGAACGTCACCGCGCTTGAGCAGGAGGAAGGCGACGCCGTAGTGAGCGCCGACCAGGGTGTCGTCGAGATCGAGCGCCCGCTTGTAATGACGGATCGCCTCCTCGGGCTGTCCGGTCTTGGTGAAGGCGATCGCCATATTCAGCAGGATGCGCGAGTCGGCCGGGTTGTCCCGGAACGCCAGACGATACGAGGTGAGGGCCGCCTCGTAGTCTCCCTGCCGCTCGAGCGCCAACCCCTCATTCAGGTAATCCAGCCGCTGGGGGCGCAACGTCTCCCGGGATTGAGTGCCGAACAGGCGTCGCCAGAAGCTCATGGGGTCGGGAGAAACTCCGGCCAAAGTCGAAGGGGCACAACGTCTTGAGATCGGGCAAAGATAGCCCGCGCCGGCACCTGCCGCAACGCGACGCGGTTGCCGCGTCGGCGCGGGCGCCGTAGGTTGAGATTGCCCCGACTGGAGAATCGCAATGCGCCGTACCCCTGTCTCAGGACCGCGTGGAGTGCTCGAGGTCGACTGGCCGTTCTTCGGCGAAATCTGTCGGGCACTCGCCATGCACGTGGCTCGCGAATACCAACCCGAGATCATCCTCGGCATCGCCAAGGCGGGTGTGATTCCCGGCGTGGTGGTGGCGTCCATTCTTCAGTGCGAGTTCAGCTCCATGGCGGTCACCCGGCGCGAGGCCGGCGCCGCGCCGGTGCTCATCTCGGGGCCACCACCGTCAATCGTGGGCCGCCGCGTGCTGGTGGTGGACGAAACCTGCGACACCGGGAGCACCATGAAGCTCGCCCTCAACGAGGTGCGCTCGCTGCGTCCCGCGGAAGTGCGAAGCGCCGTATCCTTCAAGACCGGCGACTACGCGCCCGACTTCTACGCCTTCGAAACCGAAAACTTCATCATCCTGCCCTGGGACCGGGAAATCATCCAGGACGGGGAGCTCATCGTTCGCCCCGACTACGTCGACAAGCTCTAATCTTCACCCTTCACCCCTGCAACCATTCCCCGGCTCGACCCGTCCAAGGGGCGTCCTCTCCTCCGGAGTCCCTGATGCGGCATCTGGCGTACCTTCTCCTCGCCCTCACGCCGGCCGGGGCGCTCGCGGCCCAGCAACCCGAGCGCTATACCATCGACGGTGACGACATCGCTATCTACAATCTTGCCGGCCGGCTCCAGCTGGAAGCGGGGCCGGGCCCGGTCGCCGTGCAGGTCACTCGCGCCGGCGCCGAATCGGCGCGCCTCAGGGTGGCCCAGGGTGAGATCGATGGCCACCAGACGCTTCGCGTGATGTATCCCGCCGACCGGGTCAGGTACGCCCTCGGCAAGGGCGAGGGGAGAACGCAGCTCCGGGTGCGGGACGACGGGACCTTTGGCGATAGGGACGAATGGGAGGACCACCGCGGCGGGTACCGGGAGCACGAGGGCCGCAAGGTGACGATCGGCACCGACTCCGACGGCCTCGACGCTCACGCCGATCTGAAGGTCCAGATGCCGGCCGGTAGTCGAGTCTCCCTCCATCTCGCGGTCGGCCGGGTGACGGTGACGAATGTGAACGGCGACATCCGGGTCGACGCGTCCAGCGCGTCGGTCAGCGCGACCGGATGCAAGGGATTTCTGAACGTCGACGTGGGATCGGGGTCGGTGCGGGCGACACAGGTGGACGGGGACCTCTTCGTGGACACCGGCTCGGGCCCCGTCGACGTCTCGCAGGTGAAGGGCAAGCGGCTTTCGATCGATACCGGCTCCGGCGATGTCACCGGCACCGATCTTCAGGGCGACGAGGTCTCCATCGAGACCGGATCGGGCGACATCACGCTCACCACTCTGCGCTCGCCGAAGGTGTCGCTCGAGACCGGCAGTGGCCGGGTGACGGCTGATCTGCGCAGCGACGTTGCCGCGCTGGAGGTCGAGACCGGGTCGGGAGACATCGCGATCAAGGCGCCGCCCACGCTCGGAGCGGAGGTCGAGATCGAAACGGCGAGCGGCGATATCGAGACCGACTTTGCGGTGCAGGTCACCCGACAGGGGCGTGACCATCTCAGCGGACGGATCGGGGACGGGAAGGGGACGATCGCGATCGAGGCCGGATCGGGAGAGGTCAAGCTCCTCAAGAGCTCGAATTGACGCCCAGCGCCTCGGCGTAAGCCGTGCCCTGCGCCATGCGGTCGTACAGCAGGGCAAGCGTTTCGGGGGCTCCGGCGAGGAAGCGGCAGCGTGCGTCACCGCGGGAGCGGCACTCGACTTCCATGACCGCCACCACCTGCTCGGACAGCCGGCCGAAGAAATCGGCGAGCAGCCCGCAGGTCAGATGGCAGGAGGGAAACTCGCCCCGGCCCTCTTCCGCCGCTTCGGCCCATTCCGCGGAGTCGAGGGCCATCACCGAGGTTCCGAGGGGTGACGCGGTGAGCGACCCCCATCCCTGTTCCGCGAAGAACTGCGAGAGGACCTCGCTCAGAAACTCGACGTCGAGATCGGGTGGATGTTCCACGCCTTTGGTGGCGAGCAGCCAGTCGGTGAAATCCGCGTAGAGCTCCTCACCGCCGGCGAACCCCGCCTCCTGCAGATAGGACGCGGCCTGCAGTCCGGCGTCGCGCTCCAGCGAGGCGCGCAGCTGATGCAGGACTCGCCGGCCGATGCGAAGTCCGGGACGAGGAGATTTCGACGAGGGAGCGCTCATGGATGACCGGGTTGGAGACGCTGCATTCTAGGCCGTGCGCCCGAGCCGACGCAAGAGCTCCGGCTCGTCGATCACCTCCACACCCAGTGATTTCGCCTTGTCGAGCTTCCCGCCGGCATCCTCACCCGCCACCACCGCATCGGTCTTCTTGCTCACACTCCCCGCTACGCGACCACCGGCGCTCTCGATGAGCCCCGCGGCATCGGTGCGAGACAAGGTGGGCAGCGTCCCCGTCAGCACGTAGGTCTTGCCGGCGAGCGGCCCGTCCGCGGAGCCGGCGGTCGGCTCGACGAAATTGAGACCCGAGGTCCCCAGCCGCTCGACGAGCCGACGGTTCCGCGGCTCCGTGAAAAAGGCCACGACCGCCTCCGCGATCGCCTGGCCGATCCCGGGGACCGCGTTGATTTCCTCCTCACCGGCAGCCGCGAGGGCGTCCATCCGGCCGAACCGGCGGGACAGGAGCACGGCCACCGTCTTTCCCACGTGCCGTATTCCCAGACCGAACAGCAGGAGGGACAGCGGCTGCTGCTTCGACGCGGCGATCGCGTCGACCAGCTGAGCCGCGGATTGCTCCGCGAAGCGATCGAGCTCGACCAGCTGGTCGGTGGTGAGCTCGTACAGGTCGGCGACGTCGGCGATCAATTTGGATTCGAGCAACTGGCGGACGCGCTCGTAGCCGAGTCCACGGATGTCCATGGCTCCGCGGGAGGCGAAATGGACGATGCCCTCGAGGATGCGGCCCGGGCAGCTGGCGTTGGGGCAGTAGCGCATCGCCTCGCCGGCGGGGTGCTCCACCGGCGTCCCGCAGTCCGGGCAGGCCTCAGGCATGGTGAAGCGCCGTTCCTCACCGGTCCGTCGGTCGGGGAGCGAGCGCACCACCTGGGGAATCACCTCGCCCGCGCGGATCACCTCGACCCAGTCGCCGACCCGGATGTCTTTCTGCGCGATCAGCTCCTCGTTGTGCAGGGTCGCGTTGCTCACGGTGACGCCGCTGATCTCCACGGGCTCCAGCGTGGCGTAGGGGTTGAGAGCGCCCGTGCGGCCGACGTTGATCAGGATGTCGCGGACCCGGGTGACCGCCACCTCGGGAGCGAACTTGCGGGCAATAGCCCAGCGGGGCTCGCGCCCACCCACCACGCCCAGCTCGCCGTGCAGCGAGAGCCGGTCCACCTTGACCACGACACCGTCCGCCTGGAAGGGGAGCCTGGGGATCAGGGCTTCGTAGGAGGCGATCTGGGCCTGGACTTCCGGGAGACTGGCGAACCGTTGCCGACTCGGCTCGACCGGAAAGCCCCAGCTGTCGAGGAGGTCGAGTACCTCCCAGTGGGTGCGCGCCTTGATCGGACCCTCGATCGGTTCTACTCCGAACGCGAAGAGACGGAGCCGGCGCCGCCGGGTGAGCGCGGGATCGAGCTGACGTAAGCCTCCGGCCGCGGCGTTCCGCGGGTTGGCGAAGAGCGCCTCGCCGTGGCGCTCGCGCTCCTCGTTGACTCGCTGGAACCCCGCATACGGCATGTAGACCTCACCGCGGACTTCCACGAGGCGTGGCCATCCCCGCCCCTTGAGCGCGAGCGGAACGTCGGCGATGGTCCGGAGGTTGGCGGTGATGTTTTCCCCGATGATGCCGTTGCCCCGGGTCGCGCCCACCGTGAGCCGGCCCTCTTCGTACGTCAGGCTGACGGCGGCGCCATCGATCTTGATCTCGGCAGTGTACCCGGCCGAGCGAACCTCGGGCAGCATCCGCGCGTTCCGCTCCTCCCACTCGGCGAGCTCTTCAGGCGAGAACGCGTTGGCGAGGGAGAGCATGGGACGGCGGTGGGTGTGCTTGGCGAGGGCACTGGCGACAGCGGCCCCCACCCGCTGGGTGGGGCTGTCGGGGGAGAGCAGTTCGGGGTGCTCGGACTCCAGCGCCTGGAGCTCGCGGAAGTACTTGTCGTATTCCGCGTCCGAAATCTCGGGGGCATCGAGAACGTAGTAGGCGTGATTCGCGCGCTCGATCTGCTGCCGCAACCAGGCTGCCCGGTCGGCAGCCGCTTGATTCACCGCGAAGCTGACTCCTGGCTGAGCACCGCCTGGGCTACCCCGACCAGCCGTTCGATTTCCGGGGAGTCGGCGGGGTCGATCGGCGGCTCGCCGTCGATGGTCGATTTGGTCGGCATGCTCGAGAGGAGCCGCCGGAGGAATCCGAGCAGGGCGGCCTGTTCGCCCTCGCGGCGGCGCAGCGCCTCGTCCTCGCCGCGGCGTTGCCGCATCCGCTCGAACCGGTGGGCATTGCGGAGCGCCTTGGCCGTGAGATTGGCCACGACCTGACAGAACTCGAGGTCGGTGGCAGAAAAGCTCGGCCCGTCCCTGAATGTCCGAAGGAAGATGGCGCCGATCGCCGCTCCGCGCCACGAGATCGGGATGACCGTGATGGTCTTGACCTTCCGGGCCGCGAGAGCCCACCGCGCCGGCCCGAGCGACGGATCGGTGGCCGCGTCGGCAATGAAGACGGTCTGGCCGGTCTGGAGGGCGAGCCGAAGCTCAGGGTAACGGTCGAGATCCACTGCGTAGTTCCGGATGCCCGGATCCTCGTAGCTTGCCACCAGCCGAACGCTCTCCCCGCCCCGTTCGGCCAGGAAGATCGAGCACCGGTCGAGACCGAAGGTCTCCCCCAGCCGGAGGGTGACGGACCGGACGATGTCCGCAAAGTGCAGCGATCCGCCGATATCCTGCAGGATCTCGATGACGGCCAGGAGATGCCTCCGCTCCTGCTCGAGCGTGCCCACCCGGGCCTGTAACCGCTCGACCTCGTCCACAGCCAATCCAGCGCTCGACATGAATCGTGTCCAGGTGGTGGGTTGACCCGCAGGCGCCACAGGCACTTGAGGGCTCGCTCATGACATGCTCAGTATAAGGCGACGGGGCGCCGCCGAAAATGGTGAAGGAGACTGCACCGGGGACCGTCAAAAGTCGATGCTGTCGCAATGGTTGACGACTCTCCCCCGATCTGTAGGTTGCAGGCAGGAGCGATGCCACCCGAGCGAGGATGCGACCATGGCGGCTGACAACGAGCGTTCGGACGAGGACAGCGGGAATCAGCCGAAGGGCGGCGGTGGACTCGCCGGCTTTGCCGTCGGCGTGATCTTCGGCGCATTGCTGGGCGCCGGATTCGCCCTTCTGTATGCTCCCGACCGGGGAGAGAAGACCCGCCGGCAGCTCCGGCGCCGGCTCAACCGGCTCCGGGAAGAGGCGGAGGACGGACTGGACCGGGTCGGCGAGCGCGCCCGTAAGGAGATGAGCCGCCGCCGCCGCCGGCTGGCGAACGGTATCGACCGAGCCGCGGACCAGGCGCGAGACGTCCTGGACGAGTAGTCCGCTACTTCCGATCGGCGATCTTCTTTGCCAGCTCGGCCGCCCGGCGGCGATACACCGGATCCATGAGCTCGCGGTCGGGAAGGGCGGCTATCTGATCGAGCTGGGACCTTGCGTCAGCGTAACGCTTTCGGTCGGCATAAATCTCCGCCAGCTCGAGACGGTGGTAGATCCTCCCGGGATCGAGCTCCACGGCTTTCTCCATGTTGGAGATTGCCGCGTCCCACGAGGCCTTGCCGAAAACTCCGGCGCCGAGAAAGCGCTTCGCGAAGAAGCGGCTGAGCCCCGACAGGCGCATGATCTCGGCGTTCCACCGCCCCATGATATGATAGGCGCCGTCATACCGCGGATCGATCGCGATGGTCCGGAGCGCCTCATCCCTGATCACGGCGGCGCGGCGGATCCGCTGTTTCTTTCCCATCGTGAGAGAGGCGCGGCCGATCGCGGCAGCGAGCGCGAAATGCCCTTCCGGTCGCGAGGAGTCCGCCGTCACTGCACGTCGCGCCAGAACTTCCGCGCGGGCATAGAGCGAATCACGCTGCGGGCTCTTTACGCTGTCGGGAAGCGCCTCTCCCTCGTCCATCAGGGCAATGGCCGCGCGCCAGTTGGCCTCGTAGCCGGTCGAGTCCAGGGCGAGCGCGGCCTCGAAATGCGCGAGGCCGGTCTTGACGTCGTGGACCTGTGCCGCCGCGATGCCCATACTCACGTGGTCCCGAACGTCCTGCGCCGCTGCCGGAGCGGCGAGCATCGACAGTACTCCAACACAGAAGGCGAGGACCGGCTTGGGCACTAGCGGATTCCCGGCGTGGGTTGTCGAATGGTGATTCCTCCGCTCATCGAACACAAGCGGGATGGGCACGCGCTCACGCCGGAGCAGTGGGCAGGGCTGATCGCGGAGTACACCGCCAACCGTATCCCCGACTACCAAATGGCCGCCCTGCTGATGGCCGTAGTGTGGCGTGGCTTGACCACCCAGGAGTTGGCCGCCCTCACCGACGCGATGCTCGCCTCGGGTGACCGCCTGCGCTTCGACGGCTATCCGGTCTCCCGCGTAGACAAACACTCCACCGGCGGCGTCGGCGACAAGGTTTCGCTGCTGCTCGCGCCGATGGTGGCCTGTTGCGGGGTTGCCGTCCCGATGATGTCCGGTCGGGGGCTCGGCCATACCGGCGGAACACTCGACAAGCTCGAATCGATCCCCGGCTTTCGCACCGGCCTCTCGCTTCGTGAAGCCCGGGCCCAGGTCGAGCGGCTCGGCTGCGTCATGCTCGGGCAGACACCGGAAATCGCGCCGGCCGACAAGCGCCTCTACGCATTGCGCGATGTGACGGCCACCGTGGAGTCCATCCCCCTCATCTCGGCGAGCATCATGTCGAAGAAGCTGGCCGAGGGGTTGAACGGCCTGGTCCTGGATGTGAAGACCGGGAGCGGCGCGTTCCTCCCCGATCCCGCGCGCGCCATCGAACTGGCGCGGACCATGATCGCGCTGGGGGACGCGCGCGGATGCCCCACCGTCGCCCTCCTCACGGCGATGGACCGCCCCCTGGGCCGCGCCTGCGGCAACGCGCTCGAGGTGGAGGAGGCCATCGCGGGGCTCCGCGGACAGGGTCCCGCCGACCTGATGGACGTCACCTACGCCCTCGGCGCCGAAATGCTGGTCCTGGTGGGCGCGGCGCCCGATCTCGGGTGGGCGTTGCGGCGGCTGAAGGAGACGGTCAAGTCGGGCGAAGCGCTGGAACGCTTCGGACTGATGGTCGAGGCGCAAGGCGGAGCCCGTGGCGTCGTGGACGATCCCGGAATTCTGCCGCAGGCGCAGGCGGTCGAGGTGTATCGTGCGCCGTCCGCCGGCGTGGTGACGACGGTCGAGCCTCGGCGGATCGGACGGGCGATTACCGATCTCGGGGGCGGGCGGCGGACCGTCGACGACGGGATCGACCCGTCGGTCGGCTTCGTCATCACGGTGAAGCCCGGAGATCCGGTGAAGGCGGGGGAGCCCATCGCCTCGATCTTCGCGCGCGACGCGGCCGGCATCGCGACCGGCGAGGCGGCGCTGCGAGACGCGATCGTGATCGGGCCCACCGGACGGCTCACGCCGCTCATCACCCACCGGATCACGGCGAGGGGCGTCGAGGTCCTCTTGGAGACCGCCTGATGCCGTACGTCAGCGAACCGGTGGGCATCCTGCTCGTCGCGGGGGTGGTCGCGACCACCTTCGTCGTCTGGCTCGTGCGCCGCCGGCAGTATCCCGGGCCGAGACTGCACAGCGAGGACGGCGGGATAGACCGGGAAGAGCTCGAGGCGGCGGAACGGGAGGTGCGGGAGCTGGAGACGCATCAGCGTCCGGATGAGGACGTGCTGGGAGACGACTGGGGGCCGGGCGCGGCGCGCCCGCGCCCGCCGGTGCGGTTGTAAAGATTCACGATTTCTCACTGCACTCAACAGACCCGGACGGAAACCATCCGACACAAGAACGCAGAGGGAAGCGCTACGGTGAGCGCCGCCGGCGCCGGCGGGAAGATCGTCGCGAAGGGCCAGGAGGTACGTGCCGTCCCGATCCAGAGGACGGTGCACTGCGCCGCCTTCACCGGCATCGAGGCCGAAGGCGGCTGATGGAAATGGAAACGGCGAAGCCGCCTGCCGATCGGATCAGACGTCGAGATTGCTCACGTACTTGGCGTTCTGCTCGATGAAGAGCCGCCGGGGCTCCACCTCGTCGCCCATCAGCTCGTCGAACAGGTTCGACGCGGTCGAGACGTCTTCCATCGTCACGCGCAGGATCGTGCGGGTGGCCGGGTCCATCGTGGTCTTCCAGAGCTGCCCCGGGTTCATTTCGCCGAGACCCTTGTAGCGCTGGATATTGACCGAGCCCTTGCCCTCTCCATCGGTGAGACGCTTGACGTAGTCGTCTCGCTCGATCTCCGTGTAGGCATAGAACTCTTCCTTCCCCTTCGCGACGCGATAGAGCGGCGGCTGCGCGATGTAGACATACCCCGCTTCCACCAGCTCCTGCATCTGGCGGAAGAAGAACGTCAGCAGCAGGGTCCGGATGTGCGCGCCGTCCACGTCGGCGTCGGTCATGAGGATGATCTTGTGGTACCGGGCATCCTCGAGCTTGAAGTCGTCCTTGACGCCCGTGCCTATGGCCGTGATCATGGCCCGGATTTCCTCGTTGCTGAGGATCTTGTCGATTCGGGCCCGCTCCACGTTGAGGATCTTGCCGCGCAACGGCAGGATCGCCTGGAACGATCGGTTGCGTCCCTGCTTGGCCGAGCCACCGGCCGAGTCGCCCTCGACGAGGTAAATCTCGGTGTGGGCCGGGTCGTCCAGTGAGCAGTCCGCCAGCTTGCCGGGCAGCACCATGTTCTCGAGGCCGGACTTCTTGCGGATCAGGTCGCGCGCCTTGCGGGCGGCCTCCCGGGCCCGAGCGGCGCTCACCGCCTTCTCGATGATGTTCCGCGCGATCGGTGGGTGCTCCTCCAGATAATTGCCGAGATGCTCGTTGATGAGCGTCTTGACGATGCCCTCGACTTCGGAGTTGCCGAGCTTGGTCTTGGTCTGGCCCTCGAACTGAGGCTCCTTCACCTTCACGTGCAGGACGCAGGTCAGCCCTTCCCGGATGTCTTCACCCGAGAGCGTGAAGTCTTCCTTCTTCAGGAAATCCCGCTTCTTGGCGACATCGTTGATGGTCCGCGTGAGCGCGGCCTTGAACCCGGTGAGGTGAGTGCCGCCCTCGTGGGTATTGATGTTGTTGACGAAGGTGAAGGTGTTCTCGTTGTACCCGTCCTCGTATTGGAGGGCGATATCGACGTCCACGTCGTCCTTCATGGCCGTGAACGCGATGGGCTTGGGATGGAGCGGCTTCTTGTTCCGGTTGAGCCACTCGACGAACTGGACGAGGCCGCCCTTGGCGAAGAACGTCTCGCCCTTGGCGGGCTGCTCCCGCTCGTCCTTGATCGTGATGGTGACGCCCTTGTTGAGGAACGCCAGCTGCCGGAGCCGATCGGCCAGGGTGGAGTAGTGGAACTCGAGGACGGTGAAGATCTCGGGATCCGGCTTGAAGCGGACCATGGTGCCGGTGCCCCGCGCCTTGCCAAGCGTCTCGAGCTTACGCACCGTCTTTCCGCGCACGAACGCCATGCGGTACCGGTTGCCGTCCCGGTCGACCACGACCTCGAGCCGCTCGGAGAGCGCGTTCACCACCGAGACACCGACGCCGTGGAGGCCGCCGGACACCTTGTAGGTGTTCTTGTCGAACTTGCCGCCGGCGTGGAGGACGGTGAGCGCGAGCTCCACGGCCGGCATCTTCTCCGTGGGGTGCATGCCCACCGGGATGCCGCGGCCGTTGTCCTGCACGGTGATCGAGTTGTCGGCGTGGATGGTGACGTTGATGGTGTCGCAGTGTCCGGCCAGCGCCTCGTCGATGGAATTGTCCACCACCTCGTATACCAGGTGATGGAGCCCATTTTCGCTGGTGGAGCCGATGTACATGCCGGGACGCTTGCGGACGGCTTCGAGTCCCTTGAGCACCTGAATCGCTTCGGCGGTGTACTCCGGCGAGCCGTCGATGACGGTATTCTGTCGCTTGGCCATGGTCTCCAATCGTTAGGGCTGGGGCCGCTCGAGTGGACCGGGGATCCAGCGGACCTCTTTCACCCGCCCCGTCCGCCCCGCGTTGAGGCGGGCGAGAATACGGGGCGTCATCAAGCTCAGTTCGTTCGCCCAGGCCGCGGTCGCCACGCGGACCCGAAGCAGCCCGTCCGGCGTGACCGACTCGGGCGACGTGATCGCGGCGATCTGGGGCCCGACGAGTGTGGGCCACTCCTCGATGATGCCCGCCTGCTGCAGCCGCTTGGAAAAGCCCGAGTGCTTGAGGTAGCTCGCCAGGGCCTCGGCGATCGGGCTGGGCGCGCGCTTCTGATTCATCGGCAGGCGCGTCCCGATTCGAGTTTCCATACCGGCATATCCGCCTCCGGCGGCAGTTCGTCCCGGCGGGGCGCGGTGATGAAGACCTGCCGCGCCCCATCGCCGAGGACGCGTTGGGCCAGACGTTTCTGGCGGTCGCGGTCGAGCTCGGCGAAGACGTCATCGAGCAACAAGGCCGGCTCGGTGCCGCGGGCGGTCCGCAGCGAGACCAGCTCGACCATCTTGAGCGCGACCGCGGCGCTGCGCTGCTGGCCGGTCGATCCGATGCCCCGGAGCGGCCGGCCCCCGAACTCGATGACCAGATCGTCGCGGTGCGGACCGATCGTGGTCATGCTCCGCAGGCGATCCTGCGCGAGCGCGGCGTCGAGTGCCGCCGGCCACGCATCCGGCTCGGCGAGCTCCGGCCGCCCCCGGTACCGCAGTCGGGCCGGCTCCCGTTCTCCGATGCCGTCCAGCTCCTTCGAGAACATCTCGGCCGCGTCGCGCGTCCACTGCTCCCGCCCGCGCACCACCTCGGCGCCGGCGGCGGCCAGGGGTGCGTCGAACGCGCGGGCCAGGTCGATCTGGCCTTGCCGGAGGCCGGCATTTCGCTGGGCCAGCGCCGCACGATATCGAACGAGGGCACGCAGGTAGTGCCGGTGCGCGAGCGAAAGCATGCGATCGAGAAAGCGGCGCCGCTCCGACGCCGGGCCTGACGCCAGCTCGACGTCAGATGGAAGAAACGCAACCGCCAACCATGCACCTGCCGCATCCGCGATCCTGGCGGGCTCTTCGTCGTCCACTGAAATCCGCTTTCGTTTGCCCGCGGCGATCCAGGTGGCGGTCACGCTTCCGACTGTCCCGCCTTCAACGTGCGCCTCGACGTGGAAGCCGGTGCCACCGACTCGCGCCACGTCCTGGTCTGCCGCGCCCCGCAGTGAGCGGAACAGGACGGGGTAGTACACGGCCTCGATCAGATTGGTCTTGCCCTGGGCGTTCGCCCCGAGCAGCACCACGCCCTGCGGGGGCGGCTCGCATTCGAGATCGTCCAGATTTCGGAACCCGCGCGCGACCAGCCGGCACAGCCGCACTATTGAACGCGAATCTGTCGGGTGGCGGTCGGTCCCAGATCGCCCACCGCGTCCACGCCGAATATCTGAACGAGAATCGTGTCGCCGGAGTGGCCGAGCGTCGGGAGATCGATCGAGAACCGCACCGTATCGGCCCCCCCGCCGTCGAGCGGGCCGAACGACACACCCGCCCCGACCACCTGGAACCGAACCACGTCAACCCCGTCGGGGTCTGCGCTGAGCCCGGTCAGAGTGAACGCCTCGCCCGCGGCGAGAAGAGTATCCGCGACTTCCGGCCGGGTGATCGTCGTTTGCGGGCCGCTCCCATTGCCCGGATTCTCCACCGGGAAGGTCAATCGGTCCCGCTCCCCACACCCCAGAATCGCGCCGGCCAGGGCCCAGGCCGCACTCCATCTGGCCAGCGATGAAAAATACCCGGATGGAGAGTGAAATTGCAGGCTCATTTGCCCTCGAAAGATGGCTTCCGCTTCTCCAGGAATGCCCTGGTGCCTTCCTGCATATCCGAGGTAGCGGACAGCAGCCCGAAATACGTGGCCTCGAGCCGCAACGCGTCGTCCAGCGAGAGGTCGCCGCCCGCATCGACCAGCTCCAGACAGGCGCGGACGGCGAGCGGCCCGTTCTCGAGAATAGCGCCGAGGATCGCCTCCGATTCTGCCAGGAGGCGGTCGGCCGGGACGACACGATTCACCAGGCCGATGCGAAGCGCCTCCTGGGCGTCGATCATCCCGCCGGTGAGGAGCAGCTCGAGCGCTCGGCCCCGTCCCACCAGGCGCGGCAGCCGAACCGTTCCGCCGTATCCCGGACCGATGCCGAGCTTCACCTCGGGCTGGCCGAATCTGGCGGTCTCGCTTGCCACCCGGAGATGGCAGGCCATCGCCAGCTCGCATCCGCCGCCGAGTGCAAACCCGTTGACGGCCGCGATCACCGGTTTGCCGCACCGTTCGAGGTTTCGGAAGACGCGCTGTCCCGCGAGTGATCGTTCTCGCCCCGCCATCGCCCCTTGTCCGGACAGCTCCGAGATATCGGCGCCGGCCACGAAGGCCTTGCTGCCCGATCCGGTGAGAATCGCGCCGGCGATCGCGGTGTCACCGGCGATGTGCTCCACCGCCTGACCCAGCTCCTGAATCACGGTCGCATTCAGGGCGTTCAGCTTGTCGGGCCGGTCGATGGTGACCCGGGCGATGCGGTCGGTGACGGTGAAGGAGAGAGTCGTGTACATGGGGTCCAGGGGCTGGGGTCTAGAGTCGACGGTCGAGGGTCTAGAGTCGGGAGTCTCGAGTCTCAAGAATACCGATGTCCGGGCTGCAAAGCCCATCCCGACCCGTGACTCCGGACCCTGGTTTCTCGACCCGTGACTATCTTTCCACGGTGCCGATTCCCTCACCCATCGCGTGGACGCCATCCGGCGGCGTGCGCATCCTCGACCAGACCCTGCTTCCGACGGAGGAGCGGTATCTCGACCTCGAATCCATCGAGGCGGTGGCGGAAGCCATCCGCATGCTCCGGGTTCGCGGTGCGCCGCTCATCGGCATCGCCGCCGCGATGGGGGTGACGCTCGGAGCGCGTGAGGGCCACACGCTCGAGGCCGTGTGCGCGGCATCGGCGACCCTCGCGGCGACACGGCCAACCGCGGTCAACCTCCGTTGGGCCCTGGAGAGAATGGAACGCCGTGCCGCGGAGGCCGTGAAGCGGGGCGAGCACCTCCACGACTCACTCATGGCCGAGGCGAATCTCATCTGGGAGGAGGACCGCGCGATGTGCGCACGGATCGGCGCGGCCGGTGCGTCGTTGATCGGGGGCGACGCCCTGGTCTTCACCCATTGCAATGCGGGCGTGCTCGCGACGGGCGGGATCGGTACCGCGCTGGCCCCGGTGTACACGCTGCACGAGGCCGGGCACCGCGTCGCCGTGATCGCCGATGAGACGCGGCCGCTGCTCCAGGGCAGCCGCCTCACGGCGTGGGAGCTGACCCGCAGCGGTGTGCCGTGTACCGTGATCGCCGACGGCATGGCGGCGAGCCGCTTGCGGCGAGGGGACGTAACCTGCGTGGTCGTCGGCGCCGACCGCATCGCCGCCAACGGCGACGTCGCCAACAAGATCGGCACCTACGGCCTGGCCCTCGCCGCGCGCGCCCATGGGGTGCCCTTCTACGTGGCCGCGCCGAGCTCGACGGTAGACCCGGCCACGCCCGATGGAGCGGCGATTCCGATCGAGGAGCGGAGCGCCGACGAGCTGGCGGTGTGGCGCGGCATCCGCGCCGTCCCCGCGAGCGCTGCAGTCTGGAATCCGGCGTTCGACGTGACACCCGCGGAGCTGGTGACGAAGATCATCACCGATCGCGGTGTGCTCGAACCGGGTGAAGTGGTGAAGGGTAAAACCGGGTGAAGACGTGATGGGTGAAGAGTGAAGGGGACAGAGTCTCTGCCCTCTCCCTTCTCCCTTCTCCCTTCTCCCTTCACCTTTCCTCTCCATGCCCTCCATTCTCGCCCTCGACCAGGGCACCACCGGCTCCACCGCCCTCGTCATCCATCAGGACGGCACCGTACTTGGCCGCGGCTATCGCGAGTTCGCCCAGCACTTCCCCCGCCCGGGGTGGGTAGAGCACGATGCGGGGGAAATCTTTCGCGTTTCCGTCGACGCCATGCGCGAGGCGGTCACTCGGGCAGGTGAGCGGCCGGTGGGGCTTGGCATCACCAATCAGCGCGAGACCGTGGTACTGTGGGACCGCCGGACGCTGGAGCCCGTGGCGCCGGCCATCGTCTGGCAGGACCGCAGGACTTCCGAGCGCTGCCGTGAGCTCCGCGAGACCGGTGTCGAAGCCATGCTGCGGGCACGCACGGGGCTCGTGGCCGATCCGTATTTCTCCGCGACCAAGTTCGAATGGTTGTTCCGAGACCCCTCACTGCGAGCTCGCGCCCAGCGGGGCGAGCTGGCCGGAGGGACGGTGGAGAGCTGGTTGGTCGCGAAATTCACCGGCGGCCGTGCGCACGTCACCGATCACACCAATGCCTCGCGGACCCTCCTCTACAATCTTGCGTCGCGATCCTGGGATGCCGAGCTGCTCGCCACCTTCGGCGTGCCGCGCGAGGTGCTGGGCGATATCGTGCCCTCCGCCGGGATCGTCGGCGAGACGGACCTCGCCCAGCTCGGCTTTACGATTCCCATCGCCGGCCTCGCCGGCGACCAGCAATCGGCGCTCTTCGGGCAGGGGTGCTGTACGGACGGGCTCGCGAAAAATACCTACGGGACGGGCGCATTCCTGCTGGTGTACTCGGGGGTGCGCGTTCCCGCGCCCGCGCCGGGTGTGCTCGCGACCGCCGCTTGCGGGCCGGACGGTGGTCCGGCCTATGCCCTCGAAGGCAGCGTCTTCATCGCCGGCGCGGCGATGCAGTGGCTCCGTGACGGGCTCGGCATCCTCACCGCGGCCGCCGAGAGCGACTCGCTGGCCCGGAGCGTCGCCGATACCGGCGGTGTTCATTTCGTGCCTGCCTTTGTCGGATTGGGAACACCGCACTGGGAGCCCGAGGCGCGCGGCACGATCACAGGCATCACCCGCGGGACCAGTCGAGCCCAGTTGGTGCGTGCCGCGCTCGAGGCGATGGCGTTCAGCAGCGCGGACCTGCTCGATGCGATGACGCGCTCCGGCGGTCTATCGGTGCCGGTGCTGCGAGTCGACGGGGGGGCCGCCGCGAACAATTGGCTCATGCAGTTTCAGGCCGACGTGCTCGGCATCCCGGTCGAGCGTCCGGACATGGTGGAGACTACGGCGCTGGGTGCCGCGGGCCTCGCCGGCCTGGCTCTCGGCGTCTGGAAGGACCGTGGCGAGTTTCTCGCAGGCCGCCGGTTCGACCGGTTCGAGCCGCAGGGCGGCGAGGAGGCGCGGCGCGCAGCGCGTCTGGGATGGGAACGGGCGGTGCGGGCGGCGCTGGCATGGGCGAGGGGGTGAGAGGACGGAGAGCACGGGCGGTGCCGCTCGGCGACCAGGATGCTATCCGAAGGCGCACGACCGGACACCCATGCTGTCAGAAGCGGTAGCTGAGCCCGCCGAACAGCTGGTCGTTGCCGTCCACTCCGCCCGATTCGTGAGTCGCCGACATCATCGCGTACCAGCGCCGGCCGAGGTTGAGGTCGACGTCCGCGCCGACCCACGTGACCTGGTAATCCAGTGGATCAGCCAGCGGGTCACGGATGATCCGAAGGCCACCGTTGAGTGCCAGCCGGAGCGGAGAAGCGGGAGTGACGTCGACGCTGAAGGATTGAAGCCAGCCGGACTGGCGCGGGCCGTCATAGTGGGTGGTGCGCGACCGGAGTCCGAGCTGCAGTGACGTGACGCGGTCAAGCCCGAGTGACAGGGTGTACGACTGCGTCCGCCCCGCCGTGCCTCCGCTGCTGGAGCGTGCGTCCAGCCCGATCCGGCCGGCGCCCAACCTCACCCAGAGGCCACCCCACACGCCTTGACGAAAGGCATCGTCGAAGGCCGTCTCGGGGGTGACCGCATCTCGATAGAGCCGCACGTTCCGTCGACTGTCGTATCCGGTGTTCACGCTCACGGACGGAGACAGCTCGTATCGCAATGTCCCGAACGTCCCCGTGGGCGACCAGGCCCGTTCTCCCATCGCCTGCTTCCAGGCGCGATAGTAGTCCACCTCCTGCGTGCCGAAGAAGGAGAGCCGCCGGTCCGAATAGCCCGCCTGCAGATAGAGGAACTCCCGGTTGGTTGCGCCCGCCTGATATGAGCCGATCGCCCCGACCGTAGTCGTCCAGCGGCTCGTCGCATCCGCCCTGCTGTGCAGCTGGAAATATCCTCCATAGTCCCGGACGTCCGTCGAGTAGCCCAGGTCACCAGGCTCCGGCTCGCTGCCGCCGAACGCGCCTAGTCCCCACGATGGTCGCGTGACTTCAGCCATCACCCCGTCGAAGAGACTGACCGACGACAGCGCCGACGAGAATTGTCGCCCCGCGGTCAAACGCACGGGCGTGCCCGGCGCGGCGACGAACAGCGCGCCCTGGTACACGCGGGTGCGGCCATCGACCACTCGTTCGCCATCGGCCCACGACGAGACGGTGCGTCGGGTACGGAGGTCGAGCACGAAGCCCACCGGCGAGCCGCCCACCGACTGCGCGTCCAGCCGGACATCGAACGATGGCTGAGAGAAATGAGCGCCGCTGCCGTCCCGCTGCCAGACGCCGAGATAGCGCGCTCCCACCCGCCCGCGGACGCCAGTCCCGGTGTGGCGGGATGCGAGACCATGTCCGGACGGGCCCTTCACGGGACCGCCACCGGCTACTGCCGGGGGAATCGATCGGACCAGGTCAATGGTGTCGCCGACGACGAGCGGTGAGATCTGGGTCAGGATGTCGCAAGCCGATTGTCGGGAGGAGAGGTAGGTCACCCGCAAGCGCCCCGCCTCGACCCTTTCCCGGACGACCCGCAGGGTGTCGCCTTCGTGGAGGCCGTCCTGTCGGCCGGCATCGACGTACGCGGTCGTGGCCGTGAGATAGGTGACCACTACGGGACGAATCGCCGCCGAGTCCTGCGCCGACAACGGGGACATTCCCAAGAGGACCGCGACGACGAGCAGCCACCCGCGTTCGCATTTCATCCGCCGTTCCCCCGAGGATGGCAGCTGTAGCAGGCCTGGCTGTCGTAGCGGTACCCGCTCCGGCCGCGATGCTCGCTGTCCGTCGAGCTCTGTCCGTGGCACGTGAGGCAGGTGAAGACCTGATAGTTGCCGCTGTTGGTGTGGCAGGTCGAGCAGGTCGACCACCTTCCGCGGTGACTTCCGGAGTAGATCGGGAAGAATCGGGCGTCGTGGTCGAAGGTCGCGCCCGGCCATCCCGACGTCGTGTGGCAGCTCGCACAGTCGGTGGGGAACTGGGCGGTGCGGTGATTCGGGTCGGTGGCTCCGTCGTAGTCCGACTGGTGGCAGTTGACGCACACCGTGCTCTTCCCACTGAAGACGCCGTCGCCGTGACACTGCTGGCAGGTGGCCGCGGTGTGAGCTCCGGTGAGGGGGAAAGCGGTGGCGGAATGATTGAAGCTCGCTCCGTCCCAGCCGGCTGTACTGTGGCACCCGGTACAATCAGTCGGGAACTGCGCGGTCCGATGATTGGGGTCGGTGGTGCGGTCGTAGTCGGCCTGATGGCAGCTTACACACGCCGTGCTCTTGCCGCGGTACACGCCGTCACCGTGGCACTGCTGGCAAGTGACCGCACGGTGCGCACCGGTCAGCGGGAACGCTGTTGCCGAGTGATCGAAGACGGCACCGTTCCAGCTCGTCGTCGTATGGCAGGACGCGCATTCGATCGGGAACTGCGCGGTCCGGTGATTGGGGTCGGTGGTGCGGTCGTAGTCCGCCTGATGGCAGCTCGCGCAGGCCGCATTCTTCCCCCGGTAGATGCCGTCCCCATGGCATTGCTGGCACGGTACCGCGCGATGCGCGCCGGTGAGCGGGAAGCTGGTCGTCGCATGGTTGAACCGCGCGCCCGGCCATGCAGAGGTCGCGTGGCACTGGTTACAGTCGGTGGGGAAGCCGCCGCCCACATGATCGGGACTCTTGGCTGCCTGGTAGGCATCCCTGTGGCACTGCACGCACTCGGTCGATCGGTTGACGAAGGTGAGCCGGCCCTGGGCCGCGGGCGTGTGGCAACTCTCGCAATCGGCCGTCAGATGCGAGCCGTTGAGGGGGAACCGCGTCGCTTGGTGCGCCTGCACCATCGCCGATCGATCCAGGAAGCTCCTGGGCGTATGACAGCGAGAGCAGTCGGCCCCCAGCTCCCCGCGGTGCACGTCCGTGTGGCAGCCGGCGCAGGTTCGACTCACGCCGCGGAAGTCGAGCGCGGTGTGGCAGCTCCGGCAGGTGGTCGCAGCGTGCGCGCCGACGAGGGGGAAGCCCGTGCGCGCATGGTTGAAGGCGCGGCTGATCCGCACCGGCTTCCAGCCCGCGGGTCCGTGGCAGGAGGCGCACGGCTCGGCGAGCTCGCCGTGCGGGCTCCGCGTGGCCTCCTGGGCCTGCCCCCGCGCCGGGGTGATCGCGAAGAGGGCGATGCAGCAGCCGATGATCCACGTCAGGGCCCGCATCACGACGCCTTCCTCGCCGCGCCGTGGCAGCTCTCGCATTTGGCCGACAGGGGTGCGTAGCGGACGATTCGCCGCCCTCCCACGTCGGCGTGCTGCGCATGACAGCTCGCGCAGGGGACCTTCTCATGGGCGCCCTTCAGGGAGAACGGAGTCTCGCGATCGTGGTCGAATCGGCTCGCCGGCTGGAATGCCTCGACGCCGTGGCAGCTCTCGCAGGTGGACGCCGCACGGTGCGCGAACTGGGCGCCGTGCGGATTGGTGTGACATCCCTCGCACCCGCGTGAGGCCCTGGCGAAGGAGAGTGCGACCCCGCGCGGCCCGCCGGCGACCAGCGAGGACCGCGGCAGGACGCGCTTCATCTCGTCATGGCAGGCGCTGCAGGGTACGGCCCGGTGGGCCCCCTCGAGCTTGAAGTCGTAGCCGTCGTGCGCGGCAAGGTCGATCGTCGAAGGACGGAATCGCCGGGTGTCATGGCAGGCGACGCATCCCTGCGGCTTGGGCCTGGCGCCCTTCGACGCGAAGCGCCCCTCGTGAGGATCGAGGTGGCACTGGGCGCACTCGATTTCCGCGAGCCTGAGGGCCACCCCGGCGCGGCCCAACGCCGAGACGGGCGGCATCGGCGGCAGACCCTTGCGGCTTGGACCGTGACAGGCGCTGCAGGCGATCTCCTCATGCCGGCCCTCGAGCGGCAGGCGGAGCTTGGCGTGGGCCGCCGTGCCGAACGTGCTCGGCCTCCATCCGGCCACCCGGTGGCAGGCGGCGCAGTCGTCGGCGTTCAGCATTCCCGCCAGTTGGGTCCCATGATCGTCGCCGTGGCAGTCGCGGCATCGCGCGAACGACGGCCGCATGAGCGTCCCCGCCGGGCCGAGCTTCGACCGGGCACTACCGGGGGGATTCTTCACGTGACATGCCGAGCAGCGGACCTGCTGGTGCTCGCCCTCGAGGGGATAGCGGGACTGGCGATGCTGCGCGACCGTGAACGTCGCCGGGGTGAACCCGCCGACGTCGTGGCAGCTGGCGCAATCGGTGGCCCGTCCGGCGAGGGTTGCCGTGCCGGCGTGCGGGTCGGCGTGGCACGAGACGCATGTCGCGAATGGCGGCCGCTTGCCCTTTGGCGAACCGGGATCGTGACACTTCGTGCAGGCCACGGCGGCGTGCCGTCCCCGCAGGGCATACCGGGTGCGGTCGTGGTCGAAGGCGCTGCGGGCCACGGACCGGAAGCTGGCCGTCTCGTGGCAGGAACCGCATTTCGGTCCCAGATCGCCTCGGTGCGGGTCGGCGTGGCAGTCCGAGCACTCGCGATGCGCGAGCGGCCGGTAGAGCGGAATCGGCTGGCCGGCCGACGTGCGCTTCGTCGCCACTGCGCGAGCGAGGTGGCACTTGTCGCAGGCCACGTCGGCGTGCTTTCCGGTGAGCGGGTAGTCCGTGCGTCCGTGATCGAATCGCGGCGCCGGCTTCCAGTCACGGGTATCGTGGCAGTCGAGGCACTTTGCCGAGAGCGCGCCGCGATGGGCATCCTCGTGACAGGTCGCGCAAGCCCGGTCGAGCCCAAGCCACCCCGGTGATGGTGCACGGCGGCGCGAGAGCGCGGCCGCCGGCGAGCGGCGGAACTCCGTCTTATGGCAATCCGCGCACTTCGTGGTCCGGTGCGCGCCGTCAAGCGGCCACCCCGTCCGTCCGTGGTCGAAGTGCGCCGAATCGCGCTCGGGCCAGCTCACCAGCTTGAAGTCGATGCCGGCATGGTCCGGATGGCAGGAGGCACAGGCCGCCTTGCCCTCTCGTCCGTGCAGACCGAGCCCGCGCGCGGCGAGCCAGGCGACGTCTTTGTGGCAATCGAGACACTGCGCCGTCATCGCCGATGGTCCGCCGCTGCCATGACAACTGGTGCACTGGAGCGATCCCTCGAGCTTGGCGTGAGCCTTGGCAAGCGGGCCCGGCGAGATCTGGGCGCCCGCGACGGTGGGGCCGCGCCAGAAGAGCAGCAGGCATCCTAGGGCCAGCAGGATGAAGGGCCGGCGACGTCGGTGACGCACTCACCAGAGCCAGGTGGCGCCGAGCGCCACCACGACGCCGACGTGCACCAGCACCGCCACGAGGGCGCCGATGGCGACGGGGCGATGGGCGACGTGCCAATAGCGGAAGAGGTCGTGGGTGGCGTCGAGCAGGCGTGCCTGCTGCGTAAGGGCCATCTCCCGACGGGCAAGCGCAACGGCACGCGACACCGTACGACCGTGGCTCGACCGGTGCCTGGCGTTCCGGGCGGAGCACAGCTCCCGCAGCCGTCGCGCCGCGCGCCGCTGCGCCCGGTCGTCCGCGATCATCCGTCGCAAGGTCCCGAGCGGGCCGAGGCGCGCCGGTGGCGTGTCCGTGGCGAGGGTGCGCTCGACGAGCTGGTGGTCGAGCCCAGTCTCTGCCGCGATTTGCTCGAGCAGGCGCCTCCGTTCGGCTGCGATTTCATGGCGGTCCATCTCCACGCCGGAGCGGCCGCGCGGGATGCGGGCGTAGATGTATCTGCCGATGATGCCGCTCGACCAGACGACCATCATCGCCCAGAACCCGAGTCCGATCACTCCGCCGAACCGCCATCCTGCGTGGATCGTCACCAGCAACGGCAGGAGGAGCGCGGCGGCCACGTGGACGTCGAGCCAGCGCGCCACCGCGCCCGTGAACGCGAGCCACCGAAATTTCTTTCGGAGGGGATAGATCCAGAGAAAGACGAAGATCGCGAGCGCCACGATTCCCGCGCTCTGCCCGATATACCCGGACGGCCGAAGCCACGGGTGATACGGGTGGCGGACTCGCTCGGCCACCGCAAGCGCGTAGTACGGTTGCCCGGCGACGAGAACGCCGGCAAGCAGCGTGGCAAGCACGATGGTCGCGCCATGCAGGGGCCGGAGCCCTTGTGGCCGCGGGCGGGCGGGCCTCGCCGCTCGGTGAGGGATCGTTGTGCGGGGAGGCGCCGAGGTTCGCACGAGTCTCCTCGATGAAAAAAAATTCATGATTGAGTTGGCATGCGACCTGCCGACTGCGCGGGTGCTTCGATGCCCTCGCGGCTCGTGCAAATTCAAGGCCTCGCAGCAGTTGAAATCGCAGCGGCAATGAAGCACCGCTCTGAGAACGGATTGAAAGATTCAGGGCCGGAAACTGCATGGACTTGCGTGCGGCAGTGCGCGAGATCTCCGGCATCCGACACCGCAGAGCCGGCGAGAAATCACTGCATCGCTCCATTACACCTGCATCACACTGTGCCATCGATTTTTCTGAGGTTTTATGGAAACCGCACTCGTATACGCCGTCTTCACGCTCCTGCTGATCGTGCCCGTGGTGAGCCATCTGCGGCAGGCGCGCCGGAAGGAAGTGGCGGCGCGCCAGGCGGCCGCGCGCGCTGGTCTCTCGTCGGGCGGCCCTCGCGCCCAGCACCCCCACATCGATGTCTCCCATTGCATCGGCTGTGGCGCGTGCACCGAGGTCTGCCCCGAGGGGGAAGTGCTGGCGGTGGTGGGAGGGAAGGCCGCGATCATCAACCCGGAGAAGTGCATCGGACACGGGCTCTGCGCCGAGGCGTGTCCGGTGGGAGCGATCGAGATCGTGATGGCGAGTCCGAGCGTGAGCGCGGATCTGCCTCACCTCTCGCGCGAGCAGGAAACCAGTGTGCCGAACCTCTTCATCGTCGGGGAGCTCGGCGGGCTGGCGCTGATCAAGAACGCGGTGAACCAGGGACGGGAATGCATCGACACCATCGCGATCCGGCGGGCCGCGGACCGCCGGTCGCCGTCAGATCCGGACATCCATGACGTCTGCATCGTCGGGGCGGGACCGGGCGGCATCAGCGCCTCGCTCCGCGCGATCGAGCGCAAGCTCAGCTACGTCACACTCGAGCAGGGCGAGCTGGGTGGGACCGTCGCCAAGTATCCCCGCCGAAAGCTCGTGATGACGAGCCCGGTGGAGTTTCCGCTCCATGGCAAGTTCCGCAAGCTCGAGGTGTCCAAGGAGGAGCTGCTCGAGTTCTGGCACGGAGCCGTCAGCTCGGCGGGGCTGCGGGTGAACGCAGGGGAGCGGGTGCTGGATATCCAGCGCAATGACCGCGGCCTCTTCGCGGTCACGACGACCCGCGCGGAGTACTTGGCCCGCGCCGCCGTCCTGGCACTGGGACGGCGGGGGACTCCGCGCAAGCTGGGCATCCCCGGTGAGGATCTCCCCAAGGTGATGTACAGCCTTCTCGATGCGGAGGCTTACCGGAACGCACGGATTCTGGTCGTGGGAGGCGGGGACAGCGCCGTGGAGGCCGCCATGGGTCTGGCGTATCAGTCCGGCAACCAGGTCACGCTCTCGTACCGGGGCGAGGCCTTCAACCGTATCAAGGGGCGGAATGCCCAGCGCCTCGAGAAAGTCGTCGCGGGTGGCCGCCTGCGCGTGGTCTATCAGTCACGCCCGGTCGAGATTGCCGAGCGCGAGGTCGTCCTGGAAGTGGCGGGTGAGCGGCGGGCAGTGCCGAACGACTTCGTCTGGATCTTCGCGGGGGGGATCCCTCCGACTGAGTTGCTGGAACGGATCGGGATTCGGACCGGCGTCAAGGATATCACCGCCGACGGCGCCCGTGAGGGCCGCCTGGTTGGAGCACCTTCATGAGCGGCCCGCGACCCCGGTGACCTGGCCGGTCAGCCGCCGGGAATCGCGGCACCGTGGCAGACGGTGCACATCTGCGAATTGTGACGGCGCATGCGCTCGGCGTCGAAGCCGGGCCCGTGCGGATTGAATCGGCGCCCGCCGAGCGCAGAGTGGCACGTCAGGCAGTCGCGCTCGGCGTGGCAGGAGACGCAGCTTTCCAGGCTCTGGCGCGCCGCCGGGCCATGGGCAAAGCAGGAAGACGGCTTCGCATCGTGGAACCCGCCTCGGAGCGTGCCCCTGGCCGCCAATCCGGACTGCGCGTGGCAGTCGGCGCAGAAGCGGTCCGTGTTGTGGCACTCGCTGCACGTCGTCTCGCGCGCGTATGCCGACGAGGGGTGGCGAGCCAGGAAGCCGGCCGGGTGGTAGCCCGGCCCCGCCGCGGCGCTCGGCCGGTGGCAGTCGAGACAGTCGGCCCGGGCGTGGCAGGCGTTGCAGCTCTTCGGCGCGGCGACGCCGGCCGGTGCATGGCGGTCCTAGAATCATCGCCGGTGTGCGACGGCCGGCCGCCGTCGGGCGATCGACGCGCCGCGACCCGGCCGGGCCCGAGGCGTGCAGCGCCACGGCGACGGCCGGCTGCGCCACATGGCACGTGGGGCAGCTCTCCTGGGTATGGCAGGTGGCGCAGCTTTGCGGTGCGCGCTTCGCCGCCTTGCCATGGTGGCTCGGCGAAGTCGGCTGACCGATGGTCGGGCGGGGGCTCGAGCTTCGCCTTGATCAGCGAGGGACCGCGGGTCAGGGGCCAGCGCCTGGATCGGCCGCGACCTCGGGCGCGTTGACGTGGCAGTTGATGCAGAAGTTCCGCGCGTGACAGGTGGCGCAGGCCGCGGAAACCGGGTGCTGCCGCGCGAACCCGGTCGCCCGATGTGAGGGCGGGGCGGGAAAGCTTGCAATCCGCTCCACCGGAAGGGCGGCGGCCTGTGCCAATGACAGGTGGCATGTCGCGCAGCTCGTATCCGGCGCCGACAGGTGGTCGGCCTCGATGCCATGACAGCTGAAGCACTGTCGGACCTCGGTGCGTCTCACCTGCATCCAGGGCGCACCCCGCGCCAGATGGCACGAGGCGCAGCCTACCGAATCCGCTGGAAGCCGGGCGGCCGCGCGCTCGCTATGGATACGATGACTGAAACGCAGATTCGAGGGTGGCGAAGAGACCGGCGGACTCCAGCTCACCTCTTTTTGGACCTTCCCGTCATGGCACGTCGCGCAATCCGCAACCGAAGGCCAGAGTGATCGCGAGGTGTCAGCGGCGCCGGCATGACACCCCTGGCACGTCGGGAAGAGACGCCGGTGTTGCCAATGGTCGAATCGGTCGCCGGCGCGACGCGCGACGAGACCTCCGCCCATACCGAGGAGCAGGGTGGCAGCCCCGAGGATGGCGAGCGATCGGGCTCTCACGTTCCCGGCCGGCGCCTGGCGCCACGGATTGCCGGCGGGAGACGCATCCGGTCGGCATCAGAGCCGAAAAGCCAGGTAATACGCGCCTGGAGCCGGAACTGATTCCAGTCGAACGCGCCGGGATCGGGGCGGCGGCGGTCCTCGAAGTACTGTGCGCCCGACAGCGCGAGCTGGAGCCTCTCCGAGACCCGATAGCCGGCATCCACACCCACGGCGTCCACCTGCGCGTCGTCGAACCGGAGCTCGAGCGGTCGGGCGAGAGTGGATCCGAACGCCGACAGACTGAGGTCGGGGATCGGTAGCCAGGACGCACGCGCATCCCAACTCCTCGATGCCGCTCCCGGTCCGGACTCGTCGTGGTATCCGGCATCGAGCGTCAGCGTCGGGGTCACGGTAGCCGTGGCGGAAAAGGAGACCCGCCAGCCTCGGTCCTCGAACGTGGCGAGCCCCGTTTCGGCGCCGTTATCGTCGAACCAGTAGCGTTCTCCTCCAGCGCGGAGACGGAGGCGCGGCACCGGCGCCACGGACACCGACCCGGTGATCGCCGTATGGGCAATGGGGCTGAAGGCACCCCAGATGGTCCAGAGGTCGAAGTACGGCCGGTAGCGCTGTACTCCGGCGTCGGCGCTCACGCGCGGCGCGTCGTAGCGGACCGTCAGGTCCGAGGTTCCCCACCATCCCTGCGCCAGATCGTATTCCGCGCTCCCCGTCATACTCACGCGCGGGACCGGATGCACCACTGCCGTCAAGGCCGCCCGCTCCGAGATGAACTGGTCCACCGACCGATCCACCTCGCGGCGGTACTCGGCGTGGAGATCCGCAAACCGCCCGCGCCAGCCGGCTTCGGCGCCCGCGGTGACCTGCCGCTCGGGCAGTTGAAAATCATCGAGGGGGTTGAGCGACGGGCTCGTGATCGGCAGGTCGACCCCGCGGGCCAGTCCCCAGCCGCCGTAGACGGTCAGGTCGAGCCCGGCCCCGCGCGGACGCACGGTCAGCGCGGCGCCGTCGATACCGGTCCACCCCAGCCGTCCTGTCACATGTTGACGGCCCAGCCGTCCCGTCACCGGGGCCGTCGCATACTCGGCGTATGCCTCGAGCAACTGCACGGCGGGTTCGGAGCCCGGCCATAGATCGTCGCCGCTCAGGTCGGTGCCCCAGCGAGCGTTTCCCCGAATGCTGAGGCCGGGCAGGCCGAGTCCCCAGACGGTGACGTCGGCCGTGCTCACGAGCGGATCACTCTCCTGGTCCGGGCCCGGGAGATAGAAAACGCAGAAACCGCTCGCCTGGATGCAGGTCACGGCCCGTCCATCGAGCGTCTCCAGACCCCCGCCCGTACCGACGACGACGTCTCCGCGGGGAATGCTGTCGAGTGTCACCCCCCGGAAGGCCACTCGCTGAAAGCGAGTGTCGAGCCGCAACCGGTACTCCTGCCGACAACCGCCCCGGCGCCCGCCCACGAGATGGCCGCAGCCAGAAGTACCGTCCGGACCGGCGACCTCACGTCGGCCCTCCACCGCGCAACGTAGGCTCCAAGTCCGCGGGCGAGCGCTGGAAATGACAGGTGCTGCACTCCCGGCCGGCATAGTGATCCTGCGCCGGCTCGTGGCATGTCAGGCAGAACGATCGCGTCGGCACGAGCCGGGCGACAGTTGCTTCCGTGTGACACGCCGCGCAGGCCACGTGAGCCTGCACCGGCCGCGCGTGCGCTTCTCGAGTCCCGGCCGAGCGGTGGCAGGTGGCGCATGTCCGGTCGGCGGCGTGATGATCGGCGTGACACCCGGCGCAACTCAGCACCGAATCCGCGGGCGCGAGGGTGACCGGCGTGACGTGACACGCGGTGCAGGCGAGTGAAGCATGTTCCGGGTGCTCGAAGGGGACGGTCCGGCGCCTCGGCTGGTGTCGGGGCACGGTCACGGCAACCTGGACCGGCCGTGCCGGAGCCAGCTTCACTTGCTGATGGCAGGTCGCGCAGTCTGCTTTGGCCGGCCGCTGGTGATGGCAGATCTCACAGCCGCGCGGGGCCTCGAACGTCAGCCGGCCTCCCTTGGAGGCGGGATCGTGGCAGGTGAGGCAAGCGAGGTGTCGGTGGCGTGAGTGCGAGAAGGTATCGGCGGAGGAGGGCGAAAGGGAACGCCCGTCTCCCGGCGGTTCGTCATCGGGCGGCGCATCGCCGCGTCCTCGCGCGCGCCCGTGCTCCACCGGCCCCCGCACGGGTTGGACCGAAGACGTGCGCTGGAGTGCCTTCGTGGTGTCGAACGGCACCGGCGGATGCATCCGGGTGCCCTTGTTTGCTCGCGTCCGCTCGTGGCAGCCGACGCAGTCGCTCGCGTCCACCCGAGCCTGGTGGGGCAGATGGCACGTCTCACACCGCTCCGCCACCTTGCGGTGGGCGGCGCCGGTGTGGAAGTCGACGTCGCGCCAAGTCGAGTGGCACTGGGCGCTGGCGCAGGACTTCAACGCATCGGCGGGCTTCACGTCGGTGTGGGGGTTGTGACACATCCCGCACGTCCCCCGATGGGGATCGCGAGCGGGATCGAAGGTGGCGAGCAGCGTGCGCATCTCGTGGCAGCCGAAGCATTGCCGCGAGCCGGGCCGCAGCAACCCGGTCGCGGAGTCAGGCGCGACGAACTGTGCCTCGGCGGTGAACTGATGGCACGAGTTGCAGTAGAGCTGCTCATCGTTGGGCAGTGGCGGATGGTCAGGCCCGAAGCGTGGCGCCATCCGTCCGAGCTTGATCCGCACCTCGTCGGTCAGGTGGCATCCCTTCTGGGCGCAGGTTGTGTCGGCCGGCTGGAACCTGTGCGCGGTGCGGGCGTGACAGGTCAGACACGCTACGTCCTTGAGCGCCGACGAATCGGACTCGAGGTGCGTCCGATGCCCGGCCGTCGAGGCGATCCGGGCCCACGTCTTCTTGGCTTCGCCCTGCACATGGCAGCCTTCACAGACACGACGCGGCACTTTCGCGTGCGGCGGAATCTTGTCGGGCCGCTCGAGGATCCAGTAGATCAGCTCCTTCGTCTGGGCCTTGAGCTCGAACGGGTGGCAGCTGTGGCAGGTGAGCGTGTCGTGCTTCCCTTCCAGCCGGTTGACCAGCAGATAGGTCCCGGTGTCGGGACGAACGAAGACCTGGCCACTGGGCACGAAGATGTGGCAGCCGCGACAGAAATTGTTGTCGTGCATCACGTAGTGGTTGGCCTTCACTCCCGTGAAGACCACCATCACCATGACGGCCCCGATCGCGCCGACCATGGCCAGCTTGGTCCCGCGGTTTCGCGTGACGAGCCAGGTACCGATGGCCCGGCGGCGGCGCCAGAGGAAGACCAGGACGGCGAGCCCGACCAGAGCGCCGAGCACGATTCCTCCGGCCATGACCCAACCGGGCTTCTGGAAAATCCACTGGACAATGGGGACGAGCGGGTCGGGGAGCGGCGACTTGACGACGACCGAGTCGACGAACTTCCCCGTAAGAGTGTCCAGTCCCTGGGCGGTTGCGGCGTCCTGCTGGGCCAAAGACAAGGCAGCCATGGCCGCCCGGAAAGGCATGGGGACCATGGCCACCAAACTGAAGGTCAAAGGAAACACGAAGATCAGTCTAGCGCGACGACACCTGCTTCCTGCTCGGGGCGGTGTAGGACACTCCGGGGCGGGTGAGCGCCCGACGGATTAGCGCCTGTACCTTGGGCGACACATCGGGCAATCCGTACGTCTGCTGCACAGAGACGATGCTGGCGCCGAGCAGCGCCTCGGCATAGAACGGGTTGTGCACCCCGAAGGAGCCATCGCGGTGACCGCTGAGGTTCTCACCGAGCATCATGGCGTTGAACAGCGCGCCTTCCGCCGGCGAGATGTAGTTGTCGGTGGCATCGAAGGCCAGCTTGCCGGTGACCGGGTCGGTCGGGTTGGACTGCACCAGGGTCGCCAGCAATCCGGTGTCGGTGGCCGGATCGGTGTAGGGCTCCCCGCCGGAGTTCAACGCGCCATCATCGGTCCACAGCTGGTCGACCAGGTTCTTGATGGTCTGCCGCTCGTTGGTGAAGAGCGACTGCGCCACGTCGACGCTGGCGTGACAGCCACTCGCGGTGCACGCCCCGAAGTTGCGCTCGGCGGTCGTGAAGCCGCAATCACCGGCGTTGGGGATGCCCTGGGCATCGACGCAGGGGATCGGCAGGAAGAGGTGCCCCACCGACTGGAACTGCACGTTTCCACTGGAGTCGCTGACGGTGAAAGGGGCCACGTGACAGCCCGCGCACAGCCTGGGATTGGCCGTGGGGGACGCATGGCTGGTGAAGACCTGGTTCGTATCGTAGACGAACCCGACCGGGATGTACCCGGCACCCTCGCCGAAGAAGATCCCGCCCTGCGCGGCGTGCGCGCCCCGTCTCACTACGCTCGCGGTGGAATTGGAGAAGGTGGACGAGGGCGTCGTGTTCCGGAAATGGCATTGGGTGCAGAGGTTGACCGTCCGATCGGTGGAGGTGATCGGGGCGCGTAGCTGGCCCTCGAACTGGCTCCCGTGCGGATCGTGGCACACGGCGCAGGTGATGGTCAGGCTCTTGGTGCCGGTGAGCTCCACGTAGTTGGTCGGCTCGTTTCCCGAGAGCCTCGCCAGGGCGTCCTGACCCCGGTGGCACCCCACGCAGGAGGGTTCCGAGGCCGGCAGCGCATTCCCGGCCGAGTCGGCGTGCTTGCTCTGGGACCACTGCTCGAAGAAGGGATCGAAGTTGCCGTTGTGGCAGCCGGCGCAGCTCGCCACGCTGTCCGCCAGGTCCACGTGGGCGATCGGCCAGGTGTTCCGGTCGTCGGGCGTCGTGGCGTGGGCCAGGCCCGCCCCGTGGCAGCTCTCGCATTGCACGTCCTGATAAACCGTATCGGGAACCGCGGCGTAGCCGGCCGGTGCCGTGGCACCGTTGCCGAGCTGGTTGACCGAGTGACAGTTGTTGCAGAACGGCTGGGCGTGCCCTGAGTTCTGCAGATCCTCCCACGCACTGGCATGCTTGGTGGTCTTCCAGATTGCCTGATGGTTCACGTGGCAATTGCCGCAGGTGGTCTGCTTGTCGCTCGACGTGAAGTAGCCCAGGAAGTTACCGGCCGCATCGGGTGGAGGGTTGAACGGTGGCCGGAAGACGAGCTTTTCGCTGGTACACCCGGAGAGAACGGACGCGAAAATGGCTCCGACCGAAAGGACGAAGCGCCAAGGCACTCGGGCACTCAGCATAGTTCCACCTGGTATACTGACTAGACTTATGAAAGCGGGGGAGAAAGGCTCATAGATAATTGGACACTCAGTAGAAATACGCAAGGACCTACGTTCGCCGGGGGCTCCACCGACTCGACACCTCGGCCCGCGCCGGGCCCGCGAGAATTGACTAGATTGGTCTGACCCCCTACTCAGCGACACGGATATCAATGATGACCAATGCCGCCGCCACCGTTACCTGCAGCGCCTGCGGCGCCGCCGGCACCGGCCGGTTCTGCTCCGCCTGCGGCGCGCCGCGCGAAGCATCGTCCTGTAGCAAGTGTGGCGGACCGATCGCCTCGGGCGCTCGGTTCTGTCCCGCCTGCGGACATGGGATAGGATCCCGGCCGGCCGGGACCGCCGGGGACCGGACTCCGTGGATCATCGCGGGGGCCGCGCTGGTCGGACTGCTCGCGGCGGTCCTGGTGATGGTGTCTCGCGGGACTCCGGCGCCCGTAGCCGGCGCCGAGTCGGCCGCAACGGCTGATGGCGGCGCCGGCGCACCGCCGGACATCAGCAATATGTCGCCTCGGGAGCGGTTCGACCGCCTGTACAACCGGGTCATGCAGGCCGCGCAATCCGGCGATGAGGCAACGGTAGGTCGGTTCACGCCCATGGCGCTCCTGGCCTATGCCCAGCTCGACTCGCTCGACGCGGACGCCCGCTACCATGCGGCACTGCTCGAGGTGCACAGCGGCGACGTGGCCGGCCCGACCGCGCTCGCCGACACGATCCTGGCCCAGAATCCGGGGCACCTGTTTGGCTACGTGATTCGGGGAACGGTGGCCCGATGGAAGAAGGATGAGAAGGCGCTGGGGCGGGCCTACACCGGGTTCCTGGAACACTACGACGCCGAGCTCAAGGCGGCGCGGCCGGAATATGCGGACCACAAGATGTCCATCGACGAGTTTCACCGGGCCGCTGAGCAGGCGCAGAAGACGCAGGGGACGCAGAAGTCGTAGGGGCCCACAGAGGAAAGTCGGGTCCCCCGGGCGTCCTCTGCGACATCCGCGTCCCTGCGTCTCTACGTATATTGGGAATCATCGGAGGCACCCCCATGAAGGCTGGCCACAAATTCCTGCTCGGCGCCGCGTTGATCGTGGGTAGCGTCGGCTTCCTCATCGCCGAAGGGGTGAAGGAGACCGGCGTCTATTTCCTCACGCCCACCGAGCTCGCGGCCAAGACCGCCAGTGACCCGACCTTCGTCGAGAACGTCGGCTTCAAGGTCGGTGCCAAGGTGGTTCCCGGCTCCGTGCGCCGGGACAATGCGAACCGCACGATCGATTTCCGCGTGTCCGACGGGGTGAAGTCGTACCCGGTCACGTACCGCGGTCTCGTGCCCGACACGTTCACCGACGCCAACGACATCGAGGTCGTGGTGGAAGGCCGCCTCGGCCGGGATGGCGTCATCCGCGCCACCGACGTGCTTGCCAAATGCGGCTCGCGCTACGAGGCCGTCCCGAAAGCCTGAGTCAATCATGACCCTGCTCGGACAGTTCGCGCTCTGGGCCGCCTTTCTCATCGGCCTCTGGTCGGTTGCCATCGCCTTCTCCGGACGCTGGCGGGACCGGCCCGAGCTGGCCGCGACGGTCGTGCGCTCGGTCTACGCGATCCTGGCCTGCCTGGTCGTGGCGACGCTCTCCCTCTGGAAGGGACTCGTCACCCACGACTTCAACATCGAGTACGTAGCCGCCTACACCAGCCGCAATCTCCCGAGCTACTTCATCGTGTCGGCGCTGTGGGCCGGGCAGAAGGGGTCCCTCCTGTTCTGGGCCACGGTCCTCTCGCTCTTCGCGAGCCTGGCGCAGCTCCTCACCGGTCGCCGGTACGCGCATCTCATGCCGTACGTCGCCGGGGTGACCTCAGCGGTCGTGGCGTTCTTCGTGAGCGTGATGCTCTTCGGCTCGAATCCGTTCGAGCGGCTGCCGTACACTCCGGCCGACGGCCGGGGCCTCAATCCACAACTTCAGAACGTGGGGATGGTCATCCATCCGCCGATGCTCTATCTCGGCTACATCTCCATCACGATCCCGTTCGCCTTCGCCATCGCGGCCCTGCTCAGCCGCCGCCTCGATACCGGCTGGATCCAGGCGATCCGCAAGTGGACCCTGGTGAGCTGGCTCTTTCTCTCGATCGGGATCACGCTTGGCATGTGGTGGGCCTACGTGGAGCTGGGTTGGGGCGGATACTGGGCGTGGGACCCGGTGGAGAACGCCAGCCTGCTGCCCTGGCTCACGATGACCGCCTTTCTCCATTCCGTCATGATCCAGGAAAAGCGCGGGATGCTGAAACGGTGGAATCTCGGCCTCATTATCGGGACGTTTCTGCTCAGCATCTTCGGCACGTTCATCACCCGGTCCGGCGTGATCGCCAGCGTGCACAGCTTCACCCAGTCGAACGTGGGCTATTTCTTTCTCGGCTTTCTCGTGATTGCGGCCGTTCTGTCCTTCACGCTGCTGTACACCCGGTGGGGGCAGCTGGAGGCGGAAGTGCGGCTGGAGTCGATGCTGAGCCGTGAGGCCGCATTCCTCTTCAACAACCTCCTCCTGGTCGGAGTCGCCTTCTCGGTGCTGTGGGGGACGCTCTTCCCGATTCTCTCGGAGGCGGTGCGGGGCAGCAAGATCACGGTCGGTCCCCCCTTCTTCAACCGGGTGAACGTGCCGCTGGGACTCCTGCTGCTCGCGCTCACCGGCATCGGGCCGTTGATCGCGTGGCGAAAGGCCTCGGCCGCCAACCTGCGACGACAGTTCGTGGCGCCGCTCGTCGCCGGGTGCGTCACGTTCCTGGCGCTGCTCGCCGCCGGCATGCGCGATCCCTATCCGATGATGGCGCTGGGGCTCGCGGGGTTCGTTGCCGGGACCGTGGGGCAGGAATTCCATCGCGGTGTGCGCGCCCGCCGCCGAATGCATGGCGAATCCGTGCCCATCGCCTTTTTGCGTCTCATCGAGCGGAACCGGCGGCGGTACGGCGGTTATATCGTGCACGTCGGCATCCTCATCTACTTCGCGGCGTTTGCGGGGATGGCGTTCAAGGTCCAGCAGGAGGCGACCCTCAAACCCGGCGAGTCCGTCGAGCTCAGGAGCCCCTTCGGCCACAGGTACCGGTTCACCCACGTCGGCATCTCGCAGTACGAGGCCCTCAACCGGGTCGTCTCCGCGGCCACCGTCGAGGTGTCGAAAGACGGAAAGGCCGATGGACTTCTGACATCGGAAAAACGCCAGCACGTGGACAGCTTCAAGCGTCCGACGTTCGAGCCGTCCACCGAGGTGGGCATCCGAAGCAACCTCCAGGAAGACGTCTATCTGGTTTTCGCCGGGTCGGTGGATGGTACCGAGGAGGCGGTCTACCGGTTCAATATCAATCCGCTCGTCTGGTGGGTGTGGTTCGGCGGATTCGTGCTCGCGTTCGGCGGCATCGTGACGATGTGGCCGGGTGGGGGCCCCACGGTTTCGGTTCGGCGTCCGGTGCAGGCCGGGTACGGTGTCTCGCTCGTGGGCGCCGGGAGCGATGAGCAGTGAGGTACGAACTATGAGCGATAGACCTCGAGCGGCGCGTGATGAGAGGGGCGCATCCTCTCCGCCCTTTCCGTCTTCTCCGCCCTGGTCTCGCCGGGCGTTTCTCGGCGCCGGGCTCGCAATGGTCGCCCAGGATTCGCTGGCCGGCCGTGGCGCCACCGGCACTTTGCGCGACCCGTCGGTCGTGGGCCGGCCAAGGGTGCCGACACAACCGGGGGAAAACGAGGCGGAGATCCAGGCCATCGAGACTCGCCTGGCCTGCAATTGCGGCTGTACGCTCGATGTGTTCACCTGCCGCACCACCGATTTTTCCTGCACCTATTCGCCGGCCCTCCACCGCGAGGTGCTGGCGCTCAAGCGTGATGGCCTGACCGCCCAGCAAGTGCTCGATGCGTTTGTTGCCAAGTACGGCGAGAAGGCGCTGATGGCGCCGAAGCCCAAAGGGTTCATCAATCTCACCGGCTATCTCCTGCCGGGCGCCGTGATCCTGGCCGCCGGCGCTGGACTGGTGGCGCTGATCGCGCGGCGGCGGGCCGCGGTGGCGGGCCAGCCGACGCCGGCTGCCTCGGAAACGGCCGCGCCGGCGGTGAACGCCAGCGCGGAAGAGCTGGAGGGATTGAGGCGGGCGTTGAGCGAGGTGGAAGACTGATGGGGATGGAGGCCGTCGCGGCGGCCCTGGTGGGGCTTGCGGCGCTGTACCTGATTCTCCAGCCGCTGTTCGCCGCGCGCTCCACCCAGCCGCCGGCGTACGAGCCGCTCGATCCGGAGGACACTCCCAAAGGTGTGGCCCTCGCGGCGCTCAAGGAGATCGAGTTCGATCGTGAGACCGGCAAGCTGTCGGACGCCGATTACGAGCTCTTGAAGGCCAAGTACACGGAGCAGGCGTTGGAGGCGTTGCGCGTCGAGCGTGCGACGGTGGGCGTGGGCGACGTCGAGACCATGATCGCCGACAGGGTGAGGACCCTTCGCTCCGCTGCGGGGCCGACGCCGACCACCCAGACTTCCGAAACCGTTCTTGCCTGCTCCACATGCGGGCCACGGCCGGAGCCCGACGCGCTGTTCTGCTCGACCTGCGGCACCCGCTTGCCGCTTACCGGCGCCTGTTCCGGCTGCGGCGCCCCCCTGGGCCCGGATAGCCTCTTTTGCGAACGTTGCGGGGCCCGCGTAGCCGCCTGACATCTTCGACTAACATCGCAGTGCCTGCTCAACCGATCGTCAACTGCACCGCCTGGGGATCAACGATGGAAACCTTGGTCGGCTTTGTGGGTGCAACGCTCCTTGGCGGCGTGGGATGGTGGATGGGGGAACGGGTGGGTCTGATGACGGCGTTCATCCTGAGCACGATCGCCTCGGGCGTCGGTTTATACGCGGGTCGGCGGCTCTTTCGGGAATACCTGAGCTAGCCCTTGCGCCGGAGGTAGATTGTAGATCGCCCCCCGCCCGTCTAAGCTTCGCCCGAGACTGCACTCTCCGGACGCCAGCCTTCGACCAGGACCCCCCGTGCCGTTCAGCTCTTTCAAGTTGCACCCGAGCCTCCTCAAGGGCATCAAGGAGCTCGGCTTCACTCGGCCCACTCCAATCCAGATCGAGGCTATCCCGGTGGCCCTGGGAGGACGCGACATCCTCGCCTGCGCCATGACCGGTAGCGGAAAAACGGCCGCGTTCCTTCTACCCATCGTCCATCATCTCATCGACCGGCCGCGACGGACGACTCGGGCACTCATCCTTACGCCCACCCGAGAGCTCGCGGCTCAGATCCTGGAAGACTTGAACGACCTCGCGGTCCACACCCCGGTCACGGGCGCGGCGGTCTTCGGCGGTGTCGGCATGGGCCCGCAAGAGCACGCCTTCCGGAGCGGAGTCGACGTGCTCGTGGCCACGCCGGGGCGTCTCCTCGACCACTTCAAGGCGCCGTACGCCAAGCTGCGGGGCCTCGAATACCTCGTGCTCGATGAGGCCGACCGAATGCTGGACATGGGATTTCTGCCGGACATCCGCCGCGTGCTCCGCCACCTGCCGACCCGCCGGCAAACGATGTGCTTCAGTGCCACCATGCCGGCGCCGATCGTGACGTTGACCCGCGAGATCCTCCGCGACCCGGCGCAGATTCAACTCGAGCGCAAGGCGGCGCCCGCGGTGGGAATCACGCAGGCCGTCTACCCCGTGTCCCGCGAGCTCAAGTCGGCGCTCCTTTTCGCCCTGCTCAAACGGGGAGAGATAAACGAGGCCCTGGCTTTCACCCGAACCAAGCATCGGGCCAATCGGTTGGCCGACTACCTCGTCAAGCAGGGGATCAAGGCGGAGCGAATCCACGGGAATCGCTCGCAGTCGCAACGGACGGAGGCCCTCGCAGGATTCAAGAGCGGCAAATACCGGGTGCTCGTCGCGACGGACATCGCCTCCAGAGGCATCGACGTCGAGGAGCTCGGGCACGTCGTCAACTTCGATGTTCCGGCCGTGCCCGAGGACTATATCCACCGCGTTGGCCGCACGGCGCGCGCCGAAGCGACAGGGGATGCGTTCACGCTCGTCTCGCCCGAGGAAGAGAACGATCTTCGCAGCATCGAGCGCGCGGTGGGCAGGCGACTTCCTCGCGTGACGCTTCCCGATTTCGACTACCACGCGAAGCCGGAGGGGCGGTTCGAGGTGCCGCTCGAGGAGCGGATCGCGGCCATTCGCGCCCGGAAGACGGAAGACCGTGCCAGAGCGAAGGCCAAGGCGGAGCGGCGCGAGTCCGCGGCGGCGGGGCTCGCACCATCCGCGCACGGAGGGGCCGGCTCGGGCAGGGGATCGGGCTCGAGCAGAGGGTCTGCCTCGAGCAGTGGGCATGGCTCGAACAGAGGACCTGGCTCGAGAGGAAGATCTCGTTAGCCCGGTACGGCCTGGCGTGATCCGGCGCACGGCCGGCACAATCGATCTTCGGCAACCTATGCGACCATAGGTAGTGGACTACTCAACCGGGAGATCCTATGGCTGCACGGAAGAAGTCGAGCAAGCGGAGGTACAGTAAGGGCGCGAGCAAGAGCGTGAAAAGCGCCATGCGCCGGCGCAAGAAGGGGACTCTCAAGAGCGGCAAATCCGGCCGCGGCGGAAAAGTGAAGAGCCGGAAGCAGGCGATTGCCATTGGGCTCTCGGAAGCCCGGAAGAAGGGGGCGAAGGTTCCCAGGAAGAAGAAATCGAGCTGAGGTGGCCTCACAGCCCATAGCGTAGCCTTCCACTCACCTCGCGACGCCACAGGGCTGCGGGGTTGAAGCCGGCATCGAGATCGCTCGTCGAGAAGGGCGAGGCGGTGACTGCGGCGCCTGCCTTGATGAGGCCGGAGAACCGCCCGCCCAGCGGGACCTGGACAGCGATCGACGCAGTGAATCCTGCTACGGTGTTGGATGACTCGCCGGCCAGGCGCCACACCTCGACCAACGGCCCGCCGTAGATGATCACCCTGCCGCCGTTTCCCAGACTCGCGATCCTGGCCGACAGCTCCGCCGCTACACCATAGAGGCTGAGGGCGGCGTTGACCGCCACGACAGCGTCGGGGCCTTCGAGCGCCAGGCTCGCGCTGGCGTGATATCCGCGTAGATCCCCACCCATTGTCTTGCCGGCCCGCTCGAGGCCCAACCCGAGGATCGTCGGGCGGTACGGCCGGAAGGCACGATTGCCGTCTGCTTCGACCGATCCGCCCCAGAAACGCGCGCTCGTGACATCGGCACTCACGGCCCACTGTGCCGCCGCCTCCGGAGAAGCGGCGGCGAGCAGAAGGAGCGCCAACCCGTTCGAGACCAAACGCAGTCGATGCATGACTTACTTCATCTGGAGCTTGAGCCACCCGTTGGTGGCGTTGTTCTCGCCCTTCACGACCCAGTTGGCGCCGGCATAGAACTGACCCGCGACCACGTCTTCCACGGCGTTGCCGATCAGGTCATCCTGGGTGGTGAGGAACGAGTAGGCCGCGCGCAGGATTTTCTGCAGCGCATTGGCTCGCTTGACGATCTTGCCCAGCCCCGCCGTGGTAGTGTCCTTGCCGCCCGTGACGTTGGGGTACTGGTTTTGAAGCACGGTGATGAACGTCTTGAACCGGTTGTTGTCCAGCCGGATGGCGCAGGCGCCATCGTCGTCCTCGAGGGCGAGGATTCGGAAGTTCTGGTTGGGATGCTGGCTCTTGTACGAATCGAGCTGTTGCTGGCTGAAGAGCAGCACGTTGCCACTCCAGTCCAGGTTGTTCTGGTCGAAGGCGTAATAGCCGGCAGCATGCTCTCCTGCGCACTGGTAGCTGGTGAGCGAGTCGGTTTGCCCCGATTGCCCGAGAATGTGGATCTCAAATTCGGGCCTTCCCTTCAACCAACCCTCAAAACTCTGAACGAAATGGCTGGTGGTCATGTAGAGACCAGGAGGAGGGCTGGACCCTCCGCCTGTGCAGCAGATGAACGGTGCGGCCGCGGCGGGACTGTCGAAATCGGTTTCGATGGGCACCAGCGCGAGCACCGGAGTAGCCGGTGGCCGGGTGGCGCTCAGCAACAGCCTATGGCCCTGGATGTCGAAGGCGACGGGCACCTCGCCGTCTTCCCGAGCCGTAGCGACCAGGACGTCTTCGCCGCCGGCCCACCGGGCTCTATGCTCCAGCACCGGGAAGTACATCTCGAGCGGCACCGCTCGGCCGGCATCGGCTTCGACGGCGGACTCCGCGTCGCGGCTGATCCGGGCGACGCTTCGAATCGCGGCTCGTCCGTTGCCCTTCAGGAAGCGCTGAAAATGCAGCTTGTGCTCGCGCACGAGGGAGCCGTCGAGCTGGGACTTGATCGACGCGCGAAAGCCCGGATTGGCCAGCGCAAGGGCGAGGCGCCGGGCCAGGCGTTCGCGAGACACGCGCTCGTCGGCAGCGAGCGGCGAGACGGCCACCGGCGCGACGGCCGGACCCGTGGTCGTGGAAGGGGAGGTGAGGGCACCATCATCGCGGCAGGCCGCGATGATGGTGAGCAGCACAAACGCGCAGAATCGAACTCGGTGGGACATGGCTCCTCCTTGGATGGGTCGCTCGCGCGGACGACCGCGCGGGTCCAACGGCGACGCCAAGGTAGGAGCGCGTGATTCCTGTACTGGTGCCGAGTTTATGCGGTGGGGAACGACAAACGGCGGATCAGGTGCGGGCGCACCGATCGTGGATTCATTCGCGAAGGGCGGCTCCGGCGGCGGCGAGTGTCCGGGCCACGGCGTCGGCCGGAAGATCGAGATGGGTGACGGCCCGCACGAGCGTCGGGCCGAGGATGCTGAACCGCACGCCGTACTGCTCCAGAGTTCGCCGATTGAACTCCTCCCCCGAGAGTCCGGTCCCTCGCACGTCGAAGATCACGATGTTGGTTTCCACCCGGTCGGCGTCGATCTCGATCCCCGGGAGCTGCGCGAGGCCCCTGGCCAGCGCGCGGGCCCGCTCGTGATCCTCGGCCAGACGATTCACGTGATGCTGGAGCGCGTGGATCCCGCCGGCCGCGACGATGCCTGCCTGCCGCATCGCTCCGCCGAACCGCTGCTTGAAGACCCACGCTTCCTCGATGAGCTCCGTCGATCCCGCCAGCACCGCGCCGACCGGCGCGCCCAGTCCCTTGGTGAGATCGATCCACACCGAATCGAACGGGGCGGCGAAAGCGGCGGCCGACGTCCCCGTGGCCACCACGGCGTTGAGCAGCCTGGCACCATCCATGTGGCAGGCGAGCCCGGCGGAGCGCGCGGCGCCGCACACCTCCTGCACTTGTGCCAGCGGCCAGCAGACACCGCCGGCGATGTTGGCGGTCTGCTCCACCGAGACGGCGCGGGACCGTGGCATGTAGTGCACGGGGGGATGGATTGCCCGCCGGACCTGATCGGCGGTGAAGAGACCACGCGGGCCCGCCAGCGGATGCATGACGGCGCCCACCATCGGCGCCGGGCCTCCGGCCTCGTACAGCAGCGGGTGCGCCGTCTCGTGCAGGATGATCTCGTCCCCGGCCCGGCAGTGTACCGCGAAGGCGACCTGGTTGCACATCGTGCCGCTCGGCAGGAAGAGCGCCGCCTCTTTTCCCAGGAGCTCGGCCGCCATGTCCTGCAGCCGGTTGACGGTCGGGTCTTCCCGCTGCTGCTCGTCGCCCACGTCCGCCTCGGCCATGGCCTTTCGCATGGCGGGCGTGGGGCGGGTGACGGTGTCGCTGTAGAGGTCGATCGTCGGGGTGGTTGGCATGGCGAGAAGAGTAAAATGGCTATCGGCTCTCGGCCATCAGTTGTCGGCTGATCCCGAAAAGAACGACCCTCCTCGACGTGAGCCCAAGGAGGGTCAGCTGGCTTTGTTAACCGATCACCGATAGCCGATAGCCGCTCTCTACCACTCCATCCGCTCGAGACGCCGGCTGCTGACACGGAGCGGAACGATCGTGGCGCTCACGCACACGGTCACCACCGCGGCGCCGGCGAGGAAGAGCTCGCTCGTCGCCGCGCCCTCCATTCCGATCTGCGACGCACGCAACTCCGCCGCCACCGGCACCGCCTCGAGCATGATGATCAGTGCCAGCAGGGTCAGACTCGCCATCATGTAGACCACGCCGCCGTAGCTCGTCGGGATCTGGGCCGCGTTTTCCGTCCCGAACTGGGGATAGAACACCCCGAAGCTGAGTGCCAGGGCGCTCACCGCCAGCGTGTAGAGTACGATCGTCCCGATGCTCACCGCCATCATGAACGGCGTCACCTGAAGCAAGCGGTTGGTCAGGATGGTGATCACCAGGGCCAGCACCAACAGCGGAATCGTTCCCATCCAGTACTTGCTCCAGAGCAACGCCACCGGATCGAGCGGACTCGACCGGAGCAGCCACATCTGCCGTCCTTCCAGCGAAATTCCCGGAAAGACGAAGCGCGCCGCCACCGCCGCGAGCACGAAGCCGGCGAGGCCGAGATTGAGGAAGGAAATGACGGTGACGAGGGCGAAGGGAATGCGCTCACCGCTGTGAATCGGCAGCGATTTGATGTTGAAGAGATACACCATCAGCAGGACCGCCAGCAGGATGAGCTGGCTCCACTGGGTGTTGTCGCGAAAGAAGAGCCGGAGATCCTTGAGGATGAGCTCGCGCTTGACCGCCGGCAGTCCGGCCAGGGCCACGGAGAGAGGGTCGCGCAGCCGGCGAATGATCTTCCGCTCCGCCCCCTCCTGGGCTTTGGAATAGCCGAGGTGGTAGAGCTTGTGATGCACCGCGGCGCCCAGCGCGAGCGCGCCGAGGGCGGCGATCCACAGCATCGCGATCGGGAGGGGATCGGCGATCTTGAGAAGCCAGTTCATGATCATCGACGCCGTCCACTCGCTGGGCAGGTACGGGCTCGTGGGTGTGCGAAGCGCCGAGAGATAATCCACGAAGTTGCGGAAGCCTTCGGGCCGCGCGAGCCGCTCGGGCCGCATCAGCCGGAGGAGCAGCACCACCAGGCCGACCGCGCCGATAGCCATGAGACCGAGCAGCTCGCGCGTGCGGCGGGCGGGGAAGACGTTCACCAGCGCCACAGTGACGATCGTGCCTCCCACCGCGGGGAGAAGCAGGAATGGCGCAAAGGCGGCGACGCAGATGAAGGGGAAAAGAGGCCCCCCGTGATAGACGATGCCGTACGCCGTGAGGATCGGAATGGCCAGCAGCCCAACCATCCACGAGGAGTGCACGACCGTCTCGCCGAGCTTGGCCAGATAGAAGCGGAACCAGCCGATCGGCGCACCCACCAGAAAGTCGAGATCCTTCGCCAGAAAGAAGGTCGAGAGCGCGGTGATGATGTTGCTCAGAAACAGGATCGAGAGGAAGGCGAGCAGAATGATGCCCAGCATCTTGGCGGCGAGCAGGTTGCCGATGTCCTCCACCTGCCGGATGTAGCGGAGCACCCGGAAGGCGACGCCGAAGACGCCGGTCCAGAAGCAGACGCCGATCGTGGTGAGGAGGAGAAACTTGGTGCGGGACGCGGTGCGCTCGTGTCGCACACGTACGAGGGCGCTCCGCCATTTGGGCGTGAGGAGGCTCCAGAGGCTCGGCTGTGGCCGCGCGGAGGCGCTCACCGCATTATCCCCCGAGCACCGCGTCGAGCTGATGATCCCGGAGCCCGCCCGTGAGCTTGAGGAAGATGTCCTCCAGGCCCAGATCGCCGGAGGCGGTCTGCCGCCGGAGGTCGTCCATGGTGCCCTCTGCCGCGACCTGGCCCCGGTAGACGATGGCGATCCGGTCGCACATGACCTCGGCGACTTCCATCGTGTGCGTGCTCATCAGGATGGTGCCGCCCCGGTCGACGAACTGGCGGAACAGGTCCTTCAGCAGACGCGCGCTCTTGGGGTCGAGTCCCACCATGGGCTCGTCCACGATGATCACGTCGGGCCGGTGTACCAGCGCTCCCGAGATGATGAGCTTTTGCCGCATTCCATGGCTGTACGACTCGGTGAGCTCATTCTTCCAGGGCGTCAGCTCGAAGAGCTCGAGCAGTTCGTCGATCCGCCGCTCGATCGTGGGACCCTCGTGACCATAGAGCGCCGCGGCGAACCGGAGAAACTCCCCACCGGTCAGCTTGTCGTACACGAAGGGCCGGTCGGGGATGTAGCCGAGCTGCGCCTTGGCCTCGAGCGGTCGGGTCTGAATGTTGATCCCACCCACCGTGACGTGCCCGCTCGTGGGACGGAGAATCCCGGCGATCATCCGGATCGTCGTCGTCTTCCCGGCGCCATTGGGGCCGAGCAGACCAAAGAGCTCACCGCGCGGCACATGGAGATCGATCCCGTCCACGGCGGTGAATTTCCCGTATCGCTTGGTGAGCGCGTTCAACCGGATCACATCATCCTCCGGACGATGGCCTCTACGACAGCCAGATCGGATTCACTGGTCACGACGATGTGCAGGCGGCTTACGCCGCCTCTTGGAAAGGTTTCCGCCAGCAACGTGGCCGATTCCTGGAGAGTGAGCTGCCCTGTATCGACGCCGACTGGCGGGGTGGCGATGGTGGCGAGCCCCCAGGCCTCGGCTCGCTGCCAGGCGGACACGAGGGCCTTCCGGAGCAATTCCCGTCCCACTTTTCTGGCCGGATCGGAAACCACGACGTGGAGCACCAATGGCGCCAGAAGGGCGCCCCCACCGGTGATCACCGCGGCCCCTGCCTCCAGGGGTGTGGTGTTCCGGCGCAACAGGGCGAACGCCTCACCGCCGGCCTCGTCCAGCCGTGTGGCCGCCCGTTCGGCCGGGCCAAGGGCGGCATCGGCGGGGCGGATCACGGCGTCGGTCTGCTCGCTGGCCAGGTCACCCACGCGTACTTTGATCCATTCATCGCCTGCTTCGGGCAGGGGCATCCGCCGCCTCCGGTACCGAGCGCGCCGTGAGATCGTGGGGACGGTTTGCATGAGGGCCGTCGTATGGTAGAGACCGGCTGTCGAAACCGGAACCCGTTGACCCCCGCCCCGGCCTTCGGGTACCTTTCGGGGCTATGGCACAAGAATATCTGCTGGTCCGCGGGGCGCGGGAGCACAACCTCAAAGGCATCTCCGTCGCCATCCCGCGCAACCGGCTCACCGTCATCACCGGCCTGTCCGGCTCGGGCAAGTCCTCGCTGGCGTTCGACACGATCTACGCCGAGGGCCAGCGCCGCTACGTCGAGTCCCTCTCGGCATACGCCCGCCAATTTCTCGGACTCATGGAGAAGCCCGACGTCGACGCGATCGAGGGGCTCTCGCCCGCCATCTCGATCGAGCAGAAGACCACCGGTCAGAATCCGCGCTCCACCGTCGGCACCGTCACCGAGATCTACGACTATCTTCGGCTGTTGTGGGCCCGGGCAGGAGTGCCCCACTGCCCGAACGACGGCACTCCCGTCACCCGCCAAAGCGCCGCCCAGATCACCGATACGGTCCTGTCATGGCCTGCCGAGACACGTATCGAAGTGCTCGCGCCGATCGTTCGCGGTCGCAAGGGCGAGTTTCGCGATCTGTTCGACGATGTGCGCAAGCGCGGGTTCGTCCGCGTTCGCGTGGATGGCGAGACTTACGATCTGGCCGCCGTTCCCGCGCTCCACCGCCGGCAGAATCACAACGTCTCCGTCGTGGTGGACCGGCTCGTGGTTCGCACCGACGATCGCTCGCGACTCAACGACTCGATCGAGACGGCGCTGAAGACGGCCGATGGGGTAGTGGAGATTGTGCGATATGGGTCGACGGTCGAGGGTCAAGGGTCGAAGGATCCCCGACCCTCGACTTCCGACTCTCGACACTCGACCCTCTTCTCCGAGCGCTTTGCCTGCCCGGTGTGCGGCCTCAGTCTCCCCGAGCTCGAGCCTCGCCAATTCTCCTTCAACTCGCCGTTCGGCGCCTGCCCTGATTGTCACGGCGTGGGCACCCGGCGCGAGGTCAATGCCGACCTCGTGCTCGGCGATCCCAGCATCTCGATTCTGGAGGGTGTCATTCTGCCCTGGGGCGAGCCCAGCGGCTATCTCCGGAAAGTGGTGCTGCCCACGCTCGCGAAATCATTCAAGTTCGATCTGCAGGCTCCGTGGGGGGAGCACAGCGCGGAGGCCAGACGCGCGATCCTGCACGGTGCTCCGGGCAAGTTTCGCTTCCAGACCGACGGGGCCAAGGGACGGAGCGAGTACGAGAGCGAGTGGGAAGGGGTGCTGCGCAACGTCGAGCGCCGGTACCGCGAGTCCAGCAGCGACGCGGTGCGCGGCTCGCTCGAGGAGTTCATGATCGAGCAACCCTGCCAAACCTGCCGTGGCAAGCGATTGCGGCCCGAGAGCCTCGCCGTCACGGTGAACGGTCGCGGTATCGGGGACATCGTGGATCTCCCCGTCGAGCGGGCGATGGAGTTCTTCGCGGGCGTCCCCCTACGGGGAGAGAATGGCAGCTCCGTGGGGCTCGATCCCGACATCGCGGGCCCGATCCTCAAGGAAGTGGTGGATCGCCTTCGTTTCCTGAGGGACGTCGGACTCGACTATCTCACGCTTGGCCGCGGGGCCACCTCGCTCTCCGGCGGAGAGACGCAGCGGATCCGCCTGGCGACCCAGATCGGCTCGCGCCTGGTCGGCGTACTCTACATCCTCGACGAGCCCAGCATCGGACTGCACCAGCGGGACAATCAGCGGCTCCTCGCCACCCTGCGTGGCCTGCGCGATCTCGGCAACACGGTGATTGTCGTCGAGCACGATGCCGATACCATCGAGGCGGCCGACCACGTGATCGATCTCGGGCCCCGTGCCGGCCGCTTCGGTGGGGAGGTCGTGGCTGAAGGGACGGTGGACGACATCCGCCGGCATCGCGAGTCACTCACGGGCCGGTATCTGCGAGGCGAGCTTCGTGTCCCAATACCTGGAGGACGCCGGCAGGCGGCGCCGGGCCACCGGCTCCGGATCGTCGGCGCCCGCGCCAACAACCTCCAGAACCTGACCGTAGACCTGCCACTCGGACTGTTCGTCGCCGTCACGGGCGTTTCGGGGTCGGGCAAGTCGACGCTCGTCACCGACATCCTGTATCAGGCGCTGGCCCGCCATTTCTACCGGGCCAGGGTCGTACCCGGAGCACACGCCAGGATCGAAGGGCTCGACCGGATCGATAAGGTCATCGACATCGACCAGAGCCCCATCGGTCGCACCCCCCGCTCCAATCCGGCCACATACACCGGCCTCTTCACCCCCATTCGCGAGCTCTTCACCCAGCTTCCCGACGCCAAGATGCGCGGGTATGGGCCCGGGCGGTTCTCATTCAACGTGAAGGGCGGGCGGTGCGAGGCCTGCCAGGGCGATGGTCTCGTGAAGATCGAGATGCATTTTCTTCCGGATGTATACGTCCCCTGTGAGGTCTGTAAGGGCCGTCGCTACAATCGCGAGACACTGGAAGTCCGGTACAAGGGCAGGAGCATCGCCGACGTGCTCGATCTCACCGTGGCCGATGCGCTCGAGTTCTTCTCCAATCAGCGGCGCATCGCCGAAAAGCTGGAGCTGCTGAACGACGTCGGGTTGGGCTACATCCATCTGGGGCAGGCGGCCACGACGCTTTCGGGCGGCGAGGCACAGCGGGTCAAGCTCGCCACCGAGCTCGCCAAGCGCGACACCGGCCGCACGCTCTACATCCTCGACGAGCCGACGACGGGCCTCCATTTCGAGGACGTGCGCCTCCTGCTCGACGTCCTGCACCGATTGGTCGATAAGGGGAACAGCGTGGTGGTCATCGAGCACAACCTCGATGTCATCAAGACGGCCGACTGGATCATCGATCTTGGGCCGGAGGGTGGGGAGAAGGGTGGGAGCATCGTGGCCGCGGGCACGCCGGAAGAGGTGGCCGACGTTGCCGAGAGCTACACCGGGCAGTTCCTGCAGCGCGTGCTTGGCCGCGTGACGGAGGATGTGGCCCAAGCGGCCAGCTAGCGCGACGGCTCAGGACTTCGTCGGCCCGAAGCTCGCGGTCTTGGCGGCCGGATCCACGTCGAGCCAGATCCACATTCCCGATAGCCCATGACCCGGCACCCCGCAGAAGATACGAAACTTGCCGCGGGCCGGAGCGGGGAAGCTCATCTGGTCGGTGGCCTCCTGCGGGAGCCCTTCCTGCACCTTGTTGGTGTAGGCTCTCGGAATCGCGGGGTCGCCGGCGGAATTGGGGACCGGACCCTCTCCCGAGATCACTTCCGCGCTGTGGGGCGTGCCGTCCTTGTTGACGAAGTTGATCACGACGTGAGAGCCGGCGGGCACCGTGAAGGTCGCTGATCCGTTGCTGGCGCCGTTGAAGGTGAAGGGGCCGGCCATCAACTCCAGCGTCGCGGTGTTGGTCTTCGGGTCCCATTTGGCATATTGGGCGGAGCCCGAGCCCGAGCCCTGTGCGTTCACCGCCCGTCCAGCCACGAATGTCAGGACCAGGGCGAGGGATGCTCGAACCGTCCGGCGGGGCAAGGGAAAGCTCATCGTCTCCCTCCAACGGGATCGTTAGGGGAAGATTCCCCTGAAACTCCTGTGACCCGGAAGCCGAAGTGTCGCTGATGACTCCGCCCCGGGCCGACGGGTATTATCCGAAGTGATAGCCCGGCACTCCGTGTCCCGCAACCAAACTCTGCCAGGACCACCCTGTGATCCGCAGCCTTTCCGTCCTTTCCGTCTTTTTCGGCCTTTCCGTTCTGTCCGCTTCCGCCCAGCAGGCCGATTCCTCAGTGCTCACCCTGAGCCGGATTTACGGGTCGGGCGAGTTCGCCCCGCAGCCGTTCGGGCCCGCTCGCTGGCTGGACTCGGGGGCTGCCTATACCACGGTCGAGCCCAGCGCCGCTGGGGCCGGGCGCGACATCGTACGGTACGACGTCGAGAAGGGCACCCGGGAGGTCATGGTCCCCGCGGAACGGCTCGTGCCACAAGGCGACACCGTGCCGCTCGAGGTCGACGACTATTCCTGGTCGCCCGACGGAAACGTGCTCCTGGTCTTCACTAACACCCGGCCTGTGTGGCGGCTCAACACTCGCGGGGACTACTGGGTGCTCGATCGCACGCGCGGGCTGCTCCGGCGGCTCGGCGGCGCCAAAGCGAAGCCTTCGACGCTGATGTTCGCGAAATTCTCGCCCGATGGGCGCCGAGTCGGGTACGTCAGGGAGAACAACCTGTACGTCGAGGAGCTCGACTCCGGCGCGATCACGCCGCTGACCACCGACGGTTCCCGCACGATGATCAACGGGACCTTCGACTGGGTCTACGAAGAAGAGTTGATGAACTACTACGCCGATGGATGGCGCTGGAGTCCGGATGGAAAGAGCGTTGCCTATTGGCAGCTCAACGCCGATTCTGTGCGGACCTTCGATCTTATCGACAACACCGATTCTCTCTATTCCCGGGTGATCCCGGTCCAGTACCCCAAAGTCGGCGAGGCCAACTCCGCAGCCAGGATCGGCATCGTGTCGTCGCAGGGCGGCCCTACCCACTGGCTCGAAATCGGAGGCGATCCTCGCCAGCACTACATCCCGCGCATGGACTGGGCGGCCAATTCCGGCGAAGTCCTGCTTCAGCGTCTCAATCGCTTGCAGAACACCGATGAGGTAATGCTGGGCGACGCGCGCACCGGCAAGGTCCGCACCGTGCTCACCGAGCGCGACAGCACCTGGGTTGAAGTCGTCGATGATGTCGTCTGGCTGAACGGGGGGAAGAGCTTCACCTGGGTAAGCGAGCGGGATGGATGGAACCATGTCTACGTCGTATCCCGTGACGGGAAATCGGTGCGTCTGATCACCAGGGGACCGTTCGATGTGCTGGAGGTGGAAGGTGTGGACAGCAAGGGTGGGTGGCTCTACTACGTCGCCTCACCGGACAACCCCGCCCAGCGCTATCTCTTCCGCACCCGGCTCAACGGCAAGGGCAAGCCGGAACGGCTCTCGCCGCTGAACGAGCGCGGAACTCACGCCTATGATCACGCCCCTGATTTCTCCACCGCGATCGAGACCTACTCGAATCTCGAGACCCCGCCGGTCATCAGGCTCGTTCGCCTGCCGGGGAACGAGGTCATCCGGATCCTGGCGGACAATGCCCGCCTCAAGTCCCGTCTCGCGGGGCTCCGCCGGGCCTCCGCCGAGTGGCTTTCGGTACCCTCGGAGGACGGGGCGAAGATGCCGGGGCTACTCCTCAAGCCTGCCGATTTCGACCCCACCAAGAAGTACCCTCTTCTCCTTTTCGTCTACGGCGGTCCGGGGACCGCGACCGTCAAGGATACGTGGGGTGGATACTATCTCTGGCACACCATGCTGACCCAGAAGGGTTATCTGGTGGCCACGGTAGACAATCACGGGACTCCCGCGCCCCTGGGCCGCGCCTGGCGCAAGGCAATCTACGGCCAGCTCGGCGTGGTGGAGACCCGCGACCAGGCGGCCGCGGCGCGCGCGCTCCGGCAGCGACCTTACGTCGATACGGCCCGGATCGGCATCTGGGGATGGAGCTACGGCGGCTTCATGAGTCTCAACGCCCTCTTTCAGCACCCCGACATCTACCGGACGGCGGTCGCGGTCTCCCCCGTCACCAATTGGAAGCTTTACGACAACGTCTACACCGAGCGCTTCAACGGCCTGATCGACGACAACAGGGCCGGTTACGAGCGGGGCTCGCCCGTCACCTATGTAGATGGCTTGCGTGGCAACCTGCTGCTGGTCCACGGGGGCGGGGACGACAACGTGCACTTTCAGAACAGCGAAATCCTCATCAACGCGCTCGTGGCGGCCGACAAGCCCTTCACCATGATGGAATACCCCAACCGGACGCACTGCATCTGCCAGGGCAAGAACACGTCCCTGCATCTTTTCTCGCTGATCACGAAGTTTCTCGATCAGAATCTCATGAATCCCACCGACTCCGCCACCGGCGTCGCACGCGCTCTACCAGTCCGTAGCGGCGGCTCGCAGGCCGGCCTACATTAGGACTTCCCACCCCTGGGAGGTCCCCATGACCTACGAAGACATCGTATCGCTGTTGGGCTACGCCGGCGGTCACGATCAGGCCGTGCGCATCACCACGACCGATCGAACCGAGGTCGTCGGCATTCCGACCAGCGTGGACACGCACGTGACCGCCCATGAGGTCTACCTCCGTCCGACCGGCGGCGACGAGACCGAGATTGCGGTCTCCCTTGCCGCCATCGAGGCGGTGGAGCTGGTCTAGTTCGTTGCGGCATGAAACATCCTGGGGCCCGTCCGCGTAGGACGGGTCTCACGGGGAGGCAGGGATGGATATAGAAGGTGTCCTGGCGATCACGCTGCTCTTCGGAGGGGGAACCCTCTTCCTCTTGTCCATCAGTCCGGTCGGACGGGCGTTCGCGGAGCGGATTCGGCACCAGGGAGCCCAGCCGATGCGTGATCCCGAGCTGCTGGCGGAGGTGGACGCCCTGCGGCAGGAAGTCTCCGAGCTGCACGAACGGGTGGACTTCACGGAGCGCTTGCTCGCCAACCAGAAATCCGACGCGAAGCTGGCGGGGGCGGAGTGAGCTCGGATCAGACGTTCGGAATCGTCCTGATTCTCGTACTTTCGACCGTGTTTACCGTCTACAGGGCTCTGAGGGGTCCGATCGGCCAGGCAATCGCGCGGCGGCTCAGCGGGGCGGCGGAGCCGCCGGCCCATGACGAGGAGATCACGGAGCTCCGCGCGCGAGTGGCGGAGCTGGAGGAGCGGGTGGACTTTACCGAGCGGGTGCTGCTCAAGCAGGCCGAGCGTGGGCAGATAGAGAGTGGGCGACCATGATGCAGGGGCAGATACCCACGCCGCCCACGCCGCCGGACATTCCATTCGATCCGAATGTCGTCCTTGGAGGGCACGGAGCCGAAGTAATCATGATGATCGTGCTCGCGACGGCGGTTGCCTTCACGATCATCCTGTGGCCGATCATGCGCGCGATTGGCCGACGGATGGAACACAAGGCGGGACCCGATGCGGCGCTCAAGGCCGAGATCGAGCACCTGCATCACCGCTTGGCCGAATTGGAGCCGATGCAGGCGCGTGTGGCGGAGCTGGAGGAGCGGCTCGATTTCGCGGAGCGACTCCTGGCCCAGCCTCCGCAGCCTGCCCGCCTCGGCGCACCTAGCGAGGAGAGGAGTCGATGAGCGCGGCGGGCGAGCTCGCGATGTTTCTGGCGATGGGAGCCGCGGCACTCGGCCTGCTATTCGGTCCGATCGGCTCGGCGCTCGGCCGGCGGCTCGGCGGTCGCCCCGAACCGCCCGATGCCGACCTGAAAGCTGAGATCGAGCAGCTGCATCTGCGTGTGGCCGAATTGGAGCCGATGCAAACGCGGATGGCGGAGCTGGAGGAGCGCCTCGACTTCGCGGAACGGCTGCTGGCGCAAGCCAAAGACCCCGAGCAGCTCCCGCGCTGAACGGATAGGAGTCATCCATGGGACCTTTCGACGCTATCGGCCTCGCCGTGGTTTGCCTGGCGGTGGTGAAGATCATTCAAGCGCTGAGCCAGGCGTTCACCTCAAAACGCGACGCGTCACGGGTCGCGCCGGACCCGGCCATATTCGCGGAAGTGGACGAGCTCAGGACCCGATTGGCCGAGGTCGAGGAACGGTTAGATTTCGCCGAGCGGTTGCTGGCCAAGGCTGATGGGGTCGACCAGTTGCCCGGGAGAGTGGAGCGATGATCACCCGTGAGGATATCCAGTCCATTCTCGACCGGCTCGAGGGCGGTGCGCTCAGAGTCACCGAGATCGAGCCCAACCTCTGGATCGCGAAGACCCCGGACGACGCCGAGGTCGTGGTGCACTACGCACCGCCGGTGGTCATCCTGCGGGTGAGGGTGATGGAGCTTCCCGAGAGCGAGCCCCGGCGAGGCGAGCTGTTCCGCCAGTTGCTCGAGTACAACGCCCGGGAGCTGGTCCACGGCTCCTACGGACTCGAGGGAAACCACGTCGTGCTGACCGATACCCTCGAGCTGGAAAACCTCGACTTCAGCGAATTCGAGGCGAGCTTCGATTCGATGACGCTGGCGCTCGCCTCGCACCTCGCCGCGCTGGCACCATACCGGGAAGGGTGAAGAGACATGGGACTCTTTGACCGCCTGTCGACCCTCATGAGGTCGAACATCAATGACCTCATCTCCCGGGCCGAAAACCCGGAGAAGATGCTCAACCAGCTCATCGTGGACATGAAGTCCAACCTGGCCAAGGCCAAGCAGCAGGTAGCCTCCGCCATCGCCGACGAGAAGAAGCTGCAGTCGGACGCGGAAGGGATGAAGAAGCAGGCCGAGGACTGGGAGCGTCGTGCCATGCTGGCGGTGCAGGAGGGTCGGGACGATCTGGCCAAGCAGGCACTTGGCCGGTATAACGAGCACCTGCAGGGGGCCCAGCAGCTTCACGAGACCTGGCTGCGCCACAAGGCGGAGACCGATCAGCTCAAGCTCTCGCTCCGGCAGCTCAATGACAAGATCGAAGAAGCCAAGCGCAAGAAGAACATCCTGGTCGCCCGGGCCAAGCGCGCCGAGGCCCAGCAGCGGATCCAGGAAACCATGTCCGGGATGTCGGACAAGAGCGCCTTCGAGTCCTTCGAGCGGATGGCGGAAAAGATCGAGGCGACCGAGCGCAAGGCCATCGCCGCCGCCGAGCTGAACGAGGAGGTCTCGGGCGACCGTCTTGCCCGTCAGTTCGATGCGCTGGAATACAAGGGAAGCTCCGACCAGCAGCTGATCGAGCTGAAGGCGCGGATGGGGATGCTGCCGGCCGGAGGGAGCGCACAGGCGAAGCAGCTCAACCGTGGCGCCGGCGAGGTGCACGACGCCGAGGTCATCGAGGACCACGACGAGGGGAGTCAGCGCTGACAGCACCCGCGGGCGCCGGACGACGGCGGGCATTTCCTCTCGGGTGGGCGCTTCTCGTCGTCGCGCTGGTGGCCCTCGTCGTACGCACCGTCGACATCCTGCTTGTCCTCTTTCTGGCCGTGCTCCTCGGCGTGTACCTTCGCGCCATCGCCGGGATCCTCCACCGCAGGTTTCACCTCCCCGACACGGTGGGCCTTCTGCTCGGAATGGCCCTCACCCTCGGAGTATTCGTCGGCGTCCTGTTGCTCATCGCGCCGGCGGTTTCCCAGCAGGTCCAGGACCTGCTGGCGAACCTTCCCCAATTCCTCACCGAGCTCGACGCGACCATGTCGAGGATCATTCGCGGCACGCCGCTCCTGGGGCGCTTCATGGGAGGCGGGACGTCTTCCCTGTTCGGGAGCACGCTGAACGAAATCTTCGGGTTCCTGCGCGGGGCGGCGGTTCCATACCTGAAAGGCGGGGTCGAGTTCCTGATCGAGGGGGTGAGCGTCCTGGTCATGGCGCTCTACCTTGCCCGGACGCCCGATATCTACCTCCGAGGTATCGTGGCGCTGACGCCGCCAGCCCATCGCCCGCTTGCGCGGAGCATTCTCGCCGACACCGGGATCACGCTCAAGGCCTGGGTGGTGGGCCAGCTCACTTCCATGGTGCTGCTCGCCGCGCTCACAACATTGGGACTCTGGGCGCTGCAGGTGCCGTACTTCCTCGCCTTCGGCGTGTTCGCCGGCGTCGCCGCGATCGTTCCCTTCTTCGGCACCCTGTTGTCGACGGCGATTCCCGCGCTGATCGCACTTGGAGTCTCCGGACTGCCCAAGGCCCTGGCGGTCGTGGGTGTCGGCGTGGGCGTGCATCTCATCGAAGCCAACTTCGTTGCCCCGGTGGTGATGGAACGCCAGGTCAACCTGCCGCCGGTGCTCACCATCGCCGGTGTCCTGCTCCTCGGCAAGCTGTTCGGGCTCGCCGGGCTCGTGGTGGCGGTGCCGATCCTGGCGACTATCATGGTTCTCATCCGCCACATTCTCATCGGCGAGTTGTATGCCGACCCGGTGAGTGAAGTGCAGCCATCGGGTACCATTCCGGCGACCGCCGAGTCGACCATCGCAGTCTGAACCCTTACCCCATAGGCGAATGACTCCGCCACGCTTTCTGATCGTCGCCGACGGCGACTTCGGCCCGATGACATCGAAGACCGCCAACTCCGTCATCCGGTATCTCCCCGACCGCACGGTTGGCGTGCTCGACCGCGAGCACGCCGGACGACCCGTCCAGGAGATCCTGGGCTTCGGGGGCGCCATGCCGGTCGTGGGGTCGATGCGGGAGGGGCTGGCACTGGGCCCCACCGCCGTGCTGATCGGCATCGCCCCACAGGGCGGCCGCCTGCCGGATGAGTGGCGGGGCTGGCTCGCCGAAGCGCTCGACCATGGGTGCGATCTCTGGAGCGGCCTGCACACCTTCTTGAGTGACGATCCCATCCTCGCGGCGAAGGCCGCGGCGCGCGGCCGGAAGATTCTCGATCTCCGCAAGCCGCCCGCCGATCTCCCGATCGCATCGGGTCTCGCGAAGGAAGTCGAGCCGCTGGTGGTGCTGACCGTGGGGACGGACTGCAACGTCGGCAAGATGACGGCGCAGCTCCAGCTCGCCCGGATGCTGAACGAGCGCGGCCTGCGCACCCGCTTCGTGGCCACGGGGCAGACCGGCATCATGATCGAGGGGTGGGGGATCGCGGTCGATGCCGTCGTGGCCGATTTTATCGCCGGTGCGGCGGAGCGCCTGGTGCTCGAAGGAAGCCGTGATGCCGATGTCGTCCTCGTGGAAGGGCAGGGAAGCATCAATCATCCCGGCTACTCCGGCGTGACCCTCGGCCTCCTCCACGGCTCCTGTCCGGATGCCCTCATTCTGTGCCACCAGGCGAGCCGGGAGTACATCGGCGACTACCGGCAGGCGGCATGGCTGCGCATTCCGCCCCTCTCGGAGTACATCCGGCTATACGAAACGATAGGATCCGCCGTGCACCCGACGAAGGTGATCGCGATCTCGCTCAATACCTACGATCTCACCGAGACCGACGCGCGGCAGGCGTGTGAGAGCGCGGCGCGGGAGACAGGGCTCCCCGTGACGGACCCCGTGCGGTTCGGCGCCACGCCCCTGGTGGATGCCGTGGCCGCCAGCCGGGACCGGTATCTCCAGGCGCGCCCACGCGACTGATCGGGATCGCGACCCGCGTTCCGTTGCCACCGGACGCGGGCTCAGGATGACGGCTCGACGCCGTTCCGGCGCCATCGTCGTCCATGCTTCATGGCGCGCCGTCACAGCTCCTTCCCGCAATTCTTCTCCACCGACTGCTCGCACTCGCCAGACCCGGCGAGCTGCTCGGCGCCTGGATCCGCCGCGGCCGGCACGCGCTGCGCCTGCGGGCCGAAGGCCGGTCGCTTCTCGCCGGCTCCGATCTCGGAGCGCTGCTCCGCCGGTGCAACCGGATCGCCATCCGCCATCACGGCGAGGTGCTCGTGGTCGAGGCCGAGCGCCTCATCGCCTGGCGAACCCTCCAGGTCGTTGCCGGTACGCCGTACCTGCCTGACCAGAGGGAGCTGCAAGCGCTGTTTCCCGAGCTCGAGATTCGCGGTTCCAGCTTCATGCTGCCCATCGGGCTCTGCTCCCCGGAAGAAGCGCTGGCCGCTTGTATCGCCGCAAAGGTTCCCGTGGTCGCGAGCTGGATCGAATACCGCGGTTGACGGCGCCGCGCCGGGGCCTCTAGGTTAGGCCCCATGATCATCAACATCGCCGCGTTGTTGCCCGTCGGCGAGATCCTCCGGCGCATCGCCGAGGTGCTCAAAATCGACGGGGCCGAGGTCGCACGCTCCGGCGTACGGGTGTTCGGCATCTGGCTCCTGGCATTTCTCGCCTTCCGGATTCTCGGGTTGCTCGCTCGACGGATGGAGAAGTCGGTCGACGACGGCGACGATGCGATGACCAGCACGAGGGAGCGCCGGGGGCAAACCATCGCGCAGCTCCTGCGCAGCATGGGTCGGGCTGTCATCGTCGCGGTGGCCATCCTTCTCACGTTCAACGTCTTCATCGACATCGGACCGATCCTGGCCGGTGCGGGCATCCTCGGCTTGGCGATCTCATTCGGGGCGCAGAGCCTGGTCAAGGACGTCATCTCCGGCTTCTTCATTCTGCTCGAGAATCAGTTCGGCATCGGCGATATCGTCGAAGCGGCCGGGAAGAGCGGCACCGTCGAGAAGATGACGCTGCGAGTGGTGGTGCTGCGAGACGTGTATGGCGTCATGCACGTGATACCCAACAGCGAGATCAAGGTCGTGAGCAACACGACTCGTGGCTGGTCACGTGCCGTGGTGGATGTCAGCGTGGGGCGGGACGTGGATATCGATCGAGCCATCGATGTCGTGCGTGACGAAGCCGCCCGATTTTCCAACGATTCCAAGTGGAAGCACGACCTGGACGGCCCTGTCGAGGTCCTGGGTGTCGAGTCGGTGAGCGACAGCTCGGTCACGATCCGCTCGCTCATCCGGACGCGGCCTGGGTCCCAGTGGAGCGTTGGCCGGGAATTCAGGCGTCGCATGAAATCCCGGCTGTATCGGGAGGAGATCGAGATCCCCTATCCCGTGCGCCTGCCGCGTCCCAAGCCCGATGGGGCGCCGGCGCCGGATCCCCGGGAGGCCAAGGCCGTCGTGTCGCCCAGCTGATGACGCTCCACCTCTACAACACCCTCACCCGCCAGGTGGAGCCCTTTCACCCGCTCCAACCCGGGCGGGTGTCGCTCTACACCTGCGGGCCCACCGTCTACAACTACGCGCACATCGGGAATTTCAGGACATTCCTCTTCGAGGACCTGCTGCGGCGGTGGCTCGAAGCCCGCGGCTACGAGGTATTCCACGTCATGAACCTCACCGACGTGGACGACAAGACGATCCGAGACGCGGCCGCCGCCGGCCAACCGCTCCGACAGTACGTCCAGCAATACATCGATGCGTTCCACGAGGATCGGCGGTATCTGCGAATCCGGGACGCGTCGGCCTATCCCCGGGCGACCGATTTCATCGGGCCGATGATCGCACTGGTCGAAGACCTGCTGGCCAAGAAGATCGCCTACCGGGCCGACGATGGCTCGGTGTATTTCGCGATCGAGCGCTTTCCCGCCTACGGCCGCCTCTCCCAGCTCGACCGGCGCGAGCTCAAGGCCGGGGCCAGCGAGCGAGTGCGAGCCGACGAATATGGAAAGGAAGACGTCCGCGACTTCGCCCTCTGGAAGGCGGCGGCGCCAGAGGACGAGGCGGTCGGCGCGGTCTGGGACGCGCCCTTCGGCCGCGGCCGCCCCGGGTGGCACCTCGAATGCTCCGCGATGGCGCTCGAGCTGATCCGGAGGGAGTGGGGAACGGACGTCCTCGACATTCACGCCGGCGGGGTCGACCTGATCTTCCCGCATCACGAGGACGAGATCGCGCAGAGCTGCGCGTACACCGGCCAGAGCCTCTTCGCCCGCTACTGGGTGCACGGCGAGTTCCTGAAGATCGCCGGCGAAAAGATGTCCAAGCGATACGGAAATATCACGACCGCAAGAGACCTGCGGGAAGACCAGGTCGACGCCGGAGCCGTGCGGTTGCTCATGTTTCAGGTGCACTATCGCCAGCAGTTCGACCTCACGGACTCGGCCCTCGCGAGCGCCGCCGAGGGGGCTCGGCGGCTCGGGGAGTTCCAGCGCCGGCTGCGGGCATCGGCAGGCGATATCGATGCACCGGAATTCGTCGATCTGGCGGAACGGCTCGAGCGCGACGTGGCCGACGCTCTCGACGACGATCTCAACGCTCCCCGCGCGGTCGGGGCGCTGTTTACCTTCGTCGGAGGGGGTAACGCGGCACTGGACGCAGGGCGAAGACCGGGTCCCAAGACGGCGGCGGCCTGGGCCCGCATCGATGGAGTCCTGGACGTGGCGAGTGAGGTCACTGCCGTGAGGATCACCGGCGCCGAGATGGGAGGCGACAGCGGGGCGGTCGATCTCCCGGAATCTCCCCCCCAAGACGCCGGCGACGGAGCCCAGCGGCAATGGGCGCATGCCTGGGCGGTGCGGCGGAAACACGCCAAGCACGAGCGCGACTTTGCGGAGGCCGACCGCATTCGAGACCGGCTCAAGGCGGCGGGCTGGGAAGTCCGCGATGCCCGTGACGGATCGGTCGAGGTGGTTCGGACCAGCCGGTAGGAGAATGGGCGGAAAGAAAGAGGGAAAGAGGGGAAAGGGCGGAAAGGCCATGCAAATCCTGGGCTCACCCATTGACGCGTCGCAAGTTGCCATCTATCATAGGGGTCTGTGTCTTTCGGCCTGTTTCTAGGCTGACGTAGCTCAATCGGTAGAGCAGCTGATTTGTAATCAGCAGGTTAGGGGTTCGATTCCCCTCGTCAGCTCGGTAGACGCCGACACCCGCTTCTGTACGGGACCCCGCTTCTTCAGCCAGCGGGGTTCTGTCTCAGATGGGGTGACTCGAAGGCTCGGTGGGGTGACCGAGTGGCTAATGGTAGCAGACTGTAAATCTGCCGGGCTAACGCCCTACGTAGGTTCGAATCCTACCCCCACCATGTCGGGTGACAGCGGGGCAAACGCGGGTGTAGCTCAGTTGGTAGAGCATCAGCCTTCCAAGCTGAGGGTCGCGGGTTCGAATCCCGTCGCCCGCTTTACGAAGCACGGAGAGGGCAGAGAGGTCGACGCGCTCGCGTAGCTCAGTTGGTAGAGCGCATCCTTGGTAAGGATGAGGTCCGCGGTTCAATCCCGCGCGCGAGCTTGAGACAGGACGCAGAAGGCGCAGGGGAGCGGGATCGGCAGGCGAGGCGAAGTCGTAGGCGGTCTAGAGTCGAGGGTCTAGAGTCAAGCGAAACGACTCTCGGGCCCCGGTAGACTCTAGACGCTCGACCCTAGACCCTAACACGAGACGAAGCCACGATGGCCAAGGCGAAGTTCGAGCGGACCAAGCCGCATGTGAACGTGGGGACCATTGGACACGTGGACCACGGGAAGACGACGCTGACGGCGGCGATCACCAAGATCCAGGCGAAGAAGGGGCTGGCGGAGTTCGTGGCGTTCGACCAGATCGATAAAGCGCCGGAGGAGCGGGAGCGGGGGATCACCATCGCGACGGCGCACGTGGAGTACCAGTCGACCAAGCGGCACTATGCCCACGTGGATTGCCCGGGGCACGCGGATTACGTGAAGAACATGATCACCGGGGCGGCCCAGATGGACGGGGCCATCCTGGTGGTGTCGGCGGCGGATGGGCCGATGCCGCAGACCCGGGAGCACATCCTGCTGGCCAAGCAGGTGAACGTGCCCTACATCGTGGTGTTTCTGAACAAGGTGGACATGGTGGACGACCCGGAGCTGCTGGAGCTGGTGGAGCTGGAGGTGCGGGAGCTGCTGAGCAGCTACGACTTCCCGGGGGACGATACGCCGATGATCAAGGGGTCGGCCCTGAAGGCGCTGGAGTCGGGGGATCCCAACAGCCCGGACGGGCAGAAGATCCAGGAGCTGCTGGACGCGCTGGACAGCTACATCCCCCAGCCCAAGCGGGAGATCGACAAGCCGTTCCTGATGCCGGTGGAGGACGTGTTCTCGATCACCGGGCGGGGCACGGTGGCGACGGGGCGGATCGAGCGGGGGGTGGTGAAGGTGGGAGAAGAGGTGGCGCTGGTGGGATTCAACAGTGCCAAGAAGACGGTGGTGACCGGGGTGGAGATGTTCCGCAAGCTGCTGGACCAGGGGGAGGCGGGGGACAACGTGGGGCTGCTGCTGCGGGGGGTGGAGAAGACCGAGATCGAGCGGGGGATGGTGCTGGCCAAGCCGGGGAGCATCACGCCGCACACCCACTTCGAGGCCGAGGTGTATGTGTTGACCAAGGAAGAGGGGGGGCGGCACACCCCGTTCTTCAAGGGCTACCGGCCCCAGTTCTACTTCCGGACCACCGACGTGACGGGGAGCGTGGAGCTGCCGGCGGGGGTGGAGATGGTGATGCCGGGGGACAACGTGCAGATGACCATCGAGCTGATCACCCCGATCGCGATGGACGAGGGGCTCCGGTTCGCCATCCGGGAGGGTGGCCGGACGGTGGGCGCGGGCGTGGTCACCAAGATCATCAAGTAAGTCGAAAGTCGAGGGTCTCGAGTCGAGAGTCCGCGTGAGCGACCCTCGACGCCGACCCAGACTCCAGACCCTAGACTCAAGACGCGAGCGACAGCGAGCATATGCCGAGAGACAAAATCACGCTCGAATGCACCGAGTGCAAGAGCCGCAACTTCTTCACCGACAAGAACAAGCGGAAGCACCCGGAGCGGGTGGAACGACGGAAGTACTGTCCCCGGTGCGATCAGCACCGGGCTCATAAGGAGTCCAAGTAGTCATGGAGCGGGTGCAGGTCGCACCGCCGTCGAACAAGGTGATGGGGTGGGTGGACCGGAGTCGCGGGTTCCTCGTTGGGGTCCGCGAGGAGTTGCGCAAAGTCACCTGGCCGACCCGGGACGAGCTCGTCAAGGCGACGAGGATGATCATCATCCTCTCGATCGTCCTCGGGTTCACTATCGGCCTCCTCGACTGGCTCCTCCAGATCATCCTTGTCGACGGGGTCGCGCGGCTCGCGCGGTAGGTACGGAATCATGGAATACCGGTGGTACGCGATCCAGACGACCGCGGGACACGAGAACAAGGTGCGCAGTCTTCTCCAGCGGCGGATCGAGGACGATCCGCGGCCGGTGGAGTCCAAGCTCATCCGCCAGGCGCTCGTGCCGGTGCAGGACGTGATCGAGATCAAGAACGGCAAGAAGGTCAACGTCGAGCGCAAGTTGTATCCCGGCTACGTCCTGGTCGAAATGGGCATGAGCCAGGAGGCGCTGCACGTCGTCAACAGCATTCAAGGCGTCATCAAGTTCGTCGGCACGGGCAAGCTTCCCCAGCCGCTCCGTCAGGACGAGGTGAACCGGCTCCTTGGCGTGGCCGAGGCGGTCGCGGAATCGGAGCCGAAGGAGGAGATCCCCTTCATGATCGGCCAGGTGGTCGAGATCACGGAAGGGCCGTTCTCCGACTTCAGCGGCACCGTCGAAGAGGTCTTGGCCGACAAGGGCAAGGTCAAAGTGTCAGTGAGTCTCTTCGGCCGCCCCACGGCGGTGGAGCTGGATTATCTACAGTTGAGGGGGCATTAGGGAGTCGAGGGTCTGAGGTCGAGGGTCAGAAGTCCGCGTGAGCGAGACTCTCGACCCCTGGACCCTGGACCTTCACCCGCGACCGCGCGGTTATCGCGGCAGTCGGCCCGCACGGGCCAACGCTACTAGAGGAGCGGCATGGCAAAGAAGATCCAGGCATTCGTGAAGTTGCAGTGCCCGGCCGGCGCGGCTACTCCCGCGCCTCCGGTGGGCACCGCCCTGGGTCCGCACGGCGTGAACATCATGGAGTTCGTCAAGCAGTTCAACGCCCGGACCCAGAATCAGAGCGGAATGGTGATCCCGTGTGTGGTCACGATCTACGCCGATCGGACCTTCACGTTCATCACCAAGACGCCGCCCGCCCCGAACCTCCTCCTCAAAGAGGCGGGAGTCGAAAAGGGGAGCGGTCAGCCCAACCGGACCAAGGTCGGCCGGGTCACGCGCGCCCAGGTCAAGAAGATCGCGGAGATCAAGATGGCCGATCTCAACGCCTCCGATCTGGACAGCGCCATGCGCATGATCGCCGGCACCGCGCGGTCCATGGGACTGGACGTGGTGGACTGATGCCGGCCCAAGGCAAGAAGTTCCGGACCGCGGCTGCCAACGTCGACCGCTCGCGCGAATACCAGATCGCCGAGGCGGTCACAGTGGTCAAGGGAGCCGCATTCGCCAAGTTCGATGAGACGGTGGACGTTGCCGTCCGACTCGGCGTCGACCCGCGCCACGCCGATCAGGTGGTGCGAGGCACGGTCGTGCTGCCCCACGGAACCGGGAAGCCGGTCCGGGTGCTGGTGGTGACTCAGGGCGACCGCGTCCGCGAGGCGGAGGCCGCCGGCGCCGATTTCGTGGGCATCGAATACATCCAGAAGCTCAAGGATGGATGGCTCGAGGCCGACGTCATCGTGGCCACGCCCGACGTCATGGGCCAGCTCGGCCAGCTCGGACGGGTGCTCGGGCCGCGTGGCCTCATGCCCAACCCGAAGGCCGGTACCGTCACGATGGATGTCGGCAAGGCGGTGCGCGAGATCAAGGCGGGCAAGATCGAGTTCCGGGTCGACAAGACGGGCAACGTGCACGCGCCGGTCGGGAAGGTGTCATTCACGCCTGCCCAGCTGGCGGACAACGTCTCCGCCTTCATGGATACCATCGTCCGGGCCAAGCCGTCGGCGGCCAAGGGCACCTATATCCGCTCTGCCACCGTCTCCAGCACCATGGGGCCGGGCGTGCGTCTCGATACGGCGGTGTACCGATGAACAAGACCGAACGCCAGGAGTCGGTGGAGACGCTGACGGCGCTGCTGAAGAAGGCGCCCAGCGTGTACGTAACCGATTTCAGCGGCCTGAACGTGATGCGCATGACCGAATTCCGCCGGCGCCTCCGCGCCGCGGGGGTGTCGTACGTCGTGGTGAAGAACACGCTGGCCCAGCGCGCGCTGGCGGCCAACGGCATCACCACGCTCGACGAGCATCTCGCCGGTCCTACCGGTCTCGTGCTCGCCACCGATCCGCTGGCGGCGGCCAAGGTCCTCGGCGACTTCGCCAAGGAGTTCGAGAGGCCGACCGTCAAGGTGGGGCTGGTGGACGGCAAGACGGTCACGCCCGCGCACGTCAAGCGCCTCGGTGAGATTCCCTCGCGCGAAGTGCTGCTGGCCCAGTTGGCGGGCGCGCTCAACGGCGTGCTCTATTCCTTTGTCGGCGCCCTCGAGGCCCTCCGCGAACAGCGCGGTACCGCTTCTTAACCGTACGGAGATCAGGACATGGCAACGACCACGCTGAGCAACGAAGAGATCCTGGAAGCCATCGGCCACAAGACGGTGGTCGAGCTGGCGGACCTCATCGACGCGTTCAAGACCAAATTCAATGTCACCGTGGCCGTGGCCCCGGTGGGCGGTGGCGCGGGCGGTGCCGCGGCGCCGGTCGTAGAGGAGAAGACGGAGTTCAGCGTCATCCTGAAGGCAGGCGGCGCCAAGAAGATCCAGGTCATCAAGGTGGTGCGCGAGATCACCAGCCTGGGTCTCAAGGAAGCCAAGGATGCGGTAGACAACGTGCCGAGCACGATCAAGGAAGGCGTGTCCAAGGCGGAGGCCGAAGAGATCAAGAAGAAGCTGGAAGAGCAGGGTGCGGAAGTCGAGCTGAAGTAGGGGCGTCGCAGGTGGAGTCTCGAGTCGCAAGTCTCCAGTCGCAAGTCTGAAACGACCTGAGACCTGAGACCTAAGACTGAGGACCTGAGACCTACGACCCCTATTTCAGTGAGACGAATGCATCTCCAAAGCTCTCGGACGTTCCCGTATCTGACGAGCCCCGTGGCCGACCCCGCCGCCTCAGGCGGGGCACCTGCGCTGGGGCCATTTGTATTGCATGAGAGTGAGTGAATCGATGCCGCAGACCCGATCGGTAATCACGTTCAGCAAGCGCGAGGGCGGCATGCCCATGCCGCACCTCCTCGATATCCAGACTGCCGCCTTCCAGACGCTGCTGGTACCGGACGACGTGCACGGCGCCCGGCAGGACGTCTCGCTGGAGCGCGTGTTTCGGGACTTGTTCCCGATCACCGATATCAACGAGAAGTACAAGCTGGAATTTCTCGGCTATTCGCTGGGCGACGCCAAGTACGCGGTCGAGGAGTGCGTCGAGCGCGACATGACGTATGCCGCGCCGCTCAAGGCCAAGCTCCGCCTCGACGTGTACGAGGAGGTGGAAGGACAGAAGCGGCTCAAGAACGCCATCGAGAAGGAGGTCTATCTCGGCGAGCTGCCGATCATGACCCCGCTCGGGACGTTCGTGATCAACGGTGCGGAACGGGTGGTGGTAAGCCAGCTCCACCGGTCGCCGGGCGTGGTCTTCGAGGAAGACATCCACCCCAACGGGCAGCGCCTCTTCTCGGCGCGGATCATTCCGTTCCGGGGATCGTGGGTCGAATTCACGATCGACATCCACGATGTGATCTACGTGCACATCGACAAGAAGAAGAAGTTTCCGGCCACGGCGCTCCTGCGCGCCTTTGGCCACGGAAACAACGCCGACATCCTCAAGCTCTTCTTCGCCACGAAGGAGCTGAACATCACCGGCAAGCTCGAGGGCCGGCAGGAGAAGCGTGAGGTCCTCGGCTCCCTCCTTGCCGCCACGGTGCCGAACCCCGAGGACGCCGGCGGGGAGGCCCTCGCCGAGGTGGGCGACGAGCTCACGCAGGAGCGTCTCAACGAGATGCGCCACAAGGGGGTGAAGAGCGTCACCGTCTTCGCCGGCTACACCACCCTCGACGTGCGGGAGGAGGAGCAGCCCACCAGCACGCGCGACCGGCAGAATCACATCCTGGCCTTCGCCGCCGCCGATCCCGAGACGGGCGAGGTGATCGCCGAGGGGGGCGCGGAGCTGACGGACGCGCTGCGGAAGAAGCTGATCAAGGCGGGCGTGCACAAAGTCGAGGTGCTGCTCCCGGCGGGGCGCTCGGAGTCGCCGCTCATCAAGAACACGCTGGCCAAGGACCCGACTCACAGCGAGGCCGAGGCCCTGGAGCAGATCTACGCCCTGCTTCGGCCGGGGGACGCGCCCAATCTCGAGACGGCGCGGCAGCAGCTCCAGAAGCTGTTCTTCAATCCGAAGCGGTACGACCTCGGACGGGTGGGGCGGTACAAGATCAATCAGCGGCTCAAGCTCAAGACCGACCCGAACCACACGGTCCTCACGGAAGACGATTTCGTCGCGATCATCCGCTACCTGATCGACCTGCACGACGGGCGCGGGTTCACCGACGACATCGACCATCTCGGCAACCGTCGCATCCGGTCGGTGGGCGAGCTGATCGCCAACCAGTTCTCGGTTGGCCTCTCGCGCATGGCCCGGCTGGTCAAGGAGCGGATGAGCATCAACTCGGACCCCGAGAAGATCTCACTCGACGACCTGGTCAACGCCAGGACCGTCAGCGCGGTCATCCAGGCGTTCTTCGGCAGCTCGCAGCTTTCGCAGTTCATGGACCAGACCAATCCGCTGGCCGAGCTGACCAACAAGCGCCGGCTCTCGGCGCTGGGTCCGGGCGGCCTCACGCGGGAGCGCGCCGGCTTCGAGGTGCGCGACGTGCACTACTCGCAGTATGGGCGCATGTGTCCGATCGAGACGCCGGAAGGGCCGAACATCGGCCTGATCACGAGCCTCTCGACCTATGCCCGGATCAACGACCTCGGCTTCATCGAGACGCCCTATCGCGTGGTGAAGAACGGCAAGGTGACCGACCAGATCCGATGGCTCTCGGCGAGCGACGAGGAAGACTACACCGTCGCGCAGGCCAACGCCGTCATCAACCCGGATGGCACCTTCGGCGAGCAGCTGGTGCTCTGCCGCAAGGGAGACGACTACCCGCTGCTGCCACCCGAGCGGATCGACTTCATGGACGTGGCGCCGGAGCAGCTCGTCTCCATCGCCGCGGCGCTCATTCCATTTCTCGAGCACGACGACGCCAACCGCGCCCTCATGGGCTCGAACATGCAGCGTCAGAGCGTGCCGCTGCTCTTTCCGCAGGCGCCGCTGGTGGGCACCGGGCTGGAGGACAAGGTCGCGCGTGACTCGGGCGCGGTCATCATCGCGCGCCGGAGCGGGGCAGTCACCCGCGTCACCGCCGACGAGATCATCGTCGACGCCGGAGCCAACGGCAATGCCCCCGGCGACCAGCCGCTCGCGCGGCTGCACCAGCACGACCGGTACCGGGTAAAGAAGTTCTGGCGCACCAACCAGGACACCGCCATCAACCAGCGGCCCCTGGTGCAGCTCGGCCAGCAGGTCCAGGCCGGCGAGATCATCGCCGACGGCGCCGCGACCGAAGGCGGCGAGCTGGCGCTGGGCAGCAACGTGCTCGTGGCGTTCATGCCCTGGTACGGGCACAACTTCGAGGACGCCATCGTCCTCAGCGAACGCCTGGTCAAGGACGACGTCTACTCGTCCATCCACATTCAGGAGCTGGAGCTTCACGTCCGCGACACCAAGCGCGGTCAGGAGGAGATCACCCGGGAAATTCCGAACGTCTCCGATGAGAGCGTCGTCGATCTCGACGAGCGCGGCATCGTACGGATCGGCGCCCACGTCAAGCCGGGCGATATCCTGGTCGGCAAGATCACGCCGAAGGGCGAGACCGAGCTGTCACCGGAAGAGAAGCTGCTGACGGCCATCTTCGGCGAGAAGGCCAAGGACGTGAAGGACAGCTCCCTCAAGGTGCCGCCAGGTATGGCGGGCGTGGTCATCGACGTCAAGATCTTCAGCCGCATCGAGGATCAGGTCGTCGAGAAGGATCGCGGCGAGCGCATCGGCGAGGTCCGCCGGATCGAGAACGACGAGAAGGCGCGCATCAACACCGTCATGCTCGAGGAGCTGGGTCATCTCCTCGCGGGGCAGGATGTGGCGCTGATGCTCAAGTCGGGCACGGTGGAGGAATTCCTCCCTGCCGGCTCCAAGCTCACCGCGGCGGCCCTCAAGGATATCGACCTCGGTGACGTCGACCTCAAGACGCTCCGGGTGGCCAACAAGACGGCCAACGAGCGCATCCGCCAGAGTATCGACATGGCGGCGCGCGAGCGTGCCCGGGTCGAGGAGAAGGCCGAAGACCAGATCGACAAGATCCTCCAGCCGGACGAGCTGCCTCCGGGCGTCATCCAGCTGGTAAAGGTGTACATCGCCGAGAAGCGGAAGATCTCGGTGGGCGACAAGATGGCGGGCCGGCATGGCAACAAGGGCATCGTTGCCCGCATCGTGCCGGAAGAGGACATGCCGTTCCTGCCGGATGGCACCCCGGTGGACATCGTCCTCAATCCGCTCGGCGTGCCGAGCCGGATGAACGTCGGCCAGATCCTCGAGACCCACCTGGGCTGGTGCGCCCGGATGCTCGGGTTCGAGGCCAAGACCCCGGTCTTCCGCGGCGCCGACGAGGCGGAGATCGGCGTGCTGCTCCGGCTGGCGGGCTTCCGCTGGGCAGCGGAAGGCCTGAGGCTCAAGCATATGCCGCCGGTGCTGTCGCCGGCCGCGATCACCCGGCTGGTCGCCGACCTGAAGAAGGTCGCGCCCAAGGGCGAGCACACCACGCTCGTCGAGGCCGGCGTCGCCATGCTCGGCGCCCGGAACGCGTCGGCCGAAACCCGGGAATTCTTCGAGGAGGTCCGGAGCTTCCTGGTCGAGGCCGCCAAGGAGCTGGCCGGACGCGAGCTGGCCCAGCGCAAGCAGGAGCTGGAATACCACCGGGCGCAGGATCAGAAGAGCGTCGCCAAGGTGGTCAAGGAGCTGGAAAAGACCGCGGGCGTCGGCCTCACCGAGGCGCTCGAGTCATCGGGCAAGCCGGCTCTGGCGGGGATGCTCGGCCCGAAGGGTGAGGCAGACGTGGACGCGGCAGCCGATGAGCTCTTGCGGACCGCCGGCCTCACGCCGGGCGGAAAGGCCCGGCTGCGCGACGGCCGGACGGGACAGCAATTCGAGGGTGAAGTGACGGTCGGCTCGATCTACATGCTGAAGCTGAGCCACCTGGTCGACGACAAGATCCACGCGCGGTCGATCGGCCCGTACTCGCTGGTCACGCAGCAGCCCCTGGCCGGCAAGGCCCAGTTCGGCGGCCAGCGGTTCGGCGAGATGGAAGTGTGGGCGCTCGAGGCGTACGGCGCCGCCCATGTGTTGCAGGAGATGCTCACGGTCAAGAGCGACGACGTGAACGGCCGCAGCAAGGTCTACGAGGCGATCGTGAAGGGGCAGAACCTTCCCGAGCCCGGCATCCCCGAGTCGTTCAACGTACTGGTCAAGGAACTCCAGGCCCTGGGCCTCAAAGTCACGCTCGGCACCACCGAGGCTGGCGATGAATAAGAGGGACTCATGATTGATTTTCGCAGCGGGCGCGAGCCCAAGAGCTCGAGCTTCGACTATATCAGCATCCGCATCGCGAGCCCCGAGGAAATCCGGGGCCCCCGCGATCCCAAGGAACGCGAGCGCCTGGAGCTTCAGGGGCAGCGGGCATGGTGGTCGTGGGGCGAGGTCACCAAGCCGGAGACGATCAACTACCGGTCGTTCAAGCCGGAGAAGGACGGTCTCTTCTGCGAGCGGATCTTCGGTCCGGTCAAGGACTGGGAGTGCCATTGCGGCAAGTACAAGCGGATCCGCTATCGCGGCGTGATCTGCGACCGGTGCGGCGTCGAAGTCACGCTCTCCAAGGTGCGCCGCGAGCGCATGGGGCATATCGAGCTCAGCGTGCCGGTGGCGCACATCTGGTTCTTCAAGACGCTGCCGAGTCCGATGGGGAACCTGATCAACATCACGCTCAGGGATCTCGAGCGGGTCATTTACTACTCGAGCTACATCGTCCTCGATCCCGGCAAGCAGGAGGTCGAGGAAAACCAGCTCCTCGATGAGGAGGAGTATCTCACCCTCCGCGCCAAGGCGCGGGAGGAGGGGGACACCGGCTTCAAGGCCGACATCGGGGCGCCGGCGGTGCGCGAGCTGCTCGGCCGCCTCGACATCAAGCAGCTGGCCGAACAGCTGCGGGCGGGAGTGGCGAGCGAGACCAGCCAGCACCGCAAGAAGCAGATGCTCAAGCGTCTCAAGATCGTCGACGCGTTCTTGAGCTCGGGCGATTCGGGCGACCTGCCCAACAACCCGGCCTGGATGATTCTCGACGTGATCCCGGTCATCCCGCCCGACCTGCGGCCGCTGGTGCCGCTCGACGGCGGACGCTTCGCCACGTCCGATCTCAACGACTTGTACCGGCGGGTGATCAACCGGAACAACCGGCTCACCAAGCTGATCCAGCACAAGGCGCCGGAGGTCATCCTCCGGAACGAGAAGCGGATGCTCCAGGAGGCGGTGGACGCGCTGTTCGACAACGGCCGCCGCTCCAAGGCGATTCGCGGGCGAGGCAAGCGGCCGCTCAAGAGCCTGTCCGACATGCTCAAGGGTAAGCAGGGCCGGTTCCGCCAGAACCTGCTCGGCAAGCGGGTGGACTACTCGGGCCGCTCGGTCATCGTGGTAGGCCCGGAGCTCCGGCTGCACCAGTGCGGCCTGCCCAAGGCCATGGCGGTGGAGCTGTTCAAGCCGTTCATCATCCACAAGCTGGTCGAGAAGGGCATCGCCGAGACGGTCAAGCGGGCCAAGAAGATCGTGGAGCGCGAGAGCCCCGAGGTATACGAGATCCTGGAAGAGATCATCCAGGACCATCCGGTGCTGCTCAACCGCGCGCCGACGCTCCACCGCCTGGGCATCCAGGCCTTCGAGCCGGTGCTGGTCGAAGGCAAGGCCATCCGGATCCACCCGCTGGTCTGCGCGGCGTTCAACGCCGACTTCGACGGCGATCAGATGGCGGTGCACGTGCCGCTCTCGTTCGAGGCGCAGCTGGAGGCCCGCCTGCTGATGATCTCCTCGAACAACGTCCTCAAGCCGTCGGACGGGCGGCCGGTGGCCGAACCGTCGCAGGACATGGTGCTGGGGTCGTACTTCCTGACCAAGCTCCCGGCCGGGTACGAGGAGGAGTTCCGCAAGGCCGGCGCTGGGAAGACCGAGGAGACCAGGGTCCGGCTCTGGAAGGACGCCAAGTACTTCGGCAGCCTCGCCGAGCTCGAGATGGCGCTGCTCAACGGCAGCGTGGGCTACCATTCCGCCATCTGCTTCTGGTACGTGCCGCCGCGAGAGTCGGACGACGGCGAGCCGCGCTGGCTCCGGACCACGGTGGGCCGGGTGCTCTTCAACAGCATCCTGCCGCGCACGGTGGTCGTGGTGCTCGGGTTCCGTGACGAGCTGATGAAGAAGAAGAATCTGTCGGAGCTGGTGCTGCAGAGCTACCGGCGTGCTGGCTTGGCCGACACGGTCACCTTCCTCGACCGGCTCAAGGATTTCGGCTTCCGCTTCGCCACCATGGGAGGCGTGAGCATCGGGATCGAGGACCTCGAGATTCCGGCCGAGAAGGCGGAGCTGCTCACCGAGGCCGATGCGCGCGTCAAGCGGTTCCAGCGGGCCTACAACACGGGCCAGATCACGTTCGGCGAGCGCTACAACAAGGTGATCGACGCCTGGACCCACGCCAACAACGACGTGGCCGAGGCGATGATCAACTCGATGCGGGTCTCCCGCGGCGGGTTCAACCCGGTGTTCATGATGTTCGACTCCGGCAGCCGTGGCAGTCGCGACCAGATCCGGCAGCTCGCAGGCATGCGCGGCCTGATGGCCAAGCCGCAGAAGAAGCTCACCGGCGGCATCGGCGAGATCATCGAGAGCCCGATCAAGTCGAACTTCCGGGAAGGGCTCACCGTGCTCGAGTACTTCATCTCGACCCACGGCGCGCGGAAGGGCCTGGCCGACACCGCCCTCAAGACGGCCGACGCGGGCTATCTGACGCGGCGGCTGGTGGACGTGGCGCAGGATGTCACGATCACCGAGGAAGACTGCGGTACCATCCTGGGCCTGGAAATCGCAGCGCTCAAGGAGGGTGAGGACATCATCGAGCCGCTGCGTGAGCGCATCCTCGGCAGTGTCGCCAGCGAGGACGTGTTCGATCCGCACGAGCTCGACGTGGACGGCGACCAGAAGCTCCTGGTCGAGGCCGGCAAGCTGATCGACGAGGAAATCTCCAACGCGATCGACGACGCCGGGATCGAGAAGGTCAAGATCCGGTCCGTGCTGACGTGCGAGGCCCGTCGCGGCGTCTGCCGGATGTGCTACGGCCGCAACCTGGCCACCATGGATATGGTGGACATGGGCGAAGCGGTGGGCATCCTGGCCGCGCAGAGCATCGGCGAGCCCGGCACCCAGCTCACGCTGCGCACCTTCCACATCGGCGGCACGTCGAGCCGAATCGCGGAAGAGGCGGAGCGGCGCGCCCGGTCGGACGGCAAGGTCAAGTATACGGACGGCCTCGAGTGGTCCGACGTGCCGGTGGAATACGAGGACGGCACCAAGGGCAACATCCGCGTCGTGCTTACCCGCGAGGACGAGTCGGCGTCGGACGAAAGCAAGGAAGGGATTCTCGTGGTGGATCCCAAGGACCCGAAGCGCATCCTCAACCGCTACCCGGTGCCGGAAGGCGCCCTGCTGGCGGTCAAGGAAGGCGATCTCGTCTCCAAGGGAGACAACGAGCGTCGCGCCACGATCCTCTACACCTGGGATCCGTACAACGACCCCAGCATCATCAAGAGCGACGGAGAGCTGCGCTGGAAGGACCTGGTGCCGGGTGTCACGCTCCGCGAGGAGCTGGACGAGGGTACCGGCCTCCGGAGCATCGTGGTCATGGCCGACCCCGACCGCGAGCTGCACCCGAGCGTGCTGGTCTACATGAGCAACCGGAAGGACCCACAGGAATACACCCTGGCGGAAAGCAGCCGCGTCATTCTCGGCTCACCGACCGACCTGGTCAGCCGGGCAATGGAGATTCCGGACGGCGCCAACCCGTGGAGCACCAAGTTCCACGTCGATGAGCGTCCGATCAACGAGGCATGGCCCAGCAAGACGAAGAAGGAGAGCAAGGACAAGACGGTCTTCCTTTCCGCTCCGGTCAAGGTGAGCAAAGGCATTACCGTCACCAAGATTCCGCGCCAGGCCTACAAGACGCGCGACATCACCGGCGGCCTGCCGCGTATCGCCGAGCTGTTCGAGGCGCGGCGCCCGAAGGATCCGGCCACGATCTCCGAGGTGGACGGCATGGTCAAGTTCGGCGAGATCAAGCGCGGCAAGCGCGAGATCTACGTCTATCCCGAGAACGCAGGGGAGGAGACGGAGCCGCAGCTGTACGAGGTGCCGGCCGGCAAGCACCTCCGGGTGCACGAGGGCGACCGGGTCCGGGCGGGCGACCGCCTCACCGAGGGGCCGGTCAACCCGCACGACATTCTGCTCATCAAGGGGCCGCGCGCCGTGCAGGAGTATCTGCTCAACGAGGTGCAGGAAGTCTACCGGCTGCAGGGCGTGCGCATCAGCGACAAGCACATCGGCGTGATCGTGCGCCAGATGCTGCAGAAGGTGCGGGTGACCGAGCCGGGCGATACCGACTTCCTCGAGGGCGAGACGGTGGATCGTCTCACCTTCCGGGACGAGAACGAGCGGACCGTCAAGCGGAAGAACGAGCCGGCGCAGGCCGAGCCGGTGCTGCTCGGTATCACCAAGGCGAGTCTCACGACGCAGTCGTTCATCTCGGCGGCGTCGTTCCAGGAGACCACGCGGGTGCTGACCGACGCGGCCATCCGCGGGGCCAAGGACGATCTCCTGGGCCTCAAGGAGAACATCATCATCGGGCACCTGATCCCGGCGGGCTCCGGCATCTACCGCTACGCCGAGATCGACATCCAGCCGCCGGCGGGCTACGAGGCGCCGCCGCCGCGGGTGGAGGAGCCGGTACCGGCGCCGCTGGTGGCAGCCGGCGTGCTGGCGGAAGAGGAATAAGGCCGATCGGCCGGCATTGATGGACGAAGCGCCTGGGAGCTAGACTCCCGGGCGCTTCGTGTTTTTCGTCGTGCGCCGCGGCCCGCCGCTCCCAGCACGGTCTACGCTCACGAAGGCCGGTGATCGACATGTCGCTTGATCCACCCCAATTCGAAAGGCTCGGCACCGTGTGGGCCCCGCCCTGCTACCTCGAGGATCTCGCGGTCGGCCAGCATTACACTGGCGGCACTGCATCGATCGATCTCGCCGCCATCAAAGCGTTCGCCGCCGCCTTCGATCCGCAGCCGTTCCATCTGGACGAGGCCGCGGCCAAGGCGAGCGTCTTCGGCCGGCTGGTCGCGTCGGGCTGGCACACGATGGCGCTGACGATGCGGCTTCTGGTCGAGGGTGAGCTTCGCTCGCTCTGGGGCCTGGTCGGACTCGGCGCGGACGAGCTGCGGTGGCCCCGGCCGGTGTTCCCGGACGACGTGCTCAGCGTGGAGTGGGAGGTGCTCGAAGTGCGCCGATCCTCTTCAAAGGCCGATCGCGGTACGGCCCGTCTGCGGGTCACCACCCGGAACCAGCGTGGCGAAGTCGTGCTCACTCTGATAACCACGATCCTCCTGCCACGGCGTCCGCCCGCCGCTGGGGATCCGCGCCAAGTGGTGATCACGGTCCCACCGTCGCCGTGAAGCTGCCGGTAATCGATCTGCCGTTCGCGACGGCCGGCGTGGACGGTCTGGCCGAGGGCGATGGCGTGCTGCTTCTGCACGGCGACAGCCTACTGCTCGCCGAGGCCACGCCCCCGGGCGTGGCTGCCGGAGGGACCGGACCTTCGTCGGCGGGGCTCGAGCGCGCGCTTGCGGCCTCCTGCCGCGTCGAGCTGCCCGGGATCTACTTCGCCTTCAACAGCGCCCGACTCGAGCCCGCGTCGGACCGCGCGATTGCCGAGCTGCCGCCATCCTCGGCCGCCACCCCGACTGGACCGCGACGCTCGAGGGTCACACGGACAGCATTGGCACCGCGGCGGCCAACAAGGCGATTTCGGTGCGGCGCGTGGAGTCCGTGCGCGCGCGGCTCGTCGATCAAATACAAGGTGAGTTCCACCGGGCTGCGGGTGGGCGGGGGTCGGCGCCGCGCGGCCTCGCGAACCGAACAGCACGATCAAGGGACGGGCCCGCAACCGGCGGGTGGAGCTGGTGCGCGAGTGCGCGGCTGCCGAAGGAGCTACGACTCCATGACTGCTCGCTACTTGTTCGCGGCGATGGCGGCCTCATCCCTCTACGCCTTTGACGAGCATCAGTGACCTCTTCCCGTCAGTGCAGCCGCGGCAGCACGAGCTGGGCGAGCCGCTCGAGCCGCGGCCGCGTCGCCTCGATCGGCTCATCGCCCTGGGCGTCGAGCGTGAGTTGCAGGACCCGCGGTCCGGCGTACACGGCAAGCAGGCCGAGACGATTGTACTTGTTATCCGGCATCGGAATCATGAAGAACGCCTTCTCGCCGATGCCGCTCACCGGCACCCTCGGTTGCTTATCCGCCTTGAAGGCCTTCAGGGTCGCGTCGAGGGCAGCGGCGGAGGTCTTGCCCTGGTAGACCCGGATCGAGCCACCGTCGTAGTCGCAGTGTGAGCCCCCAAACGACGCCGTGGGTGCCGACCAGTACTTGGCGATCGCGGGCTTTTCCTCGGCTATCTGGCTGAACTCGGCGTTCGTGGCGAGCATGCACGCGTCGAGTGAGGCAGCGACCTTGCCGGCGCCATTGGACACGGCGCGATCGCCCGCGGGAGCGGTGCGCATCGCGAGCTCGACCACCCGAACCGCAGCATCCTCGCGAAGGTTCAGGCTCTCGAAAAGATCGTAATCCATCTCGACGTGATACAGCCGTCCCTGTGAGACCGTGGCCGCCTCCTTCCTGCCCATGCTGGCGTAGCCCCAGCCACCCTCCCCGAGGCTCACGCGGTCCGGCTGCGCATTCACTCCTTTGGCCCCCTTCACTCTTTGCCTGATCTCCCCGTAGACATCGTCAGCTCGTGTGGCGGGCTGGTAACTCAGGGTGACGAAAGCGCCTTGGTACTGACCGGTGAGCTCGTACATGCATCGGTCGCTCACCTGCGGATGGGCTTTGACCGGGAAGCCGATCACGGTCTCGATATCGGCGGGCGTGGGGCAGGGGGCGGCACCGGCGCTGCCGCCGGCGGGCGCATGCCGAGGTTCGCCCGCGGCACCCTCGCTTCGGGTCATGAGACCCACTGCCAACCCCAGGATGAGGCTTAGTGATGTGCTACGCGACGTTTGGTACATGACGCAGACCCCCGCGCTGGTGGTGTATTCGGCCGCATGATCAGCTCGCCGGGACGGCGAGCCGAAACTGCGCCGCCTCGAGCTTCGGATTCGCCTGATGCTTGATGGTCGTGGTTCTGCGGCTGATCGAGCCGCGCGGCATTCCTCTCGGCATGGCCGGCAGGGTCACGCGGCCGCCGTTGAGCAGGACGGGAAATGGTTGGGTGCCGGCACCGATCCGCCGGAGGGGTGCCCGGATTGTCGAGCCGGTCGGCATAGTTGCGCACCACGACCTCGGCGCTGCCACGGTGCCGAGCTGCTTCGATCACGGCGAGTGATGGAACCAGTGCGGTCGTTCCACGGGGCACGCGGATCCGGTCGAAGCGTCGTAGGTTCGAACGAAAGCCGTTGAGACAAGCTCAACCGTGGACTCGGAGACCGCGGCGACCGCGATGACGGCCTCGTAGTCGCCCTGGGCGTTGCCTCGTATGGTGTCGCCCTGACGGCCTGCACGACCGTGAGCCCGGGCCGGAGCGGAATCGATGTCGGGGCTTGGGATGCCTGCAGGAGCAGGAGCGCCAGCAGCCATGATGTCATAGAGAGCCTCATGGAGCGTGGCACCGCCTACAGGCCGAAGAACGCCAGTCCCACATTGTCCTCGAGCACCGTCCGGTGCGGGTCGACGAGCTTCCGCAATGCCGGCGAGCCTGTCGAGCCCTCTGTCACTTGGTAGGCCGGCGTGGACTGCTGGCGGCTCTCCTTGACGTCCGCGATAATGCCGGGGACATCGACCTCCAGGAGCGGCACGCCGAGCGACGCGTACACCCGCGACCGCGTCCAGCGGTACTCCTCCAGCGACAAACCGGCGCGGCTGAGGGCGTCCACCTGAGCCCGCTTGCCGTCCACGTAGAGACCGGCGAGATCGAGGGACATGCGGAGGCCCACCATCGCGCTATCGACAGCTCCACGGAGGGGCACGGTCGTGCCGCCCACCGGCTCGAAATACCGGCGGTAGCGATGGTAGAATTCGTCGGCTCGGGCGCCCAGCCGGGCCCGCACCGCCCCCTGGATCTCCAGCAGCCGTTCGACCTGCGCCGGGCTCGGTTCCCCGGACGCTGGCGGCGTGTAGGGGCCCTGCTTTCGGATCGACCTCTCGATCCCGGCGAGCGAGCCGAGCTCGGAGAGAGGAGCGACGGCGGACGTCACCTTGTGGTAGGCGAAGTACGATGCGCCAGCAGCGCCGGCGACGCCGAGTCCCAGTAGCGCGGCGAACCCGATGGCGAGTTTGTTCATTTTGCGCCCCTCGTCAGGCGAACGCGCCCGCGAACCACCGCTGGTAGTGCTCCCCCAGAATCGGAACCGGCCGCATGTCCCCCTTGACCGCGGAGAGGAGGCCCAGCAGCCAGAGCACGAACAGGGCGAGGACCACCAGGAACCAGGCGATCCATCCGAGTATCGGAACCACCCCGCACACCCCGCCGACGATGCCGGTCAGCACCATGCCCAGCATCTGCCGCAGGTGGAATGCGCCAAGCTGAGTCTTGTGACTCTGGTGCATGAAGATCGCGGCGATGAAACCGACAATGGTGACGTAGCAGAGGATGGCGACGGTTTTCTCCTCGGTGCCGGCGACGGCGGCCGCGGCCTGGGAGGGGGGCACGGTGGTGTCCATGAGTGGGTTCCTCGTGTGGTGGTTGTGAGGAACGCCCGGTCGAGCCGTGCAACGCCTCATCCGCCGTGCGCCGATACGCTGACGCCATTGATGAACGCCTGTTTCGGGCGTACAATGCCTGATCCGCCTGAGCCTCCCGGCCTGGCTCCCCATTCCCATTCTTGCATGACCGACGACTCTGCATCCCCCCCGAGCGCCGTCACCCAGTGGCTGGTGGACTGGGGCCGAAACGACAAGCGCGGCCTCGATCAGATGCTGCCGGTGCTCTATGAGGAGCTCCACCGGCTGGCAAGCAACTATCTGAGCCGGGAATCCACCGGCCATACCCTCCAGCCCACCGCGCTCGTCCACGAGGCGTATCTCAGGCTGGTCGACCAGCGACAGGTCGACTGGCGGAACCGGGCCCAGTTCCTGGGCGTGGCCGCCAACATGATGCGCCGGATTCTGGTCAACCACGCACGGGACCGCGCCGCCCAGAAGCGCGGCGGCGCGGCTCAGCCCGTATCGCTGAGCCTGGTGGAGGCGCTCTCAGGGCGGCCCGACGTCGAGCTGATCGCGTTGGAGGACGCTCTCCAACGCCTCGCGGCACTGGACGAGCGGAAAAGCAAAGTGGTGGAGCTCAAGTTCTTTGGGGGACTCACGATCGAGGAGATCGCGGAGGTGCTCCAGGTCTCCGGCGCCACCGTCGAGCGGGAGTGGGCGTTCGCTCGCGCATGGCTGTTCGAGGCCATCGACGGGAAGAAAGCCGGCCGGTGAGCGGGGATCGTTGGCAACGGCTCGAGGCACTCTTCCACGCTGCTCTGCCGCTCGCGCCGGACGCGCGCGCGGCCCTGCTGGATGTGGAGTGCGGCGGGGATCCGGCACTCCGCGTGGAGGTCGACCGACTGCTTGCCGCGCACGAACGGGCGGCGGGTTTCATCGAAGCCCCGGCGGTCACGCTTGCCGGGATCGATGCCGCCGGAGAGTCGATCGAGGGACGACGGATCGGCGCGTACCGGGTAGTCCGCGAGTTGGGGCGAGGCGGAATGGGGGCAGTCTACCTCGCTGAGCGGGCGGACGGAGGCTTCAGTCAGCGGGTCGCGGTCAAGCTCATCAAGCGTGGCATGGATACCGACCACGTGCTCGCGCGCTTCCGCGCGGAGCGCCAGATCCTGGCCTCGCTGGACCACCCCAACATCGCCAGGCTGCTTGATGGCGGCAGCACGCCGGACGGCCTCCCGTATCTTGCGATGGAGTACATCGACGGGCAGCCGATCGACGAGTTCGCCGATGCGCACACGCTTTCCGTCGCGAACCGGCTGCAGCTCTTTCTCCAGGTGTGTGACGCGGTCTCCTACGCCCACGGACAGGGCGTCGTCCACCGGGATATCAAGCCGCTCAACATCCTGGTGACTCCGGCGGGAGTCCCCAAGCTGCTCGATTTCGGAATCGCCAAGGTCCTGCTCGATTCGGGGGACGACCCGACGTCCACGGTTACGGGCCTCCGGCTCCTCACGCCGGAGTACGCCAGCCCGGAACAGATCGAGGGCCGTCATGCCACCGCGGCGAGCGACGTCTACTCGCTCGGTGTAGTGCTCTACGAGCTGCTGACCGGCCGCTCGCCCTACCAGTTCCCCAGCCGGGCCCCGCAGGACGTCGCCGCCACAGTGTGCACCACCGAGCCCGAGCGCCCGAGCTCGGCGGTGACTCGGGAACCGGACTCTACGGGCGGGGCGCGCCGCCGCCGCCGTGAGCCCGCCGACCAGGCTGCCCGCTCGGGCGCCGTGACCGCGCGCCAACTGAGCCGGCTGCTCCGCGGCGACCTCGATACCATCATTCTCGCCGCACTCCGCAAGGAGCCCGCCCGGCGCTACTCCTCTGTTGCGGCCTTTACGGAGGACCTCCGCCGCCATCTGGATGGCCGGCCGGTGCTCGCCCGCAGCGAGGGTCTGCTCTATCGCGCCGGGAAGTTCGTGCGGCGAAACCGGGCGGCGGTCGCCGTGGCCGGCCTGGCCGCGGTGAGCGTGAGCGTGCTCGCGGCGATCGCGCTGCCGATTTCGAGTGCCGAAGACGAGCCGGCATCATTGCTCTCCACTCGGGCGCTCGCGGAGCGCGACCGGGTCCTGGTCGCCGATTTCACGGATCGCACCGGCGACACCACGCTGACCGCAGCCATCACCGAGGCCTTCCGCACCGATCTGGCGCAGTCACCGGTCGTGAGAGTGCTCACCCCACGCCAAGCGCGCGCCTCCCTCGAGCTGATGCGGCGGCCTTCCGACGTCGCGCTTGACGACACCTTGGCCCGCGAGGTCGCCTTGCGGGAGGGTGTCAAGGCGTTCGTCACCGGCACCCTCAGCCGGCTCTCTGGGTCCTACGTCGTGACGGTGCACCTGGTGAGCGCCCAGCAGGGGGATGCGCTGGTGGCGATTCGCGAGACTGCGCCCGACTCGAACCAGCTCATCGCCACAGTGGACCGGGCGAGCAAGACGCTCCGGCGACGGATCGGGGAATCGCTGCGGGACCTGGAAGACATGCCGGCGCTCGAGCAGGCCAGCACCGCCTCACTTCCAGCCCTCCGCCGATACACCGAAGGGCAGCAGCTCGTTCGCCAGGGCCAGCGCAGGCTCGCGGTCAAGCGGTTCGAGGAAGCCGTTGCGCTGGACACCGGGTTCGCCTCGGCTTACGTGGCGCTGGGCATGGCCCACGGCTCGATAGGACAGATGGGCCAGGTTTTCGATGCCCGGCAGCACGCGATCGCCAACCAGCACCGCCTCTCCTACCTGGAGCGGGGCTTCCTGGTTGGCAGCACGGCATACGGCAACGAGGACTACCAGACCGCCATCGACGCGTACCAGGCGGTGGTCGCACGGTATCCGGACCACATGGCGGCGCTCAACAATCTCGCCCTCGCTCATCGGGAGTCGCGCCACTACGCCTTGGCCGTGGAGTACTTCCGCCGGGCCATCGAGGCTGATTCCTCCGTCGCCAACATGTACTTCGGGATTCACACCGCCCAGCTCCTCCAGGGCAAGTTCGGGGAGGCGCGCGCGACGCTGGACCTGGCGGCCAGGCGGTTTCCCGGCCATCCCATTCTGCTGACCGAGGAGATCCAGGATGCGGCGGCGCAGCAGGACTGGGGGCGGGCCGAGCGTCAGGCGCAGACCCAGATAGCCGAGACCGGCAGCGACACCTCACGGGCGGTGGATCCGATCGAGGCGCTGGCCGGGGTGGCAATGACCCGAGGCCGCCTGGCCGAGGCGGAGCAACGATGGCGAAAACAGCTCGCCTTCAGCCGGGCAGCCGGTGCCCTGGGTCGTCATCTCTTCGGGGTGATCCAACTCGGCTATCTCGAGCTCCGCTATCGCAATTCCCCGCCCCGCGCGATGGCGCTCGTGGATTCCGCCCTCCGGGTGACGGCGCTGGCGGACCTGCTGCCCGGCGACCGCCGGTACGACGAGTTGGCCCGGTTCTACGCAGCGGCCGGGGACCTTGCCCGGGCGCGGGAGCTGCTCGCGGAGGCCGGGGCAAACGACAGCATCATCGGCCGGAACCTGAAGGCCGAGCGGAGCTGGACTCGGGGAGTCCTCGCGCTCGCCGAGGGGCGCATAGCTAAGGCTGTGACCGAGCTGGAGACGGCCGAGAAGCTCCACGTGTGCCAGATCTGCCCGCTCCCCGATCTGGGGCGCGCCCTCGAAGCGGCGGGACGCGTGCGGGATGCGGCGACCGTCTATCGGCGTTATCTCGTGACACCCTGGATCTGGCGCTATGAGCCCGACGCCGTCGACCTCGGCTGGACCACTCAGCGCCTGGCCGAGCTGCAGGAGCGGCTGGGCGAGCCGCAGGCCGCTGTCGCGAGCTACTCCCGCCTGCTCGAGCTGTGGCGCCAAGCCGATCTACCTCTCCAGGCTATCCTCTCCGATGTACGGGTACGTATCGCGGCGGTGCGGGACGCCAACCCGGAACCGTGACTCAGAGACAGGGATGGTTACGGACCACACCACCGGACCGGGTGAACGCGGACAACTATTCAACCTTCCTGTTCTTGCTCGCCATCATCGGCATCCATTTACCGTCTTGGTCCCTGCATGTCCATCTTGAAGGTGTATGACTTGGGGGAGACGCTCGCGATGGTCATGTTCCGTTCGCCTTGTTGATTGCGCCCGGCCGATAGACGATCGCGGGAAGGAGTCAGCCCGCCTTGAGCCGCGGCAGCGAGAGAATCTTGGCGATGACTGCGCGGAGTGAATCCAGCCACCGCGGCCACCGAGTCTTGGCCGCGGGAAGTTCCGGTGACGCTTCCTCCATCTCTTCAGGCCACTCGACCGTGAGGGCCGAGGGTTCGTCCGCCGAGTTGGCGTCCGTGCTGGGCCCGGGGAAGAAAGTCCATTGTCTGCGGCCGAGCGGCGGCGTCTCATTCGCTGTCTGCGCGGTCGTCCGGCGGTATAGGGGGTGCGTCGTGATCGGCAGCCATTGCGATGATTGGTGGTGGAAAATGCGCGAGTTGGGGCCTACGACTCCCCCGCGAATGGCCTGAGAAAGGTCGTCGGCGGAGTCGTACACTGCGACGTTGCCGGGCTCTTGCTCGACGAAATACATGGGCGAGTTTTGGGTTGGGGTAGGGTGGCGGTGCGACCCCGTGTGTCAATGCACGATACACGCCAGGTAGCGACGGGACGCCCATCCTCCGCTGGTGCATCGGGTTACGCCACCGGAAGATGGGTTCTGGCGACTTGCCAGGCATGTCGAGCACGCAACGGGTGTCCGACCGGCGCCACGCGGTGCGGCACCGGTTTTCACTGGCGGCCATGGTCAACTTCGCGCCCTAGGCAGTCGGGACGTGCACGGGGTTGCGGCCTCCCACGCGGGTCGATACCCTACGAATCAGGGCTCCGATGGGCAGTCTAACCGGGACGACCCAGGCAGGAGGAACCAAGATGCGGTGGACCACTCTCGCAATCGCCGTCGCGATTGGTGCATGCGCCAAAGGAGAACGAGACCAGTCCTCTCAGAGTGCCGCGGACAGCGCGATGTCGGCGGACACGGCGGGGGTCGACACGTCGCCGGCCGCGGCATCGCTCGATACCGGCGCTCCGAAGAAGGCGGCGGGCGCGGCGACGACCAAGACCAAACCCGCCAAGTCGGATACGGCCGCTGCCGCCCGGACGACCGCGGCGGCCAAGCCCGGCGCGCCGACCACCACCGGACCGACGGGCGCCGAGGCGATGATGGGTGTTCGCGCCGCCGCGGTGCCACGAGAGCTGTCGGCGGACCAGGTGAAACAGCTTCAAACCGCGCTCAAGAAGGACGGCTGCTACACCGGCAAGCCCGATGGCGTGAGCGGACCGGGAACACAGCAGGCAATCGAGTGCGGGCTCAAGAAGTACAAGCTCGCTCCCGGCGATCTGAGCGGGCTGTACCGGAAGCTTGGTTTGGATTTCTAGGATTCCCGACGGGCCATCGTCGGACCGCACATCTCCTAAATGACAGCGCCCGGGAATGATCCCCGGGCGCTCGCCTGTTTCTGGCTCGGCGGTCCTCTATTCAACCTTCGTGTTCTTGCTCTCCATCATCGGCACCCATTTCCCGTCTGGTCCCTGTAGGTCCATCTTGAAGGTGTACGACTTGGGTGAGAGCTCCTTGATGACGACCCGCGTCTTCATTTTCTTGCCGCCCATCATGCCTTCGTCCACATAGGTCCACGTGTCACCCTGGATGGTGCCCTTGGGGACGCTGGCCATGGTCATGTTGGTGTTGTCGATACCATAGTAGGTGTAGACTTTCTCCTCGGTGTTATACCCGAGGAGACCGATGCTCTTGCTCGACCCCGCCGGCGTTCTTCCTTCCGAGCGACAGATCACGCTGAAATGACCCTCGAACCACTGGCAGTCATCGGTTGATGTCATCTTGCCGCCCGGCCCCATGGGACCCGGTTTGATCTCGCCGTCCGCCGTCCACTTGCCGACGAAGTAGCCGAGGCGTGCGTGCTCGGGACCTGGCTTAGAGGCGGGCGGAGCCTGGGCACAGACTAGCTGGGTGCTGCCCACCGAGACCACAATTGCTGCAGCAAACGCGCTGAGGATTCCTTGCATTGCTTGTCCTCCATTGGGCTGAGGTTGAGTAAGAGATTCTCTCAGCGGATGGAAGATGCGACGGCAATTCGGACTCCGTCAATCCGAAGAGATCGACCGGCAGGATGAGCACTTGTAGCACCCTGAAACTCGCGATCCTTCTCGGGAAGCAACCCGAGACTAAGGACCAGCAACTGAATGCTTCGGGTGCTGGGAGCGATTTCCGGGGCAGCCGGTGATGGCTCGCCTCAAGTCGTATCGCTCTAGAGCCGAGAGTAGGATCTGGAGTAGCCTGTGCTCTGACCTGAGGAGAACCATCGCTGGCATGACCGACACTACCGGGGAACGAGAGGGGACCCGGGCACCACGCCGTCCCTGGGCGGATCATTGGATGCTCGAGGCGTTCCAACGCCTCGGCCATCCGGCTGCGGGGCAGCTGGCAGGAATCCACGCCGAGTCGGCCTGGGAGGCGCTCGGACAGGCGGGCGCCACGGAGGCCCAACTGCTGGAAACCGCGTGCGCCCTCTCGGCGCGCGAGCCTGCCGATCTGTCCACGGTGGGACCAACCCAGGCCCAACTGCTCGACCGGGCGCTGGCCGAGCGATACGGCGTCATCCCGGTCCGGTTGCGCGACGGCATGCTTGAGGTCGCCACAGGCAACCCCTTGCAGGCGGACCTCGAGCAGATGCTCGAGTTCGCCACCGGGCTGCGGATCTATCTGACCGTCGCGAGCCCGGCCACCATACGCGGCGCGCTCCGCCGCATCTATCCCGCCTCCGAATCCGAGAGCCCTTCCGCGTCGCAAATGTCCTGGGTGCACGTCGCTCCACAGGGACCCGCCGGCGATCTCATCCCCGGTGGGGCCGTCGAGACGCTGAATACCATCTTGGAGGACGCGCTCGCGAGACGCGCCAGCGACATTCACATCGAGCCCAGCGAGTCCGGACTGCTGGTCCGCTTTCGTCTCGACGGGGTGCTGGTCGATGGGAGGCAGGTCTCCCGTGATACCGCCGGGCACGTGATGAGCCGCCTCAAGGTCATGGCCGGGCTCAACATCGCTGACCGCCTGCGGCCGCAGGATGGACGTGCGTCGGTGGTCTTCAAGGGTGGAAGCGTCGATCTCCGTATCTCCACACTCCCGCTGGGCTCCGCCGGCGAAAAGGCCGTGATCCGTCTGCTGAATTCGTCGGACGCGAACGCCGACCTGGGCAATCTCGGGTTCACGACGGGCGAACGGCAGCGTTTCGAGAGGCTGCTCAGGCTCACCGAGGGTATGGTGCTGGTGACGGGCCCGACCGGGTCTGGGAAGACGACGACGCTGTATTCTGCGCTGCGGCTCATCAAGACTCAGGCCTCGAACCTGGTCACGGTCGAGGACCCGATCGAGTACCGACTCGAAGGGGTGAACCAGGTCCAGGTCCACGAGAAATCCGGCCTCACCTTCGCCGCGGCACTCCGCTCGATTCTCCGGCAAGATCCCGATGTCGTTCTCGTGGGCGAGATCCGGGACGCCGAGACGGCGAACATCGCCATCAAGGCCAGCATGACCGGCCACGTCGTGCTCTCCACGCTCCACACCAACGATGCCGCCTCTGCGGTTTCCAGACTGCTCGACATCGGCGCCGAGCGGGGATCGCTCGCCGGCGCCCTCAAGGGGATCCTGGCGCAGCGACTCGTGAGGAGGCTCTGCTCGGCCTGTAGCGTGTCCGATACGCTCGAGGATCTGCAGGAAGAGTTCCAGTATCTGCTCATCGAGGAGGACTGCACTCGTCTGCGCAAAGCCGTCGGCTGTCCGGCTTGCCGGCACACCGGCTACAAGGGACGGACGGTCATCCCGGAAGTGCTGGTGGTGACACCAGAGGTGCAGCGGGCGATCGCGCGGGGGGCAGATTTACCTGAGCTGGCAGCTCTCGTGCGCAAGGCCGGGATGCGGACGCTCTGGGAGGCCGGCCTCGAACGCGTCGTCACCGGAATCACGTCACTGCACGAGCTTCTGGACAACGTTGCCGCCCCACTGGTCGAGAATCACGGGGCCCAGAGCGCAGTCGATGCCCTTCTGAACGAGCTGAAGACAGGTTCCATTTCCGGCCCCGATATTCCCTGGCTGCCCGAGCCGTCGCTTCGAGACTCGACAGGCACACGAATCGTCCCCGCGTCTCCGAGCCATGTTGGCCAGGGCCGGCGGGTGCTGGTGGTGGATGAACATCGAGCCAATCGTCGGGAGTTGCGCGACAGTCTGGAGCAGGCGGGTTTTCAGGTGCTCGAGGCAGCCGACGGCGAGGCAGCGGTCTCCTATGCGCGCCGGCTCCGGCCCGACGTCATCGTCACGGAGATCGCCATCCCGAGGCTGGATGCCATTGGGCTACTCCAAGCCGTGGCAGCGGACCCGGAGCCGCCTTGCGTGATTATCTGCACCGACCAGACGGACGAGGAACTCCTCGAGTGGCTGCGCGAGCTTGGCGCCCGCGACATCGTGCGACGACGGACCGAAGTAGCACCGGTGATCTGCCGCCTGTACGAGGTCCACACCCGGTCGGAGGCCGCGCGCCTGACTGCCTTACGACTCCCATGACGGCATGCATTCATTCGCAGGCGATATCGACGCATGAAGGGCGGCCGGGAAGTGATCCCGGCCGCCCTTTCGATCGTTCCTGCCCTCGTTGACCCCTACCAGCGATAGTGCGCGAACGCCCGGTTGGCCTCGGCCATTCGGTGCGTATCTTCCTTCTTCTTGATGGTGTTGCCTTCGCCCTTGGACGCGAGGATCAGCTCCGCGGCGAGCCGTTCCGCCATCGTCTTCTCGGTGCGGGCACGCGAGAATGAGATGAGCCAGCGCATGGCGAGCGCGGTGCGCCGGTCGGGACGAACCTCCACCGGAACCTGGAGCGAGGCGCCGCCAACGCGGCGGCTCTTGACCTCGAGGGTGGGCTTGGCGTTGTTGACCGCCTGCTTGAACACCGACACACCCGGCTGGCTGGTGCGCTCCTCGATCATGTCCATGGCCGAGTAGAAGATTCCCTCGGCGACACTCTTCTTCCCCTCGAACATGAGATTGTTCACGAACTTCGACACGGTCTGGCTGTCGTATCGGGGATCCGGCGGGACCGGTCGCTTGACTGCCTTGTTTCGGCGGCTCACTTGCTTGCTCCCTTGGCCGCACCGGCCCCACTCGCGCCCTTCGGGCGTTTGGCTCCGTACTTGGATCGACTCTTCCGGCGATCGTTGACGCCGGCAGAATCGAGCGTGCCCCGCACGATGTGGTAACGCACGCCCGGGAGGTCCTTGACCCGGCCGCCGCGGATGAGAACGATCGAGTGCTCCTGGAGGTTGTGACCCTCTCCGGGGATATAGGCCGTGACCTCGAATCCGTTGGTAAGCCGCACCCGCGCCACCTTCCGGAGGGCCGAGTTGGGCTTCTTGGGAGTGGTGGTGTAGACCCGAGTGCAAACGCCGCGCTTTTGCGGGTTGGACTTGAGGGCGGGCGCCTTGTCCTTTGCTGCCATGTCTTTCCGGCCGCCCCGGATGAGCTGATTGATGGTAGGCATTCGCTCTTTAGCTTAGGGTCGCCTGCGTCCCCGTTTTGGGGATAGACGTGGAAGTTTACTGGTCTAATGGGGTTAGGTCAAGGAGGACGTGGGTCGCAACCCCTCCTCGCCATTTGCCCCACCAACCGCCCTATTTCTCGTCAGTCATCCATTCACAAACGCATTGACGACAGTCGCTTAGTGGAGGATTACAAGGGCGGCCCCCAACTTGCCAGACTGCCAGTGGCCGGAAGATCCGGCGTCGAGTCTCAACGCCGGAGCCCGCGTGCACTGCACCAGAATCGCCCTTCTGTCCTCCATTGTCCTGGCGGCGGTCCCGGTCCCGGCTCGCGCGCAGTCCGATCTGGTTGGCAAACCCTTCGTTGAAGTGACCCGCGGCAGCGATATCGGCACGGGTCTTTTCACTATCTACTACAAGCACGACGACATCCTCCTCTCCCTCTCCTCGAATCAGCTCGATCGGGATTACCTGCTCGTCACCCAGGTGGCGCAAGGCATCGGGGAGCTGGGGCTCGACGGCGGCGCCACGCTCCGAACCGACCTCGTGCGCTTCCATCGGGAGGACGACCAGATCGAACTCTGGGTCGTCAATCCTCACGTCGCCGCGGCGCCGGGCACACCGATGGCCCGGACGGTGGGATACTCGTTCGGCCACTCGGTCGCCCAGTCGTTTCCGATCGCCGCGGAGCGGAGGGAAGGCGACGTGCTCGTCAACATCGCTCCCTTCTTCCTTTCCGACTGGGGCGACGTAGGCACCGTTCTCCAGACGGCCGCGGCCCAACGAAAGATCGTCGCGAACGTTTCGCTGGACGACAAGCGCTCCAGCTTCCAGCAGCTCCGTCTCTATCCGACCAACGTCGAAGCCGAAGTGCGTCTCACCTTTGCTACGCCGCGCAACCTGGGTCTCGAGACGGTATCCGACTACCGATGGATCCCCATCGGCATTCACTACTCGCTCATGGCGCTGCCGACAACTCCGATGCGGCCTCGGTACGCCGACGATCGGGTGGGATATTTCGTCTCCGCGCTGAAGGATTTCTCCCGCGATACGGCGGACAACTTCTTCGTCCGCTACATCGACCGGTGGCGGCTGGAGAAGAAGTATCCCGCGGCCGCGTCGAGCGTTCCCGTCCAGCCGATCACGTACTATATCGACCGCACGGTTCCGGTGGAGTGGCGCCCGTACGTGCGCGCGGGGATCCTGGAGTGGAACCGCGCATTCGAGGAAGTCGGTTTCCGCGATGCCATTCGGGTGCTGGACGCGCCGGAAGACAGCTCGTGGAGCGCGGAAGACGCCCGCTACTCGACAGTCCGCTGGACCGCGACCAACCGGTCGGTGTACGCCATCGGTCCGGTCAGCGTCGACCCCCGAACCGGCGAGATTCTCAACGCCGACGTGCTCATCTCCGCCGGATGGATTCAGCGGTGGCGCGGGCAGTCGGCGCAGTTCGTCGCGCCCGTGGCTTCGGTCGAGTCGGCGTTCCAGGAGGACTCGGCCGCGATGTCGCCCGGCGCCGATCCTCGCCTGTGCCGCTACGGCGAGGGACTCGGTCGGGAAGGTGGATTGGTGACCGCGCTGCTCTCCGCGCGTGGAGAGATCGGCGCCGGAGAGGCGTCGACCCGGGCATACATCGGGCAGGCGTTGAAGGCGCTCGTCATGCACGAGATCGGTCACACGCTCGGACTACGCCACAACTTCCGCGGCTCCGCCGGAGCGACCGCCGGCCAGCTCGCCAGCCGGGGGTGGACCAGCACGCACGGCTTCGGCGTCTCGGTGATGGACTACATGCCTCCCGCTCTCGCGCTCGATCCGGCACGGCAGGGTGACTACTACTCGCCGACGATCGGCTCCTACGATCGGTGGGCGATCTCCTATGGATACGCCGGCGTCGGCGGTGTCAGGGTCGAGCCCATCGTGTCCAAGGGCGGCGGCGATGGCGGCGCGGCCTGGACGCCCGACGTGGAGCTCAACGGGCTCAGCGCCATTGCCTCGGAGGCCGCCGATCCCGAGCATCTCTACGGCTCCGATGAGGACGCCGGCTTCGGCGGCGCGGGGCTCGATCCTACGATTTCCCGCTACGACCAGACCGGCGACCCGCTCGGCTGGGCCAGGGACCGCGTCGCATTGATCGACGGGATGTTCGATTCATTGGAAACCCGCGTCGTTGCGCCAGGCCAGAGCTACGCGCGTCTCCGGTCGGTCTTCACCGACCTGCTCTCCGACCGCTGGTACGCGCTGCTCGTCACCACGAAGTACCTCGGCGGCGCGACCATCTCCCGAGACCACCGGGGTGACCCCGGAGAACGGCCGGCCCTCGTCAACGTCCCGGCGAGCCAGCAGCGAGCCGCCTTGACATTCATCGCCGAGGCCGGATTCGGCGAGAAGGCATACCAGTTTCGACCCGCGCTGCTGAGCCGCCTCGGCCCGGAGCGATGGAGCCACTGGGGCGCTTCGCCGTACGGCACTCGTGCCGATTTTCCGACCCACGACTGGGCTCTTACCCAGCAGAGCAGCCTCCTGGCGCAGCTGCTCGATCCGGCCGTGCTCGCCCGTATTCGAGACGCCGAGCTCCGCGCGGCGGACGGTGAGCCGAGGATGGGCCTGCCGGAGCTCTTCTCGACGCTGAGCGCCTCGATCTGGGCGGAGGTGGTGTCCGGCACGCCGAGCAAGCCGGCGCGCGCGAGGAACGTCGGCTCGACCCGGCGTGACCTGCAGCGCCTGCATCTCGACACGATGACGCGACTCGCGCTCACGCCCGCTCCGGGCACGCCCGAGGATGCGAGCGCGCTCGCGCGCACGACACTTGCAGCGCTCGCGGTCGGGCTCGACCGGGCGCTGGCCGGGCCCACGCCCGATCTCGACGCCTATACTCGTGCGCACCTGATCGATTGCCGGCAGCGGATCCGACAGGCGCTGGACGCGCAGATCATCCAGACCCCTCCTCAGAGGTAGCAGCCTCGATGCTCTCACCCATGGCCGCGGATCCATCGCCGCTCACCCAGGCCGCCGTCTACATGACCGGCATCTTTCTCGGGCACGCGTTCCTCACGCCGACCGAGGACCTGCGCCGGGTGTGGCAGGCGGTCCGGTCCGTCTGGACCCGCCACAAGGACTGACCCCGCCGTGCCTTGACAGCCGGTGATTCGAGCCGGAACATTGGCTTTACCGTGAAACATGGTTCCAAATCCGCCGTGCCTCCCCGGATCGCCGGCACGCAGGCCGTGACCCGTGCGCTCCGCATCGCGCGCACCTTCACCGACGCCCGCCCCGAATGGACCCTCGCCGCGCTCGCACGCGAGCTGGGGCTCAGCAAACCGACCACCCTGCGTCTCCTCGGCGCCCTCGAACGTGAGGGCATAGTTGCCCGCCACGAGATCACCGGGGCCTACCGCCTCGGCCCCGGGGCCATCGAGCTCGGCGCCCGAGCCCAGCGCTCCAACAGCATCGCCAGCGCGGCACGCCCTGAAATGGAAGCTCTCACCCGGGCGACCGGCGAGACGTCGAGCATCGAGATCCTCTCGGGTGATGAGACGGTCATCCTGGACGAGGTACAGGGTGGGCATCTCATCGGCACCTCTCCCTCGGTCGGGACGCGCTGGCCTGCCCATGCCACCTCCACCGGCAAGGTGCTCCTCGCGGCGGCCCTCGCGCAGGACGCGTCGTCGCTCAAGCGGATGTTCCGACGCACCGGCGGCAAGCTCCGGCGGCTGACGCCCGGCACCATCCGCACGATGGCAAAGCTCGTCACCGAGCTGGCGCGAGTATCGAAGCTGGGTTACTCCACCGCGATCGGTGAGCTGGAAGACAGCTACGTCGCCGTCGGTGCTCCGGTGCGGAATCACGAAGGCGTCGTGGTCGCGGCGGTGTCGCTCGGTGGGCCAAGCACACGGTTCACCGGCGTCCGCATGCCGCGGCTGATACGGTCGGTTCGCGAGGCGGCCATCGGGATCTCACAGCGTCTCGGTTATGTCACACGGACTCCCGGTGGCACGTGGATCTCCGGCTCCTGAGCGTCGCGCCCGGCATGGACCGCCGGAGGATGGAACGGGCCTTATTATGATTCCGCGATGCCGGCCATCGACGAGACGACGCTTCGGGTTTCCCACCTTCGGAAGAGCTACGGCGACGTCGTCGCGGTGGATGGCCTCGACCTCGAGGTTCGCGCGGGCGAGTGCTTCGGGCTGCTGGGACCCAACGGCGCCGGCAAGACTACGACTGTCGAGATCTGCGAGGGACTTACCCCTCCCGACGCGGGCGAGGTTTTCGTTCTGGGACGGCGCTGGGGGCAAGACGAGCAGGGCCTTCGGGAACAACTTGGGATTTCCCTCCAGGAGACCCAGTTCTCCGAGAAGCTCACGGTCGCCGAAACGGTCCGTCTTTTCCGCAGCTTCTACCGGAACGGCCCGACCCCGGCCTCGGTCATCGACATCCTCCAGCTTCACGACAAGGCCGGTGCACGCGTCGGCCAGCTCTCGGGCGGCCAACGCCAGCGACTGGCGCTGGCCTGTGCGCTCGTGGGCGATCCGCAGCTCCTCTTCCTCGACGAACCCACCACGGGCCTCGATCCTCAATCCCGCAGGCAGCTCTGGGACTTGATCGAAGGATTCAAGGCTGCCGGGCGCTCGATCCTGCTCACCACCCACTACATGGACGAGGCCGAGCGGCTGTGTGACCGCGTGGCGATCGTGGACCGCGGGCGGATCATCGCCGAAGGCACACCGAGGGACCTCATTGCCTCGCTGCGGGCGGAGCACGTCCTCGAATTCGCGGTAACGGCGGGCAGTAGCCTCGACGACCACGCGTTGGCGGCGGTCGACGGAGTCCGCGCGGCAAGTCAACGCGACGGAGTCTACCGCTTGCAGGTGGGCGAGCTGCACCTCACGATGCCGGCGTTGCTCGCCGAGCTGCGGCGGCAGGGAGCCGCGCTGAGCGAGCTCCGCACTCACTCCGCGACGCTCGAGGACGTCTTCGTCACGCTGACCGGGAGACGCCTGCGTGACGATTAGTGCGCGCGGCTGGCGCGACCATCCACTGGCTCAGCTCACCCTCGTTCGCTACCGGGAGTTCTATCGAGAGCCCGAGGCGGTCTTCTGGGTGTTCGTGTTCCCCATCCTGCTCACCGCTGGCCTGGGTATCGCTTTCCGGAACCGGGCGCCCGAGCGAACTATCGTGGCGGTGGTGGTCTCGGACACCGGCATATCGAACCTCGCCGACGCCCTGGGCCGGTCGCCGGCGCTGACGGTCCGGCGATCGAGCGACTCTTCCGCCGGCGAGGCGCTTCGTACGGGACAGGTCGCTCTCGTGGTCGCTCCCAGGGAAGGTGGCGGGGTCGAGTACCGGTATGACGTGGAGCGGCCGGAGTCTCGCGCGGCGCGCCTCCTGGCGGACGAGGCGATTCAGCGCGGGGCCGGACGACCTGATCCGGTGTCGGTTCGCGATCGGCTGGTGAAGGAGCGAGGCGCTCGATACGTGGATTTCGTGGTTCCCGGCCTGCTCGGCATGAATCTGATGGGGAGCGGGATCTGGGGCCTCGGCTTCGCCATTGTCGACGCCCGGCGCAAGCACCTGCTCAAGCGGCTGATCGCCACCCCGATGTCCCGAACTCAGTACCTTGCCTCGTTCCTGCTCTCCCGGCTCACCATGCTGGTGATCGAAGTGGCGGTGCTGCTGGGGTTCGCCGTCGCGGTCTTCGGCGTGCCGGTCCGCGGCTCGCTCGGCGTCCTGGCCGGGACCGCGGTAATGTCGGCGCTCGCCTTCGCGTCGATCGGCCTGCTGATCGCCTCCCGGGCGCGGACCGTCGAAGGCGTGTCAGGATTGATGAACCTCGTCATGCTCCCGATGTGGATCTTCTCCGGTGTGTTCTTCTCGGCGTCCCGATTCCCCGATGCCGTTCAGCCCCTGATCCGGATGTTGCCGCTCACCGCCGTGATCGACGCCTTGCGGGCGATCATGCTTCGCGGGGCGACTGCCGCCCAGCTTCTCCCTGAGCTCGCCGTCATCGCCGGCTGGCTCGTCCTCAGCTCCCTGCTGGCGGCTCGGCTGTTCCGCTGGAGATGAGGAAGTCGTAGTCCCACCTCCCGAACGTGTCGGGTTTTCCCCGGTCTTTACGATCTAGCAGGTGAGCGGCTTCGTGCCGCGCCATCTGTCCGGTATCAGTCCATTCTTGCTCGCCATCCATGTTCATTGGAGGACACGTGCCCCGCTGACTCCGGGCGGCCAGACGGGGATGAGTGATGCGTCCGGGAGCTATCTGATCGACGGACTTGCGTCGGGATCGCGGACCCTCAATGTCACCGGCACGCCGGCCAGCTGCTTCCGCCCCGCGCCACGGACGGTCCTGGTGGTGGCCGGGGCAACGGCAGATGCCGACTTCAACCTGCGCTGCCGCCGATCGTGGACATGCGATTCAGCGCCGATGGGTATCAGATCTACACGATCAAGGCGGACGGCACCGGCCAGACCCCGCTCGCCAACGGCGATATCACCGTCATGAACGCAGACGGCAGCGGCCAGGTCGCTGACGAGTGACGCGTTCTTCGACGACTTGGAGCCCGAATGGTCTCGAGACGGGTCCAAGATCGCCTTCGTCTCGTCCCGTGGCCGCAGCACCGACATCTGGGTGATCAACGCCGACGGGACAGGTCAGACCCAGCTCACCACGACACCCGGATCCGAGCGCGACCCCACCTGGTCTCCGGACGGAAGCAGGCTCGCGTTCCACCTGCTTGGCGACATCTACGTCATGAACGCGACGCCCGGGCAGGATGGCGAGGCGCCGGCCTGGTGAGGCGTGGGCTTCGCCTGGGGACGGGTCGCGAAGATGTGGCGGGATCGCGAAGATGAAGAGAGCGGGTGAGAGATCGCGATCCTGCTGGAGGGAAAGGGGTTGACGCGGGCGTCAGGATCGCTAGGTTTACCCGGCTTGGGAGATTCGTCGTATTCATTCCCCCAGGACATCGGACCACGTGACCCCCTCCCCGGAGCGGGCCACCTCTAGTCCTCCAAACACAACGCGTGGGGATTCTCGGAGAGTCCCTCATCCAGGGCGCAGGCCCGGATGTGCGCGGAGCGATACCACCGGGTTTTCCCGGGTCGGTCGCCCCGCTTTTTCGCTGCTCGAATCGACAGGACGCCATGGCTCGTCAGACCCCGCTCGATCGCTATCGCAATATCGGCATCATGGCCCACATCGATGCCGGGAAGACGACGACGACCGAGCGTATCCTTTACTACACCGGCAAGAACTACAAGATCGGTGAGGTCCATGAGGGCGCCGCCACCATGGACTGGATGGAGCAGGAGCAGGAGCGGGGCATCACCATCACCTCCGCCGCCACGACCTGTTTCTGGACCCGGAACGCCACCCAGTACCGGATCAACATCATCGACACGCCGGGCCACGTGGACTTCACCGTCGAGGTGGAGCGCTCGCTTCGCGTCCTCGACGGCGCCGTCACTCTGCTCGACTCAGTGGCCGGCGTGGAGCCGCAAACCGAGACCGTCTGGCGCCAGGCCGACCGGTATGGCGTCCCTCGCCTGATCTTCGCGAACAAGATGGATCGGGTCGGGGCGGATTTCGACCGCTGCCTCTCGATGATCCGCGACCGCCTCACCAAGAAGGCGTATCCCCTCCAGCTCCCGGTCGGCACCGGCGAGCTCTTCACGGGTCACATTGACATCCTCCGTCGAGTCGAGACCATCTTCGACGACGAGACCCTCGGCAAGTCCTTCACGGAAATGCCAGTGCCCGAGGCGTACCGGGAGCGAGTAGAGTCGGCCCGGCACGAGCTGATCGAGGCCGCGGTGGAGCACGATGACGAGTTGCTTGCCAAGTATCTGGGCGGGGAGGAGCTCTCGTTCGACGAGATTCAGCGCGCCATCCGGAAGGCCACGGTTGCCGGATCCATCGTGCCGGTGCTGTGCGGCGCCTCGTTCAAGAACAAAGGCGTGCAGGCCCTGCTCGACGCGGTCATCGACTATCTGCCGAGCCCGATGGACATCCCCGCCATCCAAGGCCACATCCCGCTGCACGACGATACCCACGCCGAGCGCTGCGCGTCGGACACGGAGCCGTTTTCGGCTCTGGCCTTCAAGATTGCCACCGATCCGTATGTCGGCCGGCTGACCTTCTTCCGGGTGTACTCCGGCTCGCTCAAGTCGGGCAGTTACGTCTACAACAGCACCAAGGACAAGCGGGAGCGGGTCGCTCGACTGCTTCAGATGCACGCCAACAAGCGCGAAGAGATCGAGGAGGTCCTCGCCGGCGATATCGGCGCGGCCATCGGCCTCAAGGACACCCGCACCGGCGACACGCTGTCCGACGAGGACAAGCCGATCATTCTCGAGGCGATGAAGTTCCCGAATCCGGTCATCGACGTCGCCATCGAGCCCAAGACCAAAGCCGACCAGGACAAGCTGGCCATCGCGCTCCAGAAGCTGCAGGAAGAGGATCCGACGTTCCGCGTGCGGTCCGATCAGGAGACGGGGCAGACCATCATCGCCGGCATGGGTGAGCTGCACCTCGAAATCCTCGTCGACCGGATGAAGCGGGAGTTCAAGGTCGAGGCCAACGTCGGCAAGCCGCAGGTCGCCTTCCGCGAGACCATCCGGAAGAAGGTCAAGGACATCGAAGGCAAGTTCATCCGCCAGAGCGGCGGCAAGGGACAGTACGGCCACGTGGTCATCGACCTGGAGCCCACCGAGCACGGCGTGGGGTTCATCTTCGAGGACAAGATCGTCGGCGGCGTCATTCCCCGGGAGTTCATCAAGCCGGTCGAGGCGGGGATCCGCGAGGCGCTCGACAACGGCGTGCTCGCCGGGTACCCCATGGTGGATGTCAAGGCAACGCTCACCTTCGGCAGCTATCACGACGTGGACAGCTCCGAGATGGCGTTCAAGATCGCCGGCTCCATGGCCGTGAAAGAGGCCGCGCGTTCCGCGCACCCCATTCTGCTCGAGCCCGTGATGGAAGTGGAAGTCGTGACGCCCTCCGACTTCCTCGGCGACGTGATCGGGGATCTCTCCAGCCGCCGCGGCAAGATCGGCGGAATGACCCAGCGGGGTGAGGCGCAGGTCGTGGCGGCCGATGTTCCGCTCGCCGAGATGTTTGGGTATTCCACCACGCTGCGCAGCATGACGCAGGGGCGGGCGGTGTACAGCATGCAGTTCGATCATTACGAGGAAGTGCCGAAGAGCGTGGCGGAGCAGATCATCACGAAGGCGAAAGGGTAGGGAGTCTAGAGTCGAGGGTCTAGAGTCGCTCGACCTTCGCCCCTCGCCCCTCGACCCAGAGACACACTCAACCGGATACCAGCGCTATGGCGAAGGCGAAGTTCGAGCGGACCAAGCCGCATGTGAACGTGGGGACCATTGGACACGTGGACCACGGGAAGACGACGCTGACGGCGGCGATCACCAAGATCCAGGCGAAGAAGGGGCTGGCGGAGTTCGTGGCGTTCGACCAGATCGATAAAGCGCCGGAGGAGCGGGAGCGGGGGATCACCATCGCGACGGCGCACGTGGAGTACCAGTCGACCAAGCGGCACTATGCCCACGTGGATTGCCCGGGGCACGCGGATTACGTGAAGAACATGATCACCGGGGCGGCCCAGATGGACGGGGCCATCCTGGTGGTGTCGGCGGCGGATGGGCCGATGCCGCAGACCCGGGAGCACATCCTGCTGGCCAAGCAGGTGAACGTGCCCTACATCGTGGTGTTTCTGAACAAGGTGGACATGGTGGACGACCCGGAGCTGCTGGAGCTGGTGGAGCTGGAGGTGCGGGAGCTGTTGAGCAGCTACGACTTCCCGGGGGACGATACGCCGATGATCAAGGGGTCGGCCCTGAAGGCGCTGGAGTCGGGGGATCCCAACAGCCCGGACGGGCAGAAGATCCAGGAGCTGCTGGACGCGCTGGACAGCTACATCCCCCAGCCCAAGCGGGAGATCGACAAGCCGTTCCTGATGCCGGTGGAGGACGTGTTCTCGATCACCGGGCGGGGCACGGTGGCGACGGGGCGGATCGAGCGGGGGGTGGTGAAGGTGGGAGAAGAGGTGGCGCTGGTGGGATTCAACAGTGCCAAGAAGACGGTGGTGACCGGGGTGGAGATGTTCCGCAAGCTGCTGGACCAGGGGGAGGCGGGGGACAACGTGGGGCTGCTGCTGCGGGGGGTGGAGAAGACCGAGATCGAGCGGGGGATGGTGCTGGCCAAGCCGGGGAGCATCACGCCGCACACCCACTTCGAGGCCGAGGTGTATGTGTTGACCAAGGAAGAGGGGGGGCGGCACACCCCGTTCTTCAAGGGCTACCGGCCCCAGTTCTACTTCCGGACCACCGACGTGACGGGGAGCGTGGAGCTGCCGGCGGGGGTGGAGATGGTGATGCCGGGGGACAACGTGCAGATGACCATCGAGCTGATCACCCCGATCGCGATGGACGAGGGGCTCCGGTTCGCCATCCGGGAGGGTGGCCGGACGGTGGGCGCGGGCGTGGTCACCAAGATCATCAAGTAGGACGACCGAGGAACGATATGGCTCAACGAATTCGCATCCGGCTCAAGGCCTTCGACCACGTCGTGCTCGATCAGGCCGCGGCTGATATCGTGCGCACCGCCGAAAAGACCGGCGCGCAGGTGTCCGGCCCCATCCCGCTGCCGGTGAAGACCGAGCGCTGGACGGTGCTGCGCAGCCCGCACGTGGACAAGAAGAGCCGCGAGCAGTTCGAGTTGCGCACCCACAAGCGCCTCCTGGACATCAACGACTCTCGCCCGCAGACGATGGACGCGCTGACCAAGCTCGACCTTCCGGCGGGAGTAGACGTCGAGATCAAGGTCGAATAGCGATGACGACCGGACTGATCGGCCGGAAGCTCGGGATGACCCGGGTCTTCGCGGAAGACGGCACCGCGGTGCCGGTGACGGTGATCGAAGCGGGACCCTGCCGCGTCGTGCAGGTACGTGACGGCGGCGTGCAGCTCGGCTTCGGCGCGCAGCGCAAGCAGCGGGTCACCCGCGCCGAGCTGGGCCACGCCAAGAAGGCCGGCCTCGACGCCGCGCCCCAGGTGCTCCGCGTATTCGCGCCCGGCGGCGGTGAAGCGCCCGTGCCCGGCGCAGAGATCAAGGTCGACATCTTCGCTCCGGGCGAGCTGGTGAAGGTGACCGGTACCACCAAGGGGCGCGGGTTCCAGGGCGTGGTGCATCGGTACGGCTTCGGTGGTGGCCCGGCCACGCACGGGAATACCCGGCACCGGAAGCCCGGCTCGATCAGCCCGGGCACCGACCCGTCGCGCGTCATCAAGGGCAAGCGGATGCCCGGCCACATGGGCGCCGAGCGCCACACCGAGCTCGGCCTCACGGTCGTCCGGGTGGATGCCGAGCGCAATCTGTTGTTCGTCCGCGGCGCCATTCCCGGTGCGAGAAACGGCATCGTGACCGTGGCCAAGCAGGGAGGACCGAGCCGCCATGATTGAGGCGCCTCACTACTCGTCCGCCGGCACCAAGCAGTCGGGAGCATTCGCCCTGCCGGCCGACTACTTCGACGGTACCGTCAACGAGCCGGTGCTGCACCAGGCGGTCAAGGTGTACCTGAACAACCAGCGTCAGGGCACCGCGATGACCAAGACCCGGAGCTTCGTCTCGGGCGGCAACCAGAAGCCCTGGAAACAGAAGGGCACCGGCCGTGCCCGCCAGGGATCGACCCGCGCACCCCACTGGCGGGGTGGCGGTATCGTCTTCGGGCCGATCCCGCGGGACTATCGCACCGACATTCCCCGCAAGGTGAAGCAGTTGGCGCGGAAGTCGGCGCTCAACGCCCGCGCGCGGGAAGGCGCGCTGCATGTCGTGGAGCGCTTCGCATTCCGGCGGCCCAAGACGGCGCAGCTGGCGGGGCTCCTGGAAAGCCTGGGGCTCGAGGGGCGCAAGGTCCTGGTCCTCACCACCGTGGCGAACGAGCCGGTCTATCTGAGCGGGCGCAACCTGCCGGGCGTCGACGTGATGCCGTACGTCCAGGCTGGCGCGTACGACATCCTGTGGTCCGACGCGGTCGTCGTCGAGGAGGGCGCGCTCACCGGGGTCATGCCCGAGCCGCTGCCCGAGGAAGAAGCGCCGGAGAAGACGGAGCGGAAGCCGTCGAAGTCGGCCAAGGCCGCGAAGGCCGCCAAGACCGTGAAGGCAGCCAAGAGCGCCAAGAAGACCGAGGCCGCGACGGCGAAGAAGTCGGCCAAGTCCGCCGCCACGAAGGCGGCCAAGACCACGGCAAAGAAGAAGAGCGCGGCCAAGCCGAAGGCCGCCAAAGCTGCCAAGAAGGCGCCGAAGAAGAAGAAGGGGAGCGAGTAATGCCCGCGCTGCACCACGTCATCGTCCGGCCGGTGGTCACCGAGAAGAGCTCGGCCGCGTATCAGACGCGCAAGGAGTACGCCTTCGAGGTGCACCCCGAGGCCAACAAGCACCAGATCCGCGAGGCGCTGCAGAAGCTGTTCGGGGTCACGGCCACGGCCGTGCGCACCATGCAGATGCGCCGGCACTCCGTGACGCGGGGTCGCACGCGCGGCACCACGGCGCGGTGGAAGAAGGCGATCGTCACGCTCAAGGACGGCGACTCGATCGCCGTGTTCGAGGGCTGAGATGAGCATCAGACAATTCCGTCCCATGACGGCCGGCACGCGCTTCCGCTCGGTATCGGGGTTCGACGAGATCACCCGGGCCACGCCGGAGAAGTCGCTGGTCGAGCCGTCCCGGAAGTCCGGCGGCCGCAACAATCAGGGCCATCTCACCTCGCGACATCGGGGCGGCGGCCACAAGCGGCAATACCGGAAGATCGATTTCAAGCGGAACAAGTTCGGGATTCCCGGCCGGGTGACGGAGATCGAATACGATCCCAACCGGAGCGCGCGGATCGCCCTCATCGTGTATGCCGATGGCGAGAAGCGGTACATCCTGCACCCGAGAGGGCTGAGCCAGGGCGACACCGTCGTCTCGGGCCCCGGCTCCGACAGCCGCATCGGGAATGCCCTGCCGCTCGGTGAAATACCGTTGGGCACGACGGTGCACAACGTGGAGCTCAAGATCGGGAAGGGCGGGCAGATGATCCGCACCGCCGGCTCGAGCGCCCAGGTGGTCGCGAAGGAGGGAGAATACGTCACCCTCCGCCTGCGCTCCTCCGAGATGCGGTTGGTCCACGGCCGGTGCCTCGCCACGGTCGGCGAGGTGGGCAATTCCGAGCACGAGCTGCTCTCGGTCGGCAAGGCCGGCAAGAGCCGCTGGCTGGGCAAGCGCCCGAAGGTGCGTGGGGTTGCGATGAACCCCGTCGACCACCCGCTCGGTGGCGGCGAAGGAAAGAGTTCGGGCGGCCGCCCGCCGACATCGCCCTGGGGTAAGCCCGAGGGCAGGAAGACGCGGCACCGCAAGAAGGCGTCCACCAAACTGATCATCAGGGGACGTAAGAGAGGGAAGGCAACGCAGTAGCGGTCGAGGGTCTAGAGTCTAAAGTCTAGACCCCCGACCCTGGACCCTCGACCTTAGACTCTCGACGAGACCAACACATGGCAAGAAGCGTCAAGAAGGGCCCGTTCGTTCAGGAAGCGTTGATGACCAAGGTGTTGATCCTCAACAGCAAGAACGAAAAGCGGGTGGTGAAGACCTGGAGCCGGGCGAGCACCATCCTGCCCGAGTTCGTGAGCCACACCTTCGCCGTGCACAACGGGAACAAGTTCGTCCCGGTGTACGTGACCGAAAACATGGTCGGCCACAAGCTGGGCGAGTTCGCGCCGACCCGCCTCTTCCGCGGGCACAGCGGCAAGCTCGTGGCGGACAAGAAGGCCAAGCCGGAGTGACCATGAGCGGCCATGCGATTCAGCGGCTGGTGCGCCAGTCGCCCCGAAAGATGCGGCTCGTCATCGATCTCATCCGCGGCAAGGATGTGGCCGAGGCGTACGCCATCCTGCAGTTCAACAAGAAGCTGGCGGCCAAGCAGATCGCCAAGACGCTCAAGTCGGCGGTCGCGAACGCGGAGCAGAAGGCGCTCCGCGACAACGCGCGGTTCGATCCGGACGCCCTCTACGTGAAGACCGCGTTCATCAACGGCGGCCAGCCGCTCAAGCGGTTCACCGCGGCGGCCCAGGGCCGAGCGACGCCGATCATGAAGCGGACGAGCCACGTCGAGATCCACGTGGCCACCAAGGAGAGCTGAGCATGGGTCAGAAGACGCATCCGATCGGGCTCCGGCTCGGCATCGTCAAGCAGTCGTCCTCGCGCTGGTACGCCACCACCAAGGACATGCCGGCGCTGCTGAAGGAAGACGAGCTGATCCGGAAGTACCTCAAGACCAGGCTCGGCCACGCCGCCATCGCGCAGATCGACGTCGAACGGCGCCCCGGGAAGGTCACCATCACGGTGCACACCGGTCGGCCTGGTGTGGTGATCGGCAAGCGCGGCGCGGAAGTCGACAAGCTCCGCGACGAGCTGGCCCAGCTGACCGGGAAGGAAGCGGCGATCAACGTCGAGGAGATCAAGCGCCCGGAGTTGTCGGCGCAGCTCGTCGGCGACAACATCGCCCATCAGCTCACCCAGCGCATCTCGTTCCGCCGCGCGATGAAGCGCGCGGTGCAGAGCGCCATGCGGATGGGTGCCCAGGGCATCAAGGTCCGGGCGGCGGGCCGTCTGGGCGGCGCCGAAATCGCCCGGACGGAAGGCTATCACGAGGGGCGGGTACCGCTCCACACGTTGCGCGCCGACATCGACTACGCCACCAGCACCGCCAAGACCACCTACGGCACGATCGGGATCAAGGTGTGGATCTTCAAGGGTGAGGTGATCGAAGACGTGTCCGGACGTACTTACAGCACGGGGGCCTGAGGTCGATGCTCGCGCCCAAGCGAATCAAGTTCCGCAAGACGTTCAAGGGTCGGACCAAGGGCATCGCCGCCCGGGGCAACACGGTCGCCTTCGGGGAGTTCGGATTGATGAGTCTCGAGCCGGGATGGGTCACCAACCGGCAGATCGAGGCCTCCCGCGTCGCCATGACCCGCGAAATGAAGCGCGGCGGCAAGGTGTGGATCCGGATCTTTCCAGACAAGCCCATCACCAAGAAGCCGGCCGAGACGCGCATGGGAAAGGGCAAGGGGAATCCCGAAGGATGGGTGGCCGTCGTGAAACCGGGACGGGTGATGTTCGAGATCGAGGGGATCAGCGAAGATCTCGCCAAGAAGGCGCTGGCGCTGGCGTCGGCCAAGCTGCCCGTACGCACCCGTTTCGTCACGCGCCAGGAGACCTGAGCGATGAAGGTCAACGAACTACGGGAGATGTCGGTCACGGATCTCCAGACGAAGCTCGACGAGCTCGTCGCCGAACGCTTCAACCTGCGCTTTCGGTCCGCCACCGAGTCGATCGAGAATCCGATGCGCTTCCGGGCGTTGCGGCGCGACATCGCGCGTATCAAGACGGTCCTGCACGAGCGGGCCGGCCAGGCGGAGGAGTAACGATGAGTGAGTCGAGCACGACGCGCAGCCGGCGGAAGACCCGCACCGGGGTGGTGACGAGCGACAAGATGGAGAAGACGGTTACCGTCTCCCTCACGCGCCGGTACGCCCACCCGGTGTACGGCAAGCAGATCACCCGCACCAAGAAGGTCAAGGCGCGGAACGAGCATGGCGCGAAGGCGGGCGATACCGTGCGCCTCATGGAGACGCGCCCCCTGGCCAAGACGGTCCGGTGGCGGGTGACGGAGATCGTCGAGAGGGCGAAATAGCCATGGTCCAGCAAGAGTCCATCCTCCGCATCGCCGACAACTCGGGTGCTCGCCGGGCCCTCGTCATCCGCGTGCTGGGCGGGAGCAAGCGCCGCTATGCCGGTCTCGGCGACACCGTCGTCGTGGCCATCAAGGACGCCATCCCCACCGGACAGGTGAAGAAGGGCGACGTGGCCAAGGCGGTCATCGTGCGGACGGCCAAGGAGACCCGGCGCAAGGATGGCTCCTACATCCGGTTCGACGAGAACGCCGCGGTGCTCATCAACGACGCGGGAGAGCCGCGGGCCACGCGCATCTTCGGTCCCGTCGCCCGCGAGCTGCGCGAGAAGCGGTACATGAAGATCGTCTCGCTCGCGCCGGAGGTGCTGTAGCATGAAGCCGCTCGTCTACAAGAAGTCCAGGCGCTTGCGCCACCAGCCGCCGGTGCGGGTGCGGATGCACGTCACCAAGGGGGACACCGTCCAGGTCATCTCGGGCGATGACAAGGGCAAGCGCGGCGCGGTGCTTCACGTCTACCCCAAGACGGGCCGGGTCACGGTGAAGGGCGTCAACATCATCAAGCGCCACCAGCGTCAGACGCCCACCGCGGAGGCGGGCATCATCGAGCGCGAGGCGCCGATCCACCATTCGAAGGTCATGCTGCTGGATCCCAAGAGCGGCACGCCCACCCGGGTACGTCGGCGGATCGACACCGACGGCACGGTGGAGCGGATTGCCACCCGGTCGGACCAGCCGATCCCGAGGAACCGGTAACGATGGCCGAGACGACGGAGAAGGAAAAAAAGACGAAGGCGCCGGCCCCGGCAAAACGCGAGGGGAAGGCGAAGGACAAGGGCGGCCCCGGTGCGGTCGACCACGAGCCGAAGGCCAGGGAGGGCACCCCACGGCTGCAGGCGTTCTACCAGCAGACGGTCCGGCCCAAGCTGCAGAAGGAGTTCGGCCTCGCCAACCCGCATGAGGTGCCGCGGCTGGACAAGGTCGTGCTGAACGTCGGGATGGGAGACGCGGGGAAGAACCCGAAGCAGCTCGACGCGGCGGTGGACGAGCTGGGGTTGATCACCGGCCAGAAGGCGGTGGTGACGCGCGCCAAGAAGGCGATCGCCAACTTCGGCCTTCGCGCCGGCATGCCGGTCGGCTGCACGGTGACGCTGCGCGGCGCACGGATGTACGAGTTTCTCGACCGCTTCATCACGCTGGCGATTCCGCGGATCCGCGACTTCCGGGGCCTGCCCAATCGCAGCTTCGACGGCCGGGGCAACTACACGTTCGGCATCAAGGAGCAGATGATCTTTCCCGAGATCGATTACGACAAGGTCGAGAAGATCCACGGGATGGACATCACGCTGGTGACGTCGACGCGGCGGGATGACCTGGCGATGGCGCTGCTGCGCGAGCTCGGTTGGCCGTTCAGGGGCGAGACACCTCAGAGGGTAGCGTAACATGGCGAAGACTTCCTGGATCGAGCGCGCCAAGCGCACACCAAAGTTCAAGGTCCGCGGCGTGCGCCGGTGCCAGCGCTGCGGACGGTCGCGCGCGGTCCTGCGCAAGTTCGGTCTATGCCGTATCTGTTTTCGTGAGCTCGCCTTGAAGGGGGAAATCCCGGGCGTGCGCAAGGCCAGCTGGTAAGGGGAACGAGGGAATGAGCCTGACTGATCCCGTCGCGGATATGCTGACCCGCATCCGGAACGCCTGTTCGGCGGGCCACCGGCGTGTGGACATGCCGGTGTCCAAGCTGAAGGCGGAAGTGGCCCGGCTGCTTCGGGACAACCACTACATCGCGGACTTCAAGATCCTCGATGACGGCGCCCACGGCGTCCTGCGGTTGTACCTGAAGTATCACAACGAACTGCCGGTCATTCGCGAGCTCCGTCGCGTCTCGACCCCGGGCCTGCGCCGGTACGTCAAGTGCCGCGAGCTGCCCCGAGTCAAGAACGGCCTCGGCATGGCGATCGTCTCCACCCCCAGGGGGTTGATGACCGATCGCGAGGCCCGGACTGCCAACCTCGGCGGCGAGCTTCTCGCCGTCGTGTGGTAGGAGGCGCCGCATGTCGCGTATCGGCAAGAAGCCCGTCACCCTGCCCAAGGGCGTCAACCTCGAGCTCGAGGGGCAGACCGTGGCGGTGAAGGGGCCCCGGGGTGAGCTTCGGCGCACACTCCATCCGGAGATGCAGCTCGCCCTCGCCGACGGCGTCCTCACGGTCGCGCGCCCGAGCGAGGACAAGCGCCACAAGGCGCTACATGGGCTGACCCGGACCCTCGTCCAGAACATGGTGGACGGCGTCTCGAAGGGGTTCACCAAGACGCTCGAAATCCAGGGCGTCGGCTACAAGGCCGAAGCCAAGCCTTACGGCGTCAATCTGGTCGTGGGATACTCCCACCCGGTCAAGTACGAGGCACCCAAGGGCATCAAGATCTCGGTGGAGAACAACACCACGGTCAAGATCGAAGGCGCCGACAAGGAAACCGTCGGCCAGGTGGCCGCGGAGCTGCGCGCCGTGCGGCCTCCCGAGCCGTACAAGGGCAAGGGCATCCGCTATCAGGGCGAGCAGGTCCGCCGCAAGGCCGGCAAGACAGGAGCCAAGTAAGCATGCGCACCATTCACGCACCGAAGACCCGCGCCCAGCTCCGGTACCGCCGGCACCTCCGGGTGCGGCGTCGCGTGGCGGGCACCGCGGAGCGGCCCCGGCTCGTCGTGTTCCGCTCGCTCAAGCACATCTACGCCCAGCTCGTCAACGACGATCTCGGCGTGACGCTGCTCAGCGTCGGAGATGGGGCCGAGGGTCTCGCGGTCGAGGGGGCCGGCAAGGTGGCGCGCGGCAAGGCGGTGGGCAAGCTCCTCGCGGAGAAGGCCAAGATCGCCGGCGTCAAGCGGGTAGTATTCGATCGTGCTGGCTACCGTTACCATGGTCGCGTGCAGGCCGTCGCCGACGGCGCACGCGAAGGTGGATTGGAGTTCTAAATGGCAGACGAGACGACCACGCCACAGGCCGCCGAAACCATCGAACAGCCCGCGGCGCCGGCGAGCGAACGGCCCGCCGGCACCGAGCGCCCCCGCGGACGGGGGGGACGGGGTGGGGGTGAGCGTGGCGGACGGGGTGGCCCCCGCCGCGACCGGGGCGACCGCGACCACGCCAGCGATCACGTCGAGAACGTCATCGCCATCAACCGGGTTGCCAAGGTCGTGAAGGGTGGCCGGCGATTCTCGTTCAATGCCCTGGTGGCCGTCGGAGATGGCAAGACCAAGGTCGGCATCGCCACCGGCAAGGCCAACGAAGTGTCCGAGGCGGTGCGCAAGGCGGTGGAAGCCGCCAAGCGCAGCATGGTCGAGCTGCCCAAGACCGGCTCGACCATTCCGCACGAGGTCATCGGCGCGCATGGCGCGGGCCGGGTGCTCCTCAAGCCCGCCGCCACCGGGACCGGCGTCATCGCCGGCGGGCCGGTGCGCGCGGTACTCGAGTGCGCCGGGATCACCGACATTCTCACCAAGAGTCTCGGCTCGACCAACCCACACAATATGGTGCGCGCCACGATGGACGGCCTGACTCGCCTGGTGTCGGCCCGGCAGATCGCCCGCGAGCGCGGTATCGATGTGGACCAGATCAATTACAAGCCGCGGCAGGAGGGCTGACGATGGGCCGCAATCCGGTAGTCGGCCGCCAGGGTCCCGAGTATCACGCCGCGACGATCCCGAGTGAGTCGGAGGCTGCGTCGGTGTCGGTGAAGCAGATCCGGTCGGAAATCGGTCATCCGGAGACCATGCGCCGCACGCTGCGCGCCCTGGGGCTCCGTCACCACCAGCAGGTGGTCCAGCTCAAGAACAACGCCTCGGTTCGGGGGATGCTGTACAAGGTTCGGCATCTGGTCGAGGTGAGGCCAGGGTGAAGAGTGAAGGGATGAAGAGGGAAGAGGGCCAGCCACACCGTCCCCTTCACCCTTCACCTTTTCACCCTTCTCCCTTCACTGGAGTCAAGAATGGCTGACAAACTGACATTGCATAACCTCAGTCCGGCGCGGGGCTCGACCGCGGCCCGCAAGCGGGTCGGGCGGGGACCGGGATCGGGGCTGGGCAAGACGTCGGGCAAGGGTCACAAGGGACACAAGGCGCGGACCGGCGGGCAGACCAATCCCGGCTTCGAGGGCGGTCAGATGCCGATGTACCGGCGGCTGCCCAAGCGGGGCTTCACGAACCCCTTCAAGGTCGTCGCGCAGGTGGTCAATCTCGGCCATCTCAAGAAGGTCGGTGGAACCGACGTCAGCCCGGAGACGCTGTATTCGGCCGGTCTCATCGGGAAGGCGGATCTCCCGGTGAAGCTGCTTGCCACCGGCGACGCCGACCGGGCCTACACGGTCCGCGGCGTGGCCATTTCCGCGTCGGCACGCACGAAGATCGAGGCGGCCGGCGGCAAGATCGAGGGGTAAGTGACCGCACCGCGCGTCCCCAATCTGGCCATAGATGACGAGCTGAAACGGAAGCTGCTGTTCACGCTTCTGACCCTGGTCATCTACCGGGTCGGCGCTCACATCGCCGCTCCGGGCGTGAACGTTTCCGCGTTGGCCGACTTCATCCGGAACTCGGCGGCCGCCGGGTTCTTCGGCCTGTACGACGCCCTGGGCGGCGGCCTCTCCCGAGCCACGGTCTTCGCGCTCGGAATCATGCCCTACATCTCGGCCTCGATCATTTTCCAGCTGGCCGGCGGGGTCGCCCCGTCGATCGGCAAAATGCAGAAGGACGAGGAGGGCAAGAAGAAGATTACGCAATGGACCCGGTATCTCACCGTGTTCATCTCGCTCTCCCAGGCCTACACCTTCGCGTTGTTCACGGAGTCGATCCCCGGTGCGGTCGCCAGTCCCGGCTTCGCGTCTCGCCTGATCATGGTCGTGACGCTTACCACGGGCGCCATCTTCGTCATGTGGCTCGGCGAGCAGATCACGGAGCGGGGCATCGGCAACGGCATGAGCCTCCTGATCACCTTCTCGATCCTCGAACGGCTCTGGCCGGGCACCCTCCAGCTGCTGCAGTTCATCAAGAGCGGGGTCGTGAGCGTGGTGGGCGCGACGGCTTTCATGGCTATTCTCGTGGCGGTCGTGGCGTCCGTGGTGGCGATGACGATTGCCGCGCGCCGGATCCCCATCCAGATCCCGCGCAAGGTGATGGGGCGGGGGCGCATCCGCGAAGGGCAGAAGACGTTCATACCCATCCGGCTGATCACCGCCGGCGTGATGCCGATCATCTTCGCCCAGACGATCATCATCGTCCCGGGTACTCTCGCGACCTTCACCAAGAACCCGGTGCTGACCGACATCGCCAGCTTCTTCACGCCCGGAGAGCTGCCGTACGACATCACCTTCGCCATCATGATTCTGCTGTTCAGCTATTTCTACACGTCGATCATCTTCAATTCGGTCGATCTCGCAGAAAATCTGAAGAAGCAGGGCGGGTTCATCCCCGGTGTGAAACCGGGCGCGAGCACCGCCGATTACATCGATGGTGTGCTGGCCCGCATCACCCTGCCAGGCGGCCTCTTTCTCGCGGGCATCGCGTTGCTGCCGATCCTCGTCTCCAAGTGGTTCGGGATCCCCAACCGCGGGTTTGGAGGCACGTCGGTGCTCATCGTCGTCGGCGTGCTGCTCGACACCATCGCCCAGGTGGAGCAGCACCGCACCCTGCGGAAGTACGACGGGTTCATGAAGACGGGACGAGTGAAGTTCCGGGGCCGACAGCAGCGATACATGTGAACGGCGTGAAGGGGTGAAGGCTGAAGGATGAAGGGGCCCAGGCACTCCCCCCCTTCACCGCTTCACCCGTTCACCCCTTCACGCTCTCCTAAGGACGGGCATGGATATTCTCCTCATGGGTCCGCCGGGCGCCGGGAAGGGGACCCAGGGCGCGCTGCTCGCGGAAGCCCTCGGTCTTCCCAAGTTCGCCACCGGCGACCTGCTGCGGGACGCCGTCAATCGCGGCACCCCTCTCGGCCTCCAGGCCAAGTCGGTCATGGAGGCGGGACACCTGGTGAGCGACGACATCATCCTTGGCGTCGTGCGCGAAGAGCTCGGGAAGCCCGAGGCCGCCAAGGGCGTGATCTTCGACGGGGTCGTGCGCACCATTCCGCAGGCGGAGGGGATGGAGCGGATTCTGAGGGAGAAGGGCCGGCAGATGGACGCGGTGCTGTTCTTCGACGTGAGCGACGCGGAAATCCTTAGCCGGCTCGGCCGACGCCGGGAGCTGGAGCATCGCCCCGATGACGACCCCGACGCCTTGGCCATCCGCCTCGAGGCCTACCGGCAGCAGACCGCGCCAGTACTCTCCTGGTACGAAGCGCGCAACGGAGTCCGCCGGATCCCCGCCATCGGAACCGTCCAGGAGATAGCGGACCGCGTCCAGCGGTCGCTCGGTCGATAGCGATGATCACGCTGAAGTCTCCCCGGGAGGTCGAGGTCATGGCCCGGGCGGGACAGATCGTCGCGGCGACGCTCGAGCTGATGGGGAAGACTATCCGGCCGGGTCTCACCACCGAGGACCTGGACGAGGCCGCGGAAGAGTTCATCCGCGGCCACGATGGCGCGACCCCCTCATTCAAGGGTCTCTACGGCTTCCCCAAAACTCTCTGCACCTCGATCGACTCCGAGATCGTCCACGGCATTCCCTCGTCCCGGCGGGTCCTCACGGACGGCAGCATCGTGAGCGTGGACGTGGGCGTCCACTTCGAGGGCTTGCATGCCGATGCGGCGACGACCTTGGCCGTCGGCCGGATCGGCCCGGAAACGGAACGGCTGCTGCAGGTCACCCAGAATGCGCTCGCCGCGGGTATCGCCCAGGCGAGGATGGGCAACCATGTCGGCGACATCGGTCATGCGGTGCAGGAAGTGGCCGAAGCGGCGGGGTACGGCGTCGTGCGGGAGTTGGTGGGGCACGGCATCGGGACCCGGTTTCACGAGGAGCCCCAGGTGCCCAACTACGGAAGTCCGCGACGGGGGCCGCGACTCCTCGAGGGAATGACGCTCGCCATCGAGCCGATGATCACGATCGGCAGTCCAGTCACGCGGACCCTGACGGACAAGTGGACCGTGGTCACCGCCGATGGCGGTCTCGCCGCCCACTTCGAACATACCGTCGCGATCACCGCCAACGGGCCACGAATCCTCACCCACCTCTGACGCCTAGCGGATCCGCTCGTTGAGGATCTGGCGTACCCGCCACTCTCCCGCCTCCACCTGTTCCACCAGCTCCAGACCCGACGACAGCATCGACGCCGACTCCGGTGCGGCTGCGTCAAGATCGGCTCGCATTCCCCAGTAGGCACTGCGCGCGGCGGCGCCGGCGAGGAACGCGCCCGTGGCCGCGTCACCAAGTGCGCTGGGCGCTCCGGCCTCGGCCATCGTGACCGCCAGATCCGCCGCTCCCGCGGCGGCCCGGAGGAGCTCGAGCTGAACGGTGGCGGCCTCTTTGAGCGCCGCTGTCCGGGCGTCGGCGCGAGCCCCCAGAAATTTCTCGAAGACCTCCGCATCGCGCACCGCGAGCGAGAGGAGCTCGGTGCGGAGGGGCGCCACACGTCCGAGGACGGAACGCGCGCGCTGGTGCCCCGCGACGTAACGTTCCTTGCTGTGGGTGAGCGCGGCGACCATCGCCGCGAGCGAGACGGCAAGCGCGCCGGCGATCGCCGCCGCCGATCCGCCGGCGGGACTCGGCGGCAAGGCGGCGATCGCGTCGATCCAGTCGTTCAGGGATGTTTGGCCAGTCGGCCGATTCTCACCGGGCATCGGAGCTCCCTTTACGTGAATTGGCGCGATCAGCACTCCTGATGACGCCCAGCAGCCAGGCATGCATGGCCGGGTTGCCGGCGACGATCGAGGTGTGCTCGACACCGATGTCGCGGCCAGCGAAATCGGTGACCACGCCGCCCGCCTCTCGTATGAGCAGGACTCCAGCCGCGATGTCCCAGGCCGACAACTGCTGCTCCCAGAACCCGTCGAACCGCCCCGCGGCCACATCGGCCAGATCGAGGGCGGCCGCGCCTGGCCGGCGGATGCCGCTCGTCGTGCCGGAAATGTGGGCAAACTGGCGCTGGTATTCCGCGATCTTCGAATTGTCTCTGAAGGGGAAGCCCGTGCCGATCAGCGCGAAGCTCGGATCGACGATCGCCGATACCGAAAGCCGCCGCTCGCCCTGCCACGCCCCGGTGCCGCGCGCCGCGGTGTAGGTCTCATTCCGCGCCACCTGCACCACCACCCCGGCCTCGATCACCCCATCCACCGCCGCCGCGATCGAGACGGCATAGGTCGGAAGGTCGTGTAGAAAGTTCGTGGTCCCATCCAGCGGGTCGACCACCCAGACCAGTCCTCCCGACACCACCTGCGGACTCAACTCCTCGCCGACGATCCTGCTCCCCGGGTCGGCCGCGAGGAGCACCTCGGCGATCATCCGCTCGGCGGTCCGATCGATCTCCGTCACGAAGTCTCGCTGCGTCTTGGCGGTCCATCCGGCCGGGCTCGACGGGCGCTCCACCGAGCGGAGATACTGCGCGGCCCGGCCGGCAGCGGTCTTGGCCAGATGTAGTAAGTCCAAGGACGACACTGTCTTGCATGCTCCAGAGGAACCGGGTAAGTTGCCCGCCATGCCTCGCATATTCTCGGGAATCCAGCCGTCCGGTGAGCTGCACATCGGCAACTGGCTCGGCGCCGTGCAGAACTGGGTCAATCTCCAGCTCAGCTACGACTGCATCTACTGCGTGGTGGATCTCCATGCCATCACCGGCAGGTACGACCAGACCACACTCGCCTCGCGAACCCGGGAGATGGCCATCGGCTTGCTCGCGTCGGGCATCGATCCCTCACGCGTGGTGCTCTTCGTGCAGTCGCACGTGCCCGAGCATTCCGAGCTGCAGTGGCTCCTCACCACCCTCACGCCGATCGGCGAGCTCGAGCGGATGACGCAGTTCAAAGATAAGGCGCAACGTGTTGAAAGTGTGCCGGCCGGTCTCCTCTGCTATCCCATCCTCATGGCCGCCGACATCCTGCTCTACCGGGCCGATCTCGTCCCCGTCGGCGAGGATCAGACTCAGCATCTCGAGCTGAGCCGAGAAATCGCGCGTAAATGGAATGCGGAGTTCGGCGGGGGCGGCGATTACTTTCCGGAGCCCAGGCCACTACTCACCGAGGCCAAGAGAATCATGGGGCTCGACGGACAGGCCAAGATGTCCAAGAGCCTGGGGAATACCATCGGTTTGATGGACTCGCCCGAGGAAATCTGGGCCAAGTTGCGCCCGGCCAAGACCGATCCGGCCAGAGTCACGAAGAAGGACCCCGGCAACCCGGACGTGTGCAACATCTACAGCCTCCACAAGTACTTCTCCCCGCCGGAGACTGTCGCCATCGTCGCGGAAAACTGCCGGGGTGCCAAGTGGGGATGTCTCGACTGCAAGCGGGTGCTGGCCGATAACATGATTCGAGTCCTCGCGCCGATCAGGGAGCGCGCCCTGGAGCTCGAGGGCCAGCCAGGGAGGGTGGAGGAAGTTCTCGCCGCCGGCGCAGCCTCCGCCCGCCACATCGCCGGCGAGACGCTGCGAGAGGTGCAGGACCGGATGGGACTGTTGCCCGGGTGAAGGGGTTATCGGCTATCGGTATCGCCTGTCCGCGCTGGGCTTGACCGATAGCCGATAGCCATCTGCGAGGTACCATGGAAAAGATCATCAAGGCCGCGGTCGAGCGTGGCGCGTCCGACCTCCATATCAAGGCCGGCGACGTGTTCCGCGCGCGCATCAACGGAAAACTCATTGCCCTCACCAAGCAGCGGCTCACTCCCGATCAGACCCGGGCCATCGCCCTCAAGCTGATCAACAGCGGCGAGGACCGGTCTCGTATCGACGCGCTCCGCGACTTCGACTGCTCCTGGGGAATGCCCGGCGTCGGCCGATTCCGCGTCAACGTACTGCGACAACGCTCGTCGTTCATGATCGTCATGCGCGTGATCCCGTTCACCGTTCCCACCATCGAGTCGTTGCGACTCCCCGAGGCGCTCAAGCAGATCGCCGAATCGGAGCGCGGACTCGTCCTGGTCAGCGGTCCCAGCGGCAACGGAAAGAGCTCCACCGTAGCTGCCATGGTGCACCACATCAATGTCACGCTCCACAAGCACGTCGTCACGATCGAAAACCCCATCGAATTCCTCCATCGCGACATCAACTGCTCCATTACGCAGCGCGAAGTCGGTGTCGATACGGAGAGCCTGACCGTCGGTTTACGTGCGGCGCTTCGCCAGGACCCCGACGTCATCGTGCTCGGCGAAATGGCTGATGCGGACACCATCGATACGGCGATCAAGGGCGCCGAGACCGGGCACCTGGTGATCGCCTCGCTGCCCACCTCCGATGTGCTCACGACCATCGAACGAGTGCTGACCACCCTTCCCACGGAGGAGCGCGAGATCGGCCGGATGCGCTTTTCCGAGACGGTGCGCGCCATCATCTCCCAGCAACTGCTGCCGCAGAAAGGCGAAAAGGGCAGGGTTCCCGCCGTGGAAGTTCTCATCGCCACGCCGGCGGTTCGCGAGGTCCTCAAGAATCCGGCGCGCGCGGCGGAGGTGCGCAAGTTGATGGCGGACGGCAAGAAGCAGCTCGGGACCCAAACCTACGAACAGCACCTGGCGGAGCTGATCGACGCGGGGCTCATCACGCAGGACACCGCCAAGGCGGCGGTGGCGCTGGTGGGAGCCTCGGTGGCGGCGCCGGCGTCCAGGCGAGGCTCCAAGGCCGCGACCGCCTGAGTCGTGCACCGGTGCCGACCCTCGATCACACGCTCCACCGCCTTCTCCGCATGACTCGCGAGGCCGGCACTCCTGCCGCCGCGGAGGCTCGAGCCGTCGCGGCGGAACACCTGCGATCCCTCGGCTACACCGTCACCCTTCAGCGATTCACTTTCCACCCTTCGAGTCTCGACGCGTTCCCGCTGCTCGGCGCCGGCCTCGGCGGCATCGCCCTGCTTATGGTGCCGCTGCTGGTGCTTCCGTCCGCGCCTCGCTGGAGCGCGTTGCTCATGTTCGGGTTCGGGCTCGCCGGCTTGATTGTGCTCGCCATGGGAGTCGGCTTGGGCTGGATCCCTCTCGGTGGCGAGGCACGCGAAGATGCCAACCTCGTCGCGGTGCGCGGCGATGCGCCCGTAAGGCGGTGGATCGTGGCACACCTCGATACCAAGGCGCAGATCCAGTCGATGGCGGGGCGCCTCGTGGCCGTCTGGGTGGTGGGTCTCGCCGTCGCGGGGCTGGCGGCGCTCGGTCTCATGCGCATAAGGGGAGTCTTGCCGATCGAGCTTGCCGCCGTAGGCGCCGCGATTGCGCTGGTCGCAGGCGCGCTCGCGGGCCGCGGCCGCCTTCGCGGGCAATCGGCAGGGGCGAGAGACAATGGAAGCGGACTCGCCGCCGCCCTGGCGCACGCTGAGACATCACACGACCCCGGTACTGGTGTTCTCCTCACCGGGGCCGAGGAGTTTGGAATGGTCGGGGCGCGCGTGTTCGCAAAGCTGGAGAGGACCCGTCTCGAGTCGAGCGTCGTGGTCAACCTGGACACCATCGACGACGAGGGCCATCTGTATCTGGTGTCCCACGACGGACGGGGCGCCTTGCTGGCCGGCACGGAGGCAGCGCGGCTGACGGCGGCAGGGCTCGCACCGCGACGGCGGCGACTCCCGCTCGGCATCCTGGTGGACAGCCTTCCGTTCGCGCGAGCAGGTGTTCCGGCGCTGACGATCGGCCGGCTGACCTGGCGGACACTCCGGCGCATTCATACGCCGCAGGACACCCTCGAAGGCCTCTCACTGGATGCCGCCAAGCGCGTCGGCCGGGCACTTTAGCGAATTGACGTTTGCCAGGGGCGAGCATACGTTTCGCCGAGGATTCTGGAGCCCCGTGAGGGGCTCTTTTCGTTGGCTCACCGGGGGTACGTGCATGTTCGACGCCAGGACCACCTGTGTGGTGGTCGTCGGGGCACAGTGGGGTGATGAGGGAAAGGGCAAGCTCGTCGACGTCCTCGCGGAGCGGGCCGACCTGGTGGTGCGATACCAGGGCGGTGCCAATGCCGGTCACACGGTCGTGATCGGCGATTCCCAGTTCATTCTGCGGCAGATTCCCTCCGGCATCCTCCAGCCGTCTGCGGTCTGCATCGTCGGTAACGGCGTGGTGCTCGAGCCCGAGACCTTCTGTAGCGAGCTGGATCAGCTTGCCGAGCGTGGGATCGACACGAGTGGGCGGATCTACGTGTCCGAACGGGCACATCTCGTGCTTCCCTACCACAAGCTGCTGGACGCGGCCCACGAGAAGAGCCAGAACATCGGCACGACGGGCCGCGGCATTGGTCCGGCCTACGAGGACAAGTACGGTCGCCGGGGCATTCGCGTCACCGATCTCCGGCAGCCGGGCCACGCGCGAAAGCTCCTCGCCGATCGGGTGGAGCGCGCCAACCAGCTCCTCGCCATGATGGGAAGCCCTGAGCGCGCCTCACTCGAGGTGCACGTTGCCCTGCTCGAGCGGCTGTCATCCCGGCTTCTTCCGCTCGCGGCGGATACCGGTCTCATGGTTCATCGCGCGCTTGGGGAGGGCAGAAAGGTGCTGCTGGAGGGCGCGCAAGGCGCGCTGCTCGATGTGGACCATGGCACCTATCCCTATGTGACGTCCTCCAACACCACCGCGGGTGGCGCCGCCGTCGGGGCGGGGATCGGGCCAACCGCCATCAACGGTGTTCTCGGCGTGGTGAAGGCGTACACCACCAGGGTTGGAAACGGCCCGCTTCCCACCGAGGCCGAACGCGGCTTCGGTGAGCGGCTCCGGGAGCTGGGCGGTGAGTTTGGCGCGGTGACCGGGCGCCCGCGGCGTTGCGGATGGTTCGATGCCACGGTGGTGCGCTACGCCGCCAGAGTGAACGGCCTCACGGCGCTCGCGGTCACCAAGCTCGACGTCCTCGATTCCTTCGACGAGATTCCCGTTGGTACCGCCTACCGGCTCGGCGATGACTTGTGCGGTGAGATGCCCGCCGAGGTGGAGTCGCTCGGTCGAGTCAAGCCGAGCTACGAGGTGCTCCCCGGTTGGCGCCGGCCGATCGGAACCAGCCGCCGGCTGACGGACCTGCCGAGCCCCGCGCGTGCCTACCTCGACCGCCTGGAGGAATTGTCGGGCGTGCCGGTACGGTACGTCAGCGTCGGCACGAGGCGGGACCAGATCATCGACGTCTCTTAAGCTTTCGAGGCGCAATGGAAGAGATCGATCTTCTCGTCATCGGGGCGGGACCGTGCGGGCTCGCGGTGGGGATTGCGGCCAAGCAGGCCGGGGTGGGCTGTGTCCTCCTAGACCGGCGCACGATCGTCTCGACCATCGAACGATATCCGCTGGCGATGACATTCTTCTCCACGCCCGAGCGAATCGAGATCGGCGGCGTTCCGTTCATCGCGAGCCATGAGAAGCCCACCCGGCAGGACGGCATGCTCTACTACCGGCGCGTGGCCGAGCATTACGGGCTCGACGTCCGGCCGACGCAGGAAGTCACTGACGTGGCCCGGGAGCCGGATGGGCGCTTCCGGGTCGAGGTCAAACGCCCGCACGACCGGAAGTCTTACCTGGCGGACGCCGTCGTATTCGCCACCGGATACTACGACAATCCGAACTTCATGGGTGTGCCGGGCGAGTCGTTGCCACACGTCAACCACTATTTCGTCGAGGGCCATCCGTACTGGCATCGGCGGGTGATCGTCATCGGGGCGGGGAACAGCAGCGTGGATGCGGCGCTCGAGTGCTGGCGGGCCGGCGCGGGGGTGACGCTGGTCCATTTCGGCGAGGGGTTCGACCGGACGGTCAAGGCTTGGGTCCTGCCCGACATCACGAACCGCGTCAAGCAGGGCAGCATCGGTGTCCGGTGGCGCTCGCGGGTCCGCGCGATCACGCCGACCGATGTCGAAGTCGTGTCGGAGGTCACCGGAACGATGGAACGACTTCCCGCGGACGCGGTGCTGGCCATGACCGGCTACCACGCCGACACCACCATGCTGCGTCACCTCGGCGTGCCCGTCGATGCGGCCAGTGGCGTTCCGGCGCATGACGAGGCGTCGATGAGCACGCCGGTTCCCGGACTCTATCTCGCCGGTGTGATCGCCAGCGGCAATGATGCCAATCGGTTGTTCATCGAAAACGCGCGGGGGCATGGCGAGCTTATCGTGCGCCACCTCCAGGCGGCCAGACGGGCAAGACACGGCGGCGTCACGCCGGCTGCGTGACGATACCGCCCTCCATCTTCCGCAGCATCGTGACGAATGCCCGGGCGATCTCCGGGTCGAACTCCCTCCCGGCTCGCTCCTCGATGTACGCCATCGCCCGCTCCGATTCCCACGCCTCTCTGTAGGGCCGCTTCGTCCGCAGCGCATCGTATACGTCGCACACATGCACCAGCCGGCTGGCGAACTGGGCGTTTCTCGGATAGTGAAGGCAGGGATACCCGCCGCCGTCGAGCATGAGGTGATGCTCGTAGGCGACGAGCGCGGCGAGATCGAGCGAGTCCTGGCCGGCGAGCAGAATGCGAGCTCCATCCGCCGGATGCGCCTCGACGACCGTGCGCTCCTCCGCCGAGAGCCGGCCCGGCTTGTTGAGGATCTCGAGCGGGATCCGGATCTTGCCCAGGTCGTGCAGCAGCCCCGCCATCCCGATGCTGCGAACCGTATCGCGCGACAAATTCAGAAACTCTCCGAGCGCCATCGACAGGACGGAGACGTTCATGGCGTGGGTGGTGGTGTACTGGTCGTACTCTTTGAGCTCGAGGAGGGGAACCATCATGGACCGCTGCGCGTGCATCGTGATCGAGAGCGAGCGGACGACGGCGTCGGCTTCGGCGACCGGGAGTCGTCCTCGGTCCGCCACCTCGCGGTTGATCCAGTCCACCGCCTCGCGCTCCGCTTCGGTGGTGCACTCGATGACGGTGGTGAGCTGCTCGGGCTGCGGCGGCCGCTGCGTGTCTCGCAGGGCCACCTGCCCGAAGCGGATAGCGCTCTGACCCATCTGCCAGACCTCGGCCGGCATCGACGGGCGGAATCCGAGCCGGGCGGTCACCTGATCGAGGAATCGGGTGAATTGATCGGCATCGACCCGGTCGGTGAACTCGAGGCGCTCGATTCCCGCCTCCGAGAGTCGGGTGTTCCAGTCCCAGCCCTGGAGCCCGGTCATCATTTCCTGCCCGAACAGGACTTCCTTTCCGAGGAAGGTGAACTCCAGGCGCGGCGAGGACGTCTGGAGCTCCAGGAGGCGCTGGAGCGCCTTTTCCTGGGCCCGAGCCGTGGCCGGGTGGTCCTCCCCGTAGAGCGCGACCGATGAGAGCGTCTGCGACAGCGCCGTGAGGAAGCGGATCGGGTCGCTCATGCCGTAGCGCTCGCCGCGGAGCGGATCTCGAAGTCGCGATGGCGGCGGGCTCGACTGAGCACATCGGTCGCCCGGGGATCGCTGCTCCAGTGACTCGCGAGCCCGGCCACCGCGGCGATCACCTCGGGGGATTTCGCGGCAATCCGTCCGCGGAAGAAGGGGAACTTCCGGACCAGCGCCAGGCGCACCAGCGTGTCCACGATTTCGGGATTGCCGGTGCGGGTCAGCACCCGAACGGCGAGCGCGCGCGTCACCGAACCGCAATTGGGATCGTGCACGATGCGCTCGACCATCGGAACGACGTGACGAGGACACCCCTCGAGGGCCGCGCTCAGGGTCATCCCGCGGATCGCCTCATCGGAGTCCATCACGCCGATCGAGAGCCCCACGTCTCTCCGATCGGGCGATTCGACCATCAGCTTGATGGCTTCCCGCCGAACCCTCGCATCGGCGTGGGCGAGGTAGGGGGATGTCGGCAACTCCGGCGGCCAGCCGCCGAGCCGGCCGAGCAGCACGAAGAGGTTGCGCTGTACGTACCACGGTGCGCCGGGAAGCAAGGCGACGGCTCGTTCGGATGCAGCAGACCCGAGCCCCGATAGGACGCGGAGTGTGGCCGCACGCATGGCTCGTTCATCCGCCACCGCCAGCAGGTCCAGCAAGGGATCGACGGCTGTCGCCCCGAGCCGGGAGATGAGCGCTACGGTGCTCTCGCTCAGGAGCTTGCCCTGTTGCAGCTCCTCGCGAAGTCGTTGGGGAGTGGCGACCTCTCGCCAGATTCCCTCCGTTTGAGCTCCCGCGGGAACGTGTTGGAGGATCTCGACGAGCGCATCGAACTTCCCGGCGGACAGCGCGTCCCGGGTGGCCTTCTCCGTGCGAGGACCCCAGGTGCCGGTTTCGAGGGCGGTCTGAAGAATCACGATGGGATCGCAGGTTTCGACACGCTCTCCTTCCGTCTGAGAGATCGTCGCCATGGTATCCAGCGCGGCGGTGTACATCTCGGGATTCGGATCGTCGAGCCGCCAATCGGCGAGTAGCCGGTTGATGTTGGCCTGGAGCGCCGAGTCGGCGGCCATTCGGGTCTCGCGGCCTGCGGAGGGGCTGATCTTCCCCATCTTCCGGAGAAGGCGGAGGAGGTGGTGCGACACTTCCTGGTGCGACGCCGATGCGACGGCCTCCACCACTTTCATCACCGCGCCGATATCCAGGGTCGACGAGGTTGCTGTCACGAACCGGCGCCGCTCGGCGTCGTCCTCCCCCGAGGCGAGGAGCCGGGTGAGGGTTCCGGGCCGGAGCGAGGCGAGGAGCTTCGAGAGGCGTGCCTGCAGTGCCTGATCCTGTGGATTGGTCGCGTTGGCCAGCTCCTCCGCCAACCGGGTCAGGCGGCCGAGGATCTCCCGATCGTATCCCGCGTCCGCCGATCCGCAGTCGATACTCCGAGCCAGGAGGAGCGGCTCGGTCTCATCGGACGCGTACGACCCGGGGCTCGATTCCGCGGCCAGGCGGGCAAGACCGAGCCAGAGATCGTCGCTGCGTCGCGGTGGCGGAGGAGCGACTTCATCGCCTGCTTCGTCCGCGTCGAGCACGATCCGCCCGTACTCGATCGGCTGGAGCTGCACGTGCTCCAGGGTCGCCGCGTCGACGAGCAGGCTGCTCCGGCCGTTCTTAGGCGGCTCGGCACACAACAGTGTGACCAGATAGTCGACCTCGGCCATCGTGATGCCGCGGCTCAGTCGAAGCGTGGCGAGGCGGTGGCGGTGGAGCCGCTCGGAGAGGTCCCTGAAGATGTTGTTCCGGGGATCGGTCGCGGCGCCGTTCATCACCAGCTGGTCACGCGCGATGCCGAACACCGCGACCGGCTCGATGCTGAGGAGGGCTTCGACCCGGCGCATCAGGCGCTCGGTGGAGGTCTGGAGATAGGGGTGGCCGGGCGGGTACATCGCCCGTTTCTGCAGGGTGACTGAGAGCTCGATCAGAAAATCGGCGGCCGGGCGGCCCAGGGCAGACGGCGGGGTAGCCGGCGGCTCAGCGCGCTGGGGTGCGGATGGCAGATCCGAGTACGCGGAATGGGTCACGAGGCCTCGACCGGCGTCCCTGTCCTGACCGATGGCACTACCCCCCACAGGGCAAAAGATGCGCCTGCTGCCGTCATCCTATAAGCCATTGTGCTACAGTGGGTTATGTGATTCGCCGTCGAGCGAGATCTCGGGGAATATGCAGATTCCGCCTTGCGCTGTCGATTCTTGCGACAATAACGGGCGCCCTCGTAAATCGAACACCCCGGCCAAGTTGCTTTCACTTGCCGGGGTGTTCGAAGCCTGCATTCCGTCAGTTGTTTTGGTTCGCGTTGAACCATGCCGTCACATTGAAGTTGCGCGGGTCGAGCTCGTAAATCCGGTTCCGCGCGAAGCGCCCCGTGGTCGGGAAGTACGGTGGTGGATCGTTGATCGCGCACGAGTTGTATTGATACCGCTTGGTGTACCCGTGGCCGTCCGTGAGGCCCACGGCGCCGCGCGACCTCTGAATGATGCCTCCGTTGACGTTCAGGCAGCCGCGGCCGTTGTTCACGCCGTTGCAGTCCTCGGCGTTGGACGGCCCGTTGGCATAGTCCTCGGCACCGAAGATGTCGAGCGCCAGGAGGACGGCATGAATGTCCTCTTCCGGGGTGTCATCGTAGGTACGCCAAGCGCCGGCACCGGCGATCTGCTGGGGGACGTTGAGCGTATTGTAGGCCACGAGGATGCTGTCCCCGGAGAAGATGCCCACGATGTTGGCGCACTCGGCGGCCTGGGCGGAGCCCGGGTCGATCGCGGTGCGGATATCGTCCGCGATGATGATGTTCTCCGGCGATGCGATCGTGACGCGCCCGTTGAGGACGCCGCTGATCGCGACGCGTCCGCTCACGTAGATCACGCCTTCCCATGCGGGGTTGTACGTACGGCTGATCGGCCAGAGGTACAGGCCGTCCGGACGAGCGGCCACGGCCGCGGGCACGGTCATCGTGTTGGGGCGGAGCCTCCAGCCTACGCCTGTGCCGGCCCAATTCCCCTTGACGGCATTCCAGGCAGTGGCATCGATATTGGGCCAGGTCGTCTGCCGCAGGCGCGGATCGCCGCCGAGGAAGCATCGGGCGCCGGCTGACTGCAGGGTCGTCGTGACTGTCGTGTTACTGGCGCCGTTCCAGTTGACCGACGAGTCGGTGGTGAATTTCGTGACGCCGCCGACCAGCTTGGGCCCGCCACAATTCGGCGAGCGGCGGATATCACCGCCGTTGGGCACGCCGCTGAGCGAACCGGAGACATACCAGGGCCGGGCATTATCCTGGTAGATGCGCATGAACCCTTCGTTCGCGTCGGTCGAATCGCCATCGGCGTTGACGTCGATCGCCACGAACTCGATCCGAACCGATGATTCGCCCTCGCTGGCGCCGTTGGTATTCCCGACGAACGAGACGCCGCCGTTGGCCGCCCGGGTCTGGAGCGCAGTGAACGCCGCGGTCGTGGGCAGTGGAATGGCCGGCACGCTCTTCTTGGGGGGGAAGTTCACGAAGGTGCCATAGTTCTCACCTTGAATGCTGCTCGCGGCCGTCGTCACCTCGTCGAAGAAGGTGGCGCCGCTGCTGGCGATCTTGATCTGATCGTTCGAGTGCACCGGCCCGCGAATCTGGTCGTCGTTCGCGAAGACGATGTTGCCTTCGATGGTAGTGAAGTAGGCGTACTTAGCGAAGCTCTCCTGGTTCACCTGCTCCCGGCGCACCACCTTATTCCCGAAGCTGTCGGTGACTTCCGTGATGATGGTGCCGAAGACGCCGTATTGGCCCGACGTGATGCCGTCGGGGCCGGCCCAGGTGTTCTTCCGCAGGCCCGGAATCACCACGCCAGCGCCGTCTTTCACCACGGCGTTGGTGTCGAGCTGCTTGAACCCGGTGGCCGGATATGCCGCCGGATTGACATTGAGCTTGCTTCGACCCTCCTCGACCGCGGCCACCGCGTAATCATTGAGGATGGCTGCACGCTCACCGTTCTTCTGGATGAGCTGCGAGTTGAGGACCCAGAACGCGCCGGCCAACGCGATCGCGCTGACCGCGAAGCCGACGAACAGGGTGGTGAGCAGGGCGATACCGCGCTCGTCACGCCCTGCGGGGGGATGAATGGTGCTCATCGAGTCATTCCTCCAGGTGGTCGTCACGGCTACGGAAGCGTCACGGGCGTGGTCGCGCTCGCGGCCACCTGCGTCGAGAGCTTCGGGCTGCAATCCTGAGCCGCCATGCGGTACTCGTACGTGGTTGATGGATCGAGGCTCTGGCCGTCGTCGTAGGTGTAGTTGGCCAGTCCGGCCGCGATCGAGGTCAGCGGGTCGGTCCAGACCGGGTCGGTACTCTTCTTCCGCCAGATGACGTAGCGTACCACGTCCTTCTCGCCGGAGTTCTCGTCGAAGGCCGGGTTCCAGGTGAGCCGGATCTTCCCCGTCAACGGTTGGTAGACGGCGAGGAGGCCGGTGCCGAGGATCGGCTCGCTGCCGCAGATCTTGAGCTGCTTGAGGCCCATGTTGGGCAGCGGGATGTTGAGGCTGATCCGCTGGGTCCGCTCGAGCGTCCCGGTCTGCCCGTTGGTGATCACGTAGCTCACCAGCACGGCCCGGAGGCTGTCGATCCGGGTGCTGTCCGCCCCATCGCCGTGAGTCGCGAAGGTGTGTTTGAGCGGCAGCTGTGCCGCCGGCACCAGGGTGAGCTGCTGCATCTGGTTGGCGGCTGGCGGCCGTACCAAGTAGTACCGGAAGAACGGCAGGTTGGTGGAGTCGGGCAGTACCTGCCGCACCAGAACCTCGGGCGCGTTGTTGTTGACTTGACGCATGAGCGTGAAGTCGTCGTTGCGCGAGGTCTCGAGGTCGGGGGTGAAGAAGAGCGTGATCAGCTCGGCGGTGCTGTTGGTGCCCGCCGTTGTGACATAGTCCGTGCTGGGATAACTCCAGGCCGGCGACGACCCGGGAATGACGATCTGGTTGGCCTGGCGAAGCGCCTCGACCTGGGCTGCTGGCGCGTCCGGGTCGAAGTACACGGCGTAGATGTCCAACGTGTCGTTGGTCACATAGTTCGTATTGAAGGAGAACGTGCTGTTGCCGGCGTAGGTCACGATGGGCTGGTCGTCCACCGTATTCGAGCCGGCGGTGCGCAGCTGGCTGTCCAGGTTGTCCGCGCCGAAGCTCATGTTCTGAAGCGTATTCATCTCGTCCGAGCCGCGGCGGAAGCTCTTCGACTGGGCCACGAGGAAGCTCATTGCGGCGCCCAGCACCACCACGAAGACCACCATGGCGACGAGCAGTTCCACGAGGGTAAAGCCCTTGTCCGTGCGCATGATGGTCCTCACTTAAGGTGCGGCGATCGTGACGGAGCGCTTGACCGGCGTCGCCAGCAGCGGCCCGGTGACGGTCACGGTGACCCTGGTGATGTCGCTGGTCGTGCCCGTGCCGGTCCGCACCACGCTGGTGGTGCGGGTGTAGCCCGTCATCGGGGTGTTGGTCTTGGTGCTGTCGAACTTGACCGTGAGCGAGTCGTAGTTCGGCGAGACGCGCACGAGCGCGATCTGCGCTTCGGCCACGGCGTTGGCCTGCACCCGCATCCGGCTCTTGGTCGAGAGGCTCAGATACTTCGAAGTCGAGGCCGCCATGGCCAGGACGATCGACCCGAGGATGAAGATCGAGATCATCACCTCGATCAGGGTGAAGCCGTCCTTGCCACATGTAGTCCGCCGCATCAGAACCCCCTCGTCCAGGCCGTGCCGTTGTACCTGAACCACTCGGTACGCCCCGTGGCGCGCACGATCTCGACCGCCCGGGTGTCGCGATTCCACTTGGTGGTGCCGTCGAGCACCGCCCGGGTGGAGGTGAGATAGAACCCGCCGATGCCGCTCGCGCTGCCGTTCCGGTGGAACACCAGCGCCGGCAGTCCGCTGATAGTGCGATTGAAGTTGATGGCCGCCGTGCCGAAGGCCCGAGCCGGCGCGCCGCCGAGCCCGAAGGCGATCCGCGTGTCCAGCGGGATCGTCCGGGTCCGCTCGCCCGCGTCGATGACGCTATTGCTGTTGGCGTCCCAGATCATGCGCATCCGCCGGTTTGCCGCGTCGAAGGTCAGGATCATGTCGTGCTGCTTGGTCAGCGCCTCGCGCTGGGCTGCCACCATGGTGGTGCTCAGGATCTGCACGCCGGCGTTGGCCTGGATCCGGTAGAGATCGATCCGGGGCAGGGCAATCACGGCCAGGATGCCCATGATGGCTACGACCAGCAGCACCTCGAGCGTGGTGAATCCGCGGTCTCGATGGCGCGGACCGGCTATACTCGACATCCTGGACCTCGTTCATGATGGGTATCGTCGCGGCGGCCCCGATGGGGATGCCGGTCTGGTGTCATGAAAGAGCAAATGTCGCGCCCATGCCGGGGCGTGCTCTATATCGTTGCAGCTATATGGGTTAATGACGTGTGCGAGTTCTTGACGAAGGCGCGTTCGGCTGCAGCTTGCGACAGCGCACGCCGAACCTTGCACTCGACCCCGCGGCGGGAGTCAGCGTGGAAACACCGGAGGTCGATGGCCGGATTGCACCAGTGGGCCGGGGTCAGTTATTCACATCACAAAGGTTTTCTCCACATGTGGAGAGTTCCAGCGACCTCTCCTTCGTGCTTCTCCGCTCGACGACCCTCCTCCGCTTCCTTGCCGCCCCGCCTGACCCTATTATCCGTCGCTCGATTCCACTCCCTTCACCGGCATCCCGCTCCATGGCCGATACCGCCCTGATGGACAAGCTCGTTTCCCTCTGCAAGCGCCGCGGATTCGTCTTCCAATCCTCGGAGATCTACGGCGGTCTCGGTTCCGTGTGGGACTACGGCCCCCTCGGCGTCGAGCTCAAGAAGAACGTGAAGGACCGCTGGTGGCGGGCCATGGTCCATGCCCGCGACGACATCGAGGGGCTCGATGCCGCGATCCTGATGCACCCGCGCGTCTGGGAAGCGTCCGGCCACGTCTCCGGCTTCACCGATCCCCTGGTCGACTGCAAGCACTGCAAGAACCGCTTCCGGGCCGACGACCCGCGCATCAAGGGCACGCCGGGCCAGGCCGATGCTCAGTGTCCGGTGTGCGGCAGCCGGGGGACCCTCACCGAGCCCCGGATGTTCAATCTCATGTTTAAGACGTTCATGGGGCCGGTCGAGGAGCAGGCGGCTATCGTTTACCTCCGTCCGGAAACCGCGCAGGGCATTTACGTCAATTACCTGAACGTGCTGCAGAGCTCCCGGCAGAAGATCCCGTTCGGCATCGCCCAGATCGGCAAGGCGTTCCGCAACGAGATCACGCCTGGCAACTTCATTTTCCGGACGCGCGAGTTCGAGCAGATGGAGATGCAGTTCTTCGTGAAGCCGGGAAGCGATGCCGAGTGGTTCGAGCGGTGGCGCGAGTGGCGGATGGGCTGGCATCACGAGCTCGGGCTCGCGGCGGCCAAGCTGCAATGGCACCAGCACGGCCCCGACGAGCTGGCCCACTATGCCCGCGCTGCCTACGATATCCAGTACGAGTTCCCCTTCGGCTGGCAGGAAATCGAGGGCATCCACAATCGCGGTGACTTCGACCTGGGGCGGCATCAGGAGTTTTCCGGGAAGAAGCTCGAGTACTTCGACCAGGGAGCCAACGAGCGCTATCTCCCGCTCATCGTGGAAACGTCGGCCGGCGCCGACCGGGTAACCCTTACGCTGCTGGTGGATGCGTACCGCGAGGAAGAAGTGGAGGGCGAAACGCGCGTGGTGCTCGGCCTCCATCCTGCCGTCGCCCCGATCAAGGCCGGAGTCTTTCCGCTGGTCAAGAAGGACGGCATGCCGGAGCTCGCCGTCGAGCTTTACCACGACCTCAAGGGTCACTTTCCGGCATTCTATGACGACAGCGGGGCCATCGGACGGCGGTACCGGCGAATGGATGAAGCCGGCACGCCGTTCGGGATCACGGTGGACGGCGAGACGGCATCTGCCCGTACCGTCACCATCAGGCATCGGGATTCCATGCAGCAGGAGCGGGTGGGTCTCGACCGAGTCGCCGGGTTCATCGAGGAGCGGCTCGGCAAGGGGTGACGATGCGCCTGGACGACTTTCGGGACCTGGTGCGGCGGCTTGCGGAGGACCTCCCAGCGCCGTTCCTCGACGGGATCGCCGAGGTGACGGTCTCGCCGCGTGTGGTACCGCACCCTGACCGGCCCGGCATCTACACTCTCGGGGAGTGCGTTCCACTGCCCGCCGCGGACAATGGCGCCGAGTCCGTGCTGAGTCGTATCGTCCTCTACCATGGGTCGTTCGCCGCGCTCGCGCATCTCACGCCCGGCTTCGATTGGCGCGAGGAAGCATGGGAGACGCTCACCCACGAATTGCGACATCATCTCGAATGGCGGGCCAAGACGCCGGATCTCGAGGACCTCGATTGGGCCGTGGAGCAGAACTTCGCCCGGCACGACGGGGAGGATTTCGACCCGGGATTCTTCCTCCACGGAGAGGTAGTGGCCGACGGCGCCTATCGGGTCGAGGACGACGTCTTTCTCGATCGTATCGTCGGCGCCGCGCCGCAGGCCGTCGTGTTTGCCTGGCGGGGGAAAGAGTACCGAACGGGTGTTCCGCGCGGTGTGACCCTGCCGGCCTTTCTGACGGTGGCCGGCGCGGTGGATCCGCCGCCGGGCGATCTGGTCCTCGTCCTCCGGCGGAAGCCCGGACTTCTCACGCTGCTGCGCCCCGGCCGCCTCTTCCAGGCGGTGGTGCAGGTCGGCGCCCGCTCGGAGACGTCGTGACCCGCTGGCCGCTGCTCCTGACGTTGCTGACCGTGCCTGGTCTCGCGGCGCAGACACCGGCGGTGGACTACCGCGTCGGCGTGGTGAGCGAGTCCGCCGACATCGTCACGTGGCTCCGGCCCGCCGGCGACGGTCTGATCGCGGTCCCCACAACATCACGGTCGCCCGGGACGGCCGCAGCTACTACGTCACGGTCGCTCACGGCACTCCCTACGGCTCGCTCTGGAAGCTCGCCGCGGCCTCGGACAGCATCGAGGGTCGGGTCGGGGTGGAGCTCTTTCCGACGACCATTGGGCTCACGCCCGACGGCCAGTACGCCTTCGTCGCCAATTCCGATTTTCACGGCGATCATCCGCGGACCAACATGGTCTCGGTCATCCACACGCGCACCATGACGCGCATCACGGACATTCCCGCCTGCGACATGCCCCACGGCGTGAAGGTGAATCACGCCGGCACGCGCGTGTACGTCTCCTGCATGCATAGCGACGAGATTCTCGAGCTCGCCGTGGGCACCCTCAAGGTGCTTCGCCGCGCGCCCACGGGCGCGGGTCACTCGATGTCCTCGAAGCCGGCCGAGGGCTGTGCCCCGACCTTCGTTTCGGTCTCGCCGGACGACCGCCGCCTGTACGTCGCCTGCAATACGGGCAACACGCTCCAGGCATGGAACGCCGATTCGCTCGCCAAGGTGAGCGAGCTGCCCGTGGGGCCCGGGGCGTACAACGTCGAGCCCTCGCCGGACGGCAGAGTCGTGATTGTCACCAACAAGAAGGATCAGAGCGTGAGCCTGGTGGATGCGATCTCGCTCAGGGAGCTCGCGCGGATCCCCACGAGCAAGACGATCGTGCACGGAGTCGCCTACTCGCCGGATGGCAGGCTCGCCTATATTTCCTGCGAGTCGGTCGGCGCCGATCCGGGTCCGTCGACGTCATCGATCTCGGGGCACGGCGCCGGATCGCGAGCGTCGCGGTACCGGGTCAACCGACCGGAATTACCATCCGAGTCCTGCGTCCCAACCCTTCAACCAATTGAGCCGATTCATGGTGTATGACGTGGTCACCTCGCTCCCCGGCGCGGAAGTATTGCGGCGCGCAAAGGGCTTCTTCGCCGAGCGGGTCCCGATGCAGGCGGCGTTCCCCGAGAAGGAGGGGCCCACGTTCGTGACGCTCCGGGGACAGGGCGGTGAGGAAGTGGCCATTGCCGTGCTCGCCGCGCCGAATGGCACCCGGGTGCGCGGCTCGACGCTCCTGTTCGACCAGCAGCTCGACCGTTTTCTCTCGACGCTGCCCACGCCTGCGAATACGGCGGCATGACCGCCGTTTTGGCCCTGCGCGTCATGGTGCAGGAGGCGTGGGACGAAGTGTCATTGGAGCTGCCTGCGACGGCCTCGCTCGCCGACGTGAAGCGGCAGGCACTCCAGGCGGCCAGGGTACGCGGCGATCCCGATCAATACGTGCTCAAGTTCCGCGGCGCCGAGCTGCGCGACGAGTCCCGCTCCCTGTCCGAGGCGGGGCTCGTGCCCAACGGGCCGCTGATCGTGCTTCGCCGCCGGCGGCGCGCCGTTCGCTGAGGCGCGACGTGCCGCCGCTGCTGTTTACCCACCCGGACTGCCTTCGCCACGATCCAGGCCACGATCACCCCGAGACGCCGCAACGCCTCGCGGTCCTGTTGCAGCGGATACGCGCGGTGGGGGCCGCCGAGGTGCGTGAGGCGCCGGCGGGAGCTGTCGAGAGTCTGCTCCCGGTGCATTCGCGCCCCTACCTCGAGAGTCTCGAGGCGATGAGCGAGCGCGGGGGCGGCGCGCTCTTCCTCGACACGATTCTCAACGAGTCGAGCTGGGCCGCCGTGCTCGGCGCCACCGGCTCGGCGCTCGCCGCTGTGGACGCGGCGGTCGCCGGGCAGGGGCACGCGTTCGCCGCCGTGCGGCCGCCGGGCCATCACGCGCTCGGCGCGCGCGGGATGGGATTCTGCCTCACCAATAACGTGGTGGTAGCGGCGCGCCACGCGCAGAAGTCGGGATGTCCGAGGGTGCTGATCGTGGACTGGGACGTGCATCATGGCAACGGCACGCAGGCACTGGTCCAGACCGAGCCGGCCATCCGCTACGTCTCCCTTCATCAGCATCCCTGGTATCCCGGAACCGGCCTGGCCGACGAACGGGGGGTGGGCAACGTCTTCAACGTCCCTCGTGGCCCCGGCAAGCCGCCCGAGCTCTATGTCGCGGATCTCTGGGCCGCCGTCGTGGCCGCCACCGAGGGATGGGCGCCCGACATCCTCCTCCTCTCGGCCGGGTTCGATGCCATGCGCGGCGACCCGCTTGGCGGATTCACCCTCGAGCCCGAGCATTACGCCGAGCTCACCCGCCGGCTGCGCGAGCGGCTTCCTCGAGTGCCGTTCGTCGCGCTGCTCGAGGGCGGCTACGTTCCCGAACGGCTGGCCAGCGGGGTGCTGGCGCACCTCGGCGCCCTCGCCTAGTCTACAGGCCGCCCTCGCACGCCACCTTCCACATCTCCGCCGACGAGGCAGCCGTGGCCGACCGTCTTCAGATGAGCGCCGAGTTTCTGGAGCTGCGCACCAAGCATCCGTTCATCATCGCGCGCGGCGGACGCAGCGAGTACAAGACGGTCTGGGTACGGTTGCGTGACGGGGACGGCCACGAGGGCTGGGGCGAGGCCGCCCCGAGCAAGTTCTACGGCGAGACCGCCGAATCCGTCATGGCCGCGTTGCCCTATCTCGCCGAGGCGCTGCCGTCGGACCCGTTCGATCTGGAAGAATCCGAGCGCCGGTGGGAAGGAGTCATGCGATACAATGCCGCTGCCCGCTGCGCGCTGTCTGCCGCCCTCCACGACCTGGCGGCCAAGCGTCTCGGGGTGCCGGTGTACCGCCTGTGGGGGCTCGACCCGTCCAGGGCGCCGCGATCGACGTTCACCATCGGCCTCGATACTCCGGAGAAGATCCGCCTGAAGGTGAAGGAGGCCGCCGAGTACCCCATCCTGAAGGTCAAATTGGGAACCGATCGCGACGTCGAGATCCTGCGGGCCATTCGGGAGACCACCGATCGCGAAATCAGGGTGGATGCCAATTGCGGTTGGACCGTCAAGCGCGCCATCTCGATGCTTCCCGTGCTCCAGGAGTTCGGTGTGACGGTCCTGGAGCAGCCGCTTCCGCCCGATCAGCTCGACGGGCTGGGCGAAATCACCAGGCGTGCGTCGATACCCGTTATCGCCGACGAGAGCTGTGAGACCGCCGCCGACATCCCGCGGCTCGTGGGCAAGGTGGATGGGATCAACATCAAGCTCGCTAAGTGCGGCGGCCTGCGCGAAGCGCTGCGCATGATCGCCGTAGCCCGGGCGCACGGCATGGTGATTATGGTCGGCTGCATGATCGAGAGCTCGCTCGCCATCACCGCGGCGGCCCACTTCACTCCGCTGGTGGATATCGTGGACCTCGACGGCGCCGCCCTGCTCGCCAACGACCCCTTCATCGGCGCAAGCATCCGCGGCGGACAGGTCACTCTCCCTGACGGTCCCGGGCTGGGCGTCAGGACGCGATGACCGAACGGTTCGCCCAGGTCGCTCTCCCTCTCCCCCTCGCCTCCTCGTACACTTACCGCATTCCTGCGACGCTCGGCGACAGGGTAGTTCCCGGCGCCCGCGTGGTGGTCCCGGTCCGCCGGCGCGAGATGATCGGCATCGCGGTCGCCGTCGACACGCCGGCCCCCCAGGCAGCGGCCCGCGACATTCTCGCCGCACCCGATCCCGAGCCCGCGCTGCCCCCCGGACTCCTCGCCGCGGTGGAGTGGATGGCGAGATACTATGGCGCGCCGCTCGGCCTGGCGCTCAAGGCGGCGCTGCCGGGCGGAATGTGGGGCACGTCGCGGGTGATCGTTTCCGTCGCCGAAGCACCTCCTTCACCCGGCGGACTGGCGGCGGATGTGCTCGAGTGGCTGGTACGGCGGGGAGAGCCGGTCCCGGTATCCACCGCTGCGCGGGCCCTCCACCGGCCGCTGTGGGACGTGCTCGACCGCCTCGTGCGAATCGGCGCGGTGACGCTCCATGTGGAGCCGCCGGAGACCGACGCCGAGGCGGCGACGGAGCGTGTCGCCACGCTCGCCGCCGATCCGCCCACCTTGCTCGAGCGGCAGGACCTCTTCAAACGGACTCCCACTCAACGCCTTCTCTACGAGGCCATCGAGCGGCTCGGCGGAGCGGCTCAGGTGAGCCATCTGACCGGACAGCTCGGGTTCAAGGCCGGGGTGCTCCGTTCACTCGAAAAGCGGGGGCTCGTACGCATCGATCTCGCGGAGCGACTGCGCGATCCCTTCGCGAACACGCCCGCGCTGCCTCCGCCCGACTCGCTCACACCGGCGCAGCAGCAGGCGCTCGCCGCCATCGAAGGACTGGGCCCGGGAGCCGGCGCCGTGTTATTCGGCGTGACCGGCAGCGGCAAGACACTCGTGTATCTCGAGGCCGTCCGCCGCGCGCTGGCTTCCGGACGCGGGGCGATCGTCCTCGTGCCCGAAATCGCTCTGACGCCGCAGACCGTGAGCCGGCTGCGAGGCGCGTTCGGCGATGAAATCGCGGTGCTGCACAGCGGACTCTCCGAAGGCGAGCGGGCCGACGCCTGGCGACGCTTGCGGCGCGGTGAGCGGCGGGTGGCGGTTGGGGCGCGGTCGGCGGTCTTCGCGCCGGTGCAGGATCTCGGTCTGATCGTGCTCGATGAAGAGCACGAGAGCACGTACAAGAACGGTGAAACTCCGCGGTATCATGCCAGGGACGTCGCGGCGGTACGGGCGCGAATCGACGGCGCTCGCTTGGTGCTGGGAAGCGCCACGCCCTCGCTGGAGACGATGGCGCGAGCCTCGGATCGGCTGCGCCTCCTCCGACTGCCCGAGCGGATCGGTGCGCGGCCGATGCCGCCGGTAGAGCTGATCGATCTGCGGCACGCGCCCAGGGTGGCGGGCACGGGCCCGATCGGCTGGTCGGAGGCGCTCGATGCCGCCGTTCTCCAGACTCTCGCCCTCGGGGAACAGGTGCTGCTGATGCTCAACCGGCGCGGTTTCGCCGCCTTTCTTCAGTGCACCTCGTGCGGGGAAGTGTGGCAGTGTCCCCGATGCACCATCTCGCTCACTGTGCATCAGGCGCCGCCCGGACTCCGGTGCCACTACTGCGGCCATGAAGAGCCGTTGCCGGCTACCTGCCGTGCTTGCGGTCATCTCGTGCATCATACGCGCGGCTTCGGCACTCAGCAGCTCGAGCGCCTGCTTGCAGAGCGATATCCCGGCGCCCGGCTTGCGCGGATGGACCTCGACACCACGAGTACGAAATGGTCGCACCAGAGGATTCTCGGGTCGGTGGAGGCCGGGGAAGTGGATCTGCTGCTGGGGACGCAGATGATTGCGAAAGGGCTCGATTTCCCGAACGTGACGCTGGTCGGAGTGGTGGACGCCGATACCGGGCTCTATCTGCCGGATTTCCGCTCGGCGGAGCGCACCTTCCAGCTTCTCGCGCAGGTTGCGGGTCGGACGGGCAGGGGACCCAAGGGAGGACGGGTGCTGGTGCAGACGAGGCAGCCCACCCACCATGCGCTCGTTTGGTCGGCCCGCCATGATACGGAGGGATTCCTCCGAGAGGAGGGTGCGCTGCGACAAGCCCCGGCGTATCCTCCCGCGACCTTTCTGGTGAACCTCATCGTGTCGGGGGTCGACGAAGGTGCCGTCGGGAGCCGAGCGGCCGAGGTTGGCGACTGGTGCGTGTCGCTCGCCGAGAAACACGAGCTGCCCATCGAGGTGTTGGGCCCTGCTCCGTGCCCGCTGGCACGGATCAAGGACCGGTGGCGGTGGCATGTTCTGCTGAAGGGCTCGTCGCCGGTGCTCGGCCGGGTCGTCCGCTATGCCGCGCGGCGATTGCCACGCAGGGACGAGATCAGAATCGCCATCGACCGCGATCCCGTCACCCTCCTCTAGCTACGGCTGCGCCCGGTAGCCGATCTCCATGCCGACGTACAACACCCGGCGAGGCGCCGGCTCGATCACCCGGCCCCCGACGCCGTTCAGGGTGACCGACCCGATGTACCGCCGGTCCCACAGATTGTTGACGCCGAAGAAGGGAGCGAGATTCACGCTTCCGGCATCGCCTCCCCACCCGATCCGCGCGTTGGTGACGCCTGCACCCCACGCGTCCACGAAGATCGTGTTGGCGTCGTTGGCGACCACCGAGGAACTGATGGTGTGGTCGGCGTCGAAATAGAAGCCGCGGGGGAGTGCGGTGCGGAGGCCGAATCGCCAGAAGTGCTCGGGCACACCCGGAAGGCGATTGCCGTCCAGAGTGTCGACTTCGGTGCCGGAGAGGATCTTGTAGTCGGCGAAGCGGTAATGCGCGTAGGTGTACGCCCCGCTCAGGGTCAGGCCGTTCACCGGCGCGACGGTCAGCCCAACCTCGGCGCCGTCGTTGTGGGTCCTTCCGGCGTTGACGAAGAAGGCGCGGCCGCCGACCTCCTGCTGTTGCACGATCGCGTCCTGAATCCGTCCGAGGAAGAGCGCCACCGTGTAGCTGACCTGCGGGACGGGCCGGCCCCGTGCCCCGATCTCGTAGTTGACCGCACGCTGCGGCTTGAGCTGGTCGTTGAACCCCCCGGCCCCGTTGGGTTGATTCACCAGCTCCGTCGTCGTCGGCGTCTCGAACGAGGTGGATACGTTGGCGTAGGGGATGAACCGCTCGCCCTCCGACCAGCTCACACCGACGCTGCCGCTCAACGCTGAATTGGTGCGCGCGCCGCTGTTGTCCACTCCATCGGTCAGATGATGGTCGGTGACGTCAAACCGCACCCAGTCATATCGGACCCCGCCGTTCACCAGGAGCCGTTCATCCGGGCTCCACAGCAGCTGCGCGAAGGGGCCGAGCTCGGTGATCTTCTCACGCTGATCGATCAGGACGCTGTCGGTGGGCACGCCGGCGTCGGCCCGCAGGTTCTGGCGGTCATCGCGCATCCGCTGGACGTCTGCGCCCGCGGTGAGACGTGGCGCGCGGCCGCCGGAGCCGAGGAGCCGGCTGCCGCTGACGCGGGCGCCACCCACGGCCCGATCGATGTCGACGTAGGTGCCGATGGTGGGGCCGAGGCCGCTCGGTGGTGGGGCGGCGAGCGGATTCTTGAGGTTGCGAAGGAGGCCGAACACCGTCACGTCCATCTCGTTCCCTCCGGCGTCGATGTGCTTCACGCCGAGCGAGAGCTGCTGCTGCTGGACGTCCTTGTCCGCCCGGCGGGTGATGTTGTTGGCCGCGGCCGAGTCGGGGTTGGCGAGGTATTCGGCAAGGGTGAGCGCGCCGGGATTCTCCGCCGTCGGGTCGTCGGCGGCGCTGAGACGAAGCGTGCCGATGGTCGTGCCCGAGAACGTGTAATCGGCGCCCGCGTTGAGCTGCCGAATCTCGGCCGCGCTGTGCTGGCGGTAGCCATCGGTCTTGAACTGGGAGACGGAAAGGGTGCCGCTCGCGTTGCCGGCGCGGCCGGAGCTCCAGCTCTGCCACTTGTAGAAGTCGTCGCCGGTCCGCTTGCCGGTCCCACCCTCGGCGCGAATCCGGGTGGCGAAGGGGCCCGGTGCGGCGGGCTCGGTCTGTAGCGATACGACTCCACCCGAGGCGTTACCGTAGAGCGACGAGCTGGCGCCGCGCAGCACTTCGGCCCGGCCGATGGTGCCGAACTCGACGTTCGTGAGTTGGCTCTGTCCATCCGGCAGTGTCTGGGGAACGCCGTCCAATAGGATCTTGAGCCCCCGCACGCCGAAGTTGGAACGGCTCCCGAATCCGCGAATCGAGATCCGCTGGTCGAGGGAAAAGTTGTAGCGGTTGGCGACGACGACGCCCGGGAGGTTGCTCAGCGCCTCGTCGAGGCCGATCGTCGGCTGTCCGCGCTGGAGATCGTTTTTTCCGAGCACGCCGACCGCGTAGGGTACCCGGTCGAGCGCCTCCGGGGTCCGCGTGACCGTCACGCTGATTTCGGGCAGGGTCCTGGCCTTGGCGCTGTCCGCCTGCACGGAGTCCGCCCTGGCCGGGACCTGGGCCGAGGCGCGGCCGATCAGAAGACCCGATAGCGCGAGCATCGGGTAGACGACGTGACGTGTCATGCGTTCTCCTCTCGAGTGCACGAAAGCTAATCGCGCCCCGAACATTCTCAGGATCCGGCTTGTATCGCCCCGGGCCACCGCCTAGAATTCCTCCCCCGTATGACAGGCACTCCAACGAGCATTCCCGATTTCTCCCAGCCCCCGTTCGCTGGGGCTCCGGACGCGCGCTTCGCGCCGCTTCCCGCCGACGGCGTTCTGCCCGAGGGCTTCTTCTCCACCTCCAACCTTCCCACCTACATAAGAGTGAAGGGGAAGTGGATGGCGCCGACCCGCCCGCGGATGGATTGCGTGGTCGTCGAGCGGGCCGGCAGTCTCGAGACGATCGAGCCGCGCCGCCTCGGCAGGGGCGAGCGGGTAGCGATGGGAGAGGCGGAGGACGGGACCGAGGGGATCGTGGTGCACTCCCAGGGGTTCCTGGGCGGTGGGCACGGTGTGAACGAATTCCGGTTCATGTCCACTGAGGTGAGCCGTGAGCGTCCGGTCAACTACGAGGAGCTCGCGGCCCGCGTGGGAGAAGAGAAGCGCCGTGCCGGCTACCTCGCTTGGGTCGTGGGGCCCGCGCTGGTGCATTCGCGCGCCCGGGCCGACTTCGAATGGTTCATCCGGAACGGCTACGTCCAGGCAGTGCTCGCGGGAAACGCGGTCGCGGTCCACGACATCGAGGCGGCCATCTTCGGCACGACGCTCGGCATGAGCAATACCGGACACCCCACGCAGGGAGGTCACGGACTGCACATGCGCGCGATCAACCGGGTGCGGGCGGCCGGCTCAATCGAGCGCGCGGTCGAAATGGGTCTGATCAAGAGCGGCATCATGCACGCCCTGGTGACGCAGGGTGTGCCATACGTACTCGCCGGCTCAATCCGGGATGACGGACCGCTGCCGGGGGTCTACAGCGACAGCCTGGCGGCGCAGGACGCCATGCGGGAGCACACGGTCAAGGCCACCGGAGCCATCTTCGTGGCCACGGCGCTCCACGCGATCGCGGTGGGCAACATGCTGCCGGCGTTCTATCTGGACAGGCAGGGCGCGCCGTGGCCGCTCATGACCATCTGCGTGGACCAGACGGAATTCGTGGTCAACAAGCTGAAGGACCGCGGCACTCACCAGGCCTACGGCGTCGTCACCAACGCGCAGGACTTCATGCATGTCCTCCGTTTCTACTGCGAGCGATGGGAACAGGCGTCGGCGTGAGCGTCCCGGGCAGCGGCCCGGGCTGGTCGCGCCTGGCGCAGGCGGTCGCGGCCGTGCTTCCGCCCGTCGACGTCGACGCCGTGTGGGTGTTCGCGCCGCTTCGGCGCGAGGGGCGCGAGTGGGGCACGGCGGTCCTCTCCCGCGCCGAGGGCGATCGCCGGCGAATCTACACGGCGCGTTACGTGCTCACGATCAAGGGGAAGGAGCGGGGGAAGTTCGAGGCGTCCGTGGAGGAAGTGGGCAGCGGTCCGGTGGAGGCGCTCGACCGCCTGCTCCAGGAGGCTAACCGCCGCATCGACGACGAGCACCCTCCGCTGCCCGTCTCGCCCGAGACGTGGTTCGCTTCGGTCTCTCCGGCCGGCGCTCCCGATGGCTCGCCTCGCTAGGGGAGAGAGTGCCGCGCTCCTCGAGCGCTTCCGGCGTTACCTGCGCGACCATCGTCAACCCATCACTCGCCAGCGCGATCTGGTGGCGCAGGTAGTTCTCCTCGCCGAGGACCATCCCTCGGTCGAGGGAATCCGGAAGGTGCTCAAGGCGAGAGGGGAGAATGTCGGCGTGGCCACGGTGTACCGGACGCTCGACGTGCTCGTGGAGAGCGGCCTGGTTCGCGCCCACGATTTCGGTGAGGGATTCAAGCGCTACGAGCCGATGCCGGCCCAGGCCCATCACGAGCATCTCATCTGCGAGCGGTGCGGTAAAGTGGTGGAGTTCCAAAACGAGCGCCTCGAGCGCATGCTGCCGATCATCGCCGACGAGCATGGCTTTCAGCACCGGCGTCATCGGGTCGAGATCTACGGCGTATGCCGGGAATGCCGGCAGCGCGAGCTTTCCCCGCTGTGACCGAGCCCGCCGGTCTCGGACTCTTCGTCGCCTTTACGGCCGGTCTGCTCAGCTTCCTGTCGCCCTGCGTGCTGCCCCTCGTTCCCTCGTACATTGGGTTTCTGACCGGGATGACGCTCCCCGAGGCCACCAGCCGCCGCCGGCCGGCATTGATCCATGCGCTCCTCTTCGTGGCCGGATTCTCACTCATCTTCATTCTCCTCGGCGCCAGCGCCACGGCGCTCGGCCGCGCCCTCAACCAGTATCAGATCTGGATTCAGCGGGTAGGCGGCGTGCTCATCATTGCGTTCGGACTGGTGTGCCTTGGGGTCGTGCGAGCGGACTTTCTGATGCAGGAACGCCGGGTTCACATGGAGGAGAAGCCGGTCGGCTACCTCGGCTCGTTACTGGTGGGGATGGCCTTCGCTGCCGGGTGGACCCCCTGTATCGGGCCGGTGCTCGGCGCCATTCTCGGCCTCGCGGCAACGTCCAGCGATCTCGCGCGCGGCACGTTGCTGCTCGCCGCCTACTCGTTCGGATTGGCGGTGCCGTTTCTGATCGCGGCCGTGGCGCTCGAATCGTTTCTGGGCTGGTTCCAGCGATTCCGGCGCTATCTCCCCTGGGTAATGCGGGTCAGCGGCGTGCTGCTGGTGTTTGTCGGGATTCTGATGGTAACCGGCGAATTCACGCGGTTGGCGGGATGGCTGCAGCAGTTCACACCGGTGGAGCTCAGAGAAAAGCTGTGAGTCGCGGGTCTGAAGTCTGGGGTCTGGGGTCTGGGGTCTGGGGTCTGGGGTCTAGAGTCTGGAGTCTGGAGTCCTCGGTCACGACTCATTGGGCGCAGGTCCGCCCGTGCCGCGACTCCTGACTCTAGACCCCAGACCCTAGACTCCAGAACTTTAGACTCCAGACTCTAGACCCCAGACCCCAGACTCCAGACCGCGACCCCAGACTTCAGACTCGCGACTCCAGACTCCAGACTCTAGACTCCAGACTCTTCCAGCTCCTCCTCCAACTGCTGCCGACGCAGCAGCTCCCAATAGCGGCCTCCGGCCGCGATCAGCTCGGCGTGGATTCCCTGTTCAACGATCCGGCCTTCGTCCAGGACCAGGATCCAGTCGGCGTCTCGGACGGCCGCCAAACGATGCGACACGATGACGCTGGTGCGTCCCAGGAGGGCGCCGCGCAACGCCTGAAGGATCTTGGCCTCGGTCTGGCCGTCGACGGCGCTCAGCGCATCGTCGAGCACGAAGACCGGCGGATCCTGCGCCAGCGCGCGCGCGATCGCGGCGCGCTGCTTCTGTCCCCCTGAGAGGTTGATCCCGCGCTCTCCGAGCATCGTGTCGTATCCCGCGGGGAGGGCGGGCAGCGCTTCGGTGAGCTGGGAGACGTCTGCGACCCGTTGCAGCCGCCCATCGTCGGGAGCGCCCAGCAGGACGTTGTCTCGCAGCGTCTCGCTGAAGAGAAACGTCTCCTGAGGCACGAAGCCGACGGTGTGTCTCAGCTCGGTAAGCGAAAGCCGCCTGATATCGCGACCGTCCAGGAGAATCGCCCCCTTGTCCGGATCGTAGGCCCGAACCAGCAGGTCCACGAGCGCGGACTTGCCGGATCCCGTCGCCCCTACCACCGCGAGTGAGCGACCCGCCTCGATCCGGAATGAGATGTTCTGAAGCACCCACCCCCGCTCGCGCGCGCCGGGGTAGGCAAACCAGACACCGCGGAACTCCACGGTGCGGCCGCCATGCGCGTGAGGCAGGGTAATGGGGTCGGCGGGGTCGGTGACCGCGGGCTGCTCACGGAAGAGCTGGTTGATCCGGCCCATCGACGCGGCCCCGCGCTGGACCAGGTTCACGGCCCAGCCGAGCGCGATCATTGGCCAGACCAGCATGCCGAGGTAGATCCCGAATGCGACGAACTGGCCGACCGTCACCGTGCCCGCCATGACCAGGCGGCCTCCGGCGTACAGTACCGTGAGCGCGCTCAAGCCGCCCAAGAGTGTGAGCAAAGGGAAAAACAGTCCCTGAACCTTGGCGAGGCTCAGGTTCCGGCTCAGGTAGTCCTCGCTGAGCCCGCGAAAGCGAGCGATTTCCGCTTCCTCCTGGCGGTACGCCCGCACCACCCGGACGCCCGACAGGTTTTCGTGGGCGTGGCTCGTCAGGTCGCTGAACTGGGCCTGGATTGCTTCGGTGCGGCGGTGGACCCGCTGGCCGAGGACGACCATGGCCACCGGAAGCCCGATCATGGGGAGCAACGCGAGAAGCGTGAGGTGGGGGCTGATGGCGGCCATGGCGGGTGCAATTAGCAGCGCCCTGACTATAGTATCCACCATATACATGAGTGCCGGACCGGCGACCATGCGTACGGCGAGGAGGTCGTTGGTGGCCCGAGCCATCATGTCGCCCGTCGGGTATCGGTCGTAGAATTCGGCCGACATCCGCTGGAGATGCGCAAAGAGGTGGTCGCGGAGGTCGGTTTCCACCCGCCGGCTGCCGCTGTTCAACAGTTGACGCATCCCGTAGCGCCCCAAACCGCCCAGGAGCGCGACGGCGAGCAGCATCCCGATGGCCACCTGGACTTCGCGGAAGTCGCTGCCCTTGCGAAGGGCGTCGATGCCACGTTCGAGGTAGCGTGGACCGATCGTGGCGAATTTGTTGGAGATCACGACGAGCGCCATGCCGGCCGCGTAGGTCCACCGGTAGGGTCGGAGATACGGCAGGAGGGTGCGCAACTGTTTCATAGGTCTGGCTGGAATGTCTCAGAGGAACGGGACCCGGGCAAGTCACACCAAGAGGAGGTACTGATGTCGAAAACCATGCTCGCCTTCTTCACCGCGCTGACGCTCGCTGCATGCGGCCGGGGAGACAAGCGGGATGTGGCCTCGGCCGATAGTCTCAACCGTGACCTGCAGCTCGCCCCGGTAGACACGACCGCGCCGCTGAGCGACACCGCGGCCACGGCGGCGGAGCCCGCTCCCGCGGCGTCGGAGCCAGCACCGGCTGCGCCGAAGCCCACACCGAAGCCGGCAGCCACGCCCAAGCCGAAACCGGCGGCGCCTGCGGCGACCCCCACCCCCACCTCCACTCCTGCCGCTGCGGCGCCTGCTCCGGCGCCCGTGCCAAAGAGCCTCTCGTCCGGCACGACGTTCTCCGCGGCGACGGACGCGGAGATCCGGTCACAGAAGAACAAGGTGGGCGATGAAGTGACGGCCACCGTGGCCAGCGACGTGAAGGATGGTTCGGGGCGCGTCGTCATTCCGGCCGGCTCGAAGGTGACCCTCAGAGTCACGGCACTCAAGGAATCCGAGAACAAGGGAGACACCACCGGCACACTTACCGTAAAGCCGGTGGCCGTGTCCATCAACGGCACGTCGCAGCCGATCGCGGCGTCGATCTCGGGAGTCAAGACCTCGTTGCAGGGCCGGAAGACCGGCGCGGGTGACATCGCGAAGGTAGGTGTCGGTACCGGCGCCGGAGCCGTGGTGGGCCGGGTGATCGGCGGCAGCACCAAGGGCGCCATCATCGGCGGCATCATCGGCGGCGCGATCGGCACGCAGCGCGCGATCGAGACCAAGGATCGCGACGTGGTCCTGCCGCAGGGGACGACGGTGACGCTGACGCTCGACCAGTCGTTCCAGCCGACTCCCTAGCGGGCGCCGCCTAGCGGGCGCCGCCTAGCGGGCGTCGTTGGCACCTGCGCTTGCGCAAAAAGCACCAACCTACGAGGCAGGCGTGTCCCACCAGAGGACTGTCGGCTTGTCCGAAAGTGGGACATCCCTGCTTCGTCAATAGCTTTTTCACGGGCGCCCCCCGCTAGTACCCCGCGCCGCCACCTCCTCGCCGCCCATCGCTCACGCCCTGCCACCCGTCATCCGTACGGATGATGGCCTCGATGTCGCCCCACCGCCCGCGAGCGGACACCCGGTGCCCTCGTGCCCGGAGGCTATCGAGCGTCGCCTCGGGGAAACCGCCGGCCTCCACCAGGAGCGTGTCGGGCAGCCCCTGGTGATGCATCCGCGGCGCATCCACCGCGTCCGCCAGGAGCATCCGATGGTCGATGACGTTCGAGATGACGTGGTAGACCATCGTGATGATGCGGGGGCCGCCCGGAGTCCCGACCACCATGAGGAGCTTGTCCGACGAATCGACGACGATGCTGGGGGTCATGGCCGACAGCATCCGCTTGCCCGGCGCGATGGCGTTGGCCTCGCCCTGGACCAGTCCATACATGTTCGGCTTGCCGGGGGCGGTGGCGAAATCGTCCATCTCGTCGTTGAGAAGGAAGCCAGCCCCGGTGACGGTGACGGCGCTGCCATAGCTGTTGTTCAACGTCGTGGTACAGCTCACCGCATTACCCTCGGCGTCGATTACCGAGTAGTGCGTCGTGGACGATCCACCCCGCGAGGCGGGATCGAACGCGGGCGTCGGCGACGCGCGCTCGCCGATCGCGCTCCGGAGCTTGGCGGCATACTGCTTCGACAGCAGCCGGTGGACCGGGTTCTGCACGAAGGCGGGATCGCCGAGATAGGTATTGCGGTCGGTAAAGGCGCGGCGCATCGCCTCCGCCTCGCGATGGAGCAGCGCGGGCGACCCGAAGGGCGGCAGGGGGGCGTAGCCCTCCATGATGTTCAGGATCTCTCCCATCGTCACCCCACCGGACGAGGCGGGCGGCATCGAATAGATCGTGTGTCTCCGATACTTGATCGTGATCGGCTCGCGCCAGATCGCGCGATACGCCGCGAGATCCTCTCGCGTGATGAGCCCACCTCCGCGCTTCATCTCCGCGACGATCAGGTCGGCGACTCGCCCGCGATAGAAGCCTGCCGCGCCGCTGTCGCGAATCGCTTCGAGCGTGGAGGCCAGGTCCGCTTGCCGCAGTGTCGAGCCAGGTGCCGGAGGCCTGCCACCAGGGAGGAAGCTCGCGCGCGACGCGGGAAAGAGCTCCAGCCGGGCGCTGTCATCACCGATAGAGCCGCTGCGGTACTGGTCCACCGTAAAGCCATCGCGAGCGAGCCGGACTGCCGGTTCGAGCACGGTCGCGAGCGGCAGGCGTCCGAGTCGGGCGTGAGCCTCGATCATTCCCGCGACCGCGCCGGGCACCCCGGCCGAGAGATGGCCCGTGACGCTGCGCTCGCTCGGCTGGCCGTTGGCGTCGAGATACATGTCGCGGCTCGCGCCGGACGGCGCCGTTTCGCGATAGTCGAGGGTGCGGACCGTCCCGTCGTGAAGACGGATCACCATGAAGCCGCCGCCGCCGATATTTCCGGCTTCCGGATGAACTACCGCGAGGGAAAACCCTACCGCCACCGCGGCGTCCACGGCATTGCCGCCCTGCCGGAGAATCTCCCGGCCGACCTCGCTGGCGATGGGACTGCCCGAGACGATCATCGCGGACTTGCCGGCAGTCACCGTGGCATGCCCGATGGGGTTCCAGGCGGCTTTGCCGGCCGGTGTCACGGGGGCGGTCGTGCCGTGGTGCTGGGCGCAACCGAGCGAGGCCAGCAGGGCAAGGGCGAATGGCCATCGGGAAGTTCGCACGGTATCCTCGGGAGTCAGGAAGAGGATGGGAGGTTGCCCCAGGAGTTCGACGGCCTCTAATTTAGCCGCACGTTGGCTCTAGCCGCACGTCGGTGCCGGCTTACACTTCTCCCCTCCCATGTGTGGCTGACGACTTTCTCGACACCCGCCTGACCGAACGGCGCAATCCCCGCAGCGCCACCATCGACACGGCATCAGCGCTCGAGATCGTGGATCTCATCGGCGCGGAGGACGCGACCGTCCCCGGGGCAGTGGCGGCGGCTCGCGAGGAGATCGCCCGCGTCATCGATCTCATCGAGGCCGGCTTCCGGGCCGGGGGGCGCCTCCTCTATGTCGGCGCCGGCACGAGCGGGCGGCTGGGAGTCCTCGATGCCGCGGAGTGTCCGCCCACGTTCGGCACGCCCCCGGAGATGGTGGTGGGAATCATCGCGGGTGGGCTTCCGGCACTCATCAAGTCGATCGAAGGCGCGGAGGACGACGTCAACGCGGGGCTCGGTGAAATGGACGCGCGACGTGTCGGCCCCGACGATGTCGTGGTGGGCATCGCGGCGAGCGGCACGACGCCCTTCGTGCGCGCCGCCCTGTCCCGCGCACAGACCCTCGGCGCGCGCACCGCCCTGGTGTCCTGCTCCAAGCCGCCGGACCTGCTCAAGGAAACCTGCGACGTGTGCATCACCGTGCTCGTCGGTCCCGAGATCGTCACCGGCTCTACCCGGATGAAGTCGGGCACCGCCACCAAACTCGTCCTCAACTCACTCACCACCGGCGCCATGATCCGCCTCGGGAAGACCTACGGTAATCTCATGGTCGATCTCCGCGCGTGGAACGACAAGCTGGTGGACCGGAGCCGGCGCATCGTAATGGAGACCACCGGGCTCGACCGCGAGGAAGCGCGCAAGGTGCTGGATGCCGCCGACGGGAGCGTCAAGGCGGCCATCGTCATGGCGCGGCGGGGTGTGGGCCGCGAGGAAGCCGAGCGACTCCTCGCCGAGCACGCCGGCCATCTGCGCACCATCGTGGGCGATCCACCGCCGGTGCGCGGCGCATGACCGAGCGCCCGGTGCTTGCCGTCGGTCTCATGTCGGGCACGTCGCTCGACGGGATGGATGCCGCCCTCGTCCGACTCGATGGCCCCACGCATGCGAGGCTGCTCCACTTCGTGACCCGCCCGTACGGCGATGAGGAGCGAGTACGGATTCGCGCCGCACTGCAGGGCGCCGCGGATGGCGGAAACCCGGCGGCGCGCTTTGCACGGCTGCATGCGGAGATCGCCGAGTGGGCGGTCGAGGCCGTGGAGAGGCTTCTTGCGGAGGCGCGCGTGCCGGCGACGGATGTGACTCTGATCGCCTTTCCGGGTCAGACCATCTGGCACGAGCCGCCTGCGGTCTCATGGCAGCTCGGGGAGCCTGCGATTCTGGCGGAGCGGTTCGGCGTGCGCGTGATCAGCGGGTTTCGGGCGCGCGATGTCGCGGCCGGAGGGCAGGGGGCCCCACTCGTCCCGATGGCCGATGTGCTGCTGTTCGCATCGGCGGACACTCCGCGGATCCTGCTGAACCTTGGCGGGATGGCGAATCTCACCTACGTCCCGCGTCGGGCGCAGGAGGAAGGCGTGCTCGCGTTCGATACCGGGCCCGGCGTCGCGGTCATTGATGCCGTGGCGAAGATGATAGACCCGAGCACGTCCTTCGATCGCGACGGCGCACTCGCGGCGGCGGGGGCGGTGAACGAGCCCGCGCTGGCGCGGCTGCTGTCCGACGATTTCTTCGCCGTTCCCCCACCCAAGAGCACCGGGCGCGAGCGGTTCGGCGACGACTACGCCGCGGCGCTGCATCGCCTTGTGCCTGGGGCCGACGGCGTGGCCACCGCCGTAGAGCTCACCGCCCGGAGCGTGGCGGATGCGGTGGGCCGCTGGGTCCCGGGAGTGGCCGACATCGTGGCCTCCGGGGGCGGCTGTCACCACCCCGGGCTGATGGCCTCGCTGGAGCGGCGTCTGGCCGGCCTGGCGAGACCGCACGCCCTTCGTCGCTTCGAGGAGATCTTCTTCACCGGCGATGCGAAAGAGGCGGTTGCGTTCGCGCTCCTGGGCTATCTCACGCTGCACGGTCAGCCGGGAAACGTCCCCGCGGCGACCGGCGCCCGCGGGCCGCGCGTCCTCGGCACCGTGACGCCCGCATGAGCGTCACGGACCTGCTCGAGCCGGCGCGGCTCATCCTGCCGTCGCTGCGCTGGCACGCCGAGGGCGGTTTCGCCGGCGAGGCGGGCGCCATTGCCGACGCGCTCGACGTCGGCGTCGGGGGCTTCATCATCTTCGGCGGCACCGTCGAAGCCGTCCGACGCCTCACTGCCGACCTTCTCCGGCGCGCGGGCCGGCCGCTGCTCATCGCCTCCGATCTCGAGCGGGGAGCGGGCCAGCAGGTGGCTGGCCTCACCGAATTCCCCCCGCCCGCGGCCCTCGCTTCACTCGAGGACGCCGCCGTGGTCCGGTGGGCCGGCGCTGTCACGGCGCAGGAGGCACGCGCCGTCGGCATCAACTGGGTCTTGGCGCCGGTGGCGGATCTCGATGTGCTCCCCGACAATCCGATCGTACAGACCCGCGCCTTCGGTGACAATCCGCAGCGGGTCGCCAGCTACGTGCGAAGCTGGATCGAAGGATGTCAGGACGCCGGCGCCCTGGCGTGCGCGAAGCACTATCCCGGCCATGGGCGCACCACCGTGGACTCGCACATCGATCTGCCCGTGGTCGACACGAGCGCGGAGGTCCTGCGCGAAAGCGACCTCGTCCCCTTCCGCATCGCGGTCGAGTGCGGCGTCGCGTCGGTGATGACGGGGCACGTCGCCTATCCATCGCTCGATCCGTCGGGTTTGCCGGCCACGCTCTCGAAACCGCTGCTCGACGAGCTGCGCGGCGAGCTCGACTTCGGCGGCCTCGTGGTCTCCGATGCTCTCATCATGGATGGGGCGCTGCAGGGGCGGCGCGAGTCGGATGCCGCGGTTGAGGCCGTGCGAGCCGGAGTGGACCTGCTGCTCTATCCCAAAGACTCCCGCCGGGTGAGGGACGCCCTGGCGCAGGCGCTCGCGAGCGGCGCGCTGCCGGCGGAGCGACTGGCCGAGGCGTGCGGGCGCTATGAGCGCGCGCTCGCGGTCGCCTCCGGTCCCACGGCGCCCGTGGCGCGGGGACCCTTCGGTTCCTCCGAGGAGCTGGCCGACGCCCTGGTTCAGCAGGGAATGATTCGCGGGGCGGCCCCGCGCCTCGAGGCGCCGATCGATCTGCTCGTCGTGGACGACGACCTCGGCGGCCCATACCCGCCCGGTCCGAGTGACTGGATCAGCCGGTCGCTGGGTGGCGAGCTGGTGGAACGGTACGCGGGCGGATCTCGCGTGGTGCTGGCCTTCGCGGAGCCGAGGGCGTGGAAGGGCAGGTCGGGGCTGAGCGCGGCGTCGCTCGAGATGTTGGCCGATCGCGCGGCCGGCGCTGATCTGATCGTCCTGTTCGGTCATCCCCGTCTCCTGCAGGATCTTCCGAGTGAGATCCCCGTGCTCCTCGCCTGGCATCGGCAGCGCCTCATGCAGGAGGCAGTCGCGCGCTGGCTGCGAAGCCGGCTTACGTCACGGCGGGCTCCTCCGGAGGCAGACTTGCGTTCTTGACCCACGGCAGGAGCCCGTACGCGGGCACCCCAAGCGCGAATGTCAGCAGGAAGTAGTGGGCGAACCCGAAACGTTCCGCCAGGACTCCCGAGATCAATCCCGCCCCCCACCGGCTGAGCGCGTACACCGCGCTCAGCAAAGCGAATTGGGTCGCCGCGTAGCGCCGCTCGCAAACGGACATCAGGAATGCCACGAATGCCGCCGTCCCCAACCCGGCCGCGAAATACTCGAAGAGCGCGGCCGCGGTGATGAGGCGCGGATCGGCCGGGACCGCCGCGGCGAGCGCATAGCCCAGGCTCGAGAGCAGCTGCACCAGACCCATCGTCCAGAGCGCCCGGAAGAGGCCGATCCTGGTGGCCAGCACACCACCCAGGGTGGCGCCGGCGAGCGTGGCGACGACACGGCCGGTGCTGAGCAGCGCGATCTGGTCGAGTGAAAGTCCTCGGGCGACCCAGAACGGCTTGGTCATCGGGTCCATGGCCGAGATATCGAGCTTGAAGAGCAACGCAAAGAGGATGACCGTAAGGATGCCCGGTCTGCGGAGGAGCGCCGCGATCGGCTCGGCGAGCGCCTCTGCGTGGCGTTCATCTCGACTCGTGTGCGGCAGCAGAAACGAGCCGACCCCGAGCGCGGCCGTGATGCCCGCGGCGGCAATGAAACCCGCCGGCCATCCCTGTCGTGCGGCGATCCAGACCACCAGGGCACCCGAGACGAAGCTCGCCCCGCGGTACGCACCGATTCGCACTGAATTGGCGACGCCGAGTTCGCGACCCGAGGTGGTCTCGATGGTGTAGGCGTCGATCGCAATGTCCTGTGTCGCCGAGAGGGTCACGTAGAGGAGCAGGAGGGCGCCGAGTCGCGCCCCATGGTGCGCGGGATCGGCGCCGGCGAGGATGACCGTCGTGACCGCCAGGAGAACGAGGCAAACGCGAATCCAGGCTCGGCGGCTGCCGAGACGGTCGACGAACGGCGCCCAGAGAAACTTGAGCACCCACGGCATCGAGGCCCCGGTGGCGAGCCCGATGCCGGCCAGGCTCACGCCCTCCTGCGCCAGCCAGACCGGAATCGTTTCGTTGAAGAAGAAGTAGGGAAGACCGGACGCGAAGGAGAGCGCCCCGACCCACGAGAGCCGTACGCCCAGCGGGGCGTCGAGCACGGCTCGCTCCCGTCGGTCAGCGCCGGTCACGCGAGCGGGTCAGAGCCAGAATGCGAAAGCAGCGGCCATCAGCAGGATCGCCGCGACGAGGAGAAGCACGGCGCGGAGGCGGCTTCCGAGCAACCTGGGCGTGGACCGCTCCGGCGCGGGCGGTCGCGCCGCGGCGACCGGGATCTCGTCGGTCTCCGGTTCCTCGCCCGGAGGGAGATCGAACACCTGATACCCCACGCCCTCGGCCTCGGATGCCTCGGGTAGTCCATTTCCGGCGAAGCGGGCGGCGACGACGGTGATGTTGTCCGGACCGCCGCGCTCGTTGGCGAGATCGATGAGAGCCCCGCACAGCGAGGGGAGATCGGGGTGCTTGACGACCTGCTCGGCAAACTCCTCACGACGCACCAGCCCCGAGAGCCCGTCGGAGCAGATGATGAGGGTGTCGCCCCGACGCAGCGTTTGATGAGTGAGATCGACCTTCACCTGCGGATCGGGCCCGAGTGCCTGAAGAATGATGTTGCGCCGTTCGCTCTGCTCCGCCTCCTCCTCGGTGAGCTCGCCGGCGTCCACCAGCCGCTGCATCAGAGACTGATCCTTCGTGAGCTGGATCGCCGTCCCGTTCCGGATGAGGTAGGCGCGGCTGTCGCCGATCTGCGTCAGATACAAGTCGTCGCCATAGACGCCCGCCGCGGTTACCGTCGTGCCCATGCCGCGGACCTCAGGGTGCTCCTTGGCGTAGCTGTAGATGCGGGCGTTGGCGATCTCTACGGCTTCGCGCATCCGGAAGGCGAATCGTTCGGCCGAGGAATCGGGATCGGTGGCCCACTGCGTGGCGAGGTGCCGGTAGATCAGATCGGCGGCCATCTCGCTGGCCAGCTCGCCCGCCACCGCGCCGCCCATGCCGTCGGCCACCATGAATAGCGAGCCGCGCGGCCCGATCTCGTGCTCGCGGACCTCCGGCAGAAGGCTCGCGTTGCCGGTGCTCAAGTCTGCGACGAGGAAGGTGTCCTCGTTATGGTCCCGGGTGCGCCCGCGATCGGTTTTTCCGAAGACGGAGGCGAGAATGGGAGTCACTCGGAAGATCCCTTCCAGTGAGCCGGTGCGCGAGATGAAGGTGTGAAGAATCTAGGGAGCGCCCCGATGAGCGTCAACTTCATCTTGGCGTAAGTCCTAGTCAACGTGTACCTTGCAGCCATGGATCTCGCTCGGTGCGCTCGCTGGGTTGCTCCGGTCGCGGCGGCGGCGGCGTGCGCCCCCGGCCATCCTTCCGGTCCAACGCCGTCCGAGGGCGCACTGATCCCGAGCTCCGCCGCTCTTCCCGAGGTGCCCCATCGCGCGGGTCCCCTCCATATCCAGGTCGTTTATCCACCGGCTGACGCCGTGCTCCAGATCCGTGACTCGACTTTCATCTTGGGCTCCGTGGGCAGCGGCGACGCGCGGCTGACGATCAACGGGCAATCGGTGCCCGTATGGCCCAACGGGGCGTGGCTCGCCTACCTCGCGGTTCCTCCGGACAGCCTCGCGCGCTTCCAGCTCGAGGCTCGCACTCCGACGGACTCCGCATCGCTCACGTACGTGGTGCGCCGGATGATCGATCAGGTGACCCCGCCGCCGGGAGCCGCCGTGTGGGTCGATTCGCTGTCGCTGTCGCCACGCGGTCGCGTGTGGCTGCGTCCAGACGAATATCTCCCATTGTCGGTTCGCGCCAGCGAAGGCGCCGAGGTGCGCCTCCGATTGTCGGATGGCACGATCGTTCCGCTCTTCGCTCAAGCGCAACCGAACGAGGTGTCCGAGGGCGTCCGGGTGTTCGGCGCCGGCCGGCCGGAGTCGTGGCGGCGGGACCGGTACACGGGCATGGTGCGAGGGCGGAGGATGGGGCCCGACCCGGGACCAATGCTGGCGGTACCAGGATATCGCGCGCCGGCGGCGCTGACGGCTCCAGGATTCCCGGCGCCGCCGGTGCTCCCGGACCTCGGCTCGTGGCCCCTCGTCGAGGCGATCGTCGGGGCGGATACCGCGCGGGCGCTCTGGCCGCTCCAGGTGGCGACGTTGGACTCGCTTCCCGTGGTCGCGGAATTCAACGACGATACCGCGCACCTCGGCACCACCGATAGCCTGACCATCGGCAGGGCGGCACCGGCGGCGACGTACGCCTGGTTCTTTCCCACGGGCACGAGAGCGGAGGTGATTGGCCGCCGCAACGGCGATCTCCGACTTCGACTCTCGCAGGCGGCCGAGGCCTGGGTCCCGGCGAGCGATGCCCGAGCGCTGCCCGCCGGCATTCCGGTGCCGCGCGGTGTCGTCGGATCCGTCACCCTCACGTCGAGTCCCGGCTACACGACAGTGCGTGTGCCGGCGACTCAACGCCTCCCGTTCCGTATCGCGGAAGGCGATCGCCTGCTCGCGATCCGATTCTACGGCGCCGCGAGCGACATGAACTTCTTGCGCTACGGCTCGACGGACACGCTCGTCCGACGGATGACCTGGGACCAGCCGGCGGCCGATGAGGTGACCCTCACCCTCGAGCTTTCGCATCCAGTGTGGGGCTATCGCGCCCGTTGGGAGGGCAACGATCTGCTCCTCGACGTGCGCCGGCCGCCGGACATCGACGGCGGCAACCCCTTCGCCCACCGGCTCATCGCCGTGGATCCCGGTCACCCTCCAGCTGGCGCGACCGGCCCGACGGGTCTCCGTGAGGCGGAGGCCAATTTCGCCGTCGCCCTCGAGCTTCGCCGCCTGCTCGAATCCGCCGGTGCCCGCGTGCTGATGACGCGCACCACGGACACCCCGCTCGACCTCTGGCCCCGCGTGGCCCTTGCCGAGCGGGCCGATGCGGACGTGCTCGTTTCCATTCACAACAATGCGCTGCCCGACGGGATCAACCCGTTTGCTCACAACGGCAGCAGCGTCTACTACAACCATCCCCGCAGCATTCCCCTCGCGCGGGACATCCAGGCCGCGCTCCTCGACCGGCTCCGCCTCCGCGATCTCGGAATCGGTCGCGGCGATTTTGCCCTCGTGCGCGGCACCTGGATGCCGTCGGTCCTGACGGAAGGGCTCTTCATGACGCTGCCGGACCAGGAGGCGGCGCTCAGGTCGACCCGGGGGCAGGAGCTTTATGCGCGCGCGGTCTTCGAGGGACTCAGGAGATTTCTCGGTGAGCAGGCACAGGACAAGTAGCTGCGGGCGTGTGGGCCGTGCCGATGCCTCGGCGTCTCCTAGATCGATGAGCTGCCCAGCCTCGCGCCTCGTGCGCTGCGCCTCCGTTGTCGTGGTCCTCGCCTTCGCGGTTTCACCCCTTGCCCGGGCCCAAACCACCGAGGATCGCGCGTCCCTCGAGCGATTCCGGGACTCGCTGGCCGCCATCGGTGACACGAACAGCCTCCTCGGCCTCGAGAAGCGCCTGATTACGGTGGCGAAGACGGACCGGAACAGCGCGGTCCACCATCTCAGGCTGGGATTCCTGTCGCTGCGCATCGGGGAGCTCGGAGGGCAGTCGCACTATGACGACGCCGCCTCGGAGTTCCAATGGGCCATCGACCTCCAGCCGACCTGGCCCTACGCCTGGTATGGAATGGGACTGGCCGAGTACGGCGTGGGCGACTCGCAGGTCTCGTTCGTCACCGGCCTCAAGACCATGCTCGGCAAGGATGCGCTCACCCGCTCCGCGGTGGCGTTCGCCAAGTCCGCAGAAGTGGACCCCGCCTTCGTGCAGGGACTCGTGGATCTTGCCAATACGGCCCTGCGACAGCGGGTCAACATCAAGCTCGGTGTCGCGCTCGACGCGCTGCGGCGGGCCGGCACTACGCCGGCGCGGGAGGTCCCCGAGGTCATGCTGGCGCGTGGACGGGTCGAGCGCGAGGTGGGTGACGGCGACTCGGCGCTCACCGCTTTCCGCGGCTATCTCGAGCGCGGCGCCAATCGCGGCCTGGGCGAGCTCGAGATGGCGCGCACGCTCTTCCTCCTCGGGCGCTACGACGGCATGGCGCCGTACTTCGAGGGTGCCGCATCGGACGACTCGGTGACCGTGGCGGGCTATCGCGCCGATCTGGCGACGATCGCCAGCGACAGCGTGCTGCACGAGTTCGATCAGGTGCACGGCGATCGTCGCGTAGCCTATTTGAGGCAGTTCTGGGGTCGCCGGGATCGGACCGAGCTGCGGCCGGACGGCGAGCGGCTCCGTGAGCATTACCGCCGGCTATTCTACGCCCGGAAGAACTTCCAGCTCACCGCGCTCAACCGCCATTACGATATCGTCGAGCGGTACCGCTCGGGGAGCCGGGACTTCGATGACCGCGGCGTCATCTACATCCGCCATGGCGAGCCGACCTCGCGCGCGTCGTATGCGGCGCCGAACCTCGAGCCCAACGAATCGTGGCGGTACAGCCGACCCGAGGGTGACCTGATCTTCCATTTCGTCGCCCGCGAGGACGTGCAGGACTTCAAGCTCGTGGAGAGTCTCTTCGACGTGCTCGGCTTCAGCAACGCCGTCGCCCTGCGGCAGGACCGCGCCTCGGCGAATCCGATGGCCGAGCAGTTGATGCTGTCCCGCGAGCAACTGTCCCCGATCTACCAGCGACTGCAGTCGGCGGGCGGCATCGCCACCGGGCGCTATCAGACGGAGGAGCGCGCGATCGGGCATGCGAGTATCGCCCTCGGCACGACGACCGACAGTTACGAGCTCACGTTCCCGTCGGAGCTCAAGGTCGAGTCGGAGGTCCTCGCGGTGGGGCACGACTCGGCGGGCAGTCTGGTGCAGATCGCCTATGCCATCGCGGGCTCGAGCCTCGAGCCGGTGACGGTGACACGGGGCTACCTCTATTCAGTACGGGTCAGGTTCGTGGCGACCGATCGCACCGGCAAAGTCGTGGCTTCGCTCGATACGACCCGTCACTTCGTTGCGCCGGCGCCGGTTCCCTCCGGCGAGAATCTCGTCGGCCGCGCCGCCGTCAACGTCCCGCCGGGCAAATACGAATACCGCCTCGCCATTCAACAGGGCGAGGAGGCCGGGGTGGTGCTCCCGACAGACACGGTGCGCGTCGGAGAGCCGACGTCCCAGTCGCTCTCGCTCAGCGATCTCGTGCTCGGCAGCCACTCGACAAATCTCTTCTGGCGCCGTGCCGACGACGATACGGTCACCTTCAACCCGCTCCGAACCTACAAGCGAAACCAGGACATGGATCTGTACTACGAGGTCGAGGGATTGTCGGCGGGAACGCCGTACTCCGTTCGCATCGCGGTGCGGAAGCAGGGTGGGGGAGGTGGCTTGTTCCGAAAGATCTTCGGTGGGGGTGGCGCTGCGATCTCACTCAAGTTCGAAGAGCAGGGCGCGTTCCCGGTGGGAAGCTCGCACCGGAATCTCAAGCTGGAGAGTCTCAAACCGGGCAAGTACACCCTCGAGGTCGTGGTCGAGGACGGTCAGGGCAGGACCGACCGGCGGGATCAGGCCTTTCAGATCGTCGACGAGTAGCGTTACAGCGGCCAAGCCTCGGGCCGGGCGTGAGTGAGCACCAGCAACGGCTGCACGAGCGTCTCGGCTCTCACCTGCGCTTCGACCTGAACGAGATGCTGGGTCACGCCACTGCTCGCATCGAACGTCGCAATGTGCATCAGCAGCGACGACAGCGGCTTGAGGTCGTTTTCCTTCTCGCTTTCTTCCGCCCCTTCCGCCGGGTTCCCGCTCGCCAGCGTGATCCGCGCGTGACCGAACAGCCAGAGCGGAGAGCCTTCCAGCGACTTCAGCAGCCGTTCACTCAGCTCCAGGCTCTCGCCGTTCAAGGTGATGAGTCCCAGAGTCGGGCGGGCAGAGTAGCGCCGGGAATGGATCACGAACCCGTAGCTGAAGGCGGGATCCTGTCCAGCGGCGCGGCGGATCGCGGCGCGCAGCTTCTGCTGGCTGAAGGCGATCGTATGATAGGGGACCACGTGGTCTCCGCCGGGCCGGGCCCGATGCAGTGGGGGAGGGCGCAGGGGTCGCACCGCCGAGGCTCGTAAGCGCAGGGGCCGTGCCACCTTTCCTCCCGGGGAACGGGTGCCCGTAGGCGTCCCCGGGTCATGCCGACCGCAAGTCCTCTCGCAGGACGCCACGGCTCGCTTGACTCCCCCGTGGGGGGCGATAGCTTGCCCGCATGTTCTGCTCCCGTTGCGGCAGCGAGATTACCGGCAAATCCAAATTCTGTCCTTCCTGCGGTCTCGACCTCCTGGCCACCACCCCGGTGCATGCTATCGCCACGGGATCGTTTCAGGAGACCGATCTCGTGCGGGAGGCGCTCGCGGCCGAGTACGAGATCATGGAGGAATTGGGACGCGGGGGCATGGCAATGGTCTACCGGGCGCGCGATCGGTCGCTGGAGCGCGAGGTGGCCATCAAGGTGCTCCCGTTCTCGCTTGCGTTCGACTCGGAGTTCGTCGAGCGCTTCCAGCGCGAGGCGCGGACCGCGGCGCAGCTCGAGCATCCCAACATCATTCCGATCTACCGCGTCGGCCGTTCGGGGCGGGTGATCTATTTCGTCATGAAGTACCTCCGCGGCGGCTCCCTGGCCACCGTCATGAAGGATCGGAAAAAGCTCACACCGCCCGAGATTCGCCGACTACTCATCGAAGCCGGCGGCGCCCTTGGCTACGCGGCGCAACGCGGCATCGTCCACCGCGACATCAAGCCCGACAACATCATGTTCGACGAATTCGGGCAGTCGGTGCTGACCGACTTCGGCATCGCGAAAGCGGCGTCGGGGCAGAAGCTCACCGGCACCGGGATGTCGATCGGGACGCCGCATTACATGAGCCCCGAGCAGGCCCGCGCCCAGGCCATCGACGGCCGGAGCGACATCTACAGCCTTGGCGTGGTCGCGTATCAGTGTCTCAGCGGCACGGTGCCATACGACGGGGAGGACAGTTTTTCGATCGGATACAAGCACATCACGGAACCGATCCCGAACCCGACTCTCATCACCGCCGACGAGCGCCGAATCTACGAAGTCATCAAGCGGATGCTCATGAAGGACCCAGCCGACCGGTTCCAGAGCTGCGAAGAGCTCGTCGCGTCGATCCAGGGTCAGCCGACCGCTGCGCCGGGCGCGGTGCGGGCATCCGCGGCGGCCGCGGGTCGGTCGTCGGGAGGGGGCGTCGCGACCGTGCCGAGTCCGATCGGCGGGATGCCGCCCCTGATCGTGAGCCAGCCGACTACCCCGCTCGACTCGCCCATTGTCGACCGGCGCGCCGTGCCGCGTCCCGCACAGGACGGCTCCAGGCGCGTGGCCGACCGCTCGCTGGCCATGCGCGGCAATGGCTCGTCATGGGGGTGGATGTGGATACTGCTCGCCGTGCTGGGCGGAGGCGGTGGCGCCTTCTATTACTACCGGTCGCATGGCTTCGCGCCCCGGAGCATCGGCGCGGATTCGGCGGCCGCGGCGGCTCCGACGGCGGACAGCGTCACGCGCGGAGACAGCGCCTTCGCTCCCCTTCCGCCGCTGCCGCCGGCGAACGGCGCCAAGACTCCTTCGGCCGGAACGACTCCCGCTGCCCGAACACCGGGTTCGCCGGCTCCACAGCGGCCGCCGGCTCCGGCGCCCGCGACCGACACCGCACCCAGGGCAGTCCCGGTGTCCGGCGACAGCGGGGGCATCCGCATCATCGGGTTGCCAAGGGGCTCGACGGTCATGATCGACGAAAAGCCGGTGAGCGAGCCGATGACCCGCTTACCACCCGGTCCGCACGCCCTCGGCGTTTCGGCGCCGCGGTTCAACTTCTACTCCGATACGGTGGTGGTGAAGCCGGGTGAAGTGCAGGAAATCACTCCACAGCTTTCGCCCATCGGCGCGCCGGAGCTGCCGCGACGGCAGGAGCCGGTCGTCCGGCGCCCGAGCCATTGCGATCCGGGACCCGGGTACAACGCGGATGGCTCCTGCTTCGACGAGCGTCCCAAGCCGGTCAACCCACCCTTCGTCCCGCTGCCCGACGGCGCCACCGAAACCCCACGACCCTCGCTCCTCTGGGTCAAGGTGTCATCCGAGGGGCGGACCGTCGATGTACAGCGGCTGCGGCCATCCAACGACTCGGCCTTCGAGCGGGCCGTGCGCGACTTCGTCTGGACCGTCACCTGGCATCCGGCGCTGAAGGGCGGTTCGCCCGTCGAGGCCTGGACCCAGATGCTGTTTCCGCCCGCGCCTCAATGAGCGCGCGGATCCACCCGACCGCCTTCATCGCATCCACCGCCGCCGTCATGGGCAACGTGACGCTCGAGGAAGAGTCGAGCGTCTGGTACGGCGCCGTCGTGCGCGGCGACATGGCTCCCGTGGTCATCGGGGCGCAGACCAACCTGCAGGACGGGGCCATCGTCCACGTGGACCACGGCGTGCCCTGCATCGTCGGCCGCCACGTGGGCGTGGGGCACCGCGCGATCCTCCACGGCTGCACGGTCGAAGACGAATGCCTCATCGGCATGGGGGCAATCGTGCTCAACAACGTTCTGATCGGGTCCGGCAGCGTCGTGGCGGCGGGCGCGGTGATCCCGGAAGGCATGCGGATTCCGCCTCGCTCGCTCGTTATCGGCGTGCCGGGCCGGATCGTCCGTCAGGTGGATACCGCTCTTTCGGAGCGGGTGACCGCGACATGGACGCATTACGTGGAAGAGGCCCGAGCGCACCGGTCCGGCCGCTATCCGCTGGAGCCGACTTCGCGCTGAGGCGCGCCGGCAAGCTGTCGGCTCAGTGCCTGAAGCGGTGTCACCTCTGAATCTCTCGGCGTCGCACGACCGCCATCGAACCCCGTTATCTTTGTGATGTGGGAAGCGGCATCGCAAGCAGTCACGGCACTTTTTCGTGGTATTGTGTGTTGTTCGTCGCGGTCCTACTTTGCCCTTCCGTTTTTCTCTCGTATTGTCGCAGGTGATGTCGCGGGGGCAGGGCAGATGCGGTCGAGCAGGGCAAGGCAGTCAGGCTTCGGCGGTGCAGGCGCTGCACGCTTCACTCCAACTTCACATTGAGCGGGGAGTCCATGCATTCGTCCACCCCACGGGACGCCGTCCGGCTTTCTTCCAACGCCATCACCGTGCTGGAAAAGCGGTACCTCGTGAAGGACGAAGCCGGCAAGCCGGTGGAGCAGCCGGAAGACCTGTTCTGGCGGGTGGCGAGGACGATCGCGGAGGCCGACCGCCGCTACGGCGCGTCGGTGGGCGCGGTGGAGGAGGTCGCCCATGCGTTCTACGGGCTCATGGCGGAGCGGCTCTTCGTCCCCAACTCCCCGACGCTCATGAATGCGGGGCGCCCGCTGGGTCAGCTCTCGGCCTGCTTCGTCCTTCCGGTGGACGACGCGCTCTCCAACGGCAAGAGCGGCATCTACGACACCCTCCGCGCCATGGCGCTGGTACATCAGTCGGGCGGCGGAACCGGCTTCAGCTTCTCGCGCCTTCGCCCCAAGAACGACATCGTCCGCTCCACGATGGGCGTGGCCTCGGGCCCCGTCTCCTTCATGAGCCTCTTCGATGCCTCCACCGACGTGGTCAAGCAGGGCGGCACCCGGCGCGGCGCCAACATGGGCATCCTCCGGGTGGACCATCCCGACATCATGGAGTTCATCACCTGCAAAGACGATACGACCAAGGTCACCAACTTCAACATCTCGGTGGCGGTCACCGATGCGTTCATGGCGGCGGTCGAGGCCGACGAGATGTACGATCTGCACCATCCCAAGACGGGCAAGGTTACCGGGCAGCTTCAGGCCCGCCAAGTGTGGAATCGCATCATTCATGGAGCGTGGAAGACCGGCGAGCCGGGCGTCTTCTTCATCGACAAGGCCAATCACTACAATCCGGTGCCGCACCTCGGCTCCTACGAGGCCACCAACCCCTGCGGTGAGCAGCCCCTCCTTCCGTACGACGTCTGCAATCTCGGCTCCATCAACCTCGGCGTCTTCGTGCGTAACGGGGCCCTCGACTGGGATGCACTCCGGCCGGTCATCCACCTGGCGACCCACTTCCTCGAGAATGTCATCGACGCCAACCAGTATCCGCTGCCCGAGATCACCGATCTGGCCCAGCGCATCCGGCGCATCGGTCTCGGCGTAATGGGGCTGGCGGACGTTTTCGTCAAGCTCGGCATCGCGTACGACTCGGAAGAAGGCGTCGCGCTCGGCCGCCGGATCCAGCAGTTCGTGGATGAGGAGGCGAAGGTCGAATCGGAGCGCCTGGCCACCGAGCGCGGAGTCTTTCCCGAATGGGAGCGGAGCATCTGGGGCCCCGACCAGACCTGCGCGCGCGGCCCTCGCGGCGAGCGGGTCCGCCCGATGCGGCGCCTGCGCAACTGCAACGTGACCACCGTCGCCCCCACCGGAACCATCTCCATCATCGCCGGCTGCAGCTCGGGCATCGAGCCGCTCTTCGCCGTGGCGTTCATGCGGAATCAGGCGGGTGGCCTGATGCCCGACGTAAACGAGGACTTCGTCGCGATCGCACGGGCCGAGGGGTGGTATTCGGACGATCTGATGCGCCGAATCGCCGAGACGGGACACATCGATTTTCCTGAGGTGCCGGCCAAGTGGCAGCGGGTGTTCGTGACGGCCAATCACATCAAGCCGGAATGGCACATCCGCATGCAGGCGGCGTTCCAGGAGTACAACGACAGCGCCATCTCCAAGACCTGCAACTTCGCCCACGACGCGACCGAGGAGTACGTCGAGGAGATCTACCGCCTCGCTTACCACCTCGATTGCAAGGGCGTGACGGTCTACCGCGATGGCAGCCGGGACATGCAGGTGCTGTCGACCGGCAGCACGGCCCGGAAGGTGAAAGAGGGGATGGGTGGTCCCGCGACGGCGGTCGCCGCGGCCGGCACACCGTCCGACCTCGCCGATCTGCGCGGCCAGCTCGCCGAGATCGCGTCGGAAAACGACCGTCTCCGGCGGATCGTGCTCGATCTCGAGGCCGAAAATCTCCAGCGGCGGCAGAAGCGCTCCCGCCCGGAGCTTCTCCGCGGCGCCACGCGCCGGCTCGAGACGCCACTCGGCACGTTGTACGTCACCATCACCGAGGACGACCGTGGACAGCCGTTCGAGGTGTTCATGAGTCTCGGAAAGGCCGGTGGCGCGCTCATGGCCGACGTCGAAGCTCTCGGTCGCATGATCAGTCTCGCGCTCCGTTCCGGGATTCCGATGAAGGAGATCTACCGCCAGCTCAGGGGCATCAGCTCGGACCGCGTCATCGGCCTCGGACCCAACAAGGTCCTCTCCGTGCCTGACGCCGTGGGCATCGCCATCGAGCGGTGGATGCAGGAGAAGCAGGGCATCCAGGAGGAGTTGCTCCCCGGTTCCGCAGCCGGCGCCGAGTCGGTGCCGGCCGTAGCGCGGGTGACGATGGGCGGCGAGCAGATGATGCTCGGCGGCATGCAGAACACGTTCTCCGGCGCCTGCCCGGACTGCGGCTCGCAGCTCGAGTTCGCCGAGGGCTGCATCAAGTGCCACGTCTGTGGCTTCAGCGAGTGCGGATGAGCTGATTCGAAGTAGCAGCAACTGCCGCGGCGTCGTGTGGCCGCGGGCGGAAAGGGGATGCTCCAGTCGTGGCTGGGCATTCCCTTTTTGTTCGGACCCTTCAGCAGGAATCGCCCACTGGTCCTTGCGGCTTCCGACCCCCCCCATACTTTCAAGTAACGCCTGCGCCCCGGTCTCTTCGACCCATTTCGGGACAGACGCCTCCCACTCTCCCTCCCGGCCAAGCTCGTCTGCGTTGAGGCATATCTGGAATGGCTACGCCACTCGAACTGGTTCGATTCCCGTATTCTCTCGGCGTGGGGACACCGCCGGGCCGGGCGCCGTGGGTCCGCTATGTCGCAGCGACTGCCGCCGCCGTGCTCGCGGCGGGCCTGAGTCTCGTACTCTTTCCGGGGCTGCTGTCCACGCCGATCGCCCCCTTCACGATCGCGGTGATCTTCACCGCCTGGCTCGGCGGTCTGGGCCCGTCGCTCGTCGCTACCGCGCTGTCCATTGGTGCCCTCCTGCTGCTCCCCTATCCCCAAGGGGCGGCCGCCACCTCTTTCTCGCGGGTGGTCGTGTTCGCCGTCATCTGCCTCGCGATCGGCCTCGTCGCGGAATCCATGGCCCGGTCACGGCGGCAGGCCCTCGATCAGGCGAGCGCGCTCGAGGAACAGGCCATGGAGCTCGAGATGGCCAACCAGGAATTGACGGAATCCATCGACGAAGCGCAGGAGGCGCGTGACACGGCGGTATCAGCGGAGCAACGCTACCGCCTCCTCTTCGACCGCAACCCGCTGCCCATGTGGGTCTACGACCTGGAGACGCTCGCGTTTCTGGCGGTGAATGACGCGGCGGTGGCGCATTACGGCTTCCCCCGGGATGAATTTCTCGGAATGACGTTACGCGACATCCGACCACCGGAAGATGTGCCGGCCTTGCTCGAGAGCCACCACGCCGGCGCGCCGGGCCTGGCCGCGTCCGGGGTCTTCCGGCACCGGAAGCGAGACGGCAGCATCATCAGGGTAGAGATCCGCTCGCACGACACGCTGTTTGCCGGCCGGCCCGGACGCCTGGTGCTGGCGAACGACGTCACCGACCGGCTCCTCGCCGGGGAGCAGCTGGAGGTGATGAATGAGCGTCTGCGCGTGCTGGTCGAAGCCTCGCCGCTGGCGACCGTGGCATTCGATACCGACGGGACGATACAAAGCTGGAATCGCGCCGCCGAGGGCATGTTCGGCTGGAGCGAGAGTGAAGTCGTGGGCCGCCCGCTTCCCTGCGTTCCCGCGGACCAGGCGGACGAATCACGCGAGCTGCAGGCCAGCATGCGGCGCGGGCTATCGCGCACCGGCGTTCAGACTGCCCGGCAGCGGCGAGACGGCAGCGCAATCGACGTGAACATCTCCAGCGCCCCGCTGCGGAATTCCCACGGCGACGTGGTGGGATTCGTGGACATTTACGAGGACATCACCGAACGGCGGCGCACCGAGCGCGCGCTCAAGGCGAGCGAGGAGCAGCTCCGTCAGGCGCAAAAGATGGAGGCGGTGGGGCGTCTGGCAGGCGGTGTGGCGCACGACTTCAACAACATCCTCACCACGATTCAGAGCTACGCCGAATTTCTGACCGCGGAGCTGGGGCCGAACGCGTCGCAGCTCGCCGATCTCGAGGAGATTCAGCGGGCGGCGGAGCGTGCGGCCGGCCTGACCCGGCAGCTGCTCGCCTTCAGCCGCAAGCAGGCGCTGGAGACGCACGTGCTCGATCTGAACGAGATCGTCACCGAGACCGAGCGGATGTTGCAGCGCGTCATCGGCGAAGACATCGAGCTCGTGACCCGGCTCGAGCCGGAGCTGGGACGGATTCAGGGCGATGCCGGCCAGTTCTCTCAGGTTGTCCTCAACCTGGCCGTCAACGCCCGAGACGCGATGCCGGACGGCGGGCGGCTGCTCATCGAGACCGCCAACGTGGAGCTGGACGAAGACTATGCCCGTGAGCATCGAGGCGCTCTCGCCGGACGACACGTCTTGCTCAGCGTCTCGGACACCGGCATCGGAATGGACGCCGCGACGCAATCTCGGATCTTCGAGCCGTTCTTCACGACTAAAGAGGCATCGAAGGGCACCGGCCTCGGGCTCTCCATGGTTTACGGATTCGTCCAGCAGGCGGGAGGCAGCATCTGGGTGTACAGCGAGCCGGGAGAGGGCTCGACGTTCAAGATCTATCTTCCCCAAGTCGCGGCCCAGTCGGCGGCGGAGAAGGAAGCGGGGGGAGGCGTCGAACAGGGTCTCGCCGATGGGCAGGGCGCGACCGTCCTCCTGGTCGAAGACGAGGCTGCCGTCCGACGCGTCGCTCGGCGGACGCTGCTCGAGCACGGGTACGTCGTGCTCGAGGCCGGAAACGGTCGCGAGGCACTGGAGATGGCGGCCGCCCATCCGGGCCGCATCGATCTGGTGCTCACCGACATGGTGATGCCGGAGATGCGGGGAGGCGAGCTCGCATCCCGGCTCCTCCGGGCCCGGCCGGAGGCGCGGCTCCTGATGATGTCCGGCTATACCGAGGAAGCGGCCAGCCGGCACGCCATTCTGGAAGCCGGCCGTGCCTTTCTGGAAAAGCCGTTCACCGCGAGTCGCCTCCTGGAGAAAGTGCACCAGGTGCTCGGGGCGGCGTGACGGGATGGTTCAATCCCAGCGGTGCGTTCCGACTGCTGCTCAAATAGTTATTAAAGCACTTGACTATTGGCCCGTCGGCATTACCCTTTCCGCATGACCAGGCCGAGGAGCTCCGGATCAGTCGACCAGCGTGCCGCCGTTTTCAAGGCACTGGGAGACCGGACGCGTCTGCGCATCGTGGATTTTCTCGAGCGCCGCCACGACGAAGCGACGGGTACGGAGGTCGCCCAGCACGCCGGCATCAGTCTCGCCCTCCTTTGTCACCATGCTGACGCGCTGATCGAGTCGGGCATCGTTCGCAAGCGCAAGCAAGGGCAGACGAGCTACTGGACCCTCGACCGTGCTACCCTCGCCACAATCCTTCGGAACGGGTGATCTCCCCGCGACGTCCCGATTGACCAGGATTCCAGGAATTCAGAGCCATGGGCGTGAGGAGGCCATGATGCTTGCCAGGCGAAAGCTCGGCTCCCAGGGACTCGAAGTCGGGTCGCTCGGCCTCGGCTGCATGGGCATGAGCCAATCGTACGGGGCCGCCGACGAGGGAGAATCCGTCGCGACCATCCACCGCGCCATCGAGCTGGGCGTCACTCTCTTCGACACGGCCGAAGTCTACGGTCCGTTCACCAACGAGGAGCTGCTCGGACGGGCGCTGGAAGGACGGCGGGACGGAGTCGTCATCGCCACCAAGTTCGGCTGGCGGATCGACGGAAGCGATCGTCTCGGTCTCGACAGCCGGCCGGAGCACGTGAAGGCCGTGGCCGAGGCGTCGCTCCGCCGCCTTCGGACCGACCGGATCGACCTCTTCTATCAGCACCGGGTCGACCCCGGCGTGCCGATCGAGGACGTGGTGGGCGCGATGGCCGATCTGGTGAGGGCGGGGAAGGTGCGGTTCCTCGGCCTCTCCGAGGCGGGCGAGGCGACCATCCGCCGGGCGCACGCGGTGCACCCGATCTCGGCCCTGCAGAGCGAATACTCGCTCTGGGAGCGGAATCTCGAGGGCGGCATCATACCGGTGCTGCGCGAACTCGGCATCGGCCTGGTGCCGTTCAGTCCGCTGGGGCGCGGCTTCCTCACCGGCACGGCACGGCGGGCGGAGCAATATCCGGAGGGAGATTACCGCCGGGGCGATCCGCGATTCCAGGGAGCCAACTACGATGCTAACATGCGGGCTGCCTCGGTCGTGGGCGGGCTCGCGGAGGAGAAGGGGGCAACCTCCGGACAGATCGGGCTGGCCTGGCTGCTCCACAAAGGGCAGGATATCGTGCCCATTCCGGGGACCAAGCGGCGGCGCTACCTCGAGGAGAACGTCGCCGCCAACCAGGTACGGCTCACCCCGGAAGAGATGGCCCGGCTCGACGGGGCGCTACCGCCGGAGGCAGTCGCGGGCGAGCGCTACGGGGAGGGGATGATGTCCCTGATCGACCGCTGACTGGACACAAGCGGCCGGGAAGGGGCATAATCAAGGTTGACCGCCACGCGATGCCAAATCACGGTTTTGCTCGAGAGGTACGACATGTCGGCTGACCAGCAGGGTGGCACCCTCAAGCCCGTGACGCCCGCCCGGGTCGCGGAAGAGCTCCGCATGCTGAGCGAGAAGCGCAAGAAGGGAGAGCTCCAGGCGGACGAGTACGAGCATCGGTTCTCCCGTATGATCACGGAGCTTCGCGATCGCCGCATCGACGGCAGCCGTGCGGAGATCCTCGCCACGTTGACGCCGCTGTTGAAGGACGGCGTGGTGTCGGCGGAAGACTGGCGCCGGCTGACGAGGCAACTGGGCCTGGCGTGAGGCTCGCGCCGCTCGAGATGTCCGTTCCCTCCGGGGACGGACTGATCCTCAAAGGAACGCTGACCTATCCCGATGGGCACTCCGGGGCGTCATTCCCGCTCGCCGTCCTTGCCCATCAGTACCCGTCCACGCGGCACAGCTTTTCTCCCCTGGTCGATGATCTCCTGGGCATGGGAGTGGCCACGCTGGCCTTCGACGAGCGGGGGCACGGCGCCTCCATCGTCTCGGACAAAGGATATCGGGTCATCGACACGCCGCAGGGTTTCACCCTCGACGGGTTCGGCACCGCCTTCGTGGCCAGTGCGGGGAGTATCGGATTCGGGCGGATCGGGGACGATGTCCTCCGCGTGGCCGGGTGGGGTGTCTACCAGAACTTCGTCGATGCCGGCCGCCTGGTGCTCGTCGGGGCCAGCGTGGGTGGACCGGGCGTACTGCTGGCGGCGCCCCGGGTGCCGGGTCTCCGGGCCGTCGTTACCATCGGCGCGGCCGGTGCTCCGGCTTATGGAGACGACGGCCCCGCGCGGGTCCGGGCCGCCGTGGAGCGCATCGCCACGCCCTGCTTCTTGGCATCCTCGCGCGAGGATCCCTTCGATGGCGCGGCCAACGTCACCGAGTGGAGCCGCGGCTTGAGCCACGTCACTGGGTGCATCGTTCCAGGCGCGGGCCATGCCATGGCGATCTATTTCGACGTGTCGGGCGAGCTGCTCGCGTTCGTCCGCAAGGCCCTCGTCCTCGGTTGACCCTCCGTCCACTCGGCGCCGGCGCGCCGCCCGTCTCGGCCATCGGTTACGGTGGCATGCATCTCTCCATCGACGGTCGTCCCCCGGAAGCTCAGGCTCTGCGCGTACTCGGCGCCGCGCTGGATGCCGGCGTCACCCTCATCGATACCGCCGACGCCTACTGCCTCGACGATCGGGACGTGGGCCACAACGAGCGGCTCATCGCCGGGGCGTTGGCGGCCTGGGGCGGGGAACGCTCGCGCATCGTGGTAGCGACGAAGGGAGGCGTCATCCGGCGGGGAGGGGGGTGGGACACCGACGGGCGCCCGGCACATCTTCGCGCTGCCTGCGATCGTTCCCTCCGGGCGCTCGGCGTCGAGCAGATCGCCCTCTATCAGCTCCATGCGCCCGATCCCAAGGTGCCGTTCGCGGAGAGCGTCGGAGCGATGGCCGAGCTGCAGCATGAGGGCAAGGTCCGCTGGATCGGACTCTCGAATGTCTCCGTGGACCAGATCCGGCAGGCCGAATCGATCGCCCCGGTCACGACGGTGCAGAACCGGCTCAATCCGTTTTTCAGGGAGTCGCTCACGGGAGGGGTGGTCCGGTACTGCGAGGAGCGCGGCATCGGGTTTCTTGCCTACAGTCCGACCGGCGGCGGTCGTCTCAACCTCACCCTTTCCGCCCATCCGGTGCTCGGTCCCATGGCCCGGCGGCTGGGCGTCTCGCCACATGCGATCGTCCTCGCCTGGGTGCTCGCCCAGTCACGCGCCGTGCTGGCCATCCCGAGTGCTCGGACCGTCGAGCACGCGCTCGACAGTCTTACCGCGGCGGATCTCACCCTCTCGGCCGGCGACCTCTCGTCGCTCGACGAGGCGTCATTCTCGCCGGCCTGACGGCCGTCGCGGGCCCTCTCACTGCCACCGAAATAACGAAGCGCCGACCGTATAGCCGGCGCCGACTGCCGTGAACACCACCAGATCGCCTCGCCGCACCCGCCCGGCCCGGACGACGTCTTCGAGCGCGAGGGGGAGCGTGGCCGCCGTGGTATTTCCGAATCGCTCGATCACCGATGCCATCCGTTCGTGCGGGAGGCCGAGCCGATCCGCCGTGGCGTCGAGAATGCGCTGATTGGCCTGATGAGGAATCACCATCGCCACGTCGGCCGGCGTGAGGCCGTTACGGGCGAGGACGATCTCGATGCTCTCGGCCATGCGGGTGACGGCAAACTTGAAGACGGTCCGGCCGTTCTGCTTGAGGAAGTGCTGCCGTTCCGTAACGGTCTCGACGCTGGCCGGATGCAGGCTGCCGCCGGCGGGCATCAACAACTCCTCCCGTCCACTTCCGTCGATCATGTGGTAAAAATCGAGGAGACCGAAGCCGGGCTCCGCCGGCTCGAGGAGCACGGCGCCGGCCCCGTCTCCAAAGAGCACGGCCGTAGTGCGATCGGCGGGGTCGATGATCGCGCTCATCAGATCGGCGCCGACCACCATCACCCTCCGGTGCGCCCCGGCCCCCACGATCTGGGCGGCGGTAGTCAGGGCGAAGAGAAATCCCGAGCAGGCGGCCGAGAGGTCGAAGCCCCAGGTATCGCGGAGGCCGACCTGATCCTGGATGAGGCAGGCGGTGGCGGGAAAGATCATGTCCGGCGTCACGGTGGCGACGATCAGGACGCCGATGTCGGTCGGCCCGAGTCCGCGAGCGGTCATGAGCCGTCGGACCGCCTCCGCGCCCATCGTCGAGGTCGTCTCGCCCGGAGCGCCAAGCCGGCGCTCGCGAATGCCGGTTCGACTCGCGATCCATTCGTCCGAGGTGTCGAGCCTCGTGGCGAGCTCGGCGTTGGTGACGACGCGATCGGGGACGTACGTCGCCACGGCGGTGATGGCGGCGCGCGGCGTATTGGGCGGGTCGTTTGATGACATGACAGAATGTCGTCTCAACCCCGAACCAGGCGCAAGAACTCGCGGTGGGGCGCGACGTTATATTTCCGCGATGCCTCCGTCCATTCGACGTCAGAGCGTCACCACCACGATCGGTGGCCTGCCCGTAGGCTCGGGGCACCCCATCGTGGTCCAGTCCATGACCAACACCGACACCGCGGACGTCGTCGGCACCGTCGAGCAGGTCGCGGCGCTCGCGCGCGCCGGCAGCGAGCTCGTGCGCGTCACCGTGAACACCGTGGAGGCCGCGGCGGCGGTGCCGGAAATCGTCGAGGAGCTCGACCGGATCGGGGTCGCCGTGCCGGTCATCGGCGACTTCCACTACAACGGGCACCAGCTGCTCGCGCGGTATCCGGCGTGTGCCGCGGCGCTGGCCAAGTACCGCATCAACCCCGGCAATGTCGGCGGCAAACGACACGACGAGAATTTCCGCGCCATCATCGGGATTGCGCTTGCCCACGACAAGCCGGTGCGGATCGGCGTCAACTGGGGGTCGCTCGACCAGCAGCTCCTCACGACGATGATGGACGCCAACGCGAAGCGCAGCGAGCCGCACGACGCGCGCGATGTGACGATGGAGGCGATGATCGAGAGTGCCCTCCAGTCGGCGGCGCTTGCGGAAGCGACCGGCATGGCCCACGATCGGATCATCCTGAGCGCCAAGGTGTCCGGGGTGCAGGACCTGGTCGACGTCTACCGAATGCTGGCGGCCCGGTGCGACTATCCCCTGCATGTCGGCCTCACCGAGGCGGGGCTCGGCGCCAAGGGCATCATCGCGAGCACGGCGGGCTTGAGCATTCTGCTCCAGGAAGGGATCGGCGATACGATCCGGGTCTCCCTCACGCCCGCGCCCGGCGGCGACCGGACGGAGGAAGTCCGGGTCGCACAGCAGGTGCTCCAGTCTCTTGGACTCAGGAGCTTCACGCCGCAGGTGACGAGCTGTCCGGGGTGCGGCCGCACCACGAGCACGTTCTTCCAGCAGATGGCCCAGGAAATCCAGGACTACCTGCGGGAGAAGATGCCCGTCTGGCGGAGCGAGCGTCCCGGCGTCGAGGAGATGCGGGTGGCGGTCATGGGATGCGTGGTGAACGGCCCGGGGGAGTCGAAGCACGCCGACATCGGGATCTCCCTCCCGGGTACGTTCGAGGAGCCGACGGCGCCCGTTTACGTCGACGGGCGCCTGGTGGTGACGCTCAGGGGCGAGACGATCGTGGCCGAGTTCCTGGCGATTCTCGACGACTACGTCCTGACACGGTACGGCCTCGGCCGCGCTTCGCCGCCACCACGCCCGGCTCTTTCAGCGAGCTCGCCTTCTCGAGCGCAGTGATCCGTTGTATGGGTGGCGCCGCTTGATCGCCCTGGCCGGACTCGACGCGACTCTTCGCGAGCATCCGCTGACCGCCGTGGCGCTGCTCTTCGGTGCCGGCCTGGCCACGAGCCTGACGCCTTGCGTCTACCCGATGATCCCCATCACCAGCGGGATTCTCGGCGGCGCCGCGGCGGCCGGGAGGTCCCGCCGGCGCACGCTCCTGATGACTCTGCTGTACGTGGGGGGGCTCGCGCTCGTCTATTCGTTGCTCGGTCTGCTGGCGGGGTTGACCGGGTCGATCTTCGGCGCGGTGAGCTCGAATCCGTGGGCGTATTTCCTCATGGCCAACCTTCTGCTGGTGTTTGGTCTGGCCATGCTGGACGTCTTTACCGTGAACGCCCCGGGAAGCCTCGTCGGGTGGGCCGGCCGGGTTGCCGGGGACTCTCCGGGCGGCGTCTTCCTCATGGGGGCGGCGTCCGGCCTCGTGGCGGCCCCATGCGGGGCGCCTGCCTTCGCCGCCGTGCTCACCTACGTTGCGGGCACCGGGAGCCCGGTCCTGGGGTTTCTTTACCTGCTGGTCTTTTCTCTCGGCCTGACGGCGCTCCTGGTCGCCGTAGGACTCTTCAGCGGCACCATCGCGGCGCTGCCGAAGGCGGGTCGCTGGACTCTCTGGGTAAAGCGCGCCGGTGGCGTGCTGATGCTCGCGATGGCCGAGTATTATCTCGTGAAAATGGGGAGCGTGATGTGAATCTCCGCGTGACAATGCTGACGGCGGCCGTGCTCCTCGCACCGCTCCCGCTTCGAGCACAGGAGGAGGGGCTGGCGGTTGGTGCTTCCGCCCCGGCGGTGGTCGTGCACGATCTGGACGGCAAGCCCGTCGATATCGGACAATACATCGGGAAGAAACCGGTACTTCTCGAGTTCTGGGCCACGTGGTGCGAGCGGTGCGAGGCGCTGCTGCCCAGGGTGCGCGCGGCTCACGCCGAGTTCGGTGACCGGGTCGAGTTCCTCGGCATCAACGTGGCGGTGAATCAGACCCCAGCGCGGGTCAAGCGATGGGTGGCGGCCAACAAGCCTCCCTTCAGAACCCTCTACGACGACGAGGGCACGAGCACCCGGGCCTATGCCGCCCCGACCACGTCTTATGTCGTCGTAGTCGACCGGATGGGCAAGGTCGCGTATACCGGCACCGGCGGCACCCAGGATATTTCGGCAGTGCTCCGTCCCGTCGCCGCGCGATAAGCAACCATCTCGTTCAGGGAATCTCTCACATGGCATCCTCAGCGCACACGCTCCTCACGGTTTCGGCCCTCCTGGCCCTTTCCGCGCCCCTCGCCGCCCAGGGCGGCTCGACACCTACCGCCATTATCGTCTCGGGGCCCGCGGTCGGCCGCCCGGCTCCCGATTTCACGCTTCCCTGGGCCAACAAGGACGGGGTCGGTCCCACGGAGGCGCCATACCAGCTCTGGCGCGACCGGGGGAAGACGGTCGTGATCGCGTTCTATCCTCGTGACTTCACTTCCGGGTGCACCGCCGAGATGCGCACCTTCGCCGAGCAGTACGACTCTCTCTTCGGCTCGGAGGTCACGGTCATCGGCATCAGCACGGATTCGGTAGAATCCCACACCCGCTTCGCGTCCAGCCTCAATCTTCCCTTCCGCCTCCTGAGTGATCCCGACCAGAAAGTGGCGCGCAAGTTCGGCAGCAACGGAGACAAGGGGTATATGCGGCGGACCGTCTACGTGATCGGCCCCAGGGGGAAGGTCACATACCGGAATCTTCAATTCAACGCGCTCGATCCGAAGCAATACGCGGAGCTCGCCGGCGCCGTACGATCGGCCACGGGTAGCTGATTATCTCACCGGTTTCCATCCGGAGGCAACCATTCCCGATCGCATGATCATGGGCGCGGGCTTCGTCGCGGCCCTCGCGCTGTTGGCCGCCCCCCTCTCGGCGCAGAAGGATGTGGGGAAGGAGTCGGTCTGGCGGATCAGCGGCCTCCGCAATGGATTCTGCATCCTGATGCTCCTCGACCCGCAGGTGGCCTCACGGGGTCTCCCGGCCGGCCTGCGGCTCGTCCCGGCCGGCGAGGCGAACGACCTCCATCCCGCGCTCAAGAGGGAGGTGCAGAGCCAGCCCGCGCTGGCGCGATGGAGTCCCTCACACCTCTGTTTCTACGCCGTCGACACGATCCAGACGGAAGACTACGTCCTGGGAGACAAGCACGGTCGCAAATGGCAGCTTTTCGCGCTCTGGACCGTCAGCGCGGCGGAGGTCGCCACGGGGAGCAGGCGGGACGCGGCTCTCCTTCTGCTCACGACAAACACGCGGCTGATCCGCTCCGGGCGGCTCGCCGGTCAGACGCTCCGCGAAGTCGAGGCAAAGCAGGGGAAGGTGCCCGCGGTCGACGAGAACGGCGTGCCGAGCGGCGAGGATCGCTTCCAGGTGAAGATCGGGAAGACGGTGGTAACCTGGGACGGCCATCAGGCCTCCGACAGCGCCCGGGCTACCAGCTCGATCGAGGTCGCCTGGGCCTCGGGCTCAGACGGCTTGGAGAAGGGCAGCGGCAGCCTCAAGCTGACGCCTCAATGGGCCTCGAACATGGTCGGGTCCCTCAAGGTCCAAGGCAAAGACGACCTCGCCAAGGCCCTCAAGGGCTCGCCAGTCCGCTTTGTGGGTCCACTCTATCGTGGCGGTGGGGGTGAAGTGCGCCTCGAGCACTGATCCCGTTGATGCACCGAAGCCCGCGGCTGGAAAGGTCGAAATTCCCATGTCGAAGATGTTCATAATTAGATCATCTGAATAAATACTTGCCCTATGGCGACACTGTCGAGTTCATTGAGGTCACATTATGAGACAATAGATTACCAATTGACACACAATAGATTACGGTTTTGACTTCAAGTGCTTTGGCATATCCGGGCTGCCGATTTAAGCCTCTGTTTCCCCGAATCCAGATATTCACTTCCTCGGGTTTTCCACATGTGGAAACCGGTCCATTTGGCTTGATTTCATGACCGGCGCGACGGTTGGCCACGCGGGATTCCTGCGTGCACGGCGAGTGCTGAGCCTCGCGCCAGGGGTCTCGGGTGATGCTGTCTGGTGGGCCGACGGGGTCATTCAAGCGGTGGGACCGGCGGCATCACTGGCTCGCCTCCTGCCTCGCAATACCCCGGTGTATGACCTTCCCCAGACCCTCGTCACTCCCGGGTTCGTGGACGGGCACACTCACTTCGCGCTCTGGGCCCTCACCCGGCGGCGGGTGCAGCTCGCCGCGGTGAAGAGTCGCGAGGAGGCCCTCGCGGTCGTCGCTCGCGCGACTCCCGTGCAGGGATGGATCATCGGGCAAGGGTGGGACGCCAACGGATGGCCGCAGGCACCCGATCGTTCCTCCCTCGATTCGGTTCGCCAGTCGCCGGTCTACCTCGATTCACTCGACGTCCACGCTGCCTGGGTCAACAGCGCGGCGCTTGCCGTCGCCGGGATCACCCGGAGTACACCCGATCCATTTGGCGGCCGGATCGTGCGGGACGCCGCGGGCGAGCCGACCGGATTGCTCCTCGAGCGTGCCGTCGAGCTGATGACCCCGCATCTCCCGGCACCGCCGCCGGAGCGCCTCGACGAGGCGCTCCGCGACGCGCAAACCGAGGCGCACCGGCTCGGCGTGACCGGGATCCACAACGTGGAGAGTCTCGGCGTCATGGCCGCGTTCGAGCGTCTGGAGGAGGCGGACGCGCTTCGTCTGAGAGTGCTCTTTCACCCGCCGGTCGAGTCGCTCCCGGCGTTGATTCAACGCGGCGTCACGAGCGGCGTCGGGACGACTTGGCTGACCGTCGGCGGAGTCAAGATCTTTCTCGATGGGAGCCTTGGGAGCCGCACCGCCTGGATGCTCCAGCCGTATGAGGGTTCGCGCGATCGCGGAATGCCGATCAGCGCGGAATCGGACGTGCGCTCGGCCATGCACATGGCGGCCGACGCTGGGATTGCGTCCGCCGTGCATGCCATCGGCGATGCGGCCGTGCGCCGCGCGCTCGATCTCATGGCCGGCCTCGAGCCGGTGGCAATCCCTCATCGCATCGAGCACTTCCAGTGCGTGCATCCGGCCGATCTCGGCCGAGCGGCGGCGGCGGGCATCGTGCTGTCGATGCAGCCCGCCCATCTCCTGACCGACGTGCCGCTGGTGGACCGGCATTGGGGCGCGAGGGGAAAAGGGGCCTACGCCTTTCGCACGCTGCTGCGCGAGGGCTCATCGCTCGTCTTCGGCAGCGACGTGCCGGTGGCGTCGATCGATCCCCGGGAGGGAATGTTCGCGGCGCTGGAGCGCCGGGACGGCGCCGGTGTGCCGGCCGAGGGGTGGCGCCCGGAGGAGAAGTTGGGCCTGGCAGACGCGGTTCGCGCGTACACGGCGGCGGCAGCGGCTGCGGGCGGTGTGGCCCACCGGCGCGGCATCCTGGCCCCAGGGCAGGACGCGGATTTCGTCGCGTGGGACGTTGACCCATCGGTGGACCACGACGAGGGAAGCGCGTTCCGAGCGGGTCGCGCCGCGCTCACCGTCATCGGTGGGGAGGTCGTGATGCACCGGTGATGCAACGCCGTTCCGCCTCCATTAGACTCCAGCCCATGCCTCGTACTCCTGTCCGCCGCACGAAGATCGTCGCCACTCTCGGTCCGGCCTGGGATCAGCCCGCGCAGATGACCGCCTTGCTCGATGCCGGCGTGAACGTGGTCCGCATCAACGCCTCCCACGGGACGCCGGAGATCCGGGCCCGCTGGATCCAGCAACTGCGCGACGTCGTCTCGCCACGCCGCGAGTCGGTGGGCGTCCTGCTCGATCTCCAGGGGCCCCGCATCCGAATCGGAGCGCTCCCGTCCCCACTCCGTCTGGTCCCCGGCGAGACGGTCACCTTCGCGCCGGAAACCGAGGCTGTACCCGGAGAGATCCCGACCACCTACGATGGTCTCGCCGCCGACGTGCGGGTCGGCGCGCGAATTCTTCTCGACGACGGATTGCTCGCGCTCGAGGTGACAGGAGTATCGAAACGACGGGTCCAGGCGCGGGTGCACTACGGGGGCGAGCTCAAGGCCAACAAGGGGATGAATCTCCCCGGCATCGAGGTGAGCGCGCCGGCGTTGACGGAGAAAGACCTGGAGGACGTCGAGCGCGCCGTCGAGTCGGGCGTCGATTATATCGCCCTCTCGTTCGTGCGCCGCCGGGAGGACATCGATCAGCTTCGGGCGCTGGTGCCGCGCGGCACCAAGCTGATCGCGAAGATCGAAAAGGATACCGCGCTCGGCAATCTCTGCGGCATTCTCGACGCCGCCGACGCGATCATGGTCGCGAGAGGCGATCTCGGTGTCGAGCTGCCGTTCGAGGAAGTGCCGCTCATGCAGAAGCGGATCATCCACGAGGCGGGGCTGCACGGGAAACCGGTCATCACCGCCACCCAGATGCTGGAGTCGATGGTGCACGCGCCGCGGCCGACCAGGGCCGAAGCATCGGACGTCGCCAACGCGATCCTCGACGGCACCGATGCCGTCATGCTCTCGGCCGAGACGGCGGTTGGCGAGTATCCCCGGGAGGCGGTGCGGGCGATGGACCGCATCGCGAGAGAAATGGAGATGCAGCGCTCGACCCGTGGCGTGACCCTCGACGCGGCGCTGGGCCGACGCGGTGCGGATGGGGCGCCGATCGCACGTCACGGCCAGGCGGGGAGCGGGCCGGTGCGCACCGAGGATGCCATCGCCGTCGCCGTATGCGCGGCCGCCGAGATGCTGTCGGCCCCGCTCATCGTCTGCTTCACGAGCAGCGGCTTCACCGCGCGGAAGGTGGCCACCTGTCGCCCCACCGTGCCGATCTTCGCCAGTACGCCCGAGCCCGAGACCTATCGGCAGCTCGCCCTGGTCTGGGGCGTGACTCCCGCGCTCACCGTGCACTCCACCGACTACGACTCCATGCTCGGCCTCGCCCGCCAGGAGATCCTCGAGCGGGGGCTGGCCCAGCCCGGCGAGCGCTTAGTGGTGACGGCGGGCGTGCCCTTCGACATGCCCGGCACTACCAACCTCCTGAAGATCGAAGCAGTTTAGGAGATGCGTCTCACCTTTCTGGGCACGGGCACGTCGTTCGGCGTGCCCCAGATCGGATGTGATTGCGCCGTCTGCCATTCGACCGACCTCCGCGACAAGCGCACGCGCGCCGGGGCCATCGTGGAGTCGGGCGGTGCGACGATCCTGATCGACACCCCCCCGGAGCTGCGGCTCCAGCTCATCGCCGGCGGATTCTCCAGGATCGACGCGGTGCTGTATACCCACGAGCACGCAGACCACATCAACGGAATCGACGATCTGCGCATGTTCTCCGTGCGTCAACGCCGTCCGCTGCCGGTCTACGGCCCCTCCGAAACGCTCGAGCGGCTCCGGTCGTCCTTCAACTACATTTTCGATGATGCCGTGCGCCCGTACGAGGGTACCTCGAAGCCGACCCTCGAAATGCACGCGATGGAGCCCGGTCGCCTCGTGCGCGTGGCCGGTACCGACGTTCTCCCACTCGCGTTTCGACACGGCCACCTCCGTGTCTTCGGGTACCGCCTGGGTCCGCTCGCCTACATCACCGACATCAAGGCGATCCCCGACTCGGAGCGGGACAGTCTTAGAGATCTGGATGTGCTGGTGCTCAGCGCACTCTGGTGGCGCCCTCATCCCACGCACCAGAGCATCGCCGAGGCGATCGAGGCGGCGCAGGCGCTCGGCGCCCGCCGCACGTTTCTCACCCATCTCACGCACGAGACGGGGCACGCCGGTCTCGCCTCGCGGCTCCCGCAAGGCATCTTCCCCGCCTACGACGGTCTTACGGTGGAGGTAGCGTGATTCGTCTCTCCTATGGCCGGATGTTCCAGGACGGCCTCGACGGCGTCCACGGTCTTCCTCGCACCCGTTTGGCCGAGCTCGTCTCGGACTTCGGGCGTGTGCAGGGAGAGGTCCGGCGGCGCCGTGGCGCCGGGGAATACGGCTTCTATGGATTGGTGCGCCAGCGGGAGACGGTGCGCGAGATCAAGATCTTCGCCGAGGGTTTGGGGCAGGCACACGATCACGTGCTCGTCCTCGGCATCGGGGGCTCGGCCCTCGGGGCCAAGGCACTGCTCACCGCGCTGCGCCGGCCGGCGTGGAACGAGCTGGACGACGAGGGCCGCGACTTCTTTCCCCGGCTCACCATCCTGGAGAACGTCGATCCCACGACGGTGGCGGCGGCGCTGCGGCGCATCGATCCGCGGCGAGTCCTGGTAAACGTCATCAGCAAGTCGGGCGGCACCGCGGAGACGATGGCGCAGTACCTCGTCGTGCGGGCCTGGCTGGAGGACGCGCTCGGACAGGCAGCCTATCGCCACTTCGTGTTCACCACCGATCCGGCCCGCGGCGCGTTGCGTGATCTCGCGACGAAGGAGGGCATCGCGACACTGAGCGTTCCCCCCGACGTCGGCGGCAGGTTCAGCGTGCTGTCACCGGTCGGCCTGCTCCCGGCCGCGCTGGTCGGCATTGACATCGAGGGACTGCTGTCGGGCGCCGGCCGGGCGATCGAGCAGGCGGGGAGCGACGACCTGCTGTCGAATCCCGCAGCGCTCTACGCGGCCCTGCACTGGGCGGCCGACACCGATCTCGATGCCCGTGTCAACGTGCTGATGCCGTACACCGACCGGTTGAAGGAGTTCGCCGAGTGGTACCGGCAGCTCTGGGCGGAAAGTCTGGGGAAACGGGTGGATCGCGAGGGTCGGGTGGTGAACACGGGCGCCACGCCGGTCGGCGCCATCGGCGCCACCGATCAGCACAGCCAGGTGCAGCTGTTCATGGAAGGTCCGTACGACAAGGTCATCACGTTCGCCACGGTCGACAATCTCGGCGTGGACGTGCCGATCCCGTCGCGCGCCGATCTGCCGCCCGATCTCGCCTACCTGCCCGGCCACACCCTGGGAGAGCTGCTGCGCGCGGAGTACGAGGCGACCTCGGCGGCGCTCTCGCACATGGGGCGGATGAACTGCACGCTGCGGCTGCCGGATCTCGGCGCGGCGGCGCTGGGCGAGGCGATCATGTTCCTCCAGCTCGCCACCGGCTACGCCGGCGCCTGGTACGGGATCGATCCGTTCGATCAGCCCGGCGTGGAGCTGGGCAAGCGGCTCACCTACGCGGCCATGGGACGGCCCGGGTACGACGCACCACCGGCCCGGGCTCCCGCCGGCAGCGCCGACGAGGCGTGAGGCCGACCGTACAAACGTTTGACGCCCCCTGGGCTCCGCCCTACCTTTCTCAGTCCTGCAACCGCATCAGCGGGGAGCTCCGGCATGGCTGACGAAATTCAAAGTGCGGTGGATCTGTTCGGGGGCGCGGTGGCGCTCGTGCCCGGTGGGGTCGCTGTCCGCGATCCTTCCAAGCTGCGCTCGCCGGCCACCGACCGCCTCGTCCGGCAGGCGGTATTCGGCGGCGGAGACGAGCGCGAAGCAAGCCGCTGGCTGCTCTGGGAGCTGGGGCAGGTGACCGGAGCGCGCCCGGCATCGATCACCGGTCTCTATGCGGCGCGCGGGCGGGGCGACGTGAGCGGCTTCACCGTTCCCGCCATCAACGTGCGGACCATGGCGTACGATACGGCGCGCGCCATCTTCCGCGCCGCCAAGGCGGGCAGGGCGGGGGCCATCATCCTCGAGATCGCCCGCTCGGAGATCGCCTACACCGACCAGCGACCCGCCGAGTACGTCGCCGTTCTCATCGGCGCGGCGCTGCGGGAGGGCTATGTTCTGCCGTTGTTCATTCAGGGCGACCACTGCCAGGTCAATCACAAGAAGTACCAGGCCGATCCTGAAGGGGAGGTCGGCGAGGTGAAGAAGCTCATCGCCGAGGAAATCGGCGCCGGCTTCTACAACATCGACGTCGACACGTCCACGCTCGTCGATCTCGACCAACCCACGCTCGACGCGCAGCAGCGGCTGAACTTCGAGCGTGCCGCCGAGATCACCGCCTTCATCCGCGGGCTCGAGCCCGAGCGCGTCGTGGTCTCGGTCGGCGCGGAGATCGGCGAAGTCGGGATGAAGAACAGCACCGTCGAAGAGCTGCACGCGTTCATGGAGGGATACAACCGCACGCTGAAGGCGATGGGCGCGCCCGAGGGGATCAGCAAGATTTCGGTGCAGACCGGTACCTCGCACGGTGGCGTGGTGCTGGCCGACGGGTCGATCGCCGAAGTGAAGCTCGATCTTCAGGCGCTCGCGGCGCTCTCGCAGGTGGCGCGGGAGACCTACCATCTCGCCGGCGCGGTCCAGCACGGGGCGAGCACGCTGCCGTCCAGCGCGTTCGGAAATTTTCCCCGCATCGAAACTGCCGAAATTCATCTGGCCACCAACTTCCAGAACATCGTCTTCGACCACCCGGAACTGCCGGGCGAGCTTCGCGACCGGCTGCGGGCCTGGGTGACCGAGAACGCGGCGTCCGAACGGAAGAGCGGGGACACCGACGAGCAGTTCTACTACAAGGCCCGGAAGAAGGCGATCGGCCCGTTCAAGCGCGAGTTCTGGGCGCTATCCGACGAGGTGCGCCGCGCCATCGCCGCGGACCTCGAGCGCATGTTCACCTTCCTGTTCGACCAGTTGAATGTCAACGGCACGGAGAATGACATCAATCGCTTCGTTCAGGCCCCGATGCAGCATCATGCCGCGCTCCGGCCGGTGCTCGTCTCGGCGGAGGACGACCCCGACGCGGGGGAATAGATAGGGGAGGATCGGATGGGACGACGATCGCAGGGCCGGGAAGTCGTGTATGTCGAGCGCGGAGGTGACGCGTCCGCCAGGTGGCTGTTCTGGGGGGCGCTGCTCGGAGCAGGTATCGCGCTGCTCTACGCGCCTCGGAGCGGCGAGGAGACGCGACGCGGTCTCCAGCGGAAACTCTGGAAGCTACGGGCCATGACCGAGGAAAAGCTCGACGAGTTCGCCCAACAGTTCGGCGGGGGGAAGGACGCCATCGACGATCTGATGGATGACGACGATTTTGGCGAGCCGGAAGAGCTGCCGGCGGCCCGGCCGCGGGCAAGCGCCTCGACGCCGAGCGCCCGCGAGGAGCTGGAGCGGCGGCTGGCCGAATCGCGGGCCCGCCGGCGCTCGGTCGGCGATAAAGAGGAGCCGCTCGCCTGAGCGGCCGCCGCCCCGGCGGCTGGCACGTCTCCGCCGCCGGTTTTCTTCGCCGCACGCTGCAGGCTGCCGACGAGAACAACCTTCCTTTCCTTGCCAGCGCGTTGACGTTCGACGCGCTGCTCGCCGCGATCCCCTTCATCCTGCTGGTGCTGAGTGGGCTCACCCACGTGGCCCAGGCAGTCTCCGGGGGCCAGGCGGTCGACCCGAACCACCTCTTCGACCGATTCTTCCCGTCCAATCGGACCCAGGGGAGTGATCCCTTCGGGTTCGTCGAACGCATGCTTGCCGGGATCACGAAGAACCGGGGCCAGATCTCGCTCTACGCCGCGCCCGCCTTCCTCTGGTTCAGCACCCGGCTCTTCGCCGGAGTGCGCACGTCGCTCAACGACATCTACGACGTGTCCTCGAGGCCGGCCCCCAAGCGCAACTTCATCGTCAACTGGCTCGCCGGGAAGGTGCGGGACATGGGGATGGTCATCGCGGTCGTGATCCTCTTTCTCGCCAATACGCTGCTCACCACGGCGCTCGCGTTCATCGCTTCCCGCGGCCGCGAGCAGTTTCCCCAGTTCGAGTTCTTCCTGTCGACGGTGGGGCGCATTCTGGGCGAGTTGCTCGCCTTCAGCTTTTCCGTCTCCCTCTTCTACGTCACCTACCGCTATGCGTCACTTCGTCGCCTCCCCTGGCAGACGGCCCTCTTGGCCTCCACGTTCACCGCGCTCCTCTTCGAGCTGGCGAAGCGGCTCTATGGCCTGTATCTCGCGAACTTCGCCTCCCTCGAGGGCCCGCTGGGCGATGCGAACGTGGGCGCGGCGGTGCTCTTCGTGCTCTGGGTATTCTATACGGCGATCGTCTTCCTGCTTGGCGGCGTCGTCGCCGAGACGTGGGAGCTCCGGGCGATGCAGCGGCGGCAGCGCGCCACCCTGGGCTGACGGGAATCGAATGCTCTGGATCACGAGGACCGATATGCTTCGAGCGGCTTTCTGGTTTGGGTTCCTCCCGTTTGCCGTGGCGGCCTGCCGTCCGGCACCATCGGGCGGCGCAACCGGGCAGAGCGCGACTTCCTCGCTCAGCCACGTGGACAGGATCTCGATCCTGAAAGCCGATTCGGCCTTCGTTCTTGCGACCGGCAGCGGGAACCTGGACAGCGTGGCCGTGCTGTACGCCGAGGACGGGTCGCTGCTCCCGCCGAACGAGCCCGTGGTGACGGGTCGGGAGGCGATTCGGAAGTCCTGGGGCCGGTTCCTGGATGCGTATACCGTTCGTTTCGAGCTGGGTACGGACGAGCTGGAGGGCCGGGGCGACCTCGCCTACGTGCGACGGCATTACACCTTGACCGCCAGCCCCAAACTCAAGGGCGCCGCCGCCATCTCCGACCAGGGGAAGTTCGTCGAAGTTCTCAGGCGGCAGGCGGATGGGAAATGGCGGTTCGTGATCGACATCTACAACTCCGACCTTCCGCCGATGCCGCGGGCGAGGTAGAAAAGCACGTCGACCCCTACCCAATGCCCACCCGGCTTCGTATGTTTCTGTTGCCTCAGGTCCGAAGGGCGCCGGCGCGTGAACCGCGTCAGGACCTCGCCGGTAGCAGCGCTAAGCGATGCCCGGTGTCGCTTCGGGGTGCCTGAGGCACTTTTCTTCCCCCCTGACGCCCCAATCCCCGTCACGAGTCATGAGTCGCGAGTCTCGACCGGGCTAAATTCCAGGGGTTGACTCGCGACCCGCGACCATTGACCCGCGACTTTCATGTCCATCTCGCTCGCCCGCCGGTACCGTCCCAAGCGTTTCGCCGACCTCATGGTCCAGGATCACGTCTCCGCCGTCCTGCGCGGCGCAGTGGCCCGGGGACGGGTGGGGCACGGGTATCTCCTCACCGGGCCGCGAGGTGTCGGGAAGACCACCGCGGCGCGCATCCTCGCCATGGCGCTCAATTGTCCCAACCGCGAAGCGTCGGGAGATCCGTGCGGCGAGTGTGAGAATTGTCTGCGAGTCTGGAACGGGTCCGCCGATCTCGACGTGATCGAGATCGATGCGGCGAGCAACCGCGGAGTGGACGACGCCCGCGACCTTCGCGAGCGAGCCATGTACGCCGCCTCGCGTGAGGGGCACCACAAGGTCTACATCGTGGACGAGGCGCACATGCTCACCCGGGAGGCGTGGAACGCCCTCCTCAAGGTGCTCGAGGAGCCTCCTCCCGGTGTCGTCTTCGTCTTCGCCACCACCGAGCCACAGAAGATCGCGGCCGCGGCGGCCCCCGTGCTTTCGCGGCTCCAGCGCTTCGACTTTCGCCGCATCGGGCCCTCCGCCATTCGTGAGCGGCTGCGGCAGGTTCTCGACGCCGAAGGAATCGCGGCCGACGACGACGCGCTGACGGTCATCGCCCGGCACGCCGACGGCGGGATGCGCGACGCTCTCTCGGTACTCGACCAGTGCCTCAGCTTCGGCGAAGGGGCCGTCACCGCCGCCCGGGTGCGCGAGGTGCTCGGCGTCGTGGGCGATGACATCTACGTCGAGGTGTTGCGTCTCGTGGCCGGCCGGCGTCCGGCCGGCGTCTTTCCGCTGGTCGACCGGCTGGCCGACTCGGGCGCCGACCTGGCCGAGTTCGTGGGGGGAACCGGCGAGGCGCTCCGCGCGCTCCTGATGCTCCAGCTCGGGGCCGAACCGGAGGCGCTCACCGAGGCCATGCGAGAGGCGCTACTGGAGCTCCGTGACCAGCTTCAGTCCGGGGACGTATTGCGGATGCTCCGACTGCTCGGCGAGAGCGAAACCGCCCTGCGTCGCAGCGGCAATCCGCGTCTCGTCGTCGAGACTTTGTTGCTCAGGTGGTGCATGCTGGACCGGATGGTCGATCTCGCCACGGTCCTGTCGGGGGCCCCGGCGGCCTCTGCGCCGCCGACGGCTGCTACCCCGCGGTCGTCATCTCCGAGTCCCGTTCGCCCGCTCTCCGGGTTGACACCCGAACAGCCGAGACAGCGGATCACGAGTGCCGGAACATCCGTGGCAGCGCCGCCCGCCGGCGGGCTCCCGGTTGCGCTCGAGGCAATCGTGGCCGCGTGGTCCGAGATCGTCGGAGTGGTTCGCGAGGCGAGTCGCTTTCTGGGCGAGGCGCTGGGGGCCGCTGCACCGACCGCGCTCGAGGGGCAATGGCTCACGGTCACACTGGCGGAGCCGAACCCGCTCTTTGCCGAACGGCTTCAGGCGCAGGCCCCGGCCGTGGAAGAGGTCCTGCAACGGCTCACCTCTCAGGCACTCAGGGTGCGGGTTACCGTGGCCGCCTCCGGCCCGGATTCTGCTCCGACCCGGCCGAGGGCCCTATCCGAGGCGAGCATCAAGGCCGACCGGCTCAAGTCCTTGCGAGCCAAGGACCCCGCGCTCGATGCCGCGGCGGACTCATTAGATTTGGAGATTGTGGATTAGCTTGCACCCGGCTCGTTGGCCCCCTACTTTGCCCCAATCATGGCAGGACTACCCGAGAGCATGGCAGATCTTCAACAGCTGTTTCAGCTCGGCCAGCAGGTCCAAGGCCGGCTTCAACAATTGCAGTCTGAGCTGGCCGGCCGGACCATCGAGACGACCGCTGGCGGCGGGATGGTGCGGGTCACCACCGATGGGCGGGGCACGGTGCAGGCGGTGGTCATCGATCCCGCGGTCTTCCGCGGTCACGACGCCGAGTTCTTGGGCGATCTGGTGCTGGCAGCGGTGGCGGAGGCGCAACGCAGGGCGGCCGATCTGCTGCAGGCCGAAATGCGGAAGGTCCAGCCGCTGCCGTTTGCTCCGCCCCTCTGACCGGTGAGCGCCATCGAAGAGCTGATCACCGAGCTTGCAAGGCTGCCGGGGATCGGTCGCAAGACGGCCCAACGTCTCACCTTCCACTTACTGCAGCAACCTTCCGAACAGGCGGTGCGTCTGTCCTCTGCGCTGGTCGCGGTGACCGAGCGGGTGCGCCCGTGCGCGGAGTGCGGGAACCTGACCGAGGATCAGCCCTGCGCGATCTGCGGCGATCCCAGGCGCGATCCGGGTGTGCTGTGCGTGGTCGAGGAGGCGTCCACGGTGTCCGTCGTCGATCGCTCGACCGATTTCCGGGGTCGCTACCACGTTCTCGGAGGTCACCTCTCTCCTCTGGATGGCATTGGCCCCGACTCGCTTCGGCTCGATCATCTGGTCCGGCGGGTGCGCGAAGGCGGCGTCCGGGAGGTCATTCTGGCCACCAATCCGTCCATGGAGGGCGAGGTCACGGCGACGTACGTGCAACAACTGGTGGCCGGTCTGGGCGTTCGTGTGACCCGGCTGGCCCGCGGGCTGCCGATGGGCGGCGACCTCGAGTACGTCGACGGCGTGACCCTGGCACACGCGCTCCTCGCGCGGCAGGACGTCACCTGATGCGATCCCGGACCGTGGTGGTCGCGGGCGGCGTCGCCGCCGGCGCGGTGGCGGGATGGTTGCTCGCGCAACGCCGGTTCGCGGTCCACCGGCGGGCGCTGTTCGACCGCCGGGCCGACCGGCGGCGCGCGGCGCTCGGATTCCTGGCGGGGCAGGGCAGCGTGGGTACGATTCGCCTGCTTCGTGATTATCTCGCCTGGGAACAGCATCCGGCCCTCCGCCGGCGGGCCGAGGCCATCGTTCGGCGGATGGAGACGGTGCTGCAATGAGCGGGGCCTCGAGCTGGTCTTTTCGCGAAGACGACTTCCGACAGATCCAGGCGATTCTCAGCGACTTTCTCGGCGAGTCCAGTGCCCGGACGGCGCTCATCGTGGATCGTACAGGCCAGATGGTCGCGACGATCGGGGAGCCACCGGCGTTCGATCAGACGGCATTCGCGTCGCTCACCGCCGCGGACTTCAGCGCTAACGACCAGCTCGCCCGGATGCTGGGGGAGCCCGAGTTCGGGGCGCTCTTCCATCAGGGTGAGCGCGAATCGATGTATCTGGCCGACGTCGCCCGGCGGGTCATCCTCGTGGTCCTGTTCGACAATCGGACCACGCTGGGCCTCGTCAAGCTGCGCGTCAAATCGGCGGTGACGCGGCTGAGCAAGGTGTTCACCGACATGTTCAATCGCGAAGGAACGAGCGCGCCGGGGGTCGAGACCGAGTTCCTCGGCGAGGCGGAAGACGAGATCGACAAACTCTTCGGGGCCTGAGGGGACGTCCGCGCATGTCGATGATCAACTACGCCTCACGCGAGATCAACTGCAAGCTGGTCTACTACGGGCCTGGGCTCGGAGGCAAGACCACCAATCTGGAGTTCGTGTACAACAAGGTGGCTCCCGGCTCGCGAGGAAAGATGATCTCGCTGGCCACGGAGACCGAGCGCACGCTCTTCTTCGATTTCCTGCCGGTAGACCTCGGCACCATTCGCGGCTTCAAGGTCAAGTTCCATCTCTACACGGTGCCCGGCCAGGTGTACTACAACGCCTCGCGGAAGCTCATCCTCAAGGGGGTGGACGGCGTCGTCTTCGTCGCCGACAGCCAGATCGAGCGGATGGACGCCAATGTCGAGGCGATGCAGAACCTGTACGAGAACATGTCGCAGCACGGCTACGATCTTACCCGGATTCCCTTCGCCATCCAGTACAACAAGCGTGATCTCCCCAACGCCGCCCCCATCGCCGAGCTGCAGGCCTCGCTCAACCCGGGCTGGCCGGTGGACGATCCCGCGCGCCAGCGACCGGTGCCCGATCCGTATCATGAGGCCGAGTTCCTCGTGAACCAGCAGGATGGGCAGTGGATCGAGCGCGCGCCCTTCTTCGAGGCCGTGGCGCTGACCGGGGAAGGCGTGTTCGACACCCTCAAGGCCATCAGCAAGAACGTCGTCAAGACTCTGGGCTAGGCGGTCGTCGTCATGTGGACCCTGCCCAATATCATCACGCTCGTCCGCATCTGCTTCACTCCGGTCATCGCCCTGCTGCCGTTCATCGCGGGCTACTGGCCCAAGCTCATCGCCTTCGTGATCTTCATCGTGGCCGCGGTGAGCGACATCTTCGACGGGTATCTGGCCCGGAGCCGGAACGAGGTCACCGACCTCGGCAAGATGCTCGATCCCATTGCCGACAAGCTGCTGCTCTTCGCGATGCTCATTCCGATCTATTTCATCTCGCGCTGGCGGCACGATCTCTACGACATCCCCGTCTGGGGCAGCATTCCGCTCTGGGTCTGCCTCCTCCTGATCGGGCGTGAAGTGGCGATGACGCTCTTCCGGTGGTGGGCCAGCCGCCGGGGCGTCGTCATTCCGGCGGGAGGGGCCGGGAAGCTCAAGACCACGATCCAGAACATCTTCATCGGCGCGGTCATTCTCTGGTTCGCCTTCCGCGACGCCCGCAAGCCGCTGGGCTGGGAGCACAGCCGGTACGCCGAGTACTGGAACCAGTTCCACGGCGGGTTCGTCGCCGTGACCCTCGCTATCGCAGCGCTGCTGACCGTCTATTCCTTCGCGCAGTATCTCTACCGGAACCGGGGGCTGTTCTCCGACCGCGCGCAGTGAGGCCACACGGACTCCGTCCTCTCCGTCCTTCATGAACATCGAAATCGTCACCATCGGCACGGAGCTGCTGCTCGGGCTCACTCTCGACACCAACGGCGCCGAGATCGCGCGCGCGCTCGCGAGCCAGGGTGTTCGTGTCGCGCGGCGCACGGCGGTGGCGGATCGCGAGGCCGAGATCCGCGAGGCCGTTGTGGCCGCGCTCGGGCGCACCGGGGCTGTGATCACCACCGGCGGGCTCGGCCCCACCCGCGACGACATCACCAAGCGGATCGTCGCTGACCTCTTCGGTGCGCCGCTCGAATTCGACGAGCGGCTCTGGGCCTCGCTGCGCGAGCGCTTCGCCCAAGCCGGACGGACCCCGGTGGCGAGCAACCGAAGCCAGGCGGAGGTGCCGAGGGGCGCCACCATCCTGCCCAACCGATGGGGAACGGCCGCGGGGCTGTGGATGGACGGCGCGCCTGGGCTCGCCGTGCTCCTGCCCGGCGTCCCGTATGAAATGCGGATGCTGCTGGAGCACGAGGTCCTGCCCCGGTTCTCCCACCGCGGCGACGGCGGCACCATCCGGTCGGTGGTCGTGCGCACTACCGGCATGCCCGAATCCACCCTCGCGGAGCGGATGGGGGAGATCGAGCGCGATGTGGCCCCTCTGAGTCTGGCCTATCTTCCCGGGCTCGAGGGCGTGGACCTTCGGCTCACCGCGTGGAACCTGCCTCCGTCCGAAGCCGACCGACGGCTCCGCGCCGGCGCCGATCTCCTTCGCGAGCGCGCGGGCGACTACGCGTACGGCGAGGGTGACGCCGATCTCGCGGCAATCGTGCTCGCCGCCGCGCGGCAACGGCGTCTGCGCATTGCCACGGCGGAGTCCTGTACCGGCGGGCTGGTCGGCGAGCGGCTGACCGAGGTACCCGGAAGCTCGGACGTCTTCGTCGGAGGCGTGGTCTGCTATGACGATGCGGTCAAGGTCTCACTCCTCGGCGTCTCGCCCGAGCTGATCCGGTCCGAGGGCGCGGTGAGCGAGCCGGTGGCTCGCGAGATGGCTCGAGGCGCGGTCGACCGGTTCGGTGTCGATCTGGCCGTGGCGGTCACGGGCATCGCGGGCCCCGGCGGCGGGACCGAGGCGAAACCGGTGGGGACGGTATGGCTCGCCGTGGCTCATGGCGGCGAGACGACCGCGCGGAGGTCGATGTTCCTCGGCAACCGGCACGACATCCGGCAGCGCGCGGCACAGGGGGCGCTGGCGCTCCTGCGTCGAACACTTCTGGCCAGGGCTCCGGAGGGACCATGAGGCAGCGTCCGAGTGTGTCACGTTGATACTGAATGTGCTCTTGAGACCCCCTCATTCCGGCGCCCTTCCAGGGGAGTGAGACACGAGCGTCGGATGAGTGTGCGACGACAGGATTGCGATTGCTGGCGCCGTAGAGAAGCCAACCCACCTGCCACTCTGTCCGTCCCCTCCAGGCACGAAGCCTGCTATTATCTTTCCTATCGTCTCGTCCTGGAGGAACTCGCAAGTGACTGATAGATCAAGATTTAGCCGGGGACACCGGGGTGGGGCCAATCCCATCAACACCCCCGGCGGCATGACCCCGCCTGCCGCCAAGGCCGGGCCGAGCGCCGATGGCGCCGATCTGGCCTCCACCGACATGTCCGCGGAGCCCTCATCCCGCGACGACGCGACCCAGGAGAGCTTCGGCGGTCTCCCCGTCGAGCCTGCGTCGGAGGCGATCAAGCGACTCGAGAACGAGCTCGGAGAGGCGCGTGAACAACATCTCCGGCTCGCGGCCGAATTCGACAACTATCGCAAACGTGTGTCGCGGGAGCGGAGTGAGCTGACGGACCGGGCGCAGGCGTCCTTCGTCAACCGCCTCCTCGACGCGCTCGATGATCTGGACCGCCTCACCGGCACGATGGAAAGCATGTCGGTGGAGTCCCTTCGCGAGGCGGTGACGCTGGTCGATAAGAAATTCTGGAAGGAGCTGGAAAGCGGCGGTCTCGAGCGGATCGATCCCGTGGGTGCGCCGTTCGATCCCGGTCAGCACGAGGCTGTCTCGATCATTCCGCCTCCGAGCCCCGACAAGGATCATCAGGTGAGCGCCACGTTCCAGATCGGCTACCGCTTCAAGGGAACGCTGGTCCGGCCGGCGCGGGTACAGGTCTACTCAGAGCAGGGTCAACCGTAACGTGGCCACGCAGGATTTTTACCAGGTGCTGGGCGTGTCGGACTCGGCGAGCCAGGAGGATATCAAGAAGGCCTATCGCCGCCTGGCCAAGCAGTACCATCCGGACGCTAATCCGAACAACCCCAAGGCGGCGGATCGCTTCAAGGAAATCTCCGAAGCGCACACCGTCCTCTCGGACACCGAGAAACGCGCCCAGTATGACCGGATGCGTCGCTTCGGCGCGTTCGACGGCGCCGGCCGCGGCGCTCGGGCGGGCGCATCGGCTGCCCGCGGGAGTGGCCGGGGTCCCAGCCAGCCCATGGACGAAGGCCTCGACTTCAGCGACTTCGGCGGGCTCGGCGACATCTTCTCTTCGATCTTCGGCCGCGGCCGACGGGAGGAGGCGGTCTCCGAGACACTCGAAACGCTGGTGGAGATTCCCTTCCGTGTCGCGGTACTCGGGGGCAAGGTTCCGGTGACGCTTGCGATTACCGAGGCCTGCGCCACCTGCGCCGGGTCGGGTGGTGCGCCGGGCGCCACCTGGACCACGTGCCCCGAGTGTGGCGGCCGCGGTACCATCTCCTTTGGGCAAGGCGGATTCTCGGTCAATCGACCGTGTCCCCAGTGCCGCGGGCGTGGGCGGATTCCGTCGCAGGCGTGCCCAACCTGCGGTGGCATGGGTGAGTTGCGGAAGGAGCGCCAAGTCGTAATCACGGTGCCCGCGGGTACCGAGACCGGCACGAGGGTGCGGCTGCGCGGTCAGGGCCAGCCGGCGAGGCCGGGCGGCGCTCCGGGCGATCTCCTCGTCACCTTCCAGGTGTTGCCCGACCGTTTCTTCCACCGCGACGGGCTCGACATCCTCTGCGAGGTGCCGATCAACGTTGCCCAGGCGATTCTCGGCACGCGCCTCCGGGTCCGGACTCTCGACGGCAAGAAGGTCATGCTGAAGATTCCCCCGGGCACGCAGCCCGGACGGAAATTTCGGATCAAGGGGCAGGGAATCGAGAAGAACGGGCGGCGGGGAGATCAGCTGGTCGCGGTGCAGGTGACGCTACCGGCCGAGGTCACGTCCGAGCAGCAGGAATTGTTCAAGAAGTTCGCCGACGCCGCCGGGTTGCGGCACTGAGACGCGCGTCAGGTTCCGCCCTGCTGAATCCGCTCCACCAGAAGACGATGGCTTCCACGCTCAGCCTCCCTGCTGGGAGGCTGCCGCTGCTGGTAGCTTCCATCGGGGCGCAGCTCCCACGCCTGGCGATTGTCCTGCCAGAGCAGTAACAGCAGATCTCGCAGTGCCTGACGGTGTGCCGGCTCCTCCACCGGCGTCACCGCCTCGATCCGGCGGTCGAGATTGCGCGGCATCCAGTCAGCCGACCCGATGTAGACCTCTTCCTGCCCACCGTTCAGGAAATAGAACGCCCGCGAATGCTCGAGGAAGCGCCCCACGATACTGATCACCCGGATGGTGTCGCTGATACCGGGGAGGCCCGGCCGGAGACAGCAGATGCCTCGCACGATGAGGTCGATCGGGACGCCCGCCTGCGATGCCGCGTACAGCGCCGCGATGAGGTCCGGATCCACCAGCGCGTTCATCTTGGCCATGATACGCGCCGGACGGCCGGCGCTCTGATGCGCCACCTCACGCTGGATCATGGTGAGGAAGCGGTCCCGCATTCCCTTGGGGGCGACGATGAGCTTGCGATATCCGACCGGTGAGGCGAACCCGGTCAGGACGTTGAAGAGATCGGTGAGATCGGCGCCGAGATCGGGATTGGCGCTGAGCAAGCCGAAGTCGGTATAGAGCCGGGCCGTCTTCGGGTTGTAGTTCCCGGTGCCGATATGGAGATAACGGCGCATGGTATCGCCCTCGCGGCGCACCACCAGCATCACCTTGGCGTGCGTCTTGAGACCGGCGACGCCGTAGCTCACATGCACCCCGACGTCTTCCAGTCGTTGCGCCCAGATGATGTTGTTTTCTTCGTCGAACCGGGCCTGCAGCTCGATCAGCACCGCCACCTGCTTGCCGCGCTCGGCCGCCTGCACCAGCATCCGGGCGATGCTCGAGTCACCACCGGTGCGATACAGCGTCAGCTTGATGGCGAGGACATCCGGATCCTCGGCGGCGGTCTGAATGAACCGCTCGACCGACGTGGCAAAACCGTCGTAGGGGTGGTGAAGCAGCACGTCGCCCTCGCGGATCACATCGAAAATGTTCCGCGGGCCAGCCAGCCGCGACGGAATGGCGGGGTGGAAGACCGCGTCCTTGAGCGCCGGCAGGTCCAGTGACGCGAGCGTCAGGAGATCCACCGTATCCATCAGGCCGGCAACCTCGTACAGGTCGTCCGAGGTGAGCGGGCGGGCCGGGGCGTCCTGCTGCTCGCTGAATTCCATCAGCAGCAGCTCCCGAAGCGACAACGGCATCGAGGTGTGGACCTCGATGCGCACCACCTCGGCGAATCGCCGGTTGCGAACCTCCTCCTGAATCAGGCTCAGGAGATCCTCGGCCTCGTCGCCGTTGTCGATCTGCAGATCGGTATTCCGGGTGATCCGGAAGGTGTAGCAGCCCAGAATCTCCACGCCGGGGAACAGTGCCTCGAGATTGGCGCCGATCACCTCTTCCAGCGGGATGAAGTGGTTCGCGGTAGGGAGCGGTACCCATCGCGGCAGGATCTTCGGCACCTTCACCCGGGCAAAGCGTTCCTCGCCGTCCGCGTCGCGTAGCACCACCGCCAGTGAGAGGCTGAGATTGGAGATGTAGGGAAAGGGATGCCCAGGATCGACGGCGAGAGGAGTGAGGACGGGAAAGACATTCGACCGAAAGTAGGCATCGACCTGCTCGCGGTCGCTGCGACTCAACTCGTCGACGCCTTCGTGCAACGTCAGGCCGTGCCGCGCCAGTGCCGGCAGCACCTCGTCCATCAGACAGTGACGGTGTTGACGGCCCAGCTCCCGCACCGTGCCCGAGATCGCGCGGAGCTGGTCTTCCGGGGTCATGCCGTCGGCGGTGCGCTCGACGATCCCTGCCGCGAGCTGCTGCTTGAGCCCGGCGACCCGGACCTGATAGAACTCGTCAAGATTGCTGCTGAAAATGCCGAGGAACTTGAGCCGCTCGAGAAGCGGCGTGCGGCCATCGAGCGCTTCGTACAGGACTCGTCGGTTGAACTCGAGCCACGAGAGCTCGCGATTCAGGTAGAGCGAAGGGTCCCGTAAGTCGGCAGCAGGCGCCGCGGCAGGCTGGAGGCGGAGATTTGTCACGTCCCAATCTACGACCGTCGCCGGGGTGGCGGAACGAAATGTAACGGCCGGGTAACGACGGTCGGCCCGGTCAATTCTCCTGGGGGCTGAAGATCAACGACAGGGTCAAGCTCACCAGGCCAATCACGAGCCCGCCCCAGAACGCGGGCCAGAACCCGCCCACGGTGAACCCGAGTTCCCATCGGGCGGAGAGCCAACCGGTGACCATCAGCATCAGCGCATTGATGACCAGCGTGAAGATGCCGAGGGTGAGGACGATCAACGGGCAGGTGAGGACGGTCAGCAACGGCCGCAGAAGGCTGTTCACCACCCCGAACACCGCGGCCACCAGCAGGAGCTGGACGATGGTGCCGTCGAAGTCCAGGCCGGTGAGGAAGTACGCGGCCACCCAGAGCGCGGCGGCGTTGAACATCCAGTGCATCAGCACGGCACGCATGGCACACTCCGATTCGGGACACTCACGCGATGACGCCGCCGCCGAGCACTCGACCCTCGTCGTTGTACAACACACCCGACTGTCCGGGCGTGATTGCCCGCGCGGGGGTCTCGAGCTGCAGGCGCAAGGCCTCGCCCTTTCGCTCCACGACGACGGCCGGGACCCCCCGCGCGCGGTGCCGGATCTGCACCTCACACCGGCCGCCCATCTCGAGTGGCGGTGCCAGCCAATTGATCTCCTCGAGAGTCACGCGGTGCCCCGCAAGCTCTTCCGCCGAGCCGACCACGACCTCCCGGCTCTCCGGCCGGATGGCGACGACGAAGCGTGGCTCGCCCCATCCGCCGGGCAGTCCCTTGCGCTGGCCGATCGTGTATCGGGCATAGCCGCGATGCTGGCCGATGACTTCGCCGGCGGTGGTGACGAGAGGACCGGGAGCAAGCGCGGGCGCGTCGCCGGGCAGATGTCGCTCCAGGACCCCCGCGTAGTCGTCGTCGGGAACGAAGCAGATCTCGACGGATTCTGCCTTGTCCGCGGTGGTGAGGCCCAGGGCGCGGGCGTAGGCCCGGGTCTCCGACTTGGAGAGCTCCCCGACCGGGGTCAGCATCCGCGCTACGACCTCCCGGTCGATGCCCCACAGGAAATAGCTCTGGTCCTTCGCCCGGTCGCGGCCACGATAGAGTCCGCCGTTCCGGGCGACCGCGTAGTGGCCGGTGGCGATGTACCGGCAGTCGAGCGCGTCGGCGTGGGCGAGAAGATCACGGAACTTGGTAAACGAGTTGCAGCGCACGCAGGGAATCGGAGTGCGCCCGCGGCTGTACTCGCTCACGAAGTTCTGGATCACGTGCAGGTTGAACCGATCCTCGAGATTGAGCACGTAGTGCGGAATCCCCAGGGCGTGAGCGACGTCTCGCGCGTCGTTGATCGAGTCGAGCGAGCAGCAGGGACGGTCGGGCACCGAATCGCCATAGCAGAAGAGCTTCATGGTGGCTCCGACCACGTCGTAGCCCTGCTCGACGAGCCGCGCGGCCGCGACCGAGCTGTCGACGCCACCCGACATGGCCACCAGCACTCGATCAAGCACGGCCGAGCATCCCCGCGAGCTTCCGCGCCTTTGCGACCGCCACGGGCATCACCTCACCGGCCCGGTCCACGTCGTTCTCGGTGCTTCCATGGCCCAGGCTGAAGCGGACCGCGCCGAGCGCCAGCTCGCGAGACATTCCGATGGCCAGGAGCACGTGGGACGGCTCGACGGCGCCGGTGGAACAGGCCGATCCACCGGAGGCCGCCACCCCGGCAAGGTCGAGGTGCATGAGAATCGACTCGTTGTCGGCTCCAGCCACCGCTACGGTCAACACGTGCGGGGCATGATCGCCTGTTTCCGCGGCAATCACGAGGTCGGTCACACCGGCCTTGAGATGGTTGGCGAGCCGTTCGCGCAGCCCCTGGAGACGGGAGGCCTCCGTGGCCTGTTCTGACGCGGCGAGCTGCGCCGCGCGGCCCAGCCCTACGGCGCCGGCCACGTTTTCCGTTCCGGGACGGAGCCCGTACTGTTGCCCGCCGCCGTGAATGATCGCCTCGATCGCCTTCCGGTCGCGGACTACGAGTGCACCGACGCCCTTGGGCGCCCCGATCTTGTGCCCCGAGAGCGTGAGCATTGTGCAGGGCGCATCGCGGAGTGAGACCGGCACCTTGCCGAACGCCTGTACCGCGTCGGTATGAAGGGGGACACCGGCGGCGCAACACCGCGCGGCAATGTCGCTCATCGGCTGGATGACGCCGATCTCGTTGTTCACCCACATGACGGACACCACTGCCGGGCGCGGCTCCAGGGCGGCGTCGAGGGCGTCGAGATCGAGACGGCCCTCCCGGTCCACGGGAAGGATCACTTCGCGTCCGCCCAGCCGGCAGACCGCGTGGGCCGCGGCCAGGATTGCCTTGTGCTCGATGGCCGAGACCGCAGCGCACATGGCGTCGCCGCGCTGCCGGGCCGCCAGGGCCGCTCCCACGATGCCCAGGTTGTCGGCCTCCGTGCCACCGGACGTGAAGATGACCTGATTCGGCTCGGCGTCCACCGCCTCCGCCACCTGTCGCCGGGCCTGCTCGAGTCCCGCTCGGGCCGCACGGCCGAACCGGTGGCTGCTGGAGGGATTGCCGAACGTTGCGTCGGTGAGATAAGGGAGCATCGCCTCGAGCACCTCGGGACGGACGGGCGTCGTGGCGGCATGATCGAGGTAGACGGGAGGCTGGCTGGACATGGGGGGAAAGTAAGGAGTCGAGAGTCGAGGGGTCTAGGGTCTGGGGGGTCTGGGGTCTGGGGTCAGAGGCCCAGGGTCCGAGTTACGAGCGCCGGATTCGACCTTAGACCTTAGACCTTAGACCTTTAGACCTCAGGCCTCCTTCACATACTTCGCACGCCGAGCGCCACCACGTCATCCACCGCCAGCGTTTCGTGAGTAAAGAATGGCTCGCCATAGCGCGCCCGGATGAGGGAGCCGTAATGAGCGTTCTGAGTCTCGACCAGTGAATAGAGATCTTGCCCGGTCGGGAAGATCTCGCCGGCCGCCTTGGCGCCGTCGAACTGACTCGCGTAGCAGCGGATGGCCGCCAGCTTCCGCTCGAACTGGGCCCCGACGTCCACCACGAAAGTGGGCTTGATCGGGTCCTCGCGATACGAGAGCGCATAGAGAATCTTGTGCGGCCGGTGCGCCGCGCCGGGGGTCTCGTACTTCTCCAGTCCGGCGAGAAAGCAGGCGTCCCGGCCCAGTTCCGAGGCGACCCGGTGGTCCGGGTGGCGGCCAACGGGAAAGGGCAGAATCACGACCCGCGGCGCGAAGTGGCGGATGTGCTCCACCACGACCCGGCGCGCCTCTTCGGAGTTGTGCAGGTGGGCGTCCGCGAGGCCCGCGTTCCGCCTTTCCGCGACACCGAGGATGGCCGCGGCGCGCTCCGCCTCCTCGGCGCGGAGTGAAGCGTTGCCGCGAGTGCCGCTTTCGCCCGCCGTCAGATCGAGGATGCCGGTCCGGTGACCCGCATCCACCGCCTTCGCCAGCGTGCCGGCGCAGGTGAGCTCCGCGTCGTCTCGATGGGCGGCGATGGCCAGGATGTCGACAGGCATGGGGAACCAATATACCTACTCGTGGCGGAGTGCCTCGACGGGGTCCATGCGCGCCGCCCGGTTGGCGGGATAGAGGCCGAACGCGAGCCCGATGCCGATGCTCACGGCGCACGCCAGCACGGCGCTCCAGAGCGGAACCGCCGAGTCGAGCTTGAGCGCGACTTTGAGGACCTCGCCCGCCAGCAGGCCGACCGCGATCCCGAGCAGTCCGCCGATGAAGGTGAGCGTGGCCGCCTCCACCAGGAATTGCCAGAGGATCTCGCGGCGGGTGGCGCCGAGCGCCTTGCGGAGCCCGATCTCCTTGGTGCGATCGGTGACCGAAACCATCATGATCGCCATGACCCCGATGCCACCCACCAGCAGCGCCACGCTGGAGAGCGAGACCATCGCCAGGAAGAAGTACGTCGTGAACTTGCCGACGACGTCGAGAATCTGGTCCTGGCTGATGAGATCGAAAGTGTTGGGCATGCCGGGGCGGAGGTTTCGCACGCGACGGAGGGCGACGGTCGCGAGGTCGCGGGCCGCCTCGGGTTCGACGCCGGGCCGCGGCTTTACGGCGATGAACAGGCTGTTGGTCTCGTCGTACGTGAAGCTCTGGCGCGCCGTCTCGAACGGGATGACTCCACCCACCTCCTGGCCGGGCGGCTCGAAGATGTTCCCTGGTTTCTCGTAGACGCCGACGATGAGCAGCGGCTTCGCACCGACCCGGACGTAGCGGCCGAGAGGATCGATGCGGCCGAAGAGCCGGTCGGCCACGTCGGCTTCGATCACGATGACTTCCGCGCCTGCCAGCTCACCTCGTGTGAAAAACCGCCCACGAAGCAGGGTCCCGCCCTGGATGTCCATGTAATGGTCGTCGGCGCCGAACACCGTGAGCGTCTGGGTGCGGGCCCCCTGATAGTCCATCCGCTGGTACAACTGCACCCACATGCCCGCATAGGCGATCTGCGGCAGCCGGGTGAGCGCGGCGGCATCGGGGGACGAGAGCACCGGCCTGATGCGGACGGCGTAGGGGAGACGGTCGGGATTCAATGGCGTCTGGGAAAAGAATCGCACGACGTAGAACACGGAGGGACCGGCGGTCTCGATGGCGTTGAAGATCTGCGTGCGGATGCCCTGGACCATGGAGGCAATGGCCATGACGGTGCTCACGCCGATCACCACGCCGAGAATCGTGAGGCCCGACCGGAGCTTGTTCCCCCGGAGCGAGGCCAGCGCGATCGAGACTCCCTCGCCGAAGCTTCGAAACACGCGCCTATTCGGCTCGAAGGGCGGTGATCGGGTCGAGCCGCGCGGCGCGCGACGCCGGAAACACGCCGAAGATGATTCCGGCCCCCGCACCGAGGGCGAGTGCCACGCCCACGGACCAGAGGGTGATTCGGGCCGGCAGCGGCGTGAAATTCGAGACGAGCGCCGCGAGGGCCCAGCCACCGAAGACGCCTTGGATACCCCCGAACGTGGAGAGGACCACCGATTCGATGAGGAACTGCCTCCGGATATCGCGCCGGCGCGCTCCGAGCGACTTGCGCAGACCGATCTCATGGGTCCGCTCGGTCACGCTCATCAGCATGATGTTCATGATCACGATGCCTCCCACCAGGATCCCGATGCAGACGACCGCGGGAATGGCGGTGAAGAGGATCCGCGTGAGCTGGCGCCAGAACGCGACCAGCGCGTCGGCCTTGTCTACGGTGAAATCATCCGGCTCGCCGGGACGGAGCCTGTGTGCCACGCGCATGGCCTCCTCCGCGCGGGCCATCGCCCCGTCGATTTCCTCGGCGGTAGCCATCTTGACCGAGACCACGGTGGTCTTGCGGCGGCCGTAGAACGATTCGAACGTGCTGAACGGCATGAGGAGGAAGCCGTCGAACGATTGTCCCAGCACCCGGCCCTTCTTCGCGATCACGCCCTTCACGGCGACTTCACGGCCCGCCACGCGCACCTTCCGGCCTACGGCGCTGGCCGGACGGTCGAAGAGCTTGTCGGCAATATCGTAGCCGAGGACAATCACCAACCGGCGCTCCTGGATATCGGGATCGTTGAGCGGGTCCCCGGCGAGCATCTGGTAGTCCTGCACGACCTGATAGGGTGGCGTTACGCCGAACACAAGCACATCCCCGACGGTACGGTTCCGGAAGACGACGTCGCTCACCGGCGTCGGCCAGCCCGACTGGAGCGATACGGCCTTGGCGTCGGGCAGGGCCCGCTGCAGCACGGCGGCATCGTCCTCGGAGATCACCGGTCGCTTGCTGATCGCCCTCACCTGTTCGTCGTCGAGCAGGCCGACCGAGATCGGATTCCGCCGCACCTGGAAGGCGTTCGTGCCGATCATCGCCCCGGTCAGGTTCTCCTTGACGTAGGCGTTCATGCCCTGGATGACGGCGACGACGACGACCAGGAAGCCGACCGAAACGATGATGCCGAGCAGAGTGAAAAAGGAGCGGAGCTTGCTGGTCCAGATCGACTGGAGGGCGAGCCGCAGGGCCTCGGAGAGGGGCATGCTCTAAAATAGACGCAGAGGACGCATGGGCCCAGAAAGACGCAAGGACGGCGGCGAAACCGTATGTCTCCTGCGTCCTCTGAGCCCTCTGCGTCTTCTATTCGTACCTCAGTGCCTCGACTGGATCCAGCCGGGACGCGCGGCTGGCGGGGTACAGGCCGAACAGCACGCCGGTGAGGATGGAGACGACCACCGCCGCCACCACGGAGAGGAGCGGGACGGAAGCCGGAATGGGAGTGAACCGGCGAATGGCCGCCGCGAGGAGCGCTCCGAGGGCCATGCCCACGAGACATCCGACCAGCGTGAGCGTCGCCGCCTCCACCAGGAACTGGAACATGATTTCGCCCCGGGTGGCGCCGAGTGCCTTGCGCACGCCGATCTCCCGGGTCCGCTCCGTCACGGAGATCATCATGATCGCGACCACGCCCACCCCGCCGACCATGAGCCCCACGCTGGAAAGCGCGATCATCGCGATGAAGAAGCCGGCGGTGAGCTTGTTGAACGCCTCCAGCACCCGGTCCTGGGTCACGATCGCGAAATTGTTCGCCTGTGCGGGCCTGAGCCCTCGCTTGGTACGCAGAGCGACCGTCACCTCGTCCTGGGCATCGAGCGTGGTCGCCCGCTCGGTGGGCACGACCGCGATCTCCATCCAGCCCCGGTCGTACACCGCAACCTTGGTGAAAACCGTGTGGGGAATGGCCAACCGCGGGTCGTCGGCGTTGCTGAAGAGCGATGCGGCTTCCGCGTGCATCCCCAGGACGGTGAACGGCTGGCCGAAGATCTTGATCGTCTTCCCGATCGGATCCCGCCCCGGGAAAAGCGACGCGGCGAGCTTGTCGTTGATGATGGCGACGTGCGCACCGGCTGCGTACTCGATCGGTGTGAAGTTACGGCCGGCGAGGATGTCGCCGCCGTTGACCTGGATCCATGAGGGACTGAATCCCGCGATATCCACGCTCGAAATGTTCACGCTCTCGAAGCTCACCGGCCCCTGGGTGTATTCCCCGATGTTGACGTCCCGCACGGCGGGAAGTCGTCGAATCAGCTCCGCCTCCCCGGTGGTGACCCATGGCATCCGCCGCCAGGGTGAGCGCTCGTCGGAGCCGTCCGACACCTCGAGACCGCCCGAGAAATACCGCTGGACGAAGAAGGTCTTGGGCCCGGCCGACTCGAGGATCGCGGTGATGCTGTGGTTGATCCCGGCGATGGCAGAGCCCATGCCGATCACGACGGTGACCCCGATGGCCACACCGAGGATCGTGAGGGCCGCGCGCACCTTGTTGGAGCGCAGCGAGTCGAGAGCCACGCCGACGCCTTCCCCCATCCGCGGCAGCACCCCCGCGCCGCCGAGCCGTCTCATTCGGCCCTCAGCGCGGTGATGGGATCGAGGCGGGAAGCACGGCTCGCGGGATATACCCCCGCGGCCACGCCGACGGAGATGCCGAGGACGACGCCCACGAGAATCGACCAGGGCGCGACGGCTGCGGGGAGCGGTGTCACCCGGTTCACCACCCACGCCAGGATCAACCCGAAGCCGATGCCGGCGACCGCACCGGCGAGGGACAGGGCGGCCGATTCCACGACGAATTGCGCCAGGATGTCCCCTCGGCGTGCCCCCAGGGCTTTCCGGATGCCGATCTCGCGGGTCCGCTCGCTCACCGCCATCAGCATGATGTTCATGATGACGATTCCACCGACCACGAGCGAGATCGCGACCAGTCCGGGCAGAGCGAGGAAGAGGATCCGCGAGATTTTCTTCCAGGTCCCCAGCGCGCCTTCGGCCGTCTGGAGGGCGAAATTGCTCTCCTGCCATGGCTTCAATTGGCGGCGGCCGCGCATGGCGGCTTCGGCCTCGCCCATCGCCTGGCTCATCGCGGCAGGGTCGGCTGTGCGCACGATCAGGGCATCGAGGATGTTGATGGGGCAGATGAGGCGCCGCGCCGGGGCGTGGAACGGCATGATCGCGAACTTGTCGAGCGAGAGCCCGAAGAGTGTGCCCTGTTTGGCCACCACTCCGATGATGCGGTAGGGAAGGCCGCCGATCTGGACCGCCTTTCCGAGTGGGTCTACCCCGGCCAACAGCTTCGTGGCCAGCTCGTTGCCGATCACCAGCACGGGGAGGGCCGACTCTACTTCCTGGGCTGTGAAGGCGCGGCCCGCGGTAATCTCGTAGTTCCGGATGCCGAAATACGGGGCCTCCGTGCCCACCAGATCGACATCCTTGGCCACCTTGCCGCCGTAATAGACCGGGACGCGGTCGCTGCAGTAGTTGGCGAAGGTGGCGGGGGTGCGAATGCGGTCGCGGACGAAATCGGCGTCGGCGTAGCTGATGCGCGGCCGCCGGTTCCACGCGCGCCACGTTTCCTCCGTCACGTGGCCCGTGACGAGGCTCGGCCGCTGCCGCAGCTCAAAGGTGTTGGCGCCCACCAGCGTGTTGGCGAAGCGATCGACCATGTACCGGTTGAGGCCCTGCACGATCGACACCACGGCGATCAGGAAGGTGACGCCGATGAGCACGCCGATCAGCGAGAAGAAGCTCTTGAGCTTCTGCACCCGGATCGTGTGGAACGCCATCCGAACCGCCTCGCGGAAATGCATTTCAGGCGGCTTCCCCTCGGTTGAGCCGGTCGCTCTCGATCCCCCCGTCACGCAGCACGACCACCCGCTCCGCGTGGGCGGCGATGTCGGGCTCGTGGGTCACCATGATCACCGTCTGCCCCGCGGCGTGCAGATCGCCGAACACGCGCATGATCTCCTCGCTCGTCACGCTGTCGAGATTCCCGGTGGGCTCGTCGGCCAGCAGGATCGAGGGATCGTTCACCAGCGCCCGCGCGATCGCCACTCGCTGGCGCTGGCCGCCGGACAGCTCGTTGGGCCGGTGCTCCATCCGCTCACCGAGACCGACGCGCTGGAGCGCCGCCGCGGCGCGAGCCCGCCGGTCGCGGGCGCTCACCCCGGCGTACACCAGCGGCAGCTCCACGTTGTCCAGCGACGTGGCGCGGGGGAGCAGATTGAACGTCTGGAAGACGAACCCGATCTCCCGGTTGCGCACCCGGGCCAGATCGTCGTCGGAGAGGCGGGATACCTCCTGCCCGTTGAGCCGGTATTCCCCGCTGGTCGGCGTGTCCAGGCAGCCGAGGAGGTTCATCATGGTGGACTTGCCGGACCCGGAAGGTCCCATGATCGCCACGTACTCGTTCCTGCGGATGTCGAGCGACACGCCGCGGAGCGCGAGGATCCTCTCGTCACCCATCCGGTATTCCCGCGTCAGATCGCGGATGCGAATGATGTCGGTCATGATGCCGCCGGTGTCTTCTTGGTGGTGTCGGCGGCGCGGACGTGAGCGCCGTCCTTGAGCTCACGGATGGCCTGATAGGTGCCCGCCGCGATCGTTTCTCCCTCGCGCAGGCCGCTGACCACCTCGAAGTACTCGTCCCCCGCGATGCCGACCTTGACCGGCCGGAAGGTGGCCAGCCCATCGCGGACCACGAAGACCCCCTCGGCCTCCTTCGATCGGTCGCGCCGCCGCAGCGTGTCGCCCGGTATTCCCGTCGAGTCGCTTTCGTTGGGCAGCTTCTCGTGGTCCCGCACGGTGAGCGCGATGATCGGAATGCTGAGCGCGTCCTTCCGCGTGTCGGTGACGATCCGCGCGGTGCAGCTCAGGTCGGGACGGATGTCCTGCGGGGGCGCGACCAGTGTCACCTCGACGTCGAAATCCACGGCGCGGTCGTTTGACCCCGAGGCGGTCTGCGTCGGCGTCAGCTTGGCGCTATGGCTGATCTTGGTGACCCGGCCGAGGAAGGTCGTATCGGGGTAGGCGTCGATGGTGACCTCGACCGAGTCATTCGCGCTAAGCCGCACGACGTCCGTCTCGTCGACCTGGACCTTCGCAAGCATCACCGAGAGATCGGCGATCGTCATCAGAAGGCCGACATCCTTCGAGAAGGTCCCGGGGACCGCCACCTCACCCTCCTCGACCGCCAGGCGAACCACCCGCCCGGAAATCGGCGACGTCAGCCGCGTCTTGGCCAGATTGTCGCGCGCTTCCTGCAGGCTGGCGCGGGACTGGTCGAGCTGCGCCTGCATCGACTGGAAGTTCGCCTGGGCCACTTCGAATGCCGTTTGCGCCTGTTCGGCCGATTCCTGGGTGATGAGGTTGGGCCCCAGCTGAGTGAGCTGGCGCGCCCGGTTCCAGGCGCGCTCCGCCTGATCGCGGTTGGCCTTGGTCTGAAGCACCGTGGCCTGGGTGGACGAGACCAGTCCCTGGGCGCGATCCACCGCCGCCTGGTACTGCGCCGGGTCGATCTGGATCAGGAACTGGCCCTTACGAACCACGTCCCCTTCGCGCACCGCGATCCGGATGATGCGGCCGGTGATGTCCGCGCTGATATCCACCGAGGTCTTCGCCTCGACCTTCCCACTTGCCGTCACCGCGCTCACGAGATCGCGGTGGCCCACCTTCTCCAGGCGCACCTCCGTCCCCGCGTTCTTCTTCGCGTTGATGCGGTAGGCGGTGACGCCTCCGGCGACGATCGCGATCACACCCAGGGTCAGGCCGATCTTCATCCCGCGCGACATGTGGGTCCTCGTTAGCGAAGTGGGCGGCCGACCGCGGCTTCGAGTGCCGCGACGGCTTTGTGGTAGTCATAGACCGAGTTCACGTAGTCTCCCTCGGCACGCTGGACCGCGTTCTGGGCGTCCGAGACCTCGAGGGAAGTACCGGCCCCGAGGCGGTAGCGATCTTTCGCCAGCCGGAGCTGGTCGCGGGCCGCGTCACGGTTGGCCGCCTGCACCGCGATCGCCTGGTAGGCCGTCTGCAGCCCGAGATAGCGTGCGTGGACCTCGCTTCGCACCTGCAGCCGGCGAGCCCTGGCGTCCTCATCGGCGTCATCCTCGTCCGCCTTGGCCTGGGAGACGCGAAGCGACCGGCCGAACCCGGTGAAGATCGGCAGAGACACCCGCAGGCTGGCCTGGAACGGCTGTCCCGTGTAGTGGAAGGGAAAGACGTTGTTCGCGCTCCGGATCTGCTGACTCACCGGATCGAGCAGCGCACTCCCGCCATCCACGAGTCCCGAGGAGGCGAAGCAATTGCCCACCTCGCCGCCAAGGTTGAGCGCGGAGCGGACCTGGTTGTTGTACAGGCAATCGGTGGCCTGCGATTGCGCTTCGGCCAGCGTCTGATTGAGCAGGAGGTTGTCGTTGGTGAACTGCTGGGTGAAGCCGCTCCAACCGGCCTGGACGGAGAGTGTGGGAAGAAACTCCGCCTTGGCCGCTCGTACGTTCCACCCCGCGGCGGTGCTGCGGGCCCGAAGCGAGCGCAGCGCCGGATTCTGGGCGTCGGCCAGCTTGAGGAGGGTGTCGAGGTCGAAGGCGGGCGGCGTCACCGGGAACGAGTCGCTCAGCGCGATCTCTTCAACGGGCGCCGGCGGCTCGACGCCCATTCGCCGGATCAGGTCGAGCTTGGCCTCGTTCTCGGTCTGCACTGCGCGGAGCAATGCTACGTCGCTCTGGCCCTTCGTGACCTCGGCTTGCCGCACGTCGAGCAACGTCGCCTGGCCCACCTGGTATCGAGCCTTGGCGAGCGCGAGGAAGTCCGTGTTGCGCAATACCTGCTGGCGGGCCACGCCGACCTGCGCCGTGGCCTGCAAGGTATTGAGATACTGGGTCACGATCTCGGACCGGAGCGATACTCCCGCGCCGCTGATGTCCTCGTCGGTCGCGCGCTGGAGCGCCTTCTGCTGGCCCGGGGCCGACAGCGCCCGTCCATCCAGCTGCCACTGGATGCCGAGATTGTAGCCGGACGTGAGAAACGCGGAGGTGGGCTGAATGAAGCCGCCGCCCACGTTCGATTGTCCTGAGCCGAAGTATCCCAGATCGGAAGACACGTTGAGCCGGGGGAGCAGATTACCATAGGCGTTTCGCACGCCCCACTTGGCGGGGCCGGCATTGTTGAGGGTTTGACGGTAGGTCGGGCTGTTGGCCCGCGCTTGCTTCAGTGCATCCTCGAGGGAGAGGGTAACGGAGGAGGCCGCTCGGACCGCGACCGTCGTGTCGGGCCGGGCCACAGCCGCCGAGTCCTGCGCTGCCCCTGGTGCCGGGACACACCAGAGGAACGAGAGGAGGCCGAACCAGCGATTCATGGAGGATTCCCTTTGGGGTGTGGACGTGACCGAGGCCAATACGGGTGCCCCGCCGCCGAGGTTTCAGGTTGCGACGAACCATCGCTTCGGCGTGCCAGCGAACGACTTGGGAAGGGGGCTAGTCGGCTCGGGTGACGATCAAGCCCTGGCTCGGAAACTCCAGTCGCTGGATCCGCCCTTGGCCGTCGGTCTGGAGCGTACCCGCGATGTCGCCGGTGAGCGTCACCCGCATGGGGGCGCCGTTGCCGCCCGAATCGCGGCGCGCGGTAAAGGAGGCACGCTTGCCGGTCCGTGGGAAGACCGCCGTGAGCGGGCGGCCCGCCGGTGTCGCGAGCTCTGCCACCGCGGCGTAGAGCGAATACACCTGCGGGTCGAGCAGCACCACGTCCGGACCACCCGGCAGTTCACGCCCGGATTCGGAGCCCTGGCCCACGGTTCGCACGATGAGGCGTGCACCCGAGCCGGCCGCGAGGATCACCGTGACCACGCCTCCACTCTCGACGTCGAGCTGGAATTTGGCCAGCGCGCCTTCCGGGGTGCGCTCGAGGGTGGCGGCGAGCAGGGTCGTGGGATTGGTCGCCGGGTAGCGGGCCGACGCGCTGATCGTGGAACCAGGCAGTCCGCGCGCCCGATCCGGCCGCTGCGTGAAATCCTCGCGGCCGATGTCGCGGCCTCCTTCCCGCACGAGGAGCCTTGCCTCCGGGCGCTGCTGGGCAGCGGCGGCGGGACGGGCCTGCGTCATGAGCAGGGTATGCGTCATGAGCAGCAAGAGGACAGCGTAGCGCATTCAGGCTCCCGTCGCCTCGGGCTCCGTCAGACAGCGACTGATGCGATCGAGGATGAATCTATACACGACCGCTCCCTTCTGGGCTGACGCCCGACTGGGAAAGCCTACCGATCCCGGTGATCCCAGCGGCAGCTGCCGGCTGTGGCCGGGACGAAACTTGCGCATGGACTCGTGCGTGAGCGCGAAGTCCTGGGACAACTCCATGTGGACCAGCTCCGGAGCGACGTGCAGGAGCAGCCCGGTGTCGAGCTCGCCACCGTGCACCGGCGCATCGGGGTGCTCGAGGAGATCGGCAAAATCGAGGGCGAAGACGTCGATCACCTGGACGTTGGCGCGGTCGGTCCGAATGGTGCTCAGTGCCTCGAGATGGGCCTCGCTGGCCTGCGCGGTCAGGATGACGAACTCCTTCACGCCTGCCCCCTCCTCCCACGATTCGATAAGTTCGTTCATCACCCGATGCAGCGTGCGCCGCCGAAGCGCGGCACCGCCCGGATGCGCGTGCGACGGCGCGTGGACGCCATACTCCACGGCCGGCGTGCGTACCACGCCGAATATCGCCGACAGATCGTCGGCGAGGCGCTCGACGATGATCGTGTCGCAGCCGAGGGGCAGGTGCGGTCCGTGCTGTTCGGTGGTGCCGACCGGGACGATCAATGTCGGTCGGGCCAGCAGCCGCTCGCGCACCGAGCCGGGGGTCATTTCCTTGAGCCGCCAGGGGCGTTCCGAGTGAGTCATCTCGCACGATGGTGGGTGGTGGTGGTGCTGGCCGCCGGCGTCGCCGCGGGGGAGTGGCTACGCCGCCCATCGGCAATTTGGGCCGTGGCCGGCGCACTCGCCACGGTCGCGGCGTTGGTGACGCTGGTGCCGTTGCACGGATATCGGCGGGGTGCGGTTGCTACCGCGCTCGCCGGTCTGGGGCTGGCGCTCGGCGCCGCCCAGTGGCAGTTGCACTCGATCGAACGGCATTGGCCGGCTCAGCGCAGGCATCGCATCGACGCCGCCTACCGCAGCCTCGGTGGCGATCTGCACTCGGCGTTTCGTCGTGCCGAGCGCCTCGCCGCGGCGGCCGCCGCGACCGCCCAGACCGACCGGGAAATCGCCTTCGACGTTCTCGGCCGTCTCGTCCCGGAGAGCGGGCCCGAAATGAGCGTCGCCGTTCTCGACGAGAAGGGGCAACCGTGGGCCTGGGCCGGCCGCCATCGGCTGGCGCCGCGCGCCGAGGGCGATTCGGTCGGCGCCCGGGCGACTGGATATTACGTAGAGCTCGAGGCGCGGCGCCACACCCCGGCGGGCGGCGTCGCGGTCGCGAGCGTGCTCATCTGGGCGCATCCCGCCGTGCCGGACCGGGAGCGGAGCCTCGCGGAGCTCTTTCGCGAGCGGACCGAAGTCGACCTCGTCGTGTATCCACCGGGCACCGCGCCCGACTCCGCCGAGGTCTTCGACTACGAGGAGCCGACGACGGTGGGACGGCGACTGCTCTTCAGCGTGGAGCCGGTGCCCGCCGAGCAGGGCGCGGCCAGGGAGTTCGCGTACGAGCGCGCGGCGCAGGCGATCACATGGCTCGCCCTTGCGACGCTCGCCTGCATTTTCACGCTGGCGACCGGCCCCATCGAGCGGATCGCCATCCTGACGGCGGTAGTCTGGCTGGCGGTGCGCGCCCCGATCGGACCGGCGCTCGGCGTGCAGCCCCTCTTCTCTCCCGCCACGTTCTTCAGACCGGTGCTCGGACCCCTCTCCAGCTCGGCCGGCGTCCTCGCGCTCGCCGGCACGCTGCTCATGACCGCCGGCGTCTGGCTCTGGCGCCAGCGGCTGCCCCGCCGCTGGTACGGCATCGTCCTCGGCGGCCTGCTTCTGCTGGTCTCACCCTACGTCATCAGTAGCCTCGGGCGGGGAATCACGCCTCCGGCCGAGGGGGTCTCGGTCGGGCTCTGGCTCATCTGGCAGCTCGCGCTTCTGGTCGCCGCCTCGGCTCTCATCGTGCCGACTGCCGCGCTCTTCCGCGGCTCCGGGACTGCCGGAAGGACCTCGTGGCGAATCGTCGCCGGCGTCGGCATCGCCTTTGGCGCCGCGGTCATCGGCGTGCTGGTCTGGAGTCCGCGGGGCGGCTGGCCCGACTGGTACACCTTCCTCTGGACCCCCGCGCTTCTGCTCGTGACGCTGCCGGCTCCGCGGTGGTCCGCCATCGGCGGCATCGCCCTGGTCGCGGGCAGCTCCGCGGCGCTCGTCACCTGGGGGGCGGAGCTGGCGGGCAAGGTCCAGGTGGCGCAGCGGGACGTGGCCCGACTGGGCGGCGAAGCCGATCCGCTTGCGGTGCCGCTGCTCGAGCGCTTCGCCGATCAGGTGAGGAAGGGACGAGCCCCGCGAACAGCCTCGGAGATGTACGCCCTGTGGCACCAGTCGTCCATCGGCTCGCAGGGCTATCCTGCCCACCTCGCGCTCTGGAGCAACGGGGGAGCCCCGATCGATGAACTGACCCTCGACTCCCTTGACCTGCCACCGTCCTTGCTCTCGAGCATGGTCCGGAAGTTCTCGCCCACCGACACGGAGCAGGTGACCACGCTCCTCCGGGTCCCCGGAGTGCACTACGTCCTTCGTGTGCGGGTAACGCCCGCGGAAGTGCTCACCGTCTCGGTCGGGCCCCGCTCGGCACTCGTCCTTCCCGGCCGCGTCGGTCGGCTGCTCGACCCCAAGGGCGCGGAGTTGCCGCTCTACCGGCTCACGCTCTCGCCGCCCGCCGACCCCTCGGCCCCGACGGCGCGGCCGCGCTGGCGGCGGGAAGGATGGGTGCTTCGGAACGAGTATCCGCTCGAGCTGCCGAGCGGGCCCCGTACGGTGCATGCCGTGGTCGAGCTTCGCGGGCCCGTCCCGCTGTTCGTCCGGGGCGTGCTCGTCGTTCTTCTCGACGCCGCGGTGCTCGCGTCGCTCTGGTTCGCCGCGGAGCTCGTCTCCGGCGCTCAGCCATCCCGACCGCGATGGTGGAGTCTCCGGCGCTCGTTCCGGATGCGTATCGCCGGCGCGCTGGCGGCCTTCTTCCTGCTGCCCACGATCGGGTTCGCGGCGTGGAGCTTCGTGCGCCTGGCGGAGGAGGCCCAGCGGAGTCGCGATCTCCTGATCACGCAGACACTCCGCGACGCCGTGATCACCGCCGGTGGGTTCTTTCGGGGTGACGACGCCCAGGTCGGTGAACAGCTCCGGGAGCTGAGCCGCCGTGTCGACGCCGACCTGGCGCTGTACCAGGGGGGACGCCTGGCGGGGGCGAGCACCACCGTGCTCGAAGACCTCGGGGTGACGCCGCAGCTCATGGATCCGACTGCCTTCGAGGCGCTGACCACCGGTGGAGAGCTGGAAGTGACACGGGACGGCTCGATCCCGAAGCTGGCCGAGCGGGTTGGTTACCGCGTCGTACAGCCCGGCGCTCCGCCGGAGATCGGAGTTCTCGCCACGCCCCAGCTCGCCGACGATCCTTCGCTGGCGGTCCGGCAACTCGATCTCGCCCTTGTGCTCCTGCTCGCCACGCTCGCGGGCATCGCGGGGGCGATGGCCGGGGCGCAGGGCGCGTCCCGTGCCCTCGCGCGGCCGGTGGCGGATCTTCGGCGCTCGGCGCTCGCACTCGGCCGGGGCCAGCCGGTGCCTCCTACTTCGGGACATCCACCGCTCGAGTTCGAGCCGGTATTCGGGGCGTTCGAGCGGATGGCGGCCGATATCGCCGCGAGCCGCGAGGCGCTGGAGGAAGCACGCCGGCGCACGGCCGCCGTGCTCGGCACCGTCGCTACCGGCGTCGTCGGGCTCGATCCGAACGGACGGGTGCTGATCGCCAACCGACAGGCAGTCGAGCTCCTCGGCACAAGTTTGGGGGAGGGGGACGCACTGGCCGATCGGGTGGGCCCGGAATGGGGGCCGCTCACCGACGCCGTGGGAAGATTTCTCGAGGACCCCGAGGCCGATGCCACCGCGGAGCTCGAAGTAGGCGGGCGGAGGCTCTCACTGCAGCTCGCTTCGCTGGGGCCGGACGTGCGGGGCGTGGTGATCGCTCTCAACGATGTGACCGACGTCTCGCGGGCAGAGCGGGTACTCGCCTGGGGCGAGATGGCGCGCCAGGTCGCCCACGAGATCAAGAACCCTCTTACTCCCATGCGGCTCGGCCTCCAGCACCTGCGCCGGGTGTATCGCGACCGTCGCGAGGAGTTCGACCAGACACTCGAGGTCACCGCCGAACGCATGCTGGGGGAGATCGACCGCCTCGACACCATTGCCCGCGCCTTCAGCCGATTCGCCGCGCCTGCCGAGGATCACCAGCCATTGGATCGCATCGATCTCGGCGTTGCCGTGGGGGAGGTCGTGCAGCTCTATCGTCTGGCCGAGGAGGGGTGCGAGGTTCGGCTCTCGGTGGTCCCGGGTTCCTACGGCGCCGCGCGTGCGGACGAGGTGAAGGAGGTGATCGTGAATCTGCTGGAGAACGCGCGCAACGCCGAGGCGCGGGTGGTCGACGTATCGGTGGGACCGAAACGGATCACGGTGGCCGACGATGGTGCCGGGATTCCAGGGGATCTCCTGCCACGTATCTTCGAGCCGCGTTTCTCGACGACCACCAGCGGCTCAGGCCTCGGCCTGGCGATCGTCCGCCGGTTGGTGGAGGGATGGGGAGGGAGAATCGAGGTGTTGAGCGAGGTGGGCCGAGGGACGCGGATCGACGTGCATCTCCCCGGCTAGCCCATCATCGGCTCGCGGCGGCGATCACGTCACTCTGGTCGCGATGTCCACGGAGCACCCGCAGCGCGCTCTGAAGCTGGCGGTCACTCTTCGCCTGGCGGCGGAGAACCGATTCGGACCCGAACATCTCGCGCGCGATCTCGCAGCCAAGCTGCTCCGCCACGAAATCCCCGGCGCTGTCATAGGCCGTCCGGTCGAGAGGGATGTCCGCTTCCTGAAGCCGCTGATAGAGCCCATCGCGCATCTCGGGGGTGATCGTGAATGAGTCGTTCGCCACCGTGCCCGACTCGCGCAGCTCCGCGGCGTAGGCAAGCAGGGTGGAGCGGAAGCGGTCCATGTCGTCGCCCAGGGCGCTCGTCAGGAGCCGTTCGCCCTCGGATGGAGGCAGCGCCCGAACCAGAAGGTCCGGCATGATGCCGCTGGCATCCGCGACGGGACGTCCACCGTCGGTCTTGAAGGTCCGCGGGCGCGAGGGCGGGATCAGGAAGTCCTGGGCGGCCAGCGTATCCAACGGGAGCCGCTGGACAGTCCGTCCGCTCGGCGTGAACCAGCGAGCGGTGGTGAGCTTGATGGCGACGTCCTCACCGAGCGGGTAGGTCGTCTGGAGAACTCCCTTGCCGTAGCTCGCCGTGCCGATGATGACGGCGCGGTCGTGGTCCTGGAGCGCGCCGGCGATGAGCTCCGCCGAGCTGGCAGTGCCCCGATTGATCAGCAGGGCGAGCCGGAGACCATCCCACCCGGCCGATTCCCCGGCGATATAGACCTTGGAATGCTCCGGTGAGCGTCCCACCGAAGCAGCGATGGTGTCGCCTGGCTGGAGAAAGAGACTCGCCACCGCGACGCCTTCGCGGATGAGTCCGCCGGGGTTCGAGCGAAGATCGAGCACCAGCCCGGTCATCCCCTCGCCGACCAGCCGGTCCACTACGGCACGAAGCTCCTCGGCAGCACCCTCGCTCATCCGGCGCAGAATGACGTACCCGACCTTCGGCTCGACCATGAGCCCCCGGCTGGCGGCGGGGACGTGCACACTGGTCCTGGTGAGGTGCCGGACGACTTCACGGTTGGAGCCACGGGGGCGGATCACGACGGTGACGATCCGGCTGGCGCCTCGCCTCAGCGCCTCCGCCAGCCGGTCGGCTGACCAGCCGCGCGTGCTGGTTCCATCGATGCTCAGGACTTCATCATCGGGGGAGAGACCCCCACCCAGGCCTTCCATCCCCGACTCGGTCGGACCCTTGTCCGGCCCGAGGTCCACCTCGATGCCGCTCATCTGGCGCTGATATTCACGGAAGCCCTCGCCCACCAGCAGATCGGCATATGGATCGTGCAGGGAGCCGACCAGCGCACCGGCCGCGCGCTGGTAGAGATCCCCTTCGCCCAGCGAGTCGATGAAGTGGCGGTGAATGGCCAAGACGACGTTCTCGAAGAGACGCGCCTGCTGGTAGATCCCGCCTTCGGTGGACGGGGCGGGCCGCATGAGCCATCCGCCGCTGACGAAGGACAGGGCCAGAACCGTGACTAGCGCGACCCAACGCGCTCGGGGAAAGCGTTCCATCATCGTGATTTAGCTCCCGCACATTGCGAGAAGGTCTGTCGGATGCAATCCTGCATCGGGAGAGACTGCGGGGGCCTGCCTCTCGCCCGTTTCTGCAGCAAAACAGGGGCCGCTACTTTGGCGGGTCTGCCACTGGCTTGGGGACCCACCGGCCCAGCGCGGCGGCGAGGGCATCCCGGCTCACCGGCTTGCTGATGTAGTCGTCCATGCCGGCGGCCAGGCACCGCTCGCGGTCGCCCTCCATGGCATTGGCGGTCATCGCAACGATCGGGGTACGTTGGGACGCCGTTTGCCGGCGGCGCACCTCCGCGGTCGCCTCGTAGCCGTCCATCCGCGGCATCATGCAGTCCATCAGGATCAGATCGAATTCCCCACACTCCAACAGCTCCAGGACGGCCTGACCGTTCTCGGCCAACTCTACTTCACAGCCCAGCAGCGCCAGCATCCGCCTGGCGACGAGCTGGTTGACCGGATTGTCCTCGGCCAAGAGGACCCGGGAGCCTGCCCTCGGCTCCGGCGCCTTCAGGGCCGAGCTGTCCTTTGCGGGCGACGGCGGACTGTCCTCTGTCGGGGCAGCCGGAAGAGCCAGGCAGACTGTGAATGTACTGCCTCGGCCGACTTCGCTCGCGACGTCGATGCTCCCGCCCATCAGCGACACCAGCTGACGGCAGATGGCGAGACCGAGGCCGGTGCCCCCGTGTTTCCTCGTGGTGGACGAGTCGGCCTGGGTGAACTGCTGAAAGATCAGGGCTCGCTTCTCTTCAGGAATGCCGAGTCCATTGTCGACTACCGCGATCCGAAGCCCCGGCTCCCCGCCGTTGCCGGCCGCCGATGAGACCCGGACCACCACCTCACCCTGCTCGGTGAACTTGATCGCGTTGTCCACCAGGTTGACGAGGACTTGTCTCAGTCGAAGCGGGTCGCCGATGAAGCGGGACTGGCCGATGCCGTACTCCGCGCGGAGGCCGATCTTCCGCCCGGCCGCCCGGACCTCGAGGAGGCGGATGACATCGCTCACCAGAATTGCCAGATCGAACGGCACGGCTTCGATGACGAGCTTGCCGGCCTCGATCTTGGAGAAGTCGAGGATGTCGTTGATGATGCTGAGCAGGCCGCGGCCGGACCGATCCACGATCTCGGCATAGCCCCGCTGCTCTGGCGTCAGACTCGTGGTGAGGAGTAGCTCGGTCATTCCGAGCACACCATTCATTGGGGTGCGGATCTCGTGGCTCATATTCGCCAGGAACTCGCTCTTGGCCCGGCTCGCGGCCAGGGCGGCCTCCTTGGTGGCTTCGAGCTCCTGAGTCCGCTCCGCGATCGTCCCCTCGAGATTCCGATTGTAGATCTCGAGCTCCTGCCAGAGGCGGGCGCTTTCCATCATGTTCGCGCAGTGCATGAGCAGGATGGAGACGAGCTTCTGCGAGGCATCGGGAACGTAGGCGTTCCGTTCCTTGAGCTGGCCCACGAACATGCCCATGACGCGAGATCGGGTGGTGAGGGCATGCAGGAGGACGCTCCCACCGCCGTGACGGGCAGGGACGACCACCGGATGATTCCGGCGAAGCGCCCATCCGAATACCCCTTCAGCGATCATGGCGTCGGTTTCACGCTGGAGAATGTCCCAGGCCTCCGGAGGGTCGCAGTGGAGGAGCGGAAAATCAAGCCGACTCTGATCCGATTCGAGAAACGCGAGGCTCTCGAACTCGACGACGCGCCGAAGCGCGGGTTTGGTGCGCGCGAGGATGTCGGCGGAAGGCTCCTCGATGGTTGCCCCCTGATTGGCGGCCCCGAGCGAGATGATGATGTCGAGGCATTCGAGGAGCCGGCGGTTCATCTCCGCCACGGCATCGGTCGAGCCCGTCTGTTTGAGAGCGGCGTTGCTCAGGCCGGGGGTCATCGCCGTCAGTTCCTGTTCCCGAGCACCGCGGCGATGGCGTCGGTGAACTGCAGATCGATCTGGTGAAGAACCGCGGGGATGACGGTCGGAGGAAGGCCGAGCGCGTCCCATCCCTCGGCAAGGAGCGGTGGGACGAGATGCTCGCCGCTGCTGCCGAGTTGAAAGGCATTGGCCAGGTGGTCCGCCACGTGGACCACGGCCGCCTCGACCGGATAGCGCGCCGCGTGCCGCGGCTGGTGATGCCAGGCCACGGCTTCCTGCAGCAGCATCGGCAGCTTCCAGCGGTCGAGGAGAGCCGATCCCACCTGCCCATGATGAAAGCCGAACACCTGGGTCTCGATCCTGTGGAGCAGCTCTCCGGTCTTCCGGGCGCGTTCCAGCGCCTCACGCGATTCCGCCGGCAGCTTCTGATACATGATGGGACGGCCGATATCGTGGAGGAGGCCGGCCACGAAGAAACGCTCCACATTGGTCTCGCGCCGGTGAGTCGCGAGAATCCGGGCTGCGACGCCGCACGCCACGCTGTGCTGCCAGAACGAGGTCATGTCCACCAGGTCCTGCGGCACCGACGCGAAGTGGCGGATGAACGAGGCGCCGACGGCCAGGTCGTGAAGCTGGTTCATGCCGACGATGCTGATGGCCTGGCTGACCGTCGAGATGCGGCTGGGGAACCCGTAAATCGGGCTGTTGACGAGTCGGAGGAGGCGCCCGGTCAGGTCGGGATCCTCGGAAATGACCTTGCCGATGTCGCCCGAGGAGCTGAGCGGGTGGTTCATCACCTGCGCCAGGCGCTCGTATACCGACTGCACGCTGCCGACCTGGACGACCCCGTGAATGAGATCCTCGACCTTAGTCATGACAATTCGTGCTCAGCGCGGCCAACCGCCGGACTTCCCGCGTCAGACAGTGCCGAAACACCTGAGACACGACGGGGTGACTGGTGTCGGCATGGCGAAAATGCGCGGCCATTCGGGTCTCCGCTTCGGCGATAACGGCCGGATCGAGCGGATTGGCGTCGCCGACGCCGGTCTCCGTCCCGTCTTCTTCGATGTCCGCCTCGCCGACGCCCCACATCTGGAAATAGCGCAGGTGCCTGTCGGTGAGCACGGTAGCGGCGGGCAGCAATAGCCTGCCGCCGGGCTCCTGCAGATCCGCGGCGAGCTTCATCCCGGGCTTGATGTCGTCGAGGCTGACTCGCATGGCTCCTTCGGCGATTCCGGGGTCGGCGATACTGGAGATGGTCGAGATCACTATCGGCGTACGGAGGGGCGAACCTGAGGGGGGCAGGGGATCGGTGGTGGCTCAGCCTCGGAAGGACGCCTCGAGCACGCCGGGGAGACCGACCCAGCCGGTCCGCCGCTCCACCGAAGCCAAGCGGCGGAAGAGATGATGCGCCGAGCGATGACCGGCACTGTAGAGTTGTTTGCGACGGGAGGAAATCGACTCGCGGACGACCACCTTCTGAATGCCCTCGAGCATCGAGGTGTTGTGTACCCAGCCCCGGCCGCTCTGAATGTCGGCCGGGGTGGAGGCCGGGTGAGCGCCCCATGGCGTGACGCCGAGGGAGAAGGAAAATTGCGGCCAGACGTTGACCCCGATGGTCCCGTAGCGGAGCCGGGTGATGGCGCGGTCGATTGCCGGCCCGAGTCCGGGATCCTCGAGGGTCCGAGGATGAACGATCAGCGTGGCGGAGAGGGTGCCCCAGACCCGTTGATTGACGAAATCCACGGCTCCCTCGAGGTAGGCCAGCGGGTCGCTGCTCGCCACCTGTACCTCGGACACGATCGGACAGAACGGCTCCAGCGAGTACAACGACTCGCTTCGATCGGACGGATCGAGGTCGGGCACCAGCGTCCACGGTAGCATCCCGCCCACGGTCGTGCCGACGAACCGGACCCCGGGGCGCCGCGCGGCCAGGTACTGCCATCGCTCCGTGGCACCGGGGTAGTAGGCCATGCGCAGCGGTGCGGTCGCGAGCGCGGCTTCGAGATGCCGAAGGAACCTGTCGCGCTGCACCCACCCCGCGGGCATCACGATCAGGCGGGGCGTCGTGCAATTGCAGCCCGCGTTGTGAGCGATCGCGCCCGCGAGGCCCTCGGCCACGGTCGCAAGCTGCCAGTCGAGGTACGGTCCCGGCACGATCAGCACCGGAGACACGCAGCCGAGCTGCGCCGAGATCGGCTTCTCGTTGACCGGCCTCGAATGCGCTTTCCGTTTGGCGCGTCCAGCCGGCTCCCCCCAGACGATTTCTTCGTGGGTCTCCGCGGAGCCGGTGAGGTGAATCGATCCGATGCCCTGATGGCTGCACAGGTACCCGCCGGCCTCCGCGCCTCCGTAGACCACCCGCAGGAAGTCCTGTTCGATGGCGATGGCGAACGCCTCTTCGTACAGCGGGCCGAGATAGGCATTGAGCGGATGCATCTTGAGAAGGCAAACTGCTCCCTCGTTGAACATCTTCGTCAGCACGTCCAGGCAGGGAACGGCCGCCACGTTCCCGGCCCCCAGCACGAGCACGATCCGCTCGGGGCGGGTGGCGCCCTGATAGAGCCGAGCGCGCGCCTCGAGCGTCTGCGGTCCCAGCCCGATCTGAAAGTGCGCGTGCGCCTCGGCGCCCGGGAAGAGCAAGGAGTCGAGGGTGTTGCCGGGGAAAACAGGCAGGCGAATGCGGCCTTCCGAGGTGAAGCCGGCCTCGCCGATCGGGGGCAGCTCTCCCTGCCTGAGGGAAGAAAGCGTTTCGATCAGGAGGCGGAACTGACGCAGAACCGGCCAAGGGCCCAACGACCACTCCTCGCCCTCGAGTGGGGTGCCGAGCACGATCCGCTTGGCCCTGCAGGCGGCGATGACGGTACGGGAGGCGACGCGGGCATAGCCGTCCCTCATGGCGCGGAGGAGCTTCAACCGCTCGTCGAGGCCCAGGGCCGCGAATCGCGGCGAGCCTTCCCAGAGGGCCTCGATGGCGTCATCGAGCTCCCGGCGCCCCGTCGGCGGGGGAGCGTGGGGTTGCTGAGCGGCGAAGGGACCACTACTCCGAGGCGGACGAGTAATAGCGTCGATCCGGGGTGAGGCGTTGACCAGGGATTTGGTGACGTCGGGTTGGCGGCCGCCAGTATCATAGAATCACAAGCGCCTCGCCGCCAGAACTTCCCGGGGGTTCTCCGTCCAAGGCACTTCCGGCCGTCGTTCATGCACCTTGCGGCGGCGGCCGGCCGCCGCGGTCCCCGTGCCGCCTGGACAAGGCCATGGCCGGGCTCGGGATCGCCCCAGAGACCGGAGTGGCATGCTACTCGCCTTCCAGGTGAGCGCCCCCGAACCTCACTCCGGAGCCCTAAATGTCGCTTCGCATTGCCCGTGTAGGTCTCTTGATCGCGGGGACCGTCGTGCTGTTCGGTTGCAGCGATTCCTCGACCGCGCCGGCGCCCGCCGCCACGCTGACAATCATGGGCTCGTCGAGCGCGCCGCCGGCTCTGTTCCGGAACGGCGCCGGCCGTCCGAGCTTCTCATCGGCCGATCCGCCGGAGGGGGGCCTCACCGGCGATCCGTCCTCGATCTCTCTCGGCATGTACGCCTTGTACATCTCGACCAACGCCGACTGCTCCGGTTACATCACCGTGGTCGACCACGGCACGACCGTCGACTACAAGGATTTTGCCGCCGAGCCGATTCTGTTCGAGGGCTCGCCCGCGGACGGCACGTACAACTGCGTAGCGCTCCGGATGTCCGACGTGATCCGATTCCAGCCGGCCACGACTTTCGGTGGTTGCGTGGCGGGGACCGATTATCAGCAGGACATTTACCGGTCCGACAGCGGGGACGAAAGCGCGTGGAAGGACATCGATCTCAACGATGTCGTGGGGACCGGCACGGATTCGATCCCCGTGGACGACCATGTCACCATCGTGATGACCACGGACACGGCTGCCGCGATCGCGCGCGGGTTCAGCCCCAACCAGATCGTGGCACTCGGCTCGGCGCTGCTGGTGCCCGGAGCGAACACGTTCTATTGGGGAGCCGCGGGGTCCGTGTCTTCGGCCGATGGACAGTCATGGTGCGGGCTGGAGAAGGGAACCCCGGCTTTCCGGTAGGCGGCACCAGGGCAGGAACGGCGCCCCTGACGACCCCGGTCGTCAGGGGCGCGCTGCTGGTCCGTGGTGCGTGCGACGAGTCGAGCCGAGGAGCGGCGGAATGGTCCATCCGACGCCACCAGGGGAGCTAGGTTGCGACGACTCGGGCCCAGGAACCGAATTGCTCGCGCGCATCCGCTCGGCCGCCGTCCTCGGCATCGACGCCTACCCGGTGGACGTCGAGGTCGACATCAGCAGCGGTCTTCCCTCGTTCTCCACTGTGGGTCTTCCCCATGGAGCCGTGCGCGAAGGCAGGGAACGCGTCAGTGCGGCTCTGGCCAACGCCGGCTACACGTTTCCGCTCAAGCGCATCACGGTCAACCTCGCCCCGGCAGACATTCGTAAGAACGGCTCGGGACTCGACCTCCCTATTGCGGTCGGACTCCTCGCCGCCAGCGAGCAGCTCCCTCACGACGGACTCGGCGACCATCTCATCGTCGGCGAGGTCGGGCTCGAGGGCGATCTCCGACCCGTAAGGGGCGCCCTCTCGATGGCGCTCGCGGCTCGGGCTGTCGGCTGCCGCGGCATCCTGGTGCCGCGCGACAACCTGCCCGAAGCGTCGGTCGTCGAGGGGCTCGAGGTTCGAGGCGCCAGCACCCTGAGCGAGGTCTGCGCCCATCTGACCGGCCGTTGCGTCCTCGAGCCCACGCGCACCGACGTCGCCGGGCTGATGGTGCGGCGGAACCGGGACGAGGTCGACTTCGCCGACGTGCGTGCCCAGGCAGCGGCCAAGCGGGCCCTCGAAGTCGCGGCCGCGGGCGGGCACAACATCCTCATGATCGGCCCGCCGGGCTCGGGAAAGACCATGCTCGCCCGACGGCTGCCCACCATTCTTCCCTCAATGAGCCTCGACGAGGCCCTCGAAACCACGAAGATCCACAGCGTTGCGGGTACGCTGCCCGCCGGTCAGTCGCTCTGTGCGTCCCGCCCCTTTCGCGCACCGCACCACACCATCAGCGATGCCGGACTCATCGGCGGTGGCTCCACACCGCGCCCGGGCGAAGTGAGCCTGGCCCACGGCGGGGTGCTCTTCCTCGACGAGCTCCCGGAGTTTCGCCGCAACGTCCTCGAGGTCTTGCGCCAACCTCTGGAGGACGGTGTCGTCACCTTGAGCCGCGCCGCCCTCGCGCTCACCTACCCCGCGCGATTCATGCTGGCGGCGGCAATGAATCCGTGCCCCTGCGGCTATCTCGGCGATCCGCGGCGCGGCTGCCGGTGCGCCCCGCTCGAGGTCGAGCGGTACCGGTCGCGCGTCTCGGGCCCATTGCTCGACCGGATCGATATCCATCTCGAGGTCCCGGCGGTGGCGTGTCGCGACCTCGCGCCGTCACCGGACGACGAGGCGAGCGTCGTCATCCGCGGCCGGGTGGAGCGGGCCCGGCTGCTCCAGCGGGAGCGGTTCAGGGGACAGAGCGGGGTGCACGCCAATGCGCATATGGCCGCTCGCGACATCCGCCGCCATTGCCCGGCGTCACCCGCGGTCGAGAGTCTCCTGCGCGAAGCCGTCAACCGCCTCGGGCTGTCGGCCCGAGGATATCACCGCGTCCTCAAGATCGCCCGCACCATCGCCGATCTCGACGAAGCGGCACTGGTGTCGGTCGCACACGTGAGTGAGGCGATTCAGTATCGCAGCATGGACCGAACGAGAGATGGCGGCGAGCCGATCGGCAAGCGAACGGCGGAGGGCGCGGATCGTTAGTGGGCAACGGTGAAGGGCAGCTCGAAGCGCCGGGTGTCCCAGGCCATCGCGAGAACACCACCGGAGTCGCGCGGCTCGATGGTCATCGTGAACCACTCGGCGGGAACCATGAGGGCCACCTGGCGCAAGTCCAGACGAACGAGGTCCTTCGATTCGTCGTACTCGGTCCCCCATTGGCCGGTCTGCCGATTGACGATCAGCTTGAAGCCTGCCGGGTCCGTCAGGGTCCACAAGGTGTAGGCTCCGGCCGGAATGATCTTATCGCCTACCCGCAGATCCGCGTCCGTGGTGAGCTCGGTGGCGGCGTTCGCGCCGGTCCGCCACACCTGGCTCCACGGGACCACGCCGCCGAAAATCTCACGACCCCGCCTCTTCGGGCGGGAGTAATCGAGCGTCACGTGCGCCGATCCCACCTGCGCGCGCACGGTATCGTGCGGCGAGAGCTGTCCGGCCGGACCTCGCGCGGTCTCCACCTGCGCGATTTCGGTGGCGAACGCGCCGACGTTCACCTCGCGAGTTCTGGTGACCATCACCTTCTGGGTGGTCAGGCGTCCGTCCAGCCCGAGGAGGCGACCGCGGCGGTCCACCCTCACCAGAAGCGGGTCGCCGAACAGCCCAACCGCCACGGAATCCTTGCCGCGACGTGACACGTACGATGGCGATGCCTGCGGCGAGCCCAGCGCCAGCCAGTCGAACTCCACGCTGTCGCGCTTCGCACGGTGCGCCTGGAGGATCGCCTGCTCGATCAGCGCGGCCGAAAAGGCGGAAAGGGCCACCGCGCCCGGCCGCGCGGCGATGCGAAGGTTCCGGGTGCTGTCGTCCACCGTCAGGGCGAGGTCGGCGCTATCGCCCCGAAAAATGATCGTGCCCTGGTCGGGATGCCCGGCGGAGTGAGTGAGCGGGTGGGTGGTGAGATCGAACCGGGTCATCCGGCCCGTGGAATCGAGCGCCGCGATGAAGTGAACGAGGCGCGCGAAGGGGACGCGCACCGCCAGCTGGCTCTCCAACGCGGTGGACGTGCGATGATACTGCTCGACGGCCAGCGTATCGCTGCCGAGACGGATGATGAACCCGGCGGTCTCTCCGCCGCCTTGCGCCTCCGCCGGGGTGGGCCAGGCAGAACGAACGAGGAAGACAAAGAGGACGGCGTGGAGGATGAAGCGCATGTCCGCCGTACGGCTCACCGGCATACGCGGTTTCCGGCGAGTATTCATTCGTCGCTTGTATCGGGGGGCCGGCGCTCGCGCTTGACGGAGCCGCGATGTCGCTTCGCCTCGAGTCGCGCCGCCTTGGCCGCCCTGGTGGGTCGGGTCGGCTTCCGTTTCTTCGGGACCGCCAGCGCCGCCGCGACGAGTTCACGCAGGCGTGCCGTGACCTCCTGACGATTGCGAAACTGGCTCCTCGATCCGCTCGAAACCAGCCTCAACTGTCCCGAGGTATCGAGACGGCTCTCGAGTCTTTGCAGGAGTCGGGCGCGCTGAGCATCCGACAACGCGGGCGAGCCCGCCACATCCCACCAGACTTCGACGCGGGTGGACGACGTGTTCACGTGCTGGCCGCCCGGCCCTCCGGAGCGCGATGCACGGTACGCGAGCTCCGCCAGCGGAACGCGCAGCTCGGGTGCGATCACGAGGTAGGCATCGTCGTCCATTCCCCCTATCTAACCGGCGGCTCGATGCGCCGCAAACGTGCTTCCGTTGCTCTGCGATAGCATTACGTTACTGCCCTATGACGGCCCTCGACACTTTGCGCCGCCACCTCCGCGGATTCGAGCGGGCGCTGCTCGGTTATTCCGGCGGGGTGGATTCCGCCCTGCTCGCGGTGGTCGGCCGCCAGGTGCTTGGCGCGGACCATTTCCTCGCGGTGATGGGCCGGAGCGCATCGTATCCGGCGGTGCAGCGGCATGCCGCGGGGGACCTGGCCCGCCGGTTCGATGTTCCCCTCCTCGAAGTGGAGACACGCGAGCTGGCCGATCCCCGCTATCGCGCTAATCCCACCAATCGGTGCTACTTCTGCAAGGCCGAGCTCTGGAGCCGGTTGGGCGAAGTGGCGGCGGAGCGCGGGTTCGCCACCATCCTCGACGGTACCAACGCCGAGGATCTCGCCGAGCACCGCCCCGGGAGGCGGGCGGGCGGGGAACACGGCGTCCGCTCGCCGCTTGCCGAGCTGGGGTGGCGCAAGGCGACGGTTCGCGCGGCGTCTCGGGAGCTGGGATTGCCGCAGTGGGATGCGCCCTCGTCGCCCTGCCTGTCGAGCCGAGTGACCTACGGGCTTGAGGTCACGCCCGCGCGGCTGCGGCAGGTTGAAGAGGGCGAAGCCTTTCTGCGCTCGATCGGCGTCGAGGGCGACCTGCGCGTCCGCCATCATGGCGATCTTGCGCGAGTCGAGGTCGCAGGACATGAGATGGCGGGCGTGCGGCGACAATGGGACGCCGTCGAAGAATTCTTTGCCGGCCTCGGCTTCGCGTCGGTCGAGCTCGATCCCGCCGGGTATCGCCGGGGAGGCCTGCTTGCGCTCGTCTCGCCGGGATCGTGTTGATGCGGCTCTTCGCCGCGATTCCGGTGACGGAGCCTGCTCGGTCGGAAATCCTGGCGCTGCTTGGTCGGCTGCGCGAGACCGAATGGCCGGTGCGGTGGGTGCGAGATGAGGGACTGCACCTCACGCTCAAGTTCTTCGGCGAGGTAGTGCCGGAGCGGCTGGAGGTCATCGCGGAGGCCTTGCGTTTCGCGGGGCGGGGCACGCCATCGCTCCCGCTCCGTCTCGAGGATCTTGGCGCGTTTCCGAGCCGCCAGCGGCCCCGTATCCTTTATCTCGGTCTCGACGGCCCCCCCGCGCTCGAGCTGCTCAAGGATCGGATCGAGAGGGGAGGAGAGGCAATCGGCTTTCCGCCAGAGGGCACACCGTTCAGTCCGCACGTCACGCTCGGACGCGTGCGCGAGGGCCAGCGGTGTCCGCCCCGCGCGCTCGACGAGCCCGACGCCTCATTCGGGCGGGTGGCGTTTACCGGAGACCAGGTGGTGCTGTACGAGAGCATCCTCACGCCCCGGGGGCCGCGGTATGAGCCCCAGCTCACGCTCGATCTCGGCGGACCATGAGCCATCGCGTTCTCATCGTTGACGACGAAGCCGGCATTCGGCAGGCATTGAAGCAGGTTCTGGAGTACGAGAACCTGGATGTCCGTGTCGCGTCTTCCGGCGGCGAGGCGATCTCACTTTACTCGGAGTTTCGGCCCCATCTCGTCTTTCTCGACGTGAAGATGGCGGGCCTCGATGGCCTCGAGACGCTCACCCGGTTACACGATATCGACGGCGCCGCCCAGATCGTCATGATCTCGGGGCATGGCACCATTGCCACGGCCGTCGAGGCCACCCAGCGCGGCGCCTTCGATTTTCTGGAAAAGCCGCTCGACACCGACCGCCTGCTGCTCACCGTCAGAAATGCCCTGGCACACGTCCAGCTCGTCGGGGAGAACGCGCGTCTCCGGGAGGTTACCGAGAGCCGCTATCAGATGGTGGGCTCGAGCCCCGCGCTTCGGCAGGTGCTCGAGCTGATCGCCAAGGTCGGCCCGACGTCGGCACGCGTGCTGATCACCGGTGAGAACGGAACCGGCAAGGAGCTGGTCGCGCGGGGCCTCCACGAGGCTTCCCCGCGACGCGACGCGGCGTTCATCGAGGTGAACTGCGCCGCCATTCCCTCGGAGCTGATCGAGAGCGAGCTGTTCGGGCACATGAAGGGCTCCTTCACCGGCGCCTTCGCCGACCGGGCAGGGAAATTCGAGCAGGCCGACGGGGGGACGCTTTTCCTCGACGAAGTCGGCGACATGTCGCTTTCGGCGCAGGCCAAGCTGCTCCGGGTGCTGCAGGAGGGCGTAGTAACCCGGATCGGCGGCTCCAAGGCCATCCAGGTGGACGTCCGCGTGCTCGCCGCCACCAACAAGGACCTCGAGTCCGAGATCGGCGAGGGGCGCTTTCGGGAGGATCTGCTCTATCGTCTCAACGTCGTCCCGATCGAGGTGCCGGCGCTGCGCGACCGGTTGGAGGACGTGCCGGCTCTGGTGGCCCATTTCGCCGAGGAGGTGGCCGCGGGCGCGGGGGTGCAGGGGAGGAGGTTTGCCGAAGATGCCGTCCGGAGGCTCCAGAACCGCCCATGGCCGGGGAACATCCGGGAGCTCCGGAACGCGGTGGAACGAGCGCTCATTCTGGCATCGGGCAAGGTCGTCAGCGCCGCGGACATCGATCGGCTGCTTCCCAGTGACGGCGTGTCCGGTACCGCGCCCGAGCCGGGCAAGGGCCAAAGCTTCGAGACGTTCAAGCAGGAGGCCGAGCGGAACTTTCTCCTGCAACAGCTCAGGGAGCACGACTGGAACGTCTCGGAAACCGCGCGGGCCCTCAAGATGCCGCGCTCGAATCTCTACAAGAAGATCGAACGCTACGGGTTGACCCGGGAGTCGGCATGAGCGAGGGGCCGAGGAATTGGGACAAGGAGCTGTCGGACATCGACAAGGCCATCGCCCGGGAGGGCAGCGCACCTCCTCCAGCGGTTGGTGGTGGCCCCGTGCCCTCTCCGGCGCGAACGGCACCGGGCGGTCAGGTTACCAGACGGGGACACGTCGTCCTCACCTGGTTCTGGGTATGTCTCGCCATCGCGCTTGGCACATCACTTCTCTTGTGGCCATACGACAAGGGTTGCGGGCTCCAGCTCGCCTTCTTCCTCGGCGCGGCCGGAACCACCGCGGTCTTCGCGGTGCTCGGCGCCCTGTCGAGCTGGTCGCACCGCCGGGCGTTCGCCCACGTACTCTCGTTGCTGATGCTGCTGTGGGCCGGCGTCGCCGCGGCGCATGAGGTCCTGCCCCGTACCGGCTACGCCAAGGAGAGCCGGACCTGGCTCTGTCCCAGCGCGCCTTCGGCACCGACGCTCTCGCCCGCGCCGTCTCCCGCGCGGTAATTCCCAACCTCTTCTCGGATCCTCATGGCCAAGACCTTTCGCAACCTCATCGCCGGCGAGTGGGTGGCGCCTCAGTCTGGCGCTTACTTCGACAACCGCAACCCCGCCGATACCAGTGACCTGATCGGGCGCTTCCCCGACTCCGATCGCCGGGATGTCGACGCCGCGGTCCGGTCCGCGCGGCGTGGATTCGCCCGCTGGTCCCGGACACCCGCCCCGGCGCGCGGCGACGTGCTCCGCCGGGTGGGTGACCTGCTGGTGGAGCGAAAAGAGGCGCTGGCCGAGGCGATGACGCGTGAGATGGGCAAGGTGCTCGCGGAGACCCGGGGCGATGTGCAGGAAGGAATCGATACGGCCTTCTACGCCGCCACCGAAGGACGCAGGCTCTTCGGGCACGTTGTTCCCTCGGAGCTTCGCGCCAAGTGGGCGATGAGCTACCGCCGGCCGATCGGTGTCGTCGGACTCATCACGCCGTTCAATTTTCCGCTCGCGATTCCTACCTGGAAGATGTTTCCCGCGTTGCTCTGCGGAAACGCGGTGGTGATCAAGCCCTCCGAAGACGTCCCCCATTCGGTGCACCTGCTGGTCGAGATCCTTCTCGAGGCCGGGCTGCCTCCCGACGTGATCCAGCTAGTGCACGGCCGCGGCGAAACGGTGGGAAAGGCGCTGGTCGAGCACCCCGGCGTTCCCGTAATTTCGTTTACCGGGTCGACCGAGACCGGTGCCCTGATCGGTGCCACCTGCGGCCGGATGCACAAGCGGCTTTCCCTCGAGATGGGCGGCAAGAACGCCATGATCGTGATGGACGACGCCGACCTCGATCTCGCCGTCGACGGTGTGCTCTGGGGCGCGTTCGGCACCACCGGACAGCGGTGCACGGCCACGAGCCGCCTGATACTCCATCGGAAGATCCACGACCGCTTCGTGCGGCGGCTGGCCGAGGCCGCGGAGGGTCTCCGGCTGGGCGATGGCCGCGCCGAGCGGACCGACGTCGGACCGCTGATCCACGAGGACGCCCGCGAGAAGGTGGCGCGCTACGTCGAGATCGGTCGCGCGGAAGGCGCGGAGCTGGTGACCGGCGGTAAGGCCCCCCGTGGGAATCTGGCGAACGGGTGGTTCTACCGCCCGACCATTTTCACCGCTGTGCGACCCGGCAGCCGGCTGGAGCAGGAGGAGATCTTCGGCCCGGTGCTGAGCGTCATCCGGGTGCGCTCGTTCGACGAGGCGGTGCGGGTGAACAACGATGTTCGCTACGGCCTCTCGAGCTCCGTCTACACCGCCGACGTGAATCTCGCGTTCCGCGCAATGCAGGAGCTCGACAACGGGATCACGTACGTGAACGCGCCGACCATCGGCGCCGAGGCGCATCTCCCGTTCGGCGGGGTCAAGGCCACCGGCAATGGTCATCGCGAGGGTGGCTGGGAGGTCTACGAGTTCTACTCCGAGACCAAGGTGTGCTACGTCGACTACTCGGGAAGGTTGCAGCGGGCGCAGATCGACAACTACGAGATCTAGCGGACAGCCTGCGGCTGGGAGGCGTCAAACGGTACAGCAATGATCGCGCCCAATCGTGACGGTTGTCACCAAAGGCCGATGGCCGACTCCGATAGCGGGTGGTTGCCCGTTGCGCCCTGCTGAGCCGGAGGGTAAGGTTCGTCAAGTCGCTCACATATGACCAGCAAGAGGTCGATCGAATGCGTCCAATGCAGGTCGGGACCGGTAAGCGGGGGCCCTCGTTCGACGAGGGGTCGCTGGATCAATATCTCCGCGAGATCAGCCGGTACCCTCTGATTCCCCAGGAGGAAGAGGTCACTCTCGCCCAGCGGATTCGCACGGGCGATGGTGAAGCGCTCGATAAGCTGGTTCGAAGCAATCTCAGGTTCGTGGTGTCGGTGGCCAAGAAATATCAGAATCAGGGCGTGTCACTCGCCGACCTCATCAACGAGGGCAACCTCGGCCTGATTCGGGCGGCCCACAAGTTCGACGAGACCAAAGGCATCAAGTTCATCTCGTACGCGGTCTGGTGGATTCGCCAGGCCATCCTCCAGGCCCTGGCCGAGCAGAGCCGCATCGTGCGGGTCCCGCTCAACCGTGCCGGCACGCTCCACCGCATCGGGAAGCGCTCGTCGGCGCTGCTCCAGGAGCTCGGTCGCGAGCCGACGCCGTCCGAGATCGCCGAGGGCATGGATATCTCGATGGAGGAGGTCCAGAAGACCTTGTCCATCTCGCAGAACCATCTGTCGCTCGACGCGCCGCTCACGCCCGGCGAGGACAACAAGCTCCTCGACTATCTCCCCGATACCCAGAACCCCGGCCCCGATTCCGAGACCTTCGAGCACGCCCTCACGCAGTCGATCGAAGAAGTGCTCGCGACGTTGAAGGAGCGCGAGGCAAAGATTCTCCGTCTGTATTTCGGGCTCGACGGTCCCGAACCGATGACGCTCGAAGAAATCGGCAGCCTTCTCGGCATCACGCGGGAGCGGGTCCGACAGATAAAGGAAAAGGCGCTGAGCCGCCTCCGGCACGTGAGCCGGGCGCGGGCGCTGGAGAGCTTCCTGGCGTAAGGTTGTCTGGGCCCCGCAACACTACTCCCCCCTGAGAATCCGCTCCACCTGGTCCCATTCGATGAGGAACGCGTCGTGCCCGTACAGAGACGCGATCTCGCGGTACCGGGCCGGCGCACCAGCAGTCCGGTACGCGTCCACCCATTGCCGTACCTCGGCGACAGGGTAGAGAATGTCCGAGTCCACACCAACCCCCACCACTTTGCCGACTCTGGATATCGTTTCCCGCGCCGCCTTCGGGAGCTCCCCCATATCGTGCAGGTCCATCGAGCGCATCAGGGACACATAGCTCTCGGCGTCGAACCGCGAGACGAGCTTGTCCCCCTGGCGTCGCAGGTAGTGCTCCACGTCGAATCGCCCCGCGGTGCGGGAGGACTCCCGCCCGAAACGGGCCGCGAATTCACCCGCCGAGCGATAGGTGATCATCGCGATCGCTCGCGCCGCGGCCAGTCCGCCGACCGGGTCGGCTTCGATGGCCATGCGCTGAACGGCGTTCCACGCTATTGCCTGCGCGGATGTGGCGGCCGGGGCGGCGAACACGACAAGCCGGTCGACCGGAACCGGCGAGCGGCGCCCCCACTCCAGCGCCACCATGCCGCCAAGCGAGCCGCCGGTGGCAAGTGCGATCCGCGCTATTCCGAGCCGCTCGACCAGCGCCATATGGGCCTGCGCGAGGTCACCCGGGGTCAGCTCGGGAAATGGATCCGCGTTCAGGTCGCGCCACTCGCGAGGACCGGTCGAGCCGTAGCAGCTTCCCGGCAGGTTGGCCGCGACGATCGCATGCCGTGAGGTATCGAGAGGCCGGCCGGGTCCGATCAGAGGCCCCCACCATTGCTCGACGTCGGCGCTTCCCGTCAGGGCGTGGAACACGAGAATCCAGCCATTCTCTTTCGCGGCCGCCACGTCGCCAATGACGCGGTACCGGAGGCTCAGACCGCTGAGCGTCCTCCCTCCAGCCCCCGCGAACGGACCCAATGCGATATCCCGAGGCGGATCCGCCAGGGCGCCCGTCATTCCGCGGTCGTCGGGCTTTCCACCGGCACTTCGCGGAGCCGGCCGTCGTGCACGTCGTAGACGAACCCACGGATCACGGTGTCCGGGTTGAGCAGCTGGGTGCCCTGGAGAAACTCGATGTCCTCCCGTACGCTCTCGTCGAGGTCGGTGAACGGCAGGAAATCGAATTCACCGGTATCCTGGCCGAGGTCGGTGCGGACCTTCTCTTGAAGGGACCGGTTGGTGAACCTCACCTGGCCGCAGTCGGTATGATGGACGACGGCGACTTCCGTGGTCCCGAGCAGCCGCTGAGAAATCACGAGCGACCGCAGTGCATCGCGCGCGCGCCCGCCGGCGTTTCGGATGATGTGAGCATCCCCCTCCTTCAATCCGAGGAAGCGCGACGGGAGTATCCGGGAATCCATGCAGGTGAGGATCGCCAGACGCCGCGCGGGCAGGATCGGCACATCGCCCTTGGTAAAGGTCCTGGCGTACTCCTCGTTGGCTCGCACCAGCTCGTCGATGACCGACACAGCACCTCCCTATCGGGGGCTTGCCTCCTCACCCGATACGTTAGAGTCTGGATCACGCCAGCGTGCCGCGGCAGCCCCCGTCGCCGTGGACCGTACCGACGCCGGCCCGGCTTCCGGGCCCCGGCCGGGATGACTACAGCGTGCCTTCCGGGGTGTCAAGCCGCGAGGCAGTCGAGGCGATGGCCCCGAAGCGCTTGCCTGCCCCCGCCGACCGGGTAATCCTTCCCGCAATCCGCGACTCCCGCTTCAACCCCGACCCGCCGCTCTCGCCATGGCCAGTCACGCCTCCTTCGACATTTCGACCGGCGCCGATCTCCAGGAAGTGGACAATGCCGTCAACCAGGCTTTGAAGGAGATCGCCCAGCGCTACGACTTCAAGGGAACCCACTGCACGATCGAATTCGATCGCGAGAAGGCTGAGATCGGCCTCGCGGCGGACGACGAATTCCGGATGGATGCACTGGTGGATGTGCTGCAGTCCCGAATGATCAAGCGCGGTGTCCCGATCAAGAACATGAAGGTGGGAGATATCGTACGCGCGACCGGCCAATCGGTTCGAAGAACGGTGAGCCTCACCCAGGGCATTCCGCAAGATATCGCCAAGAAGATCATCAAGACGATCAAGGATAGCGGAGCCAAGAAGACTCAGGCCACGATTCAGGGTGATGAGATCAGGGTGACGAGTCCCTCGCGCGACGATCTACAGTCGGTGATCGGCATGTTGCGGGGTGAGGACTTCGGCATCGAGCTGCGGTTTGGCAATTACCGGGGCTGACGCAGGGGAGTGGCGCCCGCGCCAGTTTGCTGAATGGGGCGGCGTTCTCGCGGCGGCGGCGGTAGTGGTTTGGCTCGTTCTCGGAAGTTGCGCACCCACTCCCGCGCCGACAGCCGCGCCCGCGCCCGCGCCACCGATCCCGGCGCCGGGCGTACCGGCTGCCCCGCAGGGAGGCGGCGAGCCGGACATCCGGGTGGGCCTCACGGTGGGCGCCTCCACTGCAACCGTCGGCGGCGGCGCGGGACTGATCGTGACCGATCCCGGCGGCGCGTATGTCGCCCGGATCGGTCGCGGCGAGGTCTGGCGAGTGGCCACCACCGGGACCGGCCTCGCCGTCGTGAGTCCGGCGGGTGGCAGCTCGACGGCCTCCGCCCGGCTCGACGTGATCCCGGAAGACAGTGGCGTCCCGGTGCTGGTGAACGGCCGGTCGTACCGCGGCCTGGTAACGATCCTGCGCGACCGCACGGGCATTACGCTCGTCAATCGCGTCCGGCTCGAGGCGTATCTCCAGGGCGTCATTTCCGCGGAGATGGGGCGGAGGAGCTCGATCGAGCAGGAGGCGTTGCGGGCGCAGGCCGTGGTATCCCGGACCTACGCCCTGCGCAACGTGGGGCGCTGGTCTGCCGAGGGCTTCGACCTCTATTCGAGCGTCGCCGATCAGGTCTACGGCGGACTCGGCACGGAGACACCGGAGGGCCGCGAGGCGGTCGCATCCACGCGCGGAGAGATTCTCACGTACGGCGGCGCCCCGATCGATGCCTTCTTCTATTCGACGTGCGGTGGGCGCACGGCCGACGGCACCGAAGTCTTTCGCGCCGCCGATCGTCCCTATCTGCGTTCCGTTCCCGATATCGCAGGTGACGGAACCGCGTATTGCAGCATCTCTCCACGGTTCCGCTGGCACGAGGAGTGGAGCGGTGAGGTGCTGCTGAGCACACTCCGCCGCACGCTGCCTGCGGTGGTGAGGGTTCCCGCCGGCGCAGTGCGCGAGGTGCGCGATCTCCGGGTTACCGCGATCAGTGCGTCGGGGCGAGCGGCGCGCCTGACCGTCGATCTCGGGCGCTCGCGCGTCGACGTGGATGGACCGCTCATCCGCCAGGTGCTGCGGCCCCCCTCTGGCGACCTGCTTCGAAGCAACACCTTCACCCTGACCGCCACCCGGGTCGGCGCGCGCGTAACCCGGCTGATCGCGGATGGTGCCGGCGCCGGGCACGGTGTCGGTTTCTGCCAGTGGGGCGCAGTCGGGCGGTCTCGTGCGGGCCAGAACTACCAGCAGATCCTCGCGGCCTACTATTCGGGCGCCGCGCTGGAGCGCCTCTACTGAGGAGGGACGGAGATGACCGCCAGCCGGGCCACCAGCGAGCGGATCCGTGTCGGGATCGTGGGGGGAGGCGCCATCACCCAGGTGGCCCACCTGCCGGTGCTCAAGAAGCTCAAGACCATGGAAGTCGCGGCGATATGTGATACCGACCTGCCGAAGGCGCGGGCACTGGCCGATCGCTTCGGGGTCAAGGATGCACTCGACGACATCGAGGACATGCTGCGGTTCGAGTCTCTCGATGCCGTCGTCATCTGCTCCCCGAATCACCTCCACGAGTCGCACATCCTGGCCGCGCTCTCGGCGAATCTGCATGTCCTGGTCGAGAAGCCGCTCGCGATGAACGCCGCCGCGGCGCAGCGGATCATCCGCGCCGCTGAGAAGCGCGACCGGGTGGTCATGGTGGGCATGAACCATCGCTACCGGCCGGACGTCCAGATCGTTCGCAGTTTCGTTCAGGGTGGAGAGCTCGGCCGGATCGAGAGCGTTCGCGGCAGCTGGCATGTCTTCCGGCCGGGCCGGACGCAGCTCGGATGGCGCCAGCGTCGCGATCAGTCGGGTGGGGGGGCAATCCTCGATCTCGGCCTCTCGATCCTCGATCTCGCGATGTGGCTGGCGGGCAATCCGGTGCCGGTTCGAGTGAGCGCGAGTGTCGACGCCGACGCGCGCGACCGCTCCGTCGAGCAGTCGGGGAGCGTGTTCGTCGTCTGCGAGGGAAATATCTCGCTCTTCGTGGATGTGACCTGGCGGCATCTCGGGGCGGGGGAGCGGTTCGGCGTGGGCATTCGGGGGAGCAAGGGCACCGCCGCGATCAATCCGCTCATCGTGTGGAAGGAACTCCACGGGATCCCGACCGACGTGTCGCCGACCGGTTCGGGCAGCCGGGAAAATCCCTTCACTGCCTCCTACCGCGCCGAATGGGCCCACTTCGCCGCCGCGATCGCCGGTGAGGCCAAGGTGCCCGATCTCCGGGAACACCTCGTGCTCCACAAGGTCATCGACGCCATCTATCGCTCCGCAGTGGATGGCCGCGACGTGATGCTGTGAGGACGGCTGCCGCGCTGCCGTTGCTCGCCGCGTTATTGTGGTCGCACCCCGCCGTCGCGCAGAGGCCTCGCGAGCCCGGCGCCGAGCTCACCGTCTACCTGATGACCTTCGGGCCGGGGCGCGAAGTCTGGGAGCGTTTCGGGCACAACGCGATCTGGATTCACGATCCGGTGCATGGCACCGACCAGGCCTACAACTACGGTCTCTTCGATTTTCGTCAGGAGAACTTTGTCCTGCGCTTCGCTCGCGGCCAGATGTGGTACTGGATGGCCGGCTTCCCTGCGGAGAGCTACGTGCGACAGTATGAGCGGGACAATCGGTCCGTCTGGCTGCAGGAGCTCAGTCTTGCTCCCCGCGCCCGCCTCGAGCTCCAGCGATTTCTGCAATGGAACGAGCTGCCCGAGCACAAGTTCTATCACTACGACTACTACCGGGACAACTGCTCCACCCGCGTGCGCGATGCCCTGGATCAGGTCCTGGGGGGAGCGATTCGCCGGCAGACGGAGTCCTCGCCGTCGGGCACCACGTACCGCTTTCACACCGAGCGGCTCACCGCCAACGATCCGCTCATCTTCACGGGCCTGCTCCTCGCACTCGGCGAGCGAGTGGACCGGCCGGTTTCCGCGTGGGACGAGATGTTCCTGCCTCTCGCCATGCGGGAACATCTCCGCCATGTGACAGTGTCCGGTCCGGACGGCGCGGCCGTCCCACTCGTCAAATCGGAGCGCACCCTATTCGAATCCACCGCGCCGGTGCCCCCGGACTCGCCTCCGAATTGGGTGGCAGCGTATCTCGCGGTGGGCGCGGCGATCGGTGGGGCCATCTTCGTGCTCTCGCGGAAGGCGCGGGCAAGCGCCGCGGCGCGGGCGGCCTTCCTCGGGCTTGCGGGTGGCTGGGCCCTACTGGCGGGTACGGCGGGACTGATTCTGGCCGGTCTCTGGGGACTCACCGATCACGTGATGGCCGCGTGCAATGAAAATCTTCTGCAGATGAACCCGCTCTCATTGGCCCTGCTGCCCATGCTGCCTGGCGCGGTCCGCGCCGATGATTCGCGACCGGGCGCCAGCCGTCTCGCCACTGCCATCGCCGTGCTCGCTGCCGCCGGACTGGGACTGCATCTCCTGCCCTGGTTCCACCAGGTGAATGGGCCGGTGATCGCGCTCGCGCTCCCCGCCCAGCTGGGCCTCGCCGCCGCGTTGCGTCGGGTCTCCTAGCCGCCTCGCACCCGCTGGAGCCCGTCACGCGCCTGCGTGTACTCGGGATAGGCGGCGAGCGCCCGTTGGAAGGCATCGGAAGCCTTCGCCTTGTCGCCCTGACTCTCGTAGAGCAACCCGCGGCTGTACAGATTGAGCGCCTCGGTAGGAATGGCGCCGGTACGGGCAGTGGCGTCGCCGGGAAAAGGTGGCAACCCGGCGGCCCCCGCGAGCTTGGCGCTGACCGCCTGGATGATGGCGGCGAGCTGCGCCCGGTCCTGCAGCTTGGGGTCGTCGTTCGACACGACCTTCACGATTTGCCCGCTTTCGGCATCCACCAGCCGCGCGTTGATGCGGAACTTCCCGTAGAAATCGACGAAGCTGCCCGTGACGGTATACCGGGCACCGACGGCCTTGGCCACCTGCGTCGCGGTTGCGGCGTCAACCCGCTGCCCCGGCCGCAGTCCCTGGGACTTGAGCGCGTCACGCACGCGATCGGGGTCGGCGATTCGCGCGCCTGGATGCCCCGACAGGGCGCCGGATATCGTCGCGGGAATCCCCAGCTCGAGGGCCTGGAAGACCTCCTTGTCCTGGCCGTAGGAACCGCCGTTCTCGAAAGGGAGCACGGCGAATCCGGGGCGTCCCTCCTGAGCGTAGAGGGGTGACGCCAGCACGGTCATCATCGAGAATGCCACCACGCGTCCCCAGGATTTTTCCATTTGGTTCCTTCTCGATCCTTTCCGTCTCGCCGCCGTCGGCGTCTTCTCCCTCAGAGAGAGAACGACGCGCCTTCAGCGGCCGCTTCGATGATGAGCATCGGTGCGACCTTGAGCGCATACTCCCGCGTGTCCGCCACGGTGGCGTCGAGCGCGTCATCGCCGTGCTCGGGCTCGTGATGGAACAGCACCAGCTTCCTGGCGCCGGCCTCCGCGGCCAGATCGACGGCCTGCTTCGGCGTGGAGTGGCCCCATCCGCCGCGGGCGTGGATGATCTGGTCCGAGTACATCGCGTCGTGGATCAACGTGTCGATACCGCCCAGAAACTTCACCAGCCTGGCCCGCCAGTCCCCCGGAACGGGGTACACACCGCCGGCGCCAAGCTCGTTATCGGTGAGATAAGCAAGATCCCGGCCACCCGAGGCAGGCGTCACCCGGAACCCGAGGGTGGTGCCGGGGTGCCTGAGGCGGAATGCGCCGATGTGGAAGTCGCGGAGCTCGAGCGTGCCTTCTCCAATCTCCCGGACTTCGATGCCGGCGGCGAGCGCCGACAGCGGCACGGGAAAGACCATCGGGTCCATCTGACGCCGCAGGATCTCCTCGAGCGGGACTCCCTCCTGTGCCGCGCCGTACACGCAGAACGAGTTCCCGGCAGAACTGAGCGGCTTGAAGAACGGCATGCCCTGGATGTGGTCCCAGTGGGTGTGAGTCAGGAGGATGTCGGCGGTGATCGGGATGTTCCGCTGGCTCATCAACTCGTGGCCCAGCGGACGGAGCCCGCTCCCGGCGTCGAGGATGAGCAAGCGGCCGCCGGTGCCGGTGAGGCTGATGCAGGCGGTGTTGCCGCCGTACCGAGTGGTGTGAGGGCCCGGCGTGGGGATCGAGCCGCGCGTTCCCCAGAAGCGCACGGCGAAGGGTGTTTCCCAGCTCACATGAGTCCCGCCGCTCCGCTCACGCGCGGCGCGCGGCCAGCATGAGCGAGTGGCGGTCCGTGAGAGTGATGTCCTTTCTCGTCACCTGGATGATGCCGCGGTCGACCAGATTGCGCATCGTCCGGGACACCGTCTCCCGGCTCGATCCGATCATCTGGGCGATGGTATGATGGGTGAGCTTGCGAGTGATCCGGTCTCCTCCTTCGTCCTCGGCCATGCGGAGGAGCAGATTGGCGACGCGACCGTTGACGTCCAGGAGCACCAGGCTAGCGATCTTCTCGTCGGCGCGGCGCAGCCGGCGCGAGATCTCGCGCAGCAGGGCGATGGCGACTTCGGGGCTGGCCCGGAGCCGGTGCTGAAAATCGTCGCGACGGAGCACCAGCAGGTTCGAGTCTTCCATCGCGATCACGTGCGCGGACCGGGGCTCCTCGTCGATGACGGCCATCTCCCCGAAGAAATTTCCTTCGCCGAGCACCGAGAGAATGACCTCGCGGCCATCCTCCGCGATCAGAACGACTTTCACCTGGCCCGCCGCAACGAGATACAGGGCGTCGCCCGTATCGTCCTCGAACACGATGACACTGCCCTTGGGATACCCGCGCTCGCGGGTGAGCTCGGCAAACGCGGCGAGGTCGGCCTCCCCCAAGCCGGAGAAGAGGGGAACCCGCCGGAGCACTTCGATTGGGGATAGGGGCACGGGGCCCTCTCCAGTAGCGGAAGTAGTTGGGGGTAGCATACTTGCGGCCTATCGTGGTGTCAATCTGGCGGACAGGCGCCTCCTTGCCTCGAGTGCGACAAGGCAATTATACTTAAAGGCTTAGCAACGACCAGGAGCCCCAGTGAAGCCAGATCTGCATCCGCCGTATCGCAAGCTCACCGCCGTGTGCGCCTGCGGAAATCAGTTCGAGACCCGCTCGACCGCAGCATCCATACACGTCGAGGTCTGCGCGCAGTGCCACCCGTACTTCACGGGTAAGCAGCGCCTGATGGACACCGCGGGCCGGGTGGATCGGTTCCGCCGGAGGTACCAGACCGAGCCGGCCGCCGCAGCCCCCAAGGCGTAAGCCGTGGAGTCCCGACTCCGCCAGGCCTTGGCCCGGGCGGAGGAAGTGGGCCGGGCACTTGCCGACCCCGACATCGCCCGGGACCCCGCGCAGCTCCAGTCGCTCGGCCGTGAACATACCCGGCTCGCTCCCATCGTTCGCCTGGCCGAGCGGCTCGCCAAACTCGAAAACGAGCTCGGGCAAGCGCGCGAGCTCATCGACGACGCCGATCCCGAGCTGGCCGCGCTCGTCAAGGCCGATCTCTCCCGCCTCACTCCCGAAATCGCCCAGGTCACTGAGGAGCTTCAGGAGCTCCTCGTACCCCGCGATCCTCACGACGACCGCGATGCCATCATGGAAATCCGCGCCGGCACGGGCGGGGATGAGGCGGCGCTCTTCGCCGCCGATCTCTACCGCATGTACCAGCGGTTCTCCGAGCGTCACGGGCTTCGATGGGAGCCCATCTCCCTGAGCGACGGGACTCTCGGAGGGCTCAAGGAAGCCATCGTCGCCGTCCGCGGCTCAGAGGCGTTCGGTCTGTTGCGGCGAGAGTCGGGGGTCCACCGAGTCCAGCGAGTGCCTGCCACCGAGACGCAGGGGCGAATCCATACCTCCGCGGCGACGGTGGCGGTACTCCCGGAGGCAGAGGAAGTGGACGTGAAGATCGACCCGCAGGACCTCAAGATCGACGTGTTCCGCTCGTCGGGTCCCGGCGGGCAGAGCGTCAACACGACCGACAGCGCCGTCCGTGTCACCCATCTGCCGACCGGTCTCGTGGTGAGTCAGCAGGACCAGAAATCCCAGCTCCAGAACAAGATCAAGGCACTCGAAGTGCTCCGGGCCAGACTGCTCGACCGTATGATCGCCGAGCAGGAGGCCGCACGCTCCCGCGATCGGCGGGCGATGGTGGGCACCGGCGATCGGTCTGCCAAGATCCGCACGTACAACTACCCGCAGAGCCGGGTCACGGACCACCGGATCAATCTTTCCGTGCACAATCTGAGCGATGTACTCAACGGCCACCTCGACGATGTGGTGAGCGCCCTGAGGCTGGCCAGCAGGCAGGAACAGAATGGCGTCTGAGCTGAGGCTCACGATTCGCGGGCTCATCGACGAGGGCGCGGCCGTCCTGGCGGCGGCCGGAATTCCCTCGGGGCGGCGTGAGGCCCTGACGATCTGGGCCGAAGCGACGGGTAGCTCCTCCGCGGCGGGCCTGATCGACGCCGACCGGTCCGCCGGAACCGGCAGCGATCGATTCCGATGCGCGCTTCAGCGGCGGGCCGCTGGTGAGCCGCTGGCCTACGTTCTCGGGCACGCGGGATTCCGGCATCTAACGCTCACGTGCGACCGCCGGGCGTTGATTCCCCGCCCGGAGACCGAGGGCCTCGTCGACCTGCTGCTGGCGGTGACCCGCACCGGCAGGGTAGCCGACATCGGCACGGGCAGCGGATGCCTGGCGTTGAGCCTCGCCGGCGAGGGCGGATTCTCCGAGGTCGTGGCCATCGACATCTCCGCGGCCGCCCTGTCGCTCGCCCGGGAGAATCGCGATCGGACGGGCGCGCCGGTAATCCTGGTGCAAGGCGACCTCTGCCGGCCCCTGCGGCGGGAGGCGTTCGACGCGCTGGTTTCGAATCCCCCCTATCTTACTGCGGGTGAGTATGCGCGCCTCGACCCCGCCGTGCGGAGCTGGGAGCCGCGTGAGGCGCTGATGGGGGGTGCCAGCGGGCTCGAGCCCATCACCCGGATTCTCGACGAAGGACGCGCGGTGGTACGCGCCGGCGGCTGGGTGGCGTTGGAAATCGATTGCTCTCGGGCGGCGGAGTGTGCCGGACAGGCCGGCGCGTTCGGGTGGACCGACGTCGCCATCCATGAAGACCTATTCGGCCGCGAGCGCTATCTGCTCGCGCGGAGGAGCGACAGAACGTGATCTGGGACAAGGCGCAAGACCTCGGGCGGCTCATCGGGCAGGCGCCGGAATACCAGGCGCTCCGGCGGGCGGAATCGTCGCTTCGCGAAGACAAAGAGACGGTGGCAAAGCTGGACCAGATCCAGGTGCTCGCCCGACAGGTCGACCAGGCGGTTTCGACCGGAAAGATGCCCGATCCGGCCACGGCCGAGGCATACGAGAACGCGATTCGCGAGCTGGAGATGAGCGCCGTTGGCCAGGCCTACGTTGTGGCGCGGGCCAATTTCGAGAAGCTGATGGCCAAGGTCAATCAGCAGATCAGTGAGGGGATGGAGAAGGGGGCGACCAGCAGCATCATCACGCTGGGATGAATCGCCCAGGCCTTTTCGTGGTCCTCGAAGGGCCGGAGGGTTCCGGGAAGTCCAGCCTCATCGAGCCGCTGGCGGTGAGGATGCGGGAGTGCGGTATCGATCCCGTGGTGATTCGCGAGCCGGGAAGCACGAAGGCCGCTGAAATCGCGCGTCAGGTGTTACTCGACCCCGAGCATCCGGTCGGACCCTTGGCGGAGTTGTTTCTCTACTTGGCCGCTCGCGCCGATCTCGTGCAGCGGGTCGTGCAGCCGGCGCTGGCGGCAGGCAAGACGGTCCTCTCCGACCGGTTCGCCCTCACGACCGAGGCGTACCAGATGGCGGGGCGGGGCATCCCTCCGGAGGTGGTGCTCCCGGCCAACCGGGCCGCTGCCGCGGGAATTCGTCCGGATCTGACGCTCATCATCGACCTTCCGCCCGCGGTCGGGCGGGCGAGGCAGGAGGCGGCGGGCAAACGGCTCGATCGCATCGAGCGCGAAAGCCCGGATTTCCACCGCCGGGTTTATGACTATTACCTGGCGGTTCGAGGGGATGGGGTGCGACATTTGGATGGACAGTTGACTCCGGACCGGCTCTTGCAGGCCGCTTGGACGGAACTGAAACGCGTGCTGCCGGAAAGATTCGGCGCGGCAACCGATTGAGACGACGCGACAAGCGCCTGGCCGTGGCGGCCAAGCCAGCCATTCTGCGGGAGTGGAGGTAGTTATGAGGCAGCGGTGGGGTGTGATCGGGGTCGTTGCGGTGATTTCGTTCCTGAGCGGTGGCTGGCTGTTGCAACGCGGCGTCGCGAGCGGCGGCAACGTGTATCAGCAGGCTCGGCTCTTCGACGACGTGCTCGGTCACGTGAACGCCTACTACGTCGATTCGATCGGCGAGAGCAAGCTCTACGACCAGGCCGCGCGCGGCATGCTCGAGGAGCTCAAGGACCCCTATTCCGTCCTGCTCACCGGCGACGACTACAAGTCCCTTACCGAGCAGACATCGGGAAATTACGCGGGTCTCGGCATCCAGATCGATGTGCGCGATGGGTGGATCACGGTCGTCGCGCCGCTGCCGGAAACCCCGGCCGAGCGGGCCGGCGTGCAGACCGGCGACCAGATTGTCGAGGTTGATGGGAAGTCGACCGAAGGATGGAAGAACGACCAGGCGGTCAAGTCGCTCCGCGGCGAGGCGGGGACGAAGATCACCATCGCGGTACGGCGCTCGGGAATCGCCGACCCCATCACCTACACCCTGACCCGGGCCTTGATCCACATCCGGTCGGTGCCGGCCGGGACGCTCTTCGACGGCGGTGTGGGCTACATCTCGCTCAACCCGGTCTCCGAGACGTCGGCGGACGAGTTGCGCGAAGAGATCATCGCCATGAAGGCCAAGGGCATGAAGTCGCTCATCCTCAATCTCCGCAACAATCCGGGCGGCCTTCTCGACCAGGGCGTGAAGGTGGCCGACCTCTTCCTCGACAACAAGCAGGAAATCGTCGCCACCCGCGGACGCGCCCGTGGGGCCACGAAGGAGTTCTTCGATGCCGCCCGGCAGACATGGCCCGAGCTTCCGATCGTCGTATTGGTGAACGACGGCACGGCCAGCGCCGCTGAAATCATCGCCGGCGCGCTGCAGGACCACGATCGCGCCGTGGTGGTCGGCACACCGACGTTCGGCAAGGGCCTCGTGCAGACACTCTTCCCGCTCGGGGAAGGCGTTGCGCTCAAGCTTACGACGGCACGCTGGTATACGCCGAGCGGGCGGACCATTCAACGGATCGCCAAGAACGAGGAAGACCAGGCCGAGCAGGCGGCGACCGAAGCGCTGGACTCGGTACCCGACAGCTTGAGCTTGAAGAAGGAACATTCTGATTCGGCCATCAGGCAGCGTCCCATTTTCCACACGGACGCCGGCCGGATCGTGCGAGGCGGAGGCGGGATCGTCCCCGATCTGGTCATCCGTCCCGACAGCCTGACCGGCGGAGAGCAGGAGTTTGCCAAGGAGCTGGGGAGCCACATTCCCCAGTACCGCGACGTCCTCACGGCCTTCGCGCTCGAGGCCAAGAAGGCCGGCTCCATCAAGTCGGAGGACTTCAAGGTCACATCCGAGATGCGGCAGCAGGTGCTGCAGAAGCTCGAGGCCAAGGGGGTCGACCTGCAGCCGGCCGTCTACGATTCCGCATCGGGACTGATCGACGACCAGCTCGGGTACGAGATTGCCCGCTACGTCTTTGGCCGGCCCGCGGAGTTCCGCCGCTTGGCCAAGAACGATCATCAGATACAGGCCGCTCTTGGACTGCTCCGCAAGGCGCAGAGCCCGAAGGAGCTCATGAGCCTGGCCACCTCCAGCAGAGCCGCCGCGCCGGTGCAGAACTAGGCGGCGCCGGCCGAACACGGGCAGGAGCTTTTCCGACGCAGCGTCGAGTCGCGATCGTCGGCGCGGGACGAATGGGGCAGGGGCTCGCCATCGCCCTCGGGCGCGCGGGCGTGGAGATCACTCTCCTCGCGCGCGGTCCGCGGCCGGTGGCGGAGCCCCTCGTGCTTTTCCAGGGCACCTGGGCAGAGGCGGTCCGGAAAGCCGACGTGATCCTGATCGCCACGCCGGATGACGCCATCCCCTCGGCCGGGGCCACCCTCGCCGGCCAGAATGCGGTCGCCCCGTCTCATGTGGTGCTCCATCTCTCCGGCTTACTCGACCGCCGCGCGCTCGGGGCGCTTGCCTCCGCCGGCGCCGGTCTCGGCTCCTTCCATCCACTGCAGACCATCGCCGATCCCGTCACCGCTCCAGCACGCCTGCTCGGCGCCTACGCCGGCATCGAGGGCGATTCGCGCGCGCTGGCCGAAGGCGAATGGCTCGCGCTGATGCTGGGCATGCATCCCATCCGTCTCGCCGCCGAAGCCAAGCCCGCGTATCACGCGGCAGCGGTGTTCGCCGCCAACTTCCTCGTCGCGCTGGCTGCCGTAGCGGAGCGACTGGCCCGCGACGCGGGCGTTCCATCGGAGGACGCGGCCCGGCTCTATCTGCCGCTGCTGCGAGGGGCGGCCTCCAATCTCGATACCGGCGCCGCCGCGGCGCTCACCGGACCCATCGTGCGGGGCGACCTGGAGACCATTCGCGCCCATCTCGCCGCTCTCCAGGCCGAGGATCGCGAGCTCTACCGGCGGTTGGCCCTCGCGACGCTGCCTGTGGCCCGCCAGGCGGGACTCTCCGGCGAGGTTGCGGCCCGGGTCAGCGAGGTGCTCTCCCCCGACGAGTGAGATCCGAAACTTTTCCCGCCCAAACACCCTACGGTAAGAACCCCCAACGAGGTGCAGCCATGCTCAGGCGCTGGATGATTCCCGCGATCCTCGCGCTCGTCGTGTGTTCGAGCGGTGGCTGGCTGTTCCAGCGCGAGGTCGCCGCCGGCTCGGACGTCTACCAGCAGGCGCGCCTCTTCGAGGATGTACTCGCTCACGTTCGGGACTATCACGTCGATTCGCTGCCCGAGGCCGAGCTTTACCAGCGAGCCATTACCGGCATGCTGAAAGAGCTACGGGATCCCTACGCCGCGCTGATCGCCGGCAAGGACTGGCAGAAGCTTCAGGAGCGCACGACGGGTGACTACGCAGGCGTCGGGCTCCAGGTGGACGCCCGAAATGGCTGGATCACCGTGGTCACTCCGATGAGCGGCACTCCGGGCGAGCGGGCGGGGATCCGCTCGGGTGATATCCTGACCGAGGTGCAGGGAGAGGTGGCGGCAGGATGGACGATGGAGCGGGCGGTCGAAGCGCTGCGCGGAGCGGCAGGGAGGCCGGTGGACATCTCGATTCGTCGCGAAGGAGTCGAGACGCCGCTCCGGTTTCGCCTCATACGCGAGCGGATCCACCAGCGTTCGGTGCAAGGCGTCCTTCTCGAGGAAGGTGTCGGCTACCTCGGCATGACCATGGTGCGTGACAATAGCGCCGAGGAGCTGTCGCAGGAGGTCGCACGCATGGTTGGTCGGGGAATGAAATCGCTGGTGCTCGACCTGCGATCCAACCCCGGCGGCCTGCGCGACGAAGCGGTCCGAGCGGCCGATGTGTTTCTCGACGCCCGGCAGGACATCCTGGTGAGCCGTGGTCGCGCTCCCGGCGACAATCACCGGTGGACGGACGGCGACCCGCAGCGATGGCGCTGGCTTCCAGTCGTGGTGCTGGTGAACCGGGGCACGGCAAGCGCAGCGGAGATCATTGCCGGCGCGCTCCAGGACCACGATCGCGCGCTGGTGGTGGGCGACACCACGTACGGCAAGGGCATCGTGCAGACCGTCTTTCCTCTCGGGCCGGAGGTCGCCCTCCGGATCACGACGGCACGGTGGTACACACCGAGCGGGCGCTCGATTCAGGGCGCCGAGCTCGACTCCGTGATGGGGGCCGAGCATGGGGCCGCCGTGGACGTGGCCTACCGGTCCGACGGGGGACGGGCGCTGGCGGGCGGAGGCGGAATCGTGCCGGACGTTCTCTTGCGTCCCGACACCCTTTCGACCGGGGAGCAGCAGTTGGCGCGCGCCCTCGTGGGCCAGGTTCCGCTTTTTCGAGATGTGCTTACCGCTTATGCGCTGGAGCTCCGGCGCTCGAGCCGGCTGCCGGGTCCCGACTTCGTCGTGACGGCGGAGATGCTGGCGGACGTGCGGCAGCGCTTGCGGGCCCATGGGCTCACGGTGGCCGACAGCACGTTCAATGGAGGCACGCGGATACTGAGCGAGCAGCTGGGCTATGAGATTGCGCGGTATGGTTTCGGACAGGAGGCGGAACGGCGCAGGCGGGTACAGGAGGATGCGCAGGTGAGAGAGGCGGTGGCCCTCCTTCGCGCGGTGGCGTCGCCGCAGGCGCTGCTCGGCCTGGCCGTGCCCTCGAGCTCAGGAGCTCACTGATCCACTACGCGGACGCCAGAGGGCACTGCGAACGTGAAGTTGCGGTCGGGAATGGAGCGGTTCACCTGCAGCTTCGAGAGGGTGAGGATCCTGCGCGAGCCGGACCGTTCGGTAATGTCCAGCTTTCGTGGCAGCCCGTCCTGACGATCCAGCCAGAGTATCGCGCGGTCGAACGGGAGATCGGGCACGGCCGGCACCAGCTCCACCACATCCATGCTTCTGCCGTTGAGCTCCTCGCCCTTGACGAAGGTGGCCGTGTAGCGCTCCGCCGGCCGGTCCAGTAGCCATGCCAGCAGGTTGTAACCGTAGACCGGACCCCCGCTGGGCACCGAGAGGCGGATGACCTGTCCGGGGACGGTGCTCGGCGTGTACACCCAGACGTGCTCTCCGTCGATGACGATCGCTTCGCCCGGCGGCTCGCGGAATCGCATCGCGAACTTGTTTTCGCCAGCCTGCTCGAGCGTGCCCCGGCTCTCCGAGCTGTCGATCATCGGATTCTGGATCACTTGTGTGAAGTCGGCGCGGAGACTGCTGAGCGAGCGGTAGACCCGCGACGAGCGGCCAACAATGGAGGAGGCGTCCTGGGCTTGCACGGGCCCGGCCGCCGCGAGCGTCAGCAGGAGCACGATTCGACCGGTCATGCGCGCATTCCGGCCGGTTCCGCCAGGCGCCGTCCGATCGCCTCCGCGATGAGGCGGACTTCTCTCATCATCCGATCGAATTGCTCGGGATATAGGCTCTGCGCGCCGTCGGAGAGCGCGCGATCGGGGTTCGGATGAACTTCGACGAGCAATCCGTCGGCGCCGGCGGCCACGGCGGCACGTGCCATGGGAATGACCATGTCGCGGTGGCCGGTGCCGTGACTCGGGTCGGCCACGATGGGCAGGTGGGACAGCGCGCGCACCACCGGAATGGCGCTCAGATCGAAGACGTTGCGGGTCGCCGGATCGAATCCCCGGATACCCCGCTCGCAGAGGATTACCTGGGAATTTCCCTCCGCCAGCAGATATTCGGCGGAGAGCAGCAGCTCCTGGATGGTCGCGGCGATGCCGCGCTTGAGGAGGATCGGCTTGCGGCAGCGTCCGGCGCTCTTGAGGAGTGAGTAGTTCTGCATGTTGCGGGCGCCGATCTGTACGATGTCGGCCACCTGGATCACCTGGTCGAGCCCGGCGGCGTCCATCGCTTCGGTCACGATCAGCAGTCCCGTCTCCTCCCGCGCGCGCGCCAGCAGCCGGAGGCCGGCGAGGCCGAGTCCCTGAAACGAATAGGGGGAGCTGCGCGGCTTGAACGCCCCGGCGCGGAGAACTGTCGCGCCCGCTTCCCTCACCACCCGCGCGGCGTCGAGAATCTGGCGCTCGTTCTCGACGGAGCAGGGGCCAGCCATGACCACGACGTCGTCGCCGCCCACCGAGAGCCCGCCGGGAAGACGTACGACGGTGGATTCGGGCTTCCACTCGCGGGATACCTGCTTGTACGGCTTGGTGACGTGGATGATCTCCTGCACCCCGGACAGCGCGGCGAGGCGCGAGCCATCCACCCGTCCATCGTTTCCCACCAGTCCGATCGAGACCCGCTGCTTTCCGGGCATGGGTCGCGCCTGGTAGCCCATCTCCTCGATGGTGGCGACGACCTGCCGGATCTCCTCCTCGTCGGCGCCGTGCCGCATGACGATCAGCATCGAGAGCTCCTCACACCGCTTCCCGCTCGCTCAGGCGGACCCCCACGATCGTCGAGACCCCCGGCTCCTGCATCGTGACGCCGTACACCGCGTCGGCCGACTGCATGGTGCGCGGGTTGTGGGTGATCACGAGGAACTGGGTGTCGGCCTTGAACTCCTCGAGGAGTCGGGTGAACCGGCCGACGTTGGCATCGTCCAGCGGAGCGTCGACCTCGTCCATGAGACAGAAGGGGCTCGGCTTGGTGAGATAGATGCTGAACAGGAGCGAGACCGCCACCAGGGTCCGCTCGCCGGACGACAGGAGGTGGATCCGCTGGGTCCGCTTTCCGCGGGGCGCGGCGTGGATATCGATCTCGCTCTCGAGCGGGTCCTCGGGGTTGGCCAGGCGGAGCTCGCATTCCCCGCCGCCGAAGAGCGTCTGGAACACCTTCTGGAAGTTTGCTTGCACCGCCGTGAAGGTTATCAGGAACATCGAGCGGGCGGTCCCGTCGATCTCGCGGATGGCCTGGATGAGCGACTGCCGGGCGCCGACGAGATCGTCACGCTGCGAGGTCAGGAACTCCAGTCGCTTCACTTCCTCCGCGTGTTCCTCGACCGCCAGCGAGTTGACCGGACCGATCGTCTCGAGCGCGTCGGCGATTCGCGCCGACTCCGCCTCCAGGGTTTCGATGCCGAGGTCGAGCAGCGGGGCGCCTTCGACCAGCTGGTCGAAGGGACGGTGCCACTCCGCCTCGACCCGCTCGATGATGCTGCGCCGGGCCCCCGCCGCCTCGGTCAGGCTCACCTGGAGCGTGTGGCTCTCCTCCGTGGCCTGGTCGAGGGTGGCGCGCGCTCCCGCCACTTCCTGCTCGGCGTCCGCAAGGGCGGCCTCGGTCAAGGCGAGCTCGGTTTCGGCGTCCGCGCTGGCGGCCTCGAGCTCCTGCCGGGCGACCTCCCGCTCGGCACGCTGCTCTCGCCACTCGCCTTGCTGGGCGGCGGCGGCGGCCGTATCGCCATCGAGCTGCGCCACCTCGCCGGCCAGCGCGGCCATGACCCGCTCGGCCTCGTCGCGCATTCCGGAAGCCCGGGACAACCGTTCCTCCGCCGAGCGCAACCCGCCCGCGACATGTGCTTCCTGCACCTGCCAATGCACCCGGTGCTCCCGCGCCGCTTCCTGCTCGGACTCGAGCTCGGCCTGACGAGCACGGCCTTCGCCGAGCGATTCATCCAGCCGGCTGCGGGAGAGCTCGCCCGCGACGAGCTCTGCGTCGATGTCGGTCATCCGCCGCTCCGACCGTGCGAGGCGCTCCGTGACTCGCTGGAGCTCCACTTCCGATTCCGCCAATTCGCGCGCGAGATTGCCGGCGAGACGCACGGCATCTTCGCGTGCCGCGGCGGCTTGGCGCTCCGCCTCGCGGGCGAGATCCGCCGCGGCAGTAGCAGCCGCGAGGCCGCGCTCCCGCTCGGCGAGACGCTCCATCGTGGCTTCGAGAGCGGCGTCGGCGGTTGCCAGCATTGCGCTGCCGCGTTCGACGTCCTGCACCAGCGCCGTGAGCTCGGCCCGGCGGCGGAGGGGACCGGATGGAACGCCCACGCCGCTCAGAAAGATGGCGCCACTCGCGCGCTTGAGGACCCGGCCGGAGGCATCGAGCGCCTCGGACCCCGCTAGCGCCGCCCGCACCCAGCCGATCGCCGGTTCCTGGACGTGGAGGCGGTCATCAAAGGCGAGATCTCCGGCAGGGGCCGACGGCCCTGGGTCGAGCGGGAGGAGGACGAGCGCGCCTGGCTGCTGCTCGGTGTGCCAGTCCTGAATTGCCTGCACGGTCGCGTGATCACGGACGAGCACCGCGTGCATCCAATCACCCAGCAGCCGTTCGGTCAACTCGGCGTTCTCACGGCCGGTCGTCACGAAGTCGCTGAGCGGGCCGAGCACGCCGTCGCCGAAGCGCGCGCGGGCGGCCAGGAGCGCCGCGGCCGCAGGCGCGAGGCCGACGCGATCGCGCTCCAGCTCCTCGAGGGCATGCCGTCGCGCCGTCATCTGCGCGAGCGATTCCTCGGCGTGGCGGCGCTCCGCTCGGTGCAGTGCCTCCTGCTCACGGGCCTCCGCGACGAGATGCCGCCCGCGCTCGGCCTCTGTGCCGGCGCGTTTGGCATCCTGAATGAGTGTGGTGGCCCGCTCGACCGCCTGATTGCGGCGCTGCTCGGCGCCCGCCACCTCGTTCTGGAGCTCTTCCTGGTGCGCCGCGGCCTGCGCCGCGCGATCCCGGAGCGTGGAGAGCTCTCCTTCCAGGGCGGCGCGTTCGCCCTCGAGCGAGCGCAGCGTCTGCGCCAGGGCCTGCAGCTCTTGTTCCCACTGCCGGACGAGCTGGCGCTGCTCGCCGAGGCGCCGCCGCACCTCTTCCTCGGCCTCCGCGCGCGCCGCCAGCTCGCCAAGGATCCGCTCGTGGCCTCCCGCAGCCGACTCGAGATCACGGGCCGCCGCTTCACGCTCCGAGAGCGCCTGCTGGGCGCGAAGCGCCGTCTGCGCACGCTCCTCCTGTGCGCGGTGCCGCCGCGTCGACGCGTTCGACAGTCGCTCGGCAGCTACGGCAAGATCGCCGTCGAGCTTGCCGATCTCGATTCTGACCGCGGAGAGGCGGCGCGCAATCTCGGCTCGGGCCGTCTCGGCAGCCTGGCGCGCGTGAGAGGTGTCTTCCCGCCTGCGCTCGGCGTCGACCAGGCGCTGCCGAGTCGCGGGCAGCAGGTGGGAGAGCTCGGCGAAGCGCGTTTCCATTCCCCGCACCTCGTCGGCGAGGCGGTCGAGCAGGCGCCGGGCAAGGGTGATCTGGACGGCGAATTTCTCCTCGCTGAGCTTGCTGTGGCGCTCGGCCTTGCCCCGCTGCCGCGCGAGGCTCCGGATCTGCGACTGCACCTCGCCGATCAGGTCGTCCACCCGCTGCAGATCGACCGCCGTCTCCTCCAGGCGACGTTCGGTGCTGTGCTTCCGATCCCGATAGAGACCGATGCCCGCCGCCTCCTCGAAGAGCGAGCGCCGCTCGTCGGCGCGATCGGAAAGCAGGAGGTCGATCATCTTGGCCTCGATGACGACACCCGCGTCGCTGCCCAATCCGGTGCCGCGCAGGAGGTCCTGGATGTCGCGGAGCCGGACCGGCGAGCCGTTGAGGAGGTAATCGCTCTGGCCCGAGCGGGAGAGCCGGCGAGTGACGACCACCTCGCGGTAGGCGATCGGCAGCTCGCCGTCGCTGTTGTCGAGGTAGAGCGATACTTCGGTGACATTCACCGGGCGCCGCGCCGCCGAGCCCTGGAAGATGACGTCTTCCATCTTGCCGCCCCGGAGCAGCCGGGCCGATTGCTCGCCCAGCACCCAGCGGACCGCGTCGGAGACGTTCGACTTTCCGCAGCCATTGGGCCCCACGATGGCCGTCACCCCCTGTTCGAAGGTGAGGTCCACGGTATCGGCGAACGACTTGAAGCCGGACAGCTCGAGCCGTGTGAGCTTCATGGAGTGTTACCTCTCGGGGTTGTCCTGCGGCGTGACCACGAATGACGGCATTCCGATCTTCTTGCCCGTTTCCTCCGCCTGCTCGCGCGTGGCGTACGGTCCGAGCACTACGCGGTACGCCTCGTCGCTTCGCGCGGGCGGCAGCACCGAGGCGGGCAGGCCGGCTGCCTTGAGCTTGCCGCTCAGCTCGTTGGCCCAGGCGGGATTCTGCGAGCTGCTGACCTGGAGGTAGACCGAGGGGGCCGCCGTGGTCGAATCGGAGCCGGCCACCGGCTTTCCCGAATCTGCCGCGGCCTGGACCTCCGCGTCCCGCATCGGGCGCCAGCGGAGCGGGAGCCAGAGATCGCCGGCAGCATCCTTCACCCTGCCGGCTTCGGGGAAGCCGTCGGCGGCAAGGTCGAGAGCGACGACGTCGGCGCCGCGCCGGATCAGGAGCGCGTTCGGCGACCCGACCGCCGGGAGGTCGGCGGCCCACTTCGTCGCTACCCCGCCGACGAACCGCGAGCGGCCAACGTCCACCACCCAGACCGAATCGCCCTCGGCGGGCCGGACGAGAAGGTAGCGGCCGTACTCGTCCTCGCGGAGACTCTTGGCGGGTCCCGGCAATGTGATCTCACCCAGCGGGTCACCGCTGAAGCGGTCGAGGACCAGCAGGTCGCGATCGTCCCGCGCCACATAAATCCGATGGCCCGACGGCGAGAAGATGACATCGCGCGCGTGGCCCCGCACGCGGACGACACGGGGTTTCTGTTTGGCTTTGGGGTCGTAGATCACGACGGCGGTGTCGGCGGCGACGGCGACGAGGTCGCCGTAGAGGCTCGTGGCGAGCCGACCGGGAGGAATGGGCGTCGAAGCGGGTGGCTGATCCGAGCCGAGAACCTCGAGGGCCGATTTGTTCCCGCCGATCCTGGCGAGCAGCGCGCCGCCCATGGTGCCGTACATTTCGTCGGGCGTGCCCTGCAATTTCGAGCGGAACCGGACCGTCGTCCGCCGGGCGAGCTGGGTGACCCCACTGCCGCTGTCCACGGTGTAGAGCGCCCCGTCGGGCCCAACAGCCGCGTAGCGCACCTGCGCCATGAAGGGCCGCACCCGGCGGGTCTCGAGGTCCACCCCGACCACGTTGCGGTCCCGGTCCATGGCGTAGACCAGTCCCTGCTCGGCATCACCGCCCACGGCCCGCTCGAGCGCGGGGAGCTTTTCGTCGGTAGTCCAGGAGGAGGGTTCGAGAGAGGGAATGCGGTACAGACGGGCTTGCCCGCCGTCCCGGGGCAGGCGCACGGCGGAGGAAGGTGTCGGGACCCGGGTTGAGGGCGGGAGCTTGCCGAGCTTGAGCTCAGGCTCGCGCCCGCACCCCACCGCGAGGAGCAGGAGACCCGCCCCCAGTCTCGAGAGGAAGAATGTCACCCCCCAAACATAGCGGGGCGGGCGGTCACCTCAGAAGGTGGGACCGAGACTGAAGGTCCAGAGCCCCTTCACCGCCTTCCGCTCCTGCGGAATCGAGTAGTCGAGCCGGGCGACCGCGAAGCCGAACAGGTTCATCCGGATCGATGCGCCGATCGTCTGGAGCGGTGTCCGCACCCGGATGGGATCATCGCCTGCGGCGCGACTCCACTTGAGCGTGCTCTGATCGTCCCAGATCATCCCGATATCGTAGAAGATCGCGCCTTCGATCGGCGGGAACGCCGCCGGCAACCCGAATGAGGGGTTGAGGATCGGGAACCGGATCTCGGCGCTCCCGACGGCGATCTGGGTCCCGACCAGCCGGTCGAAGGCGGCGCAGCCCGATTCGGCATTGAGATCGTTGGCGTTCAGGCACTCGTTCCGCCGGTAGGAGCCGGACGTATTGCCGCGGATGAGATCGGTGCTGCCGCCGAAGACGCGGAACTGACGCGAGTCGCGCCCAATGCGTCCGAAGTAGAGCCCCCGCGTCGCCAGCACGATCGGGCCGATGATCGCGTCGTATCGCCGGTAATCGGCGGTCACCTGCGAGAACTTCCAGTTGCCGATGGTCTGCGCGAACTCCAGACGGTAGCGGCGGCCGTAGAACGGGCCCACGTATCCCTGGAGCGAGTTGTCGAACACGAGCGCCGCGGACGGCTGGGCGTAGTTGACCCCCGGAAGATTGTCCGTCGTCAGGAATGGATCTTCCAGCAGTACCCCGGTGTTGGGGTCATAGGGCTCGTTGATGCTGAGCAGCGCATCGTCCACGTTGGCGAACCGCGCGCCCGCCTCGATCCGCTGGAAGCGGGTGATAGGGTAGTAGGCCTGCGCGAAGACCGAGCGCACCACGAGGCGCCGGATGTTCGTCACGAATGTGTTCCGGCCCGCCCCGGGGTCGTCGACCCGCACCTCGCTCGGCTCGAGGAAGTAATACGGGTCCTGAGACAGACCCACCGCCCAATTGATCCGCTTGCTCAAGTCCACATAGGCCGCCAGCACCTGCGCCTCGGCCAGACGGCCGTTCACGTAACCGGCAAACACCAGCTGATGATTGCCGAGGATGTCGCTCAGCGAGATGGCCGACCCACCGAAAAATCCTCGGCCGAAGTTGTCGCGCGCGTAGCCGATCGACGGTCGTGCGATGTAGTCGGGTGAGAAGTGGACCCGGTAATCCTTGAGGGTGAACTCGCTCGTGTCGGGCAGACTGTAGTTGGCCGAGTCGAGCAGCGCGGCGATCGAGATGGGTTGCTGGATGTGGGTGGTATCGGTGCCGCGGGCCAACTCGCCCGACGAGCGAAATCCCTGCGGGGTCCGATAGATCGAGCCGCCTTCGCCCACCTGCGGCCGCACGTCCTCTCGCACCTGGAGCGAGCGTGTCGTATCGAAGGCCGGCGTGGTGACCCGGGCCAGCATGCCGACGCTGTCCACGGCCGCCTGCTTGTACGGCTGTCGCTTGAGGCCGCGTGGGTTGGTGATCGAATAGATGTCGAACTTGCCCTTCTCGTAATACACGAAGGCGAGCCGGTCGGCCTGGCCCGCCCAGCTCAGCACCGGGGAGAGCGGGGTGATGCCCTGGGCGCCGCTATACAAATCGGTGATCTGGTAGATCTGGCGGTCGCCCAGATCGTACAGATAGACATTGCTCACGCCGTTGCGGTCGGACACGAACGCCACCGACGTCCCGTCCGGCGACCACTGGGGGCTCACGTTCTTTCCCTGATCCATGTGGTCGAGCACCGTGATCCTGCCGCTGCCGAGATCGAAAAGCCCGATGCGGAAGTTGCCGATGGCCAGCTTGTTGAAGTCGGTCTCGGGACCGCGGTCGGTGGCGAAGGCGATGGTGTGGCCGTCAGGGGACCAGACCGGGTGCAGATCGGCGTACTTGTCGTTGGTGAGGCGGCGGAGATTCTTGCCGTCTCGATCGACGATGAAGAGGTCGCTCAGGCCGCCGTCGTATCCGGTGAAGACCAGCTGCTTCCCGTCGGGGCTCCATGACGGAGTCGTGACCCCGCTCAGCTTGAGCTGGATCCGGCCCACCTGCTTGTTGCGGGCGACGTCGACGATGACGATGTCGTCCCGGGGACCTCGCTTGGCCGCGAACGCCAGATACTTGCCGTCGGGCGACCAGTTGGCCTGGGAGTTGATGAAACGGTAGGTCTCGTAGTTGCTGCTCACCCCCGACTTCAGGATCCGGCGCTTGACCTTGCCGGTGACGCCGTCGGCCAGGTAGAGATCGACGGAGTAGAAATCCTTTTCGCTGAAATAGGCGACCTGCGAGCCGTCGGGTGAGAGGGCCGGGGCCAGATGAAGTGTCCCTTCCGAGCGCTCCTTGGTCAACAGCTCGTCGGCCACGGCGCGCGCCTTGGTGCGTGAGCCGATCTCCGGCAGGTACCGCTTCTGAACGGCGTCGCGCCACTGCTCGGAAAGCTGATCGAGGGTCAGCCCGATCGTACGGCGGAATGCCGGCTCGATCCCGCCGGCCAGAGTGGCCTTGAGGATGGCGCCGACCGCCTCGTCGCCCCACCGCTCGCCGATGTACGACCACAGGGCATGCCCGAAGCGGTACGGGAAGTACTCGTACGGATCGGCCGTCATCTGCTTGATGGTCGGCAGCTTTCCCTCGAGAGACGCGTCCCTGAGCCACATCGCCGTTTCGGCGTTGATCGGCCCGAGCGACATGTACTCGGCCATTCCTTCGGCGAACCAGAGAGGTGGGGAGATCGCGATCAGCGTCTGGAGTCCGCCGCCGGCCCGCCCCCGCGACCAGATGTCGTACTGGAACTGGTGCGTCATTTCGTGGAGCAGGACGTGCTCGAAGTCGGCGTAGGCGCCCGAGAACGGCATGACCGCGCGGTTGCGGGCGAAGTCCGTCACGCCACCGGTACTCTCGCCGCTCACGTCGGTCGCATTGGTCTGCTGAAAGTCGGCGCCCGAGGCGTACAGGATGATCGGCTTGCGTTCCTTGAACTCGTGATTGAGCACCTTGGAGAGCTTGGCGTAGCCGCGTTCCGCCATGCGGGCCGCGTCGAGGGCGGCCACCCTCTCGCGGTCGTAGTAATAGACGTCGAAGTGCTCGGTCTGAATGACCTTGAAATCGAAGTTGGTGTACTGAACCTTGTTCCGCCCGAAATACTGGGCGGCGAGGGAACCCGGCACACTCAGCAGCAGGAACAGGAGGGCGGGCGTGGTACGTCGGAGCATGGCAACCTCGGCCTAGGTGGAGCTGATGAGCAGCTCCGGTGCGTCGTTCCAGAGCCGCTCGAGCTGATAGAACGCGCGGGTCTCCGGGTGGAACAAGTGGATCACGAAGTCCACAAAATCGAGCAGTACCCACCGGCCTCCGTTCAGGCCTTCCACGTGGTGCGCGCGGTGCCCGCGCCGGTCGAGCTTCTCCATCACCGATTCCGCGATGCCGCGAACGTGTGCGTCGGAGGTGCCGGTTGCGATGATGAAAAAATCCGTGGCATCCGTGAGTCCGCGCAAATCGAGAACGACGAGATGGTCTCCCTTAAGATCGCGAATCGCATCGAGCGCCAGGCGCAATGCCTCGGGCGGCCGCGGCGGGACCATCAGTCCTCCGCCTGGTAGAAGATCGCCCAGGCCCCGGCACCGACGTGGGTGCCGAGCACGCCCGTCGCCAGCGAAATGAAACAGTCCTTCGGGCGATACGCCGCCACGAGGGCCGTTCGCACCCGCTCCGCCGTCTCGGGTGCCTCCGCGTGGGCCACCCCGAATCTCAGGGCGCGGGGGCGGGGCGTGAGACGTCGCTCCAGCAACTGCAGCACGCGGGGGACCAACTGCTCTCGCCCGCGCACCCGGTCGACCGGTACCACTTTCCCCGCCTCGTCGAGCGAGAGGATCGGCTTGACGTCGAGCATGCCCGCAAGCCACGCCTTGCCGCGGGAGACGCGCCCCGATCGCAGCAGGTTGTCGTACTGATCCACCGTCAGCAGCATTCCCGATTTCACGCGGATCCGGCTCAGCTCCGCCGCGATCCGCTTCCCGTCCCACCCCTCCTCCGCCAGCTCCGATGCCCGGAGCGCGAGCATTCCCACCCCGAGCGATGCCGAACGGCTGTCCACCAGGTAGACGCCCGAGATCCCGGCGGCGCGCACGGCGGCCTGCGCGGAAGCATAGGTGCCAGACAGTGCCGACGAGAGCAGCACCCCGACAACCTCTTCCGCTTCACCTCTCGCATCCCGGAAGACCCTGACGAACTCGGCGGGAGCCGGCTGCGACGTCGTGGGAAGCTCGCGCGCGCTTCGGAGGCGCCGGTAGAAGTCCTCGGGCTTGAGCTCCACCCGGTCCCGGAAGGTCGCATCCGGGAAGGCGACCTGAAGCGGTACGAGCGAGATGTGATGCCGGTCCAGCACCCCATCCGAGAGATCGGCCGAGCTGTCGGTAACCACGGCCACCGGCCGGCGGCCCGGGTGCGCCAACCCCCGGTGCTGCGCCCGCATATCGTCCGCCTTGGTGCTCTCCACACGCCCCCAGCGGGTCGCATAGCTAAAGACGGCCTCCGGGGTATCAGTGTGCACATGGATCTTGAGGATGTCGCCCGCCACCGCGACCACGAGTGAGCCGCCGAACGCATGGAGTGACGCCCGCGCCTCGTTGGCGGCAGGGAGCTGCTCGCCGCGAACGAGGACCTCGGTGCAGAATCGGAAATCCCGCTCGGCGGCCACCTCGACCATTGCGGCCGGTATGAGTACCGATTCCGGGGCGGCTCCGTTGGAGGTGGCTGCGGCGAGGATGGGATCGCCCTCGATGTACCGCACGACCCCCTCGAGCATCCGAACGAACCCCTTGCCCCCGGCGTCGACAACGCCGGCTTCGCGAAGGACCGCCATCAGCTCTGGGGTCCGGGCCAGGGCGGCCTCGCCTTCGTCGAGCAGCCGGTGCATGAACTCCCCGAGATCCGCGGTTTCCGCGGCGGCACGCTCCGCGGCGGCGGCGGCCTCGCGCGCGACGGTCAGAATGGTTCCCTCGCGCGGGTCGTCCAGCGACTCGTAGAGACGGTCGGAGCCGGCCCGGACCGCGCGAGCGACGCCGACCGTCGTGGCGGTGAGGCCGTCGCCGAGCGCATCCGCGAAGCCGAGCATGAAATGGGCGAGCATCATCCCGGAATTGCCCCGCGCGCCGAGGACCGCCGCCCTCGACATGGTCCGGGCCGTCTCCGGGAGCGGCGCATCGCCGAGAGCCCGGAGGGCATCGGCGATGGCGCGGAGCGTCAGGGTGAAGTTGGTGCCGGTATCGCCGTCGGGGACCGGAAAGACGTTGATCCGGTTGATTTCTTCCCGTCCCGCGGCCACCCAGTCGGCGGCGGCATAGAGCGAGCGGGCCAGTCGGGGGCCGTCGAGATACGCGATGCCCGCCGTCATCGCCGACGGGTCATTCCGCGACGACGGAGAGGCGTACCTCGGCATGAACCTCGTGGGGCAGACGGACACCGACGGTATGGTGGCCCAGGGTCTTGATGGGGTGCTCGAGCTCGATCCGGCGCTTGTCCACCTCGTGCCCCTGCCGGGCCAGTGCATCGGCGATGTCCTGCGCCGTGATCGAGCCGAACAGTTTGCCTTCTTCGCCGGCCTTGCCCCCGAGCGTCAATGTTACGGCGCCGAGTGTGGCGGCAACGCGCTCGGCCTCTGCGCGCTCGGACTGCTCTCGCGTCGACCGGGCCCTCGACTCCGCCGCAATCCGCTTCTTGTTGCCTTCGGTCGCCTCGTAGGCGAGGCCGTGGGGGAGCAGGAAGTTCCGTGCGTAGCCCGGCTTGACCCGGACCATCTCGCCCGCGCGCCCCAGCGACTTCACGTCTTCCCGCAAGATCACGTCGATCATCGATCGAGCCCTCGGTTGGCCGGCGACATCCGACGCCGGAAATCTAGCCAGGTGTCCGCGAGCCCGAGCAGGGTGAGCCCGCCGACGACGAACGGCATCAGGAACAGGGAAATGATGCCAAGGACCGCCATCACGGAGGGCGGTACCTGGCGGGCGCCAGCGAGCACCACGGCCAGCCCTCTCGTCCCATAGAGCGCCGTCCAGAGCAGCAACAGATTGGCGCCGACGACGGGCCAAGGCTCCGGCACCGGCAGGAGGCACAGCCCCAGCGCGACTACCCACCCCCAGACGAACTGGTCGTTGAATCGAAAGGCGGGGAACGGCGGGGGCGGCGCTCCCAGCGGCCGGGTGGAGACCCGGTGATACCAGGCCCAGGCAAGGCGGAGACCCGCCACGGCTGCCATGGCCAGCAGCGCGGGATAGAGTTGTGCCACCGTATCGCTGATCGCGGTCATCCGGGCGACCAGATCGCCTGGAACACCAGCGGCCTGCCACTGGGCCCGGGCCGCATCCTGGTACGTGGTCAGATCGTGGTCGACCGCGGCGCGAACCTCGGTCCATCCGATGCCGAGATGGATCATCCAGGCGACGAGCGCGATGCCGGCTGCCCCTGCGGACACCAGGGCCCGAGAGAAGAGCGGGGAGGGTCGCCAGAGGGTCAACGCCAGGAAGCTGCCGCACAGGAACACGGCGCCGGCGCGGGCCACCTGCGCGCCCAGACCACCGAGCGGCTGGAGCCACACCGCGGTCCAGAGGGCCGCGCCGACCAGCCACCCCCACTCCCGCACGGTGGACGGGCGGGAGAGGAGAAGGAGTCCCGCCAATGGCCCGCAGACGAAGACGGGCGGCGCGAGCAACAGATAGCCGACCAGTGCCAGCAGCGGACCCCAAGGCGCGGCTCCTCGCGGCGCGAGGCCGGGCCCCCCGCGCGGGGCAACGCCTCTGGCTGTCAGCCGACGAAGCCCTTGATATAAGGCAGCAGCGCGAGTTGGCGAGCGCGCTTGATGGCGGTACTGAGCTGCCGTTGGTGGCGCGAGCACGTTCCCGAGAGCCGGCTCGGCAGGATCTTGCCGCGCTCGGTCAGGAAGCGCGACAGCGTGCGCTCATCCTTGAAGTCGACGACCCGGACGCCGGACTCGCAGATGGCGCAGGTCTTTTGCGGGCGTCTCATTCGTCGTCCTCCTCATCGGTCTTGCCGGCCGTGACCGGCACGGGCTGGGCGCCTTCGCTGACGACGACCAGAAACCTGAGGACTCCATCATCGAGCTTGATGGCGCGCTCGAATTCGGGAAGCGCGGTGGCCACGGCGTCGAACTTGGCGATGACGTAGTAGCCGGTTTCGTGTTTCTTGACCGGGTAGGCCAGAGTCCGCTTGCCCCAATGGTTCACCTGGGGGGCTTCGCCGCCGGGCTGCTGGATGAGGGTGTGGAAGCGCGCGAGGCGCTCGTTGATGGCGGTCTCTTCGAGCGCGCTGTCGAAGATATAGACCACTTCGTATTGACGGGTCATGACACCTTCCTTCGGTCTGGTCGCCCCGGGCCTGGTGTGGGCGCCGGGGAGGAGATATGTGGACCGGGCGTAAGATAGGCGGGGCAGGGGTGGGGCGGTAGGCGCGGCCGCTATTATGCTTCGCCATGCGAGTCATCTCGATTCAGGCCGGCACGCCTCGGACCGTCGGCACGCCGCATGCCCCCGACCCCATGGACCGGGCCTTCACGAGCGCCATCTGGAAGGAGCCGGTCGAGGGCCCGGCCTGGGTCGGCACGCTGGGAATCCGAGGCGACACGGTGGCCAACCCCACGGTGCATGGCGGCCCCGACCAGGCGGTGCTGATGTATACCGTCAGTCACTATCCTGCGTGGACGGAATGGGGCCTCGACGATCTCGGCCCGGGGGCCTTCGGGGAGAATCTCTCGGTCGAGGGATTGACGGAAGAAACGGCGTGCCTGGGCGACATCTTCCAGATCGGCGGCGCGCGGCTGCAGGTCACGAAGCCGAGAGAGCCCTGCTCGACGCTCGCCCGCCGCCACCAGATTCGCGACATGATCGCGATCGTTCAGCGGAACGGCCGGGGCGGCTGGTATCTGCGGGTGTTGAACGAGGGGGAAATCGAGGCCGGTCAACCGATCGCGCTGGTGGATCGACCCCATCCCGAATGGCCGGTGCGCGAGGTCGGTCGCGCGATGCTCGAGCGGAAGACCGATCCGGAGCGCGCGGCGCGACTGGCCCGGTGTCCCGAGCTGGCGGCCAATTGGCGCGTCCGGATTCTGGGTTACTGATTCAGCGCCTCTGCGGTGAATCCGACTAGGAACTGAACCTGAACAGCATCACGTCTCCGTCCTGCACCACATATTCCTTGCCCTCGGCGCGAGCCAGCCCCTGTTCGCGTGCCCCCTTCCATCCGGCCACCCGCACGAAGTCATCGTACGCGACCGTCTCCGCCCGAATGAAGCCCTTCTCGAAGTCGGAGTGAATCACGCCGGCGGCGGCGGGCGCCTTGTCGCCGCGATGGATGGTCCACGCCCGCACCTCCTTTTCGCCGGCGGTGAAGTAGCTCTGGAGCCCGAGAAGGTGATACGCGGCGTGCGCGAGCCGGTCGAGTCCCGATTCCGTGAGCCCGAGGGAAGCCAGGAATTCGGCGCGGTCTTCCGCCGCCAGCTCCGCGAGCTCGGCCTCGACCTTGGCGGAGAAGGTGACTACCTCGGCGGTCTCGTCGTCCGCCGCGAGCGCCTTCTCGAGTGCCGAAACGTATGCGTTGCCTCGGCCGACATCCTCCTCGCTCACGTTCGCGGCGTACAGCACCGGTTTGCTCGTGAGGAGATTGAACCCGCGGAAGGCGGCGGCCTCTTCTGCTGTGGGGATGACCATTCGGGCAGGGCGGCCGGCCGCCAGGGCATCGCGAGCCGATTCGAGCAGGCGTTGTTCCACCTTTGCCTGCGGATCGCCCGACTTGGCGGTGCGGGCCGCCTTGTCGAGCCGCTTTTCGACGCTGGCCAGATCCGCGAGCCCCAGCTCGATGTTGATGATCTCGCGGTCGCGCACGGGATCAACCTCGCCCATCACGTGCGGAATATCCGGGTCCTCGAAGCAGCGGACCACGTGGACGACCGCGTCCACCTCACGAATATTCGCCAGGAACTGATTGCCGAGTCCTTCGCCCTCGCTCGCACCTTTGACCAGGCCGGCGATATCCACGAACTCGACGACAGCCGGCACGGTACGCTCCGGACTGACGATCTCCGCCAGGGCGTCGAGTCTCGGATCGGGTACCTGGACGATTCCGGTGTTGGGCTCGATCGTCGCGAAGGGATAGTTCGCGACCAGCGCCTTGGCGGAGGTGAGGGCGTTGAAGAGGGTGGACTTGCCGACGTTCGGCAGGCCGACGATTCCGAGTCGGAGCATGGTTATGGGCTATCGGTTATGCCGGCTCATCGCCCGCTCGATGCCGTCGGCCACCCAGGACTCCACGGCATCGGCCATGGGGTCGAGCAGCTCATCGATCTGACGCGAGTCGTCCGGCGTGAACGGGGCGAGGACGAAGTCGGCGAGATCGGGGAGATCGATCGGCGCCGGTCCGACCCCGATCCGGAGGCGGGCGTAGTCCTGCCTTTGCAGCGCGCCCTCGATGCTCTTGAGGCCGTTGTGACCGCCGGACGACCCCGCGCCACGGAGACGAAACTTGCCCACCGGCAGGGCGACGTCGTCGACCAGGATCAGGAGATCGTGAGCGGGATCGAAGTCCGAATGCGCGCGAAGCGACGCCAGCGCGGCGCCGCTCCGGTTCATGTACGTCTGTGGTTTCAGCACCCGTACCGCGTGCCCCTCCCAGGTGCCTTCGGCCTGCCGTGCACGCTCCGCGCGCCGGAAGGCGCCGAGCCGCCACCGCTCAGCCAGGTGATCCGCCAGCCGGAACCCGGCGTTGTGCCGGGTGTCGACGTATTCCGGACCAGGATTGCCCAGCCCAACGATGGCGCGCAGGGATCAGGCCTTCGGCTTGGACTCGCCCTCGGCTTCGCCCTCGGCCTCGGCCTTCGGCTTGCGGATGAGCTCGGGTTCGGTCGACACGGGCTCCTCGACCACCGCCGGCGCCTCTTCCGTCCTCGGCGCCACGACGGTGGCTACCGGCGTGTCGGGATCGTTGAGGATGCGGGCCTTGGGGATCTGGATGTCTCGCACGAACACCGAGTGGCCGATCGTGAGCGCCGTGACGTCGAGCTCGACGCGCGCGGGAATGTCCGCGGGAAGCACCTCGATTTCCAGCTCGCGCAGCGAGTGGTCGAGCACCCCGCCGAAGTTGCGCACGCCGTCGGGAATGCCGACCAGGTGAATCGGCACTTCGAGCGTGACCTGCTCGTCGGCACGGACTTCGTAGAGGTCCAGATGGAGGACCTCAGTGGGACGGAGCGGATCGCGCTGCATTTCCCGAATCAGCGCCTTGACCGGGGCGCGCCCGTCTACCACGACATCGAAGATCGTGGTCGAGGCGTTGATGCCCGCCAACATCTTGGTGAGCGCGCCGGTCTCGATCGTGACCGCCTCGGCCGTCCGCCCGTGGCCGTAGATGACGCCGGGAACCTTGCCTTCACGGCGTAGCGTACGGGCGGCGCCCTTGCCGGTCTGGGTGCGGGTAGCGGCCTGAAGATTGGCTTGCTGGGCCATGATGGAGTCTCGAGTCTGGAGTCTGAAGTCTAAGGTCTCGAGTCTGAAGTCCAAGGTCACCCGAGACCCTAGACTCTCGACCCTAGACCCCTAGTCAAACAGCGAACTTACCGACTGATCGCTGTGGGTGTAGCCGATCGCCTTGGCCAGCAGGCCGGCGATCGACAGCACTTTGAGGCGGTCGAACCGGCGCTCCGGCGGAATGGCGATCGTGTTGGTGACCGCGACTTCCTTGACCGGCGATGCCACCAGCCGATCCACCGCCGGCCCCGACAACAGCGCGTGCGTGGCGCAACAATAGATGTCCTTTGCGCCCAGCCGCTTCAGCGCGTTGACCGCCTCGGCCATCGTCCCCGCCGTGTCGATCATGTCGTCGGGGATCAGACAATCGCGGTCGCCCACCTCGCCCACCACGTTCAGCACCTCCGCGATGTTGGCGGAGGGTCGCCGCTTGTCGATGATGGCGAGCGACGCGTTGAGCCGTTTGGCGAAGCCGCGCGCCATCTTGGCGGAGCCGACGTCGGGCGCCACCACGACGAGATCGCGCAGCGATTTCTGGCGGTAGTGTCCCACCAGCACCGGCGCCGCATACAGGTGATCCACCGGAAGATCGAAGAATCCCTGCAGCTGATGCTGGTGGAAATCCATGGCCAAGACCCGGTCGGCTCCCGCTACCGAGACCATGTTGGCCATGAGCTTGGCGCTGATGGCCACGCGCGGCTGGTCCTTTCGGTCCTGCCTGGCATACCCGAAGTACGGAATGACAGCCGTCACTCGCGCCGCGCTCGCCCGCTTGGCCGCGTCCATGAGGAGCAGGAGCTCCATCATGTTCTCGGCGGGCGGGTTGGTGGGCTGGATGATGTAGACGTCCCGGCCCCGCACGTTCTCATCGATCTTGACGAACAACTCACCGTCGGCAAACCGCCGGACCGTGACCTGGCAGAGCGGCTGGCCCAGATGGGCTGCCACTTCCTCGGCCAGGGCCCGATTCCCCGACCCTCCGAGCAGCAGCATCTGGCTGCGCGATAGCGAGAGGTCCGTCATGATTACAGCCCGCAAACCTAGCCATCTGAAGCGGTTCTCGCTAGCGGCGGACGCCGGTGTCGGCGAGTCGATCCCGCACTCTCGTCGAGATGACGCAACGGATCGGGACTCAGGCCTCGAATCAAGTATGGGCATTCCGCCACACATGTGGGGAGACTGCACATTCCCCGGAAGCTCGACAGTTGGTGAGCTAAATCATTGTTTCCTATGGTACTCTGGGTTTACTTGGTGTACCACTTTTATACGAGGTCCGGCTGGCATGTCTCTGGCAACTGGGGTCCCCGTGTTACGGGTCTCCGGGCCCGACCTCGTCATCCTGCAACCCTCAAGGCCTCAGGCACGGACGCATACATATGAGATCGTACCGAGTCTCAGCGACGGCACTGGCACTTCTCTTCACCTTTGGGTGTGGCGGTGATGGCGGCAGTGGCCCGAGCAATCAGGCGCCGACGGCCAACTTCGAGCCCCCGCTCTGTAACGAGTTGAGCTGCGCCTTCACCGATGGCAGCACCGACGGTGATGGCACCATCGCCTCGCGCGCCTGGACCTTCGAGAACGGCACCCCGGCAACCTCGACCGACGCGAACCCCACCGTCGCCTTCTCCGCGGGCGGGACCTTCGCGGTTACCCTGACCGTGACCGACAACGACGGCGCCACCGACGACTTCTCGCGTGACGTGACGGTGACCGGTGTGCCGGGAAACACCAGCCCGGTCGCCGAGTTCGACGCAAGCTGCAATTCACTGGATTGCACCTTTACGGATCAGAGCTCCGACCCCGATGCGGGCGATGGGATCGCCTCCTGGTCGTGGGACTTCGGCGACGGCGCCACGTCGACCGACCAGAACCCGACCCACAGCTACACCGTGACCGTGCTGACGACCGAGACCGTGGGCCTGACCGTCACCGACAACAACGGCGCCAGCAAGACCAAGACCCACAACATCACCGTGGCGCCTCCGGCCGGACTCCAGTGCAATGGTTCCGACTGCAGCCTCACCCTGACCAACGCGTCGGTGGTGACGGTCACGCTGGTGAGCGAGGATTGCAACGCCGACGGGAATACCTTCATCATCACTAATCCGGCGCCTCCGGATACGCTCTTCACCGATGGCTGCCACAGTCCGGCCCCCGGCACACCGGCCGCGACCTTCACTTTGAACAACGGCGCCGCGTACACCGCCGGGACCGAGCTTCAGGCCAAGGTGGTGTCCGGTTCCTCCAGCCTCGGATCAACGCCCACCATCAGGGTGACCGGGGTCTTCCCCGACTGGACGCTCGAGTTCGATGATGGCGAGGGTTGCCCGGGCGATCCGACCTGCGGTGGCACCGAGCCCGACTTCAACGACCTCGTGCTGACGGTCCACGCTCAGTAGCACCACCGACTCCGAACCTAACTCCGGGTGCATCACTCCCGCCGGGCGCTCGTCGCCCGGCGGAACCCCCGGTGCGCGACTTCATCCACGTAGCATGTCACCTTCACCCCGGCAGGAGCGTATGAAAGCGACCCCTTGGCGTTCACTTGCTGTAATCCTCACCGGCACTTTGGCCACCGCCGGGTGCGGGAAGGACTCGACCGGGCCCGGCGGGGACAGCAACACGCCCCCGGTCGCGAACTTCACGAGCTCCTGCACCGATCTGAGCTGCACCTTCACCGACCTGAGCAGCGATCCCGACCAGGGCGACGGTATCGCCTCGTGGACCTGGACCTTCGGCGACAACGCCAATTCCGGCGCTCAGAACCCGCAGCACACGTACGGCACCGCGGACGATTTCGACGTAACGCTGACGGTCACCGACAACAACGGTGGGACCAAGAGCGTCACGAAGACCGTATCCACGACCGCGGCCGTCAACGGCGCGCCGACGGCCGATTTCGACATCTCCTGCACGTCGCTCGACTGCACCTTCACCGATGCTAGCACCGATGACGGCTCCGTCGTGGCGTGGGACTGGGACTTCGGCGATGGCTCGACGCACGGGGCGGTACCGAGCCAAGCGGTGCACACCTACGTCGCCAGCGGCATTGCCACCTTCACGGCGAAGCTGACCGTCACCGACAATGATGGACTCAGCAGCACCAAGTCGACCGAGTTTACCGTGTCGCCGGCCGCCACGCTGCAATGCGAGGACGCTGCCAACCCCGGCCAGTTCGCCTCGTGCACGCTCAAGCTCCTCGAGAACAAGAAGGTGACCGTGACCCTGACGGACCGGGACTGCACGGCGCAGGGCAACACGTTCCAGATCACGGCTCCGGTCGCGGAGACCCTGTTCACCAACGGGTGCTACAACCCGGCCAAGGGCACGTCGTTCGATCTGAACGGCGGGGCGGTATTCGCGGCCAACACCGAGCTCCAGGCCCAGGTCATCTCGGGCTCGACGGAGCAACAGGTGGCCCCGGCGCTCCACGTCACGGGTGCCTATCCGACCTGGACCCTCAAGTTCGACGACGGGGAAGACGCCACGTTCCCGGAGCCGGACTTCAACGATCTGGTCATCACGGTGACCGCGCACGACTGATCCACGCGAACCACGGGCAGATGAAGACCGCCGGGCGATGGTCGCCCGGCGGTTTTCGCGTGCTGGTCGGTCATCCCCCGGCGTTACGCCCGCCCGCGGCCCACGGTGAAGTAGAACGTGGCGCCCTGTCCCACCAGTCCTTCGGCCCAGACCCGTCCGCCGTGGCGGTGGATGATGCGCTGGACAGTGGCGAGCCCGATCCCGCTGCCGGGGAACTCGCTGCTCCCGTGGAGCCGGCGGAAGGGAGTGAAGAGCCGGTCGGCGTAGGCCATGTCGAAACCGGCGCCGTTGTCTCGTACGAAGCAGGCAGACTCGCCGCCCACCTGGGACATCCCGAACTCGATGCGCGCCGCGGGCTGGTTCGCGGTGAACTTCCAGGCGTTCTCGAGCAGATTCTCCAGGGCGATACGCAGAAGCTGGCCGTCGCCATTCACGACGACGCCGGGCCGAATCTTCGTTTCGACCACCCGGTCCGATTCCGCCTCCTTCATCCGGTCGACGAGGAGGCAAGCCAATCCGCTCAAGTCCACCTCCCGGTCCCGCAGTTGCGCTCGCGTGACGCGCGAGAGATAGAGCACGTCGTCGATCAGCTGCATCAGCTCCTGGCTCGCTTCGCGAATCCGTCCGAGAAAGTGGTGGCCCGTCGGGTCGAGCCGCCCCTCCTGGGTTTCCATGACCGCCCGGGCGAAGGCATCGATGCGTCTGAGCGGTGCCCGAAGGTCGTGCGACACCGCATAGCTGAAGCTCTCCAGCTCACGGTTCTTGTTCTCCAGATCCCGGACCAGCTCGGCGCGCGTATCGGCCAGCTCCCGTGCCTCTCGTTCGCCCTCGCGGAGCAGCCGAGCCTGGCGCTCGAGGAGCGCGTTCTTCTTGGCCAGTTCCACGAAGACCGCGACCTTCGACCGGACGAACTCCGGCACGACGGGCTTGACCAGATAGTCCACCGCGCCGATCGCGTAGCCCCTCACCGCCTGAGTCTGGCTCCGCTCGGCGGCGGTGAGGAAGATGATCGGCGTGTCGCGCGACCGGTCGCGCTGGCGAATGAGTGAGGCAGTCTCGAACCCGTCCATCTCCGGCATCTTCACGTCGAGGAGAATGACGGCAAAGTCCTGGTCGAGCAGGCACCGGAGCGCCTCGCGGCCGGACCCCGCCCGCACCAGGTTCTGACCCAACCCCTGCAGCATCGCCTCGAGGGCGATCAGGTTGGCCGGCTGGTCGTCCACCAGCAAAATGTTCACCCGCTCGTCGAACCGAGCGGGCTCCGGGAGGTCGACCGCGGAACCGGCGGCGGTGGCCGGACCGTAGGTGCCATGGAGACCGGCCGGTCCCGGAGCGCTCATCGGTACAACCAGACCCGCAGAAGCGAGAGGAGCTGCTCCATGTCCACCGGCTTGGCGATGTAGTCCGACGCGCCGGCCTCGATGCACTTCTCCCGGTCACCCTTCATCGCCTTCGCCGTGACGGCAATGATCGGGAGACTGCGAAGGTTGGGCATGCCTCGGATGGCCCGCATCGTTTCGTAGCCATCCATCTCGGGCATCATCACGTCCATGAGCACCACTTCGAGATCGGGATGCTCCTGGAGCTTCGCGATTCCCTCGCGACCGCTCTCCGCGTGTAGCACGTGCATCTCGCTTCGCTCGAGGAATGTCGTGAGGGCGAAGATGTTGCGAACGTCGTCGTCCACGATCAGCACCTTGCGGCCGGCGAGCACGGGGTCCGTCCGGTGCAGGCGCTCGAGGATGCGCCGCTTGGGCTCGGGAAGGTTGGCGGTAACCCGGTGCAGGAAGAGCGACGCCTCGTCCAGGAGGCGCTCAGGAGAGTCCGCGTCCTTGATCACCACCGATTCGGCGAGTCGCCGCAACTCGGTCTCCTCGCGCACCGTGAGCTGCTTCCCGGTGTACACGATGGTGGGCAGCTTGCGCAATCCGATCTCGCCCTTGACCCGCGTGATGAGCTGGAAGCCGGTCATGTCGGGAAGGCCGAGATCCACCACCATGCAGTCGAACGTGGTCGATTGCAGGGCGGTCAGCGCCTCCTCACCCGACCCGACGGCCGTCGTCTGCACGTCGCTCTCCCCGATCAGCTCCGCGATGCTCACCTGGGCGGCGCGATCATCCTCGACGATGAGCAGCCGCTTGATCGGCCGGTCGACGAACTCGTGGAGGGTGTTCAGCGCCGCCGAGAGCGAATCCTTGGTGGCGGGCTTGGTGAGGAAGTCGATCGCTCCGAGCCGGAGCGCCCGCTGCCAGTTCTCTTCGACGGAGATGATGTGCACCGGAATGTGCCGCGTCGCCGGATCGTGCTTGAGCCGGTCGAGGATGGTCCAGCCGCCGGCATCTGGCAGGCGAAGGTCGAGTGTGACCGCCGTCGGCTGGTACTCGCGCGCGAGGGCGAGCGCCCGGTCGGCCCGGTGGGCGACGAGACCCTTGAAACCGCGGTCGCGCGCGAGGTCGAGCAGGATCTGGGCGAAGTTGGAGTCGTCCTCCGCGATGAGCAGGATCCGGTCGCCATCGACGATCGTGGTCCGGTCGTCGGGAATGACGCGCTCGACCACCGGGGCGAGCATGATGCGCGAGCTCGCCGTGGAAGCAGGCTTGAGCTCGGGCCAGGCCGACGATTCCCGATCGATGCCCTCGTCGTCGACGGAGGGAGCCTGCACCGGTTGCGCCGGATAGATGAGCGGCAGGTAGAGGGTGAAGACGCTTCCGGCCCCGGGCGTGCTCTCGATTCTGATCTCACCGCCGAGCAGACGGGTGATCTGTCGGCTGATCGAGAGGCCGAGCCCCGTGCCGCCATACTTCCGGCTGGTACCGGTATCGCCCTGCTGGAAGGCCTCGAAGATGACCCCGTGCTTCTCCCGGGGAATGCCGATGCCGGTGTCGCTCACGGAGAAGGCCACCACCGCGTTGGCGGCGTTGAGCATTTCCTGTTCGGGGTTCCATCCGCCAGTGGCCAGCGTCGCGCGCATGGTGACGCCGCCTCGCTCGGTGAACTTGAAGGCGTTCGACAGGAGGTTCTTGAGCACCTGCTGCAACCGCTTGTTGTCGGTCTGCACGCCGGGCGGGAGATGGGGATCGATCTCGACCGTGAAGTGCAGCCCCTTGAGATCCGCCACCTGGCGGAAGGTGCTGTCCACGAACCGCCGCACCTCGCCGAACGGTACCGTGGTCACGTCCACCGCCATGGTGCCCGACTCGATCTTCGAAAGATCCAGGATGTCGTTGATCAGGTCGAGGAGATCGGAGCCCGAGCTGTGAATGGTCTGGGCGAATCCCACCTGCTTGGGTGTCAGATTGCCGTCGGCGTTCTCGGTCAGGATCTGGGAGAGAATGAGCAGGCTGTTGAGCGGCGTGCGCAGCTCGTGCGACATGTTGGCGAGGAATTCCGACTTGTATTTCGAGATGAGTGCCAGCTGCTCGGCCTTCTCCTCCAGGGCCACCTTGGCCTGCTCGACTTCCTTGTTCTTGAACTCGACCTCGGTCTTCCCTCGCGAGAGAAGCTGGGCCTTCTCCTTCAGCTCGGCGTTCGTCTTCTGCAGCTGGTCCTGCTGCGACTGGAGCCTCTCGGTGAGCGCCTGTGACTGCTTGAGCAACGCCTCGGTGCGCATGTTCGCGGCGATGGTGTTGAGCACGATCCCGATCGTCTCCGCGAGCTGCTCCAGGAAGGTCAGCCGGATCCCGTCGAACTCGTCGAAGGTCGCGAGCTCGAGCACGGCCCGGACCTCGCCCTCGAAGAGCACCGGCAGAATCGCGATGTTGCGCGGGACCGCTTCGCCGAGGCCGGAGCTGATCTGGACGTAATCGGGCGGCACCTGCTGGACCAGCAGCATGCGCCGGTCCACGGCGCACTGCCCGACCAGTCCCTCGCCCAGCCGGAAATCGGTGCGGACCTGCTTCGGATCCTTGTAGGCATAACTGGCCCTGAGCTTGAGCGTGGCCTGGTCGCCGGAGCTGTCCACGACGTAGAACGCCCCGTGGTGGGCGCTGACCAGCGGCGCCAGATCGGAGAGGATGATGTGCGACACCGTCGCCAGGTCGCGCTGGCCCTGCAGCATGCGGCTGAACTTGGCCAGGTTCGTCTTCAACCAGTCCTGTTCCATGTTCTTGCGCGTCGTGTCGCGCAGATTGCGGATCATCTCGTTGATGTTGTCCTTGAGCTCCGCAACCTCGCCGAGCGCCTCGACGGCGATGGACCGCGTCAGGTCTCCCTTGGTCACGGCCGTCGCCACGTCGGCGATCGCGCGCACCTGTGTCGTGAGGTTGGCGGCGAGCTGATTGACGTTGGCCGTGAGATCGCGCCAGATGCCGGCCGTGCCCGGCACCCGCGCCTGGCCGCCGAGCTTGCCTTCGACACCCACCTCGCGTGCGACGTTGGTGACCTGATCGGCGAAGGTGGCAAGCGTGTTGGTCATGCCGTTGATGGTGTCGGCGAGCGTGGCGATTTCGCCCTTGACCTCGACGCGCAGCTCCTGCCTCAGGTCGCCATTCGCAACCGCCGTGACCACCTTGGCGATGCCGCGCACCTGCGAGGTCAGGTTGCTCGCCATCCAGTTCACGTTGTCGGTCAGGTCCTTCCACACCCCGGCGACGCCGACCACCTGGGCCTGGCCGCCGAGCTTGCCTTCGGTGCCCACCTCGCGGGCCACCCGGGTGACCTCCGAGGCGAAGGAGTTGAGCTGGTCGACCATGGTGTTCACGGTGTTCTTGAGCTCCAGGATCTCGCCCTGCACGTCCACCGTGATCTTCTTGTTGAGCTCGCCGCGGGCCACCGCCGTCGTCACGTCGGCGATGTTGCGGACCTGGGCCGTCAGGTTGCCGGCCATCGAGTTGACGTTGTCGGTCAGGTCCTTCCAGGTGCCCGCAACTCCCTTCACGTAGGCCTGGCCGCCCAGCTTGCCCTCGGTACCGACCTCGCGGGCCACCCGGGTGACCTCGGAGGCGAAGGAGTTGAGCTGGTCGACCATGGTGTTGATGGTGTTCTTGAGCTCGAGGATCTCGCCCTGCACGTCCACCGTAATCTTCTTGTTGAGCTCGCCGCGTGCGACGGCCGTGGTGACCTCGGCGATGTTGCGGACCTGCGAGGTCAGGTTGCCGGCCATCGAGTTGACGTTGTCGGTCAGGTCCTTCCAGGTGCCGCCCACGCCCTTCACCTGGGCCTGGCCGCCCAGCTTGCCTTCGGTGCCCACCTCGCGGGCCACCCGGGTGACCTCCGAGGCGAAGGAGTTGAGCTGGTCGACCATGGTGTTGATGGTGTCCTTGAGCTCCAGGATCTCGCCTTTCACGTCGACCGTGATCTTCTTCGAGAGGTCCCCGTTGGCCACCGCGGTGGTGACCTGGGCGATGTTGCGGACCTGGGCCGTGAGGTTGCCGGCCATCGAGTTGACGTTGTCGGTCAGGTCCTTCCAGGTGCCGCCCACGCCCTTCACCCGTGCCTGGCCGCCCAGCTTGCCCTCGGTACCCACCTCGCGGGCCACCCGGGTGACCTCGGACGCGAAGGAGCTCAACTGATCCACCATGGTGTTGATGGTGTTCTTGAGCTCGAGGATCTCGCCCTGCACGTCCACCGTGATCTTCTTGTTGAGCTCGCCGCGTGCGACGGCCGTGGTGACTTCGGCGATGTTGCGGACCTGCGAGGTCAGGTTGCCGGCCATCGAGTTGACGTTGTCGGTCAGGTCCTTCCAGGTGCCCGCAACTCCCTTCACGTAGGCCTGGCCGCCCAGCTTGCCCTCGGTGCCCACCTCACGGGCCACCCGGGTGACCTCGGACGCGAAGGAGTTGAGCTGGTCGACCATGGTGTTGATGGTGTTCTTGAGCTCGAGGATTTCGCCCTGCACGTCCACCGTGATCTTCTTGTTGAGCTCGCCGCGTGCGACGGCCGTGGTGACCTCGGCGATGTTGCGGACCTGCGAGGTCAGGTTGCCGGCCATCGAGTTGACGTTGTCGGTCAGGTCCTTCCAGGTGCCGCCCACGCCCTTCACCTGGGCCTGGCCGCCCAGCTTGCCTTCGGTGCCCACCTCGCGGGCCACCCGGGTGACCTCCGAGGCGAAGGAGTTGAGCTGGTCGACCATGGTGTTGATGGTGTCCTTGAGCTCGAGGATCTCGCCCTTCACGTCGACCGTGATCTTCTTCGAGAGGTCCCCGTTGGCCACCGCGGTGGTGACCTGGGCGATGTTGCGGACCTGGGCCGTGAGGTTGCCGGCCATCGAGTTGACGTTGTCGGTCAGGTCCTTCCAGGTGCCGCCCACGCCCTTCACCCGTGCCTGGCCGCCCAGCTTGCCCTCGGTACCCACCTCGCGGGCCACCCGGGTGACCTCGGAGGCGAAGGAGCTCAGCTGATCGACCATGGAGTTCACGGTCTTCCCGATCCGCAGGAACTCACCCATCAGCGGCCTGCCCTCGATATCGAGGCCCATCGTCTGGGAGAGGTCGCCCTTGGCCACCGCGCCGATGACGCGCGCCACCTCGCTCGTCGGCTGGACGAGGTCTCCGATCAGCCCGTTGACCGAGTTGACCGACGCGGCCCACGCGCCGCCTGCTCCCGAGAGCTGCGCGCGCTGCGTGGTCCGGCCTTCCTTGCCGACCGCCAGGCTGACGCGCTCGAACTCACGGGCCATCTCCTGGTTGAACTCGACGATCTCGTTCAGCGTGTCGGCGATCTTGCCGGCAATGCCGGTGGCAGACATCGGCATTCGCACCGAGAAGTCGCCCTTTCGGACGGAGGTGAGAACGATCAGCAGCTGTTCGAGGTCGAGGACGTCGGGGGAATGGAGGCGGGATCGTGACGAGCGCTTCGCGGCGCGGCCGTTCGCGGGTGACGGCGTGGTCGGCATGAAATGCTCCGAGGGTGGACTGCCTGGCTGTTGGGCGGAGACGAGTTAGGATACTCCCCCGTCTTTCCGGCCTGCGGTGAGCCGGATCACAGTGGCCCGCAGAGTAGCTACCTACCTTCCGTGGTCACATACCCGTATCCATCTTATAGCCACCTGCACCGGTAGCCCCTCGCGGACGCAGGAGTTGCATGCTGGCGGAACCGCTTCGCATCTTGATCCTCGAGGACGTCCCGATGGATGCCGAGCTCGTCGAGTATGAGCTCGGCCGCGCCCGCATTCCGTTCGCGGCGCGCTGTGTCGACTCGCCCGAGTCGTTCCTGCGCGAGCTGATCGAATTTCGCCCCGACCTCATCCTCTCCGATTACACGCTGCCCCGGTTCGACGGCATGGCAGCCCTGGCACTCGCCCGCGAGCACGCCCCGAGCACCCCGTTCCTGATCGTGACCGGCTCGGTCAACGAGGAGACCGCGGTCGGCTGCATGAAGGCCGGCGCCACCGATTACCTCCTCAAGAGCAACCTGGCGCGCATCGGGCCTGCCATCGAGGGCGCACTCTCGCGGGTCCAGTCACGAAACGAGCAGATGAGAGCCGAGGCAGCGCTGAGGCGGTCGGAAGCCAACCTGCGGGCGATCTTCAACAACAGCCTCCAAGTGCTTCGTGCTGGTCGATCGCGACGGCACCATTCAGGCGCTCAATCGCACCGCCGAGGAGTGGGGCGCGCGGATTCTCGGGCGCCACCCGTCGGAGGGCGAGAATGTGCGCGAATTCATCCCGGAGGCCGGGCCGCTGTTCGAGCGTGCCCTCGTGGGAGAATCGTCCACGATCGAGCGTGCGATCAGAGATGCCGACGGCGCGGAGCGCTGGTTCGAGATCACCAGTTCGCCGGTCACGGACGAGATGGTGGCCGTCATCGGAGTCTGTCTCAACGCGCGCGACGTCAGTGAGCGGAAACGAGGGGAGCGGGAGCTGCGCGAGAGCGAGGAGCGGTATCGCGACCTCTTCGACAATGCCAGCGACCTCGTGTGCGTGACCGCGCCGGACGGGTCGTTCCGCTATGTGAACGAGGCGTTCCGGAAGACCCTCGGCTGCTCGCAGGCGGATCTCGCGCAGTTCAGCCTGGCGGAATTGATCCATCCCGAGAGTCGAGTCCGGTACGGCGAGATCATCGACCGGGTGCTCGCCGGCGAGACGGTGAGTCACGCGGAGCTGGTATTCGTCACGACCGCCGGCGGAACCGTGACGGTCGAGGGCAACCTCAGCTGCCACCGGGCCAACGGGCGGCCCGGGACGATTCGCGGCATCTACCGCGACATCACCGAACGCAAGCGGGTCGAGGAGCACCTCCGGAGAACGGAGCGTATCCAGGCGGCGGGGCGGCTGGCCGGCGGCGTTGCGCACGAGGTCAACAACATGATGACCGGCGTGATCGGTTTCGGCCAATTCCTGCTCCGGACGCTGGAGCCGAACGACGAGCGGCGGAGAGACGTCGAGGACATCATCCGGGCGGGCAGTCGTGCCGCGGATGTGACCCGCCAGCTCCTCGCTTTTACCCGGCAGCAGGTGCTGCGGCCGCAGGCTCTCGACCTCAACGAGGTCGTTCAGGGCATGGAAAAAATGCTGTGGCGGTCGCTCGGTGAGCAGCACGAGCTCGAGCTGGCGCTCTGTCCGACGGCGGGCCGGGTCAAGGCCGACGGCGCACAGCTCGAGCAGGTACTTCTCAACCTGGTGCTCAACGCGCGCGACGCGCTCGGCGAGCAGGGGAGGGTGACCATCAGCACGGGGACGGCCACGCTGGACGAGATGTACGCGCAGCGTCACGCGGAGGCCAACATCACCATAGGGTCCTACATCGTCCTCACGGTGAGCGACACCGGATGCGGGATGGACCGCGAGCTTCAGGCCCGCATCTTCGAGCCGTTCTTCACCACCAAGGCCGTCGGCCAGGGCTCGGGACTCGGTCTCTCCACGGTCTACGGCATCATCAAGCAGAGCGGGGGATTCATCTGGGTCTACAGCGAGCCCGGAGAGGGGACCGCCTTCAAGATCTACCTGCCCGCTGCCGCAGAGACGGAGCCGGTCGACGCGAACCGTGCCGCGGAGTCGGCGCCGAGGGGCGGCTCGGAGACCATCCTGATCGTCGAGGATGAGGAGGTGGTGCGAGGACTCGTCGCGCGGGGTCTCCGGGATCAGGGATATGCGGTGATCGAGGCGCCGAATGGCATCGAGGCGCTCCGGCGCGTGGAGTGAGAACGCTCCGCAGGTCGACCTGGTGATCTCGGACGTGGTCATGCCGGGCATGGGTGGGAGGGACCTCGGACGGCTGCTCACACGGATCGATCCGAGCCTGCCGGTCCTATACATCTCGGGGTACACCGGCGAAGATGTGGTGCGGAGGGGACTGCTCGATCCCGATGCCCAGTTTCAGTCCAAGCCGTTCACCGCGGAACAGCTGGGACGAAAGGTGCGCGAGATGCTCGATCGGAAGGCCGTGCCGGCGTAGGACGATTGGCCCTGGTGGACTCGAACCACCATTGACGGATCCAAAGTCCGCTGTCCTGCCATTGGACGAAGGGCCAGTGGCAACAACGTAACCCGAGCGGCGCGCAGGGTAAACGCCGCGCGTGCGGTTATCCTACCGTCTCATGATCTCCGTCACACATCCAGTCCGGGTATTGGCCCTCCTGGTCGCAGCAGCCGCGCTGATCGGGTGCCAGGAGGGGACGCCGCCGGAAGGTCCCGGCGGTGAGGCTGCGCTCGTCACTATTGAATACCTCTGCGGTCGGAACTTCGACATCGGGAACGGCAATCTGGCTGCCATTACCGTGCGCTTCGAGGTCGAGGGAACGGGGGAGAGCGGGGAGCTGTCGCTGCCCGCCCGAGCGCCCGGCGGGCCGCCGACTCGAACCCGGCTCACGACCCGTGCGAGCGGCGCGGTCCATCTATCGGTGGACGGCGCCGACGCCGGCACCGCCGAAAACGCTATCGTCACATGTCCCGCGCCGGACCCGGCGTTCCCCGAGCCACAAGCGACGGTGGGCGAGTGGGGCGCCCCGTTCGACTGGCCGATCGTCGCGGTGCACCTCCATCTGCTTCCCGACGGCCGCGTGCTCTCGTGGGGCCGGATCGGCGATCCTCAACTCTGGGATCCGTCGACGGGACAGTTCACCGGAGTGCCGGTCGGCACCAGCGTCTTCTGTGCCGGCCACGTCTTCCTTTCCGACGGCCGCCTGCTCATCGCGGGTGGTGACATCAGCGAGGACCACGGCATCGCCGCCACCACGCTCTTCGACTTCACCACGAATGCCTGGACCGCGGCGGCGCCCATGGCGCGTGGCCGGTGGTACCCGACTACCACCGAGCTCGAGGATGGGCGGGTACTCGTCATGGCGGGTCGAGACGAGAACGGCCTCGAGACCTCGGTCCCCGAGATCTGGGGTGGCGATTCCTGGACGCCCCTCCCCGCGGCCGACCGCGTGCTGCCGTACTATCCGCGCACGTTCCTCGCTCCCAACGGCATGGTGTTCTACGCCGGACACCTGCAGCAGAGCAGCTATCTGGACCCCGAGACCGGGGCGTGGACCGACGTCGCGCGGAGTCTCTACGGGGATCGGGAGTACGGCTCCGCGGCGATGTTCGAGCCCGGTAGGGTACTCATCGTCGGCGGCAGCCGGTCGCCCAGTGGTCAGCCGACTGCCACGGCCGAAGTGATCGATCTCAACGAGGTTCCGCCACGATGGCGTCAGACCGGCTCGATGGGCTCGCCCCGGCGCCAGTTCAACGCGACGCTGCTGCCCGATGGCGGTGTGGTCGCAACGGGAGGCACCAGCTCGCCGGGCTTCACCGACCCGGCCGGCGCCGTGCACGCAGCCGAAGTGTGGGAGCCTGCGAGCGGCCAGTGGACGACCTGGGCGTCGAACGCGGTCACCCGGGTCTACCACTCGACGACGATTCTCCTTCCCGACGGACGGCTCCTTCACGCCGGCAGCGGAGATGGCGGCAACGTCCCTCGGGAGCTCAATGCCGAGCTGTTCTCTCCGCCGTACCTCTTTCACGGCGCGCGTCCGAGTATCACATCGATGCCGGCGGCGGTGGGGTACGGCGAACGCTTCGTCGTGCAAACGGCCGAAGCGGGGACCGTCGTCCAGGTGAGCTGGGTAGGCCTCTCGGCCGTGACCCACGACTTCGATCAGAACCAGCGCTTCGTTCCCCTGGATTTCCAGCGGACCCCGGGAGGGCTCACCGTGTCGGCCCCGGCGAGTCACGGATCGGCGCCGCCGGGCTACTACATGCTTTTCCTCCTGAACGGCGATGGAGTTCCCTCTGTGGCGAGGGTTATGCGGGTGCGATGAGGGTGCATCTTTTTGCATGTTGCCCCATGACGGGGCAAGCAGTTACTTGAATACGATGACTCGTTAGCGCCGACTGACCCCCCCCCGTTCCGGACCCCATCCCGGGGACGAGGTTGCTCATGCGGAGTGCTCGTACCTGCGCATCGCTGCACGGTAGTGTTCTGCTCCGCGGCATCGCAGTCGCGATGCTGGCCGGCTGCGGCGAGTCTCCCGATTCCGAGCAACAGGCCCGACCCGCTCCTCCTCCGATAACGGAGGTTCAGGAAGGTCCCGTCCGGCTCTCCTACGTCTGCGGCAATCGCTTCCTCATCACCAATGCGTACTCGGTGCCCGTCAGCCTCACCTACCGCATCGTCGGCTACGAGGAAGACGGCGCGGCGAGTCTGCCGGCGGCGCCGCCGGCGGATCCTGCGTTCAGCGAGCGGCTGATCGAGACCCGGACGCGGGGGCCGGTGCAGCTCTTTCTCGATGGGAAGCTGATCGCGTCCCAGGAGAACGATGGCACGACGTGCGGACCGACCACGCCCGCGCCCTCGTTTCTCTCGGCGTCGACTTCATCGGCGGGCGGATGGACGGCCCCCTTCGACTGGCCCATCGTGGCGGTCCATCTCAGTCTCCTGCCGAATGGAAAGGTCCTCTCGTTCGGCAAAGTGGGGACCCCCGAGCTCTGGAACCCGAGCACCGGGGCGTTCTCGGCCGTGCCGAGCCCGGTGCTGCTGTTCTGCGCGGGCCAGGCGCTCCTGTCGGATGGGCGACTGCTGGTGGCCGGCGGGCACATCAGTGACGACCACGGCCTGCCCGACATCACGTTCTTCTCCTCGTCCACCAGTGCCTGGTCCTCCGGTACCAAGATGTCGAAGGGCCGGTGGTATCCGACCACGACGACGCTGGGCACCGGCGACGTGGTGATCGTCGGGGGCCGGGATGAGGCGGGGCTGGAAGTGACGATACCCGAAGTGTGGAAGAAGAGCGGCGTGGTCCGGCGGCTCACGGGCGCCAAGTATCAGATACCCTATTACCCGCGTGCATTTCTGGCGCCGAACGGCAAGCTGTTTGTCGCCGGCGAACGCCAGACCTCTCGCTACCTCGACGTCAGCAGCACGGGATCGTGGAGCAACTCGGCCGTCCGGAAGTTCGGCGTTCGGGACTATGGGGCAGCCGTCATGTATGACGACGGGAAGATCCTGTACGTGGGCGGCGGGCGCACGACCAACACGGCGGAAATCATCGATCTCAACGATGCCAATCCATCCTGGCAGTGGACCGGGTCGATGGCCTACGCCCGCCGCCACCTCAACGCGACCGTGCTGCCCACCGGCGATGTGCTGGTGACCGGAGGCGTGAGCGGGCCGGGCTTCAACGATCTCGGCACCGGCGTCACGGCCGCGGAGCTCTGGAATCCCGGGACCGGCCAGTGGACCACGCTTGCGAGCAGCATCGTCACTCGCGGCTATCACGCGACCTCGCTCTTGCTGCCCGACGGCCGGGTGCTGCACACGGGGAGCGGCGATGGTGCCGACTACCCGCGCCAGCTCACGGCGGAGATCTTCTCGCCGCCCTACCTGTTCGCCGGGACAAGGCCGTCGATCCAATCGGCGCCGGTCACGCTGACCTATGGGGCGACGTTCACAGTGAAGAGCCCCGACGCCGCCTCGGTCGGGAAGATCAGTCTCATCCGGCTCGGAGCGGTGACGCACGCGTTCGACATGAACCAGCGATACCGCACGCTCTCGTTCACTCGGAGCGGCACGGCGATGACGGTCACCGCGCCGACCGAGCGCAACCGCACGCCGCCGGGGCATTACATGCTGTTCCTCGTCGACAGCAGCGGCGTGCCTTCGATCGCGAAGATCGTCCGGATCAAGTAGCGGGAGAGGGGCCCGGTGCGGGGTGAGCCAGCGTTTCGATCGGCGTGAGCCCGCCGTGCTTTCGCCCGAGCTGCATGACCGCATCGTCCCGATCGCGGGTCGAGCGATAAATGGCGAACAGGGCGGAGCCCGAGCCGCTCATCCGGCAGACGAGGGGTCTCGTGCCGACGAGCGCCTCGAAGGCCCCGCGAATGGCGGGGAAGCGTGCGAATATCGGCGATTCAAAATCATTACCGGCCATCCGCCCCACGTCGCCCCAGTGGGCCACGACGTCGAGGTCGAGCGCCACCGCTCCGCGGCGGGCACCCGACTGGCGAGCGGCGTCCAGCCAGCCGTAGGCCTCGGGGGTTCGGATCGAAATCGGCGGCGTGAGGAGCAGGCCGGGAGCCGAAGGGAGCGGCGGCAGTCGCAACAACCGTTCGCCGCGGGACCAACCGAGCGCGAGCGGCCCGCCGCTGAGGAAGAAGGGAACGTCGCTGCCCAGGCGCGCGGCGAACTGCAGAAGCTCGTGTCGGGGAACGGCGTTTCCGGCAAGCTGATTGGTCAGAACGAGGCCGGCCGCGGCATCGCTCGACCCACCCCCCAGACCCGCACCGACCGCAATGCGCTTGTGCAGGCACAGATGCACCGCGAACCGATTGCCGGTCGCTTCCAGCACCGCCGCCGCCGCGCGCACGGCCAGATTGTCCGCCGCCGGTCCCGCATCCCCCCCGCCGACATCGATGGTGACTCCGCGGCCCTCCCGCCGCTCGGCGCGAAGGGTGTCCGCCAGGCTCACCAGGCAGAACAACGTCTCGATTCCATGGAAGCCGTCGGCCTCTCGCGACAGGACCCGCAGCAACAGGTTGAGCTTGGCGTGCGCCGGCATCGTGACGGCCGCAGGCATCATCCTGGGGTCCGGCGCAGGTCTCCGATCGCCACGGGACTCCGGGCGAGCGACCAGAAGCCCAGGAGGACGATGGGGAGGAACGTGACCGCGTGATACGCGATGACATAGGAGGAGGCGACGTCGTTCCCCACTCCGTACAGTGCGAGGCCCGCGACGATGGCTGCCTCGAACTGTCCCACGAAGCCGGGAGCGAGCTGCACGGAGATCCCGATCACCAGGATACCCTGAAGGACCAGAGCGCCGGCGTAGCCGACGGGGATGTCGAAGGCCGAGAAGGCGATCCAGAACGACAACGCGTTCAACATCCAGATGACCAGAGACCAGAGGATCACGCCGACCAGGCGGCCGGGCGACCGCAGCGCCGAAAGCCCCTGGCGGATTCCCTCGATGACACTCACGAGGCGGTCGGTCATGCGTCCCGCCGGAAGGAGCCGGCGCACCAAGCGCTCGGCTGCAAGCGGAAAGGCGACCACCAGGGAGGCCGCGATCAAGGCCGCGCCGGCCAGCGCTCCGGAGGCTTGAGCGGCACGCGCCAGGGATACACCGCCGACGGCGACGCCGGCGGGCAGGTCCGACGCGAACAGGCCGACGCTGAGCAGCGCCACCACCACTAACCCATCGAAGATCCGTTCCACCGCGATCGACGAAAGCGCGGGACCAAAGCCGACGTTCGTAAACCGGGTCGTGGCGAACACCCGGACCAGCTCTCCGGCACGGAAGGGAAGAAGATTGTTCGCCATGAATCCGATCGCCACCGCGTGCCACAGGGGCATGGCGGGAAGGGTGCCACCGTCGTCGCGCCGCAGGAGGAGACGCCACCGCACGACCCGAAGGGGGAACGTGAGAGTGGCCACTACGGAGGTGATGAGCAGCGGCATGGTGTGAGCCGCTCGGAGCCTGGCCCCCACCTCCGCCAGATTGACGCCGCGAAGCGCCCAGAGTAGGAGCGCGGCGGACAGAGCCAGGCCCACGATTGCGGAAAGGACGCGCCGGGGCCCCGGCGTTTCGGGGCGCACCTCAGGACTCGGCAAGGGCGAGTGGGACGAGGTCCAGTAGCTCCTGGAGAAGCGGCCGAATCGATTCGAATCCGCCGTGCTTCTCGAGCTCGGCCGAGAGCTGTTGCCGCACGGCCGCTGCGCGCTCCAGCGCCGCCCGGCCCCGGTAGCAGAGAACGCCGATCTCGACGGTCTCGATGTCGTCCGGTTGCGATGCCGGGCCGGAAGTCGATGGCGCAGCGGCGCCCATCAGTCGCTCGAGGCTGGGCGCGTCGGCGGCACCTCGGCGGCGGAGTCGATCGTAGGTGTGGTAGCTCCGCTCCAGACTGCTCGGGCGCGAGACCGGCATCGAGGGCGGTGCGGCCGGGGGATCTGGTGCGAGCGATTCGATGGCGACGACAGGCGTGGCGTCCAGCGGCTCATGCTCGGTGTAGAGCAGCGATTCGATCGGCACGATCTCGCTGTCGGCCTCGGTTGGCTGCGGATGCCGGAGAGGCAACGACACCGCCGGTGCCGGCGTCTCCGCCATCCGAAGACCGTCCATCCGGTACGCGACATCGAGAATCCGCCGTGAGATCACCATCCGGTCGTCGGCGTCGGCGACGGCGCGCAGGAGCTCGCCGGTTTCGCGGAGGCAATTTCCGAACGGCTGGGCGGCATGGGCGGCGACGCCAGCGGCCAGCGCCTCGCGCGCCGAGCGCGCGAACACGCCGAGGGCCGCACCGACCGGATCCGGTCCGGGACCGCCGACGGACCGGAGCGCGCCGAGCAGATGGTACAGGCGGAGATCGCGCTCCGTGGCCGACCGCGCCCGTTCGATCAGATCGGCGCTCTGGCAGAGATGCTCACCGTGGCTCACCAGCTCGAGCGGGCCGAGCGGCGCGAGCGGGGCGAACTGGGGCTGCGACTCCGGAGCGGTGACCGGCTCGGGATCGCCGGCGAAGTACAGCGACTCGATCGGCACCACGTCGTGCTCGACCGCGAACGCCCGGAGGAGGAGGTCGGTAAAGTGCCGGGCCTCGTGCGCATCCGGATCGGGCCGGCCGCGCTCGGCGATGTCGCGGGAGATTCTGGTGAGGGCGTGCGATGCTGCCCATATCACCTCGTCGACGCCGGGCGGCGGAGCGAAGAGCCGGGTCAGGTCGCCGACAGCGAGCTCGATGCCATCGAGGATCTCGGGCAATGGCGCCAGCTCTCCAAGCTCCGCGAGGCCCCGGAGCGATTGCATCTTCCGGATGACGGCGTACAGCGGCTCGCGCTCTTCGGGGGCGCCCCGCAACGCCCGCGCGGCGCGGTCGAGCGCGCTTGCGATGAGCGCACCCTCGCGGGCGACGAAGGCCCGCACCCCGGTGTTGAGCTCCTTCCGATCGGCGGCCAGGGCCTCGTCGGTCGAGCGCCCCGCGAGGGCGTCCAGCTCCTGTTCGAGCCGTTGGGCCCGGGTGGTATCGGTCTCGTCCCACTGGCGAACCCGGCGGATGAGCAACCGGAAGTCGTCGATCGCCTGTCCCAGTCGCTCGCGAGTCGAGGCATCCCACTCCGGCTTGCCTTCACGGCGTGTTCGGGCGACCGCTTCGAGGCTGGCGGCGGCCCGGGCGATATGGTGCTGGGCGGCCATGAGGGCCGAGCCGCGGAGAATCCTGACGTTGCGGAGCAGCTCGTCGGCGGGCGGAGGCGTCTCCCGGCCGATCAGCGACTCGAGCCGGTCGAGCGATTCTCCCGCCTCGAGGGCGAAGAACTCGGTGCTCGCGAGTGGATTGCTCATGCTGACAAAGTATCAGACCTCGTCCCGTGCACCAACACGCGCATCGCGCTGACGGCCTCGCGCATTCCCACCATGATGGCACGGCTCACGATGGTGTGGCCGATGTTCAGCTCCTCGATTTCCTCGATTTCGGCGACCGGTACCACGTTGAGGTACGTGAGGCCGTGGCCCGCGTGCACCGCCAGCCCCATGTCGGCGGCATGGCGGACCGCGCGTCGCAGTTCCGTGAGCGCGGCGTCATTCTGTCGCCATGTATTCGCGTAGCGGCCGGTGTGCAGCTCGATCGCGGGCACGCCAAGGTCCTTCGCCGCGTCGAGCGTCGCGAGGTCGGGATCGATGAAGAGACTGACCCGGACTCCCGATTCGTCGAGCTGCCGGATCGTCTCCCGCAGTCGTGCGCTCGGCCGGCTCAGATCGAGGCCTCCTTCCGTGGTGACCTCGTCGCGTCGCTCGGGGACGATGGTGGCCTGATAAGGGCGCAGGCGGCAGGCGAGCGCAACGATCTCCGCGCTGGTGGCGAGCTCGAGATTGAGCACGCGAACGGCGGGGGCGAGGCGTTCGACGTCGGCATCCTGGATGTGGCGGCGGTCCTCGCGGAGGTGAACCGTGATGCCGTCGGCGCCCGCCGCCTCGCACAGCGCGGCCGCCTCGGATGGATCGGGCTCGTCCGTGCGGCGGGCCTCGCGCACGGTGGCGACGTGATCGATGTTGATGTAGAGCCGAATGCGTCTCATTGCTCGCGGCCCGGTGGTCGGTTAATTTCGCAAGCTAACATTCGTCCAGCGAGAGACTTGTGATCAAGCGATGGTGGATCGGAACGGCCCTCGTGCTGGCCGCCTGTGGCGGTGCCTCGGCAGGAGGCGCCGGCAAGGTGGAGCCCGCCGGCACTCCCTCGTCCGCCGTGACGGGCTTTCTCCAGGCAGTCAGCGACAGCAATCTCAACAAGATGGCCACGCTCTGGGGAACCGCGGCGGGCCCCGCCGCCCGCACCAAGCAACCTCCCGACTACGAACGGCGGGTAGCTGTGATGCAGGCCTATCTGCGCCATGACGATTCGCGCATCGTCAGTGACACCCCCGAAGCCAATGCCACCCGGCATGCGGTGCAGGCAGAGCTGCGGCGCTCGGCGTGTACCTGGACCGTCCCGTTCACGGTCATCCAACTGGCCGACAAGAGTTGGATCGTGAATGCCGTCGATCTGGCCACCGCCGGCAATCCCTCGCGGCCCTGCGATACGCATCGCGCTGACACGGCCGGGACCTGAGCGGGTCGGGAACCTCCTGCCGCCATCTTTGTTATCTTACTCCGTCAGCTCGAGCAGGATCCCCGCGGTGGCCTTGGGATGCACAAAGGCAATGCGGCGGCCGCCGGCACCGAGGCGAGGGGTCTCGTCGATCAATCGGTAGCCGGCGTTCCTGCAGGTCAGTAACGCCGCGTCCAAGTCCTTGACGCGATAGCAGATGTGGTGAATGCCGGGCCCCCGTTTCGCCAGGAATCTGGCAATCGGGCTGTTCGGCTCGCGAGGCGCGAGAAGCTCGACTTCGGATTCGCCGAAGGCCAGGGACACGATGGTCGCGCCGTCGGCGGTTTCGGTGGGATGGGGCTCGAGAGCAAGCACGTCGCGATAGAAGGCCAGTGCCGCATCCAGATCGGGCACGGCGATACCGACATGCGCTATCCGGGGCCGGTCAGCCACGCGATCACTCCGGCGAGAATTTGGTGAAGTAGCATCAACCCTAGGAGAATAACATCATGGCCTCGACGAACACGCAGTCCACCCACGTCACCGATGCCTCGTTCGCCAGCGAAATCGAGCAGGCGGATGGGCTCGTCCTCGTCGATTTCTGGGCGACGTGGTGCGGTCCCTGTCAAATCGTCGCGCCGATCCTGGATCAGCTTGCGAATGAGTACGTCGGCCGGGCCAAAATGACCAAGGTGGACGTCGACGCGAACCAGCGGACCGCCATGCGCTTCAACGTGCGGTCCATTCCCAGCATTCTGTTCTTCAAGAATGGCCAGCATGTGGACACGGTCATCGGCGCCGTGCCCAAGGCGACGCTCGAAGGGAAGATCAAGCAGCACCTGACCTGAGGTCGACGCGGCAACCCTCTTCGTCGTCGCCACGCCTCTCGGCAACCTCGGGGACCTTTCGGCTCGCGCCGCCGAGGTGCTCCGGACGGTCCCCATCGTTGCCGCGGAAGACACCCGCAGGACCCGCGGGCTCCTGACCCACCTGGGCGCCAGCCCAACCCTCCTGAGCTATCACGCGCATTCCAGAACGAGCCGCCTCGACACGCTGATCGAGGCTCTTCTCGATGGGCGAGACATCGCCCTCGTCTCGGACGCCGGGACGCCTGCCGTGAGCGACCCCGGGGCCGATCTGGTGGCGGCTGCTCGAGCCGCCGGGTGTGACATCGTGCCGATTCCCGGCGCCTCCGCGGTCGCCACCGCGCTGTCTGCCTCCGGCCTTCCCTCCGATCGATATCTCTTCCTCGGCTTCCTGCCCCGGAAGGGCACCGAGCGTGCCCGGCTCATCGCCCGTGCGGCGGCTGAGGAGTGGAGCGTCGTGTTCTTCGAGGCACCACCCCGTCTCGGTGCCCTCCTCCGGGACCTTGCCGCCGCCGCCGGCCCCGGCCGAACGGCGGTCGTCGCGAGGGAATTGACCAAGCTGCACGAAGAGCTCAGAGTCGGCCCTCTCGGAGAGCTCGCGGATTATTATTCGGAGACCAATCCCAGGGGCGAGCTCACAGTCGTCCTCGAAGGGACGGGCGTGCCGGCGGCGCCGCCAGATCGCACCGACGACGCCATCGAGCAGGCGGCCTCTCTGCTGGCGGAAGGTCTCAGCCGTCGGGAGGTCGTGCGCCGCCTCACGGAGACGCTGGGCATCCCGCGCAATGACGCATACCGGCTGGTCATGGAGCTGCCGTGATCGTTCGTGGATGGTGCGTAGCACTCCTCGCCGTTGCCTTCGTTCCGGCCAGGGCGACGCACGCCCCGGTCATGACGATCGGACGCTTGCACTATGACGGCGGAGGAGACTGGTATGCCAATCCATCCAGCCTTCCCAACCTCTTGACTGCCATCCGTACCCATACCGCGTTACGCGTGACCGGGGAGGAAAAGGTCGTCACGCTGAGCGACGACGATCTCTGGAACGTCCCCTACATCTACATGACGGGGCACGGCAACGTGCACTGGAGCGATCGCGATCTCGCGACTCTGCGCCGCTATCTCCTTCAGGGCGGATTCCTGCATGCCGACGACAACTACGGGATGGATGCCTCGATCCGACGCGAGCTGAGGCGCCTCTTTCCCGATCATCCCCTGGTCGAGGTCCCGCTGGATCATCCCATCTATCACCTGATCTACGACTTCCCAAAGGGGATTCCCAAGATCCACGTACACGATGGAAAGCCGGCCCAGGGCTTCGGAATTTTTCTCGACGGCCGGCTCGCGGTCTATTACTCCTATCAGTCGGATCTCGGTGACGGCTGGGAGGATTTCGAGGTGCATCACGATCCGCCCGAGAAACACGAGGCCGCCCTGCGTATGGGCGTGAATCTCTTCGCCTACGCCGTGGGATACGGCGGGTGACGGCACCGGCGACGCAGGATGCGCTCCGCCGATTGGCGGGTCCGCTTCGGCTGGTTGCCGGAGCGGGATGGATCGCGCTGGCGATCGGTGCTGTTGCGCTTCCACTTGGTCTCGCCGCGTGGCTGATGCGGCTCGGCTGGCTGGAGGCTCCGTGGTGGGTGCTCGCCGCCTGGGGCGCCGCGCTGCTGGCGCTCGGCGCCATCGGATGGATAGCCTGGCGAGACAGGGCACGCCTCACCGGTGGAAGCGTTGCCGGAGCGCTGGAACGAACCGGCTCGTGGCGGCGAGGCGCTCTCACGTCACTGCTCGACCGGGCGGCGGCAGGCACGAGCGATGCTCTCTTTGCGATGGCGGACAAGCAGCAGGCGGCGGATCTCACGCGGCGTGGCCCGGAAGCGATGGCCCCTCTCTCCCGCACGGTGCGTGGCCTGGGCCTGGCGGGTGCGACGGTGCTGCTCGCAGGGCTGGTCGCATTCGTTTCGGCTGGTCCGTCGCGCGGGGCGGCAGCGGCGTTGTGGCATCCGGCCCGAGCATGGGAGGCCACCACCGCGCCTGTGCGGATTCACGCCGCCCGGCCGTTGGTGAGCAGGGGAGACTCCGTCGACCTCGAAGTGCAGGCCATCGGCCGCCGGGCGGCGACGCTCTGGCTTCGCGCCCCGGGAGAGGCCTGGCGGGCCAGAGGTGTGCGCCTGGATTCGACCGGCCGCGCGACCGTCACGAGCGGTGCGCTGCGCAGCGACCTCTTCGCCCGGGTGACCAGCGGGAGCCGCTCCTCCGACACGGTAATGGTGCGCGTTCGGCTTCCCGTGTTCCTCGGCTCGGTAGTCGTCACCGCACACTACCCATCGTACCTGGGACTCGACGCGGAGCCGGTGCCGACGGGTGGGGGCACCGTGCTGCTGCCCGCCCACACCCGGCTGGAAACCCGAGGAGAGGCCACCGCTCCACTCGCGCACGCCACCTGGACGGCGGCATCGCAAGCCGAGACCCTGACGGTGAACGGCGGGCGCTTCGGCGGCAGCTTCGTGCCCTCGGCGTCGGGCGAATATCGCCTGACCCTGGCGACGGCGAACGGCGAGCCGCTCGCCGGGGACACGGTCCGTTTGGCTGTGCGGCTGGTGGCCGACAGCGCTCCGCGGGTAGAGGTGCCGGTGCCGGGCGCGGACACCATCGCGCCCCTCAGTCTTCTCCTCCCCCTGGTGGTCGACGTGCGCGACGACCATGGCATCACCAGCGTCACGCTGGAGAGCCGTCGCATCAGCCGGCTGGGCGGCGCCGATTCGGCTCGGCGTGAGACGATCGCGCTGCCGCAAGGCGCCACCGACCGCGCGATTCTCTCGCCGACGCTCGATCTCAATCATCGTGGTCTGCTTCCCGGCGACACCGTTCGCTACCTCGCCTTTGCCGCGGACAACACGCCCGGCCGCCAGATCGGACGTTCGCGGGAGTACGTGCTTCGGCTCCCGACGATGACGGAGGTCCGGGCGGCGCAGCGCATGGCAACCGAGGAGGTCGGATCCCGGCTCGACTCCCTCACCGAGGCCAGCCAGCGACTCGAGCGTGAAACGGACGATCTCGGCCGGGAACGGGTCCGATCATCTGACGGCCGGCGGGAACGGGCCGGCGAGTCGCTCACCTTCGAGGAGTCGAAGCGCGCGGGAGCGGTCGCGGAATCGCAGCAGCAACTGATGCGGCAGGCCGAGGAGTTGAAGCGCTCGCTGGAGTCGCTGCGAAAGAGCGCGGAGGCGGCCGGGGTGAGCGACTCGGCGTGGCAGAGGGAGTTGTCGGAGATTCGGGAGCAGATCGATCGCGCGCTCACTCCGGAGCTGAGGGAACGACTCTCCGCGTTGCAGCAGGCGCTCAAGGAGCTCGACGCCGATCGAGTCAAGGATGCCCTCGAGCGCCTTGCCGAAGCGCAGAAGGAGCTGCGGGAGGCACTGGAGCGCAGCCGGGAGCTGTTTCGCCGGGCCGCGGTCGAAGGCGACCTCGCCAATCTCGGGACGGAATCCCGGGAGCTGGTCCAGGAGCAGCGCCAATGGAACTCGGAGGTCGCCTCTGCCGACAGCCTGGGCGCAGCCGCGGCGGAGCGGCAGCTCGCCACGCGAGCCGATTCCCTCGGCGCCGCGGTCAGCCGCGTCGCGAAGGGAATGGACCGGAGCGAACGGCTCGACTCGGCCGGCGCACAGGCGCGGCAGGCCGGAAGACAGATGCAGGCGGCGGCTTCGTCGAGCCAGCGTGGCCAGCGGCAGACCGCGGGCCGACAGGGAGAGGAGGCGGCCAAGTCGCTCGAGCCGCTGAGCGACCGCCTGATGCAGGAGCGCGGGAGATTGCAGCAGGAGTGGCGGCAGGAAGTGACGGGAGCGCTCGATCAGGCACTCGCCGAGACGAGCCGGCTGGCCGAGCGCCAGCTGGCCATCCAGCAATCGCTCGAGGCGGGCGCCGAGCCCGGCAACGCCATCCGCGCGGAGCAGGGGTCGATCGAGGAAGGAGTCCAGCGGCTGGTGGAGCAGATGCGGAAGGCCTCGGGCAAGAACGCGCTCGTGCCCTCCGGGATCGGCGCGGCGCTCGGTGGTGCCGAGCAGCAGATGCAGCGCGCCCGTGAGGCCATCTCCAACGCCGCCCCGAACACGCGTGAAGGCGCCGAGCAGGCAGGGGGCGCGGTCGACGCACTCAACGCCGCCGCCTACCGGCTGCTTCAGGCTCGAGGTGAGGTGTCGGGATCGTCATCGGGCTCTGGCCTGGCCGAGGCGATCGAACGGATGAACCAGCTGGCGAAGCAGCAGGGGGGCCTCGGTAAACAGGGGGCAGGCCTTCTGCCGATGGCGGGCAACGGCGCGATGCAGGAGGAGCTCCGGCGTCTCGGGGGCAGACAGCGCGCTCTCGCGGAGGAACTGCAGAAGCTGCGGGCGCAGGGACAGATGCCCGGCGCCGGGGAGCTGGCGGAGGAGGCCAAGGAGCTGGCCCGCCGGCTCGAGTCGGGCCATCTCGACCGCCAGCTCGTGGAGCGGCAGGAGGGATTGTTCCGGCGGATGCTCGACGCCGGCCGGACGCTGCAAGGGCACGAGGAGGACGAGCGGAAGGAGCGACAGAGCACGACCGCCACCGACGACAGCGTCCATCTGCCGCCGGCGCTTCGGGCCCGCCTGATGGGCGACGACGATCGCCTGCGAGTTCCTTCATGGGAGGAGCTCCAGCAATTTTCTCCCGAGGAGCGGCGACTCGTAGTCGACTACTTCCGGCGGCTGTCGGAGGGGAAGGGCCGATGAGGCAGCGGTGGCTCCTCGGCCTGGCCAGCGCGCTGGTCCTGTTCGCCTTCCCTGTCGAGGCGCAACAGGGGAGCATATCGCGCGCGTTCGAGCTCGAGCGCCGGGGCGAATATGGGGCAGCGGCGGACGCGTATCGTGCGGTGCTCGCGGCCAGGCCGGCGGACGCGGCCGCCCTTCTCGGCCTGGAGCGCGTGCTCGTGCCTCTCAACCGGGGCGGCGACCTGCTGCCCCAGGTGCGGGCCGCTCTCGCCGCCAATCCGCCCAGCGGGGTCGTGTACGGTGTGGCGCTCAGGGCATGGGCCGCGGCGGACGAGCCCGACAGCATGCGAGCCGTCGTGGAGCGCTGGGCGGCGCTCGCTCCGACCGACGAGACCCCCTACCGGGAGTGGGGAATCGCCGCGCTCGGCCGGAGTGATCATCGCGGTGCCGTGGAGGCGTACACCATTGGACGCGCGCGGCTGGAGCGACCCGACGCGCTGGCGGCTGAGTGGGCACAGCTGGCCATCATGGACGGCGACTATGCAGCGGCACTCCGCGAGTGGCTCGCGGCCGTCCGCCGCCTTCCCGGTTACCGGCTCAGTGCGGTCGGGGCCATGAGCCAGGCGCCTGCGAGCGTCCGGCCGGAGCTTCTCCGCGAGCTCGGAGGTGAGGATGATTTTGTGGCTCGCCGGATCGAGGCGGAGTTGCGGGTGCGGTGGGGTGACCCGGTCGGCGGACTCCACGCGCTGGAGGAGGGGCTTCCCGCGCAAGGCGGCCAGGCGTTCGAAGCACTCCGGAGCTTGATCGATCAGCTCCGGACCCAGCAGACGCCGGCAGGGAAGCTGGCGCTCGCTCGCGGTCTCGAGATTCTCGCCGACCGCTCCCCAGTCGCAGACCGGGCGCGCCTCAGGCTCGAGGCGGCGCGGGCGTACACCAACGCCGGGGATCGAGAGGCCGCGCACCGCATGCTCGCCGGCCTGGCCGGCGACCGCAACGCGCCGGGTGCCATCGCGGCTGGCGCGTCGGCGGCGCTGGTGCAGGTCCTGATCAGTGAGGGACGGCTGGAGGAGGCCAGCCGGAGGCTCGAGGAGGCCGGCCCGGCGCTGTCCGCCGACGAACGTGAATCGGTCCGCCTCCAGCTGGTGAATGGTTGGTTGCACGAGGGAGATCTCGGCAAGGCAGAAACCGCCCTCGCAGGAGACAGCACCGTGGAGGCGCTGGCATTGGCCGGCAAGATCCGCCTGTTCCGAGGAGACATCGCCGGGGCAGTGGATCGCTTGAAGGCCGCCGGGCCCTATGCCGGCGATCGCTCGGAGGCCACCAGCCGTACGGCGCTCCTCGCCCTGCTCCAGCCGATCGAGGTCGATTCGCTTCCGCTCCTTGGGCGAGCGATGCTGCAGCTCGAGCAAGCCGACACGTCACGCGCCCTCGGCATACTGGAGCAAGTCTCCCGCCAGCTTCCTGCCGGGAAGGGTGGCGCCGGCGTGGCGTTTCTCGCAGGCCGGGTGGCCGCGAGAGGGAATCGTGAGGACGCCGCGCGCCTCCTTCGAATGGCGGCCGTGAGGGATGCGCCGGGCACCGCACCCGCCGCCGAACTGGCGCTCGGTGAGCTGTTCCTGGCTCAGGACAAGCCCTCCGAGGCAATCGCGCAATTGGAGCATCTCATTCTCACCTATCCCGAGAGCGCGCTCGTCCCTCAGGCGCGGCGGCGCCTCGACCAGGCCCGCGGCGCGGTGCCGAAGACATGAGGCGACGCGAATTCCTGGCGCGCGGTGGGGTGGGCCTGCTCGCCCTGACCCCGGTCATGTCTCTCGAGCGGCTCTCGGCCGCCCCTTGGCTCCTGGTGCCGATGGATGATGCCCAGTCCGATCACCTGAAGGCCTATGGCCTCGCGTATCGCTTGCTGGATCGGGGCGGCCGGGCGGAATGGCTGCTCAACTATCGGAGCGGCTCCTTCCTCATGCCGGCCGACGCCGCCACGATCCGGGACGCGGCGCTCAATGGCGTCACCACCGAATCCCTCGATGACGGCGAGGTCGTTCAGCTCCGGGGCCAGCTTCAGGAAGGCAACATGGACGCGGTGCCGCTCGAGAAGGCGCCGAAGGTGGCGGTGTACGCGCCCCCCAATGCCCCCCCGTGGGACGACGCGGTGACGATGGCGCTCAACTACGCCGGGGTGAAGTTCGAGAAGGTGTGGGACGCGGAGGTGGTCGGCTCCAAGCTCAAGACTTACGACTGGCTGCATCTGCATCATGAGGACTTCACCGGCCAGTACTCCAAGTTCTTCCTCAATTACTCGGGCTCCGGCTGGCTGCTCGAGATGGTGGAGCGCAATCGGGCCATCGCCCGGCAGCTCGGCTTTGCTTCGGTCCCGGAGGAAAAACGGGCGGTCGCCCTCGCCATCGCCCGCTTCGTGGAGCGCGGCGGCTTTCTCTTTGCCATGTGCACCGCCACCGAGACGCTGGACCTGGCGCTCGCGGCCGACGGCGTCGATATCGCCGCCGCCTATGCCGATGGGACGCCGATGGACCCGAGCGCGTCCTCGAAGATGCGATGGGATGAAGCGCTCGCCTTCCAGCACGCCGAATTGGAGCTGAGCCCGACGGTGCCGGCGTATTCGGACATCGACGGCCACCAGGTGAACGCGCCCGAGCGCCGCCAGCCGCTCGGCTCGTTCACCCTGTTCAACTTCAGCGCCAAGATCGACCCGGTGGCCACGATGCTGGTGCAGAACCACCGCCAGGTCATTCCCGATTTCTACGGGCTCACCACGTCGTTCACGAGAAAGACCCTCAAGCCGAGCGCGACAATCCTTGCCGACGAGCCGGGGGCGCCGTGGGTCAAGTACATTCACGGTGAGCACGGCCAGGGCACGTGGACCTTCTTCGGCGGCCACGACCCCGAGGACCCGCAGCATCAGATCGGTGACGTTCCCACCGACCTGTCGCTTCACCCTCACTCGCCGGGCTACCGGCTCATTCTGAACAACGTTCTTTTCCCCGCGGCCAAGAAGAAGGAACTGAAGACGTGACCGATCGGCTCGCGCCGGGAGTGCGCGCGCTCCTCGCGGACGAGATCGCCGCGGCGGAGGGGCGCGAGGTGTCGTTCGTGGCCCAGGTGGACCGCGACGGCGTGATCACGTGCGCCCGAGCCGTGGCGCGTGGCACCGTCGGCATGGTGCTCGCCCCGCCGGCCGCGACGGCGCGGGGCGAGATGCTGCTCCACAATCACCCCAGTGGACGCCTCGACCCCTCCGGCGCCGACCTCGACGTCGCCGCGCGGCTGCACGACGCGGGCGTAGGGTTCGGCATCATCAACAACTCTGCGACCGAGATCTACGTCGTGGTGGAGGTGCCTCGCGATCGCCCGGTGACCCGGATCGATTCCCTCGATGTCGTCGCCCTGCTTGGCGAGCACGGCCCGATCGCCGCCCAGCTCGGGCAGTACGAGGATCGGCAGAGTCAGCGCGACATGGCGGCGTACATCGCCGACGGCTACAACGACGGCGGCGTGCAACTGCTGGAAGCCGGCACCGGAGTGGGCAAGTCGTTCGCGTACCTGGTGCCCGCACTCGCCTGGGCCAGGGCCAACGGTGAGCGCACCGTCGTCAGCACCAACACGATCAACCTGCAGGAGCAACTGGTGGGCAAGGACCTGCCGCTGCTCCGGCGCGCCCTTTCGACCGACGACTACACGCCGACGTTCGCGCTGCTCAAGGGGTGGCGAAACTATCTCTGTCTGGCCCGCCTCAATCAGGCGGTCGGCGCGCAGCGCACGTTGCTGGAGCCCGAAAAGCTCGATGAGCTGCTGGCCATTGCCGAGTGGTCGAGCCACACCGCCGACGGCACCCTGAGCGATCTCGCCGTCGTCCCGGCTCCCGAAGTGTGGGACGAGGTGAGCGCCGAAGCCGACCTGTGCACCCGGCTCAAGTGCACCCACTTCGATCGCTGCTTTCTGTTTCGCGCCCGCCGGCGCGCCGCCGAGGCCGACGTCGTGGTCGTAAACCACCATCTCCTCGCCGCCGACTTGTCGGTCCGGCAGGTGCAGGACAACTGGGAGGAGGCCGCGGTGCTGCCGCCCTACCGCCGCCTCATTCTCGATGAGGGCCACCATCTCGAGGATGTCGCCGCCAGCCATCTCGGCATTCAGGTGACGAGCCGGGCGGTCCGGCGGCTCCTCGCGCGCTTCGAGCGGAACGGTCGAGGTCTCGCTCCGACGCTGGCGAGCGAGCTGGCGGGGCGGCGCGATCCCCTGAGCAGGGCCAGCCTCGACCTCATCTCGCAGCGTCTCCTCCCATCAGTCGCCGACGCCCGCCGCGCCACCGACGCGCTGCTCGTCCGCCTCTACGAGCGGATCGACGGTGTTCCCGCCGGCATGCTCCGGCTGGATGACGCATTCGTGGACGACCCGATGTGGACCGCCGGACTCGGCTTCGAGCTCGATGCCTCGCTCGGCGCGTTCCGGTCGTTGTCCGAGACGGTCGAGACGATCGCCGACCGGCTGGCGGAATCCGAAGATTCGGAGCGCCGAGGGCAGATTCTCCAGGAGCTGCGCGCGGTGATCCGGCGTCTCGAGGCCGTGTCCGACGGTCTCAATCGCACGCTGCGTCCCGCCCGCGGTGGACCGCCGACGGTCCGGTGGATGGAGCGCACGGCTCGGGGCCAGCACGTGGGCTTGCACGCCGTGCCCCTCGATCTGGCGCCGATCCTCCGGGAACTGCTGTTCGATCGCCTCGAGACCACGGTGCTCACGAGCGCCACGCTCGCGGCCGGCGGCGAGTTCGACTTTCTCGAATCGCGCGTGGGGCTGGGCGGGGAGGACTCGCCGGTGACCGTGCGGGAGATCCTGCCGTCGCCGTTCGATTATCCCGCGCAATGCCTCTTCGGGATTCCCGACGATCTGCCGGGCCCTCGGGAGGACGAGCACGCCCATGCGACCGCGGTCGTGCAGGTCGTCAGCGATCTGGCCTATGCCTCCGACGGCGGAATGTTCGTGCTGTTCACGAGCCACGCATCGCTTCGCCGGGCGGCACAGGAAGTCCGCGGCGAGCTGGGCAACCGCTGGCCGATCCTGGTGCAGGGGGAAGCGCCGCGAGACGCGCTCCTCCGCCGGTTTCGTGAATGCGAGAATGCCATTCTGCTCGGCACGGACTCGTTCTGGGAGGGCGTGGATGTGCCGGGCCGAGCGCTCCGCGCACTCGTTTTGAACAAGCTACCTTTCAAGGTGCCGTCGGAGCCGGTCACTGCGGCGCGGCTCGAGCGCCTGGCGGAAGAGGGATTGGACGGGTTCATGCACTATCTGCTTCCCCATGCCGCGCTCAAATTGAAGCAAGGATTCGGGCGGTTGATCCGGAGCCGGCAGGACATGGGCGTAGTGGTCCTGCTCGACAGCCGGGTCATCACCAAGCAGTACGGACGCCTGCTCCTCAGCGGCTTGCCCAGGGCCGAACGAGTCATCGGCAGCTGGGCGCGGGTGCGGACCCGGTGCGAAGATTTCTTTGCGCGCCACGGCATCGGAGCCATCGCGTGATCCCGGTCCGTCCCGGCAAGATCGTCTGCGTCGGCCGGAACTACGCCGCTCATGCCAAAGAGCTGGGCAACGAGATGCCCGCGGTGCCGATGCTCTTCTTCAAGCCCGCCACCGCCCTCATCGGCTCCGGTGATGTCATTCGCCTCCCTTCGGTGTCGCGGCAGGTGGAGTTCGAGGCAGAGATCGGCGTCGTCATCGGCCGGAGGCTCCACGAGGCCGACCTCACCGAGGCGGAGCGGGGCATCGCCGGCTACGTCTGTGTGAACGACGTTACCTGCCGCGATCTCCAGAAGACCGACGGGCAGTGGGGCAGAGCCAAGGGGTTCGACACGTTCTGCCCGGTCGGACCCGAGGTGCGCTCGGGCCTCGACTGGACCCAGCTCGAGGTCATCTGCCGCGTCAACGGTCGTGAACGTCAGCGCGCGAAGGCCACGGAGATGCACTTCCCGATCCCGATGCTCGTCTCCTTCATCAGCGGCGTCATGACGCTGGAGCCGGGCGATCTGATCGCCACCGGCACGCCCGCCGGAACCGCGCCGCTCAACGACGGCGACGTGGTCGAGGTCGAGATCCCCGGAGTGGGCGTGCTGTCCAACCCCGTAGAGAACGGCAAACGGACATGATCGAGCTGAGCCAGCGAGTCCGCTCGCTTCCAGGGTATCCCCTCGCCGAAATCCCGACGATCAAGCGCCGGCTGATCGAATCCGGCATGGACGTCATCGATCTCGGCGCGGGCGACAACGACACGCCACCGCCGCCGAGCGTGGTGGCGGCCATGGAGGAGGCGCTCCAGGATCCCGCCAATAGCAAGTACGGATTCCAGCAGGGTCTTCTCGCATTCCGGCAGGCGACCGCGCGGTGGGTGCAGCGGCGCTTCGGTCAGCGCTTCGACCCGGTCACCGAGACCCTGCCGCTGATCGGCTCGAAGGAGGGACTCTCGCACCTGCCTTTCGCGGTCGTGAACCCGGGTGACGTGACGATCGTGCCGGAGCCGGGCTACCAGGCATACCTGGGTGGCTCGCTGCTGGCAGGAGCGCAACCGCTCGTGATGCCGCTCCGGCCTGAGACCGGCTTTCTTCTCGATCTCGACGCCATCCCGGCGGACGTGTTGCGGCGGAGCAAGCTGGTGTTCCTCAACTACCCCAATAATCCCACCGCCGCGGTGGCGCCGCTCGAGTATCTCGAGCGCACCGTGGCCACGTGCCGCCGGTATGGGATCCTGCTTGCGTACGACAATGCGTACTGCGATCTCACCTTCGATGGGTATCGCGCTCCCAGCATCTTCGAGATACCGGGCGCCCGGGATGTGGCCCTCGAGTTCTTCTCACTGTCCAAGAGCTTCTCCATGACCGGATGGCGCATCGGCTTCGTCGCGGGCAGGGCGGAGCTGGTCGGCGCGCTCACCAGGGTCAAGTCATACGTCGATACCGGCCCCTTCCTCGCGGTGCAACGAGCCTGTGTGACGGCCCTCGATCATGCGGAAGAGCTGGTCGAGCCGGTGCGGCAGGAGCTGGAGCGGCGGCGCGACGCGGCCGTCGCGGCCATGCGTACGGCCGGATTCGCGCTCGAGTCGCCCAAGGCGGCGATGTACCTCTGGGTGGTGCTGCCGGCCGGCGTGCCATCCGCGGACTTCGCCAGGCAGGCGCTCGAGCGGACCGGCGCGCTCGTGTTGCCGGGCAGCGCCTTCGGGCCTGCCGGCGAAGGCTTCTTCCGGATCGCGCTCACGGTGGGCGCGGAGCGCTTGCGTGCCGCCGCCGCCCGCCTGGGTCAGACCCTCGCCGCCATGCAGCGGGGAGAGCTTGCGCCCACCGCCTGAGATCCGACTGCCGCCCACACGGCCCTTGTCGTGGATCGCGATCACGCTGAGCGTGGCGCTCCACAGCCTCCTTCTGTTCGCCTGGATCCAGGGACGGCAGCCGGTGCGGCCGCATCGACCCGGAGAGCTGATCGTTCTGGCCCCATCCGCATCCGGACCCGCGGTCGTGCCGATGCCGTACCGCGTGCCGAGAGCCACCGGGCGCGAGGGGACCGGCACCTCGGCGCAGCGAGGCACGCGCCCGGTTCTCCGGAGCGAGCCGCAGGCCGTTGCCGTGTTGCCCGAGCCCGAGGCCGAACGCCCGCCAGTGGTACCCGATACTGGGGGAGCGCCGCCCGCGCCCCGGCGCGAGCCGATCGGGCTCATCGGTCCCGGCCTGGCCGATGGTCATCTGTGGGTGCGGCCGCTTCCCCTCCCGCCGAAGGACCTCGCGAAGCGGCTTACGAAGGGTCACGTGGAGCTGGTGGACAGCGCGGTCACCGCCATCGTGCAGGGCTACCTCGACTCCATCGCCCTCGAGCCGGCGGCGCGGAACACCGGCCTGCCGAGCTGGACCAAGGATATCGCGGGGAAGAAGTTCGGCATCGACGGGAAGAGCATCTACGTGGCAGGCCTCAAGATCCCGGCGGCGGTGCTGGCCCTGCTGCCGATCTCGGGTGGCAACATCGATCAGAATCGAGCCTACAATCACATGCTCGATCTCCGCGCCGATCTCCAGTATGCCGCGCAGCGCGCGGCCAATCTGGCGGAGTTCAAGGAAATGATCCGCGACATGCGCCTCCGAAAGGAGCGCGAGCGCGAGTTCGAGGCGAACCAGCGAACGGCGCCGCCGCCCGAGACCCCGCCGAACCCGTGACCCTCAGCACGAGGACGCCACCGCGATGAAGCTTGTAGACACCGAGGAGACCGTCGTGCTCGTCACCGGATCCTCGATCACCTCGGAGGAGCGCGATCGCCCCCTCGCCTACCGGCTCAAGGCCGAGATCGACCGGCGGGGCACCGGCCACGCGTACCGGCGCGCGGTCGTCGTGGCCGATCTCTGGTACCTCGACAATCGGATCTTCCACCTGAATCCCACGATCGCCATCGGCGGGCCCGGTGCCAACGGAGTCGCCCAGGAATTCTCCTCGCAGCTTCCGACGGTGCACAGTGTGGACGATCAGGTATTCGTCCAGCTCGATTTCGAAGGGGAGCTCAAGCGAGCCGCTGTGGGGCAGCAATGCCGCGGGGACGGCGATGGCGGTGGAGGCCTTCTCGAGCGGCGGGTTTCTCGACGATCTGCTCGGCCGTATCTGGCGATTCCGCGCCGGCATTTTCGTGTGACTACAGGCCGAGGAGGTCCGACAGGGCCCGGTCTACGACTTCCGACGTGTCTCCGTCGATGATTCTCCGCAGGATGTCCGCCGCCTCGAGCGGCAGACTCTCGGGATGGACGCGGTCGCGATCGAAGCGCACGATATGCCCCAGCGGAATGGGGGCGACGGCCGGCTCATCCTCGGTGTCGCCTTCAGTCTCGCCGGCCGTCTCGAACTCGGGCCGCGGCACACTGCTCGCCCACGGCTCCTCCGATCCTTCCTCTTCCGGGCCCTCCTGCTCGAGCTCCACCATCGCATAGAGCTGGCATTGAAGTCCGGGTGGCGCCACCCGCGCCACGAGCACCACCGGCACCGGTTCCGCGAAGATGCGAAGCTCCTGGATCTGTTCCCAGGCCTCCGGGGGAACGACCGAGCGCGCCACCAGCTTGCCGCCACGGTAGGTCCCCATGCACACCATGCCTTCCGGCACGCGCTCGTCTTCCACGAGGGCGACGCTGAGCTGCACCGGCTCCTCGGAGGCGGCGATCGCGGCGGGCTGTGGTGGTTCCGGCTCCATCGAGAATCAGTAACCGCGGTCATCCCGGAGGGGCAAGCTCACGGCGGAGGGGAGATGTGCCCGTCGGCCGATATGATCGCGGCGCCGTCGCCGAAGTCCTCGGACGAGAGCCGGCGCACCAGCTCGAGTGCAGCGCCCCGGAGGTCGGGCCGGGGCCCGCGAAGGGGCGCCTGCACCATCGGGACCAGGCGCGCGGAATCGAGTCGATGCTCCGCGGTATAGCGGAGCTGGAGCACAGCGGTGAGCCCGGAGGGTCCCTGGAGATTGAATCCCCGGTAGGTCAGGAAATTCCCGAGCGAGTAGACGATGGGAACGCCGCGGTAGAACTCGATCCCCCGCAGCACGTGCGGTCCATGGCCGACGACCGCATCGGCGCCGGCATCGACCACCGCGCGCGCCCACCGCCGGAGATCTCCTCGCGGCTCGTGGCCCAGGGATTCGGCGGCCTGCCCGGTATGCAGGGCGCCCATGCCCTCGGCGCCGCCATGAAAAGTGACGAAGAGAAGATCCACGTGGGGCCGGAGCGAATCCACGACGGCGGCGCTGCGCTCGATGTCGAGGAGATCATATGCGAAGGGATACGTGGAGAAGCCGATGAGCGCGACAACGGTCAGGCTGTCGCCGCGACGCACCGAGTCGATCGCGATGCTGCCCAGCGGACCATAGAGGCGGATTCCGAGCGCCGCGAATGTGGAGTCGGTAACGGCCCGGCCCACGGGGCCGAAGTCGTTGGAATGGTTGTTGGCGAGATTGAGATGGGTGAAGCCGGCGTCCGCGAGGCGTGGGGCCAGCGCGCCGGGAGTGAGGAAGGCATAGCAGCCCGGCCCCTCCGCGCGCGCTCGATGTGGCGGTGATCGTCGCCGCCGGGGAGGAGGATCCGGCCGGCTCAAGCTGTCCCTCATCGCCACGAATCCGACCTGCCTGCCCGAGGCCTCGCACTTGTACGTGACGCCGGAGTCGCCGAGCACCCCCTCGAAGTTGCCGATGACGAGATCGCCGATGAGCGCGGGACGGGCGCGGTCGAAGAGCCCTCGTCCGCTGTCGGGCGGGACGCCGTCGCGGAGCGAGAGGGTGCCGAGGTTGACGTCGCCGACGAAGGCGAGGCGCACCGGTGCATGAAGCCGTGCGGGCGGCGGTGCCACCGGCGGGGTCGGGGCGGGCGCGGGAGTGATCGCGGTGTCGGGGGCCGGGACAGGCGGCTGCGGCTGAGGCTTACCGCCGCACGCCGTCAGGGCGGCCAGGGCCAGTAGCCCGACGGCGCGCGCGCTCATGCGGCCGACTCGCCCGGCTTGCCGCGAGATGCCACCCGGCGGATGTGCCCGATGCTCCGGGCGCGGCCGGCGACGGTGAGCAGCTCGTTGACCGGCTCGGACACCGTCGAGCCGGTGAGCGCGACGCGAATAGGCTGGAGCACGTCGCCCAACTTGAGGCCTCGCGTCTCCGCCAGCGTCTTGAGAACCGCAAGAATCCGCTCGGCACCCCACTCCTCCGGCCCGAGCGCGTCGAGCGCGTCGGCCGCCAGCTTGAGGTTGGCCGCGAATGCGGGGCCCATCTTCACGATGAGCCCGTCGCCCTTGGCATCGAGCCGCGCGCGTGACGGGTCGAGTCGCACCGCCACCTGCTCGGCCACATGCAGCACCGTGCGCGAGCGGGCCTTCACTACGTCGATGATCGGGCGCACGTCCTCGTCCGCGACGCTCACTCCCATTTGGCCGAGCCGGCGCAGCACGGGGTCGAGCAGATCGCCGGCCGGGAGCGCGGAAAGATACTGCCCGTTCATCCATTCGAGCTTGGTCGTGTCGAAGACCGCGGCCTTCTTCTGGATCGCTTCGAGGGTGAAGAGCCGGATCATCTCATCTTCGGGGACGATCTCGCGATCGCCGCCGGGCGACCAGCCGAGCAGGGCCAGGAAGTTTCGCATGGCGGCGGGCAGGATACCCTGATCCTGGTAGTCGCCCACCGCGGTTGCTCCATGGCGCTTGGAGAGCTTCTTCCCGTCGGCGCCCAGGATCATCGGAACGTGCGCGAAGACGGGTGGCTCGTGGCCAAGCGCGCGGTAGAGCGCGATCTGCTTCGGCGTGTTGGAAATATGGTCGTCGCCGCGGATGACATGCGTGATGGTCATCGCGATGTCGTCGCTTACCACGGCCAGATTGTAGATGGCGCTGCCGTCACTCCTGAGGATCACGAAATCGTCGAGATCGCGCCCCTGGAAGCTGATGCGGCCGTGCACAGCATCCTCCCAGGCGATCTCCTCTTGCTGGAGGAGAAAGCGGGTCGTGAACGGCTCACCCGCGTTCACTCGCCGCTCAAGCTCCTCTGCCGGCAGACGCAAACAGCGGCGATCGTAGCGGAAGGCCGCGCCGGCCGACTCGGCGGCAACTCGCTGCGCGTCGAGCTCCGCTCTGCTGCAATAGCAGCGGTAGGCCTTGCCTTCCGCGACCAGCCGTTCGGCGTCCGCCTTGTGCCGCGGGCCGTACTCGCCCTGGAAGAACGGCCCCTCGTCCCAGATGATCCCAAGCCAGGTCAGGCCATCGAGAATGACCTTCGTATGGCTCTCGGTGCTGCGCTCGCGATCGGTGTCCTCGATGCGCAGCACCATGGTGCCGCCGCTGTGACGGGCGTAGAGCCAGTTGAACAGCGCCGTGCGGGCGCCGCCCACATGGAGATATCCGGTGGGGGAAGGGGCGAAACGGACGCGGGGAGCGGTCATGGATCCGGGGACTGGAGGCGACCTGGGGAAACGGAGCGGGAGGGATTCGAACCCTCGATAGAGGTTGACCCCCTATGCCGGTTTAGCAAACCGGTGCCTTCAGCCACTCGGCCACCACTCCAGCGACGGTTGAAGATGGCCGGTGGCCATGAGATCAGCAAGTCCCGCCGGCCTATTCTCCAGCGGTACCGCAGGGTATCTTGAGAGAGCCATTCCTCCCCTCGCTTTGCCAAGTCCGGTCGTCGTCGCCGGGTCCAAAGGTCTATAACGTCAGCATTCCATGCGGCCTCGCACTGGCCGCGCGCCTCGTCGTCCCCGAACGGGAAAACCGACGTGGTGTGCGTGCTCCTCGAGAATGCAACCGATGCGTGATCCTTGCCAATCCCTCACCTGGCACGGTCAAGCTTTTCACTTTGAGCGCTTGCACCCGAACGCATCCAGCGTCGAGAGCTCGCTCTGGGCGGTTTCTCGCAGGGGAGAGTTCATCGGAACCATGCCATGCTCGCCTGAGGTCACCACCGAGGAATTCGAGGTGCGGGGTCTCAAGTGGGTTCGGGACCTCCTCGAGGGGGTGGACCTGGAGGCATCGACTCCGTCGTGAGGGCCAAACCGGAAGTCCGCAGTGTCCCTCGGCTTATGCAAGTGACTCGGGTCCCGAAGGGGTTCTATTTCCGGCCTGCTGTACTATACTGAGCCAAGGAAACGCCATAGCGCCGAGCTAGCGGTGCTCCACGCCACCACACTGTTGACCGGTGTTCGACTTTCCGCCAGGGTATTCCGGCCGGGTCGTCCGCATACTGGTCAGAACGATTCGAGAGACCGGTCCGTGCAACGAATGATCGGCGGGCCAATGACTCGTCCGGCGTCCAGTGGCTACCGGGCGAAGGTCGAGAGACTCGACATGGGTTTCAGGGGATGACCACCCGAGCCCAACGAAACGAGCACCAGTCGGATACCTACACGGTGCTGGTCGTCGACGATGAGGAACCGGTGCGACGGCTCGCGGTGCGAATGTTGACGTGGACGGGCTTCCGGGCACTGGAGGCGGGACACGGTCGGGAGGCACTGGCCACCCTTGAGCAACACGGGGGCACCATTCATCTGGTGCTCACCGATATCAAGATGCCCGGAATGAGCGGTCGAGAGCTCGGGGCCCTGGTGGCGCGCCGGTGGCCCGGCAAGCCTGTGCTGTATATGTCGGGATTCGCTTCGGAGGTATTTCAAGGTGGGCTGCTGGAACCCGGGGACCCCTTCCTGGCCAAGCCATTCACCCAGGATGATCTGGCCGCCAAGATTCGTTCCCTGCTCGGCAACTCCGCCTAGGCAGATCAGGTGGGTCGCTTCAGCAGGGTGAACCGCATCCGTTGACCCAGGCATGCGAAAGTAACTTCGTTCATCAGGTTGGCCCCCTCTTCCCCAATCCGCCAGCTCGATGCTTCCCGCACGATGGGAAGCGAAAGCCGGGTCGGTGCCGGCAGCAGCGCTTTCACGTTCCCCCCTACCATGTTGACCAGTTCCCCCCAGGAATCGTACACCTCGTCCCGTGTCAGGTCCGCCGCGCTGCGTCCGTACATGAGGGCCCCACAGGCTGCAGCCAGCGAGGATGGGACGCACATCACAACGGACCCTTCCCAGATTCCCGAGATTGCCACAGAACCGGACAGTAGCGGAGAGGTGCGGGACGAACTGTCTAGATCCTCCGAGTCGTCACGGGACAGGACGGCCAGATTGAGGGCGGAGTCCCACACCTCTGCAACAAGCTGCACCAGGATACGGTCCCGGTCAGTCGATCGAAGCATCGTCGCGAAGGCTTGTCCGGCAGGAACGGGCACGCCACCCTGCTGGAGCGATGAATTTGGCATAGTATGTTGTCAGTCAATGGTTTGATCGCTGTATTCCAGGGGGCGTCGCGAACTGATAGCTTCGGCACCTGGAGGGTCTGGCTTGAGCGCCAACCGCGCCTCCGCAGGCCTGTGCGGATAGGCGGGCATGGCAGGCAGGAAACATGTGAAAGATGGCATGGATGTTGAACTTCGAGGGTTGATCTTGGCAGCCACGCTCGTACTCATTCCGGTTGGGACATGTTCATGACGGCTGGGGGATCCAGGGCCCTCGATTATTCTTCACTGCCCTCCACCTACGGTGGGCCGGGAGTAGCGTACCGTATCGTCTGCCCAACGTACTGGTACCCGCAGCACGCCACCGACACTCAGGCGACGTACGTTCACGACATCAACCGTCATCTCGTTCTGCGCGGGCATTCGGTTACCGTGGTCGCTCCCGGTGACCCCTCTCTGCCCTTGCACGACACGTTTGACGGTGTCGACATCGTTCGCTTCCCGCTGAATCTGCCACCGGACTTGACGTACGGCAGGGTCGCCCAGGGTCGCGTGAGCGCGCTGGGGCGGGTTACCCGGATGGTCGTGATGGCGCACTATCTCGAGGCCCAGTACCGCGCCACCGTTCGCGCGGTCAGGCGCCTCAACGCGGACGTCGTCCACGCGCACTGGGCCATTCCGACCGGACCCGCCGCGGTGCAGGCCGCCAGGCGCACAGGGGTACCAAGCGTGATCACGATGCACGGTGGCGACGTCTACGTGAATCCGGAGCAAGGGTACGATTTCCCCACCCGGTGGTACGTCCGGTCACCGCTGCGATGGACGCTCAGGTCGGCCAACGCCCTGACCGCCATCACCCAGGATTGCCGCCAGCACGCGCTTCGCGCGGGCGCTCCCGCCGGCTCGATACGAATCGTGTTCAACGGGACCGATCTCCGCCGGTTCAGCCCGGTCAACGGCAATGGCCGGCGTCCGCTGCAAAAGCCGTACGGGCCACATATGATCTTCGCCTGCCGGCAGCTCTTTCCCCGCAAGGGCATTCGTTTCCTGATCGAGGCCGCCTCCCGGCTCAAGCCGCGTTTTCCGGACCTCAAGGTCGTCATCGCCGGCGACGGCTTCGAGCGTGCCGAGCTCGAAGGGCTCGCTCAGCGCCTCGGAATTGCCAGCGACGTCACCTTCCTCGGCTGGGTGCCGAACACGGCGCTGCCGCCGTACTATCGCGCCGCGGCGATCTCCGTCATCCCTTCGCTCGAGGAAGGGTTCGGCATCCCCGCGGCCGAGGCGATGGGATGCGAAACGGCGGTCGTGGCCAGCGACGCGGGCGGGCTGCCCGAGGTGGTCCAGCACGGCGTCACCGGACTCGTGGTGCCGCGCGGCGACACGCAGGCCCTCGCGTCGGCGATGGAGTCGCTTCTCGCCGACCCGGACCGCTGCCGGCGGATGGGCGCCGCGGGGCGCGAGCGGGCCCTCCGGCTCTTTGATTGGGATCACACCGCGCAGCAGTTCGAGGATATCTACCGCGACATCGGGGCAAGGACGGTGAGGTGAGCGACCGGCGGTTCGTCTTCCGCTGGGACGTGGACCATCGCGTGTGCGTCACGGACGGCTTGCCCAAGATCAGAGAGGTGTGCCGGGACTTCGGGGTCGCCAACACCTTCTTCGTGAACATGGGGCGGTCCACCAACCTGAAGGAATGGCTCGGGAAGGGAGTGGTCCGCTCTCGAGCCAAGCTCGCCGATCGCGAGGCGGTACATCTCATCAAGAAGACCGGCTGGCCCCGCTTCATTCTCGAGACCACGCTTGCGCGGCCGGTGGGACTCAATTTCGTCACCGTTCTCCAGGCCATGCAGCGGGAAGGGCACGAGCTCGGCTTGCACGGCGGCATGGATCACGTCGTCTGGAGCCGCCGCTTCTATGAGCTGGACGAAGAGACGCTGGGCGCCGACGTCAACGAGTCCTACGCGCACTTCCTTCGCCATCTCGGCCGCCCAGCCGGATTCTCGTCGCCCGGGTTCTATTCCGACGAGCGGATCATGCGCCTGCTCGACCGCCTCGGTTTCCTCTACAACGGCGACGGCATCGGAGGTGAGCCGCGGCGGGCGACCGCCACGGGCAAGCCGCTGCGTCACTGGACCATTCCGGTCACCCTCTCGGGTCCGCGGACGGTGCCCTTCCTGGAGTATCACGGCGCCAAGGGAACGCCGGAGGCGGAGGTCCTGCGGCAACTCGATGAGCACCTCGACTCCCGCGACCTCGTGGTCCTCTACGGGCATCCGTGCTACGAGGGCGTGCGCGAGGCGCTGCTGCGAAAAGTGTTCGCCGCGGTTCTGGAACGGGGCTTCCGCTTCGTGACCCTGCAGTCGGTCGCGGAGCAGCTGCAGTCTGCGGCCGTCGCGCGATGATTCGGGTGATGAGCGTCTTCGGCACCCGGCCGGAGGCGATCAAGATGGCCCCGGTCGTGCGCGCGCTGCTCGCCTCCCCGGACCGCTTCCAGAGTCTCGTCTGCGTCACCGCCCAGCACCGCACCATGCTCGACCAGGTCCTCGACGTCTTCGGACTCGAGACCGATGACGATCTCGACCTGATGGTCCCCGGACAGACCCCCGCCGGCGTCGCGGCGGGTGTTCTGGAGCAACTCCCGGCCGTCCTCCGGCGGGTCAAGCCTGACGTAGTCCTGGTGCAGGGCGATACCATGACGACATTCGCCGCCGCGTTCGCCGCCTACCTCGAGAAGATCCCTGCGGGCCACGTCGAAGCGGGACTCCGCACCGGCAACCGGTGGCGTCCCTTCCCGGAGGAGATGAACCGGGTCCTGACGACCCGCATCGCCGCGATTCACTTTCCGCCGACACCACAGGCGCGCGACGCCCTGCTGGCGGAGGGCGTCCCCGCGGGGGACGTTCACCTGACGGGGAATACCGTCATCGACGCGCTGCTCCAGACCGTCCGTCCCGACTACGTCTTCCGCACTCCCGCGCTCGCCGGCCTCGATCCCTCCCGCCGCCTTGTGCTGGTGACGACCCATCGGCGCGAGAGCTTCGGTGCGCCGCTCCAGTCCATTTGCGCCGCCGTGCGTGAGCTGGGAGAACGGTTCCCGGACCTTCAGTTCGTGCTGCCGGTCCATCCCAATCCGGAGGTCAAGGAGACGGTGCGGTCGCTGTTGAGCGATCTGCCCGGAATGTTTCTGATCGAGCCGGTGGACTATGTGGAGTTCGTCCATCTGATGGCACGGGCGTACATCATCCTGACCGATAGCGGTGGAGTCCAGGAGGAGGCACCGTCCCTTGGGAAGCCCGTGCTCGTGCTCCGCGAAGTGACCGAGCGTCCCGAGGGTGTGGAGGCCGGCACGGCGGTCGTGGTCGGCACCGATCGCACGCGGATCGTGAGTGTCGCCAGCGAGCTGATCTCCAATACCGGCGCGTACGAGCGGATGGCTTGTGCCGTGAATCCGTACGGCGATGGGCGGGCGAGCGAGCGAATCCTGGCCGCCCTCTCCGCGCGTTTCGGATGAGGCTGCTGGTCACCGGGGGAACCGGCTTCATCGGATCCCACCTGGCGATGGAGGGACGGCGGCGTGGCGCGGAGGTGGTCGTGCTCGGGTTGGCTGATCGGTCGGAGGAGCGAGCGAACGTCGAGCTGCTCCGGCGCGCGGGCGTCGAGGTCATCGCCGGGAGCATCACCGACACCGACTGCTGCGCCAGCGCGGTGAGGGGTGTGACCCATATCTTTCACCTCGCGGTCGCCATGCGTGAGGGAGGCAAGCGGGACGAGTTCTTCGAGCGCGTGAATCTCGATGGAACCCGGCGCCTGCTCGAGGCCGCGGCGGCTGGTGGGATCGAGCGGTTCGTGTACTGCAGCACGATCGGGATCTACGGGCACCGGGCGCCGGGTGTGACGCGTGAGGAGTCGCCGCTCGCCCCCGGCAACATCTACGAGCGAACGAAAGTCGCGGCCGAGGCGATGGTTCGACAGTTCGGGCAGGGCGTTCCGGTCGTCATCCTGCGGCCGGCGGATGTCTATGGGCCGCGCGATCAGCGCCTGCTCAAGCTGTTCAAGGGCCTCAGCCGGGGGTCCTTCCCGCTCTTCGGGGCCGGGGCAGGGCGCCGCCACATGATCTACGTGGACGACGTCGTCTCGGCATTCTTCAGCGCCTGCGAGCACGACGAGGCCGTGGGCGAGAGCCTGATCCTGGCCGGCCCCGAAGTGTGCACGCTGCGGGAGCTGATCGAGCTGGTGCGCCGAACCGTGGGCGGCCCGCGCCCGCCCCGCCGGTTTCCGCTCGCGCCGATGCTGGCGGTGGCGGCCGTGGTCGAGGACGTGTGCAGAGTCCTCCATCTGGACCCGCCGATCTACCGCCGCCGGATGGACTTTTTCTGGAGTGATTCCGCGTTCGACACCTCGCGCGCGCGCCGCGTCCTCGGCTGGGCGCCGGTGGTATCGTTGGCGGACGGGGTGCGACGCACCTTCGAGGACTATCGCCGTACCGGACTCATGGAGGGAGCGGTTTGACCGAGCCTTGGCAGTTGCAACTCTTCCGGCGGTCGCTCAAGAAGAAGGCGACGGTGCAGGCGCTGCTCGAGCACCTGCCATCGCCGCACGGGCGGCTCTGCCTCGAGCTCGGCTGCGGAACCGGTCTCACGTCGCACTTCCTGCGGCAGCGTGGGGGCACCTGGGTCAGCGCCGACTTCGAGCGGGATCACGTCCGCTCCGCCCGCCAGCTGGTCGGCGATCGCGTGCTGCAGGTCGGCGACCGACTGATCCCGTTCCGGACCGGGGCCTTCGATCTCGTCGCGGCAATCAACTTTCTCGAGCACATCAAGGACGATGAGACCTTTTTCGCCGAGATGGTGCGCGTGCTGAAGCCGGGCGGCGATTTCCTGTTCATGGCGCCGAAGGGCGAGTCGGGCCGGCCGGGGTACGCGCTCAAGCGGGTGCTGGGATTCACCGCCGATCAGGAGGGCTTCGGCCACGCGCGCGACGGCTACCCACTCCGCGCCGCCCGGGCTCTCATGGAGCGCCACGGCCTCACCGTCCAGGGACAGGACGACTACTGCCGGTTCTTCACGGAGTCGCTCGAGGACCTTCTCAACTTCGCGTACCATCGCAAGGCCATGAAGGGGAAAGCCGAAACGGAGCAGGACTTTCACGGCGATACCGCGCCGATGTCCGCGGACGCGCTCAACAAGGTGGGCACGGCGTACAAAGTGTATTCCGCGATCTACCCGGCGTTGCGCGCCTGGACGATGCTGGACCATCTCATTCCGTTCTCGCCAGGCTACATGATGGTGGCCTGGGGAAGGAAGCCGTCCTGACATGTGCGGAATCGTCGGGAAGCTCGGACGGGATGCCGTCGGGGAACTGGAGATCCGCCGGATGTGCGACGCGATCGCACACCGCGGGCCCGACGACTGGGGCCGCTTCATCGAGGGCGCCATGGGTCTCGGCATGCGCCGGCTCAGCATCATCGATCTCGCGGGAGGTCACCAGCCGATCACCAACGAGGATGGAAGCGTCGTGGTGGTGTTCAACGGCGAGATCTACAACCACGAGAGTCTGCGCCGTGAACTGCTCGCGAGAGGGCATCGTTTCGCCACCCGCAGTGATACCGAGGTGCTGGTGCACCTCTACGAGGACGAAGGTGAGCGGTTCGTCTCGAAGCTCCGGGGAATGTTCGCCTTTGCCATCTGGGACCGGCGGGCGCGCCGCCTCCTCCTGGCGCGCGACCACTTCGGCCAGAAGCCACTCTTCTACACCGAGTCGCAGGGATGCTTCGCCTTCGCCTCCGAGGTGAAGGCGCTGCTGGCCGATGATCCGAGCCTGGCGGCGCTCTCCGCGTCGGCCCTCGATCAGTATCTCACGCTCAGGTTCGTGCAGCCTCCCGACACCTTTTTCGAGCGGGTCCGCGCGCTGCCGCCGGCTCACGTCATGATCAGGGAGGAAGCCGGGACGCGGATCGAGCGCTACTGGGACCTGAGCTTCGGCCCGAAATGGGCCTACACGGAGGCGGAGACCCTCGACCGGATCGACGAGCTGGTCGGCGAGTCGGTCAAGCTCCACCTGACCAGCGATGTGCCGGTAGGCGCGTTCCTGAGCGGCGGCCTCGACTCCACCCTCATCGCCTCGTACGCCGCGACCGTGCTCGGTCCCGAGCTGCGGACTTTCTCGATGGGGATTCCCTATCGCGATCTCAACGAGCTGCCGGCGGCGGCGGCGGTGGCGGCGCGCTACGGGACTCGCCATTTCGCGCAGGAGGTGAGCCCCTCGATCGCGGCCGATCTGCCCCGGCTCATCTCGGCGCTCGACGAGCCGGCCGATCCATTGTCGGTCTGTCTGCTTCACCTGGCGCAGATGACAGCGCGCGAGGTGAAGGTGGTGCTCGGCGGCGACGGCGGCGACGAGCTGTTCGGAGGCTACGACAGATACGCCGCTGACCGCTGGCTCGACGCCTACCGCGCGGTACCGGAGCCGGTGCGCAACCTCGTCGCCGGTCAGCTGCTCAAGCGCCTTCCCGATCAGTTCACCTTCAAGAGCTTTACCCACAAGCTCCGCTGGGTGGATCTCATGGCGCGGAAGACGGGCGGCGAGCGCTATGCCGAGAGCCTCCAGTACTTCTGGTTCAACGAGGCCCACCGGCTGGAGCTGTATACGCCGGGCTTTCGCGAGCGGCTCGGCGGGCGGCGGCCCGACGCCTGCCTGCTGGAGCTGTTCGGCACCGCCCGGGCGGACGCCGCGGCGGACCGGATGATGTATGTGGACATGATGTCGCGGCTGCCAGGACAATCGCTGATGATTCTCGACCGAGCCACGATGGCGTACAGCCTCGAATCGCGCTCGCCGTTTCTCGATCCCCGCCTGGCGGAATTCATGGCCCGGGTTCCCGTGTCGCTCAAGATCAAGGGGCGGCGCCTGCGGTACATGGAGCGCCGTCTCGGCGAGCGCTACCTGCCGCCGGAGGTGCTGCGGCGGAAGAAGCAGGGCTTCGCCTCGCCGCTAATGTACATCATGGAAGACGAGGTGCGTGCGCTCGCGCCCCGCCTGCTGCTCCGCAGCGAGCTGGTGCGCGACGGATATCTCCGGGGTGAGCGCATGCGCGAGCTCGTCTCGGAGCATCTCGAGCGCCGGCGCGATCACGGGAACCGGATCTGGCTGCTGCTGGCCGCGGAGGTCTGGTACCGGCGCTACATCTCGCGCCGCTCGACCGCCGATCTCGAGATGGAGCTGGCCGAGCACGAGCCGGTTGTCGGCGGGCTGGCGAAGAGCGCGCGATGAGACACGCGGCGAACGGCGTGGGTGAGATTCGAACTCACGAAGGACTTTCGCCCTTGGCGGTTTTCAAGACCGCTGCCTTCAACCGCTCGGCCACCACGCCTCAGGCTACAAACCTCTTTCATCGCTGAATGTTGCGCAACTCCACTCGGTAACGCGCGAAGTGTCCATTCCCGCCGTCACGCAGATGGCCTCGGTATGACCCCCTGCTGCCGTCGCGCGGGACCGTGGTACGATCGCACGCCGAAGATCCCCGAAGCGCGAATCCACTGTTCGGGAACATCGACCAGTCTAGACCATGACGGTCGCAGAAGACTGGAAGAGCATTTCGACTGGAGACCACGGTTGGCTGTTCATACGTTCGCGGCTTCGAGAGGCTCTACTCGGCGGGTGGGTCGGAACGGCCGGGCACATTGCCCATGGTGGGGCCGATGCGGAAAATTCTCAGAACGAGGACCCAGAGGAGCGTGAACACGATCACAAGAGTCAGCACCGCGAACACTATGAGATAGTAGGTCGCTCGTGCGACTCGGACGACTGGAAGGTACCAGCTCATTGGGCGATCCGCGTATTTCCGACGAGCCAATGATGGACGATCTCGCACCTGGTCTCGACGCGCCGGAAGCGCAGTCCTCGTCCTTTCCCTCTGCAGACTCTCAGCGGAGATGCAGATCGAAGAAGTCGGCCATCCGGGCGATGACCGTGGCCTTACTCGGGGAGAGCGGTCCATTTGTCGGCATCAACCCATGATCGGCATTCGCGATCAGGAGTACAGTCGACGGTACTCCATCGGCGAGCAGGAGGCCGCTCATCCCCTGCGACTGCGCGGGCAGGACGAGCACGTCCTCCTCGCCGGCGATGAACAGGAAGGGACTCGCGGTGGAGGACACATGCAAGGCCGGGCTCGCCTCGATCAGCTGGGGTGATGTGGGGTCGGGCCAGCTCGGAAATTCGGCGCTGTAGTCGTCATTCAGCTCAGAGGTGCGCGTGAAGTCGGTGATGGCCGACATGGCGATCACGGCCTGAACCTCACTCGACTGGTCGGCGAATCCGCCGGCATCATCGAAAATGGACCGGCCGCCCGTCGTCCCCATGAGGCCGACGATCTGCGCGCCCGCGCTCGATCCCCACACCCCGATGCGATCGGGGTCCAGGGCATATCGCTCCGCGTCGGCTCGCAGCCGCCGGACAGCGCATTTTGCGTCCTCGATCTGAGCCGGATACTTGTGGGCGGGAGCCAACCGGTAGTCCAGACTCACCACCAGGTAGCCCCGGTCCAGCAATTCGGCCTCGATATCCGAAAACCAGAAGCCGGTAGAACGGCTGCCTCCGGTGTAGCCTCCACCGTGCACGTGCACCGCGACCGGCAGCGGCCGCGGGTGGGACTTGTCGGGCACGTACACGTCCATGACGGACGAGACGCCGCCGATCGTGCAGTAGGTGCGGCCGAGGAGTGTTGCCTCTCCATAGCTCACCGTCATCGTGATCGTTTGATCCAGCGTGACGCCGCCCGCCTCGGCCGACAGCGTGGTCGGCCCGACATCGTCCGACACGATCGTGCCCGTCGCGACGCCGTCCCCGCCGGTCGGGGCGGCCGGCTGAATCAGCGTGTGGCCGGTGCCCGTGGCGCTCAGGCGGACCGCCGCACCGGCCACCGGGTTGTCGTAGGCATCCTTCGCCTCGACCCGAACGGCGACGGGGTCCCCGGTGAGCTTGGCCCCTGCCGGCACCGAGATGATCGATTGTGCGGCGCTGACCGGTCCCGCCGTAGCCGATGCGACGAACACGACGGTTGAACCGGGAATCGCGCTGCTCGTCACTCGGAGCGTATCCTCACCCGCTCTCGTACCCAGCGTCCAGCTGACGGGAGCCGCACGGCCGTCGGCGCCCGTCGTCATTCGAGTTGGCGAAACCGTGCCGTTCACTGCCTCGAACGCGATATCGACGCCCCCGACCGCGTTCCCCTCAGCGTCGCGCGCTTCCACGGTCGGGGGCGTCGCTACTTCACTACCCACTTCGGCCTCCTGTCCGGATCCTGCGATCGGGACGATGGTGGAGGCGGGAGCGACCAAGCCCGTCGCCGAAAGTGACACCGCCGGCAACCCTTCCACCCTGACGGCCGCGGTTTGTTCGCCTGGCGTCGGCCCGATTGTCCAGGTTGCTCGCACGATCCCATCGGGATCAGTCGACGCCGCGCTCGGGTCGAAGGAGCCATCGCCCTCGCCCGCGTCGAATGTCACGGCAACGCCTGCCATTGGGTCACCGATGCCATCGATGACTCGCATCGTTACCTGATCGGCCAGTGGTCGTCCCGGCGTACCGGACTGTTCGTTGCCCGCGATCACCTCGAGGGCCGCGGGAAGGCGCGGGTCAGGTCCGGGGATGTCCTGGCCACCCCCGCACGCCAGGAGAGCGAGGGACAGTCCAGCGCCCACGAGGGATAGAGCATTGACCCGCGAAACCGGACGGCGCTCGCTCGACAGATCAGGCCTCCGGTGCGCGGCGGGCGATGGGAGATTGAGAGTGATGATTAAGAGCCACAGTACGATACTCGATCGAGGCCCGCCATCGCCAGTCCCACTGGACGGCCAGACTGGCAAGACACAGTCGGGTGTGTTATGCGAGGTAACACCTTCAATCACAATATGATACGGTGCCAGTGATGGCGGGTTTTGCGGGTGGGGGTGGCTGGGTTGCGCCGCCCGTGCCGTACAGTGCTACTTTACAACGGAAGTTTGAAACTCTAAGACCAAGGTTTCGATGATCGACGCCACGATGCTCATGCGGTTGGCCGCGCGCGTTGGCGAGGGCAGCCCATGGCCCGCCTACCAGTCTGCAACGCGCGAGCTCGACGCGCTCGCCCAGGATGGCATCCCGGATCAGTTGCGCGCCCGCGTCGCGATCCTGGGCTCGTTCACCCTGGAGCCGCTGCTCCCCGTGCTCCGGGTGGAAGGCGCCCGCGCCGGGTTATGGATCGATGGCTATGTCGGCCAGTACGGACAGTACCTCTCGGAGCTGCTCGACCCGGATTCGGGGCTCTACCGCTTCAAGCCCCATGTCACGTTTCTCGCCATCGATAGTGACGTGCTGTGGAATCAGCGCTGGGCCGAGGCATCGCCCATCGGTAGCGAAGTTGTGGTCGGCGGCCTGCTCGGGCCGCTGTTTTCGGGTCTCGAAACGTTCGAGCGTGCTGGCACCGGCCTCGTGGTCGTCAACGATTTCCCCTTACCGCGCCGGAGCACCGAAGGCGTCAATGCTTTCCGGAACAAGGGCACATTCGCGCACACGATCGCGCACGCCAACAAGCACCTTCGTCTTCGCCTCGCCGCGCGGGAGCAGACATTCCTCTTTCCGCTGGCCGATATCGTTTCGCAGATCGGGCGCACCAGGGCCTTCAATTGGCCCTCGCACTATCGCGGGCATGTGACATGGTCCGACGCGCTCATGTCGGCGGTCGCGGTCCGCTATACGGGATTCGCGCTCGCCGCCCTGGGGAAGGCGACCAAGTGTATCGTGCTCGACCTCGACAACACGTTGTGGGGCGGAATTCTCGGTGAAGACGGTCCCGAGGGCATCGCGATCGGCCCGCAATGGCCTGGCCAGCAGTTTCTCGATTTCCAGCGGGAGCTTCTCGATCTTCAGCGCCAGGGCATGCTCCTGGCCGTTTCGAGCAAGAACAATGAGCGCGAGGTGCTCGCCGTGCTGCGGGATCATCCGCACATGATCATTCGCGAAGAGCACCTGGCGGCCTTGCGGGTGAACTGGGACGACAAGGCGAGCGGCATTCGATCGATCGCGGAGGAGCTGAACATCGGACTCGATCACATGCTTCTGATCGACGACAGTCCCCACGAGCGCACGTGGGTGCGCGAGCAGATTCCCCAGATGCTGGTGCCCGACCTGCCGGCAGATTCCGCGTTCTACGCGGATTGGATCGGCTCCCTGCCGTCACTGCTGGTGCTGGGACAGACAGCCGAGGACGCGCGCCGTACCGGGCAGTATCGCGAGTCCAGGGGCCGCGAAGCTTACCGGTCGTCGGTGGGGTCGGTCGAGGACTTCCTTCGCGGACTCAGGCTCAAGGTCACCATCGACCAGGTGACGGACGGGACCATGGGGCGGGTGGTCCAATTGCTGGCCAAGACCAATCAGTTCAATCTGACGACACGGCGCCATGACGAAGCCACGATACGCCGCCGCATTGAAGCCGGAGAGTGGCGGGTCTACACCATGCATGTCGCCGACCGATTCGGCGACTTCGGCCTCACCGGAGTCGCCATCGCCGCGCCAGGGCCTGAGGCCTGGCACCTCGACTCCCTGCTCATGAGCTGCAGAGTGATAGGAAAGTCCGTCGAAGGTGCGCTCATCGCCCAGATCGCGGCTGATGCCCGCGCGGCAGGAGCGCGCGCTCTCTCGGCCGAATTCATCGACTCCGGCCGCAATCAGGCGGCGGCGCACTTTCTGGGTAACCATGGATTCGAACAGAGGTCCGGAGGGAATCTGGTCCGTGGCCTGGATATGCCGGGGCCGGCCTGGCCGGATTGGATCGAGAACGGCGGCGTGATCGCGGAGGCGGGTGTCGCCGCCGGTAGACGGTGATGCCCGGTCGGGAAGCGATCGTGCTCCGGGTCAGAGAGCTGCTTTCCCAGGTAACCGGTGAGCCGATCGAAGTCATCGGCCCCGGCTTCTCGCAGGACACGGCCCCATCGTGGACGTCGCTCATTCATCTGATGCTGGTCTCACAGATCGAGCACGAATTCGAGACCACGCTGACCAACGCCGAAATTCGCGAGCTGACCTCGTTCGATCGGCTCGTGGACCGTCTTGCTCGCCACGCCTCGAATGGCCCGTAACCCCGATCGCCCTCCCCGGGTGGAAAGGCCGACTGCCGTAGGAGAAACTGTGGGGATCGACCTGGAGAGGCTCGATGCGCTCGATCGGTTCGACGAGGCGACCGTCGTCCGGGCCAGCCAAAGGCTGCTCGGCAGCGCTGAGCATCGCTGGTGCGCGACGCAGCCCTCTCTCGCGCGGGCGCTCACTGTCGCATTCTGCTGCCGGGAGGCTGCCTTCAAGTGCTACCGGGGTTCGTTGTCCCTCATGGACCTGGCCCTCGACCTGACGGGCGACCTCTCGTTCGGGAGGGCAACGCGCAGCGTCCCCGGTGACGTCGGGATCACGGTCGGGTGGAGAGTCGTCCGGAATCAGGTGCTCGCCATCGCAGCCTCCGGATCCTCCGACATTCCCGCGCGTCTGCTGGGCTGTGTCAGTGGTTCGACCGGGGCAACCCTGTCGTGAGGAGCACCATGGCGGAGATCAAGCTCGGCAGCACAGTGCGCCGGCTGCGGGAGGCGAAAAAGTTGTCGCTCCGTGCCATAGCTGAACAGTCAGGATTCTCTGCCAGCTTCATTTCTCAAGTCGAGAACGATCAGGCATCGCCCTCTATCGCATCATTGGAGCGCATCGCCGGTGCCTTCGGCCTCACCCTCGCCGAGTTCTTCCAAGAACTCGACGGGCCCGATCCCTCCGCGCGCCTCGAGCCGGAATCGAGAGTGACCTTCCGGAGCGAATGGTCGAAGGCCCGCGTCGCCTATCTCTCAACCGGCCATCCCGCCGCGAGAATTCTTCCGCTCCTGGTCACGCTCGATGCCGAGGGGAGCAGCGGGTCGCGGCCGTTTCCCGCTCCCTCGGAGGAGTTCGCGCTCGTCCTTGAAGGACCCGTCGTACTGACGACGGTTCGCGGCGATCAAGTGCTCGAAACCGGGCAGGCCGTAACGGTCCAGAGTGGAGAGGCTCGCCGGTGGCACAATGCGAGCGGCGCGCCGGTCCGGCTCCTCATCGTCGCCGTGCGATAACTCGCCCTTTCCTGTATCCTGAGATGCTAAAGTGGAAGTCGGTTCAACGGGCCCTCGTGCCGACGTTCGTGGTCAGGATCTACTACCTGATCCGGCACGGAACCGTGATCAGTGGACGCTCCGAGGTCGATCTCGCGGGTACCACCCATTGGGGTCGGGGGTGCGTCATCTCGGCCTTCGCGAAGATCAAGATCTTCGGTCCATTCACGATGGGCAGGGGCGTCCAGATTGGGAGTAATACGTTCATCGGTGCGGGGCCAGGTGGGCTGACCATCGGCGATGATGTTCTGATCAGCCCCAACTGCACGATTCTCACGACCAGCTATCGCTACGACCAGATCGGTGTTCCCCTGCAAGAGCAGCACATGTCCAGCCAAGGCGTGCGCATCGGCCGCCGAGTGTGGCTCGGTGCCAACTCCGTCGTACTCGATGGTACGGACATCGGTGACGACGTTATCGTGGCGGCCGGATCAGTCGTCAGCGGCCGCATTCCTCAGCGGTCGATCATCCAGGGCAATCCGGCGCGGGTGGTCTTCACGCGCCGCCCAGATGGCTAACGACCGGGACATTCCGAACGATCTATCGCAATGGCGGCCCTGGCGCTAACTTCGCGGGCCCATCTCCGCTCGATCCCCGAACACCGAGGTACCATGACGCTCTCTCCTCGCCTCCACTCGTGGCTTTCGTTGACCGTGTCACTCGCGCTCCTGGCCCCAAGCCTGGCCAATGGCCAAGGCATCGAGCAACCCAGGGTTCCGCTGAGGACGGCTCTCACCGAGATCCGCACGCTACGCGAGGCATACGCCGAAGCCTTCAACCGCAAGGACGCTGCGACCGTGGCCGGCATGTATACGCCGGACGCCATTCTGATCAGGAGTGACGGAAAGGTTCTGACCGGAAAGGAGGCGATCCGGAAGAGCCTCGAGGGCGGGAAATGGCCGAAGTTGACCATCACGTCCGACACAGTGCAGGTCTTCGGCAATACCGCGTTGGATGTGGGAACGGTGCGCACCTCGCTCGGGGAAGGTGGTGAGGAGGTCGGTCACTATCTCGTCGTCCTTCGACGTGGGCTGAACAATTGGAAGCTCTCCCGTGGGGCGGTGGTACCGGAAGCCCATGAAGCAGGGGCGAAGGACTCGACCGCACACTAGACGCTGTCGCGGGTTCAGAACGCTCATCGCCCCGGCGTTGTGATCGTCGGGAGGGCGCACTATGATCCGCACATGCGCGCTCTCCCGCTACGTGGTCTGCTGAGCCTCGTCCTGGGTCTCGGAGTCGCCGGTCACGCGTCGGCGGGGACGGGGTGCAGAGGCTCACACGCCACCGTGTCGCACGCCATGCACGGTGCCGCCACCGCCGTGAGCGATTCCCGCATGGCGTGGCAGGGTGTCTCACACTCGGGCTGCCGGCATTGCCCGGCCTCGGCGTGCGCGGGCGCACTCCCGTGTGCCGGCGCGACGACCGGCGCCGTGGCGGCCCGCTGCACCGGCCTCGGTCTTCCGTCGTCTCATGCCGCTCCGCTGTTTCCACCGGCCACGGCCCTTCAGCAGACGCCGCATCAACCTCCCACACCGCCCTCCCCAATCGGTCGCCTAGTCCGCTGTCCGGCAGTGTGACCCACGACTAGGAGTCTCGACCATGCATCTCCTTCACGCAGCCGCATGCGCGGCTGGGTTGTGCCTCGGCCTCGTCACGACCGCCGCATCGGCGCAGACCGACTACCGCAATCTCGACGACGGGCGGCCGGTCTCGACCGAGGATGCGTACCCCGTCGAGCGGCACGCGTTCGAGCTGCTGGTCCCGTATCGCTACGAGCGGGAGCGGGCGGGAAATCACCTGCACCTATTCCCTGTGGAAGTGGAGTACGGTGCCTTCGACAACGCCCAGGTCGGACTCGAGGTGCCGCTGGCCGGCGCGGATGCCGGACCGGGCGCCGATACCCAATGGGGCCTCGCCGGGCTCGGTGCCTTCGCGCTCTACAACTTCAATACCGAGAGCCCGTCGTTGCCCGCCTTGTCGCTCCGCGCGGACGCGAGCCTGCCGGTGGGCGCGCTCGCCGGTGATGCGGCGCGAGTGGCCTTGAAGGCGATCGCCACCCGATCCTGGGGCCGCTCGCGTCTCCATCTCAATGTCGTCCGCGGCGTCGGCTCGGAGGACAACGGGGGGGATGGGAAGATTCTCCCGAGGTGGAGCTACGGCCTCGCCGTGGACCGGACACTGTTCCGGCAAAGCGTGCTGCTCGTCGCGGAACTTACCGCGGCGCGGGCCGTGCGTGGCACACCCGTCGAGGTCGATGCCGGGCTCGGAGCGCGGTATCAGATGTCTCCAACCCTCGTAGTGGATGTCGGGCTGGCCCGCCGGCTCCGCGCCGATGCCGGTCCCGATCTGGCCCTGACCTTCGGCCTCTCCCACGCATTCGGCGTGGCCTGGGTGCTGCCCGGTCATTCCTGACCGTCTGGAGTGCACATGCGAATGGTGACTCGTGCCGTCCTGGCGTACGCCGTGATGATCGGAGCGTTCCTGATCACTCCGGCGGCCGCGCAGGATCGGCGTGACGATTGGTTCTACATGCCGGGGAGCTTCAACTGGCAATTCCTCGGCACTTATCCGTCGGCCGCGCGGCTGTTCAACGCGTTCGACTACGGCCACGCGGTGCTCTACGAGCGATTGTACACCCGGCAGGGAGAGGCGCAGCAGGAGCTCGAGAAGGAGTACCGGTTCCTGACCACCGATCTTCTGGTCAAGCCGCCGCGCTTCGCCGTAGCCGAAGAAGTCGTGTCACCCGCCTATAGCAAGTTGGCCTGGCGGGCCAAGCAGATGTTCGACTGGGCTCATCTGCTGCACCGGCAGATCTACGATGTGTACTCCGACGAGCGGATCCCGGCGGCCCGCAAGGATTCCCTGGTCGAGCGACTGACCGACTACTACCTGTCGAGGAAGGATTACGCGTTCGCGCCGGTCCCGAAATCGATGGACCTGATGGACGGGCAGTACTTCAGCCGCACTTTTCGTCGAGCCTATCCCAGGTTCAACGGACTGATCTGGGCCTATCACTGGCTGCAGGTTGGCCTCTACGAGCCGCTGCTCGAGGGAAGGACCCCTGCCGAGCGCAAGGCCGGGGTCGAGGCCGCCGTCGCCCGGTTCTGGTCGATGCTGGAGGATCCACCGAGGCGGATGCCTTCGACCATGCCCATGACTCCAGCCATTGCCCCTGAATTCACCCGCCGCCACCCGCGGGCCGCAGCGATCTTCGACAACCTCCACATGATGCACGATATCATCTCGGACATTCTCGCGGCCGATACCGTCCCTCGCGCCGCGAAGCGGGCGGTCATCTACGCCCAGCTCGACGAGCTCCGCGACACCACGCGTAACGTCATGAGCCGGGAGGAGTGGTGGGGAATGGCGAACATGGTGGGCGGTGTCGCCGTGATGGGCGGGCCGGCAACCGGCCTCCTGCGGGAGCGGGCAACGGCCAAATCCGACTCGACGCCGAGCGGGCAGGGCCGAGACGAAATGCCTGGCATGAAGCACGGACATGACATGCCCGGCATGGAGCGGGCCCCGAACCAGGAGCCGGGGGATACGGGCTCGGACTCGGCTGGCGGTAGGCCTGGGCGCGTGCACCAGTAGTGACCTTACCGAAGCCAATATAGCGCAACACATTAGAGAGTTCACTTGAAGTAGTACGCGAGCTGGCCGAGAAGCGTCGTGTCTTCGGTCGGTCTGGTTCACGCTGACGTCGCGAGTGCGATGGCGGTCACCGCGCCCGGGTTCGCGCTCAGGCACATTCCCCCGGTCTGATGACGGCACGGCCGTTTCTGTCATCCTAGGTGACTGCTACCTAAGCTACTTGGAGTGCAACATGCCTCTCGATAACCTGCGTGCTCTCTTCCTCGATGAGCTCAAGGACATGTACCATGCGGAGAAACAGATCCTGACCGCCCTCCCACGCATGGCCAAAGCCGCCGACTCGCCAGAACTCGCCGAGGCGTTTACCCTGCATCGCCAGGAGACCGAGCGTCATGTGGCTCGACTCGAGGCGATCTTCGAGCAGCTCGACCAGCCTGCCCGGGGAAAGAAATGCAGGGGGATGGAGGGCATCCTCCAGGAAGGGAAGGAAATCCTGGAGCAGAACGGCGACGGTAGCGTAATCGACGCGGCCTTGATTTCCGCCGCGCAGCGGGTGGAGCATTATGAGATGGCGGTGTATGGTTGCCTGCGTGCGTACGCCGAATTGCTCGGGCGTACCGAGGCGGTGGGCCTCCTGGAGCAGACGCTGGCCGAGGAGGAGGCCGCCGACAAGAAGTTGACCGAGCTGGCGGCCAGCGGGATCAATGCCGCGGCGGTATCCGCCGGGGCAGGGAAGGACGAAGAGGAATAGGGATCACATACCTCTGCCTGGGAGCGTCAATGCCGGCGAAACTCGACAAGACGATCAAGCGGGAGCTGGATCTGGACGGGAAGCTGTATACGGTTACTATCTCCCCCGAAGGAGTGAAGATTACCTCCAAGGGCGCCCGGAAGGGTCCTGAGATCTCGTGGCAGACCCTGCTCAGTGGCGACGCCGAGCTTCGCCGGGATCTCAATATCTCGGTCGACGCTTATAAGAGCTGAGCGCCGGGTGGCCTGATCCGAATGGGCGGCGGATTCGCGGCGCGGAGCCGCGCCGCCGCTCCAACCCCTGGGTAGCCCGCCCCCGCGGTCCGGGGAAAGAGAGGGGCGAACCGGTGCAAGATCCGGCCATTCACACCGCCGAAGATGCGACACCCCAGGAACTGAAGCGAGCCGCGCTGCGCCTGCTGGCCATGCTGGTGCTGCTTGGCGTTCTCGTGATTCCCTTCCTCCTGCTGTTCCCCGGCGGGGAGACCACGCGCGTCGGCTTGTTGGCGTGGCTGCTCGTCGCGCTCGCGCTCTACTGGCTCTATGCCGGATTGGGATATCAGCCGGTGCTGCTGACTCAGCTGATGCTGTTCTCGGCGGCCGCGGCACTGCTCACGACAAAGGCGGCGCTGGTAATCGTTGGAATCGGTGGAATACCGGTTCTCCGCTGGTCGGCACGCGTGCTGATCATCCTCGGAACGTTGCTCGCCCTTGGTAATCTCGGCTCCATGTGGCTCGCGCTCCGGCGCCGGGAATCCTAGAACCTCACCGTCGGAACCCAGCCCCACCCCCAGTCGATGACGGTCGGCCATAGCACGAAGGCCCAGTACGCCAGACCGGCGAGAGGCAGCGCGAGAGCGAAGCTCGCGTCGGTGGCGTCTCGTTCGTGGGGGCCGCGGATGACCTTCCCGCCGAAGAGCACCGGCGCGGAGGCCAGATACCACCCGACGATCCAGAGTGGCCACGCCGGAGCGGTGCCACGGGGCTCGAGGCAAGCATTGATGGTCCGGACGACCAGGGCGGCGAAGGTGAGGAGCAGAAAGGCTTCGATCAGGAAGGTCAGGGCGACGCCGGCCCGCACCACCGCTTTCCTTCCGTGGCATATGCCCATGCCGGCGATGGCCCGGCCGGGCAATCCGGCGACGTTGAGGAGGAAGGTCCACCCTACGGCCGCGAAGGTGCCGGCGATGGCCAGCAGCGCCGCGAGCCCCAGGCTCGTGAGCATTGGGCTCGGCGGCTAGAACGCCTCTCCACCGTTGAGCTGGGCGGTCACCTGCTTTGCCACGGAATCGGCGTGGGCCGCGAGAGTCTTGTCTCCCGCGGCTTCGAACGCCCGGGCCGCTCCGCCATAGACCACCGAGTACAGCTGAAGTATCGAGCCCGACGGCTGATCGACCCAGCCGCGTGGCCGATCGCGCGCCGCGGTTTGCCAGTGATACACCTCGGATAGCAGCCGCTTGGTGCGCGTGAGGTCGAGGTATCCCAGCCCCTGGCTGAGAACGATCGAGTCCTTCGCGACCACCGGTGTCGGCATCACCTTCCGGACGAAACCCATCGACATGAGATACGCGCTGAGTCCGAGCGTCTGGTCGGGGTAACCTCCATCGCTCCAGCTGAAGAAGATCGGCCGCTTCCCGATGTTGTCCCGGATGAGGAAGATGGCCGCGAGGTCCTGCCGCAGCAGCACGTCCTGACCGAAGGAAAGCTGGAGGCTGTCGAAGCGAATCCCGCCCTTGGCCGGTACCTGCATTGCCTCAGGCAGGCTGTCGACCTCCGCCAATGAGAGACTCAGCGCCGGCGTCGTCGGCCGTGGGGGGACGGGGTAGTCTTTCCAGATCGGGGCCGCGGTCGCCCGGTCGAACTCGGGTGTTTCCCGCCGTCGGAGCTGGCGCAGATGCCATTCGGTGTTCATCAGCGAGAGATTGGCCAGCGTGACGTCGCGCCGGATGCCTTCCACTTCCTGGGCGTACCAGAGCGGGAACGTGTCGTTGTCGCCGGCCGTGATGAGGATCCCGTACGGCTCCACCGACTGGAGCATGTCCGACGCGAAGTCGCGCGCCATCGTCTCGTGAGCGCGGCTCGCGGTCAGCCAATTGCCGGCGAGGGGGATGAAGGCGATCGCCAGGACGGGGCTGGCGGCGGCCCACCTCGCCGCGCTGGTTCCCCGGTCGCGGAGCGCGTCCACGATGCCCTGCATCAGCGCGCCCAGCCCGAGGGAGATGAATGCGCCGAAGACGGCGAACGAGCCGATGAAGAAGTAGTCCCGCTCGCGAACTTCACGCGGCAGCGAGGGCTGGCCCGGATACTGTGAGAAGCCGTACTTGAAGTTCATGTAGAACACGAGGCCTACGGACAATGTGCCCAGCAGCGCGAGTCCCGCCACTCCCGCCCGCCGGTCGGATTTCCAGAGCGCCCAGAGCCCGCTCAAGCCGAGCGCCGTGAAGATGGCGGTGGCGACGCCGGCGAAGCGCCCCCAATCCCTTGCGAACTGCCAGGAGTAGTACTGCCAGAAGTTGGCGAGCTGACCTATGTAGCTGGCCTGGCGCTCCATGAGCGGTGGCTTTCCGTATTGGACCCGATTGAGCACGTCGCTCAAGGCCTGGCTGAAGAATCCGACGGGCTCGCCCTCGTTGATGGCAGGGTATTGGCCCGCGCGAATGGGCAGGTAGATGTAGTTGAGTGAGATGCCCACCAGGGCGGCCACGAGGATGCCGACGAGCACCGGAGGACGGGTGAGCACCCGCCAATCGGTCCACAGCACGTAGACGACGAGGGCCGGCACCGCGAGCAGGCCCATCAGGTGGTTGGTCGAGCTGAGGGCGAGCACGTACGCGATGAGCACCAGCCACCGGTCCCGATGGCTGCCGGGGTCGTCGTCCCCCCACCGCACGACGAGCCACATCACCAGCGCGATCGAGAGGAGGGAGACGGTGTAGACCTTTTCGTTCACGGTCGATTGGTTCCACACGCTCCACGACGTGGCGCCAACCAGCACTCCGCCGAATGCCGCGCCATAGCGCGCCCACTTGTGGGACACGACGCTGCGCACCCAGCGCTCGGCCACGAGGAACCAGAATCCCGCGGCGGCCGCGCTCGTAGCGGCGGCGAAGAGATTGATCCGCACGGCATATGACGAGGAGAGGGGCAGCAGGCCGAAGGTGTGCGCCATGATCGTGAACAGCGGGTTCCCCGGCGGGTGGGGAATGCCGAGGACCCTGGCGGCGGCGATGTACTCCGAGGTATCCCAGAACGCCGTCGTGGGCGCGAGCGTTGCCAGGTAGATGAGGAAGACGAGGATGGCGGTTCCGAGCGCCCAGAGGTACGGCGGGCGTTCCTGCGGCTGAGAGGTCATGGGGTCGTCGGCTAGTGTCGGAACTCGCGGCGGCCAGTCATCACCATGGCCATGCCGTACCGATTGGCGGCCTCGATCACTTCGGCGTCACGCACCGAGCCGCCCGGCTGTACGATCGCGCTCACGCCCGCGGCCGCCGCCTGCTCGACGCCGTCGGGGAACGGGAAGAAGCCATCCGAGGCGAGGACGCTCCCCGCAGGATCGTTGCCGGCCTGTCGGGCCTTGTGGACTGCCATGAACGCGGCGTCCACCCGGCTCATCTGGCCGGCGCCGATGCCGATGGCCGTCTCGTCGCGGGCGAGGAGAATGGCGTTCGACTTGACGGAGGCCACCGCGGCCCATGCGAAGCGGAGATCGTTCCACTCGTGCTCCGTGGGCTGGCGGTCCGTCGCGACGACCCACTCGGCGTCGGACGGATCGAACTCGAACTGGTCCTGCACCAGGAATCCGCCGCGCACCCGCTTGAAATCGAGCGTGCCCGCACCGCGGCTTACCGGCAGCTCGACCACGCGCAAGGATTTCTTCGCGGCGAAGATGGCGAGCGCCTCCTCGTGAAACGAGGGCGCGACGACCACCTCGACGAAGAGGTCGCTCATCGCCTGCGCCGTGGCCCGATCGACCACGGTATTGAACGCCACCACCGAGCCGAAGGCGGATACCGGGTCGGTCGCGCGGGCCTTCCGGAATGCGTCGACCGCTGAGGCTGCTACCGCAATACCGCACGGTGTCGTGTGCTTCACGACGCTGCACGCCGGCCGGATGGTCCAGCAGGCCACCGCCCACATCGCGGCATCCACGTCGAGAAGATTATTGAACGAGAGCTCCTTGCCCTGTCGCTGCGTCAGGTCGCGCATGCCCCGCGGCTCCTGCGTGACGTACAGCGCGGCACGTTGCGCGGGATTCTCTCCGTAACGCAGCGTCTGGACCCGCTCCATGGAGATGCCGAGGCGTTTGGGCAGCCCGTCCTCCCGGGGCGTCAGGAAGCCGGCGATGGCGGCGTCGTACTCGGCAGTGTGAGCGAACACCTTGGCGGCGAGATCGCGGCGAGCCTCTGCGGTGACCTCGCCGCGCCGGAGCATGTCCAGCACCTTGGGATAGTCCACCGGATCCACGATGGAGAGCACGAACTCGTGATTCTTGGCGGCGGACCGGAGCATCGATGGTCCGCCGACGTCGATGTTCTCCACGGCGTCGGCGAAGACCACGCCGGGCCGGGCGATGGTCATCTGGAACGGATACAGGTTCACCGCCACGAGATCGATGGGCACGATTCCGTGACTCGCGATGGCCGCCGCATGTTGCGGTGAATCACGCCGGGCAAGCAGGGCGCCGTGCACGGCGGGATGGAGCGTCTTGACCCGGCCGTCGAGCAGCTCTGGGAAGCCGGTTACATCTTCGACGGTGGTGACCGCGACGCCGGCGGCACGAAGCACGGTGGCGGTCCCCCCGGTGGAAATGATATCCCAGCCGAGCCCGATCAGGCCCTCGGCGAACGGCACGATCCCCCGCTTGTCGCTCACCGAGATCAGCGCACGGGGCATCAGTTGGGACTCATGGAGAGAGCTCCACGGCCTCGGGCAGAGGAACAGGATGGCCGGCGGCGGCGGCGGCGAGGACCACGGCCGGCAGCAGGCGGTGCTCGACCTCGAGGACGCGCGCGGCCAGGCGCTCGGGGGAGTCGCCGGGGAATACAGGAACGCGGCTCTGCGCGAGTATGGCGCCGCGGTCGTAGGCCTCGTCCACCAGATGCACCGTCGCTCCGCTCTCCCGGGCCCCGCTGGCCAGAACCGCCTCATGCACCCGTCGCCCATACATGCCCTGGCCGCCGTGCGACGGAAGCAGGGCGGGATGGATATTGACGATCCGACCGCGATATCGGGCGATGACGGGAGCCGGGACCAGCTTGAGATACCCTGCGAGAACCAGGAGATCCGCCCGATGCTCCTCGAGGCGCGCGAGCCACTCGGCAGGATCGGCGGGCTCATCGAGAATCTCGGCGGGCACTCCGTACGCCGCGGCGACGGCCAGGCCACCGGCCGCCGCCTGATTGCTGAGGACCAGGATCACCCGGGCCGGGGCCGCCGGTCCAAGCGCGCGGAGCAGAGCCTCGAGATTGCTGCCGCGTCCCGAAACCGCCACGGCGACCCGCATCGTCATGGCGGGGGAAAGTAATGGAGCGGGGGGGCCGCGAGAACCGCCTCGACGGCGGTCGCGAGATCGTGGACAATGGGGAACTCGGCCGGGTCCGGAATGGCGTCGGTGGAGGGGTTCTCGATCAGAATGCCTTGGCCGCCAAAGCGCCGAGCCGCTTCGACGTCGCGCAGCCGGTCACCAATCCACCAGCTGCCTTCCAGGTCGATGTCGAACCGCGCGGCCGCCTGCTCGTAGAGCAGCGGTCCTGGCTTGCGGCATCGGCAGGGACCGTCGATCTCGGGCAGATGGGGACAATGGAAATGCGCGTCGAGCCTCGCATCGTGCTCGGCGAGCAGCTCGTCCACCCGGCGTTCCGCTGCGAGATAGTCCGTTTCGCTCAGCAGGCCGCGCGCGATGCCCGATTGGTTGGTGACGACGATGGCGGCGAGGCCCGCCTGGTTGAGGCGCCTGACGGCGCCCGCGGCGCCGGGCAGGAGACGTACCTGCGCAGGATCGCGGAGGTACGACACATCCTCGATCAGGGTGCCGTCGCGGTCGAGGAAGACCGCGCGCCGCCCGCTCACTCCAGGAGCGCCTGTTCGAGGGCGCGCCCCACCGCCGGGTAGGCCTCTTCCTCCAGCGTGCGCGGATCGAGGAGGACGCGGTCCCCGCCGACCCGCGCGACGACCGGCGGATCGCCCACCCTGAGCCGCAGGGCCAGGCCGTCGGGACCGAGCGCCCCCGCGTCGAGGGTCACGAGCGTCGTCGGAAGCGCCGCTCCGGGAAAGGCGCCACCGCCCACCGCCGACGCCCCGGGCCGCACCGCCGGCCGGAGCGACGCCGGACAAGCCGCCGCCAGGCGCCGGGCGCGGGCGTCGAGTTCCGCCGGCGAGAGCGTGAGCATCCGCAATACCGGAATCGAGGCGACGGCCGTCGCCGCGTCATCATAGAGCCCGAGCGTCGCCTCGAGGGCGGCGAGCGTGAGCTTGTCGGCGCGGAGGGCGCGCGCCAGCGGGTTCCGGCCGCACGAGGCCACGAGATCCCGCCGGCCCACCATGCATCCGGCCTGCGGGCCCCCGAGCAACTTGTCCCCGCTGAAGAGCACGAGTCCCGCTCCCGAGGCGAGGGCGTCGGTCACCCGCGGCTCCGAGGTGAGCCCCCAGGGCGAGAGGTCGGCGAGGAGACCACTGCCCACATCGTAGACGTAGGGGATGCCGGCGCCCGCCGCGAGCTCGGCGAGCGCCGCGGGCTGGGCGGAGGCGACGAAGCCGCGTTGCTCGAAGTTCGAGCGGTGCACCGTGAGGATGGCGCCGGGCGATTGGTCGAGCGCGCGCCGGTAGTCGTCGAGGTGCGTGCGGTTGGTGGTGCCCACCTCCCGCAACCTCGCGCCGCTGCTCGCGAGGATATCGGGAATTCGGAAGGAGCCGCCGATCTCGATCAACTCGCCGCGGGAGATGAGCACGTCGCGGCCGGCCGCGTGGGTGGCCAACGCCAGGACCAGCGCGCCGGCCGCGTTGTTCACGACCAGCGCCTCCTCCGCCCCGGTGAGCCGCCGCAGCCGGGAGCGGCAGTGATTGGACCGGCGCCCGCGCGTGCCGGTCGAAAGGTCGAACTCGAGATTGGCGTAGCCAGCGGCGATGGCGACGACCGCGTCGACTGCGGCCCGGGCGAGAGGGGCGCGGCCGAGATTGGTGTGCAGCACCACGCCGGTGGCATTGAGGACTCGGCGCAGACCGGACCGGCGCTCCTCATCGAGTCGCGAGGCGATATCGACGGCCCAATCATCGGGCGGACCGGCGCGCCGGGTTCGTGCGGCCTCGAGCGCGGCGCGCACGGCGGCGACCACGGCCGCCCGCGGCGAAGTGCTCAGGAGCTCTTCGATGCGCGGCTCCCGAAGCAGCCCATCGACCGAAGGGAGATCGCGCCGCCGGTCGGTCATGATCGTTTCTTCGGGAGCTTGACGGAGTCGTTGGGCTGGGCCAGAGAATCGCGGCGCGGCCGGAGCGTGTCACGCACCTCACGCTTGGGAACCGTGAGGACGCCTTTCACGTCGCCGGTCACGCCGCTGACGCTTCGCACGCCCCGCAGCTCGAGCTCGTACTTGGTCTCGGGCTTCCACGGCGCAGGGACTCGCAACACGAGCTGGTCGGCGAGCCGGGGACGACTCGTGAGCGGCTGATTGGCCGTCTCACGCTCGCGCCCCCCGATCTCGCGAAGCCCGGGCCGCCCACCGGCGGTGGTGTCCCGCCGGGTCGAATCGCGCGCTGTCGAGTCCCGCGCCGTCGAGTCGGGGCCGCCAGGCGCCCGGCCGTGGAGGCTGTCGTCCACCGGCTTGGGGAGGACCGACGTGACCCGTACCGAGGCGGACTCCGGCAGCGAGCGGAGGGTCACCGACGCGGGAGCGAGCCGTTGTCGAGGGTCGAGAAACTGATTGAACTCCACGGTGGCGGAGACGCTGTCGGCCAGGGTAATGGTGCGGATGCGGGCCGGGGCGGTGTCGTGCACGAAGGTCCAGAGCTCGCCTACTCTCACCGTCGCTTCTCGGGCAGGGACGCGGATGCTGTCGAATGCCTCGCGCGGATCCGGCTGGAAATCGTGGTCCTGATCGAGCACGCCCTTGACGAGATAATCGCCTGCCGGCAGCGGCCCGAGAGAAAATCGCCCCGCGGAATCGGTGAGGCCGCGATACGGGAGACTATCGGCCACCAGCATGGCCTCGACGAGGGCTTGTGGCGCCGGACGGCTGGTGGTCCAGTCCACCACCAGGCCTTGCAGGGTGCGGTCGGGTAGGGGAGCCCCGGTGGTGAAAGTCAGCACCTTACCCCGGACCAAGCGGTTGCGCCGGAGGTCGGTGATCCCAGGGAGCACTTCGACCCGGTAGACCCGATTCGGCTTCCAGCCCTCGTCCGGCTTGACCGTGATCCTGGTGCGGCGCCACCTGACGTCCGGCACCCGCGTGGTGGGCGACAGGATGATGAGTTTCTCCAGGTCTCCGGTGCCGGTGCCCTGGTTGGGTGAGCCGCCCTCGGAGATCACCTCGTCGAAGCGGAATTCCACGTTGCCGGAGAAGTCCGGGATTCGCTGGAGCGATTCCGGCCGGGTGGCGACCAGCTGCGGCGGAGCGATATCGGGAGGGCCTCCGGGTGGAGGCTCGATCTTCGCGCAGGAGAGGACGGAGAGGGCGCAGAAGACGCAGAGGGCGCAGAAGACGCAGAGGGCGCAGAGGTCAGAGTGCTCTCTGACCTGTGCGCCCTCTGCGTCTTCTGCGCCCTGTGCGTCTTCTTTATCCGCATCCCAGCATCCCCCGTTTCCGGGCGAGCACGCCGCGCTGCTCCCGCCAGGACGACAGCTTCTCCCGCTCCCGCTCCACCACCTCCACCGGCGCACGCGAGACGAACTGCGGATTGGCCAGCTTCTTCTCCTGTGATGCCACCAGGTGATCGAGCCGGCCTACCTCCGCCGCCAGGCGACCACACTCCCGGCCGACGTCGATCGCGTCTCCGAGCGGAACGAAGACCGGTGTGCCATCGGACAGCACCGCGTGGCCGCCAACCCGCTCCGCGCTCTCACCGAATGCGAGGTCCGAGACTTTCGCGAGCCGGGCGATGGTGCTCTCCTCGCGCCTGAGCGCCGGCGCGCTGCCGCCGAGGCCCACCACGGCGCGAACGGTCTGCCCGGGCTGAATGGAGTATTCCGCGCGGATGGCTCGGATGGCCCCGACCAGTTCCTGCACCAATCCGAAGTCGCGCAGCGCCTCCGGGTCGACGGCCCGCGCATCGGCCCGTGGCCACGGGGCCACCGAGACGGAGGCTTCGGCAGCGCGGCCCGGGAAGCGTCGCCACAGGGCCTCGGTGACGAATGGCATCACCGGATGGAGCAGGCGGAGTCCCACGTCGAACGCCTGAGTCGCCACAGCGCGCGCGACATCGCCCCCCGGATGATCGCCATACAACCGCGGCTTGATCTGCTCGATGTACCAGTCGGCGAGATCGCTCCAGATGAAGCGATAGACCGCCGCCGCGGCCTCGTTGAGCCGGAAGCGCTCGTAGGCTTCGGTGGCTTCGCGCACCGTCGCATCGCACCGGGCGATGATCCAGCGATCGGCCAGCGACAGCTCCTCGTGCCGAACGACATTGGGATGCTCTCCGCCGAGCGGCCGAGTGGGCCCGTCGAGATTGGAGAGGATGAACCGGCCGGCATTCCACAGCTTGTTGGCGAAATTCCGGCCCGGGGCAAACGAAGCCTCGAGGTCGTGGGGATCGAGGATGACGTCGGTGCCCACCGCCATGCCCGCGATCAGCGAGTAGCGCAGCGCATCGGCCCCGTATCGCTCCACGACCTCGAGCGGGTCGATGCCGTTGCCGAGCGACTTGGACATCTTCCGGTGCTGGGTGTCGCGCACGGTGCCGTGCAGATAGATGTCGGTGTATGGGACCTCGCCCATGAAGTGGAGTCCGGACATGAGCATCCGCGATACCCAGAAGAAGATGATCTCGGGCGCCGACACGATCGTGTGACCGGGGTAGAAGCGCGCGAGGTCATGGGTTCGCTCCGGCCAGCCCAGGCTCGAGAACGGCACGAGCCACGAGCTGAACCAGGTGTCGAGCACGTCGTCGTCCTGATGGACGTCGCCGCCGCAGGCGGGGCAGGCGGACAGGTCGTCCCGGCTCACGCTCGTGAGTCCGCAGCCCTCGGTCTGACAATACCACACCGGGATCCGGTGTCCCCACCAGAGCTGCCGGGAGATGCACCAGTCGCGGATGCCCTCGAGCCAGGCAGCGTAATCCTCTCCGCGCCGCTCCGGGATGAATCGAAGGGTGCCGTTGCGGTAGGCCGCGAGTGCAGGCTTCGCGAGCGGCGCCATGCGGACGAACCACTGATCCGAGAGCCTCGGCTCGACCACCGTATGACAGCGGTAGCAGTGGGCCAGCGCATGCCGGTGCGGCTCGACCTTCTCCAGCAGTCCCGCCGCCTCGAATTCGGCGACCACGGCGCGCCGAGCCTCGAACCGGTCGAGTCCCTGAAAGCGCTCCGGCGCGGCCAGGCTGATCCGCGCGTCGGGCGTCATGATGTCGACGCTCGGCAGATTGTGTCGGCGGCCGATCTCGAAGTCGGCGGGGTCGTGCGCCGGCGTCACCTTGACCGCGCCCGAGCCGAATGCCGGATCCACCGCCTCGTCGCCGACGATGGGGATCAGCCGATCGACCAGCGGCAAGTGGACCTGGCGTCCGATGAGGCGCCGGTAACGCTCGTCTTCTGGGTATACCGCGACCGCGGTGTCTCCCAGCATCGTCTCCGGGCGCGTCGTGGCCACGGTCAGATGGCCGCCGTCGGCGAGGGGATATCGGAAGTGCCAGAGCTGTCCGTCCACCTCTTCCTTTTCCGCCTCCTCGTTCGAGAGCGCGGTCAGGCAGCGGGGACACCAGTTGATGATGTAGTGGCCTCGGTAGACGAGCCCCTCGTCATACAGCCGGACGAATGCCTCGCGCACCGCCCGGCTCAGCCCCTCGTCGAGCGTGAAGTAGGTGCGCGACCAGTCGGCCGAGCAGCCGATGGCGCGCAGCTGGATCAGGATGGCGGCGCCGGTCTCCCGGACGTAGGTCCAGACCCGTTCCACGAATGCCTCGCGTCCGAGATCGAAACGGGTGCGGCCCTCCGCGGCCAGAATCCGCTCCACGACGTTCTGGGTCGCAATGCCGGCGTGATCGGTGCCCGGCAGCCACAGGGCTTCGCGGCCCCGCATTCGCTCGAACCGGACCAGCACGTCCTGCACCGTGTTGTTGAGGCCATGACCCATGTGGAGGGCCGCCGTGACATTGGGTGGCGGCATCATGATCACATAGGGCCGCCGGGGCAGTGGGCCAGGGGCGCTGACGTCAGGCGAGAAAAATCCGCGCTCTTCCCACCAGGCGTAGAGCGCGGACTCGATGGCGGACGGATTGTATTGCGGAGCGAGCGGCTCGGTCATGCGCTCTGATCGTTGGCGCGGGGCGCTTTCCGGATGGCCTGGTCATCCTCGCCATGGACCAGGATGCTGTTGATGATGGTGTCGATCCCGGGCGCGGCCAGTGCGGTTCTGCCGGCGATGGCGCGCGCGGCCCGGCTGGGCACCCACCCGCGCACCTCCACGACCCCACGGGAAAACGAGACCACCTCGATGGGCAGCTCGGCGAGCCGGGGTTCGGCGTGAATGGCCGCTTCGACGGCACGCACCGAGGCGGCGGGGGTGAGCCGCAGCGGTATACCTTCACGGAGCCGTCGGGCGGCGCCGCGCACCCGCATGGGGCTGACCCCGCCGACCCACTCGCCGAGGGCGAACCCCACCGCGAGACCGGTGCTCAGGCCGAGCGCTGCCCATGCCAGAATTTCGGTACCGCTCAGACGGTCGTCTCGTCCCACGTGCAGTCCTCTTACAAAGGAAAACGCGATAGGATTAAGTTAACGCGTTTATGGTGCAAACGCATGATTTGCTCTTCATCCAAGGCTCTCTCATGAGCGACGAACGTACGACGGTCGGCGGTGCCGAGCTGGGGCGGTGGCTTCTCGTCGCCGCGCTCGTCGTGATCGGCATCGCGCTCTACTTCGTGTACGCGCCGCACAGCCGGCCGGTGGCGACACCCAGTGTCCAGGAAGCGCCGTGAGCGACCTGATCCAGGTGACGTTGCCCGACGGGAGTCGACGCGAGGTGCCTCCCGGTACCACCGCACGGCAGATCGCCGAGTCGATCGGGCCCGGGCTGGCCCGTGCGGCGCTCACCGCCCGCGTGAACGGCGCCGTGTGGGACCTCGACCGTCCCCTCGAGCACGATGCGATGCTCGCGATCATGACCGACCGCGATCCCGACGCCGTGGAGGTGCTGCGACACTCCTCGGCGCACATCCTGGCGACGGCGGTGCGCGAGCTCTTTCCCAACGCGGGCATCGGCTTTGGGCCGCCCATCGAGGACGGCTTCTACTACGACTTTCAGGTCGACCGGCCGTTCACACCCGAAGACCTCGAGCGGCTCGAGGCGAAGATGGCCGAAGTGGCCCAGCGGGACTACCCCTTCGTGCGGGAGGTGGTCGACCGCGAGGAGGCCAATCGCCGCTTTGCCGACGACCCGCTCAAGCTCGAGCGGATCGCCGAGCTCGGGGACCACGAGACCATCACCGTGTACACCGACGGTCCGTTCACCGATCTCTGCCGCGGGCCCCACATTCCTCGCACCGGCCGGCTCAAGCACTTCAAGCTGCTCTCGGCGGCGGGCGCGTACTGGCGCGGCGACGAGCGCCGCCAGATGCTCCAGCGCATCTATGGCACCGCGTGGTTCAAGAAGGAGGAGCTGGACGCCTATCTGCATCGGCTCGAGGAAGCTCGCAAGCGCGATCACCGGCGGCTCGGCAAGGAGCTCGATCTCTTCGTGTTCCACCCGTTCGCCCCCGGCGCGCCGTTCTACACCGATCGCGGGACCACGATCACCCGCATCGTCAACGACTATATCCGCGAGCTCAACCGCCGGGCCGGCTACCAGGAGATCAAGACGCCGCTCCTCTTCAACAAGGGGCTGTGGGAGATCTCCGGTCACTGGGGCAAGTACCGGGAGCACATGTTCCTCGTGCTCGACAGCGAGACCGGCGAGCACGACTTCTCGCTCAAGCCGATGAACTGCCCGTCGCATCATCTGCTCTTCGGCATGAAGAAGCACAGTTATCGCGAGCTGCCACTCGGCTTCGCCACGTTCGACGTTCTGCACCGGAACGAAGTCTCCGGGGCGCTGGGCGGGCTCACCCGCGTCCGGCAATTTCAGCAGGACGATTGCCACATCTACCTCCGGAACGACCAGATTGCGGCCGAGGTGCAGCGCATCGCCGCCATGATCCTCGAGGTGTACCGGACGTTCGGGCTGACGGCCACGCTCAAGTTCGCCACCCGGCCGGAGCAGCGCATCGGCGACGATGCGATGTGGGACCGTGCCGAGGCGGACCTGCGGGCCGCGATCGAGACGACGGGGCTGCCCTATGAGCTCAAGCCGGGCGACGGCGCGTTCTACGGCCCCAAGGTCGATTTCGACGTCTCCGACTCGATTGGCCGCAAGTGGCAGCTCGGCACCATCCAGCTCGACTACTCGGCGCCCGAGCGCTTCGATCTGACCTATGTCGGCGAAGACAATGCCGAGCACCGGCCGGTGGTCATCCACCGGGCCATGTGCGGCTCGTTCGAGCGGTTCCTGGCGATCCTGATCGAGCACTTCGCCGGCGCATTTCCCGTGTGGCTCGCACCGGAGCAGGTGCGAGTCATTCCGATATCGGACGCACAGGCGGAAGCGGCTCGGGGGGTCGTCGATCGGCTCGCCGCGGCGGGCATCCGGGCTCACCTCGACGACCGGCACGAGACCCTCAACTACCGGATCCGCGAGGGAGAGGTCTGGAAGGTCCCCTATATGGCCGTCGTGGGTCAGCGTGAGGCGGAGAGCCAGAGTCTCGCGCTCCGGGCGCGCGGGGCGGGGAAGAAGCAGGAGGTGATGACGGTCGAGGCGTTCATCGGCCGGGTTCAGGAGGAAATTCGCACACGCGCGTTGACGGCCTGACCGCCGTCCTGCCGCAGGACCGCGGGCCTTACCGCCCAGCGGTACCCCGGCTAATTTGCCCACGGCCTTTACCGGACAGATCACCGTGACCGACGCCCAAACACCAGTCATCCTTTCCGCGGTCCGCACGCCCATCGGCCGCTATCTCGGCGGACTCTCCTCCTTCACCGCACCGCAGCTCGGCGCCATGGTCATCCGCGAGGCGGTCGGCCGCGCCAAGATCGATCCGGCGGCAATCGAAGAGGTCATCATGGGGCAGGTGGTGCAGGGCGGTAGCGGGCAGGCGCCCGCACGACAGGCCCTCATCAACGCCGGCCTCCCTCCGGCCATCCCGGCGCTCACCATCAACAAGGTGTGCGGCTCCGGACTCAAGGCAGTCATGCTGGCCTCCCAGGCGATCAAGGCGGGCGACGCGGGGTGCGTGGTGGCCGGCGGGCAGGAAGCGATGTCGAGCGCGCCGCATTACGTGTATGGAATGCGGAACGGCATCAAGGCCGGTAACCAGACGATGGTCGACGGCATGATTCACGACGGGCTCTGGGACTCGTTCGGCTGCTGCCACATGGGCGAGTACGCCGAGTATACGGCGGACAAGGCCGGGGTCAGCCGCCAGGACCAGGACGCCTTTTCCGTGGACAGCCATCGCAAGGCCATCGCCGCCACCGAGGCGGGCAGGTTCAAGGCGGAAATCCTGCCCGTGCAGGTTCCGGGGAAGGGCGGTTCCACCACGGTGGCGGTCGACGAGTCACCGCGGAAAGACACGACCGCGGAAACGCTGGCGCGCCTCAAGCCGGCCTTCCGCAAGGACGGCGGCACCGTGACGGCGGGCAACGCTCCCGGCCTCAACGACGGCGGCAGCGCGCTCGTGGTGGCGTCGCTCGCCTTCGCGAAGGCGCACGGGCTCACCCCACTCGCACGGGTCACCGGCTACGCCGTCGCCGGCGGCGAGCCGCGAGATCTCTTCTTCGCTCCCGTGCTCGCGGTGCGAAGCCTGATGGCGCGCAACGGAACCACGATCGGCGACTACGACCTGATCGAGGCCAACGAGGCGTTCGCCGTCCAGGCGATCGCGGATGGCCGCGAGCTTGGCTGGGATTGGAGCCGGGTGAACGTCAACGGCGGAGCGGTCGCGCTCGGCCACCCGATCGGTGCGAGCGGGGCGCGGGTATTGACGACGCTCCTCTATGCGCTCCGGGACCGCGGCGGCTCCACCGGGCTGGCGACGCTCTGTCTCGGTGGCGGCAATGCGGTGGCTCTCAGCGTGGAGATGCTCTGATGCACACTCCCGTAGCCTCACAAGCAGCGACCCTGCCCGTCCGCGTGCTCAAGCGGTCGCTGGCCATCGGCATCGCGGTGCTGCTCGTCGCCGCATCGGCACAGGTCACTGTCCCGATTCCCTTGAATCCGGTCCCCATCACGCTGCAGCCGCTGGCCGTCCTGGTAGTCGGTGGCCTCCTCGGGGCGGGGTCGGGGGCCACGGCACTTGTCCTCTATCTCGCGCTCGGCATGCTCGGGTTGCCGGTATTCGCGGGAGGGTCCGCTGGATTCGTCCACGTGCTGGGGCCCACCGGCGGCTACCTGATGGCCTTTCCTGCCGCCGCGGCGGTGGCTGGACTCGGGAGTCGGGGTGGCGCAGGCGCGCATCGAATCCTTCTGTTCTGTGTCCTCGGCATGGCCGTCATCCACCTCGGAGGCACCGCACACCTCGCGCTACTCAGCGGTGACCCCACGGCGGCATTCCGCGTCGGGTTTAAGCCCTTCTTCACCGGCGACCTCCTCAAGGTCGGCCTGGCCGCCGCCGTGATTCTGGGAGCTGGACCGAAAGTCCGCGCGCTCCTTTGACCGCTACGCCGCCCCCGCCCGGGCCTCCCTCGCGGGTCCGTTCGGCGGTCAAGGCGATCGCGGCTGTCGTCGCCTTCTTCCTCGTCGGCCTTCTTCTCTTCTTCATCGGGTTTCTCCCGTTCGCGAAGCGGCTGGCGGGAGGGCTGACCGCCGCAGAGCTCGGCCGTACTCCGCCGATGGCGTTCGCGCTGGCCCAGGGAGTCGGCCTGCTGCTCGCGTTCGGGGTTGCGACCTGGGTGGTCGGCGTCAAGCTCCTGCATCTGGATGCCGGAGCGCTTCGGTGGAAGGTCGGAGTTGGGAAAGGGCGCGCTCTGGTCATGGGACTCGCGCTCGGCGCTCTTCCCGCCGCCTTTGCGATGGTGCTCGGAGTGCTGACCGGCGGGGCGGGGTGGGTGCGGGATACGGGCGCCGTGTCCGACTACGCGGGCGGAATCCTCTCGACGGTCATGCTCCTCGCGCCGGCGGCGCTGGCCGAAGAGGTAATGTTCCGTGGGGTCCCGCTCGTCGTTCTGGCCAGGCTGATGGGGCGTCCGGCGGCCCTCGTTCTGCTCTCGGTTCTGTTCAGCCTGGCTCATCTGGACAACCCCGATGTGAGCGCGCGGGCCATCGGCAACATCGCCCTCGCCGGGATTCTCCTGTCCGTCGCCTTTTATACACCGGGCGGGATGTGGACCGCATTCGGCGCACATCTCGGCTGGAACTGCACCCTTGCCGGCCTCGGTGCGCCGGTGAGCGGACTGCCCTTCGACATTCCGTACATCGATTACACCATGGGGGGCCCGCCGTGGCTCACGGGCGGGTCCTTCGGACCCGAGGGCGGCCTTCTCGGCACCCTTGCCATCACCGTGGCAATCGTCGTCGCCGCGCGCTGGGCGCGAAAGGACCAGATATGAGTCGTGCCGCGATTGTCGGCGCCGGAACGATGGGGAACGGGATCGCCCACGTCTTCGCGCAGCATGGATGGGACGTGGCGCTGATCGATTCCGCACCGGCGGCGCTGGAGAAGGCTGTGGCCACGATCCGGGGCAACCTCGACCGCCAGGTCAAAAAGGGCAGCCTCCAGGCCGACGCGCCGGCCCGGGTCCTCGCCCGGATCGAGCCCACCGGCTCGCTGGATGCAGCCGCCGGGGCGGCGCTGGTGGTGGAAGCGGCGAGCGAGAACCCCGGAATAAAATTCAGCCTCTTCGAGCAGCTCGACCGACTCGCTGGTGCCGATGCGATTCTCGCGACCAACACGAGCTCGATTTCCATTACCGAGATCGCCGCGCGCACCCGGCGGCCGGCGCAGGTGATCGGGATGCATTTCATGAACCCGGTTCCGGTCATGGCTCTCGTCGAGGTCATTCGCGGACAGGATACGAGCGACGCCACGACGCACGCGGTCATGGAGACGGCGCGTGCCCTCGGCAAGACGCCGGTCGAGGTAAACGACTACCCCGGGTTCGTCTCCAACCGGGTGCTCATGCCGATGATCAACGAGGCGATCTTCTGCGTGATGGAGGGCGTCGCGACGGCCGAGGCGATCGACACCGTCATGAAGCTCGGCATGGCGCATCCGATGGGGCCACTCGCGCTCGCCGACTTCATCGGCCTCGACGTCTGCCTGGCGATTCTCGACGTCCTCCACCGGGGCCTGGGCGAGGACAAGTATCGCGCCTGCCCGCTGCTTCGCCGCATGGTAGCGGCCGGCCATCTGGGCAAGAAGAGCGGGCGCGGGTTCTACCAGTACCCGTAGTCGCGTCGGTATCCCGGCTTCGTCGCTCACGGGACCTGCGCGGAGCCAGGTCGCGGGCGCCCGCACGCGACCGAGCAAGAATCCAGTACGACGTGGAGACTCAATGGACATTCTGGCCCAGATGCACACCCTCGGCCACGAGCAGGTGCTCCTCTCCCACGATCCATCGTGCGGGTACTCCGGCATCATCGCCATCCACGATACCACGCTCGGACCCGCGCTCGGCGGGACCCGTTTCTGGCAGTATCCGTCCACCGATGAGGCGATCACCGACGCGTTGCGCCTCGCGCGGGGAATGACCTACAAGTCCGCCGTTGCCGGCATCAACCTCGGCGGCGGAAAGTCGGTGATCATCGGGGACAACCGGCGGGTGGACCGCGAGGCCCTCTTCCGTGCGCACGGGCGGTTCATCGAAACGCTGGGCGGCCGCTACATCACCGCGGAGGATATCGGTACCAGCCCCGCCGACATGGAGTACATCAAGCTGGAGACCGACCACGTGGCCGGCCTGCTGGGTCTCTCGGGCGATCCGTCTCCCGTCACGGCCTTCGGCGTGTACGTCGGGATCAAGGCCGCGGCCAGGGCCCGATGGGGCAGCGACCGGCTCACCGGCCGGACCGTCGTGGTGCAAGGGTGCGGCAACGTCGCGACGCATCTCTGCCGGCATCTTCACGCCGATGGGGTGAAGCTGGTCGTCACCGACATCGCGCCGGACAGAGTGAAGCGGGTGGTCCAGGAGACCGGTGCCCGTGCGGTGAGCCCGGAGGCGATCTACGATCAGCCGGCCGACGTGTACGCGCCGTGCGCACTCGGCGCGACGATCAACGATGACACCCTGCCGCGGCTCAAGGTCGAAATCATCGCCGGTGCCGCCAATAACCAGCTGGCCGAAGACCGGCATGGCGAGCTGCTCGAGGCGCGGGGGCTGTTGTACGCGCCCGACTACGTCATCAACGGCGGCGGCGTGATCAACGTCTACGGCGAGCTGCACCGGTGGCCGCCGGAGCGCTCCCAGAAGAAGGCGGGAGAGATCTACGACACGCTGCTTCGGATTTTCGACATCGCGAAGACCGAGCGGATTCCTACGTATCGGGCCGCGGACCGGCTGGCGGAGCAGCGCATCGCGGCGATGGCGGGGCTTGACAGAATGTGGATGGGACGCTTGAGGTAGCGGGTTCTGTCGCCCTCTACTCATTCGCGCGATTCTTGTACATTAGTGGGCAATGGCCGAAGTCATTCCCATCGGGTCGGACCACGCTGGCTTCGAGTTGAAGGAACGTTTGGTGAAGGAGCTCGAGGCGCTCGGCTACGAGCCCCTCGACGTCGGCACTCACGGACCGGCGTCGGTGGATTATCCCGACTACGCGCACGATGTGGCCGGCCGCGTCGAGCGGCGCGAGGTAGCGCGCGGGGTGCTCCTCTGTGGTACGGGCCTGGGCATGGCATACGCCGCCAATCGTCACCACGGCGTGCGCGCCGCGGTGGCGTGGTCGCCCGATGTAGCCCGGCTCGCGCGCTCGCACAACGATGCCAATGTGCTCGTCCTTCCGTCGCGGTTTGTGAGCGAAGGTGAAGGCGTCGATATTCTGAAGGCGTGGTTGGAGACGAATTTCGAAGGCGGGCGGCACAGTCGCCGAGTCGCCAAAATCGACCAGGAGCTGGGATGAGTCTCGATCACAATGCGTCGCTCCGGCAAGCCGACCCCACGGTGGCGAGGCTCATCGACCAGGAGTTGCGGCGCCAGCAGCAGGGCTTGGAGCTGATCGCCAGCGAGAACTTCGCGAGCCGGGCGGTCATCGATGCCATGGGCACCCCGCTGACGAACAAGTACGCTGAAGGGTATCCCGGCCGCCGGTACTACGGCGGCTGCGAGGTCATCGACCAGGTCGAGCAGCTCGCCATCGACCGGCTCAAGCAGCTGTTCGGTGCCGAGCACGCCAATGTGCAGCCCCACTCGGGTGCCCAGGCGAACTTCGCCGCGTTCATGGCCGTGCTGCCCCCCGGCGAGAAGCTCCTCGGCATGTCATTGCCCCATGGCGGGCACCTGTCGCATGGTGCCGCCGTCAATCACAGCGGCAGGGTCTGGAAGGCGGTTCACTACGGGGTCGATCCCTCCACCGGCCGCATCGACTATGACGTCGTGCGCGAGCAGGCTCGGCGCGAACAGCCCAAGCTCATCATCGCCGGTGGCAGCGCGTACGCTCGCATCATCGACTTCCAGGCGTTTCGCTCGATCGCCGACGAGGTCGGCGCCATCTTCCTGGTGGACATGGCGCACTTCGCCGGGCTGGTGGCCGGGGGTGTCCATCCTTCTCCGGTGCCGCATGCCCAGATCGTCACCAGCACCACACACAAGACGCTCCGGGGCCCGCGGGCGGGACTGATCCTCTCGATTGCCGAGCACGCCAAGGCGATCGACAAATCGGTCTTTCCCGGCACACAGGGCGGGCCGCTCCAGCACGTCATCGCCGCCAAGGCGGTGGCCTTCGGTGAAGCCCTCACCGCCGATTTCAGGACGTACGCCCGCCGGGTTGTCGAGAACGCGCAAACACTCGCGGGCGCGCTGGTGGATCTCGGGTACGCCATCGTCTCCGGCGGCACCGACACCCACCTCATGCTGGTGGATCTCCGGCCGAAGAATCTCACGGGAAAGTCAGCGGAGAAGACGCTTGGCGAAGCGGGCATCACCGTCAACAAGAACGCCATTCCCGACGACCCGCAGTCGCCGTTCGTCACCAGCGGTATTCGCCTTGGTACGCCGGCCGTCACCACTCGGGGCATGGGCACGGCGGAAATGCTCCGGACGGCCGAGTTGATCGACGAAGCGCTTACCCACCCCAACGAGACCACCCTCGCGCGGGTGCGCGGTGAAGTAGGCGAGCTTACTTCTGCCTTTCCCCTGTACCAGCCGGCCAAGGCGGCGGGTCGCGTGCGGCGGAGCGCTTGAACAGACGGAGCCGGCGCTGCCGGGAGCATCAATGAATGAACTGCAGTTCGCCGACGATGTGCTCGCCCGCATTCGGGCCAAGGGCGGCCCCTATCATGAGCGTGCCTATCTCTTCATGCTCGCCACCATCGAATACCTCCAGTCGCGGCTGGAGGTCAGGCGCCACGTGACCGGCGCCGAGCTTTCCTGGGCCTGCCGGGATTTCGCCCGGGAGCAGTTCGGTCTGCTCGCTCCGCACGTGCTGGCCCACTGGGGAATCAAAAGCACGGAGGATTTCGGTCGGATCGTCTTCACGCTAGTGGAGGTCGGCCTGCTGGTCACGCAGCCTGGCGATCAGGAGACCGACTTTGGGGGGGTCTACGACTTCGAGAACGCCTTCGGTGACGTCTACGGTTGGCCGGGGGTTCGCGGAGGGTGACTTCGGGGGTACGTCATCGGGAGGGTGTATGGAGAAGACCGAGTGGCCGGCCTGTCGGAAGTGCTCGCAGGGAATGCTGATTCCGCTCTCGGACTATGGGCGTGAAGGCGCCCCCATCACATACAAGGCGTGGGTCTGCACCAACCCCGAATGCGGCTTCAATCTCAGGATCGACAACGGCGAGATCTCTTTCGGTCGAACGATCGGGCAGAGCTACAAGTAGTCGATTGATCCCGGTCCTTTCCCCCCGACAGTCCGCATCCTGGGACCAGAAGGCCGCGGCGGCCGGCGTCGGTCTGGCGACGCTGATGGAGTCCGCCGGTCGCGCGGTCGCGGCCGTAGTGGCCGATCGCTACGCTCCGCGTTTGCGTGACGGCATCCTGATCACGGCGGGACCGGGGAACAACGGCGGGGATGGCTGGGTGGCGGCCCGCGCGCTCCACCGGTTGGGTGTGTCCGTATGGATCACCGCCGCGCCGGGGAAGCGGAGCGAGCTGAACGAGCGAATGGCCGCGCTCGCGCTGGCCGACGGTGTGCGCGAGGTTGCCGCCGACGGCCCGTGGCCCAACGTCGGTCTCGCGGTGGACGCGCTCCTCGGCACCGGCGCCACCGGAGCTCCCCGCCCGCCGATGGCCGCCCTCCTTCAGCGTCTCACCGATCTCGAGGTGCCGATCGTCGCCATCGACGGCCCCACCGGCGTGGATCTGGAGTCGGGCAATGTGCATGGCGTCGCCCGCGCCGATCTCTCCATCACGTTCGGCGGCGCGCGTCGAGGCCATCTCCTGGCGCGCGACGAGACCGGGACGCTGGTGGTCACCGACATCGGGCACCCGCCGGCCGACCCCACGTGGCCCGCGCTGGTGACCGACCCGCAGGCGGCAGATTGGCTTCGGCGGCTGAGGAGTCGTGATCACAAGGGCGCGCGCGGCCGTGTCGTTGTGATCGGCGGTGACGCCGGGATGACCGGCGCCATCCGGCTCGCATCTCGATCGGCATTTGCGGCCGGCGCGGGACTCGTGCACGCGGTGTCCCCTCCCGACACCGTCGCCGCGCTGATCCAGGCCGAGCCCGATCTGCAGACCTTCACCCACTCGTTCGACCAGTCTCCGCCGGAAGGCTTGCTCGATCTCATCGGTCGCGCCGACGCCGTCGTGATCGGACCCGGACTCGGCCGCGCGCCCGGGCGCCGGGCGCTGGTGGCGGCGCTCGCGGGCGCCGCGCGTGCCGTGGTGCTCGACGCGGACGCGCTGGTGGCGTTTCAGGGCGGCCTGCCGGAGCTCGCCGCTCTCGCGGCGGGTCGTCCGCTCGTCCTCACCCCGCACCCTGGGGAGTTCCGCACTCTTTTCCCCTTACTCGCACCGGTGCGCGAGCTCGATCCCTGGGCCGCGGCCGCGTCGGCGGCGGAAGAGTCGGGCGCCACGATTCTGCTCAAGGGAGTCCCGACCGTAGTGGCCCGGGCGGGTCGCGCACAACTCACGATCGCCGCGGGCAATCCCGGACTCGCCACCGGCGGGAGTGGCGACGTGCTGAGCGGCCTCGTCGGCACGGCGCTGGCGCAGGGACTCGCACCGGAGGCCGCCGCGGCCCTCGGCGCGCAAGCGCTCGGCCGAGCCGCCGACCTCGGCGCGCGGCGGGTGTCGGCCCGGACCCTCCGTCCGATGGATGTGATCGACGCCTTGGCCGATCTCTGGCGTGAATGGGAGGTGCTGCGGATGGCGCCACCTCTCGCACGGCCGCCGATTCTCCTGGAGCTTCCGCGACCATTGACTGTGTAGATTGGGGGATGCGCCCCCTTCTCGCCGCGCTCATCTCTCTCTCGCTCGGCCCACCCGCCTTCGGCCAATCCCCCAGCCGCGACTGGCGCCCAGCCGATCGTACCGTCATCGGCGACTTCACTCACATCACTTCGATCTCCTGCGACATCGACCGCGTGTACATCACGTCGCCCACCGGCGTGCTGATGTGGCACCCGCAGTTTCAGCAGTGGGAAGGTCCCTTCGATCCGCCGGAACCAGCGCTGCTCGCCCGCGTCTTCGCCTCGCTGCTCGACCCGCTCGATCACTCCTTGTGGCTGGTCCGCCCTGACGGATGGATTCACTATCAGCCCGAGCTGCAACTCTGGGACAGCGGGATGGTACCGGAGGGAGTCATCACGCTCGGGTTCGACGCGAATGATCCGGCCTCCGGCCTCTACCTGCGCACCCGCCGAGGATGGTTCGTGGTTTCACGAGGTGCGCTCGCCGCGACACCCGGCTCCGCGCCCATGCGACTCGTCACTCCCGTCGCGGTGGACGAAGCGCTGCGCAGCAGTCCGACACTGGAAGCCAATGCGTCGCAGATTCTCCTGGATCCGCATCTGCGCACCGTTCGCTATACCGCCGCGGCGCGCGGGGCCGACAACCAGGGCTGGTATCTCGGCACGTCGGGAATCGGAGCACTGTATCTCACCGACGGTGCGGCCCTGCCCGAGCGCCTCACCTTCGGGCTCCCGTCCGCCGTCGTCGGCGCGCTGGTCGGCGCCCCCGACGGAATCTGGGCCGCCACCCAGCGGACCCGTCTGGCAGACGCGGCACTCACCTTGGTGGAGCCGGAGCTCAAGGCGTTCCGAAGCCTCCACGGACTCGCGGCCGCGGGCATTCCCTTCGCGCAGGTTCGCGACCTCGTCGGGCAGGGCACGGGGCTCTGGGCCGCCACCGATCGCGGCGTGGCGCGGATCGAGACGGGCGATGGACGAATAGATCTGGTGGATGTAGGCCGCGGGCTGCCGGACGCCCGCGTGTATGCCGTGGCCTCGCGCCGTGGACGGATCACGGTGGGCACGGCACGCGGGATCGCCCGGATCGACGACTCGCTGCGGGTCGAGCGCCTGGCACCGGCATTTGTCGAGGCGGCCTACGCCGTCTTCCCGGCGGGAGACTCGGTTTGGGTCGGAACCTCTCGCGGACTGCTCATCGCGCTGCCCGGCGGGCCCGATCTCGTCCGGCCGTCGACCCTCGCCTCTCCCGGCCTCCAGGCCCCGGTGCTCGCGCTCGGTTCACTTGGCGACACGCTCGTCGGCCTCACCCGCGATCAGATGCTCTGGCGTGATCCGCGCACCGAGGCCTGGACCGCCAGCCCCAATCTCTCCGGACTGCTCGGCGGATTGCGGAGCTTCACTCCTGACGGGACCGGCTTCTGGGTAGCGGGTGACCAGGGCGTCGCATTCGCTCGTCTGACCTCGCCGCCGATGCGGCCGCTGCGCCGTGGTGACTTGCCCGGCGCCGCCAATGACGTGGCGGTCGACGGCAGGTATCTCTGGGTGGCCACCGACGCCGGGTTGGTGCGGTTCCGCCTGGACGCCGTCCGCCCGTGAGCGGGGAGTTCGAGCGAATCGGGAAGATCGCGGAGGCACTGGGCCCGCGAGCTTCTCACCTCGGCGATGACTGCGCGATTCTCTCCCCTGGCCAGGGTCGGCTGGTCGTGAGCACCGACGCCAGCGTCGAGGGCATCCATTTCCGGCTCGACTGGCTGGGACATCGAGAGGTCGGATGGCGCGCGGCCGCGTCGGGATTGTCCGATCTCGCCGCCGAGGGCGCCACGCCTGCCGGCCTGCTGGCGGCGATCGTGATGCCCGCATCGGCTTCCGATGGCGAGCTGGTGGAGCTGATGGAAGGAATCGCCGACGCGGCCTCATCGGTGGGCGCCCTCGTTCTGGGTGGTGACCTGTCTCGAGGTCTTTCGTGGGCGGCCGCGATCACCGTCTTGGGGTGGGCGTTGCGGCCTGTGACCCGGGCGGGGGCCCGTCCCGGTGACGGCGTGTGGGTGACCGGCGCGCTGGGCGCCTCACGCGCCGCGCTCGAGACCTGGAAGCGGGGTGGGGAGCCGGCGCCCGAAGCACGATCGGCTTTCGCGCATCCGGTGCCGCGCATCGAGGCGGGACGCTGGCTCGCCTCGGCGGGCGCGCACGCGATGCTCGACGTGAGCGATGGCCTCGGCGGCGACGCGCATCGACTGGCCGAGGAGTCCGGCGTCGCGATCGAGCTCGAGCTCGACACCGTCCCCGTGTCTTCCACCTGCGTCGAAGAGGCTCGCCGGCTCGGCATGCCGCCTCAGCGCTTCGCGGCGGAAGGCGGGGAAGACTATGAGCTCCTGGTGGCGCTTCCGCCGGAGTTCGATCGCGGCTCGGCCGCCACGTTCGCGCAGGCGTGCGGGATCGGGATCACTCGGGTGGGATCGGTCGCGCCGGGCGCCGGTGTGCACGCGCTTCTGGAGGGCCGGTCGCTGGTGCTCCAGGGGTTCGACCATTTCCGTTGACGTGCCCCCGGTGGACCGCTAGGTTGCCCCCCGTTCCTTTCAATCAGAGAGATCATGAGCACGATCATCGAAGTGCACGCCCGCGAGATACTCGACAGCCGCGGTAACCCGACGGTGGAAACCGAGGTGACGTTGTCGAGCGGCGCGCAGGGTCGCGCTGCGGTGCCGAGTGGCGCCTCGACCGGCGAGCATGAGGCCGTGGAGCTGCGGGATGGCGATCCTCGGCGATACATGGGCAAGGGCGTGGTCGAGGCGGTGCGCAACGTGAACGACGTGCTCGGAGCACGGCTGGAAGGGATGGCGGCCACGGACCAGATCGCCATCGATGCTGAAATGATGGATGCCGACGGCACGCCCAACAAGAGCAAGCTCGGGGCCAACGCCATTCTGAGCGTCTCGCTCGCTGTCGCCCGCGCGGCAGCGCAGGATTGCGGTCTGCCGCTCTATCGCTATCTCGGCGGTCCGATGGCGCGGGTGCTGCCGGTACCGATGATGAACATCCTCAACGGCGGCGCGCACTCCTCCAACAACGTCGACGTGCAGGAGGTCATGGTCGTGCCGATCGGGGCGGACACCTTCACCGAAGGGCTTCGGATCGGCGTCGAGGTGTTCCACGCGCTCAAGAAGGTCCTCGGCAAGATGGGCTTGTCGACCGCGGTGGGCGACGAGGGAGGATTCGCCCCCATGCTGCCGTCAAACGAGGCGGCGCTCGACGTCGTCATGCAGGCCATCACGGCGGCCGGCTACGAGCCGGGCAAGGACATCGCCATTGCGCTCGATCCAGCGGCGTCGGAGTTCTACCAGGACGGCGAGTACGTCTTCAAGAAGGGCGACGGCAGCCGCCGCTCGGCCGAAGGCATGGTCGATCTCTACGCGGGATGGGTGGATCGATATCCGATCGTGTCGATCGAGGACGGGCTGGCGGAGAACGACTGGGCCGGCTGGGCCCTCCTCACCGAGCGGCTGCACGACCGGGTGCAACTGGTCGGCGACGATCTCTTTGTCACCAACGTGGACCGGCTGGGGAAGGGCATCGAGGAAGGCGTCGCCAATGCGGTACTGGTCAAGGTGAACCAGATCGGCACGCTGACGGAGACGCTTCAGTGCATCGAGCTCGCCAAGGGCAGCGCCTACGGCGTCGTCATCTCCCATCGGTCGGGCGAGACCGAGGACACCTTCATCGCCGATCTCGCGGTGGCAACGAGCGCGGGCCAGATCAAGACCGGCAGTGCCAGCCGCACCGACCGGATCGCCAAGTACAATCAGCTGCTCCGCATCGCGGAGGAGCTCGGTGACCTCGCGCATTATCCGGGACGGGACCTTTACCCGCTGTGACACTGGCGCGCTGGGCCGCGCTCGCGGCGCTGGCGTTCGCGCTGTATTTCGCGGTGCAGGGTGGGGAATACGGGACGCTGGATCTGATCCACCTCACCAGAGAGGAAGCGCTCGAGCGATCGAAAGTGCTGCGGCTCCGGGTCATTGTCGACTCTCTCACCCGTGCCGCCACGGCGATCGAGCGGGACCCGCGGGTTCAGGAACGGGTTGCGCGGGAACAATTCGGAATGCTGCGCCCTGGAGAGCTGCTCTACCGGATCGTGCCGGGAGACAGCGTGAAACGATAGGGGCCGGCGATCCGGTTTACTGCTTCCCGTTTCCCGTTTACTGTTGACGGCACTCGGCAGGGTAGCTCAGCTGGTTAGAGCACGGCACTCATAATGCCGGGGTCGCGGGTTCGAGTCCCGCCCCTGCTATATGAGGCGCAACGGCTTACGCCTTGCGCCTCATGTTGTTTCTCAGGTGCGGCACTCCCCGTGGCAACCCAGGCGGTCGAGATGGCATGGACAGTCCACTGCCACCCAGATTGGGGGAAGCGTGAACATCGGCCCCGGTTCCGCACCATGTCTGAGATCGGTAGACCAGCGAGCCGCGCCTCGAAGGCGAGCAGCCCGAGGCGATCGCGGAGGGTGAAGGGGGTAGGGGTCTAGCCGCGATGAGTCCATGCCGTATTGTTACTGCGAACCCTCAACTGCTCGTCAAAACGCCTCCCATGGAATCGGACGGCGCGTCAACCAGAAGGAAGACAATGGACGAGGAAGTGTTCAATCTCGAGATTCGGAAGTTCCTCAAGCACTTCGGAATCACCGCGCAACGAGAGATCGAGAAGGCGGTAGACGCCGCACTCCGGAGCGGGACTCTTACGGAGGAAGGTGCTCTGCCTGTTCGCGCGACGCTGACAATTCCAGGTTTACTTCCCGCCCTGCTCATCGATGGTGAGATAGCCCTCTCGGGCGGTTCGTCGTCGCGGACAGGTTGGAATCCACCCACGCAGGAGGAAGTCTCGGCGCCTCCCAAAGTGCCCTGACGGTAGGTCGCGATCCATCGCCTCCCAAATCGCGTTTGGTAGCGAGGGGCGGGGGCCGCCAGGCGGGCCCGCAGGGTCAACAGCTCGAGCCGATCCCCGATAGACGCCTGAGCGTATAGGTCTGGCGGGTCCTGCGACATCCCGTATGTTTCTGCCCAACTCTCAACGCAGCGTCAACACCATGCCTCCACGCCGTCGCTCCACCAAGATCTCGGCGACACCAAAGAACCTTCGCCAACTGATCAAGCGCCGATTCGCTCCCCATCGGCCCCCAGCACATCCCGGCAAGACTCTCCTCGAGGAGTATCTCAAGCCGTGGGGGATGACGGCCACTGCCTTCGCCAAGCGTCTGGGTATTCCCACCTCCAAACTCACGTCGATCATCCGCGGGCAACGGGACATAGTGGCAGAGGATGCCCTTCGCCTGGCTCGCGTGCTAGGGACGAAGGCCGATTACTGGCTGAACCTGCAGCACGACTGGGATCTCTGGCACACGATGCAGGGATCATCCGGACGCGCCATCGCGAAGCTTCGACCGATCACCCGCAAGGCCGGTCGGTCCCTCGTCGCGAAGGCGATGCAGGCGGAGAAGCAGCTCGAGACAGCCGCCCGCAAGCGCCTCCGGCCCCTGATGGCGAGCTCCGGCGATTTCGGCAAACGCTTGGTGAAGGGCGTGCGGGATGCAGTCGAGACTGCTCCGACGGTGATCGGCCGGTACCGAAGAAATCGGAAAAAGCAGCGTTGAGCAGCTAGCGTACATTGGAAGCGAGTGCCCTGGTCTCACCAGACGGGCGCGTCCGCCAGCAGATGAACCACGCTCATACGGAGAATGACGATGCTTCTACCCCCTTGGTCCTCCGCCGGCGTTCTGATTCTCGGGTTGGCTGTCTCACATCCCGCAGCCGCGCAGGTTCCGGCCCCGAGCCCGACCGCAGCGGCTGTCCCCACGACCTCCCTTGCCCCCACGCTGGCTGCTACCCACCTCAGCTTCTCGGCCGATGACCACGCGCCGCTTACAGTGAACGCCGCCGCCGCCCGCATGGGCCCTAAGGAAGGCAAGGCCGCAGCGATCGTGGGCGGCGCGGTGGTGATCACCGGCCTTGTGGTCGGCGGTGATGGCGGTACCGCGCTCGTCGTCGGCGGCGTCGGCCTTGGCCTGTTCGGCCTCTATATCTGGCAGCGGGGGGACTGAGCTAACAGGAGCGACCGGCGAAAAGCCGTCTCTCGACGCCCACACTCCTCCCAGGGAGTTGCGGGGCCTGGTTCATGAATGCCGGCCGGCTTGACGGTCCCCGCCCGGCTCGCTACAGTCTCGGTGTGCGCGACAGGGCGCACCCCGGCCGCGGGTAGGGACTATCCCACCTGGTCAGCATCGCTGGACAACCGACATCACCTCACTTCCAGCCCACCGACGGCGGACCCCGGGCTACACGAAGGAGGCATGATGTCCCGCACCCTGCCCGAACGGGCCAATCTCGAGTTTCTCACCAAGCAGGCGAAGGATTTGCTCAGAGACGCGAAGGCGGGCGACGCCGTCGCGCGCGAACGGTTGCGCGCGTGGGGGCCGGCCGGCGCGTCCGAGCGGGCGAGGCTCGCCGATTGCCAACACGCGTTGGCGCGCGAGTACGGCTTCGCGAGCTGGCCGAAGTTGAAGGCCCACGTCGAAGTGCTTGGTGCAACCGATCCGGTGGACGCGCTCGCAGCGGCGTTCAAGACCCGCCAAGCCGCTCCAGTCGCCGAGGTGCTGAGCCGCTTTCCGTCAGTGAAGGCCAGACTGGACGAGGCGGTGCCGGATGGTGCCTTCGGGGCCACGCCCCTGATCGTCGCCGTGCACCAGGCCAATGAGGAGCTGGTGGACGTCCTCCTTGCCGCCGGCGCGAACATCAACCAGCGCAGCCATTGGTGGGCCGGTGGTTTCCACGTGCTGGAGGACGATCACGGCCTGGCCGACTTCCTGATCGCGCGCGGCGCTACGCTGGACGCCAAGTCGGCGACCCAGCTGGGACGGATGGACGATCTCGCGGCGCTGGTGGCCGCGGATCCTCAATCGGTGCACATGCGGGCCGGCGATGGCCAGACGCCGCTGCACGTCGCGCCCACCGTCGCGATCGCCGAGTTTCTGCTCGGACATGGGGCGGATATCGACGCCCGCGACGTCGACCATGAGTCCACACCGGCCCAGTACCTGGTGCGATCGCATCCCGACGTCGCGCGGTTTCTGGTGGAGCGCGGGGCGCACACCGACATCCTGCTGGCTGCCGCCCTCGGTGACTTCGACCGGGTGCGTGGCTTTCTCGATGCCGATCCCGACTCCATTCGCTGCACGGTATCCGAGAAGTACTTCCCGAAGCGGAATCTGCACGCTGGCGGGCACATCTATACCTGGACGCTGGGGCGGGGGAAGACGGCGCACATGGTGGCCCGAGAGGCTGGCCATGAGGAGGTGTTCCGGCTGCTGATGGATCGGAGTCCCGATCCGCTCAAGCTCATCGTGGCGTGCGAGCTGGGCGACGAGGCGTCGTTCGCGACATTGCTCCAGGCCCGGCCAGACCTCGCGGAAACGCTGACTGAGGACGAGCGGCGCCGGCTGCCGTTCGCGGCCGAGACCAACAACGCCGAGGCGGTGCGGATGATGCTGGCGGCGGGCTGGCCGGTCGGCGCGGTCGGGCGGCACGGCGCCACCGCGCTGCACTGGGCCGGATTCCACGGCAACGCCGCGATGGCGCGGGCGATCCTCGCACATCACCCGCCGCTCGAGGCGCGGGAGAAGGACTTCGGGCAAACGCCGCTGGACTGGACTATCTACGGTTCGATCAACGGCTGGCATGCCGAGCGGGGGGATTACGCTGCGGTGCTCGAGTTGTTACTCGATGCGGGAGCCCCGGCGCCCCCGTACACGCCTGAGGTAAAGGCGACTGAGGCGGTGCTGGCGGTCCTTCGACGGCGCCCCAAGTCCTGATGGACCTAGGCCACTGCTCCTGCGGTCCACGCCTGCGGGGCATTTGCCGCCACCCGCCTTGGCCTCTACGTTCTATCGGCATCGAGGTCCTCGGCCGGTCGAAGCGGAGGTGAGCATGGATCCGGGATCCGTTGGGGTACTCATTCCGATTGTTGCGATCGGCGCGTGGGCCTGGGTACGGACCGCAAAGCTCAAGGCGGAGACCCATGCGCCTGGCATGGATTCCGAGACGAGCGGGCGCCTCGACGCGTTAGAGCAGGACGTCGGGTCCTTGCGCCAGGAGCTCAGCGAGACTCAGGAACGCCTCGACTTCGCCGAGCGACTGCTGGCACAACGGAAACCGGATGGACTCAGTCCCCCAGTGACGTAGGCCAGCCCTGTCACCCTGGCTCTTCATGGCTCGATCTTGCCCGTCCGATAAGATTGCGTACCCGGATGCTCAGCTCGCTGATCCGAAACGGCTTGGTGAGGAGAACATCTGCAAGGTGGGGAACATCCTTGGGGCTCTTGCCGGACAGGAAGAGCACTGGTGGGAGCTTGTGATGACGAGCCAGCTCGCCGACCAGGGCCTCCCCACCCAACCCCGGCAAGGAGAGATCGGTAATCAGGAGATCCAGGGGCAGCTCGAGAGAGGCAACCAGGCGCAGGGCAGCCTGCCCATGCTCCGCGGAGAGCACGTGATACCCCTCGGCTTCCAGTATCCGGACCACAATCGTTCGGATCCTGGCGTCGTCTTCAACGACGAGCACAGTAGGCCGCTCGGGACGACTATCCACGCTGTGGGGTGATGACGACCCCGCGAAGATGGGCTTGTTGTGAGGGAAAGCTGGGTTTGTGTGAAGGAGAGTGAGAAATGGGCTGGCCGCAGGGGCCTGTCAAGAGCAGACGCAGGTTGCCCACATCAGGGACGGCCGAAGGGATTCGTTAGACGTATGTTACCCGAAGCGACTCTTCTGGTGGTGGACGACGAGGCCGAGCACCGCGCCATGGTTGCCCGGCTCCTGACCGGCGAAGGATATCGAGTCCTGCAGGCCGAGAATGGGCTCGAGGCCCTGCGACTCGTCGAGAAGCCGGAAAACGACATCCGTCTTGTCGTCACGGACATTCGGATGCCGGTGATGAATGGCTACGAATTGGCCGACCGACTCACCACGCGCCCCAGCCCCGTGCCCATGATCTTCCTTTCCGGCTACCGGCAGTCGAGCATTGCACTGCCAGGGCCCGTGTTCATGAAGCCCTTCAGTAGCACTCATCTCCTTGAAGAGATCCGGCGGCTGTTGGCCAAGACTGCCGACCAACCTTGAACGCGCATCCGCCTTGTCACTCGGGCCGTGCGCGCCTACTCTTGGGTAGCCCAGCCCCCACCTCAACGAACCGTCAGCGACGCTAGTCTCAGCCGAACGGTTACGCGGTCCTCCATCGGATCGGGATCCACCACCGACCACATTGGGCACCAGAACGGTCTCCCACGCTGATGCTGCCGCACGCGGAACGCTTGAATGATGCCAAAGCCTGCGGCCGCCTCTGACACGGCGCGGCGTCTCTGGGCGGGCGCCGCGGGCGACGCACGCACGCCCGAGGAGGTCGCCGCGGCTGCCGAGTTCATGTGCACCCGGCTCCGCCTGGGGCTCGGGCGCTGGATCGGCGCCGAGGGCTATCGGGTCCTCCTCGATCGAGCGCTCGGATTGACGCGGACGCAGCATCCTGCGCTCGGCGCCGTTCCGTGTCTCGGAGGAGATGAACCGCCGGCGACGGCTGCCGTAAAGGGGCGCGACTCCGTCGAAGTGGCGGATGGTCTTGTGGCGCTGGTGACCGTGCTGATCGAGCTGTTAGCCCGAATCGTTGGAGCAGACATGGCCGTGCAATTGGTAGAGCAGACTAGGGCAGGGGCAGATGAGAGAGAGAGCGAGAGCGCAAGCCGGCGAGGAGGCCGTGAGCGATGAGTCCACGGGAGGACGCGATTGCCGTCTTGGGCAAGAAGTCTCGGAAGCGGACGACGCCCGAGGCTCCGAAGCTGGAGCTCATCGATGCCGGTGTGCCGGGGCTGAACGATGTCCTGGGCGGAGGCCTGCCGGCGCTCTCGTTCAACCTGATTGCCGGCGGCCCCGGGGCAGGGAAGACGACACTGGCAATGCAGATCATGTTCGCCAACGCGACGGCCGCGCGGCCCGGCCTGTTCATCACGCTGCTCGGCGAGACGTCGCTGAAGATGCTGCGCTACCAGCAACTGTTCCGCTTCTTCGATCCGGCCCGCGTCGGGTCGGACGTGCACTTCCTGAATTTGAGCGAGGAAGTGCTGAGCGGGGATCTCGATGGGGTGCTGACGCGGATCGTCGAGGAAGTCAATCGCCTCCATCCCCTGATCGTCGTCATCGACTCGTTCCGGTCGCTGCTCCGCAGGCAGGGGGAGGATGTCCCGAATGGGCAGCTCGATCAATTCGTGCAGCGGCTGGCGCTGCACCTGACGACGTGGGAGATCACGTCATTCCTCATCGGGGAATATCAGGAGCATGAGCTCAGGGACCCGGTCTTCACCGTCGCTGACGGCATTGTCTGGCTCTACCAGGAAGTGAACCGGAACTCTGTGGTCCGGAGACTCCAGGTGGTGAAGGCGCGCGGCATGCCGACAATGCCCGGCCTTCACACCGTCCGGATGACCGCCGCAGGGGTGCAGGTCTTCCCGCGCACTCCCGAGGGCGTCGGCGATCTCCATCCGAAGGGAAGAGCACGGCTATCGACCGGCATTGCCGGGCTGGACGAGATGATGGGCGGCGGCATCCCGGAGGGAGATTCCCTGGTCCTCGCGGGCCCGACCGGCACGGGCAAGACGACGTTCGCGATGAAGTTCATCGCGGCCGGGCTCGCCGCCGGCGAGAACGCCGTGATCGCGATCTTCGAGGAGCATCCGGAGGTGTACCTGCAGCGGGCGAAGAGCGTCGACGTGGACCTTCGTGTGGCGGTGCGCGAGGAGAAGCTACGCATCATCTATCTCCGGCCGCTCGATCTCTCGGTCGACGAAACCCTGGACGAGATCCGGACGGCGGTCGAGCAGATTGGCGCGAAGCGCGTCGTCATCGATTCGATCTCGGGGTTCGAGATGGCGCTGGCCCCGGCCTTTCGCGAGGATTTTCGCGAGTCGCTCTACCGGCTCATCGGCGCCCTGACCTCGCTCGGCGTCACGATGTTCTCGACCGTCGAGGTGGTGGCGGGGAAGGGGGAGTCCGGGCTCCAGCTCACTGGGTACCAGGTTTCGTTCCTGACCGACGACATCCTGAGCCAGCGCTATGTGGAGATCGAGGGCGAGCTTCGTAAGGCGCTGGTCGTGGTCAAGATGCGGGGCAGCGCCCACAGCCGGGAGTTCCGGACCTATGAGATCACGAACGCCGGAATACAGTTGCGCGAGTCGCTCCGGGATTACGACAGCATCACCACCGGCATGCCCACGCGCGAGCTTCGAGTCCCAATCCCCGCCCATCCCGGATTGACGGAGCAGGAAGTGCTCGTACTGGAGGTCGTGATCCGGGCGGGAGCGATGTCGCTGTCCGAGGTCGCCAAGCACACGGGGTTGCCTCCGGACGACATCCCCCCGGTCCTCGATCGCCTTGTTCAGCTCCACTACGTGGCTCTCAAAGGCGGCCGGTACACGGCCGAAGTGCGTCGCCGCGGCACATGAAACGAACCCACGTGACCGTGTCCGAGGAGCAGCACGGAAACTCGGAGCTCGACGCGCGCTATCAGCAGCTCGTCGAGCTGGCGCCGGACGGCATCCTTGTCCACGACGGCGGGCGGGTCGTCCTCGCCAACGCGTCCGCAGTCCGGCTTGCGGGCGCGACCAGTCGGGCACAGCTCGTCGGACTGTCGATCGACACCTTCCTCGACCCGCCGTACCTCAAGGCGATCCAGGCTCAGCTCACGGATTCCGTCAGCGCGGCCGAGCTCGCACCGCCCGTGCGAGACACGTTTCGCCGGCTCGACGGGTCCGAGCTGGAGGTCGAAGTGCGGGCGGTGGCGTTCATGGACCATGGCCGACCCTCGGCGCACCTCGTCATACGGGACATCACCGAGCGTCTCGCGGCGGAGCAGGCGGCGCGGCAGGCGGCGCGGCAGGCGGAGGAGCGTCTACAGCAGGCGCAGAGAATGGAGGCAATGGGAGCGCTCGCGGGGGGGGTGGCCCACGAGGTCAACAACATGATGGCGGTGATTCTTGGGTCCGGCGATTTCCTGCTCCGAGATGCAAGCATGTCGGCCGAGTCTCTCACGGATGTGCTGGAGATCATGAAAGCGGCCGATCGCGCGGCGGCTGTCACCCGCCAGCTCCTCGCCTTTGGGCGCCGCGCCGTCAATTGCCAGCGGAGCGTGGAGCTACTGGACTTCGTGCGCGGTGTGGAGCCGGTGGTTCGCCGGCTGCTGGGTGAGGACCGGCGGTTGATGGTCGTCACGCGCGCCTTGCCCCGGGTGTGGGTGGACCCGGGCCAGCTCGAGCAGGTGGTCGTCAATCTGGTCCTGAACGCGCGGGACGCGACGCCACCCGGCGGAACCGTCACCGTCGCCCTCTCGGAGTCCACGCTTCCGCACCCCCTGACCGCCGTCGGCGGGGTCACCATTCCGGCCGGGTGGTACGCCACTCTCGTCGTGCGAGACACCGGCATCGGGATCGATCCCGAGACGCAGGCACACATCTTCGAGCCCTTCTTCACGACCAAGCGGGTCGGCGAGGGAACCGGGCTCGGCCTCGCCGCGGCGCATGGCATCGTGACGCAGAACGACGGCTACATGACGGTGACGAGCGTGCTCGGACAGGGTGCGTCGTTCGCCGTGTACCTGCCCGCCCTCCCGCCGGCAGACGGGGAAATTGTCGAAGACCACGCGAGCCTGCCGGACGTCGGCGCGGATCCTACCCACGCCGGAGCAACCGTACTCGTGGTGGATGACGAGCCGGCCGTGCGCGCGATAGCCGCGCGAAGCCTGGAGCACGCCGGCTTCCGTGTCATCCAGGCAGGCGATGGAGCCGATGCACTCGAGCACGTCCGCCGGTACGGCCCGCCGCAGCTCGTGATCGCCGACCTGTTGACGTCGGGCATCGGCGGAGTCGAGCTGGCGCGACGCCTGAGAGAGCGTTGGCCCGCTCTCCCGATCCTCTACATGTCCGGGTACTCGGCTGAGGAGCTCAACCGGCGAGGGGCGATCGCCGCCGACGGTGAATTGATCCAGAAGCCGTTCACTCCCGGTGGGCTGGTCAAGAGCGTGGCCCTCGCACTCTCACGGGTGGGTTGAGCGCCAGCTCGCGAGGCATGCCGCGCCGACCGCTCCCGTTGCCGGAAAGCGCCGCGCTCCCCGAATAACACGGCACACGAGCGATCTGGATTGCCGCACCCCTCTGCCGCGGGACGTCCGAAAATGAGGATCCGCTATTTGGACGTTCAAGAAAAGGAGGAGCGCGGCGACCGAGTGCTCCTCAATGGCTGGAAGGTCGAGGCAGTCTGCCGTGGGATCGCCATCCCGAAGGCCAGACAGGTCGGCAGCCTCGAGCACGACCGAAGGGGTTGAGCCCGACGTCAGGTCCCTTGGCTGGTCCCCCGTAACATGTGCCGTCAGGACTTGAGGCCCGCCAAATAGTCTTGTAAATTGGCAGCCAAATCGGAAAAAACTTGGATTGGCCTTCGCAGGGTCACGTCGCCAGGTTGGCTTTGGCCTGGGATTCTCGGCCGCGCAGGCGCGCAAGTTGCACTCATCGTTCGAACCATTTGTATATAGTGCATAAGCCGGAAGCGGTCATTCGCTAAGCTCCTCTGCCACTTCAACCTGCGACATTTCGACGCGGTTGCTCTGGTGGAACCGGAATTGCATTGCTGTGGTGCGTCCGCCACAACTTGACGGGACTGGGCCATGAGAGCGTTGGTCGTCGCACCACATCCGTTCTTCACGCCTCGCGGGACGCCGTTCAGCGTCTACTACCGTACGCTGGTTACCGCAAAGCTCGGAGTCGAGGTCGATCTCCTGACGTATGGAGAGGGCCAGGATGTGACGATCCCCGGCGTGCGGATCTTCCGAATCCCTCGCGTTCCCTTTACCCACAACGTTCCGGTCGGACCTTCCATTAAGAAGCTGGTTCTCGACTGTCTCATGGTCGTGTGGACGGTGGGACTGCTCCTCCGCTCACGGTACGACTTCGTGCATGCCCATGAGGAAGCCGTCTTCTTCTGCTCGATGCTGAAGCCCATCTTTCGGTTCAAGCTGGTGTATGACATGCACTCCAGTTTGCCGCAACAGCTCAGCAACTTTCAGTTCACCAAGGCCCGCTGGCCGGTCCGCCTATTCGAGTGGCTCGAGAATTCCGCGCTCCGCGCCGCCGATGCGGTCATCACCATCTGCCCCGACCTCGCCGACACGGTCACGCCCAAGCTGAAGAATCCGGCCGCCCACTTCCTGATCGAGAATTCGATCTTCGATGACGTGAGTATTTCCAGCCCGCGGCCCAGGATCGATGAACAGACCCTCATGCAGTCGCTGCCGAACCGACGTCTGGTGGTATACACCGGAACCTTCGAGGCGTATCAGGGCATCGACCTCCTGATCGAGGCCTTCGCGCGGATGCAGGAGCAGACCACCGCCTCGCTTCTGCTGGTGGGCGGAACACCGGCGCAGGTCAAGGAATATCGTGCGCTGGCGGATTCGCGCGGGCTCAACGGCAATTGCATCTTCACCGGACGGGTATCCCAGGCGACCGCCCGGTGCCTGTCGCAACGGGCCTCGGTGCTCACGTCTCCCCGGGTGCTCGGCACCAACACCCCGCTCAAGATCTACGAGCAGCTCGCCAGCGGCATTCCCATCGTCGCCACGCGCATCCACTCTCACACGCAAGTCCTCGACGACGAGGTCTGCTTCCTGGTCGAACCGACGCCCGACGCCATGGCCGAGGGTATTCTCGGGGCACTCACCGACGCCTCCCGCGCCGAATCGGTGACCAACCGGGCGATGGCACTCTACGAGTCCCGCTATTCCCGGCCGGTCTACGAAGAGAAGATGCAAAGCCTCATCCAACTCTTGCGCTGATGTGCGGGATCGCGGGCGTCGTGCCGCTGAACGGCGGCGCGCCGGCCGATGGAGCACAGCTCGACGCGATGTGCACGACGATCGTGCACCGGGGTCCGGACGACGCAGGGTGCGATATTCGGGACGGCATCGCCATCGGGATGCGGCGGCTCTCGATCATCGACGTGGCCGGCGGACACCAGCCGCATCTTCAACGAAGACCGCACGGTCGCGCGTGGTCTTCAACGGCGAGATCTACAACTACAGGGAGTTGCGGCAGGAACTGGAGAGCGCCGGACACCGCTTCAGCACCTCCAGCGACACCGAGGTACTGGTCCATCTCTGGGAGGAGTACGGACCGGAATTCGCAGCCCGGCTCAATGGCATGTTCGCGGTGGCGCTGCACGATTCCCGCCGCCGCCGGTTCGTGCTTCTGCGCGATCATGTCGGGATCAAGCCCCTCTACTATGCGGTAACCCCTCGCCATCTGGTGTTCGGCTCCGAGATCAAGGCGGTGCTCGCCTCCGGGCTGACCTCGTCGCACTCTCGACCTCGATGCCCTGGGCAGTTTCTGTCCTGGGAGTACGTGCCCGCTCCGCACACGCTCCTCAAGGAAGTCCGTAAGCTCGAGCCCGGCGCCATGCTCGACGATCGACCTCGATACGCTCGCGGGTCACCCAGCAACGTGGTGGCGTCTGCCCGACCGGGCGATGGCGCGCATGCGGCATCGAGCCGGACGCCTGCCGAGTGGGAAGAAGTGGTAGATGCCAAGGTGCGCCAATGCGGTGCAGCCGTCAATTGGTCAGCGAGGTCCCCCTCGGGGCCTTCCTCTCGGGCGGTGTGGACAGCTCCCTGGTCGTGGCGGCCATGGGCCCCGCGCAGACGTTCAGCATCGGCTTCGACGATCCCAGCTACAACGAGGTGGCATGGTCGCAACGAGTGGCCGAGAGTCTCGGTGTCAGCCACTCAGTCGGAGATCATCCGGCCGGACGTCGTGGGGCTGTTCGAGCACTTGATGCCGTTCCTCGACGATCCGATCGGGGACTTCTCCATCTTTCCGACCTACCTGGTTTCCAAGCTGGCGCGGGAACAGGTGACCGTCGTGCTCTCGGGTGATGGGGGCGACGAGCTTTTCGGTGGCTACGAAACGTACGCGGCACAGGAAAAGGCTCGGGCGTGGCAGCGGATCCCCGCGGTCCTGCGCCACGGGATCCTGGAGCCAGCGATCACCGGCCTCCGGCCCCGGCCAGAGAAGAAGGGACTGGTGAACAAGGCCAAGCGATTCGTGGAAGGGCTGGGCTATGACGAACGGCTGGGGCATGCCCGCTGGAGGCTGTTCGCCGGCCCCGGGCTGCGTCGGGAGCTCTTTGCTGCGGAGCCGTATCAGGCCCTTGGCACGCCGGTCGAGGCCCACATGCTCGCACTTGGGGCGGAGGCGGGGTCCAGATCGGAATTGGACCGCGCGCTGTACGTCGACCTCAAGAGCTACCTCAGCGACAACTGTCTGGTGAAGATCGACCGGATGGCCATGGCCTGCTCGTTGGAGGTGACGAGTGCCCCTGCTCGATCCGGAGCTGGTCGAGCTGGCCTTCCAGATTCCGGCCGAGCTCAAGGTGCATCGCGGCGACACCAAGCCGCTGCTCAAGCGGGTCGCCGCTCGTCATGTTCCCCGCGGAGTGCGTCTACCGTCCCAAGCAGGGCTTCAGCATTCCAATCAAGAACTGGCTCGATGGGGAGCTGCGCCCGCTGGCGGACGACCTGCTGGGGTCCGAGCGGCTTCGGCGCGAGGGGCTCTTCAGGGTCGAGACGGTGGAGCGGCTGCGCCGGGAGCACGCTGGCGGCGTGGCCAATCACAGTCACGTGCTCTGGTCGCTGCTCGTGTTCGAGGACTGGCGCAGCCGCTGGGGAGTCTGAGCCGCGGCCCGGCGCCGCTCAGCGCGGTTCCTCCGAACCTTGTGCCATGTGCAGGCCCCAGCTCACCGGAATGTTCACACGCGCCAGGTCCTCGGGCGTCAGCCGGTTGAAACACTGCCGGATCTTCCCCACCGGATTCCGCTCCAGATCTTCCAGACCGCAAAAGACCAGATTGATCTGCAAGCCAGGCCCTACCCGCGCGCGAAGCGCGTCGTGAACGGCCTGGGTGCTCTCCGGCTCCCGGTAACCCTCACCCTTCACGATGCGGACCTCGATCTTCCCGAGGTCCCGCTGGATGATCTGGGAATACATGAGATTCTGCAGGGTCCAGAGTGCCGCGGCGGCGAAGGTGCCGGAGATCAGATCCCCCTCCGCCGACACCAGGTAGTCGGTCTGGCGCCCTTCGATCCGGTTGATCACGGGAAAGGATTGCCCGCACTCACACGACTCCGATGACCAGCTTGCGATGTCGCCGGTGCGGTACCGGATGAAGGGCATGGCGAGATTGTGCATCGTGGTCACGGTGACTACACCGTTGACGTTTGGCGGCACTGGCTGCCCGTCGTCGCCCAGGATCTCGTGGTAGCCGTAGTCGAGCTGAGCGTGCATCCGCCCCGCGTCACACTCCAGCACCGACGCGCACCGCTCCCAGTGCGTGTAGTGGTTGTAGACCCGGGCGCCCAGCACGCTCTCGATCTCCTGCCGCTGGAAGTCGTACAGAGTTTCCGATCCCGTGATGATCATGGGGATATGGAGCTCGAGGTTCCGTTCGCGGAGCAGGCGAGAGAACAGGTACATGGCCGACGGGTACCCGCGCATGAACCGCGGCTTGTACTTGAGGATCAGGTTGCGAAACAGCGTGACCGTCTCGGGTCCGACCCGTGCGGTGGACAGCTCGAGCGCCCGGATCGCCCGGTTGTAGCGCCATCCGCCCTCGTAGAACACGCCCTTCATGATGGCGTGGCGCTGCCCCAGGTGGTAATACCCGCCGCTGCCCCACGCCCTCCAGAAGAGCGCGAACGCCGCTGCGTTGATGTTGCTGTCCAGCAGAATCCGAAGCTGCATCCCGGTGGACCCGGACGTCGTCACCCACATCAGTCGCTTGGGGTCGACGGTGCGGGAGATGAGGTCATCGGTGTTGGCACGGATGATCTCCTTCTCCAGCAGCGGAATCTGCTGCCAGACCTCGGGCCGACCCACCTCGGAGGGGCGGATTCCGTGGGCGTCGAGGAGCCGGCGGTAGTACGGCACGTTCTCATAGGCGTGGGTCACGATGGCGACGCGCCGCCCGCGGGACCAATCTTCCAGCTTGTCCCGGCTCCAGTGGGGGGCCCGATTGAAGAGCCGCCGGTACTTGAGCACGCCGAGCGGATAGGAGTAATCCCGGAACCGGAAAGCCGGCAGGTTCTTCGGCTGCGTGGGCAGACTAGTCATCGCGTCAAGACCTCGCTCCGAGCCAGAGCTGTAACACCAGAATAGCCCAGAGTCGCTGAGAATTATTGGACCGGCGCTCCCGATGCTCCTGAAGCAGGCGGGCGACGGCCTCCGGCCGGAAGATGCCCGTGCTCTCAAGCGCCTTGGGACTACAGACCTCGGCGAGTCGGGTGGCGATACGGCTGTCCTCCCGGATCCAGTTCTTCAGCGGAATCGAGAGGCCGAGTTTGTCCTTGCGGTGATTGATGACGTCAGGGAGAACGCCTTCCATCGCGGTCCGGAACAACCGCTTCGTGCGCTCGACGCCCTCGAGCTTGAGCCGGGTGGGGATGCGCGCCCCCAGCTCGATGAGGTCGCGATCGAGGAACGGGGACCTCAGCTCCACGCCGAAGGAGCGCAGGAGCCGGGCGCGATTGGCGAATCCCGGCACCATGGTGGTGTAGTCGTTGTAGATGCAGGGCGTGACTTCATCGTCGGGTCCGTCGTATCCCTCGAAGCCCTCCCTCACGAACGCGAACGGATCCTCCTTCGCTACCGCCGCCGCCATCTCGGGGGCGAGAAGCGCGCCGAGATCGGTGGGAGCGTAGTACGCCTTCCACCGATAGTGCTTCAGATCGCGGGAGAAAGCCTCCGGCGGCAACAGTCTCTTGAGAATCACCCGCAGGTCGCGCTTGCGATCCGAATCGGGGAGCGAGCCCGCGAACCGGCGAAGCGCGTTGTTGATGAACCGGGGGACCGGAACCTTTTCGTACGCGCCGACCACCCGCTGCGCCGCATAAACGGGGTGACTGGCCCAGATCTCGTCTCCACCGGTGCCGGTGAGGACGAAATCCACCTCACCGCCGGCGGCGCGGGCCAGAAGCCAGGTGGCCACCTCCAGGCCAACATCGCAGAACGGGACGTCCATGGCCGACACCACTTGGTCGATCTCGAGAGCATCGTCCGCGCCGAAGAGGACTTCAGTGTGCTGCGAGCCGGCCGCCTCGGCCATCGCTCGTGCGAACACGGACTCGTCGAAGGAGGTGGAGGCGCAACGGTAGGAATAACTCCGGATCGGCCCGGACTCATGCCGGCGCAGAAAGGTCAGAATGGAGCTCGAGTCCATGCCGCCCGAGAGGAACACGCCGGGCCGCAGCGTTCCCATGCGTCGCACGACCGTCGTCTCGAGAAGCGCGCGGAACTGTTCCGCGATGGCCCGCTCATCGGTCAGGTAGGGTCCTGCGAAGGACAGGCGGCGCCAGCGGGAGCGCTCCACGATTTTGCCGGAGGGCTCGACCACGACCGCGCCGCCGGCAGGCACCTGAAAGACGTCCCGATCGAGTGTGACGTCACTCGGTACATAGCAGTAGGTCAGAAACTCCGCGAGGCCCTGGGCGCTGACGCCGTCGGGGAGGAGGCCGGTGGCTCGCAGGTCACGGATGCGCGACGCGAAGAGGACGGTGGCCCCCGCCTGCGCGTAGAAGAGCGGCTCGGCCCCGACCCGGTCTCGCACGAGGTGTAGCAGGCGGCGCGCTCCGTCGAACCAGGCGAACGCGAACGACCCGTCGACGTCGGCCAGGCCGGCCATGCCGCGCTCGGTCAGCCGGGCGAGCAACGTAGCGGCGAGGGACCGGCCTCGGTCCGCCTCTCGCGCCGCATTGTCGCGAAACAGATGACCCGACAGAACGAGCCAGGACCCGGTCGCCGGGTCGGTCGCGACGCGCTGCTCCGAGTCGAGGGCCTTGACCGCCCAGGGGCGGACGCCGGCCACGGCTCCGCCGGCACCGGCCCATTCCACGGTTTGCCCGCTGTTCTCCTGCCAGCCGGCGATCAGTCGAGCCTTGTCAGCCGCGACGGGGCCTGCTGCGCCCACGATCACGAGGTCCTCCCCGGGTTAGTGCTCATGAACGCGTTCACGGCGCTGCATGGATTCCCATACGTGCTGGAAGCCTTCCACGATACCGATGGTAGGGGCGAAGCCGAATTCGCGCCGCGCCCGAGCGGTGTCGAAGGCGTTCTGGTTGGTGAAGAAGGCCAGCGTGCGGCGGGAAATCGGTGGTGCCGCCCGGAACACACGGCACACGACCTCCGCCCCGAGACCGGCCGCATAGCCGAGCGCGAGCGGAACACGGAGCCGCACCCTGCCTCCAGTCACTCGCTCGGCGGCGCCGACCAGTTCGCGTGAGCTGAGGTGCGCGGGGCCCGCGAGGATGTAGGTGCGTCCGAAGGTCCGCGTATCCAGCAGGATCTGGATGACTCCGTTCACGTAATCGTCGATGTAGATCGGATGCCGCTGGTTACGTCCGGCACCGAACAACACGAATCGCCCGCGGGCCACCGCTCCCAGAATTCGTTCGGTTCGCGCGTCTCCCGGGCCGAACACCCAGGCGGGCCGCACGATCGTGACGCCCATCGGTGCGGCCTCCGTCATGAATCGGGCCACCTCGGCCTCACCCGCGGCCTTGGTGTGCTCGTACAGGTTTTCCGGGGCGAAGGGCGAATCCTCGTTGCCGGGGACCACGGCGAGCGATCCGTGGACTCCCACACTGCTGGTGTGCACGAAGTGCCGGACTCCGGCCTCGCGCGCCGCCTGCAGAAACGGCCGGAGACTCTTGACGTTGGTCTCCCAATACATGCTCTCGGGCAGGTCCACCTGGAGATGAGCGCTCGCGAGATGAACGATCGCATCGGTGCCGTCGATCGCCTGGCGCCAGCGCTCGAGCATGCGCATGTCGCCGGTGAGCGCCTCGACTCCCGGCGGAGGCGTCGTCGACGGGGGCGCAAGATCGAGCGCGACCACCTGCCAGCCGCGTGCCGACAGGGCCGCCACCACTGCTCGCCCGATGAAGCCCTGGGCGCCGGTAACGAGAACTCGCATCCAGCGCTCCTACCGGGAGGGTTTCTCGCCGACGACCGCGACGGCATAGCCTGTCGCGAATGGCGCGACGAGGACGTCGAGCGATGACACCATCCGGCAGATCGGGTAGATCGCCCCGTAGAGCTTGAGAGTCTTCTCGACCTTGCGCACCTGGTCGGCGGATGATGGTGCGATAGGGCCGACGCCATGCTGGCCACCGTTCGCACTCTTCCGCCGGCTGAGGAACTTCACGTAGGCCAGGTTGATTCCCAGCTCGATCATCTCGGTGGGGAACTGTGAGTAGCTGCCGGAGCCGGTGGGGCGGAAGCCTACCTCACTCAACATCTGCCTGTGCTCGGCGATCGTGTATCCCACCCGGGTGTGACCGTACGCGTCTTTCGTCATGCCGACGAGATCCTTGATCCGGACGGCCAGCTTCGTCAGGTCACCGTTCGGAGTGGTGACGATCACCCGGCCGCCCGGCCGTACGATGCGGAACAGCTCTCGATTGAGCGGCGCCGTCTCGGCCAGGTGCTCGTGGACGTCGATCACCACCACGGCGTCGAAGGCGTTGTCCGGAAAGTCCAGGTGGTCGGGATCGCAGTGCACCACCGGCTCACCGAGGAGCTCACGCATCTCCGGAATCGACGACGCCTCGCACTCCCCCCAAGCCCAGCGACCGCCCCACTCGCGCAGAACGTAGTTCATCGCTCCATTGTTGTCGCCATTGGTGAGCAGGAGCAGCCGTTGCTCGGGCGACGGCCGTCCGAGGAGACGGGTGAGCAACGCGATCTTCTGTTTCTTCTTGAGCGTTTTGTCGAACAAACGAAGCTGCCAGGGTCGGGTGGCCGCCGGGGAGCTCGCTCGTGGCATTGCAGGCGATTCCTTTCAGCTTGGGGAAACGGGGACGGTTCCCCGGAGGGCGGAGTCGGTGAGGTCGAGCTCCGCCTCGCTCCGCTGCCTGCTCCAGGCCAAACGGGAACTCATCAGCTCGGCGCAGGCAGCGAGCGCCTCGCGGCCGGGATGGCCGCCGGCGGCCAGCACGGTGCGCCGAAACACGACATCGCTCAGGTGCTGGGCCATCTCCTGCTCGACCCCGAACACCACTTCGGCGCCGATGACCGGTGCGCCTTCGGTGAGCTGCCGACCGAGCGCCGGATCACGGCGAACGAGGTCCAGGAGTTCGCGGGACGTGGTTCCATAGTTGTCGAGCAGGTGCACCATCGAGATGCTACTCAGCGCCGCGGGCCGCCCGGCTTCTCCGGCACTGAAGAAAGCCTCGAGATCGTCGATCTCGCCGCCGTAGACAGGGGCTTCCGGAGGACGCTGGGGTGCCGCTCCCGGCCGAAGCATCGACTCGACGGCGTCCACCGCCTCCTCACCAGCAGAGCGGGAGGTGGTCCACTTCACGCCCACGACCGAGAACAGGCCCTGGGCACCGTCGGCGGAGTGATCGTAGACTTTGGAGTGCTTGACCAGCTGCACCTCGCCGGTCTTCTCCCGCGGAATCTCCGGCAGCAGGCCGCCGAGGACGCCGATCACGTCTCCTCTGCTGAGTTCGGCGCTGGGGCACGCCGCGTTGATCTCATCGAGAAACAGCTCCACGTCTTCGTCCGTGATCCGAAAGTCGTCGGGATCGCCCCGGTAAGGGAGGTGCCGCGTCCCGATGAGCGAAAATTGCTTCCACGGCACCACGAAGAACAATCGGTCGCCCTTGTTCAACAAGGCATCGGTGTCCCGGAACGACGTGGGGACCGTAAACCCGACGGCATGGCCAGCATAGAGCTGCCGGGTGACCAGGTTGAAGGCCTTCGAGGGGTGGAAACGTTTCGGGGTGGCGGCGGGAAGCTCCCGGAGCAGCCGGTCCGCCCATGGGCCGGCGGCATTCACCACGGTGCGGGCCCGCACCTCGAAGTGATCGCCGCTGAGTCCGTCTCGAGCGGTCACGCCGCCGACCCGACCGTCCTTCAGGACGAGGCCAGTCGCTTCGGTATAGTTGGCACAGACGGCGCCGGCGGCCACGGCCGAGTGAAGGTAGGCCAGGGCCAGGCGTTCGGTATTGGCCACCTGGCAGTCGTACCAGACGGCGCCTCCGCTGAATTGTCGGGTATCGAGTCCTGGTACCAGATGCCCGAGCTCCTTCCGTCCGATCACTCGGCCCCGCGGGATGGCGCGACTCCGAATGACGCCGGCGCTGCGATCGAAGCCGATCGCGTCGTTCAGCATGAGGGCGGCCTGCATCACGCGCTTGCTGTGCAGGGCGTAGCCATACGTCGGGATGACGAACGGGAGCGGACGGACCAGATGGGGTGCGATACGAAGCAGGCGAGCCCGCTCCCGGATCGACTCCCTCATCCGGCTCAGGTCGGCGTGCTGGAGGTATCGGAGGCCGCCGTGGATAGTCTTGAGACTGTTCGATGAAGTGGCGCCCACGAAGTCGCCGCGCTCCAGGAGGCAGGCCGAGAGGCCGCGGCGCGCCGCCTCGTGCAGCGCACAGATGCCGTAGATCCCACCGCCGACCACCGCCACGTCGTACACGGGTCCGGAAAGTGCAGCGATATCTCTCTTCATGCCGGCCGCCGGCGCTTCCGTTGCTGCATCGCGATCTGGTTGCGCACGAACGGCATCGTCCGTTCCAGCCGGCCGTACGGCGTCAGCCGCGAGGCCGGGTCACGAAGCGCCGCCTTGATGCCTTCCGTAGGGTTGGTCAAGTCGATGGCGCCCTCCAGGCGGAATCCGAAGCTCCCGGCTCGGCCGACCTGCTCGGGGAAGGGGAGCGGATCGGTTCCGGGCAGGACGCGGATGCCGCGCCGCTCGGCAGCCTTGAAGTGATCCGGCCTCGGCCAGAAGAACGGGCGACCGGCTCCGTCGCCCAGGAAGAAGCCGCTGCCCGCGCGTTCCGACGCGATGATACCGCTCATGAGTCGCCCGCGGCCGAAGAGCCACTTGCCGGCACCCCACGGGATGACTCGGAGCGCCCCGAGGCGCGCTCCCTCCGCCATGGCGTCCGACAACGATCCGCCGTCCGGAACCGTCGACCGAGTCCCGAGCAGGAGAACCTCGAGCCCCTCTCGACACACCACCTGGCGCCCGGCGACGATGAGCAACCGGCGGTCGCCGTGCCTGGCCACGAGCGCGCACGGATCGCCGTCAGGTTCGACGCTCCACGGATGGAGCGTCACCCCGGCGCCGCTGGGCATGCCGGACGCGTGTCCGGCGAGGCGGCCGAACCAGTCCGCCCCCTCCGATTCGGTGAACATCAGCACGCCGAGCGCGGAGTTCCATCCGCGCTGCTGCGCCGCCTGGTCGAAATTCGTCCAAGCGGACTCCAGGAAGGTGGCCGGCGAGTAGCAGTCGTGCAGATGGACGTGGGCGTCGATCAGAACGGACAGTTCGTGTCCAGCCTCACCTCGCAAGACGGGCTCCCGGTGATCGAGTTGGTTTCACTGGCGCGTGGCAGTCAAGGCAGCACAAAAATAGTCGGGGGAGGGAACTTCCGCCCCCACCATCTTTGGGCCCGAGCTGGTGTCGAAGGGGCGGCATTGAGCAAGGCGTGGGCCGGGATGGCAGGCCGCCGTTGGGTGCCGTGGCTATGGTGTGGCCGCGACAAGTGCGGAGGGCGTACTACGGGTGGTTCGAGGGGACACGGCCCGCCGTGGGTCGAGGGCCGAGCGCCGGGCGGGTCTTTGGCCGGCGCTCGCGCTAGTTGAGAATGAAACAGCCCATTGAGAATTGTGTTAAGTGCTTTGTGTCCAGTGATATAGTAGGCTGCATGTCATGTGATACTTCACGGGCGATCTCCCCGGTGCTCTTGCGGTGTTCCCTGGGCGTTCCGCAGGGTCTTGGCCGCCTGCACCATCCCGATGAACTCGCCTCGATACCCCTCCGCGTCCGTGCCCCGGGCCGCGCGAGCCATGTCGATCACCTGGTCGAAGGTGACCGCGCCTTTGTGCTCCGACTCTCGGAGCAGCATTGCGAACGCCGCCACCGCGGAGGCAAAGCGCATGTCCTCCGACGCGGTGCCGGAACTTCCCTCCTCGATACGCGAGGTCAGCAGCTTGCTCGTGGTGCCCGCCGGCTCCTTGTAGCGCAAGCGCACCGTCATCAGGTCACCCGAGCGCGAGGCGCCGGGACGCAGGGACACATGCTGATACACGAGGCTGTCGTCTACCAGCGCGACCGGTCGCGCGCCCACGGGAACGACTTCGTATAGCGCCGTCACGGTATGACCGGCGCCGAGCTCTCCCGCGTCCTTGCGGTCGTCGGTGAAATCCTCTTTGGCGAGCAGGCGGTTTTCGTACCCGAGCAGCCGGTAGGCCTGGACCTTGGCGGGATTGAACTCGACCTGGATCTTCACGTCTTTCGCGATGGTGAACAACGTGCCGCCGAACTCCTGCACGAACACCTTCTGCGCCTCGCGGAACGTGTCGATATAGGCGTAGTGCCCGTTCCCCTTGTCGGCCATCTGCTCCATCTTGGTGTCCTTCAGATTGCCGGTACCGAAACCGAGGACGGTCAGGAAGGTGCCTTCCGACCTGCGCGATTCAACCAGCCGGATCATCTCGGCGTCCGAGCTCACGCCCACGTTGAAATCTCCGTCGGTCGCGAGAATCACCCGGTTGTTGCCCTCGCGCACGAAGTTGTCGCGCGCCACGTCGTACGCGAGCCGGAGACCCGCGCCGCCCGCGGTCGAGCCGCCAGCCTCGAGGCGGTCGAGTGCGTCGAGCATCGCGCGCTTGTCGGCCCCGGAGGTGGACGGAAGCACCAGACCCGCCGCTCCGGCATAGACGACGATCGCCACCCGATCCTGTGGGCGCAGCTCACCCACCAGAGCCCGAAACGCCTGCTTCACGAGCGGCAACTTGTCCTCGCTCGTCATGGAGCCCGAGACGTCGATCAGGAACACGAGATTGCTCGGCGGCAGCTTGGCGGTGGGGATCCGTTTGCCCTGGAGCCCGATCCGCACCAGCCGGTGGTCCGCCGCCCAGGGGCAAGGCCCCGTCTCCGTCGTCACGGCAAAGGGATCCGAGCCGGCGGGGTCGGGGTAACGGTAGGTGAAGTAGTTCACCAGCTCCTCCAACCGGACAGCGTCGGCGGGCGGGCGGGAGCCGGAGGAAAGGAAGCGGCGGACGTTGCTGTACGAGGCGGCGTCGACATCAATGGAGAACGTGCTGAGCGGGTTGGTCATGGCGGCGAGGAAGCGGTTCTCCTCGATCCGGGCATAGGCTTCGGTGTTGCCGGGCTCGCGCTGCCGCCGGTACGGCTCCGGCGCTGCCCACGGCGCGAGCGAAGCCGGCGCGGACCTGGCGCCGGAAGCCGCGTCCATCGATTGGAGGGTTCTCGCGACGCGTCCGAGATTCGATTTCTCTTCCCGCTCCGAGACGGCTGCCGATCCCAGCGTGAAGTCGCGCCTGACAGTCCGGGCGGCGAGCACCGTCACCTCCGATTCCGACGGCGCGAACCCGACCAGCATCGCTCGCAACGTGCGGCGACCCTCCGGGAGCGCCGCGAAGGCGTACGTACCGTCTTTGTCGGAGAGCACATTGAATGCGGTCCCGACGGCCAGGATCTGTGCATTGGCGAGCGGCCGGCCCGCGCTGTCCACCACCCGGCCCTCCACTCGGCCCGTGGCCGGACGAACGGGCGCTGGCGCGGCTCCCGTGGTGGTGAGAACGAGGCAGAACAGCGACGCGAGCACCGGCACGCGCCGGGTGACGCCTGGGAGAAGAGACCGCATCGAATCCTCCGGCTGGGTGATGGACCGGCCGCTCACGCACCGGCTGCGACTGAGTGACCTGGGGGAGATGCGACCTTGCCCGAAAGCGACACAGGAACCGAAGAGGGCTAACCTTCACCGATGGGTATGCTCCAGCGCTTCCGACGACACATTGCCGCGCTGCACCTCCCGCCGGGACCGGCGCTGGTCGCGGTATCCGGAGGGCCGGACTCGGTCGCGCTGCTCGACTTGATGTCGCACAGCGCCGATCTGCACCGGCTCGAGCTCGTCGTTGCCCACTTCGACCACGGGATCCATCCCGATAGCGCGGCGGTCGCCCGCCGTGTCGGCGAGCTCGCGCGGGCGATGGAGCTGCGCGTCGAGTGCGGGAGTGGGACGCTCGGTCCGCACGCGAGCGAAACGGACGCACGGGTGGCGCGGTACGCCTTTCTCGAGTCCGTCCGCTGCCGGCTGGGCGCCGGTGCGATTGTTCTGGCCCACCACGCGGACGATCAAGCCGAAACGGTGCTCATGCGTGTGCTGGCGGGCTCCGGGCCGGCCGGTCTCAGCGGCATGGTTGCGGTGAGTGGCAAGCTCGTCAGGCCGCTCCTGCCGTTCACGCGGGCGGAGCTGGCGCACTACGTGGCGGAGCGGTCCTTGCCGGTGTGGATCGACCCCGCCAACGCCGACACCGCCCACAAGCGTGCCTGGCTTCGAACGTGCGTTCTTCCGATGCTGCGCCAGCGGCTTCCGGACGTCGAGTCGGCCTTGCTCGGCCTCGCCGGGCAATCTCGCCGCAACAGGCTGGCGTGGGAGGCCATGGTCGACCTCGTACCCGGCCTCGACGTACAGCCGGAGACCGACGGGATTTCCGTTGCTGGGGACCCGCTTCGCGGGTATGATTCGGCGCTTGCCGAATCGTTGATTCTCGCCGTCGCGCGGCGGGTCGGGTGTCCGCTCGGTCCGGTCCGTGCGACTCGAGTGCTGGACCTGCTGGTGCGCGGAACGAGCGGCTCCCAGGTCCCCTTGTCGAGGGGATGGAAGGCCGAGATCTCGTTTGGCCGCCTGCGGCTGGTGAGGGCCTCGACGGCGGTTGTCTGCACCTCCGAGTGGATTCTGCGGGGGCAACAGGGGGAAGGCACATGGGGGCCGTGGCGGCTCGCGTGGACCCTGAATCGGGCGCCGGAGCAGCAGGAACGTGTCGCCCTGACAACCTGGGTCACGCCGGAAGCGCTCACCGTCCGCGGCTGGGTAGCGGGAGAACGGATCCGTCCACTCGCGGGAGTGGGCCGGCGCCTCATCGTCAGATGCTTTCAGGATGCCCGGGTCCCGCGGAGCCGGCGTCACGACTGGCCGGTGCTGGCGCGTGGGCAAGAGGTGGTGTGGATCCCCGGCGTCTGCCGCTCCGACGCGCTCGTTCCTGTTCCTGGTACCGAGGCCCTTCGTGTCGACGCTGAGCTCTGCTGATGTTCTTCGCCGCACCGGCGGTCGCCCGGTCAAGTCCATCGTCTTCGATGCATCGACGATTGCCACCAGGGTGGCTGAGCTGGGCGCCGAGATCACGGACGCCTACCCCGACGGCGACCTGCTGGTGTTGGGGTTGCTCAAGGGGAGCTTCATTTTCCTGAGCGATCTCGTTCGCACCATCGAACGGCCGATTCAGGTGGACTTCCTGGTGGCCAGCTCGTACGGCGATGCGAAGGTGTCCAGCGGCTCGGTCCGGCTGCTCTACGACCCCGAGACCAGGTTGGAAGGAAAACATATCCTCATCGTTGAGGATATTATTGATACGGGGCGGACCCTCCAGCGCCTGATGGGGCTTCTGGCGGGCCGACGTCCCAGGAGCCTGGCGGTCTGCGCGCTCCTCGATAAAGAGCTGGCCACCGAAATCCGTCACGACGTCAAGTTCGTGGGCTTTCGGGCGCCGCCGGCGTTTCTGGTCGGATATGGTCTCGACCACGCCGAGAATTTTCGTCACCTTCCGTTCATCGCGGACTTGGAATAAGCGGACTCGAGCGCCATGGCAGACAGACTTCCGACCCGGCCCCCCCGCACCAACTGGGGCAATCTCAGTAAGAACCTCGCCCTGTGGCTTCTCGTGGGGCTCGTTGCGCTGGCGCTCTTCCAGATGATGAGCAAGCAGCGCAATCCCACTCAGGAGTTCTCCTACACCGAGTTCAGCCGCCAGCTCGATCAGGGCAACGTGCAGAGCGTCGAGGTGTTCGACGGCAAGCGCCTCGAGGGCAACTTCAAGAACCCGGTCACCCAGGATGGCCGCAGCGCCAAGGGGTTCCAGGTTCTCCTCCCGGTCGCCAACAGCGAGGTGTTCCTGAAGCGCCTCGAGGACGCGGGGGTGCCCATCCTGGCCAAAGAGCCCAAGGGGGGCATCACCGCCATCATCATCGCGGCCCTTCCCTGGATCGTGATCCTCGGGCTCTGGTTCTTCCTGCTGCGCCAGCTCCAGGCGGGTGGGAGCCGCGCCTTCGCCTTCGGAAAATCCAAGGCCAAGCTCCTGGCCGGTGACACTCCCAAGATCACGTTCGCGGATGTCGCGGGTGCCGACGAGGCTAAGGTCGAGCTCCAGGAGATCATCGAATTCCTGAAGGATCCCCAGAAATTCACCCGGCTCGGCGGACGGCTGCCCAAGGGAGCCTTGCTGGTGGGCCCGCCTGGCACGGGCAAGACGCTGCTGGCCAAGGCGGTGGCGGGTGAGGCGGGGCGGCCGTTCTTCTCGATGTCCGGATCGGATTTCGTCGAGATGTTCGTCGGCGTCGGCGCCAGCCGCGTGCGCGATCTCTTCGAGCAGGGGAAGTCGCACGCGCCCTGCATCATCTTCATCGACGAGATCGATGCGGTCGGCCGCCACCGTGGCGCCGGTCTCGGCGGGGGGCACGACGAACGGGAGCAGACGCTCAATCAGCTCCTCGTCGAGATGGACGGCTTCGAGAGCAACGACGGCGTCATTCTGGTCGCGGCTACCAACCGGCCCGATGTGCTCGACCCGGCGCTGCTTCGGCCGGGCCGGTTCGACCGCCAGATCGTGGTGGATGCGCCGGACGTGCGCGGGCGCGAGGGCATTCTCCGGGTACACACCCGGAAGATCCCGCTCGCCTCGGACGTGCGACTCGAGGTCGTGGCCAAGGGCACCCCGGGCATGGCCGGCGCCGATCTCGCCAATCTCGTCAACGAGGCGGCGGTGCTCGCGGCGCGACGCAACAAGACGCTCGTGGACATGTCGGACTTCGAGGACGCGAAGGACAAGGTGATGCTGGGAGTCGAGCGACGGAGCCTGGTCCTCACCGAGTCCGATCGCAAGCTCACGGCGTACCATGAGGCCGGTCACGCCATCGTCGCCGTCAAGATCCCCGGCAGCGATCCGATCCATAAGGTCACGATCGTGCCCCGCGGGCGCGCGCTCGGTCTCACGGCATCGCTGCCGGAGGTGGACCGTCACAACTACTCCAAGGATTGGCTCATCGGCAGCCTGGCCATGTTCTTCGGCGGCCGGGTGGCGGAGGAGATCATCTTCGGCGCGGACAAGGTGACCACAGGTGCGGGGAACGACATCGAGCGCGCCACCGGTCTGGCCCGGCGCATGGTGACCCAGTTCGGCATGAGCGAGCGCATCGGACCCCTCGCGGTGGGCGACAAGGAACAGGAGATCTTCCTGGGCCGGGAGTTCGCCCAGCGCCGCGAGATCTCCGAGCGTACCGCCCAAATGGTGGACGACGAGGTCAAGCGCCTGGTGGACGAGGCGTACGCGCGGGCGCGGGCGATCCTGCTCGATAATCGCGAGCTGCTCGACCGGATCGCGGCCGCGCTGCTCGAGCGGGAGACGATCGACCGGGAGGACCTCGACCATCTCGTGAAGAACCTTGCCCTGCCACCGCGGAATCTTCCGCCGGTCGATCCGGCCGCGGCATCCGCCAACTCTCCGTCGAAGCCGGGCGTCGCTCCGGCCCGTGCGCCGATTCTCGGCGCGCCCCCGGCCGAACCCGCGGGCGCGTGAATGTCACGCCGCTGGCGCTTCACTCGCCGAAGGCGGCGCGTGAGGCTCTGCGCGCCGGCGGGTGGGAAGCAGGACCGGCGGCGAACGCCGCGGCTGGAACCCACCATCTCGCATTTCGATTGACCGGACTGGACCAGGGCGCTCTCGAAGCCCTGGTCCATTTCGCTGGTGGGCTTGGACTCGATGTGCTCACCGGCGAGGGATGGGGGATTCTCGCCGGCAGCCGGTCCCGTCTCAGCGCCTTCGCTCGACCGTGGCTCGTCCCCGAGCCGCTGGCCGAGGCCGCTCGGCAGATCGGCCTGGCCATGCCGGCCGAGCCGCCCATGACGTGGGAAACCGCACGGGGGCCGGTGGCGCTCGATTGGCCGGTCATCGTCGCCATCCTCAACGTCACGCCAGACAGCTTCAGCGACGGCGGCCGGTGCGCCGGTGTCACGGGGGCGCTCACCTGCGCGGAGGAATTGCTGGCCGCGGGTGCTTCGATTCTCGACGTCGGTGGCGAGTCCACCCGGCCGGGCCGCGCGGAGGAGGTGCCCACGGCAGAGGAGCTCAGGCGGGTGCGTCCGGTGGTGGAGGCGCTGGTGCGCGAGCATCCCGATCTTCCCGTCTCGGTGGACACGGTCAAGTCGGATGTCGCGAAGGCGGCGCTCGAGTCGGGCGCGGCCATCATCAACGACGTGTCGGCCTTCCGTCTCGATCCGGCCATGCCCGCCGTCGTCGCGTCGGGCCGGGCAGGGGCGGTGCTGATGCATTCGCGCGGCCCGATCCTGGAAATCTCGTCGTATCGGCACGCGGAGTACGCCGGGGACGTCGTGGGCGCGGTCCTCGCCGAGCTGCGCGCGTCGCTCGACCAGGCGAGCGGCGCCGGCATCCGCAGCGAGGCCCTGGTGGTGGACCCCGGGTTCGGGTTCTCCAAGACCGAGGACCAGAGCCTGGTGCTCCTCGACCAGCTCGAGGCGCTGCAGGCTCTCGGCCGGCCCGTTCTCGTGGGCCCTTCGCGCAAACGGCTCGTCAGCGCCGACAACCGGCTCGGGGTGCACGAGCGCGATGAGGTGACCGCTCTCGCCTGCGCCCTGGCCTGGGAGCGGGGCGCCCGGCTGTTCAGGGTCCACGCGGTCGGCCCCGCGCGCGATGCCCTCGCGTTCGCCCAGCGGGTCGGAGGTCCGTAGTGCCGCTGGAGCAGCTGCCTCTCCCGATTCCCCAGTGGCGCGACCTCCTCGAGATCCTGATCGTCGCGTACGTGATCTACCGCCTGCTTCGATTCCTGGTCGGCACGCGGGCACTGCAGATCCTGCTCGGTCTGGTCGTGCTCGCCGTCATCTATCTGGCCGCGCTGCTGCTCAAGTTGTCGATGATCACCTACCTGCTGGGTGTGGTCTTCACCTATGGGGCGTTCGCCGCGCTCATCGTCTTCCAGCCGGAGCTGCGCCAGGCGCTTGCGCGTCTCGGACAATCCAGGGTCTTCCGGCTGTTCGGCGCATCGGAGCCGCCGCTCGTGGCCGATGAGGTCGCCGAAGCGGTGGAACGGCTGAGCCGCAGCGCCACGGGCGCGATCATCGCGATCGAGGGCGACATTCGGCTCGACATGTACCTGGAATCCGGCACGAGGATGCGCGCGACGGTATCGGCGGATCTTCTGGCGACGATCTTCAGCCCCTACTCACCGTTGCATGACGGCGCCGTGCTCGTCCGGGGCGACCAGATCGTGGGCGCGGGCTGCATTCTTCCGCTCACGCAGAGCCCGGTGAGCGATCGCTCCCTCGGGACCCGGCATCGCGCGGCGGTGGGACTGTCGGAGGAGACGGACGCCATGGTCCTGGTCGTCTCCGAGGAAACCGCGACGATCTCGGTGGCGCGCCGAGGCACGCTCCGCAGGGGACTGACGATCGATTCGGTCCGCGGGCTGCTGGCCGGCGCCCGTGAATGAGCGGCACAAGCGCGCCGCCCTACCGCTCGGCCCTTGCCGTCGGCGCGACCGTACTGCTGGGCTATCTGCTTACCCTCGCGCCGACCGTCACTTTCTGGGATGCCGGCGAGTTCATCGCGGCCGCCAGGACACTCGGCATTCCCCACCCGCCGGGCACGCCGCTCTTCGTGATGATCGCCCATGTCTGGGGGATGCTGTTCCCTCTGGGCGAATACGCGCTTCGAACCAATGTCCTGAGCGCGCTCCTGAGCGCCGCCGGTGCGACATGCTTCTTTCTGGTCGCGCACGAATCATTGCGCGGGACCGAGACGACCGTTGCGCGAGTCGGGGGCGCCGCGGCGGGGGCGATCATCGGCGGCTTCACGTTCACCGCCTGGCAGAACTCGAACGAGACCGAAGTCTACGCCGTGGCGACGTTCACCATCGGCGCGATGTCATGGCTGGCCTGCCGCTGGCGCGCGCGGCGCGGCACCGGCGGCGCGGCCCGGACGCTTCTGCTGATCGTATATCTCGCCGGCCTGTCGGTGGGCAATCACCTTCTCGCCTTGCTCGCCGGACCCGCGGTGATCGTGTTTCTGGGCATGACGATCCACGGCGCGCCGGATCCCGATACCATGGTGCGGCGGCGAGAGTGGGGCGAGGTCGCCGTCGTGGCCGGTGTCTGGTCCCTGCTCATCGGAACCGGCCTCGGTAGCTCGAGCCTTATTGTCGCCGGGGCGGCGGCGTTCGCCGCGGCGGCGGTGTTCGCCGTGTCGGCTGGCGCGGGCTGGTTCGCGCTCGCGAGCCTCGCGCTGGCGGTCGTGGGGGTGACGCCCTACCTGTTTCTCTACCTGCGGGCGGCCCAGCATCCGATGATCAACGAGGCGGCGCCCGCCACGTTCGACGCGCTCCTGGCCGTCATCCGTCGCGCGCAGTACCCGCCCCGCACCCCGTTCGACGATCCCACCATCGCCTCCGGCATTGGCAACCCCGGGCGATCACTCCGGCTCTTTGGGATCCAGCTTCTCGACTACATCGTGTATTTCGATTGGCAGTGGGCGCGATCGGTGGGAGCGATGGTGGCGGGCTTCCCCCTCCGCACCGTGGCCACGATCGCCTTTGCCTCCCTGGGCCTGCGCGGACTCGGCGTCCAGCGGCGCAGCGATCGCGCGGCGTGGTGGCTCCTGCTCACGCTCTTTCTCGTGACGGGGCTGGGGCTCGTGATGTACATGAACTTCAGGCCCGGGCTCGCCCGCTGGTATGACATCTATCCGAAGCCGGGCGACCACGAGGTGCGAGAGCGGGACTACTTCTTCGTCGTGAGCTTCATTGTCTGGGGCCTCTGGGCCGGCGTGGGTCTCGCGGACCTCGCGCGAAGGGCAGGGTCCGCGAGCCGGGCTTCGGTCCGGCGGCTCGCGCCGGCGTTCCTGTTACTGGCCGGGGTGCCGGTCGCGCTCAACTGGCGGGCTGCTACGCGGCGGGCCCACGCCGATGCACGCCTGGCCGCCGACTTCGCGTACGATCTGCTCAACAGTGCGCCGCCGTATGGAATCCTGTTCACCTATGGCGACAACGACACCTTCCCCCTGTGGTGGGCTCAGGAGGTGGCAGGGATCAGACGGGACGTGACCGTGGTCTGTCTCGCGCTCGCCAATACCGACTGGTATATGCGGCAGATCCGCGATACTCCAACCCGGCCGGTTGACGGGCACGCACTGCCTGCCATCTGGCGGCATGACATTCCAGCTCGCCCCGACTGGGCGCTCCACCGGATGACCGACTCGACGGTCGCGTCCGCCATGCGCGGGTATCTGGTCCGCGAGGATCGGCGAATCGCCCTCGGATCGATCTCGCGGACGCTTCGCCGGGGCACCTTCCTCTATCCCAGCGATCTCCTGGTCCTGAGCGTCGTGCAGCAGAACCTGGGACGTCGGCCGTTGGTGTGGGCGATGACTGCGGGGCGAAATTTCGGAGGGCTCGGCGACTACGTCGTCCAGCGGGGATTGGGATTCGAACTGCTCGCCTCGCCTCCCGACACCACCTCCCCGGCCCTCGATCTCCGGCGCATGGGGGGCGCGCCGTTGGACGTGCCCATGACCGAGCGGCTCGTGTGGGAGACTTACCGCTATGCCGGCTTGCTCGACCGCGAGGAGCGGTCCCTGGAGAGCACCGGCGCGATGGCCGCGGCCAGCCTCGCGATGCCGGTCGTGCAACTCGTCTACGTCTACGCCGGCCGGGAAGACAGCGCTCGAACGGCAAGAGCCCTCGACACCGCCGCGCGGCTTTCCCCCGACACCAGTCTCCGCAGCGCCCTGGAGGCGGCGGTGTCGGCGGACAGCCTTTTCCCTTAAGCCCCGACCAAGTCCCCAATCCCCTGCAACGCGGCATCCAATGCGGGTAAATTCAAAGGCTATGGATTTCCAGGCCCTTCCGGGCCGCCTCGCCCAGGTGCGCGACCTCGTCGCCCGGCACCAGGCGATCGCCGGGTGGACGCACGAGGTGCGTATCGTCGCGGTCACCAAGACCCATCCACCGGCCGCGGTGACCGCGGCGCTGGCGGCTGGTCTCCGGGACGTCGGGGAAAACCGGGTGCAGGAAGCGCTCGACAAGCAGGACGCCTTGACCGGAGTGCCGGTGGCCTGGCACCTGATCGGCACCCTGCAGCGAAACAAGGCTCGGCACTGCGCGGGCCGGTTCGCGTGGATTCACTCGGTAGATCGCCTCGATCTCGCCGCCGAACTGGAGCGGCGTCTGGCCCCTGAGACGCGGCAGCCGATCCTGGTGCAGGTGAATTGTTCCGGCGAGCCGCAGAAGGGAGGCGTGGGGCCCGAAGGGCTACCCTCGCTCCTGGACGCGCTGGGCCCGCTGGCCCGACTCGAGGTTCGCGGACTCATGACGATGAGCGCCCTCACGGGGGACGCCGCGGAACAACGGAGGGCATTCCGCCTGTTACGCGATCTTCGCGATGCCGCCGAGCGGTCGGGTCATCGTCTTCCGGAGTTATCCATGGGCATGTCGGGAGACTATGCGGTCGCGGTCGAAGAAGGAGCCACGATGATCCGCTTGGGGACGGTGCTGTTCGGAGAACGGACCGGGGCATGACTGCAGCGGGGACTCTGTTCGATCGGATTCAAGTGGCCGCCGAGGTCGTTCGTGGACGAACCACGCTCGAGCCCGAGGTGGCCATCATTCTCGGCACCGGCCTCGGTGGTCTGGCCGGTGAGATCGACGTCGAGGCCGAGGTACCCTATGAGCGTCTCCCAGGCTTCCCCCTCTCGACGGTGGAGAGTCACGCGGGCAAGCTCCTGGTTGGGCGGCTGGGGGGCCGGCCGGTGGTGGCCATGCAGGGCCGCTTCCACCGCTACGAGGGCTACGATCTCCAGCAGGTGACCTTTCCGGTTCGGGTGATGCGTGCCCTGGGCGCGAGGACCCTGGTCGTTTCGAACGCCTGTGGCGGAATGAACCCACTGTGGGGCCCGGGCGATCTGGTGCTGCTGAGCGACCACATCAACCTGCTCGGCGACAATCCGCTCGTGGGCCCGAACGACGAGCGGCTCGGGCCCCGCTTTCCGGACATGTCGGCGCCGTACGATCCAGAGCTGCGCACCCTCGCGCGGCGCGTGGCGCTCGAGCAGGGCATCGTGCTGCGCGAAGGCGTGTACGTCGCGGTGTCCGGACCGAACCTGGAGACCCGGGCGGAGTATCGGATGCTGCGGGCCATCGGCGCGGATGTGGTCGGCATGTCCACCGTTCCCGAGGTCATCGTCGCCGTGCATCAGGGGATGCGGGCGATCGGCATCTCGATCGTCACCGATCAGTGCCTCCCGGACGCGCTCGAGCCGGCCGATATCGAGCGTATCATCGCGACCGCGGGGCGCGCAGAGCCGAATCTCACGCGGTTGATCACCACCCTGGTGGAGCGTTTCGTCTGATGCTATTCCCCTCCTGGCCCGATGGCGGTGCCGACCGGCTCGAGCAGCAACAGCTCGAGCGCTGGAAGGCCGAAGGCCTGTTCCGCCGGACGCTCGAGGCGGGCCGGAGCGGGAAGCCGTACGTCTTCTTCGAGGGTCCGCCGACCGCCAACGGACGTCCCGGCATTCATCACGTCTTCGCCCGGACCATCAAGGACCTGGTGTGCCGGTTCCACGCGATGCAAGGGGAATCGGTCACCCGGATCGCCGGATGGGACACGCACGGGCTTCCGGTGGAAATCGAGGTCGAGAAGGAGCTCAAGCTCACCGGCAAGAAAGACATCGAGAAGTTCGGCGTGGCCGAGTTCAACGCGCGAGCCCGCGCGAGCGTCTTCAAGTATCAATCGGTGTGGGAAGATCTCTCCGACCGGATCGGGTACTGGCTGGACTACGAGCACCCGTACGTCACCTGCAGCAACGAGTACATCGAGACGGTCTGGTGGCTCCTGCGCCGGCTGCACGAGCGGGACCTGCTGTACCGCGGTCACCGGGTTCTGCCGTACTGCCCTCGCTGCGGCACCGTGCTCTCCAGCCACGAGCTGGCGCTCGGCTACGAGAAGGTCACCACCAACTCGGTGTACGTGACCTTTCCACTCGAGTCGGATCCCTCCCGCCAGCTCCTGGTGTGGACGACGACGCCGTGGACTCTGCTCTCCAACGTCGCGGTGGCGGTGCATCCCGAGATGGAGTACGGCGAATATCAGGTCGGTGACAGGCGGATCATCCTCGCCACCGCGCGCGCCTCACTGCCCAGCAGCTCGGCCAAGGGAGCGCCAAGCTTCGCCGAGCTGGGGGCGGTTCGGACCTTTCCCGGCAGTGAGCTGCTGGGCCTCCGCTACCGGCGACCGCTCGAGCAGGTGCCGCTGCCCGATGATCGGGCCTCCAGGCTCATCGTGCCGGGCTCGTTCGTGACGGCCGAGGACGGGTCGGGGCTGGTACACATGGCCCCGGCGTTCGGCGCCGACGACTATCAGGCTGGTGTGGAGCACGGCCTGGCCCTGGTTCGTCCCGTGGCGCCGGACGGCACGTTCATCGGTACCGGATGGCCTCAGATCGAAGGACGCCTCGTCACGGCCCGTGAGACGAACGATGTGATCCTCGCCCGGCTCAAGCAGGACGGCCGCTGGCATCTGACGTCGCCCTACGAGCACACCTATCCCCATTGCTGGCGCTGCTCCAGTCCGCTCATCTACTACGCGCGCGACTCGTGGTTCATCCGCACGTCCGCGCTGAAGGAGCGGATGCTCGAGATCAATCGGGAGGTCGACTGGCATCCGCCGGAGGTTGGGGCAGGGCGTTTTGGAGAATGGCTGGAGAACAACGTCGACTGGGCTCTCTCGCGCGATCGCTACTGGGGCACGCCGTTGCCCGTATGGGTATGCGAACGAGACGCGTCCCATATCGACGTGATCGGCAGCTATGCCGATCTGGCCGCGCGATGGGGCCAGGCGCTTCCCGAGGGGTTCGATCCTCACAAGCCCCACATCGACGGCTACACCTGGGTCTGCCGCTGTGGCGGCACCATGCGGCGGACGCCCGAGGTCATCGACACCTGGTTCGATTCGGGCGCCATGCCCTATGCGCAATGGCACTATCCGTTCGAGCACGCCGACGAGTTCGCCAGCCACTTCCCCGCGGACTTCATCTGCGAGGGAGTGGATCAGACCCGGGGATGGTTCTACTCGCTCCTCGCCATCTCGACCACCGCCTTCGATTCGCCGGCCTATCGACACGTAATCGTGAACGATCTGGTGCTCGACGCCGAGGGCCAGAAGATGTCCAAGTCGAAGGGCAACGTCGTCGATCCGTGGGAGATGATCAGCGAGTTCGGCGCCGATACGGTGCGTCTGTATCTGCTCGCGTCGAGCCAGGTCTGGCTGCCGAAGAAGTTCGACCGGCGCACCATCCCCGAGGTGGCGGGCGGGTTTCTCCAGACGCTCCAGAGCACGTACGAGTTCTTCCGCCTGTACGCCGACGATTCGGCGATGGCGGCCGCCCCACCTCCATCGGCCCGTCCCCTGCTGGACCGCTGGGTACTCGCGAGGCTCGACTCGACGATCGAGGCGGTACGCTCGGCGTGGGACCAGTACGATGCCACCACCGGCGTGCGTGCGTTGATGGACTTCGTGGTGAACGATGTGTCGCGCTGGTACGTGCGGCTCAGCCGCTCCCGTTTCTGGGCACCCGACAGCGCCGCGGAGCCGGCGGCGGTGGCGACCCTCCATGAGGTGCTGGCCACTGTTGCCCGGCTCCTGGCGCCGGCGGCTCCCTTCGCCAGCGACTGGATGCATCGCGCCCTTGCTGGCGAATCGGTTCATCTGGCGCGGTTCCCGGCTACCGGCGGACGGCGCGACGACGGGCTGGAGGCGGCCATGGACGCCGTGCGGCGGATCGCCTCGCTGGCGCACGCGGCGCGCCAGCAACAGCGACTCGCCGTGCGCCAGCCGCTCTCGCGGCTACAGGTGGCGATTCCAGCGTCGGTGCGCGGTGCGGTGTCCGACGGACTTCTCGAGCTCCTCCGGCTCGAGGTCAACGTGAAGACGGTGGAGGTCGTCGAGAGCGACACCGATCTGGTCCGACTCCGCGCCAAGCCCAATTTTCGTTCGCTCGGCAAGCGCTACGGGAAGCGCACACCGGCCGTCGCGGCCGCGGCGCTGGATCTCGGAACCGATGCCTTGCGGGGCCTCGAGCAGGGGCGGAACGCCACGCTGGACCTGGACGGTGAATCGGTCACCTTTATGCCCGAAGACATCGTCGTGGAACGAGAAGTGGCAAGCGACTGGCTGGTGGGAAGCGACGGGCCGTACGTCGCGGCGCTCGACCCGCACCTGTCGCCCGAGCTGCGCGGTGAGGGGCTCGCCCGGGAGGTGATCAATCGCGTGCAGCGCCTGCGGAAGGAGGCCGGCTACGCGTACACCGATCGCATCGCCCTGTGGATCAGCGGCGATGACCTGGTGCTGTCGGCCGTCGAGCATCACGCCGATTTCATTCAGGGCGAGACGCTGGCCCGGCGACTCGAGAGGGGACGCGCTGCGGCGCCCGATCTCGAGCAGGAAGTGGACATCGATGGACTCGACGTGGTGGTGGGAGTGCAACGATACGCGGACGGCTGGTCCCCTGCCGGCCCTCAACCCTCGGACACGTAATGAACAAGAAACAGCTGGCTCATCTCGAGAAGCGCCTCATGGAGGAACGGGCTCGCGTGATGAAGGAGCTCGGGTACTACGACGAGTCCTTCAATGCGACGCTGCAGTCCTCGGACGGCGACCTGTCCTCCTACTCGTTTCACATGGCCGACCAGGGCACTGACGCGATGGAGCGGGAGAAGCAGTTCCTCTTCGCGTCGCAGGAGGGCCGCTACCTCTGGCACGTGAACGAGGCCCTCCGGCGGCTCTACGGGACCCCGGAAAAATTCGGGCACTGCCAGCAATGCGGGCAGGAGATCAACTTCGAGCGGCTCGACGCGCTGCCCCACGCGCGCTTGTGCATTACGTGCAAGGAGAAAGAGGAAGATGGAAAGCGCCGTTGATCCCGGGGCATCCGGCGCCGAGCGCCGGGTGTTTCTGGCCGCGGCGGTGGCCACGGTGGTGCTCGACCTGATCACCAAGGTGATCGCCGAGGCCACGCTCCTCCGGACTCCCGGGATCTCGATCATCGGGGACTGGTTCCAGCTGCGCCTGGTCTACAATCAGGGCGCCGCGTTCGGCCTGCACGTGGGGCCGTATTCCCGCTGGATCTTCTTCACGGTCGCCCTGCTCGCGGTGATCGTGCTGACCCGCATGTCGCGCAGCGCGCCCGCCGGCGACCGCTTCCGCCAGCTCGCGCTCGGCCTCGTGGCGGGGGGCGCGGCAGGCAACCTCCTCGACCGCATCCGCAGCTCCCGAGGGGTCGTCGACTTTCTCGACGTGGGTATCGGCGCACTCAGGTGGCCGACGTTCAACGTCGCCGACATCGCCGTGAGCTGTGGCGCCATCGCCCTCGCTATTTCCCTCTGGCGGGAGGATTCCCGCCGCCCCGAAACGGAGTCGGCCTCGGCTGTCTGAGCTGACGTTCACCGTCTCGGTCGGGACGACCGAGAGGCTCGACCGTTTTCTCGCCGATCAACTGGCGCTCTCGCGCACGCAGGCGGCGCGGCTGGTCGCCGACGGCGCGGTCCTGGTGAACGGCGCCGCGGCCCGCGCTTCCCGCCTCCTCTCTCGTGCCGACCGTGTGGTGGTCCGCTTCCCCGAGCACGAGCCGCCCCGCACGCTTCAACCCGCGGCCATTCCGCTCACCGTTCTCTTCGAGGACGAGCACCTCGCCGTGATCGACAAGCCGGCGGGCCTCGTGGTCCATCCGGCGCCGGGCCACTGGAACGACACGCTCGTCAACGCGCTCGTTGCCAGAGGAACCACCCTGTCCGGCGGCGCCGAGGGGCGCCCGGGCATCGTCCATCGCCTCGATCGAGACACCTCGGGCCTCATGGTGGTCGCCAAGACCGACATCGCTCACCGGCGCCTCGGCGCGGCCATTGCCGCCCGCCGGGTGCGGCGGACCTACGCGGCACTCGCCTGGGGGCATCTCGGCGAGCATCGCATGGTCATCGAGGCGCCGCTCGCGCGGCATCCCAACGACAGGAAGCGCATGATGGTCGTCGCCTCGGGGCGCGCATCGCGTACGGACGCGGGGGTCGTGGCCCGGTTCGAGGTCGCCGACCTGCTGCGTCTCGATCTGCACAGCGGACGCACCCACCAGATTCGGGTACACCTGGAGCACGTCGGACATCCGATTGTCGGTGACCCGGTCTATGCCGGTGGCGGCAGCCGGAGGATCACCGGACCCTCGCGTCGGAAGGCGGAAGCGCTCGAACGGGCCACTCCGCGGCAGGCTCTTCACGCCGCGGTTCTGGCATTCCGCCATCCCGCCACCGGCGCTCCCCTCGAATTCCGCTCCGAGTGGCCTGCGGATCTGCGGTATGCACTAGGTGTCTTGGGTGGCGAAGACTTGGTTGCTCGCCCCGACGCCCTTAGCTATCTTCTTTTCTTCAATAGAGATGGCTAACTCCCCGACGTTACACGCCGTCATTTTTCGAATCGGTGCGCTAATTTGCGCTGCCCCGGCAGGGATCGTGCGTGAGATCCTGCCGCGCTTACCCGCTACCCGGATTCCGGGTGTCGGACAGGCCATCGAAGGGCTGGTCAACGTCCGGGGCACCCTACTCACCGTTCTCGACGGCCACGTCCTCCTCCAGCAACGGCGGGAAGTGGCGGACGAGGGCGCGATCGTGGTTGTGGAGGTGGCCGGCCGCCGCTATGGACTGGGCGTAGGGCAGGTGGTCGACTTTCTCGAGGTGCCCGAACACTCCGTGGCGCCGCGTGCCGACCTGCCGGGAATCGATCCCCGGCTGGTACGCGCGGTCGGGATCCGGGACGACCAGCACTTCATCTTGCTCGACATGGATGCGCTCTTCGCGCCGATAATAGGGACGGACGGACAGGCCGGCCGGCGGCCAGCGGAGGAATGACGCTCCGCTCGCCATGACACGCGAAGCGGGTTTACCGAATCACCCGGAACTGCTCGGAGGGTTGCTGTGTCCCACACGGTCCTGGTTTGCGACGACGCCATCTTCATGCGCACGATGATCAGCGACATCCTCACGCAGGCAGGATTCGAGGTGGTCGGTGAGGCGGAGTCGGGGGCGCAGGCGGTGCAGAAGTACCGCCAACTCAAGCCCGATCTCGTCACCATGGACATCGTCATGCCGGACATGGGAGGGATCGAAGCGGTCCGCGAGATCTGCAAGACCGATCCGGACGCCAAGATTCTCATGTGCAGCGCCATGGGGCAGCAGGCTCTGGTGGTCGAGGCGATCCAGGCCGGAGCCAAGGATTTCGTCGTGAAGCCATTTCAGCCTTCGCGTGTGCTCGAGGCGGTCCAGCGCGTACTGGGCTGAGGCCATGGACCTTTCGAAGTACGCCGCGCTCTTCCTCGCCGAAAGTCGCGAGCACCTGAGTGCGTGCAACCAGCTCCTGCTCGAGTGGGAACGGGCGCCGGGCGCCGCTGAGCCGGTCGGCGGACTGTTCCGGTCCATCCACACGATCAAGGGGATGGGCGCGACGATGGGATACGCCGGCGTCGCCGACCTGGCCCACCGGATGGAGAACCTGCTCGACGCGCTGCGCCGCGACCAGCTGACCGCGCAGGCGGAGACATTCCAGCTGCTCTTCAGGGGAGTGGATGCACTCGGCCGCGCCGTCGAGGATGCCGCGGCCGGGCGACCAGGGGCGGCGGACCCCGCGCTGGCCGCCGAGCTCGATGCGGCGGTGGAACCGGCGGAGGGCGCAACCGGCTTCGTCGCGGCCGGGTCGGACGGCAATCCGGCCGATCGTGCCGATACTGTAATCGAAGGTCCGCGTATTCGGCCGCTCCGGGTGATCCTCCGGTCGGACGCGACCATGCGCGGGGCCCGCGCCGCTCTGGTCGTTCAGCGGGTCGAAGCGCTCGGCGCCGTCACCGGCCTCAGGCCCGTGCTGGCGCAGCTCGACCGTGAAGATTTCGACGGACAGCTCGCGTTCGTCCTGGAAACCCGGGCCAGCGACGAAGAGGTCGCCGCGCGGATCCAGTCGGCCGGCGAGGTCGAGTCGATCAGCTTCGAGCCGACGGCCCCGGTCGACAGCGAGACGATCGCGCGCAGTCGTCAGATCCGGGTCGACCTGCGCCGGCTCGATGCGCTGATGGACCAGGTGGGCGAGCTGGTCGTCGCCAAGAACCGGCTCGCCATGTATGCCGCGGCGGCCGATGACCCGACGCTCGGCGAGTTGAGTGATCGCATCGCACGGCTGGTCTCCGGCATGCAGGCCGAGGTGATCGCCGCCCGGATGACGCCGGTGGGCGAAGTGTTCGAGCGATTCCCCCGGCTGGTGCGCGATCTCGCCCGCGATCTGGGCAAGCGGATTCGGTTCGACATGGAGGGGGAGGAGATCGAGCTCGATCGATCGATTCTCGACGAGATCGGCGATCCGCTGCTGCACCTGATCCGCAATGCTGCCGACCACGGCATCGAATCGCCGGAGCGTCGGGCGGCGACCGGCAAGCCGGAAGAGGGCAGGATCCTGCTCGCCGCGAGCCGGGAGCGGAACACCGTCCTCCTCCGGGTGAGCGACGACGGCGGCGGGATCGACCGCAACAAGATTCTCGCCAGGGCGCGCCGCGACGGACTGGCCGACGCCTCGGTGGAATCGCTGAGCGATGAGCTCCTGCTCCGGGTGCTGGCCCGGCCGGGATTCAGCACCGCCGATACTGTGAGCGGCGTGTCGGGCCGGGGCGTTGGCGTGGATGTGGCGATGACGCGGGTGCGGGCGCTGGGTGGGACGCTCGAGGTACGGACCGAGCTGGGGAAGGGCACCACCTTTCTGATCCGGGTGCCGCTCACCCTGGCGATCGTCCGCGCCCTCCTCGCCGATGTCGGGGGCGAACGGTATGCCGTCCCCCTCGCGTACGTGGCCGAGACGGTGGAGTTCGATCCGCGGGCGGTGACGTCGGTGCGCAACCGGGAGGCGCTGCTGGTGCGCGAGCTGGTGATCCCGACAGTCCATCTGCGTGAGCTGGTTGCGGGCCCGGCGCGAACCACCTCGTCCCGCCGACCGACGCTCATCCTCGAGATCGGGGAGCGCCGGACGGCACTTGTCGTCGATGCGCTGTTGGGACAGCAGGACATCGTGGTGGAGCCATTCGACGCGCCGCGTGGCATGCCGCCGTTCGTGGGCGGTGCGACCATTCTGGCCGACGGGATGCCGGCGCTCATTCTCGACGCCGCCGCGCTGATCTAGGAGAGGCGAGCATGGAAGACGTGCGGGATCTCAAGGCGCTGCAGCTCGATGCACTGCGTGAGGTGGCCAACATCGGCGCCGGCCACGCTGCCACCGCCTTGTCGCAGATGACCAACCGCACCATCATGATCGCGGTGCCGGAAGTGAACGTCCGCCCGCTCGAGGAGGTCACCGACCTCGTCGGCACCCCGGAAGAAGTGATCGCGGCGGTGCTGATGCACATGATGGGCGACCTCACGGGTCGAACGCTGGTTCTCTTTCCCGAAGGGTCGGCCCGAACGCTCTGTGATATACTGCTCCGGCGCAGTCCCGGAACCACCCGGGAGTTCGGCGAAATGGAACAGAGCGGCCTCAAGGAGGCCGGCAATATCCTCGCGAGCGCCTACCTCAACGCGCTCAGTGACTTCATGGGCATGATGCTGGTCCCTTCCGTCCCCAGTCTCGTGGTCGATCTGAGCGGAGCGGTGCTGACGACCGCATATCTCAATTTCGGACACGAGCGCGATTTCGTCTTCTGTGTCGAGACGTCGTTCCGGGTCGAGGGCACCGTGGAGCTTCTGCAGGGGCATTTCCTCCTGCTGCCCGACATGCCGTCCCTGCGGGCCATCTTCGACGCCATCCGCCTGACCTGATCCGATGCCGGGACCCGTGCTTTCGGAGCGCGATCTCGCCGTCCTCCGCTCGTATGCCCGCCGGATCGACCCATCCGACGCAGGCGCGCACAACAACCTCGGCGTCCTCTACTATCAAAAAGGGCTGATCGACGAGGCGATCGCGGAGTTCGTCCGCGCGCTGCAGCTCGATCCGCGCATGCACGTCGCCCAGACCAACCTGGACATCGCGTACCGGGAGAGCGGCCACTACGACCGCCGGATCACCGAGCTGCGCGACCGGGTGCGCCGCCGCCCCGACGATCGCGACGCGCGCTGGGAGCTGGGCCGGGCGCACGCCACCCTCGGGCACCACGCGGACGCCATCGCCGAGTTCCAGGCGCTGCTCGCGTGGCATCCGGCCGATGTGCCCGCGATGCTCCAGCTCGGGCTGGCCGAAAAGGCGCGTGGCAATCTCGACACCGCGAGCGATTGGCTCGAGCGCGCCTGTGCGCGCGACCCGGAGAGCGCGGTCGCACGATTCTACTATGGCGAGGTGCTGTACAACCGCGGCCTCAATGCCGCCGCTCTCACCGCCCTCACCGAAGCGATCGCGCGCAATCCCGAGTACGCCGAGGCCCACTATCTGCTCGCGTTCGTGCACGGCGACATGGGCGAGCACGAGGCGGCGCGAGAAGCCACTCGTCAGGCCATCAAGCTCAATCCCACGCTGGCGAGGGCGCAGGCGAATCTCGCGTTGGAGCGGGTCGGCGAGGGCCAAGGCAAACGAGAGCCTGACGCCGCCACGAACGGGCCGTCGCCGCATGGACGGCCGTCGGTCCAGGTGGTGGAGGGAGGCGTTCTCGCCCATTACAATCTCGGCCTGGCGCTCCGGCAGAAGGGATATCTCACCGAGGCGATCGCCGAGTACCGTAAGGCACTCGAAGCCGGCGAGGACCCCCGGTTGAGTCTGCAGGCACTGGCCGAAGTCCACCTGCTCCAGCGCGACCTGGTCTCGGCCCTCGGGCTGTACGACCGCCTGGTGCGCGACTACGGGGACTCGCCGAAGCTCTGGAATGAGCGCGGAGTGTGTCTCCATCAGGCGGGCCGCCGGGCGGAGGCGATCGCCTCGTATGAGCAGGCCGTCGCGATCGACCCCAACTACCAGCTCGCGTGGAACAATCTGGGCATCGGACGGGCGCACGAGACGAATGGCGACGCCGCGGTTTCCGCGTTCCGACGCGCGCTCGACGTCGGCAAGCCGCTGCTCACGGCCCGGCTCAACCTCGCGCTCCTGCTCCTCCAGCGCCGCCAGCTCAAGCAGGCCCTCGAGGAATACCAGCGCGCGCTGGCCGAGCAGCCGGGCAGCGCGGTGGGCTGGAACGGTGTCGGACTCGTGCTGATGGAGCTTCGCCGCTACGAGGACGCCCGGAACGCCTTCGGCCGGGCGGTGGATGCCGACGCCCGATTCGCGAGCGCCCGGTACAATTTGAGCTTCGTCCTCAGCCAGCTGGGCGACTTCGACGGGGCGCTCCGCGAGACCCGGCAGGCGCTGGAGCTCGAGCCGCTCTACGTGCCGCAGAAGTTCTCGCTGACGATCGACCTGCAGTACGAGGATCCGACGATCGCGATCGCGCCCGATCTCGCCGCCGACGTGGGCGGCGAGGAGCTGGCTGGCGAATTCGCCTTCGATCCGCCGGCGCTCGACCAGCTCTTCGCCGAGCTGACGCCGGCCACGCCGGTCGCCCCCACGAACGGCCGCGGGGGGGACGCGCTCGACCTTGCGCGGGACTACATCGCCAAGGGCCTGCTCGACCTCGCCTCGGCGGAGCTGAGCCGGGCGGCGGCCCGGGGCGCCCCACGGGCTGCGACGTCGGTGCTCCAGGGCGACATCTTCGCCAAGCGGGGGCTGTACGGCGAGGCGCTCGACCGATACCGCGCCGCCCGGGCGGCGGCGCCGGACGATCCCGATGCTACGCTCGGTGAGATCCGCGCCCTGGTGGCGCTCGGCGCGCCGGGCGATGCGGCGCCGCTGGCCGATGCGCTCGCGTCCCGGGTGCGGGGCGATGTCGAGGTGCTGGTCGCACGGGCCCGGGTCCGGCTGGCCGTGGGCGACGCGCTCGGCGCCCTCGACTGCATCAGGGAGGCACAGACGCAGGCGCCCGGCCGGCCGGACCTGTTTCATCTCCAGGCGCAGGTCTCGGCACGTCTCGGTGACCGCGCGGCCGCCCTCGCCGCGTTCAATGCCGCACTCCAACTCGACCCGTCGCTCGTGCGGGTCTGGTTCGAGCTGGGTGGACTGGAAGAGGAGCGGGGGAACTGGAGCGCGGCGTGCGCGGCCTATGAGCGAGCCCTCGACCTGCTGCCCACCTACGGCGCCGCGGCGCTTGCCCTCGCCGATCTGCTGCGGCGGATCGAGTCGCCGGCCGCCGCGATTCAGGTGCTCGTGCGGGTGCTCGAAGCCGATCCTTACGAGCTCGAGGCCCTCACCGCTCTCGGACGCGCACTGCTGGAGGACGGGCGGACCACCCAGGCGATGGAGGCGTTCGAGCGCGTGCTCCGATTCGATCGCGACCACGCCGGCGCGCTGTATCACCGCGGCGCAGTGCTCGCGCGCCAACGGCAATTCGACCAGGCGGTCCAGGCGTGGGAGCGGGTCGTACAACTCGATCCCGCGGGGCCGTACGCGTCTCAGGCCCGGACTCGCGCCCGCTCCGCCCGAGATCTCCAGCACATCTTCGCCACCTCGGCCGGTTAGACCGTGGCGCTCGAGGGTCCCCTCAAGGAGCTGCACATCCAGGATGTCTTCCAGCTGCTCGATCTCGGCCGGAAGAGCGGGGTGTTGCGCGTGACGTCGGACCTGCGCCAGTCCGCGGGCACCGTCTGTTTCGACCGGGGTGGAGTCGTCGCGGCGGCCGTGGGCAGCGATAGTCAGCCGCTTGGAGCGCGCCTGCTCCGCACCGGCCGCATTACCCCGGCCGATCTCGCCCGGGCCCGTGCCCTCCAGGGCGAGGGAGACGGACGCCGCATCGGCGATATCCTGGTTGGTCTCGGCGTCATCTCGCGGCGCGAGCTGGACCGGCAGATCAAGGCGCAAATCGAAGAGGTAGTCTTCGAGCTGCTGCGCTGGTCGGAAGGGTACTTCCTGTTCGAGGAGGGCAGTCCCGGCTTCGCGGCCGTGGAGTCTCCGGTCCGCTTCCCCACCGAGGCGCTGCTGATGGAGGCCGCGCGACGAATGGACGAGTGGTCGCGCATCGGCTCCAAGGTCGCTCACCTCGGCCTGGTGCCGCGCCTGCCGCCACCGGAGGCCCAGGGCAGCGAGCCGCTCGACCTCGTCCCCTTCGAGTGGGAGGTGCTGGCGGCGGTGGATGGCCAACGTGATCTGCACTCGCTGGCGGAAGCGCTGGGGCGCTCGGAGTTCGAAGTGGCGCGGACAGTCTACGGCCTCACCAGCGCCGGCGTGGTGGTGCTCGATGACCCGGCTCGACCGGGCGAAGAAGTGGAAACCGGCCGCGATCTCGCCGCGTTGCTGGTGCCGGCGCGCGAGGCGCTGGGGCAGGGGGAATACGACTTGGCCGCGGGTGCGCTCGAGGAGCTGCTCCGGCTGGACCCCCTGATGCCCGAGGCACGCCGCCTGCTCGGGCTCTGTTACGCCTCGCTCGGCCGGTTCTCCGCCGCGCTCGATTCGTGGTCGGCCTGGAGCAGACTCGGCACTCGCACGCCGGGCGAAGAGGCGGAGATCCCCGCAGTGGAACGGCTCCGGGAGTCGGTGGATACCATCGTGAAGGAGCTCGATCGCTACCGTGAGTGACGACATCCGCGCCCTGACCGCACGGCTCGCGGACGAGCCGTCGAGCCTCGCCTTTCTCGAGCTGGCCGAAGCCCTGCGCCGCCGGGGACAGCTCGAGGCCGCATGCAAGGTGGCCCGCGGTGGCGTGGGCCGCTATCCGGGACTGGCCGACGCGCACGACCTGCTCGCCCGCATCCTGAGCGACATGGGCGATCTCGCCGGCGCCTTCGATGCGTGGAGTGCCGCCCTCCAGGTCGACCCTATGCGGGCCGCCGCGCTCAAGGGTGTCGGCTTCCTCTACTTCCGCGCAGGCGACGTCGTCGCGGCGCTCGACCATCTGCAGCGGGGCGCCCAGGCCGATCCGGACGATCCCTCGATTCCGCTCGCCATCGACCGCGTGCGGACCGAAGTCCGGCACCAGGGCGCGCCGCGCACGAATGGCGACCCGCCGCCAGCTCCGCCTGCCGCGGCGCCGCCCCCGGTAACGCCGTTCGAGGGGATCGAGGGTGGCGATCACGGATTTCTGCTGGTGGACGGAAACGGGCTGCGCCTGAGCGGGTCGCTGCGTGCCCTGTCGGGAGAGGACGCGGGAGATCGCGTCGCGGCGCAGCTGGCCGGACTCTCACGCGAGGCTGCCCGCGCGACCCGCATACTGGGCCTCGGCTCCTGGCAGTCGATCGCCGTGGAGTCGGCCGATGGGCATCTCTTCCTCGCCGCACCGACGGCCGACACCGTGCTCCTCACCGCGCGGGATCATTCGCTGCCGTTGGCTCGCGTGGGTCTGCTCGCGGAGCGGGCCGCCCGGGCGGCGAGGCTATGGCTGGAGGGAATGGGATGAACGAACGGGATGTGCTGGATCGGGTCACGAGGGTACCGGGAGTGCGCGGTGCGCTGCTCGTGGCCGCCGCCGACGGGCTCGTGGTCGCGGAGCAGCTCATGGATGGGATCGACGGCCGCGCGGCCGCGGCGCTCGCGGGCAGTCTCGTGGGCCGGCTCGCCCGCACGGCGGAGCAGGCCGGGCACCAGCGGCCCTCGTTCGTGCATCTCCGCGCCGAGGCCGGATCGGTGCTGGCCGCGCCGGGGGGCGACGATCTCGTGCTCGTAGCCGTCGTCGCGCCGGACGCCAACGTGGGGCTCGCACGGCTCGAGATGATCGACGCGGCCGGCAGCCTGGGCTGATGCGCGCTCTCGAGCCCTGGGTGGTGGAGCCGCTCCAGACGTTTCTCGCCGAGTCCTCGGCGCGGTTGACCCTGCTGATGACCTCGTCGGGACAGGTGGTCGCTCAGCACGGCTTCAGCCGCTCGCTCGATGTCATGACCGCAGCCGCCCTCGGCGCCGGCATCGTCGCGTCCACCGAGGAGCTGGCCCGGTTGATGGGCTCGTCGCGCTTCGAGGCCCTGGTCCACCAGAGTGCCCGGCAGAGCTGCATGCTCGGGGCCTTTACCACGCCGCGCGGCCGCTGGATCGGGCTGGTCGTGTTCGGCCCGGAGACCTCGATGGGCATCGTTCAGCTTTTCTTCGACCAGATGGTTGAGCAACTCGTGTCGGCGGCGCCACGCGAGCAGACCCTGCAACCGATGCTGGCCGAGAACTTCGAGTCCGAGCTCAACGCCAGTCTCAAAGCCCTCTTCGGACGGTGACCTGATGTCTCTCGTCAACTTCACCGCGCGCGAGATCACCTGCAAGATCGTCTACTACGGCCCGGGACGTTCGGGAAAGACGACGAATCTGCAGTACATCTACGGACGAGTCCCGGAGAGCCGGCGGGGCAGGATGGTGTCGCTCGCGACCCAAACCGATCGCACGCTGTTCTTCGATTTCCTCCCGCTCGAGCTCGGCAATATCTCGGGCTTCAGCACCAAGTTTCAGCTCTACACCGTGCCCGGCCAGAGCTACTACAACGCCACGCGAAAGCTGGTCCTTCAGGGGGCCGATGGCGTCGTGTTCGTCGCCGACAGCCAGGCCAGGCGGTTCGACGACAACCTCGAGAGCCTCCAGAATCTCCAGGACAACCTCCTCGCGCAGGGAGTGGATGTTCGGCAACTGCCGGTGGTCTTCCAGTACAACAAGCAGGATCTCCCTCACGATCTGATCCTCTCTCAGGAAGAGATGGACGACGCGCTCAATTTCCGCGCGGTAACCAGCTTCGGCGCCGACGCGCTGCAGGGGAACGGCGTCTTCGAGACGCTGCGTGGCATTTCCGAGATCGTGCTCAAGCGCCTCGCGGCCGGGAGCCCCGTCTCGTGACCGTCACCCTGAATCCGCTCTACCGGTTCGACACCTTCGTGGTCGGGGCGGCCAATCGACTGGCGGTTACCGCGTCGAAGGCGGTAGCCGAGTCGCCGGGCACGGTGTACAACCCGCTGTTCATCTACGCCAGGCCGGGGCTCGGCAAGACCCACCTCCTGATGGGTATCGGGCATGCGGCGCGGGCCATCAATCCGCGGCTGTCGGTGGAGTACCTCACGCTCGACGAGTTCATCGAGGCCTTTCACGCCGCGATCGCCGCCGGCCAGGGCGGCGCCTATCGCCAACGCTTCCTGGACGTGGATCTCCTGCTGGTCGACGACGTGCAGTTCCTCACGCACCGGCGGGAGATGCAGGCCGAGCTGCTCCGCCTCACCGACGCCCTCCAGGCGGCCAACCGGCAGATCGTGCTCACCAGCGACCGACCGCCGGCGGAAATCGAGGCGCTCGACGACCGGCTGGTCCGTCGCTTCGCTGGCGGTCTCGTCATCGACGTCTCGGCGCCGGACTACGAGACGCGGGCGGCGATTCTACGTCGCAAGGCGGAGGAGCGCCGGGCCTCCTTCGGCGAGGGAGTGCTGGACGCGATTGCGGCGCTGGAGATCGACAACGTCCGGGAGCTCCTCGGCGCGCTCAACCGGCTCATCGCCTTCCAGTCGGTCAGCGACTCGCCGCTGACGGCGGAGGAGGCGAGAATGCTGGTTGGGGGAGCGACGCAGAAGGCGCAGAGGACGCCGTCCTCCGGGTCCTCTCCGTCCGAGTTCGAGGACTTCCTGTCCGAAATCACTGCGACGGTGACGCAGCAGGTCGACGCATGGCGGACCAAGGTGAGCGCGGCCATCCTGCGATGGGAGGGCGAGGGGTTCCGCACCAGTAGGCTGGAGGCGCTGCTCGAACAGGAGATGGTCACCGATCCGGAGGCGGTCATCCGTGCGTTCGAGGCCGACGTCGCGCGACTCGTGGAGATGCAGGCGGAGGCGGCGGAGCTTGCGCCCGATCTGGCCGGATCCGCCGTTTTCAAGGATCCGGCCGATCTCGCCGGCGCGGAAGCCGAGCTCCAGCGCGCCCGGGAGGGGACCAATCCGCCGCCGGCGCCATCGCCCCTCTGGAAGATGGACGACCTGGTCGAGTCCGGCGGCAACCGGATGGCGCTGGAGGCGGCGCGATCGGTAATCACCGCGCCCGGGGCCGGGTACAATCCGCTCGTGATCATCGGTCCCGGCGGGATCGGCAAGACGCACCTGCTGCACGCCATCGGAAACGCGCTCTCGACAAACGGCGGCCCCGTAGCCTGCCTCAGCGCATCCGAGTTCACGAGCGAGCTCATCGACGCGATCAATCGCGACGCCGTGCCTGCGTGGCGTGCCCGGTATCGCCGGTCGTCCGCCTTCCTCCTGGACGACGTCCATCTCGCGGCCGAGACGGACCGTACGCAGGACGAGCTGTTCGTCCTCTTCAACCAGTTCGCCGAGTCGGGCCGGCAGATGGTCTTCACCTGCGCGGTCCCGCTGGCTTCTCTGAGCGGCCTCGAGGCCCGTCTGCGCACGCGCCTCGAGGGCGGACTCGTGGTCGAGCTCCCTGCGCCCGACGCCGACGTGCGCGAGCAGGTGATCGCCCGTGACCTCACGGCGCGTCTCGGCGCTCCCGATCAGGCACTCGCCACCTACCTGGCATCGAGGCCGGCAGAGTCGGTGCGGGCGGCGCAGGGGCTGGTGCAGCGGGTGCTCGCCACCGCCGAGGAGCGGCAGTTGCCGCCGACCACGGCGCTCGCCCGCGAGGTGCTCGAGGGACTCACGCCCGCCGAGCCGGCGCAGGCCAAGAGGGGGCCGGTCCGGTCGAGCGGTATCGTCGCTCCCACTGCGGGCGGCGCGCGCAGCCGCGAAAAGATGGTCTGGGAGTGGCCCGAGGTGGCCGACCGGATCGTCGAGGAGTGGCGCTGATGGCCATCAAGGGCAGTCTCAAGGAGGCCAGCCTCCCCGACGTCATCCAGTTGCTCTTTCTCGGTCGCCGGACCGGGTGCCTTGCGCTGGCCGACCGGCACAACTTCGGGACGATCCATTTCGACGAAGGGCTCATCATCTACGCGACGATCGTCAATCGCCGCGATCGCCTGGGCGATATTCTGGTCCGCAATGGGCGCATCACCGCGGAGGCGCTGCAGCAGGCGATCGAGCGGCAGGTGGGCGACCGTGAGCACAAGCTCGGCGAGATTCTCGTCGAGCTCGGCGCGCTCTCGCGGCAGGAGCTCGAGAGCTACATGCGGATGCAGATCGAGGAGGCGGTCTACTATCTGTTCACCTGGACCTCGGGGACGTTCAACTTCGAGGCCGGCGTGGCGCCGGAGCGCGAAGATTTTCTCGTGCGGATCAATCCCGAGTTTCTGCTCCTGGAGGGGGCCCGGCGAGTCGACGAATGGAGCCTGATCGAGAAGAAGATCCCGTCGTTCGACCTGATCTTCGCCGCGGACCAGGCACGGGTGGCCGAGTCCGCGCCGAGCCTGTCGGCCGAACAGCGGCGGATCCTGCCGCTGCTCGACGGAGCGCGTGACGTCCAGCAGGTGATGGACGAGTCGGGTCTCGTCGAGTTCGAGGTGGGCAAGGCCCTGTTCGGGCTCATCACCGCCGGGTTCGCGCATCGTACCGGCACCTCGACGGCGGCGCCGGCCAAGGTGAACGAGAGCCGGGTAGAGGAGCACCGGAACCTGGGTGTCGCCTTCTACAAAGCGGCGATGTTCGACGAGGCGCTGCGCGAGTTCCGCCGGGTGGCGGACCTCCGCCCCACGGATGCGAGCGCCCCGTTCCACCTTGGCCTCATCGCGCTGCGCCAGGCGCGGTGGTCGGACGCCGTCGACGCGTTCCGGCAGGCGGCCGATGGCGCCGGCGGCCGCCCGGCGGCGCTGCACAACCTCGCGCTCGCCCTCGAACGCCTCGGCCGGCTCGACGAGGCTGAAGTCGCGTATGGCGATGCCGCCGGTCGCGCGCGCGACGACGCCCGCATCATGCTGGGGTGGAGCGTGGTCGCCCTCAAGCGGGGCGAATACCAGGTTGCGCAGGGGCGCCTCGCCCGGTCGCTCGAGCTTCTCGGGAGCAAGCCCGCGCCTGCCCTCTGGTACTGGGCCGCGACCCTCGCCGCCGCCGGCAGCGACGATCATGCCGGCGCCCTGCGGGTGGCGCACGCCGGAGCGGCCGCGTATCCCGACCATCCCACCCTGCAGAACAATCTGGCCGTCCTGCTCGAAGTGAGCGGAGACGTAGCCGGCGCAGAAACCATTCTGCGCACGGCGTTGGCGGAGGATCCATCGCTTCCCCAGATCTCCAAGAATCTGGCCGACGTGCTCTATCGGAACGGCCGGTACGACGAGGCGAAGGAGGCGTACGAGCGGGCCGCGAAGCTGTCGCCCGATCTCGGCGACGATCTCTACTTCAAGCTTGGGAACATCGCCTATAAGCGGCGGGAGACGGCGCGGGCGCGCGAGAGCTGGAGCCGCGCCACCGCACTGAATCCGGGTCACGAGCTGGCGCGCGCCAACCTCGAGATGCTCGATATGACCCGATGACGCCGGTGGACGAGGCGGAATTCGCCGAGCTCGCGCGCAAGATCTCCGAGGGGTCGGGGTTCGCGCTCGGAGCGTACAAGGACAAGTGTGTCCGGCGCCGGATCGCGGTGCGAATGCGCGCTTGCGGGGTGCACACGTACGCCGACTACCTGGCGCTGCTCGACACGACGCCCGTGGAGTACGATCGGCTGCGCGATGCGCTGACGATCAACGTGACCCGGTTCTACCGGAATGCCGAGACGTGGAACCTGGTGCGGAACCTACTAGTCCCGGAACTGTGCGCGAAGCCGGAGGGAGAACTGCGGGCCTGGAGCGCGGGCTGTTCCTCGGGCGAAGAGGCCTATACCCTCGGGGCACTGTTCGCCGAGTGGTTCGACCGCGATGGCCATCCGGAACGGCTGGCGCGCGTGGCGATCGACGCCACCGATGTCGACCGGGTCAGTCTCGAGCGCGCGCGGCTAGCGCGCTACCGGGCGGACGGGATAGCGGAAATGCCGCCCGATCTGGTGCGCGCGTATCTGGAGCCGGACGGCCTCGAGTACCGGGTCACCGAGCGGGTGCGCCGCCGGGTCTTTGTTCGCCAGCTCGATCTCAGCCGAGAGCCGGCGCCGCGAAACGACTATCATCTCATCTTCTGCCGGAACGTGGTGATCTATTTCGACCGTACGATGCAGGAGCGCCTCTTTCAGTCCTTCGCCGCCGCGTTGGCGCCTGGTGGCTTCCTGATACTCGGAAAGGTCGAGACCCTCTTCGGCCCCGCGAGGGAACGGCTCACGCTCCTCGACCCGCGCGAGCGGGTCTACCGGCGGCCTGGATGACTCACCGAGAGATCGTCGTTCGCGTGGCCGATCTGCGGGTGGGAATCGGCCAGGATGTCCTGATCACCGTCGGGTTGGGGAGTTGCGTGGCCGTGCTGCTCTACGATCCGGTGGCTCGCGTCGGCGGCCTGGCGCACATCCTCCTCCCGTCGCCGGCGCTGAGCCGGGCGGATCCGAATGCCGCCAAGTTTCCGCAGACGGCGGTGCCGCATCTCCTCGAGCTGATGGCGCGCGAGGGTGCAAGCCCTCGGCGGATGACCGGCCGTCTGGCGGGGGGCGCGAGCATGTTCGCCGGCCTGGTCGCGCCCGGCACTATTCAGATGGGCGAGCGCAACGTCGTCGCCTGCCGGCAGGTGCTGTATGCGCAGAGCATCCCGCTCATCGGCGAGGCGGTAGGTGGAGACTACGGGCGCACCGTCAAGCTCCGCGTGACCGACGGTCAGGTCGAAGTCTCCTCCGTGGCGCACGGTGTCCACTGTCTCTGAGGCGCGCACCGTCCTGGTTGTGGACGACAGTCCCTTCTTTCGACGGCTCCTGACCGAGATCGTCGACGCGACCGGCGAGTTTCGGGTGGTCGCCTCCGCGCGCAACGGTATGGACGCGCTGAAGAAAGTGCATGCGCACGCGCCCGACATGATCCTCATGGATCTCGAGATGCCCGAGCTCGACGGGCTCGGCGCCATCGGCTACATCATGTCGGAATCGCCCCGTCCGATCGTCGTGGTGAGCTCCTATGCCGGGCCAGGAACCGCGGCCGCCATCCGGGCACTGGAGCTCGGCGCGGTGGATCTGGTGGCGAAGGAAGCCGACAGAACCGAGCGCTCCACCGCGCGCTTCGCCGAGCGGCTGGTCGGCGTCCTGCGCACCGCTCGGACGGCCGACATCACCCGGCTCCCCGTGCTGGCGAGGCCGGCTCAGCGGATTCCGACGCAGGCGCTCTTCGCGCTCCCGGGACGGGCCCGGTACTGCGTGGCGATCGCGGCGTCGACCGGGGGGCCGCGGGCGCTGGCCGATGTGGTGCCGCAGATCCAGACGGGGTGCACGGCGGCGGTATTGATCGTCCAACACATGCCGGCCGGATTCACCCAGAGTCTTGCGGAGCGGCTGGCGGCCCAGAGCCACCTCCAGGTCGTCGAGGCCCGGCACGGCACACCGATGCTGGCCGACACAGCGTACGTCGCACCAGGGGACTATCACATGCGCATCGGGGTCGGCACTGACGGACTTCAGCTCGATCTGGATCAGACACCGACCGTGTGGGGCGTGCGCCCTGCCGCCGATCCGCTCTTCCGTACTGTCGCGCGAACCTTCGGGCCGCGCGGAATCGGCGTGGTGCTCACCGGACTCGGACGGGACGGTGCCGACGGGCTTCGCGAGATCCACGATGCGGGTGGCGTCGGGATCGCGCAGGACAGGGAAAGCGCCACGATCTTCGGGATGCCGAACGCTGCGGCCCAGGCCGGGGGTGCCGACTACGTCTTGCCGGTTGGTCAGATCGCGAAACGAATCGGCCTGGAGCTCACTCGGATGGCCCGCGGATGATACCGGGTCGTGGCGGGTATCTCCTCGTCCGAGCGGGTGGACGCAGCGTCGGGTTGTCGCTCGACCAGGTGGTCGAGGTCCTCGATCCAGGCGACGCCTTCCCCGTGCCAGCGGTAGAACCCGCGGTCCGCGGCGTGACGATGGTGCGCGGCCGCATCATGCCGCTGGTACATCTCGGAGCGCTTCTCGAGGGCGGGGCGTGCCCGCACGAGCGGGGGGAGGCCGCGGTCGTGGTCGAGCTGGCCGGCCGCCGTGTCTGTCTCGAGGTGGAGGCTGCCGATTCCGTGCTGAGTGGGCCCGGTCTGCCGGTGCCAGCCGACGCCGCAATGCCATGGGCGGTCGCGGTCGCACGGACCGATAACGGCCTGCTACCGCTCCTCGATCTCACCGCGCTTGGCGCGCGCATTGCGGAGAACATCACGCTATGAAGGGCGTCGATGACATCCAGGTGGTCACCTTCCGGGTCGGGGCTCAGGAGTTCGCGCTCGATATCCTTCAGATCGAGCGGATCCTGCGATACACGACGCCCGCGCCGCTCCCGAAGGCCCCCGATTTTCTGGCGGGCGTGGTGCAGTACGAAGGCGGAGCCGTGCCGGTGGTGGACCTCAGGAAGCGGTTCGAGCTCGAGGCGCCCATACGGGAAGAGACCCGGCTCATGGTTCTGGACCTCGAGGATCAGCGGATCGGGGTCCTCGTGGATGAGGTCCGGGAGGTCATGCGAGTGGATAGCACGACCATCACGGCACCGGGACCGATAGTGAGCGGACTGGCCGCGGCCTACATCGCCGGGATCATCAGCCGCCCGGGGCGAACGATCATCATCCTCAACGCACGCAGGCTGCTTTCCTCCACAGAGCGGCTCGCGTTGGCAGAGATGGGGAGCCCCTGATGAGCGAGCCATGGCTCGCGGCCCTGCGGGGCCAGTTTCAGGAAATCGAGGGACGCCTCGCCGACGCCGGGCAGCCCGCCGAGCGCGAGGTCCTGAAGCGCGACATCATCGCGCTGTTCAAACGAGTGGACTCCGGCCTGAACGATCTCGGTCAGATGAAGGAAGACATTCGTGGCCTGGTCGAGCGCTTCAAGCAGGCGGGGGCCGCGGCCGATGCGGCTTCAGCGCCACAATTCACCGGATCGAGGCCGGCGGTCCACGCCGACCATCTCGGCGCCTCTACATACATAGAAAAGGGTTGGAGCCTGATCTCGCTCGGCGACTACGCGGGCGCCATCCAGTCGCTCGAGAAGGCGCTCTCTCTGTCGCCCGGTGCGGTCCAGGCGCAGTCGCTCCTCGGCTGGGCCCAGATGCTTCACGAGGACTACGACGACGCTCTCGGGACCTTCTCGAAGGTGCTGATGAAGGAACCGGCCAACGCGCTCGCGCGTATCAACGTCGGGTACATCTGCCTGAAGAAGCGTATCTTCGGCGAAGCCATCGAGCATCTGTCCAAGGCGATCCGGCTCGACAACGATCGCAAGGCGACGCTCTACGCGCACTACTATCTGGGTCTCGTATACCTGGAGCGGGAGATGTTCGAGGACGCCCAGACCTTCTTCCGAACGACGCTCAAGCTCGGCCCGAACCTGATCGAGGCGTACTTCGAGCTGGGTCGCGCCCTCTGGTTTTCCGGTCAGCGAGACGAGGCGCAGAAAGTGTGGGCCGAAGGGCACAAGGCGAACAAGTTCAACCCCTGGGCCAAGCGCTGCAAGGAAATGATGGATGTGGCGGCCGCCGGAGGTGAAGTTCCGCGCAGTCTGCTCTCCTAGCACTCCTCATCCTCATTGTCGGGGCGGCGCCCCCGGACCAACCAACCGTGACACAGGTGGGTCAGGTGACCGTCGTCGCTTGGCCCGGCCAGATGTCTCTTGCTCGCGAGCTCGCTGCCAGGGCGGGACGTCTTACCGAGTGGCCTGGTTTGGGGACAGTTGACCCCGGACCGATCCGCCTGATCGTGGTGCCCGACGGCCGGATGCTCGACTCCCTTACCGGCGGCCGGGCACCCTCCTGGGGCGCCGCCATCGCCCTTCCCGAAGCACACACGATTCTGCTCCGTGCCGATCTCGGCGACCTTTCCCAGACGTTGCGGCACGAGCTGGCCCACCTTGCCTTGCACCGAAGGGTGCGGGTGCGAGTGCCACTCTGGTTCGATGAGGGATACGCCGGATGGGCAGCGGGGGAATGGGAGCGGTTGGGCTCGCTCGAGCTCAACCTGGCAGTGGCACGAGGGGCTATCCCCGATTTCCGGGATCTCGACGGGGCGCTGCGCGGGGCGCCCTCCGCCGCGGACGCCGCCTATGCCCTGGCGGTGTCCGCAGTTGTCGAGCTGGCCCGCCGGAACCCGAGCGGGACCCTGAATCCCCTCCTGTCCCGCTTGTCGGCCGGTGATGATTTCGAAGAATCGGTCCGCCGAACGACCGGCCTTTCGATCGGCCGCTTCGAAGAAGATTGGCAGCGCACGGTCAAGCGCCGGTACGGCTTCGGTGTCTGGCTGGTGGCGGGAGGAGGGTGGCTGATCATGGCCCTGATCGTGGCTGGGCTGATCCGGGTGCGGCGGCGGCGCGACCTGCCCAGACGGGCAGCGCTCGACGAGGGTTGGGAGATAGAGCCCGAAGATGCAGGGGGATCAGAACTTGACCGGACCCAGTAACGGTGGTAGCCTCATCCCCTATGTCCGGAACTCGCCCGTCGGTCCCGCCGCGGCGCTTCCTGCTTGCCCGCAGGAATCTGCTGATTCTCTCGGCAGCAGTGCTGGTCTTGGTCGCCGGCTACGTCACTCTGTCAGCGGGATACGCCAGTACCGCTGCGGCATTGCTGGTGATTGGGTACTGCGTATTGTTTCCTGTCGGTATCGCCCTCTAACGGCGGCTGGACAGTCGCGGCACGGTCTCTGCGCAACGCGGGTACCCCGATGCCGGACCGCACGAGCACGGGGCGAATAGCTCAGCTGGTTCAGAGCGCCTGCCTTACACGCAGGATGTCGGGGGTTCGAATCCCTCTTCGCCCATCTCCTCCCGCGCGGCGCGCGCGGATCCGAATGGCCCTTCGGGCGCCAACCTTCTGCGGAGGCTTTGGAATGTTTCTGCTTCGTCTGCTTGGGTGCGCAGCGTTCAGCGCCGTGGCATTCACACCGGTGGTGGCCCAGGGAATTCCCCGCGGTGCACGGGTGTCGGCTGCGGCCAACGCCGCGCCCCGGTTCATGGTGGCCAATCCCTTCGCGTTCGCCGCCACCGACTCCGCGCCCGCGGTGAAGATCGGCACGTCGATGCGCGAGGAGATGAAGGGCACCGTCGGGCGCGATTATCAGGTCATCGAGCAGGCGCAGATGAACGATGCCCTCAAGCAGTACGGCTACCCGGTCGATGCGATTCTGAGTGAGGCGCTCGCTACCACCCTGGCCAAGAACATCCAGGCCCGGTTCGTCGTGACCTCCACGATGGCCAAGGGTGCCGGGGGAAGGTACACCGTCACGGCCCGCGTCAGGGGCGTCAGCGATGATGCCGGCAACGTCGTGAGTCTGACCCAGAACGCGGGCGAGACAGCGGAAGCATTCGGCAAACGCCTTGTCGACGCCCTGGAGCCGGCGGTCAAATCGCTCGCCGATGCCAAATCATGTATCGACCAGCGGACTTCCAAGCCGGACAAGGCTATCGCCGCCGCCAACAAGGCGATCAAGGCGGTGCCCAACCATGGCCTGGCCGAGTACTGCCTGGCCCTCATCGCGACGGACAAGAAGGCGCCAAAGCAGGAGGTCGAGAAACACCTCCAGGCCTCGACCAAGGGCGACCCGCTCAGTCTGCCGGTGTGGACGTCGCTCGCCACGCTGTACCAGCAGGCCAACGACACGGCCAACACCCTGGTCGCCTTCAAGCAGATGCTCCGCGTCGCGCCCACCAACCAGAAGCTGCGCGAGGAGCTGTTCAAATACTTCCTGCAGTCCGGACACCCGGAGACGGCGCTGGAAGTCGCGGACGAAGGTCTCAAGATCGATCCCTACAACGCCGATTTGTACGACCTGAAGAGCAACGCCTGTCTGTTCCTCAGCAACTTCAAGTGCGCGGTGGACGCGCTCGAGACCATGTATGCCACCGACAGCACCAAAGCCGACACGCTGTTCTTCACGAAGATCTCGGCCGCAGCGGCGGAGGGCGAGCATCCGGACACCGTGCGGCTCCTCAAGTGGGCACAGACGGGCGTGCGGAAATACCCCGATAATCCGACGCTGCTTGGGTACCTGAACAGAGCCTATGCGCTCGCGGGCCAGACTGACAGCGTTGTTTCCGTCACCAACCGCATCATCGCAAAGGACTCAACCGCGGTCGGCCCCGCCCTCGCCGCCGCCAAGGCGCTTATCGAAGGCACCAAGCGGACCGGGCCGCCGCCGCCTCCCGCCCCGGGTGACACAACGAAGGCTCCTCAACCCGGCGATTCACTGGTGAAGCGGCCAAAGGAGGCCCTGCCGTTCCTGGACTTCGCCATCAAGCACGGCGACCCGCAGGCCAAGGAGAACGCCGCAGCGCTCCTGTACCAGGGAGGCGCCTCGCTCCTGCAGCAGCCGCAGGACCTGGCTGGGGCCGCCGAGTTGCTCAAGATGGCGGTGACAACGGCCAACCCGGCCGGAAAGGTCGCGCCCGCCTCGAATTACCTGCTCGGCCTTGCCTTGCTGTTCCAAGTGCCCCAGATCGACCCGCAGGCAGAAAAGCAGAAGTCCTGCGACCTTGCCAAGCAGGAACAGACGCTGCTGACGGATTCGGAGACGGCGCTGACTGCCGGTAAGACGGTCAACGAACAGGCGGTAGCCAAGAATCTTGAAATTATCAAGAAGTACAAGCCGCGGATCGCATCGATGATGAAGGCGTATTGTAAGTAGGTCGAGAGTCGAGAGTCGAGACCCTCGACTCTCGACCCTAGACTCACATATATTCCCGCCTCGCCGGGGGGCTGTAGCTCAGCTTGGTTAGAGTGCCGCACTGTCACTGCGGAGGTCGCGGGTTCGAGCCCCGTCAGCCCCGTTCTTTACCACCCCGTCCCCCGTGGACGGGGTGTTGCGTTTTCCGACCCGCGATCCGGACATGGCCATCCCGCTAGCCCCGACTCACATTCCGGTGCTTCTCGCGCCCGTTCTGGACGCGGCCGCAGGTGCCCGGCGTGTGGTGGACGCCACGCTGGGCGATGGGGGGCATGCGGCGGCGCTCCGCTCCGCCGGGGCGGAGCTGCTCGGTATCGACCGCGACCCCGATGCAATCGCCTCGAGCCGACGCCGTCTCGGTGATGTCGGGGTGCGCTATCTGATGGGTGCGTATGCCGATCCGGCCGTCCTGGCGGAGGTGACCAACTTCCATCCCGAGTTCATCCTCATCGATCTGGGCGTCTCCTCCAGGCAACTGGACGAGACGGCGCGCGGTTTTACTTTCCGTCCGGGCGCGCCACTCGACATGCGGATGGGCAAGGACGGTCGGACCGGCGCCGATTTCCTGAATCATGCCGATGAAACGACTGTGGAACGCGTGTTCGCCGAGTACGGCGACGAGCGGCGGGCCCGCCGGCTGGGTAGAGAGGTGGTGCGCCGCAGGCAGCGCCAGCCGTTCGCCACCAGTGACGATCTGGTGAATGCCATCCGTGCTGTGCTGGGTCCGCGGGCTGGCCCACCGGACTTCGCGCGGCTCTTCCAGGCAGTGCGGATCGAGGTCAACGAGGAGCTCGTCGGTCTCGCGAGTGCGCTGCCGGCATTCCGGGATGCGCTAGGCCCCGGCGGCCGGCTGGCCGTCATCACCTATCATTCCGGCGAGGATCGGCTGGTGAAGCAGAGCTTTCGGGAATGGGCGCGTGAGTGCATCTGCCCGCCCCGTCAGCCGGTCTGCACCTGCCGCGGCCGGGCGCTGGGCCGAGCCGAGCCTCGCAAGCCGATCCTCCCCGAGCCGGCGGAAGTGTCCGCCAATCCCCGCGCCAGGAGCGCCAAGCTGAGAATCTTCAGGACCGCCGATGCGTCTTAAGGGCCGTCACTGGATGGTGATCTGGCTGGTGATTTTCCTCTGTGTGCTCGTCGCTATTACGACGCGGCAGACGGCGGGATTTCGCACGGCCCGGCGCGTGAGAGAGGCGCGGGAGGAGCGCCTGGCGCTCGAGGCGCGGCGGGCGGAACTGGAGCGACGGATCAGAGTGGCCTCCAGCCGGCAGGTGCTCGTGCCGGTGGCCGAGCGGGTGCTCGGCCTGCACGAGCCGGGTGACTCGGAGTTCGTCCTTTTCGTGCTCCCGTCGTCCGGCCCGGGCAAACCCTGATGGCCAAGCCTGCCGCCCGGATCGCGGTGCTCCAGCTCGGATTCGCCCTGGCGGTGGTGGCGGTGGTCGGCCGGGCGGCGCAGGTGCAGATCGTCCAGCGGGAACGCTGGTCCCGCGAGGCCGAGCAGCAGCGGACCGAGCGCGCGGTGCTGCCCGCACGGCGCGGCGGTCTCTACGACCGCAACGGTGTGCCGCTGGCGATTACCCAGGAGTTCTATCACGTCGGCGTGGCGCCGAACGAGCTCGAGGACATCCGGACCGGCTTTGTCCTCCTGGTCCGCAACCTGGGCGTATCCGCGTACGCGCTCAATCGCGAGTTTCAGGCTCGCAAGCGCTGGATCTATCTGCATGGCCCGTTCAACGCGACGCAAGTACAATCCCTCCGCGGCGTGAAGGGCATCTACCTCACCGGCGATTTCCAGCGATTCTATCCCTCGCGCGACCTGGCCCGACCGATCATCGGTGGACTCGATCCCGATCGATCGTCCGGCGCCGCGGGACTCGAGCTCTCCCTCGACTCGATCCTCACGGGACGGCCGGGCGAGGCCGTCTTCCTGAAAGATCGCGCTGGTCGCCGCTATGAATCGCCGGCCAGATTGGTGCGCGACCCGGTCGCGGGGAACGACGTAGGACTCACGCTGGACGCCGAGCTGCAGGAGATCGCCGAGCGAGGACTCGATGACGCGCTGACGGCGATGAAGGCGCAGGGCGGGGACGTAGTGTTTCTCGACCCGGCCTCCGGCGAGCTGTTGGCGCTCGCCTCTCGCCAGATGCCGCCGAGCGCCCGGCCCCGGGCGTCGACTTTCACCGATCCGTTCGAGCCCGGCTCTACCGCCAAGTTGTTCACGGCTGCCGCTCTTCTCATGCACCGGCTGGTGGACAGCACCGACACGGTGTTCGGGGAGAACGGCGTCTGGGAAATGCCCGTCAACTCGAAGGGACGGACCCGGCGCATCTCCGATGCTCACAAGTCGAAGGGCTCGCTCACCCTTTCTCAGGCGATTCGCGTCTCCAGCAATATCGCCATGGCCAAGTTCTCCTCCCGGCTCAAGCCGGAAGAGCAGTTCGAGGCCCTTCGCGATTTCGGCTTCGGGACGCCGACGGCGGCGGAATTTCCATCGGAGTCGCGCGGCCGGCTGGCGAAGCCCGACCGCTGGCAACCGATGTATTCCCGCGCCGCGATGGCGATGGGATACGAATTCGGGGTGACCCCGGTGCAACTCGCTGCGGCCTACGCGGCGATCGCCAATGACGGCGTGCTGCTGGCGCCGACGCTGGTACGAGAGGTGCGTGATCCTTCCGGAAGACTGATCTACCGGCACCGACCCGAGCCAGTGCGGCGAGCGGTGAGTCCCCAGGTGGCCGCCGCGCTGCGGGACTTTCTGCGTGGGGCGGTCGGCGAGGGTGGTACGGGCGAGCGGGCCCAGCTCGTGAACTACTCTCTGCTGGGCAAGACCGGCACGGCGATCAGATTCGAGGGAGGACACTACGTGCATGGCGAGTATACCGCCTCGTTTGCCGCGCTCTTTCCGGCGGATCATCCGCAGCTCGTGGTGATCGTGAAGATCGACAATCCGAAGGGGAGCTACTACGGCGGCCTCACCGCGGCACCCGTCACGCGCACGATGTTGCAGCAGGCGCTGGCCTCGCGCCGGGTGGCCATCGATCGCGGGCGCCTGGCCGCGCGTGATTCGGTTTCCGAGGACGAGCCCAAACTCGATCCGGTGCCGGCCGGCAAGCCTGTGGTGGTGATCCCGTGGCCGTCGCGCGCCCCGGGGATCAACACCAGTCCTCTCCCAGTCCCAAGTGTCGCCGGCCGGAACGTTCGTGAGGCGGCGCTGGCCCTGCACCGGCGGGGCTTTCGCGTGACGCTCGAGGGCAGCGGGCAGGTGGTGCGGACGGAACCCGGCGCCGGGGAGAGCGCTCGGCCGGGAACGTTGGTGGTCGTCTATGCAGAGTAAGACCCTCCTCGATGTCCTCCGTCGAGGCGATCTCCTCGTCTCTGCCCCCGGCGAGCTGCCCGCGCTGACCGGCATCGGGGTAGACAGCCGGTCGATACGGCCCGGAATGCTCTACATCGCCGTGCGGGGTTCGCAGGCGGACGGACACCGCTACGTCGGCGATGCAGTAGGCAGAGGTGCGGCGGCCGTCGCCGTCGAACAGCCGCAAAACGCAGGGGTGCCGGAAGTCGTGGTGCGCGACGGCCGACGCGCCGCTCTTGCACTGGGCGCCGCCTGGTACGACTACCCCGCGCGGCGTCTGACACTTCTCGGCGTGACCGGTACCAACGGCAAGACCACCACGACCGGACTCCTGAAGCATCTCTTCAATGAACGCGAAACCGCCGCCAGCATCGGGACACTCGGCGCGTTCGATGGAAAGGACGAGCCGATCGAGTCCACGGCGGGGTCGCTCACCACTCCGGGCCCGATCGATCTGCAGGCGACGCTTGCCGAGCTGGTGGCTCGGGGAACGACGCACGTCGCCATGGAAGCATCGTCGCACAGTCTCGATCAGGGTCGTCTCGACGGTCTCGTCTTCGCGGCGGGTGTGTTCACCAATCTCACCCGCGATCATCTCGACTATCACGGCACGATGGACGCCTATCTCGCCGCGAAACTCAGGCTGACCACTCTGCTCGGCCCGCGCGGTCTCGAGGTGGTCAATCTCGATGATGGGGCGTGGCGGGCCCTGCCGTTACGCGCTCCACGCATCACCTTCGGCCTTGATCCCGCGGCCGACGTGCACGCTTCGGGCGTGGTGTTGGACGCATCGGGCAGCCGGTTCGAGATCGGCGGTCGATTCGGCACGGCCGAGGCCTCGCTGCCTCTCCTCGGTGACTTCAATGTCGCCAACGCTCTCGCGGCCGCCGCCTGCGCGCTTGGACTCGGTCATGGGCTCGATGACGTCGTGGCCCGGTTGGCGCTGACGCCGCAAGTGCCCGGCCGGATGGAGCGGATCTCCGAGATCCCTTGCACGGTCCTCCGCGACTACTCGCACACGCCTGATTCGCTGGAGCGCGCCCTCGCGACGCTCAAGCCGCTGACGCGCGGACGTCTGATCGTCGTCTTCGGCTGCGGGGGCGACCGCGACCGGGGCAAGCGCCCGATCATGGGCCGGATCGCCGCCCAGGGAGCCGATCTCGCCGTGGTCACGTCGGACAATCCTCGGACCGAGGATCCCGCGACCATCATCGACGAGGTGGAGCACGGGATGGGGAGCGTTCCTCACTGGAGGATTTCCGATCGGATGGAGGCCATCCAGGCCGCGCTCGAGGAGGCGCGCACCGGCGACACTCTTCTCCTCGCCGGCAAGGGTCACGAAACGTATCAGGTCCTCGGCACCGAGAAGGTGCCATTCGACGAGCGGGAGATTGTCAACAGACTCATGCAAGGTCACCGGTGACGGGGAAGGAACGGGACGAGACGCGAGGCCGCGGTGTGCCTTGGACCGAGGCCGATGTGCGCGCCGCCCTCGAGCTTCCTCCGCTCTCGCCGCAAGCCCCGCTCACATTCAGCGCAATCGAGACCGACAGCCGGACCGTGAGCACGGGCGCGCTCTTCGTCGCGCTGGCGGGCGAGCGGTTCGATGGACATGACTACCTCGCGTCGGTGGCGGCCGCCGGTGCGACGGGCGCCGTCGTCCGGCACGGCACCCCCGTCGTGCCGGGTCTGCGCCTCTTCGAGGTTGCCGACACCCTCACCGCGCTGGGCGGTCTGGCGCGGGCGCGACGCCGGCAAATCAGCGGCCCGGTAATCGCCATCACCGGCACCAACGGGAAGACGAGCACCAAGGAGATGCTCGCAGCGGTTCTCCGCACCCGCCACGTGGTCCACGCCACCCGAGCCAACCTCAACAACCTGATCGGCGTGCCTCTCACCATTCTGGAGGCGCCGTCAGGGACTGAGGCATTGGTCGTCGAGGCAGGCGCCAACACTCCAGGTGAAATCCCGCAAGCGCGACGGATCATCGAACCGGGCATCGCGGTCGTCACGAACGCGGTAGCCGGTCACCTCGAGGGCTTCGGTTCCCTTGCCGGTGTCGTGGAGGAAAAGCTGGCGCTCACCGATGGCGTCGATCTCGCGATCGTCGGCCCCGAGCCGCCGGCGCTCGCAGTGGGAGCACGCCGGCTGGCTCGAAGGGTCAGGACGGCGGGGCTGCGGGACGCCGACCTCGTTCCCGAGCGTGTGGTGGTGGGCGACGACGCGCGGCCGGTCGTGACCGTCGGTGGACACACGTTCACGCTCGCGGCGCGTGGGCTCCACCAGGCCGATAATGCCATCCGGGTCTGGGCCGTCGTCGAAGCGCTCGGCCTCGATCCGGCCGCGGCCGTCGACGCGCTCGAGCATTTCACGCTACCTGGTGGGCGTGGCGAGCTGATGCAGGTCGGCCGGCTCACCATCCTCAACGACTGCTACAACGCGAACCCGCAATCCTTCCGGGCTGCGATCGAGACCGCCCGGGCGCTTCGGAACAATCGGCGGCTGGTCTTTCTGGCGGGGACGATGAGGGAGCTGGGGCCCGAGTCGCCGGCGCTTCACGAGGAGATCGCGCGGGCGCTCGTCGGCCTCGGGCCTGATCTCCTCGGTGCGGTGGGAGACTTCGTCCCGGCCCTGGAGGCGTATGCCGACCGGCTCGGAGATCGCCTCGTCACGGCTGCCGATCCGATTGCGCTTGGTCAGCGATTGGCCGGCCGCCTGTCGGGCGACGAAGTGGTGGTCCTCAAGGCATCACGCGGCGTGGCACTCGAGCGAATACTCCCCGTGCTTGCCGCTGCCGCGGGGAAGTAGATCGCCCGAGGCTGCGCTCAGATGTAAGGATGGCGGTCGCGTGGTCGAAACCTTCGTTGGCGGCACGTCTCCAGGTGTCTCGAGATGTCTCTACCTTCTACCCGGTTTGAACGTATACTTCCGGCGCTCGCCGCGCAGGCACGCACAGGACGCAGGCCACGCTCCTCTCCGTTCACGCTGAGGTTCGATGTTTTATCACTGGCTCGCGCCACTTGGCAAGACCTTCATTCTCCTAAATCTCTTCAACTACATCAGTTTTCGGGCGGCGGGAGCGACCGTGACGGCGTTGCTGCTCGCCTTCCTGGTGGGCCCTCCGGTCATCGCTCATCTGCGCGCCCACAAAGTCGGCCAGGTGATCCGGGCCGAAGGACCGGTGAGCCATCAGAGCAAGCGTGGCACCCCGACGATGGGCGGACTCATCATCATTCTCTGCACCGTCGTCCCTACGCTCCTGTGGGCGCCGCTCACCAACCGGTTCGTGGTCGTGGCGATGCTCTCGACGCTCTGGATGGGGTGCATCGGCTTCCTCGATGATTATCTCAAGATCGTGCAGGGAAAGTCGCGCGGTCTCGTCGCGCGCTGGAAGCTGGCGGGCCAGGTGAGCTTCGGGCTGCTGCTCGGCCTGTTCCTCACCTTTCACCCGGTAGTGCCGATGGACACCATTCCGGCCACGGCCACGACCCTTCCGTTCTTCAAGTACCTTGTGATCAATTTCGCCCCATGGCTCTACGTCGCATTCGTGACCCTCGTCACGACGGGTACCAGCAACGCGGTCAACCTCACGGACGGGCTCGACGGACTCGCGACCGGACTCGCCGGCATCGCGGCGGCGGCCTTCGCTACCTTCGCCTATCTGTTCGGGCGCGTCGATGTGACGGAGTACCTCAACCTCTTCTATCTCCCAGGCGCGGGCGAGCTCACGATCTTTTGCGCCGCTCTCATGGGTGCCACCATCGGGTTCCTCTGGTTCAATGCTCATCCCGCCCAGGTCTTCATGGGCGACACCGGGAGTCTGGCGATCGGTGGTGCGCTGGGCACCGTGGCGATCCTGCTCAAGGCCGAGTTTCTCCTGCTCCTCATCGGTGGCGTGTTCGCCACCGAGGCAGTGTCGGTGCTGCTGCAGACGGGCACGTACAAGTGGTACAAGCGCACCCGCGGGCGGGAGTACGCGGACGCCCACCGGTTCTTTCGCATGGCTCCCCTCCATCATCATTTCGAAAAGCTCGGCTGGGCGGAGACCACGGTGGTCACCCGCTTCTACATCCTCGGCCTGTTCTGCGCGCTGATCGCGCTCTCGACCCTGAAAGTTCGCTGACGGTGGCGCCGATTGAATTGCTCGAAGGATGGCGGCGCAGCGGCCGTGAGGTGGCGGTGGTGGGCCTGGGGAGGAGCGGTGTGGCCGCCAGCCTGCTGTTGCGGCGTCATGGCCTTCCGGTCTACGCGTCGGACACCGGTACGGGCCGGCAGTTCGACACGTGGAGCGCCCAGCTGCGGTCCGTCGGCGCCACGGTCGATCTCGGCATTCACGATATCGAGCGCATCGTGCGAGCGGCCGCCGTGGTCGTCGCGCCGGGCGTGCCGCCGGACGTGCCGCCGCTCGTCGCGGCCCGCGCGGCAGGGGTCTCCATCTACGCCGAGGTGGACATTGGATTCCTGGCCTTGGAGACGACTCGCTGTGTGGGGATCACGGGGACCAACGGGAAGACGACGACCACCTCGTTGATCGCTCACCTGCTGGCGGCAGGAGGCCTGCGGGCCGAAAGCGCCGGCAACATTGGGCGCCCGCTCTGTGACGTGGCGCTCGCGCCGGCTCCGCCCGAGTGGCTGGCGCTGGAGCTGTCCTCCTTTCAGCTGCACGATGCGCCGCATCTCCGGCCCGCCATCGGCGTCCTGACCAACCTGGCCCCGAACCACCTCGACCGATATCACTCGCTCAAGGAGTATTACGGCGACAAGGCGGAGCTCTTCCGGAACGCGGGGGTCGATTCGGTCTGGGTGAGCAACGCCGACGACACCGAAGTCGTCGCCATGGTCGCACCGGTGGCCGGTACCCATCTCCGATTCTCCATCGAGCGGCGCGCGGACGGATGGCTCGACCGCGCGGGCGCGCGACTCATGATCGATGACGAGCCGGTGCTTTCCCGGACGCGTCTTCCTCTCCTCGGCGATCACAATGTCGCGAACGCGCTCGCCGCGTCTCTCGTCGCGAGGCGGGCCGGGTGCTCTCTCGGCCAGATCGCGAGTGGGCTGAGTACCTTCCGGGCCATCCCTCACAGGGTGGAGCCGGTGCGCGAGGTGGGCGGGGTGCTGTGGATCAACGACTCGAAATCCACGAACATCACCAGTACCGAGGTGGCCGTGGCCTCGCTCGACCGACCCTTCGTGCTGTTGCTGGGTGGCCGCCACAAAGGCGAGCCGTATGCCCGGCTGGCGGGACGGCTCCGCGGCCGGTGCCGCGCCGTGGTCGCCTACGGTGAGGCGGGTCCCCTCATTGTCCGGGATCTGGGAGGTGAGCTCCAGGTGGTTTCGGCCGGCGGATTCGACGACGTGCTCGCGACGGCCCGGGGTCTCGCGCAACCCGGTGATGCCGTCTTGCTGTCGCCCGCGTGCTCGAGCTACGACATGTTCCGGAACTACGAGGAGCGCGGCGACCGCTTCAGAGCCGCCGTGGAGGCGATGTGATGGCCGAAGGGAGAGCCGTCCGCCACCCCGGCGAGCTCCGCTGGGAAACGCGGCTCCTCGGCATGGTGACCGCGGTGCTCGTGGTTTTCGGCATCGCGTCGACATACGGCGCGGCCAGCCTGGTTACCGTGAAGGGACAGAACGTCGGCATCGACTTTGCCATGCGGCAGCTGAGCGGCGCGGCTATCGGCGGGGTCCTCCTCCTGCTTGCGTCGCGACAGGACTACTATCGTTGGCGACGACTCGCCTGGCCGCTTCTCCTGGTGACGGTGACCCTGCTGCTCATCCCTCTTCTTCCATTCACTACGGGTATTTCGCCGCTCGTCAACGGGGCGCGCCGATGGGTGGACATCGGTCCGGTCAACTTCCAGCCATCCGAGCTCGCCCGGCTCGCGGTCGTGATCTGGTGCGCGATGCTGGCGTCGAAGAAGGGACAGCAGATCCGGGAGTTCAAGCGCGGCGTGCTCCCGTTCATCGTGATTCTCGGCCTGGTTTCCCTGCTGATCTTCCTCGAACCGAATCTCTCGATGGCCACGCTGGTTGCTCTCCTCGGCGGGCTGGTGCTGTTCACGTCCGGAGCCAAGATCGGCCATTTCATCCTCCTCTCCGGAGCGGGGGTGATCCTGGTGTTCCATCAGATTCGCGATGCGCAGTACCGGCTCGCCCGGCTGGTCACCTTTCTCAATCCGGGTGACGCCACCACCGAGGCCGGCTTCCAGATCCACCAGTCTCTCGTCGGCTTCGGCTCGGGAGGCATCCTTGGCACCGGCTTCGGGGAAGGACAGCAGAAGCTCGGGTATCTCCCTTACGCCTATTCCGATTTTCTCTTCAGCACCATCGGCGAGGAATGGGGGTTTCTCGGTGTGCTGGTCGTCGTCTCGCTCTTTGCCGTGTTCTGCTGGCTGGGCTTTCGCATCGCGCGCACCGCGGCCGACACGTTCGGCCAGTATCTCGCGGTGGGGCTCACGGCAACGATCGGGCTCACGGCGTTCATGCACATGGCGGTCTCACTCGGACTCATGCCAACGACGGGACTTACGCTGCCGTTCATGTCCTACGGCCGCTCCAGCCAGGTGATCTCGCTGCTCGCCACCGGGATCCTGATCAACATCGGGCGCTTGCGTGGGCGGCCGCGGGTGGCGAGTCGCGGGTCGAGAGTCGAGAGTCGGGAGTTGAAGAAGGGACAGGCACGTGACCCTAGACTCTAGACTCTCGACTCTCGACTCTCGACCCGCGAAGCGCATTCTCATCGCGGGCGGAGGCACCGGCGGACACCTCATGCCCGCCCTCGCGATCGCCTCGGCCGTCCGGAATGCCGCTCCCGACTTCGAGCCTGTGCTCGTCGGCGCCATTCGGGGCGTGGAGGCGCAGATCCTCCCCAGCCGCGATTTTCGTTTCCATCTTCTGCCCTCCGAGCCGATCTATCGGCGCACCTGGTGGCGCAACTACCGGTGGCCGGCAATCGCCGGCCGGCTGATTCACCAGCTGCGCGAGCTGTTCGAGCTGGAGCGGCCGGCCGCCGTCTTGGGAACAGGTGGATACGCTTCCGGTCCGGTTGTCTGGTGGGCCGCGCGCCGGGGAATTCCAACCGCCATCCAGGAACAGAACGCCTACCCTGGGGTCGCGACCCGCTGGCTTGGCAAACGAGTTCGCCACATCTATCTGGGCCTGCCCGAAGCGCGCCGGCTCATCCGGCTGGGTTCGAGGACTCAGGTGTTCGATACCGGAAACCCAATCGCTCCGCCCACGCCGGAGCGGCGCGCTGCGTCGCTCGAATTCTTCAAGCTCGACGGGAAACGACCGGTGGTGCTGGTAACGGGTGGCAGCCAGGGGGCGTTGGCCATCAACCGCGCGGTGGCAGGCTGGCTGGATAACGGCGGACCGGGGACGCCGGCGTTGCTCTGGGTGACGGGCCGCGGTACCTACGACGAGTTCGCCCGATATCACCATCCCCCCGGCGTCCGAGTCGTGGATTTTCTCGATCCCATGGCAGACGCCTACGCGGTCGCGGATCTCGTGGTCTCCCGTGCCGGCATGCTGACGGTTGCCGAGTTGTGCGCGTGGGGGCTGCCGAGCATCCTGATTCCGCTGCCGACGGCAGCGGCCGATCACCAGACGCACAACGCGCGCGTGCTCGCCGAGGCTGGTGCGTCGCTCTTCCTGCCGCAGGACGAGCTGACACCGGCGCGGCTGGCCGAGACGGTGGATGGTCTGCTCTCGGAGTCATCCCGTCGGCACGAAATGGCCGGGCGGGCACGGGCGCGGGGGCGGCCTCACGCCGCTGCCGAGATCGTGTCCAATTTGTTGACGCTCGTCCGGTGAGGGTCGCACTTTGAGAAGCTCCATGCTCTACTTACATTTGCTCATCCACCATGGACTTGTTTTCTCCCGCCGATAGGCGTCCTGTTCATTTTGTAGGTATCGGCGGGGCTGGAATGAGCGCGCTCGCCCTCATCGCTCGCCGCCGCGGTGTGACGGTCAGCGGCTGCGACATGGACCCCAGCGGCGCCGCCGATCTCGCGGCGATGGATGTCCCGCTCTACACAGGGCACGACCCGGCGCACCTGGAAGGTGCCCGTGCGGTAGTCGTCACGGCCGCGGTGCCGCCAGATCATCCAGAGCTGGTGCGGGCCCGCGCGTTGGGCTTGCCGGTCGTCCCCCGGAAGGAAGCACTCGCCGAGCTGATCGGTGATGCCCGATCGGTTGCGGTGTCGGGCACCCATGGCAAGACCACCACGACGGTCATGGCCACCGAGGCGCTCACCGCCGCGGGACTGGCGCCCACGGGAATCGCCGGCGGCCGGGTGAGCACCTGGGGCGGCAACGCCAAGCTGGCCGGGGACTCGCTCTTCGTGGTCGAGGCGGACGAGTTCGATAAGGCCTTTCTGACGCTTCACCCCACTGTCGCGATCGTAAACAATGTCGAGCCCGATCACCTGGAGTGCTACGGCTCCCTTGCGGCGCTCGAGAACGCATTTGCGGAGTTCGCCGGACGGGCCTCCACGGCCATCGTGAGCGCCGACGATGTGGGGGCCGTGCGGGTGAGCAAGCGGCTGGCAGGCACCGTTCTCCGGTTCGGCTTTGCGGCCGATTCCGAGATCGTCATCTCAGCGGTGACGCAGCGGAGCGACGTCACCGAGGCACGTGTGACCTGGAGGGATGGCCGTTCGATTGCACTGCGCCTCAGTGTTCCGGGAATTCACAATCTGCGCAACGCCGTGGCGGCGCTGGCGTCGGTCGCCGTTCTCGGCGGCAATCTCGACGCGGCCGCGGGTGCGCTGGAGGCGTTCCAGGGCGTCGGCCGACGATTCGAGCGCCTTGGGGAGCATGGCGGGGTGGCGGTGGTGGACGACTATGCCCATCACCCTTCCGAGCTCGAAGCCACGCTCTCGGCCGCGCGCCAGGCCTTTCCCGGGCGGCGGCTGGTTGCCGTGTTTCAGCCCCATCTGTACTCGCGGACCAGGGAGCATGGGCAAGCCATGGGGCGGGCGCTGGCGGCCGCCGACCGGGTGATCGTCACCGAGGTCTATGCCGCGCGAGAGCAGCCGATTCCCGGTATCAGCGGCCGGCAGGTGGCGGACGCCGCAAGCGGCGCCGGTGCGGAAGCCACCTTCGAGGCGACTCGATCTGAGGTCGGCAAGCACGTGTTCGCCGAGCTTCGTCCGGGCGATGTCGTGCTCACGCTCGGAGCCGGAGACATCACTCGGGTCGGGGCCGAGCTCGTGCGGTGGCTGGACGCGGCCTGAGGCGGAGCTGGGTAGTCCTCGCGGCGCTCGGCGGGCTCCTGCTCGTCACGCTGATCGGACCGCGATTGCTGCGGGGATTGAGCTTCTTTCGTGTCAGGCGGGTGGAGATTGCCGGATTGCAGTATCTTGCTCCGGCAAAGATGATGAGTGCGATCCAGCTCTCTTCCACTGCCAGCGTGTTCGATGATCCGGCACCCTTGGCCCGGCGGGCGCTCGCGGTCCCGGGAATCACGGCAGCTGTCATCCGGCGCCGTATGCCGGGCACGCTACAGATCGTCCTGGAGGAGGCCGTGCCGGTCGCCCTGGCACCCGGAAGCCGTGGCCTGACCCTCCTCGATGCTCGGGGCAAGGTGCTGCCGTTCGATCCGGTGGCGTCCGCGCCGGATTTGCCGCTGGCGGTGGCTGGTGACGGGCTCGTCGCCGGTGTGCTCGCCAAGGTACGCGACTACTCGCCGGACCTCTTCGCCCGGGTGAGCGAAGGATGGCGGGTGGGACCCGACGTAGTGCTCGAGCTCGAGGGACGGCGTCTCTGGTTCAGCGCGCAGGTTTCCGCGGAGGACATTCGAGCGGTGATGGCGGTGGAGCAGACTCTCGCCCGGCAGGGGCGCCCATTTCGGGAACTCGACGGCCGCTACGCCGGCCAGGTGATCGTCCGCGGATGGCGAGGGTGAGCGCTGCCCCTCAGCGTCTTGTCGCCGCCCTCGATCTCGGCTCGACGAAGGTGGTGGCGCTCATCGCGGAGGTCACGGGGGACGCCCGTGAGAGTGGGGCCAAGATTCTCGGGGTGGGGGTCGAGCGCAGCAACGGAATACGCCGCGGCGTCGTGCGCGACATCGAGGAAACGACCCGAGCCATCGACCGGGCCATGAAGAGCGCCCAGCGCATGGCCGGCGTCGAGGTCGGATCGGCCTACTGCGGGATCGCCGGAGAGCATACCGCCGGTCGCAGCTCCCACGGCATGGTGTCGGTGACCGGTGACGAGATTCGCACCAGCGACGTGGCCCGCGTCAACGACATGGCGAGCAACATCAGCTTTGGGCGCGACCACGAGTTGCTGCATGCGATCCCGCAGGACTATCTGATCGATCAGCAGGGCGGGATCAACGAGCCGATCGGAATGACGGGGTCGAGGCTGGAAGCCGAGGTATATCTCGTTACTGTTCTTTCCAGCGTCCTTCAGAACCTCCGGAAGTGCGTCGAGCGCGCGGGCTATCATGTGGCGGAGTTCGTCCTGGAGCCGCTGGCTGCCTCACTGGGCGTCCTGACGCCGGACGAGATCGAGCTGGGCTGTGCCATCATCGAGTTGGGAGGCGGCTCCACCAACGTCTCGATCTTTCACAACGGGAAGATCCGCCATACCGGGTCGTTGCTGTGCGCCGGAGGCCACGTCACCGCGGACATCGTGCACGGCCTCCAGGTCACCCAGCTCGACGCGGAACGACTGAAGGAGCGCTACGGCGCCGGTTTCGAGCCGCTGGTGCCGGAGAGCGATACCTTCGATCTTCCAAGTACGCCGGGACAGGGCGCCAGAAACGCGCAGCGGCGGGTCCTCGCCCATATCATGCACATGCGGCTCCAGGAGGTTCTGGAGTACGCGCTCGACGAGATCACGCGCGCCGGGTATCACCAGCGCCTCCCCGCCGGGGTCATTCTCACCGGGGGTGGCGCGCTGACACCGGGGATCGTCGAGCTGGCCCGTGAGGTATTCGCGATGCCGGCCCGCTGCGGGATCCCGGGGCAGCGGTTGCGCGGACTCGCGGACAGCGTGGAATCTCCGCGGATGGCGGTACCGGCCGGACTGGTGCTCTATGGCGCCCGTCAGGTCGCGATGAGTGGCGGCTTCGGAACGGGGGCGCGCAAGTCTCCCGCCGTCGAAAAGGTGCTCGCTCCGGTGAAACGGTGGCTCCAGGACTTCTTCTGAGCTAGGCCGAGGGAACAGACCATGATTTTCGAGCTGGAAGAGAGCGTCGTACAGACTGCCCGGATGAAAGTCGTTGGCGTTGGCGGGGGCGGCGGCAATGCCGTCAACCGGATGATCGAGGACCAGCTCGGAGGCGTCGAGTTCATCTCGGTGAATACCGATGCCCAGGCCCTCGCCATGTCCAAGTCGGACATGAAGATTCAGATCGGGCGTAAGCTCACTCGCGGGCTCGGCGCGGGAGCCAGGCCGGAAATCGGGCGACAGGCCATCGAAGAGAACCGCGACGAGGTCGCGGCGGCCGTGCAGGGGGCCGACATGGTCTTCATCACCTGCGGGATGGGAGGCGGGACGGGCACCGGCGCCGCCCCGGTCGTCTCCCAGATGGCACGGGAAAGCGGGGCCCTCACGGTGGGAATCGTCACCAAGCCGTTTCTCTTCGAGGGCCGGCGGCGTATGAAGCAGGCCGACAGCGGCATCAACGAGATGCGCAAGAATGTGGACACGATGATCGTCGTGCCCAACGAGCGCCTGCTGGCGGTGGTCGGGAAGGGCATTCCATTCCAGGACGCGCTCAAGAAGGCGGATGAGGTTCTCCTCCACGCCACGCAGGGCATCGCCAGCCTCATCACGTCCACCGGCATCATCAACGTCGATTTCGCCGACGTGCGCACCGTCATGCAGAACGGCGGCGCGGCCCTGATGGGAACCGGGATCGGACGGGGCGAGAATCGCGCGCTCGAGGCGGCGCAACAGGCCATTTCGAGCCCGCTGCTCGACAACGTCTCGATCGCCGGGGCCACCGGCGTCCTGATCAACATCATCGGCGGCGACGATCTCACGCTCGGCGAGACCACGCAGATCAACGACATCATCCACGATGCGGTGGGCGACGACGCGGAGATCATCTTCGGCGCCGGCAATGATCCGGCGATGCGCGGCGAAGTCCGGGTGACGGTGATCGCCACCGGCTTCGACCGGGCCGTCACCGGGGAACAGCCGACCGGTCGGGTCTCCGGCGCCGCCGGTGTGATCAGCTTCCCTCGGCACTCCCGCGCCTCAAGTCCCGCAATGCCGGCACCGCAGGCCGTTCCGGCGGCCACGCCTCGGGTACAGCCCCGGGCACCGACACCGCCGCCCGCCACCGAAGTGCCCGAGATGGAAATTCCCACGTTCATCCGACGGCAGATGGATTGATGCCGCGGGGATGGCTCGCTGCGACCGTCGCGATCGCGACGGTCGCCGGAGTGGTCGCGGCGATCTCGCGCGGGGCGGGAAGCCGAGGCGAGACGGAGATGGTGCGGCCGCCTGTCGTTGCCCGCCCCGAGATCGTGATGACCGAGACGACGGATACGCTGAGGCGCGGGGAAACTGTCTCCCATCTCTTCGCGCGGCACGGCGTCAACATCGACTTCTACAAGCTGGATTCCACCCTTCCGTTCGACCCCAGGCGCCTCCCCTCCGGTCTCGTCTTCAGCTTCGGCCGGGCCGCCACCGACTCCCTTCCGACGCAGGTCGTCGTTCGCACCGCCCCGGAACAGCAGATCACCTTCCGCCGCGCCGCGGGCCGATGGAGCACAGTGGTCGACCCGATTGTCTGGAAAGCGCAGCCGGTGCGAATCGAGGGGGCGATCGACAACTCTCTCTACGAGGCGCTGGACGCGCAGATCCCGGACGAGGAGCTCGACGCCGGCGACCGGCAGCGCCTCGCGTGGGACCTGGCGGACGTGTACGCGTGGCAGGTGGATTTCACGCGCGACATCCGGCCAGGTGACCGCTTCGAGGTCCTCATCGAGCGGCTGGTCTCCGCCGATGGCGAAGTGAGGTTCGGCAAGGTCCTCGCCAGCGATCTCACGATGTCCGGCAAGAGTCTCACGGCCTTCCGGTTCGAGGCCGGCGGCCGTCCCGCCTACTACGATTCCGCGGGGAACTCCCTCCGCCGCGCCTTCCTCCGGGCGCCGGTCCAGTTCCGGCGGATATCGTCGAGCTTTGCTCGCGCCCGATTCCACCCCGTGCTCGGCATCAGCCGGCGCCACGAGGGCACCGACTACGCAGCGGAGCCGGGAACCCCCGTCATGGCCGCGGGCGATGGAGTCATCGCGCGGGCCGGTTGGTCCGGGGGCTATGGCAACCTCGTGGAAATCCGCCATCGGAACGGGATCGTGACCCGGTACGGACACCTACGCGGGTTCGCCCGCGGCATACGGGCCGGCACACGGGTCGAACAGGGACGGGTGATCGGTTATGTCGGCTCCACTGGCTTGGCGACGGGACCGCACCTTCACTACGAGTTCAGGGTGAACGGCTCGGCCCGCGATTCCCGCAGGGTCGAGCTGGGGAACGGGGCGCCGATCTCAGCCGCGCTTCGCCCCGTATTTGATCGGGAGCGGGATCGGCTATCGGCTATCGGGTATCGGCTATCGGGGTCGAATGGCTCGGACCGCCTGAGACCCTTGTCGTCGGATAGTAGTCGCGCTGCAGTCTCGAGCCGTCAACCAAACCGATAGCCGATACCCCGATAGCCGATAGCCTCTCCGTGCATCTCTACCCCGCCATCGACATCCGAGGTGGACAGGTCGTTCGTCTCAGCCAGGGCGAGGCGGCCCGCGCGACCGTCTACGGCGAGGATCCCGTCGCGGTCGCCGAGCGCTTCGCCGATCATGGCGCGCGATGGATCCATGTCGTGGATCTCGACCGCGCCTTCGGCACCGGCGACAATACGTCCGTCGTTCAGCGGGTGGTGGCGAGCGTGGGCCGGCGGGCGGACATCCAGCTCGGTGGGGGCCTCCGGTCACTCGACCGGTTGCGGGAGTCGCTCGAGGTCGGCGTGGCGCGAGTGGTGGTGGGAACGTCCGCCGCCGCCGATGCGGCATTCGTGCCGGCCGCCCTGGCCCTGGCCGGTCCCGACCGGCTGGCGGTCGGCGTCGATGTCCGGGAGGGCTTCGTGACGGTGCGTGGCTGGACCGAGACGTCGACACTCACGGCGGAGGCGCTGGTCGATCGCGTCGTGCGGGAAGGGGTCGTGACGGTGATTCATACCGATGTCTCCCGTGACGGCATGCTTCGGGGTCCCGACCTCGCCGGGGCGAAGGCCCTCCGGCGGACGGGTGCGAAGGTGATCGCCAGCGGTGGTGTGTCCAGCCTCGAAGACATCCGGGCGGTATGCGAGGCGGGGCTGGCCGGCGCAATCGTGGGACGGGCCCTGTACGAAGGCCGGTTCGAGCTCGCCGCAGCCCTCGAAGCCGCCCGATGCGCATCATCCTCCTAGGTCTCGTAGCGGCCGGGCTCGCGGCCTTCACCTATCTCTATCTCGAGAGGGCCGGCTCGCGTGCCTGGCCGGCGGTCGTCTGCCGAGCCGTCGCCTGGGCCGCTCTCGGGCTGCTGTTGCTCAACGTGAGCTGCCCGGTCGCGGGAACGGCGCTCCGGCCGCTGGTCCTTCTCGATGGCTCGCTCAGCATGGCCGCGGGGTCTGGGCGATGGGCCGAGGCACGGGATTCCGCGGCGCGCTGGGGTGAGGTCCGAACATTTGGTGACGAGCGGAGCGGGGCGGACACGACGCCGGCACGAGGCCGCTCGCTGCTCGCGCCCAGCCTGGTCGCCGCCGCGTCGTCGGACCGACCGGTGCTCGTGGTAACGGACGGGGAGATCGAAGATGCCCCCGATCTTCCCGCCGACGTGCTCGCCCGCACCAGCGTGCGGCTCTTCAGCAGACGATCGATCGCCGATCTCGCCGTGACACTGGTCACGGGTCCGTCCAGGGTGACGGCCGGTGATTCGATTGCACTCGAGGTCGAGGTGGAGTCCAGCGGTGTGTCTTCGCCTGACACCGTCTCGGTACAGGTGCGGGCCGGCAAGACCAAGCTCGCCGCCCGAAGAGTCCGGTTGATGAACGGCAGAGGCAGGGCGCGACTGGCGGTGCCGAGCGGCCAGGTCGGGCCGGGCGATCACCTTGTCGAGGTCTCCCTCGCCGGCTGGAAGGACGAAGAGCCGCGGACCGACTCGCGGGTCTTCCTGGTCAGCGTCGCGCCCACGCCCGGCGTCGTGATGATCGCCGCGCCCGGCGATTGGGATAGCCGGTTTCTCTACCGCGCGCTTCGTGATGTGGCCCAGCTGCCGGTACAGGGATTCGTACGACTCGACGCCGATCGCTGGCGCTCCATGAACGATCTGCGGCCGGTCCCGGTTGAGCGGGTGCGACAGGCGGCTCGGCGAGCCGACCTCATCATTCTTAAGGGTGCGGCGGACGCTCTCGCCGAGGGCACGACCGCTCGGGGAATCCTGAGCTGGCCGAGTCCGACGTCAAGCGACTCCCAGCTTCCCGGCGACTGGTATCTGGCCGCTGATGGCGGTTCTCCATTGGCCGGGGCATTCCTCGGGCAGCCGGTGGACAGCTTCCCACCGGCCCTTCAGCTCACTCCCCTCGAGACCGGTCCCAGCGACTGGGTAGCGCTCACGGCTCAGCTCGGACGCCGGGGAGCGCCGAGGCCGGCGGTCGTCGGATGGCAGCAGGGTCGGACACGGCGGATGGTCGTCGGCGTCGAAGGCCTCTGGCGCTGGGCGTTCAGGGGAGGATCGAGCGAAGAGAGTTACCGCTCATGGGTGGCTGCCACGGCGAGTTGGCTCCTCGGCGGGCCGGATTCAGCTCGCGGCGTGGCGAGAGTCGCGCGGCCGGTCGTGGAGAACGGTCGCCCCATCGTGTTTGAATGGGTGGGATCGGGGACTCCCACGCCCACCCAGGTCTCCTGGACCGGCCAAGGCGCGCCGGCGTCCGACACCCTCCGGTTCGACGGCTCGGGACGGGCGATGGTCTGGCTGCCCCCCGGGCCCTATCGGTATCGACTCGCCGGTGGCGGCTCGGGCACGGTGGCGGTCGAGGAATACTCTGAAGAGCTCCGGCCCCGGCGGGTGGCGCTTGCTGCACGGGAACCGGGGACAATCGCGCCATCGAGCCGGCGGTCAGCGAGGGACTGGCCCTGGCTGTTTGCCGTCTGCATTCTCGCGCTGGCGGGGGAGTGGCTCGCGCGCCGGCGACTAGGGCTGCGCTAGCGGGAGTATAAGTTTCGTCATGGCCGATCCCAGATTAGGTGAGCGGAAAGAAGGACTCTGGACCCGCATCAAGAAGCTGGCAATGACCGACGTCGGCGCCCTGATGCGTGGTCTCAGTGCGGAAGACGTCGAAACAATGGAGCGAATCCTGATCGAGGCCGATTTCGGCGTAGCGGCCACGATCGAGCTGACCCAGGCACTCGACGACGAGATTCGTGACGGTAAGCTCAAGACCGAAGCCGATCTCCGTTCGGCGCTCGAGCGCCGCCTGGCGGCAATGCTCGATGGCGGTCCCGAGCCGGGCAGAATGGCCTGGGCGGCCGAAGGCCCCACGATCATCCTGCTGGTGGGCGTCAACGGCAGCGGAAAAACCACCACTGCCGCCAAGCTGGCCCGCAGGCTTCAGCGCGAAAAGCGGACGATACTGCTCGCGGCCGCCGATACCTACCGTGCCGGAGCCATCGCGCAGCTTCAGGTGTGGGCGGAGCGATTGCGGCTGCCCTGCGTCGCGGGCGCGCCTGGGGGCGATCCGGCCGCGGTGGCGTTCGATGCCATCGACGCGGCGGCGTCACGCGGGCTGAACACGGTTATCGTCGACACCGCCGGCCGCCTGCACACGCAGGAGGGCTTGATGGACGAGCTCCGAAAAGTGGTCCGCGTAATCGCTCGACGGCTGCCGGGGGCTCCTCACGAAACCCTGCTCGTGCTGGACGGAACGGTCGGGCAGAACGCGGTGCAGCAAGGCCGCCTCTTCGGCGAGGCGGTACGTCCGACGGGCATCGTGGTCACCAAGCTCGATGGGAGCGCGCGCGGAGGTGCCGTCACGGCGCTTCGGCGGGAGTTGGGTCTGCCCATCCGGTTCATCGGCGTGGGCGAGACCATGGACGATCTCGAGCCGTTTGATGCCCGGCGCTTTGCGGCCGGCCTGCTGTCCGACGAATCGACGCCCTCTTCGAAACAATGAACGGATCGAGGACCCGTCCAGGCAGCACGCCGAGGCTCGATACCCCGGTCAAGTTCCTCAAGGGCATCGGCGAACGGCGCGCGGAACAGCTCGAGCGGCTCGGCATCCGCACCGCGCGCGACCTCCTCTGGCACCTCCCCCACCGCTACGTCGACGCATCCACCGTTACTCCTCTCGCCCGCGCGCGGGTGGGAGACGACGTCGCCTGTGTCGGCAAGGTCGTCGCCAAGGGCATCGTCCCGACCCGCCGCGGCCTTCGGATCTTTCACGCGGTGCTTCGCGATGACAGCGGCGTGCTCGAATGTGCCTGGCCCGGCCAGTCGTTCCTCGATCGCTCGATCGCCATCGGGCAAACGCTACTCGTCTCCGGCCCGGTCCGCTTCTATCACGGCAGGCAGCTGGCGCCGCGAGAGTTCGTCATTCTGGCCGACGCGGATGGCGAGGGCGATCCTCTGGCGGCGGGCAAGGTCCTCCCTGTCTACCCCGCCACCGAGGGCCTGAGCCACAAGGTCATCCGCTCGCTCATCGACCGTCATCTCGACAGTCTCATCGCGCTCTCCGCCGATATCATTCCCGAGCCCCTGCGCCTCTCGCTCGACCTGCCTTCCATTCCGGACGCCCTGCGCGCCGTACACCGGCCGACATCGGTGGATGACGCCGAAGCGGGCCGCCGCCGCCTGGCCTTCGATGAGCTGCTCGATCTCCAACTCATGCTCATCCGCGCGCGAACGGTGGCCAAGCGGCAGCGCAGCGGGATCGCGTTCCAGGTGCGTCGCCTGCACACGAGCCGGCTCCGCGAGACGCTGCCCTGGGAGCTCACCCGGGACCAGCAGCAGGCCATCCGGGAGATCACCGCCGACATGACGGCGCCGGACCGGATGCACCGGCTGCTCATGGGAGACGTGGGGACGGGAAAGACCGTCGTGGCGCTTTTCGCGATGCTGCTCGCGGTGGAGAACGACTTCCAGGCCGCGCTGATGGCGCCCACCGAATTGCTCGCCGAGCAGCACCTGGCCACACTCACGCAGTTGCTGGCCCCACTGGAAATCCGGCCCGAGCTGCTGCTGGGCCGCCAGTCCGGGGTGGAGAAGACGGCGGTCCGTGCGCGGCTTGCAACGGGCGAGAGCCGCCTCGTGGTCGGGACGCACACCCTGATGCAGGAAAGCGTCTCGTTCCGCCGCCTCGGGCTGGTGGTCATCGACGAGCAGCATCGGTTCGGCGTGGAGCAGCGCGCCGCCCTCATCGGCAAGGGTGCGGCACCCGACGTGCTGCTGCTCACCGCGACGCCGATTCCGCGCACTCTCGCGCTGACGCTCTACGGCGATCTCGACGTCACGACGCTGCGCGAACGCCCGCCCGGCCGGGGCGCCATACGCACGGCGGTGCGTAACGACGGGCAGCGCGAGCGCGTTCTCGAGTTCGTGCACGCCGAGTGCGCCCGTGGGCGCCAGGCCTATGTCGTGTTACCGGTGATCGAGGAATCGGAGCGTGCCGACCTTCGCGCGGCCACGACCATGGCGCACACCCTGAGCGCGTTGTGGCCCGACCTGCGGGTGGGCCTGGTCCATGGACGGCTGAAGGCGGAGGAAAGAGATGCGGTCATGCGCAGCTTCCGCGAGGGGGAGACGCGGGTGCTCGTCGCCACGACGGTCATCGAGGTCGGCATCGATGTTCCGGCTGCCAGTATCATGGTCATCGAGCACCCGGAACGGTTCGGGCTGGCCCAGCTCCATCAGCTCCGCGGGCGGGTGGGCCGCGGCGCCGAGGAGAGCTTCTGCATTCTTCTGGACAGCGGGCCGGGAGGCGAGCGACTTCGGGCCTTTGCGGCGACCCAGGACGGCTTCCGGATCGCGGAGCTGGACCTGGCGGAGCGCGGAATGGGCGACCTCATCGGGGCCCGGCAAGCCGGCGGGTTCGAGGTCCGTCATGCGCGGCTTCCCGCCGACGAGGATCTGCTGGCGCGGGCACGCGAGCTCGCCATCCGCCTGATCGGGGCCGACCCGGCGCTACAGCGGGCGGAGAATCAGCGCCTTCGTGAACGGGCCGTATCCCGGTATCCGCGGGCGGTGGAGTTGTTCCGGGTCGGATGAATCAGAAGCGCACGAGGAGTCCCACCCCGGTGGCTTGCCGAAGGCTGCGGATCTCGGGCTCGAACGGAATGTTGTCGGGCTTGGAGGCGTGCCGCGTCAGCTCCCAGACGAAAATTGCCGCCGAGCCCAGCAGGGCGGCCTCGCCGCCGAAGAGCCAGCGGCGGGCACGACGATCGTAGCGTGTCGATTCCTGGAAGAGTCCCTCGCTCTCCGGATCGATGTACCGGCCGGAGGCGTTGAGATCACAGCGTCGCGGCTCGTCCAGGCACCGGCTCTCCAGGGCGTTGAAATTGTCATCCGCGCGGTCATGGTCCTTGGCCGCCAGATAGTTCAAGCCCAGCGCGCCGGCGGCCAGGACCCATTTGCCGTACTTGAAGAGGGGTCGGCTCCCCTGAGCGTACGCCGGCGCCGCGAGCACGAGGAGGAGACACAGAGCCGCCGCCGCGCGCATCATTTCCGATACCGGTGCAAGTCGCCGTCGCCGCCGACGGCCAGCAGCCCGTCGCTCAGGGCAACGGGCCCGAGCTCGATGGGCCGCCAGAGCTGCAGTCTCCACCGTTCTACTCCTTGCGGAGTGAGCGCCCTGATGGCGCCGTCCGCTCCGCCAAGAAGGATTTCTCCGTCCATGACCGTGACGGGTGCGGTGACCGGCCAATCGAGCGCGACCACCGGAACCCCGCGCGGCGCCGAGTCGGCCACGATGCGATAGAGCGTTCCTCTCCTGGTCGCCGCGTACAGTGTGTCACCCACTGCGGCGGGAGAGGTCATCACCGGGGCGTCCAGCTTCACCTGCCATACCACCGTGAGATCGCCGGGCCGGACCGAGACGACGACGGAATCCGTGGTCCCGGCCACGAGAAAGCTGTCGACCCGCACCCAGGGAGAGAGCACGGTACCCGGCGAGCGCGCTCGCCGCACGACCTTTCCGTCCGCCGTCCTGACGACGTAGAGGGAATCCACCGTGGCCACCAGTACCGCCGCGCTGTCAGCCCGCTCCGCGGAAACCCGGGCGACTCCCAGCCGGCGCCGCCACATGATCTTGCCGGTCGCGGGGTTCAAGCCCAGCAGCTCGCCGAGCTGGGTGGGCGCGATCAGCACGCCGTGCCACATGGCCAGCGGGGCGCCCACCGGTCCGCTCTTGGCCTGCCAGAGCCGGTGGCCGGTGGTACGGTCGAGCGCGAAGACTCGGCCTTGCGGCCGCGAGGTTGCGGCGTAGATCGTGTCTCCCGAGAGGAGCAGGCCGCCCGCGATGATGCCGGAGAGCCGGCTGGTCCAACGAATCGCGCCGCTCACCAGGTCGACGGCGTACACTTTGCGGTCGACGCCGGCCCCGTAGAACGTGTCGCCATCGAGCGCCACCCTGCCGGTGAAACGACGGCCCGCTCTCGTCGTCCAGACCTGGCTCGGAGCATCTCCGGCCGCTTCGAGGGAAAGCGGTACCGGCGGGGGACGGAAGTTCACGCATCCCGCGTTGACGCTTTCCAGGAGGATGGCTAGACTGAACGCTCCCCGGCGTACCCCCATTCTCAGAGCGGAAGAGGCATGACGGCGGTCTGGATCAACGAGCTGCCCTCGCATGTGGGCGACGTGGTCTCCCTGCGGGGCTGGGCGGTCACCACGCGATCGAGCGGGAAGATCGCCTTTCTCGTGCTCCGCGACGGGACGGGGCAGGTGCAATGTGTCATATCCCGGAAAGAGGTGGCCGCGCCCGATTGGACGGCGTTCGGCACGATCACGCAGGAGACGAGCGTCGAGGTGAAAGGCACCGTTCGTGCGGAGCCGAGATCACCGGGTGGGTACGAGCTGAGCGTGACCGGTCTTCATGTCTTGGGACCCAGCTCCGATTTTCCGATCACCCCTAAAGAACATGGGACGACGTTCCTCTTCGAGCATAGACACTTGTGGCTGCGCAGCCGGGCCCAGGTGGCGATTGCCCGGGTCCGGCACGAAGTGGTCCAGGCGATTCGCGACTTCTTCTACCAGGAGGGATTCACCCTCGTCGATACGCCGATTCTGACCGGCGCGATCGGGGAGGAAGCGGGGAATCTCTTCTCGACGGAATACTTCGATCTCGGCAAGGCGTACCTGGCGCAGACCGGCCAGCTCTACGTCGAGGCGGCAGCCGCGGCGCTGGGCAGAGTGTACTGCTTCGGGCCGACCTTTCGCGCCGAAAAGTCGAAAACGCGACGCCATCTCACGGAATTCTGGATGGTCGAACCCGAGGTGGCCTTCAACGACTCGAACGACAATATGCGGCTGCAGGAATCCTTCGTGAGCTACATCGTCGCACGAGCGCTCGACCGGCGCAAGGCGGAGCTCACCGAGTTGGGACGCGACACGGCGCCGCTCGAGCGGGTGGTCCCGCCCTTCGGCCGCCTCTCGTACACGGATGCCGTCACCCGCTTGCAGGAGCTGGGCTCCGACATGAAATGGGGCGAGGATCTCGGTGGGGATGATGAAACGACGCTGGCCAAGGACTACGACCGGCCCGTCTTCGTCTACAACTATCCCAAAGAGGTCAAGGCATTCTACATGAAGGAGAATCCCGCCGATCCGCGCACGGTGCTCAACAACGACTGCCTCGCTCCGGAGGGCTACGGGGAGATCATCGGTGGCTCGCAGCGGGAGGATGACTATGACAAGCTCCTCGCGCGCATCCATCAACAGCATCTCGATCCGGAAGTGTATCGCTGGTATCTCGATCTCCGGAAATACGGCACCTTCGTCCACTCCGGATTCGGCCTCGGTGTCGAACGGACCGTCGCCTGGATCTGCGGCATTCCCCATATCCGGGAGGCGATCGCGTTTCCGAGGCAGATTCATCGGCTCTATCCATAGGACGCGCTTTCTTTCACTTCCTCCCACAGTCCGTCCAGCACCTCGAGTCCCGCACTCTCGACTTCGATGCCCCGCGCCTCGGCGAGCCGCTCGACAGCCTCGAAGCGGTGGTGGAATTTTTGATTGGCGCGGTCGAGTGCGAGGCTCGGCGCGAGGCCTGCCTTCCGGGCGAGATTGACCACAGCGAACAGCAGATCTCCGATCTCGTCCTCCAGTGCGGGACTCGGCGACATTCCGGGCGCCAGCTCGGCTTCAACCTCGGCCAGCTCCTCGCGCACCTTGGCGAGCGGGCCCCGGACGTCCGGCCAGTCGAATCCCACCGACGCTGCGCGCTCCTGGAGCCGGTAGGCCTTGAGCAGTGGGGGGAGCGTGGCGACGATGCCGGCGAGCGTGCGCCCCTTGCGCTCCCGGCGCTTGAGCCGCTCCCATGGCTCGGCCGCGCCGAGATCGAAGAGGTGGGGATGCCGCCGGCGCATCTTGGCCTCGAGCCCGTCGGCCAGATCAGCGGGCGTAAACTCGCCGTTCTCTTCGCCGATCACCATCTGGAAGGCGAGATGCAGCAGCATGTCGCCGAGCTCGATCCGAATTGCGTCCGGGTCTCCGGCGCCGAGGGCTTCGTCGAGCTCGAGCACCTCCTCCACCAGGTACGGCCGCAAGGTCTGGCGAGTCTGGGCCTTGTCCCAAGGGCATCGGACCCGGAGATCCCGGACCATGGAGAGCGCGCGTCCAAGCGCTGAATTCTCTTGCATTTATCCCTCGTGGCACATAAGATACCCGCCGCCTTGACCGCGCCCTTTGACCTTGAGACCGCCCGCGCCTGGGTGGACGTCGACCTCGCCTCGCTGGCCGCGAATGCCCGCACGGTCGCCACCGTCTCCGGTCGTCGATTGTTGCCGATGGTCAAAGCTAACGGCTACGGGTTGGGCGCAATCGAGGTCGCTCGGGCGCTGGAGTCCGTCAATCCCTGGGGCTTCGGCGTCGCGACCATCGAGGAGGGCGCGGATCTCCGGACGGCAGGAATTCGACGACCTGTCCTCGTGGTGAGCCCTTTGGTTCCCGCCGCCGCCGAGCGCTACCTCGATTCCGATCTCCGGCCCTCGATCGGCGACCCGGCCACGCTGCGTGCCTGGGTGTCCCGTTCCGCGCGCCCATTCCACGTCGAAGTGGACACCGGGATGAGCCGCGGTGGTGTGCGGTGGGGCGATACCGTCGCCCTCGAGGACATGCGGAGAACACTCGCCACCGCGAGTGGATGGGAAGGGATCTACACCCATTTTCACTCCGCGGACACCGACCCTGCATCGGTGGCGATGCAGTGGGAGCGGTTCCAGGCGGTGCTCGCGACGCTGCCCCACCGTCCGCCGCTGGTGCATGCCGCCAACAGCGCCGCGGCAATGATGGGTCCGACCTATGCCGCCGATGTGGTCCGCCCGGGCATCTTCCTCTACGGCGGCAGGGCAGGGCTGAAGGAGTCCCTCGTGGTTGCGTCGCTTCGAACGCGTGTCGTGGCGGTGCGCACCGTCCAGACGGGAGAGACGGTGAGCTATGGCGCGACCTGGCGAGCGACGGACAGGACCACCATCGCCACGCTCGCGCTGGGCTACGCCGACGGGTTCCCCCGCGCCACCCGTGAGGATCAGCCTCACGGAGCCAGGCCCGAGCGTGTGGTCGAGATTGCGGGGCAAATGGCGGCCGTAGTCGGGAGGGTGACGATGGATCTGACGATGGTCGCGGTAAACCATCCGGTCGCCGTCGGCGATGTGGCGACGGTGTATGGCGGCCGCGTCTCCCTGGACCAGCAAGCCGCCGCCGCCGGCACGATCTCTTACGAGCTGCTCACCGGCCTGGGCCGGCGGCTGCCGCGGCTGTACCGCGGATCGTGAACGGGAACGCCGAATGAAGCGCCGCGCGGCCATCATCGTCCTCGATGGGCTCGGCATCGGGTCCGCGCACGATAGCGCGGCATACGGGGACGCAGGCAGCAACACGCTGGGAAACGTCGCGCGTGAGGTTGGCGGGCTCGATCTGCCCAACCTTACCGCTCTCGGTCTTGGGAACTGCGCTCCACTCGCCGGCATGGCGCCGGCCGGGGCGCCCGGAGCGGCGTGCGGCATCTGCGAGCCTGTGAGCGCCGGAAAGGACAGCACGACCGGACATTGGGAAATCTGCGGCCTTGTGCTCCCGGCGCCGTTCCCGACCTACCCGGCGGGATTTCCCGAGACGGTCATCGCGGAATTTGCGCGGCGGACCGGGCGCGGGGTGCTCGGCAATCGGGCGGCGTCCGGGACCCGGGTGCTCGATGATCTCGGCGCGGAGCACCAGCACACCGGTAAATGGATCGTCTACACCTCGGCCGACAGCGTATTTCAGGTAGCGGCGCACGAGGAGACGGTTCCGCTGGCCGAGCTGTACGCTGCATGCATCGAGGCGCGGGCGCTTCTCCAGGGCGAGCATGGCGTTTCCCGCGTGATCGCTCGGCCGTTTCTCGGTGTCCCCGGGGCCTGGGTTCGAACGGCGCACCGCAAGGACTTCAGCCTCCCGCCGCCGGGCCCGACGCTCCTCGACCGGCTTGGCGAGCATCACGTGCCCCGCGTCGGCGTGGGCAAGGTGGATGATCTGTTCGCCGGCCGTGGAGTCTCCAGCATCCACACCGCCACGAACGCGGAGGCCTACGGGCTCATCGAAGGCGCGCTGACTGCAATGCGGCGGGGACTGCTCTTCGCCAACGTCATCGAGTTCGACCAGACGTGGGGTCACCGTAACGACGTTCCGGGGTTTCACCTCGGGCTTCGCGAGCTGGACCGGGCGCTTCCTCGCCTGCTCGCGGAAATCCGCGAAGAGGACCTCGTTATCTTTACCGCCGATCACGGGAATGACCCGACCACGCCATCCACGGATCATTCGCGTGAGGTCGTGCCACTGCTCGTCGTGGGTCCCCGCGTTCGTCCAGTGCCACTGGGCCGACGAACCACTTTCGCCGATATCGGCCAGACAGTGGCGGAGTTTTTTGGCGTGCCGGCTTTGGCGGCCGGCACCTCGTTCCTATCCGAGGTCTGGAGTGACTGATTCTCTCGTGGCGGCGGCGCGGGCCGTGCAGCTCCGTGCCTACGCTCCCTACTCGCAGTTCCACGTCGGATGTGCCCTCGAAGCCGAGGACGGCACCGTGTTTGTCGGCTGCAACGTCGAGAATGCGTCGTACGGCCTGACCATCTGCGCCGAACGGGCGGCCATTTGCGCCGCGATCAGTGGGGGTGCTCAGCGATTCCGGCGCGCAGTCGTCGTCTCCGACATCGATCCGCCGGCCGCACCGTGCGGCGCCTGCCGGCAGGTGCTCGCGGAGTTCGGCCCCGAGCTTCGGGTCGACGCGGTCGGGCCTTCACGGTCAGTCACCTGGACGATGGCCGAGCTCCTGCCGTCGGCGTTCACGAAAGAGCAGCTTTCGTGAATCGGGGGGTGCGCTGGGCCGCCTGCGTCGCGGCGATCGCGGCGGCAGGCGTGGCGTGTCAGGAGCATCTTACGGCGCCCGGGCAGTGTCCCGAGCTCTGTCCCGGTGGGACGCCGACGGTGTTCGACACCATGCTGAGTCCGGTGACCGGGGGCGACGAGAGCGTCGTCGGGTACGTCGAGCGGGGCACGGGATCGGCGCTGCTCACGTCCAACGGGCTGCCGGCCTCGGAAGATCGGGCCATCTACCGCTTCGCCGGCCGCCAGGACTCCATCATCGTCCGCGACACGGCGCGCGCCTACACCATCGATTCGGTGTCGGTCGCGCTCACCCTCCTAGCGCGTGACACGCTCGTGAACGGCCTCAAGATCTTTCTTTACCGGTTACCGGCCGACATCGAGCCCGACACGGCCACTTTCGCGGGCATCGATCCCCAGCTGACTGATCCGGCGCTCATCGACAGCATCGTGGTGCCGGACTCGGTCAATGCGGGACTCGTCGTCGCGGTTCTGCGCGGCGCGGACGCGGATCGCGTCGCGATCCCGGTGGGAACGGGCGGTGTGCTCGCCATGGGGCTCAAGATCGCCGCCGAGAGTCCGACGGGAATCCGGGTGGGCTCGATCGCGGGGGGAACCTCCGCGACGTTCACCTCGTACGTCACCGTCGATGTTCCCGACACCACGACATCCATCGTGCACCAGTCGCTCATCCGGACGTCCCTGCTCAACGGCTTCGTCACCCAGACGCCGTACGCCCCAACGCCGGGGACGCTGTTTGTCGGTGGCGAGCCCTCCTCGCGCGCCTTCATCCGCTTCGATCTCCCGTCCCGGATCAAGGACTCCGCCACTGTGGTCCGGGCGACGCTCGAGCTGCTGCCCGCGACCCCGATTCCGGGACTCCCTACTAATCCCGGAATCCTCGAGGGACGCGCCGTGTTGTCGGACCTCGGACCCAAGTCTCCCCTCGCGAACCCAGGGGTCTCGGCGCAGGCGACGCTCATCTCGCGGGATACGCTGACCCTCGCGAGCACCGACACGGTGCGCCTCGACGTCACGCCGATGGTACGGCTGTGGCAATCCGCTGATGACCGGCCCCAGGAAGTGGCACTCCTGCTCCAGCCGGAAGCGTCCTCGTTCACCCGAGCGTACTTCGGATCCACGAGCCCACTCTCGCCGGTCGGCGCGCCGAGGCTGCACGTCACTTACCTGTTGTCGTTCCCCTTCGAGAGTCCCTGAGTGCGGCGCATCTTCGTTCTCTCACTCTGGATTCTGCTGCCCGGCATGGCGGCCGCTCAGTCGTCCCAGTTCGGCGTCCGCGGTCTCGGCGCGCCGGGACGGGCGCTGTCCGCGCGAGGCGTCGGCAGCTCCGGGGCCTTCGCCCTGTTCGACGCCGAGTCGAGCGTCAATCCTGCCGCCCTCTCGACGGTGGCCAGCATGACGGCGACGTTCACCGGCTTGCAAGACTACCGCCATGTCGAGAACCCGGCCGGCACCGAATCCGTGCGCGACACCCGATTCCCCCAGCTTGGCGTGGCCGGTCCGCTCAAACGATGGCCGATCGCTCTGGGGATCAGCTTTTCCAATTACACCAGCCGGGATTTCACGTTGGCCAGCGCCGACACCATTCCGCTGCGGGGTGTGCTCGTGCCGGTGAGCGATACCTTTTCATCCCGCGGTGGAATGAGCGACCTCCGCTTTGCAGGATCGTACAAGCTCGGAGAGACGTGGTCGGTCGGCGGATCGTTCCACATCATCACCGGCTCGAACCGGATTGCCTCGACACGCGCCTTTGCCGACACCAGCTTTCTGACGGCCCATCAGAGCTCGGAAATCTCCTACGCGGGTGTCGGCTTCGATGTGGGCGTCGTGCGGCAGTTCGGCACCAGCTTCTCGCTGGCGGCGGTGGCGAGGTCGGACGGCCACGCGATAGTCGATCGCGACTCGACGCGCGTCTCCCAGGTGGATCTTCCGTACACCTTCGGGTTTGGGCTGCGCTGGCGGCCGGTGCAGAACCTCGATCTCGCGAGCCAGGTGGTATACCGGACCTGGTCCGCCGCCAACAGCGATCTTCTCGCGCAGGGAGGTACCGGCGCCGAGAACACCGTGCAGGTAGCACTCGGGGCAGAAGTGACCCCGGACATCCGCCGCCCATTCCGCCGGCCCATTCGCTTCGGTGTCCGGTACGGCACGCTGCCGTTTCCTCTCATCCCGGGCGAGCAGCCGAAGGAATTCGGCGTCTCGCTCGGCAGCGGATTCCGGTTTGCCCAACAGCGTGCCGGCGTCGACCTCAGCCTGGAGCATGTCTGGCGTTCCGCCGGCGTGTACTCCGAGCGGGCGCTCATGATGACGCTGGGGGTGACGGTAAGACCGTAGGAGTCGAGGGTCTAAGGTTCCACCACTCGCGACCCTAGACCCTAGACCCTAGACCCTAGACCCCAGTCGTCCAACTCTCCACTTTTCCAGACGTTCTATGCCCAAGCGCATCTACATCGAAACCTACGGCTGCCAGATGAACGTGGCCGACTCGGAGCTTCTTTTCGGGCTCCTGGGTCGGGAGGGATACGTGCGCGCGGATGAGCCGGCGGAGGCCGATGTGATGCTGGTGAACACCTGCGCCGTCCGTGACAATGCGGAGCAGCGGGTGATCGGCCGGATGGGCGAGCTCCAGCGCCACAAGCGCACGGGCGACGTTCTCGGCGTGGTGGGATGCATGGCGCAACGCCTCGGTCCGGCGCTGCTCGAGCAGGTCCCGCGGGTCGATTTCGTGGTCGGCCCTGACGGCTACCGCGGCCTGCCCGACATCATTGCGCTCGCGACGCGCGGCCAGCGGGTTACTGACACTGGATTCCGGGCCTGGGAGCACTACGAGGATGTGCCCGCGATGCGTGAATCGGGGCCGACTGCCTTCATCACGGTACAGCGTGGCTGCGACTACCGGTGCACCTTCTGCATCGTCCCGTACACGAGAGGGCCGGAGCGAAGCCGGCGGCTGCACGATGTCGTCACCGAGGCCGAATGCCTGGCGGCGGGCGGCACCACCGAGGTCACCCTCCTTGGTCAAACCGTCAACAGCTATCACGACGGCCGGCACGATTTCGCCGATCTGCTCCGGGCCGTCGGCGCCGTGGAGGGTATCCGGCGTGTGCGCTTCACCAGCCCCTACCCGACCGAGTTCACCCAGCGGGTCATCGCGGCCATGGCCGAAACGCCGGCAGTCTGTGAGCACGTTCATCTGCCGGTGCAGAGCGGATCGAATGCGGTGTTACGCCGCATGCTGCGCCGGTACACCCGCCAGCGGTACCTCGAGGTGATGGCCCAGCTGCGCCAGGCAATGCCGGGCATCACGATCTCCACCGACATCATCGTGGGCTTCCCCGGCGAAACCGATGCCCAGTTCGACGAGACCCTCTCGCTCGTGGGCGAGGCCGATTTCGACGACGCGTACACCTTCAAGTACTCTCTTCGCGAAGGTACACCCGCCACGCGCCTGAGCGATCGAGTCCCCGATGAAGTGGCCTCGGCACGGCTCGAAGGCCTGATCGAGGCCGTACGGGCCAACGCCAGGCGGAAGAACGTCGCTCGGGTTGGTCAGGTTCATGAGGTTCTGGTGGAGCGGCCGGCGCGGCGGGGCGGGCTCATGCTCGGGCGCACCCGCGGGAATCACCTCGTGCTGCTCGAGCTTTCTCCTGCAACGGCAGGGGAGTACCGTTCAGTGCGTCTCACGGGCACGACGGGCTCCACCTTCACCGGGGCGGTAGTTGCGCCCTCACTGGCGGTGCTGTGATCCGAAACGTCGCGGAAGACCACGTCAGCGCCTCCTACGAAGCGCTGCGGTCGCATTTTCCGGATTTCTGCGGCTGCGACATATGCCGCGACAATGCCTTTGTCTACACGCTCAACCGCATTCCTCCGCGTTACGTCTCGAGTTTGACGGGCTCGGTGGTCACCGAGTTGAACCTCGAGAAGGAACAGAATCGCACGGCCATCGATGTGGCCATGATGGACGCGCTCCGGCGGATTTCCCTCGCGCCGCGTTGCGACGGGAAAGGAAATCCACGGGAACCCTGAGGCCGGCACCGCGGTGAGGCCTCGGCCCGCCATCCTCCTGACACTCGCATATGGGGCCGGTCTCGCGACCGGCCTCTTGCGTTTTGGGACACCGCTCGGCGCGGCGGTGGTCCTCGCGGGCGGCCCGATGACCGGACGGCCGGTCGCAGCAGTGCTGGCCATCGGCGCCATGCTGGGGCGGACCAGCGCCGAGGTGGCGTGGCTCGTCGAGCGATCGAGCTGCGCGGCGCGGCTGCCTGGAGCCTCGCTCCGGGTCCGAATCAGACTGCTCGAGCCGGCCGGCGGAAACGGCGGACGGGTACTGGTCCAACCGCTCGGGGCCGGGTGCTCGGGACCGGTGTCTGCGTCATGGCCTGCCCTCCACCCCATGGTGGCCGGGCTGGAAGCCGAGGCGGAGGGGCCTTGGATCCCGAGCCGCGGGCCGGCCGGTCGTCCCGGGGGGACGCTAGCCGTTCGCTCGGTGAGTCCGTCGGGTGGGACGCCATCCGCCGGAGCGCGGCTTCGCACCGAGCTGGCGCAGGCGAGTCAATCGCTCTATGGGGCGCGGGCGCCGCTGATCGATGCGCTCATGCTGGGCCGGCGGGGCGGCATCGATCCGGAGCTCCAACGGCGATTCGCCGACGCCGGACTCGTGCATCTGCTCTCGATTTCCGGCTTTCACGTCGGTCTCATCACCGCGTGGGTGTTTCTTGTCGGGCGCTTGCTGAGGCTCGGGCGACCTCAGGCGCTCGTGCTGTCGGCCGCGGTGAGCGTCCTGTACGTGGCCTTTCTCGGCTGGCCTGCGCCGGCCACGAGGGCGGCCGCGCTCGCTGTGGTGATTGCGCTCTGCCGCCTCCGGCAGCGCCACGTCCACGCCGACTCGGTGCTGGCCGCTACCTGCCTCATGGTGCTGCTGCTCGATCCCTGGGCCATTCTCGATCTCGGCGGCTGGCTCTCCGCGGCGGCGCTTTGGGGTGCCGCCCGCTTCAGCCGATGGACCGACCGGGCTCTCGGGAAGGGGTTCGGATGGCGTACGCTGGGGGGCTCCCTGGGCGCCACGCTGGCGACGGCGCCCATTACCGCTGCCGTCCTCGGCACGGTGGCACTCGCCGGGCTCCTGCTCAACTTCGCCGCCATCCCGTTGGCGGCGGTGGCGGTTCCGGGTGTGCTGGCGAGTCTGCTCCTCTATCCCATCTCCCTCGCGGCAGCACGGGCGTTCGCCGCCGGCGCGGGCCTCACACTCCACCTGATCGAACTGGCGGCTACCGCCGGCGCGGCGATCCCTGGTGGACACATGAAGACCGAACCGGGACAATGGGTGTACGCCGTGCCCTGGCTCGCGATCCTGGCCATCGCGCTCTGGATCATGCAGACTCGGAACACGGTCTCGGAGGCGGCTCGGCGCCTGGGGTGGGTCTGCGTCCTCGGGATCTGGGCGGTGCTGCTTCAGGGAACCATCCGGGGCTCGGGTGCCAGCCGTCGAGACCTCGCGTTACATTTTCTCGACGTCGGACAGGGCGACGCGGCGGTGGTTCGGACCCCGCTGGGGCATTGGGTTGTGGTAGATGGAGGGCCCGCCGATGATCGGAGCGATGCGGGGCGCCGCGTCGTGGTTCCGTTCCTGGATCGCCATGGCGCGCGCGATCTGGCATTGGTCGTCGTCTCTCACGAACATGCGGACCATCTCGGCGGCATCCCGGCGGTGTTGGCGCGATTTCCTCCGGGGCTGGTGCTCGAGCCCGGCGCGCTGGTACCCGACCCTCGATATACCGCCTTCCTCAGTGAGTTGCAGGGAAAGCGGATTCCCTGGCATCCGGTTCACGGAGGCGAGCGCTTCACACTCGACGGCGTGAGCTTCACCGTGCTCCACCCGGTGCCGGGTTGGGCCGGGTGGGGCGAGGACGTGAACGAGGATTCCCTCGTGCTGTTGGTCGAATACGGTAGCTTCCAGGCCCTGCTCGCGGGCGATGCCGGGTTCTCCGCCGAAGCGGCGATGGTCGGGAAGATCCGGCCGGTCGACGTCCTCAAGGTCGGCCATCATGGAAGCCGCGGAAGCACCAGCGAGGCATGGATCACCGCGCTGAGACCCAAGGCCGCGGTGATCTCGGTCGGCCGGAACGACTATGGGCATCCATCGCCGTCCACCCTGGCGAGACTCTCGCGGGGAGCGGTCGACGTGCGGCGGACCGATCGCGAGGGGACCATTACCGTCACGACCGATGGAAAGATGATGAAGGTAGAATCACGTGAGCGGGTGACCGCGGTCGACGTGCGCTGAGGGGCTCGAGCATCGGACATTTTCACACCCGGGAGGATCGCGTGCAGACGTCCGTCACGACCATCGAGCGCTTCATTCTCGATCAGGAGGACCGCTATCCCGAGGCCACCGGGGAGCTCTCCAATCTCCTGTATGACATTGCGCTGGCCACCAAGATCATCTCCGCCGCCATCCGGCGCGCGGGCCTGGTCAATATTCTCGGCTCCAACGGCGAGCGTAATGTGCAGGGCGAGGTGCAGCAGAAGCTCGATGTCCTCGCCAACGAGACCATCAAGAATTGCCTCAACCACACCGGACGGGTGTGCGTCATGGGCTCCGAAGAGGACGCGGATATCGTCCCGGTCCCTCCGGAATACGGCGTGGGCAAGTACGCCGTGCTCTTCGACCCGCTCGACGGGTCGTCCAACATCGACGTCAATTCCGCGGTCGGGACCATCTTCAGCATCTACCGCCGGCTGAGCATGGAGGGACGCGGCACGGTGGCAGACGTGCTTCAACCCGGGTGCCACCAGGTCGCGGCGGGCTACGTCATGTATGGCTCGAGCACGATGCTGGTGTATACGACGGGGCAGGGCGTCCACGGCTTCACCCTCGACCCGACCATCGGCGAGTTTCTCCTCTCCCATCCCCGGATCGTGACGCCCCGGATCGGCACGTACTACAGCGTGAACGAGAGCAACTTCGGGCGGTGGGACAAAGCGGTGCAGACCGCGGTGCGGGGACTCAAGGGAGACTTGCCGGACGGCCTGCGTCCGAAGAACAGCCGTTACATCGGGTCCCTCGTCGCGGACTTCCACCGCAACCTGATCAACGGCGGCGTCTTCCTCTACCCCGCCGACACGCGGAATCCCGAAGGCAAGCTGCGCCTGCTCTACGAAGCGAGTCCGATGGCGTTCATCGCGGAGCAGTCGCAGGGAAGCGCCACCGACGGAGTCAACCGCATCCTCGACGTCGTCCCCCGGAGCCTGCACCAGCGCACGCCGCTGGTCATCGGATCCCGGGAAGACGTCGGGTTTGTGGCTGACGCAATCCGGCGCGCCCGGACGGCGGTCGGCGGCGCCACGGCTCAGCCGGTCCTGTGAGGCGGGTCTACGGCCCTGACGATTGGGCCGGCGATCCGGCGCGCGACCTCGGGGCCCCGGGAGAATTCCCGTTCACCCGCGGCGTCTATCCCACCATGTATGCCGGCCGACTGTGGACCATGCGGCAGTATGCCGGCTTCGGAACGGCCCAGGAGACCAACCGCCGCTTCCGGCAGCTTCTGGCCGCGGGCCAGGCCGGATTGTCCACGGCCTTCGACCTCCCCACTCAGATGGGCTACGACTCCGATCATGAGATGGCGCGGGGAGAAGTGGGGCGTGTCGGCGTCGCGATCGATACGGTCGAGGATCTCTCCGAGCTCTTTCGCGAGATCCCGCTCGATCGGGTCTCGACCTCGATGACGATCAACGCTACCGCGGCGATTCTCCTCGCGATGTACGTGGTGGTCGGCGAGGAGCAGGGTGTGCCGCGCGCCAAGCTCACCGGCACGGTGCAGAACGACGTGCTCAAGGAATACATCGCCCGCGGGACGTACATCTATCCGGCCGGGCCGTCGCTCCGGCTCGTGGCCGACATCTTCCGCTTCGTGAGCGACGAAGGGATGAGCTTCAACCCGATCTCGATCAGCGGCTATCACATGCGCGAGGCAGGAGCCACCGCCATCCAGGAGGTCGGGTTCACCCTCGCCAACGCCCTGGAGTACATCCGCGTGGCGATGGAGGCGGGGCTGGCCATCGACGCCTTCGGCCCCCGTCTCTCGTTCTTTTTCGCGAGTCACAACGATCTTTTCGAGGAAGTGGCGAAGTTCCGCGCCGCGCGGCGGCTCTGGGCGCGGCTCGTCCGCGAGCGCTTCGGGGCGGGGGATGCGACGGCGCGGCTGCGATTCCACACCCAGACGGGTGGAGTGACACTCCAGGCGCAGCAGCCGCTGTCGAACGTGGTCCGGGTCGCGCTACAGGCGCTCGCGGCGGTGTTGGGCGGGACGCAGTCCCTCCACACCAACGGCTACGATGAGGCGCTGGCGCTGCCGACGGAAGCCTCGGCCACCCTGGCGCTCCGCACCCAGCAGGTGATCGGCTACGAGAGCGGCGTGCCCGAGGTCGTCGATCCTCTCGGCGGGAGCTATTACGTCGAGAGTCTGACCGATGCAATCGAGCAGGGTGCCCGCGAGCTCATCGTGCAGGTGGATGAACTCGGCGGTGCCGCGCGGGCCATCGAGCGCGGATTCTTCCAGGAGGCGATCGGCCGGAGCGCCTACGCGCAGCAACGGGCCCAGGAATCAGGTGAGATGGTCGTGGTCGGCGTGAACCGGTTCACCGACCACTCGCCGCCGCTGGTCATCGAGACGCCGGACTTCTCGGCGCTGGAGCGGGAGCAGCAGGCGCGGTTGGCGGCGGTGAGGAAGCAGCGGGACAACGTCGCGGTGTCCTCGCGGCTCGACGAGCTGCGAAAGGCCGCGGCGGGCACGACACCGCTCATGCCGCCGATCCTCGAGGCGGTCCGCGCCCGGGCGACGCTCGGCGAGATCAGTGACACGCTGCGGGAGGCCTGGGGTGTCTACCGGCCGGCGTGACGTCGCTTCGAGGTGCGGGATCTTGGTTGGTTGGTGAGCTCTGTCCGTTGACAGACTCCGGTGATGATTCACCACGAAGGCACGAAGAGCACGAAGGACACGAAGGGAAACGCGTTGGAGGTGTCTCACGCCGTCATTGGTGCGGCGATCGAAGTACATCGTCATCTCGGATCAGGGCTATTGGAGTCACTGTATGAAGGGGCGCTTTGTCGAGAGCTGTGGCTGCGAGGAATGGCTGCGGAGCGTCAGGTCCCATTGCCTCTGGCATACAAGGGTGCCGAACGTGGATCCATTCTGCGCCTCGACGTTGTCGTCGAAAGACTTGTGATAATCGAGGTGAAGTCCGGAGAAGCCTTGGTCCCGATTCACCGTTCCCAACTACTCACGTACCTCAAGCTCACGGGACTCCCCCTCGGTCTCCTCATAAATTTCAATGTCAATCTTCTTCGACACGGAGTGAGACGGTTACGGAACGGCTGAGGAAGCCCTTCGTGTCCTTCGTGCCATCGTGGTAAAGAGGCATCGGCGCCCCCCACCTCTCTAGGGCCCCGGCGGCCACGCCAATTCCAATTCGGCGCTTGAACCTACCGGATTGACGGGCTAACTTTAACGGCCGTTTCTGTTTACCCCAGCGAGAGCGCATGCCGACCTACGAATACCAGTGCCCCGACGGTCACCTCTTCGAGAAGTTCCAGAAGATGACCGAAAAGCCCCGGTCCAAGTGCCCCGTGTGCGGCAAGATGGCCGTGCGCAAGATTTCCGGGGGTGCCGGGCTGGTCTTCAAGGGTACGGGGTTCTACATCACCGATTACGGCAAGGACGGAAAGGGTCCCCGCAAAGAACCGGCCGCCGCGGCTGGCGAAAGCACCGCCAAACCCGATGAGACGGCCGACAAGTCTGCCAAACCGGCTCGGGAGCCCGCGGCCAAAGCCGGCTCCACCGACTCGCCGTCCTCCGGCACGAAGAAGAAGAAGGCCGCCGGCGAGTGAGCGACGCGCTTCGGGCCGAGCTCTCGCGGGTGGCCGCGCGGCTCGGTGCCGACGGGGTCGAGTTCGTTCTCGAGCGTCCCCGCGATCCTGGCCATGGTGATCTCGCTACCAACCTCGCCATGGTGCTGGCCCGCAGGGAACGGGCCAATCCTCGCAAAGCCGCGGAGCGGGTGATCGAGGAGCTCCGGCTTTCTCCCGACCTCGTCTCTCGCACCGAAATCGCCGGGCCCGGCTTCATCAACTTCTGGCTGGCCCAGAACCAGCTCGCACTGACCCACCGGCGCATCCTCGAGCAGGGCGCTGCCTACGGACGCTCGGTCGCGGCACGGCCGCTCACGGTCAACATCGAATTCGTGTCGGCCAACCCGACCGGGCCGCTCCATGTCGGTCACGGGCGCGGCGCCGCGCTCGGCGACGGCATTGCGGCGCTTCACGAATGGACCGGACATCTGGTCACCCGTGAGTTCTACATCAATGACGCCGGCGTGCAGATCGACAAGCTGGCGCAGAGCCTCTGGGCCCGGGTGCGGCAGGAGGCCGGCCTGGAGGGTGAGATCCCCGACGGAGGGTACTTCGGCGAGTACCTCCGCGCGAACGCGCGTGACGTCCTTGCCAGGAAGGGTCGGGCCTTCGCCGATCTCCCGCCGGACGACGGCATCGCCCGCTGCCGTGCGCTGGCCCTCCAGATTCAGCGCGAGGAGCAGGATCGTGATCTCCGCGACTTCGGCGTCCGGTTCGACGTCATGAGCTCGGAACAGTCCCTGTACGACGGCGGGAAGGTCGATCGTGCTCTCACGCTCCTCGCGGCGCGCGGACTCACCTACGAGGCCGAGGGAGCGCTCTGGCTCCGCACCACGCAGTTCGGGGACGACAAGGACCGCGTGCTCCGGAAGGGCGACGGAACGTACACGTATCTCGTGCCCGACATCGCCTATCACATCGACAAGGGTGAGCGAGGCTTCGACCGGACCATCGACGTCTGGGGCGCCGACCATCACGGCTACATCCCGCGGATGCGCGCCGTGCTTCAGGCACTGGGATACCCGCCGGAGTTTTTCGAAGTCGCACTGGTCCAGCTCGTCAAGGTCGTGCGGGGTGGGGAAGAGGTGAAGATGTCGAAGCGGAGCGGCGAGTTCGTCACCCTGCGCGACCTCTACGAGGAGGTCGGCGTGGACGCGGCCCGCTACTTCTTCCTGATGCGGAAGGGGGCGAGCCCGCTCGACTTCGACCTGGACCTGGCCAAGCGGCAGACGGACGAGAATCCGGTCTTCTACGTCCAGATGGCACACGCCCGGCTGAGCGGCATTTTCCGCACGGCCGAACGCGCGCCCGAAAGCGTCGCGGGCGATCTCGATCTCACGGCGCTCCCCGCCCCGCAGGACGCCGAGCTGCTGAAGAAGCTGGTCACATTCCCCGAGATTGTCGAAAGGGCCGCGCGCGAGCGCGAGCCGCACCGTGTCACCGGCTATCTCCACGAGCTCGCCACCGTGGTGCATTCCTGGTATCACCACACCCGTGCGGTCGGTGCCCCGGAGGGCCCGGCCACGGAAGACGCCCGGCTGCTGCTGGCCCGCGCCGCGCGGATCACGCTCGCCAACGCCCTGACCCTTCTCGGTATCTCCGCCCCCGACCGGATGTGACCTGATGAGCCTGCTCGTCGTCGGCAGCATCGCGCTCGATTCGATTTTCACGCCCTTCGGCGAGACCGCCGATGCCCTTGGCGGCTCCGCGGTCTATTTCAGCGTCGCCGGCTCTTTACTCCATCCCGTACAGGTCGTGGGCGTCGTGGGCCGGGACTACCCCCTCGCGGAGCTGGAGCGGGTCGCGTCGCGAGGCATCGATTGGTCCGGCGTCGAGCAAGCTGACGGCGAGAGTTTTCGCTGGAAGGGCAAGTACTCCTACGACCTCCAGAGTCGGGAAACCCTCGAGACCCGGCTCGGCGTGTTCGCCGACTTTCAACCGAAACTGCCGGACGGGTTCCGGTCCGCCGAGTTCCTCTTCCTCGGCAACATCGACCCGGAGCTCCAGCTCGGCGTGCTGTCGCAAGTGCGCAAGCCGAAAATGGTCGTGTGCGACACGATGAACTACTGGATTCAGGGAAAGCGCGCGACGCTCCTCGATCTTCTCTCCCGCGTCGATGTCCTGATGGTCAACGACAGCGAGGCCCGGGAGCTGAGCGGCGACTGGAACATCCACCGGGCAGGAAAGTGGATTCTCGGCCGCGGGCCCAGCCGCGTCGTCATCAAGCAGGGAGAACACGGCGCCCTCCTCATCGGCGCTACCCGGACGTTCTACGTCCCGGCATTCCCCCTCGAGAACGTCTTCGATCCGACTGGTGCCGGCGACGCCTTCGCGGGCGGCTTCATGGCCCACCTGGCCCGCACGGGGAGCGTGTCCGACGAGAACCTGCGGCGGGCGATGGTGTATGGAGCCACGATGGGCTCGTATGCGGTGGAGCAGTTCGGGATCCGCGGATTCGAGAAAGTCACGCTCGCGGATGTCGAGGCGCGGGCCCGCACCTTCCGGGACCTGACGCACGTGGCGCTCGCGGAAGAGCTGGCGTGAGTCACCAGTATGCCGCCGCGGGTGTCGACCTGGCCGGAGCGGAGGCGGCCAAGGCACGCATCGGGGCGCTCGTGGCCGGCACGCGGACCTCGCTCTCGGCGGGAAAGGTGGGCGCCTTCGGCGGGATGGTGCGAGTACCGGCCGGGATGAAGCAGCCAACGCTCGTGCTCAGCACTGACGGTGTCGGGACCAAAGTGCTCGTCGCCCTTCAGGCCGGCAGGTTCGATGGTGTGGGCGAAGACCTCGTGAATCACAGCGTCAACGATATTCTCGTGCACGGCGCGACACCCATCGCCTTCATGGATTACATCGCGGGAGCGGGTCTCGAGGTCGAGCAGATCGCGGGCATCGTCGAAGGAATCGCCCGCGGATGCCGGGCGCACGAGATGGCGCTCGCCGGCGGCGAAACCGCGCAGATGCCAGGCCTCTATCAGCCCGGGACGTACGATCTCGCCGGAACCATCGTGGGAGTCGTGGACGAAGATCGCGCATTGCACGGAGACGCGATCGTACCGGGTGACGTTCTCCTGGGCTATGCGTCCACTGGCCTGCACACCAACGGGTACACTCTGGCCCGCCGTATCGTGTTCGACCGGATGCGGCTCGAGCTGAGCGATCCACTGGCTGATTCCGGGCAGACCGTCGCCGACGCGCTGCTCGCGATACACCGCAGTTACTTCCGCAGCGTTCGGCCGGTGCTCGAGCGAATGCACGGACTCGCACACATCACCGGGGGGGGCATCCCCGGCAATCTGGTGCGGATATTGCCTGCCGGGTGCCAGGCGGTGGTCGATCCGGATGCATGGGAGATACCGCCGCTCTACTCCATCATGCAACACGCGGGAAACGTCTCTACCGAGGAGATGCGCGATGTCTTCAATCTCGGTGTGGGACTCATCGCTGTGGTGCCACCCGACGCGCTGCCGGCGGCGCAGGCCGCCGCGCGAGCCGATGGAGTCGCTACCTGGCCGATTGGTGAGATCCACCGAGGCGTCACTGCGGTGAAATTCGCCCGTCCCTGACGGAGCCCCAATGCGCACCGCACCGCTCCTCTCGGTAGCTCTCGTCGTCGGCATCGCCGCCGCCGCTCATGCCCAGGCTCCCGAATGCGGCTCGTTCAACGGCAATTCCGAACGGGTGTGCACCGCTGCGGTCGATGCCACACGCGCGTTTCATCCGGTGCTGGGCAGACTGGTGAGCGGAGGGAATCCGGTGCTCGGGAGCGGCGGTGTAGTAGGTGGCCCCGGACACTTCTCCGTCTCGGCACGGGTGAACGGGATCGAGGTTGTGCTTCCTGACCTGTCCTATGATGGCAGCGAAAGCTCGGTGCCTTCGGGGCAGAAGGTGTTCGCCGCCGCGCCCCAGGTGGATGCCGTCGTCGGTCTCTATGGCGGCCTGCCATCCGGTCTTCTCGCGCTCGACGTTCTCGGTTCGGCTCAGCTGATCCCCGTCTCGGTGTTCAATGACTTCAGGGTCGACCCCGACGCAAGGCGGATCGGCGACGTGGCGCTCGGATTCGGCTTTGGTGCGCGGGTCGGCGTCCTGAGGGAGACCGGCCCGTTGCCTGGTATCTCGATCAGCATCATGCGCCGTAACATTCCCATGATCACCTACGGCAACGTGACGAACGGCGACGAGTTCCAGTACTCGGCCGATCTCCACGCCACCAACTTGCGCCTCGTGGTCGGCAAGCAGCTCGCGGTCGTCGCCCTGGCGGGTGGGATCGGTTGGGACAAGTACACCGGCAACGGCGTCATCCGGGTTCCCACGATTCTCAACCCCGTCGATTTTCTGTTCAAGCTCGAGACCACGCGCGCCACCCTGTTTCTGGACGCCGGCCTCGACCTCGGCGTCGTCAAGCTCGTCGGTGAGGGAGGCTACCAGACCGGCAAGGACCAGGAGCTTTCCACAGACTTCGAGGGCCTCGATACGAAAAAGGGAAAGTTCTACGGCGGGCTGGGCCTGCGCGTGGGATTGTAGCGGGCGGGTGGAAGAGCGGGAGGCAATGTCCCGTGCACTCGACCTCGCCTGGCGGGGCTGGGGAAGGGTGCAGCCGAACCCGCTGGTCGGGGCGGTCGTGGTGAAAGAAGGCAGCCTCGTGGGCGAGGGATGGCACGCGCAGTTCGGAGAGCCCCATGCCGAGGCGGTGGCGCTGGCAAAGGCGGGCGAGCTGGCCCGCGGCGCCACGGTCGTAACCACGCTGGAGCCGTGCGTCCATCAGGGGAAGCAGCCTCCGTGCGCCGATGCCCTCATCGCGGCCGGCGTGCGTCGCGTCGTCGCGGCGCTGGCCGATCCCAATCCGGTCGCCTCGGGAGGTGTCGCGCGGCTCCGCGCTGCCGGCGTCGAAGTCGAGCTCGGTCTCCTCGCGCAGGCCGCTGGCGACCAGAATGCCGCCTTCCTTCACAACATGCGGGACCATTCCCGGCCCTTCGTGGCGTTGAAGCTGGCGACCACGCTCGATGGACGCATCGCCGACGCGAACGGCAACTCGCGGTGGATTTCGGGCTCAGAGGCCCGGGAATACGTTCACTGGCTCCGCGCCGGGTTCGATGCCCTGGGCGTCGGTGGTGTGACGGCCCGGACCGACGATCCTTCGCTCACGGTGCGAGGGCCGGTTCAGCCGCGGATTCCTCCCCTGCGCGTCGTGTTCGCGGCCGATGGCGACATCCCTCCCGGTCTGACGGTGGTGCGGAGCGCGCGCGCGCTTCCAACGGTCGCGGTGGTGATGCCCTCGGCCAAAGCCGCGCGAATCGAGCCCATCGAAGCCGCCGGGGTCGAAGTGCTGAGATCTCCGGATCTCCCGGCTGCGCTCCGCAGGCTGCGGGAGCGGAGCGTGGGGTCATTGCTGGTTGAAGGAGGAGGACGACTGGCCGGTGCGCTCCTCGCCGACGGGCTGGTCGATCGCTACTACTGGGTCCAGAGCCCACTCTGGCTCGGGATGGGCGCCGTCCCCGCCACGGCGGGTCTGCCCGCCTCGCCGCTGGGCACTGCGCCACGGTGGCGGGTGAGCGAGCGCAGAGCGCTCGGGGAGGATACGCTGCTCGTGGTAGATCGGGACTGATGTTTACCGGCATCGTCGAAGCGATGGGGACCGTCCGTGGCGTTCATCGCGCCGCCGACGGACTCGGCCTGACCATCAGCGGTCCCTGGCCCGATGTGAAAGAAGGGGAAAGCATCGCGGTCGACGGTGCCTGCCTGACGGTCGAGCATGAGGCCGGAGGCGAGCTCACGTTTCACGTGATACGAACCTCTCTAGATCGAACTAATTTCGAGACTTACGGAATCGGAAAGCGGGTCAATCTCGAGCGGGCCCTCCGGGTGGGTGACCGCCTGGGGGGGCACCTCGTGCAGGGACACGTCGACGGGGTCGGTTCCGTTCGCCGCGTCCAGGATCGTGACGATGCCCGTCTGGTCGATCTCGAGGTCCCCCCAGCCGTCGCCCGGGTCTCGATCCCGCTCGGCTCGGTGACCGTGGACGGCGTAAGCCTCACGGTGAACGACTTGCCGGCTCCCGGCGTGATCCAGATCTCCCTTATTCCGTTTACCTTACAGCATACGACTCTCAGCAGCCTCCAGCCTGGCGACCGGGTCCATCTCGAGGCCGACACCATCGGGAAATACCTGAGTCACTTCATGCGAGGAGAAGGATGAATCGGCACTCATGACCATGTTCGGGACGATCGAACAGGCGATCGAGGATCTGCGCAACGGGAAGATCGTCATCGTCGCCGATGACGAAGACCGGGAGAACGAGGGTGATCTCGTCTGCGCGGCCGAGCTCGTCACGCCCGAAATGATCAACTTCATGACGCTCCACGGCCGGGGCCTCATTTGCCTCGCGCTTACCGGAGAGCGCTGCGACCAGTTGGGTCTGCCCCAGATGGCCGAGCGAAACACTGAGGAGCTCTCGACCGCCTTCACCGTGAGCATCGATGCCGAGCGACGATTCGGCGTCACTACCGGCATTTCGGCGAGCGACCGTTCGACCACCATTCACGTCGCCATCAATCCGGCGACGGTGCCGTCGGATCTTCGGCGTCCGGGTCACATCTTCCCGCTGCGGGCGCGTCCCGGCGGCGTGCTGCAGCGGGTGGGGCAGACGGAGGCGAGCGTAGACCTGGCCCGCCTGGCCGGCCTGCTGCCGGCAGGTGTCATCTGCGAGATTCTCAACCCCGATGGGTCGATGGCGCGCCGATCCGACCTCGAAACGATCGCCAGCCAGCACCATCTCACGTTCGTCACCGTGGCCCAGCTCGTTGCATACCGGCTGCAGAAGGAGCAGCTTGTCCATCGCGTGGCCGAGGCACGGCTCCCTACCGAATTCGGCGACTTCACGATCATCGGCTACCAGAACGATGTCGATCATGCCGAGCACGTCGCGCTGGTTTTCGGTGAGGTGGCGGGCCAGCCGGATGTGCTGGTGCGGATGCACTCGAAGTGTCTCACGGGCGACGTCTTCGGATCGCAGCGGTGTGATTGCGGCATCCAGTTGCACCGTGCCATGGAGCTGGTCGCGCGCGAGGGTCGGGGCGCCATCGTGTATCTCGATCAGGAAGGGCGAGGGATCGGTCTGCTCAACAAGCTCCGCGCGTATGCCATCCAGGATACCGGGGCCGACACGGTGCAGGCCAACGAGCGGCTCGGATTCGCGCCCGACCTCCGGAACTACGGCATCGGCGCGCAGATCCTGCGGGATCTCGGGCTCTCGTCGATTCGCGTCATGACCAACAATCCCCGGAAGCTGGTCGGCCTCGAGGGATACGGGCTCCAGATCACCGCCCGTGTTCCCCTGCTTGCCGATCCCAATCAGGAGAATCGCGGGTATCTCCAGGTCAAGCGCGACAAGCTCGGCCACCTCCTCGCCCACTGAGCCCGTGCCCGACTTCTCTCCCCGCCTCCGCCCGACCGGGCGCGTGGCGATTCTCGTGAGCCGATACAACGAGCTGATCACGTCCCGCCTGCTGGACGGTGCGGTCGCCTGCTGTCGCGAGGCCGGGCTCTCGCCCGCGCAGATCGACGTCATTTGGGTGCCCGGCGCCTTCGAGCTTCCGGTCGTGGCGGCGACCGCCGCCGGCACCGGGCGTTACTCGTGCCTCGTCGCGCTTGGCGCCGTGATCCGGGGAGACACGCCGCACTTCAAGTTCGTCGCCGGCGAAGCCGCACGTGGGCTCAACGACGTGGGGTTACGACACGGAGTGCCGGTCGGGTTCGGCGTGCTCACGGTGGACACGATGCAACAAGCGATGGACCGGGCGGGTGGTTCGGCCGGCAACAAGGGCTACGAGGCGGCCGCCGCCGCGATCCAGGCCGCCGACGTGATCACGCAGATTCGCGAATCCGATGCTCAGGCCTGAGACGAAGAGCCGTGCCCGTGCCCTCCAGTTGCTCTACGCCTGGGAGGTGCAGGGCGGACCGGCAATGCACGCCATCGCGAGCGGTCTCTCGCGCCTCGCGGGGCCGGAACCACGGATTCTCGACCGCGCCGAGCAGCTCGCGAGCGAAGTCGTTGCGGAGGTCGGCCTTCTCGACGACGCGGCCGCCCGGGCCAGCGAGAACTGGCGGCTCAGCCGGATCGCCGTCGTCGAGCGGAATATCCTTCGGCTGGGCATCCACGAGCTCCGCCTCGGCGCGGTGCCGCCGAAGGTGGCGATCGACGAGGCCGTACGCCTCGCGCACTGGTTCGGCGGTTCCCGCGCACCTGGATTCGTCAACGGCGTACTCGACGGGATCGCCCGGGCGACCGGACGACTGTGAGCGCCGCGTCCAATTCGCGTCGATGAATATCCTGGTGGTCAACTGGCAGGACCGGGAGAATCCACAAGCCGGTGGGGCGGAGGTTCATCTCTTCGAGATTTTCGGGCGCCTCGCCGCGGCGGGGCATCGCGTGCGGCTGGTCTGTTCCGGGTGGCCGGGCGCGGTGAGCACCGCCCTCGTGGGCGGGATCGAGGTGCAGCGGGTCGGCGGCCGGAACAGCTTCGCTGCACTCGGCCGCGGGGCAGTGCGCCGGGCGCTCCGGGCCGAGCGTCCGGACGTTCTGGTGGAAGACATCAACAAGCTTCCGCTCTACCTCGCCCACCAGGGCGTGCGCTTCTGCGCCATCGTGCCGCATCTCTTCGGGGAGACGGTTTTTCAGGAAGCGCCGTGGCCGCTCGCGGCTGCCGTCCGGCTGTCGGAACGTCCGCTGGCGTTCGGGTACCGGGATTCCGCTTTCCATGCGATCAGCGAGAGCACGCGCGATGATCTGGTGGCGCGAGGAATTCCTGCCGCGAGCATCCGGGTCATTCATCCGGGCGTGGACAGCGTTCGGCTCACACCCGATCCGACCGGACGGCGTGAGTCGGCGCCAACCTTCTTGTACGTTGGACGGTTGAAGCGTTATAAAGGGATAGGGTACGCGATTCGTGCGCTTGCGCTCGCGCGGCGCGCACGGCCGGCGGTTCGACTCGTCATCGCGGGTGCCGGCGATCATCTCGAGGCCCTGCGACGGTTGACCGCCGAGCTCGGCCAGGACGCGGCCGTAGACTTTCGCGGCTTCGTGACCGAGGCCGACAAGCTGGCGCTGCTGCGGAGCAGCTGGGCGAATGTCTTCCCATCCCCCAAGGAAGGGTGGGGAATCACGGTGGTCGAGGCTGCGGCATGCGGGACTCCGTCGATCGCCTCGGACAGTCCGGGACTCCGCGATTCGGTACGAGATCGTGAGACCGGCTACCTTGTGCCTCACGGCGATGTCGAGGCACTGGCCGCCAGGATGCTCGAACTGGCCGACTCGCCGGCACTCGTCGCTCGCCTCGGCGCCGCGGCCCGCTGTTTCGCCGAGGGACTCACCTGGGAAGGCGCCGCCGCCGCCACGGAACGACATCTCGACGACATCATCGCCGGCACGGCACTTCGCTGAGCCGGAGGAGGCATCATGCAGACGACCATCACCGCCCGCCACTGCGAGATTTCCGATGCGTTGAAGGAGCGTGCCCGCACCGTGTTCGAACGGCTTGGGACCATGGCGACGCGGCCGATCGAATCGGCCGTGGTGTTCGACACGGAGGGGCCGGTGCAGACGGCCGAGCTCCGCCTGCACGTGTCGCGGGGGGAGGTCTTCGTCGCGAGAGGTGAGGCCGCGGACCACCGGAGCGCGCTGGACCGCGCGGAGGACAAGCTGCGGCGTCAGCTCGAGAAGGTTTCCATCCATTCGCGGCGCACTCGCACGCCGCCCTCGCAGTCGGTGTGATGCTCCGGCTTCGAGATTTCATGTCTCGGCGGGGCGACCCGCTGCAGCTCGAGGCGCTCACCGGCGATCTCGGCCTCGACCGGCAGATGCCCGAGGCAGAGGTTGCCAGCCCCGGCCTGGTGTTGGCGGGCTACACCGGCCGTTTCGCCCCCAATCGCATCCACGTCCTCGGTGAGACCGAGATCACCTACCTCAATTCGCTCCAGCCCGAGGACCGCCGAACCGCGCTCGAAAAGTTCTTCGGCTTCGATCTGCCGTGCATCTTCGTCACGAAGGGGCAGGACGTTCCACCCGAGCTGCTCGAGTTGGCGCGCGCCGGGGGAGTGCCGGTGCTCCGGAGCAAGCTCAAGACGGCCGAGTTTTACCGGCGGGTGAAGCCGATCGTCGAGGAGGCGTTCGCGCCGCGGACCACGCTGCACGGGTCGCTGGCGGATGTCTACGGCGTCGGCCTGCTGTTCGTCGGCCGGTCGGGGATCGGCAAGAGCGAGTGCGTGCTTGATCTCGTCGAGCGGGGACACCGTCTCGTGGCCGACGACGTCGTGCAGGTGACCCGCCGGGGGAATGACGTCCTCATCGGCCGGGGACATGAGCTGGCGGCGCACCATATGGAAATCCGGGGCATCGGCCTCATCGACATCCCAGCGCTCTTCGGCGCTCGGGCAGTCCGCCAGCAGAAGCGCATCGAAGTCGTGGTGCAGCTGGAGGCCTGGGAGACCGCCGACGATCCCGACCGCACCGGCCTCGGCCAGCAGGAGACGGTCATCCTCGATGTGGCGCTCCCTCGGGTGGTCGTCCCGCTCAACCCGGGCAAGAACATCACGGTCATCTCCGAGGTGGTCGCGATGATGCATCTGCTTCGATATTCAGGAGTGGATGTCGCGGCGGCCTTCAACGCGCGCCTCATCAAGCGGATGAAGGAACAGAAGGGGGTGCGGGAATACCTTCAGGAAGACTATGAGTGAAGAGCTGCGAGGCGTGGTGGTGTGCCACGCGAAGCTCGCGGGGGCGTTGATCGAAGCGGCCGAGCAGATCAGTGGAGTGCGAGGCGCGCTCGTGCCGGTCACGAACACCGACTGCGACCGGGGTACGCTGGAGGAGCGCGTCGCGGAGGCCGTCAACGGAGTCCCGGCGGTGGTCTTCGTGGACCTCCCGAGCGGGTCCTGCCTCTTCGCCGTCCTCCATCGACTGCGGGAGACCGCCGGGGTGAAAGTCGTGACCGGAGTAAATCTCGCGATGCTGGTGGATTTCGTCTTCCACCGCACGCTGCCGGCCGACGAGGCGGCGGTCCGAGCGGCAGCAGCCGGCGGCAAGGCGATCGGGACGCGCTGATGGCGATCGCTCTGTGCCGGGTGGACGACCGGCTGGTGCACGGCCAGGTCGTCATCGGGTGGGGCCGGCCGCTGGCGATCGAGCTCATCGTGCTGGTGGACGATGCCGTCGCCGCGAGTCCGTGGGAGCAGGATCTGTACCGCATGGCGGTCGCGCCGGAGATCGATGTGCAATTCAGCAGCGTGGCGGAGGCATCGCCGCGGCTCCACGAGTGGCAGAGCAATATGCGCCGTGTGCTCATTCTCACCGGCGACCTCCCCACCATGGCAGCGCTCCACGCCGCGGCGCCCTCGGCGATCCACCGGATCAACCTCGGGGGCATCCACCACCGGCCTGGGCGACGCGAGCGGCTGCCGTATCTGTATCTCACGGACGACGAACTGCGCGGGCTCCTCGCGCTCGAGGCGGCCGGCGCGGACATTCAGGCGCAGGATCTGCCGACCACGACGCCGGTGCCGCTGAGGGCACTCACATGAATGAAATGCCCCCCTATGTCGTCCTGCTCCTCGTTGTCTGGGGCACGATCACCGCGGTCGATCTGGTGAGCGTGCCCCAGGGATTGCTCTCCCGGCCGCTGGTGGCCGGAGCGGTGGCCGGCTGGCTCGCCGGGGATCTGGAGGCCGGAATCAGGGTAGGCGTGCTCTTCGAGTGTTTCGCGCTCGACGTGCTTCCGATCGGCGCGGTTCGCTATCCCGACTACGGGCCGGCCACCGTGGTCGCGACGGCGCTCGCGGCCGGCGCGCCATGGGAATTCGGCCTGGGCCTCGGGGCGATCGTCGGCCTCGTGTTGTCGATCCTCGGCGGCTGGAGTCTGCAATTCGTGCGTCGATGGAATGCCCGCGCCATCCAGCATCGGGCGGCGGCGCTCGCCGCCGGCGAGAGCGGCGCGATCCGGTTGCTGCAGTACGGAAGCTTGTCACGCGACGCGTTGCGCGGTGCCGTGCTCACCGCCGTGGGCCTCGCGGTCGCGTCGATCATCGTGCTCAAGGTCCCGCTCGATCGACGGACGGCCGTGGGGCTCAGTCTCGTTGCCATCGGGGGCGCGGTCTCGGCCGCCGTGAGCGGGGCGGTGCGGAGCGCGGGGCGAGCCGCGCGCCTCCGGTGGCTGGTGGGGGGCGCCGGCGTCGGGATCCTTCTGGCGGTGCTCGCGTGACCGGCGGGTGGCGCGCCTTGTTGCGGTTGATGGCGGTCCAGGGAACCTGGAACTACGAACGCATGCTGGGGGTCGGCATGGGGTACGCGGCCGAACCGCTCCTGGAAGACCTGAAGACGGTCGACCCGGTGCGCCACAGCGAGGCGGTAGTACGATCCACCGAGTTCTTCAATTGCAATCCAAACCTCGCGGGACTGGCGCTGGGCGCCACCGCGCGAGCGGAGTACGAGGCCGTGCCCGGGGCGCAGATCGCCCGTCTGCGGACCGCCTTGTGCAGTCCCCTCGGCGCCTTGGGAGACGAGCTGTTCTGGACGGGAGTGGTGCCGGCGCTGGTGGGAGCCGCGCTCGCCGCCGTGGTGCTGGGCGCGGGATGGTGGGCGATCGGCGGGTTGCTCCTGATCTACAATCTGTTCCGGCTCGCGACCGGCGTCTGGTCTCTGCGCACCGGCTATGGCGCGGGCATGAGAGTGGGCGCAGCCATCGCCGGATCGTGGGTGCCGCGAGCGGTGGGGAGAATCGGCCCCGTCGCTGGCTTTACCGTGGGGCTCGCCATTCCGCTGGTGGCCGGATGGTTCCTGCGCGGCTTCGGATGGGCGGGCGGGTTTGCCGCCGTGGCGCTCGCGGCAGTGGGCGTGGCGGTGACCCGGTGGTTCGGACCATGGCTCACGACCGTGCGCTTCACGCTGCTGGCCATGGTACTGCTGCTCATCTTGAGGCGGGTCGGATTGTGATCGAGCGGGAAGCGACCATCGTGAACCAGGACGGGCTGCACGCCCGGCCCGCCGCGCGGATCGTGCGGCTGGCCAACAATTTCGCGGCCGAGATCGAGCTGGCCAAGGATGGGGTAGGGGTGAATGGAAAGAGTATCATGGGGGTGATGATGCTTGCCGCCGAGTGCGGCAGCTCGATCACCATCCGCGCCAACGGCCCCGATGCCGAGCAGGCCGTGACGGCGCTGGCGGAGCTGGTGGCCAGCGGATTCGGAGAGCCATGACGGTGTCGCGCACACTGCGAGGGATCGGAGTCTCACCGGGCGTCGTCTGCGCGCCCGCGCTCGTCGTCCGCTGGGACTTCCCCGACGTCCCTGACCGGACCGTCCGTCCCGACCAGGTGGGTGCCGAGATCCGCCGGCTTCACGCCGCGGTCGACATCGTGGTTGCCGACCTGCGTGATCTCGGGCGCCGGGTGCTCCAGCGGGCCGGCCCCGAGGAGTCGAGAATCTTCGACGCTCAGATTCTGATGGCCCAGGACCAGGACATCCTGGCCGCGGTCGAAACACTGATCCGGAACAATCAGCTCAGCGCCGAAACGGCCTACGAGTTCAAGGCCCTGGAGCAGCGGAACCTCTGGTCGGGTGCGGCGCGGCTGCGGGAGCGCCTGGCCGATCTCAACGCCATTCAGCTCCGCATGCTGAACCAGCTCATGGGCCGGCCGGAGGTCGAACCGTGGTCGGTCGCCGCCGATGAGCAGGTGATCGTGGTGGCGCACGAGCTGTCTCCCGGCCTCACCGTGCAGCTCGATCGGGAGCACGTGGTCGGACTCATCAGTGAGGAGGGCACCCGCACCGCGCACGCCGCCATCCTGGCCCACTCGCTCGGGATCCCGGCGGTGATGGGGGCGACCGGCGCGCTGGCAAAGATCCCGGCCGGCGCGATGCTGCTGCTCGATGGTCAAAGCGGCACCATCATCCTCGAGCCCAACCGCACGGAGCTGGAAGAAGCGAAGACACAGGTGAGCCGCCGCGCGCGTCTCGAGCTCCAGCTCGAGGCGGTGATGGACGCCCCCGCGGTGACTCCCTCCGGCCGGCCGATCAAGCTGATGGGCAACGTCGACCTGCCCGAAGAGATCGAGCCCGCAGTGCGGATGGGCGCCCAGGGCGTGGGTCTGCTGCGCACCGAGTTTCTCCTCACCGGGCGGGCCGTCCTCCCGACGGAGGACGAGCAGACCGACTACTTCCGGCGGATCGCGTCGGCATTCCCGGGCCAGCCGGTCGTGGTCCGCTCCTTCGACCTCGGGGGCGACAAGTTTCCGGTGGCGTTCAAGGCGCCGGCGGAGGCCAACCCGTTCCTCGGGTGGCGCTCGATCCGGGTCTGTCTCGACGAGCCGCAGGTGTTCCGGCCGCAGGTCCGCGCCATCCTGCGGGCCGCGGCCGAGCGGGACATTCACCTCATGCTTCCGCTGATAACGCTGGTCGAGGAAGTGGAGCAGGCGCGCGCGATCATGCTCGAGGAGGCGGAGGCGCTGCGGCGGGAGGGCATCCGCGCGGCCGAGTCGGTGCCGGTGGGCGTCATGGTGGAGACGCCTGCGGCGGTGGTCATCGCCGATCGGCTGGCCGAGGTGAGCGATTTCTTCAGCGTCGGTACCAACGACCTCACTCAATACACGATGGCGGTGGACCGCGGTAACGCGCGGCTGGCCGATCGCTTCACACCGCATCACCCCTCGATCGTGCGCCAGCTGCACCAGGTGCTCGCGATCGGCCGGGCGGCGGACATTCCGGTGAGCGTGTGCGGCGAGATGGCGTCCGAGGCCTTGAGCGCCGTGCTGCTCATCGGGCTCGGCTACGAGCGGCTCAGCGTGTCCCCACCGGCGCTTCCGCTGGTCAAGTGGGTCGTGCGGACCGTGCCGGAGCCGGCAGCCCGCCAGGCGGCCGAGTCGGCTCTCGCGGCGCGCAGCGCCGAGGAGGTGTCCGAGGCCCTGCGCAGCGTTGTCGGCGAATACATCGACGTGCGGCTCCTCGACCCTCACTCGGCGTTGCCCGGGCGGCGCCGCTTCGCTACCTTGCCACCCGGCACGGCGGCGTCCTAGCCGCCTTTTTCAGTATTACCCACTCGAGGAAACCGCTGCAAATGGCTGCACCGAAGCGACACGTCTTCACATCCGAGTCGGTAACCGAGGGACACCCCGACAAGGTGGCCGACCAGATTTCCGACGCGGTGCTCGACGCCATCCTGGCGCGTGATCCCGCGGGACGCGTCGCGTGCGAGACGCTGGTAACGACGGGCATGGCCGTCGTCGCCGGGGAGATCACGACCAAGACCTACGTCAACATCCCCGAGCTCGTGCGGACCACGGTCGAAGGCATCGGGTACACCGACGCCTCGTACGGGATGGACGGGCGCACGTGCGCGGTCCTCACCTCGATCGACAAACAGTCCCCCGACATCGCGATGGGCGTGGATTCCGACGCGATCAAGTCCCAGGGCGCCGGCGATCAGGGAATGATGTTCGGCTACGCGTCGAATGAGACGCGGGAGCGCATGCCGCTCCCGATCGTGCTCGCGCATCGGATCGCGGAGCGCCTCGCGGCGGTGCGCAAGGGCATCGGCGGCCACCGGCCGATCGAATGGCTTCGTCCCGACGGCAAGTCACAGGTGTCGGTCGAGTACGAGGGCGACCGTCCGGTTGCCGTTCGGACGGTCGTGGTGTCGACTCAACACGCCGAGCGGAACGGCTCGCGGCAGCTCTCTCAGAGCACCATTCGGGAGGGCGTGATCGAGGAAGTCATCAAGCCGGTGCTCGACAGCGTCGGGATGGAGCACCGCCGCACTCGGGTTCTCATCAATCCCACCGGCCGGTTCGTGATCGGCGGGCCTCATGGTGACGCCGGACTCACCGGGCGCAAGATCATCGTGGACACCTACGGGGGCATGGCCCGCCACGGCGGGGGTGCCTTCAGCGGGAAGGACCCGTCCAAGGTCGACCGGTCCGCGGCCTATGCGGCCCGCTGGGTGGCCAAGAATATCGTCGAGGCCAAGCTCGCCCGGCGGTGTGAGGTGCAGATTGCGTACGCCATCGGCGTGGCGCACCCCGTCTCCATCATGGTGCAGACCTTCGGGACGGGTACCATGCCCGACGAGCGGCTGGAGAGGATGGTGGACCAGGTGTTCGATCTGACGCCGAAGGGGATCATTGACGCCCTCAAGCTCAAGCGGCCAATTTACCGGAAGACTGCGACGTACGGGCATTTCGGGCGCAAGCCCGTCCGGGGAACGTACGTGGACGACGCCAAGAAGATGACCGTTGATTACTTCACCTGGGAGGCGACCGACCGGGTCAAAGACCTGCTGTCGGCCGCACGCTGAGGAGCGCATGACTGCATCGATCACTGTGCCGAAACACGACGTCAAGGATCTCGCCCTCGCCGACGAAGGCAAGCGCCGCACGGAGTGGTCCGAGCGTTCCATGCCGGTCCTCCGTCAGATCCGGGCCCGATTCGCCAAGGAGCAGCCGCTCAAGGGGCTCAAGCTCAGCGCCTGTCTCCACGTAACCACGGAGACGGCCAACCTCATGATGACGCTGCGGGCAGCCGGGGCCGACATCGCGCTCTGCGCCTCCAACCCGCTCTCGACGCAGGACGACGTCGCCGCGCATCTCGTGCGCAATCACGGTGTCCATGTCTACGCCATCAAGGGCGAGGGCAACGAGAGCTATTACTCGCACATCGCGCACGCCCTGGCCTTCGGCCCCGACATGACGCAGGACGACGGCGCCGACCTCGTTGGCTCGCTCCATATGATCGCCCTCAACCGCCTCGATGACCTCGCGCCACCGATCCGGCAGTGGGTCGAGACGCTGTCTCCGGCCGAGCGGAAGGCGCTGGTCGCCAAGGTGAAGGGCTCGACCGAGGAAACCACCACCGGGGTCATCCGGCTCAAGGCGATGGCCAAGGAAGGCGTCCTCCAGTTCCCTATCGTGGCGGTCAATGACTCGCGCACCAAACACATGTTCGACAACCGGTACGGCACCGGACAGTCCACGCTCGACGGCGTGGTCCGCGCCACCAACCTCCTCCTGGCCGGGAGCACGGTCGTGGTGGCCGGCTACGGTTGGTGCGGCCGGGGCGTGGCGAGCCGCGCCCGGGGCGCGGGGGCGCATGTCGTGGTGACGGAGGTCGACCCGGTGGCCGCGCTGGAGGCCAGGATGGACGGCTTCGAGGTCATGCCGATGGCCGACGCGGCGCCGATCGGCGACCTCTTCATTACCCTCACCGGCAATCTCCACGTGGTGCGTCCCGAGCACTTCTCCCGGATGAAGGACGGGGCCATCGTCGCCAACTCGGGCCACTTCAACGTGGAGCTCGATCTCGATGGACTCGGCAAGATCGCCGGTGAGCGCCGCGAGGTGCGCGCCATGGTCGAGGAGTTCGTCGTCAACGGGCGCCGGATCATGGTGCTGGGTGAAGGCCGCCTGATCAACCTGGCCGCGGCAGAGGGTCATCCGGCCAGCGTGATGGACATGTCGTTCGCGAACCAGGCGCTTGCCGCCGAGCTGCTGGCCAAGCAGCACGGAACCATGTCCAAGGCAGTGCACCGGCTGCCGGCCTCGGTCGACCAGGAAATTGCCCGGCTCAAGCTGGAGAGCATGGGCATCGCCATCGACACGCTCACCGCCGAGCAGGTCCAGTACCTGGCGAGCTGGGATGCCGGTACGTGAGGGGTCGGGAGTCGAGGGTCTAAAGTCGAGGGTCTGGACTTTCGACTCTAGACCCTAACCCTGACGACTAGATTAGAATACTGACATGATCGAAGTCACTGTGGCTCACCTCGGCCTCGACCGCACCTCCAACACGCCGGTCGTGATCCTGCGCGAGAAAGACGGCACCCGCGTGCTGCCCATCTGGATCGGGCCGGCTGAAGCCAGCGCCATCGCCATGGAGCTGCAGGGTATGAAGGCGCAGCGCCCCCTCACGCACGATCTTCTCAAGCAGGTTCTGGTCGGCCTCGGCGGCGATCTCCGTCGGGTCTTCATCAGCGCGGTCAAGGAAAACACCTACTTCGCCGAGCTTCTCATCCGGCGCGACGACCACGTCTTCCAGGTGGACGCCCGCCCCTCGGACAGCATCGCCCTCGCCCTCCGGATGCGCGCGCCGATCTTCACCAGCGAGCAGCTGCTCGACCAGAGCGGCGTCGAGGCCGATGAGCCGGCGCCCGACCCGTCGCTCGAGGCCGACAAACTGAAACAGTACCTCGAAAAGATGGACCCGCAGGACTTCGGGAAATTCAATCCGTAGGCATCTTCTCGGCGCACTCTGCGCCTGGGCCGCCCTCGGCGCGCCCGCCCTGATTCACGCCCAAAGCGTCGCCGCCGGCGCCGTCGAGCTTCCCCGCGGTGCCGACACCGTCACCGCCGGTGGAGTGCGCGTGCTGCTTCACCGGGTGGGCCGTGATTCGCAGGGACCGCTCGACTCGACCGTCACAGACTCCCGTGGAAGATTCCGGATCCGCTTTCGGGCCGACAGCAGCGCGCTCTATCTCCTGAGCGCCAGGCATGGCGGCGTCGAGTATTTCTCGACTCCGGTGCACACCAATCCCGCGCGTCCCGACACCGCCATCCGCCTGCTGGTGTACGATACCTCGAGCACCGCCCCCGTCACGATTGCCGCGCGCCACATCGTCGTGCCCCGCCCGGGGGAAGACGGATCCCGTTCCGTGCTCGATCTGCTCGTGCTCCGGAACGCGGGATCGGTCGCGCGGGTGGCCGGCGACTCCAGCCGGCCGAGCTGGAGCGGAGCGCTGCCGACCGGCTCCGCGGGATTCCAGTTGGGCGAGAGCGATCTGTCGCCCGACGCCGTCACGCGGCAGGGCGATTCCGTTCTCGTCTTCGCGCCGATTGCCCCTGGAGAGAAGCAGCTGACTCTCACGTACGTGATTCCGCGGGGTCGAGAGTCCGTCGATTTGCCCATCGGAAGCGATAGTCCGCTGAATGTTCTTCTCGAGGAGGGCGCCGCGAAGGTGAGCGGCGGCGCCCTCACCCTCGCAGACAGCCAGCAGATCGAAGGGCGCTGGTTTCATCGGTGGAGCGGCCGCGTCGCGGGCGGGCAGAGCGTGCACCTCTCGCTCCCCCGGCTCGGTCGGACGCCGCGGCTGTTGCTGGCCGGGCTCGTAGGCGGGCTGGCGCTCGTGCTCGGCCTCGCCGCCTGGCGTGTGGTCGCCCGACGCGTGACTCTTGTCGATTCGCCACCACCGGATCAGCTGCTGGACACGCTCGCCGAGCTGGACGCCAAGTACGCCGGCCGGGAGGTGGAGGTCTCCGTGAAGGAATGGCAGCAGTATCAGCAGGAGCGGACGCGGCTCAAGGGGGCGCTGGAGTCCGCTCTTGCGGCGGCGGAAGGCCCCCGGTAAACTTGCCGCACGAGAAAAATTGAAGCTCGCGAACGGGGATGCTCGGAAGCCGGTGAAATACCGGCGCGGCCCCGCCACTGTAACGGGCACGGCTCCCTGATGGGGAACCGGCACTTCGCTCACGACGCCACTGGGAAACCGGGAAGGCGAGCGAAGGCCCGAAGCCAGGAGACCTCTCCGTTCGCGCCACCATGAATACCCTCGGGGGAGGGTTGGTGGCGCGCTCGACGGCTCCTCGCCTTCGCCCACGCCCATCTCTCCTGCCCGGGAGATGGGCAAATTTATTTCCGGCTACCATCGCGAAGGCTGGTGGCGGGTCGCTCGGATACTCCCATGGCTCCTTGCCGCGGCGATGTCCTGCCGGCCGGCCGCGCCGGCGGCCGGGAGCCTGCGGCTGGTGGACGACGCCGGCGATACCGTCGCGGTGGCCGCGCCGGCCCGGCGTATCGCGTCGCTCATTCCCGCCACGACCGAGCTGCTCTTCGCCATCGGGGCCGGTGGCGCGGTCGTCGGTCGCACGACATGGTGCGACTATCCTCCCGACGCGCAGAAGGTTCGCAATCTCGGCGACGGCATCAGTCCCAACACCGAAGCGATTCTCGCCACCCGGCCCGATCTCGTCCTCCTCTACAACTCGGCGCGGAACGCGGAAACGGCGGCCCGGCTCCGCGCATCCGGCATTCCCGCGCTCCGTCTCAACACCGACGCGCTCGCCGACGTGGGGCGTGTTGCGCGGCTGCTCGGACGCGTCACCGGACGGGAGCGTGGCGCCGATTCGGTGGCCGTGACCTTCGACACCGCCCTGGCGGCCGCGACGACGAAACCCGGCAGCGATGCGCCCAGGGTGCTGCTGCTCGTGTGGGAACAGCCGCCGATGACAATTGGCCGTGGCAGTTTCCTGAGCGAGCTGGTCGAGCGGGCGGGAGGGCGGAACCTCTTCGACGATGTGAAAGCATCGGCCGGGACGGTGAGCATCGAGGCCGTCGCTTCTCGGGATCCCGACCTCATCCTCACGGCGAGCGACGGCCCGGCGGGCTTCGTCTCGCGGCCCGAGTGGCAGGTGGTCCGCGCGGTGCGGGAGCGGCGTCTCCTCAGGGTAAGCGGATCCGAATTCAACCGCCCGGGACCGCGGTCGCCGGCCGCGATCCGAGAGCTCGCCGGCCGAATTCGCGGAGCCCTGCGATGAGCCGCGGTCGGGTCGCGCTGCTATTCCTGGCGGCGGCCGTTTGCCTCGTCGTCGGATTGAGCGTCGGCACGGTCCCACTGTCCCCGGGGGAAGTGTGGGCCGGCTTGCGCAGCGGCGACGCCCCGGCCGCGGTGATCGTCCGGGAGCTGCGCGCGCCCCGGGTGCTGCTCGCCTTTCTCGTCGGCGGGAGCCTCGGAGTCTGCGGCGCGGCGCTTCAGGCGATGATCAGGAATCCTCTCGCAGAGCCGTACCTGCTCGGACTCTCCGGCGGCGCCGGCCTCGGCGCGGTGCTCGCGATCGCGACGCGCGCGGCGGGACCGTGGGCGGTGCCGGTGGCCGCGTTCTTCGGAGCGCTTGGGGCGGTGGCGCTGGTCTACCGGCTCAGCCTGGTCGCGGGCCGGCGGCTCGATCCGCGCGTGCTCCTGCTATCGGGTGTGGTGGTCGGGTCGTTCTTCATCGCGCTCATGAGCAGCATCATGGTGCTCTCGGATTCGGCGGCCACCCGGAACGCCTTCCTCTGGTTGCTCGGTGGGTTCGGCTCCTCCTCGTGGCAGTCGCTCGGCGTGTTCACCGCCTACGCCGCGATCCCTCTCGGGTTGCTCGCCTTCAACGCGAGAGCGCTCGATCTCCTGGCGCTCGGCGAGGAGCCGGCGCAGCATCTTGGCGCCGATGTTCCCCGGACCATGCGAGTCGTGTACGTCTGCACCGCACTCCTCACGGCCGCGAGCGTCGCGGCGTGCGGCATCATCGGCTTCGTCGGCCTGGTCGTGCCCCACGCGGTCCGCACCGTCGCCCGGCCGATCCACCGCACCTTGCTGCCGCTCGTCTTTCTCGCGGGCGGATGTTTTCTGGTGCTGTGCGACGTAGTCTCTCGCGTGGCAGTGCGGCCGCTGGAGCTGCCGGTCGGTGTCATCACCGCCCTGGTCGGCGTGCCGCTCTTCGCGGCGCTGCTTCGGAGAACGCTCGCGTGATCGTCGAGGCGCGGGGAGTGACGGTGCGGTACGGTCGCCCCGGACGGCCCGCGCTCGCCGGCGTGGACTGTCTGGTGGGCCAGCGACGGTTGGTCGCGGTGGTCGGCCCGAACGGAAGTGGAAAAACTACGCTGGTGCGCGCGCTGTCCGGCCTGCTGCCGCTCGAGGCGGGGTCCGTGACCGTGTATGGGCGCGAGGTATCGGCGTGGCCGCGCCATGACCTGGCCCGTGTGATCGGCGTCCTGCCCCAACGGGAAGACATCCTCTTTCCGCTCAGAGTGGAAGAGACGGTCATGCTTGGGCGGTACGCCCATCTCGGTCCCCTGGCCGCCAGTGGCGAGACCGATCGCGCGGCCGTCCGTGCCGCGCTCGAGCGATGCGATGTCGCCGGGCTGCGCGATCGCGCGGTGGACTCTCTCTCGGGAGGCGAATGGCAGCGGGTCAGGCTTGCGCGAGCTCTGGCCCAGCAACCGCGCGTCCTCATCTGCGACGAGCCGACCGCCTCGCTCGACGTCCGGCACGAAATGGAGCTCTTCGAGCTCTTCCGCCGGCTGGTCGACGATGGTCTCGCTCTTCTCGTGATCACCCATCACCTCAACCTCGCCGCACGCTTCGCCGATCACATGCTCCTGCTGAGCGGCGGCGAGCTGGTGGCCGAAGGCCCGCCGGGTGACGTGCTCAGCCGTGAGATCGTGGGGCGAGTCTTCGAATGGCCGGTCGCGGTCACCTGGTGGGGCGACGGATCGCCGCAGATCGTCCCGCTCCGGCCTGGCGAGCGCGACCCATGATCACGCGCGCTGCCCTGCTCACCGTGCTCGCGGCCATGCCGTTGGCGGCAGCCGCGCAGGCCCCGGCGCGAGTGATCGGCCATGTGGTCGATGCCGCCTCGGGCGCACCGCTCGCGTCCGCCGACGTGCGGCTCGGCGATCAGCACGCGACGACGGCGAGCGACGGCGCCTTCGTGCTGGCCCCCCTGACTCCCGGCCGCGGCACGCTCGCGATCCGGCGCGTCGGCTATGCACCGTGGGCCGAGGTGATCGATCTCGTGCCGGGCCTCGATCGAACCATCGTCGTGCGGCTGTCTCCACTGCCGCTGCAGCTCGACAGCGTCACCGTCGTCGCGACACCGGGGTCGATCTCGATCTCCGGTGAGGAGCTCGCCGTTCGCGGGCGCGACCTCGCTCGCGCGCTCGATGGCTGGGAGGGAGTCGTAGTGCGGCGCACCGGCAGCGGCGGGCCCGCGTCGCCGCAGGTTCGCGGGGGAGGGCCCGACGAAGTGCTGGTGCTCGTCGACGGCTTCGCCGTGAACGATCCGCTCACCGGTCGCGCCGATCTCGCCCGACTCACGAGTCGCGACGTGGACCGCGTCACCCTGGTTCCCGGGGCCCAGACGGTACGAGCGGGGAGCCGGGCAGTGGCCGGAGTGATCGTGGTGGAGACCCGACGTCCGGTTCGCCCCGAAGCGGCGGCCTGGCTGGCCGGCCATGGCGCCCGGGGAGTGCGGGTGGGGGCATCGGCCGGCCGAGTGGGTGTGACCGCGTCGAGCGAGCGGTATGCGGACCGCTTTCCCTACACCGTGCCCGACGTCCGCGGCGGAGGCGCCGCGGCCCGACACAACGCCGGCGGAGACGTGTATGCCGCGTCGGCCCGGCTCGATGGCCCGGTCGAGTTGTCGATTCGAGGTTCCCAGTCGGATCGCGGGCTGCCGGGCACCACCACAAACCCCACTCCTACCGCGGCGGCGCACGACCGCACGGTCTTCCTCGGGGCGCGGCGCTCTGGAACGTTGCAGGTGAGCGGGTCGCTGCAATGGATTGAGACTCGTGCGTCGGATCCTGGTCCTCCGACGGGTCCGGCGTATGACAGCTATACCCACGGGATCGGCGGGACCCTGGAGACGGGATATCACCGTGTCGCCAGCATCGGAGGGTGGGCCGGTGAGGCCGGCGTCACCGCGGAAGCGCGCGCCGACCGGTTCGGCGGCGACGGCGTGCGCGAAGGCGCGTCGTTCACCCACGCGTCGGTACGGGCCGATGCGACGCTGCACCGTGGGACCAACGCGGTGTGGACGCTGGCGCCGGCCATGCGGCTGGACCTGTGGACGGGGCGGGGCACGCCGGCTTTCAGCGCACGCGTGGATGCCGGCTGGCAGCGCGGCCGCACGGGCATTACCGCGGCGATCGGGAGTGCCGTCACGCCACCGGTGCTGGCCGATCTGCTGTTTCGCGAAGGCGTCGGCGTCAGACTCAATCCCGATCTCCGACCGGAGCGGGTCCGCTGGGAATTGGAAGCCGGCGTTCGCAGAGAGATCGATCGAGGCACGTTATCCGCGCGGCTCTTCGCCGGACGCGTGGCCGACATGGTGGTTTGGGCCCCGGACTTCAGGTTCATATGGAGTCCTCGCAACTTCGACGTGGTCCGCCGTGGTGGAGAGCTGAGTATCGGCCTTCGGCCGGCGGCGGCGCTGCGATTCGACGGCACCGCCACCTACAGCGCGCTCACCTACGACATTCCGGAGGGTGCGCAAGTACAGTACCGGCCACGGGTCACCTATTCGGTGGCCGTCCTCTGGTCCCCCCGCGCCTGGACGGCGGACGCCCGGTGGCATCGAATCGGCGAGCGATTTCCCAACAGCGCCGGCACGAACCCCAGGCCTGCCTTCTCGCTCTTCGATGTCGGGCTGGAGCACCGCCTCACCGACGCGCTCGGCCTTCGGATCCAGGTCAGCGACCTCGCCGACAGCCGCGCCGAGTTCATTGCCGGGTATCCCACTCCCGGTAGAACGTTCACCGCCACCCTCAACTACCAATCGCCATGACCCTTTCCCGCGTCCTACTTGGCCCTGCCGCCGTGCTGGCGCTCTGCACCGCGTGCGCCGACACCAACGCTCCCGCCCCGGAGCCTACCGAGGCGCTCCTTGCCGTGAACAGCACGGCCAGCACACTGAGCATCGTGCCGGTGGATAATCCCTCCGCCGCGGTCCAGGTGCAGCTCGGAGGCACGACACCGACGCCGGTCGGCGTATCGGCCTTCGGCCGGACGGCACTGGTGCCGCTGGGCCTCGACAATGCTGTCGCGGTGGTGGATCTGATCGATGCTGCGGTCATGCGCACCATCCCGCTGCCGGCCAACTCGGGCGCCACCGGCTCGGCGATCGTCGATGATTCCATCGCGTTCGTGGCCAATCCCAACCTCAACTCCGTCTCCCGCATCAACTACCTGACGGGCACGACCACGGAGGCAGGGGTCGGGATCTACCCGGAAGGGATCGTGTATGCCCGGGGAAGAATCTTCGTCCTCAACGGCAATCTCGTGAACTTTGCCCCGGCCGGGCCGAGCTCGATTACGGTCCTCGATCCCAAGAGCGCGGAGCGGGTCGATTCGATCCCACTCACCGGCCCCGGCAACGCCGGGTACGGCGTCCTGGGAAACGATGGCCTTCTCTACGTGATGAATACGGGAAGCTTCTTCGAGGGTGAGGGCCGGCTGTCGATCGTGGATCCGGTGGGATTTACCGAGATGGCGAGCTTTGCCGGCTTCGGTACCGGTCCCGGCAACGTTGCCATCGACGGTGGCTCCAAGCTGTACATCAGCTCCTTCGCCGAGGGGCTGATGGAGTTCGACACCGGTTTGAACCAGGTGGTGCGCGGTGCCGGCAACGGTGTTGCCATTCCCGGAAATTCGGCCGTCGCGGTAGACAGCAAGGGACGGATCTACGCGATCGAAAGCGGTCCGTGCCAGGGGGGAGAACCGGGTACAGCCCACGTGCTCGATTCCACCCTCGTCGAAAAGCGCACCATTGCCCTCGGTGAATGTCCGAGCGGCGTCGTGACGATTCAGATTCCTCCCGAATGAGCCGACCGCGATTCCCGGCCGATCGGTCAGGCAGACGAGCGGTATCTTTCCCGGATGCCCCTCGCAAGTACGCCGGCCATCGTGCTGTCCGCGCTCCGCTACAGCGAGACGTCGAAGATCGTGCGCCTGGCCACCCGGGACTACGGGGTGCAGAGCGCGATCGCGAAGGGAGCGCTGCGTCCCCGGAGCCGCTTCGGCGCGGCCTTGCAGCTCTTGAGCGAGGGGCAGGCGCAGTTTCTCACCAAGGAACATCGCGAGCTCCACACCCTGACCGCCTTCGATCTCACTCGCCTGCATACCGGACTGGCGAGCCGCCTGGATCGTTACGCGGCCGCCTCCGCGCTCGCCGAGGTCATGTTGCGGTTCGCGCCGCCCGACCCTCACCCGGAGAGCTTCGATCTGTTCAGCGATTCGCTCGGCGCGCTCGAGGTCTCGCTGATTCCTGAGGTGGAAGCGCTCGGACTGCGGTTACTCTGGCGCCAGGTAGGCCTCCTCGGTTTCGCGCCGTCCCTCGACGCGTGCGTGCTCGACGGGACGCTCGTGCCTGCGGGAGGGCCGCTGCCGTTCAGCACCCGTGAAGGCGGAGTGCTGTGCGTGGACTGCGCCGCAAGCCATGAGGCGACGCAACTGCCGGAACGCTCGCGTGAGGATCTCGCGCACCTGCTCGATGCGGAGGCTCCACTGCCCCCACTCGACGCCCGCCACGCCGCGGCCCACCGGCGGCTTCTCGCCCGATACATCCGATACCATCTGGCCGAGGGCGCGGAGCTGCCGGCTCTCGAGTTCTGGATGCGCCGTCCATGGGAGGCCGCCTGATCATCGGACTGGCGGGCCATATCGACCATGGCAAATCGGCGCTCGTCACCGCGCTGACCGGCAAGTCCGTGGACCGCCTGCCGGAGGAGCGGCGGCGCGGCATTACCGTCGATCTCAACTTCGCGGCGCTGCCGCTCAGTGGTGGGATCGCCGGTGTCGTGGATGTGCCGGGACACGAAGACTTCGTGCGGACAATGGTCGCCGGCGCCTCTGGGACAGACCTCGTGCTCCTGGTGATCGCGGCCGACGAAGGGATCAAGCCTCAGACACTCGAGCATCTGGTCGTGCTGGAGCAGTTGCGGGTACCGGCCGGCATTCCAGTGCTCACCAAATCCGACCTGGTGACCACGGAGGAGTTGGAGCGACTCCTCTCGGCGGTTGCCGTCCGACTGGCGACCTCGCCGGTCGAGTTCGCTCGCCCGATTCCCGTCTCCTCGCGGACCGGCGAGGGCATCGAAGCCTTGCGCTCGATCATCGAGGCCCGTGCCGGCCGGCTCGGGTCGCGACCGCCCGAGGATCTCTTTCGCCTTCCCGTCGACCGGGCGTTCTCCGTCGCCGGAGTCGGCACGGTAATCACCGGCTCGGCATGGTCGGGCGTGGTCTCGGTGGGCGACTCGGTGACGCTGCTCCCCATGGGGCTCCATGGCCGGGTCCGGTCGGTGGAAGCTCACGGGCGGCCACTGCGGCGCAGCGAGACGAGAACGCGCATCGCGGTCGGTCTCGCGGGGATTCGGCGCGACGGCATCTCGCGCGGAGCCGTCCTCGTCGCCAACGGTGCCCCCTGGCCCGTGACCACGGCGCTCGATGTAGCGATCGCCCTCGAGCCCGGCGCACCGCGCGCTCTGGATTCCCGGACCCGCATCCGTGTTCTCATCGGTACTGCCGAGGTCATGGCCCGAGTGCATCCGCGCGGGAGGATCGAGCCGGGGTCCTCCGGCCTCGCCCGGCTGACGCTGGAACGGGCGGTCGTCGCGCGCGGTGGCGACCGCTTCGTGGTCCGGAGCTACAGCCCGGTCGCCACGATCGGCGGCGGTCAGGTGCTCGACCCCGATCCGCCACGACGCGCGGTGTGGCCGGACGGCCTCGCCGCGGAAGAACCGGACGCCCGTCTCCTGGCCCTGCTGGGACGCCGACCGGGGGGAATCGCGACCGGCACCCTTCCGATCCTTCTCGGCATCGCGCCGCTCGCCGCATCCGCGGCTGCCCAGCGTGCGGTGGGAGCCCGGCTCCTCCGTGATCGTTGGATCATCGCTGCGACGGTCGAGGCCGTGGCGGACCGTGTGCTGGCGGTGGTGTCGGACCATCACGCGGCTCGGCGCGGCAGCGGTGGCGTTCAGCTGGAGACACTGCGACGTACCTTCCGCCACGCTGAGGGCGTCATCGCGGCGGCCATCGACGATCTCGTCGAGGCGGGGCGCTTGCAGGTGGCGGACGGTGTCGCATCGCTCCCCGGGTTCGTTCCTCGGATCGAGGGTGGGGAAAGCGGAGTCGCCATGCTGGTGCGCCTGGTGGATGAAGGTGGGCTCACGCCGCCGACACTCGCGGAGCTTGGCGCGCAAACCGGGCATGGCGACGTCGCCGGCGCCGTCCGGTTGGCTGCCGAGCGCGGCCTGGTCAAGGCGGTGGAGCGCGATCGCTATTATTCCTGCCGGGCGCTCGACCTATTCACCGCGGCATTGCTCGACGCCGGGCGCGCGGGAACGATCAGTCCAGCATCGCTTCGTGACCGGCTCGGCGTGAGCCGCAAATACCTGATCCCGCTGCTCGAGTGGGCCGACCGGCAAGGCATCACGGTCCGGGTACCGGAGGGCCGGAGGCTAAAGGCCAGCCCCTAGCGTACCTTGCGACATTGCGGGGCGTGATTAGGTATAAGGGGTAGCTCATCCGGGCCGGCTGCGGGCGTGCCGGTCGAGGCGCAGCGCTGCTTCGATAGGAGGGTATGCCGTTCGACACCTGGTATGAAGAGGAGCGCCCATGGTCCGCTTGTCGTGGCCGGGGTGGTGGCTCGGACTGCTGGTGGGGATCGGGTCCCCCGTGGCCGCGCAGGCGAACGTAGGGCCCCCGCGGGTCGAGCTGAAGGAGAACTACCCCAATCCGTTCTTCCCGGCGACGACGATTCCCTTCGAGATCGGTCCCGAGCTTTGCGTGAAGGGTCGCCAGCCGGTGGTCAGCCTCAGGATTTACAATGTGCTGGTTCAGGTGGTCGCCATTCCGGTGTTGGCCGAAGGTTCCGAGGAACGAGTAGACAGTCTCAGGCTCCGATGTGGCAGGTATCGCTCGTACTGGGATGGGAAGTATCTCGATGGCAAGGCGGAAGCCACGCCGGGCGTCTACTACTACCAATTGAGCGTGGACGGCGAGCGGTTCACGCGCAAGATGATCGTTCAAAAGAAGGCGAGCACCAAGCCATAGGGACGACGCCGCCGTCGTCCCTATTGCGTTGGACGCCGCGGCTGCCATATCGGCAGATCTTTCGGGAACGCTGTTTGCCCACAGGCCGCCGATCACGAATGTTAATGTTGGCGACTCTGCTCCAGATCGAGGACCTCGATGATTCGTCCGGAACGACTGACGCTCAAGGCTCAAGAGGCGTTCCGCGCCGCGGGCGAGGACGCCGGCCGGCGCGGCAATCCGGTGGTGAACGATGCTCACCTGCTCGCCGCGCTGCTGGCGCAGGCGGAGGGCGTGGTGCAGCCGCTGCTTCAGAAGGCCGGGCTCAACGTGACCGCCCTGGTGCAGTCGGTGGAGCGGGAGGTCGCCCGGTTTCCCACGCAACAGGGAGGCGGGGCGGAGCCCACGTTCAGCCGGGAGCTCAACCGGGTGTTCGACCGGGCGGAGGCCGAGGCGAAGAAGTTGGGGGACGCCTATGTCTCCACCGAGCATCTTCTGCTTGCGCTGAGCGAGGAGAAGGGAACCACCGCCCGCGCGCTGTTTACCGAGCAGAGCATCTCACCCGCCAACCTGCGCGCCGCCCTCGCCGAGGTGCGGGGCTCCCACCGGGTCACCGACCAGTCGCCCGAGGGGCAGTATCAGGCGCTCGAGCGCTATACTCGCAATCTCACCGACCTCGCGCGAAACGGGAAGCTCGATCCGGTGATCGGCCGCGATGAAGAGGTCCGTCGGGTCATGCAGGTGCTGTCGCGCCGCACGAAGAACAACCCCGTCCTCATCGGCGAGCCCGGCGTCGGGAAGACGGCCATCGTGGAAGGGTTGGCGCAGCGCATCGTGGATGGCGACGTCCCCGAGTCGCTCCGTCACCGCGAGCTGGTCGCACTGGATATCGGGCAGTTGCTCGCCGGGGCCAAGTACCGGGGCGAGTTCGAGGAGCGCCTCAAGGCGGTGGTGAAAGAGCTCACGGAGAGCGAGGGGAAGTACGTCACCTTCATCGACGAGCTGCACACGATCGTCGGCGCCGGTGCCGCGGAGGGCGCGGTGGACGCGTCCAACATGCTCAAGCCGCCGCTGGCGCGCGGCGAGCTGCATGTGATCGGCGCCACGACGCTCGACGAGTATCGCAAACATGTCGAGAAGGATCCGGCCCTCGAGCGCCGCTTCCAGCCCGTGCTGGTCGGCGAGCCGAGCGTGACCGACACCGTGGCGATCCTTCGCGGGCTCAAGGAGAAGTACGAGGTCCACCACGGGGTACGCATCACCGACAATGCGCTGGTCGCGGCGGCGACCCTCTCGGACCGGTACATCGGCGACCGCTTCCTCCCCGACAAGGCCATCGATCTGGTCGACGAGGCGGCGAGCCGCCTGCGCATCGAGATCGACAGCCTGCCGCAGGAGATCGACGAGGTGGAGCGGCGCATCATCCAGCTCGAGATCCAGCGCCAGGCGTTGCTCAAGGAGAAGGATCGGGCGGGCAAGGAGCGTCTCGCCGGCGTCGAACAGGAGATCTCCGGGCTGCGGGAGCGCAGCGCCGGCATGAAGGCACAGTGGCAATCGGAAAAGACGGCGATTCAGGAAATCCAGAAGATCAAGGCGGAGGTCGACGGACTGCGGAGCGAGGTGGATCAGGCCACCCGTCGCGGCGATCTCCAGCGGGCCGCCGAGCTGCGCTACGGTCGCATCCCCGAGCTGGAGGCCCGGCAGGAAAAGGACCAGCAGCGCCTCCAGGAGATCCAGTCAAAGGCGAAGTATCTCAAGGAAGAAGTCGACGCGGAGGACATCGCCGAGATCGTCGCCAAGTGGACCGGCATTCCGGTGACCAAGATGCTGGAGAGCGACCGCGAGCGGCTCACCCGTCTCGAGGACGAATTGGGCCGGCGCGTCATCGGGCAGCGTCTCGCGTTGAGCGCCGTGTCGAACGCCGTCCGCCGCAGTCGCGCCGGCCTGGGAGACCCGAATCGTCCCACCGGGTCGTTCATCTTCCTCGGCCCCACGGGCGTCGGCAAGACCGAGACTGCCCGCGCGCTCGCGGAATTTCTCTTCGACGACGAGCGGGCCATGGTGCGCCTCGACATGTCCGAGTACATGGAGAAGCACTCCGTGGCCCGGATGATCGGAGCGCCGCCGGGTTACGTCGGCTACGAGGAGGGCGGCCAGCTCACCGAGGCGGTCCGTCGCCGGCCGTACAGCGTCATCCTGTTCGACGAGATCGAGAAGGCCCATCCGGACGTCTTCAACGTGCTGCTCCAGATCCTCGATGACGGGCGCCTGACCGACGGCCAGGGACGCGTGGTGGACTTTCGGAACGCCGTCGTCATCATGACCAGCAACATCGGAAGCCAGATCCTCGTGGATGCCGGAGCCGCCGCGGACGACGCGGCATGGGCGCGAACCGAGACCAGAGTGCGCGAAGAGCTGCGCAACCATTTCCGTCCCGAGTTCCTGAATCGAGTGGACGACATCATCGTTTTCCGCTCGCTGACCCGGGAGGATATCGCCCAGATCGTGGATATTCAGCTCAAGAAGCTCGAGGATCAGCTGGCCGCTCGCCATCTGCGACTGGAGCTGACCCCGGAGGGCCGCGAGTTCCTGGCGGTGCAGGGTTACGATCCGGTCTACGGGGCGCGGCCGCTCAAGCGGGTCATCCAGCGCGAGCTGCAGAACGCGATCGCGCTGGAAATCCTCGAGGGCACGTTCACCGATGGCGACACCATCCGCGTGGAACGCGCCGGAGATCATCTCCGGCTGGTTCGGGCGGAGCACGTGGCGGCGAAGGCCAGTGCGTAGGGGCACGCCCACCCCCAGCGATCTGGGAGGCATGGAGGCCGCGCTACGGCTCGCGCGCGCCGCCTCGGTCCGCGAGGAGGTTCCGGTCGGCGCGGTGGTGATGGCGGATGGAGAGTTGCTGGCCGAGGCGCACAACGAAACCGTCGAGCGACGCGACCCGACCGCGCACGCCGAGTTGCTGGCCCTGCACCGGGCCTTGCATCGCGCCGGGGCGGATCGCCTCCCCCTGGCGACGCTCTACGTCACCCTCGAACCGTGTGCGCAATGCGCCGGCGCGATCGTTCTCGCCAAAGTGGGGCGGGTGGTTTTCGGCGCCTACGACTCTCAATGCGGGATGGCGGGGTCGGTCTTCGATATCCTGCGCCTGCCCAGCCTCAATCACCGCCCCGAGGTGCTCGGTGGATTGATGGCCCAGGAGTGCGGCGACCTGTTGAAGCGGTTCTTTCTCGCCCGACGCTAGCCGGTTCGCCGAGGTCAGCCCGATCGCAAGGTCAGCAGCCCGGTGACGGCATTGATGAGCTCGCCGGGTGTGAAGGGCTTCTGGAGGAAGGCCGCCCCTTCGGGGATCAGCCCCCGCCGGATGACGTCATCTCCCGCATACCCTGAAATGAACAGGACGGACAGACCGGGGCGGGCTTCGGTGGCCGCCTCGCTCAGCTGTCGCCCGCTCACGTAGGGCATCACCACGTCGGTCAGCAGGATGTCCGGCAGCTCCGATCCGCCACGCAACAGTTGCAGTGCTTCGCCCCCATCCTTCGCTGCGAGGACGGTAAATCCCACCGATTCGAGGCATCGCACCGCCAGGTGCCGGACGGCACCTTCGTCCTCGACTACCAGCACCCTGGCCGCCCTTCGGAGTGGACGACTCTCGGCGGCACCAGCGTCGTGGGCGGACGCCGCTGCCGCCGCGGCGACCGCAGGCCAGTACAGCCGCATCTCGGTGCCGTGGCCGGGCCGGCTGTGAGGCCAGATGTACCCGCCGTGCTGCTTTACGATGCCGTAGACCATCGAGAGCCCGAGGCCGGTCCCTTGCCCCACTGGCTTGGTGGTGAAGAACGGCTCGAAGATGCGCGGGATGGTCTCGGGATCGATGCCCGCTCCCGTGTCCGCGATCGTCAGGAGGACGTAGGGCCCTGGCGCCATAGTGGCGCTCTCCCCGGCGACGGGCCCGTGACCCACTTGGACATCCTCGACCGAGATCGTCACCCGGCCATCGGTCGGTGTGGCATCCCGGGCGTTGGCGACGAGGTTGATCAGCACCTGCTCGACATGGGTGGGATCGACATTGACCCGGTTGGAGGCTCTCGTCGGGCTGATCACGAGCGTCTTGTCGCTGCCCAGTAACTGGGTCAATACCGGACTCAGCCCCGTCGCCAACGCGTGGAGATCCAGCACCCGGGGCTGGTTGACCTGCTGCCTGCTGAAGGCCAGTAGCTGTTGGGTGACGCGCGCGGCCCGCTCGGCCGCCTGGAGAACCTGGCGCATGTCGGCGGCCTGCAGATGGTTGGCTCCGAGCGCCCGCAGCACGAACTCTCCAAAGCCCAGGACCGCGGTCATCTGGTTGTTCACTTCGTGGGCCACGCCACCCGCCAGCGTGCCGACCGCCTGGAGCCTTTGCGCCTCGCGCAGCTGCCGTTCCGTGCGCCGTTCCGCGGTGACGTCCCAGAATACGGCCACGCCCGCGATGATCTTCCCCTCGGCGTTCCGAATCGGTGCCGCCTTGATGGTGATCTCGACGCGGTGGCCCTTCGGGTGCTCGATCCACGCGACCTCGTCCTCGATCGTCTCGCCGTGCAGGATCGCCCGGGCCAGCGGCCACTCCTCAGGTTCGATCGCCCGCCCACCCCGGTGGTACCCGCGCCAATCCTGGCTGTAGGCGGCGATGCTTTCGGACAGATGAGTCCGGCCGCCGATCTCTTCGGCACGCGCGTTGGCGAAGAGCAGCCGGCCGGAAGGCGCCTCGGCGATCGCGATTCCGAGCGGGGACTGCTCGAGGACCGCGAGCAGTTGACGCCGCTCGGCGTCCCGAGCAGCCGCGGCCGCCCGGGCTTCCTCTCGGGAGCTCACCAGCTCCGATACGTCCGGCGCCACGACCGCGATGCTCTCGGTATTTCCATGCTCATCGAGGAGGGGCTGGTAGACGAAATTGAAAAAGGCCTTCTGGTCCGGGGTGCCCGACCGGGCCAGCCGCACGACCGGCTCGGGACCATGGTAGGCGCGCCCGGTGGCTAACACCTGGTCGAGCAACTCGACGACGCCCTGGCCCTGGAGCTCAGGCAGCGCCGCGGCGATCGGCTTGCCGAGAACCTCGCGGCGCCCGACGAGCTCGAGATACCGGGAGTTGGCAAACTCGAAGACGTGATCGGGACCCGTCAGCAGCGCTATCGCCACCGGGGCTTGCTGGAAGATTCCCTGGAGGCGGCGCTCGGCCGTCTGGGCGCGGCTCATCGCCGCGGCCTCCATCCGTCCCAGTCGCTCGCGCTCCGCCTCGGCACGGGTTCGCTCCGCGGCCAGCATCTGGTATGCCGTCACGTCCTCGATCCGGTGAACGATGTGGGTGACCTGATCATTGGCATCGAGAAGCGGTGCGCTCACGAGCTTCCAGTAGTGACGCTCGAGGGTGCCGTCGGGGGCGGGGAGATCGTAGCGCAGCGCCGCAATGGTGTGCGGCCGGCGAGTCCGGACGACCGTGTCGAGGGAATGGCGGACGTGCATCAGGCCGGTCGCGGTAGGGTCATCCGGCTCGGTAGGAAGGGCCTCGAAGAGCGGCCTGCCCAGGAGCTCGTCCCGCCGCTTCCGCGTCGCGGTCAGGAAGGCCTCGTTCAGATCGGTGATGTGGTAGTGCGGCGTGTCGGGCAGCACGATGACAGTAGCAGCAGGGCCCGTCCGGAACATCCCTTCGAAGTCCAGGCCGGCCCGGGTAACGCGGGCGGTCATGCCCGGAATCTAGCCCGCCGCCGCCCAGAATGGTGCCCTACGAGGCGAACATCTTCCGGGCGGCCGCGGCCTCCTTCTCCAGCCGACCGCACATGAGCTCGCAGAGGCGGAGGACGGCCGGATCGGCCAGCCTGTACCGGATGTTGACCCCCTCCTTTCGTCGCTCCACGAATCCAGCCGCATGCAACACCTGAAGGTGCTTGGAGGCGTTGGCCTGCCCGAGCCCAGTGGCGCCGAGCAGCTCGGAAACGGTACGCTCGCGATCGCGCAGGGCATTGAGGATCTCCAGCCGGGAGGGCTCGGCGAGCGCCTTGAACCGGTCCGCAATCAGGTGCAGCTGGGTGGGGGTCAGGGGATGGCGGGGCATGGCATCGGTCTCGTAGCCGAAGTTGCTGGGGCGCAGTCCGGAGGACCGCGGGTTGACAGTATAAATATATGACTATATAGTTATAGAAGCAACACTGATTCCCTGCACCGGCCCAGCGGGGCCACGGGCGGTCATGCGTTCTCGCAGTTGGTGCCTGCTGTTCCTGCCGGCGCTCGTCTGGCCCCCGGCCGCCGGCGCGCAGGGGCCGCGCCGGTTGCAGGACGCGCTGCGCCTCGCCGAGATGGCGGCCTACCCCAACCGAATCGCGGCCGGGGAGGCCGACGCCCGGGCGGGTGAGGCGTTGGCCCCGTACCGGGGGCTGCTGCCGTCCGTGCGGCTGGAAGCCGGCTACGTCCGGACCACCGATCCGCTGAGCGCGTTCGGCTTTACGCTGCGCCAGCGCGTCGTGACCGCCGGGGCCTTCGCTCCCGCCGCGCTGAACGATCCGTCAGCCGTCGGCAATCTCGGCACCGGCGTCATGATCGACCAACCCCTCTTCAACGCGGACGCGTGGCTGGGCCGGAAGGCGGCGCGGCAGAGCGCGGCAGCGGCAGTGTACGCCGAACGGTGGACGCATGCGACGACCGCGATCGGCGTCGTCCGGGCCTACTGGGGCGCGGTGCTCGCGCACGAACAGGAACGGACGCTCGCCAGCGCGCTCGAGGCCGCGCAGTCGCAGGTGCGCGACGCGGAGTCGATGGTGCGGCAAGGCTTGGCGACGAAGTCCGATGCGCTCCTGGCCACCGTGAAGGCCGGGGACGCTGAGGCGTCCCTTCTGGGCGCGCGGAGCCAGGCCGGTCTCGCCAGACGTGCACTGGCGATGGAGATGGGCGATCCGGGAGACACGGCATTCGCCCTGCCGGACTCCCTTCCGTCCCCGGAGCGCATTCGCGCGATAGTCGATGCCATGACGGACGGGGCAACCTCTCCCGCCGCGCGTTCTGATGTCGCGGCCTCCCGCTCGGTGCTCGTGGCCGCCCGGGCGGACGCGGCACGCGCCCGCTCGCTCTTCCTTCCCCGGCTCAATTCCTTCGGCCGTGTGGAATGGAACTCGTCGGGCACGCCCTTCGGAGGCCGTCGCGCGTGGACCGCGGGCATCATGCTGAGCTGGTCGCCGTTCGCGGGAGCGTCGGAGCTCGCGGAGATCCGGGCGGCACGCGGGCGGGAGACCGCCGCGAGAGCGGCGGCCGACGCCGCGGAAGGGCGGGCCGAGCTCGAGCTCGCGCAGACCCGGGAGGCCGTGGCGGTGACGCGTGCCCGGCTCGACATCGCCGAGCGGGCGGTGGCTCAGGCCAGGGAAGCGCACCGAATCGTAGCCCGGAAGTACGCCGGTGGAGTCGCGACGGTTACCGAGCTGTTCGAGGCGGCGGCGGCGGAGACTGCCGTCGAACTGCGATTCTCGTCTTCTCGATACGACCTGATCACGACGATCGGCGAGCGGCTCACGTCGCAAGGGCGGGACCTGAGCCCGCTCTTTGCGCTCGACGACTAGGTGGACCAAATGACCACGCGTCACCCGATGATTGCTCTTGGTATGGCCTTCGTTCTCGGATGCGGGGGCCCGGATGCGCGCACGGGAGCGCCGCCGGCCAGCCGGACCATCGCCGATCGCGCGACGCTGACGGTGAGGGATTCGACCATCACGGCGACCTATGAAGCCGCGGGAGTCGCCGCCCCGATCCGACGGGCGACGCTCAGCACAAAGCTGATGGGCAACGTCGTCGAGGTACTGGTCCGGGAGGGCGAGCGTGTGATCAGAGGCCAGCCGCTGGCGCGCACCGATATCCGCGACGTCGAGGCCAAGCGGTCGCAAGCGGACGCCGGTGTCGCGGTCGCACAAGCGGCGTATGGCGACGCCGAGACACAGGCCGGGCGGTACCACGCCCTGTATGCCGATAGCGCGGCGACACGCTATCAGGTCGATCAGGTCGAGACATCGCTGGCGCGGGCGCGGGCGGCCCTGGAAACAGCCCGCGCCTCGCGGCGCGAGATCGACGCGCTCCGCGGCTACGGGACCCTGCGGGCACCCTTCGCCGGCGTTGTGACACGGCGCTACGTGGATCCGGGCGCCTTCGTGGCGCCGGGCGCGCCGGTGGTCGAGGTGCAGGATGCGTCGCGTCTTCGAGTGAGCGTCTCGGTGCCACCGCGCGTGGCCGCCGGCCTTCGCCGCGGGCAGGAGCTGCCCGTCGAGATCGAGGGTCGCTCCGCGACAGGCACGGTGGAGGGCATGGTCCCCGCAGCCGCGGGCGCGGTGTACACCGTGAACGCGCTCGTGGACAATCCGGGGCACGAGTTTCTCCCCGGAAGCGCCGCGACGCTGCGGATTCCGGACGGGAGCCGACGGGCCGTGCTGATCCCGAGAGATGCGATGGTGGTGGAGGGTGATCTGACCGGGGTCCGAGTACCGATGGGTGCGACGGCGGAGCTCAGGTGGATCAAGACCGCCCCCGCGGGGGATGGTGCCGTGGAAGTGCTGGCCGGACTCCGCGCGGGCGACACGATCATGCTCGGCGGAGACTGATGATGGGTATCGCCGGGCGGATCGCGGGCCGTTTCCTCCAGTCCAAGCTGACTCCGCTGGTCACGATTGCGGCGCTGGCCGCCGGGCTGCTCGGCATCCTGGCCACGCCTCGCGAGGAGGAGCCGCAGATCTCGGTGCCGATGATCGATGTCATCGCCGCCCTTCCGGGCGCGACGCCGGCCGAGATCGAGAATCTTCTCACCCGCCCTCTCGAGCGGCGGATGTGGGAAATCCCCGACGTCGAGCATGTCTACGCGATGGCCGGCCAGGGCTACACCCTCGTCACCGTGCGGTTCAAGATTGGGCAGGATCAGGAGCGGAGCATCACGCGGGTCCACGCCAAGTTGTTCGCCGACACGGACCGATTGCCGCCCGGCGCCTTACCTCCGGTGGTCAAGCCGCATTCCATCGACGATGTCCCGATTCTGGCGCTGACGCTTTCCTCGCGGCGCTACGGCTCCAACGACCTGCGCCAAGTGGCGATCCATCTCGTGGACGAGATTCGGACGGTCACCGACGTGGCGGCGACCGACATCACGGGGGGTGATCCTCGCCAGATCCAGATCGCACTCGATCCGGCCCGCCTGTCGGCGACCGGCGTCACCCCGGGCGAGGTGACGCGGGCGCTCTCCGGAGCCAACGCCCGGGCCGAAACGGGAGAATTCGCCAGCGCCGGCGCCGTCTACCGGGTGCAGGCCGGCTCGCCGCTTCGAAGCGCGGCTGAGGTGGCGAGCGTCGTCGTCGCGGTGCGGGGGGGCATCCCGGTCCATGTCGGAGACATCGCCGATACCCGGGACGGCTTCGGGGAGCGCGCCAGCTACGTCATGAGCGCCGTCGGCGAATCGGGCGCGGCCAGCGCAGTCACCATCAGCGTCGCGAAGCGAAAGGGCGCCAACGCGACGAAGGTGGCCCGCGAGGTCCTGGCGCGCGTGGAGCAGGCGCGCGCGCGGCTGCTGCCGGAGGCCGTCACCGTCACCGAGACCCGCAACTACGGGGAGACCGCCAGGGAGAAGGCGAGCGAGCTCATGCTGCACCTCGCCATCGCCACCATCTCGGTGACCCTTCTCATCTGGCTCTTCCTCGGCTGGCGCGAGGCGGTGGTGGTGCTCGTCGCCGTGCCGGTCACGCTCGCGCTCACCCTGTTCACGTACTATGCGCTGGGATACACCCTCAACCGGATCACCTTGTTCGCGTTGATCTTCTCGATCGGCATTCTGGTGGACGACGCGATCGTCGTGGTGGAGAACATCTACCGCCATCTCGCGATGGGCGGCAAGGATCCCGCGCTCGCGGCGGTGGAGGGCGTGGACGAGGTGGGCAACCCGACCATCCTCGCCACCTTTACCGTCATCGCCGCCATCCTCCCCATGGCGTTCGTTCGGGGCTTGATGGGCCCCTACATGCGACCGATCCCGGTCGGAGCGAGCGTTGCGATGCTGGCGAGCCTGGCGGTGGCCTTCATCGTGACACCTTACCTGGGGTTCCGCCTCCTCAAGGGGCATGCGGCACGTGGCGGCGACATGCCGGGTGACGCTACCCCGGGGAGCGCTTCCCGCTTCGCCGGGCGCTATGGACGGTGGATGCGCGGGTTGATGACCAACCGGCGGCGGCGGCTTTTTCTGTACTCGGGCGTCCTCGGGCTGCTCGGCCTGTCCCTCGGCCTCGTGCTCCTGCGCGCCGTGCAGGTGAAGATGCTGCCCTTCGACAACAAGTCCGAGTTTCAGGTGATCCTCGATCTGCCCGAGGGGACCCCGCTCGAAACCAGCGCAGGCCTGGGAGCGGAGATCGCCTCCTATCTGCGCTCCATCCCGGAAGTCCGTTCCACCCAGGTGTATGCGGGAATCGCCTCGCCGGTCAACTTCAACGGGCTGGTCCGACACTACTTCCTGCGGAGCGGGGACAACGTCGCCGACGTCCAGGTGAATCTCGAGGCCAAGGGCCGGCGGCGCCGCCAGAGCCACGCGATCGCCGTCGCGGTTCGCCCCGCCATCGATTCGCTGGCCGCCCGATACGGAGCGAGCGCCAAGATCGCCGAGATTCCCCCCGGCCCACCGGTCCTCTCGACGCTCGTGGCGGAGGTGTATGCCGCGACGGATAGCGTCCGTCTGGAGGCAGCCACGAGGGTGAAGCAGGTGTTCGAGCAGACTCCCGGCGTCGTGGACGTCGATTGGACTATCGAGGCGCCGGAGGCTCGTTTCGCGTTCCGGGTAGACCGTGCGAGGGCGTCGGCGGCAGGCGCGAGCGTGGAGCAGATCGTCAGCACCGTGTCGCTGGCGCAGTCGGGGCAACCGGTCGGCCTGCTCGCCTCACCGACCGCGCGTGAAGGAATCGCCATCGTGCCTCGGCTTCCTCTCGAGAGCCGTTCGTCGGTCGGAGCGTTGCTGGCGCTGCCGGTGCCGACGGCGACCGGCCCTCTGCCGCTCGACCGCTTCGTGGCGGTAGACTCCGGTCTCCGTGAGCCGACCCGCTATCGCCGTGATCTCCGTCCGGTCATCTACGTGACCGGGGATGTCGCGGGCGTCGTGGAGAGTCCGGTGTACGCGATCCTGGCAATGAACCGCGCGCTGGACACGATCCGGGTCTCGGGCGCCCCAATCGGGCGCTACAATGCGGTGCAGCCCGACCGCCTCGACGAAACAGCCATCAAGTGGGATGGGGAGTGGCAGGTGACGATCGAGGTCTTCCGCGACCTCGGGATCGCCTTCGCCGCGGTGCTGTTGCTCATCTACGTGCTGGTGGTTTGGTGGTTCGAGTCGTTCACGATTCCGCTCGTGATCATGGCCCCCATCCCGCTCACCCTCGTGGGAATCCTTCCGGGCCACGCCCTCACCGGGGCGTTCTTCACGGCGACGAGCATGATCGGCATGATCGCACTGGCAGGCATCATCGTGCGGAACTCGATTCTGCTGGTCGACTTCATCCAGCTCGCGCAGCGGCGCGGTGCGAACCTCGAAGCCGCGGTGATCGAGGCGGGAGCGGTCCGGTTTCGCCCCATCGCCCTGACGGCCGCCGCGGTCGTCGCGGGCGGCCTGGTCATGGTGCTGGATCCGATTTTCCAGGGTCTGGCCGTGGCGCTCATCAGCGGTGCCGTCGTGGCGACGGTGCTCACCATGGTGATGGTGCCGCTCTTGTACTGGGAACTCAACAGGAGAAGATGATGTGTAACGAGGTTGTCATCCGCCGTTTTGCAGGCTCGTTCGTCCTGCTGTCGCTGGCTCTCGGCTGGTGGGTCAGTCCGTACTGGCTTCTCTTCACGGCCTTCGTCGGGTTGAACCTGCTGCAATCCAGCGTGACCGGCTTCTGTCCGCTCGAGCGAGTGCTCGGGCGCCTCGGGCTGTTTGGCTGCCGATCGAAGGCCGAAAGCCGCTGATCCTGCCCGCGCTCATCCAGGCTTGCGTGTCGAGCGGATGCGCGGCAGCAGGTTGTAGAAGAACAGCGCCAGTCCCACTACCTGACCCATGCCGGCCAGAACGACGAGCCAGCGCTGGAGCGGCCCGGGCGCGTCGGGCGAGAGCACTTCGCCGGCAAAGCGGATCGCCGTGCAGGTCGTGAGCACCCAGTACGCCGTCTCGGCCACGACGGGGCGATAGCGCACGTCCTCCCGCTCCGGGCGAGGGAACATCCAGAGCGCCACGCCCAGAATCATCATCATGACAAACCCGATGAGGATCACGTGAGTGTGCGCGCTCACGAGCCTCGGTGAGGGATACTCTCCGGCGAGCTCACGCCGAACGAGCATCCAGGCCCCGACGAGCAGCCCCACGAGGAGGAAGCTGATGGCGGTGCGCAGGTATCGGCGGACCAGCGGGCTCACCGCTGGCTCACGAGGCGGGGGCGTGGCATGGAAGTCCTCGAGTTCAGGGGCGCAGGAGGAACAGCGGCAAATCTGCCGAGCGCCGGGGCCGTAGACAACGGCGGGGGTTCGCTCGGCGTCGGCTGCCGGACCGTTGCGCGGTTGGACGGCGGCCCATAGATATGCAGGACCCGCTCTTGCTCATCCCACGCTCAAGTCATCCGCTCCTTCGGAGGCCGGCGATGGAGAGTCCCCATGCAGGATCACCAGCTCCGGGCGCCACTGCCCTCACTCGCGCCCTCTGCCTGCTGATCCTGCTCCTAATGTCGGCTGCTGCTCTGTATGGTGCGTCCATCGCCCTCCGCTACTTCAGCCAGATCGGCGTCTAACCCGGGGGCCGTATGACCAAGCGACAGACGCGCGCCTTCTTCCTCGGCTCGACCGGCGTCTTCTCCCTGATCTTTCTCGCGCTCACCATCGACAGCCACCGCCAGTTTCCCGCGCTCACCCACGCGGACCGGATCACGCCGGAAGTCATCGCCGGCAAGCACGTCTGGCACCGGAAGGACTGTATCAACTGTCATACGCTGCTGGGTGAAGGCGCCTACTACGCCCCCGACCTGACGCAAATCGCCGCGCAGCGCGGCGCCCCGTACCTGCGCGCCTTCCTCGCCGATCCCGCGAAGTTCTACAACGAGGAACGGGACCGCCGGCTGATGCCGAATCTGAAGCTCTCGGCCGCGGAGATCGATCAGGTGATCGCCTTCCTCACCTGGGTGGGGAAGATCAACACCAATGGCTGGCCTCCGCGTCCGATTCTGGTTTCCGGCGCGGCGATTCCGGGCACCAACGTCGGCGCGCCGGCGCCCGAGCCGGCATCAAACGATCCCGTGGCGGTGGGGCAGGCGCTCTTCCGCCAGTCGCCGCCGGGGTGCTTCGCCTGCCACTCCACCGCCCCGGGAGTGAATCTGGTAGGCCCATCGCTTGCCGGAATCGCCGCTACGGCCGAGGCGCGTATCAAGGCGGCGGACTATCACGGCAAGGCCACCGACGCCGCCGGGTACATCCGTGAGTCGATCATGGATCCCAGCGCCGTGATCGTACCGGGCCCGACGTTTTCGAGCAACGGGCAGTCGATGATGCCATCGGGATTCGGTGTGTCCCTCCAGCCGGCGCAGATCGACGCGCTCGTTGCCTATCTCATGACTCTGAAGTAGCGAGGAGCCGATCATGCGCTATCGCACGCAGGCGATCGCTTACCCCTACTTCGTCGTGGCTCTCCTGCTTTACGGCCTGCAGATGGTGTTCGGGATCCTCTCGATCACCAAGTATCTGGGACCCGACCCGATCAAGTCATTCCTTCCGTTCGACGTCAGCAAGGAGATCCATACCAACGTTCTCCTCGTCTGGGTGCTGACCGGCTTCATGGGTGCGACCTACTGGATGGTCCCGGAAGAGTCGCGCACCGAGATCCATTCCCCCCGCCTGGCGTACTGGCAGCTCGCACTGTGGACCCTCGCGGGGGTGACGGCGGTCGTGGGCTACCTGTTCGGATGGACCGAAGGGAACAAATTGTTGGAGCAACCGATGCCGGTGAAGCTCGCCATCGTCGTCGTCATGCTCATGTTCCTGTACAACATCGGAATGACCATCTGGAAGGTGAAACGGCTCACCACCACGGAGGGAGTGCTCGTCGCCGGACTCGCGCTCACCGCCATTCTGTATCTCCCTGCGCTCGTCACCTACAACAACTACACCGTGAGCATCTACTACCGGTGGTGGACGGTGCACCTCTGGGTGGAGGGCGTGTGGGAGATGGTGCAGGGTGGGCTCCTCGCGTACCTGCTGATCCGGTTGTCCGGGGCGGACCGGGAAGTCATGGAGAAGTGGCTCTATGTCATCGTCGGCCTCACCTTCATCGCGGGCATTCTCGGCACCGCGCACCATTACTTCTGGATCGGGGTGCCGAGCTACTGGCTCCCCCTCGGCGGCTTCTTCAGCGCACTCGAGCCGCTCGCGTTTCTGGGGATGGCCGCGTATGCCTACATGGCGATGCGGCGCTCGGGGCTGGCTCACCCGAACCGGCTGGCGATCCACTGGACGATCGGGAGCGCGATCTTCTCCGCCTTGGGCGCCGGTGTGCTGGGCCTGGCGCACACCTGGCCTGCCGTGAACCGGTGGACCCACGGCACCATGATCACGCCGATGCACGGACACATGGCCTTCTTCGGCGCCTACGTGATGATCGTGCTGGCCATGATCACCTATGCCGCCCCCGGGCTCTTCGGCCACGACCAGGAGTCGGCGGAGTCGCCCACCGGCCTCTGGGCGTTCTGGCTTCAGATTGCCGGCATGTTCGGCATGACCATGGCCTTCGGCGCCGCCGGCATCACCCAGACCTACCTGGAGCGGATCATGGGACTCGGATACCTCGAGACCCAGCACAAGATCCAGGTGCACTTCCTCATGATCCTCGGCACGGGCTTGCTGTTCGTCCTCGGGGTCGGACTCTACTTGTACGACTTCTTCTTCCTCGCGCCGAAGCGTCGGACGGCGCCCGCCATGTGGCCGGCCTCTCCTACCTCCGTGGAGGGCTGATCACGTGAATGCGGAGCGCCCGGCGACAATCGCCCGCCCGCTGCCCACCGGACGACACCCGCACACGGAAGGGCCGTTCTATCTCCCGGTCGGGGACGAAGTCGCCGTGTTCGAGGAGTGCCACGACCGAGGCCTGGCGGTGATGCTCAAGGGCCCCACGGGGTGCGGCAAGACCCGGTTCGTCGAGCACATGGCCTGGCGGCTCCGCCGTCCGCTCATCACGGTGGCTTGTCACGACGATCTCTCGGCCAGCGATCTCACCGGCCGCTGGCTGGTGAAGGGCGGAGAGACCGTGTGGCAGGACGGCCCGCTCGCGCGCGCGGCACGGCTGGGCGCTATCTGCTATCTGGACGAGGTGGTGGAGGCGCGGCAGGACGTCGTCGTGGTCATCCACCCGCTCACCGACGATCGCCGGGTGCTCCCGCTCGAGAAGACCGGCGAGTTGATCGAGGCGGCGCCGGGATTCCTGCTCGTGGTCTCCTATAATCCGGGCTACCAGCACGTGCTCAAGGATCTCAAGCCCAGTACTCGGCAGCGGTTCGTCGCCTTGGAGTTCGACTTCCCACCGGCGGCGCTGGAGCGCCAAGTCGTGGGGCACGAGGGCGGCGTGGACGCGGCCACCGCCGGCCTGCTGGTGGAGTTGGCAGGGCGAGTGCGCCGGCTCCGCGATCGCGGGCTGACCGAGGTGCCCAGCAGTCGGCTCCTCGTAGCCACCGCGCGCCTCATCAGCGGCGGCATCGAGCCGGCCCAAGCCTGCCGGGTCGCACTGATGGCTCCACTCACGGACGATCCCGATCTGCTCGCCGCCATCGGGGATCTCATCGCCGCAAGCTTCTGAGAAGTGGCCGAGCCCGAGGACGTCATCGCCGAGGGCGCCCTGCTCGCCACCCGGGTCGCCAGGGACCTATGGGCCAGGCGGACGGCCGGAGCGACGGCCGGAACGCCTCGGCTGCGTGATGTCCGCCGCCGTCTGGAGTTGTTCGTCGGAGCGCTGTTTCCCGATGCGCCGGAGATCGGGGTCGCCGATCCTCCGGCACCGCTCAGTCTTCTCGCTCGACTGGCTCGCCGGCGCGACGCTCATCGGGGCAGTCGCTCCGCCCTCTCCTGCACGGACGGTCGGCGGATCAGGCTTCCGGGCGCACTCGAATCTCTCCCGGCGTCGGCGGTCGTCGGCCGGTACAGGCTGCTGGCCCTCGAGCAGGCGGCTCGCGCCTGGCGGAGAACGTCGTTGTTCGTGCCGAGCGATGATCTCTTGCGCCGCGATCTCTACCTTCTTGCCGAAGCCGCGGCGGTCGACTGCCTTCTCGTCCGGCTGTTGCCACGGCTCCGCTCGCAGCTCCGGGAGGCCCGGCTGGAGGCGACTCAGGAAAGACCGCTCCCAGCGCGGCCATCTCGCCAAGACCTGGCGGTGGACGCATTCATCCGGGCCCTCCTCGCGGCAGATCCCGCCCGACCGCCGGCTCCTTTCATCGTCGCGGAGACACCGGGAGAATCTCGTCGGTGGGTGGAGCAGCACCGGTCGGCGCTGATGGAGCTGGCAGGCCCGTATCGGGGAATGGCGCCAGTACCGTTGTGGGGCGCCACCGTGAGCGTACTGGAGCCAGCCACCACCGGCATTGGAGTCGGTGAGGAATCGCCGCTCCCCCGCCGAAGCCGGACGCTTCCGCGTCGGCCACGAGTCCGCGACTCGGGCGAAGGAGACGACGACGACGCAGAGCCGGGCACCTGGATGGTGCGAGCCGATGACCTGCAGGAAAAGGCGGAGGACCCGGCCGGTCTCCAGCGCCCCGCCGATCGAGATCAGGAGGCCGACGCCGGCGAGCTGGCGGACGCGTTGTCCGAGCTGCCTGAGCTGCGGCTGGTTCGCTCGCCGCGAGCAGTGCACGAGGTCCTGGTGGGCGAGGATCCGATTCGCCGAATCGCGAGGATCGATGGCACACCTCAGGCCATCGGCATCGCCTACCCGGAATGGGACTGGCAGGCCGGCGCGTATCTACCGCGTGGCGCGATCGTACGGGAGCGGCCGGCGGAGGCCGCTGACGGGGCGTGGGTCGATGCGGCCCTCCAGCGTCACGCCACGATGCTCCGCGCCGTGCGCCGCGACTTCGAGCGGCTCAGACCGCGCCGCACGGCCGTCAGACGACAACCGGACGGAGCGGACCTCGATGTCGACGCACTCGTGTCGGCCTTCGGCGATCGTCGCGGTGGCGGGGTGACGGACGACCGGTTCTACATCGATACCCGCCCCCGGCGCCGTGACATCTCGATCATGCTGCTGGTCGATGCGAGTGCGTCGACCGATGGTTGGATCTCGGACGGCCGACGAATCGTCGATGTCGAGAAGGAGGCCCTGCTCATCGTCGGCGAGGCTCTGGCGGCGCTCGGGGATTCTCACGCGGTTCTCTCGTTCTCCGGCCAGGGGCCCGGCCATGTCGAGGTTCGGATCGTCAAGCGCTTCGACGAGCGCGGGGGAACGCCGGAAGTCCGCCGGCGGATCGCGGGCCTGGAGCCGTCGGGGTATACCAGGGCAGGCACGGCCATCCGGCACGCTTCGGTCGGGCTGCTTCGGCAGGCGGCGCACCACCGGCTGCTGCTGCTGCTATCCGATGGGCGGCCGAATGATGTGGATCGGTACGAAGGGCGGTACGGTATCGAGGACACCCGGGCGGCCATTGCGGAGGCGCGACTGCAAGGGCTTCACTGTTTCTGCCTGACGGTGGACCGGGAGGCCCCCCGGTATGCGAGCCGGATCTTCGGCCGGGACTTCGCGGTCCTGTCTCGGCCGGAGCGGCTCCCGACGGTTCTGACCGGCCTGCTGCGCGACTTGATGCAGGGCTGATCCATTCGAGCCGGCCCCTGCGTGCCCCGGGCGAGCCTGCACGCTCGGCGGTGCGCTACGCTGGAAAAGTCCACTGGCATCATGTAATCTTCCTCCCCGAATGCAGCAGTCGGAGACTCTCGGTCGTCGAACGGATCTCGCTCGGACATCACTAACGTTCACTCCCGCCGCATCTCCTCACGACTAAGTCTCCCAAATCAGCAGTGGGCGATGAGAGCCGCCGGAGGACACGCTCGTCCCGGGAGGCTTCACGAATCGCACCACTAGGACGTGCTGGATCGTAATCGCCGCCTGGGCAATAATCGGCACGGTGGCCGGGGTCGTCGCGCGGCAGACTCCCGGGCTCCTGACCGGCCGGGGCGGGAGCAAGCAGCCGAGCGAATCGCAGCGGGCCGACAATCTCGTCGTGGCACGATTCCCCCGGCCTGTCGCCGAGCTCTTCGCCGTGACGGTAACCGGACCCGGCCCATTCGATGAAGCCGGCCCACGACTCGTGCGCGACTCCCTGCTCGCCGCACTCGATCGGGAGCCGTATGTCAGGGGCACGCTCTCGCGTCGCTCCGCCGACGATTCCACCTTCCAGAGCCGGGATCGGCGGACTTCTCTCTTCCTCATCGCGTTCCAGCTGCCAGCGGAGAGTCTGGGTGCGCTGGTGGACCCCGTGCGCGATGTTGTGCACACGACGCTCGCTCGCTTGCCCGGCGGGGCGGACTACCGGGTATTGGTCACCGGGCGCTCACCTCTCGATCTCGATGAACGCCGGCTGATCGCGGATGATAGCCGCCACGGCGAGCAACGGGTGCTCCCTCTGACGCTCGCTATCCTGGTGCTCGCGTTCGGCGCGGTGGCGGCCGCGCTGCTGCCGCTCGGCATCGGCGTGGTCGGCGTGCTGGTTGCACTCGCCGTAATCGGCCTGATCGCCCATGCCATCGAGCTTTCGATCGTCGCGCTGACCATCGTGACCATGATCGGACTCGGCGTAGGGATCGATTATTCGCTTCTCATCGTGACCCGATTCCGGGAGGAGCTGTCTTCCGGCTCGACGCCGGAGGTGGCCGTGGGTCGAACGGTGCGGACGGCGGGTCGGGCCGTCGCGGTATCAGGGATCACCGTGATTATCGGGTTCGCCGCGCTCGTGCCGACTCCGCTCCTGGAGACTCGAACCGTAGGGTGGGCCGGGATCGTCGCAGTGCTGGTGATGATGCTCCTGGCGACGACGCTGCTGCCCGCACTGCTGGCGCTCCTCGGCTCGCGGATCGACTGGCCCCGGCCATTGGCGCGGCGTCTTGCCTGGTACCACGGAAGAAGGGGCTGGGCGTGGTGGGCGCGGACGATCGGCCGCCGTCCAGTAACCGCACTCGTGGGTGGGCTCATCCTGCTGGGCTTGCTGGCCTATCCGGTGCTGCACATCCGGATCGGGCTGCCGGCCCGCGACTGGTGGCCGGCTGGAACCGAGGCGGGGCAGGGCGCCATGGAGCTGGAGCGGATGGGGCTGGCCGGCGTGATCCAGCCGATCCACGTCATCGTGGAGCTGCCGGCTCACCGGCAATTCGGCTCGGCCACCGCTCTCCGGGGTCTCCGGGCGCTGTCGGAATCTCTCAGGGCCGATCCGCGCATCGATGCCGTCAAGAGCATCGTCGACCTGAAACCCGGAATGTCCCTCTTGGCGTATTCGCTGCTCTACAGCGATCTGAAGGCGGCCCGGGAGGAATACCCGGACTTTCTCGACGCGTACCTGAGCCGTGATGCTGGCGCGGCGCTGGTCGATGTCATCGTGTCGGACACCACCTCCCTCACCTCGGTGATGGAAGTCGTCCGTCACATCCGCCGGCTCGGGACGGCGGGGGCGAAAGGACTGGCCGGTGCCCGGATCTCGGTCGGCGGCTACGCCGCGGCAAACGTGGACTTCCAGCAGGAGCTGCTGCAGCAATTCCCCCGGATGATCGCACTGATTCTGGGCTCGACCGCGGTGATGCTGGGCCTGGTCTTTCGCTCGGTGCTGATTCCCATCAAGGCGATCGTGCTGAACACTCTCTCGGTCGTCGCCACCTTCGGGGTCATCGTGCTGGTCTTCCAGGACGGCGTCGGCTTCCGGCTGCTCGGACTCACCGGCCCCACGGCCGCCATCTTCGTCGTCGTCCCGGTGACGGTGTTCGCCGCTGTCTTCGGGCTCAGCATGGACTACGAGGTGTTTCTGCTGAGCCGTATCCGTGAGGAGTTCGCCCGCACGGGCAACACCGAGCGCGCCACGGCGGACGGGCTCAGCGCCATCGCGTCCACCATCACTTCCGCCGCGCTGATCATGGTGATCGTCTTCGGCTATTTCGCCTTCGCCAACGTCCTGCTGCTGCAGTTCCTCGGGTTCGGGCTGGCCGTGGCAGTGTTCCTGGACGCTACCTTTATCCGGATGCTCCTGGTGCCGGCCATCATGAATGTGGTGGGACGGTGGAACTGGTGGCCGGGGGTGCGGACGAAGCGTGATGGTGGCGCTGGATAACTGCTCGGGCCGGCCGGACTCAGTCGGCCGGCCGGACCGCCTGGCACTCTTCAGCCGGAAGGAGTGTCGGCAGCATCAGTTGAAGCAGGTCCCGGAGCACGTCGAGATCCAGCGGCTTGGACAATACTGGAACCCCACGCCCCTGGATGTCCACTCGTTCGCTTGCTTTCAGGAGGGGTCCTGTCACAAGAATCAGTTCCGGGGCTGGACACTCGGCGAGCATCACGGACGCGAACTTCGTTCCGCATATGCCTCGCATTGCGGCGTCGCTCAGCACCACGTCGATTGGTGGCTGGCGCTGTTGCACGATCGCGAGCGCCTGTTCACCGGAGCTGGCGCTCAGAACGGAATACCCGAGGTGGACGAGATATCGGCCGACGAGGCGGGCAACGACCTCCTCGTCATCAACGACCAGAATGACCGGCGGGGAAACCGGATCGTGGGGCATCTTGCCTCTCGCGCGTTCAGATTGTCGCGGCAGCGGGACTGGGAATTGCGTCAGCCCGCCCCCGCGGATGACCGGATATTCAGGTTCGCGCGAAACAGGTTTTCCGGATCGTACTTGTCCTTGAGGTCGACCAAGCGAGGGTAGTTCCGTCCGAACGCTGCTCCGACAAGTTCGGCTTCATCCCCCGCAAGAAAGTTCAAATACGTCCCACCCGTGGCGTCGGCGGCGCTCGCGTCGAAAAGCGCGCGCGCCCACGTCATGCACTTCTCGTCTTGCGGAGCCTGGTCCCACCGCCCACGCACATTCAAGACAAAGTCGGCATCTCGATGGACATAGGCGGTGGCGCCGATCGGGATCCGACCGGCCGCCCCACCGAGGTGTGCCAGCAGGACCTCGCACTGTGGGGTGGGCAGCCGGCTGGCGAAATCCACCACAGTATCAATGAGGTCGTCGCTCAGTTGCGCCAAGTTGTGCGACTTCCAGTAGTTCCGCGCACCGGGGGTAAACAACGGGTCGAAGGACCGCTGGAAGGCGGTGTACAACTGGGGCGCGATCTGGTCGGCGAGGGGGCGCCCTATGCTGCGCAGCGGCTGCAGCGCTCGTTCTCCTGCCTCCAAGGGCCCGGCGTATAATGCGGCGAATAGGACGACCTCCGTCCCGTGGATGCTGGCGGGGAGGAACGGCACCGCTGGAGCTTTTCGGAGCATCGCCCACACGGTGACTTCGTCCGGGGCGGCCGCGACGAGATCCCGGAACTCGCGCAGTAACTCGCCGGCGTGCTCGAAGGGGTGGACGATGACTCCGGCAAGGACCTCCGGTCCGATCTGGTGGAGCGCGTACTCAAACGAGGTCACGATCCCAAAGTTGCCGCCGCCACCCCGAAGCGCCCAGAACAGATCCGGGTTTTCGTCGTCGCTGGCCCTACTCAACTCACCGTCCGCGGTCACGACGTCGGCCGAACGCAGATTGTCAATCGTCAGACCGAACTTGCGTGTGAGCCAACCGAACCCGCCACCCAGCGTCAGACCCGCGATTCCCGTTGTCGAATTGATCCCAACGGGGGCCGCGAGCCCGAAGATCTGGGTGGATCGGTCAAACTCACCCAGCGTGGCGCCAGGCTCGGCCCGCGCCGTCCGATGCTTCGGATCCACCCAAACGCCTCTCATGGGGGAGAGGTCGATGACGAGGCCTTCCTCGACTACCCCGCTGCCCGCGATGTGGTGGCCGCCGCTCCGGATCGAGATGAGCAGGTGGTGCTCCCGCGCAAATCGCACCAGGCGAATGACGTCGCTTGACCTCTGGCACCGCGCAATCAGCGCGGGACGGTGATTGGTCCTTGCATTCCAGGTCGACCTCGCCTGATCGTAGACGGCGGCGCGACGATCGAGGATCTCACCGCGCACGCTCGCACGCAGCCGGTCGACGGTTCGCCGGTCGAGCAGCGTGCGCTCCCCATCCATCGTCCTGATGATGATGTCAGGCAACTGGAAAACGTCCTGACCTCGTCCTGCCGCCCACCCGGTCCGAGCTCCGGGTCTCGCGGGCGGTCGCGTTCAACTGATACAGGCACCTTCCGGCCCAGTGGCGGACATCGTGTGCCCTCAGGCTGGTCTGAAGACGCCGCATCCGCACCCGTTGTTCGGCGAGTGTCATATCGAGGGCGGTCATGCAGGCCGAAGCCAGAGCCTCGACGTCGCCAGGATCGACCAGGAGGGCAGCCTTGAGCTCGGCCGCGGCCCCGGCATACTTGCTCAGCACGAGCACGCCTTGCTTATCCACGCGGCTCGCGACGAACTCCTTGGCCACCAGGTTCATCCCGTCTCGTAACGGGGTCACCAACATGACATCGGCCGCGCGGTACAATGCGGCCAGCTCCAGCTCGTCGACGCTCCCGTATACCGACTCCACGGGCTTCCAGGCCGCTGTTCCATACCGGGCGTTCAGGGAGGCGACCATTTCCTCGATGCGTGCCCGCAGGGCTCGATAGGCGGGGATCTCCTCGCGTGAGGGGACAACGAGCTGGAACAGGCGTGCGCACCCCCGAAGTTCCGGACGCAAGTCGAGCAGGCGTCCAAATGCCTCGAGCCGTTCCGGAATTCCCTTTGTCGTATCGAGTCGGTCGACGGCGACGAACAGGGGTAGGCCGAGTTCTCTGAGGGCCGCGACTCGCGGCAGCACAAGTGGATTGGCCGCGCGGACGGCGCAGCCGGCGACATCGACACTCATGGGACTGAAATACAGGTCCACGGGACGTCCCGAATCCTCGGTTACACCGGTGCCCGAGGTCATCCGGACGTGGCGCCCGGAGAGGCTCCTGACCGCCTCACCAAAGTGCTCGACATCGGCCTGAGTCTGGAATCCAATGGCGTTGGCGCCGAGCACTCCATCAATCAGGGCCGGCGCATCCTCCAATGCCGCCAATGCCTCGACGCCGGGGAATGGGGTATGCAGAAAGAAGCCGACCAGCGCATCGGGTTGCCGTTTGCGCAGCATCCGAGGCAGGAGCATCAGGTGGTAATCGTGCACCCAGATCAGGTCACCGGGCCGCCAGTGGCGAAGGACGACGTCGGCAAAACGCGCGTTCACCCTGCGGTACATGCCCCATGGGATCGACGCGTCGGGTTTCTCGTCATGCAGGAGCGGCCAGAGCACGCCGTTGGCCACTCGCCGGTAGTACCCTTCAACCTCGGCGTCGTTCACCGGCACTGCGCAGGCGCCGATCTCGGCCAGACAAGCGTCTACCTTGTGCTGGGCCGAATGCGGAAGTCCGGTGGGGGCTCCTGACCAGCCGATCCAGAGCCCCGACGCTTTCGAATGAATCCCCCGGAGACCTGAGGCCAGCCCACCGTTGCTCGGGAACAGGCGCACGGTGTCATCGTTCCGTTGAACGGTGACGGGTAGCCGGTTGGATACGATCAGGATTCGATGCGGACGAGCTGTGGGGAGCGGATGCCCGGCACGGATGCTGAGGGGACTCGTTTCGGCGAAAGGTGCCACAGGTCGCTCCTTCAAGACCGAGTGGGGCCGCAGCGGTAGGAATCCCTGCTGTCGCAGTATCTTTAAGCGGTGCGACCGCATCTCCCGAGGCCCTGGCCGGGATACTACACTCGGGCCCTCATGGCAGTCTCATTGGAAACTCAAATAGATCTCAAGAGGTACCACCTATTGAGGTTACGCACACTCGGCGGCGTATACGTCGCCAGCGCGGAGGGTGAGCCCATCACCGGCGCGGCCACCCAGCGCCGCTTGCTGGCGCTGCTCGCCGTGCTGGCCGTGGCCGGCGAACGCGGATACAGTCGGGAAAAGCTGATCGCGCTTCTGTGGCCGGAGGCGGGCGAGGAACGGGCTCGCCACTCTCTCACCCAGGCGCTCTACGGGGCTCGGCGCGCGCTCGGCGTCGATGACCTCTTCATTGCGGGAGGAGATATCCGGCTGAACCGGGAGCGCCTTCAAAGCGACGTTCAGGAGCTGGAGGAGGCGCTGGAGGAGGGCAATCTCGAGCGTGCCGTGGCGCTCTATCACGGTCCATTCGCCGATGGCTTCTTCCTCCCCGGCTCCGGACAATTCGAGCAGTGGATATCGGCGCAGAGAGCCCGACTCGAGGACCAAGTCGTCGGCGCCCTGGATCGTCTGGCGGGGCAGGCGGAAGAGGCAGGGCAACTTCGGGAGGCGCTCGCGCGGCGCAAGCGGCTGGCGGCGATCCGGCCGCTCGACACCTCCGCCACAGTAGCATTGATGACGACGCTCGCCAGCGCGGGTGACCGGGCTGGAGCGCTGCGGCATGCCCGCTTGCACGAGCTTCTGCTCAGAGAAGAGCTGGGCCTCTCTCCCGATCCGTCAGTAGGCTCTCTCGTGTCGCGTCTCCGTGAATCGGCCGATCCGATGGAGAGTGGACGCTCCTGGGTGATGGACGATCCCGCTCAGAGTCCGAGAGAGGAGCCGGTGACGGACGCGTCGGGGTCCATGCTCGAACCCCTCGTCACGGCGGGCGACCAGGGTACGCGCCAGCCAACGGGTGAGCTGGCCCAAACCGCAGATCCCCTCCTGCCGAAGACCACAGTCCGATCGCTGCCGGCGTCCCGCACCCGGCGCATGCCCCGGATGCGATGGTGGTGGTCGGTTCCGGCCGCGGCTTCGGCGATCGTTTTGACCCTGCTTCTGCGGTGGGAGCCTTCGGCAACGCCCCCCGTCGCGTCACCTGCGCCACTCGACCAGAAGGTGGTCGTCGCACCGTTCAGGGTTGCGGGAGCGAGCGGGTCACTGGCCTACCTCAGGGAAGGGATGGTCGAGCTGCTCTCCACCCGGCTGGCGGACGACAGCAAAGCACGCTCGGTGGACGCCGGCGCTGTGTTGGCGGCCTGGCGGGCGGCCGGACTGGCAGCGCCCACTGATGTTCCCCGCGGCAGGATCGTGCGCCTGGCTCAGGGGCTGGGAGCCGAGCGTATCGTGATCGGCAGCGTGGTGGGCGGGACGAGCCGGCTCGTGCTCACGGCTACGGTGGTCGATGTCGCCTCGCAACGGACAACGGGGCAGGTAACGGTGGAAGGGCCGGCAGACAGCATCAGCACCCTGGTAGATCGCCTCGCGGGCAAATTATTGGTCCTCGACGCGGGAGAGGACGCCTCGCTGATCAGCCGGACAACCGAGTCGTTGTCCTCCCTGCGGGCATTCCTCAGCGGCCAGGCGGCATTCCGGCGGGGCAACTATACGGTAGCACTCCGCAATTATGAGGACGCTCTGCGCCTCGACTCCACCTTCGCGCTGGCCGCGGTGCAGTTGGCGCGCACCGCCGATCGGCTGCACGTGCTGGAGCCGCAGGCCCGGGCGCTGACCCTCGCCTGGCGAGAGCGAGAGGCCCTCGACGCCAGGGCGCGCTCATTATTGATGGCGCTCACCGGGCCCGCGTATCCGATGCCGTCGGAGAGCGGGGACCAGATGGACGCATGGGAGCGGTTGATCGATCTGACCCCTGACCGCGCGGAGTCATGGTTCGAGCTCGCCGCCCGCTTGATCCACGAGGGAGCCGCCGTAGGAATCACCGACGCGCAGTCACGTGGCGTGCTGGCCCTGCGGCGAGCCCTCCAGCTCGACCCCGGGCATGCGTCGGCTCGCGAACTGCTGGCTACGACCACAGCACGTGGGGCAGGAGTTGCCGAGCAGCACCCCAATGGAGCCGGAGCGGCGGACTCGTCGCTTCCACTCGCCCCCTTTCTCGAATGGCGCGCGGCGATCGTCCGCGGTGACTCCACCGCGCTTCGCCGTTTGCGACACACGCTTCCCACGCTCGGCTCCAGGAACCTGCGAGCGATCGCGGTCGCGGCGCAGTTGGAGGCACTGTCTCCGGGAGATGGCCGGCTGGCGCTGCAGCAGCTTCGAGCACGGGCCGCGCGGGTGGAGGAGCGGATCGATGTGGCCCTCGGCGATCATGCGCTCGCACTGAACCAGGGTCGGGGCCAGGATGCCCTTGCGGCCATTGACCGATTGGCGCAGTTGCAGCCCGGCGCCCACGCCCATCTCCGCCTCCGGGTGCTGGATGCTCTGTACGGGGATGGGGATCCCGCCGTGGCCGCCGCCGCGGCCGCCACGTTGCGCCGCTCCGGCGTGGTACATGCGGCCGCCGAGCCGGCGACCAGGGCAGTGCAGCTCGCTGATGCCTGCGTCCTCGCCCAATGGCGGCTGCAGCAGGCGGACACCAGTGGTATCCGCCAGGCCATCGAGTGGCTTCGAGCGGAGCCGCTTCGGGCGGCCGCTCTCCCACCACCGGTCGCGGCGGGACCGCTGGCCTGTGCGGAGTTCCTGCACGCAGGTCTGGCCGTCGTTCTCGCCCAGCCGAACGCCTCCTCGCTGGTTGCCCGACTCGACTCTCTTGCCTTCACCGCGGGGGTATGTGGCGACGCAATCGCCTACGTTCCGCTGCTCATCGCCCGGCTTCACGAACGGCTCGGCGAGCCGCGGGGCGCCCTCGATGCGATCCGTCGGCGCGAGCAACTCGTCGGCTGGCCCCGATACCTCGCAACGGAGCTGCGGGAAGAGGGACGCTATGCCTCCCTGGTTGGTGCTACGGAAGCGGCGCGCTCCGCATTCAGCCGGTACCTGGCCCTCCGGACCCAGCCGGACGCGCGATTGCGCCCACAGGTGGAGGAAGTGCGACGTGAGCTTGTCGCGGTGGGTGGCCCGGCGCAGTGAGTGTGGGCGCTTCCGCCGAGCGCGCTGGTTGACGCGGCCATGCTCGAGTCGCTCGCTTCTGGATAACTTGAAGTCCCGGAAGTAAACTTCCGGCCCGAAACCAGGTGAGCCGTTGCAGGACAGGTGTCCGAGTGGCTGAAGGAGCCGGTCTCGAAAACCGGTGTACCCGTAAGGGTACCGTGGGTTCGAATCCCACCCTGTCCGTTTTCCTCGCCCGATTTGCGTGGTCATCCCGTGTCGTGTTTCCTTACATCCAGACATCCAGCCCCCGCACCGACCCGCACCCGGGACGACTCTTGTCTCAATGCCCGCTGGCGCTCCGCTGCCGTTCCCGGCGACAGGGCCCGCGATGATGGCCAGACCGGCCACTCCGCCCGGCCAGTTGGAATTCTTCTCCCAGCTCCTGGAGGCTGTGCGCGACAGCGTCATCTACACCGATCTCGAAGGAAGGATCCGGTACTGGAACCAGGGCGCGCGCGCAACCTTCGGGTACACCGCCGACGAAATGCTCGCCCGGGTGCCCGACATGCTCTACCCGGCGGAGGCACCCTCCCGGTCGGCGGACGACCGCCGCCGCATCCTGGACGGTGAGGACTTCTCCGGCGAATGGCAGGGACGGACCAAGGAGGGTGGAACCGTCTGGCTCGACGTGAAGACCACGCTGGTATGCGGCAACGCCGGCGAGCCGATCGGCTTCATCGCCATCGGTAAGGACATCACGCTGCGCAAGAAGACGGAGCAGGACCTCCGCACCAGCGAGGAGCGTTACCGCGCGTTCATCGAGCAGACGGCCGAAGGGGTCTGGCGTGTCGAGCTGGAAGAGCCGATGCCGGTCAGCCTGCCGGAGGACGATCAGATCGAGCACATCTACGCCCATGCCAGCATGGGTGAGTGCAACGACGCCATGGCCCGCATGTACGGGCTGGAGCATGCCGCCGATCTCACCGGGGTCCGTCTCGGTGACCTGCTCCCGCGCTCCGATCCGCACAATGTCGACTTCCTGCGTGAATTCATTCGTCGCAGTTACCGCCTCATCGAGGCCGAGTCCCACGAGCGCGACGTCGAAGGGCGCGAGCGCTGCTTCCTGAACAACTTCATCGGCATCATCGAAGGCGGGAACCTCCGCCGCGCGTGGGGCTCGCAGCGCGACATCACGGAACGCCGCCGTGCGGAACAGCAGCTCCGGCAAGTGGACCGTCTGGAGGCGGTCGGTCGGCTCGCGGGTGGCGTGGCCCACGAGGCCAACAATCAGATGTCGGTGATTCTCGGCTGCGCCGAATTCCTGCTGAAGCGTGGCGATCTGGCCGAGGAGGTCCGCCAGGATGTCGAGCACATCCAGCGGGCCGCCGAGCGGACCGCGGGCATTACCCGGCAGCTTCTCGCCTTCAGCAGCCGGCAACGCCTTCACCTCCAGGTGCTGGAAGTGAACGCCACGGTGCGCCAGCTCGAGCCGATCTTGAGCCGGACGCTGTCACCCGATCAGCAGCTCACCGTGCGCTTGGGGGCAAAACCCGACTTGGTCTGGGCCGACACCGGCCAGCTCGATCAGGTGCTTCTCAATCTCACGCTGAACGCCCGCGACGCCATGCCCGGCGGTGGCACGGTGACCATCGAGACGGCGACCGTTCAGCTCACCCCCGAGTACGCCGAGGGAAAGGAAGGGACCCATCTCGTGCCCGGCCCCTACGTCATGGTCGCGGTCAGCGATACCGGGCATGGGATGGACCGCCAGACGATGGCTCGCGTCTTCGAGCCGTTCTTCACGACCAAGGGAGTCGGTCGCGGCACCGGCCTCGGGTTGTCCACGGTGTACGGGATCGTCAAGCAGTGCGGCGGTTTCATCTGGGCGTACAGTGAGCCCGGCCTCGGAACAACCTTCAAGACGTATCTCCCGCTGGCCGAACAAGGCGTGAGCTCCGATCGTGTCCCGGGCCCAGCGCTGCGATCGAACGGTGGGGAGACCGTGCTCCTGGTGGAGGATGAGCCGATGGTCCGGCGGGTCGTGGGTCGCGCGCTGCGGGACTCTGGCTACGTGGTCGAGGAGGCCGCCAACGGCCAAGAGGCGCTGGACTGGCTCGCCGCTTCCGGGGCGTCGGCCGACCTCGTCATCACCGATCTCGTCATGCCGGAAATGGGAGGGCGCGAGCTGGCCACCAGGCTCGCCGAGCGCTTTCCCAGGCTTCCGGTGCTGTTTACCTCAGGCTATACCGACAACGAGGCGGTGCGGCGCGAGCTCGTCCAGGAGCGGCGCCCGTTTCTTCAGAAGCCACTCGCGCCGGAGACCCTTCTCCGCGCCGTTCGCGATCTTCTCGACGGACACTGACCGGATGCAGGACCCCACGGCCGGCGCGCTGACCGGCTGTCTTCTCGGGCAGGCGATCGGTGACGCGCTCGGCTTCGTCGTTGAATCGGCGCCGCCCGCCGCCGCCGCCGAGTATGTCGAGCGATGTCTGCTGGCCGGCCGAGCGGGAAGCCGGGCTCATCCGCAGTTCCCTTTTGGCCAGTACACCGACGATACCCAACTCGCTCGCGAGCTCCTCCGCAGCGTCCGCGATGCGGGCGGATGGGACCCGGCCGCCTTCGCGGTGCGGATCGGCGCCCTCTTCCGGGAGGGGCGCGTCGTCGGCTCGGGGCCAGGCACTCGCTCGGCGGCGGAGAAGCTCCTTGCCGGCGCCGCATGGTGGGAGGCCGGACGGCCGGCGCCGTACGCCGGCAACGGCAGCGCCATGCGGGCCGCGCCCGTCGGGATTCTCTTCGGGCATGACCCGGAGCGGATGGTGCAGGTCGCGAAGGAGCAGAGCCTGATCACCCATCACGATCCGCGGTGCACCGCGGGCGCCATCGTGGTGGCCGGCGCCGTCGCGCTCGTCTCGGTCAGGGGCCCGATCCATCGCGGGGAATTCCTCGACCAGATCGCCACGTGGGCCGAGCGCGAAGACCACTCGGTCGCGGTCGCGGTTCGCGGGATCGCCTCGTGGCTCGACCTTGCGCCGGCGGAGGCGGCTGGACGTCTCCACCAATCGGGTCTCGATCCCCGGTATCACGACCGATGGAGTGGAATCTCGGCGTTCGTCACGCCGAGTGTCGTATGGAGTCTCTATGCCGTCCTTCGCTCCCCGGACGATTACTGGGCCACGGTGTGCACGGCGATCGGTGTGGGCGGCGACACCGACACGATGGGCGCGATCGCCGGCGCCATCAGCGGCGCCCGTGGCGGCGTGTCATCGCTCCCGCAGGCGCTGCTTGGGTCGCTCAACGATCGCGGAGAGTGGACGGCATCCGATCTGTTGGCGCTGGCGCATGACTGCGCCCGCCTCGCCCGGAGGTCCCCCGGGGCATCCGCCTCTTGAGGGCTTCCACAGGAGTGTTATTGTTGCCGGACCCCCATGCGACGAGGCGATGATGGCGCACCGAATGATCTACCAGGACGTCACCGGGACGGTCGGCAATACGCCGCTCATCCGCCTGAATCGGCTGGGCACCGGTCTGCCGGGACGCATCGTCGTCAAGCACGAGGGGTACAACCCCTTCGATTCGGTGAAGGATCGTATCGGCGCCGCGATGATCAACGACGCGGTAGAGAAGGGGCGCCTCCGGCCGGGGATGCTCATCGTCGAGCCCACCAGCGGCAACACCGGCATCGGACTGGCGTACGTGGCGGCGGCCCGCGGATACCGTTGCATCTTCACCATGCCGGAGACGATGACGGTCGAGCGCCGCCATCTGCTGCGCGCGCTGGGCGCCAAGGTCGTTCTCACCGAAGGACCGAAGGGGATGAAGGGCGCCATCGCGCGTGCAGAGGAGATACTCGCGCGACTGGGACCGCGCGGCTGGATGCCTCGGCAATTCGAGAACCCCGCCAACCCGGCCATCCATTACGCGACCACCGGGCCGGAAATCTGGACCGACACCGACGGAAAGATCGACATCTTCGTGGCGGGCGTAGGCACCGGAGGGACGATCACGGGTGCCGGCCGCTTCCTGCGAGAGCGCAACCCGTCCATCCGCATCGTCGCCGTGGAGCCGGCCGAGAGTCCGGTACTCTCGGGCGGGCAGCCCTCACCTCACAAGCAGCAGGGCATCGGCGCGGGTTTCATCCCGGGCAATCTCGACACCAAGATCTACGACGAGGTGATCCGGGTGAGCAACGGCGACGCGATCGCGACGGCCCGGCGGCTGGCGCGTGACGAGGCCATCTTCGCGGGAATCTCGAGCGGCTCGATCACCTGGGCCGCGTTGCAGGTGGCGTCGCGACCGGAGAGCGCCGGCAAACTGATCGTCTCGATCATCTGTGATTTCGGCGAGCGGTATCTCTCGAACCCGGTCTATACCGAGCTGCCGGATCCCGATTTCACCGATGTGGACGACGCGTTGCAGGAACCGGCGACGGTGTAGGGGCGGACGCTCGAATCACCGCAGTGGCGCAGAGGACGCCGCGACCCTCGGAGAGCAAGACCGATTGCCCTTTTCGGGCGCTCCGTGTCCTTCGTGGCTTCGTGGTAAGGAGCCCCGGCGGTGGATCGATCATCCAATAACCTATTGCCCGTAATGATTTGGCGCATTAACGCTAAAGTGATACATGAGGTCGCTGCTGGATGGCGCGGCGGAGAGATGATGCTCCGCCGCAAGCGTTTCCCTCCGAGGCGACCCGCGCGGTTAGTTTTCGCCGTTCGCGTCCCCCACCACTTCATCCGAGGCGCACGCACCCGTGACCACACCCGCACGCATGCTCGATGGAGAGCCGACTCCACCCGAGCGCATCGACCACATCTTCGGTCGCGACATCTTCTCGCGCACCACCATGCGCCAGCGACTGCCCAAGGAGGTCTATCGCAGTCTCCTGCGGACCATCGACCAGGGTGAGCCCCTCGACCCCGCCGTGGCCAACGTAGTCGCCGCGACCATGAAGGACTGGGCGATCGAGAACGGCGCCTCACACTACACGCACTGGTTTCAGCCGCTGACCGGCCTCACGGCCGAGAAGCATGACTCGCTCGCCGCGCCGGACGGGGCCGGTGGGGTGGTCTTCAACTTCTCGGGCTCCGAGCTGGTGCAGGGCGAGCCCGATGCCTCGAGCTTTCCGTCCGGCGGCATCCGCGCCACCTTCGAGGCCCGCGGCTACACCGCCTGGGATGCAACGAGCCCGGCCTTCCTCATGCGCGGTGAAAACAACGTCACGCTCTGCATTCCCACGGCCTTTGTGTCGTGGACCGGCGAGGCGCTCGACACCAAGATCCCGCTCCTGCGCTCGGTCGAGGCGCTGTCGAGGCAGGCGATCAGGATCCTCAAGATCTTCGGGACGGCTGACGGCGTCTCGCGGGTGTTTACGACGGTGGGCGCGGAGCAGGAGTACTTCCTCGTCGACCGGGACCTCTACTTCAAGCGTCCCGATCTTCTCATCTGCGAGCGCACGCTGTTCGGCGCCAAGCCGCCGAAGGGTCAGCAGCTCGAAGATCACTATTTCGGCACCATTCCGCCGCGGGTCCTCGCGTTCATGGCGGAGTCGGAGCGCGAGCTCTACCGCCTCGGCGTGCCCGTGAAGACCCGGCACAACGAAGTGGCTCCGGGCCAGTACGAGATCGCTCCGCTGTTCGAGCCGAGCCAGATCGCCGGGGACCATCAGATGCTGATCATGGAGACGCTCAAGCGGGTCGCGCCCCGGTTCGGCCTCCACGCGCTCCTGCATGAGAAGCCGTTCGCGGGTGTAAACGGCTCGGGGAAACACAACAACTGGTCGATGTCCACCGACACCGGTGTGAACCTGCTGGATCCGCAGGACGACACCCACACGAACATGCAGTTCCTGGTCTTTCTCGTCGCGACGATCCGGGCCGTGGATATCCACGCCGACCTCCTGCGCGCCTCCATCGCGTCCGCCGCCAACGACCACCGGCTCGGCGCCAACGAGGCGCCGCCGGCGATCATCTCGATCTTCCTCGGCAAGATGCTCACGGATATCCTGGAGCAGGTGGAGCGTGGCCTGCCCAAGCGGACCATTCGCGGCGGCACACTCGATCTCGGCGCCAAGACGCTGCCTCAGCTTCCCCGACACTCCGGCGACCGCAACCGCACGTCACCCTTCGCGTTCACGGGAAACAAGTTCGAGTTCCGCGCGGTCGGATCGAGCGCCAGCATCGCCTGGCCCAACACGGTCCTCAACACCATCGTTGCGGAATCGCTCGACTATGTCGCGTCGGAGCTGGAGCGGACCGTCGGAGCCAAGCCGTCGCCGACGCGGCTCCAGGCCGGTGTGTTGGCGGTGCTGAAGAAGGTCATCAAGCAACACAAGCGCGTTCTCTTCGACGGTGACAACTACGCCGAGGAGTGGCATGAGGAGGCGGAACGGCGCGGGCTTCCGAATTTGAAGGATTCAGTGGCAGCGTTCCAGGTCCTGCGGGCCCGGAAGAACGGGGAGCTGTTCCGGAAATACGGTGTGCTGACCAAGCCGGAGTACGACTCGCGGATCCATATCCAGCTCGAGAAGTACGTCAAACAGCTCGCGATCGAGGCGGAGACGATGGTGTCGATCGCCCGGAGTCAGATTCTCCCGGCGGCCCTCGAGCACCAGCGCCGGGTGGCCGAGGCGGTCGCCGCGACAAACGCGGCCGGAGTGGATGCCGCCGATTCGCTGACGGCGCTGCGCGAATTCGTGTCGATGGTGACGGAATTTCGGAAACGCATCGCGGAGGTGGAGCGCCTGGCGAGTCACCACGACGACGACGCGGCCAAGCACGCCGCCCAGATCAACCGGGAGGTCAAACCCGCGATGGCCAGTTTGCGGGACATCGGCGATGCGCTCGAATCCCAGGTCGCCGCCGACCTGTGGCCGATGCCGAATTACAGGGATCTTCTATTTCTGAAGTGAGTGAAGTGTGGAGTCTAGAGTCCGAGGTCTAGCGTCCGGGACCCAGCTTCAGACCCTAGACTCTGGACTCTCCAGACCCTCATGACTCCTACCTGGGCCACCCCGCGGGCCGGTGCCGAGTCAGAACGAACAACTCCGAGGGGCACTTTGCGGGAGTGAGGATGCCGGCCATCGCCTGGAAGGCCAGGACTTCTTCCGGCGACGTGTCGGGGTCGAAGTAAACGGCGAGGGCCTCGACAAGCGGCGGACGGTCGGGACGAGCCAGGGCCTCGAGCCAGGGGTGGGGGTCGCCCAAACGCCGGCGCTCGAGCCGAACCCGAACCGCGCCGTCAAGCCAGCAGGGAAGTGAGGCCAGCTCGTCGAGGAGGGGTTCGCTGAGAAGCAGGCTCTCACCATCAGGGGTCACGGCGCCGAACCGCATCTTTCCGCGCTCGTTGCGGCGGTGGAGGACGGTGCCCCAATGGAAGCGGGCTGGCCCGTGATGGTACCAATCCAGGACCCTGAGGAGTTGCTCTCTGAGCGCGTCAACTACAAGAGGTGATTGCATATCGGCCGCTGGCGTCTAGGACTGCCATTGTCGTGTTGAACGATACAGCTTCCATGATGCTCTGCAATATTCTGCAGAATGCGGGCCACGGCTTTCCGGTTCCTCACCCCTGGCGTCGCTCGCCTGGCCCCGACACATTCGCTCCGCCGCCATGACCGCCTACGGTGACCCGACCTCCCACGTTTTCTACCGGAAGCTGACGCGCGGTTATCCGCGCATCGTCCGCGGCGAAGGTTGTTACCTGTACGACGCCGAGGGCCGCCGGTATCTCGACGGCTGCGGTGGGGCATTCGTCGCGAACCTCGGCCATGGCGTGGGCGAGATCGCCGAGGCCATCGCGGCGCAGGCACGCCGCCTCGGGTACGTCAGCGGAATGACGTTTACGCACGATGCGGTCGAGGAGCTGGCCGCGGAAATCGCGCGACTCTGTCCCGGTGACCTCGATCTCGTCTATCCCCTGTGCAGCGGATCGGAAGCGATCGAGGCGGCCCTCAAGCTCGCCCGCCAGTACTGGGTCGAGGCCGGCCAGCCCGCCAAGCACAAGCTCGTGGCGCTTTCTCCCGGATATCACGGCAACACGCTCCTTGCTCTCAGCGCCTCCGCCAGGGAGCACTACAAGACCTACTATCGCGAGTGGCTGGTGGATGTGGTTCGGGTGCCGGCTCCCTACCCGTACCGGTGTGAGTGCCATGGGGCACCCCCGCTTTGTCCGGCATGCAGCGGAGAAGCCGTCGAAGCGGCGCTCGTGCGCGAGGGGCCGGACACCGTGGCCGCCGTGCTCGCCGAACCGGTGGGAGGCTCATCCAGCGGCGCCTCGGTTCCGCTTCCGGGATACTGGCGCAGGGTGCGCGAAGCCTGCGACCGGCACGGTGTTCTCCTCATCGCCGACGAGATATTGACCGGCGCGGGCCGGACCGGCACGTGGTCGGCGCTCGAGCCATACGGCGTCGTGCCCGATCTGATGACGCTCGGCAAGGGCATCGGCGGAGGGTACGCACCGCTTTCCGCCCTGGTGGCGCCCCGGCGTCTGGTCGACGTGCTCGCGCGGGGGTCTGGCGCGTTTCTGCACGCGCAGACATTCTCCCACAATCCGACGCTGTGCGCCGGCGGGGTGGCCGCCATACGATATCTGCGCGAGCACGAGTTGATTCAGCGCTGCGCGGCCATTGGAACGGTGTTCCATCAACGATTGGCCGCGCTGCGCGAGCTGCCAGTCGTGGGGGATGTCCGCGGCAGAGGCCTGCTGGCTGGCGTCGAGTTCGTGGCCGACAAGGAAACGCGGGTTCCGTTTCCGCGCTCGGCGCACTTCGCCGAGCGGTTCGCCGAGGCGGCGCTCGGGGCGGGCCTCGTGGTGTGGCCCAATGTCGGCCACGCGAACGGCGTCGATGGCGATCTGGCAATGCTGGCCCCGCCGTTCATCGTGACCGAGGAGCAAGTTGACGAAATCGTCCATCTCTTCGGCCGTGCGGTGAACGCGACCGTTGAGCGAGTGGAGACGGCGACATGAGCGCACCGGCCAAGATCACGTACACGTCCACCAGCGGGGACCTCGGCGAGTTTCATCACCGCTTCGACGAGGCGCTCCTCGGCGTGCGCCGGGCCGCGGGGGCGCGCCATCCGTTCTACATCGGTGGAGAGGCGATCGAGACCCGCCTGGAGCCCCTGGTGGACCGCTCGCCCATCGACACCTCGTTTGTCCTCGGCACATTCGCCTGCGCCAGCCGGGCGGACGTCGATCGTGCGGTGAGATCGGCCAAGGCGGCGCAACCCGAGTGGGCCAGGCTTCCCTGGCGCGAACGACTCGCCATCCTTCGACGCGCGGCGGGACTCATTCGGGACCGGAAGTACGAGCTGGCGGCGATCATGTCGCTCGAGGTCGGGAAGAGCCGGCTCGAGGCGATGGGTGATGCGGAAGAGAGCGCCGATCTCATCGACTACTATTGCGCCCAGGTGGAGCAGGCGGACGGTTTCGTCCGCCCGATGGCGCGGGTCACGCCGGTCGAGCGGAATACGGACGTCCTCCGCCCCTACGGGGTCTTCGCGTGCATTGCCCCCTTCAACTTTCCCCTCGCGCTCTCGGCCGGAATGTCGTGCGCCGCGCTCGCCGCCGGCAATGCGGTGGTGTACAAACCGGCGGAAGATGCGCCCTGGACCGGCCTCAAGATGTACGAGGCGTACCACGATGCCGGTGTGCCGCCGGGTGTGTTCAACCTGCTGGTCGGCCGTCGCGAAGAAATCGGCGACCCGCTCTGGCAGCACCCTGACGTCGACGGAGTGGTATTCACCGGGTCGAAGGCCGTCGGGATGCGCATCCACAGCGGACTCGGCTCGCGGTGGATCAAGCCGTGCCTTCTCGAGCTCGGCGGCAAGAACGCGGCGATCGTGATGCCAAGCGGCGATCTCGATGCGGCGGCCGAAGGGGTCATGCGGTCGGCGTTCAGCTTGCAGAATCAGAAGTGCAGCGCCACGTCCCGCGTCTATGTCCACCGCGACGTGGCCGCAGGGTTCGTCGACCGCCTCCTCGAGCGCACCCGGGATATCCGCATCGGCGATCCCTCCGAGCGCGACGTCTTCTTCGGGCCGGTCATCAACCAGCGGTCGGTGGAGCGATTCGAGCGGGCCGTGGCGCAGGCTCGCTCGGAGGGTACGATTCTCCTGGGAGGGCACCGGCTTGCTGGTGACGGGCTGGAGCGAGGCTTCTACGTCGCCCCGACGGTGGCCCGGGTGCCGCTCACCAGCTCGCTGTTCCGCGAGGAGCTGTTCGTGCCTTTCCTGGCGATCGGCGAGGTGGAAACTTTCGACCAGGCGCTGTCGGAGGCCAATGCCGCCGAGTACGGGCTCACGGCGGGCATATTCAGCGGCGACGAGCGGGAGGTGGCCCGATTCTTCGATGAGATCGAGGCCGGCGTCTGCTACGCGAACAAGCGGACGGGCGCCACGACCGGAGCGTGGCCCGGCGCGCACGGATTCTGCGGCTGGAAGGGCTCCGGTTCGACGGGGAAGGGCGGCTGCGGACCCTATTACGTCGCCCAGTTCATGCGCGAGCAGAGCAGGACGGTGATCGAAGCGTCGGCGCCGTGACCCTCTTCGAGGAATCAACGTGAGAGATTACCCCAGGATCGTCGTGCCGCCCCCGGGCCCCCGGGCCCAGGAGGTAGTGCGCCGGGACGAGGCGTGGACCTCCGGCTGCTACATCAAGGAGTATCCGCTGGTGGTGGCGCGCGGTCGAGGTCCCGTCGTCGAGGACGTGGACGGGAACCGGTTCCTCGATTTCATGGCGGGCATCGCGGTATGCTCCACCGGCTATGGCCACCCCAAGGTGGTCGCCGCGGTGAAGGATGCCGCCGACCGCTTTCTCCATATCTGCGGCTCTGACTTCTACTACGAAGGAATGGCGGCGCTGTGCGAGCGGCTGGCCCGGGTGGCCCCGGGGCCCTCGAAGAAGCGGGTCTTCCTCACCAACTCGGGGACGGAGGCCACCGAAGGGGCGATCAAGCTCGTGCGGTACGCAACGCGCCGCACCGCGATCATCGCCTTCCGCGGCGCGTTCCACGGGCGCAGCACCGGCGCGGTGAGCCTCACCTCGAGCAAGGCGCGCCAACACGCCGGATTCGGGCCGTTGCTGCCGGACGTCCATCACGTTCCCTTCGCCTACCGCTATCGGTGCCAATGGTGTGCGGACAAACCGGAGTGCAGCCGGGGTTGTCTCGATGTCATCGAAAAGGAGCTGTTCGTCCGCCATCTCGACCCGCACGACGTCGCGGCGATCTTCGTCGAGCCGATCCAGGGTGAGGGAGGGTACATCATCCCGCCGCCCGGCTACCTCCGCGGCCTTCGGGAGATCTGCGACCGGTACGGCATTCTGCTCGTGGCCGACGAAGTGCAGAGTGGCGTGGGACGCACGGGCAAGATGTTCGCGTGCGAGCACGAGGGCGTGGAGCCGGACATCCTGCTCACCGCCAAGGGGCTCGGGTCCGGCATGCCGATCGGCGCCATCGTCGCGAAGGAATCCGTCAGCACCTGGGAAAGCGGCTCGCATGGCTCCACTTTCGGCGGCAACCCCGTCTGCTGTGCCGCGGCGCTCGCCACCCTCGATCTCGTCGAGGGCGGTCTGATGGCCAACGCGATCGCGATGGGCGCGCGGCTCATGAATGGGATGCGAGGCCTCGCCGAGCGCCACGCATGCATCGGCGAGGTCCGTGGACTCGGTCTCATGGTCGGGGTGGAGTTCGTGAAAGACCGCGCCAGCCGGGAGCCGGCGCCTGCGATCGTCGAAGCGCTGGTGCAGGGCGCCTTCCGCCGCGGCCTGCTTCTGCTGGGCGCCGGCAAGAGCACGCTCCGGTTGGCGCCGCCGCTGGTGATCGATGAATACGACGTCGATACGGCGGTCGCGATGATCGACGAGGGACTCAAGTCCCAGGCGACCGGTCGCGAGTACCAGATGGTCACAGAACATGGAACCCAAGTCTCGGGGTCTGCGACTTGAGACGTGTGACCCACCAGTTGTGACTGTCGGTCCATGTCCAAAGTAACGTCCATGGCCTCCGCCATCGCCGCCTTGGTGCACGACGGCGACACGCTGGTCATCGAAGGCTTCACCCACCTCATCTGCTTCGCGGCGGGCCACGAAATCATCCGCCAGCGCCGGCGCGACCTCACGCTGTGCCGCCTCACTCCGGATCTGATCTACGACCAGATGATCGCGGCGGGCTGCGCGCGGAAGCTCGTGTTTTCGTGGGCTGGTAACCCGGGCGCCGGATCGCTGCATGCCTTTCGCCGCGCGGTCGAGGGAAAGGGTGGACCGCCTCTCGAGATCGAGGAATACTCCCATTTCGGGATGGTTGGCCGGCTCAGCGCGGGCGCGGCGCGGTTGCCGTTCTGGACGATGCGGAATTACATGGGCACCGATCTCCCGGCCGCAAATCCGCAGATCCGCACCGTGGTCTGCCCCTATACCGGCGAAACGCTCGCCACGGTTCCGGCTCTCAACCCGGACGTCACGATCGTCCATGCGCAGCGCGCCGATGCGGAGGGGAACACGCAGATTTGGGGATTGCTCGGGGTCCAGAAGGAGGCGGCATTCGCATCGCAGCGGGTGATCGTCGTGGTCGAAGAGCTGGTGGACGAGTCGGTCATCCGCGCCGATCCCAATCGCACCTGCATCCCCGGTCTGATCGTCGACGCCGTCGTGGTCGAGCCGTGGGGCGCGCACCCGTCGTTCGCGCAGGGGTATTACGATCGCGACAACGAGTTCTACGTTCGATGGGAGAACATCTCACGTGAGCCAGCCGCGCTCACACGGTATCTCGGCGAGTTCGTCTACGACGTCGAGGACCGCGCCGCCTACGTGCGGAAATGCGGCGGGCTGGAGCGGCTCAGCGCGTCGAGCCGGGTGTGCGCGGGGGTGAACTATGGGTATTGAGCGGACGCAGAGGACGCACAGGACGGACAGCCCCTCCAGCACTGCGTCTTCTGCGTCCTCTGCGTCCTCCTACTGACGATGCCCTACTCCCCATCCGAGATGATGGCCTGCGTGGCCGCGCGGGAGCTGCGCGACGGCGAGGTCGTGTTCGTCGGCATCGGCCTCCCCAATCTCGCCTGCAACCTGGCTCGCGCCACCCACGCCCCGCATCTCGTCTTGATCTACGAGTCCGGTGCCGTGGGCGCTGTGCCTGAGCGGCTACCGGTGTCCATCGGCGACCCCTCGCTCGTCACCGGATCATTGATGGTCTGCGGGATGGCCGACGTCTTTCAGCTCTTTCTCCAGAATGGTCGGATTGAGGTGGGGTTTCTGGGTGGTGCGCAGGTCGACCGCTGGGGGAACATCAACACCACGGTCATCGGCTCGTATGAGCATCCGGCGGTGCGACTTCCCGGGAGCGGAGGTGCGGCAGAGATCGCGGTACACGCCCGGCGCACGCTGCTCGTGAGTCGACTCAGCCGGCGAGCGTTTCCCGAATCGGTGGACTTCATCACCAGCCCCGGCCATCGCGCCCGGGGGCGGTCACGTCGAGAGCTCGGCATGCCAGGCGCGGGGCCGGTCAAAGTCGTGACCGACAAGGCAATTCTGGAGCCGGACGAGTCGGGCGAGCTGGTCCTGGCCGCGCTGTACCCGGGCGTCGAGGCAGCCGAGGTTCGGGCGGGTGTGGGATGGACGCTTCGCCAGGGCCCCGACATCGGTTCCACGGCGCCGCCCACCGAGAGGGAGTTGCACCTGCTGCGCACCGTGCTCGATCCTCAGCGACTCTTCCTCAAGGACTGAACGTGCCATGAGCGCTGCCGCCCCCACTGCCGCCGCAGAGCCGGCGCGCGCCGAGTTACCACGCGAGCTCAACCTGCGGGACATGGTCCTGTTCAATGTGGTGGCGGTGGTGAGCCTGCGGTGGTTCGCCACCGCCGCCGCGGCCGGCCCCAGTTCCATCACCCTGTGGATCCTCGCGGCAATTTTCTTCTTCGTGCCGCAGGGCCTCGCCGTGAGCGACCTTGCCGCGCGATTCCCCGAAGAGGGCGGGATTTACGCCTGGACCAAGCGCATGTTCGGCGAGGGCCACGGCTTCCTCTGCGGCTGGTGCTACTGGGTCAACAACATCCTGTACTACCCCAACCTGCTCATTTCGACCGCGGTGGTGGGCACCTACGTGATTGGTCGGGGGGGCACCGCGCTCGAGAACAGCTGGATCTATGTGTTGCCGGCAACCCTCGTGGCACTGTGGCTCGCGGTCGGCCTCAATATCGTCGGCCTCCGCACGGGGCGATGGCTTCAGAACGCCGGTGCTCTGGGCACCTACATCCCGGGCGTGGTAGTGATCGGGTTCGGGCTGTACGCGGTGCTGACGCGGCCCGCCGCAACGCCGATGCCGGTGAGCGCGCTGATCCCCAACCTCGAGGATCCGGTCAAGCTCAATCTGTGGGCCTCCATCGCCTTCGCATTCGCCGGACTCGAGCTCTGTGCGGTGCTCGGCGGCGAGGTCAAGGACGCGCGGCGGGCCCTCCCGCGATCCATTCTGATCTCGGCGCCGCTCATCGCCTTTCTCTACATCGCCGGGACGGGGTCGCTGCTGTGGCTCGTGCCGACCGGACAGGTCAACATCGTCTCCGGTTTCCTCCAGGCCCTGCATGCCGGCGCGGAGAACATCGGGCCGGGCCTGGGATGGATCCCCGCGGCGGCCGCGGCGCTCTACGTAATCGGCAACGTCGGCGGCGTCGGGGCCTGGCTCACCGGTCCTGCGCGCGTCGCGTTCGTGATCGGACTCGATCGCTACTTCCCGCCCGCGTTCGGCCGGGTGCATCCGCGGTGGAAGACCCCGTACGTCGCCATCCTCACCCAGGCGGTGCTGGCGACGGTCTTCCTCCTCCTGTCCGTGCTCGGCAAGGGGACGACGGTCGAGAAGGCCTATCTCGTCATCCTCGACACGATGCTGCTGGTGTACTTCATCCCCTACCTCTACCTGTATGCGGCGTTCCTCGCGGTGCGCATGCGGGAGCGGGCGGCACCCGACCGGGCGGTGCTCGCCGGCCGGCCGGCGGCACTCGCCATCGGGCTCTGCGGCTTCCTCTTCACCCTGTTTGCGATGGGCGTGGCCATGGTGCCGCCCGACAGCGGCGAGCGCTGGGTTTTCCTCGGTAAGGTCGTAGGCGGTGCGGCATTCTGTGTCGCTCTCGGCGGCGTCATCTATTGGCGGGGGCGCAGATGAGGACGCAGGAGAGGACGCAGGGGGCGCAGAGGACGCAGAAGACGCAAGGATGGGGGGCTGCGAGCCTCGGCGTCCTCTGCGTCCTTTCCGCCCTCTCCTCGCCCGCTACCGCACAACGGGCACCGGTGCTGCAGCAAGTGAAGGTTCGCCATCCTTACTACTATCGCGAAATGTTCATTCCCCAGGCCACTGCCGGCCCGAGCAGCGTGGCCTGGTCGCCGGACGGACGGGAGCTGGTGTACTCGATGCAGGGTTCGCTCTGGCGCCAGCGCCTGGGGACGCCGGACGCGCGCCAGCTGACCGACGGGCCGGGCTACGACTATCAGCCCGACTGGAGCCCGGACGGAACGCGGATCGTTTATGCGTCCTATCGCGACGATGCGATCGAGCTGCGCCTGCTCGACCCGGCGACGGGGGAATCAACCAGCCTTCTGGCAAATGGGGCGGTGAATCTCGAGCCGCGGTGGTCTCCCGACGGGAGACGAATCGCGTTCACTTCATCGGCCTACGAAGGGAGATGGCACGTCTTCACCGCCGAGGTGGATGCCGGGGGGCACGCGGCCAGGACGCAGCGCGTCACCGAGGATCGCGAGAGCGGGCTACCGCGGTACTACTACGGCACGATCGACCAGTACCTCTCGCCCGTGTGGTCGCCGGATGGCAATGAGCTCATGGTGATCTCGAATCGCGGACATGTCTGGGGCTCGGGTGGTTTCTGGCGCATACCGCTGCGGCCCGGCGGTGCGCCGCGGGAGATCCGTGACGAGGAGACAACGTGGAAGGCTCGTCCCGACTGGAGTCGCGACGGCCGGCGGGTGGTGTACAGCTCCTACCTCGGCCGCCAGTGGCACCAGCTCTGGCTGATGACGGCCGAAGGCGGCGATGCGCTGCAGCTCACCTATGGCGAGTTCGACGCGACTGCTCCACGCTGGTCTCCCGATGGCAGGCGAATCGCATACGTCTCCAACGAGGGCGGAAACACGTCGCTCTGGACGGTAGACGTGCCCGGCGGCCGGCGCGAGCGCGTGGCCGCGGAGCGGCGAGTCTATCGCTCGGCCGCCGGGACGATCAGTCTCGCGGTGACGGATGCCGAGACCCGCCGCGTGATAGCGGCCAGAATCTCGCTGACCGGACCCGACGGCCGGAGCTACGCGCCGGACCGAGAGTGGCGTCATGCGGACGACGGATTCGATCGGGCCGAGCGAAAGTTCGAGTATGGGTACTTCCACACTTCCGGGCGCTCGACGTTGACCGTACCTGCAGGGATTTATGCGCTCGAGGTATCGCATGGTCCCGAGTTCCGGGTCGAGACGCGGTCTGTCGTGGTGGCCGAGCGCCGGACCTCGACCGTCCACGTCGCGCTTGGCAGGCTGGACGATCTGCCGGCTCGCGGCTGGTACAGCGGCGATCTCCACGTCCACATGAACTATGGTGGGACCTATCGAAATGATCCGGCGCGTCTCGCGTTTCAGGCCCGGGCAGAGGATCTGCACGTCGTGGAGAACCTGATCGTGAACAAGGAAGGCCGCATTCCGGATGTCGGATATTTCCGGAGCGGGCTCGACCCCGTCTCGACTCCGTCCACCATCATCAAGCACGACCAGGAGTTTCACACCAGCTACTGGGGCCATCTCGGCCTGCTCGGCCTTGGGGAGCATCTGGTGCTGCCGGGGTACGCGGCCTACGCCAACACCGCCGCCGCGAGCCTCGATCCCTCGAACGCGGATGTCGCGGATCTCGCGCATGCGCAAGGTGGCTTCGCCGGATACGTCCATCCGTTCGATGCCGATCCGGATCCGGCCGACACGATGCGCGCGCTCACCGCGGAGTTCCCGGTCGACGTGGCCCTTGGCAAGGTGGATTACTACGAGGCGCTCGGATTCGTCGATGACCCGATGGCGACGGCGCACGTCTGGTACCGGATTCTCAATTGCGGGTTTCGGCTGCCAGCCGGCGCCGGGACCGACGCGATGGCCAATTTCGCCTCGTTGCGCGGCCCCGTGGGGATGAACCGGGTATACGTGCGCAGCGGTGTGAGACTCGACTATCGCCGCTGGCTCGATTCACTGAAAGCAGGACGCAGCTTCGCCACCAACGGGCCCCTGCTGGAGCTGAGTCTCGATGCGCAGGGCATGGGACAGGAATTGAAGCTGCCGGCGGGCGAGCATCAGGTCACCGCCCGAGTCGGTCTCCGCTCAACCGTTCCGATCGATCATCTGGAGATCGTGGGCAACGGCACAATCGTGAAGGAGATTCCGCTCGCGGGCGATCGCAAGTCCGTATCCATGTCGTTCGGGTTTCCGGTGAAGGCGAGCGGATGGTACCTGCTGCGCGCGCGCAGTGATCGCGCGATCTATCCAGTACTGGACCTCTATCCCTACGCGACGACGAGTCCGGTCTACGTGACGGTTGGAGGCGCGCCGGTCCGATCGGCGTCGGACGCCGACTACTTCGTGCGGTGGATCGATCGCCTCGTGTCGGGCGTGCAAGCCTACCGGGACTTCAATTCGGAGTCGGAGCGCGAGCACGTGCTTCGGCTGCTGCGCGATGCGCGGGCGGAGTTCGAGCGGCGGGCCGGCCCGGTGCCGCCGTGACGCGGGGCTAACGCGCCGTGGCGGGACCGGTGCGGCGTCCTTCGACGCCGGGCTTGCGCTCCGGGCGGCTTGGAGCCAGCGCGTCGCTCGAACTCCGCCCGCGCCGACTCTGGGCTTCTGACTCCCGGGCTCAGTGGGCGCGGCAAGACCGCCGCTCCAGCTCGCAACGGCGCACGGGCGCTACGCCCGCTCCACGACCATCGCGATGCCCTGGCCCACTCCGATGCACATCGTTGCCAGCCCGAACCGGCCCCCGGTCCGCCTCAGGGCATGTACGAGGGTGGTGAGGATCCGGGCGCCGCTCGCGCCGAGCGGATGGCCGAGGGCGATCGCCCCTCCATAGATGTTCACCCGGGCCGGATCGAGCCCCAGGTCCCTGATGCAGGCCAGGGCCTGGGCGGCGAACGCCTCGTTCAGCTCCACCAGGTCGAGATCCGCCACCGTGAGGCCCGCGCGGGCGAGTGCTTTCCGAGTGGCCGGGACGGGCCCGAGTCCCATGACGGTCGGGTCGACGCCGGCGACCGCGGTGCTCACGATCCGTGCCATCGGGGCGAGGCCCAACTCCTGCATGGCATGACGGGTGGCGATTGCCATCGCGGCGGCACCATCATTGATCCCGCTCGAGGTCCCCGCGGTGACGCTGCCGCCGCGCACGAAAGCGGGCTTGAGGCCGGCCAGCGACGCGAGCGTGACGCCGGGGCGGGGATGCTCGTCGCGTGTGATCACCGTGGCCCCACCTGGGCCTGGGACCTCGACACCGACGATTTCCCCCTCGAACACACAGGACGTGAGCGCTGCCTGTGCCCGCCGTTGGCTCTCGACGGCGAACGCATCCTGCGCCTCGCGGCTGATCCCATACTGAGCCGCCACACGTTCGGCGGTTTCGCCGAGGGAAATCGTCCACGGGCCTGGCATCTTCGGGTTGACGAAGCGCCAGCCGACCGTCGAGTCGGCCGCGACGGGTGGCGTGCGGTCCCACGCCTTCCCCGATTTGAGCATGACGTAGGGTGCGCGGGTCATGCTCTCGACCCCGCCCGCGATCATCAGGTCTCCCTCGCCCGCACGAACCGCGTGCGCGGCGCTCGCCACCGCTTGCAGCCCCGACCCACAGAGGCGGTTCACCGTCTGACCCGCCACCTCGACGGGCAGGCCGGCGAGCAACGCCGCCATCCGGGCCACGTTCCGGTTGTCTTCTCCCGCCTGATTGGCGCAGCCCAGGATCACGTCCTCGATGCGATCGACCGGGATGCCGCCTCGATCGACCACGCCGCGAATGGCCATGGCCGCGAGGTCGTCGGCACGCGCCCCGGCCAGCACGCCGCCCACCCGGCCGATGGGCGTCCGGACGGCGGCAGTGATGAAGGCGTGGTTGGATTCCAGACTAGAAGCGATACTTGGCTCCGAGTTGCATGGTCCAGCGGGAGCGGTTCACGCCCGACTGCGCGCCGCTGGGGTTCTCCCCGAAGACGGTTGTCTCGATGATGGTCGGGGCGGTGAAGGAGTAGATGGGCCGGTTGTTCACGGCATCGAAGCCGACGGCGTTGAGGAAGCGAGGACCGTTCTCGAACTCGCTCACCTGCTTGTAGAGGCCCCAGTCCCGGTCGATGAAGTTGAGGACGTTGAACAGATCCAGGGACAACTCGAGTCCCTGCGAGCCGATTGTCGGAATGGTCGCACCCAGTCGGGCGTTGAGGTAGTTTTGCCACGGGTTGCGGCAGGAATTCCGCCGGAGCAGGTTGCCCCGCGCCTCGCTCAGGCAGCTCTGGCTGTCGATGAAATCGCTCAACGCGGAGAACTGCGCGGGATCCACCAGGGAGATCTGGCTCGCGCTCCCTGGGATGAAGGGGAGATCGTTGCCGTTGATGCCGTCGGCGTTCACGTCTCCGTTCACGGTCCAACCGTACGGATCGCCCGACCTGCCCAGATAGATGAGCGAGAGGCTCGTGCGGTACGGCAGGTTGACGGTGCCGCTCACGGTGATCTTGTCCGGCACGTCGAAGGTGGAGGTCGTCAGGTTGCGTCCTTCGAGCTGTCCATCCACCGTGGCGAACTGATAGTTCGAGAACGCCTGGCTGCTGGTGAGCGAGATCGCGTCCTTGGTGTTCGAGTGGGTGTATCCCGCGTTGAACTCGAACCCGGCCCCGAAGCTCTTCTGAATCTGGATGGTGCCCGAATAGGTGCGGCCGAGCGGCGTGTTACTGTGCAGGATGGCGTTGCCGATGGCAGACGTCAGGCGGTTCGGTGTGGCGAGGAACGCACCGCTGCCGCTCGTGCCGATGGTTCCGTAAGTGAATCGGCCTTCGGAATTGATGCCGGCCTGCTGCAGATTCGCATCCTGGACGTAGAGCTGGTTCACGTTCTTCGCGTACAGCAGGTCCACGGTGCCCACGAATCCGCCCGGGAGGCGGTGGTCGGCGCCCAGGGAGATCCGGAATGTCTGCGGGAACTTGAAGTCGGTCACGAAGTAGCTTGGGCTTGGCCGAGGCGCGGTCGCGCCGCCGCCGCCCGCGCATGTCGTCGGCTGACTCGCGGGGTCGGGCGTGAACGCCGGCACGTTGGCCCCGGTGCAGGTAAGAGTCTGCTGCTCGAGGCCGGTGCCTACGAATGCGTTCGAGAGCCAGACATAGGGCGGCCGCCCCGTGAAGTAACCGGCGCCGCCGCGGAGAATGGTCCGGCCGTTGCCGAACGGATCGAAGTTGAAGCCGATGCGGGGAGACCAGAGCACGTTGCCGCTCGGGAAGTCGGCGGTGTTGATCGGGAGGAGGGGATTGGCCACCAGCGCCGGGTTCTGGGCCGGCGTGTCGTTGAACGGCACGTCCATGCGGATGCCCGCCGTCAGGGTCAGCCGGCTGGTCGGCGACCACTCGTCCTGAGCGTAGAGGCCGATCTGCTGCACCTTGAAGTTGGCGATGGGGCCTTCGGGCCTGGCATCGGTGGGCAGCACCCGCTCGAATGCCGCCGCCTGACCCGCCTGGAGGCTGTCGAGGCTGTTGAAGGCCCACACGCCGATCTTTGCCTGGAAGAACGCATTGTCGAAGCTGTAAAACTCGTTCGATGTGCCGACGGTGACGCGGTGTGCGCCGGTACCGAACGAGAGATTGTCCGCCACGGAAAAGATGTTCTGGTCGAGGGAGTTGAGTTGAGAGAAACGCTCGGCGCCCGCGGCCAGCCAGGCCCCGGCCGTGCCCACCTGGCCGGCCCGCGCGAGGATGAGCGGGGCGTCGCTGCCCAGATCCCGCTTGTCGCGAATCGCCGAGAACCCGGCCAGGAACTCGTTGGAGAATCCACGGCCGAAGTCGGTGGTCCACTTGACCCGGCCGGTGTTGGTCTTGTTGTCGAAGAGGTAGCCGCTGTTCGACAGCTCATACCCGTCGCGCAGCCGGCCCGGAATCGAGGTGCTCGTCGGAAGCCGGATCAGGATGTCGCGGTTGGCATCCACGTGATTGAAGCTCAGCTCGACCTGCCCAAGCCCGGTGGGCTGCCAGTTGAGCTTGCCGAAGAGATTCACGTTGGGGTTCGAGAGCTCGGGTGACGACCCATCGCCCACGCCGGTGACTCCGTAGGTGTTCGCGAGGATGTCGCGGAACCGGTTGGCATCGGCCACCGTGAACCCTGCCCGCGCGAGGTCCGAGGCGTCGTTCCCGGTCAGATTCACGCTCGAGGAGAACGGCGCGGAACGGTCCTGGATGTCCACCGCCGCGAAGAACTGCAGTCGGTCGCGGATGATCGGGCCCCCGATCGTGCCGCCGTACTGCCCGATGGAGAGCCCGGGAAAGGTCGGGTCGTCCCGGAAGCCGGCGATCGCCTTGTCCTGGTAGTACCCGAAGATCGAGCCGGTCCAATCGTTGGAACCCGACTTCGTGATCGTGTTGACGAGCCCGCCCGCGAAGCTGCCCTGCCGCACGTCGAACGGCGCCACGAGCACCTGGAACTCCTTCACCGCCTCGACCGAGATGGGCTTGGCCCTCGCCTGCCCGCCTGGCGAGCCGATCTCGGCAAGCCCGAAGACGTCGTTGTTGACCCCGCCGTCGATCTGGAGGTTGTTGAAGCGGTTATTCTGTCCGGCGACGGAGGTGCCGACGACCTGAGGGCTCGTCTGAATGAGGTCGGTGAAGTTCCTGCCCTGAAGCGGGAGCCGGGCGATGGCGCTGTCGGAGATCCGCTGCGACGGGCCGGTGCGGGCGGCGTTGATCAGCGGATCAGCGGACGCGGTCACCTGGACTTCCTGAAGCTGGACCACGTCGGTCACCATCCGCACGTCGACCGTCATGCGCTGGCCCAGTGCCAGGGCGATGCCGGGACGGGTGACCGGCTGGTATCCGATCGCCGTCACCGTCAGCGTGTATCCCGGTCCCGGTTGGACGTTGTCGATGAAGAACCGGCCGTTCGCGCCCGTCGTGGCCGTGTAGGTCTGGCCGGTCTGAGCGCTCTTGAGCTCCAGGCGAGCGCCATCGACGAGTCCGCTGTCGACCTGCGTGACCGTGCCCTGGATAGCCGCGCCGGTCACTCCTTGCGCGGACGCCAGGTGGGTAGCCCCCGACAATAGGGCGAGGACGAGGAGTCCGGCCCGAATCCGACGAATCCTTGGGGTCATGAATATGACTCGCTGCGATTGTGAAGTTGAGAATGCCGTGGCCCAAGATGCCCCAATAGATATCACGGGCGTTACAGAGGTCAAGCAGCATTCTCCCCCGTTACTGGAGGTTTACTGAACAGACGGAGAGGACGGAGGAGACAGCGAGGCCATCGAACCGAGTCGCGGACCGACCGTCTGCCGCGTTGACGCCCTCGAAGCGCTCGGGTAAGTTGCCCCCTCGCGCAAGCAGGGACAGGTGGCCGAGCGGTTGAAGGCGCACGCCTGGAAAGCGTGTAAACGTCAAAAGCGTTTCGAGGGTTCGAATCCCTCCCTGTCCGCTGTCAGCTCGTGCGTTCCCACCGTTGCGCCCGCCTCGTCCCGCATGCAGCTTATGGCCACCCCCGAACTGCGCAGCGGTAGTCCATTGGCACCCCTATCAGACCCGACGACGCCGGTTTCGGCCACGGCGCGTTCTTGACTCTTCCCTCGGTGGCTGGCTCCCCGGCCGGTGCCGGTGGGCTGCGCTGGTCCCGCAGTATCGTCGGCACGTTCATCGTGTTCGGACTCGTGGGGACACTGCTCGTCGCCGCCGGCCGTCGTGACTATCCCATCCTCCACACCATCCTCGATACCGGCATGTTTCTGTTGTCGGGGGTGCTGGCACTGCTGCTGTGGGACATCGGCGTGCGCATCGGCGCCGTGCTGCCTCGGTGGGTCGCGCTCAGCCTGGCCGCCACGTGCCTGCTCGAGCTGATCCATACCCTGATCGCGATCGAGTGGTCCGGTTCCCTGGGTCCCATCGCCGAGTCGGCGGGCGTGTTGCGGCAGGCGACCTGGCCGCCGGCGGCGTATCTGTTTCCACTCGGGGTGCTCGCGTCGCTCTGGCTCCTGCGCCGCGGGTACCGAGGAATATTGAACGTCGGGGCGGCGTTTCTCGCTCTCGGCGTGGGCCTGCTCGCCTTCTTTTGTTGGCTTCCTCGCTACGTGCCACCCACGTCGCCCGGACTGGCCCGCCCGGTGCTGATCGCGGTCCCCGTGTTATGGGTCATGATCGGGCTCGCCGGATCGCGCCTTCGTGGGGCCGAGCGCCTGATTCCGGCCCTGGTGATGATCGTCCCGGTAATGCTGCTGGCGCATGTCGCGATGCTGTACTCACGGTCGCCACACGACACCCTGGCAATGGTTGCCCATCTGGGCAAAGTCACCGCCTATCTGGTCCTGCTGCTCTCAGTGATGCAGATGGCGTCGTCGGACATGGCCGAGCGCATCCGGGCCGACCGCCGGCTGGCCGACATGAACCAGGAACTGGAGCGGCGCGTCGAGCGGCGCACCGCCGAGCTCGAATCCGCCAACCGATCGCTGGCAACGGAAGTCGACGTGCGGCGAGGCGCGGAGCGGCATGTCCAGGCCCAGGTGGAGCGACTGAACCTCCTGCACCAGATCACCCGCGCCATCGGGGAGCGCCAAGACCTCAAGAGCATTTTTCAGGTCGTGGTTCGCAGTCTCGAAGATCGATTGCCCGTTGATTTCTGTTGCATCTGCCTCTACGACCAGCCGGCCCATGCGCTCGTCGTCACGAGCGTCGGCCTGCGGAGCCAAGCGCTGGCGCTGGGCGTCGCCCTGCCCGAGGAGGCGCGCATCGGAGTGGACGAGAACGGTCTTTCCCGGTGCGTGCAGGGACACCTGGTGTACGAGCCCGACATCGGCCACGCGGTGTTTCCGTTTCCATCGCGCCTGGCCGGCGGCGGAATGCGATCTTTGGTCGCGGCTCCGCTCCTCGCAGAGAGCCGCGTCTTCGGGGCGCTGATTGCCGCCCGGACGGAGCCACGGGGCTTCAGCAGTGGCGAATGCGAATTTCTACGGCAACTGAGCGAGCACGCCGCGCTGGCTGCGCATCAGGGCCAACTCCACGGTTTCCTGCAGGCGGCCTACGATGACCTGCGCCGGACGCAGCAGGCCGTGATGCAGCAGGAACGGCTCGGGGCACTCGGCCAGATGGCGAGCGGTATCGCCCACGACATCAACAATGCCATCTCGCCCGTGATGCTCTACACGGAAGCGCTTCTGGAGCAGGAGCCGAATCTCAGCAGCACCGCCCGGCAGGATCTCGAGATCATCCAACGCGCGATCCAGGACGTGGCACAGACCGTCGCCCGCATGGGCGAGTTCTATCGGCCGCGGGAGGCCGAGCTGGCACAGGCCCCGGTCCGGATGAACGGTCTCGTGGGGCACGTGTGTGATCTCACGCGAGCCCGGTGGAGCGACATACCCCAGCAGCGGGGGATCGTGATCGACCTGCAGACCCGACTGGCTCCCGATCTTCCGGTGATCGTGGGAGTCGAGAGCGAAATCCGCGATGCGCTCACCAACCTGGTGCTCAACGCGGTCGACGCCATGCCCGAGGGTGGGACACTGACGCTGCAGACCAGAGCCGCAGGCGAGACGGTGTACGTGGAGGTTTCCGATACGGGGCAGGGAATGACGGAAGAGACTCGGCGCCGCTGCCTCGAGCCGTTCTTCACGACGAAGGGGGATCGGGGCAGCGGTCTCGGGCTCGCCATGGTCTATGGGATCGTGCAGCGCCACGGTGCGGAGATGGAAATGGTGAGCGCTCCGGATCAGGGCACGACTATCCGCATTTCGTTCCCGGTCCCCGCAGCCGTGACGAGGCCGGCGGATGGCGCGGTGCTCCGGCGGCGGCTGGCGCGCCTTCGGATTCTCGTCGTGGACGATGACCCGCTCATACTCAAGTCCGTGGGCGATATTCTGAAGTCGGATGGCCACGAGATCATCACCGCCAACGGCGGCCAGGAAGGGATCGATGCATTCAGTGCGGCCCTTGGCGAGGGCAACCCCTTCGGGGTCGTCGTCACCGATCTGGGCATGCCTCGCATCGATGGGCGTCGTGTCGCGGAGGCGGTGAAACTGGCCTCGCCCTCCACGCCGGTGATCCTGCTGACCGGATGGGGGCAGCGGCTGATTGCGGAGGACGACGTGCCGAGCCACGTCGACCGGGCGCTGGGCAAGCCACCCAAGCTGCGCGAGCTGCGCGAAGCCCTCTCGGACTGCTGCGGAGAGGATTCGTCGTAGCCTGCTCGGCACCCGAAAGGACGCGGCCCGACGTCGGTTGCTTTGGGCCTGACGGGACACTACCTTCCGGCCCCGATGCCCACCCGGACTCTCCTCCTCGACGACCGGGCGCTCGGCCGGACACTCGTCCGGATGGCCACCGAGATCGTCGAACGTTGTCGCGGCACCGACGATCTCGTCCTGGTCGGCATTCAGCGCCGCGGGGTCGAGCTCGCCGACCGCCTCAAGCGTCTCATCGATCAGTCCGAAGGCTCCGCGGTACCCTCCGGCAAGCTCGACATCACACTCTATCGCGACGACCTCCAGACCGTCGGGCCCCGGCCCGTGGTGGGCGAGACGCGCCTCCCCAATCTCGACGGCCGCACGGTCGTCATCGTGGACGACGTGCTCTATACGGGGCGCACCGTTCGCGCGGCGCTCGACGAGTGCGCCGATTTCGGCCGGCCTCGTCGCCTGCTCCTCTGCGTGCTCGTCGACCGGGGCGGCCGGGAGCTTCCGATCCAGGCCGACATCGTCGGCACGTCGGTCGGCACCACGTCCGCCGACCGGGTGGATGTGCTCGTGAGCGAGCTCGATGGGCGGGACGCGGTCGAGCTGGTGCGGGGAGGATGAGATGACCCTGACGCTCGGGAAGGACCTGGTCGGGTTGGAGTCGCTCACGGCCGACCAGATCCGGCTGACGCTCGACACGGCCGAGCCGTTCAAGGAAGTGAGCGAGCGGCCGATCAAGAAGGTGCCGGCGCTGCGAGGGAAGACGATCGTCAATCTCTTCTTCGAGGCATCCACTCGCACCCGGATCTCGTTCGAGTTCGCGGAGAAGCGGCTGAGCGCCGACACCGTGAACGTGGCGACGGCCGCGTCGTCGGTCTCGAAGGGCGAAACCCTCGTGGACACCGCGCGCAACCTCGAGGCCATGAGAATCGACATGGTGGTGATCCGTCATGGATCCTCGGGGGCGGCGCAGTTTCTGGGGCAGCGTATCCGGTCCAACGTCATCAATGCGGGTGACGGGATGCACGAGCACCCGACGCAGGGCCTGCTCGACATCCTCACGTTGCGCGACCGTTTTGGCCGGATCGAAGGACTCAAGGTCGCCATCTGCGGCGACATCCTGCACAGCCGGGTCGCGCGCAGCAACATCTGGGGACTCCGGAAGCTCGGCGCCGAAGTGGGCGTCTGCGGGCCGGCGACTCTCCTCCCACGGAACGTCCAGGAACTCGGCGTCACCATCCTCCCACGCATCGAGGACGCGATCCAGTGGGCCGATGCGCTCAACGTGCTGCGACTCCAGCTCGAGCGGATGCAGGCCGGCTTTCTTCCGTCGCTCCGGGAGTACAACCGCGTCTTCGGTGTCACCACCGAGCGGCTCGCCCGGGCTCCGAAGGAGCTGCTCATCCTGCACCCGGGACCCATGAATCGCGGAGTGGAGATCGACAGCGACGTCGCCGACGGTCCCCACAGCGTGATCCTGCCTCAGGTGACCAACGGCGTCGCCGTGCGGATGGCGGTGCTGTATCTGCTGGCGGGCGGCTCGCCGGACTGGGCCCACCGGGCCGGAGGAGGGGAGTAGCGTGCGGCCGATCCTGATCCGTGGCGGGCGGGTGCTCGATCCGTCGCGTGGCATGGACGAGGTCGCGGACCTCTATCTCCGCGATGGGAAGGTCGAGGCGGTCGGGCGCGACCTCGGCCGCCCGGACGCGGCGCTGGTCGTGGACGCGGCGGGCAAGGTGGTGTCACCGGGGCTGATCGATCTGCACGTGCATCTCCGGGAGCCGGGGCAGGAGGAGGTCGAGACCGTCGCGACCGGCGCGATGGCCGCGGCGGCGGGTGGCTTTTCCGCGGTGTGCGCGATGCCGAACACCGATCCGGTGACGGACAACCAGGCCGCGGTCGGCTTCATCGTGAGCCAGGCCCAACGGGCGGGCAAGGCGCGAGTCTATCCGATCGGCGCCGTCTCGCTCGGTCAGGTGGGGAAGCAGCTCGCCGAGTTCGGGGAGCTCGTCGGCGCCGGCGCGGTGGCGGTCAGCGATGATGGAAAGCCGGTCGTCTCGAGTCACATGATGCGGACCGCGCTCGAGTATGCACGCACCTTCGGCATTCCGGTCGCCGACCACTGCGAAGAGCCTACGCTCGCCGCAGGGGGGGCCATGCACGAGGGACTCGTCTCCACCCGCCTCGGCCTCAAGGGGATGCCGGCCGCCGCGGAGGAGATCATGGTCGCGCGGGACATCATTCTCGCGGAGCTCACCGGCGGGCACGTGCATCTGTGTCATATCTCGACCCGCGGGTCGGTCAAGCTGATCCGCCGGGCCAAGGAGCAGGGGCTCCGGGTCACCGCCGAAGCGTGTCCCCATCACTTCACCTTGACGCACGACGCCTGCGAGGGGTACAACACCAACGCGAAGATGAATCCGCCGCTGCGGGAGCCGGCGGATCGCGAGGCGATCCGGGAAGGGCTGCGCGACGGCACGATCGACGTGATCTGCACCGATCATGCGCCCCACCACTACGACGCGAAGGAGCGCGAATTCGACGACGCGCCCAACGGCATCATCGGACTGGAGACGGCGCTCGGTCTGGCCATTACCGAGCTGGTCGACCCCGGGCTGCTCGATCTCGGCACGCTGGTGCGCCGGATGAGTGAGATGCCGGCGCGCATCTTCGGGCTGCCGGGCGGAACCCTCGCGCCCGGTGCGGCCGCCGACGTCGTGGTGTTCGACCCGACCGCGCGCTGGACGGTGCGACCCGAGGAGTTCTTCTCGAAGAGTCGCAACACCCCGTTCGGCGGCCGGGAGCTTCGGGGCCGGGCGGAGCTGACGGTGGTGAGAGGGCAGGTCGTGTTTGAGAGGCGAGAAGGGTGACCCTCTTCACCCTTCCCCCTTCTCCCCTTTACATTTGCTGCATCAGCAGATCCCCCAAAGAGGCCGCCATGGCACCCTCGGAAACCGACACGACGATCGAAGCCCTTCTCCAGCAGCGAGCCCAGTACGAGCAGTGGCTCGTTCGCCTCGATTCGGCTGGCGACAAAGCGCCGCCCGCGGTCCGGCAACGGGTGCGAGCGGACTACGAAGGTCGGCTCAAGGGTGTCATCGACGAGCTTCGGACCCACGCGGCTGCCATCAGCGGGGAGCTGGAGCGTCATCGGGGCGTCCAGGCCGAGCTCGATCGCGAGCGGCGACAGGCCGAAGAGGCGCTCTCCGAAGCCGAGGTGCGGCACACCGTCGGGGAGTACTCCGAGGACGAGTGGCATCGCATCAACAATGAGAGCCAGTCCAATCTCGGCCGGCTGCGCGCGGAGCTCGGCACCGTCGGCGAGGAGATCGCCCGTCTCGCCGAAGTGCAGTCGCTGATCGCCGCGTCACCCCGTCGCGCCGAGCCGGCACCGAGCCCCCCGGCTCCCCCCAAAGCGGAGGTCGTCGAGCCGCCTCCACCGGCGCCGCGGGCCCCCGAACCCGAGCCCGAGCTGGAAATCGAGCGGGGAACACCGCCGCCTACACCGTCACCTGCGCCCGCTCCGGTTCCGGCCGCCTCGCGCCCGACGCCGGCGCCGAGGCGTGAGCCCGCGGCAGCGCCTCCGGCCGACGAGCTCGCCTTCCTCAAGTCGGTCTCGGACGAGGAACGGAAGCCGACGCAGCGGCGGCCGAGCAATCCGGGCGGTGGTGGATCCGGTCACACCGGGTCCCGCGGGGTCGAAACGTCCGCGCCGGCCCCGGCGCAGACGGCATCTCCCGGCAAGACCGCGACCACGGGCGCCAAGACGCTCAAGTGCGCTGAATGCGGCACCCTCAATCGCCCAACGGAGTGGTACTGCGAGCGGTGCGGCGGGGAACTTGCAGGGCTGTAAGCGCGTGGTAATGAAGTGCTTCTAGGTCTTACTTAAAGTCATTTCTGATGTTGACCGACGATACACGAAGGGGCCCGGATCACCGGACCCCTTCTGCTCAAGGCTCAGAAGCGTCAGAGAGAACGTCGATCTACTTCTTGACGGAGGTCACCAGCTTGGCCAGCCGGCTCTTCTGTCGCGCCGCGGCATTGGGATGAATGAGGCGCTTGCGGCCCGCGCGATCGAGGATCTTCACCGCCTCGGCAAACGCACCGGCCACTTCATTGGCGGCGGCGGTGCGCACCTTCTTGATTGCCGTGCGCAGGGCACTGCGCTGTGTGCGGTTGAGCGCCGTGTGGGTCTTGGCTTGGCGCATACGCTTCTTGGCGGATTTGATTCTCGGCACGACTACCCCTGATGTGGTGAAGGATGAAAAGTGACTCGGGGCGAAAGGTATCGGTCGGTGGACGCAAGGTCAAGCGGCATGGCGCTTTGACTTGAATCCAGCGGCTGTTTAACCTTCTCCCTTCCGCCCAAGGGGATCGACGACCTGGAATCTCAGCTCAGTGACTTCGTACTCGCGCTTCCGATGCTCGTCTTCGCCATGGTGGCGCACGAGTACGCTCACGCCGCTGTCGCACTTCGCCAGGGCGACGATACCGCCTACGCTCTCGGACGCGTCACCCTCAATCCACTCCCGCACATCGATCCGGTGATGAGCCTGATCCTGCCCACGCTGCTCTGGTTCGGCTCGGGCGGGCGGTTCACCTTCGGAGGCGCCAAGCCGGTGCCCGTCAACTCAAGGAAGTTCCGGAACTTCAAGCGGGGCGACATCCTCGTGTCGGCGGCCGGAGTTACCACCAATTTCGTGCTTGCCTTCGTCTGGTCGCTCGTGTTCGTGTTCATTGGACTCGTGGCGCGCACCATGCCCGGCGCGGGCGGCATTCTCGGGACGGCCCAGCGGATGATGGTGCACGGCATCTGGCTCAATCTGCTGCTCTGCTTCTTCAACCTGATTCCCATTCCTCCGCTCGACGGCTCTCATCTGCTGTATCACGCGCTGCCTCCCCGGGCCGGCGAGTGGTATCGTGGATTGCAGCGATTCGGCTATCTTCCGATCTTCGCGCTCATGTTTCTCTTTCGTCCCCTGATGGAAATCCTGCTCACCCCGGCATTCACCGTGATGAACCTGCTCGGCACCCTGATCGCGCCCTATCAGGTCGGCCCCGCCGGGGTCGTCTAGTGGGCACGACCCTTCCCGACGCCCCCACGACCGCGCTCGGCGCGGGTCCGGGATTCGTCGTCGAGTTCGAGGCCTTCTCGGGACCGCTCGACCTTCTGCTCCATCTCCTGCGGGAGGAGCAGCTCGAGATCGCCGAGATCCCGATCACGCGAATCGCCGATCAGTTTCTCCGCGTGATTCACGAGCTGGGGCTCAACCAGGCCGCCGATTATCTGGACATGGCGAGCCGGCTGGTGCGCCTCAAGGCGCAAATGCTGCTCCCGCGCCGCGCCGAGGATGATCAGTGGGAAGACCCGCGAGCGGAGCTGGTCCGGCGGCTGCTCGAGTATCAGCAGATCCGCGAGATCGCGGTGTGGCTCGGCCGGGCCGCCGAGCGGCGCGCGGAGCGGTTCGCCCGGGGCTACCTGCCGCCGGTTCCCGAGATTCCACCGCCGCCGCTGACTCTCGATCTGATCGACATGCTGTCGGCGGTGGACCGGGTCGTCTCGGCGATTCCCTCGCCCGTCCTCCACCGGGTGGTGGCCCGTCCCCTCGATGTCGAGGGCGCCATGCGCCGCATCGAGCAGCTCCTCGAGGACCGCGGAGAGTTCGGCTGGATCGAGGCCCTCGGACCACGCCCCACGATCGTCGATGTGCTCTCGACTCTGCTGGCATTGCTCGAGCTCGCCAAGCGGGGCTCGCTCCGACTCGTTCAACCGGCCGCCTTCGCGCCCATGGTGATTGCCCGTGACTCCACTCGCCCAGCTGCTTGAGGCCGCGCTCTTCAGCGCCGTTCGCCCGCTCACCGTCGAAGAGCTCGCCATGCTCGATTCCGATGCCGGGCTGGCCGATGTTCGCGTCGCGCTCGAGCAGATCCGGGAGCACTACGACTTCGAGCAACACGGGGTAGAGCTGCTGGAGCTCGCCGGCGGGTACCAGATACTCACTCGTCCGATTCATGCCGCGGCGATCGAGCGGGCGCACTTTTCCGTCCGTACCCCGAAGCTCACCGCCGCCGCGCTGGAGACGCTGGCCGTGATCGCGTACCGGCAGCCGGTCGGCCGGGCGGAAATCGAGGAGATTCGTGGCGTCTCGGCCGGCGGCGTGCTTCGGTCGCTCCACGAGCGCGGGCTGATCGAGGTGGTGGGCCGAGGCGAAGCGCTCGGTCGTCCGCTCCTGTACGGCACGGCGCCGATGTTCCTCGAGCTGCTCGGCCTCCGCGACCTCACCGACCTGCCGCGCGCCGAAGAGCTGACCATCGCGCTGCGCCCGCACCGCCCCTTGTCGGAGGGCGCCGATGACGCGGCTGCCTACGTCGAGGCCGAATCGTGACCGAGATGCGGCTCCAGCGGGCGCTTGCCCGCGCCGGGGTCGCGTCGCGCCGGGCGGCTGAAGAGCTGATCGAGGGCGGGCGGGTCCGGGTGGATGGCAAGGTGGCGACCCTCGGCATGAAGGTGGACCCGCAGCGCCAGCGCATCACCGTCGGCGGGCGCACCGTCACACCGGTCGAGCGCCGATGGCTCGCCTTCCACAAGCCCCTCGGGGTCGTCACGACGGCGAGCGACGAGCAAGGGCGCCGCACGGTGTTCGATTTGCTGCCCAACCACGCCGGTCTCAACTACGTCGGGCGGCTGGACGTCATGACCACCGGCCTGCTCCTGCTGACCACCGACGGCGAGGCCGTGCACCGCCTGACTCACCCTCGCTACCACATCCCCAGACATTACACGGCCCTGGTGCACGGCCGGCCGACGGCCGAAATCGCCCGGGCCGCTCGCGAGCGGATCGTCATCGAGGGACGACCCGTGGTCCCCACCGAGACGCGGGTGCGTCCGGGCTCGGAGGGCCGGAGCATCGTGGACGTGACCATGGTGGAAGGTCGGAACCGGATCGTCCGGCGGTGGTGCGAGGAGATGGGTCTCAAGGTCGAGCGCCTCGCGCGACTCTCCTATGGGCCCGTGCGCCTCGGCGATCTTCCGCCGGGTCGCTCACGCCCGCTCACACCTCGGGAGGAATCGGCTCTCTACAAGGCGATCCGGTTCGATCCGGACAAGCCGTGAAACCTCCGCGTCGTTCCGAACGCAGTGGTCTGACCCGCTATCTTTCCCGCGACCACCCAAGGAGCCCGACCGCGTGAGCGCCCCGAAGCTGACCGATACTCCGCTTGAGACGCTTCCCGTGCAGCCGATCCTCAAGGAGGTCTCGCGTCGCATCGTGGGACAGGATGCCATGATCGAGCGTCTCCTCGTGGGGCTGCTCACGGGCGGCCACATCCTGCTCGAGGGGGTGCCTGGGCTCGCCAAGACACTGGCCGTTCGTACGCTGTCGGAGATCATCCACGCCTCCTTCTCCCGCATTCAATTCACCCCCGATCTGCTGCCGGCCGACCTGATCGGTACCATGGTGTTCGATCAGAAGACGCAGGAATTCCACGTCAAGAAGGGCCCGCTCTTCGCGCAGATCATTCTGGCGGATGAGATCAACCGCGCTCCGGCCAAGGTTCAGGCGGCGCTGCTGGAGGCCATGCAGGAGCACCAGGTCACCATCGGCGGCACCACCTTTCCGCTCGAGGAGCCGTTCCTCGTCCTCGCCACCCAGAACCCCATCGAGCATGAGGGCACCTATCCGCTGCCGGAAGCCCAGCTCGACCGCTTCATGCTGAAGGTCCGGGTCGGCTACCCGTCGCGCGACGAGGAGAAGGAGGTCCTCCTCCGCATGAGCGGCGGCCGGGAGATTCCGGTCGAGCGGCTGCTGCAGCCGGGAGCGATCCTGGCCGCGCGGGCGGCGATTGCCGGGCTCTACATGGACCAGAAAGTAGTGGACTACATCGTGGATCTCGTGCGTGCGACGCGCGACCCGGCCAGTGTGGGGCTCAACGATCTCAAGCCACTCGTGGCGTTCGGCGCGTCGCCTCGGGCCTCCATCTCGCTGGCGCAGGCCGCGAGGGCGCATGCGTTCCTGCGGGGACGGCAGTATGTAGTGCCCGAGGACGTCCGTGCCCTCGCGCCCGACGTGCTGCGCCACCGCATCGTGCTCACGTTCGAGGCCGAGGCGGAGGACACCACCACCGATGACGTAGTGGTGAAGGTGCTGGCGGCGTTGAAGGTGCCATGAGAGTCTAGACTCCAGACCCTCTTCTCCCATGTCCGTTTCTCCCGAGATCCTCAAGCAAGTAAAAGGCATCGAGCTGCGCACACGCGGGCTCGTCGGCTCACTGTTCGCCGGTGAGTACCGCTCGGTCTTTCGCGGGCAGGGGATGGAGTTCGCCGAGGTGCGTGCCTACGAGCAGGGCGACGATTTCCGCTCGATCGACTGGAACGTCTCCGCCCGGCTCGCCAGCCCGTACGTCAAGACCTTCACCGAGGAGCGCGAGCTGACGCTCATGCTCCTGGTCGATCAATCCGGCTCGACCCGCTTCGGCGAGCCGGTCACCAAGGCCGCGCTGGCCGTGGAGGTGGCCGCCGTGCTCGCCCTGGCGGCGGCGTATCAGAACGATCGGGTGGGCGCGCTTCTGTTCGCCGACGAAGTCGAGCGGGTCATTCCTCCCGGGAAAGGACGCCGGCATGCGCTGCGCGTCATTCGCGACCTCGTGGCCTTCGAGCCGGCCGGCAAACGCACCAATCTGGCCGCCAGTCTCTCGTACGCGGGTCGCCTCCTCCGGCACCGGAGCATCGTCGTCATCCTCTCCGATTTTATCGCCGAAGGATGGGAGCGGCCGCTGCGCCGGCTGGCAGCGCGGCACGAGGTCGTGGCCATCACGGTGGACGATCCGCGCGAGCACGCGCTCCCCGAGTCCGGCTGGATCGAGATGGTCGACGCGGAGACCGGGCGGCGAATCCTCGTGGACACCGGGAGCCGGCAGGTGCGGGAGCGGGTGATGCGGCGAGCGTCCGAGCGACTCGAGGAGCGGGGGCGCGCCCTTGCCGGTGCGGGCGCCGATCAGGTGAGTCTCGAGACCGGAATCCCATACGCCCTGCCGCTCCGGCGTGCGTTCGCCCGCCGGGCGAGGCGGATCCACCGCGGATGATCGCGGCAGCTGTGAGTGTGCTCTTGCAGAGCGCCACGCCTACCGTCGGCGACACCATCTGGGTATCGCGTGCCGTCGCCGTGCCATCGGGTCAGACGGTGCGCGCGGGGGATTGGCACCCCGCCGATCCGATCGAGCTTCTGGGCCCGCCGCGGATTCGGGAGCGGGGCGATTCCGCCGAGATCATCTATGCGGTGGTCGTCTGGCAGGCGGGCACCCATGTCGGGGAAATTCCCGGTCCGTTGCTTCTCGGCGCCGGCGGGCGAGTGGACTCGTTGCCCTCGCAGCGCGTCACCCTCCGTGTTGCCAGCGTGCTGCCCCGGGTTCCGGCCGGTTCCACCCTCGCGCCACAACCGCGTGCGGATTTCGTTCCTCGGGGCACCCACAGCATCCTCCCCGTGCTACTGGCCCTCCTCGCCGCCGTCCTTCTTCTGGCGCCTCTGTACTGGTGGTGGCGCCGCAGGGGTCCGGTGGCTCCCCTACGCCCGGTGCCCTCTCCGGCAAAGGGCGAGCCACCGCTCGAGCGGTGGACCGACGCCGGTGAGCCGAGGGCAGTGGCGGCATCGGTGGCGACACGCCTTCGCGCGGGCATCGCGCTGCGCGCTCCTTCGGTGCACCGGGGCCTCGACACGGAGGCACTCCTCGCGTTGCTCGTCCTCGAGCGGCCGGACTGGCCGCTCGAGGACGTGCGGGTGATGCTGCGCTCCCTCGATCGGGTGCGTTTCGGCACCGGGCCGGCACTCGATGTGCTGGAGCTCGCCCGCGGCGCCGCCGAGCTCGAGTCACGCCTCCCGAGCGGGGGCCGATGAGCTTCGCACGGCCCTGGCTGCTGCTGCTCCTCGCCGGGCTTCTCCTCTGGTGGTGGCGGCGGCGGCAGGGTGACGCGCCGGCGGCGCGGTACAGCGATGTGAGCATTCCCGCGGCAGTTTCGATTCGCCGGTGGTGGGTGGCGCTGCCTCCGCTGCTCCGGTCACTCGCGCTGGCCGCTCTCATCGTCGCCGCCGCTGGACCACGGGTCGGCGGCGACACGGTGGAGGTGAAACAGGAAGGGATCGCGATCGTCATCGCCATCGACATCTCGAGCAGCATGCTGGCGGAAGACTTTGCCCCGTCCAATCGGCTCGCGGTGGCCCAGCAGCAGGCGGTGGGATTCGTCCGCGGCCGGACCGCGGATCGGATCGGTCTGGTGGCTTTCGCCGGCGAGGCGCTCACACAGGTGCCGGTGACGCTCGATTACGCCGTCGTCGAGCGGGCGGTGCTCGACCTCAAGATCGGCAGCCTCGAGGACGGGACCGCCATCGGCAGCGGTCTGGCCACCGCGGTGAATCGTCTCCGCCGCGCGCCGGACAAGTCCAAGGTGATCCTGCTCCTCACCGACGGCGAGAACAACAAGGGGTTGATCGACCCGCGCACCGCGGCCGCCACCGCCGCGGCCTTCGGCATCAAGGTCTACACCATCGGTGTCGGCACCATCGGTGAAGCGCCCATTCCGACGGGCCGTGGGCTCGGCGGCTTCCGCTACGAGATGCTTCCGGTGCGGATCGACGAGCCCCTCTTGCGGGAGATCGCGTCGAAGACCGGGGGTCGCTATTTCCGTGCGCGCGACAGTGAGGCCTTGAGTCGCATCTTCAAACAGATCGACCAGCTCGAGAAGACCCCCATTCAGGTCACCCGGTACACCAAGTACGAGGAAGCGACCCGGCCTCTCCTGCTGCTGGGGCTGGGCGCGCTGGCGTTCGAGTTGCTCCTCGGCGGCACCCTGGTCGTGCGCGTCCCATGACGTTCGACGTTCCGCTCCTCCTGTTTCTCGCCCCGCTCCTCGGGCTGGCTGTCGGCCTCGGGGCCTGGCTCGGCCGTGGACGGCGCATCGGTCTCGCGCGCCGCTGGTCGCCCGAGCTGGGGCGGGCGGCGCGAGCGCGTGGCGGCTGGGCGCCTTTCGTGCTCGGACTCGTGGCAGTGCTCGTCACCCTCGCACTCTCCGGTCCCCGATACGGCCGGTCGGAGGTGAAGACCGAGACCCGGGCGCTGAGTCTCGTGTTCGCGGTGGACATCAGCCGGTCGATGCTGGCGGAGGACGTCGCGCCGAGCCGTCTCGGGCGGGCGAATCGTGAAGTCCGGCGACTCATTCAGGATCTCGAGGGCGACCGGCTGGGGCTCATCGCGTTCGCGGGCCGCAGCTACATCCTCGCCCCGCTCACGGTCGACGGCAGCGCCATCCGGATGTACGTGGACGCCCTCGATCCCGAGCTGGCCAGCGAAGGCGGATCGGATCTCTCGAGCGTGCTGGCGCAGGGCGGGCAGCTTCTCGGCGTCACGAGCGACCCGGCCGATCGCGTGCTCGTGGTCTTCACCGATGGCGAAGCCCACGACACACTGCCCGAAATCGTCGCGAAGGCCGAGGCGCTGAAGGAGGCCGGCGTGCGGCTCATCATGGTGTCGGAGGGCCGGCCGGCTCCGGCGAGGATTCCGGTGCGGGATTCGTCGGGCGCTCTCCTCGAGTACAAGAAGGATGACGACGGACGCCCCATCCTCACCGAGCGCCGCGACGACATTCTTCACGCGGTGGTGGACGCCGCCGAAGGGACGCTGGTGCCGAGCGATCTTCCCGACCAGGCGGGAGCGGTGCGGGACCTCGTCGCCTCGATGAAGCGCAGCCCGTCATCCGAGACTCGCACCGCCGATCTCGTCCCACGGTCGTGGATCCCGGCGCTCGTTGCGGCACTGCTGCTACTTGCCTACACGCTGGTCCGCCCCGGGCCCGCGCTCGTGGGACTGGCCGGCGTCCTGTTCGCCGGCCACTCACTCTCGGCGCAGCGTCCGACCACCGGGGCGCGCGCGCTCGCCGCCGGCGACCCGGCCAGGGCGGCCGCGGAATTTCTCGAGGAGGCCAGAGGCGCGACGGCCCGGGATACGGCGTTCTACAATGCCGGAACGGCGGCGCTGGAGGCGGGTCGTCTGGATGTGGCGCGAGGTGCGCTCGTCGAGGCGGCCAAGTCGCTCGATCCCTCGCTGCGATATCGTGCCCTCTACAATCTCGGCCTGGTCGGCCTGCTCGCCGCGGAGGCTGACAGCAGTCACCGCGACGAGTTGCTCGACGACGCGGCCGACCGGCTGCGCCAGGCTCTCCTCCTGCAGCCCTCGTCGGCGCGCGCCAAGTGGAATCTCGAGCTGACCGACCGGCGACGCCCGCCCCCGCCTCCACAAAGTGGTGGAGGTGGCGGTGGGACCCCGCCGCCGAGTGGCGCGCCACCCCAACCACAGAAGAGCGAGCCACCGCCGAGCCAGGGTCTGTCGATGGGCCAGGCAGAGCAGATCCTCAACTCGATGGATCGGCGTGAACGGCAGACGCGAGAGGATCAGCAGCGCCGCCTCCAGAACAACTCTTCCGCGGGAGTGAAGGACTGGTGATGGGATCTCTGCCGGCTCTGGTGCTGCTTGCTCGCATGGTCGCTGGTACGATCCAGGGACAGACCCCGCAGCTCGAGGCGAGCGTGGACTCCGATCATCTCTCCGTCGGAGAGGAGTTCACCTATACCCTGCACGCCGTGAGTCATTCTCCGGTAGCAACCCATGTGACCGTGACGCCCTTCACCGGCCTCGAGCTCGTGGGTCGCAGCGAAAGGACCGAGCTTGCGTTCGGCGACGCCACGACTCGCACCACGACCCTGGAAATCCGGCTCCGCGCCGTCAGGCCGGGACGCTGGCAGGTAGGCCCGGCGCGCGCCGTGCAGGGACGCGATACCGTCGAGGCCGCGGCGATCGTGGTGGACGTCGTCTCCAGCCGCGCGGCGGTGGCGACGGCGCTGAGTCCGCGGCTGCGCCGCCTGCTCGACCAGGCGACGCCGCCCACAGCCGGGGAGCCGGGCATCGACCTCCTCGTCTCCGACGACACGGCTCGGGTCGGCGAACAGGTGGATGTGGTGACACTCGCCTGGTTCCCCCGCGATCTCCGTCTCCAGTTGCGGCGCCCCCCCACGCTTCAACCTCCCGTCATCGACGGCGTGTGGAGCTACCCCCAGGCGACGCCGGCCGGCATCGTGGCCACGCGGAATGTCGGCGGGCGGTGGTACGACCTTTTCGTCTCGCACCAGATCGTCTTTCCTCTGGTCCCCGGCACGATTGACATCCCCCGCGCGACGCTCAAGTACAGCATGCCGATCGCTCTCCAGTTCTTCAGTCAGGAGGAGCGGTACGCTCTGTCGAGCCGCGCGGAAACGCTCACGGTAAGGCCGTTGCCCGACGGGGGGCGCCCGCCCGCATTTGCCGGCGCGATCGGCACGGGCCTGCGCTTCGAGCGCAGCATCATGCCGGCCTCGGCGCGCGTCGGTGAGGGGGTGGCGGTCGAGCTCTCGGTGAGCGGCGAAGGCAATCTCGCGCTCTGGCCGGCCCCCGAGGTGACGTGGCCAGGCGCAGGCCGGGCCTACCTCGAGCGGGTTGACGAGCACGTGGCGGCCCCCGATGGGCGAGTGGGTGGGACCAAGACATTCCGTCACCTCCTCGTGCCCGACTCGGCCGGCGTGCTCGCGCTTCCCGCGGTGCATTACGCGTACTTCGATCTCGCCACCGGACGGTACCTGGAGGTCGAGGTTCCGGCGACGTCGATCGCGGTCGTACGCGGCAGCGAATCCGCGGCAACCGCCGCGCTTCCGCCAGCGCTTCTCACCGGAGATCGTCCGGCGTTTGCCTGGCGTCTCGGACACCCGATTCCCGACTGGGTGTGGATCATCGCCCTCGCCGCTCCGCCGCTCCTCGCGATGTTGCGGGGGCGTGCGCTCCCTCGCTTCCGGCGTCGCGCTCCCCCGGCGGCAACAGGTGATCTGCGGAGCGCCGAACGGGAACTGGACGCGATTCTTGCGATGCTGGTGCCCGAACCGGAACGGGGAACCGCCGGTGCGTTGGCGTCGGCCATCCGCGCGGCCGGCGCGGATCCCGAGCTGGTCATGCGCGTGTCCACCGTGCGCGAGCGGCTCCATGCGCGACGATACGGTCCAGCCGCCGGGGCCGGCGAGGAGGCCGGGCTCACGGCCGAGGTCCAGGACGTCGTGCGGCGGCTGGGGGGCGCGGTCAAGGCGTGGCGGGTGCACAGAGGTACAGCGTTGGTGGTGGTCGCGCTGCTCGTCGGCGGGGCGACGCTCGGGGCGCAAACGCCCGCACCCGAGCGGCTCTACGAATCGGGATCGCTGCGCGCGGCCGCCGACGCGTTCGCCAGGAGAGCGGAAGCCGAGCCGGCCGTCGCCGCGCACTGGTACAACCTCGGCGCGACGTACTACCGGATGGGACTCAAGGGGCGGGCCGCCGCCGCCTGGCTCGAGGCGCGCCGTCTCGCTCCGCGCGCGCCGGCGGTCAGACGTGCGCTCGAGCTGACGCCACCCGCCGACCTCACCTCCGCGCGGTGGACCTGGTCACCGCCGGTCACTCCGGAGGAGCTGCTCCTGTTCGGCACGGTCGCATGGATTGCGGCCTGGCTTGCGTGGGCGTTGCGGCCGCGGGTGCGGGACCGATGGACGATTCTCATCGTGTTCGCCGGGTGCGCCGTGCTCGGCGGCCTGGCGCTGCGCGTCTGGTACCACCGGCCGGTGGCGATCGTCCTGGATCCCTCGACCCTTCGCCTCTCGCCTCACGGCCTCGCTCCGGCCGTCGCGCCGGTGGACGGAGGGAGCGCGGTGGTGCTGCAGCGGCGGACCCCTGGGTGGGTTCTCGTGAAGGCGTCGGGCGCGCGCGAGGGCTGGCTTCCCGCCGAGGCGGTGGCGGCGGTCGGCGGCTAGATTCTCGCCATGTCACGCCGCATTGCCATCCTGCCCGACGCGGTCGCCGACCAGATCGCCGCCGGTGAAGTCGTCGAACGACCAGCTTCGGCCGTCAAGGAGCTCGTCGAGAACGCGCTCGATGCCGGGGCGCGGCATGTGCGCGTCGAGCTGGAGAACGGCGGGAAGACGCTGATCCTGGTGAGCGACGACGGCAGCGGCATGGGCCGGGAGGACGCCGTGCTCGCGCTCGACCGGCATGCCACGAGCAAGGTGCGGAGCGTGAGCGATCTCGTGGGCGTCGCCACCTTCGGCTTTCGGGGCGAGGCGCTTCCGGCCATCGCTTCGGTTTCCCGATTCACGCTGTCCACCACCGAGCTCGACGGCGGCGGCACAGAGCTCAGCGTGAACGGTGGTCGCCTCGACCGCGTCGGCGAGGCCGTGCGGCAGCGCGGAACGACGGTGACGGTTCGAGCGCTGTTCTTCAACACCCCGGCGCGCCGCAAGTTTCTTCGCTCGGCGGCGAGCGAGACTCGCGCTGCTCATGAGACGGTCGCCACGCTGGCCCTGGCCCACCCCGAGGCGGGCTTCGAGCTCCACGTTGACGGAACCTGCCGGCTGGCTGTTTCTCCGGGACAGACATCGGAAGAGCGACTCGAGGCCGTGTGGGGGCGGGCCATCGCGGGGACCCTGATACCGGTGTCCTACGCCGCGGGAGCGTTCACGGTGGACGGCTACGTCCAGCGGCCGGGCGACGCCCAACCCACGGGCCGGCGCACCCAGCTCTTCGTGAACGGACGCCCCTTCAAGGACTCGTTCCTGCTCAGGGCGGCCGAAGCGGGGTATCGCTCGGCCATCCACCCTGGCGACCGGCCTTCCGTCTATCTCCGCATCGGCGTGGCCCCGGAGGAGGTGGACGTCAACGTGCATCCTTCCAAGCTGGAAGTGCGATTCCGCGATCGCATGGGAGTGGAGCGGGTGGTGGAGGAGGCCGTGCGCCACGCGCTTGGCGCGCTCGTCGCAGCGGCTCCAGTGGGCGATTGGCGTCCGTTGCCCGTCGGGCCCTCGAGCCTCGGCGCCGGCGCGACCGCGTCGGCCGTATCGCTCGCGGGGCTCTTCGAGGAGCCGGCCCGGGGCGCCGGGGAAGAGGTGTCATCCGACCCCGGGCTGGGATTCGACGCGCCGCTGCTCCAGTTGTTCGACAGCTACATCGTCTATCAGGCCCAGGAAGGCGTGGTCTTCGTCGACCAGCACTCGGCGCACGAGCGCGTCCTGTACGAGCGCGTGATGGCCCAGCTCACCGGCGGGGCCGCCCCCGCTCAACGGCTCCTGCTCCCGCTGACGCTCGAGCTCACGGACGAGGAGCTCGAGGCGGTCGAGCGCCACAGCGGGCAGCTGCGGCGTGTCGGGTTCGAGGTGGAGGCGTTCGGCGGCCGGTCGGTCGTGCTTCACGCGGTCCCGTCCCCCCATCCACGGTTCGATGCCGGGGCCTGCTTTCGGGAAGTCGTGGCCGACCTCGCGCGTGGTCGCTTCGGGGGGTGGGCCAACGGACTCGAGCGCTTCGCCGCGACCTACGCTTGTCGGGCCGCGGTGAAGGGAGGGGACCGCCTCGCCCAGCCGGAGATGCGGGAGCTGTTGCTGCGCCTCTTCGCCACGGAGCTGCCGCCTCACGATGTCCACGGCCGCTCGACGATCGTGCAGCTCCCGCTGGAAGAGCTGGAGCGACGATTTGGCAGGCGGTAGAGTCCCGGTGCTGGTCGGGCCCACCGCCGTCGGCAAGACGGCGGTCGCACTCGCGCTGGCGGCGCACTGGCCGCTCGAGGTGATCTCGGCCGATTCGCGTCAGGTCTACCGGCGGCTCGACATCGGCACCGCCAAGCCCACGAAAAAAGAGCGCGCGAAGGTGATGCATCACGGTCTCGACCTCGTCGACCCGGGCACCCGCTATAGCGCCGGGCACTTCGCGCGCGATGCCACCGGGTGGATTTCGGCCGTGCGCTCGGCCGGGCGGATGCCGGTAGTCGTCGGCGGCACCGGCTTGTACGTGCGCGCGCTGGCCGAGGGGCTGTTCCGCGAACCGGCGCTGGATCAGGCGCGCCGCCGCCGCCTCGACGCCTGGACGGCACGGCTGGAGCCGCTCGAGCTGGTCCGCTGGGCCGGCCGGCTCGACGCCAGGTTTTCGGGGGGCGGCCGCCAGCGGGCGGCCCGGGCGATCGAAGTGGCCCTGCTCACCGGCGCTCCGCTTTCCTACTGGCAGCAGGTGGCGCGGGAGGGCGGCACCATCGAGCCGTGGTACATTGTCCTGACCGCGCCGCGCGCGGTGCTCCACGCGCGCATCGCGCGCCGGGCCGAGGAAATGATGCGGCGCGGCCTGATCGAGGAAGTCGCGTCGGTTCTGGCCGATGGGCATCAGGCCGGCACCGCGGGGCTGGACGGCATCGGGGTCCGCGAGGCGGTGGAATTCCTGCATGGCCGTCGCCCGCGGGACTCGGTGCCCGAGGCGATCGCCACCGGCACGAGGCAGTATGCAAAGCGCCAGGAGACCTGGTTCCGTCATCAGCTCGATGGGTCGGTGCTCACCGTCGACGCCACCCGGCCGCCCGAACGTCTCGCGGCGGATATCGCCGAAGCATGGGAGAGAGCGCGAGGATGAAGATCGGCATTACCTGCTATCCGACCTACGGCGGCTCGGGCGCCGTGGCCACCGAGCTCGGGCTCGAGCTGGCGCGCCGCGGCCATGAGGTGCACTTCATCACCTACGATGCTCCCTTCCGCCTGCACGGCTACACCGAGCGGATCTATTTTCATCAGGTCGAAACCCGCATGGGCCGATATCCGCTCTTCGATCACTTCCCGTACACGCTGGCGCTGGCGTCGAAGCAGCACGAGGTGGTGCTCCGCGAAGGCCTCGAGATTCTCCACGTGCACTACGCGATTCCCCATGCGACGACGGCCTATCTCGCCCGGGAAATGCTGAAGGGGCGACAACAGCTCCGTGTCATCACCACGCTCCATGGCACCGACATCACCCTGGTCGGCCAGGAATCGAGCTTCTACGCCATCACCCAGTTCTCGATCGAGAAATCGGACGAGATCACCGCGGTCTCGACGTACCTGCGCGACGAGACTTATCGGGCCTTCGGGTGCGTGAGCTGCAATATCCGGGTGATTCCCAACTTCGTGAACCTGCGGGAATACCGGCCGGCAGAGACGCGCTGTCCCGGCTCGCTGGCGCCCGAGGGGCATAAGGTCATTACCCATGTCTCGAATTTTCGAGAGGTGAAGCGGGTGAAGGATGTCGTGCGGGTGTTCGCCCGGATTCACCGCGCCATGCCGGCGACACTCATCATGATCGGTGACGGCCCCGACCGGGTCGAGGCGGAGAATGAAGCAGGCGAGCTGGGTGTCGAGAAGGACGTCCGTTTTCTCGGTCGCCTCGATTCGGTCGCGAGCCTGCTCCAGAGCAGCGACTTGTTCATCCTGCCGTCCCAGACCGAGTCCTTCGGCCTCGCGGCGCTCGAGGCGATGGCGTGCGGAACGCCCGTGGTCGCGTCCCGGTCCGGGGGACTCCCCGAAGTCATCGACGACGGGGTCAACGGGATCCTCGAGCCGGTGGGATCGGTCGAGGCCATGGGCCGCCGGGCCGTCGAGCTGCTCCGCGACCCGGCTCGGCACGCGATCATGAGCACGGCCGCGGTGGCCAAGGCGCAGCAGTTCTCCGCCGAGACGGTCGTTCCGATGTACGAGGCACTCTACCGCGAGGCGATGCAATGAGGATGACGCAGGGTGGTTGACCCACTCCTCAAGGCGGCGCTGCTCGGTGTGGTCGAGGGGGTCACGGAGTTCATCCCGGTCTCATCCACCGGGCACCTCATCGTGGTGAGCCACTGGCTGGGTGAGGTCGACGAGCGGGCCAAGACGTTCGAGATCTTCATTCAGCTCGGCGCCATTCTCGCGATCGTCTGGCTGTATCGTGCGAGGCTCACGCACGCCGCGCTCGAAGCATGGCGTGGGGGTCCGGGACGGCGCCTGCTGGTCAATCTGATCCTCGGGTTCGTTCCGGTTGCCATCGTCGGGCTGCTGACCCACCGCTGGATCAAGGCGCGGCTCTTCAGTCCCGCGATCGTGGCCGGAGCGCTGATCGTCGGCGGCCTCCTCATCCTGCTCATCGAACGTTGGCGCCCGACGAGCCGCATCGCCGATGTCGACGGCGTGCCGCCGGCCACGGCGTTCGGGGTGGGGCTGGCGCAGATTCTCTCGTTGATTCCGGGAACGTCCAGGTCCGGGGCGACGATCATGGGCGGGTATGCGCTCGGCCTCTCCCGGCTCGCTGCCACCGAATTCTCGTTCTTCCTCTCGATTCCGGTGATGGTCGCGGCGACGATCTTCGACCTCAAGTCGAGCTGGCAGACCCTGTCCGTGTCCGACGTTCCGGTCTTCACGGTCGGCTTCGTGACCGCGTTCGTGTCGGCGCTGGTGGTGGTGAAGGTGTTCATCGGTTTCGTCTCCCACAACAGCTTCGCCGCCTTCGCGTGGTACCGCATCGTGTTCGGCGTCTTGCTGCTGTTCCTTCTCCGTTGACGGCGGCCCTCCCTTCCACCCATCGTCTCGAACACGTGGCCTCCACCATGGACGTGCTCCACGCGATGGCCGGCGACGGCGCCGCCGAAGGGACCGCTGTCGTGGCCGACGAACAGTCGGAGGGACGCGGCTCGCGCGGGCGCGTATGGCGCTCTCCGCGGGGTGGCCTCTGGCTCAGCGTCCTCCTCCGCCCGCGGAGCGCCTCGGGACTCGATCTGCTGAGTCTCCGCGCCGGGCTCGCGGTGGCACAGGCCCTGTCCGCCTCGGCTCCGGGAGCACCGATCCGGCTCAAGTGGCCGAACGATCTCATGCTGGACCACCGCAAGGTAGGCGGGATGCTCTGCGAGGCTCGCTGGCAGGGCGACGTGCTCGGGTGGGTCGTCGTGGGACTCGGCCTGAACGTCACCAACCCGACGCCCGGTGAGTTGGAGGATATCGCCGGCAACCTCGCCACCCGGCTTCCGGGCCGTTCGCCCGCCGAGCTGGCGGAACCACTGGCCAATGTGATCCGGGCAATCGATACGCGCTCCTCGAGGCTGACGGCCGAGGAGGTCGAACGCTTCCGGGCGCTCGATTGGCTGTTCGGCCGGGCGGTCAGGCGGCCATCCGTCGGAGTCGGAGATGGGATCGACCCCGATGGGGCATTGCGTCTTCGACTGCGCGATGGCGGGAACATCACGCTGCGCGCCGGCCCCGTGGAATTGGCCGAGTCGTCCCTCGGCGCGTAACTTCGAGCCATGCTCCTCGCCCTCGATATCGGGAATACCGAAATCACTCTCGGTCTGTTCGCCGGGGATGATCTCGAAGCCCATTGGCGCATGACCACCAACCCCGACCGCACTCCCGACGAATGGGGAAGCGCGGTCGGGGCATTCCTCATTCAATCGGGCCACTCGCCGAACGAGGTTCGCGCGGTCTGCCTCGCGTCGGTGGCGCCGTCGGTGACGCAGAGCGTGGTGGAGGGCATCGCCCGCTCGACGGGACGCACCGGCGTGGCGGTCGATTCGCGGTCACCTCTGCCCGTCACGCTCGACGTCGACGAGCCCCTGAGTGTGGGGGCGGACCGGATCGTGAATGCCCTCGCGGCGGTGGAGCTTTACCATGCCGATACGATCATCGTGGACTTCGGTACCGCGACGACGTTCGATTGCGTCACTGTCGACGCGCGGTTCCTCGGCGGAGTCATCATGCCGGGGCTCCGGACCGCGGCCGACCAGCTCACCCGGCGGACGGCCAAGCTGCCGGCCACGGAGCTCCTCGCTCCCGCGCGGGTGATCGGGCGGCGCACCGAGGAGTGCATTCAGGCCGGAGTGTTGTACGGCACGGCGGACGCAGTCGACGGACTGGTCCGGCGGATCCGCGCGGAATGGCCGGGCGGCCGCCGGCCCGGTGTGGTCGCCACCGGAGGGCTCGCGTCGGTCGTCGCCCCTCTGTCGTCGAGCATCGAGCTCACCGATCCCGACCTCACGCTGCGGGGACTGCGGCTCGCGGCCCGGCATCTCGGCTTGGAATGGTGACTCGCGCCCGGGCGGCGGGATACGCGCTGTTCGGGAACCGCTTCGATTATCTGCTACACCTTCGGCCCGTCGAATGGCCGATCATGGCGGCTCACACCGCCGTCGGGTATCTCCTCGCCGTGGGATTGACCGGCGCCGGTGCCGCAGAGCATCTTGGCTCCGCTCTCTTCGGTCTCGTGCTGTGGGTGGTTTGCCTCAACGGCGGGACGCTGGCGCTCAACAGCGCCTTCGACCGGGACGAAGGAGACGTCGCCTATCTCCGCCAGCCGCCGCCGCCGCCGCCGAGGCTCGCGGCGTTCAGCCTCTCGCTGATGATTGCCGGCCAGCTCGGTGCGCTGGCGCTCTCCGCCGGTTTCGCTTTCGCCTATGCCGGCTGCTTTGCTCTCTCCGTGCTGTACTCGGTGCCGCCCTTCCGGCTCAAGTCCGTGGCGGGCGCCGACTGGGTGATCAACATGTGGGGCTTCGGGACCCTCACGCCGTACGCGGGATGGGCCTCCACCGGATTGTCCGTCGATCCCGGGCGCGGGCTCGTCTTGCTGGCATTTTGTCCACTCTTCGCCGCGTTGTATCCGCTCACGCAGCTATACCAGCTCGAGGAAGATGTCCGTCGGGGAGACCGGACGCTTGCCTCGGCACTCGGTCCGGCCCGAAGCGTGGATGCCGCCCTCGGTGCCGCGCTTGTGGCCTTCGTTCTCTTCGCTGCGGCCGGGCTACGATCAGGGTGGCGTCTTCCAGCGGACGGCTGGCGGTGGGGGCTCCTCGCCTGGGCGGCCGCGGTCTGGGCGCTCGTCCTGATTCCGTGGCGCAGGCGCGTGGCCCGATGCACTCCCGCCGAGCACCAGCGCGGGATGTATCGGGCGCTCGCGGCCTGGGCGGTGACCGACGTGGCGGTCGTCCTCGCTTGGGGCGCGTAGCGGGTCGACGCTCCTGCAGGCGACAACGCAGGAAGCTGCCGAGCCACCCTTGGCTGCGCGCGCCACGGGTAGGTATCATTCGCCAACGAGTTTCCCAGGGGAGACGGGCATGCACCCGGCGGTGGAATTGCAAGCGACGTACGACGTCACCGATGTGCCATCGATCGTTCGTGGCGCCGTCAAGCTTGGTCTGATCGAGGCCGTGGCGGTCCTCGTCTTTTCGCTGGCGTCCCGATTTTTGCCCTCGGGGCCACTGGAAACAGCCATCCTGGCCATCATCCTTTTCGGAGGACTCGCCGCGGTTGCTCTGCTGCCCGGCCTCTGGACTCGCGCGCGCACCATCGAGGGAATCGCGGGCGCGGCCGGGATCGGACTCTCGGGCGCGGTCGTCTTCCTTCTGATCGACGTCACCATTCTTCAGAACATCGGAACCTATTCCAATCGCTGGCTTGCGCTGGGGGGTGGGAGTAACTGGTGGTACCACCCGGTCTGGTGGATGGTCGGGACGTTCATTCCGTGGATGGGGGCGTGGCTCCTGGCCAATCGGGCCGTGCGCACTGGCCAGCCGTCCGCTCCGGCGGCGTTCGGGACGGCCGTCGCCTGCACGATCATCGCCGCGGTCGTCGCGGTGGTGGCCGGCGTACCCGGTGCCGGCTGGAACCTCGGGACCTTCGGCGTTGCGTTCCTACCCGGGATCGCTCTCGCCACCGCCGTGTCGGCGCTGGGATCGCGTCGCGGCTGAGCGAATGCGCTGGATTCGACTGCTGTTCCGTGTATTCGGATGGCTGCTCACGCCGTTTCTGGCGTGGGCAGCTTCGTTTTTCGGGGCAGTGGGTGGCGCCCTCATCGCCATGAAGATGGAAGATCCGGTGCAGGGATTGGCGGTAACCGCCCTGTGCGGCGCCCTCACCGGCTTCGCCACCCTCGTCGTGTGGCTTCACTACCTCCGGCAAACCCCGGAGGCACGAGAAGTGCTCGCCGTAACCGAGGACGGGACGCCGGACACCGTCAGCCTCGGACTTTCAGCCAAGAGCGATTGATGCGGTGGGCTTTGGTCTTGAGTGCCGCATCGCTCGGGGCGTGCGGGACGAGTGGCGGCAATCGTCCCGACAGCGCCGATACCTCGGGCTCGGTTGCACCCGCGGAGTCCCTCGTGGCTTCCGGTCCCGGCGTCGAGATCTGGTTTACCCTCTCCCGGCCAGGTGTAGCACCTGACGGCGCGCACTGTACCGATCGCGCGATCGAGCTACGGCGGGGTGCCACCCGGATTCCGGTCCCTCTGCTCTACACGAGCGACGCGCCGCGAATCCTGAATGACTCCACCGCCCAGGCGATTCTCTTCACGAAGTGCGTCGCGAGCGATACCTACCTCGTGGATCTACGGAGTGGACGTCCCACACGGGAGCACAGATGAGATATCGGACACTGGCGCTCGCAGCCCTTCTCGCCGCCGCCGGCCACGGGACCGCCTCGGCGCAGGGATTCGTGGGACAGATCGGCCGCTTCTACGATGACGGCGGGTGGACTCTCTTTCGCGCCGGTGTCAACCGTTCCCTCGTCGGACCGGTTCAGCTGGCATACCACGCGGACTACATGACGCGCGCGGGAGAGGGCGACGGGGCGTTCGCCGGTGTCGGCCTCGACCTCACCGCATTCCGCGGAGGGGGCCAGGGACCCTACGCCGTCGCCGGGCTCGGGGGGGGCCTCGGCTCGCCGCACTCGAAGTCGTTTTCGAGTTTCTGGGGATCGTGGTCGGCCGGCGCGGGCTATGACCTGCTGCCGGCGCGATTCCTTACGTTCGGTGCCGAGCTACGCTGGCGCCAGATTTCGCTGGACAATCGAGGTGGATTGGAGCTCGCCGCAGGACTCGGCCTTAGATTCGGGTCCAGTCGTGGGCGCGGCGAGCCTCGGACCAAGCCCCCTACCGAGGCCGGAAGCAGGGACGCGCAGCGCGCCGTCCCTCCGGCCACGTCGGGAGAACCGCCCGTGGCAACGCCGGGGACATCGTCGCCGCCGGTTCTTCCTGCATCCACCGGATCCCTTGCCTCCGCGGCGCTCCGAGACTCCGTCGTCGAGACCGCGACCGAGATGATGGGACGCCCATACGAGTACGGGGGGACCGGTGAGGACGGCGAAGGCTTCGACTGCTCGGGGCTGATTCAGTATGCCTATGCCCGGCACGGCGTGACGCTGCCAAGGCGAAGCGCCGACCAGGCGCGGCAGGGAAGGGGTGTGGACAAAGACCCGAACGCACTCGTGCCCGGGGATCTCCTCACGTTCAGCAATTCGGGCGGGCCGGTCACGCACGTGGGACTGTACATCGGGAACGGCCAGTTCATCCACAGCGCCAGCAGCGGCGTGCAGATCAGCCTGCTGAGCCTCGATGATCCCTATGGCCGGTGGTGGTACCAGCGGTGGGTGGGAGCGCGCCGGCTCCTGGGTGCGTGATCCGGCGCGCGGCGGCGGCTAGTGAGCGCGGTGGTGGTCGGTTCCGGAGGCGGCTTCACCGTGGCCCGAGTGTTCCATCTGCATCTCGGTGTTCCCGCCGTGATCGCCGCCGTGGTGCATTCCCTTCATCTCGCCGGTACCACGCACCTGTAGCGAGGCGAGATCGCGCTGGTAGGTCGGATCGGCCGGGTCGATGGCCGGCCACTTGGACATGTCGTCCGGGACGAAGAGCCCGACCATGTGGGCCATGGCGCCCTTCACCAGAACCTGCCCCGTCGGATTGTCGTATTCTCCCACCACACGGTAACGGTGATTGGCCTTGAGCTTGAGGCCGTCGCCGGTCACGCCGTAGAGCTTCCTGCTCACCTTGCTCACGTGTCCTGCCGAATCCCGAGTCGCGGTGACCGTGGTGATCACCTTCCCCGTTTCCGCATCCTCCAGACGCACGCGGACGCCGTAATCGTGCAGGTGTCCGCCGACGCCGAGGAGTCGCCCGCCCACCGGGAGCGTGAACTCGTAGGCCTTGGTCGACTTTCCGGGGGGCACATCGAACGTGTTACTGCCGCCGACGGTGAGATTCACATCCATGTAGATGGGCAGTGAGTTCACCGGTTGCGGGTTCTGGTTCTTGGGCGTCCACAGCATGGTGACCTTGAGGAAGACGCCCTCGAGATCCTTGCCGGTGTCATTGTGCCACGCGACGTACATCCCCAGCCGCATGCCCGGCGTGAGCGGTACGCCGATGGTCTTCGGGACGCTGACCTCGTCATCGGTTTCGGTGCCGGCGCCCATGAGGCGCTCCGCGGCCGGGTAGAGGAGCTGCCGGCGGCCGAAGTTCACCATGATCATGTGGTGGAGGACATGCTTCGGCACTGCCTGCCCGTGGGCGTCCACCAGATCGATGCGGTATCCTCGGAACCAGCCGTCCACCGGCCACTCGAAATCCTGGATCGGCGTGTCGTGCGACAGGCCGTGATCCATCATCCCGTGCTCTTCCATCGGCGGCATGTTGGGGAGATTGTACGGGCCGGCCGTGATGGTGAGCTCGTGCTTGGAGGAGTCCACCGAGATCGAGACGGACACCGGAGGGCCGCCCGGACCGGGCCCGGCGGCGAGTGAGGCGGCAACAACAGCACTCCACAGCATCATTGACGAGCTCCGCGAATAGGGACGAACCGGGCGCGGCACCTCGCCCCTGATGGGCGATCCCGGCCGCGCCGACCCGGCGCCGGTGACCTGACCTCGGGCCGTTCGCGGGAACTTCTGAGGGCCATGCACCAATGTCAAGCATGAACGGGGTGAAGTGTGAAGAGAGGAGGGTGAAGGGGTACTTCACCCTTCACATGTTCACCCTTCTCCTTTCACCCTTCACCCCTCTCCTCGCGCAGGGCCGGCTTTTTCCGAGCGTTCCCAGCTTCGAGCTTCCCCAGGCCTCGCCCCGGGTACACGGGCTCATCGGCCGCCTCCTCTCTGCCCGCCACGGCGACAGCGAGTTCGGCACCGAGACGGAGGGAGAGGTCGGCCTCGGTGAAAATATGCCGCTGCTCGCCCTTCGCCGCGGGACGCGGCCGATTTCCCTGGGCTTCGGCGCAGAGGTCTACGGCCGCTTCAGCCTGGCCGACGCCCGGAGCGCGCTCATCAGCAACGATTGGGTGGTCGGACTCAACACGACCGCGGAGCTGGGGCGCTGGTCGTTGACGGCCGAGATCATCCACGAGAGCAGCCACCTGGGCGACGAGTACCGCGACCGGTTCGACGCGAGCCGGCTCGACTGGACCCGCGAAGTCGCCTCGGGTTGGGTGAGCTATTCCGCGGGTGCCTGGCGGGTCACCGGCAGTGCCAGCTACGTGTTGATCGACGAGCTGGATCTCGATCGGCCAGGGGCTGCTCTCGCCGTCGACTATCTGGGACGGGGCCGCGGGCGATTCCTCGGCGCCACCGTGCGCCCGGTGGGAGGCGTCTACTTCGACGGTGCCGCGGCCACGGCGTGGCGGGTGAGCACCTCCGCCAAGGTCGGTGTCGCGTTCGCCGCCTCCAATGGGCGGGAGATCGGGTTCTCGGTGATCACTCATACCGGTCTGTCCACCCAGCGCCAGTTCTTCCGGCGGGAGAGCGGGTATGTGGGGGGAGAGTTGAGATTCGATTTGTAGGCCCGCCTTCTGCGCCGTCTCCGTGTTTTCCCGCTTGACAGAACCCGCCGTCTTCTTATCTTTGCCACCAGTCAGGTTAGCACTCGCTAGGCCAGAGTGCCAACACAATGATAGCCAATACGTTACACAATCACAATATCTGCTGTGGAGGACGGACGATGGCGACTGCTACGAAGGCCAAGCCCACCACCAAGATCCAGCCCCTCGAGGACCGGGTCGTGATCCTGCCCGCCGAGGAGGCGGAGGCCATGCGTGGTGGCCTCTACATCCCCGACACCGCCAAGGAAAAGCCCACCCAAGGCGAAGTCATCGCCGTGGGCCCCGGCCGCATGGAAAAGGGCGCTCGGGTGCCGATGGAGCTCAAGGTCGGCGACCAGGTGATCTACGGGAAGTACAGCGGCACCCCCTACACCATCGATGGCGACGAGTACGTCATCATCAAGTCGTCCGACGTCCTCGCCAAGATCAGCTGATTCCAGCACGCATTTACCTAGGAGAACCGACAGATGGCAGCAAAGGAACTTCTCTTCAATACCGATGCCCGCGCCAAGCTCAAGAGGGGCGTGGACGCCCTCGCCGAAGCGGTGAAGGTCACCCTCGGCCCGAAGGGCCGCAACGTCGTCATCGACAAGAAATTCGGCTCCCCCACGGTCACCAAGGACGGCGTCACGGTGGCTAAGGAGGTCGAGCTCAGCGATCCGATCGAGAACATGGGCGCCCAGATGGTGAAGGAGGTCGCCACCAAGACTTCCGACCTCGCCGGCGACGGCACCACCACCGCCACCGTGCTGGCGCAGGCCATCTTCCGTGAGGGCCTCAAGAACGTCACCGCCGGGGCCAATCCGATGGAGCTCAAGCGGGGCATCGACCGGGCCGTCGAAGCCATCGTCGAGCAGCTCAAGACGTTCTCGGTCCCGTCGGCCGGCAAGAAGGAAATCGCCCAGGTCGGCACCATCTCCGCGAACAACGACAAGGAGATCGGCAACCTGATCGCCGAGGCGATGGAGAAGGTGGGCAAGGACGGCGTCATCACCGTCGAGGAGGCCAAGGGCCTCGAGACGACCCTCGAGACCGTCGATGGCATGCAGTTCGACCGGGGCTATCTCTCGCCCTACTTCGTCACCGACCCGGAAAAGATGGAGTCCGTGCTCGATGACGCGTACCTCCTGATTCACGACAAGAAAATCTCGGTGATGAAGGAGCTCCTCCCCATCCTCGAGAAGGTCGCCCAGGGCGGCCGGCCACTCCTCATCATCTCGGAAGATGTCGAGGGTGAGGCGCTCGCGACGCTGGTGGTGAACAAGCTGCGGGGCACCCTCAAGGTGGCCGCGGTCAAGGCGCCGGGGTTCGGCGATCGCCGCAAGGAAATGCTGCGCGACATCGCGGTGCTCACCGGCGGACAGGTGATCTCCGAGGAAGTCGGCTTCAAGCTCGAGAACGCCACGCTCAACGATCTCGGCCGGGCCAAGCGCATCGTGATCGACAAGGACAACACCACGGTCGTCGATGGTAAGGGCAAGGAAAGCGACATCCAGGGCCGGATCAACGAGATCAAGGCCGCCGTGGAGAAGAGCACGAGCGATTATGACCGCGAGAAGCTGCAGGAGCGGCTGGCCAAGCTCTCGGGTGGCGTCGCGGTCATCAACGTCGGCGCCGCGACCGAGACGGAAATGAAGGAAAAGAAGGCTCGTGTCGAGGACGCGCTGCACGCGACCCGTGCGGCCGTCGAAGAGGGCATCGTGCCGGGCGGTGGTGTCGCCCTGCTCCGCGCCCAGAGCGCGCTGGATCGCATCAAGGGCACCGAAGACGAGAAGATCGGCGTCGAGATCGTGCGGCGCGCGCTCGAGGAGCCCATCCGGGCCATCGCCCAGAACGCGGGCGCCGAGGGCTCGATCGTGGTCGCCAAGGTGAGGGAGTCGAAGGACAAGAACTTCGGCTACAACGCCGCGACCGATAACTACGAGGATCTGGTGAAGTCGGGCGTCATTGACCCGACCAAGGTCACCCGCACGGCGCTCCAGAACGCGGCGTCCATCGCGGGCCTGCTCCTCACCACCGAGTGCGTGGTGGTCGAGAAGAAGGAAGAGAAGCCGGCTCCGGCAGGTCCTCCGGGCGGCGGCATGGGCGGGATGTACTAGTCGGCAGTTCCGCAGTCCAGCAGGGAAGCGTCCCGGGAGCAATCCCGGGACGCTTTCTTTTCTCACCCCCGCGGCTCGAGCAGCGCGCGAAGCGGCGGATAGTCGAGCCAGTCCGTGAAGTCCCGGTCCAGCTCGGGCTCCAGGTCGAAGTCGTCGCTGACGGGGTACCCTTCGGCGTAGGCCTGACGGAGCAACGAAACCGCCCGGTCCCGGTCGCCGAGCGCGGCCGCAATGTGCGCACGCCAGAAGGTCTGCCGCCCGTGGAGATACTTTGCCGGACGGGTGGCCAGGGCTGCCGCGACTCGTTCGGCCTCGTCACGACGGCCGAGTCGGGCGGACAGCGTGGCAAGGCGTCCCGTCAAGCCCACTTCGTCCGGATGCCGGCCACGAAGTGGAAGCAGGATCCGCTCGGATTCGCGCCAGCGGCCGAGCGCGTACAGTAGTTCGCCGCGCAGACGCCGTGCGAACAGCGCGCTTGCCGAATCGGGCGCAGCCGGCAGAGGTTGTGCGGCCAGGCTGTCGAGAATGTGAGCGGCCACGGTCGCCTTTCCGTGAGCCCTCAGCTCCAGCCCGGCCACCATCCCCATGATGTCGGCGCTCTGTGCGGGAAACGAATCTCCCGGTACCAGGGCGCGCGCGGCGGTGAGCGCCTCCTCGACCCGCCCAGCCGCGGCGAGTGCCGAGACCAGACGGTAGTGAAGCGATGCGTCGGCCGGGAATTGCCGGAGCGCCCGCCGCGCGGCCATCATCTCGGCCTCGTGCTCGCCGAGGGAGTGAAGTGCCTGCGTCGTCGTGTACCAGTAGTACCCGGCGATCAACAGGAGTCCTCGTTCCGGATCGACCTTCTCGAGCAGCGCAATCGCCTCACGCGGATGGTTCAACCGAAGCGCGACGTCGGCGGCAAGCGTGAAGCCCTCGGTCGAGGCTGGGGCGAGGCGGGTGAGCGCGCGCGCGGCGGCGAGTCGCGCCGGCAGATCGCCCGCGATGTCGGCCTCGATGATATCGAGGATCGCACCTTCGGTCGGCGTAAGCATCGGCCGCCTCGCGCGGACCCGGTCGAGCGTGGAGTCGGCGCCGGCCCAATCGAGATATCGCGTTTGGACGTACGCACGCATGAGAAGTGGAGGCATGTAGGCCGAGTCGGATGACACGGCCCGCTCGATCCGCCGGAAGACATCGGCCGTGTCATCCCGGTAGAAGCTTTCCCAGGCGCGGCTCGTCTCGACGTAGGCCTCGTAGGACGGTGCCTCGCCGAGTCCCGCCGCGAGGCCGGCGCTCACGGTGTCCGCGGCGGACACGAGCGCCGCCACCGCCCGGCGTCGTAGCGAATCGACCAGACGGCTCAAGCCGGAAACGGGGCCGCTGATCGGTGCCAGGGTCCGCAGCAGTCTGCCGGTAGCCGTCTCGGTCACCCGGACGACGACCCGCATGCTGTCGCCTTCTCGATAGTACGCCCCGCCGATCACCGAGGCGGCGCCCGTCTCCTCGGCCAGCGCGATCGCGCGGTCGCCCGGACGAAGCAGGCGGGGAATCCGATCCACGATTCGTGCTGCGACGGCCGCGGTCCTTGGGTCCACGACTTCGAACTCACCTGTGCGCATCAGCCCTTGCGCCACCCAGTCGGCCGCCAGGTCGCCGAACGCCGTGAGCGTCGAGTCGCCGGTCAGGTTTTCGAGGGGCGCCACGACCACCCGGTGAGTGGACAATGTGGGCCGGCCGCGCGTCAGCAACGTGCGCAGGAGGGCACGACGACTCTCGGGAATGGCGTTCGCTCCGACGACTGTTCCGGCGATCAGCAACAGGGCGGCCCCCGCCGCGGCCGGAGATCGCCACCAGGGACGACTGCGGTCGAGCCCGGACATCCTGAGGTGATGAGCCAGGGTGGACCGCCGCACGGGATCGTCCGGTGGCCGGCGGCGGAGCGCCACGGCGGCGGTGCGGTGCACGAGCTCGCGGCGGGAACCGGGCATTCGATCGGACAACGTGCGCCGCATCAACAGGTGCCCGAATCCATATGCGCCCGGATTCCGCTGCTGCTCTTGCACGAGGCGGCCTGTGATCAGCTCATCCAGTGCGGCCTCGAAACCGGCCGGGGTCAGTCCGCACACCGTCCGCAGAAGCGCTTCATCCGCGTCGTTCCCCAGCACCGCAATCACCTCGGCGAGTGCGCGTGCATCGCCCTCCAGTCTCGCGATTCTCCGCCCCACGATCTCCACCAATCCCCTGGGCAACCGCGCCGTCCACTCGTCAGCGGAACGAAAACGCCAGGCCCCGTCAGCCGAGACCGCGAGCACGCCTTCATCCACCAGGGCGCCCACCAATTCCACGACGTAGAGCGGATTACCACCGGTCTCCGCGTGGAGGCGCGTGGTCAATGCTCGGCGATCGTCGGGAGGGAGGACGAGCATCGAGGACACGACTGCCTCGATTTCATCCGGTGAAAGCGGCTGGAGCTTGAGTCGCCGAACTCCCTGTGCGCTCCGCAGCGCGACCAGCTCGCGTGGCGCCTCATCGCCATCGACGGTGATGGCGAGCAGGAGTAGGATGGGCCCCTCCATCCGGGTGGTTGCCGCCGCGAGGACGGATCGTGCACGTGGGGAGGTATCATCGAGATCGTCGAACGCCGCCAGCACTGGGCGCTCACTCGCGGCCGCACCGAATGCTTCCGCGAGCGCCTGACCGTCGGCCAGTCTGGTGACGCCGACCCCAGGAAGGTTGGGATACCGATCCCGTAATGCCGGGATGACGTCGGCCAGTTCCGCCATGGCTTCGGGCGCGGTGGCGGCGAATCCAGGGGCGGTGGCGAGACTCTCGACGATCTGCCGCAGCAATCCTTCATCCGGCGCGCTCGAGTCCGTGACGAACGGCCGTACCGTCACCGCCGAGACTGCGTCGGGCCCGATCGTGCGGATGAACTCCTCGATGAGCCGGGTCTTTCCGCTGCCCGTCTCGCCCTCGATCAGTACCGCCGTCCTGTGTCCAGTCCGTGCCGCGGCCCAGGCGGCCTTGAGCTCGGCGAGTGCCGGCTCGCGCCCCACGAGATCCGGAGAGAAGAGGGCTGCCGAACCGGGAGCGTGACGGGGAGCTGCCGCCAGGTGCTGCTCGAGCCGCGTCCCGAACTTGCGAAATTCCGCGGAAGGCTCGGCCCCCAGACCGGTCCTGAGGATGGCGGCACCAGCGAGAAAGCGATCATGTGCCTCGGTCAGGCGGCCGGAGTCGGCAAGCGCCTCGACGAGCCGCCGGTGACCGAGCTCGTCCAGCGGAAGCGCACCGATCCAACGCTCTCCCCACGATAGCGCCTCTGCTTTCCGCCCTCCCGTGGACGCGGCGCTCATCAGGGTGCTCAGCGCGCTCGCCAGACGGCGCCGGAGATTCTCCCGCTCGGCCTCCAGCCACGCGCGGAATGCCTCCCCGCCGACATCGTCGAAACCCGCGAGGAAATCGCCGCCCCATCGGCCGACCGCGGCCTCGATCCGCCCGGCACGCAAATCACGCTCGAACTCCTCCGCGTCCAGTACCATGCCCCCGGGGAGGAGTCTGACGAGGTCGCCGTCCGCCTCGAGACTGTCGCCCACCACGCGCTTGAGCTCGAGCAAGGCCTGTCGGAGGGATTGGCGCGCCCGCCCCTCGTCACGGTCGCCCCAAAGCAGGTCGGCCAGCTCGAGACGGGAGACGCCCCGGGGGGAGCGGCGCAGCAGATAGATCAGCAGCGCCAGATCCTTTCGGCGGCTCGACAGGCTCATGTCCGAGCCCTCCAGCCGCGGGGGACCGAGCGTGAACAGGGTCAGGGGATGTCCGGGCAACTGCTTCAAAGTCAACGCCTTGACGCCATTCCTGACGCCGGTTTGCGGGCTGAGGGTGATATATGGTCTACCGACGCTCACCCGAGGAACAAGCGATGAACGCGCGCAACACCACGAGCCCCGATGGGATGGCGGACCGCTTCGACTACTTCATGGTCCGGGTGACTCGGACCGAGGACGACGCTCGGTTGACCGGTCTGGTCGAGCGGCTGGGCACAGGGGAGAAGCGCAGTTTCGGCTCGGGCCAGCAGCTTCTCTGGCTGGTCGGGGCGTGGACGGACGCCCATTCAAACTTGCAGGCCCGAGCAGAGACCGGCAATCCCGCAGACTGGCCCCATCCGGACCGACAATGACCGCGCCGAGAAGGAGCACCACTGAGCAGGAAAACTGAATCGCTCCGTCAGACGAGATGTGGGTGCCGGTTCACGGACCCGACCAACGATCGCATGAGGAGGAGCTATGAGGTCCGGGATGCTGTTCGCAATGACCGTGTTGATCCTGGCCGGTTCGTGGGAAGCGGCCGCCGCTCAGGCGGCAAAGTCCGTCAAGCCGAAGAAGGTCACCACCAAGCCGGTCGAAGCCACGACGCCGATCGAGACGGCGGCGGCACCGGAGATCGCTCTCGACACCATCACTCCCCCAGCTGACTCGCCCGCGGACTCGACCCATCACAAGAAGAAGGGCCTCTTCGGCAAGGCGAAGAGCGTGATGAACAACAAGGTGGTCCAGGCGGTGGCGAAGACCGCCGCGTGCACCATGGTGCCGGGAGGCCAGGCGATTGCCGGTGCGATCGACGCAGCATCGAGCAAGAGTGCCGGCGCGACCGTATCGGGAGCTGCCGGTGCAGCGAGCGGGTCGAGCTGTATGCCCGGGCTGGGTGGCGCCGGCATGGGCGGCGGCGGCTTGGCCGGGGCAGGCGTGGCTGGAGCCGCCGGGGGGTATCCGGCGGGCATGGCTCCGGGAACGATGCCGATGGGCGCCTACGGAATGGGTGGCGATCTCAAGCCGATGGCGGACTGCATGGGGCTGACGGTGGAGGAGTACGGTGCCATGACCAACCCCACCGGTAGTGAGGCTCGGCCGATCACCAAAGCGGAGATGAAGCGCGCGCAGCAACTGAACAAGAAGGTGGGATCGCAGCGTCAGATGACCTGCAGCCAGACGGTGGGGATGCAGGAGGCCAACGCCCAGATGGCGCAGATGGAGCAGGCGATGGCCCAGGCGCAGGCGCGAGGGGGCATGATGCCCGGCGCACCAGGCATGGCTGCAGGCGCCGCGGTGAAATCCGAGGCCCCGGGTCAGCAGGTCGTGCTCGCGGACGACCTCGCTGGCGAGCTCAAGAAGGGGAAGACCGCGGTGCGCGGGATCGATTGGATGACGGGATCGGCCGATCTGTCACCCGACGGACGCCCTGCCTTCGACGCCGCCATGGCCAGGCTGGGGCCGGCAATGAAGGAATCCGGCCAGCACTTCCGGCTCGACCTGTATCTGGATCAGGAGTACGACGATGCGACGATCTCGACCTTCGGTCCCGCACGGTTGCAGCTGCTGCAGTCCACTCTGAGCGGCATGGTCGGCGATCCGGACGCGGCGCTACAAATCGGCAAGACCAAGCGGGACAAGAACCCACGGCTCGAGCTGGTCAAGGTCAAGTAACCCACAAGGAGCGACACCATGCGCGCGAGTATCCGTTCCATCGGGCCGGCATTCCTCCTGCTGGCGTCGGCCTTGGCAGCGCCGCTATCGGCACAGCGCCTCTCCCTTTCCCCGACGGTCGGCGTCTACATCCCGACCAGCGAGCTGCTCAAGGCCGCGAGTGGAGAGCAATTCAAGCAGGAGGTCGGCATCGCCCTGGGAGGCCGTCTCGGCGTTAGTCTGAGTCCCCGGTTCGGGATCGAGACCTCGGTGAGCTACGTCCCGAGCAAGCTCAACTTCACGCTCGACCAGTCGACGGGCCTGACGAAGACCGATGCCAACCTGCTCTTCGGCACCGCCAGGGCCAGCTTCCATGTCATCCCCTTCACCAAGCCGGTATGGCTCACGCTGAACGCCGGGGCGAGCCTCGTCAAGCGCGGCGGCGAGGCCTACAAGAACGCGACCGACAGGGCCGATCTGGGCGGTGTCTTCGGCGCGTCGGTCGGTCTCAACCTCGGCGGGTTGCTGAGCTTCTATGTCGCCGCGGACGACTACATCTACGGCACGCGCATCGCCGACCCGAACTCGGCCACCAAGCAGACGCAGAACGACGTGCAGATCGCCTTCGGCTTCGGCCTCCCGATCGGCAAGTAACCGACCCGCCATCCCTGACGACCAACTGAGGACGCCATGCAGACGTTGCTCCGATTCACCTCACTCGCGCTGCTCGCTGGCGCCCTCCTCCTTGCCGCGCCCGCGCCCGCTCACGCGCAGTTCGGGAAGCGCTTCAAGGAGGCCCTGAAGCAGAAGGCGGAACAGAAGGCCATCGAGAAGGCGACGGACAGGGAGGACGCCGTCATCGACGAGGTGACCAGCGGGGGCCACCCTGACCAAGCTACCCCGGCGACCACACCCGTCGCGGTGAGCGGACCATCGGCCCCAGCTCCGACTCCTGTGGTCGCGGCGGCGGCCGGTGCTCGAGCCCAGCCGGTCGAGCCGACGCCGGTGGAGAAGACACTCTGGGTCAACTACGACTTCGCGCCTGGTGACCGGACCATCTTCCTCACCGACTACTCCGACGACGTGGTCGGCAACTTCCCCCAGCGCCTCGAGTTCAGGGAAGGGAACATGGAGGTGACCGAATTGGGCGGGGTGCGATACATCCGCGCGACCAGCCACAGCGCGTTCACCATCCCGTTGCCCGAGATCCTGCCGGAGCGCTTCACGATCGAGATCGATATCATCAACCGTCCGGCGCTCGATGCGGTGGCGTTCGAGCTCCAGGGCAACCCGAAGCGGAGCACGGACGGCAAGACATCCACCATCGCGTGGGGCAATGACGGGCTCACCCTGACTGGAGGTGGCGGTGGCGAGGTCAGGCTGGAGAACAACGAGGCGAACCGCGTTCGTTATCGTGGCAAGCCGGCGCAGCTCCGGATTCTTGGCGACGGCAAGTACATCAAGGCGTATCTCGACGAGCGGCGCCTGGTCAACGTTCCCAATGCGAACTTCGAGCGATCCAAAGGGCTGAATCTGGTGCTCGACGCGCGCAGCACGGACAACGCGCTGTACGTGGGCCGCATTAGGGTGGCGGAGAGCCGGAAGTCGATCTATGACGCGCTCGCCGCGAAGGGTCGGGTCGCCACGCAGGGGATCCTGTTCGGCACGGCGAGCGATCAGGTGCGGCCGGAATCGAGGCCGACGCTCAAGGAGATCGCTTCGATGCTCCAGCAACATCCCGAGCTCAAACTGAGGATCGAGGGACACACGGACAACGTGGGCGGCCAGGACGCGAATCTGATCCTCAGCGAGCGTCGCGCGGCCGCGGTCAAGAGTGCCCTCGTGACCGACTTCCAGGTCGATGCTGCGCGGCTCGAGTCGAAGGGCTTCGGAGATACCAAGCCGGCCGGCAGCAACGCGAGCGCCGAAGGCCGGCAGAACAATCGGCGCGTCGAGCTGGTCAGACTCTAGCCTGGGCAGCCGTCACCGGCCTCGCCGTCGTTGTGGTCGGCGGGGCCACGGCTCGGAATACAATCAGGGATCGCGATACTCCTGCCCTCGCCGGCTCTTCTTCGGACTTGGATGCCTCGCGACCCGCGCTTAGAATGAGGCGATGGAAGTCGCCCAAACATCCGACGGCGCGAGGCACCTGTGAGGCTGGTGTTTGCGATTGTGATGGTGATGGCAGCGATCAAGCCGGCGCAGGTGGTCGCACAGACCTCCGGCAAGGTTTCGCTGATCGGCACCTGGAAGTTCGATCTGAAGCAGGGGCCGAAGAAGGAAGGGCCGCGGATCGTGATCGTACGGGAGGATAGCAGCGCGAGCTACGGTACGCAGACGGTCCGCTGGCGTTTGGTCGGCGACAGCCTCGCCCTGGCGCTCGGTGGGGAGTGGGTCGACTACAAGCTCAAGGTCAAGGGCAAGCGCCTGACGCTCTCCGGCGGCGACCTCACCGAGCCGGTCACCTTCAACCTGGTGGGTCCACCGACACCGCGGCCCGATACGGTACCGGTGCCGCCGGATCCGGAAATCAATCCGCTCGCGGAGTGAGTCCGCGCCTGGTCCGCCGGGCGCTCTTTCGACCCTTCACCGCGTTCGCCCCTACAGCCGAAGGCGCAGCTGCTCCCCCGCCGGATGGACCAACCTGATCGGCGGCAGGGGCACGTCCTGCAGCGCCACATGAACCGCGCCGCCGAAACCGGCGCGCCGGAGCGCGGGGCCGACCGCCGCGAGCGCATCCTCGGCGCTGTTACACCGCTGGCTCAGGTGCGCCAGCACCACCGCTGCCAGCTCCGGATGATGCAGCTCGACCAACAGCTCGGCCGCGGCGCGGTTGGAGAGGTGGCCGCCCGAGCCCGCGATCCGCCGCTGAACCACGGGTGGATAACCGCTGGTGCGCAACAGCACCTCATCGTGATTCGCCTCGAGCACGATGGCGGTGAGACTCCGAAGCAGGTAGCGCACGGCCGAGGTGGCCCGGCCGAGGTCGTAAGCGACCCCAACACTGATGCCATCCGTGGCGCGCGCCACGATTGCCAGCGGCTCCGCGGCATCGTGACTCGTCGGGCACGCCTCCACTTGAAACGGGCCCAGCTCTATCCGGTGTCCCATGCGGAGCGGCACATGCAAGCACTCCGCCTCGGCGCCGAGGCGTGACCAGGTTCCGGGTGCGGTCAGGACGGGCACGCCGAAGCGCTGAGCCAGCCGGGCGGCACCGCACGAATGGTCGCCATGCTCGTGCGTCAATGCGATTCCGACCAGGCCTTCGAGCGCCAGCCCCGCGCCATCGGCCCTGCGCGCGATTTCCTTCGCGCTGAATCCCGCGTCGAGGAGGAGCACCGCTCCATCCGATTTCACGGCAAAGCAATTTCCTCTCGATCCCGAGCCAAGCGCGTAGAGCACCGTCACGATTCGATGCCCCGGGCATAGGTCCGTTGGAGAGACGATCGCTGCTGGGGAGTGAATGCTATCTTCCGCCGTCCCAGCACGCGCTCGGCGATTCGGAGAAATCCATCCTCGCTGAGCCGGTCCCGTCCCCCGGCGCCCCAGGCAAAAGGCGGCACATACTTGGGAGCAGTCTCGCCGAAGACGTTGGCACCAGCCGAGACCACCGTGCCGGTGGAGAGCATGGTCCCGATCGCGGTCTTGGCGTGATCGCCGAAGAGGGTGCCGATATTGAGGCGGTCGGTCTCGATGCGGGTGCCGCGCACGTCCAGCCGGACCGAGCCATAGGTGTTCTTGAGGTTCGACGTGATCGTGCCCGCGCCCAGGTTGACCCAGGGCCCGAGCACGCTGTGGCCGACGAAGCCGTCGTGGCTCTTGTTGTCGAAGCCGATGAAAACCGTCGTGGACAGCTCCCCGTGCACCCGGCACTCGGGACCGAAGGCGCAGCTGCGAATGAATCCGCCGTGGATCTGGGTATTCGGGCCGGCAAAGACAGGTCCCTCGAGCCTCGTGCCGTGCCGGACCTCGACCCCTTCGTGAAGCACTACCGCTCCGCTCCGGACGTCGAAGACCACGCCGGGCTCGACCGTCGCTCCCCGGCAAATCACTCGCGCTGGGTCGCCGAGGACGATGCTCCCTTCGGGAACGCCGGACGCGGCCGAGCCGATGTAGTCGGCACAGTCGGCAGGGAGAAGGATCTCGAGGGCAGTCACGAGATCGAATGCCCCTCGGAGCGGGAGGCCATCTACCTCGAGGCCGGGTCCCAGGTCGTGGGGGCCCTTCCACACTTCTCCGGCCGCGACGACCCAGCCGACACTGGTGCCGCCGTGAGTGAATCGGCGGACACTCGGCGGAATGGCCAGGCGGGCTCCAGTGGGCGCGAACGAAGAGGCGACGATGGTCGCTGGACCCGAAATAGGTCCGTCGCCGATCACCGGCGCAGCACCCTCCTCATGGAAGCCTTCCACGTGGGCGCCGATCGTCGCGGCGGTGTCGGCCTGGAGCGCGGCCTCCCACCGTTCGCGAACGAGCCAGGCTCCGGCTCGCATCTCGGCGATCGGCCGCACGCCCTCGAACGGGGCCCATTCCGGTCCGGGCGCCGGCGGCTCGAGGAGGTAGAGCCCGCTCATCAGGGCAGGTCGCGAATCTCGGGGGGTAGCGCGTCCAGCAGGACCTTCATGTCCACCGCGCGCTCCGCCGGCATGATGAGAATCCTTCCGTTCGCGTGCACCACCACCAGATCCTGAACGCCGGTGAGCACGATGGGGTCGGCGTCGGACCAGACGATGCAGTCGTGGGATTCGTGCAGGAATGCCTGCCCGACGACGATGTTGCCCATCGGGTCCTTGGGCCGGACCCGGGCGAGAGCGGCCCAGGTTCCGACGTCGTCCCACGCGAACGTGCCGGTGACGACCGCCACCGCACCGCTTCGCTCGAGCAAGCCGACATCGATCGAGATCGGGGTCAGGGCGCGGAAGAACCCAGGGACGTCGTCGGAGCGCAGCGCGGGCAGCGCGGACCCGACTTCGGGGGTGTGTCGGCCAACCTCTTCGAGGAGGCGCCGTGCCGTCCACGCGAACAGCCCGCTGTTCCAGAGCGCGCCGGCCGCCATGAGGTCGAGGGCGGTAGCGGCATCGGGTTTCTCGGAGAAGCGGGCCACGGTGCGCGCGGAATCGTCGAGCGGTACTCCGGGCACGATGTAACCGTATCCGGTCTCGGGACGCGAGGGCACGACGCCCACGGTCACGAGCCGGTCGTGAATGCGCGCGGTGGTGAGCGCGAGATCCGCCGTGCGGCGGAACGCGGCCGCATCGCCCACCGCCCAGTCGGCGTGGAGCGACAGGACCTCGGCCTCGGGGTCGCGGCGTTGCGCCTCCCATGTCGCCCAGATGAGTGCGGGCGCGGTCGACGCGGCGCGTGGCTCGACGAGAACGTTGCCTGCGGGAATGCGCAGCGTTTCCTGCACCCGGCCCGCGAGGGTCGCGCCGGTCACCACCAGGATCCGGTCCCGGGGAATGAGTCCGTCGAGCCGCTCGACCGCCTCCTGCGCGCTGGAGGCGGCGCCGGAGAGGGGGAGAAATTGTTTTGGATTCCGGGGGGTGCTGAGTGGCCAGAAGCGGGTACCCGAGCCGCCGGCGAGCAGAACTGCCCATCTCATGGATCGGGACTCGCCGTCAGAGGAGCGCCGCCAGGGCGGGACCGTGCTGGTGCACGTCGTGCAGCAGCGGGCCGATGTCGGCCTCGGGAGAAGCGAAGATCGCCAGCCAGTCGCCGGTGCGGAGCCGGCCGAGCACGACGACGCCTTCGGCATACTCGAGCACCGCCGCGTCGATCTCGCCGCGTCCGGTACCGCTCCCCAACCGGGCGGCGTGCTGGGCCAGGGTGGACGAAAGCGCGGCCACCGTCTCGGGGTCGAAGGCGATCGAGGCGGCATGATTGATGGGGAGTCCGTCGCCGCTGGCCAGCAGCACGGCCTCGACGCCGTCCCGCGCCGCGAGGCCGCGGACGACGTCTGAGAGACCTGTCATGCCTTGCGCTCCGTCGCCGCGAAAAAAGGTGAGCGCAACGTAGGGCGCGTAGAGAGCGAAGTCAAGAAATTGTTGGAGGTTGACCCCTCATTCGCCGGGCCTTAACCTTCCCGATCCATGCATGCCATCCGTGACTTCTCGGTTCTCCTGGCGCTGGCCCTGGCCGCCGGCTGTAGCGACTCGAACGGCCTGGCCGATCCGACCATCAACAACTTTGTCGATACGCTTACGCTCGGCGCGCTCGAAGGCACGCCGATTCAGACGCCGAGCGCCTACGCCATCGATGCCGGGGCCGTCCGCACCGACCAGACGACCAATTTCGAGTTCGCCTACAACGTCGAAGCCTCCGGTCGCCGGGTATTCCTGCCTCGGAAGGTGCTCGGATTCCCCTCGACCTCCGGCGCCAACCCAGGCCTGCAGGCGTCGGCGGCAACCTTCGACGACATCACCGTGGCGCCGAGCAACGGGTACACCGTGGACTCCGCCGTGCCGATCGAGATCGGGCAGCGCTGGCTGGTCCGCTCGCGCGTCTTCTGTACGATCGGCGTGCCCCAGTACGCCAAGCTCGAGATCCTCAGCTTCGAGGACAGCAGCGTGACGTTCAAGGTCCTGGCGGACAACAATTGCGGGTACAAAGGGCTCGCGCCCGGCCTCCCCGACCGCTGAACTCCCATGATAGACTTGAGGCGCTTGCGCCAGGATCCCGAGGGGAGCCGCGCGAGTCTCGCGCGGCGGCGCGATCCGTCGCTGGCAGCGACGCTCGAGGCCGTTCTCGACCTCGACCGCCAACGGCGCGAGCTTCTGGTGCGGGCGGAAGCGATCAAGGCCGAGCGAAACAGCGCGAACGAGGAAGTCGTCCGGCGCAAGAGAGCCAAGGAGCCGGCCGACGACCTGATGACCGCACTCAAATCGTCGGGTGAGGACGTCAAACGGCTCGACGCGCAGCTGCGCGAGGTCGAGACTGCACTCGAGGCTCAGGCGCTCGGCATCCCCAACTTTCCCGACGGCCGCATTCCAGACGGCGATGCCTCCGCCAACCGGGTACTCCGCTCCTGGGGCGAGCCGCCCCGTTTCGATTTCGAGCCCCGCCCTCACTGGGACCTCGGGACGACGCTTGGGCTTCTCGATCTCGCCGCGGGCGCGAAGATCACCGGCTCGGGGTTCCCGCTGTTTCGGGGCCCCGGCGCCCGCCTCGTTCGGGCCCTCCGCGAATTCATGCTCGATGTGCACACACGCGAGCACGGGTACGAGGAGATCGCTCCGCCCTATCTGGTGAATCGCGCCTCGCTCACGGGCACCGGGCAGCTGCCGAAGTTCGAGGACGAGCTCTATCACGCAACCGCCGACGATCTTTTTCTCATCCCCACGGCGGAAGTGCCCGTCACCAACCTGCACCGCGACGAGATTCTCGACGGGGCGTCGCTTCCGCTCGCCTATACGTCCTGGACGCCGTGCTTCCGCCGCGAAGCCGGGGCGCACGGCAAGGACACTCGGGGTCTCATCCGCGTGCACCAGTTCGACAAGGTGGAGCTGGTCCGCTTCTGCCGGCCGGAAGAGTCGGACGCCGAGCACGAGCGGATCACCCGCCATGCGGAGAGCATCCTCGAGAAGCTGGAGCTGCCGTATCGGGTGCTCGAGCTCGCCGCCGGCGACACCGGCTTCCATAGCGCGCGCACGCTCGATCTCGAGGTGTGGGCCGCCGGCGTCCGCGGCTGGCTCGAGGTCTCGAGCTCGAGCTGCTTCACCGATTTCCAGGCGCGCCGCGCGAACATTCGCTTCCGTCCCGACGCCAAGGCCAAGTTGGCGCTCGTGCACACACTCAACGCCTCGGCGCTCGCCTTTCCGCGAACTATCATCGCCCTCCTGGAGAACAACCAAGCGGCCGACGGGTCAGTGCGGGTGCCGGCAGCGCTGGCGCCGTATTTCGGCTCCGATCGCCTGGTCCCCCGTGCCTAGGGACCGCCTGCAGCGCCTCGCGCCCACTCTCGCGGTGGCGCTCGTGGCCCTGCTCGCCGGGCTGAGCCTGGGAAGCGGATTCCTGGTGCTTCGCCACTTCCAGTCGGACGCCACCGCCACCAGCCGCTTGTATTCGGGAGTCTTCGGCGGGCTCAACGATCCCCGGCCCGGCGCGGAAGCGGAGGCCCTGCTGCACCTGGGGGCCCAGGTGCGGGCGCTCGGCCTTCCATTGGTCGTGACCGATCGGACGGGGCAGGTGACGGCGGCCGCGAACCTTCCCTTCAAGGCACCCCTCGAGGATCCGCGCGTGCTCGCCTATGCCCGGCGGCTCGACCGGCAGAATCCGCCGATCGTGGACGAAGCCATCGGGACGGTGCACTATGGGCCGCTGCCGGCACAGCGGAACCTCACCGCCCTCGCCGTCCTCCAGGGACTCACCATCGCCGTCATGGTGGCGGTGGCGATCTTCGCATACCGGAATGCGATGTCGGCGCAGCGCGATCGGCTCTGGGTGGCGATGGCTAGGGAGGCGGCGCACCAGATGGGCACGCCGCTCATGAGCCTGCAAGGATGGATCGAGCGCGTGCGCTCCCTGCCGGCCCCGCCGCAGGATCTGGCGGAGCACCTCGCGGCCGACGCCGATCGCCTCGACCGGGTGGCCCAACGCTTCGAGCGTATCGGCAATCCCGCCAAACGGGAACCCGTCGGGCTCGGGGCCCTCGCCGATCGGGTGGGCGGCTACTTCCGGCCCCGGCTGCCGAAGCGGGCCAATCCCATCGAGCTCAAGCTGGAAGCGCCCGGCATGGGGCCGATGGTGGTGGGCGATGCGGTGCTCCTGGAGTGGGCGCTCGAGGCGCTCGTCAAGAACGCCATCGATGCGCTGCAAGGACGCAGCGGCACCATTATTCTGAGGGTGGGAGCGGAGCAGGGGATGGGCGAGATCCGGGTGATCGACGACGGCCCGGGTGTTCCCCGCGACATCCGCCGCACGCTCTTCGAGCCCGGAATCACGACCAAGCGCGGTGGCTGGGGCATCGGCCTCGCGCTCTCACGCCGCGTGGTGGAAGACGCCCATCGCGGCGTTCTGGTATTGGAGCCAACCGAAAAGGGAGCCTGTTTTCTGATCCGCGTACCGCTGGCCCCGCCGGCCACATGATCGGTATTCCCGCCCCCGAGCTGGAGCACTCGCTCAATCCCGCCCAGCGGGAAGCGGTGGAGCATGTCCACGGCCCTCTGCTCGTCCTCGCCGGCGCGGGCTCGGGGAAGACCCGTGTGCTCACGACCCGTATCGCCGCGCTCATCGACCAGCATGGCGTGCCGCCGCAGCGCATCTTCGCGGTCACCTTCACCAACAAGGCCGCCGGCGAGATGAAGGAGCGGATCGGCCGGCTGCTGCAGCGCGATCCGTCGGGGCTGTGGATCGGGACGTTTCACTCGCTCTCGGCCCGCCTGCTCAGGCGGGAGGCCGAGCTGCTCGGCTTCAGCCGTCAGTTCACAATTTACGACGAGGACGACCGGCTGAGCCTCATCCGCCGTCTGATGGAGCAGCGGGGACACTCGACCAAGCTTTTTCCGCCCCGCGCCGTGCAGTCGCTCATCAGCTCGGCCAAGAACCGAATGACCTCGCCGGCCGAGCTCGCGGCGGGCGCGTCGTTCGACCGCCTGGTGCAGGTCGCGGCCGACGTCTACGAGGCCATCGGCCCGGCCCTTCGCGCCGCCAACGCGATGGACTTCGATGATCTGTTGCTCCATCCGCTCGAGCTCTTTCGCAAGCACCCCGACCGGCTGCGGGCCTATCAGGATCGCTTCAGCTTCCTCCTGATCGACGAGTTCCAGGATACCAACCGGGCACAGTACGAGCTGATCAAGTCCCTCGGCGCGCATGGGAACGTCTCCGCCGTCGGTGACGACGACCAGTCGATCTATGGGTGGCGCGGGGCGGACGTACGGAACATGCAGGAGTTTCTCCGCGACTTTCCCGGCGCCAAGCTGGTCCGGCTGGAGGAGAACTACCGCTCGACCCAGGTGGTGCTCGACGCCGCCAACGGCGTCATCGCCGAAAACCGTGGGCGCATCGGCAAGACCCTCCGGACCCTTCGGAAGGGGGAGAGAGCGTTACGGTGCTCGCCGCGGCCGACGAGCGCGACGAGGCCGAGTGGATGGTACGCGAGCTCCAGCGCCGGTGCTCGGCCGGCGAATGGCGCTTCGGAGAGATGGCCGTCCTTTACCGCACCAACACGCAGTCACGTGCGCTCGAGGAGGCGTTCCGCCGCGCCGGCGTTCCCTACCGGCTCGTCGGCGCCATCAGCTTTTACGAGCGCCGCGAGGTGAAGGATTTACTTGCGTACCTGCGGCTGGTGGCCAATCCCGCCGACGACGAGGCTTTCCTTCGCGCGATCGCGGTACCGCGCCGGGGCCTCGGTGAAACCAGTCTCGCGACCTTGGGGCGGGCGGCCACCGCCTGGCACCGGCCGTTGCTCGAGACCGCCCGGATGGCCGATGGCGTGGCGGACCTCCGCCCGAACGTGCGCGAGGCGTTCCGGTCCTTTGCCGGCCTCGTCGACGGCTTCGCGGCTCGAGCGTCCCGGCTGCCGCCGGCCGAGGTGCTGGAGCAGATCGTCCGCGCAATCGACTACGAGTCGGTCCTGCTGGCGGAGGGCCCCGAAGGCGCCGACCGCTGGGAGAACGTCCGCGAGCTGCTGGCGAGCGCCGCCAACTGGTCGGAGGAAGTCGTCGACGAGGCGGAAGGAACCCCGCTCGAGCGGTTCCTCGCCGAAGCCGCTCTCCTTGCCTCGGCGGACACGGTGGTGGGCCGGGAGGACGGCGTCACGATGATGACGCTCCATACCGCCAAGGGACTCGAGTGGCCGGTGGTCGCCCTCACGGGAATGGAGCAGGGGCTCTTCCCGCTGGCGCGCGCGGAGGAGCAACCCGATGGCCTCGAGGAAGAGCGGCGTCTCTGTTACGTCGGACTCACGCGGGCGAAGGACAAGCTCTATCTGAGCTGGGCGCGCGCGCGGCGGCGTGGCGGCGAGTTGCGGCCGGGCATCCCGTCACGGTTTCTGCGCGATCTGCCGCCGGGTATCGTGGAGGAGCGCCGCACCACCGCGCTCTGGGCGCCCGCCTGGGGCGCCGGGCAGGCCGGCCGACGCTCGGATGGAATGATGGGGCGCGGGTCGGGACTCCCGGCATATTCCAATGTGACCTCCTCACGGCCGCCGGAGCAGACCCCAGTCGAGGAGCTGTCCCAGGATGAGCCCCGCTATGTCAAAGGCGAGCGGGTGCGGCACCGCCGCTTCGGCAGCGGAACGATTCAGGGGCTGGCCGGCACCGGCCGCGATCTCAAGGTGTCGGTGGTGTTCGATGACGCCGAGGTGGGCGTGAAACAGCTGCTCGTGGCCTACGCGGGCCTCGAGCGGGAAATGGAGAGCGCATGAGTATCGGACGGGAGGAAGTGCTCCACGTAGCCCGGCTTGCCGAGCTGGCGGTCAAGGAGAACGAGCTCGACCGGCTCGTCGAGCAGCTCAACCGGATCGTCGACTACGTGGCGCAACTGGAGCAGGTGCCGGGCGACGCCGCGGCCGAGCCCTTTCTGCCCGGCCCACACTCCGTGGCGCTGCGTGAAGACCGGCCGGCGCCGGTCCCGCTCCGTCATCCGCCGGCCGACTTCGCGCCCGAGTTCGCCGATGGGTTCTTCCTCGTGCCGCGCCACGGCGCGATGGAGGAATTGTGACCGCTGCCGCCGTCGCTCGCGAGACGGGCAAGCGGCTCGCCGCCGCGGAGACCTCGGGGCTCAACGCCACGCTGGATTGGTCGCAGCGACTCCTCGACGCCGAAGCGGCGCGAGTGGACGCGGCGGCCGCGGGCCCGCTCGCCGCGATGCCGATCGCCGTCAAGGACAATATCGTGACGGCCGAACAGCCGACGACGTGTGCCTCCCGCATCCTCGAGGGTTACACCTCGCCGTTCACCGCGACGGCGGTCGAGCGGCTTCGCGCCGCGGGAGCGATGGTTGCCGCCAAGGCGAACATGGATGAATTCGCGATGGGCTCGTCCACCGAGCACTCGGCCTTCGGGCGGGTCCGGCATCCACTCGATGCCGACCGCGTGCCAGGAGGCTCGTCGGGTGGCTCGGCTGCGCTGGTGGCCGCGGGGGTCGTGCCGGCTGCCCTCGGCTCGGAGACCGGAGGCTCGGTGCGGCAGCCGGCCAGCTTTTGCGGAGTGGTCGGATTGAAGCCGAGCTACGGGCGGGTGAGCCGCTACGGGCTCGTGGCGTTCGGCTCGTCATTGGACGCTATCTCCGTATTCGGGCGAACCGTCGAGGACGCCACGAAGGTGCTGAGCGTCATGAGCGGCGTCGATCCCATGGACGCGACGACGCTCGACCGGCCGCCCATGCCGATTCCCGCCCCGCGGCGCGACCTCCGTGGCCTCAGAGTGGGACTGCCGCGCGAGTACTTCCCCGCGGATCTCCATCCCGGCGTTTCCGCGGCTCTGGAGCGGACGCGGGAAGCGATCCGTGACCTCGGTGCGGAGATCCGTGACGTCTCGCTGCCGCATACGCCCTTCGCCGTGCCCACCTACTATATCGTCGCGCCTGCCGAGGCGGCGGCCAATCTCGCTCGGTTTGACGGCGTCCGCTACGGTCCGCGGAAGGTCGGGCCAGCCGGGGACATCCGGGCACTGTACCAGGCGACCCGCGGCGAAGGGTTCGGGGCAGAAGTGCGTCGTCGCATTCTTGTGGGCACCTACGTGCTCAGCGCCGGCTACTACAATGCGTACTACCGCAAGGCGCAGCGCACCCGGGCACTCATCGCCGAGGACTTCCGGCACGCGTTTGCGACCGGCGTCGATCTGCTGCTCACGCCGACCACACCGACGCCGGCGTTCCGCGCAGGCGAAAAGACCGAGGATCCGGTAGCGATGTACCTGGCGGACATTTTCGTGTGCGCCGTCAGCCTGGCCGGTCTTCCGGCGCTCAGCCTTCCCGTGGGACGGAGCGAGGGGCTTCCCGTGGGGGCTCAGCTCATCGCCCCGTTCTTCGAGGAGGAGCTCCTGCTTGCCGCCGCGGCGGCCATCGAACGTGCCGTCCCTGCGGCGGCGGAGGTTCGCTGATGAGCTGGGAGACCGTCGTCGGCCTCGAGGTGCACGTGCAGCTCAGCACCGTGACGAAGATGTTCTGCGGCTGCCGCACGACCTTCGGCGACCCGCCCAATACCAACGTCTGCCCGACATGCCTCGGCCTGCCCGGCGCCCTGCCCGTGCCCAACGCCGAGGCCATTCGCCTCGGCGCGCGGGCCGCGATCGCGCTCGGCTGTACCGTTCATCCGAACAGCGTCTTTGCGCGGAAGAACTATTTCTATCCCGATCTACCGAAGGGCTATCAGATCTCACAGTTCGATCAGCCGCTCGCCACCGGAGGGAAGCTCGCGTTCGAGTCGCCGGAGCGGGGACGTATCGAGGTCGGCATCACGCGGCTGCACCTCGAGGAAGACGCCGGGAAGCTGCTCCACGACCGGTACCCCGCCAAGACCGCGGTCGATCTCAATCGGGCGGGTACGCCGCTCGCAGAAATCGTGAGCGAGCCGGATCTGCGCTCGCCCGCCGAAGCGCGGGCGTATCTGACGGTCCTGCGTCAAATCCTGGTCTATACCCGGGTGAGCGAGTGCAGCATGGAGCAGGGAAGCCTTCGCGTCGACGCAAACATCTCGATTCGTCGTCCCGGCGCGTCGAAGCTCGGGACCAAGACCGAGGTGAAGAACCTCAACTCCTTCGCCAATGTCGAACGAGCGCTCGAGGCGGAGCGCCTGCGCCAGATCGCGTTGCTCGAGAGCGACCAGCGGGTGGACCAGGTGACGCTGCTCTTCAACGCCGGCACCGGCAAGGTCAAGCCGCTGCGGTCGAAGGAGGAGAGTCACGACTATCGCTATTTCCCCGATCCCGATCTTCCCCCACTGGTTCTCTCATCCCTCTGGGTCGACGAACAGCGCGCGTCGCTGCCCGAGCTTCCGGAGGCCCGGCGTGGCCGGCTCGAGCGGGCATTCAGTCTTTCCACTTATGACGCGCGCGTGCTCACCAGCGAAGCGGGGCTCGCGGACTACTTCGAGTCGGTGGTGGCCGCGGGCGTCGAGCCCAAGACGGCGGCAAACTGGGTGATGGGCGACGTGGTGGCCACGTTCAATGAAACCGGGAGCTTCCCCGTGCCGGCGGCGCGACTGGCACGGCTCGTCGCGCTGGTGCGCGAGGGAGGAGTGAGCCACCAGGCCGCCAAGCGCGTCTATCTCGAGCTGGTGACGTCGCCCGACGGGGATCCGCGCGCGGTCGCGGAGCGCCTGGGTCTCGTCCAGGTCAGCGATCAGGGCGCCCTCGCGGGCTGGGTGGACGAAGTACTCGCCGCGCATCCGGGCGAGGTTGCCCGCTTTCGCGAGGGGGAAGCGAAGTTGATGGCCTTCTTCGTGGGGCAGGTGATGAAGCGGAGCAAGGGGAAGGCCGATCCGAAGGGCGTGCAGCCGGTGCTCGCGGAGAAGCTGCGCTAGCGGCGCCCTGCGCTGGCGCTGGTGGGAACATCGGGGCCGCTCTGCGAGAGTGGCCATCGCGCCACGACAATGCATCGCCATGGGTCCGAGACCCTCACGGGGCCAGCCGCAGCAGGCTTACGGGGTCCACCGTGATCGCTCCGTAGCGGGCGATCCAGTGGAGATGCGGCCCGGTGACCCGGCCGCTCCGGCCGACGCCGCCGATCACTTGCCCGCGCGCCACGGTATCTCCTTGCTGCACGTCGACGCGGCTCAGGTGGAAGTACCCCGTCACCAGTCCGCCGCCGTGATCCAGATACACCGCGTGCCCCGCCAGATAGAAGTTCGCGACCAGCGCCACTACTCCGCGTCCGGCCGCGCGCACCGGTGCGCCGATCGCTCCGGCAAAGTCGGCGCCATAGTGCCGGCTCGTCACCTCGCGGTTGAAGATCCGTCCCGTGCCGAAGACGCTGGTCACCCGCCCCGGACGTGGAGCGGTGAGACGACCAGTCCACAGCCGCGTTGTTGCGTGGGCCGAGCGGCCCACCGCGCGCGCCTGGTCCACCTCCGCATCGACGCGAGCCTGGGTGGCGCTGTCGAGCACGGCATACTTCGGAGCCACCGTGAGCCGTTCCTCGGGATAGATCGGCGTGGCGACGGGCAACGCGATGGGCACGGTATCGGCGCCGCGGTGGCCGAGCACCCGCAGCGTCACTTCGAGAGTGTCCGGGCCTTCGAGTGGAATGGCGGCGATGCCGCGGTATGCCTGGCCGGAGGGCTCGAAGTGAAGCGCCTCGCCAGCTGCCTCGCCTTCGACACCGAGCAATCCCTCGCGCGAGTCGGTCGATCGCACCACCAGCCAGGCGACGGTACCTCGCGCCGGGACGGCAGGAATGGCGCGGAGCACCACCACCGGGTGGGCAATCTGCGCCTGGAGCGGCGGAGCCGAGAGCGCGACGACCGCGACAACACCGGCGCCCGCGCGCGAGACGATCACCGTGTGAGGCGCCCGATCAGCGCCGCCTCGCCGGGGAACTCGCGGGTCAGCGCCTCGCGCTCCCCCATCTGAAAGTCCTCGAACTCGAAACCGGGTGCCACCGTGCATCCACACAGCACGGCCCCGCCGACCGATTCTGCCGCTTGCCACGTACCTGCCGACACCACCCCCAGCGGATTGCCCCGGTCCAGCGAGATCTCGGGGTGACCGAGACGATGGAGCCGAAGCGGGGCTCCCTCGTAGTGATGCCACACTTCGTCCGAGGAAACCCGGTGCCACGCACTCCAGGCGCCTGCCGGAAGCAGATAGAGAATGGCGGTCGAGGCATTCCGGGTCCGGCCGTCCGGCAGCGTGACCCGGCCCGCGCTTCGAAACATTTCCCGATAGAAGCCGCCCTCGGGGTGGGGAATCAGTCTCAGGCGGCGGATCGTCTGGTCGGCGTTCAGCGGTCGCCGCTCACGAGGAGACGGGGAGAGGGGGCGCTCCCTTCGGGGGCCCGCCACGGCAGCCGGGAGGGAATGCGGGACCAGAATGCGAGTGGTCGATCCGGCAATCCGAAGTGGTCCTGCGCGGACAGGACGAGGCGGTCTCCTCTCCGGCTGCCACCGCTTCGCATCACCTTCCGGCGGATTTCCTTGGCGCTCTTGAGCGGGCGCTCGCCGGAAGGATCGAGGAGCAGTGCCGGCGACGCGGGGCCCTGGAGCAGCTCCACCATGAAGTCGAAGGAGAGGCCCAGGTGCCGCTCGACGTCCGGATCCTCGAGGGGCCAGCGGCTGTACTCGCGCGCGACCTGCGTGGCGAGCTGCCAGCTCGAGCTTTCGGTGAGCCGGACCATGCCCCGGAACAGGCGACGGTTGGTTCGCACGCTGAAGATCGTGGGCGCGATGATCCGGTCGAGATGGGCGTCGGCCTCCCCGTGATCGAGCAGAATCACGTCCTTGGCCGCCTTCGAGTACGCATCGCCGAGATGACTCTCGACGCGCGCCTCCCAGTAGGAGTGCCCGACGGCGGCCGTGCTGCTCGTGAGCATGAGCTGGCGGGGCACGAAATAGTTATGGGCGACGGTGTCGGCGGAGAGATGGCAGAGATACCCGAGCGCGAACGCGCGGAGCGCATCGGAGCCGGCGAGATCGTGAATCTCCTGGCCCACATGCCAGAAATGGCAATGCCGCCCGAGGGGCGCATAGTGCTTGGCGATCGAAGAGTCCGCCGCGATGTTGCCATAGAGAAAATCGAAGGGATAGGAGCGGAGCAGGTCACCGACGGTCGCCGGAAGGTACTGGAGATTGCCGAGGACCGATTCGGCCAGATAGATGTGCGTGCCGGGCGTCCAGGCGTGGGCGGCGTGCGGTGCCGCCAACAGCACGAGCCCCACGCCGGCAAACGCGAGCGCGAGGCGAGACAGCCTCATCGGCGGCCGGCCACCAACAGTCGGCGAACACGCCCGAGCATGCCGTTGCCTCGCCGCACGGAGCGGAGCGCCGCCGCGACGTCGAGCGCGGTGTCCTCGACCTCGTCGTGCACGACGTCATAGAGCGATTCCAGATCGGCCAGGCGTCCCTCGATCCGGTCGACCCCACGCATCACCTTCCGGCGGACCCGGCGCCCGGTCTGGGCGAAGGCCCCGGCCTCGTGGCGCACCAGCACCATGAGGTCCTGCGCCTGCTCCGTCAGCTGGCGCACCGACTTGAGCGACTGGGCGACGTCATCCTGCAAGCCTTCCACCAGAGCGGCGATCTTGCGGGCCTGGCCGGAGAGACGCAACGTCGCGAGCGCGGCGGCCGTCGCGACGGCCAGCACCGAGACCGCGATCACCGCCAGCGATAGGGCAATCGTCGGCCCCACCCAGGCCGGCGTCGCGGCGACCTGCAGTAACGCGAGAGTGTTCATATGGCGGAGCCCTCCCCGAAGAGCCGGTGCGCGCCCGGAAGGCTCGCACACGGTGAAAACAACCGGGTCTCGCCACGACCGCAACCCCCTCGTGCGCTTGACGCGGTTTGGGGACGAGCCCAGCTTTGGCCATGCCTCCACGTTTCCTCGTGCGCGGTGGACGCCCGCTGCGCGGTACGATTCATCCAGCCGGGAACAAGAACGCCGCGCTGCCGATCCTCGCCTCGAGCGTCCTGGCCGATGGTCCGCTCGAACTCGAAAATATTCCCCGGATCCGCGACGTCGAAACCATGCTCGCGCTGCTCGCCGACCTCGGGGCGGTCGTCGAATGGACCGGCCCCAACGCGGTCCGGCTCGATGCCCGGCCGGTGCGCCCCAAACCGCTCGATCCCGGGCTCTGCTCCAAGATCCGCGCCTCGATCCTCCTCGCCGGACCGCTCCTTGCCCGGTTCGGCACGGTCACGCTCCCGCCGCCCGGCGGCGACGTCATCGGCCGCCGGCGAGTGGACACGCACTTTCTCGCACTCGAGCATCTCGGCGCCTCCGTGACCGTCGGGGATCGCTACGAGCTCGAGGGCAAGAACCTGATCGGGGCCGACGTTTTTCTCGACGAGCCGAGCGTTACCGGCACCGAGAACGCGCTCATGGCAGCGGTGGCGGCCAAGGGGCGCACGGTGCTGCGCAATGCCGCCTGCGAGCCGCACGTCCAGGACCTCGCGAGGGTTCTCGTCGCGATGGGCGCGCAAATCGACGGTATCGGCTCCAATGTCTATACCATCGAAGGCGGTCGTCCCCTCGGCGGCGCGACATACGCCATCGGCCCCGACCACATCGAAATCGGCAGTTTCATCGGCCTCGCCGCCGTCACCAATGGCGAGATCACCATCGACCCGGTGCGCGGCGAGGACCTCCGCAGCACGCTGCTCGGGTTCGAGCGGCTCGGTATCCGGCCGGTCATCGAAGGCCAGCGGCTCACCGTCGCCGCCGACCAGGAACGCCGGATCCGTCCGGACCTCGGTGGCCACGTCCCCAAGCTCGAGGACGGCCCCTGGCCCGCATTCCCGGCCGACGTGATGTCCACCACGATCGTGACCGCTACGCAGTGCTCGGGGATGATCCTCATCTTCGAAAAGATGTTCGAGTCGCGGCTCTTCTTCGTCGACAAGCTGATCGGCATGGGGGCCCGCATCGTTCTCTGTGATCCTCACCGTGCCGTCATCTCCGGTCCTTCGTCTCTCAAGGGGGGGACGGTGGAGTCCCCCGACATCCGCGCGGGGATGGCCATGCTCACCGCGGCCCTCGGCGCCGAGGGCTCGAGCGTCATTCACAACGTCGGCCAGATCGAGCGGGGCTATGAGCGCATCGACGAGCGGCTCCGCGCCCTCGGCGCCGAGATCGAGCGGGCAGAGTAGTCGATGCGGGACGAGACGCTGGTGGTGCGTGCCGGGCACCCACCCGCGTCCCCGGGGGCTGCGTTCCTGCCGGGCCCCGTCTTCGCGGCGCCGTTCCATGCCGCCGGCGATCCCGCCTCTTCGCCCTTCACCTACGGCCGCTTCCATAATCCCACCTGGTCGGCATACGAGACCGCCCTCGGTGAGCTCGAGGGCGGCATTGCGCTGGTCTTCGGCTCGGGCATGGCGGCGACGACGGCGATCTTCGGATCGGTGCTGAGGCCTGGCGACGTCGTCATCCTGCCGGCGGAGAGTTACTACACCACTCGCGTGCTCGCACGGGGGTACTTCACCGAGATGGGCGTGGAGACCCGTCTCGTGCCCACCGTCGGCGGACTGAATCCCGCGGAGCTGCCGGGCGTCAAGCTCGTGTGGCTCGAGTCTCCCACCAATCCCGGGCTCGACGCCTGCGACCTCGAGGCGTCCGCTGTCATCGCCCATGGGGCGGGCGCCCTTGTCGCGGTCGACAACACCACCGCCACGCCGCTCGGTCAGCGTCCACTCGACATGGGCGCCGACTTCGTGCTTGCCTCCGATACCAAGTCTATCACCGGTCACGGAGACCTGATTCTCGGACACGTCGCCACGCGGGCTGGCGAGTGGGCGGACAAGCTCAGGACCTGGCGGACCCAGACGGGGTCCGTGCCCGGGCCCTTCGAGGTCTGGCTCGCCCACCGCTCCCTCTCCACGCTGGCCCTCCGGCTCGAGCGTCAGTGCGACAACGCCGGCGCCATCGCCCGATTCCTCGCGAGCCGGCCGGAAGTCGTTCGAGTGCGGTATCCCGGCTTGCCCGGCGATCCGTCGCACGCCGTAGCGAAGCGACAAATGCGACGCTTCGGACCGGTCGTCTCATTCGAGCTGCCCGGTCGCGCGGAGGCGGAGCGGTTCCTCGCCGCCTGCCGGCTGGTCGGCGAGGCAACCAGTTTCGGATCCGTGCATACGACCGCCGAGCGGCGGGCCCGATGGGGTGGAGATGCGATCGGGGAGGGTTTCATCCGTCTGAGCGCGGGGTGCGAGCACATCGACGATCTTCTCGGCGACATCGCCCAGGCACTGGACCGGATCCGCGCGTGACGTTACGGGAATCGCCGGTTTCGGGGCCGGTGCCTCTGCACGAAATTCCTGGATGGCGCGAGCGCTACGGCCTCGTCGCCGGCATCACGGGCCGGGGTGAAACGGCTGGCGCGGGCTTTGATCTGGGGCTCTGGAACGCTTCACCCGTCGGTGAGACGATGGCCCGATGGCGGGCATTCCGCCGCGCCGTGGACGGATTTACCGCGGTGGTGCTCGGCAACCAGGTGCACGGCGTCGAGGTGATGACGCTCGATAGCGGCATCGGCTGGATACAGGTGGAAGGCATCGACGGCTGGACCACGTCGGCCCGGGGCATTCTTCTGACGGTTACGCTTGCCGATTGCGTGCCGATATACCTGGTCGTTCCCGGGCGAGCGATTGCCCTTCTGCACGCCGGTTGGCGCGGAACGGCGGGGGGGATTCTGCACCGCGGAATCTCTCGTCTCACCGGCGCGACGGGTGCATCGCCGGGAGAAATCGTAATGCACTGCGGTGTAGGAATTTGCGGGGACTGTTACGAGGTCGGCGTCGAGGTCCTGGAGGGGTGCGGCGTTCCCTGTGCCGGCCCCGGTCCCTTTCATTTAGACTTGCGCCGCCGGCTGGGTGACGAAGGGCGGGCCCTCGGTATCGGGACGATCACCTTGTCGGACTGGTGCTCCGCGCATGATCGCGACCGATTCTACAGTCACCGGCGGTCGGGAGGCGCCGACGGACGGATGGTGGCTTATCTGGGGATGCCGCCCTCGCATTGACGCGAAGCGGAGATGCGGATAGTATTTAGGCGCAGTCCGGGGGGCGCCGGTTGGGGCCAACTGTGATGTGGGGGAGTTCCCCCACATTTTTTTTCCTGCAACGCCGATGTTCGCCGACGCGTTCCTCGCTTCTCTTCGCGACCACATCGCCGGCCTCGGATTCGAGCTGGTCGATCTCCGGCGCGCGGGAACCTTGGAGCGCCCCATCCTGCAGGTACGGGTGGACCGCCCGGACAGCCAGCCTGGCCACGGTGTGACGGCCGGCGACTGCGCCCGGATCAGCCGGTCCCTCGAGCGCTTTCTCGAATCCAGCGCGATGGTCGGGCCTCGGTATGTGCTGGAAGTCTCCTCGCCCGGGATCGAGCGGCCTTTGCGATGGCCCGAGCATTGGCGGCGCTTCATCGGGCGGCGCGCGCGAGTCCGGGCCGGCACGCTGGGCGGCCGAAGACAAGTGGAAATCGTGGCCGTCCCCGACGACGACCATGTCACGCTGCGGCTCGAGGACGGAATGGAAATCACCGTGCCCCTGGCCGATGTCAGCCAGGCGAATCTGATCGATCCCTCGCTCCATCCGGGGATGACGGACCGTCCGGCCCGAAGACGATGAACAGGAGTTGACGCATGGCAGGATCGGCAGAGATGTTGGCCGCGTTCCGCGAGCTGACGACCGCAAAACAACTGGAGCGCTCGGATCTTCTCGATCTCCTTCGAGACGGCATTCAGGCGGCGCTGGTCCGCAAGTTCGGGCCCAACGTCAAGTTCGAGCTCAGTGTAGACGAGCTTCAGGGGACGATCAAAGTCGTTCGTCTACGCCAGGTGGTCGAGACGGTAGAAGACGCCTCCTGGCAGATCCCGCTCGAGGAAGCCCGCTACGAAGACCCTGATTTCCAGGTCGGCGACATGCTCGAGGAAGAAGTGCCCTTCGTGGACTTCGGCCGGCTCGCGGTCCAAGCGGCCAAGCAGCGGATCATCCAGCGGGTGCGAGAAGGGGAACGAACCAGGATTCGGGAGGAGTTTGCCTCCAAGGTAGGCGAGCTGCTTTCGGGTGAGGTGCAGCAGATCGAGCGCGGCAAGCTGGTCATCATGCTGAACAAGTTCCGCGAGGCCGAGGCGATCATCCCCTACCGGGAACAGAATCACCGCGAGCACTTCCACCAGGGTGACACAATACGGGCGGTGCTCAAGCGGCTGGAGGAAACCCCCAAGGGGCCGCGGCTCATTCTCTCCCGCGGTGATCCGCTGTTCGTGAAGGCCCTCTTCAAGCTCGAGGTTCCCGAGATTCAGCAGCAGATCGTCGAGATCCGCGCCATTGCGCGCGAGGTGGGAAGCCGGACCAAGGTCGCGGTCATCTCGCGCGACGACGCCATCGATCCGGTGGGCGCCTGCGTGGGCCTCAAGGGATCGCGGGTGCAGGCCGTCGTAAACGAGCTGGGGGGCGAGCGGATCGATATCGTGCCCTGGTCGCCCGATCCCGAGCGCTTCGCACGGCTGGCGCTTGCGCCGGCCCGCGTCGCGAAGGTGTTCTCCGATCCCGAGGCCAAGACCATCCAGGCCGTGGTGGACGAAGACCAGTTGTCGCTGGCCATCGGTCGCAACGGCCAGAACGTCCGGCTCGCATCGGAGCTCACCGGGTGGAAGATCGACCTGTACTCCAGCCGCGAGTGGCTGGAGCGCGGTGGTGAGGGCCCGCTATTCGCGCCCCTGCCGCCGGAAGAGGAAACCGTCGCCCAGGTGCCGCTCAGCGAGCTCAAGGGGCTGTCGCCCGAGCTCACCGGCATCCTCGAGACAGCCGGCTACAAGATGCTGAACGATATTCTGGACCTCGAGCGGGAGGACATCACCAAGATTCCCGGCATGACGCCCGAGGTTGCCGAGCAGTTGCTGGGTTTCCTCTCCGAGCTCACCGACGATGAAGGTGCCGAGGAGCCGCGGCCGCAGGGATGAAGCGGCTGCTGGGCCTCATCGGATTGGGTCATCGTGGCGGCAACGTCGCGATCGGAGTTGAAGCGGTGCGGAAGGAATTGCAGGCGGGAAAGTGTCGGTGCGTGGTCGTGGCGGAAGACGCCAGCCCGCGCGCAATGGAAAAGGTGGTCCGGCTGGCATCGGGCAAGGGTGTGCCGATCGTTCCCGGACCGGGCGCCGCAGCGATCGGCGCGCAGTTGGGAAGACCGCCGGTCATGGCGGTCGGTGTGCGGGACCGCGCATTGGCCCGCGGCATGTTGCCCTGGGCGCCCGTACGCTCCTGATGGAGGATTGAGTGGTCAAGACGAGAGTGCATGATCTCGCGACGGAATTCGGCGTCGCGCCCGAGCAGTTGCTGGGGATGCTCAAGGAGATGAACATCTTCGTGCGCAGCCATCTGTCCGCGCTCGAGCACGACCAGGTATCCGCGGTCCGGGTGCGCTGGGAACGTGAAAAACGGAAGAGCGCCGAAGAGCCCTCCGCCAAGAAGGGCCGGCGCAAGGCGGTCAAGGCGGAGCCGGCTCCTGCCCCGGTCGAGGCCAAGCCGTCCAAGCGGAGGCGCACGGCCGCCGAGGTGGCCCAGGTCGAGGCGCAGGCTCAGGCGGAACGCGACGCCGAGCTCGCCGCGCTCGAGTTGGAGCGCCCGCTCATGCCCGAGTTGTTGGAGGAGCCGGCTGCGCCCTCGCAGACGCTCGAGGAGCGTGCGCGGGCCTTGTTCAAGGACCTGCCGCCGGCGCCCGCCGAGAGTGAGGAAGAAACCGTTCCCGAGCCGGCGCCGTTCGAGCCTCCTCGCGCCCACTCGCCGACCGCTCCCGCCGAGCCGACGCGGGCGCCGTTCATTCCGCCGCGCATTCAGCGGCCCCCGCCGGCCGCCCCGCGAGGCCCCAAGCCGGTCTTCAGCAGCAGCGCCCCGCCGGCGCCGCCGCGTTCGGGCATGCCCGGGCGTCCGGGGGCGCCATCGCGGCCGGGGACTCCGGATCGGGGCGCACCGGTGCGCACCTTCGGACCCGATGCCGAGAAGGGCGGCGGCCGCAAGAAGGGCAAGAAGGGGAAGCGCTCGTCGGTAGACCAGGACGCGGTGCAGGCCAACATCCTCAAGACCCTGCAGGGAATGAAGGGGCCGGCTGGCCGCAAGGGTGTCCGTCGCTCCGATGAGCCGTCCTATCGGGACGTCCAGGCCGGTCGCCTGGCGGAGGAGAAGGAACGGGAAAAGACTCGGATCCGCGTCAACGAGTTCATCTCCGTGTCCGAGCTGGCCGCTGCCATGAAGGTGCCCGCCACTCAGATCGTCCAGTTTGCCTTCAAGGAGCTGGGCCTCATGGTGACGGTCAACCAGCGGCTCGATTTCGACCAGATCGATCTCATCGCGTCCGCGTTCGGCTTCGAGGCGGTGCGGGAGGACGAATACGCGGCGGAGCTCGAGACCGATGTGGTCGAAGACACGCCGGAGCAGCTCGTGCCCCGGCCCCCGGTCGTCACGATCATGGGCCACGTCGACCACGGCAAGACCTCGCTGCTCGACTATGTCCGGAAGGCCAATGTCGTGGCCGGCGAGGCGGGTGGGATCACCCAGCACATCGGCGCCTACAACGTCACGCTCCCCGGCGATCGACACATCACCTTCCTCGATACGCCGGGTCACCAGGCCTTTACCGCCATGCGCGCGCGCGGCGCGCAGGTCACCGACATCGTCGTGCTCGTGGTGGCGGCGGACGACCAGGTCATGCCCCAGACCGTCGAGGCGATCAGCCACGCCCGGAACGCCGGCGTGCCGATCATCGTCGCGATCAACAAGATCGACCTGCCCTCGGCCAACGTGCAGAAGGTCAAGCAGGACCTCCTGCAGCACAACGTCGTGCTCGAGGAGTTCGGCGGCAAGACGCTCTCCGCCGAAATCTCCGCCAAGAAGGGGATCGGCATCGAGGCGCTGCTGGAGCAGATCCTGCTCCAGGCCGAAATCCTCGATCTCAAGGCCAATCCCGAGGGGAAGGGCCATGGCACCGTGCTCGAGGCCACCCTCGATCCGGGCAAGGGGCCACTGGCCACGATCCTGGTGCAGAAGGGTACCCTCAGGGGCGGCGACAACTTCATCTGCGGCAAGTTCTCCGGCCGCGTGCGCGCCCTGTACGACGAGCGCGGCAAGACGGTGAAGGAGGCCGGGCCATCGATTCCGGTGCAGATTCTCGGTTTCGAGGGCGTCCCGGCCGCCGGCGATATTTTCGCCGTCGTCACGGACGCGAACGAGGCGCGCGAGATCGCTCAAAAGCGCCAGCGGCTGGAGCGCGAAGCGCAGAATCGCCGGAGCCAGAAGGGCACCAGCCTCGAGGACTTCAGCCGCGCGCTCAAGGAAGGCGGAGTCGCGGCCCTCAGGATCATCATCAAGGCCGACCAGGGCGGTCCCGCCGAAGCGCTGGCCGACGCGCTCGCCCAGCTCAGCACGAGCGAAGTCCGGGTGGATGTCGTCCACCGCGGTGTCGGTGCCATCAGCGAGAGCGATGTGCTCCTCGCCAAGGCGTCCGGCGCCATCGTGCTCGGCTTCCACGTGCGGCCTGATTCCAACGCCCGCGCAGCGGCCGAGCGCGAGCAAGTGGATGTGCGGACCTACCGCATCATCTACGAAGCGGTGGAAGACGTCCGGAACGCACTCGAGGGGCTGCTCAAGCCGGAAGAGCGCGAGACCGTCCTCGGCGAAGCCGAGGTGCTGCAACTCTTCAAGGTGAGCAAGGTGGGCACCATCGCGGGCTGCAGCGTCCGGAGCGGGCTCATCCAGCGCACCGCCAGGGCACGGGTCATTCGCGATGGCGTCGCGGTATACACCGGCAACGTCTCGAGCCTGAAACGCTTCAAGGACGACGTCCGGGAGGTCCGCGAGGGGCTCGAGTGCGGGATCGGGATCGAGAATTACAACGACCTCAAGGTCGGCGACCGGATCGAGTCCTTCCGGATGGAAGAAGTGAAGCGGACGCTATCGGCCAGCGCGGCCGGAAGCAGCACAGGCTGACGGCCGATAGCCGATCGCCGATGTTCGTCGCCGTTCAAACCTGGGACCTCAACCTTCCCGGCTGCCACTCGCTGAAGGAAAAGCGGGGCGTGCTCAAGCCGCTCACCTCCGCGTTGCGGCGGTCGCTCAACGTGTCGGTAGCGGAGATCGCGCACCAGGACGTCTGGCAGCGCGCCGGGATCGCCTGTGCCGCCGTCGGGTCGGCCCGCTCGGTGGTCGAAGAGATCCTGCGTTCGGCCGACCGCGTGATCGAAGAGACGGACGGCCTCAGGATCGTGGACACGGTCACGGAATTCAGATGAAAGCCCCGTCGCGCAGGCCGGAACAGGTGGCCGAAACCCTTCGCCAGGTCGTCACGGATGCGCTCGCGCGCGACGTCCGCGACCCCCGGGTCGGGTTCGTCACGGTCACCGGAGTCCTGGTCACCAACGAGCTGTCGCACGCGCGGGTCATGGTGAGCGTTCCCGGCGACGAGGCGGCCAAGCAGCGTGCACTCGAGGGGCTCGAGAGCGCCAGCGGCTTTCTCCGTTCGCGGGTCGCCCGCGCGCTGACCACGCGGACCGTACCCGAGCTGCACTTCGAGCTCGACCGCGGCCTCCAGCACGCGGCGCGGATCAACGAGCTGCTGGCCGGACTCCGGCGGGAGGCAGGCGACTGATCGGTGCGGTGTTGGTCGACAAGCCGGCGGGACTGACGTCTCACGATGTCGTGCAGCGGGTCCGCCGAGCCCTCGGAAGCCGCGCGGTGGGGCACACCGGAACCCTCGACCCGTTCGCGACCGGACTGCTCGTCGTGCTCGTGGGGCGGGCAACGCGGCTGGCCCGGTTCGTCGAGGCGCAATCCAAGACCTACCTCGCCACGGCCCGTCTCGGCACCCGCACGGAGACGGATGACCTCACCGGAGCGCCGATCGGCGAGCCGCAGGCTGGAACCGGTGTGCCGGTGGATGCGGTGCGAAGGGCCCTCGCCGGATTTTCCGGCCGGCAGGAGCAGCGCCCGCCGGTCTACTCCGCCAAGCACGTGGCCGGCGAGCGGAGTTATCGGCTGGCCCGGCAGGGGGTCGCGGTCGCGCCAAATCCGGTCACGGTCACCGTGCACGCGATCGAGATGGTCGAATATCGCCCGCCCGACGTGGCCTTTCGCGCGACGGTGAGCGCGGGAACCTACCTTCGGGCCATCGCCCGAGATCTGGGTGAGCGACTCGGTACCGGGGCTCATCTCACTCGTCTCCGGCGCGAGGCCATCGGCGAGCTTAGCGTCGAGGACGCGGTTCCCCTCGACGAGGTGTCGGTCGGGTCGGTGCGGCCGGTTCGCCTGGTGCTTGGCCACCTACCGGTGCGCGAGCTCGACGAGGCTGCACGTGCGGCGGTGTGTCATGGGCGCGCCGTCCAGGTGGGAGATGCGCCCGAGGGAGACGTGGCCCTGATGCGAGGCGACGAGCTGATCGCGGTCGCGCGAGCCGACAACGGCTGGCTCAAGCCGTCGGTCGTTCTGGGGATGCCGTGAGCGGTCTGCCTCCGCTGCCGCGCGGCACCACGGTGACCGTCGGCTCGTTCGACGGCATGCATCTCGGCCACCAGGCGGTGCTCCGCGAGATCGCCGAGCGGGCCTCCGCGGCCGGCCGGGCCAGCGTGCTGGTCACCTTCGAGCCACATCCGCTCGAGGTGGTCAACCCACAGGCGGCGCCACCGATCCTGATGACGGGGCCGGAGCGGGGAGAATTCCTGGCCCAGACGGAGCTCGATTACGTCGTCCTGTTGCGGTTCGACCGGCGGCTGGCGGGATTGAGCCCCGAGGAGTTCGTCAAGGACATCCTCATCGACCGGTGCCAGGTGAAGGAGCTGGTCATCGGGCACGATCACGGCTTCGGCCGGGGCCGGAGCGGCGACGTCGAGACCCTTCGCCGGCTTGGCGCGGCGCACAGCTTCGATGTCGACGTGGTGGCCGAGGTCGATTTCGGCGAGCAGCAGATCTCGAGCTCGCGCATCCGCCGCGCGGTGGCCGGCGGCGACCTGGCCACCGCCGCCCGCATGCTCGGTCGTCCCTACCGGGTGAACGGTCGGGTGGAAGAGGGGCAGCGCCGCGGCCGGCAAATCGGCGTGCCGACGATCAACCTCGGCGAGATCCCGCCGCAGAAGCTTTTGCCGCCCGACGGCGTGTACGCGGTGCGCGTGGAGTGGCGTGGTGGATGGGCGGGGGGCATGATGAATCAGGGCGCCCGTCCCACGTTCCACGACGGCCGGCGGGTTCTCGAGGCCCACCTCTTCGACTTTGACGGCGATCTCTACGGGGAGTGGGTCCGGGTGGAGTGGATCGAGCGCCTGCGAGACGTGCAATCGTTCGGCTCCGTCGAGGCGTTGCAGCACCAGTTGGAGCGTGATCGCAGCCGGGCGCTGTCGGTGTTGGCGGCGGCCGGACCGAACCCTAGCCGCGTGACCCACGCCTGAGCGAGCCTCATCGATGTCTATCCGCACTCGTCTCCTCGTGATCGCCGGGCTTGTCGCCCTCAGCATCTTCTTCCTGGTCCCCCGGACCATTACCCTCCGCGAGCGCGATCCGCAGACCGGCGTGATGACCGACCGGACAGAGAAGCGGGTGCCCCTCAAGCTGGGGCTCGACCTGCAGGGCGGCATGCATCTCGCCCTCGAGCTCGATCAGTCGAAGCAGGTCTCGGCCGATCCCAAGCGTGACCTCGACCTCGCGCTCACGGTGCTTCGGAAGCGCATCGATGAGTTCGGCGTCACCGAGCCTCTCATCCAGAAGGTGGGTGACGCCCGGATCGTCGTCGAGCTGGCCGGCATCACCGAGCCGGCGCGCGCAAAGGCCATCGTGCAACGGAGCGCGTTCCTGGAGTTCCGCATCACCGACAAGACCGGTGCGCTCGAGAAGGCGCTGCCCGCGATGGACCGGACGCTCCGCAGCCTGGGCATCAAGGGAGACACCACCGGCGGCAAGCCGTCGGCGGTCGAACAGCTCCTCGGAGGCGACACCGCGAAATCGGCCGGCGAGACCGACAGCGCCAAGGCCAAGCCCGACACCGCCGGTACTACCGGAGGCCGCATCCTGGCCTCGCTCATTCAGCCGTCGGGCTCGGCCGCGGGCGGCGGGGTGCCCGGCGAATACACCGTCCCGGAGACGGCGTTTCCACGGGTGGACAGCATGATCAACATTCCTGCCGTCGCCCGACAGCTGCCCCGCGGCATCACACTGCGGTGGGCGTCGGGGCCCACGAGCGTCGGGGTCCAGTCGGTCCGGTTCCTCTACGCACTCGAGGATCGGCCGATCATCACCGGCAGCAACCTCGAGGATGCGGCGGCACAGCTCGACCCGCTCACCAACGGACCGATCGTCACCTTTCAGCTCGACCGCGCCGGCGGCCGCAAGTTCGGCGATGAGACCGGGAAGCACGTGGGCGACTACATGGCGATCCTCCTCGACGGCCGCGCCCAGGGCCGGCCTCCGGTCATCCAGAGCCGCATCGGTCGCAACGGTCAGATCACCCTCGGTGGCAAGAGCCTCCAGGAGGCGCAGGACCTGGCCCTGACGCTCAAGGCCGGCGCGCTCCCGATCCCGCTCAAGATCGTGGAAGAGCGGCAGGTCGGAGCCAGCCTCGGCAGCGATTCGATTCGCGACGGCATCACCGCCGGGCTCGTGGGCACACTGCTGGTGATCCTGATCATGCTCGGCTATTACCGCCTGAGCGGAGCGCTGGCGGTGGTGGGCCTGGCCATCTACATCCTGTTCACGGTGGGTGGCCTCTCCATGGTGGCGGCCACGCTCACCCTCCCGGGTCTCGCCGGCATCGTGCTCTCCATCGGCATCGCGGTGGACGCCAACGTCCTCATCTTCGAGCGGATTCGGGAGGAGCTCCAGCACGGAAAGACCGTGCGCCTGGCGGTCGACGAGGGCTTCAAGCACGCGATGAACGCCATCATCGACTCGAACGTGAGCACGGTGCTGACCGCGCTGTTCCTCTTCCAGTTCGGCACGGGGCCGGTCAAGGGCTTCGCGGTGACCCTCATCATGGGTATCATCGCCTCGATGATCACGGCGGTCTTCGTGACCCGCACCTTCTTCATGATCTGGCTCGACCGCCGTCCGGCCATGTCCACCCTGAGCATCTGACATGACGAGATTCTTCGCCAACGCCAACTACGATTTCATCAGTCTCCGTCGCTATGCCTACGGGCTCACCGCGGTGCTGATTCTTCCGGGCCTCCTCTTCCTGCTGTTCAGGGGGATGAACTACAGCATCGAATTCACCGGCGGAACACTGGTGCAGATCCAGAGCAAGGCTCCCGTCGACGTGGCATCGCTCCGCTCGGGGCTCGATCGTCAGGGAATCAGGGGCGCCGAGATCCAGAACTTCGGGAGCGCAAGCGAGTACGTCATCCGCGCCCGGGTCGCAAAGGCCGGCTCCGACGCCAACGATACGCAGACGACGGCGGCAGCCGTGGGCCACGCGCTCGACGCGGAGCTGGGGCAGGGCAAGTACACCGTGCTGCGGACGGAGGCGGTCGGTCCCAAGGTAGGCGGTGAGCTACGGCAGAAGGCGTTCCTGGCCATCCTGCTCTCGTTCTTCGCGGTGCTGGCCTACCTGGCCTACCGCTTCGAGTGGCGCTTCGGGCTCGCGGCCGTCATCGCGACGGCGCACGACATTCTGGCCACCATCGCCTTCATCGGGATTCTGCGCCTCGAGGTGAGCCTGACCGTCGTGGCGGCGGTGCTCTCGATGGTCGGGTACTCGCTCAACGACACGATCATCATCTTCGACCGCGTTCGCGAGAACCTCCGCAAGTACAAGAAGGAGTCGTTCGAGGACATCCTCAACCGGTCGATCAACGAAACGCTGCCCCGAAGCGTGTTGACGCACGGCACCACGCTGGCCACGCTCACGGCGCTCTCCATCTTCGGCGGCGAAGTCATTCGGCCGTTCGCGCTCGTCATGTTCTTCGGCGTCTTTACCGGCACCTTCTCGTCGATCTACATCGCCGCGCCGGTCCTGATGGCCATCGAGAAGCGGTGGCCCGGCCCGGCGGCACGCGGGCATTTGTCCGCCCCAGCGGCCAAGGCCGTGCCGGGAAGCCGGAAGACGGCGCCAGTGGGCTGAAAGTCGAAGGTCGAAGGTCGAATCCCATGACCTTCGACTTTCGACTCTCGACATGCTAACCGACACCCACTGCCACCTCGCCGATCCGGCCTACGATCCGGACCGCGCTGAGGTCCTGTCCCGCGCCTGGGCGGCCGGTGTCCGCCGGATCGTGGTGATCGGAGAATCCGCCGCCTCCGCGCACCGTGCTCTCGCCCTCGCCGCCACCGACCCGCGGCTCTCCGCGACCGCCGGGGTTCATCCCCACGACGCCTCCATCTGGAATCCGGACGTGGAAGAGCGGCTCCGGAGCCTCGTGCGCGATCCCCTCGTGGTGGCGGTAGGCGAGATGGGACTCGACTACCACTACGATCACTCGCCCAGACCGGCACAGCAGGTGGCCTTCCAGGCCCAGCTCGGGCTCGCGGGAGAATTGGGGAAGCCGGCGGTCATCCACGCCCGCCAGGCGGATGACGATGTCGCCGCCATTCTTCGGGAGCATCCCTCCGTTCCAGCGATCCTCCATTCCTTCAGCAGCGGTCCCGCCCTCTTGCGGGCAGGGCTGGACCTGGGCCACTATGTGTCATTCAGCGGCATGGTCACCTTCAAGAACTGGAGTCTCGACCAGGCGATCCGCGAGACGCCCGCTGACCGGCTGTTGCTCGAGACGGACGGGCCGTATCTGGCCCCCGTTCCCCATCGTGGCAAGCGGAACGAACCTGCCTTCGTCTGCCGTGTGGCCGAGCGGATCGCCGTCGTACGCGGCGTCCCGGTGGAGGAGCTGATCGCCGTCACCGGGCGGAACGCTTTACGCATCTTCGGACCTCAACCCCTGCGGACTGGGAGCCCTTCCACGTGAGCAGCGTCCCCTCCGACATCGCGATCGCCCAGGCCGCCAAGTTGCGGCCCATCCAGGACGTCGCGGCCGAGCTCGGCCTCGGTCCGGACGACATTCTCCCATACGGCCGGCACAAGGCCAAGGTCAGCGCGGAAGCCGTCGCCCGGAAACAGCCGTCCGGACGGCTGGTGCTCGTCACGGGCATCAACCCAACGCCGGCGGGTGAGGGGAAGAGCACCGTCACGGTCGGGGTGAGTCAGGCGCTGCGGCGCCTGGGGAAGAAGGTCGTCGTCTGCATCCGCGAGCCGAGCCTTGGCCCGGTCTTCGGCGTGAAAGGGGGAGCGGCCGGCGGCGGGTACGCGCAGGTCGTGCCGATGGACGAAATCAATCTCCATTTCACCGGGGATTTTCACGCCATCACCTCGGCGCACAACCTGCTGTCGGCCATGCTGGACAATCATCTCCATCAAGGCAACGCGCTGGGTCTCGATCCACGTCGCATCACCTGGCCGCGGACGATCGACATGAACGATCGGGCGCTTCGCTCGATCATCATCAGTCTCGGCGGGATCAACGCCGGTCCGGTCCGGGAGGACCGGTTCGTGATCGTGCCGGGCAGCGAGATCATGGCCATCCTGGCCCTCGCGACCGACCTCTCGGATCTCGAGGCCCGGATCAGCCGGATCATCGTCGGCCTGACGCGCGACCGGAAGCCGGTCACGGCCGGGCAGCTCAAGGCGGCTGGGGCGATGACGTTGCTCCTCAAGGACGCGATCCTGCCGAATCTGGTCCAGACGCTCGAGGGAGGCCCCGCGCTGGTTCACGCCGGGCCGTTCGGCAACATTGCGCATGGTTGCAACTCGCTCGCGGCCACCCGGCTGGCGCTCTCGCTTGGTGACCTCGTGCTTACCGAGGCCGGTTTCGGGGCTGACCTCGGCGCCGAAAAATTCTTCAACATCAAGTGCCGGTTCGGTGGTCTCAACCCGGAGGCCGCTGTCGTCGTGGCCACGGTGCGGGCGCTCAAGATGCACGGCGGGGTCAAGAAGGATGATCTCGGTAAGCCCGACGTCGACGGGCTCAAGCGCGGCATCGTCAACCTCGAGGCGCACGTGAAGAACGTGCAGAAGTTCGGCGTCCCGGTCATCGTGGCGCTCAATCGTTTCACCTCGGACTCCGATGCGGAGATTCGCGCGGTGCTCGATGCCGCCAAGGAGTGGAACGCGCGGGCCGCGCTCAGCGAAGTGTGGGAGAAGGGCGGGGAGGGAGGCGAGGCGGTCGCCCGGGAAATTCTGGCGACGCTGGACGAAAGGAAGAGCAGCTTCCACCCCCTGTACGACGCCGCCCTTCCCATCAAAGAGAAGGTCGGCATCATCGCCCGGGAGATCTACGGCGCCGACGGCGTGGATTACACGTCCGCCGCCGAAAAGAATATCGCGCAGCTGGACGCGATGGGCCTCGGCAAGACCCCGGTCTGTATGGCCAAGACGCAGTACAGCCTGAGCGACGACGCGACGCGACTCGGTCGGCCGCAGGGGTTCAGGCTCACCATTCGTGACGCGTATCCCAGTGCCGGCGCCGGCTTCGTGGTGGTTCTGGCCGGCGAGATCATGACCATGCCCGGGTTGAGCAAGACACCTTCCGCCGAGGCGATTCGCGTCCATCCCGACGGCACCATCGAGGGCCTTTTCTGATGAGCATCGGATTCGTGGCGACACCCGACGCGCCTCGCGCGATCGGTCCCTACAGCCAGGCCACCCGCGCCAATGGGTTTCTCTTCACGGCCGGCCAGGTCGGATTCGATCCGGCCACCGGCGAGCTGGTCGACGGGGGCATCGCGGAGCAGACGGCGAGAGTTCTCGACAACCTCGGGGCCATCCTCGCCTCCGCCGGTCTCGATCTCTCGAACGTGGTCAAGACCACCGTCTTCCTCGTGGACATGGGCGCCTTCGGTGCCATGAACGAGGTCTACGCGCGCGCCTTCGGGAGCCATCGGCCGGCCCGGAGCACGGTCGCGGTGGCCGCGCTCCCGCGTGGCGCCCAGGTCGAGATCGACGCCGTCGCGGTATTACCTTCCTGAGCTGACGGGAGCGGATCGGGCCTGGTGGTCTGGCCGGTCTTCAAAACCGCGACGGAGGTGCCTCCGGTGGCTCCGGTGGGTTCGATTCCCACACGCTCCCGCCATTCGTTTCCATCGTGCCCTTCTTCTTCCTGCTCCGGGAATTGGCGTTTCGTGAGCCTGCGCCGCGGTGCGTCGATAGCATGTGTCGCGCTCTTGCTCGGCCTCTCCGGCCCGATCCGGCTGGCCGCGCAGGATAGCGCGAACGTCGCGCCTGCCGCCCCAGCCCCCACGGCCGGGGAGATCCGGGCGCCCAGCCCCATGAACGCGTTCATCCGATCCTTCCTCCTGCCCGGGTGGGGACAGGCGAAGCTGGGACGGAAGCTCACCGGCGGTTTGTTCGTGGCGTGGGAAGGGGTCACTCTAGGCATGAGTCTCAAGACCCGCCATGAGCTGGCCTACCTGCGCCGGACCGGTTCCGAGCGGGCGGAAGACAAGCGCCGCGAGCACGAGGATTGGCTCGTGCTCCTCGGTTTCAATCATCTCTTCGCCGGCCTCGAGGCCTACGTTTCCGCGCACCTGGGCGACTTTCCCGAAGACCTCAAGCTCCGCGCCCTGTCCGGCGGCGGCTTCGGCGCTTCGTATTCCGTCCCGTTCCGGCTTCGATGAACGACGCTCCCGTCGGGATCTTCGATTCCGGAATCGGCGGCCTCACCGTGGCCCGCGCCATCTACGAGCGGTTGCCGAGCGAGTCCACGATCTATTTCGGCGACACGGCGCGGGTGCCCTACGGCCCCAAGTCTCCCGAGACAGTCCGTCGGTACAGCCTGGAGATTCTCCACTGGCTTCTCGATCAGGGCGTGAAGGCGGTGGTGGTCGCCTGCAACACGAGCACGGCGCACGCCCTGCGCGCCTTGCAGGAGGCGACGTCCGTCCCGGTCATCGGCGTGATCAAGCCCGGGGCGCGAGCGGCCATTGCCTCGGGAAACGGCGGCTCGATCGGGGTCATCGGCACGGCGGGGACCATCGCGAGCAACGCCTACGGCAAGGCGATCACGGCCCTCGCCCCGGAGGTGAAGGTCGTGCAGAAGCCGTGTCCCCTGTTCGTACCGCTGGTCGAAGAAGGCTGGTTCGATCACCCCGCCACCGAGCTGGTCGCGGCTGAATACCTGGCGCCGCTGCGGGAGCAAGAGGTGCGCTCACTCGTGCTCGGGTGCACACACTACCCGCTGCTGCGGCCCCTGCTTCAGCGGATCATGGGCCCCGGCGTCGCATTGATCGACAGTGGCGAGGCTACGGCGACCGCGCTGGAAACGGTCCTGCGCGACAAGGCCCTCGCCACGTCGAGCACCGCCACACCGGCGCATCGCTTCGTGGTGAGTGACGACGAGGCGCGCTTCCGCCTCGTCGGCTCGCGCTTCATCGGAGAGCGGCTGGCCGGGGCGGAGGTGGTACCACTGGGCTGAACCGGCGCAGCTCCGCGCCGGTCTCGGTGACGACGGCGTAGCGGTGCCCGTCGAACCAGGCACCGGGATTGAGGTACTGCCTGCCGGGCGTCACCTCGGCAATTTCGGCCCAGTGGGTGTGGCCCATCACGACCAGGCCGAGCTCCGGTTCCGCGGTCAAGAGGCGCGCGGCCCACACCCGTTGCCGCACGGCCCCATCGCGAAGCCTGGTCTCGTCCTGCGTGTGGTCGCCGAGGCGCGGACTCAGGGTCTCCACGAGACGGAGTCCGATCTCGGGATGGAGCGTGCGATAGACAGCAGCGGTGACCGGGTGATTGATCAGTCGGTGCAGCAGCGTGGCGCGGAGGCGCGGCTCGGTCAGGCCATCCCCGTGAATGGCCGCGACCCGCCGGCGACCCACGTCGAACGTGAGCCGAATCGGATCGAACCGGAGCCCCACTTCCCGCTCCCAGAAGTTGCCGCCCCACCGGTCGTGATTCCCGCCGACCATGGCCACGGGGAGACGCTTCCCCAGACGGGCGAGCGCCGCCGCGACGGAAAAGCCGCGGCGCGGGATCACCCGGGTGTAGGTGAACCAGAAGTCGAACAGGTCGCCGTTGATGAGGAGACAATCCCCCAGATCGGGAACTGCATCGAGAAACTCGAGGAATCTCTCCTCGACGGAAGGGGGGGTCGCTCCGAGGTGCGCGTCGGAGACGACGACCAGAGCGTGGCCGAGCACGGCGCCAAAGATGATCCGCTCCACTCCCCGCCGCAACCGGTGTGACACCGCGGGCTGCCCGAACGTCTACAACCCCGAGAGGCTGCTGATGTCCCTCCCCGAAGTCTCGGAGATCCGCGTCCGGGTCAATTACTCCGAGACGGATCAGATGGGAGTCGTCTACCACGCCCGGTACCTCGTCTGGCTGGACGTTGCCCGCACCGAGCACCTCCGGCTCAACGGCACGAGCTATCGCGATCTGGAATCCGAGGGACTGCGGCTCGTCGTATCCGACGTGTCGGTGCGCTATCGGCAGCCGGCACGGTTCGACGATCTGATCCGCGTCCGCTGCTGGGTTCGCGAGGTGGCCAGCCGGCGCGTCGAGTTCGGATACGCAGTCGAGCACGCCGGTGACGGCCGGCTGCTTGCCACGGCGACGACCGCGTTGATGTCGCTCGACGCCGGCCTGCGCCTCGCGAGCATGCCGGAGCGAGTGCGCGCGGCACTCCGCGTCGTTCCCGATCCCGTCAGACTTGGGCTCACGCCGGCCGGATTTCACCACAGAGGCACCGAGGACACAGAGAGATGAACCGTAGCGTGCGTCGAGCAACCACCACAAAGCTGTTCTCGGTGTTTGCTCTGTGTTCTCTGTGCCTCTGTGGTGAATCCCTCGCCAATCCGACGACAGCCGCCGCCCAGGAGGAGGCAGTCGTCGAGCAGCTCGCTCCGCTCATCGCCGCGGAGGACGCACGGGAGTTCAGGCCCAATCTGTTCAGCCGCGGATTGGTCGCTCCCGATTCACTGGTCCGCCGCATCGCGGCTGTGGGCGCGGGCCGCATCGGCGACTTCCGGGCGACACCCCTGTTGGTGCCGCTCCTCAGTGATCCCGATTCCACCGTCCGGGTCAGCGCGGCGTTCGCCCTCGGCCTCCTCGGAGACACCGCGGCGGTCGGCGCGCTGGTCGAGCGGCTCACCGGCCTTCCGGCCCTCGAGGCCACGACCGCCGTCGAGGCGGTCACCGCGCTCGCCAAGATCGGCGGTCCCGCGGTCGGGAGCCTCTTCGCCGGCGTGCTCGGTGGCAAGACGGTCCTCAGCCAGGACGACCGCGACCCCGCCGTCCACGAAATCGTGCTCCAATCGTGGCGTCTCGGCCGGGACGCCCCCGTTGCGAGCCTCCTCCCCTTCATGGACGATACGAGCGCCCCGGTTCGCTGGCGCGCGGTCTATGCCCTCGGGCGCCTGCACGCCCCCGCGGCCGCCGAGCGCATGCTCCTCGCGCTGCGCGATCCGGACGCGAGCATCCGATCGCTGGCGGCCAGAGCGTTGACCCGGAGCTACGTCGATACGGCGCGGCTCGCGCCGGGCACCGTAGGAGATCTTCTCGCGCGAGCGGCCTCGGACGGGGACTTTCAGGTGCGCGTCAATGCGCTCGTCGCGCTCGGCACTTACCGCGACTCGACGCTCGCCCCGCGTATCGTCCCGCAGCTCGACGACCCGCTCCAGAATGTCCAGGTGGTTGCCGCCGAGACGATGGGACGCCTCGGCGGCAGCGAAGCGGCCCAGGGACTCGGGCGCCTGGCAGTCCGGAAGAAGCCGTTCGCCGTCCGGCGGGCGGCGCTCGTGGCCCTCGGTCAGGTGGATCCCGCCCGATTCGCTGCGGCCTCGGCCGATTGGCGGAAGAGCACCGACTGGCGTGAGCGGGCGGCGGTAGCGGAAGGGACGGCTGCCGGCGCACCCGGCCCTAACCCATGGTTTCTTTCCGACCGCGATGGCCGGGTGATCGGCGCCGGCCTGCAGGCGTGGTCGGCAGCCGATACGGGCGCCGATCCGGCGATGCTCGCGGCGGCTCGCCGTCTGTTGCCGCACGCCGATGCGGGCGTCCGAAGCGTCGCAGCCGACATCGTGGCCCGCGCTGCCGATCCCGCGGATGTTCCGGCGCTGGCGGCGATGTACGCGAGAACCGCCCGCGACTCCTTTCCCGACGCGGCCATCTCGGCGCTCAAGGGCATTCTCGCGATCCGGCAGAGCGGGCCGGGAGCCAAGGCCCGGGTGGACCGCGAGTTTCTCGAGGAGGCGCCTCGTCCCGCTGACTATCTGGTTCGCCGTTGGGCCGACGAGAACTGGCCGGAGGCGGCGGCAAAGTGGGGGCCGGCCTATCCCGTCGGCACCGGGCGGTCGATGCAGGAGTATCGCGATCTCGTCCGCAGCTTCATCACACGCACCGACTCGCTGGCCCGTCCGAAGATCACCATCGAGACCGTGCAGCGGGGACCGGTCGAGATCGAGCTTCTCGGGCCCGATGCTCCGCTCACCGTCGCCAATTTCCTGCGACTCGTCGATCGCCATTTCTTCGATGGCGATCGGTGGCACCGCGTGGTCCCCAACTTCGTCGTGCAGGATGGAGACCCACGGGGTGACGGCTTCGGCGGCCCCGGTGGCGCCATCCGGGACGAGATAAACAGGACCCGTTACGAGGGGCCCGTGCTCGGCATGGCACTCTCCGGTCCCGACAGCGGCGCCAGCCAATGGTTCATCAACCTGAGTGCCCAGCCGCATCTCGACGGGACGTACACGGTCTTCGGCCGCGTGGTCTCGGGAACGGCCAACCTCATGCGCATCACTCAGGGCGACCTGATCCGAACCATCCGCCGATGACGACCCCTTTGCTCCGCTTCCTCGCCCGCGCGATCCTGGCGGGCGCCCTCGTCGGCGCCGCCGCCACTCCCGCGGCAGCACAGTTCTTCGCCTTCGGACAGAACAAGATTCAGTATCGGAAGCTGGACTGGCGTGTCATCCGGGGCGCCCACGTCGATCTCTACTACTACCCGGCGGAGGCCGACCTCGCCCCCCCCGCACTGGCGTATGCTGAGGCGAGCTACGATACGCTCTCGGTGCAGTTCGGTCATGAGGTGGGGACCCGCATTCCGCTCATCGTCTACGCTTCGCACACCGACTTCGAACAGACCAACATCCTGCCCTACACGCCTCCCGAGGGTCTCCTCGGCGTGACGGACTTCCTCAAGCGGCGGGTCTCGCTGCCCTTCCAGGGCAATTTCGCCGAGTTTCGCCACACCATCCGCCACGAGATGGTGCACGTCTTTCAGATCGACCTCGACGCCGAAAGCTTTCACCAGGCTCCGCGCTCGAGCCGCATCAACTTTCCGCTGTGGTGGACCGAAGGCCTGGCCGAGCTCTGGTCGGCCGGGCAGGACGCCCGTGACGAGATGGTGATGCGCGATCTCACCCTCAGCGGTCGTCTTCCGCAGTTCCGGCAGCTCACGTACTCGACGAGCGGCATCGTCTATCCGATCGGCGGGCAGATCCATCGCTGGCTGGCGGACACGTACGGGGACTGGCGGGTCGCCCTGATGTACAAGGAGCTCAATCGCCACAACTCGTTCGAGGACGCGGTGAGTGCAGTGTACGGCCGTACCCTCGATCAGTTGAGCGAGGAGTTTCAGCTCGCCATGCGGCGCGCCTATTACCCGTCGGTCGATTCCCTCGCGCCACTCAGCGTCCTCGGCATCGAGGTGGCCCGGCTCGCGGTCAAGGCGACCTACCTCCCGGATACCGCGGGCGAGGGGCTCGGCAGCGTCGCCTACCACTCGCCGGCCACGGGGTATCTCTCGATCTATCGGAAATCGCTGGAAGGCGGAAAGGCGCATGCCATTCTGACCGGCGGTCGCTCGGCACAGCTCGAGTCGTTCCATCCGTTCGAATCGCGAATGGATGCGTCCCGTCCCGGATACCTCCTGTTCACCGCCCGCTACAATGACCGCGATGCGGTCGTGGTGTGGGATCTGAAGCGCGATCGAATGGCCGCCCGGTACCAGTTCCTCGAGCTGGTCTCGATGCTCTCGCCTCATTGGCTTCCCGATGGCGACGGAATCATCGTCAGCGGCCTCTCCGAAAGCGGCCTCTCCGATCTCTACCGTATCACCCTTCCCGACGGCCGACTGCTGCCGCTCACCACCGACCGGTTTCAGGATCTGGATCCGAGTCCGAGCCCCGACGGCAGGCGCATCGTCTTCGCCTCGGACCGGACCGCCGGCGGCATTCACGGGGCCTCCAATCTCTTCTTGCTCGACCTCCGGTCCTCGACGATCACGCAGCTCACGTCGGGACCGTGGAGGGACGAGTCGCCAATCTGGTCGGACGACGGCCGGATCTACTTCTCCTCCGACCGGGATGGTGTGCTGAACGCCTTCTCGGTAGACACGCTCGGGTCCGGTCGGCGGGAAACCTCCGCCTGGACGGGCGCGTTCGACGCGGTGCCGATTCCGGGCGACGGGGGCCTGCTCGTGGGCGGGTTTCATGACCTCAGCTGGAATCTCTACCGCTACCCCGTGGACTCGTCGGCCCGGGCCGACACCTTCTCGGTCGCAGCCGCGGCACCAGCCGGTGCCTGGAATTGGGAGCTGCCGGCACGCGCTTCGAACGAGCGCGCGATTGTCAAGGAGCCGTACCGCCGCCGCCTCACGCTCGACTTCGCCGCCGGCGACGCGGTGCTGGTACCCGGCTACGGCGGCGCGCAGGGAATCTTCTTCGTGATGAGCGACCTGCTGGGAGACAATTTGCTCTACGGCTCGGTCTCCTCGTTCCAGGGGCGGCAGCTGGGCAGTATTCTGTCCAACCTCAGCGGGACTGCCATCTACGTGAATCGCTCGCGCCGGGTCAATTGGGGCATCGGTGCCTTCCGGACCAAGGGGCGGAACTTCGAGGCGGATCGTGTGGTGGCATACGATGAGACCGCCTATGGCGTGCTCGGGCTCCTCCGCTATCCGCTCAGCCGGTTCACGCGGGTCGAAGGGACGATGGTCTTCGAGCGATCGGATCGGGTGGACTTCACTCTCCCGGTGGACGAGCCGAGACGGGTGGGATGGATCGCGTCGCACTACGTGAGCTACGTCCACGACAACTCGCTGTGGATTCCGAGCGGGCCGATCGACGGCGGCCGCTTGAGCCTCACCGCCGGGGTGTCGAGTGACTTCAGCAACAGCCGGTTCGACAGCTATTCCCTGGCCGGCGACTGGCGGAAGTACTTCCGTCTCGGCCGGCACAGCGCATGGGCCGTCCGTGCCTACGGGTACTACAGCGCCGGTGACCGTCCACGTCGCGTGAATATCGGCGGCACCCTTGGACTGCGGGGGTATCCGCAGTTCGGATACATCGTCGGCGCCCGGGCCTTCATGTTCAACCAGGAGCTCCGCTTCCCCATCCTCACCCACCTCACGCTGGGGACGCCGTTAGGCGACGTCGATTTCCCCGAGTTTCAGGCTGGCCTCTTCACCGATGTGGGACGCGCCAGCTTCTCCACCTCCACGACGCGAGCGCTCCTCGGCAGCTACGGGGTTAGTTTCAGAATGGCGCTTGGTCCACTCGCCGTCCTCCGTCTCGACCTCGGACGCCGGTTCAGCGACGGCGACAATTTCGAGGGCTACAGCTTGAGCGCGGATCAAAAGAAACGCGGCTTCCTCAGCTTCTTCTTCGGCTATAACTATTGATGCGACAACATCCTGGGTTTGACCGGCGGTGTGCCCTGGCCTATCTTGTCGTGGCAGTTGGCGGGTGCGCCAGCGGTCCCGGCTCCGTCGTGCCACTGGATGCGGCCCCGGTCAGCCGGGCACAAGTCGGCACCTGGGTCAAGGCCACGCTCCCCACGGAAAAGCGACTGCACCGGTTCAAGTGGTTGTTTCAGGACGAGCGGTCGAGCGCCGGCGGGCGGGGCAGCGCGCGGATCGCGCCTCCGGACTCTCTTCGGTTCGACGTGGCCGGACCGTTCGGATCCGGCGCGGCCTCGGCCGCGGTGATCGGCGATAGTGCCCTGTGGGCCCGGCCGCCCGACGCAGTCGCCAAGCTCGTTCCGAACTATCCGCTGCTCTGGGCGATGTTCGGAGTGGCGCGCCTTCCCGAGGATGGCGACTCGCTGAGCGGGATCGCCCATGGCGACGTGACGGCGTGGCGGTATGCGGGTGGCGCCGATACCGTCAGCTACCTGCGCACCGCGGGCAAGACCGGCAAACTGGTCACCGAGGTTCGCCGTGGGGGACAGCTTGTTGGACGCGCCGAGACCACTCTCGACGGCGACGGGGCGCCGCTCACGGCACGGCTCCTCGTTCCGAGCGTGCCGGCCAAGCTCGCGCTCACTTTTCTCTCGACCGGTCGAGCCGACTTTGCGCCTGACATCTGGACTGCTCGCCAGCCTTAGCGCACTCCTCATCTCGGGCTGTCTTTACGGATTCGCCGGCGGCGGCCTGCCGGCCTCCATCAAGACGGTGGCGGTGCTGCCGTTCGACAACCAGACGTCGGAGCCGACGCTCACCCAGGAGGTCTCCGTCGCTGTCCGCGAGGCGGTGCAGAGCAGGCTCGGTCTGCGGCAGGCGTCCGAGCAGCAGGCGGACGCCGTGGTGAAGGGGACGATCTCCCGGTACGAGCCCGATCTCCCCGTGCAATATGTCGGCGACCAGAGTCAGAGCCAGGTGACGGTCACCCGCCGCCTGGTACAGATTACGGTGTCGGTCGAGATCCTCGACCAGAAGCAGGGCAAGCCCCTGTGGCAGCGAAGTGGCCTTCTTCTCGAGGGCGACTACTCGCCGGGTCAGGAGGCTTCTGGTCGGAAGACGGCCCTCGACAAACTGGTGACGAACATCGTGGAGGGAGCCCAATCTCAATGGTGATCCTCGGGTGGGGCGATCGGCGCGGCACCAGCAGTCTCGGATGCCTGGTGTCCATCATTCTGCTGGCCGCCGCCGTCTACTACGGTCTCCATATCGGCAAGGTGTACTTCCGTTTCTACCAGCTCCAGGACGAAATGGAATCAGCGGCCCGCATGGCGCCGAGCCTGAAGGACGACGTCATTTACCGCCGCCTTGCCGCCACGTCCGACTCGCTGCTCGGTCGCACGCTGACGTTCGACATCAAGCGCGGTAACAAGGTCACCATTCATACCGAGTACAGCGACAGTGTCGACCTCCCGTTCTTCAAGCATACCTTCCATTTCAAGCCCAGGGTCGAAGAGCCGCTCTAGGCTCGCGGCGCCCCGGGCGGCGGTCCTCGCACTCCTGCTTTCCCTCCCTCTCCTCGCCGCCGAAGGCGGCGTGGACATCGCTCATCTTTTTCTCGCGCTCGCGGCCATGCTCGTGGGAGCCAAGCTTCTCGGTGAGCTCGCCGAGCGGATCGGGCAGCCGGCCGTGCTGGGAGAGCTCCTCGCGGGCGTGCTCCTCGGCGCCAGTGCGCTCGGCGTCGTTCCCACCGAGGGCACATCGGGGGAGGTAGTGCACGTGCTCGCCGAGCTCGGTGTGCTGCTGCTCCTCTTCGAGATCGGCCTCGAAACCGATCTGCGTGAGATGTTCCGCGTCGGGCCGGCCTCGCTCGCGGTGGCCACGGTCGGCGTGGTGGTCCCGTTCGCGCTGGGCTACGTCTACTGGGCCTACCTGCCTCACGCCGCGGCGCTCGCCTCGGCCGATCGCGTGACACAGGCCATCTTCATCGGAGCCACGCTCACCGCTACCTCCGTCGGCATCACCGCGCGGGTGCTCTCCGATCTCGGCCGGATGTCCACCCTGGAGGCGCGTATTATCATCGGGGCGGCGGTCATCGACGATGTCCTCGGCCTCGTCATCCTGAGCGTGGTGTCGGGCGTGGCCTCTGGCGCCGCCGTCTCGTTCTTCGGCATCGCGCGCACGCTCGCGGTGGCCGCGGGGTTCCTCGTCGTCGCGGTGATCGCCGGGCGGTTTCTGTTGCCGAGGCTGTTCGACTTCATCGTCCGGATGAAGGTGCGGTACGTGCTCCTGGTGTTCGCCTTCGCCTTCGCGCTCGGGCTCTCCGCCACAGCCGCGGTCGCGGGCTCGGCGCTGATCATCGGGGCATTCGCCGCCGGCCTGATTCTCTCGGGGACCAACCAGTTCGACACGATCGAGCGCGAGGTAAAACCGGTGGCGTCGATTTTCACTCCCATTTTCTTCGTGAGCATCGGCGCCTCCGTGGATCTCCGGCTCCTCGACCCGACCAATCCGGACGCCAGAAGCACGCTCGCCATCGCGGCGGTGCTCACTGCGCTCGCCATCGGCGGCAAGATCGCCGCCGGCTGGGCCGCGCCCTGGACGCCCTACCGCCGGATCGTCGTCGGCGTAGGCATGGTGCCCCGAGGAGAAGTTGGATTGATCTTCGCCGATATCGGCCGCCGCTCGGGCGTGCTCGCGGAGGAAGTGTTCGGTGCGGTGCTGCTCATGGTGATGGTGACGACGTTCGTAGCCCCACCGGCGCTCAAGGCGCTCTTCGGTGCCAGACCCCCGGAGGAGAGTTGACCCCCGGCACCGCCGCCAAGGTTCGTGATTTGCCTGGCGCGGCCGCATGGCGCATCCAGCAGGCCGGACCGGTCGTCTTCACCAACGGCGTCTTCGACCTCGTGCATCCCGGTCACGTCGAGCTGCTCGAGGCGGCGCGCCGGGAAGGCTCGGCCCTGATCGTCGGCGTGAACACCGATGCCAGCGCCCGCCGCCTGGGCAAGGGGGCCGGCCGGCCGGTGGCTACGGAAGGCGACCGGGCACGGGTCATTGCCGGATTCTCTGCGGTCGACTGCGTCGTCCTCTTCGACGAGGACACCCCCCTGACGGTCATCCAGGTTCTTTCTCCCGATGTGCTGGTCAAGGGAGACGACTATTCGCGCGACCAGATCGTCGGTGCCGATTGGGTCGAATCCCACGGCGGGCGCGTCGTCCGCGTACCGCTCGTATCCGGGCTCTCAACTTCCGTCCTTGTGGAGCGTCTCCGTGCCCCGTCCTGACGGCCGGTCCAACACCGCCCTGCGTGCCCTCGTCCTCGAGCGGAAAGCCAACCCCTACGCCGAGGGCTCCTGCCTCATCCGGATGGGAGGGACGCTGGTCCACTGTACGGCATCGGTCGAGACCGGCGTCCCGGGATTCAAGAGGGGCACCGGTGAGGGATGGGTCACCGCCGAATACGCCATGCTTCCGCGCGCCACCACCGAGCGGACGTCGCGGGAACGGAACGGTCCGGGTGGACGCACCCAGGAGATCCAGCGTCTCATCGGCCGCTCGCTCCGCGCCGCGATGGCCACGATGGCCTTCGGGGAGTACACCATTCGGATCGACTGCGATGTGCTGCAGGCCGATGGGGGAACTCGCACCGCCAGCATCACCGGCGGCTGTATCGCGCTTGCCGACGCCTGTGCCTGGCTGTCGGAGAAGACCGGGATGCCTTCGCCGTTCGGCCAGCTCGTGGCTGCGGTCTCCGTCGGCGTGGTGGAGGGAGAAGAGCGGCTGGATCTCGCCTACCTCGAGGATCGCGACGCTCATGTGGATGCGAATATCGTGATGCTCGACCCCGCCCAGTTCGTCGAAGTGCAGGGAACCGGCGAGCACGACACCTTCTCGCGGGGCCAGCTCGAGGTGCTGCTCGACATGGCCGAGCGCGGGATCGCGGCGCTCTTCGAGGCGCAGCGCGCCGTGCTGGGCCGGTGAAGCTGCTGGCCGCAACCCGGAGCCCGGGCAAGCAGCGGGAGATCCGCCGGCTGCTCGAGCCTGTCGCGATCGAGGTCGTCTTCCCCGACGACGTCGGTGTCTTCGAGTCTCCCCAGGAGGACCTGCTCGAGCTGGGTGATTCGTTCCTGGCGAACGCCCGAGGCAAGGCGGAGTATTTCGCGCGGAAGACCCGATTGCCCACGATCGCCGACGATTCGGGGCTGGAGGTCTTTTCCCTGGGCGGCGAGCCCGGCGTGCGGTCGCGCCGGTGGGCCGGTGCGGCGGGACCGGCGCGGGAGGTTGACGCGGCCAACAACGCCATGCTCCTGAGACGATTGGTCGGCGCTCCGGAGGCTCGGCGACGGGCCCGATATCGGTGCGTGCTCGTCTATCTTCGTGATCCGGATGCGGTCCCCGAGGTGTTCGATGGGTCCTGCCCGGGTCGGATACTCGAGGCGCCTCAGGGCTCGGAGGGGTTCGGATACGATCCGCTCTTCTTCAGCGATGAGCTGGGCAAGACTTTTGGCGAGGCGACACCCGAGGAGAAGGACGCGGCGAGTCACCGCGGGCGCGCCTTCCGCGCACTGGCGGCGGCCTTGACCGTCGCTCAGCGACCCGCCTAGAACCTGGCCTGGGCCTGGGCGATCCACATCCCCAGTCTGATGCCGGGAGTTCCGACCCTTCTCGCCACGTAGTTGCCGGCCAGCCGGATCTTTCCGCCGTTAAAATCGACGTTTACCCCTCCCGTCGTGGCCTGATTCCGCGAGTCCTCCGAGATCGCCGATCGCTGAAACTCTTCGTGCCTGAGGACGAGCTGTATCCACGGAAACACGCGGTAGGCTGCCAGGCCGTACCATCCCTTATCGTCGACGGCAACGCCGGACCGAGGCTGAGCGAGGTATTCACCGCGTATCGTCGCACCCATATAGGAGAGTGTCAGATCGATGCCGAACCGGGTGCTGTCGGAGTCATACCGCGCTACGTTGGCACCGATCGAGACGTACGAGACGGGCCGGATTGCGAGCCGGCTCACCACGAGCACCGAAGAGTCGGAGTTGCTCGTGAGATTCTGGCCCTCCCCGTTGAAGACGCCGAGCGCCAGGCTCGCATCCGGACCGAAGGCATAGTCGGCCATGAGGCCGATGTCGCGTTTGGGCGCCAGCGAATCGATCACCGTGGCGCGGTCCACCGTCTCGAGATCGGCCAGTGACGTGATCCACTCTCGGCCGAAGGGCGTCTTGAATTGCCCCATCTGGAGGCCGAACGATCCTGGCTGGTAACGCACGAAGGCATCCTGAAGGGAAACGCTGGCTTTACCGGTTCCTCCGGTGCCGGTGCGAAACTCACCCTGGATACGCCAGACCACGTTTCGGGCGGCACTACCGGAAGCGGTCACTCGAGCTCGATTGATCGACCCGCTCAAGCCGGTTCCCTCGCGATACGCTTCACGGACCTGCAGGTAACCGCTCCACTTCACGCTGGGTCGCTCCTGTGCCTCGGCGGCTCCGCTGAGTGTGAGGAGGACGAGGCCGAGGGCGCCGCCGAGGCGTGAAGGCTGTTGCATGTCATCCCATGACGGTAAATGATGAACCATTGAGGACCATTGAGGCTGGAATATGCCTCCCCTAAGAGTATATTCAAGCATTCTGGAGGAACATATGGATCTGTTGAGTACCGACGAGGCTTCGGCCTATCTCCGGCTCAATCCCAAGCGCATCCAGGCCCTGGCCCGCTCCGGCAAGCTCCCCGGACGCCGCGTCGGCCGGAAATGGCTCTTTGACCGCCGCGAGCTCGAGGCGACACTCGGCGGTCGAGGCCCCGCACCGACAGAAGGCGGGCTCGATCTCAGCGCGCGCAATCAGCTCCACGGCATCATCGTCGGCCTGCAGGTCGAAGGCGTGATGGCGGAGGTGCGGCTTCGCATTGGCGAACAGGAGCTCGTCTCCGTCATTACCCGCGGCTCGGCGGAGCGGCTCGGCCTGCGCGTGGGCGACGACGTGGTCGCCGTCATCAAGTCCACCGAGGTCATGATCGGCAAGGGGGCGACACTCGCGTGATGGCTTCGCTCAGAGTGATCGTGGCGTCGGCTGGGGCGGCTCTCCTGCCTGGTCCCGCGAGGGCGCCGTCCGTTCCGGTCGCACGGTCCGTCCACCCATCGACCCTTACGGTCTTCGCCGCCGCGTCGCTCACCGACGCCTTCAGGGTCATCGGCGCGGAGCTCGAGCGGTCACGACCCGGAATCATCGTGCAGTTCAACTTTGCCGGCTCGCAGCAGCTCGCGCTCCAGATGGAGCAGGGCGCAGAGGCGGATGTCTTCGCCTCCGCCGACCAGCGCTGGATGACGTACGCGAAGGACCACGACTTCGTGGCGGGCGAAGCCCGGGTCTTCGCGAGGAACCGGCTCGTGGTCATCGTGCCTCGCACCAACCCCGCACGCATCGGGCGCCTCGAGGATGTCACCCGGCGTGGCGTCAAGCTGGTGGTGGCGGCGGAGGCGGTGCCGGCGGGCTGGTACACCAGGGAAGTCTTCGCAAATCTGGGTGCCGCACCAGGATTCCCTCCCGACTACGGCAAGAAGGCACTGGCCAACGTGGTCTCGGAGGAAGACAACGTGAAGGCCGTCGTCGCCAAGGTGCAGCTCGGCGAGGCGGACGCGGGGGTGGTCTATCGCTCCGATGTCACATCCGCCGCGGCGCGACACCTTCGGGTGATAGACATTCCCGCTCAGTACAACGTCCTCGCGAGCTACCCTATCGCCGTCGTCCGCTCTTCCGCGAACGCGGAGGTCGCCAGAGCGTTCATCGACCTCGTGCGGAGCCCCAAAGGACAGAGCGTGCTCGCTCAATATGGTTTCCTGCCCGCCGGGGAAGCGGCGCCACTTCCCACGGCACGACCGTGATCCGGGCGCTCGGGCGTGCTGGCTCCAGGCGCGCGGGGGGCATCGCCGTCCAGGCGGCTGCGGGTGCCGGCTTCGTCCTGCTCATCGCACTGCTCGCCCTGCCACTGGCCGGACTCGTCACCAGGATCCCGCCCACCACGCTTCTCACACGGCTGCAAGACCCGATTGTCCTCGACGCGCTGCGCCTGAGCCTCCTCACCAGCGCTTCCTCGACGGCGGTGGTGATCTTCCTCGGTTTGCCGGTCGCCTATCAGCTCGCGACTCGGGACTTCCCCGGCAAACGCCTCATCGAGCTATTGGTAGACCTCCCGATGGTGCTCCCCCCGACGGTGGCGGGGGTCGGCCTCCTCATGGCCTTCGGGCGCGTGGGACTCGCCGGCGGAGCGCTTCGGGCAATCGGGATAACGCTCCCGTTCACCACCCTCGGCGTCGTCGTGGCGCAAACCTTCGTGGCCGCGCCGTTCTTCATCCGTGCTACGCGTGCCGGATTGAGTGGCGTAGACCGCCGCTACCTCGACGCCGCGGCCACCCTTCGTTCCTCACCACCGCAGACGTTTCTCCGGGTCTTGCTCCCGTTGGCCCTGCCGTCGCTCCTTGCGGGCGCGGCCATGAGCTGGGCCCGGGCGCTGGGCGAGTTCGGTGCGACCATCACTTTCGCGGGCAACATGCCGAGCGTCACCCAGACCATGCCGCTCGCCGTGTACATCGCCCTCCAGAGCGACCTGGACGCTGCCGTCGCGCTGTCGGTGCTCCTGCTCCTGGTTTCCGTAGCCGTGCTGCTCGCCGTGCGTCTTCTTCCCCTCAAGCTCACCCTTCCCATCGTCGATGCTGATCGCTCAGCTCGTTGAGCGGCGCGGCGCCTTCGAGCTGGCGGTGGAATTCACCGCCTTGCCGGGCGAGGTGACCGTCGTGGTCGGCGAGAGCGGAGCGGGGAAGACCTCCATCCTCCGACTGCTCGCCGGACTGAGTCACCCCGACCAGGGCCACATCATTCTCGACAATCAGGTCTATGTCGACGTCGCCCAGGGAATCCGGAGGCCGCCGTGGCAGCGCGACGTGGGACATGTCGCCCAGGACTTCTCTCTCTTTCCCCATCTCACGGTCAGGGAGAACACCGGCTTCGGGCTGCGGGCGCTGGGCGTGCCGCCCGGCGAGATTCGATCGCGGGTCGAGAGCTCGCTCGAGCGGGTCGGTGTGGCCGATCTCGCCGGCCGCTTGCCGGCGCAGCTCTCCGGCGGTCAACAGCAGCGGGTGGCCTTGGCCCGCGCGCTCGTGCTCCGGCCGCGCTTGCTGCTGCTCGACGAGCCGCTGTCGGCACTCGACGTCCAGACCCGCCGCCAGCTGCGGGGCGAGCTGCGCTCACTCCTGCGCGAGCTGCCGTGCGTCACCATCTACGTCACCCATAGCCCACTGGAGGCCTTGGTCTTCGGTGACCGGATCGTTGTGGTTGACGCCGGCAGAATCTCTCAGGCCGGCTCGCGGAAAGAGCTGCTGCGGCGGCCCCGCTCTCGCTACGTCGCCGAGCTGATCGGAACCAATCTTTTTGTCGGCAGGTGGGCAACGATGGTGGGGGACGGGCCACGGCTTCGAACCGCGGATGGGACGCTGGCCCTAAACGCCTCGGCGGGTGAGGGCTCGGTATTCGCCGCGGTGAGCCCCAGGGAGATCACGCTCTATCCCGACCGCCCTGACGGCAGCGCGCAGAACGTATTTTCGGGACCGGTGCTCGAGCTATTGCCCGAGCCGCCGGCGGGTGAGCGGGTGCGGGTGGTGTTGGGCACGGATCCCCTGCTCGTCGCCGAGGTGACCGACTCGGCGGTGAGCGCGATGGGTCTCCGCGAGGGCCTCATCGTCTATGCGGCCTTCAAGGCGACGGGTGTGACGACGTACACGTGACGGGCTTGGCCCAGCCTTCTCAGCGCTCTAACTTGTCGTGGCGATCAACGGGGTGTGGCGCAGTCCGGTAGCGCGCCTGCTTTGGGAGCAGGAGGTCCCGGGTTCGAATCCCGGCGCCCCGATCGATGAAAGAGCTTCCCTTGCTGCCAGGTGAGCCGCAGGGGAGTTTTTTTGTCCTGAGCCTCTCCTCGAGCGCAAGGGGCCAAGGATCTCGATCGAACGGACCACCGTGCCCGCCATCACCGCGTCCACGCGAGGCAGCAGGAAAGATTCTCGGGGCAGTCGTTCGTAGATGTCGAGCAATTTACCGGCGCGGCTGGATCTGCGCCTCCAACATCGAGTCCGATGGCCGTTACGACCAAGCCGAAGCATCCGGCCCGGCCCATCGCGGTGCTCGCCGCCGTGGCGCTCGCCCTGCTCTTGGTCGCGCTGGCGTTCCGCTGGTGGGACCGTTCGGTGGAAGAACGCCTGGGCCGGTGGGCAGTCGAAGAGATCGCCCGCCGGACCGACAGCACTTACCACCTGGCGCTGGGCGATCTCTCGTTCCTTCCACTGAGTGGATCCATTTCGTTCGACTCCGCGATCGTCTCGACCGATTCGGTCAGGAACCGCCGTCGAAAGTCGCCGCTGCCGGCGCTCGAGTGGCAGGCGCACGGATGCCACGTGTCCGGGCTCGATATCGTGCGACTGGCCTTCCGGCGGTCGTTCGTCGCTCGCGCATTGGGGTGCGACCGCGTGGTCGCGGGCATCGCGCTGGGATCCCGTACGGAGGACGAGGGCCGGTCCACCCCGGACTCGGCGGACCCGGCGGCCCTGCTGGAGGAGCCGCCCCGTCGGCTCGGATTCTCCTTGTTCGAGGTGACCGACGTCTCCTTTCCCGCCTTGACCCTCACGCTCAAGCGGCCGGGCAAGCGCGGCGGGAGCTCGATCGTCGTCCAGCACGCCCGGTTCCAGGCGAAGGATCTGGTGTTCGAGCCCACGGTGAACCCTCGAGAGCGGCGGGCTCTGTCGGCCGGCCGGGCGCGCCTGACCGCGACGGGCCTGGTCCTGCGCTCCGACACGCTGACCGAGATCGCGATCGCCGGCGCGGAGGCGGACCTCACCGACTCCACGCTGCGGGTGGTCGGCGTCAGGCACGAGCCTTCCATCCCCGAGGACCAGTGGGTCCGTCGTGTGCGGGTCCGCCGGGATCGGATCCGCTTCGAGTTGGACAGCCTGCGGGCGCGGGGCGTCGCCTGGCGCGCCTTCGTCGCGACCGGCGACATCGGGGCCCGCGCCCTCGAGGTCGACGGCGCCCGGCTCGACCTGCTGAGCGACAAGCGCATTCCCCGCGGTCGTCCCTCACGCCACCGGAGCCCGCAGCAGGTGGCAGCCGGTGGCGGCCCCGCGTTCCGTCTCGACAGTCTCCTCGTATCCGCTGGCTCGATCGTCTATCGCGAGCGCGCGCCCGGGAGCAAGCGGCCCGGGCGGGTCAGCTTCGACGCAGTGTGGGGAAGGGTTCTCAATCTCCACCTGCCGTCCCGGGAGAAGCCGCTCAGGATCGAGGCTCGCGCGCGGCTCATGAATGCGGGATTGCTGACCGTGGAGGTCTCGGTGCCGCTCGAGGTCCCGGACTTCCGGTACCAGCTCTCCGGCAGGCTCGGACGAATGTCGGCTACCGCCTTCAACCGCTTCCTGGCGGAGAACGAGTCCCTGGAGTTCGGGAAGGGCTGGGTGGACCGCATCGATTTCCGTCAGGCGGTGAGCGACGGGCGGGCTCTCACGACGGTGACGCCCCGCTATCACGATGTTTCGGTCAAGCCCACCGGTGACGGCGGTGGCTTGGTCGGGTCGGTGAAGCGCGCGGTACAGAAGTTCGTCGCCAACGCTTTCGAGGTGCACGACCGGAATCCGGACGAGGACGGCGGCCACCTGCGCACCGCCCGGATCGTGCGTCAGTATGACCCGGCCGAGACCTGGCTCCAGTTCGTCTGGTTCGGCCTTCGGGACGGACTGATGGAAGCACTGAAGGAGTAGTCCACCTCCTGATCACCGTCTCGCGCCGGGTTCGAAGAACACGAGACGCACCTGTTACTTGACTGCAATCGCGAGTCGGGCCTGTCTGTGGGCCTCTCGCCTGGGTAGATTGAGTGCGTCTTCTCACTCTGCCACCCCCGGATGTCTTCCGGGCTCAAGGCACACCGTGTGTTCCCCCCAGCTCATTGCCCCTCGTCGAGCGGCGGCAATCAATCCCGGGAGAATTATCTCGCGTAGGCGGCGCTGCACCGTGCCGTGCCGCGCCGACTTCCATGCCCCCGTCGTGAGAGCACGGAGGAGCGCATGAGAGACGATGTCGGGCAGGCGCTGCTGCGCCCCGAATTCGCCGAGTTCTATCCGGGCATTCCACCGAACGAGTGGCGGCCTACGGCTCTCATGATCAATTCCGTGCTCGCTCTCCCACGATACCGTCGTGAGAATGGAACGCCGGCAAACCGCGCGCCCGTGCTGGACGAACATCACTTCATGTTCCGCACGGTGGCCTCCGCTGGTTCCCACACGGAAAAGCGGCAGCGCCGGCGTGAGGGGAGGGAAGAAGGCGAGTGATCATGACTCCGACGAACCCGGTCTCCTACAAGGGCTTTGCAATCACCGCGCGCACGTTTCAAATCCGTGGCTCGGGACGCTGGACGCTGGATCTCCTGATCACGGGCAGGGGCGGGTTGCGGTCTTTCAGCGACCCGCTCACCTACCCCACCGTCGAAGCGGCCATCACGGGGTGCTGCGAGCGCGGGCGGCGCATCATCGACGGGAAGGTAAAGGGTTGCACCGTCGACGACCTGATGTGAATCCACGGCCCGTCGGTCCACCGTAAGGCTCTCCCCACCGTCAGCACGAATCCCACTTCTTACTCCCGGCCCGCGCGTCACCTCACGCCATCCATCCTCCGTTACCAAGGATCGCCCGCCAGCACTCGCGTGGCAGCCGTCAAACAAAGAGGTCTTCACGGTCCTTTCACCGTCATTTCGGCGCACCCGATGCAGACTTCGGGCATGCCTGATCACTCAGACGAGCCATGGCTCAGAGGAGTGCAGTCGCTGGTCACCGCCGGGCGGGACCTGCTCGCACAATCGACAGAATCGGAGATCTCCATGCGATTCCGTTTCCTGCTGCCCAGTGCTCTGGCGCTCAGCGCCGCGCTTGCTGCTTGCAGCGACGAGACCACGACCGAGCCGGGTGCGGCGGTGCCCTCGCCCGGCGCGCCCGAGCTGGCGATCGCCAGCAATAGCTGGATCACGCGGCCCAACATGCCCGGCACCCGGGCTGATCTCGCCGCCGCCACCGTGACGAACGCGGCGGGACCGTCCATCGTCTACGCCATTGGCGGGCTCAACCAGGGCGCCCCCCTCAAGACCGTCACCGCCTACAACGTGGCCTCGAAGACCTGGACCTTCCGGCACGCGCTGCCGGTCCCATTGGCACAGACCAACGGCGCCGGAGTGATCGACGGCAAGATTTACGTCTCGGGAGGATTCTCCGACAAGGGGTTGAACTACCCCGGCAGCGCCCTCTACATGTACGATCCGACCGCGAATGCCTGGGCCCGGAAGCGTGACATGCCAGCCCTCCCTGACGTTCCTGGATCGAATCCGGCAATCGGTGCACGAGGCGTGACGGGCGTCATCAACGGCAAACTCTATGTTATCACTGCGTGTTTCGGGGCCAACGATCCGTGGGGATATGAGGAGGATTGTCGCGAAGGTGCTCGGTTCTTCCGGTACAATCCGGTGACCGACCGATGGACCAAGCTTCCATCTCCTTGGACCAATGGTGCTCTGGGGCCATACAGCGGCGGCGTGATTGGTGGAAAGTTCTACGTCATGGGTGGCTCGTTCTACACCTGGGACGGCCGGTTTGCCATGTATGATCCCGCCACCAACCGGTGGACGGCCAAGACTCCGCTGGCCCTGTCTCGCCCTGGAGCGGCAACGGCGGTGCTGGGTGGGAAGCTGTTCGTGATGGGAGGCAAGCGCTACAATGCGGCGCGGGAAACCCTCGATTTACTCGACATCACGATCGTCTACGACCCGGCCACCGACGCGTGGACCCGGCGTGCGGCGCTGCCGACCCCTCGCGATAGGATGGCAGCCAGCACCGTGCTGCTGAACGGCGAGGAGCGGATCGAGGTGGTCGGCGGGACCGCGCCGCGAAATAACGTGCAGTACATACCGTAGCGTACGCGGTTGGTCGCCGCCGGAATCACCCAACCCGAACGCCTCGGTGGGTTGACGGGTCGCTAGCGCGAGCAGACGAACGGCCCGGGAGAAGTAATCCCGGGCCGTCCTGTCTCAGGGTGGTATGGTCATTTCTCTGAGGTGCGGCACCGGACCTGGTGGAGTACCGGATCGCCGACCACGCGGAGCGATCGGGCGAGCGACTCGACCGGCTATATTCTTCCGATCCTCAACGGGTTGGGCCGCAAAACGGGATCACCAGCGGGACCACGGCCCCGACGACCGTGCAACTCATTGAGCGCCCGTAGCTCAGGTGGATAGAGCAACAGCCTTCTAAGCTGTGGGTCCCAGGTTCGAATCCTGGCGGGCGCACTCACTCCGTCCGATATTTCCGACCATGCCCGACTCATACGTCACATCACGCTCCGCGACCCGCGAGCCCTCCGACAAATCCCGCGGGGTCGCGACCGCGCTGGCCGCCATTCTCGGTCCGTTCGGCGCGCACCGGTTCTATCTGGGCCGGCCGGAATCCGGCGCCCTCATGCTGCTTACGGTCGGAGGACTGGGGATCTGGTGGCTCTACGACCTGATCCTGGTCGCCAGCGGATCGTTCCGCGACGGCGAGGGACGCCTCGTCAGCCGGTGGGATCCCGAAGAAGCCGGCTCCTCCGGCCCACTCCCCCAGCAGGTCTTCGACGAGATCGACGCACTCCGAGCGGAGGTCGCCGAGCTCTCGGAGCGCCTCGATTTTGCCGAACGCCTGCTCGCCCAACCGCGAGCCGACGAGTCGGCCGTTCGGCCGAGCCGCCCCGCCTGATGTCGTCGCGGCTCACCGTCGCCGGTCGGCTGCTGCCGCGGCGGGCCGAGCTGCGCGCCATGCTCGACCTGGCGCTCCCCGTCGTCATCATCCAGGTCGGACTGATGAGCATGGGCGTCGTCGACACCATCATGGTCGGCCACCTCTCGCCCCAGGCGCTCGCGGCCGTCGCCCTCGGCAATCTGTATTTTTTCGTGCCGTCCGTCTTCGGCATGGGCACCCTCATGGTGCTCGACCCGGTCGTGGCCCAGGCCGTCGGGGCCGGGGACGCGCCGTCGGTAGCGCGCGGCGTGCAGCGGGGTGTCATCCTGGCCGGGCTTCTGTCCGTCCCTTCCGCCATCGTGCTTATCGCTGCCGCGCCGATTCTCGCCCTGCTCCACCAGCCGGCCGACGTCGTGCCGCTTGCCGCCGACTACAGCGAGCGGCTGGCTCCCGGCGTGCTGCCGTTCTTTCTCTTCATTGTGTTCCGCCAGAGCCTGCAGGCGCTCGGACGCCCTCGGCCGATCGTCGTGGTGATCGTGCTCGCCAATCTGGCAAACATCTTCCTCAATTGGATGCTCATCTTCGGCCGACTCGGCCTGCCCGCGCTGGGGGTCGCGGGATCCGCCTGGGCCACGACTATCAGCCGCTGGCTTCTCTGCCTCGGCCTCCCCGCTCTGGCATGGCACACTCTGGCTCCCCATCTCCGGCCGGTGCGGCGGGAGATCTGGCACGTCGCCCCACTCGGCCGGATGGTTCGCTTGGGCGCGCCGATCGGCGCGCAGTTCGTCCTCGAGTTCGGCGCGTTTGCCCTGGTGGCCCTGATGATGGGATGGCTCGGCACCCGGCAGATGGCGGGGCACCAGGTGGCGATCAATCTGGCCTCGCTCACCTTCATGGTGCCGCTGGGAGTCGCGGATGCCGCCTCGGTGCTGGTCGGCCGGGCGGTGGGACGGGGCGATCCGGTCGGCGTACGCGGGTCAGCCCGCGCGGCCTTGGTGTGTGCCGCGGCGTTTATGTCCTGTACCGGTGCGATATTCCTGGCCTTGCCGGGTCCACTGGCCCAGGTGTACACGGGCGACGTCGCCGTGCTGGCCGTAGCATCGGCGTTGATTCCAATCGCCGGTGTATTCCAGGTATTCGACGGTCTGCAGACCGTGGCCGGGGGCATTCTTCGGGGTCTGGGGCACACCCGTACCCCGATGATGGTCAACCTGCTGGGCTACTGGGTGCTGGGACTGCCGGTCAGCGCCTATCTCGGCTTCGTTCTGGGGCTCGGCCCGGCAGGGCTCTGGTGGGGTCTGGTGCTCGGTCTCGGGACCGTGGCGACGTTTCTTCTCATCCGGGTGAGATACGGGCTCGCCCGCCAGCAGACCAGGGTCCTGATCGATCTGCCGGCGACGGCCCGCTGATTCGCTACTTCCGCGCGTACGCCCGCTCGACCGAGCGGACGTGATCGTGCGCGTCCTGGATTTGGATGAACTGCCG
>CAVROI010000001.1:910000-1448225 GCA_963722825.1 uncultured Gemmatimonadales bacterium
GTTATGAGTCTGAGGAGGGACGCAGGAGCAAGGTTACCGTCGGGTGGTGGATTTTCCGATGCAAGGTGGTAGACGTTTCCCGGTAGGCAAATCCGCTGGGATAGTCGAGAACCGATGCCGAAGAGGCCGTAAGGCCTCGCCAAGGGTGGCTGACGCACACTGCCAAGAAAAGCTTCGCAGACCAGGACTGCAGTTGACCGTACCGTAATCCGACACAGGTGGGCGAGGCGAGTAGCCTAAGGGGCTCGAGTGATTTACGGAAAAGGAACTCGGCAAAATGACCCCGTAACTTCGGGATAAGGGGTGCCGGTGGTAGGTGACTCCGTACAGGAGAAGCCCAAGCCGGCCGCAGAGAATCGTCCCAAGCGACTGTTTAGCAAAAACACAGGAGCGTGCCAAGGCATTGTCCAAGCCGACGTATACGCTCTGACTCCTGCCCGGTGCCGGAAGGTTAAGGTGAGCGGTTAGCCGCAAGGCGAAGCTGCGAACCGAAGCCCCGGTAAACGGCGGCCGTAACTATAACGGTCCTAAGGTAGCGAAATTCCTTGTCGGGTAAGTTCCGACCTGCACGAATGGAGTAACGACTTGGGAGCTGTCTCTTCCGTAAGCTCGGCGAAATAGCAGTATCGGTGAGGATTCCGATTACCCGCGACAGGACAAAAAGACCCCGTGCACCTTTACTACAACCTGTCATTGAACGTCGGTATAACCTGCGTAGCATAGGTGGGAGCCGTTGATCTGGCCCTTTCGGGGGCCAGGGAGGCACCAGTGAAATACCACCCTTGTTTTACTAACGTTCTCACTCAGACGGCAACCCCGTCGAGGACCGTGGCAGGTGGGTAGTTTGACTGGGGCGGTCGCCTCCTAAAGAGTACCGGAGGCGCGCAATGGTGGGCTCAGTGCGGTCGGTAATCGCACGACGAGTGTATAAGCAGAAGCCCGCCTGACTGCAAGCGCGACGGCGCGAGCAGGGACGAAAGTCGGCTTAAGTGATCCGGTGATCCCGTGTGGATGGGTCATCGCTCATCGGATAAAAGGTACGCTGGGGATAACAGGCTTATCGCGCCCGAGAGTTCACATCGACGGCGCGGTTTGGCACCTCGATGTCGGCTTATCACATCCTGGGGCTGGAGAAGGTCCCAAGGGTCCGGCTGTTCGCCGGTTAAAGTGGTACATGAGCTGGGTTCAGAACGTCGTGAGACAGTTCGGTCTGTATCCGTCGTGGGCGTGGGAGTGTTGAGGGACGTCGTCTCTAGTACGAGAGGACCGAGACGAAGCGACCGCTCGTGTACGGGCTGTTCCGCCAGGGGCAGCGCCCGGTAGCGATGTCGCGCGGAGATAACCGCTGAAAGCATCTAAGTGGGAAACTCTTCCCAAGATGAACACTCCTGGGGCGTAAGCCCCCTAAAGGGCCCAGGGAGACTACCTGGTTGATAGGGCGCAGATGTACGGGGGGCAACCCCTTCAGTCGAGCGCTACTAATCGCCCGTGAAGTTTGATCTCTTCCGATTTCCACATCCCAAATCATCCATCCTTCGCTGCTTGGTCGAGAGTCGAAGGTCTAGCGTCGAGGGTCTACGGACCTTCGACCTCAGACCCTCAACTCTCGACTCTGTTGCGGCTGACGACTAGCGCGCAGGGGCCACACCCGTTCCCATTCCGAACACGGCAGTTAAGCCCTGCAGCGCCGATGGTACTGCCACTGCGAGGTGGTGGGAGAGTAGGCCGTCGCCAGCCTTTTCATTGAAGCCCGGAATCCGAAAGGATCCCGGGCTTCTTTGTTTCCAGCATATCCGACGCTGGAAAACAAGCAAAAGACGCCGCCACAACGGCGGCGTCCTTGTGCTTCCCCGCGTGAGGTGAAGCCGGAGCTCAGCGAACCGTACCGCACACCTGCGGTGACGCCGCACCCTGCCACGAGTGGCAGATCCGGTCGCCACGGAAGACCCGGATGCTCAGGTTACGATACCGGGCGAAGATGTCGTCCCGGAAGAAGACCGGTCCGAACCGATTGGTGAACGCCCGGAGAACGCCGTTGATCTTGAGCTGACCGCGGGTCCGGCTGACGACGCTCTTCTTCACGACGGCGTCGCCATCCGCGGCGCGGAGCCGGCCGTTCCGAATGTCCGTGCAGAGTTGCGCCCACGCGTTGTTCACGCAGGACACCACCTCGGACCTCACCCCTCCCGACTTGCCCTTGCCGCCGGTTCCCAGCAGCGCCCCGCCCGCCTGATCGGCCGCTACCTCGTCCTCCGCGGCGGCGGCAGGCCCGGCGGTCTCGTCCAGCACGAGAGTCAATTCATCGGTGTCGGATGGCGCCGAAGGCGTCTGGGTGTCCGAACACGCGCCGACGGCGAGTGCTGCGGACACGAGGAACAGCGTGCGAAGTCGTGACATCGTGTGCTCCTGGGTGCGGGTGGGGACGGCCTCGTCCGAGTGGAGAAGGGGGCGCAACCGGTTCTACAGTGCATGCGGATTTTCGGCGCCAACCTGCTCACTGCTGCGAGTGCCAAGTCTTGCACTAGCCCCGCACACCTCTCACGGAAGGAGATTTCCTCGGGCGCATTCCCGCTCCATATTGTCACCAGCCCCGGCGCTCACCCCCGGGTTCACTACCCCAGCCACACGGCCCGACGAGATGGCAGACCGCGCACACGGGGACATCACCACGTTGCTCCAGAGCCTGAGCCGGGGCGAGCCCGCGGCCTTCGACCGCCTCTTCCCGCTCGTGTACGGTGAGTTGCGCCGCATGGCTCATGGGCAGCTCGCCCGCGAGCGCTCCGATCACACGCTCGACTCCGTGGCACTGGTCAATGAAGCCTATCTTCGGCTGGTCGACTCCCCGGTCGAATGCCAGAACCGGGCGCACTTCTTCGGCGTGGCCGCACGTGCGATGCGGGCCATCCTGATCGACTACGCCAGGGCCCGTCTCACGGCAAAGCGAGGCAGCGGACTGCAGCCTGTGCCGCTGGACGATGCCACCGCGCTCCTCTCGGACGACCGGGCGGAACATCTGGTGGCTCTCGACGCGGCCCTGCACCGGCTCGAGGCGGTAAACCGGGAGGCCAGTCAGACCGTGGAATGCCGGTATTTCGCCGGCCTGTCGCTCGAGGAGATCGCCGAGGCACTGAACATGTCGGTGGCCACGGTGCGGCGCCGCTGGAGCTTCGCAAAGGCCTGGCTCCGTCGCGAGCTGGATGAAGCCTCCTAGACCGATCCATCGTTGCAATGAATGGCTTGCGGGCCCGCTGGCCCGCCTGTAATTCTAGAACGCGGGGACATCCCGCTGAGCGAGCCGCTTCCTCGTCGTCATCGAGCCTTCAACTGTCTTATCCGAGAATGCGGAGTCCCATCCGAGAGCGTTCAGTGCGCCTCGGCCGGCCATGACTGTCGGCGGCCGGAGCCCGAGCGCGCCCGCGCTCTTCGAGGCCGCTCTGGAGCTGCCCCCGCATCGGCGCGCGGCGTTCCTGGATGACGCTTGCCAGGGTGACCAGGTGCTGCGCCTGGAGGTCGGAGCGCTCCTCGGCTTTCTGGACGAGGCTCGCACCGACGATCTGTTCCCGCCGCTGCTCGCCGAGGCACGCGGATCAGGGCGCCTGGTAATAGGCGAGCAGATCGGCCCGTACCGAGTCTTGCGCGAGCTGGGCACCGGCGGCATGGGAGTGGTGTTCCTCGCCGAACGCGAGGACGTGGGGAAGCGGGTTGCTCTGAAGCTGGTGCGGGAGGGCGGGCTCGCCACCGAGGACCGCATCCGGCGTTTCCTGGTCGAGCGCCGGGTGCTGGCCCGGCTCGAGCATCAGAACATCGCGCGGCTGCTCGATGCCGGAGTGACCGGGTATCGGGTGCCCTACCTCGTGATGGAATATGTCGACGGCACGCCCATCGACCGATATTGCGACGAGCGCCGTCTGGCGGTCTCCGAACGACTCACCCTGTTCCGGACGGTATGTCACGCCGTTCACCACGCGCATCAGAGTCTGGTCGTGCATCGCGATCTGAAGCCGTCGAACATCCTGGTCACGGCGGACGGCCAGGTGAAGCTCCTCGATTTCGGTATCGCGAAGTTGCTCGCCGACAGCTCGTCGCCCGGTCTCGTCGAGCCGCGGACCGGTTTGCTTCTGCTGACGCCGGAATACGCCTCGCCGGAACAAGTGAGGGGCGAGACCGTCACCACGGCAAGCGACGTCTACTCGCTCGGCGTCATCCTCTACCAGCTACTCACCGGGCATCGCCCGCACCAATTCGCCTCGCGCACACCGGCCGAGGTCGAGCGGGTCGTCTGCGATGCCGCGCCGGAGCGGCCGTCGGGGGCGGTCACTCGTGTCGAGGCGGCCGCGCGGAACAGCTCGCCCGATCGCCTGCAACGACGGCTGCGCGGCGATCTCGATACGATCACGCTGAAGGCGCTGAGCAAGGAGCCGGGTCGCCGCTATCTCTCCGCGGCGCAGTTCTCCGACGACCTGCGGCGGCACCTCGACCGCCTCCCCGTTCTCGCCCGGAAGGACACGGCCGGCTACATCGCGGGAAAGTTCCTGCGACGCCATTGGCCCGCCGTTGCATCGGCCGCCTTCATGATCGTCATGCTCGTGGCCAGCATGGTCGCGACCGCATGGGAGGCCCGCCTGGCGGAGGCGCAGCGGGTTGTGGCGGAACAGCGCTTCCGGGACGTTCGCGCACTGGCCACTACCGTTCTGTTCGAGATCCACGATGCGATTGCCGATCTCCCCGGCGCCACACGTGCCAGGGCGCTGCTCGTCCGTCGAGGCCTCGAGTCCCTCAATCAACTCTCGGGCCAGACCCATGGCGATCCCACGTTGGAGCGCGAGATCGCCCAGGCTTACATCAGGCTTGGGATGGCGCAGGGCTATCCGACCGGCGCCAACCTCGGTGATCTCGCGGGTGCCCGGGTCAGCCTGGAGAAGGCGCTGGCCATGGCAGGCGAGCTGATTGCCGCCGACTCGCAGGACTCGCCCTCGCGGCGCACCCTCGCGCTGGCACGGGAGAAGCTCGGTGACGTCAAGGCGTGGACCGGCGACGTTCCCGGTGCGGTGGCGGACGCACGTGAAGCCCTGCGCCATTGGACATATCTGGCCGACGTGCAGCCGGGAAGCGCCGCCGCCCGGCTGTCGCTCGCCATCAGCATGACCAAGTTGGGCGACCTGCTCGGTCACCCCGCCTTCCCCAATCTGGGAGACCGAGTCGGGGCGGAGTCGCAGTACCGCGGTGCGTTGGCCCTGTTGGACGCCGCCAGTCTCGACAGTTCCGTGGACCGGGGAAGACGGCGCCAGGTCGCGCTCGGCCACGAAAGGCTCGGCGCCATGCTCAAGCTCGACCGCCGCGACGATGAGGCCCTGGCCGCATTCGAGCGATCCCTGGCCCTCCGCGAGACGCTGCTGCTGGAGGACCGAAACAGCACGGATGCGGCACGGGATGTCGCCGTCTCTCGGGAGAACGTGTGTCGAGTCCAGCTCGTGCGAGGCGATCTTGGCGCAGCGGCGAAGCAATGCGGGAAGGCGGTCGAATTGTACCGGAGTCTTCACGACGCCGATCCGGGGAACGCGCAAGGCGTCACCGATCTGGCGGGGGCCGACGCAGCGGCCGCCGAAGTGCTGGAAGCCCGAGGACAGCGGATCGCGGCGCTCTCCGAGCTGGGGAAGAGTACGGCGCTGCTCCGGGAGTTCCTGGAGACCGACCATGGCCACCGACCCGCCGGGCGTCAGCTCGCCCGCAACCTCCTCCGCTCGAGCATTCTGCACGCCCAACTCGCTCGCGGAGCCGTGGCCGATCAGGGGCAGCGCCACCGAGATGCGGCCGGAGCCCTCTATGCCAGCGGCAGGCGGGCCTTGGCCGAATCACTGGCACGGGGCGCCACCACCGAGGACGAACAGGACGAAGAACTGGCCCGTGGCGCCGCGGCGCAGGTGGCCCGGGCGATGAGCGTCCCAACGACCGGGCGGCCCTGAAGCTTCCGGCCCGGAGCGGAAGGTCCCGTGCAGTCCACTACATTTGTCCCATGCCGTCCGCCGCCCCCACACGCTTCGGCCATGTCGTCATCGCCGGCGCTCCCAACGCGGGAAAGTCGTCGCTTCTCAACGCGCTCCTCGGGCAGCGCCTGGCCATCGTGAGTCCGCGTCCCCAGACCACGCGGTTGCCTGTAGTCGGTCTCCTCACGGAGGGCACTCGCCAGATCGTCTTCCACGATCTCCCGGGCCTGCTCGATCCCGCCTACCTGATGCAGGCCCGGATGCAGGGTGCCGCGATGACTGCGCTTTCCAAGGCCGACCTGGTCCTCCACCTGCATCCCTCGCCCGAGGCGCCGGCCCCGGCCTTCGAGAGTCTGGCCAGGCTCGCGCGACCGCCGGCGGCGGTGCTCCTCGTCTATACGAAAGGGGATCTCATCGCCGCGAGCCGCCGCGCCGAGCTGGCGCAATCCGGAGTCGTCGTCTCGGCGACGGCGGGAAGCGGTCTCGATCTTCTCGTCCGTCGAATCGAGGAGCGTCTGCCCCTGGGCGAGCACCAGTTCGCCGCCGATGACATCGGCACGCAGCCGGTGCGGTTCTTCGTGAGCGAGTACCTGCGTGAGGCGGCGTTCGCGCTGCTGCAGGATGAGTTGCCCTATGCCTTCAATGCGGAGGTCGAGGAGTTTCGCGAAGCGGAGCAGCCCGTGTACATTCGGGTGAACCTGTACGTCGAACGGGAGTCGCAGAAGCGGATCGTCATCGGTGCCGGCGGCGGGACCATCAAGGCGATAGGCGCGCAGGCCCGGGCCCGGATCGAGGAGCTCCTGGGCACTCCGGTGTACCTCGATCTCTGGGTCAAGGTGTTGTCGCGCTGGCGGGCCAATGCCGCCGCACTCACTCGATTCGGTTTCCCGGATTCAACCCACACGGAGGTCTCATGAGCCTGGCCCCCGAGCTGTTGCAGATTCTGGTCTGCCCGAAATGCAAGGGCGATCTGGAATACCGCACCGCGCCCGAAGCGCTGATCTGCCCGGCCTGCCGCCTGGTGTATCCGGTCGAGGACGGCATTCCGATCATGCTGATTGAAGAGGCCAAGCCGCTCTGACCGAACGTCCGAGCTCTCCGGAATCACGGCGAGGCATCCCCTGGCGGCTCGTCCTCCTCACTGCCGTTCCCGTCAGCATCGTTCTCGGTTACGTCCTGCACGCCCCCGCAATCTGGGTATTCGCCACGGCATGCCTCGGGGTGCTACCGCTTGCCGCCTCGATGGGAGAGGCCACCGAGCACTTGGCGCACCGCACCGGCCCCACGGTCGGCGGATTGCTCAACGCCACCTTCGGCAATGCCGCCGAGCTGATCATCGCGGTCGTGGCGCTCCGGGCGGGGCTGGTCGACCTGGTCAAGGCGTCGATCACCGGAAGTATCCTCGGCAACCTGCTGCTGATCATGGGGCTCGCCATCGTCACCGGGGGCGTCAGACAGTCGGAGCTGCGCTTCAATCGAACCAACGCCGGCATGAGCGCCGGCATGCTCTGCCTGGCGGTAGTTGCCCTGGTCTTTCCTGCGCTCTTCCATGGCTTCCATGCCGGAAGCGCGGCCAAGCTGTCCGAGCTGCGGATGTCCGAGGCCGTCGCGGTGATCCTGCTGATCACCTACGGCTGTTCGCTCTTCTTCACGCTGCGTACCCACCGCCGCCTCTTCGGGGCGGAAGCCCATCCGATGAGCGGGCCGGTCTGGGGGATGGGAAAGGCGTTGCTGGTCCTGGGCGCGGCGACGGTCGGCGTGGCGGTGGAATCGGAATTGCTCGTCCACGCGGCCACCGAGGCCACCACGGCGGTGGGGCTCTCGTCCGTATTTCTTGGCTTGATCGTGATTCCGATCATCGGCAACGCCGCGGAGCATGCCGCCGCGATTATGCTGGCCAGGAAGGGTCAGATCGACCTGGGGCTCCAGATCGCGCTCGGGTCGAGCACTCAGATCGCCTTGCTCGTCGCGCCGCTCCTGGTTTTCGCGGGGCTGGCCTTGGGAACAAACATGGACCTGGTGTTTCGTCCGTTCGAGGTGGTGGCGCTGGGATTGGCCACGATTCTGACCTCGATCATTCTTCTGGATGGCGAAACCCACTGGTTCGAGGGCGTGCAGCTGCTCGCGGTATATGGGATGGTGGCGGTAGGCGCCTTTTTTCTCTGAACGTCTTGGCCATATCGCCCTGCCAAGCTAGCTTCTGATAACCCCTTACGAAAGGCAATGGGTTGAGGACTCGCCCGACGATTCTCTTTTTTTCGCCGGACGGCTCGCCGGTGCCCGCACTGGTGCGCCAGTGGGCATCCACGAACACGTTTCCGCTCCTCGTCTTCGATCAGCCTGACGAGGTGGAGGCGATCGTTCTGCGCGGGCATCCCTGCCTTCTGTTCGTGGACGGCAACGGCGCTCGCGCCGAGGCGATCGGCTTGGTCACGCGGCTGAAGAGCGATGCCTTCACGGCAATCGTTCCCGTCACCGCCCTCGCGCCCGACCACCACTCCGACCAGGTCCAGGCGTGGTTCGCGGCGGGCGCCGACGAAGTCGTCACCGGCTTGTTCACGCCTGCCGAGCAGCGGGCCCGCCTCGACGCCATGCTGGTGCGCACGGAGCGCGACGTCTCCGTCCATCCATCCACCCGGCTCCCCGGCACGACGGAAATCGAGCGGGAGATCCGGCGCCGCCTGGAGTCGGATCAGGAATTCGCCGTCTGCTACGCCGACCTCGACCACTTCAAGGAATTCAACGACCGGTACAGTTACTACGACGGCGACCGGGTCATCTACCTTCTCTCCCGCGTCCTGCACGACGTCGTGAAGGGGCTGCTGGGACCGCGTGGTTTCGTGGGGCACATCGGCGGTGACGACTTCATTTTCGTGGTCCCGGCGGGCGAAATCAGCCCGGTCTGTGGGGAAATCCTCGATGTCTTCGACACGTTGATTCCCCTCCAATACAACGAGCAGGATCGTCGGGCGGGGTATTTCTTCGGCAAGGATCGGCGGGGTCAGCTGCACCGGGTGCCGTTGATGACGCTGTCGATCGGCATCGTCACGAATCGCCACCGGCGGTTTGCACATCCGGCCCAGGTGAGCGAGCTTGCCACGGAGATGAAGAGCTACGCCAAGACTCTGCCCGGCTCGGTATTCGTGGTCGATCGCCGGCAGGGCGCTAACGGTGAGGAGCGCCCGGGGTCGGCGTTCCGAGAACAGCCGTGAGGACGCGATGAACGTTACCTGTCCCAACTGCCACACCATCTACCGGGTGGATCCGGCCAAGATACCGGAGCCTGGCGTCCGGGCGCGGTGCAACGTCTGCAGCGCGGTCTTCGCCGTGCGGCACGACGCCGCTGCCGCGGCCCCGCTGTCGCGACCGGCTCCGCCTTCCGCTGCCCCTGCTCACGTCACCGCCACGCCACCACCCGTCGCATCCCCAGTGCGCCACGAGCCACCCCGACCCTTCGTCGCACCGCCGGCGTCACCGCCTTCGCCGTTCATGGCGCCACCTGCCGCACCCAGGCCGCCGGCGGCGCCGGTACCGCCGGCGCCGCCGGCCCGGCCCGCCGCTCCGTCTCGGCCCTTCGTACCCGCGCCGATGGGGGGTGGCGGTGTGGCCCCACCGGCAGCGCCGACCGCGCCGGTCCCGGCCCAGGCGCCTCCGTATTCCCCCTCGCCGGCGGCGGCCGCGCCGGCCCCTGCGGCACCGCCTCGACCTGTCGCGGCCAGCGCTCCCGGGCGTGCCGTCAATCCATTCCTCTCTCAGGATCCCGCGCTCAAGGCGCGGCGCCTGGCCCGGGCCCTGATCTCCGACATGGTGGTCTATCATCCGGCCAAGCGACAGGATGGACTGCGGGACGGAACCCTCAAGGAGCTCTTCGAGGACGAGATCAAGAAGAGCTGGGAGGAGTATGCGGACCAGGTGGGCCGTGAGGTCGCCGACTCCACGCCGTACTTCAAGGAGGCGCTCAACGAGATCCTCGCGGGTGGTCGCCAGATCTTCTGAGCGCGGCTATGTTTCCGTCAGACGAGCCGCTCTCCCGCCACCGGCGGTCGGGCGGCTCGCTCGTTACCGTAGGTCCCGAATCCTCTCGACGTGGAGTCGCCGCATGAGCGATCTCGTTGAACGACTGACCAAGCTGCAGCACCGGATCCTCGAGCTCCGAGACTTCCTTTGACCTGCCGGGCAAGGTCGACCGGCTGGGCTCTCTCGAGTCTCAACAGGCGGAAGCCGGTTTCTGGAGCAATCCCGAATCGGCGCGAGTCGCCGTCCAAGAGCTGAAGCGACTCAAGGCCTGGGTCACGCCGTACGAGGGCCTCAGTCAGCGCCTCGACGGCGCCATCGAGATGGCCCGCCTGCTGGAGCAGGAGCCCGACCAGGCCATGGAGGCTGAAGTCGGCCGGGAGGCCGACGAGCTGGTCACCGCGGTGGAGGCCTTCGAGCTGCAGGCCATGCTCCAGGGCCCCGACGACGCGCGCGACGCGCTGCTCACCATCCATCCCGGGGCCGGAGGCACCGAGTCCCAGGATTGGGCTGAAATGCTGATGCGGATGTACGTCCGCTGGGCCGAGCGACACGGGTTCGAGGTGGCCATCCTCGATCTGCTGCCCGGAGAAGAAGCGGGGATCAAGTCGGTGTCGATCCAGATCAAGGGCGAATACGCCTACGGCTATCTGAAGGCGGAAAAGGGCGTGCACCGCCTCGTCCGGATCTCGCCCTACGATAGCCAGGCGCGCCGGCACACCTCGTTCGCCTCCGTTTTCGTCTATCCGGACATCGACGACACGATCGAGATCGATCTCCGGGAGGAAGACATCAAGATGGACGTCTTCCGAGCCTCGGGAGCGGGCGGGCAGCACGTCAACAAGACATCGTCGGCGGTCCGCCTGACGCACGCGCCCACCAACACGGTAGTGAGCTGTCAGCAGGAGCGGAGCCAGACCAAGAACCGCGCGACGGCGATGAAAATGTTGCGGGCTGCCATCTACCAGAAGAAGTTGGAGGAACAGGAGGCGGCGCGCGCGGTGGTCGAGGCCACCAAGACCGACAACTCCTGGGGCAACCAGATCCGCTCCTATGTCTTCCAGCCGTATACCATGGTCAACGACCACCGGACCGAAGTGAAGATGGGCGACGTGCAGCGCGTCATGGATGGCGATCTGGACACGTTCATCCAGGCGTACCTCAAGCGATTCGGGGGAAAGGCGGCGTGAGTGCGGGAGAGGTCGTGAGCGCGGGCGAAGAGGAGCGATCGTTCGTCGAGGCGGCGCGCCGGAAGAATCGAGCCGCACTCGAGGCCGCGGGTGTGTCCGCCTTCGCGTACCGGTTCGCACGCTCGCATACCGCTTCGGAAGCCGTGGCCCTGTACGCAAGGGCAGGGGAGGATGAAGGACCGAACGTCGCGATCGCGGGACGAATCGTCGCGGCTCGCTCTCAGGGGAAGACGGCGTTCATGCACCTCGAGGACGCGAGCGGCAGAATTCAGGTGTACTTCAAGAAGGACCTCCTCGGCCCCTCATGGGACGTCGTTCAGCTTCTCGATCTCGACGACCATATCGGGGTGCGAGGCACGCTCTTCCGCACGAAGACCGGCGAGGTGACGGTTCGCGCTCAGGCGTCGGGCGACGATCCCCATCTGGACGGAAACGCGGCCATGGTGCTTCTGGCGAAATCCCTGCGGCCGCTTCCCCGCGGGAAGACCCAGCTGGGACCGGATGGGACCGTCAGTTATGGAGGGCTGCAGGATCCCGAAATTCGGTACCGGCAGCGGTACGCCGACCTGGCGGTGCATCCCGAGGTGCGCGACGTATTCCGGATGCGTGCCCGGGCGGTGAGCTACATCCGCCGCCGGCTCGACGCGCTCGGGTTTCTCGAGGTCGAGACGCCGGTCCTCCAGCCCCTCTACGGCGGCGCGGCAGCGCGGCCGTTCGTGACCCACCACAACGCGCTCGACATGCCGCTGTACCTGCGGATCGCCGATGAGCTCTACCTCAAGCGCCTGCTGGTGGGGGGGCTGGAGCGGGTCTATGAGATCGGCCACGATTTTCGGAACGAGGGGATGGATCGCACGCACAATCCCGAGTTCACCATGCTCGAGCTGTACCAGGCGTACGCCGACTACTCCGACATGATGGATCTGACCGAGTCCCTCGTCGTCGGTGTGTTGGACGAGTGCGTGGGCACCCGGGTGATCGAGCGTTACGGCACCACCCTTGATTTCACGCCGCCGTTCGCCCGAGTCCATTTCATCGAATCCGTCGAGAAGCGATGCGGACTCGATTTGCGCTTGGCGTCCGACGGCGACATGCGGGCGGTGCTCCGCTCGCGTGGGGCGGAGGCCGAGGCCGTCGAGGAGCTCGCGGGCGGCCGTCTGCAGGACGAGGTCTTCAAGACGGTGCTGGAGCCCGAGCTGGTTCAGCCGACCTTCGTTCTCGACTATCCTCAGGCGCTCAGCCCCCTCGCCAAGGTCCATCGCAGCGATCCGGCCCTCACCGAGCGCTTCGAGCTGTTCGTCGGCGGACGGGAGCTGGCCAACGCCTTCAGCGAACTGAACGACCCCGACGACCAGCGCCGGCGCTTCGAGGATCAGCGCCTCCAGCGCGCCGCCGGCGACGAGGAGGCGCACGCCTACGATGCCGACTACATTCGGGCGCTCGAGTACGGCATGCCCCCGGCGGGAGGGATGGGGATGGGCGTCGATCGGCTGCTCATGCTCGTGGCCGACCAGCCGTCCATTCGCGATGTCATCCTCTTTCCCGCCATGCGGCCGGAGGCTTAGGTGGACGCGGCGGTGGAGCGGGTCGACACGGGTGGGATCTTCCGGTGGCCGAGCAAGCTCGAGTGGCGCATCGCGCGGCGGTACCTGCGGAGCCGGCGTGGGTCCCGGGTCGCCTCGCTCAACACGGTGATCTCCACTGGCGGCGTCGCGGTCGGCGTGATGGCCCTGATCGTCGTGCTTGGCGTGATGAACGGACTCCGCAACGACCTTCGCGAGCGGATCCTCATCGCCAATCCCCATCTCCGTATCCTGACGTTCGGTGCCGGCCTGCGCATGGACGACTGGCAGAACGTCCTGGCCAGAGTCCGGAAAGCCCCGGGCGTGGTGGCGGCTGCCCCCGAGGTAATCAGCCAGGCCGGCATCACCGCCGGGCAGGACTACGGCGAAGGAGTCAATCTCCTCGGGTTCGATCCGGACACGGGAACCGCGTCGGTCACTTCGCTCCCGCAATCGATCAAGAAGGGCGACCTCTCGTTCCGGACCACCAAGCCGAACGTAGACGGCGGCGTCCTCCTCGGCAGCAGGCTGGCCTCGCGCCTGTCGGTGTATCCCGGCGACATCGTGACCCTCGTTCCCGTGACCCAGGCCAAGATGAACGCAGCGATCGGCGTGGCCGTGCCACGATTCTGGAAGTTCGAGGTCACGGGCGTCTTCGAGACGGGCATGTTTCAATACGACAATCAGTTCGTCGTCATGAAACGGGAGACGGCGCAGCAGTTCACCGGCCTGGGAGACGCCGTGTCGGGGCTTGCCGTGCGGGTGGCCAATCCCGACCGCGCCCCGGAGATCGGTCGAGCCATCGAAAAGCAGCTCGGGTATCCCTACCGGGCCCTCGACTGGCAGACGCAGAACGTGAGCCTGTTCAGCGCGCTCGAGCTCGAGAAGATCGCCATGGGCCTCATTATCTTTTTCATCATGGTCGTCGCTGCGTTCAACATCGTCGGGACTCTCACGATGGTGGTGGCGGACAAGACTCGCGAGATCGGCATTCTCAGGGCGATGGGCCTGACGTCTGCACGCGTGGCGCGGATCTTCCTCGTCCAGGGCGCGGTCATCGGGGGCGTCGGCACACTGTTCGGCCTCGTCGGGGGGCTGGTGGTCGCCTACGTGGTGGACAAGTCCGGCTGGATCCGAATCAATCCGGCGGTCTACTTCATCGATCACCTTCCCGTACATGTCGAGGCGCTCGACGTCTCGGTGGTCGTCGTCGCGAGCCTTGCGATCGCGCTCCTGGCCACGCTGTACCCATCGCGGTCGGCGGCGGCCCTGACACCGGTCGAGGCGATCCGGCACGAATGAGCGCCATCCTCGAGGCGACCGGGTTGCGGAAGGTCTATCAGGGAGGCGACGGCTCGCTGATCGAGGTGCTCGCCGGGGTCGACCTGGAGGTGAGCCGTGGCGAGTTCGTGGCCATCGTCGGGGCGAGCGGCTCGGGGAAGAGCACGCTGCTGCATCTCCTGGGTGCTCTGGATACGCCGACGGGAGGCACGGTACGTCTCGACGGCCGGGCCTACGGCGAGCAGAGCGCGGCCGAACTGGCCGCAATCCGGAACCGCAAGGTAGGTTTTGTGTTCCAGTTTCATCATCTGCTGCGGGAGTTCACCGCGCTCGAAAACGTCATGATGCCCCTGCTCATCGCCGGCGAAGACGACGTCCGCGCCCGATCGCGCGCCGAGGAAATCCTCGCCACGGTCGGACTGGCCGGCCGCATGGCCCACCGGCCGGCGGCGCTCTCCGGCGGGGAGCAACAGCGGGCCGCCGTGGCCCGGGCCCTGGCGCCCGATCCGCTCCTCGTGCTCGCCGACGAGCCCTCGGGGAATCTCGATTACGCCAATAGCGAACGGCTGCACGACCTCTTTGCCCGGCTGAGCCGGGAGTTCGAGACCGCCCTCGTGGTCGTGACGCACAACCGGCACCTGGCGGGTCGGGCCGACCGGGTCCTCTCGCTCGAGGGCGGGCATCTGGTGCCGCTCTCGGGCGTGGAGTCGATGCCCTGATGTCCTGCGATCAGTGCCACGAGCGGGAGGCGGTCATCCACCTGACGCAGATCGTCAACGAGCAGGTGAGCACGCTCCACCTGTGCGAGCGATGCGCGGCGGAGAAGGGCGTCGAGAGCCCGGGCGGCGTCGCCAAGACGCCACTGGGGACGTTCCTCGCCGCCATGGGGAAGGGAACGCCGGAAATGACGCCGGCGCCCCGGTCTGCGGAGACCTGCGCGCGATGCGGCGCCTCGCTCAAGGACTTTCACGAGAGCGGACGGCTCGGCTGCCCGGAATGCTGGCGCACGTTCGAGACGCCGCTTCGCGACCTGCTGCGCCGCCTGCATGGGTCCACTCACCATCTCGGCGAACGCTATGCGGAAACGGTGACGCCACCCGCCAGCGCGCCACCGATTCGGGCGGCTCACCTGCGCGAGCAACTGCGGCTGGCGGTCGAGACTGAAAACTTCGAGCTGGCCGCCGAAATCCGCGACCGACTGCGAGTCCTGGAATGATCGACCTCAGTCTCCTGACCGATGGTGGGGTCGGCTGGCTCGACGCCAGCGGGCCCTCCAGCCACCTGGTCCTCTCCACCCGCATCCGACTGGCCAGAAACCTGTCCGGTCATGTGTTCCAAGGACGCAATTCGGAGACGGAGCGGGAAGAAATCCTGACCACGGTGGAGCAGGCCGCGCGGGATACGGTCCTGCTCCACCAGGCGACCAAGTTCCGGCTCGACCGGCTCGACCGGATCGACCGCCAGTTGCTGCACGAGCGGCACCTCGTCAGCAAAGAATTGGCCGGTCTCGATGCCGATGGCCGGGTGCGCTCCGGAGCGACGCTGCTGGTGCAGGACCGGATCGGGGTGATGCTCAACGAGGAGGACCACCTCCGGATCCAGGGGCTCCATTCCGGGTTCGCGCTGGACGCGGCTTACGCCGAGGCCGACCGGCTGGACTCCGAATTGGGACAACGACTTGCTTTCGCATTTCACCCAGAATTCGGTTATCTTACGTCTTGTCCGACCAATGTCGGGACCGGCTTGCGGGCGTCGGTGCTGATTCACCTGCCGGGCCTCGTCCTCACCAAGGAAATCTCCAAGGTTCTGCAGGGGCTCGCTCAGGTCGGGTTGACGTTCCGAGGCCTGTACGGCGAGGGTAGCGAGGTCGTCGGCAACTTTTTCCAGTTGTCCAATCAGACGACACTCGGGAGTTCCGAGCACGAGCTGCTCGACCACCTGGGGAAGATGGTCCGCCAGGTCATGGATTACGAAGAACAGGCCCGGCAGGTCCTCTTGCGCGATGCGCCAGCCATCATCGAGGACAAGGTCTGGCGGGCCTATGGGTTGCTTCGATACGCGCGATCGCTGTCCTTCGAAGAAGCGATGAACTTGTTGAGTGGCGTGCGATTGGGCGTCGGCGTCGAGTTGATTCCCGGCGTCGCCATGTACACGCTGAACAAGTTGTTGGTGTACACGCAGCCGGCGCACCTCGCGGTGGCTGAGGGCGTCGAACCGGATGAGGCCGATCTGCCGATTCGGCGGGCACGGTTCGTGCGCAAAGTGTTGGAATCCGAAGTAGGACGCCGTGGATGAGCCGCGACGACGGCCTTCGGAGCTACGCAGGGTACCGCAATGAACGGCTATAACTTCACAGACCGCGTTCGCAAGGTTCTGCAGATGGCCCGCGAGGAGGCGGCCCGTCTTCACCACGAATACGTGGGCACCGAACACATCCTCCTCGGCCTGATCCGGGAAGGCGAAGGCGTCGCCGCCGCAGTCCTCACCAACTTGAACGTCGACCTCGAAGATATTCAGCAGAAGATCGAGGAGACGGTCAAGAAGGGAAAGGCAGCCGCCGCGGCCGGCCCCGACCTCCCGTACACCTCGCGCGCCAAGAAAGTGCTCGAGCTGGCCATGACGGAGGCCCGTGAGCTCAATCACTCCTATGTCGGAACCGAGCACCTGCTGCTGGGTCTCCTCCGGGAGGAGAAGGGTATCGCGGCCCAGGTGCTCACCGATGCCGGGGTCAATCTCGAGCAGTCAAGAGCGGAGACGCTCCGTCTTCTCGGCAGCGACATGCCCCAGGCCTCGAGCTCGTCCGGCACCACCGGACAGCCCGCCTCGGCACCGAAGTCGGAAAAGAAATCGAAGACTCCGGCACTCGACCACTTCTGCCGCGACCTCACGCAGCTCGCCGCGGAGGGTCAGCTGGATCCGACCATCGGCCGCGCCAAGGAAATCGAGCGCGTCATGGAAATCCTCGCCCGGCGCAAGAAGAACAATCCGGTACTGATCGGCGAGCCCGGCGTGGGCAAGACCGCCATCGTCGAGGGGCTGGCCCTGCTCATCGCCAACGGCCTGTGCCCCGATGTGCTCCGCGACCATCGGGTGCTGTCGCTCGACATGGCGGCGGTGATCGCCGGCACCAAGTACCGCGGCCAGTTCGAGGAACGGCTCAAGGCGGTCATGAACGAGATCGCTCAGAACAAGCAGATCATCCTCTTCATCGACGAGCTGCACACGCTGGTCGGGGCGGGCGCCGCCGAAGGCGCCATCGACGCATCGAACATGCTCAAGCCCGCGCTCGCGCGCGGCGAGCTGCAGTGCGTGGGCGCCTCGACGCTGAACGAGTACCGGAAGTACATCGAAAAGGATGGCGCGCTCGAGCGGCGCTTCCAGACGGTGGTCGTCGAGCCGCCCACGGTACCGGAGACGGTCGAGATCCTCAAGGGCCTTCGCAAGAAATATGAAGACCACCACCGGATCAGCATCCCCGATGCCACCCTCAGTGCGGCCGCGGAGCTTTCCGAGCGCTACATCACCGATCGGTTCCTGCCCGACAAGGCCATCGACGTGATCGACGAGGCCGGAGCACGCGCGCGCCTCGCGTCGCAGGTCCCGCCGGCCGAGGTGGCCGAGCTCAAGGCCGCGCTGGAAAAGGTCAACATCCAGAAGGAAGATTCGGTTCGCGACCAGAACTTCGAGCGCGCGGCGTCGCTGCGGGACCAGGAGCGCGATCTCCAGAACCAGATCCGCCTCAAGCAGGAGGAATGGGAGAAGGACCGCCAGACGCGCCGGCCGGTCATCGACGAGGAGGCCATTGCCTTCATCGTGTCCCGCTGGACCGGAATTCCCGTCACCCGTCTCCAGGAGGCGGAAACCGCGCGCCTGATGCGGATGGAAGACGAGATTCATGCGTCGGTGGTCGGCCAGGACGAGGCCATCAAGGCCGTGTCGCGCGCCATCCGGCGCTCTCGCGCCGGCCTCAAGGATCCCAACCGTCCGATCGGGTCGTTCATCTTCTCGGGCCCTACCGGGGTGGGCAAGACGGAGCTGGCGCGGGCGTTGGCCAAGTTCCTGTTTGCCGACGCGCAGGCGCTGATCCGGGTCGACATGTCCGAATACATGGAGAAGTTCTCCGTCTCGCGTCTCATCGGCGCCCCCCCGGGCTACGTGGGCTACGAGGACAGTGGGACGCTGACCAAGGCTGTGCGCCGCAAGCCCTACTCGGTCGTCCTCTTGGACGAGATCGAAAAGGCGCACCCGGATGTCTTCAACATCCTCCTCCAGGTACTCGACGAGGGGCATTTGACGGACAACTACGGCCGGGTCATCGATTTCAAGAACACCGTCGTCATCATGACCTCCAACGTGGGCGCCAGGGACATCATGCAGGGGAAGACCCTCGGGTTCCACGGCACGGACGTGAAGGGCAGCTTCGAAAAGATGCAGGAGAAGGTCAAGGACGAGATGAACAAGGTGTTCAATCCCGAATTTCTCAACCGGCTGGACGACGTCATCGTCTTCCACCCGCTGACCAAGGAGCACATCGCCCAGATCGTCACCATTCTGCTGCGCGAAGTGCAGCGCCGGCTGGGCGACGAGGTGAAGCTCACGCCCGCCGCGGTCGACTTCCTCGTCAACAAGGGGTATGACCAGAGCTACGGGGCGCGTCCGCTCAAGCGGTCGATCCAGCGGTACATCGAGGATCCACTCAGCGAGAGGATCCTCATGGGCGACTTCGGCCGCGGGGACGAGATCGAGGTGGACGTCGCCCCCGACGGCGAGCGACTGGCGTTCCGGGCACTCACCGGGACGCAGGCCTAGACCCGCCAAGCGCCGGCCCATCCGGGCCGGCGCACCCACCTTCCACCCTGTGCGGATGCAGCGACTCCCCTTGATCGTCGCCGCCGTCACCCTCATGCTCGGGGGCCCGGCGGGGCTCCGCGCCCAGGAACCGTCCACGGCCACGGTCGATAGCATCGCCGTGGAGGGAAACTCCCGGCTCACCGCCACTCAGATCATCGGGACGGCCGGTCTCATCGTCCATCAGCCCATCAACTACCGCGACATCCAGCGCGCCATCACGGCACTCTTCCGAACCGGCCAGTTCGACGACGTGGTGGTCGAGCAGCGTACGGCGGCGGACCGGCTCGTCCTCGCCCTCAAGGTCAAGGAACGACCGGTGCTGCGGAAATGGGCGGTTCGGGGAGTGGAGAAGCTGTCGGAAGGCGAGGTGAAGGGGCGGGTCAAGGTCGCGGAGGCACGGCCGATCGACCGAAACGCGGTCGAGCAGTCCCGCGCCGCGATCGACTCGCTCTACAAGCGCGCCGGCTACTACGCGGCGCAGGTCAAGACGATCGAGATCCCTCAGGACTCGAGCGGCGTGCGACTCGTCTTCGACGTCCAGGAAGGAGCCCGCGTCGCCGTCGGGCAGGTGGTGGTAGAAGGCAACAAGCGATTCGACGACAAGGCGGTCGTCAAGCACATGGCCACCCGGCCGGAAGGGTTCTGGTGGTTTCAGAACGGAGAGTACGACGAGCGCAAGATCGACCAGGACGTGCGCGAGCGGCTGCCGAGCTGGTACGCCGACCAGGGCTTCGTAGACTTCCAGGTGACCCACGACTCGCTCATCCCCGACTCGAGCGGTGGCAAGGCCGTTCTGCATCTGAATGTGGAAGAGGGACAGGAGTACAGCGTGGGGACGTTCGATGTCGATGGGAACCGCCGCTTCTCGAGCGAGGAGCTGCTGGCGTTCTATCCCTTCGGCCCGGTGAAAGCCGATGGCACACCGGTCGGCGGATCGCGCCCGTACAGCCGGTCCGACTGGGAATCGGCGACGGAGAAGATTCAGAATCTCTACGCCAACAACGGCTACCTGTATGCGCAGGTCGAGCCGGCCGAAATCCGACGGACCGCGGCCGGCGGCAAGCATCTGATCGATCTTCGCTGGGTCATCCGCGAGGGGTCGCCGGCCACGATCAACAAGATCGAGATCGTCGGCAACGACGTGACCCACGAGCGGGTGATTCGCGAGGCCATCGTCATGCTGCCGGGCGATCTGTTCAGCCGCGAGCGGCTGATCCGGTCTTACCAGAACATCTCCAACCTCGGCTTCTTCCAGCAGCCGCTGCCCTCGCCCGACGTCAAGCCGGCCGCCAACGGGGTCGACGTGGACATCATCTTCCGCGTCGAGGAGCGCCGCACCGGCAACATCAATTTCGGCGCGTCGCTGGGGCAGGGCACCGGGGTTGGCGGGTTCCTGGGGCTCGAGGAGCCGAACCTCTTCGGCCGGGGCAAGCGCGGCAAGCTGCAGTGGCAGTTCGGCTCCCACATCAACGACTTCACCCTGAGCTACACCGATCCCGCCATCCGGGAAAGCCGTATTTCCGGCACCATCTCGCTCTTCGACTCGCGCGCCCGGTATACCATCGGCGATCTCGGGCAACAGAAGCGTACCGGTGGCTCACTCCAGGTCGGCTTCCCGTTCCTCGGTTCGCGATACACCAGGCTCTTCACCTCGTACTCCTATCAGCGGGTGCGCTACAGCGGCGGCTCGGAGGATCTGCGGGCGCGCTTCAGTTGCAGCGCCTGCAGCCGGTCCTCCCTCGGCCTCAGCGTCCTGCGGGATACCCGGATCGGCCTCCCGTTCGCCACCGGCGGCTCCTATGCCAACGTGAGCGGGGAGCTCAACGGCGGGTTCCTCGGGGGCACCGGTGACTACCGCAAGGTGGACCTCGAGGGTAAGTGGTATGCGCCGCTCGGGTCGCTCGGCGGCGGGGCCCAGCTCGGCGCCGGTGGCGTGCAGTTCGTGCTCGGGCTGACGACCAAGGCGGGGTTTATCTTCGGTGATGCGGGGCCCTTCTACTCCGAACTGTATACGCTGGGCGGAGTGCAGTATGGCATTCCCCTTCGCGGGTACGATGAGTTCTCGATCACGCCCAATGGGTTCGACGCCTCGGCCAGCAGCAGCTCGGCGAGCGCGGACGCCTTCGGCAAGTCGTACGCGGCGTTTACGGTCGAGGCCGGCGCGCGGATCAGCCAGTCGCTGTACGTCGACGCGTTCTTCGACGCCGGCAACGTGTACCGCACCGCCCGCCAGTGGGATCCTACCCGGCTCTTCCGCGGCGCCGGGTTCGGGGCGGCCGTGGTCTCGCCCCTGGGGCCGATCGGTGTGGACCTGGGGTACGGGTTCGATAGGGTGGATAGTCAGGGTCTTCCCGATCCCGGATGGCAACTGCATTTCAAGCTTGGCAATTTCTTCTAAGTGTCACGCACCTTTCATCGGGAGTGGAGCATGAAGCTGTCCGTCGTGGGAAGCTGGGCCGGCACCATCGCCCTCTTCGTTGTCGCCACCCCCGTGGCGGCTCAGCAAGGCGGGGCCGGCAAGGTGGCCTACGTCAATACGCAGACCGTCCTCAAGGCCACCCCGGGATACGCCCAGGCTGAATCGACGTTCGCGAAGGAGCTCGAGAGCTACCGCAGCGAAGTGCAGAAGCTGCAGGCGAGCCTTGACTCGGCGGCCTCCGACTTCGAGCAGCAGTCGGTGATGCTGAGCCCGACGCAACGCCAGGCCAAGCGGAAGGATCTCGAGGCCCAGCAGAAGAAGCTGGAGACGCGCACACAGGAGCTGCAACAGCGCGCCTCGGGTCGCGAGCGCGAGCTGCTCGATCCGATCCAGACCAAGGTGAACAGCGTCATCGAGGGGATCCGCGCCGCCGGCAACTACGCCATGATCTTCGACGTGAGCGCGCCGAACAGCGGGATCGTTACGGCGGACAAATCGCTGGACCTGACCCAGCGAGTGATACAGCAGCTCAAGTCGGGCACCTGAGCAGGTGGCCTCAGCGGGGTTGACTGCCCAGGCGGTCGCCGATCTGGTCGGCGGCCGCCTGCTTGGCGATGGGGGGGTGGTGCTCCACGCCGTACGTCCCCTCGATCGTGCCGGTCCGGAGGCTCTGTCGCTGGCGGTCTCCTCCCGGTACGCCGACCAACTGAAGGCATCGCGCGCCGGAGCGGTGCTCCTGCCGGACGCACTGGCGACAGTTCCCGGTGGCCCTCTCACCCGCATCGTGGTGCGCGATCCCTATGCGGCGCTCGTACGGGCCATGGGGGCGCTCTTCCCTTTCTCCGACGTCGTGCCAGGAGTCGACGCCACGGCTCGTATTGGGGCTGGAGCCGTGCTCGGCGCGGAGGTGACGATCGGGCCATTTTCCGTGCTGGGTCGAGGGGTCCGGCTCGGTGACCGCTGCCGGGTGGCCGAGGGCGTGTCGCTGGGCGACGGGGTCACCGTCGGAGACGACACCGTCATCGGGCCCCGGGTGGTCTGCTACCGGGACAGCCGGATCGGGCGCCGGGTCGTTCTCAAGGCCGGCGCGGTCATCGGTGGCGACGGGTTCGGTTATCTCTCCGATGCCGAGGGGCATCGCCGTATTCCTCACGTCGGCGTCTGCATCATCGAGGACGAGGTGGAAATCGGCTCCAATTCCACCGTAGACCGCGGCAGCGTGGACGACACGGTGGTGGGAAGGGGCACCAAGCTGGACAATCTCGTGCACGTGGGCCACAACGTCCGTATCGGCGAACGCTGCCTGCTGATGGCCGGCGTGGGCGTGGCCGGAAGCACGCGGCTCGGGAATGACGTGATTCTCGCGGGTCACGTCGGTGTTACCGATCATCTCACCATCGGCGACGGTGCCCGGATTGCGGCCAAGAGCGCCGTGTTCGGCGACATCCCCGCCGGCACCGCCTTCAGCGGCCATCCCGCCCGCCCGCACCGTCAGTTCCTTCGAGCCCAGGCTGCGCTCTACCGGCTGGCGCCGATCATCGCCGATGTCGAGAAACTCGTCCTGCCGCCGGCCCCCCATGAGTAGACGCACGCTCGCCGGTCGCGCCGAGGTGAGCGGCACCGGTCTGCACACGGGATGCGCGGTCACGGCCCGTTGCCTGCCGGCCTCCTCGGGGACGGGGATCGTCTTTCGGCGAATGGATCTGCCCGGCGCGCCGACGATTCCCGCACGCCTCAGCGAGGTCCAGTCCACCGAACGACGGACGGTGCTGGGCGCCGGCGAGGTAGCGGTGCAGACGGTGGAGCACCTGCTTGCCGCGGCCGCCGCGCTTCAGCTCGATGACCTCATCGTGGAGCTCGACGGGCCGGAGCCGCCGATCGGTGACGGGTCGTTCGCCCCATACCTCGAGGCGCTGGATACGGCCGGCGTGGTGGAGCAGCCGGGAGAGCCGATCGTCTACCGCGTAACAGCTCCCTTCCAGCTCGCGGAGGCGGATTCCACTTACGTGGTGGCACCGGCCAAGTCGCTGCGCCTCACCACGACCATCGAATGGCCGCATCCGCTCATCGGCCGGCAATCAGGAAGTTATGACATCAATCCCGAGGCGTTCGGCCGGGAGCTCGCCGGAGCACGCACCTTCGGTTTCCTGCACGAAGCCGAGGCGCTTCGTTCGCGGGGCCTCGCGCTCGGTGCGGCGCTCGAGTCCACCCTCGTGCTCTCCGACGAGGGGCTCGTGGGCGGGGAGCTGCGCTGGGCCGATGAGTTCGTCCGCCACAAGGCGGCGGACATTCTGGGAGACCTGGCGCTCACGGGCGGCCGGGTGGAGGCGCACGTGATCGCGACCAAGCCGAGTCACCAAGGCAACATTGCGCTGGCCCGGTGGCTCACTCGTACTGGGCAGCGCGACGGAGGCGTGGCGATGGACATCGGCCGGATCCTGGACGTGATCCCTCACCGGTACCCGTTCCTGCTGGTCGACCGGATCCTCGAGGTGGAGGGCACGAGGCGCATCGTCGGAATCAAGAACGTGACGATCAACGAGCCGTTCTTCCAGGGACATTTCCCCGGTCACCCGATCATGCCCGGCGTCCTGATCATCGAGGCGATGGCACAGGTCGGGGGCATGCTTCTCCTCGGCACCATCGAGGACCCCGACCAGAAGGTGGTCTACTTCATGTCGCTCGATAACGTGAAGTTCCGCCGGCCGGTCCTGCCCGGCGACCAACTCCGTTGCGAACTCGAGATGGTGCAGAACCGGGGGCGCACCTGCCGCATGAAGGGAGTGGCGTACGTAGACGGAAATGTCGTGGCCGAAGCGGAGATGATGGCGAGGGTGGTCGATCGGTGACCGCCCGCATTCATCCCACGGCCATGATCGATCCCTCCGCCCGGCTCGGTGAGGAGGTGGAGATCGGTCCGTGGGTGATCGTGGGAGAGCAGGTGACCATCGGCGACCGCTGCCGGATCGGGCCGCGCGCCCACCTTCAGCGGAACGTCCGTCTGGCCGAAGACGTCAGCATCGGCGACGGGTCCATTCTCGGCGGCGACCCGCAGGACCTCAAGTACCAGGGCGAAGAGACTTGGGTGGAAATCGGGCCCGGGACGATCATCCGGGAATACACGACGATCAACCGCGGTACGTCCCAGAGCTACAAGACCACCGTCGGAGCCCGCTGCTTCATCATGAGTTACGTCCATCTCGCGCATGACTGCCACGTGGGCAACGAGGTGGTGATCGCCAATGCCACCCAGTTCGCCGGACACGTAACCGTGCACGATCGCGCCGTGCTGAGCGGCCTCAACGCGGTGCACCAGTTCGTGACTATCGGCACGCACGCCTTTGTCGGGGGTGGCTCCCGGGTCAATCAGGACATCCCGCCCTACGTGAAAGCCGTGGGAAATCCGATGGAGCTGTACGGCCTCAACTCGATCGGGCTGCAGCGGGCGGGGTTCACCGGCGATACGGTCGCCGCACTCAAGCGCGCCTACCGCCTCTTCTTCAACTCGGAGCTGAACCTCTCACAGGCACTCGAGCGGGCTCGGGCCGATCTCCCGCCGTTCCCCGAGGTGGAGCATTTTCTCGAGTTCGTCGCCTCTTCCGAGCGCGGTGTGCCGGCGTGACGGCCCGACTGCCGGTCGGCGTCGTGGGGGTGGGCGCGCTGGGACGGCACCATGCCCGCCATCTGGCCACGCTCGACGGCGTCCGGCTGGTCGGCATCTGCGACACCGATCCGGTGCGCGCGGCGGCTGTAGCCTCGGAGTTCGGCACCCGTGCGTTCCCCGAGATGGACGAGCTGCTGCGTCAGGTTGCAGCGGTCACCGTCGCGGTGCCCACACCGGTCCACGCGGAGGTGGGACTGCGCGCGCTCGAATGTGGCGTACCGGTGCTCATGGAGAAGCCGCTGACCGACTCCCTTGCCGCCGCCGACGCGCTCATCGCCCGGGCGGGCCAACGTGGAGTGCAGCTCCAGGTGGGGCACATCGAGCGCTACAACCGGGCCTTACGGGCGGCGGAGCCGTATCTCGACGGGCCGCGGTACATCGAGAGCCAGCGGCTGGCACCGTTTCAGCCCCGCGGTACCGATGTCGCGGTCGTGCTCGATCTCATGATTCACGATCTCGATCTCGTATTGCATCTCACCGGCGGCGCCGAGGCCACGGAGGTACGAGCGTCGGGGCTGCCACTGCTTTCCTCCCACCTCGATCTCGCCAATGCTCGCGTGGAGTTCGCCAACGGGGCGGTGGCCCTCGCGACCGCCTCTCGGGTGTCGCGCGAGCGGGTCCGCCGTCTCCGGCTGTTCCAACCCAATGGCTACTTCTCGCTCGACCTCGCGAGCGGTTCGGGCGAGTTCATGCGGGTGCGACCCGGCTGGCAGCCGGGCACCGGCGAAGCCCTGTCGGACGTGGTCGAGCGGATTGCCCTGGAAGCGCCCGAGGCCGACGCGCTCGCGCTGGAGCTGCAGAGTTTCGTGCACGCGGTGCGGGGCGGGAAGGACGTCGTCGTTCGAGGTGAGGAAGGGCGCGCCGCGCTGGCGCTCGCATTGCGGGTGGCCGACGCGGTGCGGACGTCGCCGCTCGCCGCCACTCCCGCCGGATGATCGCACGTCCTTCCCCCCGCATCTTCGTCTCCGTCGGCGAGCCATCGGGGGACCTTCACGGCGCCGGTGTCGTCCGTGCGCTCCGCGCCCATCATCCCGGCGCGATTGTCGAGGCGCTCGGAGGGCCGCGAATGGCCGAGGCCGGCGCCACGATCCGCTATCCCATCGAGGGACTCTCCGCCTTCGGATTGGTGGAGGTCGTCACCAAGCTTCGCGCGCACCTTCGTCTGCTGCATTCGCTTCGCGACGATTTCCGGGCGGGCCGCTATGATCTGGTCATCCTGATCGACTATCCCGGCTTTCACCTTCGCGTGGCGGAGGCGGCGCGCGAGGCGGGAACCAAGGTGCTCTACTACATTGCCCCTCAGTTCTGGGCCTGGCGTCCCGGCCGGGCACGCCGGTTCGCCGCCGCGGTGGACAGGGTGGCGGTGGTGCTTCCCTTCGAGCAGCGGTTCTTCGGTGATCTGGGGATTCGGAGCGAGTACGTCGGGCACCCGCTGGTCGATCGCGATCCGTGGCCGAGCCGTGATGCGGCCCGAAGGCGACTGGGCATCGCCTCGGAGAGCCGGGTGCTCGGCATTTTTCCCGGGAGCCGGATGGAGGAAGTCCGCCGGCTCTGGCTCCCCTTCCGCGATGCGGCGCTGCGCCTGCTGGACGAGGGGCACTGCAGCAGAGTTCTCCTGGCGGGAACGGCGGACGGCGTGTATCCCGACCCCGGCCCCATCGAGATCGTGCGTGACGATCCGGTCTCGCTCTTCGCCGCCGCCGACGCGGCCCTCGCCAAGTCCGGAACGACGACTCTCGAAGCGGCCCTGGCGGACACTCCGATGGTGGTTGCCTACAAGGTGCATCCGTTCACCTGGTTCATGTTCCAGCGGCTTCGCACGGTCCGGTGGGTGAGCCTGGTGAACCTCGTCGCGGAACGCGAAGTCGTGCCCGAGATGCTGCAGGAGCGGGCCGAGGCAGGACCACTGGCGGATGCCGTGCGCCCTCTGCTCGATCCCCGGGATCCCCGCACGCTCGCCCAGCGCGAAGGACTCGCCACCGTCCGCCAGCGGCTGGGCTCGCCCGGGGCGACGACCCGGGTAGTGGCGCTCGTGGACGAGCTGCTCGGCGCGTGCGCCTGAGGATTTCGCCGGGTGCGGTACGGACACTCGCCGGTCCCGCCATCAAGGTCCTCGCCTCGACCTGGCGGATCACGACGGTGCACGAGGAACGCTGGCGGCCGGTGTACGAAGCCCGCCGCCCTCATCTGTTCCTGCTCTGGCACGAGGCGCTACTACCGCTCCTTTGGCAGCACCGCCACCAGGCGATCACCATCGTGGTGAGCGAGGCGCGGGAGGGTCAGTATCTGGCGGATTTCGCGCGGTCGCTCGGATACGGAGCGGTGCGCGGGTCCAGCACCCGGGGGGCCGCCCGCGCGCTGCTCGGGGCCGTCCGCGAGCTTCAAGCGGGCCACGCCGTGGCGTTCACCCCGGACGGACCGCGGGGGCCCCGACGCGAGCTGAAGCCGGGAGTAGTGGCCGCGGGACAGCGTGGAGGTGGCCTGGTGATCCCGCTGCACGCCGAGGCCAGCCGCGCCTGGCGGTTAAATTCGTGGGACCGCTTTCTGATACCCAAACCGGCCGCCAGGGTGCGAATTACCTATGGGCGGCCGTTCGAGGTCGGGCCAGGACAGGAGGGTCTCGCGCGAGGAGTAGCCGACGCGGTGGAGCGACTCACCGAGATCGCGGGAGCCGCGGAATGACTCGACGGGGAGACAGCCACCGCGTCATGCGTTGGCTCTGGACCAGCCGGCGTCCCGACGCCCGGTTGGCGCGCCTGGCCCTGCTTCCCATGTCCGGGCTCTGGCGCGGAGCCATGGCGGTGCGCGGAGCCGCCTATCGGCGCGGATGGCTCGCGGTGCACGACCTGCCGTTGCCGGCGGTTGGGGTCGGGAACCTGACCGTGGGCGGGTCGGGCAAGACTCCAATCGCCATCTGGATCGCGCGGTACTATGCCGCTCGCGGCCTCCGGCCTGGCATCCTGCTCCGAGGATACGGCAGCGATGAGACGCTGGTGCACCAGCATGATGTGCCCGAGGCCGTCGTCGTGGCCAATCCCGACCGTGTCGCGGGCGCCGAGCGAGCCTTGGCCGGGGGGGCGGAGGTGCTGGTGCTGGATGACGCCTATCAGCGTCTCGATGTGCGTCGCGATCTCAACATCGCGGTCATGAGCGCGGAGACGACCCGGGCCGTCCGATGGTCGCTGCCCGCGGGTCCGTGGCGGGAGGGGTGGAATGCGCTCGATCGCGCCGATGCCGTCATCGTGACCCGCAAGCGAGCGACGCGGGACGCCGCGGCGGCGCTGGCGCACGACCTCGCCTCGCGCACGGAAGGACCGGTGGCGATTGCGTACCTCGGGCTCCGGCATCTCGAGGGCCTCGTGTCGGGAATCCGGCACCCGGCGGAATCGCTGGCGGGCAAGCGGGTGGTCGCCGCCTCGGGAATCGCCGATCCCGACGCCTTCGTCGCCCAGACCAAAGCAACCGGTGCGGCAGTGCAGGTCGCCACCTGGAAGGACCACCACGACTACCGCGATGAAGATCTGGCCTGGCTGGCCCATGCCGCCCGTCGAGCGGATTACGTGGTGATCACGCAGAAGGATGCCGTCAAGCTTCGGAACCGGTGGCCCAACGCTGCGCCGGAGCCGCTGGTGGCGGTGCTGGACCTGGTGTGGGAAGACGGCGGAGAGAGGATCGCCGCCGCGCTGGACGCCGTCGTGACCCCGGTAGAAGGCCTGTAACTCTTCCTGGAGAAACCCGGACCCTCTATGAGTAGCCTAGCCCGTCCCTCGCAAGCCCTCATCCGTCCTGATAAGGATCGTTTCTTGAACGAGGAGAATCCGTTCGAGGCCATGATGTCGCGCTTCGACTACGCCGCCCAGCGGCTGAGTCTCGACCCGGGGCACTACAAGGTGCTCCGGACGCCGGAGAAGCAGATCATCGTCGCCGTGCCCTTCCTGCGGGACAATGGCGAGACCGAGGTTCTCACCGGATATCGCGTGCTGTACAACACGTCGCGCGGCCCCGCCAAGGGTGGTATCCGATTCGATCTGAACGTCACTCTCGACGAGGTGAAGGCGCTCGCCGCCTGGATGACCTGGAAATGCGCGGTCGTCAATATTCCGTTTGGGGGCTCGAAGGGCGGCGTGATCTGCGACCCCGCCGCCCTCTCCAACGCAGAGCTCGAACGAATCACCCGCCGCTATACCTCCGCCATCATCGATACCCTCGGCCCCGACTCGGACGTTCCCGCCCCGGACGTGAATACGAACGAGCGGATGATGGCGTGGATCATGGACACGTACTCCATGCACAAGCGCCACACCGTCACCGCCGTGGTGACGGGCAAGCCCGTCGAGATGGGTGGCTCGCTCGGGCGCCGGGAGGCGACGGGGCGGGGATGCACGATCGTCACCCGGCAGGCGCTGAAGCGGTTGCGGATGCCGGTCGAGGGAGCGCGGGTGGCGGTCCAGGGCTTCGGCAACGTCGGCTCGATCGCCGCCCAGCTGATGGAAGCGACCGGGATGACCATCGTCGCCGTGAGCGACAAGTCGGGTGGATTGTACAATCCCAAGGGACTGCGCGTTCGCGACCTCCAGCAGCACGTCCGGCAGCATCGCAACCTCAACACCTATAAAGAGGCCGAGCAGATCACCAACGAGACGCTCCTCACGGTGGACTGCGACGTGCTGGTGCCGGCCGCGATGGAGAATGTGATCACCAGCGCCAACGCCGCCGACATCAAGGCACGGATCATCTGCGAGGGCGCCAACGGTCCCACCACCGCCGGCGCCGACAAGATCCTCGACGAGAACGGGGTCTTCGTCATTCCCGATATCCTCGCCAACGCCGGCGGGGTGACGGTCAGCTACTTCGAGTGGGTGCAGGACCGCGGCGGATACTTCTGGGACGAAGAGACCGTCAATCAGCGCCTCGAGAAGATCATGATGCAGTCGTTCGAAGAGGTGGCGCAAATGGCCGGACGGCATGGGGTCAACCTGCGCATCGGCGCCTACATGCAGGCCATCGAGCGGGTCGCGACCGTCCACCGGCTCCGCGGCATGTACGCCTAGGATACGCCCAGATGGAGATCACCCTCCTCGCGGTGGGGAAGCTCCGGCCGGGCCTCCGCGAAGTCGCGGACGATTACGCACGTCGGCTGGGCCGCTACGTGAAGCTCCACGAGGTCGAGGTGAAGGAGGCGAGCCGCGCCCCGACCAGGGAGGCACAGCGAGCCGAGGAGGGAAGACGGCTGGCGGCCAACCTGCCCACGGGCGGGGCGCTGATCGCGCTCGCCCGGGCTGGAACGGAATGGAGCAGCGAGGTGTTGGCCCATCAGGTAACCCGATGGCAATTGGCCGCACGGCCCGTGGCCATGGTGATCGGCGGGTCTCACGGTCTCGGCACCGATATCCTCGCGCGGGCGAGTATCAGCTGGAGTCTCGGTCCGCTGACCCTGCCGCACGAGCTGGCTCGCGTGCTTGTACTGGAGCAGGTCTACCGCGCCTTCACGATCCTTCGTGGGGAGCCGTATCATAAGGGGCGGTGAGGGCGAGCCGATTAACCGATAACCGATCGCGACATGGCCGAATGGTACGAAGAATGGTTCGGTGAAGAGTATCTGCGGCTCTATCCGCATCGGGACGATGCGGATGCCGAGCGGGCGGTGGCGCTCATTCTCGGCGCAGTGCCGTTCGAGCGGAGCTGGCGAGTCCTCGACGTGGCGTGCGGTGCGGGCCGCCACGCGCGTGCCTTCCGGTCGGCCGGATCGTGTTGCGTCGGCGTGGACCTCTCCGCCAGCCTTCTGCGCGTGGCCCGTGGCGTGACGGACGCGCCCCTCGTCCGGGCCGACATGCGCTGCCTCCCGGTCCGCCCCCACTCGATGGACCTCACCGTCAATCTCTTCACCAGCTTCGGGTACTTCGCGCACGACGAGGAGCATGACGCGACCCTCGCAGAAATGATCGCGACCGTCCGTCCCCGCGGGTGGTTCGTCATCGACCTGTTGAATCCGACGGCAGTCCGCGCGGGACTCGTGCCGCGGGAGACGGTGAGTGCCGGAGCGGCGATTGCCCAGGTGACCCGGACTCTCTCACCGGACGGTCGATATGTCCGCAAGACGATCCAGTGGCCCAGCGGGCGCCGATTCGTCGAGCGGGTGCGTCTCTTCGAGTCGGACGAGATCGCCGGCATGTTGAGCCGCTCGGGTGTTACCATCATCCACCGATTCGGCGACTACGATGGCCACATTCTGGCTTCGACCTCTGCACGTACGATCCTGATCGGCCGGACGGCATGAATCTGCGGCTGGTGCCGACCCCGCTCGCCGCTCTCCTCGAGCCGCCGGAGCCCCGCGCGGTCGGGTTCGATCCGGCCCTGGTCGAGGCATTCTGGCCCTCCGCTGCACTCGACGCCGGTTTGGCGCGCCTTCGGACGCCGGGTGCGATGGTCGTGACGTCGGGACAGCAGGCCGGCCTCTTCACCGGTCCGCTCTACACCGTTTACAAGGCCCTCTCGACGGGCGCGCTCGCCCGCCGGCTCGAGCGGCGCTGGAACCGGCCGGTGGTACCGGTCTTCTGGCTGGCGGGTGACGATCACGATTTTGCCGAAGCGAGCGAGGCGGCGTGGATCGGGGCCGATGGGAACCTCGCGACCACCTCGCTCCCACCTCGCCCCGCCGATGCCCCGCTCACCCCGATGTACCGCCAGCCTCTGGGTGAGGCCATCGTGCCGGCACTCGACGCGCTGGCCGCCGGGCTGCCGCCATCCGAATATCGCGACTCGACCCTGGAGTGGCTGGCTCGTCACTACCGACCCGACCAGACCGTAGGCCGGAGCTTCGCGGGCGCGATCGCCGAGCTGCTCGCTCCGCTCGGGATCATCTGCTTCGACAGCACCCATCCGGCCGCGAAGCGAGTCACGGCTCCACTCATCCTGGAGGCGCTCCGTCTGGCGCCCCAACTCGACGACGACCTCGACCGGTACTTCGAGTCGCTCGGCGGCTCGGCGCGCACCTCCGGGGTGACGGTGGGCGACGGCGCGTCGCTCGTCATGCTCGAGGCGTCACAGGGCAGGGACCGGTTGATTCGGGACGGCGGCGCCTTTGTCACCCGGCGGAGCAGAGAGCGCTTCGACCTGCCGGCCTTGGAACGGATTGCCGCCGAAGAGCCGACGCGGCTCTCGCCCAACGTCCTTCTCCGCCCGGTCGTGGAAAGTGCGATGCTGCCCACCGTCGCGTACCTCGGCGGCCCCGGCGAGCTCGGCTATCTGGCGCTCACACCTCCCATCTACCAACGGCTCGAGGTGCCACGGCAACGGCCGCTGCCGCGGTGGTCGGGTCTTCTGGTGGAGCCACGGGTCGACCGGGTAGTCGAGAAGTTCGGCATCACGCTCGACGATCTCATGGCACCGCCGGGCGCGCTCGAGGCCCGGCTGATTCGCTCGCAGCTGCCCCCCGAAGCGCTCGAGACCCTTGGCTCGCTCCGGTCGGCGGTGGAGGCCGGCTACCGCTCGCTCGGCGCCATCGCCGTCGAGATCGATCCTACGCTCGAGCGACCGATTCACGGGGCGCAGCAGCAAGCGCTTTCCGGCGTCCAGGATGTGGAGCGCAAGCTGGTCCAGCACCTGAAGCGGCGTCAGGAGACGGAGCTTTCGCAGCTCTCGCGCGCGCGGACCGCCGTGGTGCCTGGAGGCAAGCCGCAGGAGCGGGTGCTGACCATCGCACCGTTTCTCGCGCGACATGGTCCCGATCTGCTCCGCGCGCTCGCGGATGAGATGGAGCGATGGTATGGCGATGGCCTTGAAGGCCCGTCGCAACAGGCGTAGACTCGACCCATGTCGGTTATCGCGCTCATTCTGCTGGTCGCACTCCTCATCCCCATCATGGGCATCGTACTGGATTCGCCGATCGGTCGCGCACTGGCGAGGCGTCTGGAGGGCACGCCGCCCTCCCCGCCGGTCATCGCCGAGCTGACCCGGAAGGTGGATGCCATGGAAGCCGAGATCGAGGAGCTGAACCGGACGGTCCAGGCCCTCCAGGACGAGAGCGCGTTTCTTCACCGCCTTCTCGCCGATCCGTCCGCCCGCTCCACCCTGCCACCACCGCCCGGTTCCTGACCGCTCCCCGACACGGTCCCGTGCGCCCGGCGGTGATGGTTGCCGCGGGGATTCTCGCCAGCCGGATCCTCGGTCTGGTTCGAAACCGGGTCTTCGCTCACTTCTTCGGCACCTCGGATGCGGCGGATGTGTTCAACGCCGCGTTTCGCATCCCCAATTTTCTTCAGAATCTGTTCGGGGAAGGAGTGCTCTCCGCCTCCTTCATTCCGATTTACGCCGGGTTGCGCGCGCGAGGTGAGGATGCGGAAGCCAAACGGGTTGCCGGCGCGGTAGCCGCGCTGCTGGCCATCGCCACCTCGGTACTGGTGCTGGCCGGCATCGTGCTGACTCCGCTTCTCATCACCATCATCGCTCCCGGCTTCGAGGGAATGAAGCGTGACGAGACGATCAGACTCGTCCGGATTCTCTTTCCCGGCGCCGGGTTGCTGGCCCTCTCGGCCTGGTGCCTCGGCGTGCTCAACAGCCACCGCCGGTTCTTTCTCTCGTATGCGGCGCCGGTGATCTGGAATCTTGCCATCATCGGGGTGCTCCTCGTGTTCGGCCCGGGAGCGTCGCAGTATCCGCTGGCAGAGATCGTCGCGTGGGGCGCCGTGGCGGGGAGCTTTCTCCAGTTCGCCGTGCAGTACCCGACCGTCCACCGGTTGCTGGACGGTACACTTCCACGATTGGTGCAAGGGTCCGCCACCGTCGCCGCCGTCATCCGGAATTTCTTCCCGGTATTCGTGGGCAGAGGAGTGGTTCAGATCAGCGCGTACGTGGATACCGTGCTGGCGAGTCTTCTTCCCACCGGCGCCGTCGCCGGCTTGTCCTACGCCCAGGTGATCTACACTCTCCCCGTGAGCCTCTTCGGCATGTCGGTATCGGCCGCGGAGTTGCCTGAAATGTCGAGCGCCCGGGGCGATGAGGCGGAGCGCGCCACATACCTGCGGGCTCGGCTGGACGCGGGCCTCCGGCAGATCGCCTTCATGGTGGTGCCCTCCGCGGTCGCGTTCCTGGCGCTGGGCGATGCCGTCACCGGGGCGCTCTATCAGACCGGTGAGTTCACCCGGGCGATGACCCTCTACGTGTGGGGGATCCTCGCCGGATCGGCGGTAGGGCTCCTGGCCTCCACGATGGGCCGGCTGTATGCCTCGACCTTCTGGGCACTCCACGATACCCGCACGCCTCTGCGCACGGCCACGGTGCGCGTGTGTCTCACGATCGGCCTGGGTTACCTCTTCGCGCTCCCGCTTCCCAGGGCCCTCGGTATCGAGCCCAGGTGGGGCGCCGCCGGTCTTACGGCGTCGGCCGGCATCGCGGGGTGGATCGAGTTCCTTCTGCTCCGGCGGGCTCTCAACCGGCGGATCGGGCGCACGGGACTCCCTGTCTCGCTCTCCGTCCGGCTCTGGGGAAGCGCGGCTGTCGCGGCGGCGGCGGGACTGGGCCTCCGCCAGGTCCTGCCGGTGCATCAGCCCATCGTTCTGGCGATATTTCTGCTCGGTACGTACGGCGCGATCTACCTCGCGCTGACCGCCGGGCTCGGGGTGGCCGAGGCCGGCGGGCTCCTCCGCCGCCTCAAGCGATGACGCTCCCAAACACTCCCGAAGCGCTGCAGCGCAAGCTCGATACTCTGCCCGAAGGTCCGGGTGTCTACCTGTGGAAGGACGCCGGGGGAGAGGTGCTTTACGTCGGGAAGGCCAAGCGACTCAAGAGCCGGGTTCGCAGTTATTTCGCGAGTGACTTCGACGTGAGTCCGAAGCACCGGGTGCTCCAGCGGCTGATCGCCGACGTGGAAACGATCGTGGTGCCATCCGAGCCCCAGTCGCTCATCCTCGAAAACAATCTGATCAAGGAGTATCGTCCCAGGTTCAACGTCCGCCTCAAGGACGACAAGAGCTACCCGTCGATTGCGGTCACCCTGGCCGATCCCTTTCCGCGGGTGATCGTGACTCGTCGCCGGGACATCCCGGGAGCGCGGTACTTCGGACCCTACACCGACGTCGCCCAGCTCAGGCGTACCCTGGCCATCATCCGCCGGCTGTACACCGTCCGGAGCTGCGCCGATGACATTCCAGTCGAGACTCGCGACCGGCCGTGCCTCGACTATCACATCGGCCGCTGCCTGGCTCCCTGTGTCGGCTGGCAAACCGAGCAGGACTACCGGCGGATGGTCCAGGACGTCCTGGACTTTCTCGAGGGCCGGACTCAGGATGTGCGGGTGAAAGTTCGCGAGGCCATGCTCGAGGCGAGCGGGAAGGAAGACTTCGAGCGTGCGCGCGAGCTGCGCGATGCACTCCGGTGGCTCGACCGTCTGGACGAGGCGCCGAGCGTCGAGGTGATCGGAACCGGAGACGCCGACGTCGTGGGTTACGCTAGGGACGGCAACGATGCCGCGGGCGTCCTCTTCCGTGTGCACGGAGGCCGCATCGTCGGCCGGGAGCATCGCTTTCTCGAGGGCGTGGAGGAGGAAGAGGACGCCGTGGTGCTCAACGCCTTCCTGGTCCGATACTATGTGCCGGCCGAAGGGCGAGCGCGCCGCCTCGTGATTCCATTCGCGCCGAGCGAGTGGGAGACGCTGCGGGAGCTTCTGCCGGGCACCGAGTGGACGGTTCCGCAACGGGGCACCGCCTCACGCTGGCTCGAGCTCGCCGACCAGAACGCACGGCATCTGCTCGAGAGTCTGCGGATCGAGTCCTTCGAGACCGAGGAGCGCGCGGAAGATCCGGTCTACGCTCTCGGGCGCGATCTCGGCCTCAACGCCGTGCCGCGCAGCTTCGTCTGCGTGGACATCTCGCACAACCAGGGGCGGGACACCGTCGGTTCGCTGGTTTGGTTCGAGGCCGGCCGGCCGCGCAGAAGCGAATACCGGAAGTTCAAGATCAAGGGGCCGGGGCAGCAGGACGACTTCGCGGCGATCGATGAGGTCATCACGCGCTATCTCACCCGCCGCCGCGATGAGGCACTTCCCATCCCGGATCTGATCGTGATCGACGGAGGCAAGGGTCAGCTCAGCGCCGCCACCGAGGCGGCCGGCCGGCTCGGCATGGGCGACATCCCGATGGTGAGCCTCGCCAAGCGCGAAGAGGAAGTCTTCCTGCCGGGACAGGCAGAGAGCCTGAGACTCTCGCGTCGAAGCCCCTCGCTTCGGCTGCTCCAGCGGGCGCGCGACGAGGCGCATCGATTCGGGCTGGCCTACAACCGGAAACGACGCACCCAGCGCACCATCACCTCGGAGCTCCTGAATATTCCCGGCGTCGGTCCCAACAGACGGCGGCTTCTCCTCGAGCGATTCGGCAGCCTCGCGGGCGTACGGTCCGCCTCGGTGTCCGAGCTGGCCACTGTGCCCGGATTCTCGACCCGATTGGCCGAGCGAATTCTCTCCCACCTGAACGAGCGGTCGTGAACGGCCAGGACACTCGCCATGCCTGAGCTCCCCGATGTGGTGGTGTACCTCGAGGCGCTCGGACGGCGCATCCTCGGCGAGCCGATCGAGGATATCCGACTGCAGAGTCCCTTCGTGCTCCGCACCGTCGAGCCGCCCCTCGCGGCCGCCATTGGACGGCGCGTGGTGGGGTTGCGCCGTCTGGGCAAGCGCCTGGTCTTCGACCTGAACGATGAGCTGTTCCTCGTCATTCATCTCATGATCGCCGGGCGACTGCGCTGGCGTCCTCGGGGCGCCAAGTCTCCTGGACGAATCGGGCTGGTGGCCTTCGACTTCCCCGGCGGGACGCTGTTGCTCACCGAGGCCGGGAGCCGCCGGCGGGCCTCGATTCATCTGCTCGAAGGCAGGGAGGCGCTAGCCGGCATCGATCGGGGTGGACTCGAAGCGCTGGACATCGGTGCGGCGGCGTTTGCGGAGCGTCTCGTGAGCGAGAATCACACTCTCAAACGGGCACTCACTGATCCGCGACTCTTCAGCGGCATCGGCAATGCCTATTCCGACGAAATCCTCCACCGCGCCAGGCTCTCCCCGCTCCTGCTCACGTCTCGCCTCCGTGTGGAAGAAATCGGGAGGCTTCATGACGCAGTACGGAATGTCCTGACCGAGTGGACCGATCGGTTGCGCGGGGAAGCAGGGGAGGGCTTCCCCGAGAAGGTCACTGCCTTCCGCGAGGGGATGGCGGTGCACGGCCGGTACCGCCAGCCATGTCCGGTCTGCGGCACGCCGGTGCAGCGAATCCGGTATGCTGACAACGAAACCAACTACTGTCCCACCTGTCAGACGGGGGGAAAACTCCTCGCCGACCGCGCCCTCTCGCGACTCCTGCGCGAAGACTGGCCGCGAAGTCTCGACGAGATGGAGGAGCGATTGACTCGATGACGGTAACCACCGTGCTTGATTGGAAGCTCCAGTGCTCGGGGTGCGACGCGATGGGCGATCCGGACGGGCTCCCTACTGTCTGCCCGGTCTGCGGGCAGCCGTGGCTCGTTCGGTACCCGGCACGCCGGCTCACGCTCACCGACCGGGCCGAGATTCACCGGGGCCACGGAATGTGGCGATTCCGCAAGTTTCTCCCGCTCGCCGATGGCGAGGAGCCAATCAGTCTCGGCGAGGGCGACACGCCGATGCTCGAGATCAGGCGGGCAGGCGGCCATCTCGGGTTTTCGGACTTGTGGCTCAAGGACGAAGGAGTCAACCCGACCGGGTCATTCAAGGCCCGCGGGATGGCGATGGCGGTCTCGAGGGCGGCGCTGGGCGGGGCGGAGTCCTTCGTCGTCCCGACCGCCGGCAACGCCGGGATCGCGCTCGCTGCATATGCGGCACGTGCCGGCCTGCGCGCACGGATCTTTGCCCCGGCGACGACGCCGCCGACCATCCTCTCCCAGATCCGCTGGTTCGGCGGCGATCTCGACTTGCTCGAGGGGCACATTGGTGATTGCGGGGCCGCGGCCCTCGATTTTGCCAGACGAACCGGCGCATTCCCGATGTCGACGCTGCGGGAGCCCTATCGCATCGAGGGCAAGAAGACCCTCGGCCTCGAGCTGGCGCGGCAATTCGGCTGGAAGCTCCCCGACGCCATCATCTATCCCGCCGGTGGTGGGACCGGACTGATCGGCATGTGGCTCGCCTTCCAGGAGCTTGCCACGGCCGGCTGGGTGACGGGAACGCTTCCACGCCTTTACGCCGTCCAGTCCAACGGGTGCGCGCCGGTGGTTCGGGCCCTTGCAGCGGGCGCGGAGAAGTGTGAGCCATGGGCGGACCCCTGGACGGTGGCCAGCGGGCTCCGGGTCCCGTCGCCGCTGGGCGGGGCGCTCATGCTCCGCGCCATCCGGGACACGGGCGGCAGCGCAGTTGCCGTGAGCGATGAGGACCTTGCCGCCAGAGCACGCGCGGTCTCCGCCTGGGAGGGAGTGGACCTATCGCCGGAAGGGGGAGCGGCGGTGGCGGCGGCGGTCCAGCTGCGCGATGCGGGAGCGCTACGGCCAGAGGAGCGGGTGGTGGTCTTCAATACCGGGGCCGGGTGGCTGTACCGGGGGTGAGATTTGCCTTGGCCGCAACATCTGGCGATGTTTAAGTCTATGTCGGAAGCCCGTTTTGCCATCCTGGACCCGGTTGCCGGAATCAGCGGCGACATGGTTCTTGGTGCCCTGCTTTCCGCGGGCGCCGATCAGCAATGGCTCCGCGCGCTCCCCGAACGTCTCGGTGTCCCCGACGTCACGGTGGAGATCGAACGGGTCGACCGTTGCGGGCTCGGGTGTGTCAAAGTCAACGTCCGACTTCCCGGTGGCCGAATGGAGACCACCGCAGAGACGTACTCCCACCAGCACGAGCACCCCCACGCCAACCACGATCATCGCGACGACAACCACCTCGGTCCCCACCGCCACGTGGGCGAGCTGATCGCCCTAGTAGCGCGCGCGCCGTTCTCGCAGTGGGTGCGCGATCGGGCCGTGCGGGCGTTCCGATTGCTCGGTGAGGCGGAGGAACGTGTACATGGCATCCCGGCCGAGCGGGTTGCCCTGCACGAGGTGGGCGCGCTGGATGCACTGGTGGACATCGTCGGCGCGATTGAAGGGTTCGAGCAGCTTGGCATCACCCGGATCTACAACCGGCCGGTTGCCGTCGGCGAGGGATGGGTGCGGGCCGTCCATGGCGTCATGCCGGTGCCGGCACCTGCCACTGCGGTTCTGCTCGAGGGGCTCGAGATAGGTCCGAACGGACCGGTCGTGGGTGAGGCGACCACGCCTACTGGGGCCGCGTTGCTTCGGGCGCTGTCTTGCGGGGCCCCACCGGAGCGGTGGCGGGCGGTGCAGGCGGCCGCCTGGGGCGCCGGCGGGCGCAACCCTCCCGGATACCCGAACGCGCTTCGACTCATCATCGCCGAGCCGGCACTGGAGGCCGGCGAGGTCGTCCTCCTGTCCACCGACCTGGACGATCTGAGCCCGGAATACATCGACCCCGTCCGAGAAGCATTGTTCGCCGCCGGCGCGCTGGACGTCCAGGTTTGGGCCACCCAGTCGAAGAAGGGGCGCACCGGCTTCAGGCTCGAGACCACGGTGCCCCCTGGCGCCGCTTCCGCCGTCTCGGAGGCGCTCTTTCGTCACAGCACCACCGCCGGCATCCGGAGGCAGATCGTGGAGCGGGTGACGCTTGCGCGGCGCGAGGTGCAGGTGATCGCAGGCGATGGCACTCGGGTTCGCGTGAAAGTGCTCGATGCGCCGGACGGCCCGCGCGTCAAACCGGAATTCGACGATGTCGCGGCGGTGGCCCGCAGGACCGGCCGTCCCGCCCATGAGGTGGCAAGGGACTTGCGTGAGCGGGCACTCCGCCAGGTGAGTCCGCAAGGAGCCGCCCGGCCTCTGACCCCGAACAAGGAGTCGTGACGAGTGAACGCCAAGATCGCGTCAGCCCTTCTCGTGCTCGCGTCGATCGCGGGATCCGCGTCGGCGCAGCAGCAACGCGTGCTCGATGATCGAATCGCCAAGTCGATGCCCACTGGATACAAGGCAGCCGACTGCGGCATCAAGCCGAATCACTTCAAAGTCAGCAGTGGTGCAACCTATCTGAAGACGAGCATCGAAACCGAGGTGCCGGAGAACAAGGCGCGCTCCCTCCAGAACGGCCAGAAGGTGCTGCTCGAAGCGATCGAGAAGAACGGGCAGGACAAGAACCCGGCGGCATGGTATTACCTCGGGCGGATCTACCTGCATCAGGGCGACCTGTACGGCGCCGATTCCACGCTGAGCCGGGCGGAGAAGCTCGCGCCCGACTGCGCCGAGGAAATCTCGAACTATCGGAGGAACGCCTGGGTGTTTCTCATCAAGGCCGGCAGCAAGTTCGAGGAAGAGAAGAACACCGACTCGGCGCTCGCGGTCTACCGCGAGGCTGGCACCATCTATCGGAACTCGCCGATCACGTACTACCAAGTGGCGGCGATCATGAACGACAAGGGTGAGACCGACAGTGCCGCCGCGTACTTCGGCCGCGCCGCGGCGGCCGGTGCCAATCCCAAGGACACGACCGAAGTCAAAGTCCGGAACCGGTCGGCGTTCAACCAGGGAGCCATTCTCCTCAACAAGAAGAATTTCGACGGCGCCGTGACGGCCTTCGAGCAGTACCTCAAGTGGGTTCCCGACGACAACGAAGCGAAGCGGGGCCTCGCGGCGGCCTACCGCGGGCAGGGCCAGGCCGAAAAGGCGCAAGCCCTCGAAAAGGAGCTGGTGAGCGCGGGTGGCGCTGCCGGGGGCCCGGCGGGTGCGCCCGGCACGCAGGACATGATGAGCGTAGGCGTCAACCTGTACAACGACAAGAAATTCGCCGAGGCCGCGGCCGCTTTCGAGAAGGCGGCGGCGGCAGAGCCGTACAATCGGGATGCGCTCTCCAACTTGAGCAACACCTATCTTGCGCTCAAGAATGGACCGAAGCTCCTGGCGACCGCCACGAAGCTCGTCGCGATCGAGCCGATGAGTGAGACCGCGCTCAAGCTGCAGGGTGAGGGGTATAAGCAGACCGGCAAGATCAACGACGCCGTCAAGATCGCCGAGCAGGTGCTGGCCCTGCCCATCGACGTGAAGGTCACCGAGCTCTCTCCCAACGCCGGTGGCGCGACACTCGCGGCTACCGCGACGGGGCGCGACGCGCAGACGCCGTCGGGCAAGCCGGTTCCGCCGGCGCCGGTAACGCTGGCATTCGAGTTCCTCGATGCGAGCGGCAAGCCGGTAGCCACGCAGGAAACGCAGGTTCCGGCCCTCAAGGCCGGGGCCACGCAGGACATCAAGCTTACCGCCCAGGGCGCCGGCATCACGGCCTGGCGTTACAAGCGGAAGTAACGCGGAGCGGATCATGGCGGGTATCCCGGCGGAACGGGCAACGGAAAGCGGGCTGACCACTACCCGGGCGGCCTTCATCGAGCAGGCCCAGGAGGAGGGGCGGCTCTATATCCATCAGCCATACGAGCTGTACTCCGAGGCCAACCACGATGCCTGGCGACGTCTGTTCACCCGTATGGGCGACAGGTGGCATCGGTACGCCAACGCCCGTTTTCTCCAGGGTATCGAGAGCCTCTGTCTCGATCCGAACCGGGTACCGAGGCTGGAGGACGTGAATCGATTTCTCAGCCCGTTGACCGGATTCAGCGCCAAGCCGGTCAGCGGGTACGTTCCCTCCTTCCTGTTCTTCGATTGCCTGCGGAACCGCACGTTTCCGACCACGATCACCATTCGCGACGGCGCCACGCTCGACTACCTGCCCGAGCCGGACATCTTCCACGACATCGCCGGCCACGTGCCGATGCATACCGATCGCGCGTTCGCGGATACGCTGGTGCGCTTCGGCGACTGCGCCCACACCGCGGCGGAAATCGTGGCCGGCATACCGGACGAGCAGGAGCGGATCCGGCGGGTCACCAGCATCTTCAAAGCGCTGGCGCGCTTCTTCTGGTTCACCATCGAATTCGGGCTCATGCGTGGACCGGACGGTCTCAAAGTGTACGGGAGTGGACTCCTCAGCTCCTACGGGGAGATTGCGCACGCCATCGACTCGCCCGGGGTGCAGCGATATCCGCTACAGCTGGAGTGGGTCATCAACCAGTATTTCGAGATCGATCACTACCAGCCGTTGCTCTTCACCGTGGAGTCGTTCGACCACCTGTTCGAGCTCGTTGGGCAGCTGGAGAGATGGATGCGGCAGGGAAAACTCGACAACGTCTCTCCCGGAGAACCCGCGGTGAGCGAGCCCGATCTACGGAGTTTCCTCGAGGCTGCGGGGAACCGCTAACGCCGTCGTCGCTAGTCCTGGCCAGGTCAACTTCATGACCATCCGCGAAGCTCGCGTGCAACCCGAGCACGCGCACAGATATCCCGATCTCGATCCTTCCGTGTGGGTCCCGGCTTGCACTCTCGCCGAGTATGTCCTGGAACGCGGCCTGTACCAGCGACGGAACCGGCCGCTCGGGCACCAGCGCTTGCTGGATGAGTCGCACTTCATCTTCAGGGGAGGTGAAGGCAGAGGGTCTGACTGGAACGGGACGACCGAGCGCATGACGGACACGGGGATCTTCTCGGCAGACTGATCCTCTTCACGTTGATAGTCCTTCAACTCCGAACTATTGCGCCGGCGCTGCCCTTTCACTGCGGATGCGCCGGTTCTCATGAACTGCCGCGGTTGATTCCCTTCCTGCCTGACTCATGGGACCTCCTGATGTCACATGGACGCATGGGTCGTCCATATTGAACATGACGGAGTCCGGATCCTCTTTGGAGAGTCATGCCAGGTAGGTAGAGCCGTAAACGGGTGGTGCCCCGTCCGGGCGCACCGACCGACGGCAATGACCACCCGAGTCACGGACAATTCATCTAGTCGTCGGCCCAAATCCTTCTCACGTCGAGCTTGATGTGCCGGCCCGGTCCGGACATATTTGAGTCGCGGAACGTCCTAAATTGTTGTGGGGTAACACTGCGGGCGTAATTCAGTGGTAGAATGCCAGCTTCCCAAGCTGGACGTCGCCGGTTCGAGTCCGGTCGCCCGCTCTCTGGAAGTCGTTGGGTGAGAACCATTTCCGAGCGCCCGGATCCGAGAGGGTCCAGGCGCTTCTTTACCGGTCCATTTCCGGGCTGGCCTCGGTCACATTCTCCGCCCTCTGATTCGTCGCACTTGGCGTAGTCTGCTGCTCGAAAGGCGAGGGCGCGCAGTACGCGCTCACCGACCGCAAGTAAAGACGATAGTTCCCGAACGAAGGACAAATCGCATGAAAGCCATTGTCTACCTTGCCATCGCCGTTGGAGCGATAGCCCTTGGAGCTGCCGCCAACAACGCCCCGACTATGACTAAGACAACGGGAGACGGTCCAATGAGCAATGCAACACGTACACGTGCATCGGACGATGAAGCAGCGATCCGGGCGCTTGAGAACAACTTTGCGGCGGCTCTCAATGCCGGAGACGTAGACGCGATGATGAAGAACTACATATCGGACAACAGCCTCGTCGTTTTCGACGTCGTACCGCCGAGACAACATCTCGGCGCTGACGCATATCGCAAGGCTTGGCTGGGTTACTTCGCGCACTTCAAGGGCAGGCCAAAGTTCGCCATAGCTGATCTCGCCATCACCGTCGACGGCAACGTCGGATTCAGTCACAGCATCCAGCACACCGTTGGCACCGACACGCACGGTCACGCGGTTGATCGGACGGTGCGCGTGACCGACGGCTACCGTAAGATCGGGGGCAAGTGGCTAATCGTGCTTGAACACGTCTCGGTACCGGTTGATTTGGCGACTGGCAAGGCGGACTTTACCTCAAAGCCGTAGCGGGACGGCAGACGATGAAGCGATCCCGATCCATCCGGACACATTCTACCCGAGGGTTCGTCACTTGACCGGCGGGCCATGGCCCGCCAATGTGACAAACTCCGGAGAAGAGCCTGATGACACTCAAGATCATGAACCCCTACGTGGAGCCGCCATCATTATGAAGGCGCCGCCGGGTCCCGTGCGCATGCCACGCAAGGCGAAGCCGAAGGCCAAGGCCAAGGGCAGCTCGCGCGCGCGCAAGCCACCCAAGTCGGCTACCAGGTCCAAGTCCCGGCCGGCCCGCGCGAAGGCCGGGCCAGGGCCGAGTGAGGCCAGGCCGATCAAAGTGCGAAAAGGCGAGAAGGGCGCCGTCGTCCTCTCGGGCGGCAAGCCGCGTATAGCGAAGGCAGACGGCGACACGAGGAGCCGTGAGCGGGCGACCGGAAAACCGGCTTCCCGGCTCATCGACCAGCGGATCCGCGACCTGGAAGATTGGCGCGAGGGGACCCTCGCTCGTATGCGGGCGCTGATCCGGGAGGCCGACCCCGAGATGGTCGAGGAGCGGAAATGGAGGAAGCCGTCGAATGCGATGGTGGGGGTCCCGGTCTGGTCGCACAACGGAATCGTGTGCACCGGGGAGACGTACACAAAGGTCGTGAAGCTCACGTTCGCCCGCGGCGCCAGCATTCCGGATCCATCGCGCCTCTTCAATTCCAGCCTGGAAGGCAACACGCGAAGGGCGATCGACATCCACGAAGGGGAGAAGATCGATGCGGGTGCGTTCAAGGCGCTCGTGAAGGCCGCGGTGGCCCAGAATGGCTCGCCACCGAAGAAACCGTAGACCCTGAGGTGCAATTCCCATCGCGGCGATCCCGCTGACTCGTCGCTTCGACTCGAGCTGGACTACGCTTTCGCGGGGTGCGGCGCGCCTGGAGACTCCCTCTCTGCAGCCGGGCCCGGCCCGGAAAGGGCGCTCGCCGACGTGGCCTGCAGGCGGCGCCAGAAGAAGTACGAGAGCCCCCAGAGCACGCCGGTGGCCGCCGCCCAACCCCACGCCTCCGGGCCATCGCCCACCGAGAGATGCGCGATGAGCGCAGAGCTGAGGTCGATGGCGAAGCCGGCGTAGGCCCACTCCTTGAGCCGCGCCGGCACCGGCGCGAGCAGCAGCACCACGCCGAGCAGCTTGGCCAACGAGAGTTCCACCCGGAAGTAGTCGGGGAACCCGAGGTGGGCGAACGCGTCCGCCACCTGCGGCAGGCTCAGTTGCGCGTAGGCCGTGAAGCCGATCTGCAGACAGAAGAGCGCGGTGACGATCCAGAAGCCGGTGACGATTCCTTTGGAGCGGGGCATGCTCAGGTCCGTGCGCCAGAGGGCCAACCGCGAGTCTCGACACCGAACTGCTTTGCGTACTCGGCGTTCAAGCGCTGCCAGCCGCCGAACTTCATGGCCTCGGGGCCGACGATGCGTCCAATGGGCTGACCGGCGAGAAGCCGATCCAGCACATCGAGGCAGATGTGCCAGCCCGCAGCACCCATCGCTATGAATCCACGGTCGATGTTGTGCCAAAGCGTGAGCCGAGTGCCGCTGGCTCCCAGCGGCTCCAGCGCCCAGCGGATGTCGAATCCACCCCAGTTGAATTCGAGCGCCTTGGGCGCGTCGGCCCGCTTCACGTGGGTCTCGGTTACATGCGGCGTCGGTGCCCCCACCGTCGAGAGCTTAGCGGTGCCGACGGCACCGAGGTCTCGGTCAGAATCGAACGGAGCCCATTCGCGGAGATGCTCGGGGTCTGTGAGCGCCTTCCAAACTTTTGCAGGAGGGTGGTGGAGGTCGCGGACCAGAACGAGCGTCCACTTCTCGCCGTCTTTTAGAATCTCAGCGCCTGAGGCGGCCCCCGGCGCGTATTGCTCACGGTTGCTCATTGTCTCTCGTCCCCTTTCAAAGTGTTCTCGTCACGTGGCCTCGTCCCGGCCGGCAATCCCACCGAGGGCGGCCGCAGCGGCGAGCTCCAGTCATCAGCTCGCCGCTTTCTTCACGAGCGCGCGGACCCGTGCCGCTTCGGCTTTGGTCAATTCTTTCAGCGCGAAGGCGGTCGGCCACATGGCGCCCTCGTCGAGCTTCGCCTTGTCGCTGAAGCCGAAGGTCGCGAATCTCGTCTTGAACTTGTGCGCACTTTGGAAGAAGCAGACGACATTGCCATCCTTGGCATAGGCGGGCATCCCGTACCAGGTTCTCGGCGAGAGGGCCGGCGCACTGGCTATGATGATGGCATGGACCCGCTCGGCCATGGCGCGATCCCGTTCCGCCATCTCGGCAATCTTCGCGAGCACTTCGCTTTCCCCGTCCGCCTTGCCCGCGCGCAGGCCACGGCGCGCGGCCGCCTTCAGCTCCTGGGCACGCTCCCTCATCGCGGCTCGTTCTTCATCCGTGAATCCCTTGGACGCCCTGACGGTGGTCTTCTTGGCGGATCGCTCACGGCTGCTCATGTCTTTTTCTTCCTTTCACGGAGGGCACCTTCCCCCATCTTGTCCAAGTGTCGCTCCAGGGCGTCGACGTGCTTTGACCAGAAGCGCCGGAAGGGAACGAGCCATGCGTCGAGCTCCCTGAGCGGCTCCGGCCTCAGTCGATAGAGGCGGCGCTGCGCTTCAATTCGTGATTCTACGAACCCAGCCTCTCGCAACACTCGCAGGTGCTTGGAGACCGACGGCTGCGACAGCCGAAGCTCGCGCTCGATCTCGCCAACGGACCGCTCAGACGAGAGCAACAGGCTCAAGATGGCCCGTCTATTGGGCTCCGCGACGACGGCAAACGATGAGTCCACGGCCAGAATATAGCCGTGGAGTTATATACGCGTCAAGCCATATACCAATCACACAAGTCTCGTCCCGACCTCGCACGCGCACCTCCAACGAAAACCCTTCGCGCCGGAGCAGCGAAGTCCCACGAACGCGCTATTGCTTATCCCGGTACCGTGCCCGACACTTGTCGTTGACCCCGCCATAACAGGCTTTCGAAGGACCCTCGTATGCGCTACCGGACACGCTCGGTCAGCTGGCACGGCCAGACCTTCCGCTTTCAATGCTTGCGACCCAAGGACAACGCCAACGATCCGCCCGATTGGGCAGTGTCCCACGGGCAGGAATTCATAGGTATGATGCCGTGCACCCTCGAGGTGACCACGAAGGAGTTCGACATGCGCTGCGCGCAATGGCTGGCGGAGCTGCTCGGGGAAGCGGAGGTCTGACCGCTTACGGCGTGGCTTTCACCGAATCATCAGGGGATCCGGCCGCCGGCGCTCCGATGGAGGGCGGCACAAACGACGGGCAGGGCTTCTCCGACACGCTGGTGACCGCGTCGACGTGGATCAGGTGCACTGCTGCCGCTCCGATCGGCTCTGCCTGTGGTGAGAGACGGATGTACTGCTCTCCGCTGCGGCCAATGCCGGCAAGTGCGCCGCTCACTTCCTTGGCCGCTGCGGCCCGATCGCCCTCCGTCGTGCCGCCGCGGAAGGTGACCGCGAGAAGGGCGGACACTGCCGGTGTGCCGTCACGTGACGCCCTGCAAGCTGTGACAAGAGCCGAGTCGATCGGAGGGCCCGCCGTAGCGGCCGCCGGATTGTTCGAGTCGAAGGAAGCAGCACCGGCGGGAGTCGGTTTCGGAACCACCGTAGTCGTGTCGGTCCGGGGTAGCGCAAGCGAGTCACCGGACCCGAGCGCCGAGGAGTCCGCCCTTCCAGTCACGTCTGCGGTCGAATCGGTCCTCTCCGCGGTCGAATCAGTCGTCGATTGAGCGGCGCCGGCCCTGGCGCAGAGCAACAGCGCGACCGTGACGAGGAGCGCGCGGGGCGGGGTGGTGCTGACAGCATGGATCATCGGACATACCCTGTCGATCGTTGGTAGGCTCCGGAAGGTGTCGCGGAAGCTCGGCTTCGGCCAGTGGTCGTTCCGGCTTGCGCCTCGGCCGTTGGTCTCCACACGTTCTCGGGATATGTTCGGAGGATGAGCGACCGCCCCAGCCAATCCGACAAAGGGGAGCGATTCCAGGCCCTGCACGCCCGTTCCGGCGCGTTCGTCATTCCGAATCCCTGGGACGCAGGCACCGCCCGCATCCTGACGACGCTCGGCTTCGAGGCGCTCACGACCACGAGCGCCGGGCTGGCCTTCACGCTCGGCCGGCGGGATGGCGCCGGCGCCGTGACCCGCGAACAGACGCTCGCGAACGCCAGGGCGATCGTCGACGCGACGGATTTGCCTGTCGCGGCCGACCTCGAGAATGGCTTTGGTCACACACCGGAGGCGGCGGCCGAGACAATCCGCCTGGCGGGCGAAGCGGCCGGGCTGGTCGGCGGGTCGATCGAGGACTCGACGGGCGATCCCGCGCGACCAATCTACGATTTCCAGCATGCCGTCGAGCGCATGGCGGCAGCGGCCGAGGTCGCCCACGCATTCGCCTTCCCGTTCGTGCTGGTCGGCCGGGCCGAGAATTTCCTCCACGGGCGTCCGGACCTGGACGACACCATTCGCCGCCTGCAAGCGTTCGAGGCCGTCGGGGCGGACGCGCTGTTCGCGCCTGGCCTCACCAAGGCAGAGGAGATTCGGACCGTGTGCGCGGCCGTGAGCAAGCCGGTCAACGTGGTGATGGGTCTCAAGAACGCTTCGTTTTCCGTGGCCGAGCTCGCTTCGCTGGGGGTCCGGCGAATCAGTGTGGGGTCGGCGCTCAGTCGCGCCGCGCTGGGGGCCTTCCTCCAAGCGGCGCGAGAGATCCGAGAGCACGGAACCTTCCGCTTTGCGGAGGGTGCCCTGTCCTACGCCCAGGCGAACGATCTCGCGGATCTGGGTTAGCAACGGGGCCAACCAAGAGTGTGTGGCGCCAGTGTCCTCTATCCCCTGGAGCCCGTGGTAGGGCCGCTACACCCCACGGCGGCCCGGGGGATTCCAAGCCACTGTGGTCCAGTCGATTGCGGGATGTGACCTGCGCTGCTGCGTGGCGCGAAACCTGCACTGAGATTGATGTTCAACTATAGTTCTTGCTACCCGCTGGCGGCTGGACAAACATCAACTCACTCGACATGGCCTCGTCTCCGCGTCTGACATCCCGGATTCTCGTGGTCCTCCTCGCCGCCGGTTCGCTCACCTGCGGAGGGGACAACACCAATCCCGATCCGAATGAACCGACCAAGCTTGCCGTGGCGACCGAGCCTTCCAGCTCGGCGCAGAACGGGCAGCCTCTGGCCGTACAGCCCGTAGTCCAGGTTCAGGACGCCGATGGGAACGACGTGGCGGCCTCCGGGACTACCGTCACTGCCACGGTTGCCGGTGGAGCCACCCTCGGCGGGACCCTGACCGAGCCGGTGGATGGCTCCGGGAAGGCGACGTTCACCGATCTGAGTCTCTCGGGACCGAGTGGGACCTACAAGATCCAGTTCAGCTCCAGCGGGCTCAGTGACGCCATGTCGGACAACATCGTCCTGGACGGTGGGGCGCCGGCGAACATCGCGATCACGACCCAGCCGACCAGCGCTCTCGACAAGGAGGTGTTCGATCCTGCCGAGCAGCCAGTGGTCACAGTAACCGATGCGGTAGGGAATGCGGTTCCGAGCGTGCTCGTGACGGCGTCGATCGGGTCGGGGACCGGCACGCTGCAGGGCAGAGATACCGCGACCACCGACGCCAATGGAGTCGCACGGTTCACCGATCTGGGCATCAGTGGCCCCGGCTCCCAGACACTCGCGTTCACCGCAGATCCTGCTTCCGGCACCTCGTCGCCCATCAATATCTCGACCCTCGCTCCCGAGGCCACCTCGGGCAAGTGGGATGCGCCGGCGAGTTGGGCCATCGTCCCGCTGCATATCCACCTGCTGCCGACGGGGAAGATCCTCGGGTGGGGCAGGACCGAGAGCGACGGCAGCATGGGCCAGCCGAGGCTCTGGGATCCTGCGTCGGGGCAGCCTCCGACAGCCGCCGCGAAAATCGACGCGGATACGATGCTGTTCTGCTCCGGCCACTCGTTCATGCCCGACGGCCGGCTCCTTGTCTCGGGTGGACACAAGTCGGACGACCACGGACTGGATGTCACCAACATTTTCGATCCGGTGAGCGAGAGTTGGGTGCCCGGGCTGCCGAAGATGGCGAAAGGTCGTTGGTATCCCACCGTCACGGAGCTCCCCGACGGGCGCCTCGTCACCGTTGCCGGACGGGACACCGCGGGGGCCGGCCAGGTCGTCACGATTCCGGAAGTATGGAACGGCACCCAGTGGACTCAGCTCACCGGAGCCGCCAAGGTCCTCCCGTACTATCCCCGCGATTTCGTGGCGCCGGATGGGAGAATCTTCTACGCCGGCGAATTGCCTCAGTCGTCCTGGCTTGACGTCACCGCGAATGGCGGGACCGGCCAGTGGGCGTCCGGCCCGTCCCACAAGTACACCTTCAATCGGGAGTACGGCTCCGCCGTGATGTACGAGACGGGAAAGGTGCTCTACGTCGGCGGAGGCGGCGACCCGGGGTGGAACACGCCTGGGATCAACCCTCCGGAAGACAACGTGCCGACCGCCACGGCGGAGACGATCGACCTGAATGCCGGGAGTCCCCAGTGGCAGTTCACCGGATCGATGGCGTTTGCCCGCCGGCACCTGAATGCGACCGTCCTGCCCGATGGTGAGGTGCTGGTGACCGGGGGGACCCGGAATGGCGGATTCAACGATCTCTCCGGGTCGGTTCACCAGGCCGAGATCTGGAACCCGGCGACGGGGAACTGGACTACCTTGGCCGCCAACGCGGTCAATCGCGCCTACCACTCGGTGTCGCTCCTCCTGCCCGACGCCACCGTGCTCCATGGCGCGAGCGGCAACGCAGACGATGTTGGTGGCATACCGTTCCCCGACGAGAAGAGCCACGAGATCTTTCATCCGCCTTATCTCTTCAAGGGCGCTCGGCCGGTGATCACCAACGCGCCCGCGACGGTGGGCTACGCGGCCGACTTCACGGTCACGACGCTGAATGCCGCCCAGATCACAAACGTCCGCCTCATCCGCCTGGGCTCGGTCACTCATGCGTTCGACCAGAACGGCCGCGCGATGACGCTCTCATTTGCGACGGCTGCAGGCGGGATCAGCGTCACTGCGCCCGCCAACGCCAATCTGGCGCCGCCCGGCGATTACATGCTTTTCATCTTGAACCGGAATGGCGTACCGTCGGCGGGAAGGTTCGTGCGGATTCAGTAGGCCACGTCGAGCGTGATGGTGCCTTGGCCGGCGGACGGCGCCGGCGCGCCTTGCACCAGATGTCTTTCCCACCATTCGCGAGCATCGTCGGCCGTCCATGGCTCGCCCACATCGATGAGCGCCAGCGCGGCAGCGAGCTCCCCCGCACCTGCAGGCCGGTGGGCGGGGTTCTTGGCGAGGCAGCGCAATATCGCGTCTTCGAGTCCGAAGGGGATCGGTAGCCCCGAGCGCACCGAGGGCGGGATAGGTTCGCTCTGGAGATGCTGGAGAATCATTCGAAGCGCGTTGTCCCCCTCGAAGACGAGCTTTCCCGTCAGCAGGAAATACCCGACACAGCCCAGCGAGTACAGATCCACGCGTCCATCGAGCGGATCGCCCGAGGCCATCTCAGGCGGCATGTAGGCGGGTGTCCCGGTGGTAGCCTCCGGCGCGGTCAGGAGCGTCTGCGCCGCCGTGCCGTGGTGGTCGCGCTTGGCCAGGCCGAAGTCCAGGACCTTCACGAAATCGTACTCCAGTCCCAGGCGGCAGAGATGAAGGTTGGCCGGCTTGATGTCCCGGTGAATCAGGCCGGATGCGTGGGCTTCGGCGAGCGACGCGCAGGCCTGCGAAAGCAGGTGCACCACGCGGGACGGTGATTGCGGACCGAAGCGGCGGACCAGCGTTTCGAAATCGATGCCGTCCAGCAGCTCCATCACGAGATAGAACCGGCCGTCGCGAGTCACGCCGAAGTCGTAGAGCTGGATGGTGTGCGGGGACCGGAGGCTCGCCGCGGCCTGGGCTTCCCGGCGGAACCGCGCGATCGCGTTGCCGTCGGCCTCGGTATCGTCACGGCCGGGGCGGATGAGCTTGATTGCCGCGGGGCGCGCGAGGAGCCGGTGATGCGCGCGCCACACTTCGCCCATCCCTCCGGCTCCGATCCGGTCGGCCAACCGATAACTCCCCATTTCACGAGCCCGGCTCACCTGTCGGCCGAGTCGAAGGATGATGTGGGAGGGAAGCATCGCCAGCATGGCGCAGACGTAGTTGGGCAGATACGCCCAAATGAGAATCGTCAAGCCGGGCAGCTCGATGCCGCGGAGGTGCGCCACGAAGAGTCCCACCGGATCCATCGATGCCGCCAGGAGAGAGGCGATGAGGGTCTTCCGAGGTGAGGTCGGCACGATCATGGGATGGATGAGGATCAGGACGCAGATCCAGGACAGCCTGCCCCCGAGCACCGACGGGTCCCACTGATTCACGACGCCGACGGCAAAGGCGAGCGCCACTTCGTACGCCAGGCCTACGTTCACCAACTCCTTGCCCCGCGACTGCAACGTCGGCGCCCATCGGTAGAGCGCGATCGAGACGATGATGAAGAGAACGGCAAAGACGTCCGCGAGTGGGGGCCACTGCAGCACCGCACCGGCCGGGAGATTCAGCAGAGGGCGGACGAGATGGTTCATGACCAGCCCGATCGACCACAGTACTATCCAGGTCGCGGCAGCGATCCGGAGCCGGCGGCAGCCGTCGCCGACCAGCTCGTCGGGCAGCGACGCGCCCGTCGCCCCGGAAGCCGAGGAGACCGTATTGACGCGGGGGTCGATTCGGGTGCGTGATGGCATCGGAATATGCGAGAAGGGGACGATGGAATCTCACGTGCCATCCGCGCTTTGCCAATGGCGATGGAGCTTGACTGCCCTCTGGGTGTCGCCATCTTCCTAAGTGTCCCTCCGTTATCGCCATTCAGCCACCCACCCGAGGGGGTAGGCAGTGCAGCTCCGCACCAGGGGCGGCAGCGCCAAGCTCAGCGAGAATCCTGTCGTTCGCGTGGCGGCGTACTACGTGCTGCTGGCCGCGGGGACGGCGCTCCTCTGGCAGGTGTTTCCCGGACTCCGTACCGTTTTCTCGGCCGAGCGCCTGGACGCACTGAACGTGGGGCGCAACGTCGAAGCGGGCCCCCTGTTCGAGTCGCTCAGCGGCACCGGCCCTCAGATGCCGCCGCCGCTGGCGCTGGCGGTTACGACCGCGCTCTGCATGACGGGCGCGTTCCTCCTCATGCTCCCGGTCGCCTGGGTGTACATCCTCACCCGGCAGAAGAAAGGCTACCGGCAGTCGGTGGTTCAGACTCTCATCATCCTGCCCATCGTCGTCGCCGGCGTGGTCCTGTTGGTCAAGAACAGTGTCGCCCTGGCCTTCAGCCTCGGCGGCATCGTCGCGGCCGTGAGCTTCCGGAACACGCTGCGGGACACGAAGGACGCCGTCTGCATCTTCCTCGCAACGGCCGTGGGGCTCGCGGCCGGCGTCCAGGTGATGTCGGCGGCGGCGGTCATGTCCCTGCTCTTCAATGTCGTGATCCTGATCTTCTGGTACACCGATTTCGGCCGGGCGCCGGCGCACCTCGAGGGCCCGGCCGCCGCCCGCCGGCTCGAGCGATCGCGCGCGCTCGCCAATCGGACGGGCGCCTTCGTGTCGATGCTGGACCGCGACATTCTGCGCTCGATGACGCCGGAGCAGCTCGAAGCGATCGCGGCCCGGGCGCAGAAGCGTGCCGATCGACCCGGCGGCGCCGCAAGGAAGGTGCAGAAGCCGCTGGACACCGTCGTGAAGGTCCGGACGGTTCGTCAGGAGGTGGCGCAACCGGCCGTCGAAGGTCTTCTGGCGGCGCAGGTCAAGGAGTGGAAATTCGTTGGGGCCATCAAAGACACGGGAGGCACCACCACGCTCGAGTATCGCGTGCGGCTTCGCAAGAGCGTGACCCTGGACGCGCTCGTCCAGGACATCCGCTCCCGTCTGGGACCCCAGATCGTCGACGTGGAAGCCAAGTAAGCCCGGCCGGACGTGACCGACATCTTCTCCGAGCTGCAACGCACGCTCCGCGACCGCTACGCGATCGAGCGAGAGGTCGGCAGGGGTGGGATGGCGCAAGTCTTTCTGGCCCGTGACCGAAAGTATGGCCGCCAGGTCGCCATCAAGATCCTCGATCCCGATATCGCCACGGCCGTCGGCACCGAGCGGTTCCTCCGCGAAATCCAGATCACCGCCCAGCTCCAGCACACCAACATCGTCCCTCTGCTCGACTCGGGCGAAGCGGGCGGCCTGCTCTACTCGGTAATGCCGTACATCGAGGGGGAGTCGCTTCGCGACCGGATGATGTGCTGCGGCCGGGTACTGCCGGCCGAGGCAACGTCGATCGCGTGTGAGGTGGCGGATGCGCTCGAATACGCCCATCGTCGCGGCGTGGTTCACCGGGACATCAAGCCGGAGAACATCCTGCTCTCCAACGGCCACGCGGTCATCGCGGACTTCGGAATCGCCCGCGCGGTCGAGCTCGCCGGTGGCGCAACGCTCACCGGCATAGGCCTGCCGATCGGCACGGTGGCGTACATGAGCCCCGAGCAGGCGACCGCCGCCGCGCCCGTGGATGGGCGGAGCGATCTGTACAGCCTGGGGTGCGTGCTCTACGAGATGCTGGCCGGCCGGATGGCCTTCAGCGGGCCGTCCCTCAAGAGCGTCTTGACCCAGCACCTTACCAGCGAGCCTCCCCTCGAACATCTCCAAAGCCCGGACATCCCTGCCGGGCTCGTCGCGACGGTTCGCCGATGCCTGGCCAAGGCGCCCGAGGAGCGTTTTCAGACGGCGGGTGCGCTGGCGGATGCTCTGCGGGAGACACTTGGCGCCCTCCCGCGCCTCTCGACGCCGGTGCCGGTGGTCACCACAACGGCACAGGAGGGCGAGCCACGGCGCTCGACGGCGGGGCGCTGGCTCATTCCGGCCGCGCTGCTTGCCGCGATCGCCCTGGTGCTCAGTGTCTGGCGCCCGTTCAACGAGCCACGCCAGACGGTGCCCAAGCCCACGACCGCCAGCCGCTATGTGGCGTCCGTCGCGGTGCTCCCGTTCGACAACCTGAGCGGCGACTCGTCCAACGAGTACTTCAGCGAGGGGATCACCGAGGAGATCATCGGCCAGCTGGCGCAGGTGGACAGCCTCAAGGTGATCTCCCGGACCTCGGTGATGGCGCTGAAAGGAAGCCCGCTCACGCTGCCGCAGATCGCCGAGACGCTGGGCGTGGCCAATGTGGTCGAGGGAGCGGTCCGGAGGCAGGGGAACCGAGTCCGGGTGTCGGCGGAGCTGATCGACGCAAAGACCGAGTCGCATCTCTGGGCCGGCACGTTCGAGGGCGACCTGTCCGATCGGTTCCGGGTGCAGGAGGACATCGCTCGCAAGGTGACCGAGAAGCTCCGGAGCGGACTCACCGGGATGCGGACCATGGCGTCGGGCGCGATGGCGGCCCAGAGCTCCGCGTTCGACGCCGTGCTGCGCGGCCGGTACACGATGCAGCGGCGGGATCCTCAGGCGATCGAGACGGCCATCGGCCTGTTCGAGGAGGCGGTGCGGCTCGACAGCAGCTATGCGATGGGATATGCGGGTCTCAGCCTCGCCTACTCCACCTGGGTCTTCTACGGATATCGCGGCAAGCACGGCCTGTACCAGGCGGCGGCGCGAGCCAAGGCTCTGGGCGTCCGCGCCGTCGCGCTCGACTCGGGGCTCGCCGAGGCGCATCACGCCCTGGCCGACGCATTCGCCGTGAATGGCGCGCCGGACGATTCGTCGCTCGTGGAGCTGAGGCGGGCGCTTCAGATCAAGCCGAACGACGCCGAGATCAGAATGTCGGCCGCATTCTCACTCGCCGCTGCTCACCGCTACAACGGCGCCGTGCGCCAGGCGCAGGCCGCCGTGGGACTCGATCCGCTCGCGACCGGCCTGCGCCACAGCCTCATCGTGCTGGCGCTGGGTGGCCGGGAGTACAACACGGCGCTCGAGGAGGCGCGGCGGGTCCGCGCGCTCGCACCGGCCGACCCGGTGACCGCCGTGATGCAGGGCTATGCGCTGCTGCTCAGTGGCAACGCGAGCGGGTGTCTCGACCTGGACCTGGGGCCGTGGCTCGCGGCCCGGTCGATGTGTCTCTACCGGGCAGGCCGCCGAGAAGAGGCCCGGGAGCTCATCGACTCTCTGGCCCGACAGCTCGAGGCCGGGAAGTTCACCAACGCCCATCAGTACTCGGACATGGCGGCGTACTACGCGTGGACCGGGGACGTGGACCACTCGCTCGAATGGCTCGCACGCTCGGCGCGGTTGACCCCGGTCATCGCCGGCTGGCAGATTGATTCGGGGCTCTTCGACCGGGTACGACAGGATCCGAAATTCGTCCAGGGCCTGGCCCGATTGAGGGACGAGGTCCGCTCGCGCGCCGCCGCGACCAGGCCGCGATGACCGGGCCGCAGCCGGACCACCAGCTCAAGTGGGACGTCCCCTCACTCGAACGCCTCCAGGAGCTGGCGTCGAGCCCTCTGCCGCTCCGGTTATCCTCCACTCCGATCGTCCGCGCCTTTCACCGTGATCTCTATTTCGATACCGCCGACGGATCCCTCACGCGGCGGAACATCGTGTGCCGCTGGCGGGTGGGTGCCGACGACCGCCGCACCCTGAGCGTCGGCTTTCCGGGCGCGGGATTGGTGATGTCCGAGGTATCCGAGACCGACGCGAGTGCCGCATTTGCCGGCAGAAGCGAGGCCGCGCGCCGGCTGCGCGGCGGAGTCGATCCATCATCCCTTCAGGTCCTCGCCGAGCTGGAGGTCGAACGGCTTCAGCGCGAGTCGCGATCTCCCTGGCCATGGCGTGGTCACTTCAGGTTCATCTACGACGCGGTGTCGGTGCGCCGAGGCGGCATCGAGCGCTCCTTCCAGGAGCTCAAGGTCAACCGCCTACGTGGCGGCACGCCGTCGCTCGAGCGCATCAGCAGAGCGGTCGGTATCACTCCTGGGCTTCGACTGATCCTCGAAGGCAAGCTGGCGCGCGCCCAGCGGATGGCCGCGGCTCTGGAGCGGGAGGCACTGGCGCGCTCGCTGGCCTCGGGTCGCACTACCGCGCTGCTCGCGCTGGACCACGGACGCGTCGCGCTCAGGCGGACTGAGGGCCGTCTCCGTCTGCCGGTGGGCGAGGGCCAGGGAGAGGCCGCGTGCCGCCATCTGCTCCAAGAGACGCTCGGGAGCGGAGTCGGCGACCTGGCCTTCCTCGGCACGGTGCCAGGCGTCGGGACGGTGCACCTGCTCGATGTGTGGGCCGCCAGAAGGGTTCGCCTCGACCAGACCACGTCCGACGGACTCGTCTGGCTGCCGCTCGAGGACGTGATCGCGACGGCGGGCGGACCGGAGCTCGAGGACGCCGAGACGCTCGCGGCGATTGCCCTGGCACTCAGGTCGGGTGTTGCCCTCGAGCCCACCACTGCCTCGACATCGCGGCACGAACGAGTAGCCGCGGTGCCGTTCCCCGATTCCACCGGAGCGACGCCGCTGCTCGATCCCGACCTCAGCCTGGTGGAATTCAATTCGCGGGTGCTCGCTCTCGCCGAAGATGTCGGGATGCCGGTCCTTGAGCGGCTCGGCTTCATCGCGATCGTCAGCTCGAATCTCGACGAATTTTTCATGGTGAACGTGGGCGTGCTGAAGCGCGACGCCCGGGACGGGCGTCTCGAGGCGGTTGCCCTGCGGTTGCGGTCTTTGCTGGAGCGCCAGCAACGGTGCGTCCGCGAGTGTCTCGACCTGCTCGCACAGCGTGGCGTCAGGATCCGACGGTGGGACGACCTGGACGATCCGGTCCGGTCGCAGCTCATGGAGCGATTCCACCGCGAGATCTTTCCGCTGCTCTCGCCGCGCGCGATCACCATGAGTCCCGGATTTCCGGTTCCCCTGCTGCCCCATCTCACGCTGTGTCTCGCGGTCTCGCTCGTCGATGACGAGGCGGGGCCGACCCACTTCGCGTACCTGCGGATCCCGGAGCGGCTCCCGCGCTTCCTGCCCGCCGGCGATGGAGGCGCGGTCATTGCCGTCGAGGAGGTGGTGCGAGCCAATATCGCCGCCTTCTATCCCGGGCGCCCGATTGCCGGCGTGCATCTCTTCCGGCTCACACGGGCTGCCGAGATCGACCTGGACGAGGAAGAGTCGGGCAATCTCCTCCAAGCCGTGGGGGAAGCGATCCGGGGTCGTGCCTCGAATCCCGTGGTGCGTCTCGAAGCGGAGAAGGGCATGCCTCGGGAGGTTCGCGATCGGATCCGATGGGAGCTGCGGTTCGAGCGCGGCGCCGAAGGGTCGGGCGTGTCCGACGGTGACGTCTACGAGGTGGATGGAATGCTCGATCTTCGCTCATTGCGCGAGCTGGGCGGCGGAGCGATCCCGGATGGCCGGTTTCCCCCACTGGCGGGGCGGGACCCGTTTGCCCATGACGCCGATCTCTGGCAGCGCCTCAGCGGCGGGGACGTCCTGGTTCACCATCCTTACGAGGACTTCGAAGCGAGTGTCGTACGATTTTTCAGCGATGCGGCCGACGATCCCCTCGTGGCCTCGATCCGGCTGACCCTTTACCGGGTCGGCGAGCGATCCCCGATCGCCGATGCGCTGCTGCGAGCGCGCGCAGCGGGAAAAGAGGTGATCCTGTTCGTCGAGCTGAAGGCGCGCTTCGACGAAGCACGCAACATTGCCTGGGTGCAGCGCCTCGAGGAGGCGGGGGCGACGGTCGTGTACGGCGTCGTGGGTCTCAAGAATCACGCGAAGGTCGGCCTCGTGCTGCGCCGTGAGGGCGCCGCGTTGCGACGCTACGTGCACATCGGCACCGGGAATTACAATGCGGCCACCGCGCGCCAGTACACCGACCTCGGATTACTGTCGGCGGATCCAGAGCTCGGCGCCGATATCAACGATCTGTTCAACGAGCTCACCGGATCGAGTCATCCGCCGGCCGGTGATTATCATCGCATCACCGTCGCGCCAGGGCACCTCCTGCCGTGGCTGCTGACCGCTATCGACACCGAGATCGAGCAGGCGGGCGCCGGGCGCGAGGCAAGGATCCGAGCCAAGATCAATGGACTGGCCGACACGGAAGTGATCCAGGCGCTGTACCGCGCGTCGGAAGCGGGGGTCGACATCGAGCTGGTGGTCCGCGGCCTGTGCACCCTCCGGCCCGGGCTGCCGGGCGTGTCGAGCCGGATCAGGGTCGTCAGCCTCGTGGGCCGTTTCCTGGAGCACGCGCGGATCTACTGCTTCGCCGCCGGCGGCGAGCACCGCTACTACATCGGCTCGGCGGACTGGCGCCCGCGGAATCTGCGGCGCCGCGTGGAGGTGGTCGTTCCCATACGAGCGCCGGAGGCGTGCGCCCGTCTCGGCGCGATCCTGGACGCGGAGCTCACCGATCCGACCGCGTGGGAGCTCCGCCCTGACGGCAGGTACGAGCGCCGGCCGGAGCTGGCAGGCCGGACCGGAAGCCAGGAACGCTTCGCCTCGGAAAGCACTTCCGATCTAAAGGCGAAGTGATAGGAGGACTTGAGTTTACAGCCTCAGAGGGCGATCTTTCGTGGTTTCCGGGGGCAATGTCGCGTCCGGCTCTCGAGACTGCGCATGATCAGAGTTACCGCCGTGGAACGGGGTTCGATCGCCGAGGAATTGGGTCTCCAGGAGGGAACGGAGCTCCTCTCGGTGGACGGCCGCGAGCTGGAAGACTTCCTCGATTGGGAATTCGCCACCGCCGAGGAGTCGTTTCTGCTCCACGTGCGGCAGCCGGGCGGCGAAGAGATCGAGTTCGACATCGAGCGCCCGCTGGGGGAGCCGATGGGTCTCGCCCTCGAGCCGGTTCGCATTCGCCGGTGCGCCAACCGTTGCGACTTCTGCTTTGTCGACGGTCTCCCCGACGGCCTCCGCGATGTCCTCTACATCCGTGATGACGATTACCGGCTCTCCTTCCGCTACGGCAATTTCGCCACGCTGACCAATCTCAAGCCCCGGGACGTGCGCCGCATCAAGGAGTATCGGCTGTCTCCGCTCTACGTTTCCGTCCACGCCACCGATCCGACCGTTCGACGCTATCTCCTCCGCAATCCCTCCGCACCTGAGATCATTCCTCAGCTCCGGGATTTCGCCGACGCGGGCATCGAGTTCCACACCCAGGTCGTGATGTCGCCGGGCGTGAACGATGGCCCGGTCCTGCGCGAGACACTCGCAGAGCTCTTTGCCTTCGGCCCGGCGATCCTGGGTTGCTCTGTCGTGCCGGTGGGACTCACCGAGTACAGCAAGCATCATCTTGTACGCGAGCCGACGGCCGAGGAATGCCGGGCCGCCATCGCCCTGATCGACGAGCAGGCTGCCATCGCGCGGACGATGCGGGGACTGACCTGGGCCTTCGGCGCCGACGAGCTGTATCTTCGCGCCGGCGTCGAGCTGCCGCCCGCCGAGATCTATGATGGATTCGATCAGGTGGAGAACGGTGTGGGCGCGGTCCGCTGGCTGCAGCGACGGATCTTCGAGGACTCGGCGGAGCTGGCCGGCTGGGACGGGCGCCGGGTCGGCGTCATCACCGGCACGGCCATGGCGGCGCTCATGCCGATGGTACTCGAGCCACTCGCGGAAGTCACGGGCGCACGATTCGAGCTCATTCCCGTCGTCAACTCGTTGTTCGGTGCGTCGGTCACCACGGCCGGCCTCCTGCCCGGAGCCGCGGTGCAGGCCGCGCTCCGGCTGCACGACGACCTCGACCTCGTCCTGCTTCCCGGTGAGTCGATCAACGACGATGGAGTCTTCATCGACAACATGAGCTTCGAGGCTCTCACGGCCTCACTTCCCTTCGAGATTCGGGCATCAAAGGATTTCGCCGACGCCCTGCACGCGCCGGCGGCCGCATGAACAAGCCGACCGTCGCCATCGTCGGGCGGCCCAATACCGGCAAGTCCACTCTCTTCAACCGAATTCTCGGGGGCCGCCCGGCAATCGTCTCGGACCGGCCCGGCACCACCCGGGATCGCCATTTCGGCGATGCGGAGTGGAGCGGCCGTCATTTCTGGCTGGTGGACACCGGCGGGCTGGTGCCCGAGTCGGACGACTCGATGGACCGGGCCATCCGTCAGCAGGTGGAGTTCGCCCTCACCGAGGCGGATCTCGTCCTCTTCGTGGTGGACGGTCCGGAGGGCGTCAATCCGGTGGACCGGGCCATCGCCGACCGGCTCCGCCAGGCCGAGCGGCCGGTCGTCCTCGCGGTCAACAAGCTCGACGATCTCGAGCGCGCCACGGCGCAGTACGAGTTCTACCAGCTCGGATTCGGCGACCCATTCGGCGTCAGCGCCGCGGTCGGGAAGGGAAGCGGTGATCTCCTCGACGCGGTGGTCGCCCTGCTGCCTCCGGCCGAAGAGGCCGAAGCGGAGCCGTCGATCCAGGTGGCCGTCGTGGGGCGGCCGAACGTGGGAAAGTCATCACTGGTCAACCGCCTCCTCGGCGAGGAGCGCCACGTGGTGGCGCCGGAGGCGGGCACCACGCGCGATGCGGTCGACTCACCCTTGCGCTACGCGGGCAGGCTGCTCAAGTTCGTTGATACCGCAGGGTTACGTCGGCGCGCTAAAGTAGAAGATGACCTGGAGTTCTATTCGACGCTTCGGACCGAGCGAGCGATCGAGCGGGCGACGGTCTGCGTGTTGGTGGTGGATGCGGTCGTCGGGCTGCACAACCAGGATCTCCGAATCGCCACGGAGGCGTGGGACCGCGGGTGCGGGCTCATCGTCGTGGTCAACAAGTGGGACCTGGTGGAGGAGAAGGATGCCAACACTGCCCACCGTGGTCAGGAAGAGCTGATCATCAAGGCCCCGTTCCTGCGCTACGTGCCGTTCGTCTACGTCTCGGCGCTGACCGGCCAGCGTGTCCGCAAGATTCTCGATCTCATCCTCGAGGTGGCCGACGGCCGCGAGCAACGGATTCCCACGTCGGAAGTCAACAAGGTCCTCACCGACCTTCTCGAGCGGACCGCCCCTCCGCAAAAGCCGGGAGAAGAGGTCAAGTTGCTCTACGCCTCGCAGATCGGGACGGCGCCGCCGACATTCGCCATCGTGAGCAACCGTCCCGATGACGTGCCCGAGTCATACCAGCGGTATCTCGTCCACGGCTTCCGCGCGGTCTGGCCCTTCACCGGCTCGCCCATGCGTCTCCGCTTCACCCGTCGGGGGTCCCGGCGGTGACGGCGTCGATGATTCCCTGGCTCCTGGCGTCCTACCTGCTCGGAGCCATTCCCACCAGCCACGTCACGGCACGCCTGTTCCGCGGCATCGATCTGCGCCAGCATGGCAGCCGCAATCTCGGCGCGACCAATCTGTACCGGGTGCTCGGCTGGCGCTTCGCGATTCCCGTCGGCCTTTTCGATATGGCCAAGGGCCTCATTCCAGTGCTCCTCTTCGCGCCGCGCGCCTCATCGTCGCAACTTTTTGGACTCGTCTGCGGCATGATGGCCGTCCTCGGGCACGTCTATTCGGTCTTCGTACGATTCAAGGGCGGGAAGGGCGTGGCGACCGCGGCAGGGGTGATGCTCGGATTGACTCCCGCGGCGCTCGGTATCTCGTTCGCGGTCTGGTTCACGGTGGTGGCGCTGAGCGGCTACGTTTCCCTCGGCAGCATCGTCTCGGCCGCGCTCTTCCCCGTGGCCGTGCAGCTGCTCGATCCACCCGACCAGCCGGCGATTCTCTGGCTCGACGTGTTCGTGGCCGCGGGAATCATCTGGCTTCATCGCGCGAACATCCGGCGGCTGCTGAAGGGAACCGAGAACCGGTTTGGGCGTCGAGCCGCGCCGACAGGACAGCCGTGACCACCATCGCGGTGCTGGGCGCGGGAAGCTGGGGGACCACGCTCGCCGACCTCCTCGCCCGCAAGGGCGACACGGTTCGGATCTGGGCGTACGAGGATGAGGTGGTCGCCGCCATCAACCGCGACCGGGAGAACCCGGTGTTTCTCCCGGGCATCTCGTTGGCGGCCTCCCTCCGCGCGGAGGCGGATCCGCGGGCTGCCGTCGCCGGGGCGGGGGTGATCGTCTCGGCGCCGCCCAGCCACGCCGTCCGAAGCGTCGTGCGCCAGGTGGCCGACGCCCTGGCACCGGCCGCGCTCGTGATCAGCGCGACGAAGGGTATCGAGGCCGATACGCTGGCGCTCATGTCGCAGGTGTACGCCGAATGTGCGCCGGCGGTGAGATTCGCGGCGCTCTCCGGGCCGAGCTTCGCCGCGGAGGTCTGCCAGGGACAGCCAACCGCCGTGGTGGCGGCGGCATCGGACCCTCAGGCGGCGCACGACGCGCAGAACGTGTTCGCCACGCCGACCTTCCGGGTCTACACCGGACACGACGTCGTTGGGGTCGAGCTCGCCGGCGCGCTCAAGAACGTGATTGCCATCGCCGCGGGGATCCTGGAGGGGCTCGGACTCGGCCACAACCCGCGGGCCGCGCTGATCACGCGCGGACTCGCGGAGATCACCCGGCTCGGCATCGCGATGGGCGCCGACCCGCTCACGTTCGCCGGCCTGGCCGGAATGGGTGACCTCGTGCTCACCACCACCGGAAGCCTGAGCCGCAATCGCGCGCTCGGCCTTGCGCTGGGTGAGGGTCAGTCGCTCGACGAGTACCGGCGATCCCACCGGACGGTGGCGGAAGGAGTCAACGCCGCACGCGCGGGCGCGGCGCTGGGCGCGCGACACGGCGTCGAGCTGCCCATCATGCATCAGGTGTGCGAGGTGCTGTTCAGCGGCAAGCCGCCGCGTGACGGTGTCGCCGAACTCATGGGACGGGAACTCAAATCGGAGCAGTGGAGATGACGACGACCACCCGACCGGTCCAGGAATTCTATTCCATCGGCGAGGTCTGCGCGCTCACCGACCTCAAGCCGCACGTCCTCCGGTACTGGGAAAGCCAATTTCGCTTTCTGAACCCGGCCAAGAACCGCTCCGGCAACCGGGTGTACAAGAGCCGCGAGGTCGAGCTGATCATGCTCGTCAAGCACCTGCTCTACACGGAAAAGTTCACCATCGACGGGGCGCGCCAGCGCATCGATCAATACCGGCGCACCGGCGAGCTGCGCGTGTCGGCCAGAAAGGCCTTCGAGACCGAGCTTGCGGCGGAGGTCCGTGCGACCATCGAGGACGTCCTGAAGATCCTCGACGGTCGCACGGCCGGGCAGCCGGGATGAACATTCTGGTTTCGAACGATGACGGGATTCTCGCCCCCGGCCTCGCGCTGCTCGCCGACGTCTGCCGCCAGGTCGGGACGGTTACCGTCGTTGCCCCGGACCGCGAGCAGAGCGGGACCTCGCACTCCCTCACCCTGCATCGGCCTCTCCGGCCCGCGCGGCGACCGGACGGCGGCTGGCAGATCGACGGGACGCCAACCGACTGCGTGATGCTCGCGGTGCAGGCCCTGATGCCGGAGCGTCCCGACTTCGTCTTCTCCGGCGTGAATCACGGGCCCAACATGGGCGAGGACGTGCTCTACTCGGGCACGGTGGCGGCGGCGATGGAGGCTGTGACGCTGGGTATTCCGGGCATCGGCATCTCGTTCGCGGGGTACCAGCCCGAGACGATGGACAGCTACCGCGATCTCCTCGTTGCGCTCGTGCAACGGATCACCAGCCGGCCCGATTTTCCGGACCAGACCCTGTTGAACATCAACCTTCCCAAGATCCCGGCGTCGGAAGTCCGGGGAATTCAGGTCACCAAGCTCGGCAGCCGATTCTTCTCCGAATCGCTCACCCGCATGAAGGATCCCTGGGGGCGCGAGATCTTCTGGATCGGCGGAGGCACGATCACCTGGACCGGCACCGAGAACTCGGATCATCTCGCCGTGGCGGAAGGCTACATCTCGGTCACCCCGCTGCACATGGATCTCACCAACTACTCCCTCATCGAAACGGTCACGGGATGGTCGCTGGAGGGGTAGGCGAGGGAGACGGGTTCGGCGGCTACCGCGGGCAACTGGTCGAGACGCTGCAGCGAAAAGGCATTCGCGATCTCGCCGTGCTGCGTGCCATCCGGATGGTGCCGCGCCATCTGTTCGTGCCCGAGAGCATCCGTCACCGCGCCTACGACGACGTGGCCCTGCCGATCGGCAACGGACAAACCATCTCGCAGCCCTACGTACAGGCACGCTACCTCGAGGCGATCGGGCTGGCCGGCCGCGAGCGCGTGCTCGAGATCGGAGCCGGGTCAGGATACCAGACCGCTCTGCTCGCGCTGTTGTGCGAGAGCGTCTTTGCGGTAGAGCGCATCGCGAGTCTCGCCCGGGGAGCGCGGACGGCCCTCGAGGAGGCCGGTATCCGCAACGCCACCATTCTCGTGGGAGACGGAACGCTCGGGTGGCGTCCGTACGCTCCGTACGACGCCATCCTGGTGGCCGCGGCCTCACCGGAAATCCCGGCCCCGCTCGTCGAGCAGCTGGCGCCCGAGGGCCGCATGGTCATTCCAGTAGGCGACCGCTCCGGCCAGACGTTGACCCTGGTGCGCCGCCATGGTGACGACCTCCGCATGAGCACACTGGAGGATGTACGATTCGTGCCGTTGCTTGGCGAGTTCGGCTTCTCTCCCTGACCCCCCACGAGAATGCTCAACGACTTCTTCCAGTGGCTCGCCGCCACCGTCCTCGCGCTCGGCTATCCCGGCATCGTCCTGCTCATGGCGGTCGAATCGTCGGTTCTTCCGCTGCCGAGCGAGTTGGTCCTGCCACCGGCCGGTTACCTGGCGGCCAAGGGGCAGATGAATCCCTGGATCGCGATCGCGGCCGGAACGCTTGGCAGCCTGCTCGGTGCTCTCGTCAACTACGCACTGGCGGTATTCGTCGGCGAGCCGGTCCTGCGGCGATACGGCAAGTACGTCCTCATGTCCGAGCGCTCGCTCGACCGGACCGAGGCGTTCTTTCGCCGGCACGGCGAGATCAGTACCTTCGTCGGGCGGCTCCTGCCGGTGATCCGCCACCTCATCTCGATTCCCGCCGGCATCAGCCGGATGGCGCTCCGGCGGTTCATGGCATTCACGACGCTCGGCGCCGGCATCTGGTGCGCGATTCTGACGTACCTGGGGTGGTTGATCGGGCGACACGAGGAGCAGCTCGACGCGGTGATCGGAAAGTACGTCCACCATACCTTCTTCACCTACGTCCTGCCGGCAGTCGTCGTGCTGGTGGCGCTCTACGTCCTGTGGCGCCACCGCCAGCAGGCATTGCGGCCGTGAGCACCATCCGGTTCCTGGTGCGGGGCCGGGTGCAGGGTGTCGGGTTCCGCTGGTTCGTCTCCCGTCACGCCCGCGGACTCGGCGTCACGGGGTACGCGCGCAATCTTCCCGACGGCACGGTCGAGGTCGTGGCCCACGCCGCCGACCCGTCGGTGCTGACTCGGCTGGAGGCAGTGCTCGCCAGCGGGCCAGACCACGCGATGGTGGACTCGGTGGACCGGGAGGAATTGTCCGACCCGGAACTTCCGATCATGAGGAGCTTCGATATCCGATGAGCATCGTCACTCCGCTGGCCCGACATGTGCTCGACACACTCAGGCCGATTCCCGACTATCCCAAGCCCGGGATCGTCTTCCAGGATATCACCCCGGTCCTGGCCGACGGGAAGCTCCTGCGGACGATCGTCAACGAGATGGCGGACCCGTTCCGCGACCAGGACCTCACCCACGTCGTCGGCATCGAGGCGCGGGGGTTCATCCTCGGCGGCGCGGTCGCGACCAGTCTCGGCGTGGGATTCGTTCCGGCGCGGAAGCCCGGCAAGCTGCCGTGGGAGCGGCTACGCGAGTCCTACGAGCTCGAATACGGCACCGACGCACTCGAATGCCACCGGGACGGCATGGACAGCCAGGCGAGGGTCCTCGTGGTTGACGACGTCCTGGCGACCGGCGGCACGGCCCGCGCGGCCGGCCAACTGGCCCGGAATCTCGGGGCCGAGCTCGTCGGCTGGAGCTTCCTGCTGGAAATTGCCGGCCTGGGCGGGAGAGGCCGTCTCGACGGGGCGGTCTGCCACGTGATTGCCACGCGGTAGTGCTCGAAGCGGCAAGTTGGGCTGCTCCCGAGACTTGCCCTGACCCCTTGGGGAGTGCCATTTTCCCTTGCTCGAGACGCCATGGTGCAAGCCAGGTGTCCGCGGGTGGCCGGTACGCATGACGCCCCCGTAGCTCAGATGGATAGAGCAGCAGTTTCCTAAACTGTTGGCCGCGTGTTCGAGTCACGCCGGGGGCACCTCTAGTGGCTGGGCGGGACAAGACGTTTCATTCTCCTGATCGAGATCTCATGGCAACGAGTGTAGCACCCACGTCCCGCGAGGCGGCCGGAACCGTGCCACCGGCACCCTGGTACCGCGACCGCAACCGCCAGCTCATCGTCGGCGGGGCCATCGTCGCGCTGGCGGCGATCGTCGCGTGGTTCGTCGTGACGAGCGGCAAGCGCAAGGAAGAGTTTGCCGCCAGGAGCCTGAGCCAGGCCCGCGCGACGGCGGAAGCCGGCAACCTGCCACTGGCCTCGAGCGAGCTGCAGAAACTCATCCAGACCTACAAGGGCACCAATGCGGCCACCGAGGCCATCATCACCCTCAATCAGGTTCGCCTGGTGAACGGGCAGGGGGAACTGGCGGCAGTCGGGTTGCGGGACTTTCTGGCGACAAACCCTGCCAGGCAGTACGTCGCTCCCGCCAGCGGTCTGCTCGGCGCATCGCTGGAGAACTCCCGCAAATGGGCCGACGCCGGCGAGGCCTTCAAGAAGGCCTCAGACGCTGCCGACGTCGAGTATCTCAAGGCCCGGTATCTGGTCGACGCTGGCCGGGCCTATACGGAAGCCGGAAAGAAGGACCAGGCGGCCGCGGCTTACCGGACGGTCATCGAGAAATTTCCCAAATCGTCCATGATGACCGAGGCTCAGGTCCGATTGGCGGAGCTGACCGGCGGCAAGATGTAGGGAGGCAAGCACGCGGTTGGAATATCCGGGGCCGCCGCCAGGGGCGGCCCTCTGCTTCGTAACCAAGAAGCGACGTATAAGATATGTTATGTTAAGTAAGTCTGGTGATAACTGTGGAGAAGTGTGGAAACCGTGGCGATGCATCACCCCTGCCGCCTGCTAATGGATTGGGAATCAAACAGTTAGCTACGGGAACGGCGGGAACTGCGTTATACCTCCCAGATGGCCCTGAACACCAGCCTGCCCTGGCCCCCAAGCCAAACGTTACGCGCCTGCGATGCTTCGACGATGCCGCGCACTTCCAGCTCCGGCCCTCCACGGGTCCGGAACGTGGCCGGCAACTCGGTCTCTTTCCGGCATGCCAGCGTAACCGCGGCCGCAACCGTCCCCGTGCCGCAAGCGAGAGTCTCGCCTTCGACGCCGCGCTCGTAGGTGCGGATGAACCAGACTCCGTCTGGCGAGGGTGCGACAAAGTTGACGTTGGCCCCGTCCGCTCCCAGCTCCGGTGCGAAGCGCAGCGTCCGGCCCCGGCACGCCACGTCCACCGCGTCAATGTCGTCCACCCGGACCACGAGATGTGGCACTCCCACAGTGGCGAACCCGAGCCAGCGTTCGCCGGCCGCCGGAGCCAAACCCGGCACTCCGACCGGGGTGTCGAAATCCGGCAGGTTGATTTCGGCGAGGTCACCGGAAGCACCGCTCCGAGTCAGGACCTCGCCGGCGTCGGTGAGGAGCCTCAAGTCGCCGCTCGGGACCATCTCCAGATAGACCGATAGTCGAGCGCTGCACAGCGCGGCGTTCCCGCACATGGCGGCGCGAGAGCCATCGGCATTCCAGTAGATCATCCGGACGGCGTCTGGGCCCTCGGGCGTGAGGAGAACAAGACCATCGGCACCGATGCCCGTCCGCCGGTCACAGACCGCCGCGATCCGCCGTGGCGACCAGACGGCGGGCTCGACGCAGCGTCCGTCCAGCATGACGAAGTCGTTTCCTGATCCTGTCATCTTGTACAGAATCATTCCCCTCACAGCCGTCCCCCGATCGACTTGATGCGGAGCCACCAGACCATCCAGATGGCCTCGCGCACGATCCGCTTGTTCATCTTGCTCTGGCCTTCCACCCGGTCCGTGAAGACGATGGGAATCTCCACGAGCCTGAACCCCTGCTTCCACGCGCGAAAGCTCACCTCGATCTGGAAGGAATACCCGTTCGATCGAATGCGAGAGAAATCAATGGTTTCGAGCACTCGTCTGCGAAAGCACTTGAAGCCTCCGGTCGAATCCGTCAGCGGGAGCCCGGTGATTCGCCTGGCGTACTCGTTGGCCCCCAGCGAGAGAAGCAGCCGCGAGATAGGCCAGTTGATGACATTGACACCCGAATGATAGCGGGATCCGACGACCAGATCGGCGCGCTCGATGGCCTGGAGGAACTCGGGCAGGTACTTCGGGTCATGACTGAAATCCGCGTCCATCTCGAAGATGTAGTCGTATCCGTGGTCGAGCGCCCAGCGAAAGCCGGCCAGGTACGCCTTTCCCAACCCCTCCTTTCCAGGCCGATGCAGAACGTGGATGCGAGGCTCGGCGGCGGCCATCTCGTCGGCGAGTCGGCCCGTGCCGTCCGGGGAGTTGTCGTCCACGACGAGCACCTCGAGCCGGATATCCTGCTGGAGGATCTGCGGCACGATGAGCGGCAGGTTGACCCGCTCATTGTAGGTCGGTACCACCACGAGTGCTCGCTCAGCCACGCCGGCGCCTCCGCTGCCACACCGGCGCGCCGCAGAGGACCGCGGCCAGGAGCAACGCCACGAACGTCACCACCCTGCCCCGGACGTAGGTCGCCGACGCGAAATGGAAGCGAACCTCACGGGCGCCGGGCGGGAGGGCAACGCTCATGAGGGTGTGATCCGCCCGCAGGAGTGGTGCCGGCTTGCCATCGATGTCGGCGTGCCAGTCGGGATACCAGTTTTCCGACACTAGGAGATACGTCGTGCTGTCGGAGCGCCCGGAGAGCGTCACGCGCATGGCGCCAGGGGCCCAGCTGGCCAGCACGGCCCGCACCGGCGACGGCCCGGGCAGCTTGCCGGCGCGAATGGCCGTTGGAGAGACCGAGGCCGTATCAGCGTAGAGGACCACATCCTGTATCGGGAAGCGCGGATCGATCACCGTGGGTGGCACCTGGTCCTCGGGCAGTTTGGCCGCTCCAGAAATGACCCGCACGTAGGCCGGGAGGCTATCTCGTTCCATGAGGATTCCAGGGGCGCCGGGAGTCGTCGTGACCGGTCCGAGCACCTGGTGGAATCCCGGCACCGCCTGCGGCTGTGGAAGCAGGATGAACCGGACGCTCAACAGGTCGTGGAGGTTTGGATTCCCCGCGTATTTCCACTGACCCTTCCCTCCCAGCAGCTCATCGTAAAATCTGACCTCCTGGCCATGGTAGCCGAGCATCGTCTGGATATCATGCGCCATCAGGTACGATCCCTGGTACACGCCGACATCGAGGACACGGAAGGGCTTTGGCGTGGCCCGCAGCCGCGCGGTGATCTCGTCGTCCCGATAGAGCTGTGAGGCCGGCTCACGAAACTCGAAGAAGAGTCGATCGATGCTCCACATGTCGCCGGCCACGACCAGGGCCAGCGCCCCCGCCGCCGGTAAGCCGCTCAGCCGTCGCCTCCACACCGCCCAGAGGACCGCTCCGCCCGCCAGCACCGCGAGCAACAGCCGGAGCGATCCGGTCTGGAGCGCGCCGGCATTGGCGGCGACACGCCCGGCCTGCTCCGGTGCCGCCAGCACCGTGGCGACCGATTGGAGCGCCCCGGCGGCTCCGAGCAGCGCGAGTCCGCCGAGAACGCCGAGTGGAATCGCAAGGGTCCGCAGGGACAACGGGCCGCGGATGAGCCGGTCCACGCCGAGCCCCGCGAACGCGGCGCACGGCAGCGCCACCAGGAAGAACGCCATCCCTGGTGCGCGCACCTTCTTCATCATCGGCATCACCTCGTACCATACGCGGTAGAACGGTGTGTGCCCGCCGAACGCGACGAGAAGGAAGAGAATCGCGATAACGCCGAACGCGCGCACGAGGCGGCGGCGTGAGGAGTCACCGATACCGATCGCCGCGAGCGTCACCACGATGGCACCGAGGTACTCGGTATGCGACTTGAAGAAGTTCGTGCCCCAGTAATTCTCCAGCACCCCGTTGAACTGGGGCAGCACGGTCGTGAACATCTCCGTCGGGGGCATGGCGAAGGCCGTCGCATACTCCCATCCCGTGCTCGGACCACCGACGCCGCGCGGCGAGTACGGGATGTAGGCGAGGAACGGCAGGATCTGGATCGCGGCAATGCCGAGCCCGAGCAGGACGGACCCCAGGGCCAGACCCAACTCGACCGGCCACCGCAGGCCGGCAGGCCGATCGGGGTCGAAGAAGACGAGGTAGATGGTCCAGATCGCCGACGCGACGAGGGCGTAGTAGGCCATCTGGTACTGGGGGCTCAGCATCGCGAGCCCGACCGTGATCGCGAGCATCCCATACCCGCTGAGCCGCTTGTCGCGCACGGCGCGGAGCAATGCCAGGAGCATCAGCGGCGCCAGGGCGGAAACGAAGAGCTTGCCGTCATGGCCGGGGTGGACCAGGGACGCGACGATGCCCGTCAGCTCGTACGCCAGGCCGCCGATCAGCGCTCCGGTCCAGCTCACTCGGAGCGCTCGCAGAAACGCGTACATGGTGACGCCGGCGAGCACGATGTGCGAGAAGAAGCCGAGGTTCATCGCCGTGTCGACCGGGAGGACCCACCGCAGCCACGCCGTAGGATAGAAAATGTCGCCGTGCATCGCGGCGATGAACGGCAGGCCGCCGAACAGGTACGGATTCCATTCCGGGATGTGGCCGGTCTGCCGGAACATCTCGGCGCCGAAAAGCCGGAAGGCGTAGCCCGCGATGTACTGGTCGTCTCCAACGAGGAAACGGCCAGCGAGCATGGGCCAGCACAGCGTCATGGCCGCGAGGAGAAACACGAGGAGCGCCACGAGCGCGGGGCGCCGCGGGGCGAACTCGTCGGGCGGTGGCGACTCAGGGCGCGACACGTGCTCTACTCCGTGGAAAAACGAGGAAGGGGACGGCGGCCCCCACCTCGGTGACTGTGAGGAGCAATCGTGACGCGAGCGCCAGAGCGGTCGCTGCTCCGATGCCGAGGGGTCCCTGCAGCATCAAAATGAATAAGCCTTCCCGGACGCCGAGGCCGCCGGGGACGAGGAGGGCCAGAAATCCCGCCAGGTAGGAGGCCGTGAACACCGCGATGGCGGGCAGGAAGGTGAGCCCCGCACTGGGCAGGATCCCCCGGGCCAGGAACCACAGGGCGATGCCGTACCCGATCCAGGCAAGGAAATTGGCGGCGATCCCGAACAGGATGCCGCCGACGGCGGGCGATGAGCCGGCCGCCGGGTCCGCCCCGGCGAGGTGAAGCAGTCGTCGAAGCACTGGTGGCCAGAGCAGTAACGCGATGCCTGCGACCGAGGCGACGACCAACGCCAGCAGTGCGGCGCGGGTACCCGGCTTGGTGGATTCCAGTGCCCCCGCGCCGGTGCAAGCGGCGACGGCGGCGCCGGTGCCGATAGCGAGCGCCTGAAGGATGATGGCCGAGCCGGTAGCCGCCCACGGTGCGATGCCCGCCTCCTTGGACATCAGGGCCATGCCTGCCACTGCCCATACCTTGCCCGGGATGTACTTCCCCAGGCTCGAGACGGTCCAGATCCTGGCCGCCGTCCACCCCTCCAGCCGCTGCCCCCATCCCTCGAGCATGCGGCGCCACGCGAGAATCAGAACGGCGTACATCAGCCAGACGACGAGCACGCTCAGGAAGATCCATCGGGGCTCGAGCTGCCATTCGAGTGGCTGAGTCCTCAATTGCTCCCAGTTGCGGACGAGGGAACCGCCGGCGGACCAGATGATGGCAAGTGCGACGATCCATCCCCCGATCCGGACCCAGGTGTTACGCACCCAGCGCCTCGTGGTACCACCCTTCGCAGATCTGGGCGACCTGATCGGGCGCGAGACGCGCTCGCCACGATTCGCCGACGAGCCGGGTGGCCGCGCGATGGTCGTCATCGTGGAGGAGATCGAGGATGGCATCGCTCATGGCCTCGGGCGACGGCAGCGTGAGCCGCCCGGCTCCCGACTCGGGAACGATATCGAGGATACCTCCTCCGTCCCAGCAGGCCACCACCGGTACACCCGCCATCAACGACTCGGCCGCGGCAAGCCCGAAGCCCTCTCCCTGCGCCGGGAAGATCATGACGTCGGCATGGGCGAGAAAACCGCCGATCTCGGCAGGCGGCACCGCTCCGGCGAAGTGGACGAACGGCGTCACGCCGAGCCGTTCCACCTGGCGCTCGAGGGCGCCACGTTCGGGACCGTCGCCGACGATCGTGAGGGGGAGATCGTGGCCGCAGCTCACGAGGAAGGCGATCGTCTCGATGGCGAGGTGGATCCGCTTCTGCGCCGTCAGCCGAGCGATCACCACGGCGCCGCCTCCGCCGGTCGTCCACGGGTATGCGCTGGCATCCACCGGCATAGGATGGATATGGGCAGGAGCGATGAACCGGCCGACACCGGACTGCACCCAGCCGGCCAGCTCGCGGGAAACGGCCGTGACGACCTTCGCCCGCTCGAAGACCGGCCGGGCCATCGCGCGCGCAATTCGGGAGCCCCGCAGCAACGCGGCGTCGGTCCCGTGCACGGTCAGCACGGTGGGTGCGCCCTTGGGAACCGCGAAGCCGGCCGGTACCCACCAGTGCGCGTGCACCAGGTCGGCGCCCGCCTCGAGCTCATGCCGGGCCTCCTTCCGGAGCGCACGCCAGAGACCGGCCAGGGCGCGCCATCCGCCCGGGCGCCGCAGCGCCGTCAGCATCGTTCCATGATACGCCACGGTTTCGCCACCGGCGGAGGCGTAGCGAATCCGGCGCACGATCACCCCATCCACGACTTCCTCCCCACCCTGCCCCCGGTCGCTCGGCGCAAGCACGCGCACCTCGACCCCACGGCGCGCGAGGGCGGTGGCGAGGATCCCCAGGAAGGCGCCGGACAGATCGCCGGGCCACCGGGGAAAATTGTGGGTCAGGAAGACGACCCGCACCGATCAGTCCCGGGAATCGAGCTTGTCCAATCGGGCGAGAGAGCGGGCGACCGCCCGCGTCTCCTCCTGCAGGCCGGCCACCATCTCTCCGAGCAGGCCAAAGGCGAAGAGGACGATGCCGGAGATCACCATCGTCTCGACGAGGTTGAGGAGCGGCCGGAAGCCGAAATCGAAGGCGAATCGGAGCACCAGGGCGAGCACCCCGGCGAGAAGGCCGATGAGGAACAACGCCGCGCCACCGATGCCGAAGAAGAGCATCGGCTTCCTGCCGAACCGAAGCTGGAACCAGACGCTGAAGAGGTCGAAGATCCCGACAGGGATCCGTCGCCAGGTGAACTTGGACGTGCCGCCGCGGCGGGGATACAGCGGGATCGGAAGCGAGGTGAGCCGAAACCCGTCGGCGGCGGCGATGACTACCATGTAGCGATGCCAGTCCGGGCGAAGGGGAACGCCGAGCATCACCTCGCGCCGGTACGCCTTGACCGAGTTGAGATCGGTGACCGCCACGCCGAAGAGCCAGCGGCACAGCCTGTTGTACACCGCGGAGACGAAGGCCTTCTCGTACTTGCCCTGCTTGGTCCCGGTGACGATGTCCGCCCGATTGTCGAGGATGGGCGCCACCAGGCCGGGGATGTCCGCCGGGAGATACTGGAGATCCGCCGGATAGAATACGAAGATGTCGCCCCGGGCCACGTCGCCGGCGGAGCGGAGCGCGTCGGCAATCCCGCGCTGCCGCCGGTGGGTGACCACACGCAGGAAGGGATGCGCCCGGCCCAGATCGCGCAGCACGGTGGCGCTGTCGTCTCGCGATCCATCGTTCACGATCACGACCTCGAACGTGAACGGCGCAGGCCCGAGCGCCTCGGCGCAGAGACGGACGAACTCGGGCAGGTTGACGGCCTCGTCCTTCGCCGGAACGAGGACGCTGACATCCAGCGTCTCGGCGGCGGCAAGCGTCATACGCGCTTCCGCATGCGGGCCGGGAGAATGCCGAGCTGGTCGCGATACTTGGCGACCGTCCGCCGGGCGATCTGGATGCCCTGTTCCTGGAAGAGGTGCACGATCTGCTGGTCGGTGAGCGGCTTGGCGGTGTGCTCGTCGGCCACCATTTTCTGCAGCTTGGCCCGGATCGAGCGCGCGCTCGCATCTTCGCCCGATGCCGTGGCCAGGGCACTGGAAAAGAAGAATTTGAGCGGTAGCACGCCGCGTGGCGTCTGCACGTACTTCTCGTTGGTCACGCGGCTGACGGTGGACTCGTGCATGTTGATCACCTCGGCCACCTCGCGCAGCGTCAGGGGCTTGAGGTGCTCGATGCCCTTCTCGAAGAACTCCCGTTGCCGGTCGACGATGAAGTTCATGACCTTGAGCATCGTCTGCCGGCGCTGCTCGATGGCCTGAATCATCCAGTTGGCGCTGTTCATCTTGGACGCGATGAACTCGCGGTTTTCCGGGGTCATCTTCTTCTTGTCGCGGGCGATCTCCTGGTAGGACCGGCTGAGGCGGAGGCGAGGCATCCCGGTGTCGTTGAGGAACACCTGGTAGCGTCCCCCGATCTTCTCCACGATGAGGTCGGGGATGATGTACCCGTCGCTCTGGTTGGAGTACTTGAGGCCCGGCTTGGGATCGAGGCGCGCCAGCTCGTCGGCCGCGGCCTGCACCGCGATTGGCTCGACTCCGAAGCGCTTGGCGAGATCGTTCCAGCGGTGCGCGATGAGATCGGGAAAGGCCTCGTTGACCAATCGATAGGTGAGCGACGTGGTATCGGCCTGTTCACCGAGCTGGATCAGGAGGCACTCGCGCAGGTCGCGTGCGCCGATGCCGGCAGGATCGAGGCGCTGGAGTACGCGCAGCATCTCGTCCATCTCTTCCATGGTGTAGAAGGGCGCAGAAGACGCAGAGGTCGCAGAAGACGCAGAGGTCGCAGAAGACGCAGAGGTCGCAGGAGACGCACTTGCGACCTCTGCGTCCTCTGCCTCTTCCGCCTCTTCTGCAACGTGCCCGGCCACCAGTTGGTTGACGCTCTCCAGGATCTCCTCGAGCGATGCGGCGAGATAGCCCTCTTCGTTGATGTTGCCGAGGAATTCCTCGGCCAGAAGGAGCTGACGGGGAGTGAGCGTGAGCATGTGAAGCTGCTCGCGCAGATGATCGATCAGGTCTTTGGTCTCGACCGTCACCGGCTCGGTGTACTCCAGCTGCTCGTACTGCTCCCGAGTGCCGCCGACTTCGAAGCCGTTGAGGAGGATCTCTTCCCAGTCCATCTCCTCTTCCTTTTCCTTCTGCTCCTTTTCCTGTTCGGCGTCCTTCTGCTCGGGCGTTTCGTCTTCGGGTTCAAGGAGTTCGAGGAAAGGATTAGCCAGGAGCTCCTGCTTCAGGTGCTGCTGCAGATCCATCATGGGCATGTACAGCATGTCCATCGCCTGGTAGAGCCGCGGATTGACTCGGAGCTCCTGCCGGAGGCTGGTGTGCTGCGACAGCCCTGTCTTCATGCCACGGCCTCCAGACGCGCCCGAAGACGCGCGGTAAGGGTGGGGCCAAGGTAGAGCTGGGCCACCCGATCATCGTACACCAGATCTCGCACGGTCCCGGCAGCCTGCACTCTTCCTTCGAACATGATGTAGGCCCGATCGACGATGTCGAGCGTCTGCTCGACGTTATGGTCCGTGATGAGGACGCCGATCCCGCGATGCCGCAACCCGGAGACGATGGTCTGGATGTCGTGGACGGCGATCGGATCGACTCCGGCGAATGGCTCGTCGAGGAGCATGAACTTCGGCTCGCTCACGAGGGCGCGGGTGATCTCGAGCCGCCGGCGCTCACCGCCGCTCAACGAATAGGCCTTACTGCGGCGCAGATGCTTGATGGAGAGTTCATCCAGCATGCGCTCCAGCCGGCGGAGCCGCTCCTCGCGGCCGAGGTGCCTCGTCTCCAGGATAGCCAGAATATTTTCCTCGACCGTCATCTTCCGGAAGATCGAGGGCTCCTGGGCCAGGTAGCCGATCCCGGTCCGCGCGCGCTGGTACATCGGAGCACGCGTGAGATCCAGGCCGTCGAGATGGACCCGGCCCTCGTCGGGGCCGATCAGCCCTGTTATAAGGTAGAAGGTCGTTGTCTTTCCCGCGCCGTTGGGACCCAGCAGGCCCACGATTTCTCCCTGCTGGACCTTGACGCTCACGTGGTCCACCACCCTGCGGCCCTTGAAGCTCTTCGCCAGATCCACGCCTTCAAGCACGCTTGCGGAGGCGCGATGCGGCGTCATCGCCTTGGAGCGCTGCACCGCACGCCGGGCGGCGGTGAGCAGCGCCTCGTAGATGGCTTGACGGTCTTCCGGATCGTCGCCCCACCAGCGGACGCGCGGAGTCACCGGATCCCAGCCGGCGGCGGCCGTATCGAGGATCCACCCCTCGGTCGCCAGGCGCGGGAGCACGGAATTGGCGAGGTGGCCCCGCACTTCGTCGCCGGAGATCTCCTGGTCGCCCTGCCCGCCGAGCCCGTGGTAGCAGGCGAGATGGGCCTCGCGGTAGCTCATCACCAGGTCGGCATAGGGGACCTTGGGTTGCGCCCCCGCGCCGTGAGTGACGGCCGCGAGCGCGATCGCCACCGAGGGGTCGCGATCGCCCAGCGTGGCGATCCAGTCGGGCGTGCTCACCGGCGCCGTCCCGTCTCCGGCTTCGTCGTGCTGTCCGGCCTCGCCGCTGCCGAATCGGACGTAGGCTCGAGCTGCACTCCATCCACCTTGCCCCGCACGTCCACCCGCTCCACCCCACCCAGGGCCGGGGGGCGCATCGTCACGACGATGACGTCGCCTCGGGAATAGTTGACCGAGGGGCGCTTCGGCGACCGGGCGTTCGGGTCGAGGTGATAGGATTGCGCCAGCTTCCTGGCCTCGATCCGGCTCAGCACCGCATGCTGCTTTCCCGCCGAATCGGTCGAGGCGAACTGAGCGACGATGGTATCGCCGCGCATCCAGTCGCGCTCCTTGCTGAGAGTATCCACGGCCCCACCCAGCCACGCGGTCCGGTAGCCCCGCACCTCGCGCAGGCGCTGACCCGGGCTGTCGATGGCCAGCGATTCCGCGCGCATGGCGTAGGCCGACGAGCTGGCCAGGGTGCGCGCCGGATTACCCCAGGCAAAGGTATGCGCCAGCTTCTTCGCCTCCAGATCGAGGGCGATGGTGTCGGCCACGAGATCGAGATCCCGGCTGATCGCATGGGCCGCGCCCTTCGCGACGAGAAGATCGAGCTGCCGGCCGGCCAGCGCGATATCGATCCGGTGACCGGTGATCCGGAAGCTGTCGGGGCCGAGGCCTCGCAGCACCGGCTCTCCGCCGACCAGGGCACCGTCACTGCCGTCGCCGGTGTCGAGACGCATCGAGTCCGAGGTGGCGGCGAAGTCGCTGCGATCGATGGTGACCTTGCCACCCGCCCAGATGCGATCGTTCCCCTTGAATCGCACGCGGTCGCCCACGATCACGTAAGGCTCCGCCTTCTCCTGAACCGAGTCGGTTGGGACGTAGTTGATGCGAGGGCGGCCTACGGCATACATCTCCAGGGTATCGCGAACCCCTTGGACCTCGCGGAAGTAGTCGAGCGACGGCCCCGCCAGGGAAGAGCCGGTGTTGAGGTTGCGAGTTTGAACCCGTCCCCGCGCCTCCCAGCGCTCGCCGGTCTTGTAATACGTGCCTTTGTCGGCGTCCATCGCGATGGTCGAGTCGCGATACTTCACATTGCCGATGAATTGCACGACGCTCCCGCCATACGCCGCCACGCTGTCGCTCTGCATGGAGATCTGGGTGCCGCGGCACCGCAGCCGGACGTTTCCTCCCGCGAAATAGTTCGTCCCGTGTGGCGTCTCGTTGACGGCTCCCTGACGGTCCACGTTGTCGATCTGAAAGATGCAGCGACCCGATTGGCGGGCGGGCGCCGGCTTGGCGGGCCGCCCTGGCTTGGGTGGCTGGGCCGGCTTGGCCTGCGCCTGCACCCTGCCCACCATCGGTGACGCGGCCGCCACGATCAGGAAGAGGATCGCCGCCCTCGTCATTGCGGCTTCTCAGCCGGCGGCTTGGGTGACGGCTTGGGCGGAGGCGCGGGCGTCCGCCGTCCGGCCGTCGGGCGAGGAGCCTCCGAATCGGGGGCCTGGCCGGGCAGGAGCATGCCGTTCCCGGCCACTCCGCGAGGCCGGTCCGTCACCACGTTCTTGAAGTCGGGGTCGGACTTGAAGCTCTTGCCCTCGAGATGCTCCTCAGCCCGGTCGAACGTGAACGGCACGTCGGTAGAGATCGTGTTGGTGGCATTGTCGTACTTGAGCGCCTGCGTGCGCAGCGTGCGCCCGTCGGGATTCACCACCACCACGTTGTCCGTTGCTTCCATCGAGCCGTCCTGCCAGCGATAGGTCCCGCGCTTTGCGGTAAGCGTCGAACCTTCGACGCCCTTGAGATCGTAGAAGACCACTTTCAGGTGCCGGAGATCCGTGATCTGAGTGCCCTCGTAGAAGTACGCCGTGTCGGCCTCGACCCGGCTCCGTCGCACGCCGCCGAAGGTGACGTAGTGCGAGAACCCCTCGAGGACCTGGTCGGCGTCGTCGGAGGCCTGCACGGTCGTGGTCGGCTTGGCGCCGGTCTCCTCGCACGCCATGAGACACGCGAGCACCAGCCCTGCGGCCCACACCCGGGCGCCGCTCACACCGCACCCGCGCGCATGAGATCATGCAGGTGCACCACTCCGACCACCGCGTCTCCGCGTTCCACCACCGGCAGCACGATGACCCCGTAGCGTTCCATCGTACTCGCCGCCGAGGCCGCCAGATCGTCGGGCGCGGCGGTGTGGGGAGTGCGCGTCATCGCATCGGCGACCGATGTGCCGAGAAAGTCGGGATCCCGCTCCGCCAGTCTGGTCAGGTCTCCCGGGGTCAGGACGCCCTGCAGGACCCCCGCCTCGACCACCATCGCGAGTCCTCGCTCATGGGCCAGCGTGACCACTGCGTCGCGCATGGTGGCGCCGGGACCCAGCAGCCGCGCGGGGGCGAGCATGACGTCTCTCACCCGAAGCGTGAGTTTCCGGCCGAGGCGGCCCCCCGGATGCGCCGCCGCAAACTTCTCCCGAGGGAATCCCTTCACCTCGAGCAGCGCGATCGCGAGCGCATCGCCCAGTGCCAGAGCCACGGTCGTGCTTGTCGTGGGTGCCAGGTCGAACGGACACGCTTCTTCCGAGACCGATCCGTCGAGCGCGACCGCGGCAATCCGCGCGAGCGTCGAATCCATGGCGCCCGTGATGGCGATGATCGGCACGTCCAGCCGCTGGAGCGAGCCTGCGAGGCCGAATAATTCCTCCGACTCTCCGCTCTTGCTGAGAAGGATCGCCGCGTCGTTCGGGCCGACGATGCCGAGGTCACCGTGTAGCGAGTCTACCGGGTGGAGGTAGGTCGCCGGCGTGCCGGTGGAGGTGAAGGTCGCCGCGAGCTTCCGGGCGATCAGTCCGGACTTGCCCACGCCGGACACGATGATCCGTCCCCGTACCTTGCCGAGGAGTGTGACCGCCCGGGCGAACCGCTCGTCCAGTCGAGCCGCCGCCGCGGCCACTGCCTCGGACTCGAGCAGCACGACCCGGCGGCCCAGGGCGGTGAGGTCCGCCGCGTCAGGTGACACGGGCTGCCGGCTCGGTGAAGTAACGCTCGAGGATGCCTTCCCATTCTCCCCGCGCCCGCAACAGCGTCTCCACCACCTCGCGGACCGCGCCGTGTCCGCCGGCGGCCCGAGTCACGTGCGCCGCGACCGCCTGGACTTCGGCGACCGCATTCGCCACGGCGATGGGCAGCCCGACCCGTCGCATGAGCATGATGTCGGCCAGGTCGTCACCCACGAAGGCCGCCTCTTCCCAGGCGAGCCCGCGGGCTTCGAGCAACTGCGCGAATGCCTCGAGCTTCTTGGGGCCCGGGACCTGGAGCAGCTCATCGATGCGGAGCTCGCGGGCCCGAACGGTGGTGGCCTCGGACGTTCGCCCGCTCAGCCAGACGACCGGCAATCCGGCAAGGCGCAGCAGTACCAGGCCCAACCCGTCCTGGATATCGAACCGCTTGAGCTCGACCGTTTCCCCGGCCATGGATCCGACATAGATCCCGTTGTCGGTGAGCACGCCGTCCACGTCGAGGCCCAGGAGCCGCACCTTCCGGGCGACGGAAGCCTCAAGCATCGGCCGCAGAGCCGGGCGCGAGAATGCGCTCCCGGGCGCGGGCCCAGAGGTCGAGGGTCCGTTCCATGAGATCGTCCAACCGGTCGAGCGGCCACTGGGTCGCTGCATCACTCGACGCGCGCGCCGGGTCGGGATGCGTCTCCAGGAAGAACCCATCTGCGCCGGCCACGGCCGCGGCCGCAAGAAGCTGGGGGATGAAGTCCCGCTGACCGGCGCTCGCCCCGCCCGTGCCCTGCCCCGGCTGCTGTACCGAGTGAGTGGCGTCGAAGACGACCGCGGACCCGGTAGCCGTGCGAAGGCGGGTGAAGTTGCGCATGTCGACGACGAGATCGCCGTAGCCGAAAAAGGTTCCGCGCTCGGTGACCGCCAGATCCCAACTTCCGCCGCTCCGGACCTTGTCCAGCGCACCGGACATCGCCTCGGCCTGGACCCATTGGCCCTTCTTGACGTTGACCGGCTTTCCGGTGCGCCCCGCCGCCACCAGCAGGTCGGTCTGACGGCAGAGGAAGGCCGGAATCTGAAGAGCGTCGGCCACCCCTGCGGCGCTCGCTGCCTGGCCGGCCTCGTGGATATCCGTGATGATGGGCAAACCGCTCGCGGCCCGGACTCGCTCGAGCACCCCGAGTCCTTCTTCGAGACCGGGCCCCCTCGGGGCATCGAGCCGGGCCCGATTGGCCTTGTCGAAACTGGACTTGAAGCAGACGGGAATCCCGCGATCCAGCGCCAGCCTCGCGAGAGCATCGGCCACCCGGGGCAGCACGTCACCCGGCTCGATGACGCAGGGGCCCGCGATGAGAAATGGAGCGGTGGCGAACGTCCAGGCCATCAGCGGGCGGCTCGGGCCATCTGCTTGGGAGCCGGCGGAGCCGACACGGTCTCCCGGTGCTTGAGTGCCGCGCCGACGAGCCCCGCGAAGAGCGGGTGCGGGCGGGTCGGCCGAGACTTGAGCTCGGGATGGAACTGGCACCCGATGAACCAGGCGTGATCGGGCAGCTCGATCGTTTCGACCAGCCCACCGTCCGGCGACTGTCCCGAGAGCCGCAGTCCGTACTCAGCGAGCACGTCGCGATAGGCGTTGCTCACCTCCCACCGGTGACGATGCCGCTCGCTGATCTCGGTGGTGCCGTAGGCCTGGGCGACCCGGGAGCCCGGCCGCAGCCGTGCGGTATAGGCGCCGAGCCGCATGGTGCCGCCGAGCTCGCTCACCTCCCGCTGCGACTGCATCAAGGCGATGACCGGTGTCTCGCACTCCGGGGCAAACTCGGTGCTGTTCGGGTCGGGGAGATCGCAGACGTTGCGGGCAAACTCGATGATGGCGATCTGCAGGCCGAGGCAGATTCCGAGAAACGGAAAATCGTTCTCGCGTGCCCAGCGGACGGCGTTGAGCATGCCTTCGACGCCGCGCTCGCCGAATCCGCCGGGAATCAGCAGCCCGTCGAACCCCTCGAGCACCTTGCCGGCCGCGGCCGCATCGGAAAAGCGGTCGCTGGGAATCCACTCGACCTCGACACGGGCGTCGTGCGGGATGCCGCCATGAATCAGCGCCTCGCCCACCGATTTGTAGGCATCGTGGAGCGCCGTGTACTTCCCGACGACCGCGATGCGGACCCGATGGGCGGGATGGAGGATCCGCTCGGTCATCGTCTTCCATCCGCGCAGGTCGGGCTCCTTGGTCTCGAGGCGCAGCCGTTGGCACACCTCGCGATCGAGTCCCTGCTCGAAGAACCGGAGGGGGATCTCGTAGATCGACTTGACGTCCGGGCTTTCGACCACGCACCCGAAATCCACGTTGCAGAACAGCGCGATCTTCCGCTTGATCTCGGCCGAGATCGGCTGCTCGCTGCGGCAGATCAGCACATCGGGCTGGATGCCCAATTGCATCAGCTCGCGCACCGAGTGCTGGGTGGGCTTGGTCTTGAGCTCGCCGGCCGCGGCGATGTACGGTACCAGCGTGAGGTGGATGAACAGCGCGTTGTCGCGCCCGACTTCCTGGCGGAATTGGCGGATCGACTCGAGGAAGGGGAGCGATTCGATGTCGCCGACGGTGCCGCCGATCTCCGTGATCACCACGTCGTGCCCCGGCGCGGTCCGCCGGATGGCATTCTTGATCTCGTCGGTGATGTGGGGGATGACCTGCACGGTCGATCCGAGATATTCGCCGCGACGCTCCTTGTTGATGACCGTCTGGTAGATCCGGCCCGTCGTAATGTTGTTCTGCTGCGAGAGCGACCGGTCGATGAACCGCTCGTAGTGCCCCAGATCGAGGTCGGTCTCGGCGCCATCGTCGGTGACGAACACCTCGCCGTGCTGGAACGGCGACATCGTTCCGGGATCAACGTTGATATATGGGTCGAACTTCTGCATCGTCACGCTGAGCCCGCGTTCGACGAGCAAGCGGCCCAGCGATGCCGCGGCGATACCCTTGCCGAGCGATGACACGACCCCGCCGGTCACGAAGATGTACTTGGTCGCGTTTGGACCGGTGGTCATGGGCTTACCCCCTGAAGTGCGTGCCAGTGAGCCTCCGCCCGCCGAAGATCATCGACCGTATCCACCCCCGGCAAAACCGCCTCGTCGAGGCAGGCGACACCGATGCGTAAACCGCAATGCAACGCCCGGAGCTGCTCCAGCCGTTCCGCCCGTTCCGCCCGGCACGGTGGCTGGGCGACCCAGAGATCGAGGGCCGCCCGCGTGTACGCGTAGAGACCCACATGCTGCCAATAGAGTCCCTCGGTCGGCTCGCCGGGCTCGCGGCGAAAGGGGATGACTGACCGCGAGAAGTAAAGCGCCCGGCCTCCCCCGTCGGTGACGACCTTGACCCGCGAGGGATCGGCGGCGAGTGCCGCATCCAGCGGTGCCGCTGCCGTGCCGACCTCGTCACCCTGCGCGATACGGTCGAGGGCGCCGGCCAGCGCTTCACGCGACAGGAACGGCTCGTCGCCCTGTACATTCGCGATCACGTCGAAGCCGGCGAACTCCGGCCGGCTCGCCACCTCGGCCACTCGGTCGGTGCCCGAAGCGTGTCCGCCGTCGGTGAGCACCGCCCGGACGTCGGCTCGTTCGACCACCGCGAGCACCAGCGGAGAGTCGGTGGCGACGACGAGCTCGTCCGCCAAACCGTGCTCCAGCACACGCTGAATCACCCGGGTGATGAGAGGCTCGCCGGCCAAGAGCTGAAGCGGTTTATTGGGGAGTCGTGTCGAGCCAAGACGAGCCGGAATCACACCCAGGACGCGCATCACGGAAGCTAATGAAACCGGGGGGCGGAGTCAAAAGTTGTGCCGTGGAGGACCATCGACTCTCGGTTGTCGGCTATCGGATTGGCCGGAAAGTGTTTAGCCTGCCGGAGCCAGCGCCCCTCGCGCCGCAATGGTGAGAAAATTCGAGAGGAGCCGCTTGCCGTGATCGGTGCCCACGGACTCGGGATGAAATTGCACGCCGCAGATGGGAAACGCACGGTGACGCAGAGCCATGATCTCGCTCCCAACGGGGCGGTCGTCCGACCAGGCCGTGATTTCGAGATCGTAGGGTAGATTCTCGGGCGCGACCACGAGTGAGTGGTATCGCATCACCTCGAATGGGGAAGGAATCCGATCGAATAACGGGTCTGCCGCGTGGGCAACCATCGTCGTCTTGCCATGCATCAGCCGGTCGGCCCGGACGACCTTGCCGCCGAAGGCCTGACCGATGGCCTGGTGTCCCAGGCAGACACCGAGAAGCGGTATCGAGGCCGCCGCCGCGGCAAGCACGAGCGGGACCGAGACGCCGGCCTCGGTCGGAGTACATGGTCCTGGCGAGATGATGATGGCGGAGGGTCGGAGCGCGACCAGGTCATCCACGCCGGCCGCGTCGTTCCGATATACCACCGGATCGGCGCCGAGCTCACCGGCGTACTGGACGAGATTGTAGGTAAAGCTGTCGTAGTTATCGAGGACGAGGAGCATTCTGCTTCAAGCTAGCCGCCCTGGCCGAGTCCGCCAGTCTGAGCGCGGCAGCCTTGAGCGAGTCCACTCGTCGGCGCCCGACGACCCGGAGCGACTCGGCCAGTCGCCCGTACTGTTCCTGCAGGGAGTCCGCCTTGCTCTCCTGCGCCTCGGCGATCGAGTCTCCAAGCGCCTGCATCGCGTCGCTGAGCGAATCGGCTGCCTCGGACGAGTCAGAAAGGACGTTGCCGCTCTGCATCTCCGCCACCAGGTCCTTCGGGAGCAGGAGCGCGAGGGTCACATCACCGGGCTGGAGCACCGCCTGGCCGAATTCGACCAGGCTGGAGTCGGACTCGTCTCCCTGGAGGCATCGGAAGGTCCCCGTCTTTCCTCGATCCGCGCGGACGTGGACGCCCATGGAGTCGTTGTGCGAGGCATCGAAGTTGGCGGCCAGCCTGCACCCGCTGAGGCCCTGCGCCACCAGCGAGTCGCTGAGGCTCACCTCCACCCGGACCGACGAGACCTGCTTCGGCGCCGTGCGCAGGAGGACGACCCGCTCCAGCTTGCCCAGCTTGTTGCCGTCGATCTCGAACGGAATGAAGCCCAACGGGAGGGAGATGGGGCCGCTGCCATGCACCACGTCGTTGACCTTGACCATGCCGTGGCGGACGAGCGACACCCCGATCATCCCGACGGCAAAGATGACCACCGCCCCGACCAGGATCCTGATCCAGTAGTTTCGCATAGGCGCGCTCCGAGTATGCCGGTCCCGCTGCTCCATCCCGGCCTGGAATATGTTCCAAGGAGAGACGTTGTGGCACCGCCGAAAGTTTCGCCCCTCCCGTCCTCACCCAAGGGAAGAGCCCCGGAGGTGTATCCGTGATAGTGGTGGACGGCCTTGAGAAGGTGTACGGGGACTTCGCTGCGGTCCAGGGCCTTTCGTTCGAGGTAGGCCCAGGGGAGGTACTCGGGTTGGTGGGGCCGAACGGAGCGGGCAAGACCACGACCCTTCGGAGCCTGGCAGGGATTCTCCGACCAACCCGGGGGCGAATCACGATCGCGGGGCTCGACTTGGCCACCCACCCTGTCGCCGCCAAGTCGTTGCTCGCGTTCGTGCCAGACGAGCCCCACCTCTTCGAGTACCTCACGGTCGAGGAGCATCTCCGCTTCGTCGGCCGGCTCTACCAGGTGGCCGACGCGGAAGCACGTATCCCCGCTCTCCTCGATGAAGTCGAGCTGGCCGGCAAGCGAGCCGCGCTGCCCGGCGAATTGTCGCGCGGGATGAAACAGAAGCTGCTGATCGCGTGCGGGCTCCTGCACAGGCCGAGGGTGTTGCTCTTCGATGAGCCGTTGACGGGACTCGATCCGGTGGGCATCCGGCGCATGAAGAGCACGATCGTTGGACGGGCGGCGGAGGGCGCGGCTGTGATTCTGAGCTCGCACCTCCTCCATCTCGTCGAGGAGGTCTGCACCCGGTTGCTGATCATGAACCGCGGTCGCCGGCTGGCCCTCGGCACGATTTCCGAGATCCTGTCGGCGAGACCGGAGATGGCCGGGCGCACGCTGGAAGAGGTCTTCGTGGGGATCGTCGGGGCCGATGGATCGGGCGATCAATGATCGGCGCGTTCGCCTATCTCGCATTCCGATCGGCCTGGAACAGATTTTCCCGCCAGATGCGGCGTCTCCGCACGCCGCGATACCTCATCGCGATTCTTCTGGGACTGCTCTACCTCTACGCGATTGCCGAGCAACAGCGCTCCGCGCGCAGCGGGGCCGATGCCGGCTCGGCCGGTTGGGTCGAGCTCCTTGCCGCGCTCGGCGTGGCACTCGCGGCCGCCTGGGCCTGGATTTTCGGATCGGAGCGGAGGGTACTCGCCTTTTCGCCGGCCGATGTCACCTTCCTTTTCGCTGGGCCGGTCACGCGGCGGGGGCTCGTCAGCTACAAGCTCGCCCGCGCGCAGCTGGCCGTGCTCTTCAACGTGCTCCTCTGGACGCTGCTCCTCTCCCGAGAGCAGTTCGGGGTATCACCCTGGCTTCGCACGCTGTCGCTCTGGGTTCTCCTCACGACGTTGTCGCTCCACCGCATTGGCGCGTCGTTCGTGCGCAGCAGCGTGAAGGAACATGGCGGCAGCGGTCTTCGACGTCGGGCAGCGCCACTTCTCCTGGCGGCCTCCGCCATCGTGCTGCTCGTGTGGTCGCTGGGTCGCGCGGCGCCGCAGATCGTCGCCTCGCTGCGGGACGGAGGTCCCGAGACGTTCCTCGCGGCCGTAGCCGCGGTCGTCCTCCAACCCCCACTCAAGTGGCTGCTCTTTCCGTTTCAGCTCCTAGTCCGCCCACTGACCGCGCCGTCAGCCATGGCGTGGTTGCATGCGATCTGGCCGGCAGCCGGATTGCTCGCCCTCCACTTCATCTGGGTGATCCGGTCGGACGCCGAGTTCGAGGAGTCCGCCGTGCAGCACACGCTTGCGCGAGTCAGGCGAGCACCCTCGGGCGAGCGCGCCCGGAGTGCGACCGCCGCCGCGCGTCGGGAGCTACCGCGTCTGCTCCGCCTTCCGCCCACCGGATGGCCCGCCGGCGCCATCCTCTGGAAGAACCTCGTATCTGTCGTCAGAGTGCGCCCGGTGCGCGGGATCGTCGTGGCCGGGCTCGTCGCCGGTGTGGCCGGCGCGCTGCTTTCGTTCGGCTCGGGCACGTCCGCCGCGGAGATCGGCGGATCGCTGGCGACCATCTGGGCGGTGGTGATGTTTCTGGTGGGGCCGCAATGGATTCGCAACGATCTCCGCGACGATCTCCCGATCTTCGACCTGCTTCGGAGCTACCCATTGCGCGGCCGGTCGCTCGTTGCCGCGGAAGTCGCCGGCTCAACTGTAGTCCTCACGGCAATGCAGCTTGGCTTTCTCCTCTTTGCCTATCTGGCCTTCCTCGGCAATCAGGACCTGCCGCTCTCCCTTGGAGAACGGACCCTGGCGCTGGTAGGAGCCGTCGTGTACTTGCCGCCGGTCAACTACGTCGCGATGCTGATCCAGAACGGCGGCGCCATCCTCTTCCCATCCTGGGTTCGATCGGGACCCGAGCGTGCCGGCGGCGTCGAGGCAATCGGCCAGAACATGCTTCTCATCATCGCCCACGCGGGCATGCTCCTCGTCCTGCTGGCGGTGCCGGCGGCGGCGGCGAGCGGTCTCTACTTGCTGCTTCATCCCGCGATTGGTCTGTGGACAGAGCTCCCCATGGCGTGCATGGCCGTGGCGATGCTGGTCCTCGAAGCGCGCGCGATCGCGGGATGGCTGGGTGACGTGCTGGAGCGAACGGACCCTGTGGCTCTCGAGACTGGCGCCTAGGGCTCGAAACCGACGCTGCGCCATAACGGCGCCGGCTGGTACCGCCTGCCGTTGGTTACGACCAGCCAGACTCTTCGAATGTTCGAGATATCAGCCAGCGGGTCGCCGTCTACCACAAGCAGATCCGCCCGCTTGCCCCGCTCGATGGTGCCGGTTTCGCGCTCGAGCCCCATGGCTCTCGCCGGTTGCAGAGTCGCGGCCTGAATCGCCTCCAGCGGGGTGAAGCCCGCCTTGACGTAGAGCTCGAGCTCCCGATGCAGGCTGTGACCGGGGACGACCTGGTCGGTCCCGGCGACGATCGGGATACCGGCGCGGTGAAGCGCCCCCAGCACCTGCATCAGCTCGTCAAACTGTCTGGCCGCCTCCTGTTCCTGCTCCGGCGCAACCCCCGCATGGGTCAACGGACCGGAGAGCGCGAGGGGAACCTTTCGCATGCCTGGCTCGATCTCGCTGAACGGGATTCGGCTCGGGTGGCTCAACCACTCGAAGAGAGCCATCGTGGGATCGAGCACCACGTGGTGCTCGCGCAGGAAGGTGACTGCCCGGTGAGCCCGGGGCGCAGCGAGATCGAGCGGCGGTCGGGGAGCCGAGTCGGGCTTGGGCGGACGCATCACACGGTAGACGTACATGATGTGATTGATCTGGTCCATCCCCGCGGTCACGGCCTGATAGGCGTCAATACTCTCGGGGACGTGTCCCGTCACCGTCATGCCCAGGCGGTGGGCTTCCCGCGCCACCACCGCGAGCACGGGCAGGCTGAGGCTGCTGTAGATCTTCATCTGGCGAAAGCCCGCGGCGTGATAGCGTCGCACGAGGCGAACGGCCTGGGCGGAATCGTCCGCCTTGTCCACGCCCACGCCCTTGGATCCGCCCCCATCCACGATGCCGGCAAGCACCATCCGAGGTCCGATTCCCCTGCCACGGTCGATCGCGTCGCGCACCGCAGTCACGAACTCGAACTCGTTTCCCACGTCGCGCACGGTCGTGACACCCGATGCGAGGTAGATCGGTCCCCATTCCACCTGCTCGTAGTGGGCGTGCATATCCCACAGCCCGGGCAGGACCGTCTTGCCGGCTGCCTCGACACGCTCGAATCCCGCAGGAATGACGACCGCCGTGCGCGGGCCCGCGGCCACGATGCGGCCGTCGCGCACGACGACCACGGCGTCGCGAACCGGCGCCGCTCCGGTGCCGTCGACGAGTGTTCCGCCGATGAGGGCGAAAGAGCGACCGCCCGTCAGCGACCCGGTCAGGGTTGCGGCGAGTGCCACCGCCTGATCGTCCGCGGCCCGGCTCACGAAGATCGGGAGCGCGCTCTCATACCCCTCTCGAATCGCCTCCAGGTGGTCGAACTCGGCATCGATCGTGACGGCCGCGACCAGGCGATCCGCGCCATCGAGCCAGAGAGTCTCCCGACCCCAGATGATGCCGTCGATCCCGAAGCGCCTGAGGACCACCGAGCTGTCGGCCAGCGCGAGAGTATCGGTGCCGCGCTCGACGACGTGGACCCAGCCACCGGGCAGCGTCCGCACGGTATCGGGGCGACCGCGCGCCTCCCAGAAGCGGATGACCGCCTGCTGAATGGCGATCGGCGCATAGCCCGCGACGAGGCCGACCAATCCGCGGACCGTCGAGTCACGCACGGTGCTGTCGCTCCGGACCCTCGCCCTCGACCCCTCCACATCCACGGCCGCGTCGATGGTCGAGTGGCGCGAGACGTTTCCCTTGACGTCGAGATGGCCGGGCGTGAGATCGGCGGTGTAGCGGAGATGTGCCACGAGGGCCACCCGCGTCCCCCGATCGGTGAACTGGAACGTGGAGGTGAGGCTGGCTCCGCCAGGTTCGGTGACCACGCGATAGTGCTCGTCGCCGATCGGCTGCTTGAACTTGTGAATGAGGAAAGTGCCTTCCTCAAGAGCGGAATCGGCCTGGGCCGCGGCGGGCGGAGCCCAGAATCCGAATGCCCAGAGGAACCACCACCGCGCGTTCACGAGTGGTTCTCGAAGCGGCCGAACCGCAGCGCGAGAGAGGGCAGCACGAAGAGGCTGAGGGCAGTCGAGGTCAGGAGCCCGCCCAGAATCACGGTAGCCATCGGGCCTTCGATCTCCCGACCCGGATCGCCGCTCCCGATGGCGAGCGGCAGGAGACCGAGGGCGGTCACGAGCGCCGTCATGAGAATGGGGCCGAGCCGCTCGAGGGCCCCGCGTATCGCCGTTCCCTTACTCCAGGCCGCCCCCTCGGCCCGGACGAGGTGATCGTAGTGCGAGATCAGCATGACGGCGTTGCGCGTCGCGATGCCGAAGAGCGTCACGAATCCGACGAGCGACCCGAGGGAGAGCAGTCCACCCGTGGCGAAGACCGCCAGGACGCCGCCCACGAGTGCGAAAGGGAGATTGGCGAGCACGAGAAGGAGCCGGCTCCCCTCCCCGAACGCCACCCAGAGGAGCATCACGATTCCGGCGCCGGCCAAGAGGCTGTTGCGGAGCAGTTCCCGGCGCGCCTCACGCTGGGCCGTGCCGGTGCCGCCGATCTCCGCATAGAGGCCGGCGGGCAAACGCGCCGAACGTCCGAGCGCGTTCTCGATGTCGCGCATGACGCTCTCCACGTCGCGGCCCGACACGTTGGCGGTCACGGTCTGAACCCGGCGCGCGCCGAGATGGGCGATGACGAATCGGCCGGTCGTCCGGGCGACGTCCGCCACTTGGCCGAGCTCGACGACCCGGCCACCGGAGGTCGTGAGCGGAAGGCGCGCGAGGTCCTCGGGACGCTCCCGCTGCTCCGGGATGACGGTAAGGACGACATCGGAGCTCCGATTGCCCTCGAACGTCTGGGCGACACGAGTTCCTCTCGTGGCCGTCTCGATGGCCGCGAGCAGCTCGTCGGGCCGGAGACCTTGCGCCGGCAGATCGCCGAGACGAAGTCGCACCATCACCTCGGGAGCCACCGGAGGAGGATCGTACTGCACGTCGGAGGCGCCCGGGATCTTCGCCATGGTCGAGGCGACGCGGCGAGCGGCCACATCGAGACTGTCGAGATCTTCGCCGAAGATGTGCACGACCAGCTGCGCCGTCGAGCCGGTCAGCGTCTCCTCGATCCGTTCGGCGAGGAACCCGCGAATCGCGAAATTGACACCCGGAAACTGCGACAGAATCCGGCGCAGGTCGTCCTCCACCGTCTCTGCGTTTCTTCCCGTCAGGGGCACCATGTCCACCTCGAACTCGGTATAGTGGGTTCCCCAGGTATCCTCGGAAAGCTCCGCACGGCCGATGCGCTGTGCGACGGACCGGACCCGCGGGTCCTTGCGAAGCGCCGCGGTCACCTTATCTCCGAGACGGCGCGACTCGTCCAGCGAGGTGCCGGGCACCGCGGACATGTGAATCAGGTAGTGTCCCTCCCTGAATTCCGGCAGAAAGGTCGCTCCGAAAAACGGGAGAGTGGCGATAGCGGCGAGACACACGGTTCCGGCCGCGACACCGACCATGAGCGGGCGATCGGCCAGCCAATCGAGCACACCGGCGTATCGGGTCTTCAGCCAGGCGAGCGCGGGAGACTCATGGGCCCGGTGGCCCCGGCGCCCAAGAAGGAAAAACGTGAGTGCGGGTGTGACGGTGAGGGCTACGACGAGCGAGGCGAGAATGGCGAATACGTACGCGAGACCCAGCGGACGGAAGAGCGCGCCCTGCACCCCCGTCAGGGTGAGCACCGGAAAGAATACCAGCGCCACCACGAAGGTGGCGTAGACGACGCTTCCCCGTACCTCCAGCGAGGCCTCGAGGACCACGCCGGCCGCGTTCCGTGGCTCTCGGGACAGCCTGTTCTCCCGCAAGCGGCGAGCGATGTTCTCGACGTCGATGATCGCGTCGTCCACGACTTCGCCCAGAGCGATGGCGAGTCCGCCAAGGGTGAGGGTGTTGAGAGAGAAGCCCAGGTTGTCGAGCACGACCATCGCGGCGAGCAGCGACAGTGGGATGGCCGCGAGGGAAATGGCCGCGGCGCCCACGTCGGAAAGGAAGACGAGCAGGACCACGGCCACCAGCACCGCGCCGAGCAGGAGCGAGGTGGTGACGTTGCGGAGGGCGAGATCGATGAACTCGGACGGCCGGAACAACGCGGGGTGCAGCGTCAGACCGGCGGACTTGATGGCAGGCTCGAGCCGTGCCAGCGCAGCTTCCGCCCGCTGGGCCACCACTTTCGTGTTCGCGCCGAGCTGCGCGGAAACGACGATGACCAGTCCGCGGACGCCGTTCACCGCGCCCTCGCCGACGCGTGGCTCGGGGCCTTCCACGATTCGGGCCACATCGGAGAGCCGGAGCACGGAACCGCCCGACTCGCGAATGACCGTGTGTCCCAGCGCCGTCGGGGTGAGGGCCTGCCCCTCAGCCCGGACGGTCAGTCGCTGGTTGGCCCCGTCGATCACGCCCGCGCCCCTCACGCCGGTAGACTGACGCGCCGCCTCCATGGCTTCGTTCAGGCCCACTCGGTAGAGCCGCATCCGCTCCGGGTCGAGCTGGATCTGCAGCTGCCGCACCTCTCCCCCGAAGATCGCCACCTTGGACACTCCGGGCGTGGCCAGGAGGCGCGGTCGGAGCACCCAGTCGGCGAAGGTGCGCTGCGCCATCGGCGTTTGCGTCGCGGAGGTGAGCCCGACCACGAGCACCGTGCTCGACGATGAGGTGAGCGGCGTCAATACCGGCGGGTGTACGCTTTCCGGCAGCCGCCCGACGGCCTCGGTCAGCCGCTCGGCGAGCGACTGGCGCGCCCGATAGATGTCGACCCGGTCGGCGAGAACCGCCGTGATGACCGAGAGTCCCTGGATGGATTGCGAGCGCACCGCGGCGACTCCCTCGACTCCGTTGATCGCTTCTTCCAACGGCTTGGTGACCAGGATCTCCACCTGCTCGGGCGAGAGTCCCGGTGCCTCCGTCTGGATGGAAACCTGGGGAGGCGCGAATTCGGGGAAGACATCGAGGCGAGAGTTGAGGATCGTACCGGTGCCATAGACGACGAGGGCGACGGCGAGGCCGACCACGACTCCGCGATGGCGGATGGAATTTCGGACCAGCGCGCTCAGCATTGGACGGCGTCGGCGATCACTCGCCCGACTCGTCGCCGACCGTCACCCGCGCCCGGAATTCCTCGGACAGCATCTCCTGTGCGCCGGTGACGACGACGGAATCACCGGGAGCCAGGCCCGCCGAGCTGATCCATCCGCCGGTCGTCGGACGATCGGTGGGAACTCGCACCCGTTCGAAATGGCCGGGCGCACGCCGTACGTACGCCCAGGCGAGCCCTTCCCACTGCACCACGGCACGATCGGGCACCAGCGCCTCGTCCCGTGGTGCCTTGCCCGCCGCAGCCGCCCCGGCGACGAAGGCCACGACGGGCGTTCCCGGCGCCGCGCCCGGCCAGGCGCGGTCTGCCCGGTAGAGGTAGGCCGCTCGCCTCGTCGCGGGATCGGCCTCGGGCGATGGACCGAGGAGCCGGCCGGTGACTCGCGCGGTGCCTCCGGCCGGGCCGAGCGTGACAGTGGCTCGAGGAGCAGACCCGGCCCGCTCGGACCAGGCCACCCGCACGAGGGGACGGCTCTGATCCACCACCCGCAGCAGATCCTGTCCGGCTTCGACGATCGCGCCGGGCTGCGCCCCGACCTGAGTCACGATTCCAGATATGGGAGAAGCGAGCGGGCGCGCGTCCGACACCTGCGCGAGATCCTGCCCCGCCTTCACGCGGTCTCCCAGACCGGGCCAGCGTGCGCCGGTCGCAACCGCGAGACGTCCGGCCACCGGCGCGCGGAGCAGGGCGACTCGCTCAGGCTCGGTGATGACCTCACCGGTCAATCGTTCCTCGGGCGCGCGCGAAACCGCCGTGAGCGCGACCGTCTGGAGGCCGATACGATCCGCATCGGCCGAATCGACCGCCACGAGCACCGTCCCGTCGCCCTGCTCGATCCGGCTCGGGGCCACGACGGGCTCGTCCCGCCGGCTCTCCTCATTGAGCTTCGCGTGGTGGGACCGGTAGAGCAGCACGAGCCCGCCGACTACCACCACGACCGCGACCGCGGCGCCTATCCATCGCAGACCTCTGGTCATCTCGCCCCTTCTTCCTCTCCCGATCCCTCCCGCGGGTCCGGCCATCGGGCAGCGCTTTCCCCTCGCCAATCACCCGCCGCGGTCTCGACGGCGAACCCCGCCAGCTCGAGCCGACGTTCGGCGGCGCGCCGTGCTTTCTCGATCCGCACCAGCGCGAGCTCGGCCAGGGCGGCGTCGAGGCGGGCGGTCTCGCCACGTTCATAGGCGGCGCGTGCGCGCGTCAGGCTGCGTTCGGCGGCGGCGGCCTGGGAATCGGCTGCGGCGCGCTCGAGCCGGGCTCCGCGACAGCTTTCGCCGGCAACGGCGAGCTCTCTCAGGATCGAGTCCTGCGTCTCGACAACCCGCGCGCCTGCGGCCGCACGCGCCGCCTGTGCCTCCGCAATGGGCGCATGGGTGCGGAACGCGAGCAGCCCGGGGAGCGCAAGCGCGATGGTCCAGCGGTGGATGCCCTGATCCCAGATGAACCCCGGACCGAGATCGAGGTCGGGGTACTGGCGGGCCACCTGGAGCCTCAGATCGGCCTCGGCGGCGGCGTATCCGGCAAGGGCGCGCGCCATCTCGGGTCGCATGGTGAGGGCCAGAGTCTGCAGGGAGTCGATGCCGAGCGAATCGAGCCGCTCACAGGTAGCCGAGCCCACGGGGATCACCCTGATGGTGTCGAGCGCCCTGGGCGGCAGGCCAACGGCGGCCGAGAGCGCCGCTCGTGCCTCGATCCATTCCCGCTCGGTGGTCGCGACGGCCCCGCGCACCTGCTCGACTTCGCTCCCTGTGCGCGCCACTTCGGAAGAGGTGACGGCCGCCTCGGCAAAGCGCAGTCGCTCCAAGGCCTGGACATTCCCGATGGTGGTCAGCTCCCGGATGCCCGCCTCCCTCTCCACTTCGGCCAGGGTAACACCCAGGGCCGCGGCGCGGATCTCTCGTGCCACGCGCCACGCCGTCATCGCCAGGTCGGCCTCCGCGGCCGCGGTTCGCGCCCGCGCCTGCTGCAGCCGTGCCGAGCGCTTGCCGCCGAGCTCCAGCGTGAGGAGTCCTCCGATCGCCACGACCCATGGCGGTTGCCCTCGACTGCCGGACACCGAGCGCTCGATCTCGGTAGTCGCTCCCGCCGGCGGACGGGCGCCCGCCGTCCGCTCGCCGGCCCGTGCGGCGCGCCACTCCAGTCGTGCACGAGCGACCTCGGTCCGAAGCCGCAATCCCGCGACGGCGAGCTGACGGTCATTCCATCCTCGTGGAGACACGGTCCCCGCCCACTTTCCGACCCACGCCACGAGCGCGGCGTCGTCCAGGCGGCGGGCGCGGTATTCCTCCACGTGCGACCCGACATCGATCGGCTGCGGTTGGTAGCGCGCGCACGATCCGCTCGCGAGGGCCATCGCCAGCGACGTCGCGATCCGGCCGGAGGTCACCTCACCCTCTCGGGTGAAACTGCTTGTGTACCGATCGCAGATATTCGCGATCGACGTGGGTGTAGATCTGGGTGGTCGACAGATCGGCGTGGCCAAGCATCTCCTGGACGGCGCGGAGGTCCGCTCCTCCCTCCAGTAGATGAGTCGCAAAGCTGTGGCGGAGGGTATGGGGGGTGACCCGCTTCGTGAGGCCCGCCCGAGCCGCGGCGCGCTTGACGATGCCCCACGCGCCCACCCGCGAGAGGGGTTGTCCCCGCGCGTTGAGGAGCAGCCGGCCACCGCTCTTGCCGCGATCGATGGTGGGCCGGAGCGTATGGAGATAGACGGAGACCGCCCCGATCACGCTCCGTCCGACGGGCACCAGGCGCTCCTTTCCACCCTTGCCGAACACGCGCACGAGGTTCTCGGTGAGCAGAAGGTCGGTGATGACCAGCCCGCAGAGCTCGGAGACTCGGAGACCGGACCCGTACCCCAGCTCCAGCAGCGCCCGATCGCGCCAGGCCAGCGGCTCATCGAGGTGCGGCGCGGCGAGCAGCGCTTCGATCTCGCTCACTGTCAGCGTGTCGGGGAGCACGCGGCCGCGGCGTGGGGAGGCGAGGCGATCGCTGGGATCATCGGTCACCCGGTCCTCGGCCCCCAGGAACCGGAAGTACGTGCGAATGGATGACACGGCCCGACGGATGGTGGCGGGGCTGAGTCCGAGATCCTTGAGGAGATAGATGTGATCGCGCAGGAGACTTCGGGTGACCCGAGCGGGATCGCGCACTCCTCTCGACGCGGCGAATTCCCCGAGCCGCCGCAGATCCCGGACATACGCCTCGACGGTGTTGACGCTGTGCCCCGACTCGAGTGCGAGGAAGTCGCGAAAGCCCTCGAGCCAGAAATCACCGTCAACCTTGCGGCGCAGATCCACGACCGTCATTCCGAGCGCTCCTCGCGCAGCCGCTGCTGCACATCCGCCAGTTCCTGAGTGCCGATCCCCAACAGCTCGCCCGCCACGTGCATGAGCCGGTTCTCATGCTCTCCGATGGCCCCGTGGCTGAACGCAACAGTCCACAGCCGCTCCACGAGCTCCACGCGCTCCGCCCGGCTCACCCGCACGCGGAGTCGCCTCGCGTAGTCCGCGAACCTGGTTCGGCGCGCCTCTTCCGTTGGCGGCGCGGACCCCGGCAGGACGCCCGCCACGCCCCAGGTAGCGCGAAGGTGCGCGGCGACCGCCTCGCGGTCCGCCGGAGTCAACACCGGATCGGCATAGGCGAGCTCGAGAACGAGCAGGGCCGCCGCCTGTCGCGCCGATCCTTCCGCGATCTCGGTCCCGGCGAGGAAGGACGGCGCCGCCGGCTCGAGGGCATCCTTGGTGGCGTGCCACACCCGCTCCTGCCGACGCCTTTTCGCGGCGATCAGCCGCCAGACGATCACGCCGGCCGCCACCACGCCCGCGGCGATTGCCAGGGTCCGGTTCACACCGGCCAGGAGCGCCATGATGCGGGTCCACCCGGCTCCGATGATCGCGCCGAGGACAATGATGCCGCCATACCAGAGCGCGGAGGCGATCCCGATCGGAAGAAAAGTACGTACGGCTCCCAGTCCGACCAGCCCGGCGAAAGGAGGGACCACCGCTCTGATGCCCGGAAGGAACCGGCTCAGGAAGATGCCCGCGGTGCCGAACCGCAGATACTCACGCTCGATGACCGCGAGCGACCGTGGCGCAAGCAGCCGGCGGCCGGTCGGTGAAGCGAACAGCCGGCGCCCGAAGGTTCGGGAGGCGAAGTAGACGCCGGCGGCGCCGAGCAGATTGGCCGACCAGGTCACGAGGAAGACGAGCCACGGATTGGTGAGCCCGCGATTCGAGAGAAAGGCGCCCAGGGCCACCGCGGCGTCGGATGGAACGGGCGGAATCACATTCTCGACCGCTGCGAGGAGGGCGAGAACGGCGTAGATGGCGGCGGGGGGAAGATGTGAGACCCACGCGAGCAGGGACTCGATCAGCGGTCCTCCAGGAGCGCCACGGCGATGACGGCGAGCCCCTCCCCGCGGCCGATGAATCCCATTCCTTCGTTGGTCTTGGCCTTGACGCTCACCGCGCCGGCGGCCAGGCCGAGCCGCTGGGCGAGCGCGACACCCATGGCGCCGAGATGGGGGCCCAGCTTCGGCTGCTCGGTGATGACGGTGAGATCGGCCTGGGTCAGGGCGTAGCCGCGTCCGCGCACCAACTCATGAGCCGTGCGGAGCAGCTCCATGGAGTCGGCGTCTTTCCACTGCGGGTCGTCGTCGGGGAAGAGCTGGCCGATATCCCCCGCGCCGGCGGCACCGAGGATGGCGTCGGTGAGCGCATGGGCAACGGCATCGGCGTCGCTGTGGCCGGCCAGGCCACGCCCGTGAGGGATGGTGAGGCCGCCCAGGATCAGCGGACGGCCTTCGCTGAAGCGGTGGGAGTCGTAGCCGATCCCCACACGGGTCACGCCGCGGCCGGCTCCTCGATGAAGCTGTAGTCCTGCCGCCGCCGGACGGGCCGGTACCCGGCGTCCCGAACCAAACGCTCGATCTCGGCCAGCGTCGTCCGATGCGTGGTGCCCGCCGCGGACACGACGTTCTCCTCCATCATGAGGCTGCCGTAGTCGTTGGCGCCGAAGCGCAACGCGATCTGGCCGACCTTGTGACCCATCGTCACCCAGGAGGATTGCAGGTTGGGCACGTTCGAGAGCACGATGCGGCTGATGGCCAGTGTCCGGAGATAGGTGACCGCATCGGTCTTCGCGTAGTGCGACATCCCCGGCGTCCCTTCCGGCTGCAGCGGCCAGCAGATAAAGGCCGTGAAGCCCCCCGTTCTCGCCTGCAAGTCGCGGACGCGAAGGAGGTGCTCGATCCGATCCGCGTCGCTCTCGCCCAATCCGTACATCATCGTCACCGAGGTCTTCATCCCCTGCCGGTGCGCCTCTTCCTGGACACCGAGCCATTCCTCGGTTTGGGCCTTCTTGCGGGCCACCCTCTGCCGGACCTCGTCTACGAGGATCTCGCCGCCACCGCCGGGAATGCTGTCGAGACCGGCCGCCCGGAGCTCACGTATCACGTCGGGGACGGTCAGGCTGAACCGCTCGCTGAAGAACACGACCTCCGACGGCGAAAAGCCGTGGATGTGAATCCGGTGGTTGCGCTTGATGTATCGCATGAGGTCGAGATACCACTCGAAGGGGATGTACGGGTTGTGGCCCCCTTGAAGCAGGATCTGCACGCCACCGAGCGCCAGGCACTCGTCGATCTTCGCGCCGATCTGCTCGAAGCTCAGCACGTATCCCTGGCCGTCCTTTGGCCGGCGGTAAAACGCGCAGAACTGGCAATCGGCGACGCACACGTTGGTGTAGTTGATGTTCCGGTCGATGATGTAGCTGACCGCGGCCTCCGGATGCAGGCGCCAGCGCTCCGCGTCGGCCAGGCGACCGAGCTCGAGGAGATCGGCCTCCTGGTACAGCCCCAGGATATCCTTGAATTCACTTGAGGTGCGGAGCGTAGGTGGCATGAGCGTCATTGTTTACACGGCAAGAGGTCGAGGGTCTAAGGTCGAAGGTCGAGATTCGCGATGGCACGGATCGGAAGCCGAAGCCGGAGAAACGCATTCGACCCTAGACCCTTGGCCTCCGACTTTCGACCGCATCACGCGGCCGCGATGAACGAGAGTGACCCATCGGGCACCAGTCCATCGAGCGCCAGGCGACTGAAGAAATCGGTCAACCCCGCGAGATGGCGGTAGGAGAGCGCGTAGTCGAGGTCGCCGAGATAGGTGCGGCAGGCCGCCTCGGAGACGCCGGTGGCGCGGGCCGCATCGGCGGACAGCGCATCGAGGTGCGCCAGGCCCCAGGCGCGTGACTCGAGCAGCCGCTCGTGAATCTGTTGCACCGACGGCAGGCTGGCTTCCCTCCGCGCAGCCCACACGGCGAACACGAACGGCAACCCGGTCCAATTGCGCCACTCTTCACCGAGGTCCACCCGCACCGGATAGCGCCGTTGGGCCGCGAGCAGAAGCGCCGCGTCGCCGATGACGAGGACGGCTTCGTGCGGCAGCCCCGCCAACGATTCGAGATCCGTCGCCTCCGCGCGGGCGGCAGCGAACTGCGGTCGCACGCCCCACCGATGCCGGCAGAGCAGCTCGAGCAGGAGGACCGACGTGCGGGACGAGGCGGTCACGAGGACGGTATGCGCGTCCAGCTGATCCACCGGCCGCCTGGAAAAGAGCGCCACGCTGTGCACCGGACCATCGCACGTGATCGCGAGATCGGGCAGGAGATGGTACGCGGCCGCGTTCCGTGCGTACTCGACCGCCGACACGACGCTCACCTGCAGCTCGCCCGCGGCGAGCAGCTCGTTGAGCTCCGAGGCCGTCCCCGAGACCAGCTCGGCCGGTACACGGACGAGCCCGCGATCGATCGCGCCGTAGATCGGGTAGCAGTTGATCCACGGGATCCGCCCGAGTCTCATGCGGCGTGCACCACCGGCAGCGTGGCGCCCCGCCGGAGCGACGGCTCGGGCGGCGGATCATCGAACCGATCCCGGACGGCCTGATACAGGCTGTCCCGCTCCACCGGCCACTTCCCTGCTCCACGAATGAGCCGCACCAGCTCGAGGTAGGGCATATGCATCTCGGTATGGGCGCCGGCCTCGTGATAGATGCGCTCGTACACCACCGTGCCCTCGACGTCGTCACACCCGAAGCTGAGGGCGATCTGAGACAGGAACGGCGTCACCATCGGCCAGTGGGTCTTGACGTGGGGAACGTTGTCGAGAAACAATCGGGCGACGGCGATGTTCTTCAGATCCTCGTAACCGGTGGTGGCGGTTCCCACCCGGCCCATCTCCTCGCCGAGCTCGTTGTGGTCGGGGTGATAGGCGAGCGGGATGTAGGTGAGGAACCCGCCGGTCTCGTCCTGGAGCGCCCGCAAACGGCCGAGATGCTCGATGCGGTCCCCGGCCGTTTCGACGTGACCGTACAGCATCGTGCAGTTCGTGGGAATGCCCAGCTCGTGCGCCACGCGATGAACGCGAAGCCATTCATCACCAGTGAGCTTTCGCTCCGCGATGGTGGCACGCACGGCCGTGCTGAAGACCTCGGCTCCGCCACCCGGCAGGCTGGTGAGGCCGGCCTCGCGGAGCGCCAGGAGGACCTCGCGCTCGGAGACTCTCTCGATCCGTGCCAGATGCGCGATCTCCACGGCCGTGAGCGCCTTGATATGGACCTGGGGGAAGCGCTCCTTGAGGCCGCGAATCATGTCGGTGTAGTAGCTCAGCGGCAGCTTAGGGTGCAGCCCGCCGACGATGTGGAACTCGCGTGTGGGCATTCCTCGTGCCTGCTCGGCCTCCGCGAACACCTCCTCCAACGAGCGCGTGTAGGCGCCGTCCTCCTTGGGCATCCGCGCGAAGGAGCAGAAGACGCAGGTGTTTCGCAGGACGCAGACGTTGGTCGGATTGATGTGCTGGTTGGCGGAGAAGAACACCCGGTCGCCGTTGCGTTGCCGGTTGGCAACAGCGGCGAGGGACCCGAGCCCGAGCAGATCGGACGTCGCATAGAGCGCGAGCCCGTCCGCCACGGCGAGCCGCTCGCCCGCCTGCACCTTTTCGGCGATGGGCCTGAGCGCGGGGTCTTGAAGGCGGGCGGGGTCGAGCTCGCCGGACATCGTATCTCCTTACGTGAGCTGGCGCTACCGATGCCAGAATCTACACCCTGTCGACCACCCCTGACCAGCCGGCAGCTCCCCGCCCCCCACCTTCACCACAGAGACACGGGGACACAGGGGATGCACCGGGAAGAACACGCAAATTTCTTGGTATTCTCCGTGGTCGTCTCTGTGTTCTCGTGTTCTCTGTGCCTCAGTGGGGATGTGGGGTGGGGTAATCGGGTGGGCGGCGGCGGGGCCCGGCTGGGTTCGTCACTCCTTCCAGGCCCGCACGCCCAGCGTCACGTTGTGCCCGCCGAAGCCGAACGAATTGGACAGCGCCACATCGATCTTGCGCTCGACCTTGGTGTTGGGCGCCGAATCGAGGTCGCACTCGGGATCCCGATTGAACTGATTGATGGTGGGTGGGATGACACCGCAGGTGGTAATGAGCAGCGAGATGCCGAACTCGAGTGCTCCGGCGGCGCCGAGGAGGTGTCCGGTCATCGACTTGGTGGAGCCGAACACCAGCTCCCGCGCGTGGTCGCCGAAGACGGCCTTCACCGCCTCGGTTTCGGCGATGTCGCCCTGCTCGGTGCTGGTTCCGTGGGCGTTGATATAGCCGACGTCGGCCGGATCGATGTGTCCGTCGGCGAGACAGCCCCGGATGGCGCGCTGGGCGCCCTCGCCATGCTCGGCCGGCGAGGTGATGTGATACGCGTCGGCGCTGAGGCCATACCCGAGCACCTCGCCGAGTATGCGCGCACCACGCTCCTGTGCGTGCTCCAGGCTCTCGAGGACCACCACGGCGCCGCCATCGCCGAGCACGAATCCGTCGCGGTCCCGATCGAACGGCCGGCTGGCGGTTTCCGGCGAGTCGTTCCGGGACGACAGCGCCTTCATGTTGGAGAACGCGGCCACAGTGAGACCGGTGATGGCCGCCTCCGCCCCGCCGGTGACCATCGCGTCGGCCATCCCCTGCCGGATCAGGTTATACGACTCGCCGATCGCGTGAGCCGACGAGGCACAGGCCGACACCGTGGCGAAGTTGGGGCCCTTCAGCCCATAGCGGATGGAGACGAGGCCGGCGGCAATGTCGGGGATGAACATCGGAACGAAGAAGGGGGACACCCGGTCGGGACCCTTCAGGACGTACGCGGTGCAGTTGTCCTCGTACGTCTGCATCCCGCCGATCCCGCTGCCGATGACGACGCCGATCCGCTCTGGCGACGGCACCTTTCCTTCGAGGCCGGCCTGGGTGACCGCCTGGTGGGCCGCGGCGAGGGCGAATTGCGCGAAGAGATCGTAGCGCCGCGCTTCCTTGCGATCCATGTACTGCAGCGGATCGAACCCCTTCACCTCGCAAGCGAAGCGGACCGAGAGCTTCTGGGGATCGAACTTCGTGATGGGCGCCGCACCGGGCACCCCCGCGAGCAGCGCGCTCCAGCTCGACTCGACATCCGTACCAACCGGGGTCACCAAGCCGAGGCCGGTGACGACGACGCGTTTCGGCAAGCTACTTCCCGATCTTCTCGTGGAGATAGTTCATGGCATCCCCGACGGTGCGCAGCTTCTCGGCGTCCTCATCGGGAATGTCGATGTCGAACTCCTTCTCGAACGCCATGACGAGCTCGACCGTGTCCAGGCTGTCGGCGCCGAGGTCCTCCATGAAGCTGGCCTCGCTCGTGAGCTTTTCGCGCTCCACGCCCAGCTCCTCGACGATGATATCCTTGACCTTCTCTTCGACGTTGCTCATGTCGTCCTCGATTGGAGATTCAGGATCGCGTCAGATGACCATTCCACCGTCGACCACCAGCACCTGGCCCGTCACATACGTCGCCAGATCGGAGACGAGAAAGAGCACGGCTCCGGCCACATCCTCGGGGCGCCCCAGGCGACCCAGGGCAATGTCCTCTAATAATGTGGCGCGCGCCTCCTCGGGCAAGGCGGCCGTCATGTCGGTGTCGATGAACCCCGGCGCCACGCAGTTGGCCAGGATGCCGCGGCTGGCGTACTCCTTGGCGACCGACTTGGTGAAGCCGATGAGTCCGGCCTTGCTCGCCGCATAATTCGCCTGCCCCTTGTTGCCGGTGAGGCCGACAATGCTCGTGACGTTCACGATCCGGCCCCACCGCCGCTTCATCATCCCCTTGACCACGGCACGAGTCGTGTAGAACGCGCCGGTCAGGTTGGTCGACAGGACCGCGTCCCAGTCCGCCGGCGTCATGCGGAGCAGGATGTTGTCGCGCGTGAGCCCGGCGTTGTTCACCAGAATGTCGATGGGACCGAGCGCGGATTCGATCGCCGCGATGGCCCCCACCACCTCGGCTTCACGCGCGACGTCACACGCCGCCGCCGCGGCGCGCTCTCCCAGCTCCGCCGCCACGGCCTGCGCGCGACCCAGGTCGCGCCCCGCGATCGCCACCCTGGCGCCGGCACCGTGCAGCGCCCGCGCCACGGCCAAGCCGATGCCGCGCGTGCTTCCGGTGACGAAGGCCACCCGCTCCGACAGGTCGATGGTGGTCATGTTGCCTTCTCCCTTCACTATGCATTAACGAATCTCTCCACTTCATCCGCGGTTCCCAGCGTGATCGTCGCCGCACCCGCTACGATGCGCTTGAGCAATCCACTGAGCACGTTGCCGGGGCCGATCTCGACGAACGTGGCGCCCGGCGCGAGCGCGGCAGCCTCCTGCATGCAGTCGACCCAGCGTACGGGCGCGGTGAGCTGATCCACCAGGAGGCGCTTCGCATCGGCGCCGGTGAGGACTGCCCTCCCACTCGCGTTGGCGACCACCGGAAACGCCGGGTCGGAAAACGTCGCGCCGGTGAGCGCATCGCGCAGCCCGTCCACCGCCGGCGCCATGAGCGGAGAATGAAACGCGCCACTGACCTTGAGCGGGATCACGCGCTTGGCGCCGCGCGCCTTGCACCCCTCACCCGCCCTGGTCACCCCCGCGGGATCCCCCGAGATGACCACCTGATCCGGGCCGTTCAGGTTGGCGGCGACCGCGATCCCATCGGGGCCCGAGGCTTCATTGCACGCCTCGTCGACCTCGGCAATTGCGAGTCCGAGCACCGCGGCCATGGCGCCGGGTCGCTGCCGGCCCGCGGCAAGCATCAGCTCTCCCCGCGACCGGACCAGCCGGGCGGCATCGGCGGCACTCAACGTGCCCGCCGCAGCATGCGCGCTGTACTCCCCGAGACTGTGCCCCGCTCCGGCGGCCGGGGTGCCCAGCTTATGGCGCACGGATGCCCACACCGCCGCCGTATGCGCGAGGATGGCGGGCTGGGCGTTGTGGGTGAGGGTCAGCTCTTCCTCCGGGCCCTCCCACATGAGACGGGAGAGATGGGTGTGGAGGGCATCGTCGATCGAAGCAAACACGTCGCGGGCCGGCTGGAACCGCTCGGCAAGATCACGGCCCATGCCGACGCGCTGCGCGCCCTGGCCGGGGCACATCAGCACGCTCACCACCGGATGACCGCGCTGCCCCAGGTGAATCCGGCCCCGAATGCGACGAAGAGCAGAAGCGACCCCGGCGCCACTCGGCCCTCGGTCACGGCCTGATCGAGCGCCAGCGGAATCGAGGCCGAGGACGTATTGCCGTAGCGATCGACGTTGACCATCACCTTCGACATCGGGATGCCGGCATGCTTGGCGGTGGCCTCGATGATCCGGAGGTTGGCCTGATGAGGAATGAGGAGATCCACCTGCTCCGCCGAAACGCCTGCCTGGCGAAGCGCGGCGTCACAGGCATCGGCCATGGCGTGCACGGCGGCCTTGAACACCTCGCGGCCGGCCATCTTCATGTAGTGCGACCGTTCGCACACGACCTTTTCGCTGATCGGATCGGCGGACCCTCCGCCAGGGCGGAGGAGCAGTGGCGCCAGGCGTCCGTCGGACTTGATGAAGGTGGAGAGAATCCCGCGGCCTGACCGGGTCGGGGAGCGGAGCACCGAGGCTCCCGCGCCGTCGCCGAACAGGATAGCGGTCGAACGGTCCTGAAAGTCCGTGATGGTCGATAGCTTCTCCGCGCCCACCACGAGCACGGTGCGGCTTTGGCCCGAGGCGATCAGCCCTTCGGCCACGGTCAAGGCATAGAGGTAGCCGGGGCATGCGGCCCCGATGTCGAACGCCGCGGCGTTGTTCGCGCCCAGGAGGGCCTGGAGGTCGCACGCCGTCGAGGGAAGGAGTCGGTCCGGGCTCGCCGTGGCCAACACGATCGCATCGAGCTCGGCCGGCTCGATCCCGGCCTGTTCGAGCGCGCGCACACTCGCGTCCCGGCTCAGCATCGCAACCGACTGGTCCGCGGTCGCGATCCGCCGCTCGCGGATGCCGGTCCGTTCGACGATCCAGTCGTCGGAGGTGTCGAGCATCTTCGTGAGATCGGCGTTGGTCAGAATACCTGGAGGTACCGCCGTCCCGATGCTGGCGATCTCCGCGATGGGCCGGGGAATCATAGACGAGCTGCGGTTTCGCGCTGGGCGAATTCGGCGGCGATGTGCTGATTGAGACCGGAGCGAACCGCGAGGAGCGCGACGCGAATGGCGTTCTTGACCGCGTTGGGACTGGAGGAGCCGTGGCAGATGATCGAGACGCCGCGCACGCCGAGCAACGGGGCGCCGCCATACTCGGAATAGTCGAGATGGCGCACCAGCTCGCGAAGCTCGGGGCGCTCGAAGGCGTCGGGCGCCCGCTCGCGCATCAGTCCCACGAATACCCGGGCCGCCGCTTCATAGAATTTCAGGATGATGTTGCCGACGAATCCGTCGCAGACGACCACGTCCACCGGCACTCGCTGCTGAGGCCCCGGAAGGATGTCCCGGCCCTCGATGTTCCCGGCGTAGTTGATTCCCGACACCTGCTTGAGCAGCCGATGGGCTTCGCGGACGACCTCGGGCCCCTTCTCCTCTTCTTCGCCCACATTGAGGAGGCCCACCACCGGCTTGGGCCGCCCGAAGAGGTCGCGGAGGTAGACGGTGCCCAGGAGGGCGAACCCGACCAGCTCTTTGGCGGACGCATCGAGGTTGGCACCGCCATCGAGGACCAGAACGGGCTCGGCGCCGGTGGGAAAGAGCGTGGCGACCGTGGCTCGTTCGACGCCTTCGTGGAGGCCGAGGAGAACGGTGGACGCGGCCAACGTAGCCCCGGTGTTGCCGGCGGAGACGAAGGCGTCCGACAGAGCGTTCTTCTGGAGGGTAAGGCCGACCACGATGCTCGAATTGGGCTTGCGCCGCACCGCCGCCAGCGGCTTCTCACCCATCCCGATGACGTCGGGAGCCTCGTGAATTTCGAGACGACCGCGGTCGACGGTCGGGTGACGCAACAGCTCGGGCTCAATCGCCTCGCGCCGGCCGACCAGCTGCACGAGAAAATCCTCGGGCAAGGCCGCGAGGGCCTCGACCACGCCGGCGATTTCCGCCTGTGGCGCGCTATCTCCGCCCATCGCGTCTACCGCGACGCGGATCACGCTCAGACGTCCTCGACCTCGACCTGCTTCTTGCCGCGGTAATAGCCGCACGACTCGCAAACGCGGTGGGACAGCTTCGGCGATCCGCAACGCGGACATGCCTGGGGGCGTGGCCCCGCCGCAGTATGGTGCCCGCGGCGCAGGCGCTTGCGTGACTTCGATGTCCGACGCTTCGGAACCGCCATGATGTCCTCAAACGGGTTCGGCGGAGGTGCGGCAGGCGCACGGCCCCGCGTTCAGGTCTGCTCCACAGCGGGGGCAGAGCCCGGCACAATCCTCACGGCACAGCAGAAGATGACTCGGGACCGTGAGTGCCAGCTCTTCGCGGACGACCGCTGTCACGTCCACGTTTGTCGGCCTGGGCGGCAGCGGATAGAAGTCCGGATCGTCCGCGGCCTCCGGATCGCTCGAGAACACGGCGGCATCGACGTTGACGTCCACCTCTTCGAGCACCTCGGTGAGGCAGCGGCGGCACTCACCCCGCACGACCGCGTGCAGAGAGCCGCGCCAGAGATACTCGCCCTCGGTGGTGGCCTGAAGCTGGCCGTCCACCAGGACTCTGCCTACCAGGTCGAGGTCGAGCCCCCGAAAGGCGGGATCGTCGGAGCCGAGCACCCCTTGAGTCCGCACGGAACCACGCTGAAGGTCCCGAATATCCACTCGCAGCATAGCCTCTTAAGGTAGCTGCGACAAGGACTTGGGTCAACCCGCTAAGTCGCACTCCGGAAAGAAGAACGCTACCTCGCGCGCGGCGTTCTCATCGCTGTCGGAGGCATGAATGGCGTTCCGGCCCTTGGACTCGGCGTAGAGCTTCCTGATCGTGCCGGGGGCGGCCTCGGCCGGGTCGGTGGCGCCGATGACGGCGCGCAGGGTCGACACGGCTCCGGTCCGCTCCAGCGCCATCGGCAGACACGGGCCGCTGGTCATGAAGGCGACGAGGTCGTCATAGAACGGACGCCCGCGGTGCACCTCATAGAATGCGCCCGCCTGCGCCGGCGTCAGCCGCAGCAGACGGACGGCGCGAAGGACGAAGCCCTCCTGCTCGAGGTGCGCGATGATCTTCCCCGCCTTGCCGGCGGCGACGGCGTCGGGTTTGACGATGCCCAACGTGAACGAAACGGCCACGGAATCCTCCGGACGACAGTGAACAATGACCTCATACCTTGCCGAGTACCTTGCGAACGATGTCCGACCGCGTGAGGACCCCGCGTAGAACCCCCTCCCGCACTACCGGCACACGCTCCACGTCCTTGGTGGCCAGCAGGTGAGCGACATCGGCCACCGACTGGTCTTCGGAGACGCAGAGTACGTTCCGTGCCATGACATCCCTCACCAGTGAGCCGGCATCGTCGACGGCCGCCTTGACGCCGGACCGCACCGGCGAAGTCGTGCCCCCGGTCGTCACCCGGTGGACGTAGGCTGGCACCAGATGCCGCAGCAGCTCGCGGTGCGACAGCAAGCCCACGACGGCGCCCGATTCTCCGATCACCGGCACGGCGTCGAGGCCGCTGCCGAGAAGCATCCGCACCGCGTCGGCGAGAGTCTGGTCGGGACGGACCGCGAGCGGGCGCGGGTCCATGATGTCGCGGACCAGGAGCTGGCCTTCCAGCTCGATCTCCCGGAGCGGGCCGAGGGAAAGCACCGCCGACGGGGTGCGGGCGGCGAGCAACCCGTCGACCACCGGTGTCAGGGACAGCGCGCGGGCGAACGCCGCGACCGTCTGAAGGTACGCGGCCGCCTCTCGCGGAGGCGCCACAATCAGCAGGATCATCCGGGGGAATGGTCCCTCGCGACCCTGCCCCGCGAGCGGGGTCTCGGCGATGCCGAGCGCCACAACGAGCGCCGGCACCGCGTCGGTGCGGAAGTGGGGCAGCCAGGCATGCGGGCCCAGCGTGACCGTGTCTTCGGGCCAGCTTTCGCTGATCGCCTGATCGAGCAGCTGGAAATCCGTTACCCGTCCGTCGGCGGCACAGGCGTCCAGCAGGAAGCGCAATCCCTCCTCCAGCGTGGCGGCCGGGAGCGGCACGATCACCCGGCGCTCGCTGAGGAGATCGGTGAGCCTCACAATCGCTCGCGAAGCCGGCTCACGACGTCGGCGGGACGGCGCATGATCCCGATGCCCGCCGCCTCGAAGGCGGCGAGCTTTTCCTCGGCCGTCCCCGAGGAGCCCGAGATGATGGCGCCGGCGTGACCCATGCGCCGCCCCTTGGGCGCGGTCTGTCCGGCGATGAATCCGACGACCGGTTTGCTGACGTGAGTCTTGACGAACGCCGCCGCGTTCTGCTCGTCGGTCCCTCCGATTTCGCCCATGATGACGATGGCGTCGGTTGCCGGATCGTCCTGGAACGCCCGGAGGCAGTCGATGAAGTTGGTCCCGATGATCGGATCGCCGCCGATGCCGACACACGTGCTCTGCCCGATCCCGTTGCGCGTCAGGTGATGCACGATCTCGTAGGTGAGCGTTCCGCTCCGCGAGACCAACCCAACCCGGCCGGGCAGGCAGATGTTGCCGGGGATGATGCCGACCTTCGCGTTGGCGCCGGGCGAAATGAGGCCAGGGCAATTGGGGCCGATGAGGCGGCTCCCGTGCGCGTGCACGAAAGGCACGGTGCGGCTCATGTGCATGACCGGGATGCCTTCGGTAATGCAGACGATGAGCGGGAGACCGGCGTCGGCGGCCTCGATGATCGCGGCCGCCGCCGCCATCGGGGGGACGTAGATGACCGAGGCGTTCGCGCCGGTCTCCGCCGTCGCTTCGGCGACGGTGTTGAACACCGGCACTTTGCTGTCGAAGACCTGGCCGCCTTTGCCCGGCGTCACCCCGGCGACCACCTGCGTGCCGTATTCCAGCATCTGGCGGGTGTGGAACGAGCCCTCGCGTCCGGTGATGCCCTGCACCAGGAGACGGGTGCCTGCGTCGGCAAAGATGGTCATGCGGCCGCCTGGGCGAGCTTCACCACCTGCTCGACGGCTTGATCCATGTCGCTCAGCGCTCGCATGCCGACGCCTTCGAGAATGCGGATCGCCTCCACCTCATTGGTGCCCGTGAGGCGGATGACGATCGGAACGTTGACCTTGAACTGACGGGTGGCCGCGACGATGCCGTTGGCGACGTCGTCGGTCCTCGTGATTCCGCCAAAGATGTTGAAGAGAATCGCTTTGACGTTGGAGTCGCTGGTGATGATCCTGAGCGCGGCGATCACTTTTTCGGGATTCGAGCTCCCACCGATGTCGAGGAAGTTGGCCGGCTCCCCGCCGTAGTATTTCACGAGGTCCATCGTCGCCATCGCCAGCCCGGCGCCATTGACCACGCACCCGACATTGCCGTCGAGCTTGATGAACGAAAGATTGGCCCGCCGCGCCGCGGCTTCGCTCGGTTCTTCAGCGGTATCGTCGCGCAGCAGGCCGAGGTCGGGCCGCCAGAACAGCTCATTGTCGTCGATGACGATCTTGGCATCGAGCGCGAGCACCCGGCCGCCGGGCGTCGTCACGAGCGGGTTGATCTCGACCAGCGAGGCACCGTTGGCGACGAACGCGGCGTAGAGCTGCTCGACGATTTTCGCCGCCGCCTTCACCTGGGTGAAGTCGCGGTAGAGCGCGAAGGCGAGGCTCAACGCCTGGTGGGGGAAGACCCCGTAGGTCGGGTCGACCGCGAGGCGGACGATCTTCTCCGGGGTCTTGGCCGCGACCTCCTCGATGTCCACCCCACCCGCCGCGCTCACCATGTACACGGGCCGCTGCGTCTCCCGGTCCATGATCAGTCCGAGATAGCTCTCGGAAGAGATCTCGGCGGCCGGGACCACGAGCACCTTCTGTACGGTCAGCCCCTTGATCTGCATGCCCAGGATCTCGGAGGCATGGTCGAGCGCCTCGGCCGGCGTTCGCACCAGGCGGACGCCCCCTGCCTTGCCCCGCCCACCGGCATGGACCTGTGCCTTGATGACGACCGGCCCGCCCAGCCGTCGCGCGATTGCCTCGGCCTCCGTCGGTGTCGAGGCGACATCGCCCTCCAGCATGGGAATGCCCTGTGCCTTGAGCAGGGCGCGAGCCTGATATTCGTGGATATTCAAATTAGTGCCTCACGATGGTGGTGCCTGTCTCGCCGCGAAGGGCGGCGGGTCCAGCGGCCAGGCGAGCGATGATGGCTCGACCGGTGCCGGCGGCGGCGAACGACGCGGAGGCTTCGACCTTCGGCTTCATGCCACCGGCATCCAACGATCCACTCGCGATCAGTGCTTCGGCCTCCGCCACCGTCATCCGCCGGATGGGGCGGGCCGCCGGCGTACCCCATCCCTCGAAGACCGCATCGACATCGGTGAGGATCATGAGCACTTCGGCGCCGAGCTGACCGGCCAGAATGGCGGAAACCCGGTCCTTGTCGACCACGGCGTCGATTCCCTCGAGGCCGAGAAAGGGATCGGCGTACACGGGCGGGCCGCCGCCGCCGGCGGCGATCACGATCGCACCCTGGTCGACCAGTTGGCGCACCACGGCGAGCTCGACGATACCGAGTGGCGCCGGGCTCGTCGCCATACGGCGCCATCTGCCGCTGCCGTCGCGCCCGACCGCGCGCCCGCCGTCCCGAAGCCGGCTGGCCTCGTCGTCGGTCAGCGGGTGCCCGATCGGTTTGGTGGGCTGGCTCAGCGCCGGATCGTACCGATCTACCAGGGTCTGCGTGATCACGGTCACGACCTCACGCCGGATACTCGCCGAGGCGAGAGCATTCTGGAGCGACTGCTGCAGCATGTAGCCAATCCACCCGGCGGTCTCTGCGACGAGGACGCCGAGCGGGAGCGGCTCGATCACCCGGCGTGCGCTTTCGTTCCGCCTCACTTCATCGCCGACCTGCGGGCCGTTGCCGTGCACGAGCGCGATCTGCCAGCCATCTCTCGCAAGGTCAACGATCGGCGCAAGGCTCTCGCGAGCCCGGCGGAACTGGTTGGCGATGGTTGGCGGCTCCTCGGCTCCGACGAGCGCATTGCCCCCGAGTGCGATGACCGCCGTCCGCGCGCGCCCGGGACCCGTCAAAAGTCCTCCAAGCTAGTCCCGGCTCCAGGGGGGAGCAAGCTCACGGCGCGCCCGATTCCGGCGGGATGCCGAACGATTTGCGCAGCGCCTCCCAGGCTCGTCCGAAGGTGATCAGGTCCCCGGAGCGGAGCGCGGAATCGGCTCGCAGGAGGAGGCGCCGCGCCTCCTCGAGCCGCGTCGTCTGGGCGGCGCCCGCGACGGACGGTACGCTCGCACCGAGAAGGTTGCTCCACGCCTCGGCGAAGCTGTGACCGGCACCGAGCCGTCCCTCGCTCGCGACGCTCACCCACACCACGATTGTTTCGTTGCCGCCCCGGCGGGCGAAGTGGCTCTGATACGCCACCACTCCCGTCGGCGTGATGTCGAAGCGTACCGGCCCACGCTCGAGCCGGCCGCCGTCATCGCGAATCGAGTCACTCAGGGCGCCGAAGGTCGGGAAACGACTCCAGCGGCTCTCCAGCGACGCGCGCGACGGCAGCGCCCGCGCGGAGTCGAGGCGGATGAGCCGGAGGCCGTCATTTCCGTCTTCCCGATTCGCGATCAAGAGGGCGCCGACCCGCCGGTCGCCGCCGCGCTCGTACGCGATGACCAGCTCCGTCCCCGACGTGTCGGGCGACCAGGCGACATCGGGATGCATCGATGCGTTCGTGTCCGTCCCCGCCCGCACACCGGCATTGCCCAGCTTCCACCCGGGCCGCTCCAGCGCCCGCGACTGCACCCGCAACAACTCGACGGGATAGGGCATGGCGCGCACGATGTTCATCGGGATCGCCGACGACGGCTCCACGACGCCTTCGGACACCGCGGCCCAGGCTTCGGCGAGCGGGTCGTCGCCCGGACGCAGAAAGATCCGCGTTGCGCCCGTCTCCGCCGCCACCGCACCGATGAAGCCGGCCCGGAGCGATCCGATCCGCCGCCCACGCCACTCGATCCGCGGCGCGAGAGGAAAGCTCGAGGCCGAGACATAGCCGTCCACCAGCCAGACCAGCTCGCCGTCGATGATGCAGGGGACCGGGTCGCCCCAGGAGGCGAACGGGGCAAGGCGCGCGAGGCGATCGGCGGGACCTAGCTCCCAGTCCACCCGGGCATCCGGAGGCAGCTTTCCGAACAACTCGCCCGCCTGCAGAGCCCAGGTGAGCATGACCCGCCGGGGCCACGGTGAGACTCGGATCCCCGGACCATCCCGGCCGTGCACCCGATAACGAGGTGCGCCTGGTCTCGCCGCATCGGGGCCGAGCTCGAGATATGGCCCGGTATTGGGGCCCGGGACGGAATCCTTTACATGGTAGAAAAGCGGCTCACCTGCCGCGCTCGTGCGGTCGTCGGCGATGGCGACCAGGGACAGGCCATCAGACGGGGTCCGGCGCGCCACGAGCCACACCGGGTGCCGGCCGTTCCCCGACGGCAGCACCGCCGGTGCGACCGACAGCACCTCGGCCGAGTCTTCCGACAGTGCCCGCGCGATCGTCGTGGGATTCCACAGACTGGGGAGTCGGGGTGGCTCGGGGGGACCGACCTGCGTGAGATCGGTGGTGGCGAGGGGGCCGAGTCCGTACGCCTCACGGTCGAGGCGGTCCGCCGTTCCGCTGTCGGTGAGCGACTCTCCGCTGCCCGTCATGGCGGGAGGCACAATCCAATGTCCTACGAGCGAGGCCCCCGCGAGGACGATCCACCCGGCCGCGGCGAGCGCGTGTCTGGCGCGAAGGGCCCACGCCGCCGATAGCACGGCGGTGGCCACCGCAACGCCGGCGAGTGACGGCGCCACCAGGTTGACCGCCCGCCACTGCGCCTGATCGGGTGTGGCATCGAGACCAGCCACCAGCTCGTACGGCTCGAGGAGATAGCCCCACATGAGGACGATGGCGAAGCCCACCAGCAACCACCCGAGATGGACTCGGGCATGGCTGTTGATCGCGGGACGGCCCTCGATCCAGCGCACGGCCCCGACGAGGAGATAGAGCCCGAACACCGTCCCCAGTCCCAATCCCTCGAGCAGGAAGAAGAAGCCATGCAGCGCCCGCCATACCGGAAGCTGCGCCACATACAGGCCGAGGTCGCGCTGCAGCAGCGGCTCGAGCTCGCCGTACGAGACGCCTTGCCAGGCCAGCGCCACCTGAGGCGCGAGCCTGGAGGTTCCCACGCCGAGGAGAAGGCCGAGCACCGCGCCGCTGATCGTCGCGACCGCGAGCAGCGCGCCGGGGGTGAGCGCCTCCCGGATCTCGAGATTGGCCACGTTTCGCCGCACCTGTACCGAGCCAACGGCCCGGTAGACGAGGAGAAAGTGACCGATGAACCAGGCGGAAGCGACGATCACGCCGGTCACATCGAGGACCAGCTTGAGGAAATGCCAGTCGGTCAGGAAGGCGGCGGAGGCGGGAGAGACTTCGGCGGCCCACCATCGATCGGCGCAGAGCGCCGAGAACCATCGGCCCACGAAGAGGAGGGCGACGAGTCCCGCGAGCGCCGTGGTGAGCCGCCGGGCACGCCGGGACACGCGGTTAGGCGCGCACGCCCTGCCCGGCGAGCCAATTCACGACTTCGCCGCGGTAGGCGTCGAGCGCTCGCGGGTCGGTGGCCTCGAACCGCATGACGAGCACCGGCTGGGTATTGGAGGCGCGAAGCAGTCCCCAGCCGGTCGGGAAGGTGATCCTGACCCCGTCGATCGTGTTCACCGGATAGCGACTCGCGAAATGGGCGGCCGCACGATCCACGATGGCGAACTTCTCTTCCTCCGGTGCCTCGACGCGGATTTCGGGCGTGGCGGTGGTCTTGGGGACATCGGCGAGCAGCGTCGACAGGCCGAACGGGCTCCGGCTCACGATTTCCAGCAATCGCGCGGCGGCGAAGAGCGCGTCGTCGAACCCGAGATAGTCGCCGCCGAAGAACATATGGCCGCTCATCTCGCCGGCCAGGGGAGCGCCGAGCTCCTTCATCTTGGCCTTGATGAGCGAGTGCCCGGTCTTCCACATGACCGGCCTGGCACCAGCCTTCTCGAGCGCGGCAGGCAGCACCTCGGAGCATTTCACGTCGAAGATCACTGGCGTGCCCGGCCCGAACCGGCGTACGGCGTCTCGTCCAAGGATGATCAGGAGCTGGTCACCCCAGATGATTTCTCCCGTCTCGTCGACCGCCCCGATGCGGTCGGCGTCGCCATCGAAGGCGATGCCCAGCTCGGCACCGGTCCGGCGCACCGCCGCCTGCAGGTCGCGGAGGTTTTCGGGAACGGTCGGATCGGGATGGTGATTCGGAAAGGTGCCGTCGGATTCGCAGAAGATCGCCGTCACTTCCGCACCCAGACCCTGAATAGTGGGTACCGCGGCGAGGCTTCCCGCACCGTTGCCGCAGTCCACCACGACCTTCACTCGGCGGGCGAGGTGATGTCGGGAGATGATGCCCTCGCGATAGCGCCGGAGGACGGTCCCGTCGCTCGTCTCCCGCCCGGTGCCACTGCGCCACCGCTCCGCGGTGATGATCTCCCAGAGCGCGAGGATCTCATCGCCGTGGAAGGCCTCGCCGCCGAGAACCATCTTGAAGCCGTTGAATTCAGGCGGATTGTGCGAGCCGGTCACCTGGAGTCCGCCGTCCGTCTCCAGCGCGGAGACCGCGAAGTAGAGGGCGGGCGTGGGGAGCGTCCCGACATCGACGGCCGTGCCCCCTGCCTCGACGATTCCCTTCCGCACGCCCTCGGACAGCGCGGGCCCCGAGGGCCGGTTGTCCCGCCCGACGGCGATGACCGGCGCACGACCGAGCCGGGTCCACGCGACACTGGCGAACGAGCGCCCGATGGCGCGGCCAAGCTCCGGTGTGAGCTCCTTGTCCACGATGCCGCGCACGTCGTACTGACGAAAGATGGCCTTGGGAACGTTCATCGGAGCTGGCCTCCGGAAGGTCGGCGCGAGAGACTCAAGGGCCGGCCAGCGGGCGCCCGGTTTGCGTGAGGGTCGCGGCGCTCTTCCCGGCCAGGTCGAGGAGGCCTCCAGGCCAGACCCCGAGCAGCACGACCAGAGCCACCGACACCATGATCGCGCTCGCCGCGGCTCGAGAGAGACGCATGCTGTCGTAGCGAGCCCCCGCCGGCGCCGGCTTCATGTATATGGCCATGATGACCGGCAAATAGTAACCCGCCGACAACACGCTGGTCAGCACCAGCACGACGGGAAGGATGAATTGCCCTTCCGCCACCGTCGCCGAGATGATGTACCACTTGCCGATGAATCCGAGCGTGCCCGGGAACCCGAGCAGCGAGAGCATGCAGATGGCCAGTGCGAGCGCCATCCACGGGCGCGTCGCACCGAGACCGGCCAGGTCGTCGTTGGTGAGATCGCGCTCTCCACCCCGGCCCAGGACGGCAACGAGGCCGAAACTGGCGAGCGTGATGAGCGCGTACGCCAGCAGGTAGAGCAGCACGGCGCCGGCACCGGCGCGCGAGCCCGGCCAGACTGCCACGAGGAGGTATCCTGCGTGCGCGATGGAGCTGTAGGCCAGCATCCGCTTGAGCGGCCGCTGCGCCAGGGCCACGAGGTTCCCGACTACCATCGACGCGATGGCGAGCCCCGCGACGATCGGTTGCCACACTGGCGCCGCGGATGGGAAGGCCTCGAGAAGCACGCGCACCAGGGCGGCGAACGCCGCCGCCTTGACGCCGGTGGCCATGAAGCCGGTGACCGGGGTCGGCGAGCCGTCGTACACATCGGGCGCCCACATGTGGAACGGCACCGCGGCGATCTTGAACCCGAATCCGATCAGGAGCAGCCCGAGTCCCAGCGAGGCCATCAGCGGCGGCAGCTTGCCGGACAGCTGCGCGCCGATGATCGACAGGTTGGTCGTTCCGGTAGCGCCGTACACGAGGGCGATGCCGTAGAGCAGGAAGCCTGACGCAAAGGCGCCGATCAGGAAGTACTTGAGGGCGGCCTCGGCGGAGAATGGATTCGCGCGATTGTAGCCGGCCAGGACGTAGACCGCGACCGACATGACCTCGAGGCCGAGAAAGAGAACGATCAGGTCTTCCGCGCCGGCAAGGAACATCATGCCAGCGGTGGCGAGCAGGATGAGAGGATAGTACTCCGGAGCCAGCAGCTTCTCACGCTCGAGATAGGCGATCGAGATCAGGATGGTTCCGCCCGCCGCGATCAGTGCCAACGCCGCGGCGGCGTATCGAAACGGATCGAGCGCCACCATCTGGGCGAGGCCATCGGGCTCTACCTCGTATACCCACAGCGCCCCCAGACCGACTCCGCTCGCCACCACTCCGATGAGACTGAGCCATCCCGCGAGCCGGCTGTCCGCCGCGGTCTTGTGGCGCCAGCTCACGACGAGAAGCACCAGGAGTGCGGCAATCGACAGCAGAATTTCCGGCAGTAACGCCGCGGTGATTCCCCATGGAGTGCTGAGGTCGAGGCGGATCATGGCTTCAGCATCGCCGCGGCCGGAGCGGCACCGAGACGGGCGGGCTCAGAAGGGTGCGAACCCGGATTGATCGCTTCCAGATAGCTCGCCGTGGCGGACGCGGTCCGGCGGAGCACCGGCGCGGGATAGAGTCCCATCCACACGATGCCAGCCAGCAGCGGAAGCATCACGGCGAGCTCTCGGGGAGACAGGTCGGTGAGGTGTTCGTTCTCGGCATCATCGAGGCGGTTGAAGATGAGCCGCTGCAGCGCCCAGAGGAGATAGGCGGCGGCGAAGATGACGCCGGTGGTGCCGATGACCGTGGCGAGCGGATAGGCGGTGAAGCTGCCGAGCAGCACGAGGAATTCGCCGACGAATCCGTTGAGGCCCGGCAGGCCGATGGAGGACAAGGCCACGACGGTCAGCACCAGGCTGAAGATCGGAACCACCCTGGCGATCCCGCCATAGTCTTCGATGAGCCTCGTGTGGCGCCGCTCGTACAGCATGCCGATGAGGAGGAACAGCGCGCCAGTGGAAAGCCCGTGGCTGATCATGACCATGAGCGCGCCCTGCACGCTCTGCGTGGTGCCGCCCCAGATGCCGAGCATGACGAAGCCCAGGTGGCTCACCGACGAGTACGCCACGAGCTTCTTGATGTCCGGCTGGACGAGTGCCACGAGGGCGCCATAGATGATCCCCACGATCGCGAGAATCACCATCAGCCTGCTCACGCCCGGGCTCAACGCCACCTGTGGGAAGAACGGCACGGCAAAGCGCAGGAAGCCATACGTGCCGATCTTCAGCATCACGCCGGCCAGCAAGACGCTGCCGGCCGTCGGCGCTTCGACGTGGGCGTCGGGCAGCCACGTGTGGAGCGGGAAGATCGGCACCTTGATGGCGAAGGCGAAGGCGAAGGCGGCGAAGAGCCAGGGAGCGGTGCTGCCGAGCACGCCGGCATTCGCGAGGAGATGGTCGTAGGAGAATGAGAGCGTGCCGGTCACCGACTGGATCTTCCACACCATCACCACAATCGCCACCAGCATCAGGAGCGATCCCGCCATCGTATAGATGAAGAACTTGATCGCCGCGTAGAGGCGGTTGGTGCCTCCCCAGACGCCGATGATGAAATACATCGGAATCAGCATCACCTCGAAGAAGACGTAGAACACGAACAGATCGAGCGCGAGGAAGACACCGACGAGACCGGTGAGGAGAGTCAGCATGAGCGCGTAGAACCCGCGCTCGCGGAAGGTGATGTAGCGATAGCTCGCGAGAACGCTGAGCGGCATCAGGGCGGTCGTGAGGAGGACCATCACGAGCGAGATGCCGTCGAGCCCCACCCGATAGCTGATTCCCCAGTTCGGGATCCAGGGCGTGGTGGAGACGAGTTGCATGCCCCCCACCGACGGGTCAAGCGACCACCAGAGGCCCGCCGAGAGCATGAACTCGAGGGTCGTGACGACGAGGGCGGTGTGCTTAGCCGAGCGCTCATCGCCGAGCAGTACGGGCACCACCCCGATCAGAGGCAGGACGATGAGCGCGTGGAGGATCCACGCGTCGTATCCGATGGACTGGAGGAAGTGGGTCATCGGGGTCTCAGCGCAGCACGGCGCGCAACACCCACAACGCGCCCACCAGGAAGATGACGACGTACACGCCGACCTGCCCGGTTTGCAAGCGACTGCCAAGCCAGCCCAGCGCGCGGCCGAGGCGAGCCGTGCCGTTCACGCCGGCGCCATCGACCAGCGTCTGGTCCACACCCTTCCAGAGCACCAGCCGCGAGATCCACCCGAGGGGCCGCACGAACAGCGCGTCATAGAGCTCGTCCACGTAGTACTTGCGGTTGAGCACGAGGGCGAAGCCACGATCGGCGGGCGATTGGCTCGCGGGCAGGATCGGTCGCCCAAGGGTCGCGCGAAACCCGAGCAGGAGACCGACGACGCCGATTGCGACCGCGCCGCCGACGAGGAACAGCTCGACCGAGCCATGCGGCATTTCGAGGGCGAAGAAACGCTCCGCCGGCTCGACGATAGGATGCAGCCACCGCTCCAGCGCGGCTCCGCCACCGACGAAGGCCGGGAGGTTGAGCACGCCGCCCACGAGGCTCAGCACGCCGAGCACCACGAGTGGACCGGTCATGATCCACGGGGCCTCGTGCAGGTGGGTCCGCTCCTTTTCCCCGGTGCGATTCTCGCCGAGGAACGTCATGGCAATGAGCCGCGCCATGTAGAACGCCGTCAGGAACGCCGCCGCCACGCCCATGCCGTAGAACAGATAGTAGAGCGGTTGCTCTCCGCCGCGTGCGAACGCGGCTGCCAGGATCTCGTCCTTCGAGAAGAAGCCGGAGAACGGCGGAATGCCGGAGATGGCAAGCGTGGCGATCAGCATCAGCCAGTAAGTAATCGGCAGGTAGCGCTTGAGCCCGCCCATGTTCCGCATGTCCTGGGCGTCCTCGTGCGAGTGAGTGGCATGATACGCCTGGTGCATGGCGTGAATCACGCTGCCCGAGCCGAGGAAGAGGAGCGCCTTGAAAAAGGCATGCGTCGCCAGGTGGAAGATGCCCGACACGTACGCCCCGGTGCCGACGCCGAGGAACATGTATCCCAGCTGGGACACGGTCGAATACGCGAGCACTCTCTTGATGTCGTACTGCCGGAGTCCGATCGTCGCGGCGAAGAGCGCCGTGAGCGCTCCGATCCCGGCCACGACCGTGCTGGACAGCGGGGCCATCGCAAAGAGGAGGTTGGTCCGCGCCACCAGGTAGACGCCGGCGGTGACCATCGTCGCCGCATGGATGAGAGCGGACACCGGCGTCGGGCCCGCCATGGCGTCGGGGAGCCATGTGTACAGCGGGATTTGAGCCGACTTGCCGGTGCAGCCGAGAAAGAGGAAGAGGGTGATCGCGGTGACGATCGCTCCACCCGGTTCGAGGACCGATGGCGCCCGGGAGATGACCTCCACGAAATTCAGCGTGCCGAACGAGCGCCAGATGAAGAACATGGCGACCAGAAAACCGAAGTCGCCGATGCGGTTCATGATGAACGCCTTCTTTCCGGCGTCGGCATTCGTCTTGTCGCCGAACCAGAAGCCGATCAGCAGGTAGGAGCAGAGACCGACCCCTTCCCATCCGATGAACATCACCGGGAAGCTCGAGCCGAGCACCAGCACCAGCATGAAGACGATGAAGAGGTTGAGATACGCGAAATACCGCGCGTATCCCGGGTCCGCTTTCATGTACCCGATGCTGAAGAGGTGGATCAGGCTGCCCACTCCGGTGACGATGAGCAGCATCACTGCCGCGAGCTGGTCCACCTGAAACGCCAGATCGACCTGCAGCTGCGCGACGGGCAGCCAGGGCCAGAGCGTCACGATGATGGGCGCGTGCGGCGGGGTCCTCACGAGCTCGACGAATACGCCGAGCGAGACCGCGAATGCGCCGAGGAGGACGCCGGCGCCGACCAGGGAGACCAGGGCCGTTGCCCTGGGGCGCCGGAGGGCGAGGAAGCCGTTGACCAGGAAGCCGCCGAGGGGAAGCGCGACCGCGAGCCACACCCAATGGGAAAAGATCATCACCCCTGCAGGAGGTTGATGTTCTGGAGGTCGACCGATTGACGGTGGCGGAACATGGCGAGGATGATGGCCAGCCCAACCGCTGCTTCGGCCGCTGCCACCGTCATTACGAAGAAGACCATGATGTAGCCGCTGGCCCCGTACAACTGCGACAGCGCCACGAAGGTGAGATTGACACCGTTCAGCATCAGCTCGATGCACATGAAGAGCACGATCGCGTTTCGGCGAATGAGCACACCCGCCACGCCGAGGCTGAACAGGATCGCGGAGAGGCCGAGCGCTGGGCCGAGGAGCATTACACGTTCCGCTTGGCGAGAACGACGGCGCCCACGATGGCCGCCAGGAGGAGAATCGAGGTGATCTCGAAGGGGACGAGATAGGTCTGGAAGAGAGGCGCCGCGATGCCGCCCACGACGCCGCGTATCTGGGCTTCCTGCCGCGCAACGTCACCCGCCGCGAAGACTACCCTCGGATCGTTGAACGGCGTCGCCTGCGCCAGCTCGGCCGCCAGCCGCCGGGGAGTGTAGCGCCACAGCGCGAACAGCTCCCCCGCGAGCAGGCCGACGATCACCACCGCCGCCGTCACGGCCGAGGGCCCCCGGAAATCCGAGCTCGCGTGCCCCAGGTTGAGAAGCATGATGACGAAGAGAAAGAGCACCATCACCGCGCCGGCATAGACCAGTACCTGAATGGCAGCGATGAATTGCGCGCCGAGCAGGACGTAAATGGCGGCCAGCGAGAACATGGTCGAGACGAGCCAGAGCGCGGCGCTCACCGGGTTGCGCTGCAGGATGCACAGCGCGGCCGACACGACCGCGACCGCCGCGAAGAACCAGAAGACCGCGTTGATCATTTACTCGCCCCGCGGATCGGCGGGATCCCAGAGCGTCGAGACCGGATGGGTCTGCGCGGAGAGGCGTTCCAGGTCGTAGACGAACCGGTCGCGCGAGTACTCCGAATTCTCGAAATGCACGCCCACGTGAATGGCCTCCTCGGGACAGACTTCCTGGCAGTACCCGCAGAAGACGCAGCGGAACTCGTCGATTTCATAGATCAGCGGGTACCGGTTGCCCTGCTCGTCCTCGCCCGGCACCAGCTTGATGCAGTTGGCCGGGCAGATCTGGGGACAGAGGCCGCAAGCAACGCACTTGGACCGGCCCTGCTCGTCGGTCAGCATCCGGTGGGTGCCACGCCACCGGTCGGAGATGCTCCACTGGCCCATTCCGTTGTCGGGGCCCGTGCTCTTCTCCTCGGGGTACTGCATCGTCACCTTCGGCTCGAACATGTGCTTGAAGGTGAGTGCCATCCCCTTGAGCGTGGCCCGGACGTAGCTCACGTCCCGTTCGGGGCGCTTGAGGACCTTGACGCCGATGGCCATCAGCTTACCACCGCCGGACGAGCGGCGCCCGGCTCGAGAGCGCTTGGCTGGCGGCCCGACCCCTTGATGAAGAGACCGCTGTCGAGCAGGCCGAAGACGAGGACTCCGATCACGACGTTCACCCCGAAGAGGGCGAGCGACTCGAGGCGCGGATTGGTGATGCCGGCTACGCGCTCGATGAGGTAGATGGCCGCGCAGATCAGCATGATGTACGCGAGCGCAAGCGGCATCAGGACCTTCCAGCCCAGCGCCATGAGCTGGTCGTAGCGGAAGCGCGGTAAGGTCCATCGGATCCACATCACCACGAAGATCCAGAACATGACCTTGAGGAAGAAGAAGCCGCCGGTGGCGAGCGTCTGCAGCACCCCGCCCTGCTCGTCCCAGGACCCGGGAATGTCCCACCCGCCGAAGAAGAGAGTCGATACCATGGCGCACACCGTCACCACATTGGCATACTCGGCGATGAAGAAGAAAGAGAACTTCATCGCGCTGTATTCGGTGTGATAGCCGGCGATCAACTCCGATTCGGCCTCGGGCAGGTCGAACGGCAGCCGATTGGTCTCCGCGAATCCGGAAACGAGGAAGATGAAGAATGACAGAAACAGTGGCAGCACGTACCAGAGGCCGGCCTGCTGGTTCGCGATGATGGCCGAGAAGCTCACGTTACCCGACATCAGCAGCACCGGGATGAGGCTCAATCCCATCGCCACTTCGTATGAGACCATCTGCGCGCTGGCCCGGAGCCCGCCGAGCAGCGCGTACTTGCTGTTGGACGACCAGCCGGCGAGCGCCACCCCGTACACGCCGAGCGAGCTGATCGCCAGCACGAAGAGGAATCCGACGGGCAGGTCGGCCACCACCATCGGCATGGCACCGTGGTGCGTGAACTGCCCGAGCGGACCGAGCGTGAAGTCGAAGTTCACCGGCAGCGGCGCGGCAAACGGAATGACCGCGAAGAGCAGCAGGGCCGGGATGAAGGACATGGCCGGGGCCAGAATGAAGAGGACCCTGCTGGCCGCCGAGGGGAAGGTCTCCTCCTTCAGAATGTTCTTCACGCCGTCGGCCGCCGGCTGGAGCAGCCCGGCCCAACCCACCCGGTTGGGTCCGCGCCGGTTCTGCATCCAGGCGCTCACCTTGCGCTCCATGAGCGTCAGGAGCGCGACGCCGATCATGGTGATGGTGAAGACGACGAGCATCTTGAGGACGCTGAGGAGGAGGAAGCCCTTCATCTCCGGCGTCACCGGACCGCCCCGACGCCGGCGAGCGCGGGAAGCGTCCGCCCGGTAAAGCCGATATCGGCGTACCGCATCCCGCCGAAAGCGGGCCACCGCTCCCCCAAGAGGAGGAAGGCTTCCTCGGCAGTCGAGGGCGCGTCGCCGTCCGGCCCCGCCAGCGTCTCGCCGGCCACCCACCAGGCCGGTCGAGCCATGCCCGGCTGAGACTTGGCCTGATGATACCGCTGGATGCGCCGGTCGCGGTTCATGTACGTTCCGTTTTCCTCCGCCATGTTCGTGACCGGCAGGACGAGGTCGGCGCGGCGGAGCGCCGCGTGATCGACGGTACCGAGCACGACGATCAGACCCGCGGCGCCGCCCAGGGCCGCTTCGTCGGCCTCGCTCAAGTCGGCGTCGAGCACCACGACGACCGCCGCGCCGGCCACGGCCGCGCGCGCCGAGCTCCAGTCGGTCGAGTAACCGAGCAATTCCGCGCCCGCGAGGTTGGGCGCACGCTCGCGCCGCAGCGCCAGGCCGGGGATGCCGGGAAGCGGTGCCTCCTCGCCAACCGGTACTTGCACCGCTGCGGTCACGTCGAACCGGTCGAGCAGGCGACGGACAAGGCCGAGCGATTCGGTCGATGCGCGTCCGGAGGCGAGGAGGACCGCGGACCCGGAGGCGCCGCGAAGCATCTGGCCCAGGCGGTCGAGCGCGGTATCCCAATCCGTGGCGACGTGCCGCCCACCCTCGCGAACGAGAGGCGCCTCGATCCGGTCACCCCGGTTCATCCAGCGATAGTTCATACGCCCGTAGTCGCAGATGAAGTGGCGGTTGACCTCGAGGTTGGGCCGCGGGCGAAGCCGGACGACGACGTCGTCCCGGGTGTCGATGGTGATGTTGCAACCCTGAGTACAGCCCGGACACACGCTGGCCGCCTTGTCCAGATCCCAGGCGCGCGCCTTGTGAAGGAAATCCTTCGAGAGCAGCGATCCCACCGGACAGAGGTCCACGACGTTGCCGGCCCACGGGTGATCGAGCTTCTGCGACTCGGCGATCCCGATGAAGGCACGGTCGCCGCGCTCGGAGACGTTGAGGAGCGGGTTGTCGGCCACGTCTTCCATGAAGCGGACGCACCGCGTGCAGAGGATGCACCGGTTGGGGACGTACAGGATGTCGGGACCGAAGTCCTCCACCGGATTGTACCGCTTGGCGTACTCCTTGTAGCGGGTGCCGGCCCGGCCTTCCTGGAAGACGTAGTCCTGGAGCTCGCACTCGCCCGCCTGGTCGCAGATCGGGCAGTCGAGCGGATGGTTGATGAGGAGGAACTCGAGGACGCCTTGCCGTGCCTGCTTGGCATTGGCGCTGTCGACGTGGACGACCTGGCCCTCCGCGACCGTGGTGACGCAGGCGGGCATGAGCTTGGGCGCCTTCTCGACTTCGACGAGGCACATCCGGCAGAGCGCCGGCGACGGCAGCGATGGATGATAGCAATAGTGCGGGATCAGGACGCCGGCCTGCTTGGCGGCCTCGATGATGGTCGTCCCCTTGGGGACGGCCACCTGAACCTCATCGATCGTTACGTTGACCAGCTCGTCGGCCATTCTGTTTCCTCTTAGCTCCTGCGGCCGTGGCTCCTGCGGCTCCCTACCACGAAGCAGCACCGAATCTTCCCGTGAATAGCACCGGACCTCAAACCGCGGCCATGGACGGCTGGCGTGAGCCCGCAATGTACGCCTCGAACTCCGACCGGAACTTCTGAATTCCGCTCACCACCGGGGCCGCGCAGGAATCGCTCAGCACGCAGATCGTCTTCCCCGTCATGTTCTCCGAGAGATCGAGCAGGACCTGAAAGTCTTCCTGCTTGCCCCGGCCCGACAGAATCCGTTCCAGGATCTTGGTGGTCCAGGCCGTGCCTTCGCGGCACTGCGTGCACTGGGCGCAGGACTCGTGCGCGTAGAATCTGGCCAGGCGCCAGATCTGATAGACCATGTCGGTGGTATCGTCCATCACGATCATGCCGGCGGAGCCGAGCATCGATCCCTTGGCGACGATTCCCTCGTAATCGAAGAGCGCCTCTTCCGCCTCCTGGCGCGTCATGATCGGCACCGACGAGCCGCCAGGAATGACCGCCTTGAAGGTCCGGCCGGGCCGCGGGCCGCCGGCCATCTCGTAGAGGATCTCCTTGAGCGGCGTGCCCATGGTGACCTCGTAATTGCCCGGCCGCTGTACGTGGCCGCAGATGGAGATCAGCTTGGTGCCGGTGCTCTTCGGACTGCCCAGGCAGAGACCCTTGTACCAGTCGGCGCCGCGCACGAGTATATGCGGGACGGCCGCCAATGTCTCCACGTTGTTGATCGTCGTCGGCATCCCGAACACGCCCGAGACGGCCGGGAACGGCGGCTTGATCCGCGGGTTGCCCCGCTTCCCCTCGAGCGAGTTCATCATCGCGGTCTCTTCACCGCAGATGTACGCCCCCGCGCCACGGTGGATGACCATGTCGATGCGCTTGCCGCTGCCGAATGCATTGGCGCCCAGCGCGCCGTTGGCGTATGCCTCGGCCACCGCCGCCGCCACAACGCGGAGCGGCTCGGTGAACTCCCCGCGAATATAGATGTAGCAGCGCTCGGCGCCGCAGGCGTGGGACGCGATGGCGCACCCTTCGATCAGCGCGTGGGGAGTCCACCGCATGATCTCCCGGTCCTTGAACGTCCCCGGCTCGGACTCGTCGGCGTTGCAGACCAGATAGTGGGGTTTCACCACATCCTTGGGCATGAACGACCACTTGAGTCCGGTCGGGAAGCCGGCGCCGCCACGACCGCGGAGACCGGACGCCTTCACCTCCTCCACGATGGCCTCGCGGCTCATGCCGAGCGCTTTCCGCAGGCCCTCGTACCCACCGCGCTGCGTCCACCCGTCGAAGGTCCGTGCCCCGGCATCGCCGAAGTACCTGGAGAGCACGACCGTTTCCCTGGGATGACTCGGATGGGGATAGCCCACTACGAATACCTCTGCAGGATGCCCGACACCTTGTCCGGGGTCACATCCTCGATGAAATCGTCGTCCACGAGGATCGGCGTGGGAAAGCCGCAGGCGCCGAGACATTCCACCTCGATGACCGTGAAGCGCCCATCGGGACTCGTGGCGCCGAGCTCGCGACATCCGGACTTTTCCAGGAGCGACTTCACCACATCTTCGGCACCGCAGATGTTGCAGGGCGAGGTGGTGCAGACCTGGATGAAGTGCCGGCCGACCGGATGGGTGTGGTACATCGTATAGAAGGTGACCACGCCCTTCACATACGCCGGCGTGAGGTCGAGGATGCCCGCCACTTCCTCCATGGCGGGCCCGGAAATCCAGCCTCGGGTTTCCTGAACCATCCAGAGCGCGGGGAGAAGACACCCCTGCTTGGTCGGATAGCTGGCGAAGAGCCGCTCGAGCCGATCGCGTGTCTCGCCGATGAAGACCGGCTCGTGAGGCGCGAAGTGGGTGCCCGTGCCGTTGCCGCCGTGGGCCGTCATCGGTCCACTTCCCCCATCACGATGTCCACGCTCGCGTTGATGGCGATGACGTCGGACAGCAGGGCGCCCTCGCACATCTTCGGGAGGCTGGCCAGATTGATGAACGATGGCGGACGGATGCGCCAGCGCACCGGCTTGCTCGTCCCATCGGAGACGAAGTAATAACCCAGCTCTCCCTTGGGATTCTCGATCCCCATGTAGGCCTCGCCGGCGGGGGGCTTCACTCCCTCCATCACCTGCTTGAAGTGGAAGATCATCGCCTCCATGTCGCTCATGGCGCGCGTCTTGGAGGGAAGGATGACGCGAGGATCGTCCACGTTGATCGGGGCACCCTGGAGGCGCGAGAGACGGTCGAGCGCCTGCTCGAGGATGCGGTTGGACTGCCACATCTCTTCCAGGCGGACCCGGTAGCGGTCGTAGATGTCGCCGTGCTCACCCACGGGAACGTCGAAGTCGTAGGTCTCGTAGTCCAGATAGGGGCGATCCTTCCGGACGTCGTAATCCACGCCGCTCGCCCGCAGCATCGGTCCCGAAAGGGAGTAGTTGATCGCCTCTTCCGCCGTGAGCGCGCCCACTCCCTGCGTGCGCCCGATCCAGATGGCATTCCGGGTGAAGATCGTATCCACCTCGGTGAGCGTCTTCGGGAAGGTGCGGGTGAAGTGCCGCAGCCCCTCCTCGAAGCCGGCCGGAATATCGGCCATCAATCCGCCCACCCGGGTGAGGCTGGTGGTCAGGCGAGCGCCGGTCCACATCTCCTGCAGGTTGTAGATCCGCTCCCGCTCCTGGAATGACCACAGGAAGGGGGTGTACGCTCCCAGGTCGATGCCGGTGGTACCGAGCCAGACGAGGTGGGAGATGATCCGGCTCATCTCGCAGGCGATCACCCGCAGCACCCGGCAGCGCTCCGGCACCTGGATGTCCATCAGCTTTTCGGCCGCGAGCGCAAGGCCGACGTTGTTGGCCATCGGCGAGAGGTAATCGGTGCGGTCGGTGAGGGGGATGATCTGGTTGTAATGCCGGTACTCGCCGAGCTTCTCGAAGCCGGAATGCAGGTAGCCGAGATGCGGGATGCAGCGCTTGACCGTTTCTCCTTCCAGCTCGATCACGAGACGGAGAACGCCGTGGGTCGCCGGATGCTGCGGCCCGATGTTGACCAGCATGTGCTCGGCGCCGAAATCCTCGTCGAACTGGCCGGCGCGCGGCTTCGCCGACAGTGGGATTCTGGACGGGCGGCCTTCTGCGTCGAGGCCCGGCGTGGCCAGCGCCATTTCCACCGTTCGCAGGCTCATGGCAAGAACCCCCGCTCGCCGCGCGCCAGCCGCTCCCGCATGTCGGCGGGAAGCTCGTCGAAGGCCTCGGCGATGGACAGCTCTTCCATGGAGTAGTGGGCCTCGGGATTGGCGGCCAGCGCCTGCCGCGTCTGCTCCGCCCGGCTGAAGTGGCCCCGGAGCGGGAAATCCTTCCGCAGGGGAAAGCCCTCGGCGTAGGTCTCCCACATCAGGATGCGCCGCAGATCGGGATGGCCGGAAAATACCACGCCGAACATGTCGTACACTTCCCGCTCCAGCCAGTCCGCCCCGTGCCAGAGGTCCCAGACGGATCGGACCTCGAGGGGCCCGCGCTTGTCGAGGGCCACCTTCACTCGGAGGTCTGCCCGGCGCTCGAGCGAGCGGAGCTGGTAGACCACTTCCAGCGGACGCTCGGGATCTCTGTAGTCGACGGCGGTGACGTCGGTAAGGTAGTTGAAGCGCTGATCGGGAGCGTCCTTGAGCCACGCGAGCACATCGTGCGCGCGCTCGCGGCGGACGTGGACGATCGTATCGCCGCAGGAAACCGCATGCCGCTCGATGGCGTCCCCGAACTCGGCGCGGAGCGGGGCGATGGAGGGGGATGGCGCCATCATGAGGTGCGGGTCTGGTGCACCGAGTTCCCGAACGGCTCGCTCAACTCGTCCACCCGCTCGGCCGGAAGGAACAGCCCCGAGGGACCGACCGGCTGCTCGTCGCGGAGGAGATCGTCATCGATGCTCTCGCCCATGATCTTCTTCTGGAGCAGCCGGATGCCGTAGATGAGACCTTCGGGCCGGGGCGGGCATCCAGGAACGTAGACGTCTACCGGGATGATGGTGTCGATGCCCTGCACCATCGCGTAGTTATCGAAGATGCCGCCCGAGGACGCGCAGGCGCCCATCGAGATGGACCATTTCGGCTGCGGCATCTGGTCCCAGATCCGGCGAATGACCGGCGCCAGCTTGAAGGGCAGCCGGCCGGCACAGATCAGGACATCGGCCTGGCGGGGCGAGAAGCTCTGCCGCTCCATCCCGAACCGGGCGATGTCGAACCGGCTGGCCGCGGTCGCCATGTACTCGATGGCGCAGCAGGCGGTGCCGAACGGCATCGGCCACAGGGAATTGCTGCGGGCCCAGTTGGTGAGGAAGTCGAGGCGGGTGGTCACCCAGTTCGGAGAGACGGCCGAGACAGTTGTGCTCTCCGGCGGCACGCGGCTCAATCCCACTGCAGGGCCCCCCGCTTCCAGATGTAGACGTAGCCGACGGCGAGGACCACGATGAAGACGAACATCTCGATGATCAGGAGACCGGCCATGTCGCCCAGCTGCCGGAACGCGACCGCCCAGGGGATCATGAAGACCGTCTCGATGTCGAAGATGATGAACAGCATCGCCACGAGGTAGAACTTGATCGAGAAGCGCTCCCGCGCCGTACCCAGCACCGGCATCCCCGACTCGTATGGAGCGATCTTGGTCGGCGTGCGGCGGTACGTCGAGAGCAGATGGGATGCTCCCAACATGAGGATGGCGTTCGCGACCACGAACGCGATCAGAAGCAGCAGTGGGACGTAGGGTTGAAGCATGAGACCGCTTCTTTCGTGAAAATTTTCACTTTCAGCGGCAAGTTAACCGCCCCAGAAAGGTGTTTCAACCCGGACCCGCTATATTCCCCGCCGTTCCGGAGCACGGTCGCGCAACGGTGGCCGTGGGGGTCCGATTCTCCGTCCGACCGAGGCACGATGTCCATCAAGTCCGACCGCTGGATCAGGCGGATGGCCCGCGAGCATGGGATGATCGACCCCTTCGTCGAGCGGCAGGTGCGCGAGCTGGATGCCCGGGGCCGGCGGGTGATCTCCTACGGGGTTTCCAGCTACGGCTACGACATGCGGGTCGCGCCGGAGTTCAAGATCTTCACCAACGTGCTCAGCGCCGTCGTGGATCCCAAGGAGTTCGACTCCCGCTCCCTTGTCGAATTCGAGGGCGACGTCTGCATCGTGCCTCCCAACAGTTTTGCCCTGGCGCGGTCGATCGAGTATTTCCGCATTCCACGCGAGGTGCTCACGATCTGCGTGGGCAAGAGCACATATGCCCGCTGCGGCATCATCACCAACGTGACGCCCTTCGAGCCGGAGTGGGAAGGCCACGTCACCCTCGAGATCTCGAATACCACCCCGCTCCCCGCCAAGATTTACGCCAACGAAGGCATCTGCCAGTGCCTCTTTTTCGAGGCCGATGCCGACGACCTGTGCGAAGTCAGTTATGCGGACAAAGCCGGAAAGTACCAGCGCCAAACCGGCGTGACCCTTCCGAAGCTGTAGACCGCCGACCCCCAACAGGACGATCGATGCGCTACCCCGTCTACCTCCTGCTGCTTTTTGCCTCGCCGCTCTTCGCCCAGCAACCAGCCCCACCGCCTGCTCAGCCGCAGACCCTGCGTCCCCCAGTCGCCGACGCCGGCATCTTCAGCCCCCTCCCGCTCCCGCCCGCCACGAACACGCGGACCGCCCTCGGAGCCCCCGGTCCTCGGTACTGGCAGCAGCGAGCGGACTACAGCATCAAGGCCACGCTCGATACCGCCGCCAAGCGCCTCACGGGCACCGAGCAGGTCCGCTACACCAATCATTCTCCCGACACGCTGCGATTCGTCTGGATGCAGCTCGACCAGAACCTCTTCCGTCCGGGCAGCGTCGGCTCGCTCCTGTTTGCCTCGGAGAGCCGGTTCGGCGGAGCCGGTTTCCAGGGAGGATTCGAGATTCGGAGCATTACCCAGTCGGCCGGCCCGGGCCGGACGAAGCCCACTGCCCGAACCCAGGGCAGGCCGGTGCCGCTCGCGTCGCGGGTGGACGATACCATGATGTACGTTGAGCTCGCCTCGCCGCTTGCCCCCGGCGCCACCGCGCTGCTCGATCTTTCGTATGCCTTCAACATTCCGGAGCATGGGGCCGACCGCATGGGCCGGGACGGCGCGCTGTACGAGCTGGCCCAGTGGTATCCCCGCATGGCGGTGTACGACGACATTCACGGATGGAACACCGATCAGTACCTGGGTCAGGGAGAGTTCTATCTGGAGTATGGGGATATCGACTACGAGATCACGCTTCCCGCGGGCTACATCGTCGCGGGGTCGGGGGTGCTTCAGAACCCGGCGGACGTGCTCACCGCTACCGAGCGGTCTCGGCTCGCGGCGGCGGTCAAGTCGGACAGCGCGATGCCGATCGTTACCGCGGAGGAGCTGCGCTCGGGCGCCGCGCGACCTCGTGCCGACGGGAACCTCACCTGGCGGTTCCGGGCGCGGGGCGTGCGCGACGTCGCGTGGGCGGCCTCGCCCGAGTATCTGTGGGATGCGTCCGGATGGGACGGCACGCTCGCCCAGGCCTACTATCGCCCGTCGGCCGTGGAGACCTGGAAAGACGCCGCCAAGATGAGCCGGTTCTCGATCCTGGAGTACAGCAACCGCTGGTTCCGCTATCCCTACCCGCAGATCTCCGCGGTCGAGGGAACGGTATCGGGCATGGAGTACCCGATGCTGGCGATGGAGGCGAGGAGCGAGGACGAGCCCGGCCTCTACAGCGTCATCACTCACGAGATCGGCCACATGTGGTTTCCGATGACCGTCGGCTCGGACGAACGCCGCTATGCCTGGATGGACGAGGGATTCAACACGTTCATGAACACGTTCTCCGAGGAGGACTACTGGAAGCGGGACGACACCGCGAACCGGCGCAACGAATCGAGGTTCGTCACCTCGCTCGATCAGTCGCCAACCGCGCAGCCGATCATGACGCCCGCCAACCGGTATCTGAACAACAACAATCTCGGCAGCCTGGCCTATGTGAAGCCCTCGATCATGCTCCTCGCGCTGCGGAACAAGGTGCTCGGAGCGGAGGTGTTCGACAGTGCCTTCCGCGAATACACGAGGCGCTGGGCCTTCAAGCACCCACAACCCGCGGATTTTTTCCGAACGGTCGAGCAGGTATCGGGGCGGGATCTCTCCTGGTTCTGGCGCGGTTTCTTCTTCACGACGGCCGCGCTCGACCAGTCCGTGGAATCGGTCAAGGAGAATGCCGACGGCTCCACGCTGGTCATGCTGCGCAATCTGGGTCCGGCGGTCATGCCGGTGGAGCTACAGCTCACTGCGGTCAACGGCACCACGGACCTGGTGAAGCTGCCCGTGGAGATCTGGTACGGCGGTAGCCGCTACGCCTACCGCTTGCCGCCGGGTAAGCACATCGTGGCCGCGAAGGTCAACCCGGACGGCGCGTTCCCGGACGTGAATCCGTCTGACGATGGCTGGCAAGCGCCCGCAGCGAGCACCCACTGATCCGCCTTCCTCATCACGGGAATCATCATGCGCTTCCGCTTTGCCCTCCTGCTGGTCGCCGTGCTGCCGATTCGGCTCGAGGGACAGCTGCCGCGGTCGGCAGCGGGGCCCCTCCTCTCCTCCGAGCCCGGCGATTCCTCACCGTTTCGCCGACTCGAGTTGGCGGCGCCGAGCGCCGTCCGGAGCGCGAGTGGCGCACCGGGCGCGGGCTACTGGCAGCAGCGCGCCGACTACGTCATCAACGCGACCCTCGATACAGCCAGCCGCATGTTGCGAGGCGAGGAGACGATCACATATGCCAATAACTCGCCCGACACGCTGCGTTTCGTCTGGCTCCAGCTGGATCAGAATCTCTTCACGGCGACGAGCCGCGGCAGCCTCATGGCCGGAACCCTCCCGGGCTCATCGCCCGCTGCCCCCGGCGCAAACCGGGCGAGCGGGCCGGATCTCGCCGGAGTCCGATTGCTCAAGGTGGCCCAGCCGGCGACCGCCGCACGAGGCAAGCCCGCCGGCAAGCCCACCGACCTCCGGTACCTGGTGAACGGCACCGTCATGCGGGTGGATCTGGTCCGGCCCCTCCCGCCCAAGGGCAAGCAGCAGCTGGCGATCGCCTGGTCGTTCCCCTTCCCCACCGATCCCAACCGGATGGGCGTGGAAGACGTCGACGGCAGCGGCGTCTTCGAGGTGGCGCAGTGGTACCCGAGGATGGCCGTGTACGACGACGTGCGGGGCTGGAACACCGAGCAGTACTACGGCCGGGGCGAGTTCTATCTGGAATACGGCAGCTTCGACGTGAGCCTCACCGTGCCAGCGAACATGCTCGTCGCGGCAACCGGGACGCTGCGCAACCCCGATGAGGTTCTGACGGCGGCGCAGCGCGCGCGGCTCGCCCGGGCACGAACGAGCAACGAGACGGTCGTCATCCGCGGCAAAGACGAGATCGGTGATCCCGCCTCCCGTCCACCGACGACCTACCCGACCTTCACCTGGCATTTCACGGCCGACAGCGTGCGCGACTTCGCCTGGGCAGCCGCCGCGCATTTCGTGTGGGATGCCGTCGGAGTCAACAGCGGGAAAACGATGGCGATGAGTTTCTATCCGCCATCGGCCGAGCCGGCGTGGAAGGAGTCGAGCCAGTACGCGAAGACGGCCATCGAGAACTACTCCCAGCAGTGGGTGCCGTACCCTTATCCCGTTGCCATCAACGTGAACGGGATCGAGGGCGGCATGGAGTATCCGATGATCGTCTTCTGCCACGAGCGGGTGGACCCGGTGGCGCTGTACAGCGTTACCGACCACGAGTTCGGCCACACCTGGTTTCCGATGGTGGTGGGGAGCAACGAGCGGCTCTACGGCTGGATGGACGAGGGGTTCAACAGCTTCATGAACCACTACAATTTCCCGAAACGGTGGCCGGACAAACCGCTACCGCTCGCCCGTGGCGTGCAGGAGACCTACCTCAAGAACGCCATGTCCGGCCAGGAGCAGCCGATCATGATCCCCGCCGATCGGAGTCTGACGAACGAGAACTGGCGTCAGTCCAACTACAACAAGCCGGCGGTCGGCCTCGTGCTCCTGCGCGACCACATCACCTCGCCGGAGCGGTTCGACCCGGTGTTCCGCGAATACATCCGGCGATGGTCGTTCAAGCATCCGACCCCTGCCGATTTCTTTCGCTCCATGGAGGACGGGCTGGGCGAGGACCTGAGCTGGTTCTGGCGCTCGTGGTTCTACACGACCGAGCAGCTCGATCAGGCGGTGGACTCCGTGGCCCTCGCCGACTCGGCCGGCGTGGTCTCGCGGATCTACCTGCGCAATGCGGGCGAGATGCCGATGCCGGTGGAATTGTCGCTTTTGATGGACGACGGGAGCACGCGGAAGATCTCGTTGCCGGTGGAGATCTGGTTCAGGGGCAGCCGCTACACGGCGGTCATTCCGGGACCGGGAAAGGTGAACTCGGTGACGATCGATTCGGAGGGCTGGTACCCGGACGTGAAACGGGCCAACAACAAGTGGCCGTGAACTAGGGCACGCCCAGCTGCCAGAGTCCGCTCAACATGTCGATTGCGTAGAGCGACCCCCCGGCGAGCTGGACGCCCCACACATACGTGTCGCCCGCACCGCCGGGAGCGATTCTGGCGATGAGCCGGCTCGAGAGATCGCCCTCCAGCGTGCCCGAGACATCCAGGGCCACCACACCACCGTTGTAGTAGGCGGCGTAGAGGACCTGGCGATCCTCGTCCATCCAGAAGTTGTGGGTTCCCGCGCCATCGAGATGGAAGAAGGCGACCTCTCTCGGTTGGGTCAGATCCATCACATCCACGACATGAATGTCTCCGCTCGACTGGGATCCGATGAGGCCCGGTCCCTCCTGCCCGATGAAGAGGTACCGGTTCTCACCGCTCACCGGGTTGTGGAACCACCAGCCGTTGTGCACCGCCGCACCGCCTGGGACCCCATCATCGCTGGTGAGCAGGCGCCCGACCTCGACAGGGACATTCGGCGACCCGGACCGAATTCCATTGCCCACGTCATAGATGATCACCCCGGTATTCCAGGCGAACACGAAGGCCAGCCCGTCACGGACGTACGTGTCATGAATGCCGTAGGCCGGAGGGATCGGGACCGAGGCGCTGAGCGTGATGGCGCCGGGGTCGGTGATATCATAGATCTGCAAGGCGGGGCTTGCCGGGTTTCGTGCGGCGAAGACGTAACGCCGGTCCGCGATTTCCGCGATGGTTGCAGTGTGGATGCCCGTCTCGACGAGCGCGCTGTCCAGAAACGCCGGCCGGCGGGGATCGGTCAGATCGTACACGAAGAGGCCGGCGTTGGGGCCCCGCTCCGCGCCGAAGACCAGCACCGCGCCGTCCTCGCTCACCTGCACGTCACTGACCGTCGCGATACCCGGTACCACCAGAGAATCGAGAAGCGTCGGGGCGCCGCCGCCCCCCACTGACCAGATGTTGATCACATTACCCGGAACGCCGTTACGGGCCGCGCCACCCCACGTACCGGTGTAGGCGTAGGCCCCATGCACCCAGAGATCGGAGCTGTAGCGCGCCGGGACGTTGTCGCCGCCCGCGAGAACCTGGAATTGATTCTCCGGCGTCTGGCCCGCGTTGTCTCCGTCGCCGCCACACGCCGCGGCGCCGATCAGGAGCCACAGGTAGCGCCTCACTCCATCGCTCCACCGTGCTGGGGTACGCTCATTTCGTCATCCTCCATGCCGCCGTATCGTCCCATCCGGTGGATCCCCAACCCGGCGCCGAGTCGCAGGCCCAGGCTCAGTGACCAGAAATGATTCTTGCCATAGGCGTTTGCGACGTCGAACACTCCACCGCCGACCTCCGCGATCCGTCCGTAGGAGATCTCAACTACCGGACTGAGTCGGAAGCGACTGTTCCGGACCGCGGCAACCTCATAGCCCGCGGTATGAACCGTCCACCTGGTGGTTCCGAGGATCGAGTTCTCCAGATGAGGCCGAAGCGACCGGAACCCGCTGATTCGCTCCTCTTCGGGCCGCTCGGTACGCTCGAACCGGTACTGGAGACGATGGCGGCCCGCGGTCCATGCACCCTCGGCCAGGATGGAGTGGAAAATGAAGAACCCGCCGGCCTCCGATGTCCTCGCCCATTCCACGAGGCCGTACACGGGGTACCGTCCGACACGCCGTGACCATCGGGTGGAAAGATTCCACTTCACCTGGTCGGTCCCGGCGCCCGGCCGGTGCTCCGGCGAGTGGACCCGGGCATGGGACGCCTGGAGCTCCAGGCCGGCCGCGGGATAGGCGCTGAGCCGCACCGCCCACGAATCGCCGAATCGGCCACCGACTCGAGGCCATTGGCCGGGACGCTCGGGCTCGTCGCCGTTGAAGAGTCCCACCTCCGCCGAGACGATGCGGGTCCGGACCGCAGCGATGGCTACGGCTCGCTCCAGGATCTGCGACAGATGGTGATTGACAGGATACCGAAGGAACGGACGGACCATCGGATCGTCGGTGCCGAAGGGCGCGAACCCTTTGCCGGCGCTGACCGAGAGGCCGGCGGATCCGTCGTGGCGGCCGAGCAGGTCCGTGGCCGAGAAAACGAATTCGTGGAGGTATGTGTGGGGGTGACGGCGGTCCACGAAACCTTCACCCCAATCGCCCAGCGCGAGCTCGCCATCGGGAATCGCGGCGCCCTCGAGATTGAGCATCCCCACGAGGCGTAGGCGCCGCCACACCGCCGCTCCCATGATGGCGGGCCTGACCACGCGCACTTCGCCGAGTGCGCCTCCGGCGTTCGCGCTCCCGCCGCCAGGCACGATGTCCGACCGCTCGTAGGCCAAGATGGCGCCGACCCCGACTCTGGCCCACGGGGCGGACTGCGCCGCCACCGAGCCGGGCGCCGACACCGCGGCGGCCAACGCCAGCGCGAGGCGCGCGTGGCTCAGTCCGATCCGGCCACCGTCGCGCGCCCGGTGCCGAGGCTTGCCCGGATGAAGTCGCGGTTCATCATGGTGATGGTATCGATGCTGATTTGCTTGGGACAGGCTTCCTGACATTCGCCGAACAGCGTGCAGCCGCCAAAGCCCTCAGTGTCCATCTGAGCCACCATCAGGCGAGCCCGCTGGAGCCGCTCCGGCTGTCCCTGCGGCAAGAGGCCGAGGTGAGTCACCTTGGCAGCGGTGAACAGCGATGCCGATCCGTTCGGACACGCCGCCACGCACGCGCCGCACCCGATACACTGCGCGGCGTCCATCGCGGTGTCGACCCGCTCTTTCGCGATGAGGAGCGCGTTTCCGTCGGGGGCGCATCCCGTAGGAGCGCTGATGAATCCGCCGGCCGCGATGATGCGGTCGAGGGCTCCGCGATCGACGATGAGATCGCGCACGACCGGCATGGCCTTGGCGCGCCAGGGCTCGACGTAAATCTCATCGCCGTCGCGAAAGCTCCGCATATGCAACTGGCAGGTAGCGGTGCCGGGATTGGGGCCGTGCGCCGCGCCGTTGATCATCAGGCTGCAGGCACCGCAGATCCCCTCGCGACAGTCGTGGTCGAAAGCGATCGGCACCAGGCCATCTTCGGTGAGGCGCTCATTCACGACGTCGAGCATCTCGAGGAACGACATGTCGGGGCTGATGTCGGGGGCCTCGTAGCGCACCATGCGGCCGGGTGTGCTTGGCCCCGGCTGGCGCCAGACATGGAGAGTCAGGTTCACTTGTAGCTCCTCTGCGCCAGATGCACGTACTCGAACTCGAGCGGCTCCTTGTGGAGCACCGGGGAGCGGTCGGGCCCCGCATACTCCCACGCGGCGACGTACGCGAAGCGGGCGTCATCCCGCTGTGCCTCGCCATCCTCCGTCTGATATTCCTCCCGAAAATGGCCGCCGCACGATTCTTCCCGGTGCAGCGCGTCTCGACACATCAGCTCGCCGAGCTCGAAGAAGTCGGCCACCCGCCCGGCCTTCTCGAGGGCCTGATTGAGTTCCCTATCGCTACCGGGCACGTTCACGTCTTTCCAGAACTCCGCCCGGAGCGCCGGGAGGCGGGCCAGCGCTTCGGTGAGGCCCGCCGCGTTTCGGGCCATCCCGCACTTGTCCCAGAGCAGCTTGCCGAGCTCGCGGTGGAAGGAGTCCACCGTGCGCTTGCCCTTGATATCGAGCAGCCGCCGGGTGAGTGACGAGACCTCCGCCTCCACCAGCCGAAACTCGGGGTGCGACGTATCCACCTTGCCGAGCCGGCTGGACGCGAGGTAGTGGCCGATCGTGTTGGGGAGGATGAAGTAGCCGTCGGCCAGGCCCTGCATGAGCGCGCTGGCGCCCAGACGGTTGGCGCCGTGATCGGAGAAATTGGCTTCGCCGATCACGTGCAGGCCCGGGATCGTGCTCATGAGATTGTAGTCCACCCAGAGCCCGCCCATCGTGTAGTGCACCGCGGGATAGATTCGCATCGGCGTCCGATAGGGATCGTCGTCGGTGATGCGCTGGTACATCTCGAAGAGGTTGCCGTACCGCTCGCGGACCGTCTGGGCGCCCAGGCGAGAGATGGCGTCGGCGAAGTCGAGGTAGACGCCGAGCGCGCCAGGGCCCACTCCCCGCCCCTCGTCGCACACTGCCTTGGCCGCTCGCGAGGCGATGTCGCGCGGTGCCAGGTTGCCGAAACTGGGATACCGGCGCTCGAGGTAATAGTCGCGCTCGTTCTCCGGGATCTCGGCGGGGGATCTGGCATCTCCGGCGCGCTTGGGCACCCAGACTCGCCCGTCGTTCCGCAGCGATTCGCTCATCAGGGTCAGCTTCGACTGGTAGTCTCCGCTCACGGGGATGCACGTCGGATGGATCTGCGTGTAGCATGGGTTCGCGAAGGCCGCTCCGCGCTTGTGGGCTCGCCAGATGGCGGTGGCGTTCGAGCCCTTGGCGTTGGTGGACAGGTAGAACAGGTTGCCGTAGCCACCGGTACCGAGCACGATCGCGTCGGCGGCGTGCGATTCGACGCGCCCCGTCACCATGTCGCGCACCACGATGCCGCGCGCGCGCCCGTCGATCACGACGAGATCGAGCATCTCGGTGCGCGGGTACATCGTCACCCCGCCCCGCGCGATCTCCTTCTCGAGGGCCTGATAGGCGCCCAGCAGAAGCTGCTGGCCGGTCTGGCCTCGGGCGTAGAACGTTCGCGACACCTGCGCGCCGCCGAACGACCGGTTGGCCAGGAGGCCGCCGTACTCGCGTGCGAACGGGACCCCTTGCGCCACGCACTGATCGATGATCTGCACGCTGATCTGGGCCAGGCGGTAGACATTGGCTTCGCGCGCGCGGAAGTCGCCGCCCTTCACCGTGTCGTAGAAAAGCCGGTGGACGCTGTCGCCATCATTTCGATAGTTCTTGGCGGCGTTGATCCCTCCCTGGGCCGCGATGCTGTGCGCCCGCCGGGGCGAGTCCTGGAAGCAGAAGCACTTCACATCGTAGCCGAGCTCGCTCAGTGTGGCCGCCGCGGAGGCGCCGGCGAGTCCGCTCCCCACCACGATGATCGTGTATTTCCGCTTGTTGGCCGGATTCACCAGCTTCATCTGAAAGCGGTGGCTGTCCCACTTCCGTTCGATCGGGCCCTCCGGCGCCCTCGACTTGAGCTCCACCGTCATCGTCCTCCTCCCACCAGGCCCGCCAGTATGGCTACCGGCACAAGAGCAAACCCCACCGAGACGATCACGGCGATCAGGAGCGCGATTCGGCGCGTGAGCGGCCGGGGGGAGGCCGGAGCCGCGCCAAGGGAGCGCACGGAGCTCCACGCGCCGTGGTAGAGGTGCAGGCCGAGGGCAGCCATCGAGACGACATAGAACGCGGCAACCCACGGGATCCGGAATCCGCTGACGAGGTTGGCGTAGACATCGCCGTCGACAAAGACGCCGGCAGGACGGATCGTGCCCGTGGTGAACTGCAGGATGTGCACGACGATGAACACCAGAAGCAGCACGCCACCCCAGCGCATCGTTCGCGAGGCGATGGTGGACACCTGAGGTACTCGCCGCGCGTAGCCAACTGGCCGCGCCGCGCGGTCACGCCTGGTGAGCTGATAGGCAGCCACCACGTGCAGCGCCACCGCGGCGACGAGCACCACGCGCAATGCCCAGAGCAGCTCGTTCAGCGGGCCGTGCAGCATCCTGGCATAGGCATTGATCCGCTCGGCCCCCTGGAACATCTGGAGGTTGCCGACCATGTGACCGATCACGAACAGCACGCCGATGAGACCGGTGGCGGCCATCACGACCTTTTTGCCGACCGACGAATCCCACAATGCCCTCAGCCGATTCATGATTCGTCCCTGATCATGCCGCGTCCACCACCGCCTGAGTGGCGCGCACCGCTTCCGCCGACTTGTGAAGGTCCGTGCGCTCGGCCTCGGTCAATGGGATCTCGATGATCCGCTCGAGACCGCCCCGGCCAAGCTTGCAGGGAACACCGCAAAAGACATCGCGCAGGCCGTACTCGCCCTGGAGCCACGCCGAGCAGGGGAGCAGGCGCTTCTTGTCCAGCGCGATGGCCTCGACCATCTGGACGGCCGCGGCACTCGGCGCATAATAGGCGGAGCCGGTCTTGAGATGGCTGACGATCTCCGCGCCGCCGTTTCTGGTGCGGTCGACGATCGCGTTGAGGGCCGCCGGGTCGATCAGCCGAGTCACCGGTATCCCGGAGACCGTCGTGCAGGAGATCAGCGGAACCATCGTGTCGCCGTGCCCGCCGAGCACCATGGCCTGGATATCCTCCACGGACACATCGATCGCCTCGGCGAGAAACATCCGGTAGCGCGCCGTGTCCAGCACGCCGGCCATGCCGATCACGCGCTCGCGGGAGAAGCCGCTGGCCCGCATGGCGACGTAGCACATCACATCGAGTGGGTTCGAGACCACCACGATGATCGCCTTCGGCGCGACACGGGCGACGTCTCGCGCCACCGACCGGACGATGCCGGCGTTGGTCTTCACCAGATCGTCGCGGCTCATGCCGGGCTTCCGCGCGATACCAGCGGTCACGACGAACACCTCCGCGCCTTCCGCGGCCTCGTAGCCATTGGTGCCGATGACCCGGGCGTCGAAACCTTCGACCGGCCCCGATTGCCACTGATCGAGGGCCTTGCCCTGGGGCACGCCTTCGACCACATCGATCATCACGACCGTGCGGGCCAGGTGCTTCTCGGCGAGCCGCTGCGCCGCGGTGGCGCCCACGTTTCCCGCTCCGACGACGGCAACTTTTCCGAGCATGAGAGTCTGCTTCCGATGAAGTGAGTCGCTCGAGAGTATCAGCGTAAAAGCGCCGCAATTTACCGATTTCCGGAGGGCCGGCAAACCCCTGAACGGGCATCCATCCCGGTGGGGTCGCTTGTCGCGGGCTGCATCCCGATTACATTTGCAGCACCGCATTCTGGCTTGGCCATTGCGTCCCTCCGCCGTGGTCCCGGAGCCGCCCATGCAGCAGGACTCCAGCCTCGCGCTGGAACGCCGCCTACGGGCGGCGGTTGAATCGTCCCCCAGCGGCATTCTCATGACGGATGCCGACGGGCGGATTGTGCTGGTCAATCGCGAGATCGAGCGCTTGTTCGGCTACCCCCGGGAGGAGCTGCTGGGCAAGTCGGTCGACTTCCTGGTACCGCCGGGGGTGAGAGATCCACATGCCGGACTCCGGCGAAGCTTCCTCGCCGACCCGAAAGTCCGGGCAATGGGGCACGGGCGGGAGCTTTTCGGCCTTCGCAAGGATGGAAGCCAGGTGCCGATCGAAATCGGCCTCACCCCCGTCGCGACCGAAGAGGGGATGTTCGTCCTCAGCTCCATCGTCGACATCACCGGCCGGAAGCGGGCCGAGGAGCGATTCCGCGTTGCCGTAGAATCTTCGCCGAACGGCATGGTCATGATCGACCAGGAAGGGGTACTGATCCTGGTCAACCGTGAAGTCGAACGAATGTTCGGATACGCGCGCGTCGAACTGCTGGGCCACCCTATCGAGAAGCTGGTCCCTGCGCGTTTTCGCGACCACCACCCCACCTTCCGAACCGCCTTCTTTCACGACCCCCAGAACCGCGCAATGGGAGTGGGCCGGGATCTGTTCGGCCTCCGAAAGGACGGCATCGAGATCCCAGTGGAGATCGGGCTGAATCCCATCGAGACCGAGGAAGGACTCTTCGTTCTGGGCTCGATCGTCGACATCAGTACCCGGAGGGAAGCGGAGACGGAGCGCCGCCGGCTCGAGGATCAGCTGCGGCAGGCGCAGAAACTGGAGGCCGTCGGCACGCTGGCAGGAGGCATCGCCCACGACTTCAACAATCTCCTCGGCGCCATCGTCGGTTACGCGGAGCTCATCGGCGACGCGGTGAAGGAGGACGGACAAGTGCGTGACGACCTGCGCGAGCTGCTCACGGCGGCGGACCGCGGGCGGCAGCTCGTGGAGCGCATCCTCACGTTCAGCAGGCGCCAGGAGGTCGAACGCCGCCCGGTCGCCCTCGCGAACGTGGTGCAGGACGTTGCGAAGCTGCTTCGGTCGACGCTTCCGGCATCCATCGACATCCGCCTCCTCATGCATCCCACCGTTCCCCGCGTCCTCGCCGACGTCACGTCGATACATCAAATACTCATGAATCTGGGAACGAACGCGGCGCACGCCATGCCAACCGGAGGCACGCTGTCCATCCTTCTCGAGCCGTTCTACGTTCGAGACAGCATGGCCCGGAATCGAACCGACCTCCACGAGGGGCCGTACGCCCTGATGATCGTAACCGACACCGGTGTCGGCATGGACCCCGAGGTCCGCTCCCGGGTGTTCGAGCCGTTCTTTACCACGAAGTTGCCGGGCACCGGCACCGGCCTGGGGCTGGCCATGGTACACGGACTCATGCGGGATCATGACGGCGCCGTCGACCTGGAGAGCGAGCTGGGCCGAGGCACTACTGTCCGATGCTTTTTCCCCGGACTGATGAGCGAGGTGGAAGACGTGGAGGCGCCTGGAGTAATCGCGGCCCGCGGCAACGGCGAGCGCATACTACTGGTGGAGGACGAACCGCAACTGGCGAACGTCGGTGTTCGCCGGCTCGTGCGCTTGGGCTACCGGGTCACCGCCGAAACGGACAGCGTCCGCGCCGTCGAACGGCTTCGCGCGAAACCCGCCGCATTCGACATCGTGATCACCGATTTCTCGATGCCTCACCTGAACGGTCTCGGGGTCGCCCGCGAGGTGTCCACCATCCGGCCGGGCCTCCCGATCATCCTGGTCACCGGTCATGCCGAGGGTATCACCGAGTCCGAGGCGGCCGCCGCCGGCGTGATGGCGGTGCTGCATAAGCCGGTAACTCTGGATCAGTTCGCTGAAGCGCTGCATCGTGTCGTGTCGAGCTCGACCCCGGGAGTGACGTCCGCCTGATCGCCTCGTACAGCACGATGCCCACGGCTGTGGCCAGATTGAGGCTTCTCACCGGGCCGGCCATGGGAATCGTGAAGCAGCGCTCGGGATGCTTCTCGAGTATTCGAACCGGCATTCCCTCCGTCTCACTCCCGAAGACAAGGCAACTGTTCGAACGGTACGGCGCATCCCAGAAGCTCCGTTCCGCTCGAGCCGAAAAGTAGAGGCATCGCTCGCGATTCATGGCGTCGCGGAAGGCGAACCAATCGGTGTGCACCCAGAGGTCGACCGACTCCCAATAGTCGAGGCCGGCTCGTCGGAGCTCGCGCTCGTCGAGGGAAAATCCCAGCGGACCGATGAGATGGAGGGGGCTGTCGGCGGCGGCGCACAGCCGGGCGATGTTGCCGGTGTTGGGGGGGATTTGCGGCTGGATCAGCGCCACGTTGAGCGGCATCACCCTCCCCGGGTGTGCATTTCACGCCGCGGTTCGGCCCGGAGGCCCTCGATCGGATAAAGTACGCCGCGATCGCCTAACGCGACCCGGGTCTCCGCGCCTCGATCGGCGCGGGCTCTCCAGGTACCGGCGATGCGCTCGGTGATCTCGTCATCCGTTGCGCCGAGCCGCAACGATTCCCGCAGATCCAGGCCGTTTTCCCCATACAGACAGAGCAGCCAGGTGCCATCGGCGGTGAGACGCGCGCGATCGCAGGTGCTGCAGAAGGGCGCCGTCGTCGAGGCAATCACGCCGAATGTCGTGCCATCCGGCAGCGCGAATCGCTCGGCGGGCGCGGGTCCCTCGCGATCGAGCGGTGTCACCGCTCCGTACCGCCGGGCGACGAGGTCCAGGATTTCCCGCTGTGACACGACCTGATCCATCGACCATCCGATTGCCCCGCCGACATCCATGTACTCGATGAACCTGGCCTCGAGATTCTCCCGCCTGGCGAATTCCAGGAGATCGACCAATTCGTCATCGTTGAAGCCGCGGATCACCACCGTGTTGAGCTTGACCCTCTCGAACCCTGCCGCCTTTGCCGCCGCGATGCCGTCGAGCACTTCGGCGTGCCGCGCACTCTTCGCGAACGCGATCATGCGCTCCGGCCGCAGGCTGTCGAGACTCACGGTCACGCGGTCGAGGCCCGCGGCGCGGAGGGCGCCGGCGTTCCGGCCGAGCAGGATGCCGTTCGTGGTGAGCGCGATATCGGTGAGCGAGGCATGGCGCCGCAGCAATCCCACGAGAGTGGGCAAATCGTGCCGCAGCAGGGGCTCGCCCCCGGTCAGACGGAGCTTGGTGACGCCGAGGCGGGTGAAGATTCCGGCGAGCCGGTCGATTTCTTCGAAGGTGAGAATGGAGTCGCGCGGAAGCCAGATATACTCCGCCTGCGGCATGCAGTATCGGCACCGCATGTTGCACCGGTCGGTGACCGAGACGCGAAGGCTGCGAAGCGGCCGCTCGAATACGTCACGGACAGACGCGATCATGCCGACTCCGCCGGAACCGTGCGGCGGGCCGCCGTAGGGTCCACCCATTCGATGCCGCCGTCCGCATAGAACTCCTGCTTCCAGATCGGGAGCCGCTGCTTGACCTCTTCGACCACGTAGCGGCACGCCTCGAACGCCGCGTCCCGGTGCCCCGCCCCGGCGACCACCGCGATGGCCGTCTCGCCGACCTCGAGCGCCCCGAGGCGGTGGCGCAGTGCGATTTTCGCTGGCCAGCGTGCCTCGGCTTCCGCCACGATGCGCCCGCATTCTGCCTCCGCCATCGGGCCATAGGCGGTGTAATGGAGGCGAAGCACACGCCGTCCACCGTGATGGTCGCGGACGACACCGACGAACGACGTGATGCCACCGCGCGCCGGCGACGCCACCGAAGCGATGAGCGGCGAGAGGTCGATCGGGTCCGAGGTCAGAAAGGTCACGATCACCCTCCCGCGAGTGGCGGCAGGAGTGCAATTTCGTCGCCGGCCGCGACTGGATGCTCGAGGGACACGTGAGCGAGATTGACGGCACAAAGCGGATGCGGCGGAAGCGCGGTCCCGCCGGGCAGCGCACGGACGTGATCGAGCACCTCGCCCACCGTCGCGGGAGCGGGAAGTTGGACCTCGAGAGACTCGAGCCCCAGGCGCTCCGCGTAGCTGGCGAACAAGAGGACGCGGACGGCGAGGGTTGAGGGTGCGGTGACGGTCATGTGTGGAAGCTATCCCTGCACGGAGGCCGGGGAAACACCCGGAAAATGGAACGGTCGCCCCGCGGGTGGAGCGACCGTCTCTGCTGCCGAATCCAGGGAGCGTCAACCTTCGATCGATTCTCGCTCCGGCTCACCTTCATCCGCAACCAGCGCCCGTAACTCTTTGCTGGGCTTGAACACCGGAACCGGCCGCGCGGCAACCTCGACCGGGTCGCCGGTGCGGGGATTGCGCGCCATCCGCGTCTTTCTCCGACGGATCTTGAACGTGCCGAATCCTCGGACCTCTATGTTGTGCTGTTCTTTGAGGGCTTCCTTGACCGCCTCGAGGAAGGCGTCCACCACGCGGGCGCAGTCCTTCTTGGAGATCATGGGACCCGCGGTCTTCGCGATTGAGGCGGTTACCTGTTCGACGAGATCGGCCTTGGTCATGCGTCCCCCAAACGGGTTGCAGGCAGCAAAGCGGTCAGGCCCCTAGTGCCGATCATAGGAGCTTAAGTGTTGTCTGTCAAGGGGTTGGCCTTTTGGCGCCAGCCATGGCGGCAATGAACTCGCCGAAGTGAGGAAAGGCGTCGTGCGGACCCGGTGCCGCCTCGGGGTGATATTGCACGGCAAAGAGGGGCAGCTCGCGATGGCGCAGCCCCTCGATCGTGCCGTCGTTCAGATTCAGGTGCGTCACCTCGAGCGCGGGAGCTCCGGGCACTTCGTCGGCGTCGCCAACCACTGCAAAGCCATGGTTTTGCGTGGTAATCAGCACTTGCCCCGAGCGGAGATCGCGCACCGGGTGGTTGCCGCCCCTGTGACCGTAGGGAAGCTTGGCGGTCTGACCCCCATACGCGAGCGCGACGAGTTGATGGCCGAGGCAGATACCGAATGTCGGCAATCCGGCACCGGACAATGCCCTGATGTTCTCGAGCGCGTAGTCCACGGCGGCGGGATCGCCCGGTCCATTCGAAAGGAAGAGCCCATCGGGATTTAGCTCTTGCACCTGCGCGGCGCTCGTCTCCGCTGGAACGACAGTCACCCGGCATCCCGCGCTCGTCAGCTTCCGCACGATGTTCCGCTTGATCCCGTAATCGTAGGCGACGACGTGACGCCCTTCCCCTTCGGTCCAGAGCGTCTTGACCGAGGCACGAGAAGCGAGATCGAGACCCTCCATCGACGGAGATGCGAGCAGCCGCGCGGTCACTTCGGCGGTCGGTTGGCGGCCCTCCGCCACCACCCCGCGCATGGCGCCCCGGTCTCGGAGGTGCCTCGTGAGCCGGCGAGTATCGATGCCTTCGATGACCGGAACTCCGGCTTCGGCCAGCCAGTCGCCCAAGCTGCGGGTGGACCGCCAGTTCGAGGCGTGACCGGAAAGCTCCCGCACCACGACACCGGTCACCTGCGGGTGGGCCGACTCCATGTCCTCGAGGTTGACGCCATAGTTGCCGATCATCGGCGCCGTCATCACCACGATCTGCCCGAGATAGCTCGGATCGGTGAAGGTTTCCTGGTAGCCGGTGAGATTGGTTGTGAAGACAACTTCGCCGAAGGCAGGATCGAGCGGGCGACTGGTGCTACCGGCGAACCAGGTCTCGTCCTCCAGCAACACGAAAGCGGGGCGATCCGTCATCCGGTCACCCCGCCGCCGATCGTCGTCACGGCTTCTTCTTCTGGGGAGCGGGCGTTCCGCTCGGCGGAGCGGGAGGCGCGGGCGACTGGGTAGCGGGAGGCTTGGCTTCCGACGGAGGCACGGCGGTCGTCGAGGATTCCCCGAGGGGCAGCGGGGCGCTCGGGGCCGATGATCCAGCCGGGGTTGTGGCTCGGAGCCGCTCCTGGAGTTCATCCGAGCCACCGCCTCGTGGCACGAACGAAAGGACGAGCGACAACACGAGAAAGATCCCGCCGCACCACCACGTGGCCTTGGTCAGAATCGTGACGGCCTGCCGACCACCAAGCACGGTGTCGGTGCCGCCGGCGCCGCCGAGTGAGGCGAGTCCTCCGCCCTGCCCGGCCTGGAGCAGGACGACCACCGACAGAACGAGGGCGTCGAGAATCAGCAATGTGAGTAGAAACGCAAACATGAGCAGTCTCCTGGACAGCCGCAAAGTCTAGTCGGCGGCGAGGGTTGGGTCAACTGCGAATGTCGCCGAACTAGGCCCTCTTCGGTGCCACCAGCTTGCCGATCACACCCCCAATGGCGCCGGTGATGACCGAGCCCGCCGTCCCGATCCCCAGCACGGACGCCGGCACATCGCCGAGAAGATATGAGACGAGAATGCCCAGGAAAGCGGAGACGCCGCCCGCCACGACACCACCGGCGGCCGCACTGGTCGCCTTCTGCCGGGTCCACAGGGCGAACAGCAGTCCGGCGATGCCGGAGATCGTCATGCCAGCGGCCGGGAACTGATTGGCGATCGCGGGCGAATAGTGGCCCGCGATTACCATCGCCAGCTGGAGGATCGTGCCGACGACGGTAGACTTGACGAGTGCGGGATTGGTGGCGGCGGCCTCGGTCATCATCCCTCCGAAGTGCGGGTTCCCTCCACGATGGACGAGCGCGGATTCAGCCTTCCGCGCGCCGAATAGCCCGGCGCACGACGATCGTGATGTTGTCGCTGCCACCATCCGCGAGGGCGTCCTGCAACAGATCCTCGCACACCTGGCGTGACGACGTCATGCCACGGAGACGCTCGCGGATCTTCTCGTCTGGGACGTGCCGTGTGAGTCCATCGCTGCACAAGAGCGCCACGTTTCCCCAGTCCAGGGTGACGCGGCTGACGACCGGCGCGGTCTGACGTCCGCCGATCGAGCTCGACAACGTCGTGGCGTACCTCGTCTTGGCGGCGTCGGCGCGGGTCAGGATCCCGAGGTCGATCAGCTCCTGCGCCATCGTCTGGTCCCGGGTGATCTGCGTCAGCTCCCCCTGGCGGAGCAGATAGCATCGGCTGTCGCCGACCTGGAGCAGGAAGGCGCGCGGCCAGGAGCTGAGCCACAGCGTGAGCGTGGTGGCCATCCCCTGATGTTCCGGCTCCTCGGTTGCATGCCGCAGCACCTCGGAATGGCACTGGTGCGCCGCCGCCTCGAGCGCCTGGAGAAACTCCTGGTCATCCGCCGATTCGCTGGCATAGTAGCAGCGCATGCTACGCGTGACGTATTGGGTGACGACCTCGACCGCGAGCCGGCTCGCCTCCTCGCCCTTCGCCCCACCGCCCACCCCGTCCGCGACCATCATCAAGAGCGCGAGGCGCTGGGCACCGGTGGGCAGCCGATCGAGCTCGTTCAGACTGGTGTAATGGACCACCACTTCCTTTCGCAGGGAGCAAATGAGAAAATGGTCCTGGTTCTCCGTCCGCACCGAGCCCGGATGCGTCAGACCGTATACGTCCATCTCGTCGTCGCGCGGCTTCCGGCTCGTTGCCGCGCCGACGCCGGCCGTCTCGAGGATTGTCATCGGTTCCTCCCGTCCATCATCCTTCCAGGTGCACTTCACCTCCACGTTCGACACGTCGCATCACGCTGCACTAGATGAAGAAGAAGCGCCGGGCGTCGGTTGTCCAGTCCGGGACGAGCTCAGGCATGGCGTCATTTCGAAAAGGAGGGGTGGCGGAGTTATGCCTTCTGGCCGCTGGGCCGCCACTGACCTCCCACGAACGTGCCCGCGATGACTTCATTCCCGGCACCGAAGATCAACGCCTCGAGCAGTCGGGCGGCCGGCACGCCCGCAAGCGCTGGAGCGGAGAGGCGCAGCACGACGAGATCGCCGCACGCCCCGGCGCCGATCCTCCCCGCATCGATCCCGAGCGCACCGGCACCGCCCGCCGTCGCCGCCGCGAGCAGCGTCGCCGCAACCTTGCCTTGGGGATCCGCGAGCGCACCACGCATCTCGCCACGCAACCGCTGGCCGTACTCGAGCCACCGCATTTCCTCGAGCATCGAGAGCCGGGCGTTGGAGTCGGTCCCCAGACAGAGCCGGTCGCGTCCGTTGCGTGCGACCGACAGCGTCGGGATCCCGTCGCCGAGATTGCCCTCGGTGAGCGGGCAGAGACACACTCGACCGCCGGCCGCGAGAAAGCGCGCCATGTCCGCTGGGTCGGTGTGGGTACAGTGCACCGCGGTGAAGTTGGCGCGCTCATCGAGGCAATCGAGAATAACGGCCATCGGCGTACGGCCGTAGGCGGCCCGGCATTCGTCGACTTCCCGGCGCTGTTCTTCAACGTGAATATGGAACGGCAGCCCCCGGCGCTCGGCTTCGTCGTACACGGCGCGGATCTGGTCGGGATGCGCCGCGCGAATACTGTGGGCCACGGCGCCGAGCGTCTGCGTAACGGGGTCGAGACTGCCGGCGAGATGATCGAGCTGCTCGAAGAAGGGTCCCAGCGACGGAGTCGCAAAGCGGCGTTGCGCGCCCTCGAGGGGACGGCCAATCGCGCCGCTGGCATAGAGCGTCTGGAGAAGAACGATCCGGATGCCGACCGCCGCCGCCGCCGCGAGCACCACCTCGTCGAGCCGGTAGTCTTCATCCCGCTCATGATGGACGTAGTGAAACTCGCCGACCGCGGTGATACCCGCGTCGCGCATCTCCCCGAAGGCCTGCACCGAGAGCGCGCGGAGAATGGCCGGGTCGAGACCGCCGACCAGGCTGTACATCGCCTGCCGCCAGGTCCAGAAGTCGCCCGCTCCGGCCGGAAACCGCTCGCCGTGCCCCCGCAGCCCGCGCTGGAACGCATGGGAGTGGACATTCACGAAGCCCGGAAGAATCGCCTGCCCTTCGAGCCGATGCGTCGGCGTGCGGCCGAGTGCGCCGACCGCCTCGATGCGGCCATCTGCGGCGATGCCGATCTGCACGCCTGGCAGGAAGGTCTCGCCCGTCCAGGTCAGATCCGCCTCGATGACGATGCCGCTCACGCGGCCACGCAACGCTGGTGCACCAGGCGGCCGAGCACGTCGCCGGCGCGACGCAGATCGGAGACGGGCACGAATTCGTTGGGCCGGTGCGCGACCTCGATGCTTCCCGGTCCGAACAGCACGCACTGGAGTCCCATCTGCTGAAGCCATCCGGCATCGGTGGCGAACATCACGCTGCGCGACCCCCGCTGCCGCAAAGCCTCGCTGAGCTGCCGATGAATCTCCGCCTCCTCGTCGACGATCATCGCCGGACTCTCGCTCACATAGTCGAGCGTGAACGGCGTGGTGCCGGCAGCCCCGACGACGGTGCGTCGAATCCGCTGGATCATGTCCTCCGCCGCCATGCCAGGGAGGAGCCGAATGCCGAGCTGCACGACGCACCGATCGGGGATCACGTTCATGGCGCTGCCGCCGGTTACAGTGCCGACATTGAGGGCCGCGAATGGAACCTCGGGAAACTGCTCGCCGTGAGGGGGACGCTCGTTCTCCATCTCGCGGCGGAGAGCCGCCAGGGCGATGATCACCTCCGCGGCCGGCTCGATCGCGTTCCGCCCGAGATGCGGGTAGCCGCTGTGCGCGGCCTTCCCCTCGAAGGTGAGTCGGAGCCGGAGCATCCCCTTGTGGGCGCGGACCACCTGCAGCGAGGTCGGCTCGCCGATGACGGCACTGCGCGGGAGGGCGTCACGGTCGGCCCAAGTCTCGGAGAAACGGCGCGCACCCAGCGTCCCGGTCTCTTCGTCGTAGGTGAAGAGAAGGACGAGAGGAAAGCGGAGCCGCTGAGGATCCTGTGAGGCGAAGCAATTGGCGCCGAGAGCCAGGAAGCCCTTCATGTCGGCCGCGCCGCGCGCCACGAGGGTGTCTCCCGCTTCGGTGAGAGTAAAGGGATCGCTCCGCCACTCCGGCTCCCCCGCCGGAACGACGTCCATGTGGCCGCTGAGAATGAGACCGCGGCCATCCGCCCGCTCGGGACCGGCCGCGATCAGCAGATTGGCCTTGTCACCTTCGGCCGAGGGAAACCGGCTGATGCGCACGCCCGGCCGGTCGAGGTAGCCCGCGAGGAACTCCAGCATTGGCAGATTGGTGAGGTGGCTCGTGGTGTCGAACCCGACGAGGCGGGCGAGCAGATCGCGATCGGACATCATAGCGCGAGCCGTCAGGTGCCGGGCTCCTGCGCGAGACGGGCCAGCCGGCCGCGCACCTCGCGCACGGTGGGCTGGAGCTCAGGGTCTGCCTGTTTCCACAGTTCTACGAACCGGCCGTAGTACTCGGCTGCCCTTTTCCTTTCACCCTTGGCTTCGTAGAGCTCACCCAGGCGCTTGTAGGCGGGTGCAAGGGCGTAGGACTCGACGAACAATCTCCCCATGACCGACGGTTGGTTGACCGCTTGCTCGAGCAATGCCTGAGCCGAATCAGATTTCCCCAACCGATCGTACATTGTCGCCGCCTCGTACAATCCGCAGGTGACGCAGGCGCCATCTTCCTGGTTCCAGCGGCGGTAGGCGGCCAGCGCCTCGCGATCCTTTCCTTCCGCCTCCGCCACGACTCCCGCCACCGCAAACGCCAGACGGTCGAGCTGCTGCACACCGGCCGGAACCCTGGCCTCGAGCTCGGCGGCCATCTTTCGAGCCTCCGGCGCCCGCCCTCCGCGCGCGTAGACGAGCGCCAAGGCGGCATACGGCCGGTCCATCGGATCGATGGAGCCGAGCGGATGTCGCTTGAGAACCTCATCGACAATCCCCAAGGCCGTCGCGGGGGACCCGCCGTAACGCAGGTCCGTCATCGCGAGCATGGCCGATTCCGAGATTGCATCTCGAACGTCACCGGCTGCCTCCGCGGCCTCGATCGTTTCCGTCCGATAGCCCCTGGCGTCCTTCAGTTTACCCTGGCGCTCGCTCACCCCGGACAAGATGCGGGCGGTGAATGCGGACCAGTACGGGCTGGATCGCTGCCTCTGATAGAGCTCCCGTAACATCGGTTCGCCGACGGCGTAATTGCGCTCGGCGATGGCCAATCCTCCTCGGTAGGCCGGGAGGGCCGGGCTCTCTGGGGACACCTTCGCGTAACGATCGAGGGTGGCGTGCGCGTCGGCAAAATGTCCCTGCGCCACCTGTGCCTGAACCAGGTTGTTGTAGAACACGGACCCGCGGCCCAGCCTCGATGCCCGAGTCACGAGGCTCTCCGCTTCGGCCCAGCGGTGCTGGTCAGCCAGCGCAATGGCGAGGTTGTTGAGCGCCGGAAGATTGTCCGGATCGACGCTGAGCGCCGATCGGTAGGCGGCGATCGTCCTGGACCGATCGTTCTCGACGTAGTTGTAGTAGTACGCCGTCGCCAGGTCGCGCTCGAGCTGGGGCAGGCGGTCGCGATGATTGAAGGCCCGGGTCGCGGCGTCTACCTGAAGCGATGGGAGCGAAAAGGTATTGCCGAGCAGCACGGCGAGCTTGCGCCATGCCATGGCGAACCCGCTGTCGAGCGCCACCGCTTCCTGCAGTACCGGGATCGCTTCTTCGGTCTTATCGGCCTCCTCGAGTTGGAGCGCCTCGGTGTACTTCCGGAGCGCCGGCAACGAGGCCGTCGTGACCTGATCGAGCGCAGGGTTCGCGCGGATGGACGTGAGCGACTCGCCGACCCGCTCGCGCAGCTTGGCCGACAGGCGGTCGATTGCCTTGAGCAGCTCACCCTGACTCTCCGCGGTCTCCCGAACGGCGCTCAGGGTCTTGCCATCAGTGGCGGAGATCAGGCTCGCCGCCAGCACGTACCCCTGCCCGACCGGGTCGATCTGGCCGGTGACGATCGCCTTGACGCCCTCGCGCTCCGCGAGCTCACGAGCCAGCGCCGCAGGGAGGCTGCCGCCGGCCGGCCGCTGCATCCGGGTCAGGGCCTGCCAGACGCCCTGCTGGTCCATGACCCGCACCGTGGGGGACTGCGAGAGATCCACCCGGAATGCTTCCGTCACCGACGGTCCCAGCGTCGAATCGGCGGCCCGATTCTCGAAGTCCGCCAGCAGAATCTGCTCGCGATCCTTGATCACGCCGGAAGCCACCAGCGTTCCCACCGGGCCGATGCCGAGCAGCCGCATCGCGGTGTAACCACCCGCCGCCAGCGCGAGTCCGGCGAACGCGAGTCCACCGCCGAACAGCGCCTTGCGCCAGGTGAAGAGGTGAGCCGGAGATCCCGGAGGCGTGGCTGCCATCAGGCCGGTCGTCCGTGCCAGGCTGCGGCGCCGTTCCTGAAAGCTCGTGACGAGCATGATCGGCAGGCCGATCGCCAGCAGGCCGCCCGCGCCGTACAGCACCCAGTCGGGGAGGCCGAGGCCGTGTACCAGGAGCCAGACGGCGGCGAGCACGACGACGGAGGCCGCGACGAAGATGGCGGCCACCCTGACTGGATGACCCCGGCGGAGCGCGGCCTCGGTGCCGCTGGAAATGACCGTCTGCGCTCCGGAGGGCGCGAGGCCAGAGCTCGGAGTTGCCGCCGAGTCGAGCGCCGATACCAGCTCGGCTGAGGTCTGCCACCGGTCGGCTGCCCGCTTCTCGAGGCAGCGCATGACCACGGCATTGAGGGTCGGCGAAATGGATGGCCGGAAGTGAGCCGCCGGCTCCGGCACCTGGGTGATGTGCGCCGCCAGCAGCGCCTGAGGGGAAGTGGCGGTGAACGGGGTGCGCCCGCACAGCATCTCGTAGGCCAGGGCCCCGAGTGCATAGATGTCGGCCCGGTGGTCGACATGCGGATCGGCGGCGGCCTGCTCGGGCGCCATATACGCCGGAGTCCCGAGGGCCAGGCCAAGTGAGGTGAGATGCCCCCCGCCGCTCGATGCGCTGACCGCCTTGGCAACCCCGAAGTCGGTCACGACGGCGTGCCCCGCCGAGAGCAGGACATTGTCGGGCTTGATGTCCCGGTGGACCACGCCGCTGGCATGGGCGTAGGCCAGGGCGTCACCGACATCCCGCAGGATCCGGAGCGCCTCGGGAATGGGAAGTTCGCCCTGGCTGGCGAGGCGCACCCGCAACGACTCGCCCGCGATGAACGGCATGACGTAGTAGAGCAGATCGCCGGAGGCGCCGGCGGTGAGAAGAGGAACGATGTGAGGATGCTGGAGCCGGGCGGCGAGTCGGATTTCCCGCTCGAATCGTTCCACGTTGACCCCTGCCCCCATCTCCGGTGGCAGGACCTTGATGACCACCTGACGGGCGAGCCGTGTCTCCTCGGCGAGGAAGACGCGGCTCATGCCACCGCCGCCGAGCTCGCGCACGACGCGGTACGTGTCGCCGACTACGGCCTGCAGTCGGGAGGTGAGCTCGACGATCTGAGGCTCCGGCAGGAGGAGAGGAAACGGTTGGAGAAAGGTAGAGACCAGGAGGTCGAACTGCCAGCGGAAGCGGCGCTTGCCCCTCTATCCGCCCACCCCCACGAGCTCAGCCCAGGCATCGGCATCAAGGCTTGCACCGCCGACCAGGACTCCGTCGAGCTCCGGCCGCTCGAGCAAGGCCAGCACGTTTCCCTGATTGACACTTCCGCCGTACAGAATCGGCACCCGACCCGTCACGCCACGGCGCGATGTCTCGAACCGGATGAGCTCGTGCACCTGGGCGGCGTCGTCCGGCGTGGCATTCTTGCCGGTACCGATGGCCCAGACCGGCTCATAGGCCAGCACGATCTTGTCCCAGTCGGCCGTCTCCACCCGATCGAGCACGGCCGATACCTGCCGCACGACCACCTGCTCCGTGCGACCGCTTTCACGCTCGGCCAGCGTCTCTCCCATGCAGACGAGGGGAGTAAGCCCGCTCTTGAGGGCCGCGGTGGTCTTGCGCGCTATCTGTTCGTCGGTCTCGCCGAAGAGATGACGGCGCTCGGAGTGACCGATCAGCATGGCCCGGGCCCCTACTTCCGCCGCCATGCCGATGGACACTTCACCAGTGAAGGCGCCCTTGGCCTCCCAATGCGCATTCTGCGCACCGACGAGGACGTCGGCGCGGCCCCGAAACACCTCGGCGACCGCGGCCAGCGAAACGATTGGAGGGAAGAACCAGAGCTCGCGGCCATCCACCGGACGCGTGAGGGCAAGGAAGCGCTCCGCGAAAGCCCGGGCCGCCGCGGGACCGTGGTTCATCTTCCAATTGGCGGCATAGATCAGGCGCCTGGGCACGTCTCAAGCCTCGTCGAGGGCGGTGACACCGGGCAGCTCCTTGCCTTCCAGGAACTCCAGGGAGGCGCCGCCGCCGGTGGAAACGTGGGTGATCCGGTCGCTCAGTCCGGCCTGGGCCACAGCCGCAGCCGAGTCTCCACCTCCGATGACGGTGACGGCACCACGGTCGGTGGCCTCGGCCATCGCGCGCGCGACCGCCATCGTGCCGTGGTCGAATGGGGGTGTCTCGAACACACCCATGGGCCCGTTCCATATCGCCGTGCCAGCCGCGGCGATCTGGGAGGCAAACTCCCGTTCCGTGGCCGGATCGATATCGTATACCGACCACCCCGGCGGGATGGCGTCACGAGCTACGACTCGCGTCGGCACGTCGCCCCGCAGCTCCTGTGCGACGACGGCTCCGCCCGGCAGCGCGAGCTTGGGCCCCGCCTTCCTCATCAGCTCCCGAGCGAGCTCGACTCTGTCAAGCTCGACGAGGGAGTTGCCCGTTTCGAGCCCCATCGCCTTGAAGAAGGTGCAGGCCATGGCGCCGCCGAGGAGGATCCGATCGACCTTAGGCAGCAGCGCCTCGATCAGATCGATTTTTCCGCTGATCTTGGCGCCGCCCAGCACGGCGATGAAGGGCCGTTTGGGCTCGTGGAGCGCCGCGCCGAGATACCGAAGCTCCCGCTCCATCAGGAAGCCGGAGACGGCCGGCTTGAGCAACCGGGCAACGGCCTCCGTGCTGGCGTGCGCCCGGTGGGCCGAGCCGAATGCGTCGTCCACGTAGAAATCCCCGAGGGCGCCGAACCGGGCAGCCAGCCCGGTGTCGTTCTTCTCCTCGCCGGGGTAGAACCGGGTATTCTCGGCGACGGCCACGGCGCCGCGCGGCAGCCGTTTCGTCACGGTGACGGCTTCATCCGAAGTCGGGTCGGGCAAGAAGGTGACCGGCGCGCCGAGCAGCTTCTCCAGTGTGCGGACGACGGGCCGCATCGAATATTTCTCGTCGGGACCTCCCTTCGGCCGCCCGAGATGAGAGAGCAGCACCACCCGAGCCCCGCGCTCCCGCAGGTAACGGATGGTCGGGAGTGCTGCCCGGATGCGCGTATCGTCGGTCACGACGCCGTCCTTGACGGGACAATTGAAGTCCACTCGCACGAGCGCGCGGCGGCCTTCGATGGCCGCGCCGTCCAGCGAATCCAGCGAGCGCTTCACAACCGCTCGCCCACGTAACGCAGGAGATCCACACAGCGAGCCGAGTAGCCCATTTCATTGTCGTACCAGGACGTCACGTTCACCAGCGTACCGTTGATGACCTTGGTGGAGACCGCGTCTACCGTGCTCGACTGGAGCGTGCCGATGTAGTCCACCGACACGAGCGGCTCGTCGCTGACCACGAGTATGCCTTTGAGCGGGCCCGCCTTGGCCGCTTCACGAAACGCCATGTTCACCTCGTCCGCCGACGTTGCCTTTTCGACGACACACGAAAGGGCCACGACCGAGACATCGGGCGTCGGTACCCGGAGCGATACGCCGTCGATTTTCCCTTTGACCTCCGGAATGACGAGCGAGGTGGCCTTGGCCGCGCCGGTGGTGGTGGGAATGATCGAGAGGGCGGCTGCCCGGGCCCGGCGGAGATCCTTATGCGGAAAGTCCAGGATCACCTGATCATTGGTGTATGAGTGAATCGTGGTCATGAATCCGCTGACGAAGCCGAACCGGTCGAGGATCACCCTGACCACCGGCACCAGGCAGTTCGTGGTGCAGCTGGCGTTGGACAGGACGTGATGCTTGGCGGAATCGTACGCGGCGTGATTGACACCGTACACAATCGTGATGTCTTCCTGCTTGGCCGGCGCGGAGATGATCACTTTTTTCGCGCCCGCCTGCAGGTGCAGCGCCGCATGGTCCCGGTCGGTGAACCGGCCGGTGGACTCCAGCACGACATCCACGCGCAGGTCCTTCCACGGGAGCTTGGCTGGATCCTTCTCCGACACGACGCGGATGGACGCGCCATCGACCGTGATGGCGTCGGCCTGTGCCGTCACGTCGCCCGGAAAGCGACCGTGCACCGAATCGTACTTGAGCAAATGAGCCAGCGTCTTGGTGTCGGTGAGATCGTTCACCGCGACGAAATCGAGCTCCTTGGTTCCCATCGTTCGCGCCGCGCGGATGACGTTCCGTCCGATCCGGCCGAAACCGTTGATGCCTACTCGAATGGCCATCGACACTCCTTGGTTTGTTGGCTGCAGGCTACAGCCTATCGACTACCATCTCCGCCGCTCTGGCGAACGTGACCGCCTCCACACCCGAGGCGCCGGCGGCCGCGAGCGCCGAGCCGGCTTCCGCCAGAGTGGCCCCGGTGGTGAACACGTCGTCCACCAGCACGCACCGCACCCCGGCGGCGGCCGCCGCGCGAAAGGCCCCTGCCACGTTGGCCTGCCGCCCCTCGGGGGTGAGCGCGGTCTGGGTGGGCGTTTCTCTCGTTCGAGAGAGCACGTCGGTGCGCACCGTGAGCCCCGTGCGGGCGCCCAGCGCTCGGGCGATTCGCTCACTCTGATTGTATCCGCGTTGGCGGAGCCGCCGCGAGCCGAGCGGAATCGGTATCAAGGATACCCGCCCGGTCAATGGCTCCAGGTCGCGCATCGCCTCCGCGAGCGCGTTCGCTACGCGCCACCATCCCTGGTACTTGAGCTGGTGGACCGCTTCCCGCGCGCCGTCCACCAGCCAGACGGCGCTGCGAACCCGGGTGAGGCCCGCCGGCCAGGACGCGCACAGACGGCACTCGAGGTCGGCAAGAGACGGTTGTCCGCAGCGTGCGCAGAGTGGTCCGCACACTCGCCGCCAGCGGCTTCGGCAGAGGCCGCACACGAGGGCGTCCCCCTCGCCGGCGGGGATCGACGCGTCGCAGAGCAGACAGGCCGGAGGCAGGAGCCAGCGTTCGACGCCGGCCAGCGCTCGAGCCGACCCGGTGAGATACGGAAATTCAGCGGAGCGCGGCATTCACGACTCCGCGCATGAGATCGACCGGAGGAGGAAGGCGCGGGAACCAGCACCGAAACGACGCCGCGCCCTGAGCGACGAGCATCTCTCGACCATCACCGGCGCGAAGCCCGGCAGCGCGCATGGCTCGCACCCACGGCGTCTCGCCTCTGGCGTATACCATATCGAGCGCCACGACCGCGCCGTTCGGCGGTCGCTCGAGAGGAAGCGGCTGCCCCGGATGAAGCCCGAGCGGCGTCGTATTGATCACGACGGTGCATTGATCTATCGGGGCATCGTCGACGCCGATGCGCCTGGCCCACTCACGGAACTGCTGGCCCCGCTCCGCCGACCTGGAGACGGCCGTCACCGCGACACCACGGGCACTCGCCGCTCCCACGACTGCCCGGGCGCTGCCTCCCGTCCCCAGCACCAACCACGCACCCGGCGGTGCCTCGAGCGCGTCGACCGCCGCGCCGACGCCAGAGAGATCGGTGTTCTCACCCACCGACCCGCCGTCTTCCGTCCAGAACGCGTTACACGCGCCAAGTAGCTGCGCCTGTTCGAGGCAGCGGTCCACCGCGCGGGCGGCAGCCTCCTTGTGGGGCACCGTCACGTTACCACCCCCGCCTGCGCGGGTGAGCGCGGTCATGATTCGGGGAAGATCGTCTTCGGAACAGCGGAGAGGAACGTACACCGCGGATATGCCGAGGGCCTGGAAGGCGGCGTTGTGCATGATCGGGGAGAGTGAATGCGCCACCGGGTCGCCGAGAATGGCGAAGACGCGGGAGTTTCCGTCGATCACCGGACCGTGCCGGCGACTCGGCTGACCACGCTCCCGATGAGGTCTTGCAGCTCGGCGAAGGTCGCCCGGTAGTTGGTGAGATCGGCGCCGTAGGGATCGCTTACCTCCGTCTGTCCCTCGTCACGCCCGGCGTAGGCCCCCAGCAGATGGACCTTCTCCTCGCCGCCCAGCTCGGCGACGCGTGCGAGATGATGGCCGGACATCACGAGGATCAGATCGGCGCTGCGAACTACCTCGCGGGTGAGGAGCCGAGCCCGGTGCTCGCTCAGATCGAGCCCGTTTTCCAGACCGACGAGGTACGACCCCTCCGATACCGGCGCGCCGTCCCAGGCGCCGGTGCCGGCGGACGAGACGGTGACCTGATCGAGGCCCTTGGTGGCGAGGGCCGCCCGGAGGAGCCCCTCGGCCATCGGACTACGGCAGGTATTACCGGTGCAGACGAAGAGAATGCGCATGGTCGTGATCCTAACATAGTAGCGGCTATCGGCTATGATAGCCTCCTTCACGGCGCCAAACGCCCGGCCGCTCGGCGCAGCTCACCCCGCGGGATGGCACCTTCCCTCACCAGCCGGGGCACCGCGCTGGTGCAGTCGACCAAGGTGGACGGCGGCACGTTGCCCAACACGCCACCGTCGAGCACGAGGAGCTCGCCGCACTCGACCTCTGGCCGCCACATCTCGACGAGGCGGTCTGGCCCCGGCGCCGGCTGGCCCCCAGGCCGATTGGCGGAGGTCGAGGTCAGCGGGCGCCCGGTTGCGGTGACCAGGCGCGCGATGCCGCGATGAGATGTGTGACGGACCGCGATGCCACCCTCCCGCCCGCGGAGCTGGTCAGGCAATCGTCCCTCCCCGCCAGGCAACACGAGGGTCAGCGGTCCAGGCCAGAATGCATCCGATAGCGCCCGGGCAGATGCGGAAAGCACCAGACCCCACTCTTCGGCCATCCGCCGCGAGTCGACCAGCACGAGGAACGGCTTTCCCGGCTGGCGTCCTTTCAGACGCGAGAGTGACGCGAGCGCGGCACTGGTGGGCCCGGAGCCGAGGCCGTAGACCGTCTCGGTGGGATACGCGAGGAGCCCATCCTGCGCGAGATGGCCGACAACCGTGGGTATGGCCGCTGCGATCTCGTCTGGTGCCTGAAACGGGAGGATCATGGGATTGCGCCGGCGAGGAGCTCGGCCAGGGCGAGGTCGTCCGGCGTGGTGACCTTGAGGTTACGCGAGGAGTCGGTGACGAGCCTGACGGGAATGCCGGCTCGTTCGACCAGCTCCGCGTCGTCGGTGCCGGCACGGCCCTCATTCGCCGCGCGTGCGTACGCGTCGGCGAGGACGCCGCGGGGAAATGCCTGAGGGGTTTGCGCTCTCCAGAGGCGTTCCCGCGAGAGGGTTCGAGCAACGCAGGAAGGATCGGCGGCGGTGGCCTCCTTGAGCGTGTCGCTCAGAGGAAGAGCCGCGATGGCCGGCTCTCCCCGCCGCGCGTGCGCGATGACGGCGTCGATCACGCTTCGGTCGACGAACGGCCGAGCCCCATCATGGACCAGAATCACGGTGCAGCCGGCGTCAAGCGTGTGCAGACCGGACGCCACCGAGTCACCGCGGGTGGGGCCGCCTGCCGCGAGCTTCAGCCGCTCTCCGACGAGGCCGTCGAGGAACGAGGGTGGCGTAGTGGCGTCCGCCGGCGGAAGCACCAGCACCACCGTTGCCACTTCGGGATGCGCCAGGAACGGCCTCAGCGCACGCAGCACCATCGGCACGCCGCGGATAGGCTGGTATTGCTTGGGAACCGGGCCCCGAAGCCGGGCCCCCTCGCCCGCCGCAACGACGATTACGCCGACATCACGCGGCAAGCGTCCGTACCAGCTGTTCTACGTGGTCCAGCCCGACGACCGAGACACCGGCCACTTCCGGGGCGCCGCGCGCGGAGCCGAAGACGCGCCGGAAACCGAGACGGGCGGCTTCGGCGATTCGGCGCTCGACCGCGCCGCCCGGCCGGATCTCGCCACCCAAGCCGATTTCACCCAGAAAGATGACGTCGGCCGGTGCGGGGCGATTGAGGAGGCTGGAAACCAGCGCGGCCGCCACCGCGAGGTCGGCACCCGGCTCGGTGACTCGAACCCCGGCCGTGACCTGGACGAAGACGTCGAGATCGGCGAAGGACGTTTGCGCCCGGCGCTCCAGCACCGCCAGAAGGACGGCGAGCCGCCTGGGATCGAGCCCGGTCGCAACGCGCTGCGGCATGCCGTAGCCGGACTTGGCGGCGAGCGCCTGCACTTCGACGAGCACCGGGCGCGTTCCCTCCATCAGCGCGGTGACCGCGCTCCCACTGATGCCGGCCGCCCGCGCCGCGAGGAAGACGGCGGACGGGTTGGGCACCGGCACGAGCCCGCGCTCGGTCATCGAGAAGACCCCAAGCTCGTCGACCGAGCCGAACCGGTTCTTGGTGGTACGCAGGAGACGGTAGTCGAGCGTGACCTCTCCCTCGAAATAGAGCACCGTGTCCACGATGTGCTCCAGCGTTTTGGGGCCGGCGATGCCACCGCCCTTCGTGACGTGACCCACCACGATGACGGTGGTGCCGCTTTCCTTGGCGAACCGCATCAGCTGCCCCGAGCACTCGCGCACCTGGCCGACGTTTCCGGGAGCGCTCTCGAGAGTATCGGTGTACACCGTTTGAATCGAGTCGATCACCACGACGTCGGCCGCGAGCGCCCCGGCAGCGCCGACGATGGCCTCGAGGCGCGTTTCCCCGAGGACGTGGACGGCGCCAGCATCCTCGTCGAGACGGTCGGCCCGGAGCCGAAGCTGGTCGGGGGACTCCTCGCCGCTGGCATATAGCACGGTGCGCCCAGCCCCCTCCAGTCGGGCCGCCGCCTGCAGGAGGAGCGTGGATTTGCCGATGCCCGGCTCTCCGCCGATGAGAATCATGGAGCCGGGCACGATGCCCCCACCCAGAACGAAATCGAACTCCGGTAGTCCGGTACGCCACCGCTCGAGGGGCTGGGTGGCGACGTCTCGCAGGCGAGCCGGCGGAGCGATGGCGACGCTACGGCGTCCTGACCGCGCGCCGCGTCCCGCGCCCGCGGCGCGCACCGCCAGCACCGGCTCCTCCGCCACGGCATTCCATTCCCCGCACGCCTCGCAGCGCCCAACCCACCTTGGGTGATCGTGCCCGCACTCGGTGCACCGGTAAACCGACTTGGTCTTTGCCATTACTGCTCCGGCTCTTCCCGACTCGAGAGGTTGTCGAACCGGGTGTACTCGCGGGTGAACTTGAGCTGCACGTCGCCGGTGGGCCCGTTGCGGTTCTTCGCGAGCATGATATCCGCGATACCCCGCTTGGTCTCATCTTCGCGATCGTAATACTCGGCACGGTGGATGAAGACCACGACGTCGGCGTCCTGCTCGATGGCACCGGAATCGCGTAGATCGGAAAGAATGGGCCTGCGCTCTCCGCCTCGCTGCTCCGACGCGCGAGACAACTGCGAGAGGGCGATGACCGGGATTTCCAGCTCTCGGGCCAGCGCCTTGAGCGATCGGGAGATATCTGAGATTTCCTGCACTCGGTTTTCCGCATACTCCGGGCTGCGCATGAGCTGGAGGTAGTCCACCACCACGAGACGCAGATCGCTGTCGATCTTGAGCCGGCGCGCCTTGGAGCGCATTTCCAGCAGCGAGAGAGACGGCGAGTCGTCGATCCACACCTGGTAGGTTTGCAGAATGCCCGCCGCCCGCGCCAGCTGGGTGAAATCGGTGTCGCGGAGCGAGCCCTGCCGGACCCGGTGGCTGTCGACTCGCGCGGTAGCGGTGAGCATGCGCTGGACCAGCGACTCCTTCGACATTTCGAGGGAGAAGATCGCGACCCCATGCCCTTCCGACGCCGCGTTGGCGGCGACGTTGAGACAGAATGCGGTTTTTCCCATCGACGGGCGCGCCGCCACCACCACCAGTTCCGACGCCTGAAATCCCGACGTCAGCGCATCCAAGTCTACGAACCCGCTCGGCACACCGGTAATCGCTTTGCCGCTGCGTTGGAGCGTTTCGATGCGCTCCATCGTCGGCCACAGCATTTCCTTGATGCGCGTGAACCCCTCGTCGCCACGCTGCTGCGAGATCTTGAAGATGCGCGACTCGGCGGCATCGACCAGCTCGTTGGCAGTGGACCGGCCGTCGTAGGCCTCCGTGATGATCGAGGTGGAGGCCTCGATCAGCCGGCGGAGGACCGCCTTGTCCCGGACGATCGTCGCATGGAACTCGAGGTTGGCCGCGGTGGACACCGCGTCGACGAGATCGGCCAGGTACTCGAGTCCACCCGCCGATTCCAGCTCGCCGCGGCGGAGCAGCTCGTCCCGCAGCGTGATGTGGTCGATGACGACCCGGCGTTCGGTGAGCGCCAGCATGGCCCGAAAGAGCCGGCGATGGCCCTCCCGGTAGAACATCGTGTCGTCGACCAGCTCCGCCGCGCGAAGAGCGGCGTCCTGGTCGAGCAGCATGGCGGCGAGGACCGCCTGTTCGGCCTCCTGGCTCCAGGGTGCCGAGCGGCCGACATAGGGATCAGCGATCGAGAAGTTGTCGGACGATACGGACGTCATCCCAGGTGGGCTTCTTCCAGTTCGGGTTTCGGAGCAGTGCCGCGGGATGATATGTGACGACCAGCGGAGTGCCGTTGAACGTGTGCACTTTCAGCCGCAGCTCACCCAGGCTCTTGCGGACGCCCAGCAGCGCTTCTCCGGCGGTCCCGCCCAGCGCGACGATCACCTTCGGCCGGATCAGCTCGAGCTGGCGATGAAGGTAGGGAATGCAGGCCGCGATCTCATCGGGTAAAGGCTTCCGGTTCTGGGGCGGGCGGCACTTCACGATGTTGGTGATGTACACCGTTTCGCGGGGAACTTCAATAGCCTGAAGAATGTCGTCGAGCAGCTTGCCTGCCTGCCCCACAAACGGACGTCCGGTGGCGTCTTCGGTGGCTCCCGGCCCCTCGCCGACGAGCATCAGCCTCGCGTTGGGATTGCCCTCGCCGGGGACGGCGTTGGTGCGATGCTGGCAGAGCCCACAGCAGGCGGTCGAGCGGATCCTCTCGGCGATCTCGTCGAGAGTCGCGAGGCTCGAGAGATCACCGCCGAGGAGACCCGCCGGCGGTGTCTCGATGCGGAGACCCGGTCCGGGAATCGGGGGAGCGCCCTTCTTCCACTTGGCCTCGGAAGCGTCGTCGGCTCGCGGCGCGGCCGCCGCATCGGCCACCGTATCCGGCCCGGCCATCGGCGTCCTCGGTCTCTCCAGGAAGATTTCCCTTCCCCCAGCTCGATCTGTTGCGCCAGATACCTGCGGCGCTCGTCAGCCAAGCGACTGCTCCACGGCGTCGAGGATGGCCTCGGCGACATCCCGTTTCGATTGCAGCGGAAGGATGCGGGCGGCACCGTCCCGCCCGAGCAGGGCCACGCGATTGGTGTCCACCTCGAACCCGGCGCCCGGCTCGAGCGCGTCGTTCACCACGATCAGGTCGAGCGCTTTGCGCTCGAGCTTATCGCGTCCCTTGGCCAGCGCATCACCGGTCTCGAGCGCGAATCCCACGATGACGCTCCCGGGGCGCCGCGCCGTTCGGGTTCCGGCGAGGATGTCGTCGGTCGGCTCCATCGGGATGGCCAGCGCCCCATCGATGCGTGACCGCTTGCTGTCGCTCGGCGCGCTAGGGCGAAAGTCGGCCGGAGCGGCGGCCATGACGAGCACATCCGCCGCCGCGAGCTCCTCGCGGACCGCCGACTCCAGCTGCTTGGTCGTTTCCACCCGGCGGACTTCCACCCCCACTGGCGCCGCCAGGGCGACTGGTCCCGAGATGAGCACCACCTCCGCTCCTCTCGACCAGGCCGCCTCGGCGACGGCGTAACCCATCTTCCCACTCGAGCGGTTCGTGACGACCCGAATCGGGTCGATGGATTCGCGCGTCGGCCCCGCGGTCACCACCACACGACGCCCGGCCAGGGGACTTCCGCGCCGGATGATTCGCAAGCCGTGTGCGAGGATGGTCTCCGGCTCGCTCATCCGTCCGGGACGATCGGACGCCCCCTCCGCGAGCGCTCCGGTCTCCGGTCCGACGATGGTCACGCCCCGAGACCGTAACAGGTCGAGATTCGCCGAGGTTTGCGGGTGCGCGAACATCTCGTCGTTCATGGCGGGCGCGAGCAGTACCGGGGAGGTAGCCGCGAGAAGCATCGTCGTCAGCAGGTCCTCCGCCATCCCCTGCGCCATCCGCGCGATGAGATTGGCGGTGGCAGGGGCCACCAGAATCAGATCGGCTCCGTGGCCCAGCCGGAGATGAGAAAGCGCCCCGCCGGGCTCCCAGAGAGAGGAGAGGACGGGGCGCCCGGTGAGCGCCTCGAAGGTCAACGGCCGCACGAACTCCGACGCGCCCTGCGTGAGCACCGCATCCACCTGTGCGCCCGCTTCGACCAGGCGGCGCGCGAGGAAGCAGCTCTTATAACAGGCGATCCCGCCCGACACGCCGAGAACGACGTGCCGGCCGGCCCACGTGGTCACGCCTCGGAACGGCGGCGGCGGACCAACTTGTAGTTGAGCTCGCCGTCCACCAGACTCTGCATGGCCTTGGTGGTGAGCTTCTCCCCGCTGGTCGCCAGCTGGTCCTTGGGGAACTCGTTCAGATAGCGCGCGAACTTGGCCGCGACGAGCACGCCCAGGTACTTGTTGCCGGCCTGCCGCGCGACTTCGGAGGGGGTGGTGATGCGCATCTGTGAGGTTCCTCGATAAAGACAAAGGCCGATGTTCGAGAGCCAGCGTCGAAGGTCCTTCCGACCTTCGAGTTTCCTAGATCCTGTCCGCCGCCGCGATGACGTCCTGCCTCAGCTCCTCCACCAACACGGCCAATCCGTCCTGCCGGCCGACCCGAAGAGCCTCGGCATCGAGAATGGCCTTCACCTGCTCCACGGCGTGCGTCAGGTTATCGTTCACGATCGCGTAATCGTACTCGGACACCGCGGCCAGCTCTTCTCCCGCGCGGGCGATCCGCTCGCGGACCGCGGCGGGGGCGTCGGTGTTCCGTCCAACCAGACGGTCGATCAGCACTCCGGCCGATGGCGGCACGACGAACAGGTGCAGCGCGTTCGGAAAGGTGGCGCGGATCTGTCGGGCGCCCTCGATTTCGATGTCGAGCACCGCGTTCTGCCCGCGCGCTAGGATCCGCTCCACCTCGGCCCGCAGCGTCCCGTACAGGTGTCCGCCGTAGGTCGCCGACTCCAGGAACTCGCCCGCATCCCGGCGGCGAACGAACTCCTCGCGGCTCAGGAAGTGGTAGTCGATGCCGTCGCGCTCCCGCTCCCGCATGGGACGCGTCGTGGCGGAAACCGAATACCCCAGATCCTTTCGATCCTCCAGGAGTCGTCGGGCGATGGAAGTCTTTCCGCCCCCCGATGGCGAGGAGAGCACGAGCAGAAAGGGCTTCACTCGAGATTCTCGAGCTGTTCCCGGAACTTCTCGAGCTCGCCCTTCAGCGCGATCACGTGCTGGGTGATTCCCGCATCATTCCCCTTGGAGCCGATGGTGTTCACTTCGCGGCCGAGCTCCTGGGCCAGAAACCCGAGCTGCTTGCCGGCGGGACGCTCGCCACCCAATGCCTCTCGCACCGCGGCAACGTGGGCGCGAAAGCGCACCAGCTCCTCCGTGATGTCGAGGCGATCGGCCTGGAAGGCGATCTCCTGGGCCAATCGCCCTTCCTCCACCTGCCGTCCGTCGAGAAGCTCAGCGACCGCCGCGCGAAGCCGGTCGCGCTCGCGGATCAATCGCACCGGCGCGAGGGCGGCGATCCGAGCGACGAGCTCGTCCATCGCCGCTACCCGTTGGCGCAGCTCCGTCGCGAGAGCCTCGCCTTCCCGCCCCCGCATCACCCGGCATTCCGCAGCAGCCTGTCCGACGATCGGCTCGACGTCGGCCCAGGGCACCTCGACATCGCCATCCGCCGTGCTGGTCAGTACCTCCGGTTGGCGGGCGACCAGCTCGACGGTGACGTCGCCGGCGAGGCCCAGGACCGACTGCAGCTCGCGCAGCCGGGCGGCGACGAGCCGGGCCCGCTCGAAATCCACGCCGATTCCACCGGCGGCCCGCGCGGGATACTCCGCCCATCGGAGCTGCACCGACACATGACCCCGGTCGAACTCCTTGCGGAGGCGCTCGCGCAACTCCGGCTCGAGGGCGGAGAGATCGGAGGGAAGCTTGGGAGCCAGATTGAAATGCCGGTGATTGACCGTGCGGATTTCGACCCGGAGTCTCCCACCGGCGACGGAGCCTTCGGCCGCGCCGAACCCGGTCATGCTGTACGGCACCGAACCTCCCCAGTCGCCGGGAAACCCAGAAATTTAGTTGAAGGAGAGGGTTAAGGCTATCGGACGGAAAATCGGGTGCCGGCAGTCAGCTCTCATCGATGACCCAACAACTTACCCACACGCCACTTCGCAAGGCTCAGCTAAACTAGTTTGCGAACTCCCACCGAACCCCGAAGTTGCTGCCGTACGGCGGAATCCTGAATCCGGGCACGTAGGTGAGCTTGGTCGCGGTCAGGTTCCCGCGGTCCCAGTACAGCGTGAAGCTCTGCAACTGAATCTCGAGAAGGCTCCGAAAAAACGTGGCGCCGCGCAGGTTGATTGCCGCACCCGTCTCATCACGCCCGATGGTGCCCTGCCCCCAGCTCTCCATGCTCAAGCGCAACTTGAGATCGAAGATGCCGCTCCGGAATTTCCGCAGGAACTTCGACCGAAGTGTTGCCGCCGAGAGGGAATGCGTCGGCGGCACGCCGTCGACACTGCCGTTCCGTGGATCGCTGTACCAGCTCTCGAGCGTGATCCACTGTACCGGCGCCACCCTCACACCAACCGTCAACCAGTCCACGTCCGGCGACGAGGCGAGTGACGCCACCCGGGGAAACTCGGCATAGCCGAAGGGGCTGAACGCCGCCGTGCGTGACCAGCCGACCTGGGCGCCGAGCCGGGAGCGATCCCACGCCAGCGTCGCTTGGTAGTCCCGCAGCGTCTGCGCCGTATCCGAAATCACCGCGGGTGCCGCGACGAGTTTGCCGATCCGCGCGCGACCGGTGAGGGCGAGTCCGCCGACCGGATGGAGACCGCCGGCGAGCAGGACGTAGTCGCTGTTTCGGCCGCCGTAATGCCGCTGGTGGACCGCCTCACCGCTGGCGGTGAAGAACATGGTCGGCGTCCACCCGACCGTCGCCCGCGTGTCGAGCGCCGTCCAGAGGCTCCGGTGGAACGCCGAGCCTCCGATCGAGAATGTCGGCGCGCGATAGGAGAGATATCCACCGATCTGGTTGATCTGCTGGTCGAGTCCGCCGCCATCCCAGGCAGAGCGCCCATAGACCACATCCAGACCGGGGCCAAGGCCGTCACCACGGGAGCGGAGCGACAACCGCATTTGGGCATCCGTCCGCGTGCCCTTGAAGGCCGGCGCCAGCGTATCCGACCCGGTCTCACCGGAAATTACAAAAGCCCGCCGGCTCGGGCGCGAGCGGATGAGTTGGTACTGTATACCGAACCTGGCAGATGGGACGTAACCGCCCTGGGCCCAGACCTGGGTATTCGAGTAACCGCTGCTGACGACGCTCGCGGTGGGCGAGCTCAGATAATCGGCCGCCAGCGAAAAGCCGAGCCCCGAGGGATATCGTCGTTCGATGTCACCCTCGTAGCGCGCGAAGTTGTGGTCGCCTCTCGCGATGGCAATCCGCGACCTCGGTGCCAGGCGGTCGTGCCTCCGGGTGAAGATCTCGACCCGCAGAAATCCGGGCCATCGCTCGACCTCGATCCGATCGAGAAAGCTGAGACTGAACAACGCGGGATCGACCCCGATGCTGTCCACGCCGGCCGCTACATACGGCAGCCCGTCGAGGTAGTACTCGGCGGACGTCGCTCCCCGGCCCTGGAAGTTCACCGGTTCGGGACGGCCGGTGTATCCTCCGCGCCAGAGATAGACACCGGGGATCTGGCCGAGCAGGTCGCCGACGGTCGCGGCATGCCCCCATTCGATCGAGTCGCGATTGAAGACGAGCCGGCCGAGCGGCGGTCGGGGACCGGGAGCGTTGATCGTCGGCATGACCGCGACGCGGACCCGCTCTTCCTGCTGTGCCGCGATGAATTTGGCGGTGTAGTCGACGGTATCGCGGGCCAGAGAGTCGGATTGGAGGCTATCGTCGTAGACTTGGGCGCGAACGGCGGTGAAAGGTGAAAGGAGAAGGAAGGGCACGAGAAGGGCGAAGGGAGAAGGGAGAAGGGGAAAGGCGCGTGATCTCCCGGCGCGGCCATGCATGCTTCGCAGCGCACCAGGGCTCGACCTTTCTCCCTCCTCCCTTCTCTCTTCTCCCTTCACCGCAGTCCCTTCACCGCGTCCTGGCCAGCACGAACTCGCTGAACAGCCGCACTCCGATTCCGGTCGGGCCTTTGACGCGCGTCGCCTCGTCGCGATCGGTGTAAGCGGTTCCCGCGATGTCGAGGTGGGCCCAGGGGAAGCCGTCGACGAACTCCCGGAGGAACCACCCCGCCGAGATGCTTCCAGCCGGGCGGCCGCCCGCATTCTTCACATCGGCGATGTCCGATTTCATCAGGTCGCGATACTCGTCCCAAAGTGGCAGCGGCCACACTCGCTCACCGGCTCGCTCACCGGCGGCCCTGACGCCCTCGATCAACGAATCATCGCTGCCCATGAGGCCGGTGGCGGTGTGGCCGAGCGCGACGACGACCGCCCCGGTGAGTGTCGCGATGTCGATGACGCACGCCGGCTGATACCGCTTGGCATAGGCGAGCGCATCACACAGAATGAGGCGTCCTTCTGCGTCGGTGTTGATCACCTCGATCGTCTTGCCCGACATGCTGGTGATCACATCGCCGGGCTTGACCGCGGTGCCGGAGGGCATGTTTTCGGTGCTGGGGATGAGGCCGACGACATGCACTGGCGGCCGCAAGCGGCCCAGCGCCTCGAAGGTGCCGAGCACCGCGGCGGCGCCGGACATGTCGTATTTCATGTCTTCCATGTTCTGCGCCGGCTTGATGGAGATGCCGCCGGTGTCGAAGGTGACGCCTTTCCCCACCAGGACGACGGGAGCATTCTCGGCACCCTTGTACTCCAGGGCGATGAATCGCGGCTCTTCCGCACTCCCCTGCGCCACCGCGAGCAGCGCTCCCATCTTCTCCTTGACGATCGCGGCCTTGTCCAGGACCGTGATGCCGAAGCCATGGCGCGAGGCAATTTCCGACGCTGCTCGCGCGACGTAGGTCGGCGTGCACACGTTTCCCGGCAGCACCTGGATGCCTCGGGCGAGGGTCTGCCCCGCCCCGAGCGCCGCACCAACCCGGTGGCCGCGAGCGACCGCCTCGGTATCGGCCGGCGCGAGAACGTCCACCCGTTCGAGGGCCGGCTTCTTGTCTTCGGGCGGCCGCTTCAACTCGCTGAATTGCCAGACGCCTTGGGCCAGTCCTTCGGCGATGGCTTGCCCGGCGTCTTCGGGCAGGACGGACGCACGCGATTCCATGGGGAGGTGAAACGAGGCCCGCGGCACGCCGATCGAACGCGCCCGCTTGGCGGCAGCCGCGGCCGCGCGCCGGATATTTGAACGGTTGATCTCATCGGGCTTGCCGAGACCCACCAGAAGGATGCGGACGGCCGGACCGGAGGGATAGATCACCGCGAGCTCATCCCGCTTACCGGCGAAGTCGCCGGACGCGATGAGACGCCCGAGCGCCCCGCCGGACGCCTTGTCCAGCTCGATGAGCGACGGTGGCAGAGGCCCTCGCCCAATCGCGAGCGCCAGCAAAGGTGTCTCGTGGCCCAGGGGAGCTGCGGAAACGACGGCGGTCTCGAACGGCATAGGGCTCGGGGGCATTAAGAAGGAAAGAGGATGGTGAGGTCGGACCGCGGACGGGAAACTATACGGGAAGGAGCCGCAGCGGCAACGGGATCTGCTCCGCTATTCGCCCGTGTCAGGGCCGGCACCACCCGGTGCTCCCTCGTCGAGGCCGAACCGGGACCTTACCCGGGTGCGGAAGTTGTCGAGGGTCTCGTTGAATCGCGTTCTTGGCCACGATGCCCATCGGGAGGATCACCCCTATCAGACTCCGGCTCTTGCCAAGTCTGCAATGAGCCGTAACATGTGGGCGCCCCTATGAAACCACTGCTGAGCGAACGCGCGAGAGCTGCAGTTGCGGCGGTACTCTTCGCTGCCGCCCTGGGGATTGTCTTGCTTCGAGTCGGAGCCCTGACTCATGCGGGCGGCTTGCGGCTGGGCGCTCCCGCGGCGATGAACGATTTCTACAGCAGCGTGTACTATCCCGTGGTTGCGTTCATGCATGGGGAAAACCCGCATGATCGTGAACGCCTCAAGGCTCTGTTTCCGCAGGTCGAGGAGTACCCTCCGTATCTCCCGCTCAATCTGGTACTGTACCTTCCGTTTGGTCTGCTGTCCCCGAAGGTCGCGGCGATTACCTACTTCATCCTCAGCGCGGCCCTGACGATCCCGTTCTCGGCGCTCGCGCTCAAATTGATCGGAATCTCCCCCATTCCGCGGCGTGTCGTGCTCGTGGCCGCCCTCCTCCTGCTCTCCCGCCCAGGTCATTGGACGCTCATCTCGGGTCAGCACGCCATTCTCCTCGCGCTACTCACCTATCTGGCGCTTTACCATGCCCGAGGGTCGCCCATCCTCAGTGGTCTTGCACTCGGCGTTTGCACCTACAAGCTGACTTACGGCCTCCCCCTGGCGGTGCTGATGCTCGCGTGTGGATACGCACGCGCCGTCGGCATCGGTGCCGCCATAGCGGGAGCAGTCAACACGCCCCTCTTTCTTTTGCTCGCTCAGCGAGCAGGCGGCGTGCGACCGTTCATGCAGAAGCTCCTGGGGGGCTTCCGAGACTGGCAGAACCTCAAAGGCATGGATCCCGGCGCCAGCCTTGATCCCGTGAGCTTCAACCGGATCGATCTGGCCACGTTTGTGAGCCGATTTCTCGGCCATCCGGTGCCAACAGCAGTCTCGATAGTTCTGAGCGTCGCTGTTCTCGCGCTGGCCAGCCTCGGTCTGCGCCGCCTCGCCAAACATCAAGGGAGGACCGCGGAAGATTGGTCACTCGCGCTCGTCTGCCTCGGGATGCTCATTGCGGTCTATCATATGACGTACGACATCGTCCTGCTGACCGCCCCTTTTGCCGCGCTGGTGGCTCGCGGGCTTTCCACGCCCGGGCCACGCGCTCGGAACCTCGCATTCGGCGTGCTCTTCTCGTTTCCCTGCCTGAATTGGGCCCTGACCCAGTCGGCATTACAGGCGTGGCAGCCATCGCACTTCGTGTGGCTGGCCGTGGTCTCCGCAAATACTGCGTGCCTGGTCGCGCTCTTCATCGGGTATCTGGCGCTCGCCCTGGGGTACCCTGCATCACTCACGGCCCGAGCGGCCCCGACTGTTGCCGGCCGCAGTTAGTGTCCCACACCCAGCAAGAAAAGGATCAGAATTATGCCGGCAGGAACGCCGAGCAGCCAGAGCAGGATGAGTGCCATCTTTCTCTCCTTTCAGTCGGGTCCTTGTCGCACGCGACGGCTGCTAAACGCCGGTCAATCGATCGCGTGTGCGGTAGTGCGTGAAGGTCATCGGCTCTCCCGACGCCAACCAACCGCCGAGAACCGCGCCAATCAGGCCGATGAGCAGGGCGGCCGCCGTCGCAAGCGCATTGTTCCGTGTGGCGGTCGCCAGATCGGGATCGATTGCCGTTGCCGCCCCGTTCGATGGTAGTATGCCCGCAAGCCCGCCATACCATCCGCCGAAGTGACCCAGAGCACCAACCGCGCCGAGCAAGAGGAGTGCTGGTACCGCGAGCAGCCAGACGATCGCTCCGTGCAGAATTGCCGGCTCGGAGCGGCGTCGACCGGCGATCCGCACGGCGGTCCAACCTCCGGCTACGAATGCAAAGAAGGCGCCGCCCACGCTGAACGCGACGCTCACGAGATGCACCTTTTTCCAATCGACGAAGCGGGATACCTCCTGGGCGCCGACCGCGAACCCCACGAGGCCGATGACCAGCCCGACGGCCAAGGCGGTCAGGGTCCCCACCCAGATTGCGCTCCACGCGACCGGCCATACCGTCCACTCAGGCTCGTGGCTATCCATCGTGATCCTCCCCCGAGGTCTCGTACCGTCGAGATAAGGTGTCTGATCTCATCAGGAACTTGCGCTTCCCTCATTCGTGGCTGGTGCAGCCGCCGGTACCAATCGATCATCAGCCAGCTCAGGGGAGCCGGCATCGCCGCCGACCCGGGCCCGGGCCCTGGCGGCCAATTCGGCGAATTGCGCCTTATATCGATCGAGTTCGTCTTCCGTGACGTTTTCCAGGTCGACGAGTTTGTTGTGCGCTCCGTGAAGGGCACGGATTAATTCGTCGAGCTTGATCTGCATCGCGGCGGCATCACGATTCTGCGTATTCTGAATCAGGAATACCACCAGAAAGGTCAGGACCGTCGTGGCGGTGTTGATCACCAGCTGCCAGGTGTCGCTGTAGTGAAACAGCGGCCCGGTCACTGCCCACAGCAGGACGGCCCCGACCGACGCAGCGAACGTGTAGGGATGACCACACGCCCGCGCGGTGGCCTTTGCCATGCGACCGAAGGAGTCTCCCAGGCTCATAACGCTCCGCGATGTGGACGTCACCACTGGGGCGCGGCGGCGATACGCGCTCGAGCGGTTCCTGCCGGGACCGATCACGCGACCAGCGATGAGCTCCATGGTGCAAGCCTCGGAGATGCCGCGCCGCGACGGCCGTCACCGAGCCGACGAGGACTCGATCACGTTGCTGCCACCCTTCAGGAAGGAGCGACGGGTCAGGCGGACGGGCGCTTGGAGAAGATCGGGAAAGGGAGCAACGTCACGAGGCAGGTATTTGAATGTCGCTATCACGAACGGTGCGATGTCCCTCGCTCTTCCGCTTGCCGTGTCGCGGTTTCCCACCGGGCAAAGGCCCGATCGAGCTCCGCCTTCGCTTCCTCCAGCTCGCGACCGAGCGCGCCGGCCTGGATGGCTCCCTCCGCGGTGAGGTAAAGATCGGGATCTTCTAGCCCGGCCCGCAGCCCGGCGACACGGCCCTCCCACTCCGCCACCTCGAGCTCTGCCGCGGCCACCGCACGCTCCTTCGACCGGCGGGCGGATTCCTCTCCCCGGCGCCGCTCGTCCTCCGGCCGGCGCGTCTGCTTCCGTTCCTTGACACGGCGCAGGGCTTCCGACTCCGCGGCCTCGACCGCGGCGGCGTGAGCACGCTCGGCGCTGACCGTTTCCCACTCGGCAAACCCACCCGGAAAATCGGTGATGCGGCCGTCGTGAAGAATCCAGGTCCTGGTAGTGAGCGTGCGCAGCAGTGCCCGGTCGTGACTCACCAGGATGACCGTCCCTGCATACTCCTCGATCGCGTCCTCGAGCGCCTCGATGGATTCGACATCGAGGTGATTGGTCGGCTCGTCGAAGACCAGCAGGTTGGCGCCCGACAGCATCATCATCGCCAGTGCGACGCGCGCCCGCTCGCCACCGGAGAGCGTCCCTGCGTTCCGCAGCACCGAGTCGCCGGAGAACCCGAACCGACCGAGGTGGCCCTGTATCGGTCCGCGCCCCCACGAGGGACGGAGCGATGCGATGATGTCGTAGAGCGTGTCGTCCGCGGGCACCTGGGCCAGGTCCTGGCGATAGTGGGCGATGGTCACCGACTCCGGCACCCGGACCGAGCCCTCGTCCGGCGCCCGCTCTCCCACCAGCGTCCGGAGCAGCGTCGACTTCCCCGCGCCGTTCGGGCCCACGATGCCGAGCACTTCGCTCCGCTCCACTCGGGCGCTGAATCCGCCCAGGAGCCGCCGGCCCGCCACGGAGAGACCGAGCCGCTCGGCCACGACCACCTGGTCGCCGCCGCGCCCGTCGGGAGTGAGGCGCAGTGCCATCGCGCCGTCCTCTCCCGGCGGCGGACTCAGCCGGCTCACCCGTTCGAGCCGCCGCCGCCGGCCCTTGGCCTGCGCGCTGTTCTGACCGGCGATGTTCCGGCGGATGAAGTCTTCCTCCGCCGCGATCGAGCGCGACTGCTTGGCAAACACGCGCTGTTGGGCGAGCCGACGCTCCGCGCGCTGGCGGAGAAAGGTCTCGTAGTCGCCCGTGTAAGCGATGCCGGTGCCGGCTTCGAGGTGAAACACGTGATCGACCGCCGCCTGGAGGAAGGCGCGATCGTGGCTGATCACCAGCACCGTCTCGTCGAGCCGGCGGAGATAATCCTCGAGCCAGCGGGTTGTCTCGATATCGAGGTGATTGGTGGGCTCGTCGAGCAGGAGAATCTCGGCCGGCTCCACCAGCTGCTGGGCGAGCCCGAGCCGGCCGCGCTCACCACCGCTCAACGTGTCCAGCGCCTGCAAGCGAGCCGCGTCGGGATCGAAGCCGAGCCCGTCGAGCACGGCATCGATGCGGGCGGTGAGCGTGTAGCCTCCTTCCCGCTCGAAGCGGTCCAGGTCGCGGTCGTAGCGGGCGAGCATCTGGGGAGTGCAGCGCTCCCCGGCTTCGGCCATCGCGGTGGCCTGGTCCGCCAATGAGCGCTCGAGCGCGCGGAGCTCAGTGAAGGCGCCGGCCGCCGCCTCCCACACCGTCGCCGCGCCGCCGAACTCCCGATGTTGCTCCATGACCGACCAGCGCAGGCCGGTCGCCCGGGCGATGGTCCCCGACGTCGGCTCGGCTTCGCCGGTGATGAGACGCAGCAGCGTCGTCTTCCCCGAGCCGTTGCGTCCGATGATGCCCCACCGTTGGCCCCGAGTCACCGTGAGCGTCAACCCGCTGAACAGCGGCGTCGGTCCGAATTCGACGCCGACATTCGAGAGTGCGAGCTGGGTCATCGGGCGGTCCACTCCCGCCACTCCATCTCGCCGTCGCCGACGGTGAGCCGCTGCTGCCAGCGGACCAGCGGTACACGCAGAATCAGCGGCTCGAGCGCGAGCCGCTCCAGCCACTGTTGGTCGCTGAGGCGCGAGGCGCCCAGCCCCAGCTCCCCGAACCGGCGAGAGTGCCGGTCCACTAGCGCGCCGACCCCGAAGCGCTGGACGAAGCGCTGCAGCTCGCCGGGTGACGCGGGCCGCTCATGCAGGTCGACGAAGTGGGTCTTGATCCGGCGCTCCGCGAAGAAGCGGAGCGCCTTGCGAGTGTCGGCGCTCTTCTTGACGCCGAAGATCTGGACCTCCATCGGTCAGCCGGGGTCGCTTCCCAGGAGCTCACCGATCGCATCGCTGATCCGTTCCGCCGCGCAGCCGTCGCCGTACGCATCTGGCGTCCACGGCGTTTCCTCCGGCTTGCGACGCTGGTCGGCGACGGCGGCCTCGAGGCGGTCCGGTGCGTCGGATGCGGACACGAGCGCATTGGCCCCGCACGTAACCGTCTCGGTCCACTCCGTCTCGCTCCGAATCGTGACGCACGGCGTGCCGAGCCAGTACGCCTCCCGCTGGAGCCCTCCAGAGTCCGTGATCACGACGGTCGCATCCCGCGCCGCCGCAATCGTCTCCAGGTAGCCGAGCGGGACCCGAATGTCGACCGTCGGAGGCAGCCGCCGAAGGAGATCGAATTGCTCGAGTGCCCCGCGTGTTCTGGGATGCAGGGGAAGCACGATGGGCATGTCCAGCTCCGCGAGCGCACCGATCAAGGCTTCGAGCGCCGCACGATCACCGGTGAGTGCCGCCCGATGAAAAGTCGCGAGCACGAAGGGCGGGCCGGGTCGCGGTCCCGGCGCGATCCGCAGATTCCGCAGCAGGACGTCACGCGCGACATCGCCGGTGTCTACCACTCTGCCGGCCGCTCCCTCGGCCCGAAGCCGGTCGGCGGCGGAGGAGGAGGGGGCACAGAGCAGCTGCCCGAGCGCATCCACCACCCTGCGGTTGATCTCTTCCGGCAAATTGGGCTCGGCCGAGCGGAGACCAGCCTCCACGTGCACCACCGGATAACCTTCCTTGCTCGCGGCGAGAGCCGCCCCAAGGGTGCTGTTGGTGTCGCCGATGACGATGACGGCCGCAGGGCGCCGGGCTCGAAGCACGTCGGCCGTCCTCGTGAGCACCGCGGCCGTCTGGCTCGCGGGCGTGTCGGAGCCGACCTCGAGAAAATGATCGGGCCGGGGAATCCCGAGCTGCTGATAGAAGAGGTCGTTGAGCTCGAAATCGTAGTGCTGCCCGGTGTCCACCGCGACGACCGACCACCGGCGTCGCAGGACTTCGAGTAGCACCGAAGCCTTGACCACCTGCGGCCGGGTGCCGTAGCAGAGCATGAGCTCGGTCTGATGGGGCGGCACGGTCACGCGGACGAAGCCATCCGTTCCGGTCTCACTTGTTGGGCTCCCCACGTGCTACATTTCGAGCGATGAGCTACTCCAGAAGGAGATTTCTCCTCGCCGGCGCGTGTGGCGCATGTAGCGCCGTAATCGCCGGCGACGCGTTCGCCGTCGAGCCAGGGAAGGTGCTGGTGAGCCGGCATGAGGTCCCGGTGTCCGGTCTCCCGCCGGCATTCGACGGGATGAGACTGGCTCAGGTGACCGACGTCCACTTTCCGGGAAACCTCACCGCGGCCCACGCCACGCTCGGTCATCTGCGGCACGAGCGACCGGAGATCGTGGTGTTAACCGGAGACATGACCGAGCATGCCTCGGCGCTGCCCTCGGTGGCGGCCTTTGCACAACAGGCTCGAGGCAGCCTAGCGACCGTAGCCATACTCGGCAACTGGGAGTACCGGGCCCAGGCCACGTCCCTCGCGGAGGGAGTGTACCGGAGTGTCGGGGTGGAACTCCTCGTGAACGCGCATCGGGTCATCCGTTTGGGTGGCGCCGCTCTCACGCTCGTGGGCTTCGACGATCCCGTCCTGGGCCATCCGGACATTCTCCGTGCCCGCGACGGACTGCAACCCGACGGCGCCGAGGTCTGGCTGGTGCATGCCCCCGGCTTTGCCACGAGCCAGTCGCCCCACGACCCGAAGGTCCCGGCATTCATGTTGGCCGGCCATACCCACGGTGGGCAGATTCGGCTGCCGTTCCTGCCGGCATATACTCCCGAAGGCTCCGGCCGCTTCGTTGCCGGCTGGTACCGGGATACATATGCGCCACTGTACGTCTCGCGCGGCATCGGCACCACCACGATTCCGGCGAGATTCGGTTGCCCTCCCGAGCTCCCCATCTTCACGCTGCGCCGGGCCTAAGAAGACGTGGCCGGCGCATGTCTCACCACCCAGGCCGCAAACTGGACCAGAAAGCTCGCCACCATCAGCCGCGTCGGCTCGTCCATCAGCCGACCGTCGGCGTCCACCTTTTCATGCGCGCGGCCAACCATCACCTCGGGCTGCAGCATGACCGGGGTATCGGTCAGCACGAAAGCCTGCCGGAGCTGGGTCTGACCCCTGGCTGTGCCTGCGGGGCCGGTCGAAGCGCCCATGATTGCCGTGGGCTTTCGCGCGAGGACGCTTGCCCTCGAGGGCTGTGAGAGCCAGTCGACCGCATTCTTGAGAACACCGGGCACTCCGTGATTGTACTCGGGCGTGACCAGCAGCAGGCCGTCGGCAACCTGCACGGCCGCGCGGAGCCGGGCAACCGGGGGCGGCGTGCCTGAACGCTCCAGGTCGGCGTTGAACATGGGAAGATCATCCAGCGACTCGATCTCGATTCGCATACACGGCGGGGTCAACTCCTGGGCCGCACGGAGCAGTGCGCGATTGAGGGAGCTCGCTCGCAAGCTCCCGGCGATTCCCACAACGCGGAGTGTTCCATCCATCGAGGTCAGTGTGCCCACGCCCCCCTCCCCTGGAGTCGTTTCGAAAGGGATACTCGCGCCGTCAACTCAAGCGTGGCGCGCGCTTCGCCCGAGACCCGTCCGACTGAGCTGCCAGTGCGGGTCGGTCAATCGGTGCGGCGCGGTCTTGTGGCGATTCGGATACGCTATAGGATAAGCTTGTGTCGGCGTCGCGGAAGGCTCCGGGCGCGGCACGGTAGCACGACGACGCCTTCGACCTGCCAACCGCCCCGCGTGCACCCAACTGTCGGTGCGCCGATGCAACAGGTGAGGCACCGGGCGCAGCTAAGTCGAATCAATGTCGGTCATTGCCAGGGCTTGCGTCTTGCATCGGCACCGTTCGTTGGGGCCGCTGCCGATGGGTTTCGGCCCGGTACGCACCTTCTCGAACCGAATTCAACGATTATCGGCCGACCTCCCGTCATGCGCCAATCCAGCGCGGAAGACACAGCCGTTCCGTTCGGCCCATCAATCACCGGCAGGTCTGCCAGTGGTGGCGCCGCCGTGCGTCCAGACGTCCCTGCGAAGCACCACCTGCTCACGGTGGTGATGGAAGACTACTACAACGTTTCGCCGCTCAAGAGCGTCATCGGACCGGATCACTGGTCGCGCTTCGAGAGCAGGCTGGAGATCGGCACCCGGGAAACTCTGGCGCTACTCGATGAGTTCGGCATTCAGGCCACTTTTTTCGTGCTTGGCTGGGTGGCCGACTTGATGCCGGAGCTCGTCCGGGAAGTCGCAGAGCATGGCCATGAGATTGCGAGCAAGGGCTACTTTCACCGCAACATCCGGCAGATGGCGGCTGGGGCCTTCCGCGACGACCTGGCACGCGCACGCGAGGCGCTCGAGCGCGCCGTTCATCGCCCGGTGAGAGGATACCGGGTGGCGGAGGGCCGGTTCGGTCCCAATGATCTGTGGGCGCTGAATATCCTGGCCGAGGAGGGCTACGCCTACGATTCCAGCATCCGGCCGATGTTCCGCGAGTATGCCACCGAGCCCTGGCGACGCTTCGCGCACGAGCATCACCATGCGGGCAAGCGCCTCTGGGAATTTCCGATTCCCGCGATGGACCTGTTTGGCTACCATGTGCCGATCGCCGGCGGCAACTACTTCCGACAGTTCCCCCACGTTCTGGTCAAGCGTGCCGTGGCGCACTGGGATCGCACCTACACCGACCCGTTCGTGATGTACTTCCACACCTGGGAGCTCGACCCGCACCAGCCCAAACTGAACGGCGTGCCGCTGCTCTCGCGCATCCGCCAGTATCGCAACCTCGATAAGATGGTCGGGATCCTTCGGCATTACCTTGGCCAGTACCATTTCTCCAACATCGCCGCGCATCTCGGACTGGACACCGGCCGGCTCGCCGTTGCGGATCTCCGCGATTCCGACTCACCCGCGCGAGCCGACACGGCCCTGGCGGCGGGGCGCATGCCGACCGAATCGCTCCCACCCACCCCACCACGACGTCCCGTCGGCGTCGTCATCCCCTGCTTCAACGAAGAACTCATTCTCCCTTATCTGAGCAACACGCTGCGGACCATGGAACGGAAGCTCGGAGAGACGTACGAGCTGCAGTTCATTTTCGTCGATGACGGAAGCTCTGATGAAACCTGGCGCGTCCTGCAACAGACGTTCGGTCAGCGGCCGAATTGCCTGGCCATTCGCCACTCGGCCAACCAAGGCGTCGCGGCGGCGATCATGACCGGGATACGGGCCGCCCGGGCAGACGTGGTTTGCTCCATCGACTGCGATTGTACCTACGATCCGCTCGAATTGAGGTCCATGATCCCTCTGCTCCGTGACGGGGTCGACATGGTGACAGCGTCGCCATACCACTCGCAGGGCTCGGTGAGGAATGTCCCGCGGTGGCGCCTGGCGCTGTCCCGGACGGCGTCGGCGATGTACCGCGTGGTCCTGCGCCAGAAGCTCGCCACCTACACGAGTTGCTTTCGTGTGTATCGCAGGTCCACGGCACTGTCGTTTCGCCTGGAACGAGCCGGTTTCCTGGGGGTGGCGGAGATGGTGGGGAGGCTCGATCTGTCGGGCGGGACCGTCGTCGAATACCCTGCGCTATTGGAGGCGCGCCTCCTCGGCCGATCGAAAATGAAGGTCGTCGGCACCATCTTCGGACACCTCGGACTGTTGGCCTCGCTGGCCCTGGCGCGCATGCGGTCTACTCCAGCGGGAGCCGCAGCCCATCACCCTGGTAACGTCTCCCCCTGTGACGTGAGCCCGCCAGTGAATCGAGGGAACCCGAGGTAGCATCACCGGCTCGGGCCATCGAGAGTGCAGACGACGATCTCGGGCTTGGCGAAGAGCCTGAGCGGCAGGACCACGCAACCGATGCCAACGCTGACGATCATGGTCCCGCCTTCGGCAAGCTCGAATCGGCCCCGGGCGTATCTCCGAGAGAGCGGCCCATGCGGCACCAAGATGGGAACTCCACCGGGCAGGGCGACCTGACCGCCGTGGGTGTGCCCGCATAGCGCCAAGTCGAAGCGCGCCTGGCCGAGGTCGAGCAGCCCGGACGGGGCGTGCATGAGCACCACGCGAATGTCATCGGCGCCGTCGAGCGCGGCGGTTCCGTCAGGGTCTCCGCACCAGTGGTCGTCGATGCCGCAGATCCAGACCCGCTGGTACGGTGGCTCGAGGCGAACGTTGCGATTCGTCAGCACCTGGATGCCGGATGCCTCGAGGCGACGAACGATGTGCTGCGGGCCCGACCACCAGTCATGATTCCCCAGAACCGCGAACCGACCGAACGGGGCCGGCACCTCACCGAGCTCGCCCGCGAGCCAGTCGACCTCGGAGGGGGCGAGCGAGACGAAATCGCCGCCGAGGAGGAGGACGTGCGCGCCGGCCTCATGCAGTGCCGCCACCGCCCGCTTCAAGAGGGCGGGATCCGTGGTTGGCCCCGCATGGAAGTCGGACGCGTACGCCAGTTTCAGCGGTGGCATCGGAGAGGAGCCACCGTCCAGGATGATGCTATGTCGGGTAGTGAGCACCGTCGGGCGATGGCCCAGTATTCGAGCCAGTCGGAATGGCCATCCCTGATGGAAGAGCAGGCCTTCGACCCGAGACCCTATGTCGGCGGCCTTCGGACGAGGATGATCCATGCACACTCCCTGGGGGGCAAGCGCCGAACCGCCGGCCGGCGAGCAAGCACCTGCAAGAGAAGGGCAGCCCCCAAAATCGTCAAGCCGCCGTCAGAGCATTCCATGCGCCGGCCCGGGCCCATTCCCCTTGGCCCCGGTCACCGGTTTGGATTCGTGCAAAGGGGGGTGTTGCCCCGGCGCGCCATGTGAGGTGTGGCCCGGGCGCCCCTTCTCCTTTTCAGCGTCCAGGAACACGCGAATCACAGCCTACTCAAATCAAGTACAGCCAGATAGTTAGATCATCTAAATGACACTGGTTGTGAGCCGGCTCCACGAGCCCGTCACTGGCCCGAATCGTGCTCGGTCGAGCTATCGAGAGCTACCCGTTGGAATCGCAATGACATAAGCCAGTCCTCGATCTCGGGCCGAGCATCCGGCGTTCCGGCCGGGTGTTCAGAAGCGGTCTGGGCATCGTTCGTGGTCATGAATCGAGGGCGGTGAAGCGAGAATGCTGCCACACCCATGATCTCGGACCCGACGAATCCCGCAGCAGAAGCCTGCCGAGTGGGCATCCTCGGGGGCGGCATCCTGGGAATGACCCTTGCCCTGCGCCTTCGGAGCCAGGGGTACCGGGTCACGGTCATCGAGGCGGCGGCAGAAGTCGGCGGCCTGGTTGGCTCGCAGTCGATCGGCGACTACACGTGGGATCGCTACTACCACGTCATTCTCCAATCGGATCGGCACCTGCGCGAGTTGCTCGAAGAGCTGGAGCTCGCGGAAGCTTTGCGCTGGAACACGACGCGAACCGGGTTCTACACCGACGGCCGCCTGCACTCGCTGTCGAACAGCCTGGAGTTCCTCGCCTTTCCGGCGCTGTCGCTACTCGATAAGGCGCGCCTGGCGATGACGATTCTCTACGCCTCACGGGTACGGGACTGGCACTCGCTCGAGTCGATCCCGGTATCGGACTGGCTTCGTCGCTTGTCGGGGAGGCGCACCTTCGAGCGAATCTGGCTTCCGCTCCTCAAGAGCAAGCTGGGTGACAACTACAAGATCACGAGCGCTTCGTTCATCTGGGCAACGATCGCACGCATGTATGCGGCGAGGCGCTCGGGCCTCAAGCGGGAAATGTTCGGCTATGTGGACGGCGGGTACGGCCGAATTCTGAGTCGCTTCGCCACGGAGCTTGCGGCGCGCGACGTCCGCATCCTGTGCGGGCAACCTGCCGTCAGCGCCTGCGACGACGGTCACGGTGTCGAGGTCGTGCTGGCCAACGGCGACAGCCATCACTTCGATCGACTGGTGCTGACCGTCTCGTGCCCTCGAATCCAGAGTCTGTGCCCGCAGCTTTCGTCCGCGGAGCAGGCTCGGCTGGGAAGCGTGGTGTACCAGGGAATCATCTGCGCGTCGGTCTTGCTCCGACGCCCCCTGGCAGACTTCTACATCACGAACATCACCGAGGCGTGGGTGCCCTTCACCGCGGTAATCGAGATGACTGCTCTCGTGGACCGGAGCCGGTTCGGAGGCAACGCGCTGGTGTATCTACCCCGATATCTCGCCCAGAACGACCGGTTCTGGAACGTGTCTGTGGAGCAGCTCCGTGAGGAGTTCCTCGCCGCGCTCGAACGGATGTACCCGGAGTTTCGCCGAACGGACGTGCTGGCGTTCCAGGCATCGAGAGTCCGGGACATGCTCGCGCTTACCACGCTGGATTACTCGACTCGTGCGCGGCCGGATCTCCACACCTCGCTGCCCAACGTATTCATCGTGAACTCGGCCCAGATCGCCAACGGCACGCTGAACGTCAATGAGACCATTGCCCTTGCGAACGAGAGCGCGATTCGACTCCGCTCCGCGCTTCTCGAAAATTCTCCTTCCGTGGTGTCGGCCGAGAACTGATGACTACATCCCTGCCGGTGGCGAGCATCTCTCTCGATCTGGACGATCTCTGGACCTACCTCCGTACGAGGGGTGATCCGCGATGGCAGACGCGGCCCTCGTACCTGCCCGCGTTCCTGCCCCTGGTGCTCGAGTTGCTGGACCGCCTCGATCTCCGGATGACGTTTTTCGTCGTCGGCTTCGATGCCACGCGGGAGGCGAATTTGAAGCTCCTGCGCGCCGTGGCCGATCAGGGGAACGAGATCGGGAACCACTCGTTCTCTCATGAGTCCTGGATGCACCTCCTTCCGCGGAAGCGTCTGGAGGAGGAGATCACCCTGTCGCATCAGGCGCTCGAGGCGGCCACCGGCCAGCGACCGGTCGGTTTCCGGGGTCCCGGCTACACCTGGTCTCCCGATCTCCTCGACCTCCTCGAGCAACACCAGTACGTGTACGACGCGTCCACTCTGCCGAGCTTCATCGGGCCGTTGGCGCGTTTGTACTTCCTCACGGCCGCGCATCTCAGCCGGGAAGAGCGCAGCCGCCGTGCGGGGCTCTTCGGCGGCGTACGAGACGGATTCCGGCCCAACAAACCCTATCGGTGGCGGCTCGGCAACGATCGGAGCCTGCTCGAAATTCCCGTCACGACCTTTCCCGTCATCCGGGTGCCGTTCCACATGAGCTACCTGCTGTACCTCAGCCGTTTCTCGCAAAACCTGATGCAAGGGTACCTGCGGAGCGCTCTAACAACCTGCAGGCTGTTCGGGGTTCAGCCCAGCTTCCTGCTGCACCCCCTCGACCTGCTCGGCGAGGACCAGACGCCGGGGCTCTCATTCTTCCCAGGGATGGACCTCTCGCCGGAGAGAAAGCGGAAGGTCTTTACCGATGTGCTCGACATTCTCGGGAGCGAGTTCGAGCTCATCACGGTGGGGGCCCACGCGGACCGTCTGGCGGAATCGGGCGGGCTGGCCCATCGCGTCCCCGTGCTGGCAACCTGACGGACCATTCGAGACTGAAGCGGCCGCGACCAATTCGAACGGAGACGACCATGCAGATACATCGCAGAGCCCTGGTGATCGGTGCCGCCGGCAACATCGGCGCGCCGCTCGTCCAGCATCTCCGCTCGACCGGATACGACGTCTTGGAAGTAGACATTCGGCCCGGCTGGCGCGCCAACTACCTCATCGCGGATATCTGCCACCCTCTGGATCTGCTGCCCGCGTTCGACTGGAAGCCGGACGTCGTCTTCCTTACCGCGGCATTGGTAGGGCGCATGACCTGCGAGCAGGCTGCCGCGCTCGCCATCGAGACGAATCTCGGCGGGCTGAACAACGTCATCCAGTTGTGCAAGCGGGCAGGGTCCATGCTCGTCCACTTCTCCACCTCGGAAGTGTACGGTCCGGCTTGTGATCCGATGGACGACGCGATCGCCGTCCCGCAGCCCAACAATCGCTACGGGCTCTCCAAGTGGATGGGGGAGCAGCTGGTCCAATACGAGGTCCGCACCGGCGGCTTGCGGGCGGTGACCTTGCGCCCTTGCATGATCTATGATGAAGCAGAGGATCTCGGGGACCACCGGTCGGCGATGATCAGGTTCGCGGCCAATCTTGCACGAGGCCGGCCGATCGAAGTGCACAGAGGAAGCGCGCGCGCCTGGCTGCACATATCGGACGCAGTCCGGGCCATCGAGGCGGCCAGCCACGTCGACCGGTACGCGGCCATCAACATCGGCCATACCGAAGTCGTCCCGACCGTTGACCTCGCCACCATGATCCAGGCCGAGCTCCAGGCAGCCCCCGAGCTGATTCGGACGGCCGTGCTTCCGCCCCAGATGACGCTGATCAAACGGCCGATCCTGGAACGCCAGCGGACGATGTTGGGATTCGAGCCACGGGTGTCGCTGGCCGAGGGCGTTCGGCGGGTCTGCGCCTACCAGCGCAAGCTGGTCGCCCACGAGAGCGGCGGCGGCGAGCATGTCAGGCCGGTCTCGCTCAACGGCCGGACCGTCGCACAAATCCCTCCGATGGAGGTCGTACTGGCCTCTGTGCAATCGCGCACGGGGTCGTGAGTGCCGCGGAATCCACCATGCTGACCACGGGAGCGGTGCAGGCAGAGGGGGCGCTCCTCGGCGGATCGCGACCGACCGACGAATCGCGCCTGGCCGTGGAGCAAGACGTCGCCGCCCGGACGCTGGCCCTGGTTCCTACCGATTGCCCTGTCTGCGGCGATGTCGAGGCCGAGCCGGTCGCCGTCTGCGAAGACTTCGGCGTTCCCGCAACCGCGGAAGCGCTGCTGGCTCTGCGGTGTTCCGACTGCGGATGCGTCTACCTCAGTCCGGCCCCTGCCCCGGCTCGCGCGTCGGTGGCGTCGAGTGGATTCATCTCTCGCCCAGGCCCGATCGGCGCGGCGCGCCGGCTGGCCGGATTGGCCCGCGGCCTCGACGAGACCCGGGTTCTCGACTTCCGCGGCAAGAGTGACGATCCCGGCAGCCTCGGCCACCTTCCCACTGGGCACTACGAGCTGGTGATCCTCGACGGCGCGCTGGAATACGTTCATGCGCCACTTGCCTTGCTCGCCGACGCGAGGAGGGTCTTGCAGCCCCGCGGCCACGTCGCTCTTGTACTCAATAACCTGGGCTCCCCGAGTTTCACGGCCTTCGGCGGCCGGCACTGGGCGGGATACGACTTTCCGAGGCAGCGCGGCCTGTACTCGCTCGAGGCCATGCATCGGCTGGCGGCTCGAGCCGGATTCGAGGTCTCTTCCATTTCCAGTGTCGCCAACACTGCCTGCTGGGTGGAGTCGTCGCGCCGCGCCCTTGTCGACTGGCGGGCGCCCGCGTGGCTCGTCCGCCGCTTCACCACCACCTCCGTCGCCAGTCATTTCGTGTTCGCCGCGCTGGAGCAAATCCTTCGGTGGCGCGGGCGCGGCGCATCCCTCGTGGTCATCCTAACCGCCAAATGATCGCGCCCGTCCAACCACCTGTCGTCATCGTCGGGGCCGGTCTGGCGGGATTGGTGGCCGCCAACGAGCTGCGTCGCCGGGGAATCCCGGTGGTCGTGTTTGAGGCCGGACGGCAGGTCGCCGGCCTCGCCACCAGTTTTCGCGACGAGGACGGGTTCGTTTGCGACTTCGGGGCCCACTTCATCACCAATCGTCTGGCCGCGGCCCTCGGGATCAGTTCCCATTGCCGTGACGTCCGGCACTATGGTGAGACGGTGCTGCTCGGGAACAAGACCTACGGGTTTCCATTCGGCCTCCTCAGATCTCCCCGGTTCGTGGCCAGCGCGGCGGCGAGTCGGCTGCGGTCTCGGTCCGGACCGGCGGCGTCGGCAGCCGAATGGTATCGCGATCATTACGGGCCAAAACTCGCAGATGAAGTAGCCATCCCCCTGCTCGAGGCGTGGTCGGGCGTTCCCGCGAGCGATCTGGCTCCCTCGGTCCTTCCGCCCCAAACGGACCGAGGCACGGCGCACGTGGCTCGCTTGAAGATCGCGAGTCGGCTGACCGGTCGGGCGGTGGCCAACGGCTATTCCCGTGAGAAGCCAGAGAGCCCGCATGTCTGGCACGTTTACCCCGAAGGAAGTCTGGCGTTTCTCTGCGACCATCTCGCCCAATCGCTGGGTGATGTGGTCCGCCTCGAGTCTCCGGTCGAGGCAATCCTGGTGGAGAACGGCCGAGCAGCCGGCGTACGCGTTCGCGGTCAGGTGCACGAGGCGTCGGCCGTCGTCAGCACCGCGCCAGTCCATATCCTCGCCCGACTCGTGCAGGGCACCGACGCCGTCCGCCATCTCGCTCGCTTTCGTTATCGCCCAATGGCCCTGGTCAACATGCGGTTCCAGGGACGCCGCCTGCTGCCCGATGTGGTGACTTGGACGCCCGATCGTTCCTTGCCTTTCTTCCGGCTGACCGAAGCCACCTGGTCGATGCCCTGGCTCGCACCCGACGGCAAGACGACGATCAACGCGGACATCGGTTGCGAGGTGGGAGACGAGGTGTGGAAGATGGCCGATGAACAACTCGGCGAGCTTTGCCTCAGACACCTCGAGCCCATGATTCCGGCGGCGAAGCGGCGATACCTGGGCTGCCGGGTCATGCGCACGCCCGTCGCTCACCCCGTGTTCTTGCGGGAATACGAAGCCGACCGGCTCGCCTTCGAGCAATCCACGTCCATCCAAGGTCTCTACAGCATCGGTCGCAACGGCGAGTTCGCCCACATTCTGATGGAAGACGTGTATTGGCGAACGCTGTCCCGAATGCGCCGGCTCGTCGCGGCGATGTGAGCGAGCCAAGCCAACCTGATCGCGAATCCGCCTCGAGCATGACTCGCGATCGCATGGCGTCCAGGTGGACAGCCTCGAGTCTCACCCTGCTCGTGATCTTCGCCGTCGGTGCGGTGCTCCGGTGCTACCGGCTGGGTCAGAACTCCCTTTGGATCGACGAGATCGCATCACTCGAAACCGCTCGCGAGCGATTCTGGACGATTCCCGCGGCGGCCTTGCGCCAGGATGCCTTCGAGCCGCCGCTCTATTTTTTGCTGCTTCATATCGTGGCGGGGCATTTCGGCGATGGAGAGACAGCCCTTCGCGTCGCCTCCGCCATCTCCGGCACCCTGACCATTCCGCTCGTGTGGTTCCTGGTTTGGGAATTGAGCCGCGAGCGGCAGGTCGCCACACTTGCCGCGACGTTCCTCGCTCTCAATCCGCTACATCTCTGGTATTCCCAGGAAGCGCGACCGTACGCGCTCATGATGTTCTTCGGCACCGCGGCGCTGGTCGCGCTCGCCAGAGCCCTGCGACAACCGTCACGCCGGCTCTGGGCTGCCTTCGCGATCTGTAGCGCCTTGGCGATGATGACCCACGCCGTCGGCTGCCTCGTTCCGGCAGTGGCCGCGCTGTGGGTGCTGCTCCGGCCGGATCGAGCGAAGACTTTGCGCCCGCTCCTGGTTGCGTCCGGAGCCATTCTGCTCCTCGTCGCACCCGTCTACATCCCCCTGGCCCGGGCCATCGTCGGAGCCACCGGCACGGGGTCACCGGAGCGTCCACTGACCGGCCTCGAGTTGCCGTACACGGCGTTTACCTACGTCGGCGGGTTCTCATTCGGGCCATCGGCCCGCGAGATCCAGAACAACGGCTGGCAGATGGCCGCGGCGGAACACACTGTCCAGCTCGGGCTGGCTGCCGCGCTTCTGGTGCTGTGGCTCGTTCTGGCGGTGGTCAACCGCAGCCCGGTCGTTACGCTGCTCCTGGTGTTGTGTACGCTGCCGGCCGTCTTGACGTTCATCGGATCCGCGGCGACGGCGAAGGCCTACAACGTGCGGTACACGGTACTCGGCGTCATCGGCTTTGTCGCGAGCCTGAGCGCAGTGATCCGGCCGCTGCGACCGTCGCGGCGGACGGTCCTCATGGCGATATTCTGCACCGTCTTCCTGTGGGCGGACGCGCAGTGGTTTTTCACCCCGCGCTTCTGGAAGGATGATTCCCGTGCGGCCGTCGCCTGGCTCAGCGCACATCTACAGCCCGGCGCGGTCGTGGCCGTCGCACCAGGGTATGTGACGGGGACCCTCGCCCATTACGCGGCTCGCTCTGGAGCGGGCCTCTGCCTCGTTGGCGTAGCGGACGAGAGCAGTTTGCCGACGGACCGGACGCCGGATGCGCTGGTGCTCACCCGGTTGCATCACGTGTCGCAATGGCGGGAGCTGGAGTCGGAGTTTCTCCGGTTGGCGGGTTCTTCACTCGAACGGGGCACCGCGGTCGGATACACGCTCCTGGTACGCAGGCCCTCTCGACCTCCCGCTACCTCGACCTCCGTGGCGCCGGGCTGCTGAGCGGGTTGGCGCTCCAGGCCTCTGCCAGGGGAACGATCAGATCGAGATAGCGCTGCGTCACCAGCCGCCAGTCATACGCCGCTGCTCGTTTCGGTCCCTCTGTGCGCATTCGGGCGCGGCGCGGCTTATCGGCAAGCAGCGCCGCGATCCCCTGCTCCAGGGTTTCGACGCGGGCATCCGGCAGAAGGTCGGCCACACCGCCGGCGAACTCGGGGAAGGCCGTGTTGTTGAGTGCGATCACCGGCGTTCCGCAGGCCATCGCTTCGAGCACCGGCATGCCGAATCCTTCGTACGAGGAAGGATAGATCAGCATATCGGCGGCGTTGTATACCAGTACCATCTCCTCGTGGCTGGCGTGTCCCCGGATGAGCACCTCGCCCTCCAGGCCCAGGTCGGCAATCACGCGGCGAAAGGGTGATGTCCCCGGCAGCTCCGCCCCGACGATCGCGAGCTTGTGGGGAAGGCCACCGGCCTTGAGGCGTCCGAACGCACGGATCAGCGCAGACAGGTTCCGCCGCTCCGTCGGCTTGCCGACGTAGGTGAGGTAGGGCAGGTCGTCCCCCAGGAATGATCGGCGCCAGGCCGCCAGTCGTGCGGCATCGGCGATGGGGTGGAATTGACGCGTATTCACCCCTTCGGGCACGACCCTGATCCGGTCACGGGGCAAGCCGTAGTAACGCTCCATGTCCTGGCGGCTGTACTCGCTCACGGTGCTGACGACGGTCGCCCGCCACGCGCTCAGGCCATAGGCGACCCTGGCTTTGTTGAGCGTCCACCAGCTGAATGACCGGCGGTACCCCTCGTAGGAGCCGTGGTGGGCCAGCACGGTCGGACACCGGGCCAGCAGCGGGAGAACATAGCTCGGACAGAAGAGGACCCCGGCGCGTCCGTGCGCCCGGGGGAGGGTCACCTGTTCCCAGAGGCCTTTGGGCAGCGTCGACCGGAGCACGACGTTGCTGGCTCCTCGAGGCAGGACGACATCATCCGGCAGGCGAACCGGCGAGTAGACACGGATCTCGGTGAAGGGATGGGCCAGCTCGTCCAGGCAGCGCAGGAAGTTCTCGATGCACCGGGCCACGCCCGACCTGGCCACGACGAGGCGGATACCGTTGACCCCGAGGATCACAGCGCTTTCCGCGCAAGAACCCGTTCGACCGAGCGCTGTGCCCGGAGTCGCTCCTCCGGGGTCAGTGCCAACGCTACGACGAGGAGGGTCAGGACCACGAGCCCGAGCTTCATGGTGAACACAGTCGCCGACAATCGGGGCATCGATGTCCCCAACACCCCGAGGCCGAGCATGACCGCGATCAACTGGAAGCTGAGCATCGCCGCGCGCCGGCTCATGCGGAGTCCGTGCCGCCAGTGAAGAAACGCGGTCGTGCTCATGAGCAGGAAGATCGGCGCGCAGAGCAAGGCCAGGCCTGCCCCCAATATCCCGAAGGGCTTCACCAGCGCGAAGGCGACGGCGATGACGAGTCCCTGGGAGAGGACGTTCTGAACTACGTGGACCCCAAGGTGATCGAGCGCCACGACCAGGGCCGAATACGTGCCGGAGAGCAGCACCATGATTTCCAGCACCACGAAAATCGGCACGAAGACGGCCCCGGGCGCGAAAGCCGGCGAATAGAGGATCTGCACTGCGAGGTGTGGGAAGAGAAGGACCGGGGGGAGCAGCGCGGTGGCCAGCAGGCAGAAGGTCTCGTAGTACTGGTTGGCCCAGGCCATTCGCTCCTCGGGGCGACCGGGACGGTTGACGTTGGGCGTGAGGAACACGGAGTTCGCCGAACCGAGCAGCGCCCTGACCGCAAGGCCGATCCCGGCGGCTGCCTGCATCCATCCGGCGCTCTCGGCCCCGCGGCTGCGGAGGATCCCATAGTGCACGAAGAGCGCGGTATAGGGCGAGAGAAAGGTCAGGATCAGCAGTGCCCCGGAGAACCGCCAGACCTGATGCGGCAGGCCCAATGGTCCCTCGCTGCGCAGTGAGCCTCTTGGCACCGACGGGATGCCTCGAGTGATCGTGCGCGCTGTGGCCACCAGTACCAGGGCCCCGAGCACGGCGTACCAGCCGTAGTAGCCGGCCAGGCCCCACCAGTGGATGCCGGCCACCGCCACGGTCGCGGCCAAGGCGAGCACCAGTCCGACGATCATCGCCCGGTTCTGCTGAAGCTTCCCGGCGACGACGTTCTGGAGAAAGGGCCCGAGCGCCAGGACCGGGATGGCAAACCCGGCGGTCAGGACCGTGGACCGGTAGGGGACCAGTTGTGTTCCCCAGATGGCAGGCCGGATCGCCGTCACGGCGATCACGCCGGCCGCAGCCAGGAGGGCCAGTCCGGTCACCACCCTGACCATACGGCGGTACAGCACGCCGAACGACGCCGGACTTTCGGTCCAGCGCGCGGGAAGAAACCGCAGTGCCGCGAATGGCATGGACAGGGAGAGCGTCTGGGTGACAACGGCCAGCAACTTGTCGATGACGGCCATGATCCCGACTTGCTCGGGTCCGAGGACCAGAGCCAGCGTTTTGGTGCGGACAAGCTGCACAAGCATCGTGGCGAGCTGCAGCAATCCGATGGCTGCCAGGGCGCGAAGCATCAGGAGTCAGTTCGTTGTGGGAGAATGGGTTATGGCCTGAATCATACCTGGTTCAGGATCCCATTGACAGGACCCTTCAGGGCATGGAAGTTGCTCAAGCCCGGTTCGCCGTCGCTACCTGCCCGTCCTGACCGACCACAGCCATTTAAGTGACTATGATCCCACTTGCCGGACGATCCGTCATCGCGGAGGACGTGGACCGCATCCTGGTGGACCTTTCCGACCCGCCCACGCTGTTGGCGGGTGCCACCGTGATCGTTACCGGGGCGGCCGGGTTTCTTTGCAGCTACCTGGTCGAAACGGTGGCCGCCCTGAACGACGCCGGACTGGCCCCCCGCTGCCGAGTGCTCGCGATAGACAACTATCTCACCGGTCTGCCCCGGCGCCTCGCGCACCTCCAGGGCCGTTCGGATGTCCAGTTTCTCGAGCATGACGTTACCCAACCGCTCGACGTCGACGGGGCCGTCGACTGGATCGTCCACGGTGCGAGTGTCGCATCGCCCACCTTCTACCGTCGCCATCCGCTGGAAACCATTGACGTGAATGTGGGCGGCACCCGCCGGATGCTCGACCTGGCCAGGAGCCACGGGGCTCGTGGGATGCTGTACCTCAGCAGCAGCGAGATCTACGGCGATCCGGACCCCGCATGGATCCCGACCCCGGAGCGGTATCTCGGGAACGTGTCCTGTACCGGCCCCAGGGCCTGCTATGACGAATCCAAGCGACTGGCGGAGACGCTCTGCGTCACCTACGCGAGGCGCTTCGGCACGCCGGTCAAAGTCGTGCGACCGTTCAATGTCTATGGTCCAGGGCAGCGCCTGGACGATGGCCGCATCATCCCCGACCTCATGACCTCGGCCCTGCATCGGCGGCCGATCGTGCTGCTGAGCGACGGCAAGGCCACCCGAGCGTTCTGCTATGTGACCGACGCGGTCCGGGCCATCTGGCGGATCCTGCTCACCGGCCCCGCGGGCGAGGCGTACAACGTGGGCAACGACGAACGGGAGACCTCGATCCGCGAGGTTGCCGAGACCCTTCGAGCGGTCGCCGGCCCGCCGGACCTGCCGATCAACTATCAGGTTAGTCCGGACCGGCAGTACCTCGTCGACAACCCGCAGCGGCGGTGGCCCGACCTGACGAAGCTGCGAACCGAATTGGCATGGCAGCCGCAGATTACCTTGGCGGAAGGTCTCGCGCGAACGCTGCGCTCCTACCAGGAAGCGGAATCATGAAGGTCGCCGTGATCGGGACCGGATACGTCGGACTCACTACCGGAGCCTGTCTGGCATCGCTGGGGCATGAGGTGATCTGCGTAGACGTGTCGCAAGCTCGGGTCGATGCGATCAATCGAGCCGAGGCGCCGTTCTTCGAGCCGGGGCTGCCGGAGCTCCTCGACGAAGGGTTACGGACCGGGCGGCTGCGGGCCGTCTCCGAAGCGGAGCGGGCGGTGGCCTGGGCGGACGTCGTGTTCATTACCGTCGGAACCCCTGATACCGACGCCGGCATTGACCTGCGATTCGTCGAGGCCGCCGCGCGGGACATCGGCCGCGCGCTACGGGAGGTCCCAGGGTACCGGGTAGTGGTCGTGAAGAGCACAGTGATTCCCGGCACCACCAGCCGGATTGTGCGGCAGGGCCTCGAGGCAGCCAGTGGCAAGCGTGCGGGCGAGTTCGGGCTGTGCATGAACCCTGAGTTCCTGCGAGAGGGAGCGGCGGTCGCTGACTTCATGCATCCCGACCGGATCGTGATCGGCCAATGGGACCAACGGTCGGGCGATACGCTCGCGCAGCTCTATGCGGGGTTCGACTGCCCAGTGCTGCGGACCACGCTGGCCAACGCGGAGATGGTCAAATACGCCTCGAATGCGCTGCTGGCGACCCTGGTGTCCTTCAGCAACGAGATCGCGGCGCTGTGTGAGGCGACGCCCGACGCCGATGTCGAGGTGGTCCTTCGAGGCGTCCATCTCGACCGCCGGCTCGCGCCCGTCGTGGATGGCCGGCGGGTCCGCCCCGGGATCGTGGACTTCCTCTGGGCAGGGGCTGGATTCGGAGGGAGCTGCCTGCCCAAGGACGTGAACGCCCTTCGCGCCTTCGCGCGGGGTCGAGGGGTCGCTCCTCACATTCTCGATGCCGTGGTGTCGGTGAACACGACCCGGCCCGCGCGGCTCTGTGCCATCGCCGAACGTGCCCTTGGGTCGCTGCAAGGCGCGACCGTCGTGCTCCTCGGGCTCGCCTTCAAGCCGGGCACCGATGATCTGCGCGACTCACCCGCCCTGGCGGCGGCCCGATGCCTGATCGACGCGGGCGCAACCATCCGAGCCTTCGATCCTCTGGTCCGAACGATCCCCTCCGCCGCAGGTCTCAACGGAGCAGTGGCGGTGTGCGGCACCTTGGCGGAAGCCCTCGAGGACGCCGATGTCGCGCTGCTGGTCACCGCCTGGCCCGAGTTTGCCGAGGCGGACTGGATGTCGCTGTGTTCCCTGATGCGAGGACGCGTCATCGTGGACGGACGAAACTCTCTTGCCCACGTCGCATGGCCAGAAGGCGTGAGATATCTTGCCATCGGGTCCAGCATGGAGGAGGAGGCGCAGCCCTCGTGATCCGGGTGTCAATGGGGTGCATGGGGGAGGAAGAGCTCAGCGCCATTCGGGACGTCTTCGAGCACGGCTACTTCGGGCTCGGCAGCCAGGTAGTCGAATTCGAGCGGAAGCTGTCGGAATACTTGGGTGCGGAGCACGTCATCGCGGTCAACACCGGAACCGCGGCACTGCATGTGGCGCTGGACGCGCTGGGCCTCGGGCCGGGCGACGAGGTGATCACGCCCTCCCTGACCTTCGCGGCGTGCTTCCAGGCGATCGCGCTGACCGGTGCACGCCCGGTCCCCTGCGACGTGGCTCCGGATACGCTTTTACTCGACCTGGCCGACCTCAACCGGCGGATTACGCCCCGCACCCGAGTGCTGATGCCGGTCCATTATGCCGGCAATCCATGCGACATGGATGCCATCGCTTCGCTCGCCCAGCGCCATCACCTCCGCGTGGTGGAGGATGCCGCTCATGCCTTCGGCTCGACCTGGCGCGGCCGGCGGATCGGGAGCTTCGGCGACATCGTTTGCTTCAGCTTCGACTCGATCAAGAACATCACCTGTGGTGAAGGCGGGGCCGTTGTCTGCCGTGACCCGTCGCTGGCGGACCTGATTCGCACCAAGCGGGTGCTCGGGACCGACCGCAAGCCGATGGCCGGCGCCGACCCCAACCAGCGCTGGCGTTACCAGGTTACCACCCGAGGCTTTCGGTATCACATGGGCAACATCAACGCCGCGGCGGGGCTGTCGCAGCTGGCAAAGGCCGACCGCTTCATTACCCGCCGCCGGGATATCGCCCGTCGCTACGACGCCGCGTTTGAATCCCTGCCCGGCGTCCGCCCGCTGCGGATCGATTACACCGAGGCGGCACCGCACATCTACGTGGTTCGGGTCGACGGGGGCCGACGTGACCCGCTGATGCGGTTTCTGCGCGACGCGGAGATCGAGACCAGCGTCAATTACGTTCCCAACCACCTCCAAGCGTACTTCCGAGATGAGGGCGTCTCGCTGCCCGAGACCGAGCGGGCATTCGAGGAGATCCTCACGCTGCCGCTCCATTGCGGGCTGTCGGACACCGATGTCGAAACCGTGATCCAGGCCATCCGGGTGTTCCACACCGACCAGGCCGAGGCACAGCCATGAAAGTCGTGATCCTCTGCGGCGGTCAGGGCACTCGGCTCAGGGAAGAGACCGAGTTCCGGCCCAAGCCCATGGTGAGAATCGGCTCCTGCCCAGTACTGTGGCATATCATGAAGCTCTACTCCCACTACGGCTTCAACGACTTCGTGCTGTGCCTGGGCTACAAGGGCGAGATCATCAAGGAGTATTTCTACCACTACGAGCTCTACAACAGTGACTTCACCGTGCGCCTCGACGGCCGCAAGGCCGTGGAGGTCCACCAGGCGCCGGCCGAGAAGGACTGGCAGGTCTCGCTCATCGACACGGGGGAAACGGCTCTCAAGGGCGCCCGGATCAAGAAGGTGGAACACCTGGTGGATGGCGACCACTTCATGCTGACGTATGGCGACGGGGTCTCCGATATCGACCTTCGGAAGCTCCTGGAGTTCCACGTCGCGCACGGCAAGGTGGGCACCATCACCGGCGTGCGGCCGCCGTCGCTGTTCGGTGAGCTCAAGGTCGTGGGCGAGCAGGTCGCGCTCTTCACCGAGAAACCGCAGACCTCGAGCGGCCTGATCAGCGGCGGCTTCATGATCTTCTCCCGCCGCTTCTTCGACTACCTCTCCACCGCCGACGACTGTGATCTCGAGCGGGGCCCCCTCGAGCGGCTCGCGCGGGAAGGAGAGCTGATGGTGTACCAGCATCCGGGGGACTGGGCCTGCGTGGACACATTCCGGGACTTGCAGCACCTGAACCTGCTCTGGGCGGCTGGCCAGGCGTTCTGGAAGGTCTGGCCGGGCCGGTGACACACGGGCCGGTGGTGAGCGTCTGCATCTCGGCGTACAACGCGGAGCGCTTTCTCGGCGAGGCCCTGGGCTCGGTGCTCCGCCAGACGTATCCGGAGCTAGAGATCCTCGTGCTCGACAACGGCTCGGCTGACCGGACCTACGACGTGGCTCGGTCATTCCAGGATGAACGGCTCCGGGTGCTGCGGGTGGCCGACAACCTGGGGGCGTATCAGGCCATGAATCGGCTTGCCACCATGGCCACCGGCAGGTATCTGGCGATCTATCACGCCGACGACGTGTACGAACCGACCATCGTCGAGCGGGAGGTGGGGCATCTCGAGTCGCACCCCGAGGTGGCAGCCGTGTTCTGCACCGATCACTTCATCAACGACGAGGGCCGCGTCTTCGGTGGCGCCAGCCTCCACGAGCCGTTCCGCGGCCGCGCGGCGCTCCACTACGGGGAAGTCGTCACTTACCTGGTGCGCCGGAAGAACACCTTGTTCTGCTGCCCGACGTTCATGGTGCGCCGGGAGGTGTTCGAGGCGGTGGGCCCGTTCCGGCCGGAAACCTATGGCATCGGTGCCGACCTCGAGATGTGGCTCCGGATCGCTCGGGAATATCCGCTCGCAATCCTGGACGAGCGGCTGATCCGCTACCGGAAGGGACGGTACCAGTGGTCCGCTCGCTACCGGGAGGGCCGGACGGAGCCGGACCGCTTCTTTCAGGTGATCGAGGAATACCTGGCCAGGGATTCCTGGCGGGAAAAGCTCACGTCCGAAGATCTTCAGGAATATGCGTTCCATCAGGCAGATGATGCCGCGTTTCGAGCCGCAAACCTGATTCGCAATGGAGACCTGACCGGAGCCCAGGCGCTCCTGGCGGCGTTCCGGTTCCCCTGGCGCACGCTGCTCGTCGCACCACGTCGGCGAAAAGTGCGGCACCTGGTCCTCCGGACTCTGCTCAGGATCGGGATGGCCCTCGGCGCTGCCCGGCCCCTCACCCTCCTGCTCGAGCGGATCGGGCCATGAGCCTGGCGCCGGCCGATATCACCCTGTGCATCGATCCGTTCAGCTACCATTTCGAACAGGATCGCCTCTTCGACCCCTCGTCGGCCCAGGGGATCGGCGATGAGGCCAATGCGCCGTTCCTGCACTTGCATCGGTGGTTCACGGATCGCGGAGTCCGGGTGCACACCGCGGACCGCCTCCTGCGTCGGGAGGTCGGGGGACGACTGAACATCGTCATGTCCTTCGGGCTCAGGGGCCGGTACCACGCCCTGAGCCGGCGGGACGATGTCGTGCTGAGCGCTTTTTTCGCATTCGAATCGCCGGTGGTGGATCCAGCGATGTATCGAGCGCTTCCCGACGTCACCCGGCGTTTCAAGCGGGTCTACTCGTTCAGCGATCCCGAGTCGCTCATCCCAGTCGTCGGCCAGCGGCTCGCGTTGCGGCGCTTCGAGCTCCCCTATCCGCTGGAGGGTGTGCGGGAGGACCTCTGGCAACGCGAGGATCGAAAGTTCCTCGTCATGATCAACAACAACCGGCTCCCTGCACTGTACTGGAACGAGTTATACACGGAACGGATGCGGGCCGTGGAGTTCTTCGCGAGGACCAACGAGATCGACCTCTACGGACGGGCCTGGGACGGCCCATCTTTTCTGATGGGAATGCCCCCATGGCTGCCGGGGACTGCCCACCATCTCCACCGGTGGCTGCGACGACAATGGCAGCGCCTGCGTCCAGACCCGCTCCTTGTGGCGGCCAGACGGGTCTACCGGGGGTTCGTCCCTTCCAAGGCCAAGGCCCTGAGCGAGTACACGTTCACCCTCTGTTTCGAGAACGTCGTGCTCAACGGCTGGATTACGGAGAAGCTCTTCGACTGCCTCGTGGTCGGCACCATTCCGATCTTTTGGGGCGCACCCGATGTTCTCGACTTCGTCCCCGCCGGGTGTTTCATCGACATGCGGCAGTTTGGGGGCTACGAAGACCTCCGGGCCTTCCTGAAGGGGCTGAGCCCGAGCGCCATTGCGGCATACAGGGAGAATGGGAAAGCGTTTCTGAAATCGCCCGCATTCCGCCGGTTCAGCAAGCAGACCTTCAGCGAGCTGTTGGGCCGGATCGTGGAGGAGGATACCGGCATCCGGCTGGTGGCCGGTCAGTCTGAAGCCGCCAGTGCGGAAGCATCCGCCCGATGAGCAACCTGGTCTTCGTAACCGGTGACTTCTGCTCGGGGAGCACGCTGCTCTTCACCCTGTTTCGGAAAACGGGCAAGTACTATTGCCTCTACGAGCCGCTCCATGAGCTGTTGCCCGAATACCTGATCTACGATCTGCGGCCCGACGCCCACGATCATCACTTCTATGTGAAATCCTACTACGACGAGTTCCGCGGGTTCCGGCAGGCCCGGGCCCTCCACGATCCGAAATGGGGATCCTCTGGGCTGCATCTGCCGCCCGAGGCCGAAGCCGACGACCTGTACCGCTACATCAGCTACCTGATCGGCAGCGCCTTCGGCCGGGCACCACGGGTCATGTTCAAGGAGAACCGTCTGCCGTTTCGCCTCGGTTGGATACGGGCGAAATTCCCCAGTGCGAAGATCGTACATATCCACCGGCCGAAGGACGACCAATGGAAGTCCATCGTGCGGCGAGTGCAGGGACACCACGGACGGGAAGACGTGGGCCAGGACCGCGTGGGGTTTACCGGGTTCAACATCGCGACCTGGTGTGAGGACCTCAAAGGGGTCTATCCCGAACTCGACGCCCGGAACTTCACGAGCGGCTTCGACCGGTTCAGTGCCCTCTGGCAGCTGTCCTTCGAGGCGAACCGCCGCTGGGCAGACATCTCCATCGACTATCGTGACCTGATCCGTGATTTCGAACCGACGGCCGATCGGATCTGGTGCTGCCTTGGCGTGACCGACATCGATTCGGCGGCGTTGAAACAGTACGTGATCCAACCGGCAACCATGCGGGCGCGGGCGACGCGAGGCATCGCGGAACGGGTCCGAGCCACCGCCAACCTGCTCGGTCGGAAATATGCCCGCGTGCGGTTGCGGCTCGAAGACCGGTTCAATGGGCGGAAGTAGAAGCCGCACGCTCCGTCGCGTGCGCCACAACCTGGTCATTCTCCAGCCTCGTCCGGCCTCGAACATCGTCGAGCCAGGCTGCTGAGCGGGCAGCCACTAGTCAGCGAAAGTGTGAGCCATGGTCCCCTTCTCGGGCGGAATCCCACGATCAGCGCTCGTCAACCTGTTTCTCATCCTCGGTGGCGCCGTCGTCGGCACGCTACTGACGGAGGTGCTGGTTCGGGTCGCAATCGTCGTCCTCCACCGACCACCCATCGTCGTCAGCAGTCAACAAACGGGCTGGGTCGCTCAACCAAACCTTACGGATGAGCAAGTCACCGTGCCTGGCGGCCGCTTCCGGCTCACGACCGACAGGTACGGGCGGCGCATCACCGGCGATTCCCGGACGTCCCCGAAACCGTCTGCTCCAACGGTACTGCTGGTGGGCGACTCGTTCGTCTTCGGCCTCAACGTCGACGATTCGGAAACGTTCGCGTGGCGTTTGGCGCGCACGATGCCGGACCATCGTATCGTCAACCTGGGCGTGCCAGGATGGGGATCTGACCAGGAACTGGCCAACCTCGAGACCTTCCTCCAGGCTCGACCCACACCAACCGCCAGCGACATCGTGGTGGTCATGTTCGAGAACGACTTCTCCGATGTGCAGCGAGCCTTCGACCCCTACCTCGGCAGGCGCAAGCCGGTGTTCCATGCCGGCCGTGATAGCCTCGATCGGGGCCAATTCACCCTCTCGCCGCTCGATCGACTGATGGATTACTCTCGGCTGGTCTGGCTGGTGCGCAGCAAGGCAGCTGGCTTTTCAAAGCCTCTTCCGATCGACCCTGATGCCGGTGCCGGCGTGGTGCTGGCGAGTCTGAGCAGAATTCGCCGACTGGGCGAGGCTCATGGCGCACGGGTGACCATCTTCGCACAACGCCGCCTTGAGCGGCAGTCCACGGTCTCCGATTCGGTGTGGCACGACGTCCTCGCTCGAACGCAATCGGTCGACATCACCGACTCAATCCGCTCACTTACCGGGGCAAGCCCCATCGGTTTCGACGGCGTGCACTGGAGCACCGCGGGGAACAACTTTGTGGCGTCTCTCATCCGCCGATCGCTGTATTCCACCGCAGGCATGTCGCAGACCCGCTGAACGTGTGGTGAGCCGCGGTGCGTTTGTAGAATATTGTTGGGGCGGCCTGGCAGTGCGACCGGCCATTCTCCGCCACCAGACGACCGGGTGAGGTCGCGGGCAGATCCCTTGCTCATCGCGAGAGGAACCAGAGGAGACTTGTGCCGGACGACTCGCTCGACCGTTCCATTGACCCCACTCGATTGCATCGAGGGTTGCGACAGCGCACCCGCCGGCGATTCCGTCATAACCTGGTCATTCTAGGAGTAGGACTGGCGGTCGGGTGGACGACAAGGGTCATGTTCGAGCCCACGAACATTCGAGGCCAGATAAGTGCAGGCACCGCGTACGCCTCCCTCGCATGCGTAGCGCTCTCCCTGGTAGTTGGGCCTCTCAATCTTCTCCGCAATCGCGCCAACCCGGTCAGCAACGACCTCCGCAGAGACCTGGGCATTTGGGGCGCCGTGGTGGGTCTGGTACACGTGGGCGTCGGGCTGACCCAGCACTTTAAGGGAAAGATGCACCTGTATTTTTTCCCACCTCCCGAAGCGAAGGGGCTGCTTCCGATCCGTGCTGATGCCTTTGGACTCGCCAACCACCTTGGGCTGGTCGCCGGGGTCGTGCTTCTGGTGCTCCTCGCATTGTCAAGCGACCGGGCCCTTCGCCGGCTCGGCGCCAGTCGATGGAAACGATGGCAGCAGCTCAACTATCTCGGCGCGATCGCCATTCTTGGACACGGGGCACTCTACCAGATCATCGAGGAGCAGCGCCTCGGATTCGTCTTGTTGCTTACGTTTGTAGCAGCCGGCACTCTGGCGAGCCAACTCCTTGGGGTTCGCAAGGCGCGCCGCGTGGCGATGGCGGATTCCGTCGCGAGGGTGAACCTCCCGGCCTCATCTGACCGGAGCACCGAAGGGGCCTCCGACCGGAGCACCGAACGGGCCTCGGGTACCTGAATGCACCTTATCCGCCTCCCAACTATGAATCTTGTGCCTCTCGCGGTGCTTGCATCCATTGCATGTGGATCTGGTGAACTCGGCGATCCCGGCCCTGGGCCAGGCCCAGGGCCGGCTCCGGCTGATTCTGTGCTGATTCAGGTCGACAACGCGACGACGTATCAGACCGTTGATGGGTTCGGGGGCACTACCCTCAGTCTTGTCTACCCCGACGGAGACCATCTCGGCGCCTTCCGCGGGCCGGCGATCAAGGCCGCCTTCGGCGACGTGGGCATCTCGCTTGGCCTGCTGAGTACCGGCATCGTGGAAACGCCGGCTGCGGCCACCGATCCGTTTGGCCAGCGAGCCAACGACAACAGCGATCCTCTGGTTCTCGACCCGGCGGGGTTCAATTTTCAGGACATCGACATCATGAGGGAAAAGATCCTGGTGCCGGCGGCCGCCTACGGCTTCAACGACGCGACCCTGGGGCCCCTGCTGAACCTGCTGGGACCCGTTTCCTGGCTCCAGCCGATCAGGAGTGGGGACTATTCCCGCTACCTCGACGAGGCCGCGGAGAATGTCCTGGCGTTGATGCTGCACTGGCGGGATGCATACGGCACCGCACCCACGCTCCTCGCTCTCTTCAACGAGCCCACGAGCGGCAACAAGGAGCTGCAGAGCTCTTCAGTGCAGGAGATGGTCGACCTGGTCGCGAGGATCGGCGCTCGCCTTCGGGCGGCGGGCTTTGCGGAGGTAAAGTTTCTGGTACCCAACGAGGAGACCATCGCCCGGTCCTTCGAGGTGGCCCAGGCCATCCTGGCGGATCCGGCCGCGAGGCCCTACGTCGGCGCGATCGGATTTCACGCCTACCCATACGGCTCGGTCTACTCGAGTCCTCGGCGGATCCTGGAAACGTCGGGCAGCGGTGCTCCCGACGCCGCAACGCGCCAGCAGCTCGAGCAGCTCAAGGCGCTGGGACAGCAGTACGGCGTACCGGTCTGGATGACCGAGGTCACCGAAGCCCCTGGCACGAACGACTACGGACTCGACGCCATCGAAAACGTGCTGGCGCGCGCCATCCATATCCACGACGACTTCGAGTACGCAGGCGCCTCCGCGTTCTTCGGCATGCACACGATCTGGGACTCCCAAACCCACGCGGCGCACTTTGCCGGTCGTGGGATTCCGTTTTTGAGCGCGCTGAGCGGGATCGTCCTGGTGGACGTGAGCACCGGGAAGATCAGCATTACCGGAATGGGCTACGCGGTAGGCCATTACGCACGCTGGATTCGGCCTGGCGCCATCCGGATCGGAGCGACGAGCGAGAAGTCACGGGTCATCGTCACCGCCTTCCGAGACCCTGGTAATGGCCGGGTGGTGGCGGTGGTGGTGAACAACGAGACTGCCGAGCAGTTGTTGCGGATCCGCCTGTCCGGCGGTTCTCCGCGCGGTAGCGCTACCGGTGAGGCGTCGTATGGCAGTGTCCGCTGGCAAGCCATTCCGCCGTTCACGGCTGCCTCCGGCGGTGAGTTCGAGACCGTCGTCCCTGCGAACAGCGTCGTGACCCTGGCGATACCGATCGACTGAGAGAACGGGTTTCCCGGGACCTCTCTACTCGATCGGATCCGGACTGGAGAGACCGGTCAGCCGGTCCCGGGTTTCCGCTATATCCAGAGTCTCGGCGGGCAAGATGGGACTGGTCCCCTTCCCCATGGCGGCGAGGTGAACCCGCCGGACCAGTTCGGTGAGCCCCGGATAGGCAGGTTCCTGCTGGATAAACCGTCGCACCAGGTTCTGTGAGGCGGCGACCAGCGAGTCGGCAGCCAGTCGAAAGGGTCGGGCCGCCTTGAGAGCCCGAGATACACCGCCGGGCTCGAACACCGCAAAGCCGTGGAAGAGATCCGCTCTCGCGCTGGCACGCTCCCCAAATACGCGAAGCTCGGCAAAGCTGGGCCGGGCGGTCATCGAGATCAGATACTGGATCGAGACCGCGCCGCAGCGCCCGGTTACCCGCCACTCACCGGGCCTTGACCGCATCACCGACCAGCGCTGATCCGCGAGCCTGACACCGAGGATTTGGCGGGTGAGACCCAGGAAGTGCGGCAGGATATCAGCCGCGATCGCATCCGCCCGCGAACCTGGTCCGCCCTCCGCTCCGGCCGAAGTGCATGAAGCCTCCAGATGGAGGATCGGGCCAAGTTCGGGCCGCCATTCCATCATTCGAAGAATGCCCCGCTGAAATCCGAACTGATGGACCGGGACGAGCAGGCATTCCACCGACGCCGCGATAGCCAGCAGACTCGAGGTCTCCTGCGCGGTCGCGGCAAGGGGCTTCTCAGCAAGGACGTGGCAGTGGGCGGCGAGGGCGGCGCGCACCAGGGGTCCATGCGAGGCCGATGGAGTACAGACGTGGATGACGTCGACCTTGAGGGCTGCCAGCGCCTCCTCGAATTCACGAAAAGGCCGGGCGCCGGGTATGCGGGCAGCGAGCGCGGTCGCTCGGGCGGCGTCGACGTCCACGATGCCAGCGACTACGCCTCCCGCTCGCCGAACGGCGTGGGCATGCCACCGGCCCATGAGGCCGGCTCCCACCACGAGCGTCTTTACTCGCTCATGCATGTCGAGTCGCGGACGGACGTGCAACACCGCCGTCCAGGAGTCCCATCTCGCGCAGCGTGTCTGCCGTCTGGTCGAGTCCCCACTCGAGTGACACCGGCTCGAAGCCGAGGAGCCGGCGGGCCTTCTCGAGGTCCACGGCATGGTTGACCCAGCGGCGAGTGAGGCGCTCGAGCCTGGCAGGCGGTTGCCCTATGATCCGCCACCCCCGTGCCATTCCGGCGGCCATGTGCCGGCTCCATCTTGGCGCTGCGATCTGCGCAGGCCGGCGACCGACCCGCGTCCCGACCAGGCCGATCCATTCCGGGAATTCCACTGAGCGCTCCCCACCGACGTTGATCACTTCGCGGTGAAGATCGTCCTGCTCGAGGACGCGGTTGATCGCCGCGACCAGGTCAAGGACATGGGTCGGGTGAACCAGAACCCGCGCGGGTCCGTGGAGCCACAGTCGCCGCCGCGATACCTCGCGGAAGAAGGCGGCGGTGGCGGGCCGGTCGGGCCCATAGAGACCTGAAGGCCGCAGGACGATCCAGCGAACCGCCGAGCCCTCGAGCACCGTCTCGATGGCCTGTTCGGCCGCGAGCTTCGATTTCGCATAGGGAGTGTTTGGTGAAAGCGGGTCGATTTCGCGATGAGGGGTTGGTTGTCCGCCATCGCCGTAGACGGCGACTGAGCTGATGTGAATGAGCCGTTGGACGCCGGCGGCACGGACTGCACCGGCGAGCGCCTCGGTTCCCCCGACGTTCACCGAGTCGAGCCCGGCAACCCAGCGTCCGTCCCCCGGAAGGACAGCCGCCAGATGGATCACCGTCCCGATTCCTGTCAAAGCAGCGGGAAGGGAGGCTGGATCTGTGAGATCGCCGGAGGCCCACTCGACCGTGCTGGGCAACGGCACCCGCTGAGGATGTCGACTCAACACTCGGACGCCCCGACCCTCGTCCGCGAGCTGTCGAGCCAGGCGCCGACCTACGAACCCCGTGCCGCCGGTCAGCAGGATCACGAGGCTGGGCTGGTCGCCGGCTCCCTCGTCTTGCGCGGCACGACGGTAGCGGCGCCCCGCGGAGCATGCGGCATGGTGAGACGCAACACGGCCGAGCCTGCGATGAAGACGGCGCGCCCGAGGGGCTCAACCACGCTGTCTACCGTCGTCTTGGCGAATCGGTAGAGGGGGTCCCTGCGCAATTCATTCTTGAGGATGCCCCGCCGGTTAATGAAGTTTCGTTGCAGGACCTGGGCAAACCGGTGCAGGCGGTGTACCTGCGCGGGCGTCAGGTTTTCGTTCCCTATGGAGCCCTCGTTCGCGCTGATGATCTTGTAGTGGTCCTTCGCGACGAGACTGTGCTCGACTGCCCAGTCGTGGAGACGGGTCCCGATAAAGGGGGTGGCAACCGTAAAATTGGTCCAGCTAGCGCCCAGCCGGAGGCCGAAGCCGATACTGGTGAGGATGGTGTCGACGGTGTCACCGGGGAGCCCCACCACGAAGAATGCGAAAGTGGCGATGCGGTGCTTCCGGAACAGCGTGATGGCTTCGATGAACTGTGCCTCGGAAATCGGCTTCCGCTCAACGTTCTTCTGGACCTGGGGATCGACGCTCTCGACGCCGAAATTCACTCCGACGCAGCCCGCCTTTGCCATGAGGGCGATGGTCGGCTCGTCGAGGCAGTCGATTCGGGTTTCACAGCGCCACTGAACCCGCAGTCCGCGCGCAACGATCATCTCGCAGATGGCTGCGACGCGCTTCTTGTTGGCCGAGAAGAGCGGATCGCGGAAGATCACGTATTCCACGCCGAGATCTCTGACCAGGTGCTCCAGCTCGTCTACGACGTTGTCGGCCGACCGGCTGCGCCACGGCAGCCCCTGACCGACCGGATAAGGGCAGTAGTTGCACCCGAACGGACATCCTCGCGAAGTGAGCATCGGCAAGAACCGCAACGTTCCCGCCGCCGCAGACTTCGGGATGGTGTACTTCTCGTACGGAAACAGCTCCCAACTCGGGAAGGGCAATGCGTCGAGATTCTTTTCGAACTTCCGCTCCGGGTTGCGCCGCCATTCGGTACCGTCGCGCCACACAAGCCCGCCGATCTCGGCGAAGGGCATGCCGCGAATCAATGCCAGCACCGCCTGGTCCGGCTCGCCGAGCACTGCGTAATCCACCGTGGGCTCGCGCTGGATGCGCGAGAGCAGCGGGCTCACCACCGCCCCGTATATCAGGATCCTCGCCGGGTTACATCGCGCCCGCAGCTCCGCGCACACCTCGAGATCCCAGTCGATCGTCGGGAGCGATGTGCGGACCACAATGAGCGCCGAGTGCGAATCCGGAGTAGCATCGACGGCCCGGCACAGGTCATCGAGCGACCAGCCGAGAGCGCCACACTCGAACACTCGAACGGGGAGCGAAGCCGCGGTCAGCGTGGCCGCGAGGTAAGGCATGTCGAGCGGCGGGAAGGGTGCGGCGCCGGCAGGATACAGCTGCCCGAAGCCCCCCATGGAGTCCTTGTTGGACACGTGCCCCGCGGGGTTCGGTGGGTTGACCAGGAACGCCTGGAGAGATGTCATTAATGTCTTTGACGAAGGAGTGCCGCGGCATGGCGGCCGGCGATGAGCCGGCAGGTTCCGAGGCAGGAGGTCTGTCGAGGCAACATCCGTGCCCTGCAAGAGGCTGTCAAGAGAGCCCGCCGGGATTCGATCCCCGGGGAAATTTGGTGCAAATGCGCGATCTTGTGGCACCCACGCGACACCTCGTTGCGGACTTAGCGTGCCTCCGTGGATCGCTCTACCACTTCGTCGTAAATCGCTTCGATTTGCCGGCCGATCGCAGCGGTGCCGAAGCGGGTGATGACGGAGTGGTGCAATCGGTGAGGATCGTACGTGGCTCGGCAGTCGAGGACCTCCTCGATGCCGGTGGCAAGAGCCGCGGGATCCTCGACCGGCACGACCAGGCCGGTTTCACGCGTGATGATTTCCTCGGGGCCGCCGCAGCGGGTGGCTACCACCGGCGTCCCGCAGGCGATCGCTTCGGCCGTGACCGCGGAAAAGGTCTCCCGCCTGCTCGGCACCACGAGTAGCGCACTCTGCCGCATCGCCGTGGCGACCTCCGCCGGACTGCATTGGCCGGCGAAGCGCATGCGCCCCTCGATCCCGAGCTCGGCGACGAGGCGGCGCACGGCCTCCTCGTCCCGCTGATAGCTCCGGTAGAACGAGCCGCCGATAACCACCAGATGGAGCTTTGGTCGCCTGGCGGCCAACGCGGCGAACGCGCGGATCAGGACATCGAGTCCCTTCACATGGCGGATCAAGCCGACGAACAGCAGCTGGTGAGGATCCCACTGTCCGTCGGTCTCGGCGGGAGTGAATGTCGCCTCGTCCACCACGTTGGGAAGAACCCGGCACTCGACAAGGTCTCCCACCACATCGACGATGTTCCGCTGAAGCGAAGCACTCACCGGCAAGACCAGTCGAACGTCATCCAGCGCCCGGAGCACCTGAGCCTTCACGCCCGGGTAGGCGTCGAACGTCCGGGTCCAGCCCGTGTGCTCCGTGACTACGGCAGGGATCCGCAACCGACGGGCCAGCCGAGCGGCGACCACACCGTCAGGGTACATGAAATGGGCGTGGATGAGATCGAACGGTTGCTCGGCATGCAACCGGTCGGCAAGCCGGCGAATGAAGGGCCACCAGAGTGCCGCCTCATAGCGATGGAAGGTAAAGCCGGGCGGGATCGGCACTCGGGGGTGAAACACCTCGCACTCAGCGTCGGGGCGGGCCGGGAGAACGTCGCGGAACTTGGCGAATGCGTCGATGGGGAGCAGCGGCGGGGCGTAGGGTACCGGCGAGATCACGGTCGGATCGGCCGACCGCATCGACGCTCGCACCAGCCGCTGGGTCCATAAGCCCAAGGTCGGCAGGACGTTGTTCGGATAGTTCCGTGCGAGCACCAGAACCCTGGGGCGCCGCGCCCCCCTCACGTGTTTCCGCCCTTCCTGCCCGCGATAAAGTATTGCGGTACTACCCCACGCAACAAGAATCGAAGCACCCCCACTCGGCGTATCCGATCCCACCACTTTCGCAGCCGCTCGCCATGGGCGCCAAGCTCCTGTTCTTCGAAATAGGGCAGCAGTAACTCCCCGTGCCCGTTGAACAGCCGCTTGAGCTCCTGCTGCGAATGTAGGCGCGTCTTGTAAGGGGTCTTTCGCAGGCGCCAGGCCACCGACTCCATCCACCGTCGCGGGAGCAGTCCAAACCCCCAGATGTGGACGTGCGGCTCAGGTAGAATGCTGTACCTGTTGTTCGTCGTGAGGAAGAATGCCCCCGGCACCTTGAGCACCCGGTCGATCTCATCCCGCATGCGCACGCTGTCACGCACGTGCTCCAGCACGGCATCGCCAACCACCGCGTGGAAACTCTCCGGCCTGAACGGCAGGGACTCCGCGTTCGCACAAATGAGCGGCGCGTCGATCCGCTCTTCGACCAGCCGCTGTCTGCCGATGACCAGCCATCGGAGGGCGACATCGACACCGACCACGCGCTCGAAGCGGCGCGCGGCAGCGGCGGTCATGCCGGCCGTCCCGCAGCCGATGTCCAGCAGGGGATCGCAATTCAGTGCGGGGAAGCGGTGTTCGAGCTTGCGCAACAGGGCGCCGCCTCGACCGACGGCTGCCTCCATTGCGGCAACGTAATGGCGATGCAATTCCGGCGGATTCTCCGGGGAGAGGCGATAGTACACGGTGAGCAATTCGCGGAAGCTCAAACCACCTTCGGCAGTCAGCGCCTGAATCTTCGTGATCTCCCGATCGATCGAGATGTACGGGTCGGGGGCGAGCCGAAAATCGGGAATGCCGAAGCGCACAGGATATTCGCGGGCGCAGGAAGCACAGGCGTAGGCGAGCCCACCGTGATCCAGGCTCCCGTGGCACACCGGGCATGCCAGCATTCTCTGAAGCCAGGCGGTGTCACCCTGCAGAACATCCACCTTTCCCGGCAGGCGCCGTCGCCGGTGGAGCCGGGTCATACGCGGTTTGCATGTCCGGCTCTCTGGCGTGAAAGTGAGGAACTCGCCGGCCGGCCGGGTGATTGGAGCGGGACGTAGCCGGCGCGATGCGGCCGCGCCACACCTGCTGCACTTGCGGTACGTTCCCGCCCACACCGCCCTCTCCCAGCTCCGGAACGCCGGGGAGTCCTCTTGCCTTGTCTGGTCGCCTTCACCCGTGGCAATCGGCGCGCCACCCGCCCAATTTCGGGCGCCGGACGCGGGTAGGCCCTCCCAGCAGTGTCAGCCTGAGGCTCCGCCCCGAAGGCGGTCGGGGCCCAGGGTTGCGGCATATCTTATGCTCTCGTCAACCGATCGCCTGGGGTATCGAGGCCTGCAACCCCTTGCGTCGCCTTGCGGTAAGTCGGTCGGTTTGCTGGCTAACGTTCCCGATACGTGTTAACGTAGAAATCCTCGCTCCAGATCCGAGCCTTGCGTCGGTCAGACCCGAGCGGCCTTCGCTCGGACCGCTTCGCCGTGAGGCCCTTCAACGCCCGAGAGTTCGAGCATGAACGTCTTGCAGCGCGCGCAACGCCATCTCCGCATCATGCAGAAGAATTACGAGGACGTGCCCAGTCCGCCGTTCCTCGTCCTGTTCATCAATTCAATCTGCAATATGAAGTGTGAGCACTGCTTCTACTGGCGGCAACTGAACCAGCGGGACGACCTCAGCAAGGACGAGTTGTTCGAGCTCTCGCGTTCGCTCGGACGAATCGAGAACCTGAATCTCTCCGGTGGTGAGCCATTTCTGCGCAAGGAATTCGCGGAGATCTGCCGGCAGTTCATCAGCCACAACAAGGTGCGTCAGATCTACGTGCCCACCAACGGCTACTTCACCGATCGCACCGTGGAGCAGGTGACGGCCACGCTGGCCGACAAGGACCTCGAGCTCTTCGTCGTGGAGCTGTCTCTCGACGGCATGCCCGACTTCCACGATACGTTCCGTGTTGCCAAGCATGCATTCGCGAAGGCCATGGAGACGTATGACGCGCTGGCGGTACTGCAGCAGCAGGACCCCCGCCTTCGGATCCATTGCATCTCGACGGCCACCGATGTCAACATGGATGAAATCCGGCGCCTGACGAGCTACCTGTACGACCGGTGTCCGAAGATGGATCATCATAATCTCGCCATCATCCGTGGCGACCGTAAGAATCCGTCCCTCGTGGGACCATCGCTGCAGCAGTATGAAGACCTGTACGACTACATCCGCCGGCTGTGGGCGCCGCGTGAGGAGCAGCGGTATGGCGCGCTGGTCGAGCCCATGCTGCAATGGGCCAAGGTCCGCACGATCAAGGAAGAGCGACAGGTCGTTCCCTGCAGCGCGGGGCGGCTGACCGCCGTCGTATACGCGAACGGGGACGTCGGTGTCTGCGAGATGCACCAGCCGCTCGGGAACCTGCGTGAGAAGCCCTTCTGGGAAATCTGGGGATCCCCGGAAGCGCGCGCGCTCCGGGAATCCATCGCCAACAAGAGCTGCTACTGCACGACCGAAGTGTTCATGTGGCCGAGTATCACCTTCCAGCCGGTGCAGCTGGTGCGCGCGATGGTCGGAGCGAAGGTGTGGCGGAAAGCGGAGCCGCTTCCTCCTGAGGCGCGGGCCGAGGTCGGCGACAGCGGCCTCCCAAGCCCCACCGTGCCGGTTCCCTAGCATGCACGCCAATCCAGTCCAGCCTCCGTTCGCGCAGGCATGATCGCGAGCGGTGCCACGCCCGCCGGACCCCAGGAACAGATCGCAGACAACGCTACCGCCGCCGCACCGCCTTCGGTGACGGTGGCGGTCGTCGGCATTTGTGGTGCGTCCCACCTCGCGCGCTGCCTCGATGCGCTCGCGGAGCAGAAGGAAGCGCCGCCCTTCGATGTCGTCGTGGCGTACGATTCACGGCTCAGTGACATTGCCGCCCTGCGCTCGCGATACCCGAGCGCGCGCCTGGTTGCCAGAGACGGCGAGCAGACGCCGGTCGAGCTTGCCGCGCGCGCGATCCACGAGGCCACCGGTGATCTTGTCCTGCTGACTGAAGATCACTGCATACCTCGCCCGGACTGGGTCGGCCGGCTGTGCGACGCGTTGCGACAAGGGCACGCGGCCGTGGGTGGAATGATCGAAACCGACGCTGTCAGCTCGACAACCGATTGGGCGTTCTGGTTCGTGGACTTCTTTCGGTACACCAGTCCGGCGGTCGCCGGGCCGTCGCCTGCGCTCAGCGTCTGCAATGTGGGCTATCGCCGGTCGCAAGTCCTGGAGGTCGCGCCGATCTGGGCGGGGGGATTTCTGGAGCCGGCCGTCCACGAGGCACTTCGCCAGCGGTTCGGTCCGCTGTGGATGGTGCCCGCGGCCGTGGTGAGGACGAGGCGGAGCGTGCGGTTCGCCGACGCCGTCTACGAGCGCTACGCCTTCGGGCGGCTCTTTGGGTGTACTCGCATCGAGTTCGCCGGCCGTGCGCGCCGGGCATGGTACGCCGGTACCGCCCCCGCCCTGCCCCTGTTGCTGATGGGTCGCATGGCCCGCAAGGCGCTGCGCACTCGCGCGGGCACACGGCGGTACTGCCGAGCGTTTCCGGAGCTCACACTTCTGGTGCTGGCCTGGTCGTGGGGCGAGTGGCTCGGTTATCTCACCCGCCGCGGTCCTCGGTCACTCGCCGCGGCGCCCGAGGCCGGGATGGTGAAGCCGTAACCTTTGCGGCCGCCGTGCGGTGTCATGCAGCGGGCTGTGCCCCCATGGTCACGGCCGCGAGGGCGCGGACCTCGGCGCTGTCGAGTGAAACACGGTGGCCGGTCCTCGCCGCATGATAGCATGCGGCGATCACCTCGAGTGCGTCACGCCCATACTCGGCCGTAGCCGGAGGCGCGGTTCCGTTGCGGAACGCCGCGAATGTCTGCTCGAAGACCTCTCGCGTTGCCACCACCATCGGATCCTTGGGATTCCGCGCGAGGAGCGTGCGCCGGTTCCCCACCTCCCGCCACGCCAGGCCGGATACGCCGTAGTCGATCCGCAGGTGGGGCCTGCTGCTCCGGTGCAGCCCGGCACTGATCCGTGCGCGCCCCCCGAACGAGGCGCGCAAGGACGCGTCGGCAGTCTCTGCCCGAACCTCGAAATACTGTGTCTCCCCCTTGCACAGGCGATTCTGCACCACCTGCGCGAGGCGGCCCCTGGAAAATTCGAGGGTCACCAAGGCGACCGCATCGGTGTCGCCGTCCTGCATGCCACCAGTGGAGACGCTGGCGGACACGGCGACGGGTTTCTCGCGGAAGAGCGCGATGAGGAAGTCCACCAGGTGGATGCCGGCCTCGTACAGCGTGCGCTGCAGCATCTGGCCGCGCCAACCTGATTCCGCCCAGGGAGGGAGATCCATCAGCTGCCACACCTGGGCGAACAGCACACCCGGTGGTGGGGCTGCGTCGGCCGCCGCGCGCAGCGCGCGGAAGATCGGCATCTCGCGGAACTCGTGATTCAGCGCGACGCGCCTCCCGGCCGCCGCCGCCGCCTCGATCACGCGGTCCGCCTCCGTGATGCTGGACACGAACGGCTTCTCGCAGATGACATGGGCCCCTGCCGCCAGGCTCCGCAGGCAGTACTCCGCGTGACTGTTCGGGGGAGTCCCGACGATGACGATGTCCGGCCCGGACTGGGCGAGCATCGCGGCGAAATCGTCGAAGACCGGCACGCTGAAACGTTGAGCCGCACGTGCCCGCCGGTCCGCGTCATGATCGCAGGCCCCAACCACGGTGGCGCCTCGGATGGACGCGAGCGCCGGCAGATGGAGGGTAAAGCCGGCTTCTCCCAGGCCGACGAGCGCGACGCGGAATGATGTCATCGGGCCACCTGGTCAGCGCGTCCGGAGGCACCGCGCCCGCGATGATGGATCGGTCCTGTTGAGTTCCCTCATCGGCGGTTTGGGTGGGCAATGGCGTTATAGATCGTGCCGATTCCCCGGCCGACGGCATATCCGATCACGAACAGGTAGACGAAGCCGATGAAGGCGCCTGCCACCGTCACGCGGTACCCAGGGAGGTAGATCGACAGCAGGGCAAGGTGGGGCCCGACGCGCTCGCCCCCTTTCACCACCAGGATGATCGTGGACAGGAACAAGCCGAGTCCACCCAGCAGGCCGAAGGACAGCCCCCATGCCTTGGCGTTCAGCCGGAGTACTTCCCGCCGAACCGCGCGAGCCTCCTCCGGGTCCAAGTGAGTCATCGGTAGATTCCCGAGCGGCGAGGCATGGCTCGCCCGCTCCCGTCAGAGGTGATCGAGGAAATCCTTGGTCTGGTCCCATTCCGCGCGCCGGCGCACCACGAAGAGCATGATGCCCAGCACCAGGTTGCGGCTGAACGCCAGAAACCAGCCCAGGACAAAACCGGAGAAGCCCGCCCACAGCGCGCCGATGAGCGCCCCTGGCCAGCTCACCGTATATCCCTTGAAGTACTGGGCGATCAATCCAAGCTCAAACCCCGGCTGCGGCTTTCGCAACAGGTAGATCGCGGTGGCAAGGAAGAGAAGTACCGCCGCCGGAATGCCGGTGGCGACACCAAAAGCAAGCTTGTGAACCGGAAGAAAGACTGTGGGGAGGAGGTCGCCATCGCGGCGCCGCGAAGTTCTCACGCCTCGCCTCCCGACCTGACCCGCGCCAGCGCCACCAGCGTACGCCCGAGTGGCAGCGAGAGCCCACCCGCAACCAGCGCGTTCTCCACCCGGAGCCAGGCCCGCTTGGCTCGCCACGCCGCGCCGCGCCGCGGCACGTCAGCCAACAATCCGAGATACGCCCCTTCGGACGTGCGCCGCGCCCGCAGCTCGCGAGGGATTTCGGCGAGTCCGAGGAGCGCGTTCACTCGGCCGATTCGGGACACCCGAAATCCCGCGGCCTCCAGCTTCCTGCGCAGCTCCGGCGTCGTGTACCGGTGAAAGTTGAATTCGGCATCATCTGGCGTACGGGGGAGCGCCTGCGCGTTGGTTCGAACGAACAGGACGCCGCCAGGCCGCAGTACCCTGCGGATTTCTGCGAGGGCTCGCGTGTCCCCCCCGTCCAGCGGCAGGTGTTGCAGCACATCGAGCGTGATCACGGCGTCGACGGAGGTGTCGGGCAGCGGGAGCTCGAGCGCGGAACCCGCGAGCACGCGTTCCTGGCCTCCCGCGAGCGCCGCACGCAGTCCATCCCGGGCTACGTCCACGCCGAGCGTGGCCCATCCCGGCCATTGCCGGCGAAACCAGCTCAAGGTCTGACCCGAGCCGCACCCGACGTCGAGCACCGTCCCCTGCGCGGGAAGGCCAGCCGAGTGGAGCATCACGTCGGCCAGGTCGCGCATGCCGGCGTTCCACCACGAGGCATCCTCGAGCGCTCGCATCCGCTCGTAGTACTCCGGGGCGAAGATTTTCGGTGCGCTCACCCGACCCTCGCCACGTCCTTGACCGGAACTGCCCGCGGCCGCCCTCGCCACAGGTGCATCAAGATGGCGGCCCCGACGGAGAATCCGCTCAGCAGGTAGTACCCAAGATTAAGGGGTACCACGCCCAGGGCGAAGAGCGGCCCTCGCTGGCGTGCGAACCAGGTGTAGAGCGGAAGGTTGGACAGTGCCACCCCGAGCAATATCAGCAACGCGACGATCGCGAGCAGCGGCCGCCGCAGGATCCCGGCAGCGAGAAGAAGGACCACGGCCGATCCCGCGAGCAATCCCTTGGCCCGCTCGCCTCGCTTGAGATTCAAGGTCGCGGATCGTGCCAGGCTGCGGCGCTCGAGGAGCAGGAGCACCCACGGAATCCCCCGGTCGAACACATCGGTCCGAAGCGAACCCAGGAGCCTCCAGTGCTTGAGGTGCGAGCCTTGGATCTCCGGTCGGATGACGATTCGGCACCCGCGGTCCAACAGCCGATAGCCGAGCTCGATGTCTTCCATCTGGGGACGCTGATAGCGGCGCTCATCGAAGCCGCCGACCTCGACGAAAACGGACCGGCGGATCGCGCCACAGCCCGCCCAGAACGTCTCAGCCGGCCCGGCACTCATCAGGTGGGTGTAGCGGTGGAGCAGGTTCCGATACTGACTCAGGAACCCGGGCGCCACCGGGGCGTCGTCGTACGCGCCAAACAGTGCATCCATCCCCGGATCGGACGCGACTGCCTCGGCGAACCGGCGCAGGGCATCGCGGTGCACGGCGACGTCCGCGTCGATGAAGACGAGCCATTCGCCGGCGGCGATCTCCGCTCCCCGATTCCTCGCATACGCCGGCCCACGTGGCCGCCCGGTCAGGCTGACGACCCGATCGGCCCATTGCCGCGCCAATTCTCCGGTGCCGTCCGTGCTCGCGTCGTCGACCACGAGCAGCTCCCAGCACCGCCGCGGGAGGTCGCTGGCCGCGAGCGCGGCAAGCGCCTGCGGCAAGACGGAGACACCCTGGTGCGCCGGGACGATGACGGAGAGCAGCGGAGCCGTCACGCTTACCGGCCCTCGTGCAGAGCGAGCGTGGCCCGCAGGCGGCGACCCTGCCGCCGGCACCACAGCCAGGCGCGAAACTCGGGCGAGCCCCACTCGGCCAGCCGACCCGGGTCCCGAAGATACCAGGCATCCAGCCTCGGCAGCCGAAACGGCGACTCGGCCGCTCCCAGCGGGCGAAGCTCCGTGGTACAGGCCCATCGATAAGAAGAGGCGGCGGCCCGGAGCACGTGCGCCTCCACCGCTCCATAGGGATAGGCTAGTCCATCGGGTCCTTCTCCGCCCAGCCGGCGCTTCAGCTCGGCCACCGCGCCCGCGAGCTCGTCCTCCAGCGCGAGACCTTCCACGTCGGTGAGCCTGGGATGCGTCCGGGTGTGTGCCCCCAGGGTGACCCCCGATTCTCGGAGCCGACCCAGGTCGTCCCAGTCGAGAAGCGGGAGCACGGGGATCCCGGCGTCGCTCCGTCCGCCCCACCGGTTGTCGCGCCCGACCTGACCGGTCACCACGAAGAGAGTGACCGGCAGACCTCGCTCCCGGAGGAGTGGGGCGGCCTCGGTCGCGAAATTGGCGAATCCGTCGTCGAAGGTGAGCGCCACCGCCGAGGCTTCCTCAGGCAGATCGAGCAGCTCGGGCACGCTCACGACTCGCGCACTCCCCCCGGCGAGCCAGTCGACCTGGCGGCGGAATTCATCCGGCGAGATCGAGATTGGAGAACCCGACGGATCCACCGAATGCCAGGTGAGGATGGCGCGCACGTGTGCTCCAGGCTACCGCGCCGCCAGGCGGGCCCGCTGGTCGGCGACGACGTCCGAGATGATCGTGGCGAGTGGGGTCCGCGGGCGGAAGCCGGTGGTTTGCTCGAGGCGGCGAACGTCCGGCACTCGCCGCTGCATATCCTCGAACCCCTCCGCGTAGGCCTCCGAATACGGTATCAGGTGGATCTCGGAGGTGCTGTCGGTGGCCTCGCGCACCATTTCGGCGAGGCGGTAGATCGTCACTTCTTCGTCGGAACCGATATTGAACACCCGCCCCACCGCCGCGGGCGTTGCCATGAGACTCAACAAGCCTTCGACGGCGTCCTGCACGTGACCGAAGCAGCGGGACTGGGTCCCGGTGCCGAAAACCGTGATCGGATCGCCCGCGAGCGCCTGGGCCGCGAACTGGGGCAGCACCATGCCGTAGCGGCCCGTCTGCCGCGGTCCGGCGGTGTTGAAGAAGCGGGCAATGATGATCGGCACCTGCTTCTCGCGGTGGTAGGCAAGCGCCAGCCACTCGTCGAGCGCCTTGGAGCAGGCGTAGGCCCACCGGGAGTTTACCGTGGGACCAAGATGAAGGTCGTTCTCCTCGGCGAATGGGATTCGCTCGCTCTTGCCGTAGACCTCCGAGGTCGACGCGATGACCACCAGTCTTTGCTTCTTCGCGGCGGCCGCCAGGACTACCTCGGTGGCCCGGATGTTGGTCTCGATCGTGTGCACCGGTTTCTCGACGATCAGTCGGACGCCCACGGCTGCCGCCAGATGCACCGTCGCGTCACAGCGATCCAGGCACTCGGAAACCAGAGGGACATCGAGGGCGGACCCGATCCGGTATTCGAATCCCGGCCGGCCGATCAGATGCGCGATGTTGTCCATACTACCAGTGGAGAGGTCATCCAAGACCAGCACCCGGTCGCCGCGATCGAGCAGCCGCGTTGCCAGATGGGAGCCAATGAAGCCCGCGCCTCCCGTGATAAAGACCTTCATGCGTCCTGCCTTGGTGAGAGAAGAGTCGCCACCCGCGCTCGCCCGTGCCGCTCCGCCGCTCCTCGGACGATCTCGAGGTAGCGCGGCACGACGACACGGTCACTCCATCTGCTTCGGAACGCGGCAAGGCTCGCGCGTGCCAGCCGGTCCCGGTAACCGGGATCCCCGTGGAGGCGGTCCATCGCCGCCACCAGCTCGTCCGCGCTCCCGAAGAGCTCGCCGCCACCCGCCTCCGCCACGATCTCCGGGAACGGTCCCAGGCGGCGGGCGATCACGGGCGTTGATTGCTTGAAGGCCTCGAGGAGGATGATGCCGAAGGTCTCGAAGCAGACGGAGGGCACGATCAGCGCTACCGCATGACGATAGTACCGGGCGAGCTCGTCGCTCGCGACCCGCCCGAGGAACCGAACCCGGGTCATGCCGGCCGCCTGGGCCCGGAGCTCCTCCCCGTACTCCCCGTCACCCGCGATCAGGAAATCCGTGTCTCCCTCTCCGCGAAAGGCGGGAAGGACGTCCTGGACTCCCTTGATCTGCTCCAGCCGGCCCACGAAGAGGAAGTATGGCCGTGGCTGCGGCCGAGGACCCCCGTTGGAATCGTCGGTGTCCGCGGTGTCAGGAAGGAAGTACGGCAGAACCTCCATGTCCCGGGCGAAGCCGAATTCCCGGTGCTTCTCCCGGCTGAACGCACTCATAGCGATGAAAGCATGCACGTGGTCCAGCTGTCGGTCGAGGTATCCGGTGTATCGCCAGAGTTGGGGGGGGCGATGATACGCGAGCTGACACCGCACGCATTGGCGCCCGGCACAGAGCTCGCGCCCGTGTCGCCAGAGCACGTGGGTGGGGCAGACCAGCCAGTGCTCGTGCGCCATGTAGAGCTTGAGCGCCTCGCCATATTTCAGGAGTCCGGGCCCTCCGATGAGCGAGACGTTGTGGAAGTTGATCACGTCGTACTCACCCTCGCGGAGGACCCGTGTGATGCGACGGCCATTCATTACCGGACGCCCGAACTGCTGAGTGAGCAGCACCGACAACGGGCCTACTCCGCTCCGGAGCGGGATGACATCCAACCCCTTGGGCTCGGGAGGCGCGTCCCGCACCACTCTGCCACCGAGGGTCGTGTACGCGTCGACGTCGTGAACGACGCTGACCTGGTGGCCTGACCGCACGAGGCCGCGGGCCAGACGCTGGATCCCGATTCCATCGCCCCCGAAATTATAGGGCGGATAGAACGTGGTCAGGAAGCAAAACCGCAGTCCGCTCACGCCGCCGCTTCCCGAAGGGCGGCCAGGGCCGCCCGCGCCCCGGCAGGCCAGGTCAATGCCGCCGCGCGCCGGAGTGCAGTGGCGCCGAGCTCCCGGCGTGCCGGCTCGTCCGAGAGGAGCCGGCGGAGCGCCGAGGCCAGCGCATCGACATCGCCAGGCCTGACGAACAAACCACCGCCGGCCAACAACTCCGGTATTGGACTCTCCGTCGTGGCGACGACCGGCGTGCCGCACGCGGCCGCCTCGAACGCGGGCAACCCGAACCCCTCCGAGGCCGAAGGGAGAACGAGCGCCAGCGCTCCGGTGAGGAGGTGACGGAGCTCTTCATCGGGCACGAACCCGGTCCATCGGATCAGCGCCTCCGTGCCGGCGACGCGGATCGTCTCCCGAATCCGGGAGCCGGCACCGTGGAAGACGTCGCCGTCGAGCGTGCCGACCAGCAGGAGCAGGGGCGGGTCCGACATCCCGGCCGCGATGGCGGCATGTGCCCGGACCAGGATATCCACGTGCTTGTGGGGGTTGAATCCCCCGACATAGGCGAACCAACGCGACTTTCCCTCGACACCCGCTCGCCGCGCCGCCGCGGCCACCTCGGCCTGGTCCTTACTCGGCCGGTACGCACCAGCCGGGGCCTCCAGCGCCACCCGGAGCCGGGCCCGGGATACCCGGTGCACTTCCGAGATCTCCCGTGCGGCGAACTCCGACACCGTCAGGATCAGACGCGCTTGCATGAGCGCCAGGGCGACCTTCGCGCTCCAGAAGAGCCGTGCTCGCCTGGTCGGCAGCGTGAGCTCGGGAAAGCGCTCGGCGATGGCATCGTGGACCGTAACGACCGCGGGCATCCCCGGTGGCAGTGGGAAGTAGGTGTAGATGGTGGGACAGAAGAAGACGTCGGGCCGGGATCTCCAGACCGCCATGCTGAAGCGGAGCATGTCCCGTGGCGAGCGCGACGTGCCGGCCGCGGCGGCCTCCGTCGGCGATACCCGCTGAGGGACGACCACCACGGAAATGTTCGCGGCGTCGAGCGTGAAGTAGCCGTGCGCACGGGCATCGAGGAAGCAGACGAACTCGTCGGCCGGCGCCTCGCGCACCATGGCCGTCACCAGCTCGCGGGTGAATCGGCCGTATCCCCGCCCATTCGCCCAACAGGTTGCGTCCACCCCGATTCGCATGGGATTCAGGTGCCCTGGGCCACCGGAACGGCGGGCGGGATCGGAGCGAGCCGCTGTTCCTCGTGATACTCGAAGTCGGTGTTGACCGACCAGATGTCGTGTCTGGCGCCTTGCATGTTCCAGACGGCCATCATCGCCGTCAACATCGAATGATCCTGGTTGTTGTACTTGTGCATGCCGTTCCGGCCGACCGTATGGAGGTTTGGAATCGGGTCGATGAATTCGCGCACCCGATCCAGGTGTCGCCGGTAGTCCGCGTCGTAGATCGGATACGCCTTCGGCATCCGAATGACCGTGCCGTCCACCACCTGGCCGGCGCGCGCCAAGCCGAGCGACTCCAGCTCCCGTGAGGCGAGGGCGATGAGATCCGCATCGGGGCTCTTCCAGAGACCGTCGTGCTTGAAGCAGAAGTATTCGAGTCCCAGGCACGTGCGACCCCGGTCGGGGACCATGGCGGGACTCCAGTTGTTGAAGTTCTGAATCCGCCCGACCTTGACTCCCGGGGTATGGATGTAGATCCAGTTGTCGGGAAAGAGGTCCTCGCAATCGAGGATGAGGGCCACCACGATGAAGTCGCGATAACGAAGCCCGTCGGCCTCCTCGCGGACCTCGGCCGGCGGTTCGGGCAGCAGCGCCCGCACCAGCGACCGCACCGGCATGGTCGACACCACATGATCGGCCGGGAAACATCGCTCACCCGCATCGGTGGAGGTCCGCACCGCCGTCACCCGCCGCACGCCGGTGACGGGATCGGACTCGCATTCGATAGCGGTGGCGTAGTGACGCATCAGGACACGGTTACCAAGCGCCTCCACTCGATCTCTCGCGGCTTCCCACATCTGCCCCGGTCCCAATCGTGGGTACCGGAATTCGCTGATGAGGCTCTTGATCGTACTGGAGCGCCGGTTGAGCGCTGCGGCCGTGACGATCGCTCGCGCCAGAGACAGGCTCTGAATTCGCTGAGCGGCCCACTCCGCCCGGATCTCGGTGCACGGGATGCCCCAGACCTTCTCGGTGTAGGTCTTGAAGAAGATTTCGTAGAGGCGGCGGCCGAATCGGTTGGAGACCCACTGCTCGAAATTCTCCTCCTCCACGCTGGGATGCAGCTGGGCGTCGAGGTAACTCCACATGATCCGAATCGCGTTCCAGATTCCCAGCCCGGAGAGCGCATTGCCCGCCTTGAGCGGGTAGTCGAAATACTTTCCCTCATAGTGGATCCGCGACATCCGCGGAACCGAAATGAATTCCGAGCCCAGCAACTCCTCCCAGATGGCCTGCACCGGCTCGATCTTGGTGAAGAACCGGTGTCCGCCGATGTCGAACCGGTACCCCCTGTACTCGGCCGTGCGGGAGATGCCTCCCACGATCTGGTCGGCCTCGAGGACCGTCACGTCGTAACCCTGCTTCGACAGCAGGTGGGCCGCCGTCAACCCCGCGGGGCCGGCGCCGATCACCACCACACGGTCACCTCGCTCCAGCTGGTCGACCGGACGTGGGTCCGTCGCGGGTCCGGTGTTCAAGATCCGCCCCGCGCCCGCGCATGCAGTAAGCGACCCGTCATATGCTTCCTCACCGTGTTGTGCTTCTCAAGGTGCTCAGTGCGCCAACCGCTTCGCCCGCCGCCCACGCGGCGCTCAAGGCGGCGAGCCTGGGGAGCGCCTTCAGGAAGAGCCCTCGCTCGCTGGAAACAGGCAGCGCCCGGCGGGCCATGCGGGCAACCAGAACGAGCGGCACGAAGGGGGCCAGCGGCAACACTCGAAGCCGACGCTCCCCATGAAGCGCCACCCGTGAGACGCCGAACGCTCTGGCGTGTCGATAGCGTTGCCTCAGCATGGGACCAAACGGCACCGGACCGATCAGGCTTGCACCTGCGCCCGGCTCCATCTGAAGCACCCTTCCTTCCTTCTCGAACCTCCGGTGAAACTCCACTTCCCAGAATCCCGACTCGAGCAGATCTGCGTGGCGCAAGAGCGCCTCACCGTCGTAGGCGGCGTTATCGCCCGGAATGTCCCGAGCCCGAGCTGGCGCTTGCCACGCTCGCGGAGAGAAGGCGGAGAACCGCGCGAAGTACGCCGCTGCGGTTGCCGCGTCGGCATTGGGATCAAGCTCGATCGGGCCGCCGGCGCCCACGGCACCGGCCGCGAGAGCAGAGAGCAACACCCGTGCCCATGTGGGCGCAACACGAACCTGGTCAGTGGTAAAGGCGACATTGCGGGCTCGTGCGATGCGGAGGCCCGCGCCCCAGAGAACCGGAACGAGGGTACCCGCCGGCCGGCACTCGATTCGGGTGCCGGGAAAGGTCGCCTCGAGCATTGCCGCTGACGGAGGCGTACCGGCCGCGGCGACGATCAACTCGACCGGAATCTCCCCGCATGCCAGCCGAAGGCTTTCCAGCGCACCAGCTACGGATGAGCCGCCGGCCACGGCAAGGACGATGCTCAGATCGGGAGGGGTTGGGAGCAGTTTGGACACTCATTCCCCCCCCGCGCATCCACCCGGAAAGCGCACCTCAGCGTGGTCAGAGCGCACCGCTTCGTGGCCCTGGGGCCACACCGCGAGCGTGAGCGCCGAGGAGCGGCAGCCGGGACAGGGCCACACGAGGGTGGCCCTTGCTACGAGACAGTTTGCACCCACCCCCATGCACCCAAGAGCGCGATGGAGGCACGTACGGCTGAACCGACGGCGATGTCGTAACTTGGGAGCGTGATGAGTCTGCGGGGCGGTGGGCTGCTATTCCGCCTCCGCAAGCCAAGAGACTCGTAAAATCGCCTATCGTCAAGACTACCCCTTCACCGAGCGCCTGACTCGGACCCGATTGTGCAACTCCCATGCTAGCCACCTCCCCACGAGGCGGAGTAACATGGGAGCCGGTTGGCCCGATCCCACGGCTCGCGCCCCGGCTCGACTCCTGCAGTCTCGGCGAGATCCCGGGCGTCGCTGGAGCGCCGACAACTGCGACGACCATGGGTTTCTCTCAGGACAGATGACCGCACAAGACCAGGCACTCAGCCGCACGGCGCCTGCTTACCATAGACGGAGACGATGGTGCAACCTCGGGTCCGGTGGATGGTCACGCTCGTACTTCTCGCGCTGGCGGCTCGACTGGGTGCCGCGCTGACGCTGTCGGGCGGTTTTCATTTTGCCGACGAGGCTGTTTACGCCGACGCCGCGCAGCGGCTGTCCAGCGGCGGCGGGTTCGCTCGCGATTACAGCAATGTTCCCGGCTATCCGGTGTTTCTGCTCATGCTTTCCCTCGGGCTGCCCGCGAGCCAGGCGTTCCTTCGAGTGGGTCAGGCGGCGGTGTCCGCACTGGGCTGCCTCGGCGTCTTCGCGCTGGCCGACCGGATGTTCGGGCGCCGGGTGGCAATCCTGGCCGGGCTGGTCTACGCCCTCGACCCCCTGGTGGTGATTTCGTCCGCCCTGCTCTACCCTGAGACGGCCGCGGCGATGATCGTCCCGCTCGTCGTGCTCGCCGCGGTGGCGGCCGTTGACCGGGACGCGTTGGGGAAATCCGCCGTCGCCGGAGTCCTTCTCGGGATTCTGGCTCTGCTGCGGCCGGTCGCGCTTCTCCTGCCACCCATTGTGGCAGCGTGGATCCTCTGGTCGGTACCGGTCCGACCGGCGCGACGGGTGGCTCACCTCGGTGCCCTCGGCCTGGCATTCCTGCTGGTGCTCATGCCCTGGACCGTCCGGAATATTCGAGTGCACGGGGGCCTCGTTCCTGTGGCGACGACGGGCACCCAAAACGCCGCGGTCGGCCGAGCCGAAGTCGCCCGCGAAGGCCTCGTGGCGTCGATGGTGCGTTGGGTATGGACCGACCCGGGCGCCTTCGTTTCGCGGACCACCCACCAGTTCGTAGAATTCTGGGAGCTTACGCCCACGCGGCTCGTCACCGACGATCCCGCCAGGCGTGAAGAGCTCCATGAACGCGATCCGCGTCTCTCCGCAGAACCACTCTTTCCCACGGGACTCCGGGACCTGGTCAGCGCCGTCACGTTCGGACTCGAGCTCGCGCTCGCCTTGCTGGGGCTCGTCGTGTGCGCGCGGGTCCGGCCGCGTCAGACGCTTCTGATCGCCACCATCATGGTCGCCTACGCCATTGGCTTCGCCCTGTTCGTGGTCAAGCTTCGGTATCGCATTCCGGTGCTCCCACTGCTGTTCATCTTCAGCGCCGTGGGGGCCGCCGCGGGGTACTCACTGGTGCGCGGGACCGGCCTGCTTATCCCTCTCGACAAGACTCCCGATTAGCCGTCTCTCGGGCCCGCCTTGGCCGGCACACGGCCCACCTCTTGCACCGGCAGGCGTAGAATCCCGGAACTCCAACTGACGCTTGGGATTGACACCGACCACGGGGCGGCCATTGCCGCCCGGGCCACGAGGGACGAGGAAGATCCGTGGTCCCTCATAGCACGCTGTGATCCAAGCACTTCCGAATCGGTACCGCAGGGCTTCGCGAGGCATCCCACCCCTGTCCGCGACCCTTCTGTTACCAGACGATAACGGACGGCACGCCTCATCATCCATCTGGGGCGTCGCTCGGTAGCAACTGTCGAGGTCGACAACTGTCGTTCAAGCGCCACACGGACCCGCTGGGTAAATCGGCGAGACCCGTTCCGGCACCGCGATTCGGGGAGGTGACCGACGTTGCCCCGTTCTCCTGCCATGTGGAATGACCGCGAAAGTGGCCCGGTGACAACGGCCGCCAATACTCTTGCGCCTCGGAGTACCGGACCAGTGACGCCCAGCGCTCCAACGCATGCGAGGGATGGTCGGGATCCGGGCAACGGGGGGGGACCGTCGAACGGGCACCACCGCGGCCCGTTGCTCTCCCCTTCGGAACAACGCCGTGCGAAGCGCCATCTCCGAATTGCCCGCGTGGGCGACATGGTAATTGCGGTAGCGGTCCTTCTCGGCGGGTTCCTCGCGGCGAACCCGGGGCGAACGCCGGCCGGGCTCGAGCAATTCCTGGAGATCAGGCTCACCGTCAAGAACCTCATGCTCGTGACGGGTTTTGCGGTCGCCTGGCGTCTGGTCTGCGTCATGATCGGGCTCTACGATAGGAAGCTGATCGCAAACCGGCGGGCGGAAGCGGTTCGGGTTCTGATCGCAGTCACTGTGGGCGCCGCCGTGGCGTCGATCTTTCCCATCATCAGCGTCACCCGAGCATTCAGCGCGCTGGCGATCCTGTATTACTGGGTGGGGAGCGTCGTGTGCATGCTCCTCCTCCGCGCGGGCATCAGGGCCCTGCTCTCCCCGCAGTCGATCAAGGTGCAGGATGTGTTGATCGTGGGAAGCGGGCGACGTGCGCTTCGCCTCTACCACGATCTTCGCGCGAGGCGCGCCGACGAGGTCCGGATTCTCGGGTTCGTCGACTCAGCCGAGGGCGAGCTTGCGCCGGAAGTTCAGGACAAGCTTCTGGGCAGCCTCGACCGGCTCGAGAGTATACTGATGAGGCAGGCGGTCGACGAAGTGCTCATCGCACTGCCGGCGCGGTCTCGATACGCCGAGATTCAGCATGCAATCGAGGTGTGCGAGCGAGGAGGCGTGTCTGCGAAGTACCTGGCCGACGTGTTCCAGTCCCGGCGCTCCGACGAGGTGCTTGGAAATTCCTCGTCTCTCACGGCGGTTCCTACCGGCATCTCGCCCGACGACCCACGCCTGTTGGTGAAGCGGTGCCTGGACATTCTCCTGGGCGGTGTTGCCCTCATCGTCGTCGCACCAGTGCTGCTTCTGGCCGCCGTGGCCATCAAGCTCACCAGTCGCGGCCCGGTGATTTTTGCTCAGGAGCGCTACGGACGAAACAAGCGACTCTTCAAGATGTACAAGCTCCGCACCATGGTCGTGGACGCCGAGGCACAGCAGCCGTCCCTGGAGTCACAGAACGAGGTAGCCGGTCCGGTCTTCAAGATCCGGCAGGATCCACGTACCACACCACCGGGCCGTCTCCTGCGGCGGCTCTCGATCGATGAATTGCCTCAGCTCGTGAACGTCATTCTCGGTGACATGTCGCTGGTCGGTCCTCGGCCACTCCCCCAGCGGGACGTGAGCCGATTCTCGGAGCCGGCGCTCATGCGGCGCTTCAGCGTCCATCCGGGGATCACGGGGCTCTGGCAGGTGAGCGGCCGAAGCGAGCTCGGCTTCGACGACTGGATACGCCTCGATCTCCAGTACATCGATGAATGGTCTCTGACGCTCGAGGCGCGCATACTGCTCCTCACGGTCCCGAGCGTCCTGCGAGGCACCGGCGCCGTGTAGTCCGGCGCATCGGTTGGCCGATTCTCGCCGCGTGCTGACGGGTCGCGTCCCAGTCAAATCGGAAGTGCTGCCTACCCCGCCGGCGCCCTGAAATGCCCGCAGGTCCCTCCCCTCGTGAGTTCTCGCCCATCGTCTCTCCCGCTCATCGCACCGGTGATGTGGTCTCGCACGGAGCCTGAGCAGGCGTGCCACCAGATCTTCATATACGTGGAGCCGCGGCGGCGGCTGTCGCAAGTTTGGCCCTCTCTGCAGAACTCGACAGTAATCGACTAATTAATATACATACGTGGCGAAAATTTCGTTACATTGCTATAGGTAAATCACTGACACTGAATGGGTTCACAAATCCATATCAACGGCAAAGCCTGTTGGTGTATTATTTCTGCTCTTTCGCTATCGGAGACCATGTGCCAATATATGGCGTCACCCAAGGGCGGCGGTCGGGATTCCGGAACGGTTGGGTAGTTACCTGGGGGAATGCTGGGAGATGTGATACCGATGACGTACACCTTCAAGCTGTCGCGCAGGCTCGCGCTTGCGCACATTCGTTCGCACATTAATTCCATGCTGGCCCCCCTCGCCCTCACGCTGCTCATCGCGTGCAGTGGCTCCGATTTGACCGATTCCACCACTGTCGACCCGACCGCGTCCGATCCCGAGTTCGCCGGCCTTGTGATCACTCCACGGCGCGTCGTCCTCGAGCCCAATCAGGAGCTGGTCCTGCCGATCCGTACTCGTCTCGGCACTGGTGCCTCCGCCCCGGTCTCGGTGGACTGGACCACCTCGGGCGGCACTCTGTCGGCGGATGGCGTATTCTCCGCCGCAACGAAGGGGACCTACAAACTCATCGGTGAGCGGAGAATCAAAGGACCGCGCCACAAGACTGACACCACTACCGTGGTCGTCACGCCCACACCGTCCACCCTGGACCACGTGACGGTCGCTCCCGATTCCGCGGGCGTCGCCGCGGCGCACTCGCAGCAATTCACGGCCATGGGTGTCCTGACCGATGGGTCGAGCACAGACGTGGCCGTGACGTGGAGCGCGACCGGCGGCGTCATCGACGCCGCCGGGTGGTACAGGGCTGGGAACCAGGCAGGCACTTTCCGCGTGGTCGCGCATAGCGTCTCCACCACGAAGGCCGATACGGCCGTGGTCACGATCGGCTCGGTCCAGCCGACGATCACGGCGGTGGAGGTATCGCCCGCGAGCGCCTCGATCCCGTCCGGTGCGACCCAGCGCTATGCTGCGCTCGCTCGGATGAGTGATGGAACGACCGCCGCGGTCAAAGTCAGCTACCGCGCCACCGGAGGCACCGTCACGAGCGACGGAACCTTCACCGCTGGGCCGACGACCGGCACGTTCAAGGTGATTGCGACCCAGGACGGGGGCAGCTTAGCGGATACCGCACAGGTCACGGTGACCGACACCGTTGTGACGCCACCGCCACCGCCACCGCCCCCGCCTCCGCCTCCGCCTCCGCCTCCGCCACCGCCACCGCCATCAGCGTGCGCTCGCACGGTGAACGTCTCGACGGTGTCTGCCCTCTCCAGCGCTACGTCGAGTGCGCTGCCGGGAGACTGCATAATCGTGGCGGCAGGAACCTACGCCGTGGGAGTCCCCAGTTGGACCCGCAGCGGCACCGCCGCCCAGCCAATCACGCTCCAAGGCGCAGGGAGCGCAACCGTATTCAACCTGGGCGGAAACGGCGGCATCTACCTCCGAGCCAGCTACTGGCATGTGCGGAAGCTTCGGGTCACGAATGGCTTCTTCGGTATCCAGACCGAGGGAAGCGTGTATGTGGAGCTGGACAGCCTCCAGGTTGATAACATGCAGCAGGCGGCGATCAACCTCCGGTATGGTACCAACCATTCCGTCGTCAAGAATTCTTACATCCACGACACCGGTAAGGGCACGGCCCGGTACGGCGAAGGGGTCTATATCGGCGGGTATGCCACGGCAGCCAACGCGGCGCCGGACTATCTGGCAGACGACAACTCGGTGCTCTACTCGACTTTCGGTCCCAACGTGCGAGCGGAGTCGGTGGATATTTCGGATGGATCTGACCGCACCACCGTCATCGGGAATACCATCGACGGGACGGGCACGGTGTACGAGTACGGAGCCATGAACTCGCTCGTTGGCGTCCGAGGGACCGGGAATGTGATGACTGATAACGTGCTGTCGAAGGGCGCGCCCCACGGCTTCGACGTATACGGCGGTACGACCGTCTTTCGTCGGAATCGCATCAGCTTGCGGGGCACGAGCAGTTACCCCGCTCCGGTGGGCATCAACCGGGCAGCCGGCACCCTGACGGTCTACTGCGATAACACCGTCACGGATATTCCGTCAGGCGGGTCGGCCTATAACGTCGCCTGCGTTCAGTAGCGTCACCACGCGGTCATGGTCGGTCGCACAGGTAAGCACCAGGGTCCGGCGGCGGGGCGAGTCTGCTCCGCCGCCGGATCACCATGAGTAGTCGCTCGTAAACGAACCGGTTCGCTAACTCTCAGAGCGGAACGAGAAGCTGAGCGGGAACGGAGGCGCGCGTCCCAGCCGAGCGCGCCATCTGCTGTTGACATGATCTGCGCAGCAAGCTATCCTGTGGCCGTCGCGAGCAGGCTAGATAAAGAGCTGGCGCCACCTTGGCGTCCAGTCCATCGCGACCAGCGGCCTCTCATCCGGACCGCCCGCAACCCAACTCTACAATCCCGTCGTCCGCTGCCACCCTGCTAGGGGTGGTGCGCCGTCGTGCTTCTGGAAGCGAAGGTGGCTTCGAAGCGCCGAGGGCGACCCTAACTGTCACCGCCCAATACAGGAAACGTACGCCTATGCTCGCCTCCCACCGAGTCCACGTCCGTCGTGTCCTTGCGGTCGCTCTGAGTGCGACCGCTGCTTGTAGCGCGGAAGACCAGGTCAGCCCCGATTCGAGCGTTCCTCAAGACATGACCTCGAGTGCTTTGAGCCCACATACTGCGGCAGCGCCGACTCCATCCACCACCACCTGCGCGCGGAAAGTGAACGTCTCGACGGTCTCCGCGCTCTCGAAGGCTACATCGAGTGCGTTGCCTGGAGACTGCATCATCGTGGCGGCCGGTACGTACGCCGTGGGCGTACCGAGCTGGAACCGCAACGGCACCGCCGCTCAGCCGATAACGCTGGAGGGCGCGGGCAGCAGGACCGTATTCACACTGGGTGGGAACGGAGGGATGTACATCAGAGCGAACTACTGGCGGGTTCGGAAGCTCCGCGTCACGGACGGGTTGTTCGGTATTCAGACCGAGGGAGTCAAGTACGTCGAGCTGGACGGCCTGGAGGTGGATAACATGCAGCAAGCGGCGATCAATCTCCGCTACGGCACCAACCATACTGTCGTCAGGAATTCCAGGATCCATGACACTGGGAAGGCAAAAGCGCGGTGGGGCGAGGGTGTTTATGTCGGAGGGTACGCTTCGCCCGGCAACTCGTCGCCCGACAATGCTGCGGATGACAATCAGGTGCTCACGACGACATTTGGCCCCAGGGTGCGGGCCGAGGCGATCGACATCTCGACGGGAGCCGATCGGGCGGTCTTGCGCGGGAACACGATCGACGGCTCTGGCACCGTCTTCGAGTATGGCTATATGAATTCGCTCATCGGGCTGCGCGGGTTCGGGCATCGGATCATCGACAATGTGCTTTCGAAGGGTTCCCCTGACGGAATCATTGTCTACGCGGGCTCGGCGACATTTCGCCGCAATCGGATCGCGCTCTTCAACCTATGGAAGTATTTCGGGGCATTTGGAATCGAGCGCAAAGGCGGAACGGTGATGGTCGCCTGCGACAACGTGGTCACCGACCTCCTTCTGGGTGCCAAGGCGTTCAACGTTTCTTGCACGCCGTAACGCCGACCTGGTGACAGGGTCGTAGCTGATTGTCTCCAGGATCCGGCGGCAGCGCGAGTCATCATCCGTGCCGGATCCCTGGAGGCATCAGGTAGAGGCGATAGCGTAGTATGCTCCGAGAGTGCTCCGACCAATCTCCAGCCACTCCAGCGACGCGGGAGACGTAAGCGCCGGCTTGTTGGGCTCCCTCGACCAATGCAAGGCTGCCTGCAAGAGCTCCGGAGTCACCTCTCCCTGATAGATCCGGACCCAGTCCGGGCCGAAGGTCCCTTGCAGCTCGGGCATGGCACCTAGTGCCGGCACCAACACCGGCTTCTCGAATGCCAGTGCCAATAATGCACTGGCGGAGTTGAGGATCTCGCGAAACGGCAAGACGACAAGATCCGCCGCATTGAGGTACAGTTGAAGGTCGTTGGCATGCACGTACCCTGAGTAGATGTGGATTCTTGGATCACCACCCGCCGCCTCCCGGGTAACCGTTTCGTCCCGGTCGGAATCGAATCTCCCGGCGATGAGCAGTCGAGCTTCCGCATCGGGCAATCCGTGGAAGGCCTTGGCCAGCGCGGGTACGTTCTTGTACTTGGCTATGACCCCGAGGAAGAGAAGGATTGGCTGATCCTGCTCGAACCCAAGCTGTCGGCGGGCCTCGTCTCGGGTGACATCGTTGGGATAGGCGTTTTCGTATGTGCCGAGCGGGACCACGAAGCCAGGCAGGCTTTGAAGTCGCGGAAATTGCTCGCGAGCCTGCTCCAGCCCAGCCGGTGTCAGCGCGAAGAAGCCGTCAACCAGTCGAGGAAACAACCGCCAATACAGACGTTCGAGACGCGGTCGTGGCAAATTATGAGACCGAAGATTGTGCACAGTCCAGAATACCTTCGTACCCCGAAGACGTAGCCAGCACATGCAGCTGACCATGCCCAGAGTGCCCACGATGGCCTTCAGCGGATTCGGATGAACTATGTAGTATTCGGGCCAATGAAGATGGAAGATGTCGTAGCGCCGCCAGAGCGTTTTCCAGACGCTGAAGTCCTCGACCTGCGCCCCGCATGATCTCACCGCCTCGTAGAGTAGCCTCGTATAGGGATTGTCCTGCCCAATTCCCAAGCCAGGCCAAGCGGAGATCCGCATAGAACACCGGTGGTAGGAGGGGTTGTCCTGGGATGCAGGCCCGGGGCAACAAGCGTAGTGCCCTGCCGTTCGATTGCAAGCCCGGCGGAATTGGATGACCGCGCGGTCTGCGGTCTGCCCTATCGGGCCATCTCCGCGGCGTGATTCCTCAAGAGGCTCCGAAGATGGGAGGTCAGCCTTTCACGGCAAGACGTCGTATCCGCTTCCCGCGACATAAAGAGAAAGTTGTTGATGTACTTATGCGTTCCCGCATCTTCCGGGCGTTGATGAATCGCCACTCTGAAGGCGTCGACTGGATCGAATTCAAGCGTCTGGCGGTTCAGGAAGAATCCGGTGTATCCCAACCCTTCGATGAAGTGCCAGATATTAGCGATGGGCTCCGTGCCATGGTGCCGCTGCTCGATTTCGATCAGCATGGTTGGATGATGCTGTCGCAATAGTTGTTGGCCTCCCCTCACCACCTCGAACTCATGTCCCTCCACGTCGATCTTGATCAGATCAAGCGACTGCAACTTCATCGAGGTAAACACATTGTCGAGTAAGTCGGTCTGGACCGTGATCTCGGTATAGGTGCCCGAGTCCACAATCGGGCACAGTGATCCCCGACTGTTGCAGCGCCGTCCATCGATAAAGGGTATCCGAAATGTCCGGGTGGACTTCGCGTCCGACAATGCAACCTCCAGGACGACAGCGTTCTTGAACAATGCCCGGAGGCGCTTCGCCAGAAGCGGTATGGGTTCGAAGGCGACGAGGTGAACCGGTAGATCGGTCCGCTTGACGCTGTAGCAGAAAGTGCCCAGGTTGGCGCCAACATCCAGCACTACGGCATTGGCCGCGACGAGTGGCTCTACGTACAACGCATCCGGGTCCGTTTCCCAGAGGTCCATCACGGTTCTATCGCTCATCGCGTACCTGGCGAACAATCGTTCATCAGATGAACGACTCAGAAACGGCACGTTGTGGAGCTCGAGCCACTCTTTGTGGTTCCTGAGCAGATTGAGGATCTGCTTTGCCATCCAGCCTCCGAATGGGCCTTAATTCTCCCTGAGCCGCACCACTCCGACTCCCATGAGCGAGGGAGCCTAGCCGTTATTGGTTACGTCCCCACCCCACCGCTCGGCCACCCACTGCCGCGCAAACAAGCCGAGATAGCGAGGGTTGTGGTACAGATATCGACGCCACAGTCGGCGGGGCTCCGTCACAAGCCTAAAGCACCACTCGAGCCCGGCTCGCTGGAGAAAGCGAGGAGCTTGTTGTTTGGCTCCGGCCAGAAAATCGAACGCCGCACCGACACCGACCATCACGAGGGCAACTCGATTCCTGTGTTCCGCCATCCAGCGCTCCTGCTTCGGGCATCCGATGCCCACGAACAGCAGTCGGACGCCCGATTGGTTGATCTGCTCCACGACCTCCGCATCCTCCGCGACCGTGAGCGGCCGGAATGGCGGACTCCAGGAGTAGCCGATGGACAGCGAAGGCCAGCGTCGCCGCACTTCGGCTAACATGCGCTCCAGCACTTCCGGCGAACCGCCATAGAATCCGACTGGGACGTGTTGCGCCGCGGCCTCCCCGCAAAGTGCGGGGACCAGGTCAGGTCCATACACGCGCGAGGCAGCTCTGACCCCTAGAAGACGAAGCGCCCAGACGAGGGGCATCCCGTCGGGTGTCACGAGATCGGCGTCGTTGACGATTCGCTGAAAGCGCCGATCGTCGTAAGCCTCCATGACCATGTGGACCGTTGCGACGCAAACGTAACGCGCTGGCGGTTCGCCGGCCCAGTCAAGGATCTGACTCACCGCGTCGGCGTAGGTCGTCCCGTCAACCCGCATTCCCAAAATGCGTCGCTGCTCAAGCATGACGGGTTACCGGACAGCCGATTGCGGGAGCGGACCGTGCGCCCGCTCGACAGTTTGACGATAAACTTCAGAGAGCAGCCGATACCCAACCTCAGGGGTATAGTTGCTTTCGAACGCTCGCCTGGCGTGTCGGCCGAGGGCCACAACCTCTTCCGAGTGGCTGATGGCCCATCGCAGCCCTCGCTCCCACCCTTCCGGCTCCTCGGGCTCCACCAGCGCACCGGCTCTTCCGTCCTGCAATATCTCCGGCAACGCCCCTCGCCGACTCGCGATGACCGGCAGGCCGGTCGCCATGGCCTCGAGCACCACCATCGGCAGCCCTTCGTAACACTCGGACGGAAAAACGAGAAAGGTGGCGTCCTTCATGGCGGCGATCACATTCTCCCGTGACTGCCGGCCGAGCCATTCAACGCCTGGCGGGTTCTCTGCGGCAAGCGTCTCCAGTGGACCGCCGCCGATGACGCGCAGGGGTATGCCGGCGGTAAGCCGGCCCCAGAGCCGCACAAGAGACTCGATTCCCTTCTCCGCGCTGAGTCGACCTACGTACAAGGCAAAGCGCCCCTGGTGCGCCCCAGGGCCGGGGTCGTGCGGCAGGAAGTTTGGTTTGATTACCAAGCGCTCCGCTGGCAACCCCCCTTCCACGAACTTGGCGCGAGCAAACTCACTGACCGTGACGTAGGTATCGACCGCCGACCCCCAGGTGTTGCGTGAACGGTGGATGGCGAGCATCGCTGCCACCACAGCGCTCGCCTGGCGGCTGTTCCGGTAGCAGGCGTGGAGGACGCCGGGCCAGGCTACCGACCGACCCAGACAGTCCTCACAGGATCTTCCCCGGCGAAGAAACAGAGCGTTCGGGCAGAGCAGACGAAAGTTGTGCAGCGTCTGCACCACGGGTATCCCCAACCTCTGCGCTGCAGCATACCCAGCCGGCGAGACCAGTGGAAACGTGTTGTGAAAGTGAACTAGATCCGGTCTGTCTTCACGCAAAATGGCCGTCAGTTCAGCCAGAACCTGGCGATTCCAGATAGTCGACCTGGCCAACTCGAGCCTGCCCATCGAGGCGATACGATCATTATGCAACGTATACAGCCGTACCTCGTCGCCGTGAGCCCGCAGCACTTCGACCTCGGCAGCGAATACCTGGTCTTCACCGCCCGGCTCCAAATAGTAGTTGTGCACGAGGAGCACCTTCACCTGGCGGCCCTCGATTCATCGAGCTCACGGATGATCAAGCCGCTTACCTCATCGATGCGCTTCATCCGCGTCAGGTCGGGGCGAGGAAGCCGACCCATAACGGCGAGCCGCAGCTTGGCAGTGAAGTCAATCGGATCGAGAGGATCGAAGGTGCTGATTGGGGGGACCAGCTCCCTCGCACACCCAGCGTAAATCGATACTAGCGCTGGCAACCCAGACCACAGCGCCTCGTTCACGACGAGCCCCCACACATCATCGAGGGTGGGGAACACTAAGACGTCTCCGCTGCGATAAAGGGCCGGGACCCGGTCCGGGTGTTGCGGAGGATGGAAGACGACGTCATGTAGACCCAACTCGCCCACCTTCCGCTCGAGCAGGGGCTTCTCGGGGCCGTCTCCGACGAGGAGCAGCGAGAAACGCACACCTTGCGCCTGCACGCGCGCTGCGGCCTCGAGCAACAAGTCCACCCCCTTGCCGGGAACCAGTCGGCTCACACAGAGAACCACCGGCTTAAGATCGAGCTGGACGGCTGGGGCGATACTCTGCGTGTACGGACCCTCGGAGATGCAGTTCTGAAGCTCCACGATGCTGGACCGGGGCACTCCCAGCGACTCGAGATATTCCGTCGACGTGGCGCCATAGCTGAACCAGCCGCGCACTATGCCCGCCAGTTGCCGTCTGAGGAGTCGCCTGCCAAGACCAACGCCGCGTTCGGTATGTAGCGTGCCACCCCACCATACCCACAGCGGCTTAGCGAACAGCCTGGCGTACAGGAGCGCCATGAGCGTTCGAAATCCCAACTCGTCGCTGATCACCGCGTCCGGCCGAAGCCTGAAGAGATCCGTTAAGAATCCTGGATTGACGTGGAGATATCTCGAGTCGAGGACAGCATGCTGATCGCGCTTAAGCCAAGGAATGGAGATGCCGCGCGAGTGTTTGACCCGTATTTGCTGAAGCCTTTCAGCCAGCCCCTTCCATTGACTTCTGTTCGGTTCATCGCCCGAGTACAGAACCGTAAGATCGAAGTGCTCAGCAAGCCGATGGTAGATGGGCAGCCGGTACGGCGCCAGCATGTTGGTAAGTACCGCCAGCCTGCGTGACGGGTGCGCCGCAAACATCATTGCAGGGGTTCGCCATCCCGACGACCCTGCCCCATCAGCGGGCTCCGCTCGTAGCTGCCTTCCATCGGGCCAACGGGAGCGGCGCTCACCTGGAAGGGTCGACCGGCTCGGGGCTGCGCTGGCGCTCGGACCGCCCGCCCGTCGGTTCGTTCCTTCTTCGGAGCCACGGCCAGGAGCGCCGACACGTAGAGCACCCAAACAAGAGTGTTCCGGGTGAGGGCGGCGATTTCAGTGATGTTGTACAGAAGCACGAAGCACAGGTAGATCGGCGGCCATAAGCCGATTCGTTCAGGTTTACCCTGGAGGTGCTTGATCGCCCTTACCAGGCCGGACATCAAACCCGTAACAAAGAGGACCACTCCAACGAAGCCCAGAGCCAGGCCTACCTCCAGAAATCCGTTGTGCGCGTTCGGCGCGGTCCATCCGGCGCCCTCGTCGACCACCGCTCTCCACGGAAGCTCCCAGAGCCAAAACGTTTCATAGCCGTAACCGAGCCATGGGCGCCGGAGGATCATCTCCACTACGTATTGCCACAGATCCGTCCGTCCGGTGAGAGTGGCATCGCGACCGACCACAGCGGTCGCTGCACCGAGGTTCGAGGCGACGAGCAAGCTACCGATTCCGAGCACGAGGATCGCGATGCCTCCCACGCCGACCGCCAGGCGCATGTCCCGCGCCAAGATCCTCAGCACGGGGATCAGGCTCACGACCGTCAGGGCTACGACCAAAGCTGTGCTTGACTTCGCCATCAAGAGTAGCACGAAGGAAAGCCCGGCAAACATGATGGGGAGGGCTCGCGGCCGGCGGATGGAGGCGAGCAGGACGAAGATAGTGACTGATAACGCCATCATTCGCCCGAGAGAGTTCTTATTCTCGTATATTCCTCTGAACCCGTCCCCGGAGAGCGCACTGGGAGTGAACAGGAGAATGCTGAAGATCGCCGTGATGCCGAGTCCCCAACCGACAAGCCGCAATTGTTCCTCCAGGCTATACCGCAAATGGAGATAAACGGCGAAGAGTGTGGTCCCGAACAGGGCCCCCCACCGGCGGAAGACCACGTCTGGAGCGTCAGACCAGAGCATTGAAGCCAGCGTTAATCCGAGTAATCCGGTCAACAGAAGATCGGCAGTCGCGGCACGCCACAGCGCTCTTGGTCGCTTCACGACCAGCGCAAGTGAGACCAGAAAAATCAGAGTGCTGATGACGTAGTTCAACGGATTCGCAAAGTCACGTGCGGTGAGGTCTACCGATAAGGGGGCATCCCTTGACGGAGCACTCGGCCAGAATTGGGCCTGGCTGAAGATGTAGATCGCAAAGACCCCAAAACCGGTCTCCACGACTCGGGAGACCGGAAGCGCTCCGATCCGTCGGAATGCGGGTCGGAGGCTCATGTGCTAGCCGAACTCGATAGCGGAAGGGACATCATCAGGTAGCCGGAGGTGGCCCCCGTGTCGAGCGAGGTACCATACGATGCTCCAGATCGCAATTCCCATCAACCCATCGGAAGCCAGTGTGGCAATCGCGGCCCCGTGCCACGAATAGAGCGGGATCAGCCAAAAGTTGAGCAGCACGTTGACCGTGGCAATGCCGACCTGTACGACCGTCCGGTACCCCTGATGGCCAGCCCCAGTCAGGGCATCCGCTCCGAAGTAATGAATGGCCTTCAGGAACGGCAGTATCGCCAGCCAGCGGATGGCGACGATGGCGTCGCGGTATCCATCCCCGAGGATCATGGGCAGAACCGGGGCAAGCAGGTAGAGGGCGGCCGCCGCCAGCAATCCGTACGCGGCGCCAAGACCCACAAGCCGCCGTGCAAACCGAGCGGTAGCGCTGACCCCCTGCGTGCCGTGCTGAAAGAACTGGGCATAGGTCGCCATCAGGAGGGACCCGACCGGCAGGAATGCAACGTCGACAAGCCGATAGGCCGCGGCGTATATCCCGGTGGCCTCAAGCGTCGCAAGGCGCGCCAACATCGCCTTATCGACGTCATTGGTAAATGTCTGGGCGGATAGGCTCACCGAGAAGAAGGCACCCTCGCCTATCTCGGAACCGAGAGGCCGAAGGTGGAACTCCGGTTTCCCGAGTTCGCGGTTTACGAGAGCCACGGCAACCACCCCACCAAACACGGCGCTTAACAGGTAAAGCACCCCCCACTCGAGCGCGGTTGGCGCCGGGCTCATCGCAATCAATGCAACTGCGGCGACCAGCCGGACAGGGCTAAGCAGCAACTGGAGCAGGGCGGTACGTGACATTCGTTGATAGGCCTGGTACGCCTGTGCGCTGATGTCGATGAGGCGGACGAACAGAAGATCCGCTGCACCAATCACCAGAACGAATCGCAGGGGCACGGAGGCCGGGAGCCAGAGTCGAGCGACTAGCGTCACCAGGCCAAGGAGGATCGTCCCGGTCAGCAACGTGGTGCCCAGGGCCTTACCCCAATGCCGGGCGAAGCCGTGCGGCTCCCTGGCTACATGCTTGATCAGGAGATTTCCCGAACCGAGCGTGGCGAAGGGTGCCGCCACGGCTACGAGTGCCAGCACGCCTACATATTCGCCGTACTCCCGGGCGCCGAGGGCACGTGCGATGAGAATGAAGTACACGGCCTGGACGCCTACTCGAAGAACCTGCCCCAAGCCGACCCAGAGGGTGTTTCTGGCGAGAAGCAGATCACCCGGGTGAAGCCGTTTCGTGCCCACTGGCTCCATGTTCACGGGCGGAGCATTCCCGCGAGTACCTTCGCTTGTCGTTCCGCACCCGGCACGCCCCATACAGTCACTCGACGAAGCTCCATCGGTTGCATGCTGGGGGAAACATTCATGCCGGTCCGTACGGTGAGCCCGAACTCGAGCCCAACGCTGCGGGCGATCTCCAGCACCCTGGCGTCGTATCCACCATTGGGGTACGCGATGCTCGTCGGTGAGACCCCGCTCACGCGAGTGAGAAATCGCTGCGCCACATCGATCTCGTTTCGAATGCCTAAGTCATCGTAGTTGACGAGGATCGCGTGATCACCCGTGTGGTTACCCAGATACACGTATGGAGACTTCGCAAATGCCGTGAGCTCGACCTCGGTAAACGGTCTATCGGAATCGGATACGGGCCGAAGCGCACGGGGCCCGAACCACTGAACCAGCCGGGTCTCAATCTCCTTGGCTCTGAGCCGCTTGAGGCCACGGATGCGCCGCTGGATCCCACCGGAGGAAACTCCCCGCTTGGTCGATTCGCGATGCATCACATCCCACCAGAACGACTTCTGCTCCTCCACGTGCTTCGTGGAGATATAGAAAGTCGCTGGCACGCCAAACTGCTCCAGCACGCCGAGCGCCTGAGCATTGCTGAAGTAACCGTCGTCGAAGGTGATCACCGCCGTCAGCCCATGCCGCGGCTGATCGAGAGCCTCTTCCAGCCTCCGTATTACTACCCCGTGCGAGAGCAACGATTCCACAAACTCGGCGAAGAACCCGATGGTGATGCCTTGCTGAGGATCGCATACCCCGCTCGTCACATCTCGACGGCTGCGGAAGAGGCCGTGGAACAGTACGATCAACACCACACTGCGATCAGGGTCGATCGGGCGCAGTGTCCCCAAGCGCCACCGGTTGCGAATCCAGCGAAGGTAGCCCGTCGCGTAGTCGATCATGCGGCGCATCCATCGCGCACCAGGGTAAACTCGCAGCCGCTAGCCGACACGTCCGCGATGCGGTAGCCCGCGCCTTGTAGTAGTGAGATGGTTCGTGTGGTCTCCGCAACTCCGACGAAGTCCCAGCGGTGATGAAACTCGACGAGTAGCTGATCGATTCTCAATTGGCTCGAAAGGATGTCCGGCAGGACCGCATACTCCCCTCCCTCGATGTCCATCTTCAGCAAGTTGATGTGAACGTGACCCAGCATGGCGGCGATCGTCGCGAGCCGTCGCACAGGTGCGCGGATCGCGGATCCGCCCCGATCCCTGCGCAGCATGCTGTATGACACATGCGTTGGGTCCAGCGGCGGGCTGAACGATGCCATTCCGTCGAAAGAGGCGAGGCCGAGCTCGTGGAGCACGAATGTCTGGGGTAGCGACTGAGACCGCACCCAGGTCAGGGAGCGCGGAGTCGGCTCGAAGGCGTGCACGGCAGTACCGAAGCGCTCGATCAACTCCAACTCGAACGACACGTCCTCTCCGATCCCGAACGAATACACAACGCTCGTGGGGCCGAGGCCGGTGGGGCAGATACACCAACTCGCGCCTGGTTGACCGAGCTGCATGCGCGGCACGGCGACTTCTCGCCGATAGAAACGGTCGCGTCCCACCAGCGTTCGGAGGGCGCGCCGCCCAAGGCGTAGCACGCTCGAGATCCCCATCACGTGTTATGCTCCCGGCCTGGGAATCCAACTGCTTGACGACTGACACGGTTGCTCAAGAGGCGACTGACGGCGGCTGATGGAGTCACCGACCCCCGGATGCAGGCCGTTGCCTGCCCCGAGATCGAGCACCATGCCGCCATCGGCGAGTTCGTGAGAGCGGCGTGCCGGGCGTACCATCGGGAAAGGACAAGTCTTATCGCCGGATCCCTGGACCAAAGGGCGAGCGTCGGCGCATCGAGATACGCCAGCGCCCGCCCATGTGCGTTACCCGCCGCTCGAGGAAGCCGTGTCGTGCCTGGTCCGGACTGGCCGCCGGCGGCAGCGCGGGCGTACGCAGCGGGCTCCAGGACTGTATCCGGCATTCTTATCGACGTTTGGAGCGTTCGCCACCGGCCCGCCCGAGAGTCATCGCGAGACGCCGAAAGACTCACGCTCCGCTTTTGGGGTAGTTTCCTGAGACCCGGAGGCCTCGGGTTGACAGAGCTGAGACTCGATCCATCGATAGGTTCGTGCCAGGCCATCCTCGAGGGAGATCGTCGGCTGCCAATCGAGCGTCGCGCGGAGCTTGGTATTGTCGCTGTTGCGCCCCCGCACGCCTTGGGGAGCAGACAAGTTGTAGCGCTTGTGAATCCGCTTCCCAGCGGCTCCTGCCACAATGTCCACCAGCTCATTCACGGTAATAAGGCGATCCTGCCCCAAGTTCAGCGGTTCGCGACACTCAGAGCGCATCAACCGGTGGATGCCCTCGACACAGTCGTCCACGAAGCAGTATGAACGGGTCTGCTCGCCGTCCCCCCAGACTTCAATCTCATCCTCCGCATTAGCCAATGCGATCTTCCGGCAGATCGCCGCCGGTGATTTTTCACGGCCCCCATCGTATGTACCAAGCGGTCCAAAAATGTTGTGAAACCGCACGACGCGGGTCTCGAGTCCGTAGTCCTCGAGGTAGTGGCGGCACTGCCGCTCGGAGAACAGCTTTTCCCAACCGTATCCGTCTTCCGGATCGGCAGGATATGCGTCTTCCTCCTTCAAAGGGACGACGTCGGGCGACTGCTGTCGATATCCGGGATATACGCACGCCGATGAGGTGTAGAGGTATCGTTGCACGCCCTGGCATCGGGCCGCTTCGAGCATGTGGGTATTGATCAGCACGTTATCGTGCATGATCACGGCCTTGTTGTGCTCGATGAAACCGATGCCACCCATGTTCGCCGCGAGGTTATAGACCTCGGCAATACCTTCGCATGCCGCCAGGGTGTTCGGCCACCTGCGGAGATCCAGGAGCAGGAATTCATCGGCACGGGTCGGCTCGTATTCCGGATGCTTGATGTCCACCCCCCGGACCCAGTAGCCGGACTCCTTGAGCCGCTTGACCAGGTGATGGCCGATGAAGCCTCCGGCGCCGGTCACGAGCACCTTCCGCTGATGATCAGACATGAATGCCCTCATAGGTGTGCCGTTGTTTTCCGGGTAATCACCGGAGAAGTCGCCCTGCCTATGCCACATCGTCAGCGTTCAGAACTGCAGATACAACCACAATCGAAATCGAAGGACGTCGTGACCCATGTGGTTGGACCTGGGTCAGCCCTTCTCGTCCTCAATCGTGGAGTAATTGGCGTATGCGGCATAGTGATAGACACCGTCATATTTCTGATTCCGCTTGAGGTCGATGTCATTGAGAACCACGCCGAGCGCGGGGGCGCGCACGTGCTGGAGCTGACCCATTGCGTATCCGAGGGCGGCGGCATCCGTCACTCCCGCCCGCACAACCAGCACCACGCCGTCAACCTGACGGCCCAGCAGCGCGGCGTCGGTGAGAATGTTCACGGGAGGTGAGTCGATGAGTACGAGGTCGTAGGCCTCCTTCAGGTGCTCGAGCAGCACGCCCATGCGGTGCGATCCCACGAGCGCCGGTGGGCTCGAGGTCTGACTCCCGGCAGTCAGTACGGCCAGCTCCCGATTGTCGCCAACCTGCACCAGGCGCCGCGCCCGCTCGAAAGTCTCGACACCCTGAAGGACCTCGGACAACCCCGGTGTCCGGGTCAAACCCAGAAGCTGGTGTACCTGTCCTCGGCGCATATCGGCATCGACCAGCAGGACCGACAGGCCACGCTCCGTGAGCGCGAGGGCGAGATTGATCGCCGTCGTGGTCTTCCCCTCCCCAGGCAGCGCGCTGGTCAGTACCAGCGTCTTCACCGACGCTCCCTCGTTAGAGAAAGCCACGTTGGTTTGCAGGATGCAGTAGGCTTCCGCGATGACGCTTCCGAGCCCGGATACGATCATGCGGCTCTCGTGCGGAATCTTTACTGGGGTCCACGACTCCCTCGACTTCGCCGCCGGCTCGGGCACCGACACTGCCTCAGTCGGCAAGTGGTCTGGTTGTAGGAAGGTGAATGTGTGACGTGAAGGTGCCGGCTGCCGTTCGGGAGCCGGCGATGACGGCGGGGCCGACGGCGGCGGCACTGCGCGGCGCGCGACCGGCGGATTGCGGCTGGCGATCAGGGCCCGGGTCCGACTGCTCTTGGATACCCTGGGAATCAGGGCCAGGACAGGTAGGCCACTCGCAGCCATGACGTCCGCGCGGGTTCGGACGGTATGGTCAAGGAACTGGCGGATGGCCCCAACGCTCAGACCCGCGAGGAGCCCGCCAATCAAGGCAGCCAGGAGAATCAGCTTGGGGCGTGAGCCGACCGGGCTGCGCGGTGGAATCGCCGGGTCTATTATGGCAACGTTCGCGTTCTGAGCAGCCTCCGCAATTTCCGCTTCCTTCAAGCGGGTTTGCAGGAGAGTGTACATGTCCTTCAGGACAGTCGGCGTGCGCTCCAGCCGCGCATACTCCAGCTCCTTGCCGGGGAGTGTAGCGAGTTCACGGCTGAATCCAGCGATCGCCGAGTCGCGTGACCTGACCTGGTCGGTCAGGCCCTGTAGATAAGTCCTCGCGATGGAGCCGAGCTGGCCCTCGAGTTCGGCTATCCGCGCCGTCAGACGCTGCACCTCCGGGTCTTGCTCCGTGCGGCGAGTGAGAAGTGTCACACGCTGCTCCTCGACCTGGGTCAGCGCGTTGATCATCTGAGATGCTGCCTGGCTCTGGAAGAGGCTGGGGGACGCGAACAGCCGTCGGAATGGCGATTGCGGATTGGTCCCGCGTGCTGCACGCTCACTGTCGACCTGTGCGAGAAGGTTCGCGAGCGAGGACCGTTCGGCCTCGATCGTGCTGCGCCCAGCTTCGAGCTCGACCAGCCGGCCGATCTGCCTGTCCGCTTCCTCGCTCGGATTCACCACGCGAGCACTCTCACGAAAACGCTTCAGCTCCTCCTCGGACGAGCGCAGCTGGACAGCCAGAGTATCGATCTGGCCTCGCAGGAAGCGCACCTGACTCGCGGCCTGAAGCTTCTGTGTCTCTTCCCGCCGCTTCATGAAGTCCAGGACGACGGCGTTGGGCACCCGCCAGACCAGATCCGGATCCGGGTCCCGGTACTGGACAGACAGCACATCAGCTTCACGACTTACCCTGGTGACCATGAGCGCGCCTTGAGTCCCGACGATCGCGTCCCGCATGGGCGAGACCCGGATGATAATTTCCTTCTTGAGTTTGGCGGCTTCAGCGAGACGGAGCGAGGCCCCGGGGAGCGTCAAGGGGTCCCCCGCACGTACTGGCGCGAGGTTCTTCCCGGTCGCCACATTGGTCACATTGAAACGGCCATCCGGCTGGCGCTCGAGCCGGTACGTCCCCGCAGCCGCGAGGGGAGAAACGCTAAGGTCCTGCAGCAACGTATCCCGGGCAACGCCAGTCGGGCTTACGAGCCGCACCTGGAGGGCGAGTTCCCGGGTTGCGTCCTCGACCAGGGTACGACTACTGAGGACCTGCATCTCGCTGTTCAGCTCATTCGCCGCAGAAAGGGGCCGGAAGATGTCCGGCAGATTTGGTTCCTGGTCCTGGATTCGAAGCGAGACGCGGGCCTCATAGACAGGCACTAGCCTGCTCACGTAGATCGCTGCAGCGGTCCCTGTCACCAAAGCGCAGGCAAGCATCATCCAGATGCTTTGCCGAATCAGGGTGCCAAAGTCACTCAGAGTGAACTCCGGCTCCTCACGCCCCCCCTCAGCGCGGGTGGCGGGGATCGCTAGCCGGTCGTCCTCGCGCCGGGAAGGCAGGTTCGTCACGTTGCGGCCGCTCCTACCTGCGGAAGGCGAAATAGAGAATGCTCGTGAGAGTACCTACTCCTCCGAGTATCAGTCCGGTATTCCTGCTGAACCAGCTCCGCTCCGGCACGTAGAACTGGTCGCCCGAGCGCACCGGCGTGTCGGCCAACTTCATCCCTCGAGACAGCCTGGTGACCCTCGACTCACCTTCACGTCGGAGCTCGACCTGGTCTTGCTTGCCTTCCGGGGATGCCCCGCCGGCGAGTGCCAGCGCATCGGCAACCGTCATGGTGGGTTCGACCTGATATACGTTCGGATTCCGAACGGCCCCGAGAATCGTGATCCGGCGCAACACAGTGACGTCGATTGCGGGATCCCGGAGATCTCGAGAATAGGTGGCCACCAGAAACCGTTTGAGCGAGTCGGCCGACAAGTCGCTCACCTTCACCGCGCCAAGCCGTGGCAGTGTGGCCGCGCCGGATTCGTCGACCGATACGTCACCGGACATATCAGGCTCCCGCCACACCTTCAGCCGGATCACGTCGCCCGGCCTCACGATGCCGCTCGAATCGGTGTTCCCGCCGGCCGGTGGGCGACCCGGAACCGAGGACTGCGCGTTCGCTTGGCCGGGAGAGAGCGCTCCGCCAGCGAGAAGGAGCAGCGCTACAGACCCACCGAGCCATTTCTTCAATCTTTTCTCGATTCCGTTGTCGAGTGGTGGAACCTTATTCGCAGGGCGTTGCGCTTCATCATCGAATGCGTCCAAGCCCGTCCGCTTGGGTTGGACGGACCGAAGGGACATTCGCAGCCGCGCTGACCAATCTCGAATCTAGCAAGCCATGGGCCAACGTGGCACCCGAATCAATCATGTGTAAAGTGCTGCAATAAATAGACTTAGCCTAGCCTGGTGGGGGCAGGATGGCTTCAAGCCACATACAGTTGTTGAGCCGGGACTACAGTTGGCGAGCCCAGGCAGCCCCACGGTCCGACGACCGACGGAGCCAGGGCCCGGTTGACCGAAAGATACCGCAAACACCAAGTGACCAGAAGCGGAGCACCTCCGGCCGGGAGGTTCAGGCGGGCCCCCATTCCACCCTCCAGCGCATCCGAGTGGTGGAGCAGCGGGACGGGCCCTCGGGGCCCATGAGACGGGGGGACTACTTCATCGGGGCGAGCGGAATGCCCGAGGCGAGATTCGAACTCGCACGGGGTTGCCCCCGGTGGATTTTGAGTCCACTGCGTCTGCCGTTCCGCCACTCGGGCTACCGACCGAAGATAATGGCCCGCCCGCAAGGCGGGAGCGAGGTTGGTCCAGTGCCCCCGGCTGGATAAGATTCTCACCTTCTCCAACCTGGATTTTCCGTGGCTCCTGCGCGACCTCCCGGCTTACATCCCTGGCACGACATCCCCACCGGTCCGAATCCACCGCACGAAGTGACGGCGGTGATCGAGATTCCCGACCAACGAGCGGAACAAGTATGAGCTCGACAAGACTCTTGGGATCTTCCGCCTCGACCGAGTGCTGTACAGCGCCGTCCACTACCCGGGTGACTACGGCTTCCTGCCCCGGACACTCGGTGATGACGGTGACCCTCTCGACGTGCTTGTGCTGATGACCATTCCCGTCTTCACCGGTTGTCTCGTCGACGCGCGCCCGATCGGACTTTTCCATTTAGTCGATCGTGGCGCCGCGGATGAGAAGGTGCTCGCGGTCCCTGTCGGGGATCCCTATTCCGACGGCCTCAACGACCTCGGCGACGTCCCGCCGCATTACTTGAAGGAAATTGAGCACTTCTTCCAGGTGTATAAGGATCTCGAGGGGACCCGCACTGTCACCCGCGGCTTCGAAGGGGCCGAAGCGGCACGCGACGCCATCACTCAAGCGATGTCCGACTATCGGAAGAAGTTCGGCCACCGAGAAGAATAAGCGGGCCTACTGATCCTCCGGCCCTCGGAGGGACACGGGCGGCCCCAGGATCTCCCGCCACACGATGGCGTTGCGGAGACGAGCCATGGTGTACGCCTGCGTCGCCGTGGCGTCCGCCGGCTCCTGGCGGATACGAGCCTCGAAGGCCAGGTAATCGGCGCTCCCGAGCGGCCGGCCGTGAGCTTCGGCAGCAGCCCTGCGCCGGGCGATCACGGCCTCCGCCTCGTCATCGCTATCCACCTCCAATCGCTGCGGACGCCGGACCTCCGCCTCGAGACTCCTCACAACCACCGGCGTCTCGAGAGACGTTCGATCTTCCACTTCCTCCGCGGGCGGCAGGCGCGTCGCCGCCGGGCGGCCGCGGGGACCGGCGGCTCCATCGAGCGTCCTGCCGAGCTCGCGGAGCAAGTCCTGAAGTCGAGCGCCTTCGCGCTGCGTGGGATCCGTGCCGGCCGACGGTGGGAGCCTGCCCGGCGCCTGGGTCTGACTGCGCGGTGGCGCGGGACGCCTCGTCGGCCCCGCAGGCTTGTTCTTCCTGGTGATCAGATTGAAGACAACCCAGAGAACTCCGATTCCGATGGCGACGCCGGGATCCACGGCTCACCCCCCCGCGGGCGGCGTCGCGTCGCCACCGGCGATCGCCTGCCGCATGGTCGTATCCGCCTGCACGTTCCGGTAGCGCTGGTAGTCCATCACGCCGAGGTGTCCGCTGCGGAAGGCCTCGGCGATCGCGAGCGGGATTTGTGCTTCCGCGGCGATGACCTTGGCGCGCTGGTTCTGCGCCTCGGCCTTGAACTCCTGCTCGATTGCGACCGCGAGCGCCCGCCGCTCCTCTGCCTTGGCCTGGGCGATGCGCTTGTCGGCCTCCGCCTGATCCGTCTGCAGCTCGGCGCCGATGTTCTTGCCCACATCGACGTCGGCGATGTCGATCGACAGGATCTCGAACGCCGTACCGGCATCGAGTCCCTTCGACAGCACCGTCTTGGATATCAGATCGGGGTTCTCCAGCACCTTCTTGTGCGACTCGGCCGAGCCGATGGTGCTCACGATGCCCTCGCCCACCCTGGCCAGGATGGTTTCCTCCCCGGCGCCGCCGACCAGGCGATTGATGTTCGCCCGTACCGTCACTCGCGCGAGCGCGAGCAGCTGGATGCCGTCCTTGGCCATGGCCGCCACCTTGGGCGTCGTGATGACCTTGGGATTGACGCTCACCTGCACCGCCTCGAAGACGTCACGCCCCGCAAGATCGATTGCAGTGGCCTGCTTGTAGGTGAGCGCGATGCCGGCCTTGTCCGCGGAGATGAGGGCGTTGACCACCCGTTGGACATTGCCGCCGGCGAGAAAGTGACCCTCGAGATCGTTCACGCTGAGCTGAATGCCGGCCTTGTGCGCGCTGATCAGCGGAAAGACGATGGCCCGTGGATCGACCCGCCGAAAGCGCATGCCGAACAGCGTGAAGAACGAGACCCGGATCCCGGAAAAGAGGGCGGTCAGCCAGAGGCCGAACGGGATGAACTGGAAAAAGACGACGAGAATGATGATGGCGATGAACACCAGCGCCAGCACCACCCCGAGGCTCAGCATGGAATCGTCCACAGCACGCACCCCTGGGTGAAAGAAAGGACCTACTCGATGCCCCGCACGATGTGGCGGTAGCCTTCACTCCGCGTCACGCGCACCGGCGCTCCCTGCAAGACGTACCCTCCCTCCGTGACCACGTCCACGCGCTCGCTGCCGATTTGCGCCGTCCCCGACGGCCGCAGATCGGTGAGGGCGATGCCGTCCTGCCCCACGAGGTCCGCCCGTGGCAGCGCCGAGATGTAGCCCTCACTCTGTTCGGCGGAATGGCGAAGGAAGAGTCCGGAAAACCGGGTGCTCGCGGGTAGATGTCGTAACCAGGCGTACGCTACGGCCGCCGTGATGACGAGGCTCGCGCCCAGCACCGCCAAGGCCTGCGCCACATCGCCTGTCGTCGGGGAGGCCCCGACCATGGCCAGCACGATGGCTGCCCCGAACGCGACGAACGCCAGGATCCCCGCGGCCCCGAACCCGGGAATGATGAACACTTCGACCAGGAGCGCCACGAGGCCGAGGCCGAGCAGCAGCACCTCCTCCCATCCCGCCAAGCCGACCAGAAAGCTCGACCCGAAGAAGAGGCCGAGGGCTCCGAGGCTGAGCAACCCACCGAGTCCGAAGGCACCATGCTTGATCTCGAAGACGAGACCGAGGAGGCCGAGCGACAACAGCAGAGGAGCAACCAGTGGGTTGGTGATGAACCGGACGAGATGCTCGGCCCAATTGGGATCAATCGGGACGATGCGCGCACCCGGGAGCCCAATCTCACGAAGGAGATCCGTCTCGCTGGCGGCCGACGCCTTGGCGTAGCCCAGCCTCAGCGCATCACCGGTGCTCAATGTCAGCAGCTCTCCGGCACGCACGACGCCTGGGATCTCCAAGCGGTCGTCCACCATCGCCTCGGCCATCCGAGGATCGAGCCCGCGCCGCTCGGCAAGCGCCCGGAATTCGCCCCGCATGGCAGACACGATCTTTTCCGGGGCCTTCACCCCCTGTCCGTCAACCGGTGTGGCCGCGCCGAGCACGGCCCCGGGGCGCATGTAGATCCCGGAAGTCGACAGCGCGATGAGCGCTCCGGCGCTATAGGCGCGCGGATTCACGTACGCATACACTGGAACGGGCGAGGCCTGTACGGCGTCCGCGATACGCTCGGCGGCATCGACTCGGCCGCCCGGTGTATCGATATCGAGAAATGCGGCGGCGGCCCCGGCCGCCTTGGCCTCCCGCAGGCCGCGGACGACGTAAGGAGCGAGACCGTTCTCGACGGTACCCGATACCGTGATGCGGTATACGGTCGGGGATTGGGCGGAGAGAGTGGCCGCCCCCATCGTGAGGAGGGCGACCGTCACCCCATGCCAGCTGCGCATCGCAAGCCCTTGTGGGAGGTCGCCGGAAATCTACCCGGGTCGGGGCTACCGTTCCATGAACGGTCTCCGACGACCCCGGGAGACGTCACCCTCGCTCTCGCGGAACTGCTGTGCCCGGCGCAAGAGGCGCTCGCGCATGGTCATGAGCTGCGCCCGTTGCACCGGGGTCATATAGGTCTTGAGCTCGGCCAGCTCGTCCCGGAATGTCTGGGCGTAAGCGACCCGGCCCGACAGCAGGTCGTCCGTCAGCCTCGCAACGCTGTCCTGGTCGGCCGCCACGCCGGGGCGCAACTGATTGGCCAGCGCCCGTCGAATCGTGATCTGGCGCCCTTCCAGATCACGCCGTCGGCCGCCGAACTTTATCGTCGTGGCGCGGAGCCGCGTCATTTGATCGTTGGAGAGACCGAGCTGTTCCTGAACGCGCGCGGCGAAGCGCTGTTCGATGAGCCGACGGAGCATGGGAGCTCGGGGAGCCTTTGAAGTAGTATCCTGGGCGAGGGCTGGACCAGCCAGCAGCGGTGACAGCACCAGACAGGCAAACACGAGGCGTCGCATCATCCCTCCCACGCCCCGAGCACGCGCTCCAGCTCGTGATCATCGAGGTGGTCGAAATCGGCGCCGTCCAGTGACGGCGACATTCCAGAGGATTCGTCGAGCGAGCCGAGGATCGACTCCAATTCGGCGTCGGGCAAGTCGTCGAGCTCGGGAAGGGGAACCACCTGCCTGGCCGTCGCGACGGGCGGTGGTGCCGCCGTGGGGGCGGGCACGGTTGGCCTCGTGGCCACCGGCGGCGGACCTGGCTGGCCCGGGCCCGGAGTGACCGACGGTGTGCGGGGGATGCGCACGACGATGATGGCCACCGCGGCCGCCGCCAGGCCGACAGCCAGCCAGGTCCGGCGGCGTGTTCTGCCCGCCGCGCGCTCACCGGCCAGCCGCCCGAGCACCTTGGCCGTCATGATCTCGGGACCCGGGAGCGGGCGGAGCGAGGCACCGAGGCGAGCGGTCGCCACAACCAGCTCCCACTCCGCGCGGCAGTCAGCGCAATCATCCAGGTGTGATCGATCGTCGGCGCTCCAGTCGGACCGGCCGAGGGCCACACTGGGCATGCGGTCGGAAATCCGTTCGCATCGGGTCATCGTACCAACTCCTTCAGGCGCTTCACGGCATGGTGGTAATGCACACGCGCGGCCCCCGGCGTGGTGCCAAGTGATCGCGCGATCTCTTCGTACTCGCTTCCTTCCTGCGACCGGAGCAGAAAGACCTCTCGTTGCAATCTCGGTAGCTGGAAAATGCCTTGCCGGAGCCGCTCCTCGGCCTCCCTTGCAGCCAGATCGCCGGCGGGATCGTTCCGGTCGGCCAGGTCGCGATCGTCAATGGAAACCATCTGTCGCCCCTTCCGCTTGCGGAATTCGTCCTTGAGGAGATTGCTGGAGATTGTAAAGAGCCAGCTTCTGAACGAGGCTTCCCGCCTCCATCCATCGAGCGCCCGGAATGCCCGGAACAGAGTCTCCTGCACCAGGTCGTCCACGTCGCTGGAGGCCGCGCCCGAGCTGAAGAGGAAGCGCCCGACCGCCGTAGCGTGACGCCGGACGAGCTCGGTGGCCGCCCGCTCATCCCCGTCCCGGTACGCTGCGACAAGGGCATGATCGGCTAGGGGTTGGGGCGTCGGAGCGCTCATCCGAGACAGGATGACGTCGGTTGGACGGGTTCGTTAAGGAGGAGTATCTTCTGGCCCATGCGACGACCGAGTGTGATCGCCCATCGGGGGGCGTCAGGATACGAATACGAGAATAGCCGGGCGGCCTTCCGTCGCGCTGTCATGCTGGATGCCGATGGGGTGGAACTCGACGTGCACGCCACCCGTGATGGGGCCATCGTGGTCCATCACGATCCGGAGGTAGCCGGGATCGGGCCGATCCACGACCTCTCACTGGTGGAAGCGCGGCAGGTCCGCCTCCCCAATGGCGAGCTTCTCCCCCTGCTCTCCGAAGTGCTGGAGCTGCTGTACGACCGGGATGTCTGGATCGAGGTGAAGAGCCTCACGCCCGCGCACGAAGCGGCGTTCTTCGAGGTTCTCGACCGCGGACCCTGCCCGCCGCGCTACGCGGTGCACAGTTTCGATCACCGCCTCGTGCGCCGCCTCGGGGAGATCCGGCCTGATGTGCGTCGCGGCATCCTTCTCTCCGCCTATCTGGACGATCCCGTCTCCGCCATGCGTGCCGTTGGGGCCACGACACTCTGGCAGGAATGGCAGCAGGTGGACCGCGCGCTGGTCACCCGCGTTCACGATGCCGGTGGGATGGTGATCGCCTGGACGGTGAACGAGATCGGCGACCTCGAGCGGCTGGCTCGCATGGGCGTGGACGGACTCTGCGGGAACTATCCCGACCGCATGCGTGTGGCGCTCGCGGCCAGAACGGAGGAAGCCTCGAGCACCTGAGACCCGGTCAACCCTGAGTGGGCCCAGGCGATTCGACCGGTGGAGCCTCGGGCGGGGCACCGGCCGGCGGGCTGTCGGACTTCGGAGGCTGCCGCCGAGCCTCAGCGATCTGCCCTTCCAGCCGAGCGATCTCCGAGCCGAGGTCGTCCAGCCGAAGCATGAGCGCGTCGAACCGTCTCGGCTCCGCCTCTCCGCCCCGCTCTCTCCGGTGCAGCAAGAGGCCAAGGTCGCGAGCGGCATGATCTCGCTGCCGCTTCACCCGTAACAACTCGATCTGCAACTTCCCTTCATCCAGGGCGGCCTGGGCCTTCTTCCCGAACGCTTCCAATTCCTGATTCAGACGGTCGAATAAAGTGGACCTGGACATCGCTCCTCCGGAGCCAACGTAGGCCGACCAGACGACGCGTCGGGGCCACGTGTTTCAATTCGAAAAGATAAGGGGGCGCGGATCGAAGTTCCGCACCCCCTTGGTGGTCCAGCGCCGCCAGGTACGGCTACGAAGCGACGACCTCCTCGGCAGGCGGATAGACCGACACCTTCTGACGGCCCTTGTCCTTGAACTCGAAACGAACGATTCCGTCCGCCACGGCGAACAGGGTATCGTCATTGGCGCGGCGGACGTTCTTGCCCGCGTGGAAGCGAGTGCCGCGCTGGCGGACGAGAATGTTGCCCGCGATGACGCGCTCACCGCCGTAGTGTTTGACCCCGAGGTACTGGGGATTGCTGGTCCGGCCGTTCCGGCTGGAGCCTACACCCTTTTTGTGTGCCATGAATGCCTCAGCCGAGCGTGAGGTCGGTGATGCGGACCTCGGTGTATTTCTGCCGATGCCCGGTCTTCCGTCGATAGTTCTTCCGGCGCTTGAACTTGAAGACGTAGATCTTGGGCTCTTTTCCCTCTCGGACCACCTCGGCGACGACCTTGGCGCCAGACACGAGGGGAGCGCCGGTTCTGATGGTTTCACCGTCGGAGGAGAGCAGGACCTCATCGAAGGTGATTTTTGACCCCGCTTCCGCGTCCATGCGCGGGAGGCGTAAGGTCTTACCTTTTTCGGCCTTGAATTGCTTGCCGAGGGCGCGGAAGATCGCGTACATGTGCGGTCCGTGGACGGGGTTAGCTGCCGAACAGCCGCTAAAGGTACAGGCGACTGAGGCTTGGGACAAGGGTCTGGGGTCGAGAGTCGGGGTCTGGGGTCTGGGGTCTAGGGTCTGGGGTCTGGGGTCTGGGGTCTGGGGTCTGGAGTCGTAGGAGCCTGCTCCCGTCGCGATGCCAGGTGACCCTAGACTCTAGACCCTAGACTCTAGACCCTCGACTCGTTACGCCACCGCGTACAGATCGGTGACGTCGCGCCCGGCCGGGCGGCTCATGAGACGAAACTCGTCGAGCCGCATCATCGGATCGTCGCGCAGCTCCAGGTCAAGACCCGTGAGCTTCGATAGTGTCTGGAGAAGCTTGGGCTCTTCCTCGAGCAGGTAAAGCGCCACTTCGGGATGCAGCCGGATGGCCAGCTGCCGCTCCCGGTTTTCGTGTCCCGCCCGTTTGAGCGCGCGTTCCAGCCGCCGTGCGACGACCTCGGGCGTAAAGACCCGGCCGCTGGCCGCGCACGTAGGACAGTCGGTGGTCATCGAATGCCAGAGCGAAGGACGGACCCGTTGTCGCGTCATCTCCACCAGTCCGAGCTCCGACACGGCGAGCGCCTTGGTCCGCGCGCGGTCTCTTCCCAGATGGGTCCGCAATTCCTGGAGCACCTTGTCGCGGTTCGAGCGCGTTTCCATGTCGATGAAATCGCAGACGATGATCCCGCCGATGTCCCGCAAGCGGATCTGGCGCGCGATTTCCCTGGCGGCCTCGAGATTGGTCCGCAGGATGGTCTTTTCGGGATCCTTCTTGCCGGTGTAGCGGCCGGTGTTGACGTCGATGCTGATGAGCGCCTCGGTGGGCTGGATGATCAACGAGCCACCCGTGGGCAGCTCCACCCTGGCCTTGAAGAGGTCGCGGATTTCCGATTCGATATCGAACTTGTCGAAGAGCGGCGTCGGCTCGGCATACAGGTGCACTCGGCCGATCAGCTCAGGATCGATCTGGTTGAGGTACTGCTCGATCTCGTTGTAGAGCTCCTTCGAGTCTACGTGCAGCGCATCGACCTTGGCGCTGAAGAGATCGCGGATGATTCCGCGGGTCAGGCTGGTCTCCCGCTGGAGCAGCGCGGGGGCCCGCCGGACGAAGGTCTTCTTCCGATTGATCTTCTTCCACAACGCGAGGAGTGAATCGATCTCTCGCCGGAAGTGCTCCTGCGTCACGCCCTCAGCCACCGTGCGGACGATCACGCCCCCAGCATCCTTGGGCAACAGCTTGGAGACCATCTCGCGCAACTTGGCACGCTGTTCCCTGCTCTCGATCTTGCGACTCACCCCGACCTTCGAGGCGTACGGCATGTAGACGAGGAATCGTCCGGGGAGGGAGATCTGCGCGGTGACCCGACAGCCTTTGGTGCTGATCGGCTCCTTGGTGACCTGCACCGGCAGTGACTGACCCTTCTTGAGGATGTCTTGGATGTTGGGGATGGCACGACGGGAGGAAATTTCTCGCTGTCGGGTTTCGCCGCCCGGATTGCGGTCGGTGGCCGCCACCGTGTTGTTGCCCCGCCCCCGGCGCCGGCGCTCGCGCCAACTGCTCTTCCGTTCCGAGGCACCCTCCTCGGCGGCTGTCGGCTCGACCGGATCGGCTGGGTCCGCTACAGCCTCGGACTCGTCGCCGTCTTCTTCGTCGGGTTCCTCGTCCTCGTCGGGCTCCAGGAGGTCGGACGCGTGCAGAAACGCGCTCTTTTCCTGACCGATGTCGACGAACGCGGCCTGAATGCCCGGAAGGACCGCTTCGACCCGGCCAAGATAGATATCGCCGACCGTCCGGCGGTGATCGGGTCGGTCCACGAGCAGCTCGACCAGCCGCTCATCCTCCAGGATCGCCACGCGGGTTTCCCGCTGGCTCCCGTTGATCAGGATCTCGCGCTTCAAATTGCTCGACCTCGGCCGCGTACGGCTCCGCGGCGCGATGCGGAAGATGAGTTGGCGGCCGGGAAACCGGCTCGCCTCGGCGGTCCAGCTCGGCGGCCGGGATGAATCCGGCCAGACGAGGAAAGAGCAGCCGCTGGGGCAATTATATGCAGTGGCGAGGCTTACGGCAATTGCACTCAGCCAGCGGCGATGGCCTCCGCAGGCATCAGACCAGCCAGGATATGGCGGGCGAGGACGATCCGCTGAACCTCGCTGGTCCCTTCCCCGATTTCGCAAACCTTGGCATCACGCATCATGCGCTCGACAGGGTACTCGGTGGTGTACCCATAGCCCCCGAAGATCTGGACCGCCTTGGTGGTGGTCCGCATGGCGAGCTCGGAGCAGTAGAGCTTGGCCATGGCCGCTTCCTTCTTGAACGGCTTGCCCTGCTGCTTGAGCCAGGCGGCGTGATACAGGAGGTGGGTGCCGGCTTCGATCTCCAGCGCCATATCGGCAAGCTGGAAACTGACGCCCTGGAAGCTGCCGATCGGCTTGCCGAACTGCTTTCGAACAGCCGCGTACTTCAGTGCCTCTTCATATGCCCCCTCGGCAATACCGAGCGAGAGCGCGGCGATGCCGATCCGGCCGGCGTCGAGGGTCTTGAGGAAATTCACGAACCCGAGGCCGACCTGCCCGAGCAGATTCTCCTTGGGTACCACCGCGTCCTCGAACACCAGCTCACGGGTGTCACTCGCCCGCCAGCCCATCTTGTCCTGCTTCTTGCCGGCCCGAACGCCCCGGGTCTTCGGCAACTGCTCCGCATGGCCAACGCCGAGCTGGCGGCACTGTGCCAGGTCCACGGTGTCCTTGGTGACGATGAAGCTGGTGATGCCCTTGTTGCCGCGGCCCGCCTCGGTACGCGCCGTGACCGAGAAGATTTCGCCGACGCCGGCGTGGGTAATGAAGATCTTGGAGCCGTTGAGCAGGTAGTGATCGCCCTGGTCCACCGCGGTAGTGGCGGTCCCGCCGGCATCGCTGCCAGCCCCCGGCTCGGTGAGCCCGAAGCCGCCCAGCACCTTGCCTGAGGCGAGCAACGGGACATAGCGGCGTTTCTGTTCTTCGGTTCCGAATTCCACGATCGGCGAGGTGCCGAGATTGGTGTGCGCGCTGATGGTCAGGGCGTGGCTCGCGTCGACCTTGGCCATCTCGTGGATCGTGATGTAATAAGAGAGCTGATCCATGCCGGCGCCGCCGAACTCGTCGGACCAGGGAACGCCGAGCAGCCCGAGCTCGCCCATCGCCTTGATGTTGTCCCAGGGAAAGGTGGACGTGCTGTCCAACTCCCGCGCGACTGGAGCGATGTGGTCGCGGGAGAACTCGCGAACCATTTCGCGAACCTGGTAATGATGCTCATTGAAATAGAGAGAATCGTCCATACACCGTCGGAGAGGTTCGAGTGAGTCGCCTGGCGTGAAAGGCCGGCTGCGATCGCTCGCAATATACACCGGCATACCGCCCACATCCGACACGTCGTCATCGCGAATGCTCCGCGACGAGGCGCAACAGCTCCTCTCCGAATTTCGCGAGCGTGCGAGGACCGATACCGGGCACGCCGGCGAGCGATGCGTGATTGCGAACGGCGCCCGATGCGAGCGCGGCGATGGTGGCGTCGTTGAGCACCCGGAAGTCGGGAACCCCCATGGCCGCCGCCGTTCGGGCGCGCCACCCCACCAGGGCTGACCGGATCGGGGAGGACGCCTCCTCCTGTGAATACGAACCAGGCCGGGAGCCCAACGCGCGGAGGATTACCCCTCCGACCTGGGCCGCGAGCGCGGGGCCAACGCCGGGAATGTCCGCGAGGGCGGCCTCGCTCGCTGGCGGGTGCTCGGCCAGGCGGCGCAGGACCTCGGGCTCGATGAGACTGCCGCCCCACGGGCCCGTCCGGCCTCCCAGCTCGCCTCGGAGTGCGGTGAGCCGCGCGCGGACGGCCGGCTCGAGAGCGACGCGGCGACTGGTTCCTCGACACCGATCACAGCCGGCGCACTCGTCCAAGCGCTCGCCGAAATACTGGAGCAATCCACGGCGCCGGCATGAATGTCCCCTGGCGTACTCCTCCATGGCGGCAATGCGGCGCTCGGCGTTGCGACGCCGTCGGTTGACCCGAGCCCAATCGACGGGGCCGAGATGGGGACGGAGCTCGCGCCGCAGCCGCTCGGCGGAATCGCGCACATTGGCGGGAATGCCGGGAGGTACGCCGTCTTGCGCCCAGATTCGCTCGAGCAGCCTTCGCGGCGGAAAGGTCACGTCGAGCTGCCGCCGATGAAGCTCGGCGTCACCGGGGCGCCAGAGAAGGACGCACCTGGCGAAGGCTCCGTCGCGACCGGCCCGGCCCGCCTCCTGATAGTAGGCCTCCGGCGTGCCGGCCAGCGTCCAATGAACGACAAGACGCACGTCGGGCTTGTCGATGCCCATGCCGAAGGCACAGGTGGCGACGATGACATCCACCCGGTCCTCGAGAAAGTCGCGGAGCGTGGCCGCGCGCCGGCCCTTGGTCAGGCCGGCATGATACGGTGCGGCCCGATGCCCCGCACGGACCAGCGCACGAGCGACCGCCTCGGTAAGGCCCCGGGTGGGGGCATACACGAGGGCCATGTGATCGTCGCCGGCCAGCAGTGCGAGCAGCGCCCGAAGGCGGTCGGGCTCCGATGCCACGGTCACGACACCGAACCAGAGGTTCGGGCGATCGAAGGAACCAAGATGAATGGAGAATCGGCCAGGCCTGAACCGGAGAACGCTCGTGATGTCGGTCCGGACCTCGGGCGTTGCGCTGCCCGTCAGCGCCACGCAGGGAGGCCGGCCCAGGGTGTATCGCGAAGCGCCGAGCGTCCGGTAGCTCGGCCGGAAGTCGTGCCCCCACTCGGTAACGCAATGGGCTTCGTCGACGGCGAGGAGCGACGGACGGATTCCGGCGGATGCAAGCTCCGGCGCGAGCTTGGAGAGTCGTTCGGGTGACACGTACAGGAGTCGGAGCGTGCCGGCGCGAAGCGACGACCAGACTTCGTTTCGTTCGGCGGCGTCGAGGGAGCTGTGCAGGGCGGCCGCGGGGAAACCGCGAGCCCGGGCGGCGGCGACCTGATCCTGCATGAGCGCGATGAGCGGTGAGACAACGACGGTGAGCCCCCCGAGCACCAAGGCGGGCACCTGGAAGCAGATGGACTTGCCGCCGCCGGTGGGCAAGATGGCGAGGGTGTCGCGACGTTCGAGCACCGACCGGATGACGGCTGCCTGGGCCGGCCTGAAGTCGGGATATCCGAAGTGGTGCTCGAGAATGCGGCGGGCCTCGGCCAGGACATCCGGCATCGGGTGAATTTCGATGCCGATGACGGAGCAGCATGATCCCGGCCTCGCGGCAGGGCACCGGAAGGCGCAGCAACGAAAAGGCCGCCGCGCTCACGGCACGGCGGCCTCACATCGGTTAGCGGGGGTCAGCTGCCGCCGAGCCGGACGCCTACGGTGATCGGGATGAACTTGAGATTGGAACCGTCGGTGAAGACGTCGTGGAAACGACCTTCGGCAAACAACCCCGCGGCGCCGGCCTTGATGTCGAACCCGGCGCCGACATTAATGCCGAACTTGGTCTGAGAATCGACACCGCTCGGAACGTCGTCTCCCTTGGGCTTGGCGTTGTATACGCCGCCCCCTCCGATCAGGTATGGCCGGAACCGGCTCCCCTCTGCCGTCTTGAACTTATACACGGCATTCGCGGTGCCGTAGATGAGCTGCTCCTTGATGTCCAGGGGCGAGTCGTCGCTGTACTGGCTGTACGTACCGTCCACTTGAATACCGACCGGGGAACCGGTTGGAACAAACGATGCGGCGGCAAGCCCATGGAAACCGGTCTTGAACGCATCGTCGAAGTCGGAAAGCGGAAGATCCACCCCGCCGCCCAAAGAAAACTCGGCCCCCTGCGCATGCGCGACGCGTGAAACCGCAAGCATGCCTATGAGCACCGCAACTCCCGTTGCTACCCTCCGCATACCATCTCCTTGGTTCCAGTTCAGGATGGAGCGCGGGAGTCGGACAAGTCCTCTTTCGTCACCCGCGCGCCCGCCCGCAGGCGGTGCGCAGCGAAAATAGCCCGGACCGCGCCAATGGATTGTGAGCCGGATCACATGACTCATGACGTGGAGTCCGACCCGTCCTCACGATGCTCGTCGGAGCGTTTCCGTTGCATGAGGCGGAGGAGGAGCGACGCCGCGAGAAGAATGATCGCGACCCAGCCGATCCGGCCATCCTCGATCACAACAGCGAGGAGCGCCACGCCGAACCCGGCCATGGCCAGGATCAGGCGAAGCCGGCTCATCGCTCGAGGAATCGCGCGATCGCCGTCCGGAAATCCGGGGTCTGGCGGGCGAGGGCGTTGACCTTCGCACCCAGCATGATGCCCTCGTGACAATCGGTGCCGTCGAGCTGGTAGAAGAGTCGCTTGGTGAGGGCGAGCGCGGAGGGACTGGCTTCGGCGAAACGGAGGGAGATCGCACCGGCTTCTCGATCGAGATCCGCGTCGGGCACGACCCGGGTCACCAGTCCTGCCGCGCGCGCCTCCTCCGCCGACAGCACGCGGCCGGTGAGCACCAGGTCGAGGGCGAGTTTCTCGCCCGTCAGGCGGCGGAGGATGGCCATCACCATGGCCGGCACGAAGCCGCGCTGGACTTCGGGGTAGCCGATCTGGGCCCCAGCGCCCGCAAGGACGAGGTCGCACGCCGTCGCGAGGCCGGCACCGCCGGCGAGCGCCCTCCCCTGCACCACCGCGATCACCGGTTTCGGAATCGACCGGAACCGCTCGAAGAGCGCGCCGAGCCTGCGCGCGTCGGCCTCGTTTTCGGCCAGCGTGCGATCGGCCGAGGCGAGGAGCTCGTCGAGGTCCGCACCGGCGCAGAAGTCCTTCCCGGCTCCGCGCAGCACCACCACACGCACTCCGGCGTCGAGGTCGGCCCGTTCGAGAGCGGCGTGAACCGCCTCGATCATCGATGAGCTGAGCGCGTTGCGCTTGGCGGCGCGATCGAGCGTGAGTGTGAGAACGCCACGGTCAAGTGTCGAGCGCACCGGCGCACCCGGCTCGCTCATCTGGGAAGGAACCGGCGAGCGAGTGCCGGCGGGACCGGGATCTCCATCCTCAGGAGCGCGGTCGAATAGACCTTCCCCTGGGCATCGGTCTTGAGAGAGATGGTGCCGCCGCCGTCGAGAGCCTCGTGCAGGAGAAAGTTGAGCGCATGGAGATTGGGAAGCTCGAACCGCTCGACCCCGCTGACCATGCCCTTGAAATGGCGCGCGACGCGACGTGCCGTGACCTCCCGCTCGAGCAGGGGGTAATACTCCGGGTGAAGGGCAATCAGGCCGACGTTCGCGGTATTGCCCTTGTCTCCCGAACGAGCGTGGGCGAGGAAGCGCAGCTGCACCGGTCTCGCAGCCGATCGCCGCGGCGACTTGGCCATCGTCACGCCTCCAGAATCTCGACCCGCACGTGGGGCTCGATCTCATGGCGGTCGATCAGGGCCGGCCAAAAGGCAACGACCTCCTCGACGGCCGGCCTGCCGCCGGCGAAGCCGGTGACGCTCGGGGGGCCGGTGAGGACCAGTGGGGCGATCTCCCGGGTGAAGCGCTCGACCGGTGCGCGTTCCCGGGCCCGGACACCGATACGGAGCTGCACTTCAGGGATGTCGGGGTCCGGCGGACCGCTGAGACGGCCGTGGGTCGCATTGACGCCGACGAACTCGGTGAGGATCTGCTCGTACTCGAGCCCCAGGTCCGCGAGGCGCCGGCGGAGGATGCGGTCGCCAGCCTTTGCCTTGTCGTAGGCTTCCGGCCAGGAGTACACCAGGGTGCCCACGGCCTTGTAGCCGTAGAAGTAGGCGATCGAGACCTTGAGCATCGGCGTGCGGGGGGCGCCACGGATGCCGCTCACCCGGACGCGGTCCTTGCCTGCCTGGCTCAACCGGATGGAGGTGAAGTCCGCAACGCCATCGGGCGTGATATAGCTCTTGGGGTCGCCCATTTCGTAGACGAGCTGCTCCGTCACCGACGCCACCGAAACGATCCCGCCAGTGCCGGGATGCTTGGTGACGACGAACGTGCCATCATCCATGGCCTCGACGATGGGGAAGCCGGGGTTCTCCATCCCCTTCACCGATCGCCAGCCTTTGAGCAGGTTACCGCCCGACGCTTGTGCCCCACACTCGATGATGTGGCCGGCCACCGTTCCCGCGGCGACCTTGTCCCAGTCCTCATGCGACCAGCCGAGCTCGTGAACGATGGGACCGAGCGTGAGTCCCGTATCGGTCACCCTGCCCGTGACGACGACGTCGGCTTCCCCTCGAAGCGCCTCCACGATCGGTGCCATGCCCAGATACGCGTTGGCCGAAAGCACCCGGTCGCGTATGTCGGAGAGCGGCCGCCCGGTCTCCATATCGGACAGCGCGTGGCCGCGATGGATGAGCTCGTCGAGACGGTCGAGGATGTCGTCCCCACTCACCAGCCCCACCCGGAGCTTCCCGCCAAGCCCGAGCCGGCGCGCGACCTCGAGCACCGCTTCGGCGCAGCCACGCGGGTTCACCCCGCCCGCGTTGGACGTGACCCGGATGCCGCGCTCGACGATATCGGGGAGGATGCGCTCCATCAGCGGGATGAAATCACGAGCGTAGCCCGCCCTGGGGTCGCGCGACTTCTGCTTCTGCATGATGGACATGGTCACCTCGGCGAGGTAGTCCATCATGAGATAGTCGATCGGCCCGCCGCGCACCTGGCGTACCGGCGCCTCGAGCCAGTCCCCCCAGAATCCCTGACCGGCCGCGATGCGGACGCTGCGGCCGCTCACCGGCCAGCCGCCGGCTGGCTGGGCTCCAATGCGGTCTCGCGCGTCCAGCTTCTCCCATCGATCCGGGCAATCAGGAGGCCGAGCGGCACGAACTTCTCACCGAGCGGCCGGGGGTCGGGAGGCATGGCAAAAGAGGAAGTTGCCGACTTGCCCGGGGCGATGGTGACCGTGCTGCTGCCCTTGGCCACGGGGGCGAGCACGACGGAGCTGTCCGCGTAGAGCCGGATGGAGGCGTGAAGCGACCACTTCTGCGTGTCGGCGGGATCGGCGAATCCGGGGAGCAGCGCCAGGGTGACGGGCATGTCGTGGTGACCCTCCTCCGCCTCTACCTGCAATCGTCCGAAGGCGTAATTGAGAGGCTTCTTGCCAAGCTGGCCGCCGATAGAGTCGAGGAGAGTGATTCCGAAATCGGTGAAGCGTCCCCATTGCGCACGATCCATGCTGATGTCGACCACGACTCCGCGAGCCCAGGCGGGCAGCACGAACGGAATGTGTATCGGATCGGAGCCGGCCGATGTCACGGCCTCCTCGCGTGTGGCTCCGCCGATATGCATGCCGACTTCGGCGGTGACGGGCGCCTTGGTGAGGTTGACGAAGGTTCCTCGAACGACGCTGTCCTCGCGGGCGGCCCGCAGCGACACCGGCGACTGGACAAGGGCCACCGTGGCCGTCGCCGGCATGCCGGGAAGTCCGACGACGACCGATTCGTAGGCGCCTCCCACAACGTCGCGAGAGTCGGCCTCGTACTCCGCCGATTGGTGGTCGAAGCCCGCCGGACGCGCCCCCTCGTCGCGGAAGGGCATGCCATCGGGCTCGTGGAGAAACGCAAGCGCGCGCTCGGCCTGGCTCCCCGTGGAGACGGTGAGAGTGAACGGGCGCAGACTGTCCGCGCGGAAGAACGTGCGCAACAGGCCACCGGGTGCCACCCGCACCGACGAGCGCAACGTGTCCGTGCCGGCGGCGATCGGTGCGGTCACGAGGACCGCATTGACCAATCTGAAGGCGGGTCCGGCGAGTGTGTCCGTGCCCCAGCCACTCACGACTCCCACGCGCCCGCCCGGTTCGGCGAGAGCCTCCTTGGCATAGCGTACCTCGATCCGCGTCCGCTCCCCCTTGAGGGTGACGCTCCGCGGAGCGGTGAGCCAGGGAGAGTCGCTGCGGAGGGTGTAGGTGGCCCCGGGAACTGATGCAGGGCGAATGAGCTCGAAGGCCTGGACCGTGTCCCGCGCGGCCGGCGCCGCCCGGCGAATTGCGCCGCTGACGTCGCCCGGCCCAACGGCCCGCACCCGAACATCGGGAACGGCATGGCCGGCTTCCAGCCAGGTCCATGCCCTGCCGACATCGGGCACACCGGTGCCCTCGTCGAGAAACGTCATGCCCGCGGTCGGTGCCGCGGTGACCATCAGAGCCTGCTTGACCGCCCGCGCCTCGACCGGCTTCCGTGACTGAGTGAGAGCGGAAACGAGGAGCGCGGCGAGCCCCGTTGCATGGGGCGCCGCCATGCTCGTGCCCTGTTCCACCTCGTCCCCCGCATTCCATCGCGGCACGGTGCTGTAGGCCATGCCGGGAGTCGCGATATCCGGCTTCGCGACTTCGCCACCGCGCGAGCTGAAGTAGGCGAGCTGATCGGATAGCGGCGCACCGTTTGGCCCGGGAGCGAGGAAGCTCGACGGCAGGGTGGCGGCCACGCCGATCGCGACGCCGCTGGAGCCGGGAAAGCCGAGTGAGGAGAGACCGGGACCATCGTTGCCTCCCGAGATCGCCATCACGACATCGGGATTCTCCCGGAGAATCGAATCCACGATGGCATCGATCCGAGCGCCCCCCTCGATCTCGTTCCCGACCCCGAAGCTCATATTGAGCACGAGCGGAAGATGCCGTTCCCGGGCAAAGCGGATCGCGTAGTCCATCCCTTTCAACATGCTGCCTGTCGTCGTGATGCCGCCGTTGGCTCCGTTCGCGATCTTGAGACCGAGAAGCTGAGCGCCGGGGGCCACGCCGTCGAAGCCGCTCACGCCGTAGATATCGTGCCCGGCGGCGATTCCCGCGACGTGGGTACCGTGCCCGAAGATGTCGAAGACCAGATTGAGAACCGGCTGCCCGGATGACTCGGTGAAATTCGCCGCGACGGCCACCCGGGGCAGACGTCCGCGAGGTGCCCACCCGAAGGTCTCCCGCCCGCCGAGGTAATCGTGCACGGCCTTCTCGCCGGCGAGGGATCCGTCGCCGTCGGTGTCGGCGAATAGAACCCACCCGTCCGAGGCGTCTGTGACGACGACGGCGAGCGTATCACCGACGGTCCCGTTGCCATTGAGGTCGGCGGCCGGCGGGTCGCCGAGCGGAATCTCCGCGATGGTGCCGGCGAAGAAGGGCCCGCTCTTGTTGAGGGCGATCACCCGTCCGAATCCCGCGAGCCGTCGCCCGGCGACGGTCACCGAATCGCCTGCAGGCGTCACCCGCGTGAGGTGAACCGCCCCTTCCGCGGAGAAGTCCCGAACATCGAGCACCTTGGGTGATCCGCCCGACGTCGTGGCCAGGCCAGGTACCGTCGGGTCGATGCCCGTGTCCAGAATGCCGATCAGCACGCCGCGACCATCGTAGTCGGGATGGGCGCGGAGAAACCGGTCTACGCCGGTGCTGCTGAGCGGCATCCACCCGTGCGCATAGGCCACCTGGGGCGGGGCCACGCGCCGCACCGAATCGTCGGCGGGAGCAGGCGCGGGCGTGATGGCCTCGGGTGGAACGTGGGCCGGTGGCGGGTTCCTGGCGCCCGGGTCGATGTTTGGCTTGGGGTTAGGCGGCGGCGCGGTATCGTGCCGTGCGGGGGCGCAGGCGAGCGCGAGAGCGACGGCAGCCACGAGTGGACGGCGCATGCGGCTCCTAGGAAGGCGGCGCCGCGTCGATCGGCGGCAGGACGAAAGGGCCGAGATGGGGCCCGGCATAGTTGGCGCTCACGCGGAGGGCAAACGCGAGCTGGTCGCGGGTTTCTTCCGGCGTGACGATGGCGTCCACGAAACCGCGCGCGGCGGCGTGCTTGGCGTCGAGCTGCTGCTCGTAGTCCGAACGCATCGATGCGACCGCACTCTGCACGTCGGCCGAGGGCGTCCGTCCCTCCCGCTGGGCACGCTCGAGCTCCGGTCCGTGCACGGCGCTCACGGCGGCCTCGCCTTCCATGACGCCCATGCGCCCGGTCGGCCACGAGAACAGGAAATCAGGGTCGAAACCCTGGCCTGCCATCGCGTAGTACCCCGCGCCCGAGGCGTGATTCAGGGTGAGCACCAGCTTCGGCACCACGGCCGTCGCCATGGCCTCGACGAAGCGGGCACCGGCCCGGATGATGCCTGATTGCTCGGCCTCCGGCCCGACCATGAATCCGCTGACATCCTGAATGAAGAGAATCGGCAACCGCTCGCGCGCTGCGGTCTCGATGAAGTAGGCCACCTTCTCGGCGCTCCCGGTGTAGACGATCCCGCCGAAGCGCGGACGCTCTCCCGGTGCGCCCTTGATGATTCCGCGCTGGTTGGCGATTACCGCCACCGGCCACCCCTCGATGCGGGCGTGCCCGCACAGCATCTCGCGGGCGACGTCGGGCTGGAATTCGTCGAGCTCACCGCCATCGAGAACGCAGGCCAGCACGTGCCGCATCTCATACGAGAGCCGGTGGTCCTGAGGCAGAATGTCGTAGAGATCGGCCGGCGGCCTGGCGGGCGGGACGGCGGGCCGCAGCCGGTGGCTGATACCACCGGAGCGCGGAAGACGTCCGATGTACTGCCGGATACGCTGGAGGCACTCCGTATCGTTGGCGGCCCGGTAATGGGCCACGGCGCTTCGCTCCGTGTGGGTCACCGCCCCGCCGAGCGACTCTGCGTCGATGGTCTGTCCGGTGGCGCCCTTCACCAGGTTGGGGCCTCCCAGGCCCATGAAGCTGGTGCCTTCGACCATGAAAATGACGTCGGAGAGCGCCGGCAGGTACGCACCCCCGGCGATGCAGCTGCCCATGACGGCGCTCACCTGCGGAACGTGGAGGTACCGCCGCATGATCGAGTTGTAGTAGAAGATGCGAGCGGCGCCGTACTGGCCGGGAAAGACTCCGCCCTGATACGGCAGATTCACCCCGGCGCTGTCCACCAGGTAGACGATCGGGATCCGCTGGCGCATCGCGACTTCCTGGGCGCGGAGGATCTTCCGGATCGTCTCGGGCCACCAGGAGCCGGCCTTGACCGTAGCGTCATTGGCCACCACGACGACCTCGTGTTCCTCCACCACACCCACGCCGGTGATCACGCCGGCGGCGGGCGCCTGGCCCTCATACTGGTCGTACGCCACGAGGAGGCCGAGCTCGAGCCAGGGCGCGCCGGGGTCGAGCAGGCCGCGCACTCGCTCCCGCGGAGCGAGCTTGCCCTGCTCGTGCATCCGGGCGACGCGGGCCGCACCGCCCCCCTCCCGCAGGCGGGCGGCGAGCCGCTCGTACTCCTCGGTCAGAGTCCGGAGCCGGGGCGGCTTGGGCGACGGCGCAGACGCGCTCATGCGCGAGGGAGCTCGGGACGTAGCGGCCTCAGGGTGAGAGGTGCTCGGAGGCCCACGTTTCGATGTACTCGATGAGGTCGGTTGTTGGTGTGCCGGGGCCGAAGAGACGGCCGATCCCGAGCCGTTGAAGCTCCTGCATGTCGTCGGGCGGGATGATTCCCCCACCCGTGACCAGGATCTCCGGCCGACCCATCGATTCGAGCAAGGCACGCACTCGGGGGAACAGCGTCATGTGCGCGCCCGAGAGGATCGACAGGCCCACCACGTCGACATCCTCCTGCACCGCCGCCGTTGCGATCATCTCGGGTGTCTGGTGCAGCCCGGTGTAGACCACCTCCATGCCGGCGTCGCGCAGCGCGGCGGCCACTACCTTGGCCCCACGGTCATGGCCATCGAGTCCAGGCTTGGCGACCAGAACCCGAATGGGACGAGGCAACGCGGGAGATGGGGTCATATCACCTGAAGCGTAAGAGAGCCGCGAGGCCCCTGACCGACGCGCGGGCCTCCTCCTCATAAACCACGTTGACGACGACGCGTTGACGGAGCGCTTCTTCGATCGCGTCGTCCACCACGTCGAGCACCGGCACGGGATCGCCCTCGCCCCGGCATTCGCGCTCGGTCCGGGCCAGTCGGCCGGAATCACCGCACCGAAAGCCAGGCTCGGCCGCGTCCGCGTGGACCAGCAGCGCGCGCACCTGGCCGCGGGCCAGCGCCTGGAGCGTCTGATCCAGTCCGTTGACGGCCCAGCCGCTCCCTTCGCCCTCCAGCATCTCCTGCACCAGCGTGCGCTCGGAGGCCCGCTCCCACTCTTCGCGCACGGCCAGCGTGGTGGCGTGCACGAGCGGCGCCGTCACCTCTTTGGGGTTGAGCTTGGCGGTGCCGATCACGCGTTTGACCAGGTAGCTGTGAAGAAAGGGCTCCACCGCGCCGGCCTCGGTCCCGGTGGCGGCGAGCACGACGCCCTGGGCCGGCTGGCGGCGGTCGATCGAAAAGAGCTCGCGCGCGATGGCCTCGTAGTGACGCTGCTTTTCCTCGCGGATCCGGTTGTGGTAGGTATGCTCCCCCCATCCCGGTCCGTTCTGGTCGCCGTGAAACCGTTTGCCGCGGGTGCTGTTGGCCCGGAGGCCCGGCAGCTCCTCGGTATCGTAGGCCGTCACCATGAAGAACCGCGCACTGGTGCGGTCGAGCACGACCGTGAGCAGCCGCCCGAACTCGTCTTCGACCGACGCAAGCTCGCGCACGAGCGGCGTCGCGTCCACGCCGAGCCGGGAGCGGTGGACCACCGGAAGCGGGATGGCCTCGAAGAGATCGATGCCTTCGCACGCGAAGATCGCCACGCCCGGCGTGGGCGGAAGGAGATCGGTATCCTGGAGATATTGCTGGATCCGGTCGAGATCGCGACCGACCTCCTCCTGGACCGCGCGGGGGAGCCCGAGTCTCGGCAGCGACTGGATCGCCTGGCGAACGCGGTTCTTGACCTTGATGAGATACTTGCCGCGGGTGCGGTCGCGCAGCTCCAGCTTGAGGTAGCAGGTGACCACCCTGTGGCGTCCCGCGCGCACCGACGTGAGCCGGGCGAGCCGCTCGGCCATCGCGGGCACCTCGATCCGGGCGCGGCCCCTCCCATTTCCCACCTTGCGGCCCTCAGAAGAAGACCGGCTCCCGATAGCTGCCATATATCGCCTCGAGCACATGCCGGATCTCGAAGAGCGTGCAATATGCACGCGCGCAATCGAGCATGGCTGGAATGATGTTACGGTCCTCGGCGGCGGCGCAGCGGAGCGCCGTGAGCCGCTCCTCCACGAGCGCCGGGTCACGGGCCGCGCGCATGCGCGCCATTCGTTGCCGCTGGGTTCGTTCGGCGGTGTCCCCCACCTTGAGGATTTCCACCGGCGCCTCCGCTTCCTCCACGAAATCGTTCACCCCGACGATCCGGCGGACTCCGCGCTCCATCTCCGATTGGAATCGCATCGACGACCGGGCGATCTGGCGCTGGAACCATCCGCCTTCGATCGCCGGCACGACCCCGCCCTGCGCCTCGATCTCCGCGAAGAGCCCCTCGGCCTCCCGTTCCAGGCTGTCGGTCAGCGATTCCACATAGAACGAGCCGCCGAGCGGATCCGCCACGTTGGCCACTCCGGTCTCGTAGGCGAGGATCTGTTGCGTGCGGAGCGCGATGCGCACCGACTCTTCGGTCGGCAGCGCGAGGGTCTCGTCCAGTGCGTTGGTATGCAGCGACTGGGTTCCACCGAGCACCGCGGCCAGGGCCTGGTACGCCACTCGGGCGACGTTGTTGTGGGGTTGCTGGGCGGTGAGCGTCACGCCGGCCGTCTGGCAGTGAAAACGCATCCGCCAGCTTCGCTCGTCAGTCGCGCCGTATCGCTCGCGCATATGGCGGGCCCAGATCCGCCGGGCCGCGCGGAGCTTGGCGATTTCCTCGAAGAAGTCGTTGTGAACGTCCCAGAAGAAAGAGAGGCGGGGAGCGAAACGGTCGACATCGAGTCCTCGCGACAGCCCATGCTCCACGTAGCAGAAGCCGTTGGCGAGGGTGAACGCCAGCTCCTGGGCCGCCGTAGCGCCGGCCTCGCGGATGTGATACCCGGAAATCGAGATCGTGTTCCACTTGGGTGTGTGTTTCGAGGCCCACTCGAACAGATCGACGATGATCTTGAGCGCCGGCTCCGCCGGGAAGATCCAGGCGTGCTGCGCCATGTACTCCTTGAGAATGTCGTTCTGGATCGTCCCCTGGAGCTGCTCGATCGGCACCCCCTGTCGCTCCGCCGCGGCGACGTAGAAGCAGAATAGCATCGCGGCAGGACCGTTGATGGTCATCGACGTGGAGACGCGGTCGAGCGGAATCCCGTCGAAGAGCGTTTCCATGTCGGCGAGACTGGAGATCGCCACACCGCACTTGCCCACCTCGCCCTCGGCCCGGGGGTGGTCGGAATCGTAGCCCATGAGCGTCGGGAAATCGAAGGCCACGGAGAGACCCGTCTGCCCGCGCTCGAGGAGGAACTTGTACCGTGCGTTCGTATCCTCGGCGGTCCCGAAGCCGGCGAACTGGCGCATGGTCCACAGGCGCCCCCGATACATCGTGGGGTGGATGCCGCGCGTATAGGGGTATTCACCCGGGAGGTCGATGATTTCGGGACCGGCTTCCTGGGGATCGACCGCGGTGTACACCGGCTCCACTTCACGCCCGGAGACGGTGGTGAACTCGCCGTCCTCGCGCACCGGCAGCTTTGCGGCACGCGCGCGCCAGGCGGCCACCTCGGCGCGCAGTCGCTCGAGCTCGGTCTGGTCAGCGCCGCGGGCGGTCATGAACGGGCGCCCTGCTTGAGACCATCGAGAACCTCGGCAGCCACATCGTAGGGGCTCGCCCTCCCTTCGGCGACATCATCGAGCCTTTCCGCCACATGACGCTCCGCTCCCGTCTCCTCCCAGACCCAGCGCCGGGTGGCGCGGTCCACCACTTCACGCGTGCGGTCGAGCAGCCTGCGGCGGCGCCGGCCGGCCAGCTCGCCCGTACCCTCCAGCCAGTCGAATCGCTGATCGAGCGCGGCGACCAGCTCCCCCAGCCCTTCGCCCTTGGCCGCGCTCATGAGGAGGACCGGATGGCTCCACGACGCCGGCGCCTCCGGCACGCGCGCCGCGGTTCGGTCGGCGCGGAGGCCGTGATGCGCCGGCACGTGGCGAAAGGCGCTGCCCTTCCTGATACCCAGAGTGATCTCGATTTCCTGACGGAGCTTCTCGGCCCCCGGTCGGTCGGCCTTGTTGACGACGAAGACATCGGCCACTTCCATCACCCCGGCCTTGAGGGTCTGAATAGCGTCGCCCGACTCGGGCACCAGCACGAGGACCGTGGCGTCGGCGATTCGCGCTACGTCCAGCTCCGACTGGCCGACACCGACGGTCTCGATGAGGATGCGATCGAACCCTGCGGCATCGAGCAGATCGCACACCTCACGCGTGGAGGTTGCGAGACCGCCGAGCGACCCACGGCTGCCCATGGACCGGATATAGACCCCCTCATCGAGGGCGATGGATTCCATGCGGATGCGGTCGCCGAGAAGAGCGCCGCCGGTGAAAGGGCTGGTGGGATCGACCGCGACCACAGCCACCCGTAGACCCGCCGCCCGGTAGACGGCCACCAATCGCTCCACCAGGGTCGACTTGCCCGCGCCGGGAGGGCCGGTCACGCCAATCCGGCGGGCGCGGCCCACCGAGCGGTGGACGCCGGCCAGAAGCTGCTCGAACCCGGGGCGCGCGTTCTCGACCACCGAAATTGCCCGCGCCAGCGCGGCCGTCTTGCCGGCCAGCAGCTCCGCGAGGAGGAGGTCGAGATCCATGGCCTAAAGGTCGCCACGCCTTCGGGCGGAGGCAAGCGAGACCTCCGAGGCCAATTCATGGTCTGCCACCCTTGATTTCGTCGATGTGGAGCCCCCGCTTGGTCACCCGGTGCACGACGTAAACGATCGCCACCCCGGCGACGACCGCGCCGAGGAGCCAGAGCTCGATTCGCCGCACCCGGCCGACCAGCACTTCGGCACTTCCGCTCACCACGTAGCCAAGGCCGGAGAACAGGAAAGTGCCGATCGCGCAGCCGAGCGCGTCGACGGCCGTGAACCGGGCGAAGGGGAGTCCCTGCAGTCCCCAGAAGACCATGCTGGGATTCTTCGTCCCGTATACGAAGCGAACGAGGAGAAGCTGCCAGACTCCGAATCGGCGGACCAGCGACTCGATGCGAGGCCCGACTCGCCGGTATATCCGGCCCGTGCGGAATCGGGCTCCCTGGAGCCGCCCGACCCAGTACCACGCGCAGTCCCCGAGGAGGCTCCCGACGGCACCAGCGGCCACGGCCTTCGACAGGGGAAAGATACCGAGGTGCGCGACCACGCCGGAAAGGACCAGGGTCATGTCGCCTTCGAGCATCGCGCCCAGGACGACGGCCGCCAGCCCGTATTCGATGAGCACTCGCTCGAGGTTCATGTCGCCCGCCTGGGGCTAGAGAAGAAGGAGGCCGCCGATCGCACCGGCCGCGATGAGCCAGGCGGAATTTGCTCCGGCCAGCATGAGGCCCAGCGCGCCGAGCCCGAAGAGAGCTGTCACCCACCCGTCGAATGCCGCCCGACCGAGCTGCCAGATTACCACGACCATCAACCCGAGCGCGCCGACGGTGACGCCGTCGAGCGCCGCGCGCAGCGCAGGGGACCGCCGCACCCAACGCAACAACACGTCGCTCACCCCCACCAGGAGGAATGCCGGAAGGAAAATACCGACCGTGGCCGCGAGTCCACCCGGCAGCCCACCGAGGATGTAGCCGATGAAGGTGGCGGTGGTAAAGACCGGTCCCGGTGTCACCTGCCCGATGGCGACGGCATCGAGGAGCTGCGACTCGGTGAGCCACCCTCCTCGCTCCACCAGCCCCTGGCGAAGAAAAGAGAGCAGGACGTAGCCGCTTCCATACAGAACAGCGCCGATCCTGAGGAAGAAGAGGAAGAGCCATTCTGGATTCGGCATGATCGCGGCGGAGGGCGCGACTGGAAGCCATGGCAGGACCACGACACCTGCCTTGAGCGCCGCTCCGGGCAGGGCCAGCCCTACCGCCAGGAGTCCACAGGCAAGGAGGACGATCAGCTCGTGAACACCGAGTGCGGCCAGAACCGTCCCCGCGACAGCCACGACGACGAGTGTCCGGGACTTGACGGCCGTCATGCCGAAGCGCCAGAGCGCGAGGGCTACGACGGCCACGACCACCGGTTTGATTCCGCGCCAGAGTCCTTCCACCGCGGGGAGGTGCCCATAGCGCTGATATGCCCATGCACATCCCAGCACGATGAGGACGGCAGGGAGAATGAAGCAGATGCCCGCCACCAGCAGGCCGGGCGTTCCCGACCGCCGGCGTCCGATCGCGATCGCCAGTTCCGTCGAGTTGGGCCCGGGAAGGAGATTCACGGCGCCGACGAGATCGAGAAATTCCTCCGCGCTCAACCACCGTCGCCGGCGGACGACCTCTTCCTCCATCAGTGCGACGTGCGCCGCCGGACCGCCAAACCCGAGGAGGCCGAGCCTGAGAAAGAGCCGCCCGAGTTGGCCCAGCTCGCTCCGTCGTTGGTTCATCGTCGATCCCGCGAGTAGAGTTGGCCGCGATCTTGCCATGAGCGGGGCTGTATCTTTCTCCAGCGCCCCGGAGGCGCTATCCGTCGATTGCGAGACGAGTGGAGATGACCGAGGCAGCTGTACCCAAACCGCCCCTGGGCCTGGCCCGTCGTCTCGCATTCCTGACGGCCGCGATGGCCGTCCTGCTGGTGCTCGGCGCGACCGAAATCGCGCTCTCCTGGTCGGCCCGGACGAGGCTGGAAGATTTCCGCCTCGAGTCGGTGACGCTGGCCAACACCCTCGCCTCCCTGCTGGTCCGCGCCGCGCCGACCGGCGATCCTGCCGCGCTCGCCCAGGGACTCGAGGGATGGTCGAAGCACAGGACCAACGAATCGCGCGCGACCGTGTACGTGCTGCGTGGGCGCGCCCTCATCCTCGCCGCGGCGAGCGGTGCGACGAACGGCGAGCCGGCCGGGCCTCTGGCCTATGCGGCAGCCCGCCGCCAGCGCGCCCAGGTGGAACTTGACTCCGGCGACGAGCCCGGGTGGCAGGTCGTCCTCCCCCTCGGCGTGCGTCCCTTCGGGGTGCTCGACGTTCGGGTCTCGACGCAGCGCCTTCAGGACTGGGCCCGTCTGGAGCGCCGGCGGGCCTACCTGCTCGCCATTCTCTCGGCGTTGCTGCTGTCACTGGGCGTCGCGGTCATCACGGCGCGATGGGTGGGCCGCCCGCTGGCGGCGATCGGCGGCGCCATGGCCGCGGCCCACGGCGGCGCGGAACACGCGCCGGCGGCGCCCGAAATCGGCCCGCCGGAGTTTCGCGAGCTGGCGCGCCGCTACAACCGGATGCGAGAGGCGCTCGCCCGGCGCGAACGCGAGAGCGCCTCGCGAGCAATGCTGCTTGCCCTCGAGGAGCGGGCTCGCGGGCTCGACCGGCTGGCGCTCATGCACGAGACGGCGGCGGGCCTCGCACACGAGATCGGCACACCCCTCAACACCGTGAACGGACATCTGCAGCTGCTGCGTGACGACCTCGCGGCTCAGCGAGACGACCGAGGCATGGAGCGGGTTCGGCTGCTCCTGGCGCAGGTGGAACGGGTCGCGGGCATCGTTCGCGCGGGACTCGACCGCGGCAGCTGGCCCAGGCCGGCGATCCGGACGGTAGATCTCAATGAGGTGGCCGCGCGAATGACCCAGTTCCTGGAGCCGTCGTTCAACGACGCCGGCGTGGTGGCGCGCCTCGAGACCTCGGGTAACGGCAAGGCGGCACCGGTGCTGGCCTCGTGTGATCCTTCCCTGGTGGAACAGATTCTGCTCAATCTGCTCAAGAACGCCATCGAGGCCCTCGCCTCCGGCAACAGCGTGCGCATCCGCACCGGACGGTCGGAGCGCGAGGCCTACATCGATGTGCAGGACGACGGACCAGGACTCGACCGTGAGGCGGAATCGAATCTGTTCCGTCCCTTCTCCACCACCAAGGGGCCGGCCGGCACCGGTCTGGGCCTCGCGGTCAGTCTGCGGCTCGCGCGTACTCTCGGGGGCGATCTCGTCCATCTGCCGTCGGCCCACGGCGCCAGCTGGCGGCTCACCCTTCCCCTGGCGGGTGCCGAATGACCGAGACGTCCCAGCGCCCGCTCCCCGCCACCCGCTTGCTGTTGGTGGACGACGACGAGGCCGCGTGCCGTCTCCTCGCGGAAGTGCTCGAGCGAGAAGCCTACGAGGTCGTGTCGGCGCTGTCGGTGAGCGAGGCTCTGGCGGCCATCGGCAGTTCGCCGCCCTTCGACGCCATCCTCACCGACCTTCGCATGCCGGGAGCCGGCGGCCTCGACCTGCTGCGGACGGTGCGGGAGCGGGATCCCAGGGCGCTCGTGCTCGTCCTCACCGCGTTCGGCGACGCGGTCGCGGCGGGTGATGCCATTCGAGCCGGCGCCTACGACTTCATCAGCAAGCCGTACGATATCGCCGCCCTCCGGGAGACGCTGGGACGCGCCCTGGGGCGTCGCCAGATGACCAGCGCCGGCCTTCACTCCGCCGCCGCGTCCTCGCCCGCCGATCTCTCGCGGCCCTCCACCGAGCCCGCCCTGGTGGGACACAGTCCGGCCATCATCCAGGTGATGAAGACGGTCGCCCGGATTTCGCCCTCACAAGCCTCGGTGCTGGTGTTTGGCGAGACCGGCACCGGCAAGGAGCTCGTCGCCCGCACCATCCATCGGTTCTCCGACCGCGCCGACCGGCGCTTCGTCGCCGTCAACTGCTCGGCGCTCGCCGAAGGGTTGCTCGAGAGTGAGCTGTTCGGCCACCTCAAGGGGGCGTTCACCGGAGCCGGGACGGCCCGACCGGGCCTCTTCCGCGAGGCGGACCGTGGCACCCTCTTCCTCGACGAAATCGGCGACATCTCACCCGGCCTGCAGGCGCGGCTGCTGCGCGTCCTCCAGGAGCACGAGATCGTCCCGGTGGGCTCCGAGACGGCGGTGAAGGTGGACGTGCGAGTCCTCGCGGCGACGCATCGCGATCTGCCGGCCCTCGTCCGGGCCGGCCGTTTTCGCGAAGACCTCTACTACCGCCTCAACGTCGTGACGCTCGTCCTGCCGCCGTTGCGCGAGCGGCGGCAGGACATCCCGCTCCTGCTGGACCACTTTCTTCGCGCACTGGCGGCCCGCCACGGTCGGGGACCGGTGGCGGTGGATCCGCAGGCCCAGCGCCGATTGCTCGGGTACGATTGGCCCGGCAACATCCGCGAGCTCCAGAACGTGCTCGAGCGCGCGGTGCTGCTCGCGGAGCAGGACGTGATCGGGCCCGAGCATCTCCCGTCCGAGGTGGGGCCGACAGAGCCGACGGTACCCGACACGGCGGCCGTCGCCTCCGATACGGCGGCGCCCTGGCCCCTCCGCTCGCTCGAGGAGCTCGAGCAGGAGCATGTGCAAGGCGTGCTTGCGGCCGTGGGCGGCAGCCGCGAGGAGGCGGCTCGAATCCTCGGCATCTCCCGCCGCACGCTCACGCGCATGATTCAGCGCTGGAATCTCCCCCGGCGCTGACCTCGGGACAGACTGTCCCGACGCGACACTTTGGCGCGCCATCTCGAGACCGATCGTGCTCGTCTCCCCCGACTCCCCGTCCATCGCGCAGTCCCGGTGCTCTCACCCCTGGCATATCGTTTGCCTTTTCCGCGATCGATCTGACGGCCGCAGCCCCACGAGACCGTCATACTCATTCGAGGAGGAGTGCATGTTCCGCAACGTTGCCATCGCGACCGCCGTGCTCGCCTGCGCCGTGGGCGCGGGTAGACTCTCCGCTCAGACTTCTGCGCCGGCCAAGCCGGCACCGCAAGCCGAGAAGGCGCCGACCGGCACGGCAACCGCCGCCAAGCCTTCCACGAGCCACAACGCGACGTGGACCAAGGCCCAGATCACGGAAGCGCAGACCGGCCTGGCCAAGGCGGGGTATTACAAGGGCAAGCCGACCGGCGAGATGAATGCCGACACCCGCAAAGCACTCAAGGCTTTCGAGAAGGCCAACAACATGCCGGCGAATGGCCACCTCAGCGACGCGGTACTCGCCAAGCTCAAGTCGGCCTAACCAGGACTCACGATTCCCACCACCCCGCGGCAGGCCGGCGGCTCCGCGCCTACCGCTTAACGCCCCTCCGCGAGGAGGGGCGCCTTCCTTTTCGGGACCGGGATGATCAGGAGACCGACTAGAGAAGCAGCGCGCCGGCCAGGCCGAGAAGCAGCAGGAAGCCGCAGACATCGGTAAAGGTCGTGACGAAAATCGACGATGCGATCGCCGGATCCACGCCGAGACGCTCGAGCACGATCGGGATGAACGCGCCGGCGAAGCCGGCGACGAGGAGGTTACCCGACATCGCGAGAAACACCACGACACCCAGCCGGGCGCCTTCGCCAAGCAGGGAGGCGGCGGCGCCAACGACGAGGCCGATTGCCACGCCGTTGATCATGCCCACCAGCACCTCCTTCCCGACGACCCTCGCGAAGAGATGGCCGGGGATGAGTCCCAGCGCGAGGCGGCGAACGGTCACCGCCAGCGCCTGCGTGCCGGCGTTGCCGCCCATGCCGGCGATCACCGGCATCCACACGGCGAGAGTCACCGTCCGCTGCACGGTGCCCCTGAAGATGTAGACGACGCCGCCGGCCAGAAATGCGGTGACGAGGTTGATGGACAGCCAGGGCAGCCGGCTCCGCACCGCGACATCCCAGCCGGCGGCGAGCTCCTCATCGGCGGATACGCCGCCGAACTTGAGCAGGTCTTCCGTGGTCTCGGCCTCCACGACGTCGATCACGTCGTCGAAGGTGACCCGACCGAGAAGCCGGCCACTCCCATCGACGACGGCGACGCTGGGCAGATTGTAGCGCGCCATCAGCCGTGCCACCTCTTCCTGATCGAGGCCCGGGGTAATGGTGATGTCGGCGTCGGCCATGAAGGTCCCGATCACGCGGTCCGGCCGGCTGACGACCAGGTCCTTGAACGGCAGGATGCCGACCAGCCGGTGCTCGTGATCCACGACGAAGATCTGATAGAAGTCGGTGTCCTCCTCCGCCTGGCGTCTGATCACGTCCAGGGCCTGCTCGACGGTGTCGGTGTCCCGCACCGTCACCGTGTGGGTCGTCATCAGACCGCCGGCGGTCTCGTCGTCGTACCGCAGCAGGCGATCTACGTCGGCGCGGTCTTCCACCTCCTTGAGGATGCGCTCCTGCTCGGCGACCGGCAGCTCGCCCAGAAGGTCGGCCGCGTCGTCATCCTCCAGCTCCTCGACGATCTCCGCGGCCCGCGCCGGACCGAGCGCAGCGAGTGTCTCACCCGCGTGCGCATCCTCCGGCATCTCGGCAAGGGCCTGGCTCGACACCGCCACCGGCAGCGCCTGCACGACGGCGATGCGCTCGTCCTCCTCGAGGGCGGCGAGCACGTCGGCGAGGTCGGCCGGCTCGAATTCGTGGGCGCGCCGAACGAACCCGGTGACGTCGCCGCTCCGGACGAGCTCCACCATGCGCGCAATGTTGTCGTCGGCTGTCGTCATGGCGCGCCGGGAGGGAGCGGCACCGCTCGAATGGAATCCGGCCGGATCACCAGCCGTTCGATCCTGGTGGGCGAGGCCTGGAGCACGTCGAACTCGAGGCCGCGGACGGTGAATCGCTCACCGGCGTTGGGGATCCGTCCCGCCCACTCGACGAGGAGGCCCGCCACAGTGGTGGAGCGGCCCGCGGGAAGCGAGACACCGAATCGCTCCTCCAGCGCGTCGAGCGGCAGGTTTCCGTCGGTCTCGATGAGCACCGGACCGGACGTCGTGGCGATCCGGACCTCGTCGTCGTGCTCGTCGAAGATCTCCCCGACCAGCTCTTCGAGCAGGTCTTCGAGTGTCGCGATCCCCAGGCTGCCACCGAACTCGTCGAGCACTACCGCGAGGTGCCGGCGCTCCCGTTGCATGTCGAGCAACAGGTCGCCACAGCTGCGGCTGCCCGGCGTCACCGAGACCGGCCGGACCGGCAGGGGATCGCCGGGCTCGAGCTTGAAGAGATCGAAGGCATGCACCATCCCGACGATCTCGTCGAGCGTACCGCGGAAGACCGGGAGGCGGCTGTAGCCGCTCTGCGCGAAGACGAGGCGGATGTCCTCGAGCGGCGCATTCTCCTCGATGGCGACGATTTCGGTACGCGGCGTCATCACTTCGCGGACCGGCCGGACGCTGAAGGCCATGACCCCGCCGACCATGGCCATCTCGTCGTCCGCGCGGAGGCCGACGGCGGCGCCTTCGCGCCAGATGGCGCGAAAGTCGGTGGGGCGCGTGGCGACGCGCGCGGGGAGCAGAAGCCCGAGGACGCGAGACCAGGGACGCAGGACCGGGATGACCCGATCCGCCACCGACTCGGCGCGGGGACGGGTGAGCCACCGGGGCACGAGGTACGCGGTGATGAGAACGAGTGGCACCGCGACGAGTGCCAGGGCGACGATCAGTCGCGGCGTCCCCGCGCCCGCGCTCGCCAGAATGGCGGGAACTGCCGCCCCCACGAGCAGCACGCCGAGCGACGTGGTGGCCGACGCCGCGGTGAGGTAGTAGTCGATCTGATTGAGCCACGAGAGTGATGGGGCCCCGCCGCGCAGTCGCCGGCTGACGGCGCGGATCAGCTCCGTCCGGCTCACCGTCACGAGTGCGGCGCCCGCGGTCGCCCCGAACGCCGCGACCGCGACTCCGATCGCTACGACGATCCAGATCATGTGAGCGCGCGCTCCACGCCGTCGAGCGGCGTTTCCACCGCGGGACGCCGGACAGCCACCCGACGCACGCGGCGGCGGACCACCTGTTCGACCAGCAACCGGTAGCCCTGGAGGTCTATCATCTCTCCCGCCCGCGGCACCCGGCCGAACTCGGCCAGCACGAGGCCGCCGACGGTGCTGACGTCCTCGCGGTCGAAGCTGTGACCGAGCGTCGCCTCCAGCTCAGACAGGGCGACGCCGCCATCGACCCGCAGCTGGTCGCCCGCCATCTCCTGGATCGGCGCCACTTCGTCGGTATCGCGCTCGTCCTGGATTTCGCCGACGATCTGCTCAAGGATGTCTTCCAGCGTCACGATCCCCGCGGTGCCGCCGAACTCGTCCACCACCACGGCCAGGTGGCTCGGGCCGCGCTGGAAGTCGCGCAGCTGGCGACCCAGCGTCTTGCCTTCCGGCACGAAGGCGGACGGCCGGATGAGCGCGTGCCACTGGCCAGCGTCGGTCAAGCCGGAGGCCAGGACGTCCTTGGCATAGATGACGCCGGCCACGGCGTCGGGATGTCCGTCGAAGACGAGGAGCCTCGCGTGCTCGGAGTTGCGCAGGGTCTCCGCCACTTCCTCGCGCGTGGCCGACGAATCGACCGCGACGATGTCGATGCGAGGCGTCATCACTTCCGCCACCGTCGTGTCGGCGAGCGAGAAGACGCCGAGGAGCATGTCGCGCTCCACGGTCCCCGCCTTGTGCGCGGAGCGAACGGTCGGGCCATTCCGGGCCTGCGCATCGGCCCAGGCGGCCAGCCGGAGCACGGGGCGGAACGGCGCGAGCGTGGACTTGGCCGCACGCCGCATCGGCGCGGTCAGCTCCGGCGCCACGACGGCCAGGAGGCGGGGGAGCAGATCGCCGACGACCCAGACGAGGCTGATGGCGAGGACGAGACGAACCAGACTCTGTGCCGGAGACCAGGCCCACCACGCTACCGCACCGCCGGCGGCGGCGCCGGCGAGCACGAGCAGGGAGAGGTGAGCCACGTGCAGCTGCCGCGAGAGCGAGGCGCCGGAGCCTTCCTGCGAGACCTCGCCGCCGAGCGCCCGGGGCAGGTCGGCGTCGGATTCGGCCGCGAACGCGAGCCACGCCGCCCACAGCGTGAGGAGCGCCGCCAGCAATGGGGCGATGAAGAGCTGGAGCATCGCCATCATGCGAGCGTCTCCACGTATCGCTCCTGCCGTCGCCACATCGCCGACCGCGTGCGATTCTTTCCCTCGGGATGGCGTCGGCCGAGGGCGTGAAGCGTGCCGTGCACGACGAGGCGCACCAGCTCTTCCTCGAAGGGAATGGCCCGCGCCCGCGCCTCGAGCGCCGCCACGGCGGCGCAGACGTAGACGTCACCGACGGCGCGTCCGTCGGGTTCCTCCAGCGCGAAGGCGATCACATCGGTGGGACGGTCGTGCCCCTTGTGCCGGGCGTTCAGCCGGCGCATCGCGTCACGCCCGAGGAAGGTGATCGAGATCGAGGCCTCCCGGCCCTCACCACGCAAGACGGTCTCCACCACCCGGCGCACCCGGGCGGCCGCGAGGGGCAGCCGGCGGCCTGAGACCACCACTTCACTGCCGATCGGCCGTCTGGAATTCTGGAGTGATACCACCGCTGGCACGAGGGTAGCCGATGCGCTTGTGATAGGTGCCCGACATCACCCGGGCGAACTCGCGCTTGACCCGCTCCAGATCACCGAGCGTGAGCGGGCAGTCCTCGAGCTGGCCCGAGGCCAGCTTCTGCTGCACGAGATGCTCGATGGCGTCGCGGACCTTGTCCTGTGAAGGGTCACTGAGAACCCGCACCGCGGCTTCGGCGGAGTCGGCCAGCATGGCCACCGCAGTCTCGGCCGATTGGGGTCGCGGTCCGGGATACCGGTAGTCATTGGCATTCACCTTCCCGTTTTCCTCCAGGAGCCGCGCACGCATGAGAAAATAGGTTATCTCAGTCGTTCCATGGTGTTCTGGGATAAAGGCTTTCACGGACGGCGGCAGCTCCGCCACTTCGGCAAGGGCGATGCCGTCCAACACGTGGCGGCGGATGATTCCCGCCGACTCCAGCGGCGGCAGCGTATCGTGCGGATTGGGTCCGCCGCCCTGGTTCTCCACGAAGAAGCCGGGTGTGGTCAGCTTGCCGATGTCGTGATAATAGCAGCCCACGCGGGCCAGGAGTCCGTTGGCGCCAATGATATTGCAGGCGGATTCGCAGAGATTGGCCATGGCCAGGCTATGGGCCCAGGTGCCCGGTGCTTCGAGGGCCAGCCGCCGCAAGAGCGGTCGGCCGAGATCGGACAACTCGAGCAGCGTGAGATCGGTGGTGATCCTCGTGCCCGACTCGGCCAGCGGCATCACGATCATCGCCAGGGACGCGCTGGCGGGCGCCATCAGTACGCCGAGCAGGGCGCTCGCCATGATGGTCACGGTCGACCACCCTTGCATGAGGCCGACGGTGATCGACGCGAGCACGCCGGCCGCCGCGACGACACCGATGGTGAGGTAGAGGTGGCGGCGGCGGCGCACCACCCGGATGCCGATGGCGCCGGCCACGCCACCCATCAGCCCGAAGAAGAGAATGAACGTATCGCGGAGCGCCCACTGGCCATCGAGAAGCACCGTCAGCGTCAGAGCCGCGAAGACCCCCATGCGGCCGTCATACAACAGTGTGATCAGGATCGCCGCGAAGGGAATGGGGATCAGCTCCGGGCGCCCGGGCACGAGCTCCGTGACGCCGGCGGAAATCAGGAGAACCAGGGAGAACAACGCGCCGAAGAACACCATCTGGCGGGACTCGGCGTACGTCTCCCGGCCGTAGAACACCGTCAACAACCAGAACACGCTCAGAACGATCGCGTTGTACAGCAGAACACCGAACGCCCCGGGAAGCCAGAGGTTATCGGTGCCGCGACGCCGGAGCTCGGAGTGCAGCGCGGTCAGCTTGGCCCGAGCGTCTTCGGTGATGGGCTCGCCCACGCGCACGATGCGCTCGCCGGTGCGGACGGTCGCCTTGACCGGATCGACGCTTGCCCGCAGCTGCTCCCGGCGCGCCGCGGTGAGCGGGAGATCGGGGACCACGGTCGGATGGTAGAACGCGCCGACGAGACGGCGCAGGGTCCGCTGGCCGACGGGATCGGCGAGCACGATGCCGGCGACTTCGGCCTGCTCCATCAGATCGGCGAACGTGAGGATCGAATCGCGGGCCATCACGTGTTCTTCGTCCCCGCGACGCAGGGTCACCCTGCGACTCACCTCGCTTCGAATCACCCCGGCGTCGGCCACGCCTCCCGAAAGAGCCTGCCCAAGGAAGTGGGTCACCACCTCCTGCATTTCGCGGCGCTTGACCGAGTCGGCGAGATAGCGGGTCTCGTCGGGCCCGAGATGCACCCGGGTGGCGGCGACGGCGCGGACCAGCTCGGGGCCCTGGGCGTCCGCACGCTCGAGCTCGGCGAAGAACTCCCGGGTCGAGGCCAGAGCCGAATCGTACGCCGTGGGAGTGAAGCGGTAGACCGGCTGCGCGGTGAGCGCGCGTGATTCACCCTCGCGAGCGATCTCCTCGGTGGACTTCCGCACCTGGAAGGGAAACGGCGCGAGGACGGTCCGCTCCGCCCGCTGGCCCGCCTCCGGAATGCGAGTGAGGACGCCGGCGGGCGGGGGATAGAGAAGATAGGTGAGCAGGGCCGTCGCCATGAGCGGGGCCCAGCGGATCGCGTGGAACCGTACTCGGTCCGCGGCCGATCCGGCCACCATTCCGCTAAGTGAGCGAGGCATTCCCCGTCGCGTCATCAGCCGTTCTGATCCTCCGCGTACGCCCGGATGATCTCCCGCACGAGCCGGTGCCGGACCACGTCGGTCTCGTGCAGATAACAGAAGGAGATACCCTCGATACCCGGCAAGATGCGCTCTACCTGCACCAGTCCCGAGTCCTCGCGGCGCGGCAGGTCGATCTGCGTCTTGTCACCGGTGACGACGGTCTTGCTGTTCACGCCAAGGCGCGTGAGAAACATCTTCATCTGCGCGCCGGTGGCGTTCTGCGCCTCGTCCAGAATGATGAAGGCGTCCGCCAGGGTTCGCCCCCGCATGTAGGCGAGCGGCGCGATCTCGATCGTCCGCGTCTCGAGCGCGCGCTGCACGCGATCGTGCGGCATCATGTCCTCGAGCGCGTCGTAGAGCGGCCGCAGGTATGGATCGACCTTCGCCTGGAGGTCTCCGGGCAGGAACCCCAGCGACTCACCGGCCTCGACCGCCGGCCTGGCGAGGATAATGCGCTTCACTCTCCTGCGGGCGAGCGCCTCCACTGCCTTTGCCACCGCGAGGTAGGTCTTCCCGGTGCCGGCCGGCCCGATGCTGACGACGATGTCGTGGTTGGTGATGGCCTGCAGGTAATCTCGCTGGCCCTGGGTCTTGGCGACGATCGCGCGGCGCAGCCCGGGAAGCACGATCTTTCCGTCGGCGGGCGCGACCGGCAGCTCCGTTCCCGGCCCTTCGGATGCCAGCCGGAACACGTCTTCGGGCGTCACCGGCTCTCCCATACGTGCCAGGTCGAGCAGTCCCTGCACGATCAGCGTCGCTCGCTCGAGCTGGTCGGCAGGACCAGAGAGAGTGACGCCATCACCCCGGAACGATACCCGGATTCCGAGCGTGCGCTGCAGCTCGAGCAGGTTCGCGTCGTTCACGCCCGCGAAGAGCAGCGGGTCGGCCCCTTCAGCGGAGAGGCGTTGCTGAATCTCGTCAGCCATGAGCCTCCAGGAGTCCCGCCGCCCTCATGTCTTCAGCTCCAGGTGCAGCGCCCGGAGGTCCGCCGGGTCCACCTGGGTCGGTGCTCCCTCGAAGAGAGCACGCGCCGCGGTGGTCTTCGGAAAGGCGATCACGTCCCGCAGCGACCCCGCGTCGGCCAGGAGCATCGCAATCCGGTCGAACCCGAGCGCGAAGCCGCCGTGCGGCGGCGCGCCCGCGGCAAGGCCGTCGAGGAGAAATCCGAAGCGGCGCCGGATGTCCGCCTCGGGAATGCCGAGCAGCGAGAAGATCAGCCGTTGGACGGCCGGATCAGTGATCCGGATCGAGCCGCTGCCGAGCTCGACGCCGTTGTAGACCGCATCGTAATGGAGGGCACGGCACCGCCCCGGATCGGATTCCAGTGTGCCGCGATCTTCCGGATGAGGCGCGGTGAACGGGTGATGCGCCGGGAGGTGCTGTCCGGTGGCGGCATCCAGCTCGAACAGCGGAAAATCCACGACCCAACAGAAGGCATGGGGAGTGGACATCGTGGCATCGGGACGACGGGTGAGCGCCATGCGAACCGCATGAAGCGCGGGCGAAGTCACCGAGTCGGATCCGGCGACCGCGAGCAGGAGATCACCCACCTCTCCGCCGAGCCGGTCGAGCAGCGAAAGGCCGACCGCCTTGACTCCCTGCCCTTCCCAGCCGGCCGCGGCGCGCCGGGCCCAGATGAGTCCACCGGCTTTCGCCTCCTTGGCGGCGGTGGTCAGGGCGTCGAGGTCCCTCCGGCTGAACGCACCGCCGCCCCCGACCACGATCCCCCGGAGCCGTCCGCCCTTGTCGCGCGCCTCGGAGAGGAAGGCCGCCGCATCGCCGCCGACGAGCGCGGTCAGATCGCGGATCTCGAAGCCGAAGCGGAGATCGGGCTTGTCGATGCCGTAGCGCTCCATCGCCTCGCTGTAGGAAATCCGGGGGAACGGTCGGCTCACCTCGGCGCCATTCTCGGCCCAGAGATCCACCAGGACGCTCTCGACCACGTGCTGAATGTCCTCGACCGAAACGAAGGACGCCTCGAGATCGATCTGGGTGAACTCGGGCTGCCGGTCGGCTCGGAGATCCTCGTCGCGGAAACAGCGTGCGATCTGGAAGTAGCGGTCGTATCCCGCCACCATCAGCAGCTGCTTGTAGATCTGCGGGCTCTGGGGCAGCGCGTAGAACTCACCGAGGTGAACCCGGCTCGGGACCAGGTAATCCCGGGCACCTTCGGGCGTCGGCTTGGTGAGAATCGGCGTCTCGATCTCGAGGAAGTCCAGGGCCGTGAGGCTCCGACGGGCACGCTGAAGCAGGCGGTGGCGGAGGATCAGATTACGCTGCAGCTCGGGACGCCGAAGATCGAGTACGCGGTGCTTGAGGCGGAGCTCCTCCGCTGGCAACTCCTCCTTCTCCTTGCGGGCGACCGGAATCGCCGGAGTCTGGGCGGGGCCCACCACCTCGAGCCGGGTGACGTGGACCTCGACCTCCCGCGAGAGCATGGCCTGGTCACGAGCAGGCTCGGGCCGCAGCTCGACCGTGCCGGTGACGAGCAGGACCGACTCGGTGCCTGCCTCCGCCGCGCGGACCATCGCCTCGGGCGGTGTCCACTCGGGATTACACGACAGTTGGACGAGACCGGCCCGGTCCCGAAGATCGATGAACACGAGCCCACCGAGGTCGCGACGCCGGTGCACCCACCCGCCGAGGCGGACTTCCTGGCCGAGGAGCGCACGAGTCAGCTCCCCGCATCGGTGAGAGCGAAGGGCCGTGGCATTCATGCGGGGGTCAGCGTGCTTCCGCTGCGAGGAGAGCGTTGTGGAACTCATCAGGCGTGCGGGCCTCTGTCAGCTCACGGCGGACGGCTTCGACCCTCACGAGCCGGGCAATCCGGCTGAGGATCTTGACGTGGAGACCCGCAGATTCCTCGGGGCCCACGATCATGAAGAAAAGCCTGACGGGTTCGCCGTCGATCCCGTCGTACGAGACTCCCGTAGCCGTCCTGCCGCCGACGACCGTGAGCTCCCTGACTTCGGCGGAACGCGCGTGCGGAATGGCGACCCCGAAACCGATCCCGGTACTGAGAACGGCTTCCCGTTCCAGCACGGCGGCCAGCACGTCGTCGAAGCCGCCACCCGAGCGATTCACAAGGTGCCGCGTAAGCTCCGCGAGGACACCGTCTTTGTCCGTAGCGGCGAGGGGAACCACGATCCGGTCCGGCGTGAGCAACTCGCTCAGGAGCATGGCTCGGCCAGCAGTGGCATGGGACAAACGTAACCGTCGGCCAGGGGGGTAGCAATGCGAGAATCGGTGGGGATTTAGGGTCCGCGCTACCGGGGATTATCTTTCCGCCAATGTCGCCGACTGTCACCAAATCCCCCGTCGCCCCCGTTTCGCTGCTGGATCTCACGCCCGTCGGCGCCAAGGGGCGGCTCGAGGCCTGGGCCGCCCAGCGAGGACTTCCCCATTACCGGGTTGCCCAGGCGGAACGCAGGCTGTGGCAGTCACCCGTGGGAGCCTGGGCCGACGCGACCGAACTGCCGCTGACGCTTCGTGAGGAGCTGGACCGGACGCTGCCGCTTCCCCGGCTCTCGGCCGAGGTCATCCAGCAATCGGCGGATGGGACGAGAAAGTACCTCTGGCGCCTGGCCGATGGCGAGGCCATCGAGACCGTCCTCATCCCTGCCGGCGGACGCCGGACGGTCTGCATCTCGTCGCAGGCGGGGTGCGCGCTCCGGTGCGCCTTCTGCGCCACCGGGCGGATGGGGTTCCGCCGCAACCTGACCCCGTTCGAGATCGCGGGACAGATCCGGGAGATCGTCCTGCGGGACCCTGCCGAGGCCCCGACGAATGTCGTCTTCATGGGAATGGGCGAGCCGCTGCTCAACTGGCCGGCGGTGGACACGGCACTCACCATTCTCAACGATCCCGCGGCCCTGGGCATCGGCGCCCGCCACGTCACGGTCTCCACCGTGGGCATTCTGCCGGGCATGGCGGCCTTTGCGCGCCGGCCGGAGCAGTTCCGGCTGGCGATATCGCTCCACGCTCCCACATCGTCGCAGCGCCGCTCGATCATGCCGGTCGAAAAAAAATATGATCTCGAGGAGGTCATCCGGGCAGCCCAGGCATTCCGGAAGCGCGTGACGCTCGAGTACGTGATGATCGGAGGGGTGAACGACGCCAACGCCGATGCCGATGCGCTCGTCAAGATCGCCAGGCGGCTCGGTGCGCTGGTCAACATCCTGCCCCTGCATCCAGGTGGGGCGCCGGATCTCACCCCCACCACGCCGGATCGGATCCGGCAGTTCGCGGCGCGCCTGCGCAACCAGGGAATCGAGGCCACGGTACGCCGCAGTCGGGGGCTCGACATCAGCGCGGCATGTGGGCAGCTGAGGGTGGAGAGGACGCAGAAGGCGCAGAGGACGCAGGAGACCCAGATGACGGAAGGCATCGGAGATGGGTAGATTGCAGGCGAATCCTTCCGTCCCGCGGCCTCTGCGTCTCCCGCGGCCTCTGCGTCTCCCGCGGCCTCTGCGTCTCCCGCGGCCTCTGCGTCTCCTGCGTCCTCTGCGTCTTCTGCGCCTTCTGCGTCCTCTGCGCCTTCTGCGTCCTCTGCGCCTTCTCCGTCCTTTGCGTCCTCTCTAGCCCGTCGCCCCGAACCCCGCAGCAATACAGTTGATCGAGAGCAGGAGGGCGGAGAGCTGCTCCTCCTGGGTCCGGTCACCCCCCGACTCGCGGAAGCGCCGCAGCAGCTCGATCTGCTGGCGCGAGATCTGATTCATGATCCCCATCCGCCGTGCCAGCCGGCGGCGGAATCGCGGGAAGCGTTCGTTGAGCTGCCTTCCCCCGCTGATCCGCAGAACGGCCTCCACGCTTCTGTGGTACTCCGCTTCGACCATCGCGAAGACGTGGTCACGCGCCTGTGGATCTGGCGTCAGTGCCGCGTATTCCCTCGCGATCGTGAGGTCCACGTAGGAAAGCGTCTTCTCGACCTCGTCCACGATCAGCCGAAAGAGCCGGGAGTCCTTGAACATCCGGTCGATGAGCGCCGCGCCTCGATCCCCCCTGATCTGCAGGAAGGTCAGCACCCCGCTCCCGAACCCGTACCAGCCCGGAACGAAGTGGCGATTCTGCGACCAGGCGAACACCCAGGGAATGGCGCGGAGATCACCGAGCGATCGCGCGCCGAAGCGCCGCGCCGGCCGCGAGCCCATGTTGAGGAGGGAGATCTCCTCGAGCGGGCTGGAGCTCTGGAAGTACGTGAACAGATCCGGGTGGTCGATGAGTTGCCGATAGGCCGCCTCCGCGGCTCCGGACAGCGCCTCCATCGCCTCGTCGAACTCCGCCGTGGGCTTGAGCGCCTCCTCCCGCTCCGACTTGAGCGTGTGTTCGACGACGCTCGAGGCGAGGAGCTCGATCTGATACTGCGCCGTGCCCCGGTTGGCGTACTTGTAAGAGACGACTTCGCCTTGCTCGGTAATCCGCATCCGTCCGCGAATCGATCCCGCCGGCTGCGCAGCGATCGCCCGCCCGGTCGGCGCGCCGCCGCGACTGACCGATCCTCCACGTCCATGAAAGAAGGCGATCGGCACGCCACATTCCTGGCCCAGCCTGGTGAGCTTGATCTGTGCCTTGTAGAGCTCCCAGTTCGACGCGAGGAATCCGCCGTCCTTGTTCGAATCCGAGTAGCCGATCATCACCTCCTGCACGCCTCCCTGGGCCCGCACGCTGCGCCGCACCAGCGGGACGTTCAGCAGCTCTCGCATGATGCTCGGTGCCCGTTGCAGGTCCTCGATCGTCTCGAAGAGCGGGACGATCGGCAGCGTGCAGCTCTCGACGGCGGCGGTGTCGCCGAACAAGCCTGCGAGCTTGGCAAGCAGGTACGCGCCGAGCACGTCGCTGCCGCGCCGCGTCATGCTGAGCACGAAGGTGCCGAACGCGTCGCGGTCGATCTCGTCGCGCAGCTGGTGCACCAGCCGGAACATGCCGAGCGTTTCCGCGGAATCCGGCGGCAGGGCGGGAAGCGTCTCGCGTGACGTCAGCGGTCTCGCCAGCTCGGCAGCGAGCCAGGCGCGCCACTGCTCCGAGTCCGCGGCGGGTGGATCGCCTTGTCCGTCACCCGCGGTGGAGCGCCAGAGGTCGGCCAGGGCAGCATTGAGCTTGGTGGTGTTCTCCCTGACGTCGAGCCGCACGGTGCTGAACCGGAACGATTCCACCTCCCGGCGCACCGGCCGTACGACCGATCCGGCAATCTCCGGCCGCGGGGCGGCGGTCAGCTCGTCCTCGATGAGCCTCAAGTCGGTCACGAGCGCGTCGGCCGACGCGTACCCGGCCGGGCCGGGCCGGGTATCGCCACGCTCGGTGGCGACGATCATCACATCCAGCCGGCGCAGCATGCAGGAGAGGTACTGCCGGAACACTTCGCCGGGGTTGCGGTTGGCGATCGCCTCCGCCTCGCCGGTGGCGGCGAGCTCCTTCTCGAGGGCCTGGCGGAATTTGTCCGACAAGGAAGGCAACGCCTTCTCGGTGACACTGAGCGTCCGCATCAGGTCGTCCAAGCGGCGGCGGTAGCGCCGAAGCACCGTCAGGCGGTTCTCCAACAACGTGCTCCGGGTGACGTCGTTGGTGACGAACGGATTGCCGTCGCGGTCGCCACCGACCCAGGAGCCGAATTGGAAGAAGGGCGGGACGACCCAGCGCTCGGACGGATAGTGCTGAGCCAGCACCCGCTCCACCTTATCCAGGAGATCGGGTACCGCCTCGAACAGGGTCTCGTTGAAGAAATGGAGTCCCCAGAAGACCTCCTGGGGCACGGTGGGCTTGGTGAGGCGCAGCTCCCCCGTCATCCAGAGCAGCTCGATTTCATTCTGCAGCCCGCCGACGAGATTGTGCCGCTCACGAGGCGTCCAGCGGGTCGACTCGAGATCGACCAGCCGGCGATAGATACGCCGGTGCTTTTCGAGGACGGTGACCCGCTTGGCTTCGGTGGGATGCGCGGTGATGACGGGGCGGACCCGAAGAATCTCGAGGAGCCCGCGGATTTCCGCCGCCGGCACTTTGGCCGCGGCGGCGCTGGAGATCACCTGGGCAAAGGTGCCCCGAAGCTGCTCGTACCCCCGCTCCGCCTCGATCTGCCGCCGCCGGCGCATCGCCGCATTCTGCTCGGCGATGGACAGCAGCTGAAACCAGATCCCCTGTATCTGGAGGGTCCGGGCCATGAGCTCGGGACTGAGCTCCGACGGAGCCCGCTCGCCGCGAAGCACGGGCTCGACCTCGGGAGCCCGGCGCCGCACGAGATCGAGCAGCAGCCTCGACAACAGCTCGGCCACTTCGGTGGCATATTGCGCCGCGCTCGCCGCCGCCGGGTCGAGCGATTCCGGCAGCTCGGCCGCGGAAAACGGTTCCAGTGCCACCTGAGTCACACGACGCGGTCCCGGAGGCGAGCACCCTTGAAGAAGAGTCGCAGATTCTCGAGCGCGCGCATGCCCATGGCCACGCGGGTCTCGCGAGTCGCGCTGCCGAGGTGAGGGAGAAGAACGACGTTCTCCATCGCGAGCAGCGCCGGAGTCACTTGCGGCTCATTCTCGAAGACGTCGAGAGCGGCGCCGGCGATCTTCCGGGACGTGAGCGCGTCTACCAGTGCTCCCTCGTCGACGACATCGCCCCGGGCAGTGTTGACGAGGTACGCGTCGGAACGCATCAGGGCGAGGCGCTCCGAGTTCATCAGGTGACGAGTCTCGGGAGTGGCCGGGCAATGCAACGAGACAAAATCCGCCTCCCGGAGCACTTGCTCGAGCCGCGCGCGGGGCTCCGCGCCGAGGGACGCCGCGACATCGGCGGACGGCGGGTACGGATCGTGAAAGATGACTCGCATGCCGAACCCATGGTGGGCCCGCTGCGCCACGGCGCGTGCGATCCGACCCATGCCTACCAGACCCAGCGTCTTGCCGGACACATGGGTCCCCAGCATGTGGGTGGGCCGCCAGCCGGTCCATTGGCCGGCGCGCAGATGGCGCTCGCCCTCACCCGCGCGACGGGCGACCATGAGGAGAAGGGTCATGGCCGTATCGGCGGTGGCGTCGGTGAGGACGTCGGGGGTGTTGGAGACCGCCAGGCCCCTGGCCTTGGCCGTCTCGGTATCGACGTGATTGAAGCCGACACCGAAGTTTGCCAGGATACGGGCGCGCAGCGGCTCGACCGAGAGCACGTCGGCGGTGAGCTTGTCGGTCACCGTGCAGAGAAGGGCGTCGGCATTCCTGAGCGCGTCGCGCAGTCCGTCGGGGCCGAGCGGGCGATCGTCGGTATTGAGCCGGGCGTCGAACTCGCGGGTGACTTCCTGCTCCACCGGATCGGGAAGCCGCCGGGTCACCACCACGATGGGCCGAGCGCTCACTGCGCGACCATCCTTCTCTTGGAGGGCCGCTTGGCCAGCGCCGCCGCCACGGCCGAGCCGAGCTCGGCCGGGCTTGGCGCCACGATGAGGCCGGCCGAGCGCATGATCTCGGCCTTTTCCGCCGCGGTATCGCCGAACGCGGAAATGATGGCGCCGGCGTGCCCCATTCGCCGCCCCTTGGGCGCCGTCAGGCCGGCGACATAGCCGACCACGGGCTTCGACATGTGCTCCTTGACGAACAACGCCGCCTCGGCCTCCTGCGGGCCGCCGATTTCGCCGATCATCATCACCGCTTCAGTCTCCGGGTCCTCCTCGAACAGCTTCAGCATGTCCACGAACGAGCTGCCGTTGATCGGATCACCACCGATGCCCACACTCGTGGTCTGCCCGATGCCGAGGGCGTTCATCTGCGAGGCGGCCTCGTAGCCGAGCGTGCCCGAGCGCGTCACCAGTCCCACCGAGCCGCGGGAGTAGATGTGGCCGGGCATGATCCCCAGCATCGCCTTGCCGGCGCTGATCACGCCCGCACAGTTGGGACCGATCAGCGTGGTCCGCCGCTCTCTGGGAAAGCGGAAGAGATACCGCTTCACCATGATCATGTCCTGCGCCGGAATACCGTCGGTGATGGTCACCACCAGGCGGACGCCAGCGTTGGCCGCTTCCATGATGGAATCGGCGCAGAAGGCCGCCGGCACGAAGACGATGCTCGCGGTCGCCCCGGTCGCCCGCACGGCCTCCTTGACCGTATTGAACACCGGCCGGTCGAGATGCCGGGTGCCGCCCTTCCCCGGCGTGACCCCACCGACGACGTTGGTCCCGTAAGCAATCGACTGCTTCGCGTGGAAGGTGGCCTTGTCCCCGGTGAAGCCCTGGAAGATGGCAGGCGTCTTCTCGTCGATGAGGATGCTCATGGTCCGTTCCCGGCCGAAGCCTTCGCCTTGCGCGATGAGGAAAGTGCGGCGACCACGCGGTCGGCGGCCTCTGCCAACGTGTCCGCGGTAATGATGGGAAGTCCGCTCTCCTTCAGAATCGTGCGTCCTTCCTCGACGTTCGTGCCGGCGAGACGGACCACGAGAGGAATCTTGAGCTGCGTCTCCCGCGTGGCCTGCACGACCCCCTGAGCGACCCAGTCGCAGCGGTTGATGCCGGCGAAGATGTTGACCAGCATCGCGTCGATGTTCGGATCGGAGAGCACCAGCCGGAAGGCCGCCGCCACCCGGTCGGGCGACGCGCCGCCGCCTACATCGAGAAAATTCGCGGGAGCGCCGCCGGCGTGCTTGATCATGTCCATGGTGGCCATGGCGAGGCCGGCCCCGTTGATGATGCAGCCGATGTTCCCGTCCAGCGCCACGTAGTTGAGCCCGAACTCCGCGGCCTGCGCCTCGCGTGGGTCCTCTTCGGCGTAGTCCCGGAGCTCGCTCACGTTGGGCCGCCGGAACATGGCGTTGTCGTCGAACGTCATCTTGCAGTCGAGCGCCAGCACCTGCCCGTCGGTGGTGACGACGAGCGGATTGATCTCGACCATCGTGGCGTCCAGGTCCCGGAAGGCGCGATAGGAACCGAGCAGCGTGGTTACGGCTCGGCTGACCTGGGTCGGCGTGAGTCCCAGGCCGAATGCCAGCTCCCGGGCCTGGAACGCGGTCATGCCGACGGCTGGCTCGACCACCTCGCGAACGATGGTATCGGGTGCGTTCCGGGCGATCTCCTCGATCTCCATGCCGCCCTGAGCCGAAGCCACGACCATGATCCGTTCACTCTTCCGGTCGAGCACCAGGCCGAGATAGATCTCCCGCTCGATGGGAACGGCGGCTTCGACGTAGAGTCGGTGGACGACGCGGCCCTCGGTACCGGTCTGGTGGGTGACCAGACGTTTACCGAGCAGCGTCTTGGCAGCCTGCCGCACTTCGTCTTCGTTCGCGCAGAGCTTGATTCCGCCCGCCTTTCCGCGCGCACCCGAATGGATCTGGGCCTTGACCACCCAGCGCGCGCCGCCGATCTCCGACGCCCGATACACCGCCTGCTCCGGACTGTAGGCAACGCCGCCGCGGGGAATCGCGACGCCGAAGCCCGCGAGGAGCTCTTTGGCCTGGTACTCGTGGATGTCCATGGTGGTCTCGGGTCGAAGGTCGAAAGTCGAAGAAGGTCGAAAGTCGAAAGTCGCAGGTCGAAGGCCTTAGACCTTCGAGCTTCGACTCCCAATCACCTCCGCCATCTTCACCACATTCTCCGCCATCCGGGCGGAGGCGGCGTCGATCATGCGCCCGTCGAGCTGGGCCGCGCCCCGTCCGTCACGGGCGGCATCATTGAGCGCGACCAGAATCCGCTTTGCCCGCTCGACTTCCGCGGGCGGCGGCGAAAAAACTTCGTTCGCCAGATCGATCTGGGACGGGTGAATCGCCCATTTGCCTTCGACGCCCAGGGCGGCCCCCCTCTTCGCGGCGTCACGATAGCCATCGGGATCCTTGAAGTCCCCGAACGGCCCATCGATCGGCCGGAGACCATAGGCTCGGCACGCTACGACCATGCGGGAAATCGCCGCGTGCCACTGATCGCCCGGATAATCGGGGGTGAGCCCGCCGATGTTCACCGTGCGCGCCCGGCAGCTCGCCGCGTAATCGGCGACCCCGAAGTGCATGGCCTCGAGCCGCCGGCTGGACTGCGCGATCGCCTCGACGTTGGCCATCCCAAGCGCCGTTTCGATGAGCACGTCGATGCCGATCCGATGCGGGATCGCCTTCGCCTCCTCGATCTGGGTGAGCAGCGCATCCACCAGATATACGTCGGCCGGCACGCCTACCTTGGGAATCAGAATGGTGTCCAGAACGTGGCCCGCCTGCTCCACGACGTCCACGACGTCCCGGTACATGTAGTGGGTATCGATACCGTTGATGCGGACGCAGATCGTTTTTCCATGTCCGCGCCAATCGATCGTCAGCAGCGCGGTGATCACGTTCTTCCGCGCCTGTTCCTTGTCGCCGGGAGCGACCGCGTCCTCCAGATCGAGGAACACGCAGTCCGCCGCGCCGGCCAGCGCCTTGGGGAACATGGCCGGTTGTGAGCCGGGTACGGCGAGCTCGCTTCGCTGCAGCCGCTGGCGTGCCGGCTCGTAACGGGTATGGCTCATCGACCGGCGCCGGCGGTGGCCTTCTCCTTCGCTGGCGCGGCCGGCTGGGCATCCGGAGCGCGGGGTGGGAGGTCGCGCTTGGCCAGCGGCAGCGCCGTGCTGCGCCAGTATTCCTCCGCCGCGCCCACACCGCTTCCAGGCGTGATCCTGATGCCCACGTCCCGCATGGCCATCTCCGCGCCTGCGATGCCGCCCAGAAGCATGAGCTCGTTGAGATCGCCGAGGTGGCCGATCCGGAACAGCTTGCCGGCCATCCGCGCGAGCCCGGCGCCGAGGGCGAGATCGTACCGGCGATAGGCGATGTCGATCACCTCGGCGGCATTGAAGCCCGCCGGCACCATGATGGCGCTCACGGTGTCCGAATTCCATTTCGGGAGACGGGCGCAGAGCTCGAGCCCCCAGGCCTTCACGGCCTGGCGGGTGCCTTCGGCAAGGCGGTGATGCCGGGCGAAGACGTTGTCGAGGCCTTCCTCGAGCAGGATAGCGATCGACTCGCGAAGTCCGTACAGCATGGGGAGCGACGGAGTGTAGGGGAAATATCCGGTCGCGTTGGCCTTGCGCATGTCGCCGAAATCGAAGAACACCCGGGGCAGCCTGGCCTGATCATACAGCGCGAGCGCCTTCTGGCTGACGCAGAGGAGGCCGAGACCGGCCGGAAGCATGAGTCCCTTCTGCGAGCCGGTGATGGCCAGGTCCACGCCCCATTCATCCATGCGGAAATCGATGCTCGCAATGGAGCTCACTCCGTCCACCATGAGCAGCGCCGGGTGTCTGGTGTCGTTGAGCGCCTTGCGGATGCCGGCGACGTCGCTGGTGACACCCGTGGCCGTCTCGTTGTGGGTGAACAGCACGGCCTTGATCTGATGAGTCTTATCGGCAGCCAGCGCCTCGTGATACCGTTCGATCGGCGCGCCCTCGCCCCACTCGACGTCGAGGACGTCGACCTCGAGACCGATGCGTTGCGCCATGTCGATCCAGAGATGGCTGAACATGCCGAACCGGGCGGCGAGCACGCGATCACCGGGTGACAAGGTATTGGAGAGGGCGGCTTCCCACGCGCCGGTGCCGCTGGCCGGGAAGACGAATGCCTGTCCCGAGGTGGTCTTGAAGATCTTTCTGAGATCGTCCAGCACCGACGTTGCGAGAGCCGGAAACGAGGAGGAGCGGTGATCTTCCATCGCCACGTGCATGGCGCGGAGCACCCGATCGGGCACATTGGTTGGCCCCGGGACGAAGAGGAAGTTGCGGCCGGCCATCGCGACCTCTCGGTAGAAGATGAAACCCTTGAGCGGGACAGGACGCCGCCGCCCATGACTACATTGGGGGTGCGGCCCCCCGAATAATTATGCGACTTTGTTGATATAGCACTTTGTGCTTTTTTTCACAAGGCTCCCATTTCATGCCCCAAACCCGTCCCCGTATTGACCCGGTCTCCCCCGAACACGAGCTGTTGGCCACGCTCTATCGCATTGCCACGGCCGCGGTTGACCCTGGGCCTGCGCTGGCGGATCGGCTGCGATCGCTCCCCTCTGCCGGTGGCCGCGGGCCTTGGATCCTCGCCCTCGGCAAGGCCGCGGTACCGATGGCCGAGGCCGCCGTGGCGGTGCTGCGGGAGCGGGAGGCGGCGCCGGCAGGCGGGTTGCTCGTGGCGCCTCGCGTCGGCTTCCCTCCCCATCCGAACATCGCGATAGTGGCGGGCGATCATCCCGAGCCCGGCGCGGGATCGCTGGCCGCGGCCGAGGCGCTGGGTCAGACCGTAATTCGGATCGATCCAGCCGACGAGGTGTGGGTTCTTCTATCGGGCGGTACCACGAGCCTCATCGGCGCGCCTGAGGACGGGATCACTCCCACCGAGCTCGGGACGCTCTACACGCTGCTGCTCGGCTCCGGCCTCGACATCACGGCCATGAACCTGATCCGGAAACGATTCTCCCGCTGGGGTGGCGGCAAGCTCGCGCGTGCTCTTGCTCCCGCCACGGTCCGGGTCTACGTCGTCTCCGACGTCATCGGCGACGACCTCGCATCGATCGGCTCCGGCCCCTGCGTGCCGGATCCCGCGACCGCCTCCGACGTGCGCCGACTGCTCGAGACCGCCGCGCTTTGGGACCGCATCCCGGCCTCCGCCCGGGAGCTGCTGGCATCGACTGAGGCGGGAACGAGGGCGGAAACCGCGAAACCCGGGGATCGAGCCTTCGGGCGAGTGTCCCATGAGGTCATCGCCAGCAACCGGCTGGCCCTGGAAGCCGCTGCCCGTCATGCGGCAGCGGTGGGCGTGGTTCCGGAAGTGGCCACGAAACCGCTGGCCGGTGAGGCGGCGGCAATCGGGGCGAGCCTGGCCGTCTTTCTGGTACAACATTGCGGTCGTTCGGGCGTCCCGCAACGGGATCGGCGGACGACGCCCGCGCGATGCTTCATCTGGGGTGGAGAGACCACGGTGAGCCTTGGCTCCGAGCCGCCCGGCCTCGGCGGCCGGTGTCAGGAATTGGCGCTGGCCGCGGCGAGGGCGCTCGATGGCGAGGCCGCGGCCATCGCCCTGCTCGCGGCGGGCACCGACGGACGCGACGGACCGACCGATGCCGCGGGGGCGATTGTGGATAGTGGAACGTGGCGGGCCATCGCGGCGGCGGGGCGGGATCCGGCGCGGGATCTCGCGAGCCACGACGCGTATCGCGCCCTCGACGCGGCGGAGGCCCTGCTCCGCCCCGGTCTCACGGGCACCAACGTCATGGATGTGGTGATTGGGATCTGTTGAGACTGGTGAAGAGTGAAGCGGGTCAGGGATGCAGCGGAAGCTTCGGGCGATAATCCTCGCCCAGGATGACCGTCGCGTCGACTCGCCGCAAAGTATCCGGCGCGATCCGGAGCCGGCCGATCCCGAGCGCCTCGACCACATCCTTTCCGCGACCCGGATCGCCACGCCGCACCAGCACACGGGTCGAGTCGGCGACACTGTCGGCGTTCCCGAAGAAGACCACGTCGATTCCCCGCTCCCGCAACACCCTCGTCGCCACTCGGGCCAGGCCTTGCCGTCTGGTCCCGTTCAGAATTTCGATGGTGATCCGCCGGTCGGGTGACGGAATCGCGTAGGCGTGGCCCTGAGCCCGCTCGCGCGGCGCCGGCCAAACGAGCCAGATTCCGCCGACCGCCAGAATCACGACCGCCGCGCTCAGCGCGATGCGGAGCGCGGCGCGACGAGACTGTTCCAGAAGCGGACCGTGGGTTCGGGGAGCGGCCATTCGGATCGGATCAGCCGGGAGACTCGCTCGCGGGCAATCTCCCGAAGCACACCGCCCGGATCACCCGGGAAGCGCGCCGCCAGCTCGGCCCGATGCTCCCGGTCGCGGCTTCGGCCGGGCTCGAGGTAGTCGGCGCAGTAGAGGCTTCGGCCGACCATGTCCCACTCCGCGAGGCCGATCGAGTGGTATCGCACGGCGTCGAGGACGCCGCGATCGACTTCGCCCTCGGCCTTGGCACGGGCCGCGCTCGCCGGGCCATGACGCAGGTCGGGAGGACCGGGTGAGGTCGAGGCCCACTTCTCCAATTCCTCCGCGGGCGCGTCTCGCAGGGCATCGTGGAGCCAGACGGCCCGCAGCCAGCGGTGGCGCTCGCTGGCAGGAATGCCCATCTCCTCCGCCCACGAGGACGCGAGCGCCGCCACACGCTCGATGTGTGCAAGCCGCTGGGGCGACACCATGGCCCATGCGGGCAGCGTCGGCCGGAGCCCGGGATCGTGAGGGTCCGTCTCTCTCATCGGTCAAGCCCGTCGCCCAGGACGATGTTGTCGATCAGCCGAGTTGGCCCCAGCCGGACGGCCAGCGCGATGATCGTATCGGCGGCCGCCGTCGTGACCGGTGCGAGGGCGCGAGGCTCGGCGATCGCGATGTATTCGACACGTACGCCGGGGAATGCCGCGAGCCGCCGGCGCATCGTGGCTTCCAGCGCCGCCGCGCTGGTCTCACCGGCGCGCCATGACTCGTGCGCCGCACGGAGCGCGCCGCTTAACGCCGACGCTTGGCGGCGTTCCTCGGCGTCGAGATAGGCGTTGCGGCTGCTGAGGGCGAGGCCGTCCGCCTCGCGGACGGTTGGACCGATGACGATTTCGACCGGCCAGTCGAGGTCGCGAACCATCTGCCGGATCAGGACCGCCTGCTGCACATCCTTCCTCCCGAAACACGCCACGTCCGGCTCGACCAGGTGCAGCAGCTTGGCTACTACCGTGAGCACGCCGGTGAAATGGCCGGGCCGAGCCGCGCCTTCCCATCGGTCAGCGGTGGCGCCGGGGACGACCCGAATTTCCGCACCGGGCGGATACATGGTGTCCGTGGAGGGCACGAAGACCGCATCCACGCCATGGGCGGAGGCAAGCGAGCGGTCGCGATAGAGGTCCCGGGGGTAGCGGGAGAAGTCCTCGTTGGGGCCGAACTGAATGGGATTGACGAAAATGCTCATCACCACGGTGTCGGTTCGCCGGCGGGCCTCGTCCACCAGGCTCAGGTGGCCCTCGTGGAGATACCCCATGGTCGGAACGAGACCGACGCGGCGTCCAGCGGTGCGCTGGTCCCGGAGCCAGCGACGCAGATCGGGAATCGCATCGAGATCGACCATCGTGCGGCTAGAAGCTGTGCTCGGAGCCCGGGTAGCGACCGTCCCGCACCTCGGCGGCGTAGGCGCGCACCGCCGAGCGCACGGCCTCGCCAAGCTCGGCGAACCGTTTCAGGAATTTCGGGTTGAACTGATCGTTGAGACCCAGCATGTCGTGGAGCACGAGTACCTGACCGTCGCAGCGGACGCCGGCACCGATGCCGATCGTGGGAATCGTGAGCGAGGCCGAGATCCTGGCGGCCAGGTCCGCCGGAAGCAGCTCGAGCACGATGGCACAGGCTCCCGCATCCTCCAGCGCCTTGGCGTCGGCGAGCAGCCGCTCGGCGGACGGCTCATCGCGGCCCTGCACGCGGTATCCGCCCAGCGCATGGACGGACTGCGGCGTGAGACCGAGGTGCCCCATGACCGGGATTCCGCGGTCCACCAGCGCGCGCACTGTCTCCGCCATCGGACGACCTCCCTCCAGCTTGACCCCCTGCGCGCCGCTCTTCTGCAGCACCCGGCCCGCGTTCCTGATCGCGTCCGGCACCGATATCTGATACGTGAGGAAGGGCAGGTCCACGAACACCAGAGCCCGCCGGGTGCCGCGACGCACCGACGCCGCATGGTAGATCATCTGGTCGAGCGTCGCGCTCAGAGTCGTCTCGTGCCCGGCGAGCACCTGGTTGACCGAGTCGCCCACGAGCAGCACGTCAACGCCCGCGTCCTCGAGAAGGCGCGCGAACGCCGCATCGTAGCAGGTGAGCATCACGATGCGGCGACCGGTGGACTTCATGGCCGTGAGATCGAGAACGTTCATCGGACGGGGATCGACGGTCATCGGGGCTCGTGGGATTGCAGCTCCGCCAGCTCTCGGAGCCAGAAGTCGCGGTTGGGCAGCTCGGGATGGGGAATGATAAGGTCAGGCTCGACGATGCGCTGCTCGCCGTACCGCACGATGTCGAGGTCCAGGGTACGCGCGCCCCACCGCGAGGTGCGAACCCGGCCCGCCTGGCGCTCGATCTCCTGCAAGGCGGCGAGCAGTGCGCGAGGCGGCAGATCGGTATCGAGAGCCACCATCTGGTTGAGGTACCGCGGCTGCGACATCCCGCCGAGGGGCGCCGTCTCCTCGATGGCGGACGTGGCGACCAGCGCGGTGCCCGGCAAGGTGGCGAGCGCCGCCCGTGCGGCCCGCAGATGACCGTCGCGATCGCCCAGATTGCTGCCGAGCGCCACGTAGGCGCGCTCGCGCTGGCCGCCCACCGGCTCAGCTCTCGACCGCGAAATGACGCGCGATGCGCTTGAGGTCGGCGGCGACATCGCCGAGCTCGCGGATGGACCGCTCGAGATCGGACTGACCCGTTGCCGCCTCGGCCGCACGCCGGGCCAGGGCATCCGTATCGCTCCGCGTCCGGGTGGAGCCGGCAGCGACTCGCTCGATCTGCCCCGTCAGCCCGCTCACCGCGTCGAGTTGTTCCGCGGCGGTCGTGGCGATCGCCTGCGCGTGACGGCCCGCCTCGCTGGTGGTGCCGACGATCGCGTCCAGCGCCTTGGCGGCGTTGGCACTCAGCTCCTCGACGCCGACGACCGCCTGCCGGCCACGCTCCATCGTGATCGACACTCGGGAGACCTGCGTGCCGATCTCCTCCAGCAGCGTGCGCGCCTCCCCCGCCGCGTGGAGACTCTGTGCCGCCAGGTCGCGCACCTCGTCCGCGACCACCGCGAACCCCCTGCCCTCGGCGCCCGCCCTGGCCGCCTCGATTGCAGCGTTGAGGGCGATGAGGTTGGTGAGGTCCGCGATTTCCCTGATCGTTCCAATGAACCCGGTGATCCGCGCGGTGAGCGCGCCCAGCGCCGCCACCTGATCCGCGCTGGCCGACACGAAGCCCTTCAGGCCGATCAGCCGGTCGATCGCCTGACCGATTACCACCCGGTTCCGCCCCGCGACGTTTGCCGCCGTGCCGCTCGCCTCGGCGGCCTGCGCGCCCTGCGATGCCATGGCGCGTGTGGCCGACGAAAGCAGGTCGGTGGCGCGGAGGCCGCCGGTGACGAAGCTCTCGAGCTCGGTGGCGCCCTGCCGCATTCCTTGCGACGCCTCCGCGAGCGCGAGGGCCGACGCCCGTAGCGACTCGGTCACACGTGCGAGGGCGGTCACCTGGAGTCCGATCTGGTCTACGGTGCTGAGCAACGGACGGCGCAGCTCGGCGATGTGGATCGCGGTGGCCATCTGATTGGCGAGCGTCGTGAGCGCCAGCAGGTCCTTTGCCCCGTACGCGTGGCGCTTCGGATGATCCACCTCCACGGTCCCCAGCAACTCCTCACCGAAACGAATGGGATGGATGACCATGCTTCCCACACCCGGTATCGGCGAGGTCACCCGGGCGTCGCGGCGAACGTCCTTGACCATCACCGTGGTGCCCCGTGCAAGGGCCTCGTTCCGAAAAGGCGCCGCGCCGTCCGGGGACTCGTCACCGGGCGGCCGCACCAGGGTTCCCCGGAATGCCAGCACCGGCCCGGATGCCGAGATCCGGTAGACCCGGAAGTCGGCCCAGTCCAGCAGCCGGTAGGCGAGGCGCTCGATCTGCCCGAAGGAGCCCTGCAGGGTCGCGTTGCTTGCGATCGACGCCTCCATCAAGTGGACCTTGTTCAGGTCTTCCGCGCCGATGGCCTCCTCCAGGATCCGGCGGGTGAGCACGCCGAGCACGCCGAGCGCCAGGCTGACCGCGATCCAGCCGACGGGTGAGAGGGCGCGCACCGCCGCGACGGTGACGATGCTCGCGATGAGGGTGAGCAGATAGGAGATGATTTCCCAGCGGAGGATCAGGATCTTCTCGACGTGCTCGAGCTTGTCCCGGACCAGCAGCGTGAAATAGAAGAGCGCCCGGCCGAGGAAGAAGTACAGGCAGACGAGAATGGCGGCCGCGGGAAGAAAGTCGAGCGACAACTCGGAATGGTCGACGAGCGAGAGGACGGCGGCATACGGCCCGTAAGAGGCGACGAAGGACAGGACCTCCCGGCCCGCGTTCACCAGCCCCGCGCGGGGGAGCTTGCGCAGCCACAGCACGTCCGAGATGAAGACGCCTCCCCAGAGGGCGACGACGACGGGGGCCGGGCCGACGCAGACGGCGCCGACCAGCGCGGGAATGGTGGACTGAGTGAGGTACGAGTACTTGCTCAATCGCACCGGCGCGGCGCGGAGCACGATGACAGCGGCGGCCAGGATTACCGTCGTGAGCGGCTGCAGCAGCCAGCGGAGGTCGACCGCCATGGCCGCGATCGCCGTCGCGAGGCCGCCGATCCACACGACGCTGGCGTACCGTTCGACCAGCCGCTGGGTGTCCACCGTCATCGGAGCACCACGTTGCGGTCGAGGGCCTCACGGAGCGACCCGAGAAAAGTCGCCGCGCCGGCCACTCCCTCCCGGCCCAGGACGTCGACGAGCGCGCTCCCCACGACGACCCCGTCGGCCAGCCTCCCGACATCGGCCGCCTGCACCGGAGTGCTGATACCGAACCCCACCGCGATCGGCAAAGTCGTCGCACGGCGGAGCTGCGCGATGGAATCGCCGAGGCTCGTGGCGAGCGAGGCCGTGGCCCCGGTGACGCCCAGACGCGCCACCAGATATACGAACCCCTGCGCCCCGGCCACGGACGCGGCGAGGCGGTCCGGGCGGGTGGTCGGGGCCACCAGCCGGATCAGATCGAGCGGGCTGGCCTGCACGACCGACTCGACCGCCGGATCACTGCCGGCCGGGAGATCGGTGAGCAACAAGCCCGCGACACCCAGGTCGGCTGCTTGCCGGAGAAACCGGTCGACCCCGTAGCGGAGGATGGGATTGAGATAGCTGAACACCACCACCGGCCGTGACAGCCGCGCCCGCCCGATCAGCTCCAGCGTGCCGGCCAATGTCATGCCGGCCTGGAGTGCCTCGTAGGTCGAGCGCTGGATGGTGGGCCCGTCGGCCAGCGGATCGCTGAACGGCACGCCCACCTCGATGACGTCGGCCAGCTCGTCCGCCATACGAAGCGCGTCCAGGCTGGCCTGGGACGAGGGATAGCCGGCGGTGAGATAGGGGATGAGCGCGGTACGGCGGGCCGCCCTGAGCGTCGCCCAGGCGGCCGAGAGCCGGGACTCAGACAAAGTAGTCGCCGACGGTGAGACCATACCTGCCGGGGTTGGTGACCTTGACGATGGAGCGGCGGAAGGCGCCCGATTCGTCTTTCTCGGTGAGATTCACGAGGGTTCCCGGTGGCGGAACCGTGCCGCCGTTCACGTCGACGGCAATGCGGACGAGCGGCCGGTTGAGCTGCTGGCCCTCCGGGTCCGGCGCGGCAACGATGGCGATCTCGAGGGTGTCGAGAATGACGCAGGTGCCGACCGGGTAGACCCCGATCAGGTTCACGAGACCCTTGACGAGCAGTGTGTCGTAGCCCCGTCTCGGATTTTCCAGCATCTCGCGAAGCACCTGATCCGGCTCGATGGGCACGGTCTGATACGTACGCCGGGTGGTGGCGGCGTCGAACCCATCCGCCACGGCCACGATCCGGGAAAAAATGTGCAGCTTGCGCGGACGGATGGCCTTGGGATACCCCGTCAGATCCGTCTTCATGTGGTGCTCGTGCGCGACGAGGATCGTGCGGAAGGGCATGTCCTCGTGGGTCTTCAGATGAAAGAGCGTGAGCGCGCCGAGCCAGGGATGTCCCTGCATGACCCGCCATTCCTCGTCGTCGAGTCCCGTGGTCTTGTGGAGGATCGAGAGCGGCACCCGAGCCTTGCCCACGTCGTGCAGCAACGCCGTCATCCCGAGGTCATACAGCTGCAGCCGGGAGAGCCCGAGCTTCTTGCCCAGAGCGACCGAGAAGATGCACACGTTCACCGAGTGGGTGAACGTGTATTCGTCGTAGTCCCTGATCGTCGTGAGGCCGACGAGCGAGGTCTCGTTGTTGAGCACCTGATCCACGATGAGCTGCACCGCCCGCTTTACCCGCTTCACGCTGCCCGCGCGGCCGAGCCGCGCTCCCGTCATCACATCCTTGGTGACCGCCACACCCTGGGAGTACACCCGCTTGGCCGCCTGTCGCTGCTCCTCGGACTCCGGGTCGTGCTCGTGGTGGGTGGCCCGCTCGAGGCCGATCCCGTGGACCTCCCCCGACCCGAGCCGTTGTTCGAGCTCATCGAAGCGGTCGTCCGGATCGGCCCGTTCCGAGAGGCTGAGTAGGAGGCTGAGAAAGATCTGCCACTCGCGCCGGTTGACCGCGGGCAGCAGGCGCAGGGCGCCGATGTCGAAGGCGCGCAGCATGGAAAGGATGTGGCTGAAGGACGCGTAATTGTCGAGCTCGAGGCGCAGACGGGTGGCGTTCACGAAAATGAAATCGCCCGCCAGGCGGAGCTCGAGATCGGATTCGACCGCGAGCAGCGAGCGGGTCGAGACGTCGAGATCGTCGAGCGCCTTCTGTACTGTGGCGTTCTCGACCGGATAGAGCTTGAGGCTCCTGAGCGCGGTATAGAGCGCCAGAAGCAGCGCCCGGCCGCCCTGCCGGAGCTGGCCGTCGGAAGCGCGCGAGGAAACCTCTCCAGCCTGACTCACGTGGCGCCTTCCCGCAGCGCCCGGCTCACCGCGTTGCGTACCACCAGGTCCTTGTCGTCGGCGGCACGCTGGAGGACATCGCGCGCTTCCGGTGTGCGAATCTTGCCGATCGCGATCGCGGCACAGGCCCGCGTCTCCGACGCCTCCTTCATCCGCAGCATTCCCCGGGGAAGGAGGATACTGCTCATGGCCTTGAGCCCGGACGGGCCGGCGATCGCCCCGTAGGCCTCGAAGAAGGCCATCTTTTCGGTGAGATCCATCTCCTTCACCGCCTTCCCGAGCACCACGGCCTCCACCCGGCGCTGGGCACCCTTGTACCCGCGCGCCGACACGACTCGCACCGCCGCCAGCCGGACGCTGCGATCGGGGTCTTCCAGGGCCTTGTCGACCAGGGCCAGGGCGGCCGGCGTTCCCAACTGCGCGAGGGTCTGCACCGAGGCCAGTCGTACCGCGGCGTCGCGATGGTTCACCGTTTCCCCGAGACCGGGAACGGTCTGGTGGAGACCCAACCGGCCGCACACGCCCACGACCGCCTCGAGGGCCTGTGACTCCGGGTCCCTGAGGATGCGGAGTACCTCGGCGGTATGGGCCTCTGCCAGCCGGTCGGCCACGCCCTCGAGCACCGCGCGGAGCGGCGCCGACGACAGATTGGGCAGCCATGCCAACACGGGCTCGAGCGCCGAAGCGCGAAGCTCATTCAGCACTTCGGCCACCTGCGCCTCCGCCGCCATCCCCGCGGCCTCGTCGAGAGACTGGACCAGCTGGCTGACGATCGCCGGCTCGCTCAGCCGGTTCACGAACCCCTCGAGCCGCTCGACGTGCGGGGGCAGGACGCCCTGCCCCCGCTTGGCGAGCACCCGGCACTCGCGGATGATCGTGGCCGCGGCGCGGAAGTCTCGCGCGTTCAGCAGATTGGGGAAGAGCTGCTCGAGAATGCCGAGAATTTCTTCCCGAAGGTCCTCCGCCTGCTCGAGCTCGAACAGGTCGAAGAGCGCGCTCAGGGCCGAGCCACGGACGTCCCGGCGGTACTCCTCCTCCAGTTCCGCGGCGATGGTGTTGATCTCGCGCTCGTCGAGGAAATAGAGCGTCGAATCGAAATCCTCGACATCCACCATGCCCTTGGGACGGGGCGGCGCTTCTTCCGCGGCTTGCGTGCGTCGCTGGTCAGCCTCGGCGGTCGCTTCCGGACCGCTCATGTTGTAACTGCCGGTCGCTTCCGGCAGCGAGCCGCCGCCCTCGCCGAAGAACTCGATGAACTTGTATTGAATGAAAGTGTATTCCTGCTCCCACAGCAGGGTGAGGAGGTCGTCGCCGGCATCGGCGGCGAGGAACCTGGCCTGATTGATCAGCTCGAGAAGCCGCGGCAGCTCGTCGGCCTCGGCCCCTCGGCGGATCGTCAGCGACCGCATGCCGTCCTTGAACAAGCCCCACGCGACGCTTTCGTTCTTGGTGGGCTGGTGGTAGACAACCTGGTCCTCCCAGACGAAATCGGTCTCGGCGACGGTCAGGGTCAGCTCGTCGGTGGCCTCCCAGACCGGCCCGAACGCCGATCGCAGATTTTCGGTGGCCCGCTGATAAATCGGATTGTTCGGGAGGTACATGTGATACGCCCGAAGCGCCTTCACCAGGCTGTTCATCAGCTCGGTCACCAGCGTGGCGGCCAGCGCTTCGGTGATCGAATCGGGCCGGGTCACACGACCGCCCCCAGAAGGGCGGCGACGTGCGCCACGTCCTTGTCGCCGCGACCGCTGAGGCAGACGAGCACGATGGCGTCGCCGGGCCAGCGACCGGCCATGCGCCGCACCCAGGCGAAGGCGTGCGCGGTTTCGAGAGCGGGAATGATTCCCTCCATGCGACAGACCGCCTGGAACGCGTCGAGCGCGTCGGCATCGGTGGCCGACTCGTACGCGACGCGTCCGCTGTCACGCAGGAAACTGAGCTCCGGACCGACGCCGGGATAATCGAGTCCCGCCGAAATCGAGTGAGCCGGCGCCACCTGCCCGTCGGCGTCCTGCAGGAGGTAACTCAGGCTGCCGTGCAATACCCCGGGAGAGCCGGCTCCGAGCGTGGCGCTGTGATGGCCCGAATCGATCCCTTCCCCGGCCGCCTCCACTCCGACGAGGCGAACGTCGGGATCCTCCAGAAAGGCGGAGAAGATGCCCATCGCATTCGACCCGCCGCCGACGCAGGCCGCCACGGTGTGCGGGAGTCGTCCATAGCGCGACGTGACCTGCGCGCGCGCCTCCCGGCCGATGATCGACTGGAAATCCCGCACCATGCGCGGATAGGGGTCGGGGCCGACGACGGAGCCGATGATGTAGTGAGTCGTGGGGACGTTCGTCACCCAGTCGCGCAACGCCTCGTTCGTGGCGTCCTTGAGCGTCCGGGTGCCGGACTCGACCGGCACGACGGTGGCGCCGAGAAGCTCCATGCGATACACGTTGAGCCGCTGGCGAGCGACATCTTCCGCCCCCATGTACACCACGCATTCGAGGCCGAAGCGGGCGCACACCGTCGCGGTGGCGACGCCGTGCTGCCCCGCTCCCGTCTCGGCGATGATGCGTCGCTTTCCCATCCGCAAGGCGAGCAGCGCCTGTCCGATCGTGTTGTTGATCTTGTGCGCGCCGGTGTGATTCAGGTCCTCACGCTTGAGCACGACCGTCGCCCCGACCTCCTTGCCCAGGCGTGGTGCCTCGGAAATGGGCGAGGGACGGCCGACGAATTCGGAGAGTAGACCCTCGAACTCGGCCCAGAAGGCGGGGTCGCCACGCGCGACGTCGTAGAGCGCGGCGAGATCGTCCAATGCCGCGACCAGCGTCTCGGGCACGTAGCGGCCGCCGTAGGGACCGAAACGTCCGCCGACCGCTCGCTCAGGAGATAGCGCTATGGCCAAACACCGCCTCCATGAATCGCGCGATTTTTTCTGGATCCTTCGTCCCGGGAAGGTGCTCGACCCCGGAACTTACATCAACCACCTCGGGTCGAACGAGTGCCACGGCCTCGCCCACCGTCTCGGCCGTCAGGCCGCCGGCCAACACCATGGTGCGTCCGGCGAGTCGCGCGCGCGCCTCACGTGCCACGGCGAGATCGAGGGAAACACCGGCACCACCGTCGATGTGGGGGACCAGCGGCTCGACCAGGACCGCATCGTCTTCACTGTTCGCCGGGTCGAACCCGTCGAGATCAGCGGAGATGGCGATCCGCACGACGCGCCACACCTGGAGTCCGTGCTGCCGGAGTGCCGCGGCCGCCGAATGGCCGTAGGGGCCGTGGAGCTGGGCGCCCCGAAGCCCGGCCAGATCGCTGATACGGAGAATTTCTTCGACGCTCTGGCGGCCGTAAACGCCGAACACTGGAACCGTTCCGGCCGAATCGACGATTTCAGCGGCCCGTTCGGCCGCCACCCGTCTCGGACCACCAGCAAAAACGACGCCCAGGTAGGAGGCACCCGCCGTGACCGCGGCGGCCGCGTCTTCCGGGCGGGTCAGGCCGCAGATCTTCACTCTAGCGCGCACGTCGCGGCACTCCCGTGACTCCCGCGAGCGCAAGGGAGGGATCAACCGCCGCGGACAGCGCAGTTCCGATGAGAACTGCATCGGCCCCTGCGGCCGCGGCCGCCGCCACATCGGATCGCGATGCCATGCCGCTCTCGGCCACCGCGACGATTTCCGCCGGAACTTCATGAAGGATCCCCCATGCCCTTGCCGTGTCAATCGTCAAGGTGTCGAGATCGCGGCTGTTGATCCCGACAAGGCGCGCGCCCACCTCGAGGGCCACTCTCAGCTCGGCGGCGGCGTGGATCTCCACCAGCGCATCGAGCTCCCACTCGGCGGCGCACCGAAGCAGGTCGGCTAACCGCGGAGCGGACAGGGCCCGCACAATGAGCAGCACGGCGGAGGCGCCGGCGGCACGCGCCTCGAGGATCTGGAGCTCGTCCAGGATGAAGTCCTTCCTGACCACGGGCACGGGGACCCGGCGGGCGACCAGGCGCAGATCGTCGAGGGAACCGCCGAAGTAGGGCCCATCGGTGAGAACCGAGATGGCGGCGGCGCCGGCGTGGGCATACGCGGCCGCATGAGCGGCGGGGTCCAGGTCTTCCCGGATCGCGCCTGCGCTGGGCGATCGACGCTTCACCTCCGCGATGACGGCAACCGCCTCGCCCCGGAGCGCCTCGATCAGCGGACGCGGCCTGGAAGCGGCGGCGGCGGCCTGCTCCAAGGCCGCACGGCGCGGCTGGAGCGCCGGGATCTGTCGGCGGGTAGAGTCGAGAATCTGCTCCAGCGAAACGGGCATCTTGTCCTTCGGCCGGTATTCGGGTAGTGTTATTCGGCCTCTATTCGGTCGACATCCCGCGCTACATGGAGAGATCGCCATGCCCCTGACCAAGCGCCAGAGCGAAATCCTTGGCTACTTGCACGGCCACATTCAGCAGCAAGGGTATGCTCCCAGCTTCGAGGAAATCGCCGACAAGTTCGGCTTCCAGTCGCTCGCAACGGTGCATGAGCATCTGACCAATCTCGAGCGCAAGGGCTACATCAAGCGGGCCTACAATGAGAGCCGATCCATCGAGGTCCTGCCGCCGCGAGGCACATCGGCGGCCAGCGAGATCCCCCTCCTCGGGAAAGTGGCCGCCGGCACGCCGATCGAATCGCTCATGCACCAGGAAACCATCGCGGTTCCCGATCAGATGCTGCCACGGCGCGGCCCCAACTACGCACTCCGCGTACAGGGCACGTCCATGGTCGAGGAGCACATTCTCGACGGCGACGTCGTCGTGGTCCACGGCAAGCAAACCGCCGAGAACGGCGAAATGGTGATCGCGCTGGTCAACGGCTCGGAGGCAACGGTCAAGAAGTTCTATCGCGAGCCGGGTGGATGGATTCGACTCCAGCCTGCCAACGCCACCATGCAACCGATGCGATTCCAGGAGCGCGATGTGCTCATCCAGGGCGTCGTTGTCGGAGTCATCCGGAAATACTAGATCGCAGGCGAGCCAGCGCTTCCGCGGCGGCCCCGCCGTCCAGCGCGGCGCCGGCCCGCGACATCGACTCCTCCAGCGTCCAGCCGCGCCCCGCCACGTAGAGCGCGGCGCCCGCGTTCAACAGCACCGCGCACCTCTCGACCGGCTTTCCCCGCCCCGCCAACAGCTCCTCGATCCGGTATGCATTGTCGTCCGGTTCGCCACCGGCCAGGCCGTCGACGTCGTCGCACTCGAGGCCGTAGTCGGCCGCGTGGATTTCCATGCATCGAACCGAGCCATCGCGCACTTCCCACACCAGAGTCGCCCCCGACGGACTCACCTCGTCCATCCCGATCGCCGCGTGCAGCACCAGCGCATGCGTGGCGCCGAGCCTCGCGAGCGCGTGCGCGACGAGCGGCGCCCTCGTTTCGTCGGAGACACCGACCACCTGCCGGGCAACGCTCGCGGGATTGGCCAGCGGTCCGAGCAGGTTCATGATCGTCGCCACGCCGAGCTCTTTCCGAACGGAACCGACGTGACGCATGGCGGGGTGGTACGTCGGCGCGAAGAGAAAGACGATGCCGGCCCGCCGGAGCACCGCGGCGGCACGGTCGGGATCGAGGGCGATGTCCACCCCGAGCGCCTCGAGCACGTCCGCGGAGCCCGAGCGCGACGTATAGCTGCGGTTACCGTGCTTGGCCACCGGAACGCCGGCCCCCGCGACGATCAACGCCGCCGCGGTGGACACGTTGAAGGTGGCGACCCGACCGCCACCGGTTCCACAGGTGTCCACGAGCCACGCCGGCTCGTCCGCCGAGAGACGGATCATGGCGGAGCGTAGGGCTTGCGCCGCGCCGGCGATTTCCTCGGCCGTTTCGCCCTTGGCGCGCAACGCCATCAGCAGCGCGGCGGTCTGGGCCGGGCTCGCGTCGCCGCGCATCAACACACCGAACGCGGCCGCGGTCGCCTCCTCCGAAAGCGAGGCGCCGAGGGCGAGCTCCTGGAGGGCCGAACGGAGGGCTGCGTCCTGGGTCACGGGCGTTCGCGGTCGGGGCGTCGGGAGCTGGCGGGAATGCCGGAAAGAGTATCGAAGAAGGGGCCCTTTTGTCAATCGTGACAAGGATTTGCGCGGGTTGCCCGGGGGGTCCGCCGGGGCTAGATTTGCGGTCGATGAGCCGGACATTTCTTGCCACCCTCCACTACGACGGAACCGGGTTTGTCGGGTGGCAGCGCCAACCGGCAGGCCGCTCGGTCCAGGTCGAGTTCGAGCGAGTGTTGGAGCGACTGTTCGAACGCCGAACGGTGGCTCACGCCTCGGGCCGAACCGATGCCGGCGTGCACGCCCGAGGGATCGGCGTGAGCTTCGATGCTCCGGCCAATTGGCAGCCTGCCGACCTGCATCGCGCGCTCAACGCGCTGCTTCCTCCCCAGTGCTGGGTCGAGTCGGTCCGCCTGATGCGCCCCGGATTCCACGCCCGCAAGAGCGCCATCTCCCGCCGCTATCGTTACGACATCGGCCTCGATGATGCCTCCGCCTCGCCCTTCCGGCGTCCGTTCGAGTGGGCCCTGAATCGGCCGCTCGTCCTGCCCGCCCTCGAGGACGCGGCGCGCAGCATCCTCGGCCGGCATGATTTCTCGGCCTTCGCCGTCAAGGCCACCCCGAAGCCGCACTACTTCTGTACCCTGCTGGTTTCCGAGTGGACCCTCCGCCCCGAGGGGCGCGGCGTGAGTTTCCACGTGGAGGCCGATCGATTCCTGCACCACATGGTCCGCATGCTCGTCGGGACGATGGTAGACATCGGTGCCGGACGGCGGCCACTGGCCGATATCGATCGCCTCCTGGAGCAGGGCGACAATCAGGAAACGAGCCCTCCGGCTCCGCCACAGGGCCTCTACTTCGTGGCCGCGGCCTACCCACCCGAACTGTTCGCCGAGTCATCGGGCGAGGAGGCGCATGCGCTGGCACCCGGCATATAGCTCGGCGGTCGCGCTGGCGCTGGCGGCCGGGTGTCGCGAATCGCCTCCCCGCGAGACCGCGATGGCGGTGACCCGCACCGCACCGCAAGTGCAGGCACGGAGAACCGAGCGAGCCCAGGTTCAACGCAGCACCAACGACACCCGACGCACGGCGCTCGTGGCTGCCGCCGAGCGCGCGGCCGCCGCGGTGGTGTCGATCAATGTCACCTCCCGCCGCGAGGCACCTCCCCGATCACCCTGGGATTTCTTCTTCGTACCCGAGGGCGCCCGCGTGGTTCAGGGCTACGGCACCGGCTTCGTCATTCGCCCGAGCGGCATCATCGTCACCAACCAGCACGTCGTCGCCAACGCCGAGAAGGTGGTAGTGACCCTGGCCGACGGGAGCGACCTCACCGCCAAGGTGCTGGGCGAGGACCCCCTCACCGATATCGCGGTGCTTCATGTCGATCGACAGGGACTCACGACGGTCGTTCCCGGCCGCAGCACCGACCTCATGATCGGCGAGTGGGTCGTGGCGCTCGGGAATCCGTACGCGTACCTCCTCGGCAACGCGGAGCCTACGGTAACGGTCGGCGTGGTGAGCGCGTCTGGCCGCAACATCCTGCCCAGCGGCGAACAGACCGGGCTGTACCTGGACATGATTCAAACCGACGCCGCCATCAATCCAGGCAACTCGGGCGGACCGCTGACGAACGCCCTGGGCGAAGTCGTGGGTGTGAACTCCTCCATCTTCAGCAGCAGTGGCGGGTCCGTCGGCCTTGGCTTCGCGATCCCGATCGAGCGCGCGCTGCGCGTGGCTGACGAGATCATCCGTTCCGGCGCCGTCAGGCGGGCCTGGGTGGGTCTCCAGGTCGAAGGCGCCGCCGCCATGCGAAACTGGAAGAGCCAGGGAGGGGTGGTGGTGGCCTCGGTGGCCCCGGACGGTCCGGCGGCCCGGGCGGGCCTCCATACCGGGGACGTGCTGGAGCAAGCGAACGGACGACGCCTTCGGAACTATCTCGACTGGGAGGCGGTCAAGCTCGATCTCCATGTGGGCGATAAGGTCGATCTCACCGTCCGTACCGGCTCGAACAGAGGTGACCGGCGGATCGTGACCGGGGACCTCCCGACAGTCACCGCCGAGAAATTTACCGTCCTCCAGGAGCTGCAGCTCATCACGCTTACACCCGCCATTCAGGCCGAGCGCGGCATTCGGAGCGAGCACGGCGCGCTCATCTTCAAGATCTCGCCGCAGGTGAGCCGGGCGACGGGGCTGCAGGAAGGCGACGCGATCGTCGCCATCAATCGCAATCCGGTGCGCAGCGCCGACCAGGTCGAGGAGTTGATGAACGTTCGCTCGGGCCAGGTGATCCGGGTGTACTTCGAGCGCGATGGACAAATTTCTTTCGCCGATCTCGCCTTCCGATGACCGACGACGATCGCTGGCGCTCCCCGCTCGGTACCCGCTATGCGTCTCCCGCGATGCAGAGGCTGTGGGGCGAGTCCCGTCGCATCGCGTGGTGGCGCCGCCTCTGGCTCGCCCTCGCCGAGGCGGAGCGCGAGCTCGGACTCGAGATTCCCGATGCGGCCGTGATCCAGATGCGTGCCCACCTCGACGACGCCGACCTCGCCGCGGCCGCGCGGTTCGAGCGGCGTTTCCGGCACGACGTCATGGCCCACGTGCACGCCTTCGGGGAGCAGGCCCCGGCGGCGAGGCCGTTTCTCCACCTCGGCGCCACCAGCGCGTTCGTCACGGACAACGCCGATCTCATCGTCATGCGGGAGGGCCTGCGATTGCTGTTGGGTCGGGTCATCGCGGTCCTGTCGGCACTCGAGGGCTTCGCGGTCCGGCATGCTGCCCTCCCCTGCCTCGCGTACACCCACTTCCAGCCGGCCCAGCTCACGACCGTCGGCAAACGTGCCACGCTGTGGATGCAGGATTTCGCGCTGGATGTCGAAGAGCTGTCACACCGGCTCGAGGGATTGCGGTTCCGGGGATGCCAGGGCACGACCGGCACCCAGGCATCATTCCTCGAGCTCTTCGGTGGCGATCATGGCAAGGTGCGCGAGCTGGAGCGGCGTGTCACCGCCAAGCTCGGGTTCTCGGCGCAGTTCGCGGTGACGGGCCAGACATATCCGCGCAAGGCCGACAGCATGGTGCTCGATGCGCTGAGCGGAATCGCGCAGTCGGCGAGCAAGATGGCCGGCGACCTCCGCCTGCTGCAGCACGAAGGCGAGCTGCTCGAGCCGTTCGAGTCCGAGCAGATCGGATCGAGCGCGATGGCCTACAAGCGGAATCCGATGCGTGCGGAGCGCATCGCCGGCCTGGCACGATTCGTCATTGCCCTCCAGGCCAATGGCCCCCACACCGCCGCCAATCAGTGGCTGGAGCGGACCCTCGACGACAGCGCCAACCGCCGGCTCACTCTTCCCGAAGCGTTTCTCGGGACCGACGCCATCCTGGTGCTCGCGGCTAATATCGCGGCGGGACTCGAGGTCAGAGAGGACGTCATCCGGCGGAACGTGGATGAGCAGATGCCGTTCATGGTGACGGAGCGTTGCCTGATGCTCGGCGTGGCCGCGGGCGGCGACCGGCAGGCGCTTCACGAGGTGATCCGCCGCCATAGCCTCGCCGTGGCGGAGGCGGTCAGCCGTGGCGCCGGCAACGATCTGCTGGAGCGGCTGTGCACCGATGCGGCATTCCGCGGTGTGCCGGTCGAGACGCTCCGCGCCGAGCTCGATCCCGCGGCATACACCGGCCGCGCCGCGCCGCAGGTCGGGGAGTTCATCGAGGAGTATCTGCATCCCCTCCTCGAGCGGACGCGCCCACTCGCGGCCGACGCGGGAACCACCGAGGTGCGGGTATGACGGCGCTGGCCGAGAGTCGGCTGCCGCTGCCGCTGCGGCGGCGGGGCAAGGTGCGCGAGGTCTACGAGGTGGATGCCGACCACCTGCTCCTGGTGGCGAGCGACCGGGTCAGCGCCTTCGACATCGTCATGCGCGAGCCGATCCCGCACAAGGGTGCGGTGCTCACCCAGATCAGTGCCTTCTGGTTCGAGAGGCTGGCCGGTGTGTTCCCTTCGCACTACGTCACGGCGGATACCGCGGCAATCATCAGGCGGATTCCGTCGCTACGCACGCACGGCGATGCGATGGCGGGGCGGGCGATGCTGGTCCGGCGGGCCGAGCCGCTTCCGTTCGAGTGCGTCGTGCGGGGGTATCTCTCCGGCTCGGCCTGGGCGGAGTACCGAAACACCGGCACCCTCGCCGGCGAGCCGCTGCCCGAGGGCCTGCGTGAAAGCGCTCGCCTCGATTCCCCGCTCTTCTCGCCTGCGACGAAGGCCGAAGCGGGCCACGATGAGAACGTGACGTTCGATGACGTCGCCGCCGCGCTCGGACATGCGCTCGCCACCCGGCTCCGGGACGCCAGCTTCGCGATCTACCGCGCGGGACGTGACCACGCCGCCGGCCGCGGAATCATCATTGCCGATACCAAGTTCGAGTTCGGCACGGATGGCGAGGGCGCCTTGCGCCTCATCGACGAGGTCCTCACCCCGGACTCCTCCCGATTCTGGCCGGCCGACAGGTACGAGCCTGGGGGGAGCCAGCCGAGCTTCGACAAGCAGCCACTCCGCGACTACCTCGCGACGCTCCGAGCGGGCGGCCGCTGGAACGGAGAGGCGCCGCCGCCCTCGCTCCCGCCCGAGGTAATCGAAGCCACGAGCCTCCGCTACCTCGAGGCCTATCGCCGGATCACGGGGCGCGAGCTCCCGGTGAAATCGTGATCCGAACCGCTCCGGAGGGCCGGCGGTTCATCGTGGGAGCCTGGGTCATCGCCGCGGCTCTGATCTTGGCCGGGGCGGTAACGGGTCGGGTCGGATGGTGGATCGCCGCCGCGGCGGCGACTCTGCTGTCCGGCTGGGTCGTGGCCTTCTTCCGCGATCCGGAGCGGCAGTGGACCCGGGGGCCCGGCCTGATCGTCGCACCGGCCGACGGGCGGGTCGTGAGCGTAGTGGAGATCGACGAGCCGGCATTCTTCTGCGAGCGTGCCGTCCGCCTGTCGATCTTCATGAACGTCTTCGATTGCCACGTCAACCGGTACCCGGCCGACGGCACGGTCACCTACCGGCACTACAACGCGGGTAAGTTCGGCCACGCCGGCGCCGAAAAGGCGAGCTTGAGCAACGAGCAATCCTCCGTCGGCCTCACGACCCACGCCGGCAAGATGCTGATCCGGCAGATCGCGGGACTGGTGGCCCGCCGAATCGTCACCGACCACGGCGTCGGGGCGACGGTCCAGCAGGGTGAACGCATGGGCATGATCCGTTTCGGTTCACGGGTGGACCTCTTTCTCCCGCTGGGGACTCGGGTGCTGGTACGGCCCGACGACACTACACGGGTGGGAATAACGGTGGTGGCCGAATGGAACTGATTCCCCGGCGGGACCGGCTCAGGCGCCCCACGATGCGTCAGGTGGTGGTGGTCATGCCGAGCGCCTTCACCCTCGGCAACCTGTTCTTCGGATTCTGGGCGATCGTCTCCGCCTTCAACGGGAACTTCCGGTGGGCCGGGTGGTTCATCGTCTTCTCCGGTATTCTCGACATGCTGGATGGAAGAGTGGCCCGGCTCTCGAACACCGGCTCACGGTTCGGCGCCGAGCTCGACTCGCTCGTGGACGTCATCTCCTTCGGCGTCGCGCCGGCCCTGCTCATCTACTTCCTCGACTTCGCCGCCGCCGGCCGGTTTGCCTGGATCCTCTCCTACATCTACGTGACGGCGGTGGCGCTGCGCCTGGCGCGATTCAACGTGCTGTCCGCCGGCAAGCCGGCCACCGGGTGGTTCACGGGCATGCCTTCGCCCGCTGCCGGAATGACGCTCGCGGTGTACTTCCCCTTCAGCCAGACCGAGTGGTACCGCGCTTCGATCGCCTACCTCGACCTCCAGCATCAGGGGCTCGTGGTTCTGGTGCTCCTGCTGGCGCTGCTGATGGTCAGCAACGTCCGGTATCCCAAGTTCCCGCCGATCGGTGTTCGGAGCGCCAAGGGCATTTTCGGGCTGGTGGTGCACCTCACCATCCTCGTCGGGGGAGTATTCTTCCCGGAGTATTTCCTCTTTCCCTTCGGGCTCTTTTACATGGCGTTCGGGGTTTCGCGTGCACTGATCCTCGGCCTGATGGAGCGGCCGGAGCCGACCGTGGTTCCTTCGGTCGCCGGCGAGGAGCCCTCTTCACCGGCCGCGGCCGCGCCGCCCGCTCCGGAGCGTCGCGCGGACTGGATCGACCGGCGCCGGACGCCGGAGGACCGATGAGTTTTCGAGTGCACGTGCGGGTGATGCCGCGGGGTGGGTTACTGGACCCCCAGGGCCAGGCGGTCGAGCATGCGCTGTCCGCCCTCGGCTTTGCCGACGCCGCCGGCGTTCGGGTTGGCCGGGCCATCGAATTGAGCGTGCACGCCGCTACCCGCGGCGATGCGGAGGCGCGGGTGCGCCAGATGTGCGACAAGCTGCTCGCCAATCCGGTGACGGAGGATTACTTGCTCGAGGTGGAGGAGGTCTGATGCTCAAGGTGGCCGTGGTCCGCTTTCCGGGAAGCAACTGCGATGCCGACTCGGTGCGGGCCGTCGAGCGCGTGGGAGCGAACGGCTATCTCGTCTGGCATCGGGACACACATCTGCAGGGCGCCGACGTCGTGATCCTCCCGGGAGGCTTCAGCTACGGTGATTACCTGCGCTCCGGTGCCATCGCCCGGTTCAGTCCCATCATGCAGGCCGTACAGCGGCACGCGGCCGAGGGAGGCGCGGTCCTCGGCATCTGCAACGGATTCCAGATCCTCTGCGAGGCGCACCTGTTGCCCGGCGCTCTGCTCAGGAATGCCGGTCTCTCCTTCGTTTCCAAGCCGGTGGACGTGATCGTGGAGCGGACCTCCACGGCCTTCACCTCGGCCTACGGCCGCGGCGACCGGTTGCGCCTGCCGGTCGCACACGGTGATGGCCGCTTCGCCGCCTCGAGCGATACGTTACGCGTCCTCGAAGCCGAGGGCCGGATCGTCCTCAGGTACGTCGAGGCCACGGAAAAGTCGCCGCTGCAGCCCAATCCCAACGGGTCGGCCAACCACATTGCAGGCATCTGCAATCCCGCGGGCACCGTGGTCGGCATCATGCCCCACCCGGAGCGCGCCGACGATCCGCTCCTCGGCTCGTCCGACGGAATCGGATTCTTCCGGTCCATGGCTGCGCTGCAGCCCAAGGTCCCCACCTCTACCGCGCAGAGCCGATGAGCACCGACAAGCCCAGCCGCAACGAGGACGAATATTTCGTCAAGCAGGACGCCGAACTGATCAAGCGTCAGCAGCACCTTGCCGAAGTCGCCGCGCTCGAATCCGAGCGGAAGAGTCACTACATGAAGTGTCCCAAAGACGGCTACGACCTGGTGAGCGGCCAGTATCACGGTGTTCAGATCGAGAGCTGCCCCCATTGCGGCGGCATGTGGCTCGACGCCGGAGAAATCGACGTGGTGGCGCATGAAGAGCGTCCCGCTCTCTTCACCCGGGTGCTGGCCGACGCCTTTTCGAGCTTCCGGGGCGGATCCCGGAGGCGGTCGTGACCGGCTTCGCCGTCGAGCGGGCCGCCGAGGCCGTCTCGCTGGCCGGCGAGCGGCCCGTCACGCCCGCCGTGGCACGAGAGCACAATCTCAACGAGCTGGAGTACGGCCGCATCCTCGAGCTGCTCGGCCGCACGCCCACGCTGACGGAGCTCGGCGTGTTCTCTGCGCTCTGGTCGGAGCATTGCAGCTACAAGCATTCCAGGCCCGTGCTCAAGACCTTTCCGACAACCGGGGCGCAGGTGGTCCAGGGACCGGGCGAAAACGCCGGCGTGTTGCGGCTGCCCGAGGGATGGGCGGTCGCCTTCAAGATCGAGTCCCACAATCACCCGTCGGCGGTCGAGCCGTATCAGGGAGCGGCGACCGGTGTCGGGGGAATTCTCCGCGACGTGTTCACGATGGGAGCGCGTCCCGTTGCCGTGCTCAACAGCCTCCGCTTCGGTCCGCTGGACGTGCCGAGGAACCGCTATCTGCTGGCCGGCGTGGTGCGCGGCGTCGGCGACTACGGCAATTGCGTCGGCATCCCCACCCTCGGCGGCGAGGTGGGCTTCGCGGAGGGCTACACGGGCAACCCCCTGGTCAACGCGATGTGCGTCGGTTTGCTCAGGGAATCCGACCTGATCCGCGCCGCGGCCAGCGGCGTCGGCAACGTGCTGCTCTGCGTCGGCGCGCGTACGGGGCGCGACGGCATCCACGGTGCCAGCTTCGCCTCGGAGGAGCTGTCCGAAAAGAGCGAGGCCCGTCGCCCTCAGGTGCAGGTCGGTGACCCGTTCACCGAAAAGCTCCTGCTCGAGGCCAGCCTGGAGCTCATCACGGCGAGGCTGATCGTCGCCATTCAGGACATGGGCGCCGCCGGGCTGACCAGCTCGAGCGCCGAGATGGCGGCCCGCGGCGGTGTCGGCGTGGAAATCGATACGGCACTGGTGCCGACTCGGGAGCCCGGCATGACACCGTACGAAATCCTGCTCTCGGAATCCCAGGAGCGGATGCTCGTGGTCGCGGAGCCGGCGCGGGTAGCGGACATTCAGGCCGTGTGTGCCCGGTGGGAGCTTGGCGCCATACCGATCGGACGAGTCACCGACGACGGCATTTTCCGCGTGCGCCACGACGGACTGGTGGTCGCCGCCATTCCCGGGCAGCGCCTGATCGACGATTGTCCCATCTATGAGCCCGAGGCGCGCGAGCCGGAGGAAGCACGGGCCCGGCGCGCCGCGCATCCAGGCCGGCCCGCCTCAGCCGACCTGCGGAGCGCTCTCGAGCGACTGCTGGACAGCCCGAACATCGCGAGCAAGCGGTGGATGTTCGAGCAGTTCGACTCCACCGTTCAGGCCTCCACCGTACTCGGTCCCGGCGGCGATGCCGGCGTCTTCGGGGTGCCGGGAACCCAGTTTGGCCTCGCCGTCACCGTAGACTGCAACAGCCGCCTCGTGGCCCTCGATCCATATGAGGGTGGTAAGGCGACGGTCGCCGAGGCCGCGCGCAACGTCGCCTGCACCGGGGCGCGGCCACTGGGGATCACCGATTGCCTCAACTTCGGCAACCCGGAGAAGCCCGAGGTCTTTCATCAATTCAAGGAAGCGTGCCGGGGGATCGCCGACGCCTGCCGGGCATTCGACACGCCAGTGACCGGTGGGAACGTCTCCTTCTACAACGAGAGCCCCTCCGGAGCGATCGACCCCACGCCCACCGTCGGCATGGTCGGCCTGCTCGATCGGGCCGCCGATCGCGTGCCCAGTCATTTCGCGGCGCCAGGCAACCGGATCGCCATTCTGGGTGCGACTCGCGGTTCCCTCGGCGCATCGGCCTACTGGGCCGAGATCTTCGATTTCGTCGGCGGGCAGCCGGCCACGGTGGATCTCGACGCCGAGCTGCGGCTCCAGCGTTTGCTTGTGGCGACGGCCGCGGAGGGTCTCCTCCGGTCCGCCCACGACTGCTCCGAAGGCGGCCTGCTCGTGGCCCTCGCCGAGGCGGCGATCGGTGGCGCGTACGCGGGCGAGGGCCTCGGCATCGACTGCGATCTCGGTTCGTACGCCCCTAACGTCGCGGCGGACGCTGTCCTCTATGGTGAAGACGGGGCCCGCGCCGTGGTCTCCTGCGACCCGGCCAAGACGACGCAACTCGAAGCGCTGTGCCGGCAGCACGGCGTGCCGATGTTCCTGGCGGGCCGGGTCGAGCGGGCGTCGGGCGACCTCCGGATCGCCGTGGCGGGCCAGACGCTCACATGGAGCATTCCGGCATTGCGTAGAATCTATTTCGAGGCGATTCCCCGTCGGATGCGGCATCCCGACGTGGATCGGTCGGCGGGAGCGTAACGATGTGCGGCATCATCGGCGTTTCGGGCATTCCGGACGCGGCACGGCTCGCGTACCTCGGTCTCTATGCCCTTCAGCACCGCGGGCAGGAGAGCGCCGGCATCGTCGCGGTGGACCGCGAGGGGTTGGCCCGGAGCCGTCGGGGCATGGGCCTCGTAAGCGAGAATTTCGACGAATCGGCGCTGTCGCTGCTGCCGGGCGACGTGGCCGTGGGCCATACCCGCTACAGCACGACCGGCAGCACGGTGCTGGCCAATGCGCAGCCCTGCAGCGCCAATACTCGTTGCGGACCTCTCGCCATCGCGCACAACGGCAATCTCGTCAATGCCGCCGAGCTCAAGCGCGAGCTGGTGGAGCGCGGCGCCATCTTCACCAGCTCCTCGGATACCGAAGTCCTGGTCCACCTCATCGCCCGGTCCGACGCCGATACGGTCGAGGGCCAGATTCGTGACGCCCTCGAGCAGGTGGACGGCGCCTACAGTCTGGTCATTTCGGTGGGCCGGACGCTCTACGCGGTCATCGACAGCCGTGGCTTCCGTCCGCTGGTGCTGGGCCGTCTCGGAAACGGGATGGTGGTCGCCTCCGAGAGCTGCGCGCTCGACCTGCTCGGCGCCACACCCGCGTGCGAGCTGCAGCCCGGAGAGTTCATCCGGATCGAGGAAGGGAAGGTCACCGAGCTGCCGCGCCTCAGCCCCCGGCCGGTGACCCGGTGCGTCTTCGAGCTGGTGTACTTCGCCCGGCCCGACAGCACGGTCTTCGGCGAATCGGTGGACCGCGTCCGCCGGGAGCTCGGACGTCAGCTCGCCCGCGAACAGCCCGCGCCTCGCGGCGAGGTGGTGTTCAGCGTACCGGACAGCTCCAACGCGATGGCGCTCGGGTTTTCGGAGGCGTCGGGAGTCAAGCTCGAGTATGGCCTCATCCGCAATCACTACGTCGGCCGCACCTTCATCAATCCGACTCAGAACCATCGCGTCGCCAAGGTCAAGATCAAGTTCAATCCGGTGCGCGACGTCATCGAAGGAAAGTCGGTCGTCGTGGTCGACGACAGCCTCGTGCGGGGCAACACGAGCAAGAGTCTGGTGCAGATGATCCGGGGGGCGGGTGCGCGCGAAGTGCACATCCGGCTCGGCTCGCCGCCGATCACGGGACCGTGCCTCTACGGCATCGACACGCCGACCCGCGAAGAGCTGATCGCCGCCACCCACTCGATCGAGGAGATCCGGGAGTTTCTCGGCGTGGACTCCCTCGGCTATCTCTCGCTCGACGGCATGCTGCGCGCGGCGGGAAACGTCAACGGCTACTGTCACGCCTGCTTCTCGGGCAACTACCCTACTCCGCTCCCCGGAGATCTGGTGCAACTACGGCACGCGTCGCCCCTGGTTGCGACTTCGGTATGACCGCCCCATCCGCGCAGCCGCTGGTCTACTCGTTCGGCGGTGGACGCGCCGACGGCACCGCGGCGATGAAGGATGTTCTGGGGGGCAAGGGCGCGGGGCTGGCGGAGATGACGACGATCGGGATTCCGGTGCCGCCCGGATTCACCATCGCCAGCAACATCTGCCAGAACTACCTCGAGAGCGGCCAGTTTCCCAAGCGCCTTCAGCTTCAGGTCGAGAACGCCCTGCACCGGATCGAGGCGGCCACAGGGAAACACTTCGGCGACGGCGACGACCCGCTCCTCGTCTCCGTGCGCTCGGGCGCCGCGGTCTCGATGCCGGGCATGATGGAGACGATCCTCAACCTCGGCCTTAACGACGTCACCGTCGAAGGGCTGACCCGGCAGAGCGGCAACCCGCAATTCGCGTGGGACTCCTACCGCCGTTTCGTCCAGATGTACGGCGTGGTGGTATTCGATCTCCCCAAGAAGCCCTTCGAGCAGATTCTCGACGAGCACCGCCATGGCTGCGGGGTCGAGCGCGACATCGACCTCCCCGTGACGGAGATGCAGGCCATCGTGCGGCGCTTCAAGGAATTGGTGAAGAGCGAGGGTGAGCGCGACTTCCCCGTCCAGCCGCTCGACCAGTTGTGGGGCGCGATTGCGGCGGTCTTCGAGAGCTGGAATACCCGCCGGGCGATCGACTACCGCAAGCTCCACGACATTCCCGATTCCATGGGCACCGCGGTGAACGTCGTGGCGATGGTCTTCGGCAACCTGGGCGAGGACTCCGGCACGGGCGTCGCTTTCAGCCGCGATCCCTCGACCGGCGAGCGGACGATCTACGGCGAGTATCTCCTCAACGCCCAGGGGGAAGACGTCGTGTCGGGGGCGCGCACCCCACTACCGATCACCACGCTCAAGGAGCGGCTACCGGCCTCGTTTCAGGAACTGGAGCGGGTCGCGCGCACGCTCGAACGCCACTTTCGCGATCTCCAGGACATGGAGTTCACGATCGAGCGCGGCCGCCTCTACATGCTCCAGACCCGCCGGGGTCAGCGATCCGGCCAGGCCGCGGTGCGAGTGGCGTGTGAAATGGTGGACGAGGAGCTCATCTCGGAAGAAGAGGCGGTCGCCCGCATCCCGCCCAACGATCTCAATCAGCTCCTCCACCCGACGATCGACGCGCAGAGCCACCTCGACCTCCTGACCACCGGCCTGCCCGCGTCGCCCGGAGCGGCCTGCGGAACCGCGGTCTTCGATGCCGACCAGGCCGAACGACTCGGCCGAGCGGGCCAGCCCGTGATCCTGGTACGTCGCGAGACTTCCCCCGAGGACTTTCACGGGATGGTCATGGCCAAGGCGGTGCTCACCGCGCGCGGTGGCATGACCTCGCACGCAGCCGTGGTGGCGAGAGGCATGGGCAAACCGTGTGTCGTGGGAGCCCAGGCACTTCAGGTGGACGAGCGCGCCGGGCACGTCTCCGTGAACGGCCGACAGATCTCCGAAGGCGACTGGATCACGGTGGATGGGAGCACCGGCAAGGTATTCGCGGGACAAACCAGTCTCGTCATCCCAGGGCTCAGCGGCGACTTCCTGCGCCTGATGCAGTGGGCCGATCGGATCCGGCAGCTCCGTGTCCGCGTCAACGCCGACACGCCGGCCGACGCGCACCGTGGTCGTGACTTCGGCGCGGAGGGTATCGGCCTCTGCCGCACCGAGCACATGTTCTTCGACGGCGACCGGCTGTCGGCCATGCGGGAGATGATCGTCGCGCAGGACGCGCCCGGCCGGGAACAGGCGCTGGCCCGGCTGCTCCCCATGCAGCGGTCGGACTTCGAGGCGATCTTCCGGGCAATGGAAGGTTTTCCCGTCACCATCCGCCTGCTCGATCCTCCATTGCACGAGTTTCTCCCGAAGGAGTCGTCGGAAATCGCCGCGCTCGCCGTCGAGCTCGGCATGAAGACCGAGGCGCTACAGGCGGTGATCGACCGGCTGCAGGAGGTGAATCCGATGCTCGGCCTCCGCGGCTGCCGTCTCGGCATCATCTATCCCGAGATTACTGCGATGCAGGTGCGGGCAATCTTCGAGGCCGCGTGCACCGTGGCCGCGCGGAAGGGTCGGGTAATGCCCGAGGTGATGATTCCCCTCACCGCCAGCGTGGTCGAGTTCCGTAAGCAGGCGCTCATCGTCCGGCAGGTCGCCGAGGAAGTGTTCCGCGAGCGTCAGATCACGGTGCCCTTCCTGCTGGGCACCATGATCGAGCTGCCACGAGCCGCGCTGACCGCGGACGAGCTGGCCCGCGAGGCCCAATTCTTCTCCTTCGGGACCAACGACCTCACCCAGACGACGTGGGGACTCTCCCGTGACGACGCGGGGCATTTCCTGCCCTACTATCTCGAGCACGGCGTCATCGAGGACGATCCGTTTCAGGTACTCGACCAGGCCGGCGTCGGCAAGCTGATTCAGATGGCCTGCGAGCTCGGCCGCCGAACCCGGCCCGATCTCAAGCTCGGCATCTGCGGCGAGCATGGCGGCGAGCCGGCGGCGGTGGCGTTCTGCGACCGGCTCGGCCTCAACTACGTCTCCTGCTCACCGTTCCGGGTCCCCATCGCCCGCCTCGCGGCCGCCCAGGCCGCGCTCGCCACCCGAGGCACGATGGATCGGACGCGAGCGACGGTTTGAGAGTCGAAGGTCGAAGGACTTACGACCTCAGACCTCAGACCTCAGACCCCAGACCCCAGACCCCAGACCCCAGACCCTAGACCCTAGACTCGCGACTCTTATGACCCAACCGCTCGTCGGCATCCTGATGGGAAGCGACTCCGACTGGGAAGTGATGCAGCACGCGGCTCGGCGCCTGGCCGAGTTCGACGTGGTGCACGAGAGCCGTGTCGTCTCGGCGCACCGCACGCCCGACCTGCTGTTCCGCTACGCCGAAGAGGCGGCGGGCCGCGGGCTGCGCTGTCTCATCGCCGGGGCCGGCGGCGCCGCCCATCTCCCTGGCATGCTCGCGGCCAAGTCCACCCTTCCCGTGCTCGGCGTGCCGGTGCCCACGCGTCATCTTCAGGGTCTCGATTCGCTCCTGTCGATCGTGCAGATGCCGGCCGGTGTGCCGGTGGCGACGTTCGCCATCGGCGCCGCGGGCGCCCAGAACGCCGGGCTCTACGCCGTGGCGATCCTCGCGCTGTCCGATCCGGCTCTCGCCGGCCGTCTCACGGAGTTCAGGCGGGCCCAGACGGCCCGCGTCAGCGAGCTCAAGCTTCCCGCTCCCGGATGATCCTGCCCGGCGCCACCCTCGGCGTGATCGGTGGAGGCCAGCTCGGCCGGATGTTCACGCTGCGTGCCCGAACGATGGGATACCGCGTGGTGGTGCTCGATCCGGATCCCGAGAGCCCGGCGGGTCAGGTCGCCGACCGCCACCGGCGGGTTCCCTACGACGACGAGGCCGGACTCGACGGGCTGGCCGCCGAGTGCGACGCCATCACGACGGAATTCGAGAACGTCCCGGCGGCCGCGCTCGAGCGCCTGTCGCGCTCGACAATCGTCCGGCCGAGTGCCCGGGCCGTGGCGATCGCGCAGGACCGCATCGCTGAGAAGACCTTCCTTCGACACGCCGGCTTCACGACCGCGGCATTCAGCGCCGTCGGGAGCGCCGCCGAGGTCCCGGCGGCACTGGAGACCGTCCCGCTCCCCGCTCTGCTCAAGACCAGCCGCTTCGGGTACGATGGGAAAGGCCAGGCGACCATCCTCTCCCCGTCCGACGCCGAGCCGGCGCTGCGCGAGCTCGGGGGGGTGGCCTGCGTCCTGGAGCAGCGGCTCACACTCGAGCGCGAGCTTTCAGTCGTGCTCGCGAGAGGTGCCGATGGCCGGGTGGTGGCGTTTCCGGTGGGAGAGAACCGCCACCGGGACGGTGTGCTCGAGACGACGGTCGTTCCCGCCCGCGTCGCGGCGCCCCTCGCGCTCGAAGCCCGGGCGCTCGCGACGGCGGTCGCCACATCCCTCGATTACGTCGGGGTGCTCGGCGTGGAGCTCTTCGTCGCGAATGGCGGGAAGCTGTACGTGAATGAGATTGCCCCTCGCCCGCATAACAGCGGTCACTACACGCTCGACGCCTGCTCGGTCGACCAGTTCGAGCAGCAGGTGCGCTCCCTCTGCGGTCTGCCGCTCCATGAGCCGGAGTTGCTGTCACCGGTGACGATGATCAACCTCCTCGGCGACCTCTGGCGCGACGGACCGCCGCGTTGGGGCGAAGTATTTCGCCGCCCCGGCGTCCGGCTCCATCTCTACGGGAAGTCGGAGCCTCGACCGGGTCGGAAGATGGGCCACTTGAATTGCCTTGCATCGAACCCGGATCAGGCGCTCGCCTTGGCGGTCGAGGCGCGCGACGCGCTACGTCGGTAACAGTGTCGGTCCACCATGTTCCATGGCGACGCTGAAGCCGAAGACATTTATCCCGTTGCGATGTTCGTACCAGAGCCGTCCGCCGTGCTGCTCCGCGATCCACCGCACGATACTCAGACCGAGATGCGCACCATCATCACCGGCTTCGGTGTCCACCACTGAAGACCGCAAGGGTGACCCACGACTGGCAACGTCGACCCGTGCGGCGGAGTCTTTGACCGAGACCGAGACGCAGATGTCCGGAGGCAGTCCGTGGCGGCAGGCATTCTCGAGCAGCTCGAGCAGTGCCTCACGCAGCAAACGATCCGAGCCCGGCACCGTCACCGCCGCAATTTCACCCAACGCCAGGCAGCGGGAAGTCTGCGCCGCCCGGCCTCGCATCAAGTCGGTGCACTCCAGCGCCAGTCCGTCGAGCTCCACCAGATCCTCCAACGGGATCCGCTCGCCCGTCTGGGCTTCGGCTAACAGCAACAGCTCGTCGACGCGCCGGCGCATCTGGTGCGCCGCCATCTGCACCCGGCGCATACCTTGGCTTCGTGTAGCCTCATCCTCGGGGCTGTTCACGCTGAGGTCGGCCTCGCCGAGCACGACGGTGAGTGGCGTTTTGAGCTGATGCGCGGCGCGCTGCACGAAGCGTTGGTTGCGCAATTGCGCCTGTTCAAGACGCCCGAGCAGGTCATTGAAGCGGAGCACGAGGTTGTCGAGCTCGTCCGGGGGCTCGCCCACGGGCAGCCGGTGTGCAAGTGTTGTGGGGTCCAGCGAGGCAACCGCGTGTTCGAGAATGGCGATCGGGCGAAGGGCCTGACGAGCGAGGGCATAGCCGCCGGCCAGGCTCAGGAGCACGACGAGGGGCGCGCTCGCCAGCATCCACCACCCGAGGGACTCGACGTGCTCCTCCGTGGGCTGGCGGGCTCCGATCGCGACAACGCGGAAGGGCACAGTTCCGCCCGCTCTCGCCTGGGCGGCCACGATTCGGACGTCGTCTTCCCGCCCGGTCGATCGATCCATCACCAGAGGGTCCTGTGGCCGCCGCGAGGCCGGTACGGCCGCGAGGCTTGTGCGGTTTCCATAGCGCGCGACGACACTGCCGGCGCTGTCGTATACGACGAATGCCGTGGACGTGGCCGGCCACTCGCGAAACGTCTCGCGCGCGGCCCAGGCCAGTCCCGCCTTCGGCATCTCGCTGGACTCGCGGTCGAGTGCATCGGCGAACCCGTTGGCGGACTGCTGCAGATGGTGCGTCAGCTGGTGGTCGGCATCACGGCGGATGAGCAGGAACAGGGAGAAGTTCAGCACCACGAGGCCGACGGCAAAGGCAAGAGCGAACGCGGCGGAGAGTCGGAGCCGTAAACGGCTAAGCGGCATCGGGCGCGTTCCGGTCGGTCAGGACATACCCGACGTTTCGGACCGTGTGCACGAGCGCCGGCCCCTGGCCGCCGTCCACTTTGCGGCGAACCCGGGAGACCAGAACGTCCACGGCATTCCCGATCGGGTCGAAGTTGTCATCCCAGACGTGCTCCAAGACCTGCGAGCGACTGACCACGCGCCGGGCATTGCGGAGCAAGTACTCGACGAGGGCGTACTCCCGGGCGGTGAGGCGAAGCTCGCGACCGCCGCGGCGGACGGTCCGGGTGGCGACGTCCAGCTCGAGATCCGCTAACCTGAGGGTCACATCCAGGGGCGTGGCCGGCCGCCGTGCGAGTGCCCGCAAGCGCGCCAACAGCTCCTCGACATCAAACGGCTTGGGAAGATAATCGTCGGCGCCGGCATCGAGACCGCTCACCCGGTCGCGCAAGGCGTTCCGGGCGGTCAGGAGCAGCACGGGCGTGCGGCTTCCGCGAGCACGGGCTCTCCGGCACACTTCGAAGCCGTCGAGGTCGGGGAGACCCACATCGAGAACCAGCAGGTCGTAGCCCTCGCCCACGAGCGCGGCGAGCGCGTCCTTCCCCGTTTCCATCACCGTGGGCGACCACCAGGCGCCGCGTACGGCCCGCCGGATGATGTCAGCCACCTCGGGCTCGTCCTCGACGATCAGGACACGCATGGATTCCCTCCCAGGTGCGACGGCACGCCGAAACCTACCGACATCGGCACACCTTGCCAGCGCGAGATGACAGCCGGATGACAACAGCGCCAAGGCCACCGCGACCTCACCACGCGCGGTCGCCCGGCTCGGCCTCGTGTCCGGCGAGAACGACGGCGGCACCGAACAACGCCAGCATCGTCCAGGCAGGCACGCTGTATCCGGCGATCCACTCGTGCGCGATGTTTCCCACCAGATCACGACCGCTCAGACCCACGACTGCCATCATGAGGATCAGTACAGCCAGCACCCCCCGACCCACGGCACCCAGTGCGGCCCGGCGGACCGACAGAAACGTGGCGAACACGAACAGCAGGCCGACGAGGTGCGTAGTAAACGTGATCGGTGACAACAGCAATGCCGCGAGCAATGCGAGACTGAACTCGAATGCCGTGGGAGGTGCGCGCCGGCGGCGGAGGAGTACGAGCTTGGCCAGAAACACCAGAAGCACGACCACCCAGAGCGTGTAGTACACACCCTGCGCGACATGCTCGGGCGCATGGACGTACTGATAGACGCCCGGCTGGGTCATGCGACTCACCAGCGCCGCGATGTTCTGCCCGGCGGTATACGTGTCGATCGCTCCGTGCTGGTGCCCCTCGAGAAAGACATGGTAGTACTCGACGAGCTCGGCTACGCCCCTTGTTGGCCCGCGCAGCAACAACGGGAGCAGCACGCAGGCGATCATGAGCGCCGGTACCGCCAGCGCGGCGCGGCGTCGGCCACGCATGAGGAGCCAGGCGACGAAAACGATGGGCGTAAGCTTGATGGCAGTGGCGACGACGATGGAGCCCGCCGCCCATCGGTCCCGGCCTCTCAGATAGGAATGAATCCCGAAAAGGATCAGCGCCAATACCACTTCGTTCATCTGCGCGTGGTGGAAGTTGTCGAGGAAGAACTGGGTGGTGAGGACGACGGCGAGCAGCAGCGGAAGCCGACCCGGCTGGCGATCGGGGAACGCATGCTCGACGATGTCCCGCGTCAGCAGCACCGCGACTACCCACAGCGCGAGATTCAGCAGCGAGAACAGTGCCCCCGCCACCTGCAGCGGAAACAGGGCGAGAGGCTGAAACACGAGAGCCGCGAATGGTGGATACTTGAGCACTCGCGCGCCAGGCAGCGAGTCGTGGTACAGAGCGTGACCAGTCGCAAAGTTGCGCCCTGCCTGCCAGAACACGTGGAAGTCCTGTCCGACTCGCTGATGTCGGCCCTGGATGATGGACAGAGCGAGCGCACCGGCGAGCGCGCACCCGGCCAGAGCCACCTTGACCGGTTTCACGGATTCCGCGCCCTACGCTCTCGCCGCTCCCGATCGGGGGTCTCGTGCTTCACAGCAAGGTAGTCCCCCGTCAGGGCGTCGACGTGAACTTCTTCGACTCCGGTACGGCCGGCGATCGTGAGATCCATGGAGTAGATGAGCCGTCCACCCTCGGGCTCGAGCTCGAGGCTCGCAGCGGTGCGCCTTCCCGAGTAGGCCATCAAGATCTCGACCACAGATGACGGATACATGACAGGAAGTCGGCGCTCGCGTCCGTGGCGACTGACGCGGTGGAGGACTGTCATGCCTCCGTAACGATCGGTGCGCATTCTTCGGGACCGTATTTCAAGCAGTCTCGATGAGAACCCTGGTCTCCACGAACCGCGGAACTTCTACGCCCGAAGCCGACCCCTCCCGGATTTGTCGCGCCTCCCACAGGCCCCTCGCGTCCGGCCGCTGGCGCATCTTCGGACTTCGACCGCCGTCGATCCTTGCGGCGCCGGGTGGCATGGCAATTGGGTGGCGAGCGTCGTTCTAGCGCGCCCATGATTCTCCTGTGCCTCATGTTCATCGCGCAGGCTCCAGGTGACTCCCTGTCCCTCGAGCACGCACTCGAACGCGCCCGGACTCAGCGTGGCGCAGTCGCCGCGGCGGCGGCTGGCGTGGCGGAGGCGCGCGCGGGACTTCGATCTGCCGGGGCCATCCCCAATCCAACCGTCTCCTACAGCCACAGCGAGTCCCAGCCGAGAAATCACTTCCTCGTGGATCAGCCGCTCGACTGGCTGCTACGTCGCGGACCGAACCGGGCCGCGGCACGCGCCGGCATCGCTCGTGCCGAGGCAGATTCGGCGGTGACGGTCGTGGGGTTGCTGCGGGACGTGCGGGTCGCCTTCTACCGCGCACGGGCCTCACAGATTGCCGGGACGCTCGCCGCAGACCAAGCGGCGCTCGCGGATTCGGTCGCACGGATCGCGGCCGCGCGACTCCGCGCGGGCGATATCTCGGTGCTCGAGCGTGAGCAGGCCGCGCAGGAGGCGGCCCGCGCACGCCAGACCGCCTCGGTTGCGAGGGAAGCGGCGCGAGTGGATGAGGCCGAACTGGCCCGGAGCATCGCTTGGACGGGCACACCCCCTCACCCCACCGGCGCCCTGGACGCCGGCCTCGAGCGGCTGCCCGACACGACGATCGACGTGGGAAGGCTTCCCACACTGCAGACGGCTGTGGCCGATTCCACCGCCGCCGCGGCTCTGACTCGGAGCGCATCGCTCGGCCGGTTGCCGGTGCCGACCGTCCAGTCCGGCGCTGAATGGGGCGACGACTCACAGCCTGGGGCGCTCGCCGTCGTCGGGCTCGCCATCCCCTTCCCTATCTGGAACCGTGGCGGTGGCACCGTGGCCGAGGCGCGGGCCAGGCTCGATCGGGCAACAGCGCTTGCCCGCGAAGCCAGGTTCGATGTCGAGCGGCAGGTGCGCGAGGCGCGCATTCACCTGGAGGAAACCGCTGTTCGGGCGCGGTTCGCGCGCGACACCGTTCTGCCCGCCGCGGGCGTGCTGCGCGCCCGCGCCCTCCGCGCCTATCAAGCAGGCGAGACCGGCATACTTCCGGTGCTCGACGCGCTCCGGGGAGAACGCGACGTCTCGCTCACGGCGCTGCAGGACCAGCTCGCCTACCAGGAGGCGCTCGCCGAGTGGTACGCGCTGACCGGACGGACCGAATGAGGCGCCCGCTCGCGACTCTGTGCCTGATCCTCATCGCGGCCTGCGGGAGAGAAAGCGCGGGTAGTGAGGGCGGGAACACCGCGGCCCGGGTGCCCGTCGGACTCGGGACGATCACGCGTGACTCCATGGTCGAGTCGCTCGCGCTCACCGGGCGACTCGAGGCGCGACCCGGCGGTTCCGCTCTGCTCACCGCGCCCGCGGCCGGTGTGGTACGGGCCATTCACGTGCAGGTCGGCGACCGGGTACGGCGTGGCGGCCTGGTGGCCGAGCTTCAAGTGCCCGAGCTCGAGGCCGACGCGGAGCAGAAGGCATCCATTGCCGCCCAGGCGGAGCGCGAGGCCGCGCGCCAGCAGCAGTTGCTGAGCGACGGGATCACATCATCTCGCCAGGCCGAGGAGGCGGCCGCCAACGCCCGTCAGGCCTCCGCCTCCGCCGCCGCCGCGCACGACCTCGTGGCGCGCACCCGAGTGACGAGCCCACTGGCGGGACAAGTGCAGGAAGTGATGGCACAGCGCGGTGAGCGAGTCGAGGCGGGTCGGACGCTGGCGCAGATCCTGGCGCCGGACACGCTCGACCTCGCTGTGCCGGTTCCCGCTCCCGACCTGGCGCGCCTTCGAGTCCGAATGCCGGCCGACGTAATGCAGGACGGCGACACGCTGGCAGTGCGCGGCCGCCTCGTTGCGCTTGCGCCCGGCGTAGATTCGCTCACCAACGCGGGAGAGGCGGTGATCCGCGTGCCCAACCTCGACCGTCGCCTGCATCCCGGCGCGACGGCTACCGCCCGCATCCGGCTCGGCGTGCGACCCGACGTCCTGATCGCACCCGACTCCGCGCTTGTCCTCGCCGGGGACAGCAGCGTCGTATTCGTCGTCGGACCCGATTCGGTCGCTCACCAGCGTGTCGTCCAGCGAGGGATTCGCGCCGGCGGTCGTAGCGAAGTTCATGGAAATGTCCGGACTGGCGACCGGGTCGTGACGACGGGAGCCTTCGGCCTGCAGGATGGCATGCATGTGGTGCCGGCGGTCCCAGCGGGACGCACGAAGTGAGTGTCACTTGGTTCTTCCTGAGGCACCGGGCCGCCGTGTACCTTGCCGTGGCCCTTCTCACGCTCGGCGGACTCTGGGCGCTGTTCACGCTTCCCGCCGGCATCTATCCCGAGGTGACCTTTCCCCGGATCGTGGTGCTCGCGCGCGGCGGCACCTTCGAGGCCGAAGAGATGACAGTCGCCGTGACGCGGCCGCTGGAAGAGGCGCTCAGCGGCATCCTCGGCCTCCGGCGCATTCGAACGCTGACGGTGCGCGGCTCGGCGGAGCTCAGTCTCAATTTCCGTCCGAATGCGGACATGGGATTCGCGCTCAGTCAGGTGCAGGCGCGCCTCGCGGCGACACGGCCGTCCCTTCCGGAGGGGCTCGAGGTCAGCGCCGAGCGCCTCACACCGTCAGTCTTTCCGATGCTGCAATACGAGATCACCGGGGCGGATCCCCTTGTGCTCAGGGATCTTGCCGAGTTTACGATGCGGCCCCGGCTGGCCGGACTCCCGGACGTCGGCGAGGTAGCCGTCGAGGGCGGGCGGGTTCGCGAGATTACCGTCCAACTCGATCCGGCCCGTCTCGTGGCCAACCACGTGAGCACGTCCCAGGTCGCGCAAGCCATTTCCACCACCAACCTCGCGGAGGCCGCCGGGCGCACCGACCGCGATTACCGGCAGTACGCCGTCATTGTCTCCGGCCTGACGAACACGCCTGAGGCCGTCGGCCGCGTGGTGGTGACGCAGAGCGGCGCCCGACAGGTGCGGGTGGCCGACCTGGGGACCGTAGGCTACGGGGCGGAGGATCTCTTCCAGATCGTCGCCGGAAACGGGAGACCCGCCGCGCTGGTGAACATCTCGCGTCAGCCGAATGGAAATACCCTCCGCCTGCAGGCGGCGGTCCAGGCGACCATGGACTCGATTCGCACCCTGCTGCCTGCCGGCGTCGCCCTTCAGTCGGTGTACGACCAGGCGGCCCTCGTGCGGGAATCGATGAAAAGCGTGCGCGACGCAATGCTGATCGGTAGCGCCCTGGCTGTGCTCGTGCTGCTTCTCTTTCTCGGTGAATGGCGCACCACGGTGGCCGCGGCGCTTTCGCTTCCGCTCACCGTGGTCATCACCCTGCTCGGCCTCGCCCTCACGGGAGACTCGCTCAACTTGATGAGTCTCGGAGGACTCGCCGTCGCGATCGGGATCATCATCGACGACGCAGTGGTCGTCGTCGAGAATATCGAGCGCCGCCTGGCGCTCCATCCCGACCAGCCCGCATCGGACGTCATCCGGAGCGGAACCGATGAGATCTTCGGACCGGTGGCCGGTTCCACCCTCACGACAGTGGTGGTGTTCGCACCGCTCGGCCTCCTCACCGGCGTGGTGGGTGATTTCTTCCGGTCATTCGCCATCGCGCTCGCGGTGGCGGTGCTGCTCTCGTTCGTCCTGGCCATGACCCTCATCCCCGGAGTCGTCGCGCAGTGGACATCGCGGTCGGGGGCGCGCTCCGGGCCGGCGGTGGCCCGTCGCGAGCGCAAGCGGGGCCTGGCGCTGCATAGTCTCGTGGACCGGTATGGCCGCGCGATCGGCTGGATGCTCGCCCACCGTGCCGCTGCCCTGAGCGCGGCCGGGCTGATGTTAATCGGCGGGTTCGCCCTCACGAGGCTAATCGGCACCGGCTTTCTGCCGGAGATGGACGAGGGTGGATTCATCCTCGATTACTGGGCGCCTCCTGGCGCGGCCCTCTCGGAGACCGACCGGCAGGTGCGCGTGCTCGAGCGAATCCTGCTGGCCGATTCGGCGGTGGAAGCGTTCACTCGCCGGACGGGCAGCGAGCTCGGTTTCGCGGCCACGTCGCCCAATCGCGGCGATTTCACCGTTTTTCTCAAGCCACGCGGGCGGCGCCCATCGGTGTACGAAGTGATGGATCGAATACGTACCGCGGCCGAGGAGCAGGCACCGGCCGTCCGAGTCGAATTCGTGCAACTCATGCAGGACGTCATCGGCGATCTCGCCGGCTCGTCGGAGCCGGTCGAGCTCAAGCTGTTCAGCCGCGACCAGCCCGCCGCCGAGCGGGCCGCGATCGCGATGGGGAACGCGATCAAGGACATCCCCGGACTGGTCGACCTCTTCAACGGCGTGCAGGGAGCGAACCCGGAGCGCCGCGTCGAGCTCGACCCCGCTCGCGTCACCCGTCTCGGTCTCACCGTCGCCGATGTGGAGGCACAGTCCCGTGCCGCGCTGTTCGGCGCCGGCGCGGGCAGCGCGCGGGAGCCCGACCGTCTCGTGCCGATCAGAGCCCGCCTTCCCGACAGCGTCCGGTATCAATCCGACGCGGTGAGTCGCGTGCCGATCATCGGACCGTCCGGATGGCTGCCGCTTGCCCAGCTCGGTGAGACGCGTGACACCGGCGGCGCCAGCGAGCTCCTCCGTGAGAACCTGCGTCCGTTTGTGGCGGTGACTGGGCGGACCAGCCAGCGGAGTCTGGGCAGCGTCATGAAGGACGTACGGGCCGCGGCGGCAAGGGTTCCCCTGCCTGCGGGTGTCACGCTCGAGGTCGGTGGCCAGTACGCCAGCCAACAGAGCTCTTTCCGCGAACTACTCGGCGTACTCGCGCTCGCAATCGGCGCGGTACTCCTGCTACTCGTCATGCAGTTCGGCAGCATTCGCGGCGCACTTGCCATCCTGCTCGCTGTGCCACTCGGCCTCATCGGCGCCCTCCTCATGCTGGGTGCGGCAGGGGTTCCCTTCAACGTGTCCAGCTTCATGGGCGTGATCCTGCTGGTAGGGCTCATCGTCAAGAACGGGATCCTGCTGCTGGATGCGGCGCATCGCGCTCTGGAGGATGGAGAATCTCCAGCCGAGGCGCTGGCGCATGCCGGTCGCGTCCGCCTCCGGCCGATTCTGATGACCACCGTCTGCACGCTCGCCGGGCTGGTGCCGCTGGCGCTCGGGCTCGGTGCCGGCGCGGAGCTGCAACGCCCACTGGCCCTGGCGGTCATCGGAGGGTTGATGGTGTCGACCGCGGTGACCCTGCTGATCGTACCCGTGTTGTTGGAGGTGTTCGGCGATCTCGAGCACCGGCGCCGCCTGATCACTCCAACCGAAAGCACTCCATGAAGACGCCCGCCATTTCGACCGCCGGCCTCCACGCCTTGCGGAACGGCTGCCTACTCTCTCTTTCCGTCACCATCCCCCTTGCCGCTCAGACAATCGCCGGCCCTGCCTACCACGTGGCCCGAGACATCAGACTCGGCGGCGATGGGCGCTGGGACTACGTGGTGGTGGATACTGCGGAGCATCGTCTCTTCATCGCGCGTCAGACCCGTGTCATGGTCGTGGAGCCCGGATCGGGCCGTCTGCTTGGCGAGATTCCAGGCCTCGACGGAGCGCACGGAGTCGCGCTCGCCTATCCGAGCGGGCACGGGTTCGCTACTTCCGGCCGCGACAGCAGCGTTACGATGTTCGACCTGAAAACACTGAAGGTCCTCACGCGCATCAAGGCCGCGGACGACGCCGATGCGGTGCTCTACGACCCGGTCTCGAAGCGGATCTTCACGTTCAACGGCGATGCCGGCTCGTCGACCGCCATCGACCCGGCGACCGGCGCAGTGGCCGGCTCGATCCCGCTCGGCGGGAAGCCGGAGTTCGGCGTCACCGACAACAAGGGAAGGCTGTATGTCAACATCGAGGACAAGGGCGAGGTTGTGGAGATCGATCCTGTCGCGCTCAAGGTCACGCGCAGGTGGTCGATCGCCCCCTGCGAGGAGCCGACCGGCCTGGCGATTGATCGAGCGCATCATCTGCTCTTCAGCGGCTGCCATAGCGGAGTGATGACCATCAGTGACGCGGCCACCGGCCGGAGGATCGCGGAGGTGCCGATCGGCCAGGGGGTGGACGGCGCCGCGTTCGACCCCTCGACCTCATTGGCGTTTGCGTCGAACGGCGACGGTACACTCACTGTGGTACACGAGGACAGCCCGACGACCTTTCATGTCGTCTCCAACGTGCGGACCCGCCGCGGTGCGCGGACGATGGCGCTCGACGAGCGAACCCATCGGGTCTACACCGTCACGGCGGCCTTCGGCGACACACCGGCACCGACCGCGGAGGAGCCCCGCCCGCGCCCGCGCCTCCTCTCCGGCACCTTCTCCCTGCTCGTACTCGATCCGTGAACCATCTCTCGGCAAGGGAAGCCGGAGATTCCAGCGCTCAAGCCCGGGTAACCGTCGCGGGCCTCACCAGGCTCAGTACGCCATCCACCAGGCGGTCCACTTCCTCCTCGGTCGTATAGCAGGCGCACCCCGCCCGCACCAATCCGCGTGCCGAAAGACCGAGCCGCGCGACCACCGTCGTCGCATAGAAGTCCCCACTCGACACGAACACTCCGTGCCCCGAGAGGCCGGCCGCCACTTCATCGGAGCTTCGTCCATCGACGGTGAAGGCGACCGTCGGAGTGTGAGGCTCCGACGGCGGCGGGCCATAGAGCGTGACACCCGGCGTGTTCCCCAACCCTCTCCATAGCCGCTCGAGCAGTGCCTGGCCGCGGTCGTGCAGCGCGGCATAGGTCGCCACCAATCGCTCCCGCCGGCTCCCGCCGGCGCTCAGCGACGCAAGGAATTCCACCGCCGCCGCCGCACCCGCGATTCCCTCGTGATTGAGCGTTCCCGTCTCCAGCCGCTCGGGCGCCGTATCCGGCGCCGGTGCGAGCTTCGGGGCGTCCAGTGCCTGGAGCCGTTCCCGGCGGCCGTACAGAATGCCGAGATGGGGACCGTAGAACTTGTACGACGAACAGGCGAGAAAATCGCACCCGATGGCCCGCACGTCGACCAGGTTGTGTGGCGCGTAGTGCACCGCGTCCACGAACGTGAGCGCGCCGGCCTGGCGGGCCAAGCGCACCGCGCGCGTCACGTCGGTCACGGTGCCAAGCGCGTTGGATGCGGCGCCGATAGCGAGTAGACGCGTCTTTCCCGACAGGGCGCGCTCGAGAGCTCCCCAATCGAGCTGCCCGGTCTCGATCACGAGTGGGACGGTACGGACGGTGATGCCGCGCTCCCGCTCGAGCGCGGTCCATGGCGCGACGTTGGCGTGATGGTCCAGCTCGGTAATCACGATCTCATCACCCGGCCCCCACCCACGGCCGAGGGCGCGCCCGAGATGAAAGGTGAGCGTGGTCATGTTGGCGCCGAATGCCACTTCCGTGGGGGCGGCCCCGAGCAGATCGGCCAGCGCGGCACGTGCCTCGGCGATGATCGCGTCGGTCTCTTCGCTGGAGGGGTAGTGCCAGTGGGTATTCGCGTTGTGGTGATAGAGGTACTCGGTCATCGCGCCGGCGACGCCGGCGGGGACCTGGGTGCCGCCTGGTCCATCGAAGTAGGCGACGGGATACCCGCGGTGCTGCCGCTGCAAGGCGGGAAACCGGGAGCGAATGTCGGTGGTGGAGAGGGTCACGAGGGCCTCGACTGGGCGGTAATCGACATGAGAAATGACCTGACGTTCAACGCGCTAAGTGCCGTTAGCCTAATTAATTACATGATAACCTTGGACAAAGCTTGGACAGACGTTCAACGTTTGTTGAGCCCCGGTGGTCCTTTCGGCCAGCCGGCGGCCAGGAAGAAATCTCGCCCTAGCTTACCCCGCCCCGGCCGGGCACACCAGCCAGCATCGGCCGACAGCCGCTTCGAGGTCGGCATGCCCACACGCGCCAACGGCGGGATCGCCGTTGAGGCGGTCCCGCCGTCGGTGATGGAGGCGCAGGGAATCGAACCCTGGTCCGAGTAAGCTTCCAGAACAGCGTCTACGTGCGTAGGCTCGGCTCTTTGCCGTGGCCGCGGGGCGGTGCCGAACCGACCTCCCCTTGGTCTAGCTCCGTGGTACTCTCGCCATCAGCGTCGGAGCGACGCGTCAGGCCAGCCCGGTTTTGCGATTCGACAGGCGGCGCTCCAGGCGGGCTCCACCAGCCGAAGGCGCGTCAAGCGAGTCTAGCTCAGCTTACGCGGCCAGTGCCAGTTCAGTGTTGGCAGTTGAAGCATTCCAGACGGTTTTGCCAGGACTCTGGACCTGGGCACGCTACCATTCCTTCACCAAACCCGTCGAAGCCAGTCGCCCCCCGGGTATGGGGAAATATACTACGGCCGGCTGTCCCCCGCCCGTTCCACCCGATTCCGCCCGCTGTTCTTCGCCACGTACAATGCCGCGTCCGCCTGGGCCGCCAGATTCGCCAGGCTCTGACTCGTTTCCGGAGAGCCGGCCACGCCGAACGATGCCGTCAAGGGCCACGTCCGGCCCTGCCAATCCCACGAGGTGGTACTCAGCCGGATCCTGATCCGTTCCGCGATCCGAGTGCCCAGGTCCAGTTCGGTCCCCGGCAGCCAGATGGCAAACTCCTCCCCACCGATGCGCGCCGCCGCATCCACCGCCCTGATCTGGCCCTCGATGATCCTGGAGAAATGGACCAGGGCCGCATCGCCCGCCGGGTGGCCGAGGGTATCGTTGAGGGACTTGAACCGGTCGATGTCCGCGTAGACGAGCGAGCCGGTCTTGGCGCCCCCCTGCCGGGCCATGATCTCCTCGAGCCCGCGGCGATTGAGCAAGCCGGTGAGCCGGTCGGCCGTTGCCCGGCTGCGCTGCTGGTCGGCCTTGCGCGCCCGGTAGAGGCGCGGCCCCGCATTCTCGAGCGCGGCGGCGAGCTCCGCCTCGGCGGCACCGGTCGGCTCGCGCCCGCCCGGTGGCCAGATCGCGACGGCTCCCACCGCCTCGCCAGCGGACCGGATCTGCCGCAACACGACCGCCACCGGACGATGTCTCCGATCGGCCACCACTCCGCCGAGCGGGTCTCCCTCGATGACACCGTCGGCACGACTCCCGAGCGCCACTTCCCCCAGGGGGCTGCCCTCGGGCAGCAACGTGTCGAGCAGGCGCCGGTCGCCCTTGCCGGAGACCCCGATGACCCGGACACCCATATCGGGCGCGCGAGGGTCGCGCACGAGTGTGTCAGGCAGCTCGCGCGCCGCGACCACCACCTGAGCGCCCAGGGCCCGCTCCAGCTGATAAGCGAGCCGGAGTCCCACGCTGCTGGCCGATTCCGGAGAGGCTTCGTCTGCCTGCGCCTGCGCCAGCTCCACGATATGGGGCCGGCGCCGGACCCCATCGAGCAGGCGCTTGAGATCGTCCTCCGCGATGGCAAGCGTGGCGGCGTCGGAGAGAATCGGAAGAAGCAGCCCGACCGCCGCGCCCGCCGCGGCGTGGAAGACGAGCACGCCGCTCTCCATCCGCTCGACCCCGCTTTGCTCCTGGTCTCGTGCGCGCTCGAGCCTGCGGTCCACCGCGACGATTTGCCCGACCTCCAACCGCTCCGCGTCCACGATCCGCTCCGCCCGAGGCCCCTCTTCCCGCGGGTCGAGCTCGGTCACCCACACGCCGAGCGCCTCGTGGGAGCGGCGAAGCCACTCGAGGGCGGGCTCGGGCAAGAGATGCGGAGCGACACCGGCGGCCATCGGCGCCGTTTCTCGCCGGCGGGCCAGCCACCACCCGGCGGCGGCGCCGACGATCAGGACGAGGAGCAGCATGAGACCGGTCACTCCCGCAACCAGCCCCGGCGGCGGAACCAGAGATAGATGGCGAGGGTGACGGCCCCCATCGCCAACAGAACGGCGGGATAGCCCCACCGGGTGCGCAGCTCGGGCATGAACGCGAAGTTCATCCCGTACACCCCCACGATGAACGTGAGCGGCAGAAAGAAGACGCTGAACACCGTCAACACCCGCATCACCTCGTTGGTGCGGTGCGTGGCGAGCGAGAGCTGGATGTTCAGCACCGAGTTGGCATCGTCGAGCAGCTCGTCCGCATAGAAGTGGTAGCTCTCGACATTCTCCTGGACGTCCCGGAAGAGCGTCGCCGCACGGCCCGAGGGCGGCGTCATGCGCTGCACGACGTCCAGGAATCGCCACAGGAGTCGCTTGACGAGCGTCACCTGGTGCTTCAGAAGATGAATCTCCCGGAGCGAACTTGCGAGGGCGGACCCGGCGCCCTCGCCGCCCTGAAAGAGTGCATTCTCGAAGGCATCCGTGCGACTTTCGAGAGTCTCGAGGGGCGCGGCGTAGGTGTCGGCCGCGGCATTCAGCAACTTCGCAATCACGCGAGATTGCAACTGCTCCCGGGCCTGGGCACTACCCTTTGGCGCGTCGGCCGCGATGCGGTCCTCGAGCCGGGTGAGCCAGGGCTGCTCTACCCGGTGGATCGTGATGAGAAACGCGGGAGCGTAGAAGAGCGCGACCTTGCGGGTGAGCTCCTGCATGGTCGAGCAGCGGGTGTCTGCCCGTTCGTCGTACACCCGGATGATCGCGAAGGCGTAGTTGTCGAACTGCTCGAACTTGGGCAGGTGCTCGGGGTCGAGACAGTCCTGCACCGAAGTGGGGTGCAACGAATACCGCACCGCGATCTCCGAGAGCTCCTCGGAAGTCGGGGCCACCACATCGAGCCAGGCGAAGCCCAGCCGCTCGTGGTCGACGACAGTCCGAGCGGTCACGAGCGACAGATCCTGCTCGCCGCCGCGGCGGCGCCGAATCCGTTGTCGATGTTCACGACCGTGATGCCCGAGGCGCAGGAGTTGAGCATGGCGAGCAGCGCCGCAAGCCCGCCGAACGAGGCGCCGTATCCCACGCTCGTCGGCACGGCGATCACCGGCACCGAAACCAGTCCCCCGACGACGCTGGGCAGGGCACCCTCCATTCCCGCCACCACGATGATGACGCGCGCCCGCGAGAGCTGCTCGCTGGCGGCGAGAAGACGATGCAGCCCGGCGACACCGACATCGTGCAGGCGATCGACCGTGTGCCCGAAAGCCTCCGCCACCACCGATGCCTCTTCCGCCACGGGCAAGTCGCTGGTTCCCGCGGAGACGACGAGAATCGCGGCGGTATCGCCAGGGACTGCGCTCGCGGTGAGTGGGGGCGACAGATGGACCGTGCGGGCGAGCGGGTTCCACACCATCCGGGGAAAGCGCGCCTGGAGCGCCGCGGCCATGCTCTCGGACGCGCGGGTGCCGAGAAAGGAGCCGGTGGCCGCTTCCAGGCGCTCGCAGATGGCCACCACCTGCTCGACGGTCTTCCCCTCGCAGAAAACCACCTCGGGCTGCCCCTGGCGGAGCGCGCGATGATGGTCGATGCGGGCAAAGACGATGTCCTCGAAGGGCAAGTGCCGCAGCCGGGTCAACGCCTCGTCGGGCGTCAGGCGCCCGGCCGCGACGTCGGCCAGCAGGCCCTCGAGCTGCGCGGCTCTCACGCCACCGCGGCGACCGGCTCGAGGTAGTCGAGAAAGATGGACTCCGCTTCCGCGATCGACTCGATTGCGAAGAGGCGCTGCCGCAGATCGCTCGCCCCGTGCAATCCCTTGGTGTACCAGCCGAGATGCTTGCGGAACTCGAGCACCGTCTTCCGGGTGTCACCCTGAAGACGAATCGCGAGGCGCGCGTGCTCCAGCGCCACCGCGAAGCGTTCGACGGCCGGCGGCGGCGGCGGCGCGGCACGAGCATCGAGGAGCGCCCTGCCCTCGCGGAAGAGCCACGGGTTGCCGAACGCACCCCGTCCCACCATCACCCCGGCGCAGCCGGTGTGGTCCCGCATGCGCACGATATCCAGCGCCGTCACGATGTCACCGTTTCCGATCACGGGAATGTCGAGCGCCTCGACCACGCGCGCGATCTCATCCCACGACGCCTTCCCCGAGAACATCTGGGTCCGCGTGCGAGCGTGAAGGGTGAACGCGCGTGCGCCGGCATCCTGCATCCGGAGGGCGATGCCGATCGGGTCTCGGACCTCCTCGCTCCATCCACTGCGGGTCTTCACGGTCACGGGGAGGTGGGTCGCACCGATCACCGCGCGAATGATCCGCTGCACCAGATCGAGGTCGCGCAAGCACCCCGACCCACCGTTCCGGTGCACCACTTTCTTGACGGGACACCCGAAATTGATATCGATGAACTCGGGACGGTAATGCTCCGTGATCAGCCCGGCCGCTTCGGCCATCGCGTCAGCGTTGGCACCATAGATCTGGATGCCGATTGGGCGCTCCACGTCCTCGAACTCTGCGCCCTCGAGCGTATTCCGGATGCGCCTGCGGATGGCCTCCGAGGACAGAAACTCGGACAGCACGACGTCGGCGCCCATCGCCCGGCAGATCTGGCGGAACGGCGCCTCCGATACCCCGGCCATAGGGGCCAGGATGAGGGGAAAGTGATGCGCGGAAGGATAGGGCAACTGCATGGGGACAAAATACTTGGGGGTAGAGATCACGGCAATGGAAAGCCCCCGGGCCCCGCTGGAACCCGTCGAACGCCCATTTCGTCGTGTGGAAGTCCCCTCCATTCCGGATGATCTCGATGCTCCGATGCCTGTTGCTGGCGTGTAGCTGCCTGCTCTGCGGTTCGCGGGCGGTTGCGCAGAGCGATCCCATCCTTGCCTCCCGCGCCGAGTACCGCGAGGCGGTGCTGGCATACGAAGCCCACGAATTTGCGGCATTTCTCGAGCACGCCAGGCGCGCCGAGGAGCTCCGGCCGGATCACGGCGGCGTCGTCTACGCGCTTGCCTCCGCGTATGCGCTGACAGGCGACACTACCAGGGCAATGGAGACGCTTCGGTACTTCGCTTCCCTCGGATACTTCGCCGATATCGCGGCCGACTCCGATCTGACGACGCTCGCTGGAGTGCCGGGCTATGCCGAGCTGCGCCGGACGCTTGAAGCCAACGGCCGACGTGTAGTGAGAAGCACGGTGGCGTTCACCCTGCCGGAGCGCGACCTGCTGACGGAGGGGATCGCCCATGATCCCCGGTCGAAGGCGTTCTTCGTGGGCAGCGTCCGTTACCGCAAGATCCTGAGGGTGGACCGCTCCGGGCGCACATCGGATTTCGTGCCGCCTGAACGGGATGCCCTCTGGGCGCCGCTCGGCATGCGAGTCGACTCCGCACGAGGTGTCCTCTGGGTAGCCGCGGCCGCGAGACCGCAGATGATCCACTTCGACTCGGCCGATTCCGGGCGGAGCGGGCTCTTCCGGTATGACCTGGCTTCGGCGCGGCTGACGGGCAAGTTCGTCATCCCTCCGGACGGCGCGACCCACGTGCTCGGCGACCTCACGATCGCGCGGAATGGGGATGTCTACGCGAGCGACAGTCGCGCACCCGTGGTCTGGATGGTGCGAGCCGGCAGCGACTCCCTCGAGCGTTTCGTCGAATCGCCCCTCCTGCTGGCGGCACAAGGCCTCGCTCTTACCGCCGACGAGCGGACGCTCTTTCTCGCGGACTATTCCCGAGGCATGTTGAAGATCGACCTGGCCTCGAGGGAGGTCGCGCTGCTGCCCTGCCGACGGGGAGTCCTGGCGCTCGGCATCGATGGCCTCTATCAGGCAGCAGGCAAGCTGATCGGGATCCAGAACGGCGTGGAGCCGCACCGCGTCGTGCGGCTCACGCTCGATGCCCAGGGCGACAGCCTGGTCGGTTACGAAGTGCTGGAGCGGCGGCATCCTCGGTTTTCCGAGCCCACGCTCGGAGTTCTCGTCGGACGGGATCTCTATTACGTCGCCAACAGTCAGTGGGAGCGATTCGGCGAGACTGGAGACGTGGCGCGGCCCGATGAGCTCGTGCCACCAGTGGTCCTGCGGCTTCGGCTTTGACACTCCAGCCCGGCGGATGTAGGTTGCCGCCGCCATGCAGCTTACCGATTTCTTCAGCCCCGAAGCGGTGGCCCTCGATCTGCGGGCGACCACGAAGGACGAGATTCTGGCAGAACTCGTCGGCCTGCTGCGACTCGATGAGCGTTCGAGCGAGACGCTGTTCCGCATGCTCCAGCGCCGCGAGACGCTCGGGTCCACCGGCGTCGGCCGCGGTATCGCCATCCCGCACTGCCGCTCGCTCGTCGTCAGCCATCTCCGGCTGGCCTTCGGCCACAAGCGCGAGCAGGTGGACTTCCAGGCGATCGATGGGCAGCCGGTGTCCAACTTCTTCCTCATCGTCGCGCCTCCCACCGAAGTCTCGAACCAGTACCTTCCCGTGCTCGGCAAGATCGCACAATTCGCCAAAGAGGCTGACGTTCCCGAGCGCCTGGCGTCGCTTTCGTCGCCCGAGGCATTCTTCGACCTGTTGCGGGAGAAGGGAGTGTAGCCGGTGATCCGGACCGGCCTCGCCGGTCTCCTGATCGCGGCGCCCTTTGTAGCCGCTGCCGGTCAGAGCTCCGCCGATCGCGCGGCACTTGACCGCTTCAGCGATTCGCTCGGCGCCCTTTCCATCCCGGACACGTCCGCCCTCCGTACCACTTTCCATTCGCTGCGGAACGCCGCCAAATCCGGCCGTAAACCGCTGCTGATCCTCAGGGCCGGGCTCGCCGCCACGCGCCTTGGCGAGCTCGGCGCGGACCCCGATTTCAGCGACGCGGTAAAGGATCTGCGACGGGCGGCGAGCCTCGAGCCCGCATGGCCGTACGCCTGGCATGCACTGGGCCTGGCCGAAGTGCACCGGGCCAGGTGGGAGCAGGCCGACAGGCTCGCTCTGGGGAATCGCGTGGGCGTGAAGACCCTCGAGCGCGCGAGCGAGTGCTACCGGCGCGCGATCCTGGCAGATCCGACCTTTGCACCCGCGGCCGTGGCCCTGAGCGAGCTCACACTCTCGTTGCACGATACCGCGATGTACGCCGACGCCCGCGATGCGCTGCGGCGCGCCGGGGCAGTCCAGCGTTCAGTCTCCGTCTTGCTGGCGTGGGGTCGAATGGAGCGCGCGGCCGACGAGCCCGACTCCGCTCTCGCTGCGTTCGAGGCGGCTCTTGGCGCCGGCGGCCCGCGCCCGATCGAGCTCCTCGAGGTCGCGCGCACGCGCCTGGCGATGGGACGGCTGGACGGTGAGCCGCCCTACTTCGAGGGGGCCGCTGCGGACGACACGGCCTCCGTGCAGGCCTATCGGGCCGATCTCGTCCCGATCGCGTCGGACTCGGAGCTCGCGGAGTTCGACCGCTCGCGCGGGGCGGCGCGGGCCGACTTCCTGGCTCGATTCTGGTCACGCCGGGATCGGGAGGAGCTTCGGACGGACGGGGAGCGGATCCGTGAGCACTATCGTCGCCTGCTATATGCGCGCCGGCACTTCGCCCTCACGATCAGCCGCCGATTCTACGGGTCGTTCGACGCCTACCGCTCCGGCAGCGAGGAGCTGGACGATCGAGGTGTGATCTACGTGCGCCACGGGGAGCCAGCAGACCGGCTCAGGCCCTTCGTGTTCGGGCTCATGCCGAGCGAGTCGTGGCGCTACTCGCGCTCGGATGGAGATCTGCTCTTTCATTTTTCGTCGGGTTGGGACGAGAATGGCGGGGGCGATCTCTACGACTACCGGCTCGTCGAGAGCGTGCTCGACCTGCGCGGCGCGTCGGCCGCGCCGGCGGACCAACTCCTCCTGTCCCGCCAGTCGCTCTCACCTGTCTACGGCCGAATGCTCAACTGGGGGCCCTCCGGCGCGGCCCGCTCCCGCGCGCGGGAGCGGGGGATCGGCCACGCCAGCATCGAATTCGGCACCAGCACCGACAGCTACGAGCTGCAATTCACCCATCGGCTCCAGGTCGCGGCCAACCTCGTGGCGATCGGGCATGGGGCAACGGGGCCGATTGCCCATCTCGTCTTCGCCGTCGCGTCGCCCGACAGCGTACCTCCGATACGACCCGGAGGGAGCTACGCCGTGCGGGTGCGCCTGGCCGCGTTCGATCGCGCCGGGCGCGGCTTCGCCTTCGTGGACACGCTCGTCACGGTTCACGCGCCCCGCAGCCTCGCGCCCGGCCAGTATCTGATCGGCCGGGCCGAGCTGCCCTTGCCCCCCGGCCGGTGGGGATGGAGAGCGGCCGTGCAGATCGGTGGCGAGGCCGGAGCGGTGCTCCCTCGCGACACGGTTCGGGTGGCGGGAGGTGGGCTCGCGCTCAGCGACCTGGCCATCGGGGTGGAGGGTGCGAGCGCCATGTGGCAAGCCACGCCGCGAGACACTGCCTATATGGCGCCGTTCGGAGTGGTGCCCGAGGGACGGGAGGTGGAGCTGTACTACGAAGCGTCGGGTGCACGGCCGGGCACCGGATACGCCCATCAGATCGCGGTCTACCGGCTCAAGGGCGACCCCGCGGTGGCGGAGCGGCAGCCGGTCGTGCGACTCGGATTCGAAGAGTCTGCGACCGATTCGATCGTACGGGCGCGCCGTACGCTGCAACTGCGCCGTCTCAGGCCCGGCCGGTACCTGCTGGAGGTGCGTGTGTCAGGCCCCGGCAAAGCAGCCGATGTCCGCCGCAGGGAGCTTCGGGTCTTGAAGAGCCGAAAGTGAGGCCGGCGGTCAGGCGCCCGACTGCTCGAGGAGCGCGAGATGCGCTTCCATCTCGCTGTCCATGAGCTTTCCGAGCTCGACGAGCCTGAGGGCATACCGTTGGAGTGCGCGATCGGTTTCGGTTTCCGGCGTCCAGGCCGGCACCGGCTTGGGACATCCCTGCTCATCCAGGGCCACGAAGACGATCACGCAGTGGCAGCGGCGCGACTTCTCGAGCGACTTGGGATCTCCGGCGTAGATGTCGATTGCGATATGGAGACTCGTGCGGCCGGTGTGGATGACCAGTGCGCGGAGCTCCACGATCTCGCCGACATGGATCGGCCGGAGGAAATGGAGGCCGCCCACATACAGGGTGACGCAGTACTCGCCGGTCCACCCGGCGGCGCAGGTGTACCCCGCCTGGTCGATCCACTTCATGACCGCCCCGCCGTGCACCTTTCCGCCGAAATTCACGTGACTGGGCTCGGCCAGAAACCGAAGAGTGTTGTGGCGGGTTCGGGTCATTCCCACTCGATCGTCGCCGGTGGCTTTGAGCTGACGTCGTAGACGACCCGGTTGACCCCGTCCACCTCGTTGGCGATGCGGTTGGAGATCCGGGCGAGGACCTCGGCCGGGAATGGGTACCAGTCGGCGGTCATGCCGTCCCGGCTGGTGACCGCACGCAGGGCGATCACCTGATCGTAGCTCCGAAAGTCTCCCTGGACGCCGACCGAGCGAATGGGTAGCAGCACCGAGAACGCCTGCCAGATCTCGTCGTAGAGTCCCGCCGTCTGGATTTCCTCGATGTAGATGTGATCGGCGCGCCGCAGGATGTCGAGCGCCGGCCTGGTGACGTCGCCCAGGATCCGGATCGCGAGGCCGGGGCCGGGGAAGGGATGCCGTCCCACCATCTCCTCCGGCAGCCCGAGCTCGCGCCCGACCTGCCTCACTTCGTCCTTGAAGAGCTCCCGGAGCGGTTCCAGCAACGCGAACGGAAGGCGCTCAGGCAAGCCACCGACGTTATGGTGGGTCTTGATGGTCACCGACGGGCCGCCGGCGGGTGAGATGGATTCGATGACGTCCGGGTACAGCGTTCCCTGGACCAGGAACCGGACGTCGGAGCCGACGGCGCGGGCCTCGCTCTCGAACACCTCGATGAACGTGTGGCCGATGCGCCGCCGCTTCTCTTCGGGATCGGCGACACCGGCCAGACGGTCGAGAAAGGCGTCGCTGGCATCCACGACGCGAAGGTCGATGCCCAGATGGCGCCGGAAGGTGGTCTCCACCTGCTCCCGCTCGTGCAGGCGGAGGAGGCCATGGTCCACGAAGATGCAGGTGAGACGTTCGCCGACGGCGCGGTGCACCAGCACGGCCGCCACGGACGAGTCCACCCCACCCGAGAGTCCGCAGATGATGCGTCCCGTGGGGCCGACCATCTCCCTGATGCGCGCCACTTCGCTCTCGACGAAGTGTCCCGCGGTCCAATCCGGGGTACAGCCGCAGACCTCGAAGAGAAAGTTGCTGATGATCTCGCGGCCGCGCGGTGTGTGCGCCACCTCGGGATGAAACTGCACCCCGAACAGTGGCCGCTGGCGGTGCTCGAACGCGGCGACCGGGGAATTGTCGCTCGAAGCCGTGACCTCGTACCCCGGCGGTGCAACGTCCACGTGATCGCCGTGACTCATCCACACGGGCGTTTCCTCCCCCACCCCGAAGCCCTCGAACAGCCTTCCGCCCTTGATGGTCACGTTGGCGCGGCCGTACTCCCGGCGCGCCGCCGGCGTGACCCGTCCGCCGGAAAGCTGGGCCAGTACCTGCATGCCGTAGCACAGCCCGAATACCGGCGTGCCCAGCTCCAGCAGCAAGGGATCGGCGGTCGGAACGCCCTCGCCGTAGACGGAATTGGGTCCGCCGGAGAGGATGATGCCCCGGGGCTTCCAGTCGCGGATCCACTCGACGGTCCGGGTGGGCGGATGGATCTCGCAGTAGACATGCGCCTCGCGCACGCGCCGCGCGATGAGCTGAGTGTACTGCGAGCCGAAATCGATGATCAGAATTCCGTCGTGGTGCTCAGACACTGGTTGGTGAGCTCCTAAGGAGTTGTGCGCTCCGTGGCATACAGCTCTTCGACCGTCTCACGCGGGCGCGCCACCCACCATGAGCCACCGTCCACCACCACCTCGGCGGGTCTCGGGCGCGAGTTGTAATTCGACGCCATGACGAAGCCGTAGGCGCCGGCGCCGAGCACCGCTAGACGCTCACCCGGGAGCAGGCCGGGCAGCTGGCGGTCGAGCGCGAGGAAATCACCCGTCTCGCACACCGGTCCGACTACATCGACCCGTATCGTCGGCCGGCCCTGCTCTTCCAGCTCGACGATCTCGTGATAGGCCTGGTAGTGGCTCGGCCTGACCAGGTCGTTCATCCCCGCGTCCACGACCACGAACTCCTTCCCGCCCGAGTGCTTCCGGTAGAGCACCTCGGTGAGAAGCACGCCGGCGCTGCCGACGAGAAACCGGCCCGGCTCGAGGTAAACCGTGCGTCCGGTCGGGGCCAGCATCGGCACGACCGCCTCGGCGAAGCGGCGCGGGTCCATTGAAGGCTCTTCGCCGTAGCGGATGCCCAGCCCGCCCCCGATATCGAGGACCTTGAGGGTCGCGCCGGCATCGCCGAGGCGCTCCGTCAGCTCGAGGAGACACGCGATGCCCTGCTGGAAGGGAGCCGTATCCACGAGCTGGCTGCCGAGGTGCATGGCGAGCGCGGTCAGCTCGAGCAGGGGGTGCGAGACGATGAAGGCGGCGGCGGCGGCGACCTGGTCTATCGGCACGCCGAACTTGATGCCGCTCTTCCCGGTGGAGATGTACGGATGGGTCTCGGTGGTCACGTCGGGATTCACCCTGATCCCGACGGACACAGGCAACTGCGCCTCTTCCGCGATGCGGGCGAGCCGGTCGAGCTCCTCGCGCGACTCCACGTTGAGATGGCCGAGGCGCGCCCGGACCGCCAGCCGCAACTCGTTGGTGGACTTCCCGACACCGCTGAAGACGACGCGCGATGGACTGAAGCCGGCGGCCAGCACCCGCGCGAGCTCTCCGCCCGAAACGATGTCCGCCCCTGCGCCCAGATCGCGTAGAATACGCAGCACCGCGAGCGTACTGTTGGCCTTGACGGCGAAGCAGATTCGGTGGGGCACGCCGGCCAACGCCTCGCCGAGCGCGAGATACCGCTCCCGCATCGCGGCGGCGTTGTACACGTAGACCGGCGTGCCGACGCGCTCCGCGATCTCGGACAGCGAAACCCCGCCGAGCCGGAGCCCACGCCCTTCGCGCGAGAGGCCGGCATCCGCGAGGAGCCCCTGCACGGCGCCGGTCAGTATGCCTTGGCCCACACCGCCTCGGCAACGCTCGGCCGGCCGCACCACATGCAGGTCGTGGGCGCCACTGGCGAGCGGAATTCCTCGTCCGGCAGCACCCGGATCGTCGCCTTGGTCTGCTCCTTGATCTCCGCCTCGCACGACGCCAGCCCGCAGAAGCCGGCGTACACGAACCCACCGTCGCCCGCAACGTGGGCGAGGAACTGCTCCTTGGTGGCGCCACGGATGCTGGCGGCTTCCCGCCGTGCCCGCGAGGTCTCGAGGAGGTCGGCCTGGAGGCGGTCCATGATTTCCCGGAGCCGAGTCGCGAGGCCGTCCATCGGGAGCGATTCCTTCTTTCCTCCGGTCCGCCGCGCGAGCATCACCGAGCCGGATGCGATGTCACGCGGGCCAAGCTCGACCCTGAGGGGAACGCCCCGCCCTTCCCATTCGTAATACTTGGCACCCGGCTTCATCCCTTCGCGTGCGTCGAGGTGAACTCGGATGCCGCCCGCCGCGATCTCGCGCCGGAGTCGTTCGGCCGCCTCGAGTACCGTGGCACGCTCGTCGTCGCTCCGATAGATCGGCACGACGACGACCTGGTATTGGGCCAGGCGGGGCGGGCACACGAGTCCCGCGTCGTCGCCATGGGTCATGATGAGCGCGCCCACCAGACGAGTCGAGACGCCCCAGGACGTGTTCCAGACGTGGTCGAGTCCGCCCGCGGCGGTCTGGAAGGTGACCTCGAACGCGCGGGCGAAATTCTGGCCGAGGTTGTGGCTGGTCCCCGCTTGCAAGGCTTTGTTGTCCTGCATGAGCGCTTCGCAGCTATAGGTCCGAAGCGCACCGGCGAATCGCTCGCTGTCGGTCTTCAGGCCCGTCACCACCGGCATCGCCATCCACTCTTCCATGAAGGTGCGGTAGACGCCGAGCATCTTCCGGGTCTCTTCCTCCGCTTCCGCCTCGGTGGCGTGGGCGGTGTGTCCCTCCTGCCAGAGGAACTCGGTGGTGCGGAGGAACAGGCGGGTGCGCATTTCCCACCGAACGACGTTGGCCCACTGGTTGATGAGCAGGGGCAAGTCGCGATAGCTCTGGATCCACTTGGCGTACATCGCGTAGATGATCGTCTCGGAAGTCGGCCGGATGACGAGCGGCTCCTCCAGCTCCTTCCCACCGCCATGCGTGACCACCGCCGTCTCCGGTGCGAAGCCCTCCACATGCTGCGCCTCGCGCGCGAGGAAGCTTTGCGGAATGAAGAGCGGGAAGTAGGCATTCTGATGCCCCGTGTCCTTGAACATCTGGTCGAGGGCACGCTGCATGTGTTCCCAGATGGCGTACCCGTTCGGCCGGATGACCATGCACCCGCGCACCGGGCTGTAGTCCGCCAGCTCCGCGCGGGCGATCAACTCGTTGTACCAGGCACTGAAGTCGGTCGCACGGGGAGTCAACGCCTTCACATCCGCCATCTGATCTCCTCATCTTGCTCGTTGTGTTCTTCGTCAGGCCAATTCACCGCGTTTTCCTCGTGTTCTTCGCGGCAAAACGCCACCCTATGCTCGCTCAGATCGAAAGCCGGGCCACGATCTGATTCCGTGGAACCGGCACCTGTGTCTTCCCGGCGAGATCCTTGAGCACCACCTCGCCTCGCGCGCGGTCGTCGGGACCGATCACGACGGCCCAGCGCGCCTGGCGCCCCCCGGCCAGGCGGAGCTGCTTGCCCAACGCCAGCGCGCTCAGGGCGTACTCGACCCGGAGGTTCGCGTCGCGCAGCTCGTGAGCAAGCGCGAGCACGTGCGGCAGATCATCTCCCGTCACCCCTCCGACGAAGACGTCGATCGCGGCGCCCGCCGCAGGCGCGATTCCCCGCTCCCGCAGCAATTCGCCAAGCACGACGTCGCCCATGCCGAAGCCGAGCGCGGGAAGGTCCACGCCGCCGAGGGACTCGAGGAGATTGTCGTATCGTCCCCCGCCACAGATGGCACGCAGGGACTTGCCCGCGTCGAAGAGCTCGAACACCGTCCCGGTGTAGTACGCCAGTCCGCGCACGATGGTGAGATCGAGATCGACAAAATCGCCGAGCCCCATGGCACCGAGCGCGTCGAGCGTGGTACGGAGCGGCGCCCCCGTGCGAACGGCCCCGGGAAATCGCCGTTCGAGTGTCTCGAGGTCTCGCACGTCGCGCAGCGATTCCAGTGCTCCGATACTCGATGCGGGCGCGCCGGCGTCGAGCAGGGCCTGCTTGCGCGAGCCGTACTCCGGGCGTCCCATCTTGTCGAGCGCCTGATGCGCCAGCGGCTCCTTCTCGCCGTCGAGCCCAACCGCCGAGAGGATGGCGCCGAGGAGGCGCCGGTCGGAGACCCGGAGCCGCACATCGCCGGGACCGAGGTGGAAGGCCCGCATCACGTCGACCGCGAGCGCCATGATCTCCGCGTCACCCAGCGGGCCAGGCTCGCCGATCAGGTCGCAATTGAGCTGGAAATGCTCTCGAAGCCGCCCCCGTTGCTGCCGCTCGTAGCGGAAGAGCTGCGGGATGGAGAACCAGCGGATCGGTTTCTTGAGCCCGTTGGCTCGAGCGGCGACCATACGCGCCAGCGTGGGAGTCATCTCCGGCCGGAGCGCCACGTCGCGGCCGCCCTTGTCGGTGAACGAGTAGAGTTGGCCCACGATCTCGTCGCCGCTCTTGACCGTATACAGCTCGAGCGGCTCGAGTGGCGGCCCGTCGTATTCCTCGAAGCCGTAGCGTGACGCCACCGTCCGCCACGTGCGGAAGATGTGAGAGCGGAGAGAGAGATCGGGGGGGTAAAAGTCCCGAAAACCCGGCAGGGCCTGGGCTTGCATGGGGGGAAAATAGTCGGGCCGGGAGCCGTGAGCCATTAGTCGGCAGACAACAGACTCAGCGTCTTTTGCTTCACACCTCCATGCCTAGCGCCGTCATCACGTCGCCCACGGTATGGAATGACCCCGTGACCAGCACCGTGGCCGCACCCTCCCGGACATCTTCCAGGGCCTCCCGAAAGTCGGGGATCAGGGTCCAGACGGATCGCGCGGGTGGCCGGCCGCGGTCGCTGAGCCACCGGCGGAGCCAGCGGGTGTCCCACCCGCGACCGGCAGCCGTCGGGGCCACGGTGAGCACGCCGCGATCGATGACCCGGTCCAGCTCGACCAGCATCTCCGGCCATTCCTTATCACCGAGGATCGAGACGAGGGCAACCAGCGGCCTCGGCGGCGTGATGACCTCGATCGCGCGGATCAGCGCGCGAATCCCGTCGGGGTTGTGCGCGACATCGAAGAGCCACTTCCCCCGCCGGTCGAGCCGTCCAGCGATCCTCGCCGTGGCGAAGCCCCGCTCCACCGCCGCGGGACACGGCCGGTACGGCGCCGGCAGTGCCATGAGCACTCCGTGGGCCACCGCGGCGTTCCGGCGCTGGTGTGGGCCGGTGAGACCCAGCGGGCCGGCCCACTCATAGGCGGCGGGCATGACCCGGATGTCGGCCCGGCTCGAGGGATCGATCCGCGCTACCGCTCTCCGCGCTTCTCGCCGGAGCACCTCGACCAGGACCGGATCACGCTCGCCGATCACGAACGGAACCCCGGGTTTCGCGATGCCGGCCTTCTCTCGCGCGATCATCTCGAGGGTGTTTCCGAGATACTTCATGTGGTCGCGCTCGATCTTCGTCACCGCGCTGACGAGCGGCCGAATCACGTTCGTGCTGTCGAGCCGCCCGCCAAGCCCCACCTCGACGACGGCGATCTCGGCACCCCGGGCCGCGAAATCGGCAAAGGCAAGCGCCGTGCTGGCCTCGAAGAACGTCGCCTTGTGCTCGAGAATCAGCCCCTGCAGCCGGCCGGTCCACATCGCCAGCGCGCTCTCGGAAATCGGGACGCCGTCCACGAGGATCCGCTCCCGGAACGACACGAGGTGAGGCGACGTATAGAGCCCGACGCGCCACCCTTCCTCCCGGAGCACCGAAGCAACCAGGGTCGAGACGCTGCCTTTGCCGTTGGTCCCACCGATGTGGACCGACGGCATTACTTCGTGGGGATGCCCCAGCGACTCGAGCAGGCGCCGGGTCGTGCCCAGCCCGAACTTGATGGTCGTGGTTCGGGGAAAGAGAAAGGCGAGGGCGTCGTCGTAGGTCAGGGTCATTTTGTCATGGGGTCAACGAAACGCCCCACCCAAGCAGGCCGTGGGTGGGGCGCCGAGCGCGAGGGACGGTCTGCGATCAGCTCTGCTCGGCCAACTCCACGTGGGGTCGCCGCCCCTGCATGTGCCGCACGAGCCGGGCGGTGGTGTCTCGCAGCGAGGCCCGTGGGACGACGTCGTCGATCTGGCCGTGCTCGAGCAGAAATTCCGCCGTCTGGAAACCTTCCGGAAGGTCCTGACCGATCGTCTGCTTGATCACACGCTGACCCGCAAACCCGATCACCGCTCCCGGCTCGGCCAGGATCACGTCGCCCTGCATGGCGAACGACGCCGACACGCCACCGGTGGTGGGATCCGTCAGGATCGAAATGTAGGGGATGGAATCGCGGTGGAGTTGGGCGATGGCGGCGGAGGTCTTGGCCATCTGCATCAGGGAAAGAACGCCTTCCTGCATTCGGGCGCCACCGGAGGTGGAGACGAGGACCAGCGGGGTCTTTTTCTCGTGGGAGCGCCTCGCCAGCCGCGCAATTTTCTCGCCCACCACGGAGCCCATCGACCCACCCATGAAGCCGAAATTCATTACTCCGAGATTGAACGGCTGCCCATCGAGCTTGGCGGTACCCGTGAGGATCGCGTCGCCCTCACCGCCCTTCTTGCGGGCAGCGGCCAGGCGATCCGCATAATTCTCGAAATTGAGCGGGTCCACCGACCGGAGGCCGCCGTAGAGCTCGCGCCAGGACCCCGGGTCGGTGAGGAGCTCCACGTATTCCTCGGCGCCGATCCGCCGGTGGCGGCCGCACTCCGGACACACATTGAGCGCCTTCTCGAACTTCTCGCGGATGTCGATATGGCCGCAGCCGTCGCACTTCTCCCACGCGTCGGGCGGAATCTCCAGCCGTTCGCGCTGCGACTTCCGAGGCTTCCGTTCTTTCTTAAACCATGCCATCACGGCCATAGGATTTGGGTATCACCAGAAGGGGGAAGCTGCGCGACAGGGACCTCGCAATTTCGGGCATTCGCCCCCCCGGCGCTAGGCCCCATTATGTAAGTGCCTGTCATACATCAGGATAACCTGACTGCCGAGAATCCCATGCAACCCGCATGGCAAGTCCCAGGCAGATCGAGCAGATGATGAAAAAGGAGCCTCCGTAGGAGAAGAACGGCAACGGAATCCCGGTAATCGGCATCAGGTTGACCGTCATCCCGACATTTTCGAAAACATGGGTGAACAGGAGACCGAGGATGCCGAAGGTCACGAGACTGCTGAAGGGATCGGTGGCTCGCCGAGCGATCCGGAGCAGGGCGAGGAAGAGCATCAGGAAAAGGCCGAGAGCAACCATCACCCCGACGAACCCCAACTCCTCTCCGACGATCGGAAAGACGAAATCCGTGTGCTGCTCCGGGAGGAAGGCCAGGCGCTTCTGGGGCCCTTGCGTGTACCCGGTGCCGAACCAGCCCCCCGAGCCGATGGCGACGCGTGACTGGATCGCGTGGTAGCCGGCGGCCCGGGGATCGGCTTCTGGATTGAGGAAGGTGAGCAACCTGTTCTGCTGATATGGCGCGAGCCTCTGCCACAGGGGAAGAGCGATCGTTCCCATCGCCACGTTCAGGAACCAGATGACCAACGAGTCGTAGATATACGGCCGCCAGATCATGAGGAGCGCCGTAACCGCCACCATCCAGGCGCCCCACGCCCAGTTGTTGAATGCCAGCAGGAGGCTTAGCCCGGGTGAGGCGATGAGAAAGAGGAGGCGGGGTCGAACGCCGGCCCAGAACAACATGGCGAAGGAAATCCCGATGAATACGATGGCGCTGCCCAGATCCGGCTGCTTGAGCACGAGCAGAAACGGCACGCCCACGATGATGGCCGGAATCAGGAGGTCCCGGAGCGATCGAGGCGGCTCCTTCCGGCTCGAGAGATAGCGAGCCAGCATCAGCACGGTAGCCACTTTCGCCAGCTCGGAGGGTTGCCCGATCTGGTGGCCGCCCACCGAGAGCCAGCTGTGGCTGCTCTGGGCGGTGCCCGCACCGGTGCCGACGACGAGCACGATGCCGAGCAGTGCCAGAGTGAACGCATAGAACGCCGGAGCCAGCCACTCCAACAACCGAAGCGAGACATGAAAGACCAACCAACCCGCTACGATCCCGATTCCGAACCAGAGGAACTGCCGGTACCACGCGCCGGCCGCCCTGGTGGGCACATCGGTTTGTCCGGCGGAGTAGAGGGTGAGCAGCCCGAAAAACATGAGACAGGCGCTGGTGATGATCAGCCGCCGGTCGAGAGTGGCCGCTCTCATGGCCGGCTGCGTTGGCGGGCCGAATCGGACGCGGCCTTGGCAGCGGCGGAATCGGGGTCGAGCTCGACCGGTCGAGGCGCGCTGTCCTGCACCGCCGCCGCCTCGTCCAGCAGAATCTTGACCTTGATCGCGCCCGCGGTGTCGGGGCCGAGGAGGTACCGCCGAAGGGTCCGGACGACGTAGGGCGCCGCCACCGTGCCGTGTTCCGCGAACTCCATGATGGCTCCGACGATGAGCTCTGGCTTCTCCGCCGGCGCGAACCCGATGAACCAGCCGTGGTCCTTGCCGTGGGGGTTCTGGGCCGTACCGGTCTTGCCCGCCACGGCGAGATCGGCGTGGCGGCTGGCGGATGCCGTGCCTCGCTCCACAACCGCTATGAGCGCGCGCCGCAGCCCATCGAGCTGCTCCGGACTGAGGCCCAGCCGTCGTGGCTTGGCCACGGCAGGCCGGACCAGATAGGGTGATGCCGCGTCTCCGGTCCCAGCGAGTCCCTCGTAGAAACGCATCATGTTGATCAGGGTCTGGGTGTTCTCTCCCTGACCGATCGAGAAGTTGAGCGTGGTGGCCGGGGGACTCCAGTTCCGGGGGCCGTACAGGCGGTCGAAATACGCAGCGGAGGAGGGATAAATGGGGTCGATTTCGTTCTCGAGATCGATCCCGCTCTTGTCCTTGAACCCCATGAGCACGCCATCCTGAATGATGGCGTTGAGGCCCAGGCGGAGCCCGAGCTGGTAAAAATAGACGTCACAGCTGGCGGCCACCGCTCCAAGAAGATCGAGCGAGCCGTGGCCTTCCTTCTTCCAGCACCGGAACACCCGGTTGCCGAGCCGCAGTCCACCGCGGCATGGCTGCGGCATGTGGGTATCGAGCCCGACGAGTCCGCGCTTCAGGGCCATCGCCGAGATGGCCAGCTTGAACGGTGAGGCCGGCGGATAGCGCGCCTGGATCACTCGATTGAGGAGCGGCCGAGCCTCGTCCGTATTCAGCGTGCGCCATTCGCTGCTCGAAATCCCGCCGACGAAGTCATTGGGATCATAGGCGGGAGACGAATACATCGCCCGGACCTCTCCGGATGGCGTCATCGCCACCATGGCCCCTCGGATTCCGGCCGGCCAGATACTGTCGATGAACCGCTGGAGATCGAGGTCGATCGTGGTCTCGATCGGCTTGCCCGGTATCGGCAGGAGGGTTGCCGCGCCCGCCTCCTCCCGAACCAGGCGGCCGCGCGCATTGACCTCGATGTACCGGACACCTTCCACGCCTCTGAGGGTATCGTCGTACTCCCGCTCCAGTCCGGCTTTCCCCACGAGGGAGCCGAGCCCTGCTCCGGGATACCGGTTGGCGGTGAGATCCTGCTCGGTCGCCTCCGACACGTAGCCGACGATGTGCGCAACCGCCTTGCCGGCGGGATAGAGCCGCTTGGGCTCGGCCTGGATCACGAGACCCGGCAGCACGAAGCGATGCTCCTCCAACCGGGCGACCGTCACGAAGTCGGCGTCGCCGAAGACGACGGCCGGCTGGTAGCGCGCCTGCGTGAAGCGCCTGACGATCTCCTCGATTCGGCTCGTGTCGATGGGGACGAACCGCTCCATCCGGGCGAGCACCGCGCGCAACGAATCGACGGACGGAGCGAGCAGCTTGACGGAATACCCGGGAACATTCTCGGCGATGATCTCGCCTTTGCGGTCGAGAATCGGGCCCCGGGGTGAAGTGACGGAGATCGGGCGGAGCCGGTTGGTTTCGGCCTTGAGCTGGAACTTCTCGTGCTGGAGCACCTGGGTCCTGAAGAACGCGCCCGCCAGCACCAGGAAGGCGAGGACGAGAATCCACTGGGCCGCGTCGGCGCGCTCTCTCAGGCGATACGAATCGAAGCCATTCATGCATCGAGCCTGACCGAGAACCATTGTCTCGAAGCCAGCAGCACCAGCAACGCGAACGCGGCCGTCGCCAGGGCCTCGAGCGGGCTGTAGATCGTGAGCTCCTCCAGGAGGGGCCGGTCACCCGCCCCGCTGAGCAGCAGCGTCAACAGGTCTCGCACCCAGAGTCCCGCGCCCACGAAGGCGGCGTTCACGAGGATGTTCTCGGCGAAGAAGACCGCCCGCGCCCACGAGGCGACATATCCCACGACGGTATTGGCCATCATTCCCGCCCCGAAGCGGGCCGGTGTAAGCGCGTCTCCGGCCAGGCCCACCAGGAATCCGGCCAGCGCGGCGATTCCGGGGCTACTCCTGAGCGCGACCAGCATCAGCCCCAGGAATAGGAAGTCCGGACTGACACGTGGCCCCCAGAGCCGGGGACGCAGGTAGAAGTGGAGGAGCGCCATGAACAATAGCGCGAGGACGAGCTGGACGCGGTTGGCACGTGTCGGCATCATCGCGCGGAATCTCTGCGCGTCGAGTCGGGGGGGAGACGGGGAATCGGGGCGGCCCGAGCGGCGCCGCTGTCGGGCGGGGGCGCTCGGCGCCGCACACGGGCCAGCGAATCACGCCTGGCGACCGCCGCGTCACGCGCCGCCTGGGCCAGCGAATCACGCCTGGCGGCCGCCGCGTCGCGCGCCGCCTGGGCCAGCGAATCGGCGCGCCGCGCCCGGAGGAGCGAGTCGAGCCGTTGCGCCTTGAGGAGCGAGTCGCTGGGAAAGGCAGCCGCCACATCGGACGAAGGAGGCGCCACGAGAATCAGCACGTGGGCCACCGAGCCCGGATTCGCGGCCGGCAGGAGGCGGTAGACGCGTTCCCATCCGGCCTGCTCGCGTACGAGACCGGTGACGGTGCCCACCGGAATACCCTTGGGGTACACGCCGCCGAGACCGGAAGAGAGCACGAGGGAGCCGGGCGGCACGGAATCCCGGTACGGCACGCCGCGGAACTCGAGGGCTCCTTCCCCGCTCACCGTGGAAAGCGACGGGGCCACGACCCCGGCCGCGTTTCCGGTGACCGTGAAGGCGCTCACCCGGAATTCGGGATGGGCCCAGGTCATGGCGATGCTGGTGCGCTCGGCGGTGCTGAGCACCACGCCGACGAGCCCTTCCGGCGAGACCACCGGATCGAATGGCGACACGCCCCGGCTCGAGCCGGCGCTCAGCAGCAGCGTCCGGCCATCGGTGGCCTGGGACTGGTGCAGAACCTCGGCGGCCACATACGAGCTCGACAGACGGTGGCTCAAGGACAAGAGCTGGCGCAGGTGTTCATTCTCGGCGAGGAGTGAGGGCAAGCCTTGCGCGAGGTAGGCGGACGAGTCGCGTTGCGCCGTGACTTCCTGGAAGCGGACCCGGCTGGTCCGTCCCTCTTCGGCGCGGGCCTGGAGCCAGACGAGGGGGGCGAGGACGGTTTCGCGGAGCGCGTCGGCCACGCTGAGCCCGAGGGCGGCGGGGACGACGAGCGCCACCACCGAGAGGCCGAGGCAGACGACGAATAGGATGGTGTCGCGGCGCGTGTAGGAACGATCCGACGCGCTGGCCATGCTCAGACGGACAGAACGCTGCGGTATTTCTCGTAATCGTCGAGAATGCGCCCGGTCCCGCGCACCACGCAGGTGAGCGGGTCCTCATCCACGTGGATCGGCAGGCCGGTCTCCTGCGCGAGGAGGATGTCCAGTCCACGAATGAGGGCGCCGCCCCCGGTCATGACGATGCCGCGATCGACGATGTCGCTCGCAAGCTCGGGCGGCGTGATCTCGAGGGCGCGCCGCACCGCGTCGACGATCTGCTGGATCGGCTCCTGGACGGCCTCGCGGATCTCCGCCGAGTGCACCCGAACGGTCTTGGGGATGCCGGAGACGAGGTCGCGTCCCTTGACCTCCATCTCCCGCTCGTCGCCGGTGGGGGCGGCCGAGCCGATCTTGATCTTGATGGCCTCGGCGGTGGGCTCGCCCACGAGCAGGTTGTAATTCTTGCGCATGAACTGGACGATGGCCTGGTCCAGCTCGTCCCCGCCGGTCCGGATAGACGTGTCCGAGACGATGCCGGAGAGCGCGATGACCGCGATCTCCGTGGTGCCCCCGCCGATGTCGATCACCATGTTCCCGGTGGGCGTCTCGACGGGCAGCCCGACGCCGATGGCCGCAGCCATCGGCTCGGCGACCATCAGCACCTGCTTGGCGCCGGCGGTCTCGGCCGAGTCGCGGACGGCGCGGCGCTCCACCTCGGTGATGCCCGAGGGCACGCAGACGATCACCTTCGGTTTGACCCGGAAGACGTGCTTGTCGATGATCGTCTTGAGGAAATACCGGAGCATCTTCTCGGTGACGTCGAAGTCGGCGATGACGCCATCCTTCAACGGCCGCACCGCGAGGATGCCGTCCGGCGTGCGGCCCAGCATGCGCTTGGCCTCGAGGCCGATGCCCTTGATCTTGCCGGTTGCCTTCTCGAGGGCCACCACGGAGGGCTCGTTCAGGACGATGCCTTCGCCCTTCACGTAGATGAGAGTATTGGCGGTGCCGAGATCCACCGCGATTTCGTTCGCGGGGAGCCAGGACATCAGATTCAGAGCCGGAAGTTTCATCAGGTGGCCGAGCGGCGCATGGGTCACAAGGTAAATGGGGGCTGTGGTATGGGGAAGTCGCTACCGACCCGTGCTGCCGAATCCTCCGGCGCCGCGCGTCGTCTCCGGCAGGCGCTCCACCGGTCGGAACGTCACCCGCTCGACCCGGGCGATGATCATCTGCGCGATGCGCATGCCTCGCGTGATCTCGAACGGCTCCGTCCCGAGATTCACCATGGGGATCATGAGCTCGCCGCGGTAGTCACTGTCGATCGTGGCCGGGGCATTGGGAAGCGTAATGCCATGCCGCAGCGCCAGACCGGAGCGCGGCCGGATCTGACACTCGAATCCCTCGGGCACCGCGATCGCGAAGCCGGTGCGGAACAGGCGACGCTCCAGAGGGGCCAGGACGCCGTCGTCGGCGCTCACCACGTCGTAGCCGGCCGATCCCGGCGAGGCCAGACTCGGGAGCGGCAAGCCCTCGGCGTGCGGCAACCGGGCCACCAGAACGTCGGTCATCAGCCGGTCGCGCTCAGAGAACCGCGGTGGCTTCGATGAGCGGGAGCCGGAATGCCTCCGCGACGCCCGGATACACCACCTTCCCCTCCACCACGTTGAGCCCGAGCCGCAATGCCGGATCGGCCTTGCAGGCGGCACGCCAGCCGTGGCGGGCGAGCTTGAGCGCGTAGGGGAGCGTGGCGTTGGTGAGGGCGAGTGTGGAGGTACGCGGCACGCCGCCGGGCATGTTCGCGACGGCATAATGAAGGATGCCATCGACGAAATAGGTGGGATTTTCGTGGGTGGTCGGCTTGATCGTCTCGACGCAGCCACCCTGGTCCACCGCCACATCGACGATCACCGACCCGGGCTTCATGACCTTGAGATCGGGGCGCTTGACGAGGTGTGGCGCCTTGGCGCCGGGCAGAAGCACCGCACCAATGACGAGGTCCGCGCGGCGAATGGCGTCGAGGATGTTGTGCCGGTTGGAGTAGGTGGTGTCCACGTTGGCGGGCAACACATCGTCGAGATACCGGAGGCGGTCGAGGGAAATATCGAGGATCGTCACGTGGGCGCCCAGGCCCGCGGCCATCTTCGCGGCGTTGATCCCCACCACACCGCCACCGATGATGACGACTTCGCCGGGCGCGACACCCGGCACACCGCCCAGGAGTATTCCGCTGCCCCCGAAGACCTTCTCCAGGTACTTGGCGCCTTCCTGCACGGCCATTCGGCCGGCGACCTCGGACATCGGCGTGAGCAGCGGAAGCTCTCCGCTGGCGAGCTGGACCGTCTCGTACGCCACGGCGATCGCGCCCGACGCGATGACCGCGCGGGTGAGGTCTTCGGCGGCGGCGAAATGGAAGTAGGTGTAAACCAGTTGTCCTTTCCGCATCCTCGGCCACTCCACCGCGATCGGCTCCTTCACCTTCATGATCATCTCCCCCCGGCGCCAGACCTCGTCGGCCGTGGCGACGATCGCCGCGCCAACCGCCTCGTACGCGGCGTCGGGGAAGCCGCTGCCGAGTCCCGCTCCGGCCTCGATCAGTACGGTGTGGCCCGCGGTGACCAGGGCCTCCGCGCCGGCGGGAACGAGGGCGATCCGATTCTCATTGGTCTTGATCTCCTTCGGCACGCCGATGAGCATGGTCATCCCCGATAGTTGTGAAAGGTTACGGGTCCAGGGTCGAGGGTCTAAGGTCTATGGTCTGAGGCCATTCGACTCGCGACTCCAGACTCAGGACTTTCGACCCTACTTTGGCCCCAGCCGCATGACCGTTTGCCTGGCCGAGGGAAAGAACTCGGCCGCGACCGCGGCGATGTCGTCCGGCGTCACGGCGTCGATCTCCGCCAGCATCGCGTCGAGCGGCCGGTACGTGTCGCCGTGCAGCTCGAATCCCGCCAGCCGCCCCATGCGTGCCGCCGGGCTTTCCAGGGAGAGCATGATCTGGCCCTTGAGCTGCTGCTTCCCGTCGGCCAGCTCCTGGTCGGGAAGCCCTTCGCGCGCCAGGTGATCGTACTCCGCGCCGATGGCCTCGACGGCCGCGTCGGCCGTCCCCGGCTGGGTGCCGATGTAGACGCCGAGCTGCCCGGAGCTCTGATAGAAGTGCTTGTAGGCGAAGATCGCGTACGCCAGCCCGAGCTCTTCCCGTACCCTCTGAAAGAGCCGGCTCGACATCCCGCCACCGAACACGTTGGTGAGGATCGCCAGCGGGAAGCGCCGGGGATCACTGAGCGGAAAGGTGTCGGTGCCGAACACGATGTGGGTCTGGGCCGTGTCGCGTTCTTCGGTCCGGCGCTCGCCGCGCTGCGCCGGCGAGGCGGCCACCGGAGCCCGGGCCGCCTCGCGCCCGTTGCCCTCGAGCCAGCCGGCGCGGGTGAGCGCCTCGAGGAATGGTCCATGCTCCAGATTGCCGGCGGCGGCGATCACGCAATTGCCGCGATGATAGCCGGCGTGGTGGAGACTCTGGAGATCGGCCGCCGAGATGCCCGCCAGTGTTTCCGGCGTGCCGAGGATGGAGTAGCCGTACGGATGCGCCGGCCACATCGCGGCCGCATGCAGCTCGAAGACCAGATCGTCCGGCGTGTCGGCGACGCCATTGATCTCCTCGAGAATGACGTTCCGCTCGGGCTCGAGGTCGGCATCGCGCAGGAGCGGGCGGCGCACCAGGTCGGTGAGGATGTCCACCGCGAGGGGAACGTCCTGGTCGAGAACGTGGGCCTGGTAGCTGGTGTAATCGCGGCCGGTGAACGCGTCGAGACTCCCGCCGCGCACCTCCAGCTCGAGGGCGAGCTGCTTGGCCGTCCTCCGCTCGGTCCCCTTGAAGACCATGTGCTCGAGCAGATGGGAGATGCCCATCTGTCCGGTCGACTCGTGGGCGCTGGCGGTTCGCACGTACACGCCCACGGCCGCCGAGCGTACGCCCGGCAGCGTTTCGCTGAGGACGACCAGTCCGCTCGGCGCCGTAGTGCGGAACAGCCCTTCGTCGAGACGAACCGTGTCCACGACGGGCTACTCCTTCGGAATCAGCGCCTTCCGGGAGAGCTTCATTCGTCCGCGATCGTCCACCTCGAGCAGCTTGACCTGGACGATGTCTCCCTTCTTGACGACGTCCTCGGTCTTCTCGGTGCGGCCGTGCTGCAGCTCGCTGATGTGGAGCAGCCCCTCCACGCCCGGGAGGATCTCGACGAACGCCCCGAACGCCGTGGTGCTCTTGACCGGCCCCTCGTACGTGCGGCCGACCTCGGGCTCGGTAGTGATGGCCGCGACCATGGCCCGCGCCTTCTCGCCCGCCTCGCCACCGACCGCCGCGATGGTGACGATCCCGCTGTCCTCGATGCTGATCTTGGCGCCGGTGGCGTCCTGAATGCCCCGAATCGTCTTGCCCTTGGGGCCGATGACGTCGCCGATCTTGTCGGGCTTGATCTGCATCGTGAAGATGCGGGGCGCGAACTTGGAGAGCTCGGTGCGCGCGGCCGGCAGCACCTTGGCCATCTCTCCCAGGATGAAGAGCCGGCCCTTGCGGGCCTTCTCGAGCGCCTCCTCCATGATCTTGAGCTCGAGCCCCTGGATCTTGATGTCCATCTGGATCGAGGTGATGCCCTTCTGCGTCCCGGCGACCTTGAAGTCCATGTCGCCGAGGTGGTCCTCGGAACCGAGAATGTCGGTGAGCACCGCCACCTTGCTGCCTTCCTTGATGAGACCCATCGCGACGCCCGCGCACGGCGCCTTCATCGGCACGCCGGCATCCATGAGGGCGAGCGAGCCGCCGCAGACGGTCGCCATCGACGAGGAGCCGTTGGACTCGAGGATTTCGGAGACCACCCGGAGCGTGTACGGAAAATCCTCGAAGTGTGGCAGCAGCGGCTGGAGCGCCCGTTCCGCGAGCGCACCGTGACCGATCTCGCGGCGGCTGGTGCCGCGAATCATCTTCACCTCGCCGGTGGAGTACGGCGGGAAGTTGTAGTGCAGCATGAACGACTTGGTGGTTTCCCCGGCCACGTCGATGCTGTCGATGCGCTGCTCGTCGTCCGAGGTGCCGAGGGTGACGGAGACGAGCGCCTGCGTCTGCCCGCGGGTGAAGACCGCCGAGCCGTGAGTGCGGGGCAGTTCGCCGGTCTCGATCGCGATCGGCCGGATGGTGTCGAGATCCCGGCCGTCCACCCGCTCACCCTTGTCGAGCACCTGTTTCCGCATCACCCGGTACTCGATCTCCTCGAGCTCGTTGGCGATCTCACGGCCCTTGTCGGGAAACTCGACCAGGAGGGCGGCAACCGCCTTCTCCTTGATGGCCTTCACGCCGCCCACGCGACTGGCCTTGTCGGTGGCGTTGATGGCGCGACCGATTGCGGCTTCGGCGGTCTCGTCGACCCTGGCCTTGAGAGCGGGATCGACCTCCGCCTTGACCCAGGCGATCTTGGCCGCGGCGCCGGCCTTGTCCACCAATTGCTTCTCGATCCCGATGAGCTCCCGGATGCCCCGCTGCGCCACCTTGAGTGCTTCGAGCACTTCGGCCTCGGAGATCTCGAGCGAGCCGCCCTCCACCATCATGATGGAGTCGGCGGACCCGCTCACGACCAGATCGATCGAGGAGAACTCCAGCTGCTGGAAGGTGGGATTGAGGATCCAGTTATTCTCGACCCGACCCACCCGCACGGCGGCCAGGGGTCCGTTCCAGGGTACCGTGGAAAGATGGAGGGCGGCGGACGCGGCGATGATGCCGAGGATGTCGGCGTCGTTCTCCTGATCGGCGGAGAGCACCGTCACGAAGACCTGGACCTCGTTCTTGAACCCCTCGGGAAACAGCGGGCGGATCGAGCGATCGATCAGCCGGCTCGCCAGAATCTCCTTGTCCGACGGCCGGCCTTCGCGCTTGAGGAATCCGCCCGGAATCTTGCCCGCGGCGTAGGTCTTCTCGCGATACTCGACGGTCAGGGGGAAAAATGGAAGGGAGGAGATGTTGGAGGAGACGGTCACCGCCGCCAAGACCATCGTGTCGCCGTACCGCAAGGCCGCGGAGCCGGCGGCTTGTCTCGCCAGCCGCCCGGTTTCGATCGTGAGTGGGCGGCCTGCGAACTGGGTTTCGATCCGTTGCACGGTCACTACCTTCTCTCTCTGTTCTCTCTGTGGATGTCGAATGTCTCGTGTCGCCGGTCGAATATCTCGAGTCGCAGATCGGAGATCTCCGGGGGGGCGACCTGGGAGGTCCGACCTGCGATCTCCAATGCACGGAGGGCGTCCCGATCGATGCAATCAGGACGCCCTCTGCGGCGCATGAGGATTAGTGGCGGAGACCAAGCAACTCGATGAGGGCCCGGTAGCTGTCGAGATTGCTTCGCTTGAGATACGTGAGCAGTCTGCGGCGGGTGCCGACCATCTTGAGGAGGCCACGGCGTCCGTGATGATCCTTGGGATGGGTACGGAAGTGGTCGGTGAGCGAATTGATCCGCTCAGTGAGGAGGGCCACCTGCACCTTGGTCGAGCCGGTGTCGCCCGCGTGGGCCTGGTGCTTGGCTGTGACTGCCTGCTTGTCGAAGCTCATGCTGCGCGCGTCCTCTGGTCGGAATCTCGGCCTAATCTCATGTAGCAGAGCAGAATAACCGAGGCGTGGCCAAGGAGCAAGAGTCGAGGGTCGAGAGTCGCGGGTCGGAGGTCGAGGGTCCAGAGACCTTCGACTCTCGACCTACCCCCCAAACAGCCGCCTGATGTCGTTCGAGAAGGCCAGCCCCATCAGCAGAACGATCAGGACCATTCCCACCATGCTCAGCCGCTCCCGCAGCTTGATGGGTAGCGGACGGCGGGTGATGCCCTCGGCCAGCAGGAACACGAACTGCCCCCCATCGAGAATCGGGACCGGCAGGAGGTTCAGGATGGCCAGATTGATCGAGATCAGCGCCATGAAGGCGAGAAACGCATCGAGCCCCATCCGAGCGCTTTCGCCCGCGAGCTGTCCGATCATGATCGGCCCCCCCACCTCGCGCTTGGAAATGCGGCCGCTGAAGAGCCCGCGGATGGTTCGCACGATCTGGGTGGACGACGACGCGGTGGAGTTCCACCCCTCTCCGACCGCCTGTGCCAGGGTCAGCGACTCCGACCGGAAGTTGGTCTGGACCGCCACACCGATCCGCCCGACCGGCCGGCGCTTCCCGTCCGGGTCGAGGACCGTATCCAGGGTCGGCTGGATCGAGAACGTCAGATGCTCCCCGCCTCGGGCCACCTCGAACGCCAGGGCCCGGCCGGGTTCCTGGCGGAGAATCTCGAGCAGGTCGTACCACTGCTCAATTCGCTGCCCATCGACGGCGAGGATGGTGTCCCCCTTCGCGATCCCGGCGTGGGCCGCGGGACGTCCCGGAACCACTTCTCCGATGATGGCGGGGCGGAACGGCTGAATGGCCTGCGAGGCCTTGATCCGGCCCTCCAACGCATCGGGATGGATGGGGACCTCGACACTCCCGCCGTCGGCGAGCTCCACGCGGATGTCCGGCTCCGCGGCGTTGAGGATACCCTGTTCGATATCGTTCCATGACGCGACCGGTCGCCCGTTGATGGCCACGATGCGCGCGCCGGACCGGAGCGTCTCGAGCGCCTCGGCGCCGGCCGGGACCAGCTCGGGCACGACCCGTCCGATCGTGGTGACCGGATCGATCTGGCGCCCATTCTTGGCGGCCAGGAAGCTGAAGAGGAACCAGGCGAAGAGGGCGTTCATCGTGACCCCGGCGAGGATCACGACCATGCGCTTCCAGAGCGGCTTCGATTCGAACATCCGATCGCGTGGGACCTCGGTGGCGACCTGGCCTCCCTCGAGCGGGCTGCTGCCGATGTCCTCTTCCCCGCTCGCCATCTTGACGTAACCGCCGAGCGGGATCCAGGAGACCGAGTATTCCGTTTCTCCCCGGCGGAAGGTGAGCCAGCGGATGGGAGAACCCAGACCCAGCGAGAAACGGTGGACGTAGATGCCCGCCCATTTGGCGGCCACGAAATGGCCCGCCTCGTGGATGAACACGAGCACCCCCAGCACCACGATCAGCGACAGCACGGTCGTCAGCACGCATACCTCATTGTCAGCTTCATCCCAGCAATTTACGCGCGCACGCGCGCGCCTCACGATCGGCCTCGCGTACGGCATCGAGGCTCGACGCGGCGGCGGCCATGTGCGCGTCGAGGACCCCCTCGATGACTTCGCTGATGCGGCCGAAGGAGATGGTACCGGCCAGGAAGGCAGCCACCGCTTCTTCGTTGGCCGCGTTGAACACGGCCGGCGACACGCCGCCCGCCCGTCCCGCCGCGACACCGGCGGCGAGGGCCCTGAAGACGTCTCGCCGCACCGGCTCGAACGTCAGGGCTCCAGCCTCGACCGGGTCGAACCGCCGCACCCCGGCATCGGGAAGTCGCGCCGGATGAGTCAGCGCGTACAGGATCGGAAGCTCCATCGACGGAAAGCCGAGCTGGGCGATGACGCTCCCGTCGCAGAACTCGACGAAGGCATGGACGATGCTCTGCGGGTGGACGACCACTTCGAGCGCGTCGTACTGGAGCCCGAACAGGTGGTGCGCTTCGATTACCTCGAGCGCCTTGTTGGCGAGAGTGGCGCTATCGACCGTGATCTTGTTCCCCATCGTCCAGGTTGGATGGCGGAGCGCCTGGTCTACGCTCGCGTTTCGCACTCGCTCCGCCGGCCACTCCCGAAAGGGCCCGCCCGAGCAGGTGAGGATCAGCCGGCAGAGCGAGCTCTCGCGGCCCGAGACGCACTGGAGGACCGCGCTGTGCTCCGAGTCAATCGGTACGAGCTCGCCGCCACCCGCACAGGCGGCCTGGGCCACCAGGTCTCCCGCCATGACGAGGCTTTCCTTGTTGGCGAGCGCCACCCGCTTTCCGGCACGGAGCGCGGCCAGCGTGGCATCGAGACCCACCGCCCCGACGACGGCGTTCACCACGATATCCACTTCGGGCAGGGTGGCGGCTTCGACCAGCACCTCGGGGCCGGTGGGCAGCCGCGATCCACCATTACCCGCCGCAAGACCGGCAAATGCCGGCTGCCACTCCGCGACCTGCGCCGCGAGCTGGTCTTCCCCTCGCCCGCCGGTCAGCGCCACCACCCGAAAGTGCTCGCGCTGGCGGCGGAGCACGTCCAGTGTGGTCTTGCCGATCGATCCGGTGGACCCGAGCACCGCCACGCCCTGCTGAGTCCGTGTCACGTCAGGCCGCATCAGATCGCCCCGAAGAAGCGGTACAGAGCCGCCGCCACCGGCACGACGAAGTACAGCGAATCGAGCCGGTCGAGCACGCCCCCGTGCCCGGGAATCAGATGACTCGAGTCCTTGACCCCGGCCTCGCGCTTGAACAGCGATTCGGCGAGATCACCCACCTGCCCCACCACGCCGAGCACCGCGGCGATGACGAGAAGGGCACCGAGCCCTACCGACACTCCCACCTGGGGAAAGACGAACCCGGCGAATACGGGTGCCACGGCCAGCCCGCCGAGGACTCCGGCGACAGAGCCCGACCTCGTCTTCCCGGGGCTCACTGCCGGGGCCAGCTTGGGACCTCCGATCGCCCTCCCGCCGAACATGGCCGCCGTATCGCAGACCCAGGTGACCACGAGCGGATAGAAGACGAGCCAGGCACCCGCCCAGCTCTTGACCGGATGATGCCCGTGCCGGATCGCGAGCAGGAACGCCGGGAGCGCCCCGCAGTATGCCACGGCGAACACGGTCACCGCCACCGCTTCCATCGGGCGCTCGGTGGTACCGCGGGCGGCCAGGGCCCAGGAGAGAACGAGAATCAGCCAGATCGCGGCGGCGTACGGCCACAGCTCGTGAACCACCTCGCGCTTCTGGCCCGCGAAGGCGGCATAAGTGAGCGGCGCAATGGCCGCGGCGGCGACGATGCCCAGGACTTTCGCGGGCTGCACCCCCTGCCGCTCGGCGAGCCCGAACAGCTCGCGGGCCCCGAGGGCGCCGGCCGCACCGAGAAGGCAGACGAGGGGCAGCCCGCCGTACCAGATGATCAGCAGGGCGGCGGGGATGGCCACGACGGCGAACCCCACCCGGCGAACCAGATTTCCATCCATCAGACGGAGACGCGCCCGAACCGACGCTCACGCCGCTGAAACTCGAGAATCGCCTCGAAGAGATGCCGCCGCGTGAAGTCGGGCCAGAGTACAGGGGTGACGTAGAGCTCCGCGTACGCGAGTTGCCAGAGGAGAAAATTCGAGACCCGCATCTCGCCCGATGTGCGGATGAGGAGGTCGGGATCGGGCCACGGCGCGGTGTAGAGCCGGCGGCTCACCGCCTCCTCGTCGATGTCCGCCGGATCGAGGCGGCCGGCCGCCACCTCCTCCGCGAGAAGACGGGCGGCACGAGTGATCTCCGCGCGGGAGCTGTACGAGATACACAGATTGAGGGCGAGCGTGTCGCCGCCGGCGGTCTCCTCGACCACCCGGTCCACCGCGCGGCGGGCGCCGGGGCCCAGCCGGTCGATGTCGCCCAGAATACGCACCGACACACCCCGCTCCCGCAGGTTCCCCAGCTCCCGCGCGATATACTCCTCGAGGAGCCGCATGAGCGCTTCGATTTCGAGGGCAGGCCGCTGCCAGTTTTCCTGACTGAAGGCGAAGAGCGTGAGCACGCCCACGTCGGCGTCGAGGCAACCGCCGATCACCTCGCGCACCGCCGTCATGCCGGCGTGGTGGCCGAGGGGTCTCGGAAGAGACCGGCCCTTGGCCCAGCGGCCGTTGCCGTCCATGATGATGGCGATGTGGGCCGGCACCGTCCCGTCGACCTTCACCCGTCGCAGCAGCTCGTCGCTCATCCTCAGACTTCCATGATCTCGGCTTCTTTTGCATGAATGAGGACGTCGATCTGCTTGATGTGCTCGTCGGTGAGCTTCTGCACTTCCTTCTCGGCCCGCGTCTTGTCGTCCTCCGGCACCTTCTCGATCTTCTTGATCTTCGAGAGAGTCTCGGTGCGGGCATGGCGCACGGCGATCCGCCCCTCCTCGGCCAGCTTGTGAACCACTTTCACCAGATCCTTGCGCCGCTCCTCCGACAGGACCGGCAGCGGCACCCGGATCAGATTGCCCTGCGAGGACGGATTGAGGCCGAGGTCGGCGTCACGGATCGCTTTTTCGATGGCGTGCGCGAGCGATTTGTCGAAGGGCTGTACCGTGATCAGCCGCGGCTCGGGCGCCGCGACAAGCGCCACCTGATTGAGCGGTACCGGATTTCCGTACGCCTCCACGCGGACGAGGTCGAGCAGCGAGGTGCTCGCCTTTCCGCTCCGGATGCCGCTGAACTCCCGCTTGGTGCTCTCGACCGCCTTGTGCATCAGCTCGCGGGCGTGCTTGGTCAATTCCGGAATAGTGCTCATCGGACGATGGTCCCTACCCGGTCGCCCTGCAGCACGCGGGTGATGGCACCGGGCTGATTGATGTTGAAGACGACGATGGGAAGCTGATTGGCCTTGCACAAACCAAACGCATTCGCGTCCATGACCGCGTAGTTCTTGACGATGGCTTCCTGGTAGCTGAGCTCGGGAATGAAAGTGGCGCCGGGATCCGAGCGAGGATCTCCGGTGTAGACCCCGTCGACGTTGGTGGCCTTGAGGATCACCTGGGCCTCGATTTCGAGCGCGCGGAGCACGCCGGCGGTATCGGTCGAGAAGAACGGGTTGCCGGTGCCGGCGGCGAAGATGATCAGCCGGCCTTTTTCGAGGTGCCGGATGGCCCGGCGCCGGATGTACGGCTCCGCCAGCGACTCCATGCGGATGGCCGTCATCACCCGGGTATCCACCCCGATCTTCTCGAGCACATCCTGGAGCGCGAGGGCGTTGATGACCGTGGCCAGCATGCCCATGTAGTCCGCGGAGACCCGATCGAGTCCCTCGCGGCTCGCGGTGGCTCCTCGGATGATATTCCCGCCACCCACCACGAGCGCGAGGTGCACGCCGAGGGCGTGAACTGCTTTGATTTCCGCCGCGAACGCCTCGACCTTGTGAAAGTCGAGGCCGGATCCCTTCTCGCCACCCAGCGCCTCGCCCGACAACTTCAGCAAGGCGCGGGTGTAGGCGAGGGGCATCAAGCGTCCCCGATCTTGAAGCGGGCGAAGCGGCGAACGGCGATCGCCTCACCCAGCTTGCCCGACGCCTCCTTGATGAGCTGCCCGACGGTCTTCTTGTCGTCCTTGACGTAGAGTTGCTCGGTGAGCGTCCGCTCCGCCACGAACTTCTTGAGCTTTCCCTCGACGATCTTGGCGCGGATGTTCTCGGGCTTCCCCTCCTGCGCCACCTGCTCCTCGGCGATGCGCCGCTCACGGTCGACCAGCTCGACCGGCACGTCTTCGGGATTGACCCCGATCGGATCGGCCGACGCCACGTGAAGGGCGAGATCGCGCGCCAACTGCTGGAACTCGTCGGTCCGCGCCACGAAGTCGGTCTCGCAATTGAGCTCGAGCAGCACGCCTACCTGCGCATTGTGATGCAGGTAGCTCACGACCACGCCTTGCGAGGCGCTCTTGCCGGTGCGCTTCTCGGCCTTGGCGATGCCCTTCTTGCGGAGGATCTCGGCGGCCTTATCCAGGTCGGCGCCCGCCTCCTCCAGCGCGCGCTTGCAGTCCATCATGCCGGCGCCGGTTCGGGCCCGCAGCTCACTCACATCTTTCGAGGTAATCGTCGCGCTCGTCATGGTCTCCAACTCTGGTCCAGTCAGGGGTGAATAGTAAAACCGCCGCTCACGGCCCGCACGGGCCAGGAGCGGCGGATGCTCCGGTCGGTCCTCCGCCTGCTAGGCGCCGCCTCGCCGCCCTCGCCGCCCTCGCCGCCCGGAGCGACCGCCTCCACCGGGGTGCCGTCCGCGTCGGTCTTCAACCGGGCTGCGATGGCTTCCGGCTTCGGGCGCCGCTTCCGGCGCGGCCGGCGGCGCTTGCGATCGGCCTCGCTGTCCCCTTCGCTTCCGGCATCGGTGCTGTACGTTTCCGCCTCGAGATCTTCGGCCGCCTCGCGGAGCGGCATCTGCGCGCGGGACTCCTTGATGACGTCGGACAGCGCGGCCGTGATGAGCGAGACGGACCGGATGGCGTCATCGTTGCCCGGCACGGGAACGGTGATCAGATCGGGATCGGCGTTCGTGTCCACGATGGCCACGACGGGAATTCCGAGCTTGTTGGCTTCGGCCACCGCGATCTTTTCCTTCTTCGCGTCGACGATGAAGAGCGCGCCCGGCAGCCGTCCCATCTGCTTGATGCCCTCGAGGTTGCGGCTCAGCTTCACCCGCTCGCGCTCGAAGAGCAGCTTTTCCTTCTTGGTGTAGTTCTCGAAGTCGCCATCGGCCGCGCCCTGTTCCAGCTCTCGCAGGCGCCGGATCTGCTTCTTCAGCGTCTGGAAGTTGGTGAGCATGCCGCCCAGCCAGCGCTCGGTGACGTAGAACGCCCCCGAGCCCTGCGCCTCGAGCTGCACGATGGCCTTGAGCTGCTTCTTGGTGCAGACGAAGAGAACCCCTTCGCCCTTGAGCACCACACTCCGCAACAGGTCCTGCGCCTTCTGGATCTGACGGAGGGTCTTCTGAAGGTCGATGATGTAGATGCCCGAGCGCTCGGCGAAGATGAATCGCCGCATTTTCGGATTCCATCGGCGCGTCTGGTGGCCGAAGTGAACTCCGGCTTCGAGCAGATCTTGCAGTAGAGGCTGTGCCATGCGAAATGTCGCTTCCAATCTATTGTCGGGGTTATTCGTCCACCGCGTTCATCTCCTGGCGCTTCCCCCGGAGGGGCACCCACGACAGGATCCGGCGGTGTGTGAGTTTATAGGACGGAAAGACGGAGAGGACGGAAACGACGGACAGGGAACACCCGCCATCCAGCCTTCACTCGTCTGTTTTCTTCTCCGTCCTTCCGTCTTACCGCTTGCTAAACTGGAACCGCTTCCGCGCGCCAGGCCGGCCGGGCTTCTTTCGCTCGACGGCCCGGGGATCGCGGGTCAGTAGGCCCGAGGCCCGGAGCTTGGTACGGTGCTGCCCATCGGCCTCGACCAGGGCCCGGGCGATTCCCAGTCGGAGCGCGCCCGCCTGCCCCGCTTGCCCGCCGCCGTCCACATGCGCCTTCACATCGAACGCGCCGAGCGTGTCGGTTGCGGTGAACGACTGCTGGATGTGCTGGACCAGCGACGGCCGCGGGAAGTAGTCGCCGAGCGTTCGGCCGTTAATGTCCCACTTGCCGGTGCCCGGAGCCAGGTAGACGCGGGCGACACTGGTCTTGCGCCGGCCCACGGCCTGCCAGCGGAATTCGGGCGCGACAGTCATGCGCTCACCTTCGAAGCGGAGGGTGTGACCGAGAACGGCTTGGGCTGCTGGGCGGCGTGCGGATGCTGATCATCGCCATAGACCTTGAGTTTGCCGCGCATCTTCTGCTTGGCGAGCGACGTCTTCGGCAGCATCCCGAAGACCGCCTTCTCGATGACCCGGTCGGGATGCTTGGCGAGCATGTCGCGCGCGGCCGTGAAGCTCTCGTGTCCCATGTAGCCGGTGTGCTTGAAGTACTTCTTGTTGGCCACCTTGCGTCCGGTAAGCTTCACCTTGGCAGCGTTGACCACCACGACGAAATCCCCACCATCCATGTGGGGGGTATAGGTGGGCTTGTGCTTGCCCCGGATGAGCTGCGCGACAACGCTGGCCAGCCGTCCGAGCGGCACGCCCGTGGCGTCCACGACGTGCCAATCGTGCGTGATGTCGTCTGGCGTAGCGGTAAATGTCTTCATCGGTGTAGGACTCACCTGTGCATTTGGATCGGGGTCAAACCGAAACAGACTCATAAGATAGCCCATCCGGCGCGGAGGGGTCAAGTGGCCGGTGCGGCGAATTCGACGAGCACCTGGCCTTTCTCCACCGGCTCACCCGGCTTCACTCGAACCGCCCGAACCACCGCCCCGACCGCCGCCCGCAGCTCGTTCTCCATCTTCATCGCCTCCAGGACGATGACCCCACCGCCGGCCGGGACCTGCTGTCCCGGCTCCGCCAGAATGCGCAGAACCAGGCCGGGCATCGGGGCCTTGAGGGGTGGCGTCCCCCGCTGGCGGCCCGCGCCGCCGGCCAGACTCCGGATGTGTCGCGTGCGCTCGTCCAGCACTTCGGACTCCCAGCGCTCGCCCCGAAGCGTCACCACCCACCGCCCCGACCCGGTCGCCTCCATTGAGAGCTCCGACTGCTGGCCCTCGACCACGAGGTGGCGCAGGGGCGTGCCCGGAATGTCGTTCAGCGCGGCCGAATAGCTCTTGCCCTTGAGGGTGACACGGTCACCATCGACGTCCACCTCGATGTCCCGGCCACCGACGGTGACGACGTACTTCACGAGGCCCGCTCCAGCACGGCGACGGTCTCGACATGCGCGGTCTGGGGGAACAGGTCGAAGCTGCGGACCGCAGCCAGACGGTAGGACGGCAGCCGCGTGAGGTCGCGAGCCAGTGTCGCCGGGTCGCAGGAGGCGTACACAATCCGTTCCGGCGTCGCCCGCTCGAGCGCGGCCGTCACAGTCGCGTCCATCCCGGTTCGTGGCGGGTTGGTGACCGCCATGTCGGGCTTGCGCAGCTCGCCGACCACATCCTCCACCCTGGCAGCGTGGCGGCGCGCGACCGGCCCCGCGGCCTCGGCAGCGGCCACCGCGCGCCGATCCATTTCGACGCTGTCGACCTCCGCCCCCAGGCGCAGCAGCGCGGTAGTCGTCTCGCCGATGCCCGCGTAAAGATCCCAGAGCCGCCGGCCGGCGACATCGCCGAGCTGGGAGACGGCGAAGGCGCGCACGAGATCGCCCATCTCCGGATGAATCTGCTCGAAGGCGGTGGCAGGATACGCCTCGCCCGCACCGGCCACCGCCCGCGGGGCTCCACCCTCGGGGTGCCACCAGATCGTCGCCGGCTGGCCGCGGTGCGCCAACTCGGTCTGCACCGCGGCACCCTTCACCCAGGGCGCCCCGGGCTCGGATCGGAGGACGATGTGGAGTCCGCCCGACCGGTCCTGCCGGAGCACGATCCTCGTGAGGTCGCGAGGCAGGAGCCGCACGAGACCCCGGAGCGCCTTCCAAAGCGCCATGATCTCGGGTGTCGCGAGATGGCAATGGTCGAGGGAAAAGATCTCGTCGGGCCGATCGTAACGGCGAAGCCCGATCTTGCGGCCGCCGGTGGCCGCCGAGAGGGTCAGCTTGGTCCGGTAGTCGAACGCCCTGGTGGAAGGGACGAGAGCGGGGTCGGCCACGTCGAGGCGCGCCAGCCGGCGCAACGCCTCGCCGACGAACGACCGTCGCGCGTCCCGTTGCGCCGGCAGCGCGAGATGCTGCAGCTGGCATCCGCCGCACTCATCGATCGTGTAGTGGGGGCATCTGGGCTCGATGCGGTCTCCACCGGCCTCCAGCACCCGCCCGAGCCTCGCCCGGGCGAAGCGCCGGTGCTCGCGCAGCGACGAGAGCTCGACCAGGTCGCCCGGCGCCGTCCGGGGAACGAAGACCGTGCGTCCATCCGCGAGCGTTCCGATGCCGTCCCCACCCGCGGCCAGCCGGAGTATGCGGACCGGCGTCACCGCAGGCCCTCGAGTCGGGCCCGCTGCTGCCAGGGCGTACCGCCCGCATCGTCGGGCGCGATGGCGGGCCGGCGGGATCGCCGCGCGTCGTCTTCGGCCAGCGCCGCGCCGATCGCGAGGCGCTCTGCATCGGCATCGGAAAGAGCCGGCTGCAGCAGATCGGCGCGCCGCTCCAGGAACTGCACGTCGATGTCCGCTTCTCGAAACGCGGCGTCGGCCATCAGCCGCCGGTGGAACCCCTGGTTCGTCGCGACCCCGCTCAGCACCAGCTCGTCGAGGGCGCGCAGCATGCGATCGATCGCCTGCCCTCGCTCCGGCGCCCACACGATGAGCTTGGCGAGCATCGAGTCGTAGTGGAGCGTGACTTCGTCTCCAACATCGACCCCACTCTCCCAGCGCACCCCGGGGCCCGCGGGCGGGCGCAGATAGCCGATGCGGCCGGTGGAAGGGAGAAATCCGTTGGCCGGGTCCTCGCTCGTGATGCGGCACTCGATCGACCAGCCGCGCGGCTGGAGCCATCCGGCGGCGATGCGCATCGGCTGGCCGGCGGCGATCCGCAACTGCTCCCGGACCAGATCCACTCCATAAACCATTTCGGTCACGGGGTGCTCGACCTGGATTCGCGTGTTCATCTCGAGGAAGTAGAACGAATGATCGGCCGCGAGGAGGAACTCGCAGGTCCCGGCGCCCAAGTACCCGACCGCCTCCGCCGCCGCGACCGCTGCCGCGCCCATCCATTCGCGCAGCTCGGGGGTGACCGCCACGGAGGGTGCCTCCTCCACGAGCTTCTGGTGGCGTCGCTGGACCGAGCACTCCCGCTCACCGAGATGGACCGTGCGGTGGGCGTCGGCCAGCACCTGGAACTCGATATGCCGCGGCCGCTCGATGTATTTCTCGAGATAGACGCCGCCGTCGCCGAACGCCTTGAGCGCCTCCGCGGAGGCCGACGCGAAGGCGCCGGCGAGCTCGCTGCCACTCCGCACCACGCGCATGCCTCTGCCGCCGCCGCCGGCGGCCGCCTTCACCATCACGGGAAAGCCGATCTCGGAGGCGAGCTCGCGGACGGCCCCGGGATCGGTAAGTGGCGTGGTGGCGCCCGGAACGATCGGCACGCCAGCCTCTCGCATCCGCCGCCGAGCCTCGGTCTTGTCACCCATCGCCCGGATGGCGGCGGGTGGAGGCCCGACGAAGACGAGCCCCGCCTGCTCCACCGCCTCGGCAAAGGCGGCTCGCTCGGCAAGGAAGCCATAGCCGGGATGTACCGCGTCGGCGCCGCTACGGCGCGCGGCCTCGATCAGCCGTTCGATGCTCAGGTAGCTTTGCGAAGGAGGCGATGGGCCGATGGGCACGGCCTGATCGGCCGCACGAACGTGGGGAGCCGACCGGTCGGCGTCGGAGTAGACCGCGACCGCCTCAAGACCTTCTTCATGGCAGGCGCGAACGATACGAAGCGCGATCTCTCCGCGATTGGCGACGAGGACGCGCTTCATTTGCCGGTGGATCAGGGACGGCAGGCGGGGGGCGGCGCGTCTCCGAAGAGCAGGAGGAGGCTGCTGCAGAGTAGGGCGTTCTGTCGCGCGGCCTTGTCATACACACCGCGGACATCGTTGACCCAGGGAGAATCCCCGCTGCGGGCGGCTTTGAGAAGTTCCGTGATGGACAGCGATCCCTCCTCGCCGGTGGGCGGGCGGTTGACGCGCACCAGGCGGAATGGGACCCAGGCGAGGCGTGGCGCGGCGGCGGTGTCGCTGCCCGGACTCAGACACAGGGGGCGGCTTGCCGCGACGGCCGCGAGCGCCCGCTGTACCGGCAGCGCCGGATCCACGCCCATCGCGGCTGCCATGCGCATCCGGTAGATCGAGTCGGTGGCGTAGAGTGCTGGGCGGAGGGGAATGATGCCGGAAAGGGTGTTGTCGAGGCTGCCGGACCAGACCGACAGTGCCTCGAGGTCGGTGCCGGTGACGAGCACGCCTCTCGATGGACAGGAGCCGAGCAGGTTGGCACCCAGCTCGACGATGTAGGTCGGCATCGGCGGGGTGTCCGTCCCGGCGCGGGAGTAGCGCTCGGCGGTCCATCCCGAATCCTCGATGACGATCAGCGCTCGCTCGACCTCCGTGACGCCGCGGAATACGAGTCCGGAGTCCACCGAGAGCCGGAGCGATTGATCGAGGGCGGTAGCCGCGAAATCGAGGTAGAGAGGACCGTCAGGGTCGCCCCGATGCCCATGGAGGTGCCAGTCCTTGGCATCAAAGAGATAGAACCGCCCCAGCTGGAGCCACGCCCCCCCGTCATCCGGCGCCGTCGCCAGGTAGTGGCCGAGGAGGTCGATGGCCATCTCGCGCTCGCCCTCACGGTCGAGGGCGGCCGCGCGGGGCGCCACGTTCGGGTCGATCGCGGCTTGGGCCTGGAGCGAGGAGGTGGCGGCGAGAGCCACCAGGAACGCTGCCACAGCGATCCCGCCGCGCAACGCGCGGAACCTTGCGCGACGGCGCATCCTCAGGGGAGAGGGCATCTTGCGCATGTGGCCGTAAGATGGTGGGCCTTCGGTGGGTTGGCTAGTGCCCGGGACCTCAGAGGGGAAGATTCCCATGCTTCTTCGGGGGGTTGCGATCCCGCTTGGTCTCGAGAGTACGGAGGGCATCGATCAGCCTCGGCCGGGTGTCCCGCGGATCGATCACGTCATCGATGTATCCCCGCTCGGCCGCCGCGTACGGATGCGCGAATTGGCGGGTATAGTCGTCGATGAGACCGGCGGTGGCCGCGGCGGGATCGTCGGCGCGAGCGATCTCGTCCTTGAAGAGAATCTCGACGGCGCCCTTGGGTCCCATCACCGCGATCTCCGCGCTGGGCCACGCCAGATTGACGTCGCCCCGAATGTGCTTCGAGCTCATGACGTCGTACGCGCCTCCGTAGGCCTTCCGGGTGATCACCGTGAGCTTGGGGACGGTCGCCTCACAGTAGGCATACAGCAGCTTGGCTCCATGCTTGATGATGCCGCCGTGTTCCTGCGTCACGCCGGGGAGGAAGCCCGGGACGTCGACAAAGGTGACGACCGGGACGTTGAAGCAGTCACAGAAGCGGATGAACCGCGCAGCCTTGAGCGACGCGCTGATGTCGAGGACCCCGGCCAGCACCGCCGGCTGGTTGGCCACCAGTCCCACGGGCCGCCCGCCCAGCCGGGCAAAGCCGACGATGATGTTCTCGGCGTAGCCGCTATGCACCTCGAGGAAGGCGCCGTCGTCCACCACCCGCCCGATCACCCCATGCATGTCGTACGGCTTGTTAGGGGTGTCGGGAACGACGTCGAGGAGGCCGGGATCCCGGCGGTCGGCGGGGTCATCGGTGGGCCGGCGCGGCGGCGACTCGAGGTTGTTGAGCGGCAGGAAGCCGAAGAGCTCGCGGACCGCCTGGAGGCATTCGGCCTCCGAGTCGTGCACGAAGTGCGAGACGCCGGAGACGCCCCCGTGCACGTCGGCCCCGCCGAGCGCGTCGAAGGTCACTTCCTCGTGTGTCACCGTCTTCACGACGTTCGGCCCGGTGACGAACATATAGCTCACGCCGCGCACCATGAAGATGAAGTCGGTGATCGCGGGGCTGTACACGGCGCCACCGGCACAGGGCCCCAAAATGGCGGAGATCTGCGGGACGACGCCCGAGGCCAGCGTGTTCCGGAGGAAGATATCGGCGTAGCCGCCGAGCGAGACGACGCCTTCCTGGATGCGCGCGCCGCCCGAATCGTTGAGGCCGATGATCGGCGCCCCGTTCCGGAGCGCGAGATCCATGACCTTGCAGATCTTCTCGGCATGCGCTTCGGAGAGGCTGCCACCGAAGACCGTGAAGTCCTGGGAGAAGACGTAGACGAGGCGGCCGTCGATCCGGCCGCTGCCGGTGACGACACCGTCACCGGGATACACCTGGCGGTCCAGACCGAAGGCGGTGGAGCGGTGGGTGACGAACCGGTCGAGCTCGACGAAGCTGCCCGCGTCCAGGAGAAGGTCGAGGCGCTCTCGGGCCGTGAGCTTGCCCTTGTTGTGCTGCTGGGCAATCCGGCTGGACCCGCCTCCCTTTTCGGCGTCAACTTGGCGAGCGTGGAGCTGGTCGAGGAGCTTCCGGGGGTCGGTCATCGCGTGAGAAGATAGTCGGACCTCCCCGCGCGCCGACAGCCAGGGCGCAGGCGATGCCTAGCGGTGCTCCTTCCGCCAAAGGACCGACGGCAGGTTGGCCAGGCGAAGAGTCGAATCGGAGTCCATCCGGAGTCCCAGCTCCAGAGGAGAAGACCCGTCCTTGTAATGGAGCACGTACAGCGTCGCATCCGCCGTTCGCTTCGTTCGCACTCCGGTAATCGGATACGACGCGAGGCCGCGGGCCCCCAAGTGCAGTTGGAGGCTGTCGCCGGTGATGGCGAATCCCCGCTGCGCGTAGCGCGGCGAGCTCGTTTCCCACGCGCCCAGAAATTCGTCGGGGACCGGCCCGTCACGCGTGAGCAGTCGCAGGAGCGGGGCCTGGAAGGCCGCCGCCATGAGAAGGCTCACCGCGGCAAAGATGAGCGTCCGCGAGCGGCGGGGCCCGGTGTCGACCTTCGCGCGTCGATCCGCCGGCCCAGGGTCCTTGTCCTTCGGCGGGAGCCGCATGACGGGTCCCAACGCCTGAAAGAACTCGTCGAGCTCCCAGGCATTATCCAGCTCACCGCTCGCCAGCGACCGATGAGCGGGCGGAGGCGGCGGGCTCACCTCATCGCCCGAGCGCTGCCAGTCGCTCTGATCGGAACCGTCGGTCATACCCGATTCTCCATTGGGTTCGTCATGTGCTCACCTCCGCCGGCGTGCGGCGACCACGAGGAGTATCGGCGCACATGACGCCGGCCCAAAGCTCTCCATCGACCAGGTCGAGAAACGCCTTGGCGACCAGGGGGTCGAAGTGGCTGCCGGCGCGCTCCCTGATGTGTCCCACGGCCGCTTCGGATGTCCAGCCGCGACGGTAGGGTCGATCGGAGACGAGCGCGTCGTACACATCGGCGACCGCGAGCACCCGGGCGAGGAACGGGATGTGAAGGCCGACCAGGCGATCGGGATACCCGCCGCCGTCGTACCGCTCATGGTGGCTCCGCACGATGTCGAGCACGTCCTCGTAGGCGTGAATCGGCTGCAGAATGCGCGCGCCCACTTCCGGGTGGGCACGCACGATGGCCATTTCGTCGGGGTCGAGCGCTGCCGGCTTGTCGAGCACCGCCGCCGGAATCCCGATCTTCCCGACATCGTGCAACAGCCCGCCGCGGCGGAGCCGGTCGATCTCCTCCTCGCCCAGGTTCATCTGCCGCCCGATCGCCATCGCGACGCGGGTCACGCGCTCGGAATGGCCCGCCGTCCACGGTGAGACCGCGTCGATCGTCCGCGCGAGCGCCTCGAGCGTGCCAAAGCTCATCGCGTTCAACCGCTCGAGCAGCAGGCAGTGTGAGAGCGCGAGCGCCATCTGGTCTGCCAGCTGGCGCAGCCTTTCGGTATCGCCGCAAGCGAACGACCCCGGCCCCGAGCCGGTGAGAACGACCGCGCCGAAACAAACGCCGTGCTGGAGAAGCGGCAGGACGAGGCATCCGCTGGACCGATCCACCCCGAGCGCGTCGAGCATCCCGGCCCGAGTCTTCCCGGGCGCGGACTCGAACCAGGAGGGCCGATCCTCGAGCGCCTCCAGGTCCGACGACGGGATCGGGCGGTCTTCGCGAGCGAGCGATCCGTCCGCCGATGTCCGCCACACGGAAAGCTGGGAGACGTCCCGGGATCGGCGCGCGACGCCGACGATCACCGTCCCCGGGTGCGAGGCGAGCCTGGAGAGCCGCGGAGCGGCCGCGGTGACGATACCCACATCCGTGTGCGTCTTGAGGGCCTCACGGTCGACTTCCTGGAGCGCGCCGAGAAGTTCGAATTGCTCCCGAAGACTCGTCACCATGGAGTTGAAGGAGATCGCGAGATCCTCGAACTCGTCGCCGGTCGACACCTGGACGGGTGTGCTGAAATCACCGGCCGCCAACCGTCGGGTCCCCTCCCGCAGGCGCGCCACCGGATCCAGGCGCTGCCTCAGGAGAATGTTGCTCGCGAGCACGACGAGCGCGAGACCGGTGATGAGCGTCAGGACCACCGATCGGCGGAACTCGACGGCGGCCGACATGGAGACGAACGGCTGCTCCAGCACCACGGTCCAGGGATCGGCGGAAAATTCGAAGCCCAGGAATACCGAGGAGCTGCCGGTGACGACCTCTTCCTCTCGGCGATCCAGGATCTCGCTGGTTTGCCCTTGTCTCCGGCGGCCGGAGGTGCTGATCCCCAAGGCACCCCTCGAGCAGTAAAGCGGACGACTGCCGCCGGTACCGTAGACACACAGCTCCACCCCCGCCGGTGCGACGGACTCCGACTCCCGGTCTCCCCACAGGACCGTGGGAGACACTTCTCCCCAGGCTCGGGTGAGCGCCGGACCTCGTCCTCTCACTTCGCGGACGAGGTAGACCTTGGGCCCCGTCGAATCGACGTGTACGACGACAGCCGCTCGGCCGGCGCGCAGATGCCGGGTCACGCCCTTCGAGAGCACCGGGAACTTCGTGGGCCCGTTTCCCCAGAGAGTTTCGGACGGCCTGCCCTCCGAGTCAAAGGAGAGGCTTCGCAGTCTTGCTACATGCCTGCCCACTTCAATCCAGTCGAGCTTTCCGGCAATCCCGGCGGCAGTGGCGACAGCCAACTCCTCATCGGCAACGTGGAGCCGGGCGAGCAGCAGGGTGCCCGAGATCTTGCTCGCCTGCGCAAGCTGGAGTCCCGCCTGAGCGCGCATCTCGTTCGAGACGAGCCAGTAGCCGGAGGCTGCCAGGGTGACGGCCGGCACCACGGCGCACAGCAGAAAGAGACCGAAGATGCGGCGGGCAACCCTGGTCTGGAGGAAGGTCCGGGTAGGCGGCACGAATCAGTACTTGGAGGCCAGGCCCACATACCCGCCGTCATTGGCCAGAATGACGTCGTCCTGGCTCGAGTTTGCGGTCAGTGCCGGGACGGAGTTGCCGTCCTTCCCCATGCTGTACAGGTCGAAGTCCGAGTTGATCGGGACGAGGAAGCGGTCGCGCCGGGCGCCCTGCGGCACCCGTTTGTCCGGGTCGAACTTGTTGTACTGGTAGGGATTGCCCCAGGGATCGAGACGCACGGGACCGAAGACGGTAAGGGCGTCGGGGAGCGTGTCCAGCGATTGGATGTCGATCGCCATCGCCTGGATGTCGCCGATGGCCTTTGCCACTCTGGCCCGCTCGATCATGTCGTGCGTCTTCGGGACCGCCATTGCGACGATCGTCCCGATGATGGTCACGACCGCCATCAACTCGACAAGAGTGAAGCCACCCTCGCGGTGAGCCACACGAACACGACAGGGCCTCTCCGCCACTTTTCCATTTCCCGGGTTGAAATTGAGGGGGCTATCCGCCCTCTAAGTCAATTTCCATTCCACCGGGATCGTCCCGACTAACCCCCTCCTCCGATGATTGTTAGCCAATGTGATGATCCGCTCATGCTGGCGGAATGCAACTTCCGCCAAGATGAGCGAAAACTGGTGAGCGGAATCCGGTCAGCTGCCGCCCTCTTTGGCCAATCGCTTGAGGTCGACCTTGTCGAGGACCTTCCGCGCGGCTCCCTCTTCGCCGCCATGGACCTTCGCGTTCACGATGAAGCGATCGCCGACCAGCACGGTCAACTCGCTCCGTCCGTCATTCTTGTTCCACTCCTCGTAGGCCGGGAACCCGTTCACCTCCACGGTCCGCTCGTATCCCGTGGTGCTTTCCTTACTCACCTTCATCCGCGTGAGCATCTGATACGGGAGGTACATGAGACTGATGTGGGCATAGTCGAAGATGCCGACGTCCGCGCTCTGTCCCTGCTCTCCGTGATAGCTGGCCTTGGCCTCGGAGTACTGCCACTGCCCTGCCGACCCGGTTTCGCCCTCGGGCTCGTTGGCCTTCATGCCCTCGAGCCCCTTGGGGAGATAATCGATGAGGGTCCTGAAGCTGACGGGGGGAACCGGCTTGGCATCCTTGGCGCCGGTCGCGAGACCTGCCGCGCCACCAGCCATCTGCTGCGCCTGCTGGGCCATCTCTGTCGCGGCCTTGGTGAGCTGAGTCAAGGCCTGATTGGCGTCCTGCGACGGCTGATCGGCTCCACACGCCCCGAGCAGGGCGGCGGTCGCCACGACGAGAACGACCTGCGGGAGAGTGCGCATGCGAGCTCCGGGAGGTATTGGGTGTGATGCGCGGGACGGATGTGAGAAGGGCCAGCCTCCAAGTTGGAGACTGGCCCGGGGACGCGCAAGCACCCGAGTCGTTACTCGGCGCGGCTCTCCTCGAACACCGGCTTGACCGGCGGAATGATCGGCTCGTCGGGATACCCGACCACCGCCAGGACGATGCGATGATGAATCGGGTCGACCTCGAGAACCTTGAGATCGACGACCTGTCCCTCCTTCACCGCGTCGCCCGGGTTCTCGATGTTGGCCACGCCGAGTTGGGACATCGGAACGAAGCCCTCGATGTCGTTGCCCAGATCGACGACGACGCCCTTGTCCATGAGGCGGACCGTGCGCCCGCGGAGCTCCATCCCGATCGGATAGATTTCACCGATACGGAGCCACGGATCCTCCTCGGCCTGCTTGAGCCCGAGAGAGATACGCTTGTTCTCGGCGTCGATGTTGAGGATGACGACGTCCACCCCATCGCCCTTCTTGACCACCTCGGACGGGTGCTGCACCCGCTTGGTCCACGACATGTCGGAGATGTGGATGAGCCCGTCGATCCCGGGCTCGATCTCCACGAACGCGCCGAAGCTGGTGAGGTTGCGCACCTTGCCCTGTATCCGTGTGCCGATCGGGTATTTCAGCGGCAGCACCATCCAGGGATCCTGCTCGGTCTGCTTCATGCCGAGCGAGATCTTCTCCTCCGACTCGTCGACCTTGAGCACCACGGCTTCGATCGTTTCGCCGATGCTCACGATCTTGGACGGATGGCGGACGTTGCGAGTCCAGCTCATCTCCGAGATGTGGACCAGGCCCTCGATGCCCGGCTCGATCTCGACGAACGCGCCGTAGTTGGTGATCGAAACGACCTTGCCCTGCACCCGGGTGCCGACCGGATACTTGGCGGCGACGTTCTGCCAGGGGTAGGACTGGAGCTGCTTCATTCCGAGGCTGATGCGCTCGCGCTGCCAGTCGATGTCGAGAATCTTGACCTCGACCTCCCGGCCGATGGCGACCATCTCGGTGGGATGGGAGACGCGGCCGTACGACATGTCGGTGATGTGCAGCAGGCCGTCCACACCGCCCAGGTCGATGAACGCGCCGAAGTCAGTGATGTTCTTGACCACGCCCTTCCGCACCTGGCCGACGGCGAGCTCCTTCATCAGGTGCTCGCGCTTGTGGGCCCGCTCGTTCTCGAGAATGACGCGGCGGCTGACCACGATGTTCCGGCGGCGCTTGTTGAGCTTGATGATCTTGAACTCGTAGGTCTGGCCCAGCAGCTCGTCGATGTTGGGCACCCGGCGCAACGCGATCTGACTGCCGGGGAGGAAGGCATCCACCCCCATCAGGTTCACGACGACGCCACCCTTGATCTTCTTGACCAGGGTTCCCTCCACCGGCTGATCGCTCTCGTGGGCGACACGGATCTTCTCCCAGACCCGCATGAAGTCGGCCTTCTTCTTGGAGAGCACGACTGCGCCCTCCTGGTCTTCCAGGTGCTCCAGGAAGACTTCAACCTCGTCGCCTTCTTTGAGCGACTTGGGGTCCTTGAACTCGTCGAGCGGTACGGAGCCCTCGGACTTGAAGCCGACATCGAGAATGACCGCGTTGTCGGTGACCCGCAGGACCTTCGACTTGACGATTTCCCCCTCGACGATCTGCGCCATGGTGCCCTCGTACATCGAGAGCATCTGCTGATAGTCTTCGTCGGAATAGTCTTCGTCGTAGAGATCCTGGCGAACGCGGAGGCCGGTCGGAGAGATGAACTGGTCGGTGGCGGGTTGGAGTTGATCGAGCATGCGCTGCTGGCATCCTTTGAACACCCACGCCGTGGAGGCCGCGGGACGGGGTTGACTGTCCGCCGGCCGAGTGCCGGAGGAACGAGCCAAGCAAGTTAGTCCATCCGTAGCGCCAAACGCAAGGAGGGACAACGTTTGGATGACTAATCGCGACGAAAAATCGGCCGGGCCAGCTTGAGGATGGCCTTCACCTGGTCGGGAAACCGGAGCGCGGTCGTGTCCAGGGGAATGGCGTCGTCTGCCCGTCGGAGCGGGGCAACTTGTCGGTTCGTATCGGCCGTGTCCCGCGCCGCCAAGGCAGCCGCCTCTGCCTCCAGCCGCTCGGGATCCACGTCCGTGCCTCGCTGGGAAATCCGCCGGCCGGCCCGGGCCTCCGGAGTGGCGGTGAGGAATATCTTGAGATCCGCCTCGGGAAAGACCACCGTGCCGATGTCGCGTCCATCCACCACGACGTCCCGGCCCTCGCGAACCATCGCGCGAAGGCGGGTGTTCACCCACTCGCGTATGACGGGAATCGCGGACACCGCCGAAACGTGGGAGGTCACCTCCGGTCCGCGAATCTCGGCATCCACCGGCTCTCCCTCGAGATAGGCGGTGAAGCCGGCACCATCCGGTTGGAGCATCAATCCCCGATCCTCCGCCGCGCGCAGAATGGCCTCCGGCCCCAATGCCGCAACCGGATCGCCGCTCAGCAGGTCCCGGCGAGTCAACTCCCGCAGAGCCACCAGAGTCACTCCGCGATAGAGTGCCCCGGAGTCGAGGTGCGCAAAACCCATCGCTTCGGCAACCGCCCTTGCCGTGCTCGATTTGCCCGAGGCCGACGGCCCGTCGATGGCGATCACGCCGCCACTCACCGGGAGCCTTTCCGCAGAATGCCGCGCAGCGTTTCGGGAAAGCGCGGGAAGCTCACCGCGGCGCAGGCCATGCCGTCCACCCGGACCCGCGCGCCATCGATCGTTCCCATCACGGCGAACGCCATGGCCAAGCGATGGTCGCCGGCGGACCGGACCCGGCCGGCCGGCCGAGCAACCACACCCTCCACGATGAGGTCGTCGCCGCTGACCTCGGCTCGACCTCCGACGGCACGAAGATTCTCCACGATCAGCGAGAGGCGGTCGCTCTCCTTGACCCGCAGCTCGCCGACGTCACGAAACACCGTAACGCCCTGGGCCCGGGAGGCGAGGACGGCCAGCAGCGGGATTTCGTCGATCAGTGCGGGGATCTCGATTGCGGGCACCTCGGTTCCTCGGAGAACCGATGGCCGAACGATCAGATCGGCCACCGGCTCGCCGAAGTGGTCGGTCAGCTCCTCGACGGAGACGAGGGCGCCCATCCGGCGGAGCACGGTGAGAAATCCGGTGCGCGTCGGATTCACCCCCACGCGGGCGATCCGGAGCTCGCCGCCGTCGGCCAGAATCGCCGTCCCGGTGAGAAAGGCGGCCGAGGAAGGGTCGCCCGGAACCTGGAGCTCGAAGGGCACGATCTGGCCACCGGGACGGAATTCGATCCAGCCGTCGTCCTCGGCCACCGAGAAGCCGAAGGCACGGAGAAGCCGCTCCGTGTGGTCGCGCGACCGGCCGTGCGGCTCCCGGACATCAACCTCGACGCTCCCGGCGAGTCCGGCCAGCAGGAGAGCGCTCTTGATCTGCGCGCTCGAGACCGGCATCTCGTAGCGGAGGGGCTCCAGCCGGCCGCCCCGGATCGTGAGCGGAAGTCCATCACCGCGACTCTCCTCGAACCATGCCCCCATCCGCGAGAGCGGGCTGGTCACGCGGCGCATCGGTCGCCGGCGAAGAGACGAATCGCCGGTGAGTGTGGCCCGAAAGCGGTGCCCGGCCAGGAGACCGAGCAGGAGCCGGGCAGTGGTGCCCGAGTTGCCGCAATCGAGCACGGCCTCCGGCGGCCGCAGCCGGCCTCGGCCCAGGGCTTTGACCACGGACCCGTCGCGGAGGGGAGAAATCTCGGCGCCGAGCCGGCGCAGGACCCTGGCCGTGGATCGGGCGTCGAGCGACGTCAGCGCGCCACCGACGTAGCTGGTGCCCCGTGCGAGCGCCGAGAACAGCAGCGCGCGATGGGTGATGCTCTTGTCGCCCGGCACCCGGACGCTGCCGCCGACGACGCTCAACGATCGAGTCCCTCGCGGAACCGCTGGGCGGTCGCCAGGTAGCCTCGGAGTCCGGCGGCGTCTTCCGAGAGGATGAGTCGTCGCAACTCGGCGAGTTCGGCGGTCGTCGCGGCGATGGCCTCCACGACGGCCTCGCGGTTCTGGAGGAAAATGTCGATCCACAGCTCCGGGCTGCTGGCGGCCAGCCGCGTTGTGTCGCGCGCCCCCGATCCGAAGGACAGCCCAGCCAGCCCCCGGTCGGCGAGCGACTTGGCAAGCGCGGAGGCGACGGCTTGGGGAAGATGGCTGGTCCAGGCGAGCTGCCAGTCGTGTGCGGAAGCGTCGATCAGGATCGGGGACGCCTCGAGGATCTCTTCCCAGAAGCGCATCACCGCGCGGGCGACCCGGTCGCCCCCCGCCTCGCCGGTCTCACAGACATAGACGGCGCAGCCCTTGAGCCGGTGCGGGCTCGCCGCGATAAAGCCCGAGGCGTGGGTGCCGGCCAGGGGGTGGCTTCCGGCGAACCGATTGCCCAGCCCGTGGGAGACGGCACATGCCATCACGGGGCCTTTGACGCTGCAGACGTCGGTCAGGACTGCCCCTGACTCAAGTGAAGAGGCTAGTTTACCGATAAGATACAAGGTCGCCTGCGGAGGAACCGCGAGGACCACGAGCTGCGCACCGGCGATCGCGCGCTCCGGAGTCTCGGCGAGCTCCGTGATCGCGGACGCCTTGAGAGCCTGAATGCCATCCGTGCGCGACTTGGCGAACCCGACGACTCGAGCAACGCCCGCCTGACGGGCTTTCCAGGCCAAAGACCCGCCGATGGCACCGAGGCCGATGACGGCCAGCGACGATGGCCGCATCAGTCAGGCTTTGCCCGAATCGTCACGCCGTGCATGCGCCCGCCCGAATGAGGCGGCTGCGGCCGCCGTGATTACCTGAGGTCGGCCCGCATTCTATCGATATGGCGACTGATTCTCAACGCAATTTCCGAACGTCCGTGAAAGCTCCGGCGGCTGACACCGCACCGGGGCCCGCGCCGCGCGCGGTCGCGGATGGGTGGCTCGCGCCGATCCTCTCCGGTGCCGCGCTGATCTCTCCCGCCCAGCTCGAGGCGCTCCGATTGGCGCCTCACACCGGATTCTGGGCCGGCGCCGTCGCGGCCGGATATACCACCGACGACGCCATCGCCTCGGAGATCGCGCGCGTCTTCCGCCTGCCACTCGCCAACCTCGCCGCGACCGAGCCACGAGTGACGACACTCCTTCCCGAGGCCGTCGCCCGGAAGCACCAGGTCGTCCCCATCTCCGCGAACGATCGCACCATTCAGGTCGCGACGGCCGATCCGCGGGATCTCGACGTCGAGCAGACGCTCCGATTCGTCACCGGCCGGGAGATCGGCTTTCAGATCGGCACGCCCCAGGCCATCGCGGCCCGGCTCGACGAGCTCTATCGCCCGGAGCGGGCGATCGAGCGGCTGCTCGGCGGACTGCCTCAGACATCGGTGGTCGCGCTCGACATGGCGCCCGTCGCGCCGGATTCACCGCGCGAGCTGGAAGGTCCCGTGGCCAAGCTGGTCGACGCCATGATCCACGACGCCATCCGCGAAGGCGCCAGTGATATCCATGCCGAGCCGACCGATGGTGCGGTGGTGGTCCGCTATCGGGTCGACGGCGTGCTGCGCGAGGTGATGCGGCTGCCGGAAGCCGCCGGGGCGGCGCTGGTGCGGCGGGTGAAGATCTGGGCCAAGCTCGATGTGACCGATCCGCTCCGCCCGCACGACGGCCGCTCGATGGCGCGAGTGGGCGATCAGACGGTGGACCTGCGCGTCTCGACGATCCCCGTTGCCCGGCGCGGGGAGAAGGTGGTCATCCGGATTCTCGACAAGAACAACCTCTGTGGCAGCCTGGCGCAGTTGAAGCTGCCGGCCGGGGAGCACGAGTCGCTCGAGCGCCTGCTCGGTCATCGCGAGGGCATGGTCCTCGTGACGGGTCCCACGGGGAGCGGCAAGACCACGACACTCTACGCGGTGCTCAATCAGCTCAAGACGGGCAAGGTCAACATCGTCACCGTAGAGGATCCCGTCGAGTACGAGGTGGCGGGGATCTCCCAGATCCAGGTGAGCGACGTCCAAGGCCTGACCTTCGCGCGGGCGCTGCGTTCCGTGCTCCGTCAGGACCCCGATATCGTGCTCGTGGGTGAAATCCGCGACGCGGAGACGGCCGGCATCGCGGTACAGGCGGGCTTCTCCGGCCACTTCGTGCTCTCGACCCTCCACACCAACGACGCGGCATCGGCCGTGGTGCGGCTCCGCGACATGGGCATCGACGCCTTCAAGGTGGCGGCCGTACTCAAGGGAATCGTCGCGCAGCGCCTGGTGCGCCGTCTGTGCGAGCACTGTGCCGTGACCGTCCCGGTTGAGTCGCTGCCGGCCGAGGCGCGGCCTCCCACCGGCAGGGAGGCGCGAGTGCGGCAAGCCACGGGATGCCGCAACTGCAACGGGCGCGGCTATCGCGGCCGCGTCGCCATCCTCGAGATCCTGCCGGTGGACGATTCGGTCGCGCGCCTCATCGACGCGGGCGCCCTCCCGGAAGCGCTTACCATCGCGGCCCGCAAGCTCGGAATGAAGTCGTTGTGGGAGAGCGGGCTCGAGCGGGTGTGGGCCGGCACCACCTCTCTGGACGAGCTCACGCGGGTGCTCGGCGAGCGCACGGGCGATGAGCACGCAGGTGAAGCGGTGGCGCCTCCGGCGGCCGCCCACCCGACGCCGGCGATAGTGGCACCGAAGCCCCCCGCGGCCCAGGCCGCCTCCGCGGCGACGGAAGGCGGCCGGGTCCTGGTCGCCGATGACGATCCGCAGATGCGACGGCTGATCAAGATCGTACTGCAGCGTGAAGGCTTCGAGGTGCTGGAGGCGAACGACGGGCTCGATGCGCTCGAGCTGATCGAGCAGGGCTCGATCGACCTCGTCATCCTCGACGTGGACATGCCACGGCTGAATGGGCTGGGCGTGCTGGAAGAGATCCGCGCCCAGATGCGGACCGCCAGTCTCCCCGTCATCGTTCTGACCGCACTTCAAGACGACACCGAGGAAAAGGCATTGGATCTTGGGGCACAGGACTACCTGACCAAGCCGGTTCAGACCCGCTCGCTCGTCGCGCGGGTGCGTGCGGTGCTCAAGCGGGCAAAGTCGTAACGCCCAATGGCTTGGCAACCTGCCAGGCAGCGGAGCCAGCCTCATCCGGCTCGCGTTTTGACCCTCAATTGGCGTGCTTTTTGCCATCGGAGCGAGTGACCGTGGCCAGAATTCTGATCGTTGAAGACAGTCCGGACAACATGAAGCTGTTCCGCACCGTGCTGGCCCAGAAGGGGCACGCGGTCACGGAGTTGACCGGCGGGGAGGGGCTGCTCGACACGATCGCTGCCGCCGCCCCCGAGCTCGTCCTCATGGACATCCAGCTCCCGGGCAAGGACGGCTTTGCCCTGCTCCAGGAAATTCGGGAGTCACCGCATCGCACGCTGCGGGTCATCGCGCTCACCGCGCATGCCATGACCGGCGATCGGGAGCGGGCGCTCGAAGCAGGGTTCGACGGGTACATCACGAAGCCGATCGACATACGAAGTTTTCCCGATCAGGTCAGGCGCGCGCTCGCCGGCGAGGCCGTGATGACGTGAGCGGGACCCTCGACCGGAACCGAACACTCATGAGCCAAGATACGTCGACGCCGAACACCTCAGCTCTTCCAGCGCCTTCACCTGAAAAGAAGGCGCTGCTCGATGCCTTCGATAGCGTACTCAAGACCCAGGCCGAAGAGCGGGAAATGACCCAGCGCGAGGCGGAAGCCCGACGTGCCCGGGGCAGCTCCCGTCCGCTGCTCGCCGTGTCCGCCGCCATCCTGCTGGCCGTGTGCGCCTACCTCGCGGTGTTCCAGCCCTCGTGGGTGTTCGCGCCCCGCCCCACTCCGGAGTCGCTCGCGATCAAGGAGGCGAGCCTCAGGATCACGATGGCGAATGCCGCCCGCCACGTGCAGGGATTCAGTCAGCGCAATGGCCGCCTTCCGGAGTCGCTCGCGGAAGCGGGCGCGCGCGGTGCGGACCTGACCTACAGTCGGCTCGGGGCGTCGAGTTATCGATTGACGGGTGAGAACGGACCGGCGCACGTGACCCTCTCGTCCGACGAGGCGCTGCCGGACTTCCTCGGCAACAGCTACCAGATCATCGCGCGGAGACCACGATGAGCCGGAGCCGGCGGGGGTTCACGTTCATCGAAATGCTGATCGTGATGATCGTGCTCGGAATTCTCGCCGCGCTCGCGTCGCTCAAGTACATCGACCTGAAGAATCGCGCGCTCACGGCGCAGGCCGCGTCGGACATGGAGGCGCTGCGGCTTGCGGCTTACAGCGCGTGGTATGAGACCGGCTCGTGGCCGGCGGAGGCAGGACCCGGAGTCGTCCCGGCAGAGATGCTGCCGTACCTCGCCAAGGGCTTTACCTTCGTCCGCCCGGAATACACGCTCGATTGGGAAAACCTCATTCCTCCGGGCGGCGGGACCAGCGCGGGTATGCAGGTCGGCGTCGTGATCAGCTCCGCCAATGCCCGAATGCAGCTTGCCCTCGAGCAGACGCTCGGCAACAAGGGTCCCTTCTTCATTACCGGCAGCGATCTCACCTTCGTGATCATCGGCCCTGACGGCCGGAGCTGATCTCGGAAAGCTGCCGGCGGAATTCTTCGAGACCGACCGGCGGTCCCGGAAATCGTGGGTCCATCCGCTCGAGCCGCTCCACAACCACCTGCGCCACGAGAACGTCCCGCGGCAGCTTCTTGTCCGCGGGGACGACATACCACGGCGCCTCGGGAGTGCTGGTGCGGGCCAGCATGTCCTGATACGCGTGGGTGTAGGCCTCCCACCTCTCGCGCTCCTCCAGGTCAGCCGGATTGAACTTCCAGTACTTCGACGGGTCGTCCAACCGCTCGCGAAGCCGCTCGCGCTGCTCCTCCGCTGAAATGTGCAGGAAGAACTTGAGGATCGTGACGCCGTTTTGAGTGAGGAATCGCTCGAACTGGTTGATCTGGTCGTACCTCGGGCGCCATACCTCCTCCGGAACCAGACCATGCACGCGGACCACGAGGACGTCTTCGTAGTGGGAGCGGTTGAAGACGCCGATGGTCCCCTTGGCCGGTACGGCATGATGTACTCGCCAGAGAAAGTCGTGACTCAGCTCGAGCGGTGTCGGAACCTTGAAAGCGGTCACGGAGCACCCCAGCGGATTGAGTCTGCCGAACACTCGCCGGATGGTGCTGTCCTTCCCCGCCCCGTCCCGAGCCTGGAGAATGATGAGGACCGCGTGCTTCGACTCGGCGAACAGCGCGGTCTGGAGCACATCCATGCGCTCACCGAGCTTCCCGAGATGCCTACGCAGCTCATCGTCGTGGGGCAGCTTCTCGCCGACCCGCGCACCGGCATCGCTCAATTCGGGAATCGTGCCGGGCGCAACCGGGTCCAGCCTCACAGGGATCTCACGATGAATGCCCTCCCAGAAGGAGCGCGACGGGAAGCCGGTGGAAGAGATCGTCGGCCGCCAGACGAACCCCGTCGCGCCTGACCACGGTATCGCCGCTCAGGGCGCACGTCCAGCGAGACGGCCAGTCTCCCGGAATGGGGACGGAGGTACCGGTCCAGATCGCGGCGTCCGTGGGGAGCCGTTCCTCGTCAAGGATCCAGCGGGCAATGAGCCGAGGCACGGCGATCATCGCGAATGAGCCCCCGCTCGACCTGCCGAACGCGACGATGTGATTTTCTGCCGGCCCCTCGGCGCGCAACGGGTGATACGCTCCAGCGCGCAGCTCGGCCCGGCGCCCCCGCGCATGCAGCGCCCGCGTCACGACGTGGAGCTTGAGGCGGCCGTCGGCCGCCGAGGCGAGGAGGCGGGCGAGGAATTCCCGGCGTGCCGTCTCGGGCCGCTCGAACTCGCGCTCCACCTCGTCGAGCAGCGCCGAGCGGCGCGAGAGATCCACCGGCCTCCGGTTGTCGGGATCGACCAGCGCGTGATTCCACAGCTCGTCACCCTGGTAGATGTCCGGGGTCCCGGGCGAAGTGAGCTGGAGCAGCGTCCGCGACAATGCGTTCCAGCGCCCGGCGGGTGCGATACGGCCCGCGAACCGCTGCAGCTCGTCGAGGAAGAGCCGAGATCGCTCCGGAGTCAGTAACGACTCGATGCTGCCGGTGAGCGCCGCCTCGAATTCTTCGTCGGGGTCGGTCCATGACGTGCGCTCCTTCGCCTCCCGTGCGGCCTTGACCGCGTATGCGGTCAGGCGATCGCGCAACTCCCCCAGCTCCCGGGTTGACGGCGCCTCGTCGGGCCAGATGCCTACCATCGCTTGAAGAAACTGATATACCGAATTCGGATCGGGGGCGCGGCGGCCGCCCACCGTTCGCTTGAACTCCAGGTTCCGCCGGCGCCACCGGGCGACCTGGCGCGCCCACTCCTCGGGAATCTCGGCCAGCACATCGAGCCTGGCCCTGACATCGGCGGTGCGCTTCGTATCGTGGGTAGTGGTAGCCAGCATCGCCGCCGGCCAGTCGGCGGCCCGCTCGGAAGCGGCGGCGTGAAACTCCTCCACGGCGGCAGCCAGCGGCGCCTCGGGGGCGCCGCCCACCTCGTTGGTCGAGAAGAGGGCCGCGAACCGGTAGAACGCCGTGTCTTCGATGCCCTTCGCGGTGGCGGGGCCACTGAGCTGCTGGAGGCGCTGCACGAATCGGCGCCGGCGCCCTTCCGCGCTCTCCGGTTCGGGTGCGATGCTCTCGAGGAGTGCCGACTCGACGAACGCCAGCGCGGGTCCGGCAGGGCCCCGGACTCGCGCTCTCTCGACCGCCTCCGCGAGCAGCCTGATATCCTCCTCGTCGACCGGCCCGGGCCGGCCATCGATATAGGTCCGATAGACCGGAAGGCAGGCGATGACCTCCACCAACGCGCGCATGACGGCGTGCATCGTCTGGACCCCACCCGGCGCCCCCGGATCGGTGACCCGAAGGAGCCGCCGTGCGAGCCCGCGTACTCCGGAAGAGAGGGCCGTGTCGAGCACGAGTCGTTTCGCCAGCAACGCGATGTCGGGAAAATCGAGGGGCTGCCGGAGAATCCTCCGATATTCGTTCTCGATGGCGGCGAGACCCGCGGGCGACAGAAATAGTCGCTCTGCCTGATTGAGGAAGTCGTAGCCCGTCGTGCCGGCCACGGGCCACGAGGAGCGCAAACGCTCCCCGTGAGAGAGGATCTTCTCGACCCACACCTTGGGCTGCCGGTCGGACGCGGCCGGAAAGGCCGCGGCGGCAAGACTGCGGAAATAGGCGAGTGGATCCAGAAGACCATCCGGATGATCGATCCGGAAACCATCGATCCAGCCCTTGTGGCGCCATTCCAGGATAAGGGCGTGCGTCTGGCCAAAGACCTCAGGATCCTGCATCTGGAGCGCCACCAGGTCGTTGATATCGAAGAAGCGGCGGTAGTTGATCTCGCGGGCCGCGCGACGCCAGTGCACCAGACGGTAGACCTGGGAATCGAGCAGGCGACGAAGTCGCTGGCGTCCCTCGGCGCCGTCACCGAACCGGGCGACGTCACGGGCGAGCATATCCGCCGCCAGGGGATGGGTCAGCCGGAGCCCTGACAGTCGAGCCAACGCGGCGGAGGACAGCTGCCGGCGCCGGGCGATCGTCGCGGGACGCCGGGCCGACCGCCGAGGCAACCTCCGGAGCGTGCTCACGACCGCGTCCAGCTCGCTCACGGCGGGGTGGTCCCCCCCAACGTCCGGCGGAGCTCGACCTGAGATCCGGCGAGCACCTGAGGCAAGGTCGAGGGGTCGAGCGGGAGAGTGTGCTCGTGATATCGCACGCGGATGCCACGCTCCTCCAGGGCCAGGCGGATCTCCCCGCGCGCGAGTACCTCACGGCGGACCTCGCCGAGAATCGGAAGCAGGACCCGGCTCCAGGCGTCTCGCTCAGCCGAACGCCAGTCGATGTCGAACCAGCGGGCATAGGTCGAGGCCCGCCCGTGAGCGAGGAGGTCCTCCCACGCCGGATTTTCGTGCGAGGCCGCCATGTGGTTCGGGACGATGTCGAGTACCAGTCCCATTCCCTGCGCGTGGAGGCTGGCGTGCAGCGCGGCGAGCTCGTCTTCGGTCCCGAGTGCGCGGTCGAGACGCGTCGGGTCCACGACGTCGTACCCGTGGGTACTGCCGGACCGGGCCTGGAGCAGGGGTGACGCGTGGATGTGACTGACGCCGAGACGGCTCAGGTACGGAACGATCTCCCGGGCGGCCGCCAGCGGGAATCCGGCGTGGAGCTGCAGCCGGTAGGTGGCGACGATGTCTGCCATCGGGTCAACGCACCGCCTCGTGCTGGAGCAGCATGAGGGAGTGGGCGGCGAGGTGCACCTGGCCTTCGCGGATGGCGCGCGGCGTCGGGTGGGCGGTATCGAGCATCTGCATCCACGCGCCGGCCCGCTCCATGACCGGAAGCGTGAAGGTCCGCGAGCGAGCGCCGCCGTTGAGGAGCAGCAGGATGGCGGTGCCGCGGGGAGTGCGTCCGCGCTCGTCGATGTCGTCGGTGGCCTCGCCCCGGATCAGCATGCCGAGGACGTGATTCGACTGGTCGTTCCATTGTTCCGGCGCCATCTCCTGTCCCGACGGGCCGAGCCAGGTCAGGTCTTTCCCCTCCCCGGCATCGATCGGCTCGCTCCGGAAAAAGCGGCGGCGGCGCAGCACGGGATTGGTCGCCCGCACGGCGAGCACTTTCCGGGTGAAGCCGAGGAGCTCTCGCTGAAAGGGGGTGAGCCTCCAGTCGACCCAGGTCAGGGGGCTGTCCTGGCAATAGGCGTTGTTGTTGCCGAGCTGGGTCCGCCCGAGCTCGTCGCCGTGCGCAAGCATCGGCACGCCCTGCGAGAAGGCGAGGGTCGCCACCAGATTGCGCTTGATCCGCTCCCGCATGCGGATGATGTGGACCGCCTCGGTAGGACCTTCCGCGCCCCAGTTGCGGCTCAGATTGTTGTTGGTGCCGTCCCGGCTGTCCTCCCCGTTCGCCTCGTTGTGCTTGTGCTCGTAGCTCACCAGGTCGTGCAGGGTGAAGCCGTCGTGGCAGGTAATGAAGTTGATGCTGGCCTGCGGATTTCGCTGGCTCGCTTCGTAGAGGTCGCTGCTCCCGGCCAGGCGGGAGGCCAGCTCTCCCACCACGCCGGTGTCGCCGCGCCAGAATCTCCGCGCGGTGTCCCGATACAGTCCGTTCCACTCGCCCCAGCCAATGGGGAAGCGGCCCACCTGATAGCCGTCCGGGCCCAGGTCCCACGGTTCGGCGATCAGCTTGACGCGCGACACGTCGGGATCCTGGCGCACAACGTCGAAGAACTTGGCAAACGGACTGACCTCAGGGCTCTCCCGCGCGAGCGCGGGCGCGAGATCGAAGCGGAAGCCGTCGACGTGCATCTCGGTTACCCAGTAGCGCAGACTGTCCATGACGAGCTGCATGGTGCGAGAATGGCGGATGTCGAGAGTATTGCCGGTGCCGGTGTAGTCGGTGTAGAACCGCTGATGCTCGGGGTCGAGGCGGTAGTACGTGCTGTTGTCGATGCCGCGAAAACACAGCGTCGGCCCGAGGTGGTTCCCCTCGGCCGTGTGATTGTAGACGACGTCGAGGATGACCTCGATGCCGGCGTGGTGGAATCGTTTGACCATCGACTTGAATTCGGCCACCTGCTGGCCCAGGCCGCCGGTGGCGTAGCGGACGTCGGGCGCGAAATACCCGATCGGCGAGTACCCCCAATAGTTGCTGAGCCCGCTCTCGGCCAGCCGGCGATCGGTGGCGAAGTAGTGCACCGGCAGGAGCTCGATGGCGGTGACGCCGAGCGACAGGAGATGGTCGATGATCGGATCGGTGGCGAGGCCGAGGTAGGTGCCGCGCAACGCCTCGGGCACCTCGGGGTGCAGCATCGTCATGCCCTTGACGTGGGCCTCGTAGATGACCGTGCGATTCCAGGGGGTCTGCGGACGGCGGTCGTCGCGCCAGCTGAAGGCCGACTCCACCACCACGCACTTGGGCATTCCGCCGGCGCTGTCCGCCGTGTCCGGGTGCAGGTCGCGCTCGTCCTCGGGCAGGCCCATGGAGTAGCCCGACAGCGCGTCACTCCAGCGAATCGTTCCGCTCACGGCCTTGGCGTACGGATCGAGCAGCAGCTTTGCCGCGTTGAACCGATGCCCCCGTTCCGGCGCATAGGGACCGTGGACGCGATAGCCGTAGAGCTGTCCCGGGCGGACATCGGGGAGATAGGTATGCCACACCTGGTCGGTGCGCTCGGTGAGGTGGATCCGCGCCCGTTCGGCCTCGTCTTGGGCGCCATCGAAGAGACAGAGGTCGACACCGGTGGCGTGCTCGGAGAAGATCGCGAAGTTGGTGCCTTCCCCGTCCCAGGTGGCGCCGAGCGGGGTGGGCGAGCCCGGCCAGACGCGGATCATGCCTTCCCCGCGAGCACCACCAGGGCGCTCCGCGGCGAGAGGCTCGCCTGCGCGGCCTCGATTCCGGAGCGGCCGGCCCCGCCGTACGCGGCATCGTCGGTGGACAGGCCGACGCGCCAATCGCCCCGCCCCAGCGGCATGCTCACCGTCTCCTCCGAGAAGTTGAAGTAGGCGGCGATCCGGCGGTGGCCGGCTGCCAGTGCCATGCCGACGAGTCCCTCGGGAGCATTGCTCGTGACTCGCACCGGTGCCTGTCCCGGCCGAAGCAGAGGCTCACGCCGTCGGAGGGCGACCAGGTCCCGATAGAGCGCGAGCAGCTCGGCGTGGCCCGGCCGGGCCGCTCGCTCCCAAACCAGCTTCGAGGCGTCGAAGGTCGCCTCGGCGCCGGGATCCGGCACCTCGCCGGTCCACGCGAACGCCGCGAATTCCTTGCGACGTCCTTCGCGAACCGCCGCCATCAGTGCGTCGTCGGTATGGCTCACGAAGTAGAGAAAGGGAGCCGTTTCGCCGTACTCCTCTCCCATGAACAGCAGCGGCACGTACGGCGGAAGGAGAAGTATAGCGGCGGCCAAGCGAAGCGCGTCGCGCGTCACCAGCACGGACAAGCGCTCGCCACGCGCGCGGTTTCCCACCTGGTCGTGGTTCTGCACGCAGACGACGAAACGGTCCGCCGGGATATCCAGGGCGGGCCGGCCGTGTCGCCGCCGCCGGTAGGGCGAGTGGCGGCCATCGTTCACGAACCGCTGGGCCAGCGCCTTCGCGACCGCGCCCGTGTGGTGGAAGTCCTGGTAGTACCCATGGCGCTCGCCGGTCAGGGCCACATGCACCGCATGGTGAAAATCATCGGACCACTGCGCGTCGAGACCGTAGCCACCCTGAGACGCCGGCCGCAGGAAGCGGGGATCATTGGCGTCGCTTTCGGCGATGACGAGCGTGCTCCTTCCCAGCTCGGCGCTCCGGTTGTGCACGGCGTCACCCAATTCCTCGAGGATATGGACGGCGCTCAGGTCCACGATGCGATCCGCGGCGTCGAGGCGGAGCCCGTCGAGATGGTATTCGGTGATCCAGTAGAGCGCATTCTCCACGATGAAGCGGCGAACCTCATCGCTGTCGGGACCGTCGAGATTGAATCCCTCGCCCCAGAAGGTGCTCGACCTCTCCGAGAAGTAGGGGCCGAACTCCGAGAGATAGTTGCCCTCGGGACCGACATGGTTGTACACCACGTCGAGGAACACGGCGAGCCCCTCGCGGTGCGCGGCATCCACGAGGCGCTTGAGGCCGGCCGGGCCGCCGTAGGACTGCTGCACCGCGTAGAGAGCGGCGCCGTCGTAGCCCCAGTTACGCGTTCCGGGAAACTGCGATACCGGCATGAGCTCGATGGCGGTCACGCCGAGGCTCTGCAAGTATGGAAGACGCTCGATCGCCGCCTCGAAGGTGCCGCCGGGCGTGAAGGTGCCGATATGGAGCTCGTAGATGATGGCGTCGGCCATGGCCAGACCATGCCAATCGCCGTCGGTCCACGCGAAATCGTCGGCGCGCACGATGCGCGTGGGACCGTGCAGGCCTTCCGGCAACCAGCGACTGACGGGATCGGGGCGCGGTGGGCCACCGTCGAGGCGATAGAAGTAATCCGACCCGGGAGGCACGTCGGCGAGGAGCGCTTCGTGGAGGCCACGCGACGAGGGCTCGAGGCGGTGCCGGTCCTCGCCGGAGCCTCGGCGCACCGCGGCCACCACCTCGCGCGCAGCCGGGGCCCATACGACGATGCGGGTGGTTCCATCTACCAGTGGCGTCGCTCCGCGGCCGAGCTCACTCGGCATCGAGCTCACGGGCGAGCAGCAACGCCCCCAGCGGAGGCAATCCGATCCGGAACGAGACCTCCTGGCGCTGCCACGCGACCGGCTCGGTTCCGACACCATCGACCAGACCGAAGCCGCTTCCGCCGTAGATGCCGGCGTCGCTGGAGAGCAGCAGGCGGTACCGCCCCGCCTCCGGCGCGCCAACGCGAAAGTCGTGACGGGGCACCGGCGTCAGGTTGAACAGCGCGATCACCACGCCCGCTCCGTCGCGACGGAAAAACGAATAGATCGAGTGGTCCCGATCGTCGGCGTCCAGCCACGAAAACGTCTCGGGGACCGGATCACCCCGCCACAGCTCCGGGCGCCCGAGATACACCGAGGACAGGTCGGCGAGAAAGCGCAGCAGTCCCGCATTGAGCGGGTATCCGCTCAGGTGCCAGTCGAGGCTGGTATCGTGATTCCATTCGCGCGTCGAGCCGAGCTCCGAGCCCATGAAGAGGAGCGACTTGCCGGGCCGAGCGTACTGGTAGGCGAGCAGCGCACGCAGGTTCGCGAACCGCTGCCATTCGTCTCCCGGCATCCGTCCGAGCAGCGTGCCCTTGCCGTGTACCACCTCGTCGTGCGACAGCGGCATGAGGAAGTTCTCGCTGTACTCGTACATCATGCCGAACGTGAGCATGTTGTGCCGGCTGGACCGGAAGACGGGATCGGTCGAGAAGTAGTCCAGCGTGTCGTGCATCCAGCCCATGTTCCACTTGAACGTGAAGCCAAGCCCTCCGGACGGCACGGGCGCCGTGACGCCGGGCCACTGGCTCGACTCTTCGGCCACGGTGAAGCACGACGGATGCTCCTCGGCGATCGTCGCGTTGAGCAGCTTGAGAAACTCGACCGCCTCGAGGTTCTCGCGCCCGCCGGCCGGGTTGGGAATCCACTGCCCTTCGGCCCGGCCGTAGTCGAGATAGAGCATCGAGGCCACCGCATCGACCCGCAAGCCGTCGATGTGAAACTCCTCCAGCCAGTAGAGCGCATTGGCGATGAGGAAGTTGCGCACTTCCCGCCGCCCGAAATTGAAGATCAGGGTCCCCCATTCGGGGTGCTCGCCCTGGCGCGGATCGTCGTGCTCATAGAGCGCCGTTCCGTCGAAACGCCGGAGCGCGAAGTCGTCCTTCGGAAAGTGCGCCGGCACCCAGTCGAGGATGACGCCGATGCCCGCGCGGTGGCAGGCATCGATGAGGAACCGGAGATCGTCGGGTGTCCCATAGCGAGCCGTAGGGGAGAAGTACGCGCTCACCTGATACCCCCACGAACCAGTGAACGGATGCTCCGCAAGAGGCATGAACTCGATATGCGTGAAGCCCAGTCGCGACACGTGATCGATGAGTCTCGGTGCGATCTCCCGGTAGGTGAGCGGCCGGCCACCCTCTTCGGGCACCCGCATCCACGATCCCAGGTGGACTTCGTAGATGGTCATGGGGACGCGCCGCAGCTCGTGCGCCGGTGGCCGGCGCGCCATCCAGGCGCCGTCCCCCCACTGATACGACGAGGCGACCACCCGCGACGCGGTTTGCGGGGGCGGCTCCATCGCCTGGCCCACGGGATCCGCCTTCATGCGAATCTCTCCCGCCGGACCCACGATCCGATACTTGTACAGCGCGCCCGCCCACACGCCCGGGACGAATATCTCGAACACTCCCGTCGTGCCGAGGCGGCGCATGGGAAGACGTCGCCCATCCCAGTGGCAGAAGTCCCCGACGACGCTCACGCCCAACGCCGACGGCGCCCACACCGAGAAGGCCACGCCGTCCACCCCATCGAGTCGGCGCGGGTGGGCACCCAGCACCTTCCAGAGACGCCGGTGCGTCCCCTCCGACAGCAGGTGCTCGTCTATCTGGCCCAGCGAGGGGAGGAAACGGTAAGGGTCGTCCTGTTCCCAGGTGGCGCCGCCCGGAAAGGTGAAGCGAAAGCGGTAGCGGACAGGAAGGCGGCGCTCCGGGAGGAAGGCCGTAAAGACACCGGTATTCCCGAACCGGGCCATCGGCACCGGATCGGCGTGCTCTACCAGACACTGCACCGACTCGGCCTCGGGGTGGAGCGCTCGGACCACGACTCCCCATCCTGCCGGATGTGCGCCGAGCACGCGATGAGGATCCGGATGGCGGCCGGACACCAGTCGGGCCACATCCTCTGCCTGGAGTGCCTGGTCTTCGAATACCATGCCAGCAACGTACGCCCATCGGGGGCGCCGGTGAAGGCTACGCGACGGTCTCGTGGAACGTCGAAGAGCGGCCGGCCGAGGAGGAGGAGGACGGTTATCTGGACGAACCTGGCCGTGAGACCATCCGGCCGGCTCGCAACGAGGCAGCCCTCGAACATCACACGGCCGCCTGCACTACCCGATCAACACCTTACGGGCCGGACCTGATCGCGCGGATCCGGGTGAGGCCCCGCAGCACCACCACCATCGTCACCAGCGTCCACGCCGCGGTGTATCCGACCTTCAGACCGGTCGAGGCCCGCACGAGCCCCGCGGCGAAATAGCCGACGATGAAGAGCCCGTCCACGATCAGGACGACCACGAGCAGAGTCAGTACCTCCCGCTTCACGCGGTCGGTGCGCTCGGCCATCGCTCCAGCCACGCCGTGCACCAGCCCACTTCGATCTCCAGGCGGTCGATTTCCTCGCGGGCTTCCGTGATGCATTCCTGCAGGTCGCGTCCACCGGCGGTGGCCTTGAGCACGGCCACCATCTCCCGAAGCCCCTCGAGCTCCCAAAGCAGGAGCTGGAGGTACCGCCGCGCCGCATCGAGCTTCGTCGGCGCCTGGCGGCGCAGCTCCGCCTTGCGATCCAGCGTGTGCTCGATCGAGTGCCGGGCGGCGTAGTCTTCGGCCGCAATTCGAGGCCGGCGGCGCTCGAGCGCGGGTGTGAGAAACGGAACACGGCGACGGTGACGGCCGCCGAGCTCCGTCAGCGTGCCGCGGAGAAACTCGAGCAGAGTCACTCCCTTCCCTGCCAGATGGATCGGAGATAAAGGCTGGCGAGGATCAGGATGACGCCGGCGAGAATCGGCCCGGGGCCGCCGGTACTCTCGAGGGAGAAGGGCAGCCTGCCCGCCTGTCCCGGCGCCGAGTGGAGGATGGCCAGCGCGCCGAGCACGATTCCGCCGACCCCGATCAGGGCAAGCAGGAGGAACAGATTCCGCATCGAGGCCTCGCGAAGAAGTGTCGAAGAGATAGATGAAAACCCCCAGGGGAGCCGCTCGGCAAGAGGCCGCCGCCACCCCGCCTTCCACTATCGCCCGGCACCAGCATGGTTATTGCTCCCCGCTGAGCCCACTACCCGGACAAGGCTTGCACTCCCCGCTAGCGCTCGGCCGCACGGAGACTTCCATGCGCGCAGCCAAATTTGCACTCATTGTCCTTCTTGCAGCATGCGGCGATTCGGCCGCTCCTCCCGGGCCCGGAGGGGACGGACCGCCGGCCGGGCCGGCCACGACCCTGGGCGGCTGCGTAGTCTTTCCCGCGGACAACTCCTGGAATCGCGACGTCAGCGCCGACCCGGTTGCGGCCGAGTCGGGCGCGCTGCTGGACCAGATGTCGCCGGGCAATGCCATCCATCTCGACCTGGGCACGACGGAGGAGTACTACGGAATCCCGTGGTCGGTCGTTCCGGCCGACCAGCCTCAGGTGACGATCCAGTACGGGACCGACGGCGCGGACTACTCGGACGAGAGCGATCCGGGCCCCATGCCGATCCCCCTCGATGCACCGATCGAAGGCGGGAGCGCCAGCAACCCGAATCCTTCGTCGGGCGATCGGCACGTGCTCGTGATTCAGCAGAGCGCGTGCGTGCTCTATGAGCTCTACAATGCCGTCCGTACCGCCACGGGATTCCGGGTCAGCTCCTCGGCAAGATGGGACCTCAAGGTCGATGCGACCCGGCCGGCCGGCTGGACTTCGGCCGACGCCGCGGGCTTGCCGATCCTGCCCGGACTCCTGAAGCACGGCGAGGTGGCTTCGGGCGCAGTCACGCACGCGTTGCGCTTCACCATTCCCCGGGTGCGGCGCGGGTATGTGCCCCCGGCCAGCCACTGTGGGCAATACACCGACGCGAGCCTCCCACCGTACGGCACGCGGGTCCGGCTCAAAGCCAGTTTCTCGCTCGCGCCCTATACCGGCGATGCGCTCGTCATTCTCACCGCGTTCAAGAAGTACGGGTTGATCCTGGCCGATCAGGGGAGTGCCTGGTACGTCACGGGATCGTCCGACCCCGGATGGGAAGACGCCCTCGATCAGTTGCGCACCAGCCCGGTGCGTGGCAGCGACTTCGAAGTGCTGCAGAGCGGAGCGATGACGACTTGCTGAGCGGCTCAGGTCCGGGCCGAGCGCGCACTCGCCAGCTCCGCCGGCCTGACTGCCCCGACGCTCGATGCGACGCCGGTGACGATCCGCCGATGAGTGTCGAGCTGTCCGAGGTGATAGTCGAAATGGGTCAGCAGGTGCAGGAGATACTCGGCGGTCTCGACGTGGAGATCCGCGATGACCTCGGGAAACTCGACCGGCAACGAGCGGTCGTCCAGGCTTGCCAGGGTTCCGGCGACATCCGCTCGTGCCGCCTGAATTTCCTGAAGGAGGTCCGCCCGCGACACGCCCTGCCGGGAAAACTCGGCTGGCCGGTCGCGCACGTAGCCGGTATGACCGAGCTTGGCCCCGACGTAGTGTCGCAGATTCCCGGCGAGGTGGAGGACGAGGGTCCCCGCCGTGTTCGGCATCCCGGCCACCTCCTGCCAGAGCTGGCGCTCGTCGGGGTACGCCTCGACTTCGCGGGTCAGAGTTCCGAAATCGCGATCGAAGATCGCGGCGAGAGAGCGAACGAGCATGTTTATCCTCCGGTCCCCAAACGAACGATCTGGCCCAGCCGAGCGATGAGGGGAAGCTCGCGCTCCGGTATCCATTCGGCGACGCCGCGAACCACCCGGCCGGCCCATTCCCGGTCGAATGCCGCCCCGGCCGCGATTTCGTTCCGCCGGGTCTCGAGGTCGTCGCGCAGGCGAGCGAGGTACGGCGCCGCCGGCGCTCCGGCCGATGTGTTGAGGTCGCCGGCCTCGAGGCGTCGGATGGCGGCAATCGCGCCATCGAAGGCGGAGAGCAGGCCGTCGCTATCGGACGGCACTAGAGCTGGAGCTCGTAGCGGAAGAACTCATCGTCGCGTCGGTACCCCATCGCCTCGTACAGCGCCTGGGCGCGGAGGTTGGTCCGGGCGGTCGCCAGCTCGAGCCCGCACGCCTCGGTATCCTCCGCCAGCGTGCGCGCCCGGTTCATCAGGTCCCGGCCGACCCCACGCCCGCGGGCGTCCGGCCTGACGAACAGATCGTTGAGCAGCCAGAGCCGACCCGGTCGGAGCGAGGTGGAGGAGAAAAGCGGATACAGCTGGACGAAGCCGAGCGCCCCACCGTTCTCCTCGGCGAGAAAGATCACGGACTCGCCGCGCTCGAGACGCCTGGCGAGAAAGGTCCGGGACAACTCGAGGTCCGATGGCCGCTCGTAGAACTGGCGATAGGCATCGAAGAGCGGCGCCAGCACGCGGAGGTCGTCGATGGTCGCTTCTCGAACGGTCGTCACCGGAAGAGCGCGGTTCGTTCCGCCCACAGCTTCTTCATGAGCTGGATCTGACCGGTGTGATAGGCGTCATGCGCCGCGATACCAAGAAGCAGTTGGCCGTAGGTCCAGCGCCGGCCGGCCGGCGGCAGGCGGTCGAGCATCTTTGTCGAGACCCGCCCGACGGCCTCGACCAGCCGCTCGTGCTCGTCCTTGAGCAGGGCGACATCCCGGTTCCACGCTGCGGGATCCGGCGAGTCGGGCGGCAACGGCCAGTTGGACGGACTGCGGGGAAAGCGAGCCATCGGGCCGGACTCGAGATGCCGGCGCACGGTGTACTTCCAGTACGCGACGTGGAGGACGAGCGCCCAGATGCTCTTTCGCCTGGGGCCCGGGCGCCAGGCGGCCGCGTCTGCCGTCACGCCCCGCAACGCCGTGACCGGAGTGGGCCCCCCATGCCAGTTTCGCGCACCGGGAGCCGGTTGGAGGTTCCAGCGCAGCAGCTCGAGCTGATTCATACCGATCGTTGCTCGTCCATGACGCGGTAGACCTCCCAGCGCTGCGACCCGGGCACGATGTAGGGCGCGAGCGCATCGGAATGGCGGCGAAACTGTGGCGCCGACATTCCGGCGAGGGCCGCCTCGAAATCCGCGAGGGACTCGAACTGGTACTCGTCCACGACGTGCGAAGCGGATGCCCCGAGCACACCGCACAGCAGTCTCGCGCCGCGCGCGCGGCGGAACTCGCTGCTGGCGAACTTTTCCGCGCCCCAGGCTTTCATGACGGCGACTGCCTCGCCCAGCTTGCCGTAGGGCACGTCGAGATGCCATTGGCAGATCAGCATACCCCTCCCCGTCGGCGGTCCCGCCGCCTAGGTTCTTCATCAACCCGCACTCAGCGTGGCCGACAATGAACGCCAACCGTGAAGCCCGACTCAAGCCCGAGTTCGCCCACCTCTACCCCGGTCTGGCGCCGGGCGTGTGGTACAAGGCGTCGTGGCTTTCCGCCCGCCAGTTCGCGCGGGAACCGTGCGACGGCGCCGCGGCCGCTATCGCCCGCATGGTGGACGAGAACCATTTCGAATTCCGTGGCGGGCGCCCTCGCGATGGGCAGCCCACCCGGCGCTACATCCCGTAGCGGTTGTGCAGGGTCTCCACATGCTGCCGCTCGTGACCCGCGATGATGAAGGCGAGGGCGCGCACACTGACTTCATTGTCGCTCGCCGTGCCGCGTCTCGTCCAGGCCTCGGCCGGCAGATTGCGGAACATCGAAATGCTCGCCTGGCGCGCCGCGACCCACTCCTCGACCAGCTGCTCGAGCGCCAGGTCGTTTGACCTGGCGACCGGCGCGTAGGCGTCCTGGTCGAAGCCGGGGAGCGGCGTGGCATCACCGCGGGCGATTCGGAGCGCGCGATAGGCCATGATGCGCTCGACATCGCTCAGGTGCCCGACGACCTCCTTCACGCTCCACTTGTCGGGCGCGTATCGGAACTCCCGACGGTCCGGCGGCACCACGGAGAGCATCGCGGCTGTCGCGTCACGCTGCGCCGCGAGCAGGGCCAGGACATCGACGCCGTCCGGCACGCGGGCCACGTAGCCGCCGTAGAATTCGGCATACTCGTCCGCGCCGGGCCGCTCGACCGACCAACTCTCCCACGCAACGGTGGCACCGACGGCAATGTCGCCACCCTCCAGCACCTCGGCGAACGCGCCGCCGGCCCAGTCGCTTTCCATGGCGCGGCGCAATCCGGGCAACGCCTCGTCCATCCGCTCGCAGGGACGGGTTTCGCCGAGGATGCGGAGCCGGCAGTCGCCGATCCGGAGGCTCCGGTTGGTGCTCCGCGCGAGCGGAAGATCGCTCACCATGAGATTGGCGCGACGGGCACTCGGAGACACATCCGCACCCATGCGGCGCATCAGCCGCTCCCATACCTCGCGCTCGATGATGGTGACCTGGCGCCGGCGACCCTGATCGGCACTGCCGGCGACGCCGCCGCCGGCCACCAGCGCGGCCGCGGGGACCGGATCCATCGAGCCACGATGTGACCGCTTCACCCAGATCGCTTCGAGTCGTCCCGCCATTGATATCTCTCCGTGATTGTGTACCGCGGTCTCACCCGACGCGGCCGAGCATGCTGCGCCGGCGGTAGCTGCCACAGGGAGGATCTCCCACGCGGGCGGCCTCAGAGGCGTGGGGCACCCACGCATCGACTCGGACACTGTCTCCCGCATTCAGCGCCGCGCCATACCTCGCGCGACACGCCGTCAGCACGCCCTGGAGCTCCATGCGCATGACCTGCACGCCGTGCCAGCGACTGATGGCCACCGGCGTCAGCGCGATCACCGTCGCCACGATGATGAGGACGAGAATCAGTATCCTCGAGCCGCCGTGCCTCATTGTGCCTCGAGCCGAGCGATGGTTCCGCTCTCGCCCAGGAGCTCGAGGCCGTCAGGGGAGAGACGATACGCCCGGGTACCCTCCAGCGCGGCGACGAACTCCCGCTCGATATCCATCCCCTTCTTACACGCCATTCGGGTCAGCGCCAGGGGGCCGAACCGCAGGCTGTCCCCCTGGAGCCGGTACGTGCCCGACATCCTGTTGCAACCGGCGAAGCCGCTCACGCGCTTTCCCTCGATCGTCAACTCCATGGTAGCGGCCTTGCCATCCTGACCTAGCGCCATGGGCTTTCCGTCGACCTCGGCGAGCCGCCACGTGGTGCCGACGAGAATCGGTCCCTGACTGGCGGCCACGGATGACGCGGCGATCGCCGGCGGAGCGGAGGAATCGCTGCCTTGCCGCGGCGGCGCGTCATTCCTGGAGGAGCCCACGCACGCGTGCCCGGTCAGGACCAGGAGCCAGACCATCGATGCCCTCATGGGACCTCCAATAGAGTCGTGATCGGTCTAACGAAGCGAGAATCGCGGTCCGCGGCAAGAGCATCCCGCCGCTCGCTATACCCGGCCCGCTCGCACGATGAGCGGCCATTCGATCCGCCGCCGAGCCTCGCGGCCTCCCCAGATGGACTCGAGCAGCTCCCCGAGCATCTCCACCGGATCGGCGCCGGTCTCTGCGCGATACCGGCTCACAGCCGACCAGGTCCCAACGTATCCAAGCAGGTCATCGAGGGTCCAGTCGGCACTCATCGAGAAGGGCGGAACGGTCGTCTCCGCGAAGGGAAACGAAATCCCGCGGTATCCGGCGTCCACCAGGCGCCGCTCGGGCGGCCAGTAGTCCCCCACGGTGACATCGTAGAAGTGCCGGAAGGCCCGGTCGAGCTTCACGTCGCCGAGAAGCGCCAGATCATAGCTCCATACCGCGACTACTCCTCCGGGAAGGACGACACGCCGGACCTCGGAATAGAATGCGGAGAGGTCGATCCAGTGCAACGCCTGCGCGACCGCCACCAGATCGATGCTGCCGTCGGCGAGCGGGCATCGCTCCGCGGCCGCGACGACCCGATGCAAACCCGTGCGTCCTGACCCCGAGGCCAGCTGGGCGGGACTGATGTCGGTGGCGACCACGGCCGAAAAGTGCGACCGAAGCCCCTCGGAGGCCTGCCCGCTGCCGGCGCCGCAGTCCCAGGCTCGCCCGTGGCGCGATGCCAGGCCGGCGAGAACGGTGAACAAGTCCGCCGGATACGCCGGCCGGTACCGGGCGTAGGCCCGCGCGACGCTCGAGAAGTGATCGGCCCGCATCACCGGCTACCGCTCTCCCGCGGATTGATCTGCTTCTTCCGCGACGACGGCAGTGCCGTAGCAGATCACCTCGGTGACGCCCGACATGATCTCGGTCGCATCGTACCGGATGCCGACCACGGCGTTGGCCCCGCGGCGCTGCGCATGCGCCAGGAGGATGTCGAACGCGTCGGAGCGTGCGCGCTCGCAGAGCGAGGTGAGCAGCGTGATGTGGCCGCCGAACAGCGTCTCGACTTTGGCTCCGATGCTTCCGAAGAGGGATCGAGACCGGACGGTGACGCCTCGCACCAGTCCGAGCGACTGTACGATGTGATAACCCGGCAGGTCGAAGGCGGTGGTGGTCATCTCTTCGTGCATATGCTCCTCAGAGGCCGGTTCGACAGTGGTCCCGCGGGTGCCTACCTTTCCGCAGCGGAATAATAAAGCAGGCGAGTCTCATCACGTCTTTTCCGGAAAGGACCGAAGGTTCAATGAAGTCCGATCAGCTTCGCGCCATCCAGGGCCCACTCAAGGAGCACTATCGTGAGGACCCTGCCGCCGCGCTCGTCACCCTGCACGCCGTGGCGCGGCTCGATGCGCCGGGAGTGAGCTGCCGCGTCGACACGGGTCGCGCCCTCGTCGAGGCGGGACTACATCCGGCGACCGGAGGGTCGGGAGCCCAGGTCTGTTCCGGCGACATGTTGCTGGAGGCGCTCGCGGCGTGCGCGGGAGTGACCATGCGCGCGGTGGCGACCTCCCTCGACATTCCGCTACGGGGAGGGGCGATCCGCGCGGAGGGCGATCTGGACTTCCGAGGCACGCTGGGGGTGGCCAAGGACGTGCCGGTGGGTTTCCGGACCATCAGGCTGGGGTTCGAGCTGGAGTCGGACGCGACCGGCGAGCAGTTGGATACCTTGCTCCGACTCACCGAACGCTACTGCGTGGTGCTCCAGACGCTGCGCACACCCCCGCTCGTGAGCGTGGTGCGTTCGGCTGCGCCTGGTCGCTGACCGCGCACCCCATCGTCCCGAGCCTCAGGGCACTTCGACGTGCAGAGGCTCGATGGTAACGACCACGGTGCGACTGGCGGGATCCCAGCGCCCTACCCACACGTCGTACGGCCCGGGCGATAGCGGCCCCAGGCGCGCCTCATACAGCACCCGGCGCCACCCCGGCACCGGAGTGGCCTCCTGGACGGTTTTTCCGGGCACCGAATCGAAGAGGGTGAGCCTCAGCGTGCCGCGCTGCGTCGAATCGACGTCGCCGTAGAGCCCGCCGTCGGTTCGCTGGTGATCCATCCCCCGGATGGTGATGACCCGACCCGTCAAGAGAAGCGTCGGCGGTCCGCTGTCAGAGGGGGCGGCCTTGCCGAGAACGCGAAAGCCGGTGGCCGTCGCCGGACGGGCCTGCGGTGGCGGGCGCGGTGGCGAGCACGCGACCGCAAGCGTGACGGTTGCCGCCACGAGAAGGCTACGTGACGCGATCACCGTCGGGGGTGCTGAGCACTTCGTAATGAGCGACGGTCGGCTCGAGCTCGAGCAGATACCGGGAGTCTTCCGGGTAGTAGCGGGCGCGCTCGACGTCGTTTCCCGCGAAGGCGCGGATGCTCGCGAGCGAGGTCCAGAGGCTCGTGAGGAGAAAGTGCGCGACGTCCGCTTCCACTTTTCTGAACACGTAGACCCCTGCATTGCCCGGCGTTCGCCGATAGTCCGGAATCCCGGTGCGGAGCAGATACTCGTAGTATTTGTCGGCGAGCCCGATGGGCACTCGCCCGTGCCAGGTGCGCGCAATCATCCTCGTCTCCCCTCAAGGCACGTAGCGCGCAACCGCCATGGCAGCCGTTGCGAATAGAAGCAACACGGCCACTATGGTGGCAAAGCGCCCCATGCGCGCCTGCAGCGCCTGCATCTCGGCAATTTGCGCCGGGGCCGGCGGGCCGCTGGAGCCTTGCATCGCCGCCGCCAGCGCGCCCATTCGTTTGGTGGTCGGAGTGACGATCGCCATGCCAAGCACCACGACCAGAATTCCCAGCATGCCACCGAGCCCGAACACGCGGCCCGAACCCGTCTGCATCCATTGACCGCTGAATCCTGTGGAATCGCGCCAGTAGAGCCCAATCCCCGACAGGATGGTCAGAAGGGCCAGCGACATCATGTAAACCGGCAGCTTTCTCACCTGGGCGAGTTGTTGCATGACTGCGCCGCCCGCCGGACCCAGCGAACGAACGGTCGGGATGAGAAAGAAGGCAGCGAAGACGGCGGCCCCGACCCAGAGGACGCCGGACACGATGTGGATCAGACGGAACAGATAAAGCATGCCTGTGCCTTGCATTGGTTGTTGCTCCCTGAAGAATCGGTGGTCCTCATCCAAACGGTTGGTCGATTGCGGCACTCTGAGCCGTGAAGAATCGCGCACCGCCTGGTGTGATGTACAGACAATCCTCGAGCCGGATCCCGAATTCGCCATAGATTGCGATGGTCGGCTCGTCGCTGAAACACATGCCCGCCTCGAGAATGGTCTTGTTGCCGCGAACGAAGTTGGGCGACTCGTGACCGTCCATGCCGATGCCGTGCCCTGTTCGGTGCGGCAAGCCGGGCACCTGGTATCCGGGACCGAATCCGGCATCGGTGATCACCTTTCGGGCCGCGGCGTCGACCGATTCACAGGTCACGCCGATCCGGGCCGCCGCGAATGCCGCGTCCTGCGCCCGCCGCTCGAGGTTCCAGATCTCTATCTGCCGGCGGGTCGGCTTCCCGTACACCGTCGTGCGCGTGATGTCCGATTGGTAGCCTTCCAACGCGCACCCCGCATCCAGGAGGACGATATCGCCCTCCCGAAGATGCTGCAGTCTGTTGGATCCATGCGGAAAGGCCGAAGCCTCCCCGAATCCGACGAGCGCCCAGGGATCGCTTCCACCAAGCCGCTCCTGGGCCGCGAGCATGTTGCCGGAGAGCTCATATTGCGTCATCCCTGTGCGCAGCGTCGCGAATGACGCGCGAAACGCCGCGATGGTCAGATCGCTCGCCCGCTGCATCAGCGCCAGCTCGGCCGCGCTCTTGATCATCCGGCACCCGACGGTGACGGCCGCGGCGGGGACATATTGGGCCGCAGGCGCCGCTGCCCGGACCCCGTCGAGCACGAAGAATCGCACCTGGTCTTCGATCCCGACGCGACCGGACACGATGCCGCGATCGCGGAGGGCCCCGGCCACGAGCTTGTACGGACTCTCATCCTCCTGCCAGACCCGCACGTCCGCTCCTCGAGGAAGGCGTTCCCGCGCCCGGGCCTCTTCGAACGCGGGACAGATGCAGACCAGCTCGCCCTCCGCCGGGAGAAGCATCAGGAAGGGGCGTTCGGAGAGGCTCCATCCGACGGCGGTAAAGTAGGAGAGACTCGTGCCCGGCTCGAGGAGGAGGGCATCGATCCGGTGCTGCGCCATGAGCTGACGCGCTCGAACCAGCCGTTCCTGCCTCTCCGTGTCGGAGATCGGTGTGATTCCGCCCGTCATCCGGGTGAGGGCGCGAATTGGAGGAGGGAGCGCGCAGGGATCGGAATCGAGGCCCGCCGAATCGAGCGGCGCGCCTCGGGCCGACAAGGCGGCCGCACCCACCAGCCCAGGCATGAGTCCAACGAATCTGCGGCGGCTGGTCGTCATAGTTCCTCGTTCACGGATGCACCGGGCGCAGGAGCAGGTCCGCAAAATCGAAGCTGAAATCTACGCCGGAGGAAGCGGGCGCCATCTTCACCTGATCGATGCTGCCGTCCGGATTGAGCGCGAATGTCGCGAAGGCGTCGGCTCGCAGCTCGCGGTCCCGCCAACGCACGAGAAACGCATCGTGCTGCCAGTGGATGAGATCACCGACGAGCGAAGGCGAATGGCCGAAGCGCATCACCAGCGCGCCCTTCTCCATCGCGATCGACACGTCGCCATACCAGTCGTCCCGATACGCGCCAGCATACTGCCCCAGTTCCAGGGATGGCCCCGACGTCGAGTCGCGCGCGGCCGCCGCCTTCCGCACTTCCTCGGCAAGGTTCGCCCTGTCCCGGGCGTCGAGCTTCTTGTAGATCCCGAGATAGTCCGGCGTCCTGGCGCCGAGATAGTGGTCGAGCACGCGGTCGGTGATGGCGTTGAACGCGTGGCCCGACTCTTGGTTGGTCAGCACGACCACGCCGAGCCGGAGGTCGGGAATCATCGCGACCTTGGAGACATAGCCCGGCAAGCCACCGGTGTGCTGCAGCAGCTTGTGCCCACGATAGTCGCGCACACCCACTCCGAGCGCGTAGCCGCTGAAATTGGCCTCGAGATGCGGGAGCTCCGGCGGCAGGGGCGTGATGGGGACCGGCGTGACGTCCCGCGAGATCTGCGTGGTGCTCGCGGGCGAGAACAGTTTCGACCCATCCGCCGTCCGCCCGGATTCCAGTTGAACCATGGCCCACTTCGCCATGTCTTCCGCGCCCGACATGATCCCGCCCGCCGGATTGGTGTTGTCGCTCAGGAAGGGCGCGACCGGGCGGACCGTATCGTTCACCTCCGCGTGCGGAGTCGCGACATCGGTACCGCTGCCAGCGCCGGAGTGCAGCACATCGCTGTTCGTCATGCCGACCCTGGACAGGATCCGGGAGCGGACGAAATCCTCCCAGCTGCCTCCGCTGACCGCCTCGATCACCTCCCCGGCAACGAGATAGAGCATATTGTCGTAGGCGTAGGCGCTGCGGAACGAGGTCGCCGGCTTGATGAACCGGATCCTCCGAGCGATCTCCTTGCGGTCGTAGGTCGACGCCGGCCACCAGAGCAGGTCGCCGGCGCCGAGGCCCAGGCCGCTCCGATGCACCAGCAGGTCGCGCACCGTCAATTCGTGGGTGACGAAGGGATCGTACATGGCAAACCACGGCAGATAGCGGGTGACCGGCGCGTCCCACGCGAGCTTTCCTTCCTCGACCAGGAGCGCGATCGCCGTCGCGGTGAAGACCTTGGTGTTCGAGGCGATCCCGAAGCGCGTGCGCGGGTCCACTGGCGTCGGATCGCCCAGCTTCCGCACACCGTATCCCCTGGCCAGCACCACCTTCCCGCCCTTGACGATGGCGACGGCGACACCGGGAACGTGGAACGCTTGGAGAACCTGGGAGACGTAGGCGTCGAACTTCGGTGGCGGGGCGGTCCGCTGCCCGGCGAGCGGAGAGGCGGTGACGACGAAGACGGCGGCCAGGAGGGCGAGGGGAAACCGCGTCAGCTCCGAAGCCATGGCACCTCGCGAGAGTCAGTAGGAAGCGACTTCGAGACCGGCGATGCGACCGTCGCCGGAATAGTATACCGTGGCCAGCACACTCGCCCGCGGTCCCGTGCCCCGGAGATAACACGCACGTACGATGCGGGCGTCCAGATACCTGAAGGCGCCCGGTGTCAGCGAATCGCACGTCACCACTTCCCATACCGCCACCGGTGCGAGCTCACCCCGAAGCTCCTTCCTCCACGCCGGCACGGCAAAGCGGCGGAAGGAGGCCGTCGTCCGCGCGGTGTCGGCGGTCCCGGCGGCGATGCCGAGCATGACAGCCGGGGCCGTGGCGGTGAGCGAGTCCGGGGCCGGATTTGGAGGAAGCGTGTGCGGGGCCGTGAGCTCCGGCACGATGATCCCGGCGATCGCCTCGGAGATCGGCCCGGGATGCGAGCCCGCGAGATTCGACAGGGCGACCACCGTCAGGCCGAACTCCGGGTACCGTTGAATACTGGTCTGGAATCCCTGCCACGAGCCGGTATGACCGATGTGACGGTGTCCGCGCTGGGGAAAGAGGAACCAGCCGGCACCGTACGGATAAACCTGGCCCCGGTCGAGCGGTGCAGGTGTCCACGCCATGTCGAGGACTCGCCGGCTCGGTCGCTGCTCGTGGTTGAGCGCCACCGCCCAACGCACGTAGTCCCGAAGCGAGAGATACAGAGAGCCATCGGCCGTCGTGTTGAGCGAAGGCGACACCCAATCCTGATTCTTGATCGCTCCCTGAACGCGCCGGTAGCCGGCCGCGCGATTGGGGACGATGTCCGATTCACTGATGATCCGGGCGGACGGCATGCCGAGTGGCTGGAAGATCGAGTCGCGAAGGAGGTCGCCGTAAAACGTGCCGGTGACCCGGCGGATCAGGGCGCCAAGCAGGAGATACCCGGTGTTGCTGTAGCTCCACCGCGCACCGGGGGTGAACGCCAGTGGCAGCGAGGCGGCGATTCGAACGAGCCGCTCTTCGCTGTAATCGCGGTGCAGATCGACCACGTCATCGGTGTAGTCGGGAATACCAGAGGTATGGGTGAGAAGATGCCGTACCGTCACCCCTCTCCACCGTTGCTTCCCTTCGGGCAGAAATCGGATGATGGGGTCGTCGAGCCGAAGCCGACCCTGCTCCACCAGCATGAGGACGAGCGCCGCCGTGAACTGCTTCCCGACGGACCCCGATTGATAGACCGTGCTGTCGGAGGCGGGCACGGCGAGCTCGAGATTGGCGTAGCCGTATCCTCGGGCCAGCATGACGCTGTCGCCGACGAGCACCGCGACCGACATCCCCGGGATCTGCTGGCGCGCCATCTCGGCATGAATGAAGCGGTCGATCGAGTCGCTCGGAAACGCCCGCGCCTGCGCGTCAAGCTGCGCCGCGCCGGCCGCCACCCAGAGGACGAAGCAGGACAGAAGGCGCGCGATCAATCGCGCACGATCAGCCGACCAGCCGGGCCATGACCCGGTCGCTCTGGTGGTCGGTGCCCAGGATAAAGACCTTGCCCCCTACGTCGACGAAGCCGCATTTCCGGTAGAAGGCCTTCGCCCGCTCGTTCCGCTCCCACACGCACAGCCAGAGCACCGTTCCGCCCCGGCGGTTCACCTCCTCGTCGACCGCCGCCATCAGGGAGCGGGCGAGTCCTTGTCCCTGCCATGGACGGTCGATGTAGAACCGGAGCAGCTCGATCGGCGTCCGTCCGACGACCGACTCGGGTGCGGGGCCGGCCCGCACCTGGGCGAAGCCCGCGAGTCGGCCCTCGCTCTCCGCGACAATCGTGGTCATGGCGGGATCCCTGAGCTCCGCTGCCTGGAGAGCGACCCCATACGTGCGCGACAGGTAGAGCGCTATGTCCCCGGGCCGATTATCGGGGCCGAAAGTGGCGGAGAATGTTCGCGCGCCGAACTCGGCGAGCCGGGCAGCATCGGCCGGACTCGCATGGCGAAGCGCGATTTCGGATGGATGGAGATCGGTATGCATGGCTCTTAGACTGAGCCGTTTCGGAGCCCGACGCAAGCGCCGGCCAACGAAGTCACGTCCCGCTCGACCGGATTTCCGGAACCTCCACGACGCGAACAGCCTCGGGCGGATTCTCGACCGCGCGGATGAGTGCCCGGACCATCTGCTCCCGGGTGACCAGGCCGAATCGTCGCGCCCCGTCACTCGTGGAGGGAATGATCGACAGCACGGCGTAGACCGGCACCAGCAGCCACGGCCAGCGGTGGCCCGGCCCGAGCACGTACCAGGGCCGGAGCAGAGTGGCGGGAAGGCCGCTGGCCCGCACCAGCGCCTCACCTTGCACCCGAATCGCCACATAGGCACGCATGACCGGAGCGGGCTGGGCCACGCTCAGATACACAAAATGCCTGATGCCGGCTGAGACGGCGGCAGACACTGCGGCCTCCACGGACACGAGATCGATTCGCCTGAATTCGGCGGCCTTGGCCGGACCGGGACGCGGCGTTCCAACCAGGTGCACCAGGGTCTGGCTCGGAGCGATCCGCTCTCGATAAGTGTCGGCGCGAAGAGCGTCGCCGATGATGCGTTCCGCGCCCGGAGGAAGCTCGGTCGGTGAGCCGGGACGAACCAGCGCACGGACGGCATGCCCGCGTTGCAGCAGGCCGCGTATGAGCGGCACGCCGAGATATCCCGTTCCACCGGTTACGAAAATTCCATGCCTGCCGTCAGGCACGCTCAGCGTCGGGACCCGGCAGCCCGGCGCCGGATGCGAAGCTCCAGCATGTCGTCGCGGACCTGGAAGCCGTGCCGCTCATACAGCGGCCGGCTGCGCGGCGTCGGCCAGAGAAAGACCGCATCGGCGTCCACCGACTCGCACTCCTGAAGGCACGCCCTGAGGAGGCTGGACCCGATCCCCGATCCTCTGAAATCGGGCTTGACGTACAGACTGCTCACATAGCCATGGAGCTCCGGCTCGTCCACCGGATTGGGCAGTTTTTCGAGGAGCTGAAGCCAGCTTACCCCCACCGGCCGGCCGTGCGCGGTGGCCATCCAGCACCTCCAGACGCCACCGCGCGCGAGCCGGTCCGCCATCCAGCCACCGCAACGGTCGAGGAAGGACGATTCGTCTTCCACGGGAGCATCCAGCTCGGTCCGAAAATCGTAGCGCAGGCGCGCGAGCGCCGGTGCGTCCGGCGGGCCCGCCAGTCTGATGGTCACACCCGATTCGTGGGTCCCCACCAGTAGTCCTCCGGCAAGCGCAGTTTGAGGTGGTGGGCATCGATCCCCCGCAAGGAAGAGAGCGAGAAGAATCGAGGACTCAGCCGGGCCGCTCCGTGACGGGGGTGCTGCCGACCCCGGGAAGCGGCGGGAGCGCTACCCCCGCGCCCTCCCGTTCCAGAAGCTCCTCGACCGAAGCATACCGGTAGATGACCCGCGCACCACTGGTAAACAGCCCACCGGTATCGGCCGTAGGCCCGTACGTCGAATAGAGCGGCTGATTCAACAGCCGCAGGTAAACGGTGAGCTGCCCGCGATGGTGGGCGGAGTGAGCGATGCGGCGGACCAGAACCCATGCGCGCGTGCGCCGGACGTCGAAGAAGGTCGTCTCTTCCTCGAACCAGTCCGCGGGCGCCGCCCTCAGGCGCTCCAGCCGCCGGCGGGACGCCTCGGCGTAGTGCGCGAGGAAGGCGAGCCGGGTTTCCGGCACCGGAAGCGGAGGCCAGCCGATGTCCATGCCGAGCATCCGGGTCATCCAGATGTCCTCGGAGGCGCACTGGTGCACCATATGCTCCAGCGGCGTTCGAGCGCGTGGCTCCGGCCGGAGCGAGAGGTCGTCATCCCTGAACTGCGACCAGACACTGAGCGTCTTGAGCCGCTCCGTCTCGTAGGTATCGGCCAGGAACGCGAAGCTCATGTCACCGCACTTCGGCTGGAGGCGAGCACGGCGGCCCCCGCCAGGGCGACCTGCGCATCCTGGGTGGAATGCATGCCCGAGACGCCGATGCCCCCCACGACCGACCCGTCAACCATGATCGGAACTCCTCCCTCCAGCACCGAGACCTCGGACACCGCGAGCATGCGCAACCCGACACCACCTTCCGCCACCGCGTCCTGGAATACCTTCGTCGGACGCCGGAACTTCACGGCGGTTTCCGCCTTCGACTGGGCGATCGCCACGCTCCCGAGCTGTGCCTGATCCAGCTTGTGGAGTATCACGAGATGCCCGGTGCTGTCCATGATGGCGATCACCACCGGCCAATCGTGCCGCCCCGCTTCGGCCTCCGCGGCAGCCATCACCCGCTTTGCATCAGCCAGTGAAATCGGTGGACCATAGGACGGGGGGCGGTCAATAACGGCGGGGGCTGGTGAGGGAGTGCGAGAATTCATCGGCAACGGCTCTCCGTTCGGCGGGAGAGCCCCGGCTCGCGCCGGGGCCCGGTATTGCGCTCAGACGGACGTCCGGGCGGGCGGGGTCACCGCGGCTTCGTCGCGTTCTCCGGTGCGAATGCGGCGCACCTGAGCGACGTCGAGCACGAAGACCTTGCCATCCCCGACTTCCCCCGTGCGCGCGGCGGCGAGGATGGCGCTGACAGTCACATCCACGAACGGCTCGGAGACCCCGATCTCGAGTCGCACCTTTTCTTGGAGCTCCACCTTTACCGTCGTGCCCCGATACGTCTCGACCCGGTCCGTTTCGCCCCCGTGGCCGAGGACGCGGGAGACGGTGAGACCGCGAACTTCGGCGTGGTAGAGTGCCTCGAGCACTTCGTTGAGCCGGTCGGGGCGGATGATGGCGACGATCATCTTCATGGCTGGCCTCCCCGCGTCACCGAGACGCAGGCTGGGGGTGGAGCGCGGCGACCGGAGATTCGGAGGCAGCCATCTGTGGAATGACCAGGATCGAGCCCTCCCCGTTGGTGTACGCCTCTTCGCCGTGCTGGCTCACATCCATGCCAACGCCCTCGACGCCGGGCACCGGGCGGAGCGCGGTGACCAGGCTCATCAGCTTGAGGATGGCGAACGTCATGGCGCCCGCGTACACCAGGGAAGTGACCACCCCGAGCGCCTGGACCGCGACCTGTTCCGCGTTGCCCGCCAACAGGCCATCGCTGCCGGCGGCGTTCCACGCCTTCTGGGCAAACACCCCGGTCAGGAGGGCCCCGGTCATGCCTCCGATCCCATGTCCGGCGAAGACATCGAGCGAATCGTCGAGCCGGGTGCGCGACCGATAGAGAATGGCGAAGTAGCTCGGAAATGCGGCGATGCCGCCGAGCAGCAGCGCGCTGGTCGGGCTCACGAATCCGGCGGCGGGCGTGATGGCGACGAGACCGACGACGATGCCGGTGGCCCCGCCCACGGCCGTGGCGCGACCGGTTCGGTAGTAATCCAGCAGCACCCACACGACCAGCGTGGCCATGGGAGCCAGGAAAGTGTTGGTGAAGGCGAGCGCGGCCAATTCGTTGGCCGCCAGCGCGCTGCCGCCGTTGAACCCGAACCAGCCGAACCAGAGCAGGCCCGCCCCGAGCAGCACGAACGGAACGTTGTGGGGAAGGATGGCCTGGCGACCATAGTCCTTTCGGGAGCCGAGGACGAGCGCGGCCACGAGCGCCGAGACGCCGGCATTGATGTGGACCACCGTGCCGCCGGCGAAATCGAGCACGCCCCGGGTCATGAGCCAGCCGCCACCCCACACCCAGTGCGCGACCGGGGCGTAGACCAGCAGCGTCCAGAGAGCGATGAAGGCCAGGTAGGGCCCGAAACGCATGCGCTCGACGACGGCGCCCGAGATGAGCGCGGCGGTGATGATCGCGAAGGTGCCCTGGTAGGCCAGAAACAGCACGTGCGGAATCGTCCCCTTGGCCTCGGTGCCGACCGAGCTCATGAGCGCGTTCGTCCAGCCGCCGATCCAGGCATTGCCCTCGCTGAAAGCCAGGCTGTACGCCAGCAGGGCCCAGACGATCCCGACGACGCCGAGCGCCGCGAAGCTCATCATCATGGTATTGAGAGAGCTCTTGGAACGCACGAGCCCGCCATAGAAGAAGGCGAGGGCGGGGGTCATCAGCAGCACGAGCGCGGTAGACACGAGCATCCAGGCGGTATCGGCCGGCACCACGGCGGGCACGGCGCCCTGAAATGAGGCGAGGAAGGCGAGTCGGGTCACATCGAGATCCTCATGGCGAGGGTTCGGGCCGTGGGCCGCGCGGACTGCGGGCCGCAAAATAGTACCCGTCCCGGACATCGCACACAAGCCTCGTGACGACGAAATTGTGCTCGTTCAGCACTGCAGCGCCATTTTCGTCGGCGTCAATTCCTCCAATCTGGAGTTCCGTACTCGGGGGCTTACCGGAATTGCTCAATTCGGCGAGCAGGTCGACAGGTTCGGGCAGGCACCTCATCGGCCACCGGGGCGGAGCTCGGCGACGGTCCGCGAGAGATCTCCGGCCGCCGCGCCCAGCCTGGGCAGCTCCTCATGGCGACTGCTCATGGCACCCGAGCGTAGGTCACCATCGAGACCGAGGCAGATTTCCTTGGCGCGGCGTAACCGGAAGCTCTCCTGAAACGCGCGGTAATCATTGGCGCTGCCCGCGCTCAACAGCCCCCAGAGACGCAGCCGGAGATCGTCCACCGAGCTCTTGAATTCCGCGAGCGCACCACTCGGCATCTCGCCCTGAGCCATGCGCTTCTCGATCGCCTGCAGCGCGGAGGTGAGGGTCGTGACCTGCTCGGCAAAGCTTGGATCGGCCATGAGCGCCTCCCGGATGTTCGCTCCGTTTCAGTCAATGCCGGTCGGTCCGTCGCTGTGCCAGCAGCCAGCTCGTGAACGACGGGTCGGCATAGGTTCGGCTCCAGGCATCATGCCCTACGCCGGGATAGATGGCCAGCCGCACTCGGCCCCCGCACTTCTCGAGGCGCTGAGCCAGCGCCTCCGACCAGCTGACGGGGATCACGTCGTCATTCCGTCCGGGCGCGATCCAGATGGGGACCCCGCGCAGTCGGCAGATCTCCACCGGATTGGCGCCGCCGCTGATCGCCACCACCGCGGCAAACCGGTCCGGCATCGCCATCGCCAGCTCCCACGCGCCGAACGCACCCATGCTGATACCGGTGAGGTATTCGCGCGAGCGATCGACCCGAAGCGTACCCTCCAAGTGATCCATCAGCGCCACGAGTGCGTCGGTGGACCAGACCTCCCCCGCCGGTACCTGCGGTGAGACCAGGATGAATGGCAGCGCGGCCCTCGCATTGATCTTGGGGAGACCTTGCGTCCGCACGATCGCCAGATCGGTTCCCCGCTCTCCAGCGCCATGAAGAAACAGAACGAGCGGCCACGGCTCGTCTCCCGCCGCGTACCCCGGCGGCAGGTCGATCATGTACCGAAGGTGTACCGGTTTCACGACCGTGGTATCGAGCGATTCGGTCTGGGGGGCGAGGGGCCTGCGCCGCAAGGGGCGATGGGACGTGAAGCAGAATCATCACCGCCACGGCATGACGCATGGTCACTCGAGTCACCGAATCTCCACGGGCAGTGTGCGGTTGCCCAGGTGTGAAACCGAATCCACACTTGGTGGATGCCGCTTCGATTCTTTACCCGCCCCAACGACTGGCGGGCCTGGCTCGCCGAGAACCATGCGAAGGCTCGGCAGCTGTGGGTTGGATTCTACAAGCGGAGCTCGGGAAAGCCGAGCATGACATGGCCGGAGTCGGTGGACGAGGCCCTCTGCTTCGGCTGGATCGACGGCATCCGAAAGAGCGTCGACGAGATACGGAGGGTGGATCACCGGAGAAGTGGACGTCGGCCGTAAGCGCCATCTTCATTTCGCGACGATACACGTTTCCGATGGCGGAGAGGACGACCTGGCCACCGTGGAAGCGGTGCTGGCGGTGCTTCCGGCCCTTGAGTTGATCACTCGCCGTTATCTCTGGGCGCCAATCCCCCTGGCCATGGAGGTAGCGGCACCCACCATGATGAGCACCAGCACAGCCTGGACGTAGCTGATCGTCGCGAAGAGTGAGACGTTGCGTGCGTCAATTGGGGTCCCTCGTGCCGTCCAGGCCCGCCACCTGATCAGCGTCACCATGGGCGCGACCTCGAGCAGCAACACCGTTGCCAGCGCGGCCATCTTGAGCCAGAAAACGTGGTTGTGCAGGTAGTAACCAGTTGGCTTTTCGACGCCTGCCAGTAGCCGCCAAAGTCCGCTCCCGATCCACAGCACCGCCGCCATGCCCCACCACGTGTCGGCCGCGAACAGCCGCCGCAGGCCCGGTGGATCGAGCGGACCACGAAACCCCTGGGCCCGAGCCCAGATCGCCCCCAACCCCACGCCCAAACCCAGTAGATGCACCGCAGCCAGAATCACCCTGAGCATGACGCCTCCCGGACAGTGTCGATCCTTCCGGCTGCTTCGTCGAGAATCACGGATCCACGGCAATCAATGGCCACCCGGCTCCGCCTCCCACAGCCCAGGATAGCGTACGACCATGCCGTTCGGACTGACCTCCAGCTCCGCAGTGAAGGTTCCGCCAAGCGCTTCGTAGCGGTACTTCCGATCTGCGGTGCGTCGGTAGCCCTGGACGAGAGGCTGCAGCGTGAGCTGGGGAAACTGGAGCCAGGCCGCCGTTACCTGGGCACTCTCTCCGATCTCGAGTCCGAGCCGGCGGATAGGCAGCGTATTGGTGGCCGGACTAAAACCGAGGTCGAGATCGATGCAACCATCGACGCCTGGGCAATTCTCGCCATTGAGGCGCCAGCGATGGGCGGAATCAACAACCAGATTCAGCCGCACGGCTTTGGTGCCGATCCACCCGGCGATCCTGGCGTGAAGCGTCTGCCAGCCGAACGAGCATGCGATGAGATACTCCAGGCGGCACGGAACCCCCTCGTGCGCAAACACGGCGGTGCCGCTCAGATGCCAGAATGGATCGTGGAAGACCACCCGAGCCGCCTCATGGCCAGCCTGATCGAGCCTTCGCCACAACACCAGCTCTTCGGTCAACCGCCCTTCCCTCGAACCGCACGACGATGCGAAGTCATTGATAGTCAGTGTAGGCGGTGGTTTCGATTTCTTCTCCGGAGGCCAGGTCACGAAGGGTGTGCACGATCGTCACACTCGACTCGGCCCGCTGAATCCGTGTCTGCACCAACTGATACCGCGCGGCGTCGCCGTAGCCGTCGGCATTGAGGCGCTCAGCCTCGCCGCGGCAAATGTCACCCGGCGTCGGCCGGCTCGCCGGATACGCATCCTCGTGATACGCGACGAGCGCGCGCCAGTGGTCATCCCCGGCTCGCTCGACCGATGCCCGCACGTCCTCCCGCGTCAGTGCCATGCGTTACGTCCTGTCACCATTTGTCCTTGAGTCTCCGCACGACCTCGAGACCCGACCATACCTCGGTCACGGGGCATGCCTGGACGTCCGCCAATCCGCATTGAGACCTGATCCCTCCTCGAGACCGATCTTGCCCGGGAGCGGCTTACCAGATTAGCCGGCCGGCGGTCACCCCCGCCGCTTGAAGAATTGCACGGCCCGCTCGTGCTTCTCCGCCGCCGCTCGCGTTTTGAACGTACCCAAGTTACGCCGCTTGCCCGTTTTGGGGTCTTTCTTCCTCGAGTAGAGTCGATACCCTCCCGAGGCCAGTTTGCGAATCATTTCGCCCCTCATCCTCCCGGTGGTGGAAATGACCCAGAAAGTGGCCAGCTACCCCGATTCCTGGAATCGTGATTCAAGTCACGTCCGGACTGAGCCACTGGGCCTATGTTCGCTTCGCGAGCAGAACCTAGGCGCTGACCGAAGAAAGGACGATACCTATGAGATGGCAAACACTCGCGTTCCCTGCCGTGGTCATGGCGGCACTCGCCGGTTGCACCGGCAAGTCCAGTTCGGGCGGCGAATCCGGCGCGGTGCCTGATGGGGCTGCTACCGATTCGATGTCCATGCAGACTCCACCCGCCGGCGGCGCAACCGATACGACCGCCGCTCCAGCTACCCCCTCTGATACCACCAGGTCCTCCGACTCGAGCGGCGGGATGTCCAACACCGACACCTCCGCTGCACCGAAGTAGCCGAACCCGCTGGAGGGGGCCCGGGTCTGGGCCTCCCTCCGCGGGAACTTCTCGGCGACAAGCTCTCATTTCGCGCCAGGCTCCGACGGCATTGCCCCGAAGATCCCTCCCTCGGGGTCCTTGAAGTACGCCAGCCTTCCGATGCCAGGCTGGAAGTTCCCGCCGGATCCTACCTGGATGGCCAGCTTCCGAGGAGACGGCGCACCACCACGAGCTCACCTACATGGTAGGCCGTGTGGTCCGCGGCGAGGAGCAGCTCCCGCAAGTAGGTCTGACCACTGCCATGCGGAATCCTCGCCTCGAGCGGGATGGCCTCGTTCAAGGCCAGCGCCACCAGCGCCTCGCAATCTTCCTTGAATGCCCGAATACTCGCCGCCCAGGCCGCACCCGACGGCGGCTCCGGGGAGGATGGCCAATAGTCGTCCGGCCAATTCCGCTCCCGGTACGACGGGTTCCTGCAGAAGTCGAGTATGTCGTTCTGAGTCAGGCGGACGTGTTCGACGAGCTGCCATGGCGAGTATGGGAGCGACGGCGGGGCCATGCCTCGGAGCCGGGGCTCCAGGGCCTTTACCGCGCTGTCAAACGAGACGTGAGCATCCTCCCATGCGAGGAGCCTGGCGAGATGATCACGGAGAGAGGAATCGTGGGTCATGTGACTATCCGGCCGCCCGTCCCGGGGCGCGCACACGTTGGGCGATGAGGAAAGCGATCGCCGCCGCCACCAGGGTGGCCGCCACCGCCCCCAGCTCACTCCTCGTGGATTGTGCCACCAACCACAACATGGATCCCACTCCGAGGGCCGCGAGGAGGCGCTGGAGCGTCACCGGTAGCGGTAGCCCGTCTCCCGCTGCAACTCCCCGCGCGAGAATGAGGGCGGCGGCACAGGTCATACCATACAATATCACGTTCGTGACGCTCGCAAGAATGGCCAGCTTGGCGAACGTTCGAGTGGCCGCGAGCACGAGGGCGATGGACGCGTGAAGTAACACCGCCACGTAGGGGATTCGCGTGCGCGGGTGAAGCGTCGCCACGACGGCGGGCAGAAACCCATCCCGTCCGAACGCGAAGAGAATTCTCGAAGACCCGAGGAGATTTCCCGCCAGCAATCCGAGCATGCTGAACGCCATGCCGCCGATCATCAACGCCCGTCCTCGCGGCCACACCAGGCCGACGGCGTCGGCGAGCGGAGCCGGTGACGCGGATAACCGACCGCCCAGCACGCCCTGCGCCACCAGATGAATCGCAACGTAGGCCGTGACCACCAGGACCATCCCGGTAAGAAGGCCGATCGGGACGGTGCGCCTCGGCTCCCGGATCTCCCCGCTCGCCCCCACCGCCGCCTCCATCCCGGCCAGCGCGAAAAACGCGAGGATCGCGGCCCGCCCCAGGTGTCCGGGGTCGACCGGCCCGGACCATTGAAGGTTCGACGATTCGGCCGCCTGTGTGGCGACGAGCAGGAAGAGGAGGAGCGTGCCAAGCTTGGCCGCGGTGGCGGCGACGATCAGCCGCGCCCCGGTTCTGATGCCGAGCAGGTTGAGCGCCACCGGGCCGGCATAGATGAGAACGACGAGGACGATCTGCCCGGCGAAGGTTTGGAATCGCGGGTACGCGCTGGAGGCGATTCCCGCCAGCGCGGCAATCAGGCCCGCACTCGCCAGGGCACCCCCCAGCCAGGCGAGCACCCCCGCCAAGTATCCGGTGAACGGACCGAACGCCGTCTCGACGTAGGCGTATGCGCCACCGGTGCGGTAGACGCGGGCCCCCGCGATGGCGAAGGAGACGGTGACCAGCAGCAGGGCCACGCCGCACACCAGGTAGGCAAGCACGCCGCTCGGCCCCAGCTCCCCTGCCACGGCGGCGGGCAGCACGAAGATTCCACCGCCGACCACTGCGTTCACGACCGCCGCGGTCAGGCCCAGCGGCCCGATGCCACGAACGAGCCCCTCGTCGGCCTGAGCGGGCCGCAGTGTCAGAAAGGCTTCCGAATCACACCGCGCATGGCGACCTCATTAACATCGGCGCCGAGGCTCCGTCACTCCGAGAGTCCATTGACGGAGATGTCTAGGATGAAACCGATCTCACGCCTGCTCCCTCTCGCACTCGCCGTCGGCCTGGCAACGGTGATCGGCTGTGCCAGTCCACCCCCACCCGGCCGCGTCTACGTCGTCGATCGTCCGCCACCCGTTCGCGCCGAAATCATCCCCGTCCGTCCCGGCCGCGCTTATGTCTGGATTCCCGGGTACTGGGGCCGCGGCCGCCGGGGATACGAGTGGGTCTCGGGGCGCTACGTGGTTCCTCCCGGACACCGTAGGGGATGGGTACCGGGACGCTGGTATCATGGCCGCGGCGGCTGGTACTTCATCGAGGGCCACTGGCGGTGAGCGGGCCGTGAATCCTCTTTGCTACTCCAGGGGAATCCGGTCCTTGTTGGCCGCGAGCCAGCGGTCGAAGGTCTGCATCTCGGGGTTGAGAGCGCGGGCGGCCGCGAGGGGGCGGGCACCGCAGAAGACGGCCTGGAAGTCCCGGTTGAACTGAAACATGTTGCCGATGTCCTCCGCCCCGGGAAATCCAAACGAGCGAAATACCTCGGGCGGCACCGCATTGTACCGGACTTCCTTTCCGAGCGCCTTGCCGAGCGCCGACGCCATCTCTCCACCGCTCAGATGCTCGCCCGCGATGCCCACGGTCTTCCCGATGAATTCGCGGCCCCGTTTGAAGATGGCGTAGGCACTCTTGCCGATGTCCTCGGCCGCGATGCCGGGGAGCTTCTTGTCGTCCATCGGCATGGTGTACGCCAGCATGCCATCCGGACCCTTCTTCGGTCCCATGCCGAAATAGATCAGGTTGTCCCAGTAGAACGACGTGAGCAGGATGGTGGTCGGCACGCCGAGATCGGCGAAGACGTGATCCGCCTCACCCTTACCGTCGAAGTGCGGGACCTTGTACTTGCCCATGAGCGTAGGCATGCGATCGTCGTCCAGCGGTACCCACTTCCGCGTGTCCTCCAGGGTCGACCAGATCGCGTGCTTGATGCCGGTTGCCTTCGCCGCGCGCGCCATCGCGGTGGCCTGCGCCGTCTCCTTTTCCGGCGAGAAGTGATGCCAGAAGAAGGTGACACAGAAGGCCCCATACGCGCCCGCGAATGCGCGCTCGATGCTTTGGGGATCATCGAGGTTCGCGGCCACCACCTCCGCTCCAGCCTTCGCCAGGGCCTTTGCCTTTTCCGAATTGACGTCCGTGGTGAGGGCCCGAGCAGAAAACTCGCCGGCCTTGTCGGCCAGGATGGCACGCACGAGCCCGCCGCCCTGAGCCCCCGTCGCCCCCACTACCGCGATAACCTTCTTCTCGGCCATGTATCCTCCTCGGCGGATCTTCGCAGCATCTCAGACCGCGAATCTCATCCCGCCCGGAACCGCCGTCAATAGTTGCCGGCTCCGCGGTCACCCTGGGGTGATCAAACGCTGCAGACGATCGAGCAACTCGCGCTGCGCCGGATTGATTCGTTCGCCGGCGACCTCAAGGTCGAACCAGGCGCAACGATCCACTTCGGGAAAGGTGAGATCGCGACCGGAGCCCCGCGGCCACTCCATGGTCGTCGGATTGCTCGTCACGGTATCCGGATCCGCGTCTCCCTCCCAGGCCCACGCACACACGACCTTCCCGCCCTTCTGTTTCACCTGTCCCAGATCCCAATACGGGTCCTTGGGAATTACACCGGTCTCTTCCTCGAACTCCCGCCGCGCGGCATCGAGCGGCGCTTCCCCCGGGTTGATCATCCCTTTCGGGATGGTCCAGGCCCCGACGTCACGTCGTTGCCAGAACGGGCCTCCCGGGTGGGCGAGGAAGACCTGGAGTCCCGCTGGGGCCCGACGAAACAACAAGAGGCCGGCGCTGATGGTGGATGAATTCGGCATGGTGGCTCGGAGCAGGCGGCGGGCGGCTGGATCAGGAGCGTGGCGCTTCGTGGTCGGTGAGGACGGGCAGGAACGGCACCCAGGGGCCGACCTCGGACCGGTACTGCTTGGCCATCACGCGCTCCACCTGCGCGAGATGCCCAAGATCGTGCACCACCCACGAGGCCAGGAGCTGTCCGAGGGTGACGCGGCCGAGACTCGGGTGGACGCCGGGAAGCTCGAGATCGTCCGGCGTCAGACGCCATGCGCGGAGGGTGGCGAGATTGGCGGCCCGCAAACGCCCGAACTCCTCGAGGAGAGAATCGAGCGTCCGAGCGGCGTTTCGCTCCAAATGGCGGAAGCGGTCGTACGGTTCGAATCGATTATTCCCATCCCTCGCCAGGATGAGGCGCGCCCGTGGCACCCAATCGGTTTCCTCCCCGTCGATCAGGTGCCCGACCACATCGAACGGAGTGAAGGTGTTGGGCCCCTCGCTGGCGCGAGCCCATTCCTCGGGAAGGCCGCCGAGGAGGGACTTCAAGGTTGGGGGCGTGCGGGAAAGCACGTCCACAGCGATATCAAGCACGAACTTCATTGATTCTGCCTCATCATGACCGGGCCGCGACTCCTGCCGGAAATCCGCGGTGCCGGCCCTCGGCCCTTCGTGCGAGCTCAGTAGCCGGTGTTGTGGAACCCCCGCAACCGGGACGCCAGATCGGCCGGCTCGGTCCGAAGGACGTGTCCCGTCGGCGCCACGTAGATCCGCACGCTGGGCGCACCCGGGATGAGGGTCGGCGCAAATGCGAATCGCCAGGCGAGCGGCCGCCCACGTATCTGCGACACCCCATGCCACAGGAACGTGGTGGTCTGCTTGCCCATCTGCGGCGGAGGGGCCCCGAGGAGCTGGCCCACGCTCGTGTACGCCGCCGCCCAGGAGGCCCCGAAGAGCAGCGCGGCGAGCACGGCCAGGATCATGGTCCACCAGATGAGGCGTGCCATAGGACTCCAGCGTCGAGGTCAACAGGGGGCGCCGTGAGCGGCACATGAAGTATACGACCAGGCGATGGCCCTGACGACGCCTCCACCCAGCCCGCGGGCGACCGCCAGCTGCGCGGTCTTCGTCATTCCGTGGTGGATCATCTCGGTCGGGATCTGGACCGCCGATTCGCTCGAGATGGAGACGATACGGCCCCAATTCCGCCCGCGCATGGTCCGAACGTAATGCCGGACAGCCTGATGCCCCTCAGGAGTTGGTCTCGAAGAACCGCAGCCAATCGGCATCGGAAATGTCCTCGAACGGTTTGGGCTCGAAGATCCCGAGGTTGTTGACCAGCACATCCACGTCGGGCACAGCCAGAGCGAGAGTGGTGCACCCCGCTTCGCCGCTGAGATCGGCGGCGATGCCGTCCACCGCTGCGCCGGTGCGGCCGCTCACCCGTCACGCTGGCACCCTCGGAGCGAGCGCGCGCGGCAAGTCCGATGCCGGCGGTGGATCCGGTCACGAGCGCCCCCCTTCCCTTCAGACCGAGATCCATGTCACCCCTGGCCGCGCGACCGGCCTGTCACACCGATGTAAAAGTCGTCCCGGGGGGTGATGCGAGTCAAAGGCCCCTGATGTAGTTTGGTCTGTAGGACCCCACCAAGGAGATGACAATGGCTACCGCTGCACCCGCCTCGACCAAAACGATTGCGCAGGAGCTCGTCGAGCTCTGCCGCGCCGGACGCAATCTCGACGCCATCAATAAGCTCTACTCTCCCAGGATCGTCAGCGTCGAGTCCGTGGGCACTGAAGACATGCCGGCGGAAGTGACCGGCATCGATGCGGTCCGCAAGAAGAACGCAGAGTGGTTCGAGAACAACGAAGTGCATTCGGCGGAGGCAAACGGCCCGTTCCTGGCCGACGACCAGTTCGCGGTGCAATACACCTTCGAGACCACCCACAAGCCCAGCGGCCAGCGCGCTCGTATGACCGAAATGGCCCTCTACCGGGTGAAGGACGGCAAGATCGTCCACGAGCAGTTCTTCTATCACATGCCCGGGGCCTGACCTCCCTCCGATGCCGGGCCTGCCGCACTGAGACGGCCGGCCCGGGTCGAGCCTGGGCCGCTCAGGCGGCGCCCACCAATTTCACTTCGATGTTACCACGAGTTGCCCGCGAGTAGGGGCAAATCTCATGTGCCGCCTTCATCAGCTCCTGCACGGTTTCAGCCGACTGCCCCGGGATCCGGCCGGTCAGCGTCGCCGCGAGCCCAAAGGCTCCACTCTCTTCCTTGCCGAAGGTCACCTCCGCCGTAATAGACACGGGATTGATGCGCATTCGCTTCTGAAGGGCGACGATTTCGACGGCACCGCCGAAGCATGCGGAGTAAGCGGCCGCAAAGAGCTGCTCGGGGTTGGAGGTGCCCTCCCTGCCCGGACCGCCCATCGATTTTGGAATGGAGACATCGAGGTCGAGGAGGCCGTCCTCGCTGCGGATGTGGCCGTTGCGACCGCCGATGTTTTCGACCTTGGCGGTATATAGGGGCTGCATGGAATGCTGCGTTTGATGTCGAGTGGCGGTCATCTTTTCTCTCCTCTGTCTTTTCCGTGATGCTCCCGAATGGCGAGCCAGAGACAGGCGAATCCAAGGGGGGCCGCCAGACCGACGACGCCGGCCCCCGCGAGCACCCACGATCCCTTGAGCCTCGCCATGATCGGAATCTGATGTCGAAGTGCCGAGATGAAAAGCGGGAGCCAACATCCGGCGAGCGCCGCCAGGGCCACCGCTGCCAGCGACCGCTCGCGGCGCCACCGCCAGACCAGCGGCGCGAGGGCCACGACCGCCACGGTTCCCCAGAGCAGCATCCAGACGCCATCGTAGACGCCGAGCTCGGGAATCGACTCGGTATACGCAACATATGCGGCGATGAGCAGCGAGGCGGCACCGGCGGCGGCAGACAACCGTCGGCCGGCAGAGCGACGTATTATGGAATAGTCGTCGGTCATCGTCCGTCCACCGGGCGGCCCATGAACACCGTATCGGTATACACGTCGCCGATGCATTGATCGCGCGTCACCCTTCCTTCCACGACCCAGCCCAGTCGCTCGTACAAGCGGATGGCGCCGACATTGTCCACTCTCGTCCGGAGGTTGAGTTTTCGTATCACAGCACTCCGTTCCGCCCAGTCGATCAACATCTCCAGCAGCGCACGTCCGATTCCCTGGCCGGTCAGGGACCGGCTTACGCTGATGCCCAGCTCGCCGGTGTGCCGGATGCGGGCGCGCCGTCCGCCCTCGAATGACAGGGACCCGACAATCGTATCGCCGTGGAGCGCGACCAGGACCAGTGCGTTGTCGCTCGCCGCGGTGCGGGCCAGGTACTCGCGCTCTTCCGCCTCGTTCAGCCCGGGTCCCTCCGGTCCGAACGTCAGATTGTCCGACTCGCCCCCGACCTTCCGGAGGTAGGCGAGAAGCGCTCCGGCATCGTCGGGCACGGCGCGACGGATGTATATCCGGCTTCCGCCGGCCAGTTCGAGGTGGCGCATAGCCTCAATGTTCCGGGTATGGGCTCCGCGGGGCAGCCCTCGGGGCAGCAGTGTTGATCCGAGGCGTTGTCAGAGCATAAATGCGCTGTGCCAAGAGCTTAGATGTTGTAGTCTCATCTATTACATCAGATTGGCCGCAAGTCGTTGCGGACGCGGGGAACGCGGAGCACCCTGGTCCGCGCCTCAGGCGGCGGCGGGATCGGGGCCCATCGCGTAGTGCGCACGCACCCGCCGAATCCGGCCGCTCGCATCCAGCTCCATGTACTCTGCGCTCATCAAGCCCTGGATACTCTGGTAGTGCAAGACGATGCTATCCACCCCGGCGTAGGCGCGGTGCAGCACGAATCGGAGATCGGGATACTGAGCCATGAGCGGTCCCCAGTACGCGCGCAACCCCGGCTTGCCCACGACGGCCTTCTTTCCGGGCCCGAGAACGGTCTCCACGAATGGCGATGTGACTTCGACGTCTTCGGTGTAGTGGCTCAGGATGCGATCGAGATCGCGGCTGTTCCACGCCTCGATCCACTTGACCGCAAATCGCTGCGCATCCGCCTCGGTCATCTGTCGCTCCGGCCGTGTCGGCGCGCTCGAAGGTCGACGATCACGCGGGCGCCTCCGGAGCATCGAGCGAGAGGATCGGACACTCGTCTCGAAAACGTCGCTGGATCTCGAGGCGATTCTCCATCGCGCCGGACTGCGCGGCGATCCGCCAGGCGAAGTCCCGGCGCGTCTCGATGCTATCCGAGCCCTGCTGAACCGCAACCCGCCACTGCGCGCAGTAGGCGGGCAGCTCCACGTCGATGAGCCGGCGGGCCGACCGAACCTCCGCGACGAAGGCCTCACACGTGGGATACGCCGATGCCTGCGCCCGGTGCACCGCCTCGTGCGCCTCCAGCTGCGCCAGCAGCAACGAGTCACGTACATCCTGGCGCATCCGGGTAATTGCACTGCCTGCCTCGCACCGGGTGAGGCCAAGAAAATCGTCGGCCGTCGCAGGGCGCTGGGCCCGCAGCGCGGCCGGCCACAGCGCGCCGACCATAGAGACCCTGCGCGCCCAGCACCGAAGGCCGAACGCAGGCTCGATCATGATGATCTCATGTCCCCCTCATTCCACCATGTTGTCAAAACGCTCGTCTATGCTCGGTAAATAGTGGCGACGCCGCAAGGAAATCCCGCTCAGGCGCGCCGAAGTCGAACGAGCACCCGGTCGAGCGCAGAGGCGAACGCCTGCTTCGCCCGGGCATCGTATGGCGGCGGCCCCGCAGTCGTTCCACCCACACTGCGCACTCTCTCCATGAAGTCTCGAATCGAGAGACGCTCGCCGATGGTGTCGCCGGTATGCTCCTGGCCACGCGGATCGAGCACGGCAACTCCCATCGGCACGAGGACGGCCGCGAGGGGAATATCCTGGGTGACGACCAGATCGCCCGCCTCTGCGTGCTCCGCGATGTAGCCGTCGGCCACGTCGGGGCCCCCATCGACTCGCACCGAGCTCACGAGCGGATTGCCTGCGGGAGGATCGAGCCGCTGGTTCGACACGAGGATCGCCTGGATGGCCAGCCGCTTGGCGGCCCGGAAGACGAGCTCCTTCACGTCGCGCGGCGCGGCGTCGGCGTCGATCCAGATTTTCATTCCAGGTCTCGAGAGCACGGATTAGTTCGGATCATCGTTTTACGGCGGGGCGGTCGAGCGCATTCTCCATGCTCATTAGCCGATCTAATCTGTCACTTGACATGCAATAGCTCAACCACTTACATCGCATGAATATACGAGTATACACACGCCGCTCAGAGCCTAGCCCCTGCTCACCAGCCACCAGATCAGCAGCGCCGCCGCCGCGGGCACCCCGAACACCACGCCGAACACGGGTGCCTCGTCGGCCAGGGAGTAGCCCGCTCGGGACACACCGATCCACAGGTTGATGCCGGCCGCGATCAGCCAGAGCGGAATGAAGCACTTGGCCGCGGTCATCAGGGCGGCGCCCTGGCTCGTGCCCGCGGTGAGCCGAGCGATCAACAGGCACACCGCAAGGAGCACGAAACCGGCCCCGATGACCTTGATCGTATGCATTCCTGGCTCACCCCCTCACGTGCGGCGTGCCTACCCGTGGCCCTCGAGGTACATTTGACCGACAATCACACCATCACTCATCGCGGGGGTGAGGCCATGGCCCACGATGCCGCCGCTTCCAGGAAGCCGGTCGTGGTCCGCTGCTTCAGCTGCGGAACGATCAATCGCGTCGATCTCGCTCGTCTCCGTGACGGGCCCAAGTGCGCGAAATGCCGGAAGCCGCTGCCGCTCGATCGCCCGCAGCCGGTCACCGACGCCGATTTTCAGAAGATCCTCGACGGCGCGAGTGTACCCGTGCTGGTGGACTGCTACGCCGATTGGTGCGGTCCCTGTCGCGCCGTCGCCCCCGTTGTCGAGACCTTCGCCTCGAGCCGAGCCGGTGATGTACTGATACTCAAGCTCGACACCGACGCCAACCCGCAGACGGCGCAGCGTCTCGGCATTCGCGGCATACCGACACTGATCTCCTTTCGGGGCGGCCGCGAGCTGCGCCGGCACGTGGGCGTCGCGGACAGGCAGGTACTGGAGAGACTGATCGTGTGATCGAGGGGAAATGAAGCCTTCAGGCGAGCTTCACACTGGCTTCACCCGCTGGACGCTATCGTGGCACCATGCATCTACGCTCCGGACTACTCGTCACCCTGCTCCTCGCTGCCCCGGTCCTGGCTCGGGCCCAGACCAACCCGAGCCCCCGTCCGCTCGGCGTCACCGACAGCAGCGTGGCCTGGGGAAGACAACTCTTCCACGGCTCTGCCAACTGCGTCGCCTGTCATGGACAGGATGCGCGCGGCACCGATGATGGTCCGGCACTGACCGGGGCGATCTGGCTGCACGGTCCCGGGACGTACGACTGGCTCATCGACCAGATCAAGCGCGGCCTGCCCGCGCACGAGACGTGGACGAGGAAGCCGATGCCGATGCGTGGATGGTCGAATATGCCAGACGAGGATGTGCGCGCGGTCGCCGCCTACGTCTGGTCCATCACCCATCCACCACGGCCGGCGCCGTCGAAGCCGCGCCCGGCCTGACCTCAGCCGCCCGCCGTCGGCCCGTTCTCGACGACATCCTCACCGACATCCCGGATGGTGTACGGATCCTTTCCGGTCCGCGCCGTCCTCAGGATCAGCAAGCCGATGACGGCATTCCCCAGCCCCAGCCAGAGCCCGAGGTGGATCCTGTGGGACCAGGGCGGCCATCCCTGCGCGTGGCGACCGATCAGGTCCAGCCCGACCAGTAAGGCGCCGGCCCCGAGGAGGAGTGGGCCAAGAATCCAGGCCAGCATGCGGAAGACGGGTTTGACGGGCGTCGATCTCACACGAAGCCTTCACCGAGCAGGCTCGCCCCCGACGCGGTGACCTCGTGTAACTGGCCCGACCCTGCGGCCACCCGGGACCAGCTCTCGGTCATGAGCCGCAGTCGTTTGGCGGATGTGTCCCACCAGTACTTGAACCCGCCGTGCATCCCGTCGATAGGAAACCAAATGGGATCGTCCTGTGTCCCGGCCCCCACTTCGAGGGTCGGGAGGGCGACGCCGTCATCGCCGATGGAATCACCGGCGCGCGAGCGGATCAGTTGATGAAAGTGCGCCTGAATCCGATCGAGCTCCGACGCATCCTTCGAGACTCCATCCGCTGCGCCGGGCGCCAGCTCATTCAGCGCACGACGGAGGCCGGTCGTGAACTCGGGCGAAAGCACACCCGCCCGGATGGCCGCGGACATGAGGGACAGCAGCTCATCCTCGGGGAGATCGAGTGCCCGCGGCATCAACTTGCTGCCTTCCCACAAGGAAAAGCGGATCTCGATCTGCTTTGCTTCCTTCACGAAGATCCGTTCGATCGCCACGAAGGACTTCTTGGACGAACCCGAGGGCAGCTTGGCCGTCGCGATTTCCTTCGCGTACTTGGTGTTCCTGAGCGGCTCGGTCATCGTGTCACCGGTTGTGTCGTCCCACGCCTAGCTCCGCCAGATCGGCCCCCCACCCCTCCCGGATGCTGGGGTACCGCGCGCGCCAGCCGCATGTCTCCCGTAGCCTACGATTGGACACCCGCTGCGATCGCGCCAGGGTCTCCCCAATCGAGCCGGCCAACCGCGCGACCCAGGCCGGCGGCAACCTGGGCGGCGCCACGCCGAGAAGGGTGGCGATCGCCCCGAAGAGGTCGCGGCGCCGCATGGGCTCATCGTCGACGACGTTGTACACACCGGACGGCCCTTCCAGGAGCGCCACGACCGCAGACGCCGCGTCGTCGTGCGAAACCGAGGACATGAACCCTTCAGGCTTTCCAATCGCCGGGGCCCAGCCCCGCCTGACCAGTCTGATCGTCTCCCGGGTAAACTCGCTGTCGGGACCATAAAAGAGTCCGAATCGAGCCACGACGCCGATCCGCCCGCTCCGGGCGAAGCGCTCCGGGGCCGCCTCCGCGTCCAGTACAGAGCGGTTGTACCGCGCGGGCCGGACCGGCGCGGTCTCGTCGATCCACTCATCGCCCATGTCGGGATAGATGGGCGCGAACGATTCCTGGAGAAATCGTTCCGCGCCGGCGGCGAGCGCGGCCTCGACGATATTTGCCGAGCCGATGCTCCGGATACGGTCGTTTTCCCGCCATGCGCCCGGCAGGAACGCCCGTGAGCTTGGAGGGATGTGGGTGGCGAGGTTGAGCACGGCCTGGTGGCCCCGCATTGCCGCTCGCAAGGCCGGTTGATCGAAGAGCCCCGCGGTGGTCGGGCTCGCCCCGACCTGCTGCAGCCGGTCTTGGCTCTCCGCGGAGCGGGCCATTGCCGTCACCGAGTGACCAAGCGCCAGGAGTCGTGGGACGACCCGCCGACCGATCACCCCGGTCGCTCCCGTCACGAATACCCTCATGGCGACTGCCTCGCGGTGCTGCCCCCTCGATGATAATCGGCAATCAACCGGGATGACATTGGAGGCATGGCACGAAGGGGACGATCATCCGCCCACGGTCGCCATGCATTCCAGCTCGAGGCGCGCGCCGAGCGCCAGGCCGGTCGTGCCGAACGCGCTGCGGGCCGGGACGTGGGCAGTGAAGAACTGCACGTACACTTCGTTCATGGCGGCCCATTCTCCGATATCCGCGAGCATCACCGTGCACTTCACCACGCGATCCATGGAAGAGCCGTGGCGAGCCAGCACTGCGGAGATGTTGGTGAGTGCCTGTCGCGTCTCGGGCCCGATCCCGCCGGGCACCAGCCGGCCTGTGCTGTCGGTCCCCAGCTGACCCGAGAGGTAGAGCATGTCGCCCACCCGCACGGACTCGGCAAAGGGAAGCGGACGATCGCCGGACACCGCGAAATATTCCACGGCCGGGGCGGCCGGAGTATGGCCCGCGCACGCGGCCATCAGAAGGAGGAGGAGAGCCCACCGGCCCACCTTCACGCTCGCAAGACGGTGCATCGAACACCTCCCATCGAGGGCGTTCACGTTGTAGCGGGTCAGGGACGGCGCAAGCCGGGGAACGCGTCCAACGGAATGCCGGACGCACAGAGCGGGCAGGCCTCCGGAAGCCACGACCGGTAAGCCTGCCGGGCCACCGCTTCGATGGGCACGTCCTGCAGTGCGAAGAAGTCGGCGCCCACCGATCCGAGAACCAGGAGCGCACCCGCCACGACCACCACGCCGCCGCAGGCGCGAATTTCGTCGAAGGTTGCACGAAGCGCCGAGCCGGTGCTCATCACGTCGTCAACGACGGCACAGCGCTTTCCGGCCACGCGGGGAACGAGCGCCCCTGGCAACAAATAGCGCGCCCGGAACAGCCCATCGCCCGCCGGCGGCACCTCGCGCTCCGTATACGCGAACTCGACACCCAGTTCGCGCGCCGCGAGCTGCGCCAGAAAGGCGCCTCCCAGCAGGGGCCCGCACACCACCGATACGTCGAACTCACGGAGAGACGCGACGAGCGAGCCGACGATGGGCTCGATCTTCTGCGTGTCGGCAAAGAGTGCGTCGAGGTCGAGCCACCATTCACCATGGTAGCCCGACTCCAGGCGGAAATGACCGCGCCGTCCACCGACCAGGTCGAGGAACGTGGCTGACACTCTCTCCTCTATTCCTCCCGTACCTCCGCCAGGCGCTGCTCGAGAAACCGCCGCTCCGGTTCCAGCCGTGTCATCTGGAGTGCCCGTTGGTACGAGGCGCGCGCGTCGGCGGTTCTGCCGAGGCGCCGGCAGAGGTCTGCTCGCGCCGAGTGCGCGAGATGATAATCGTCGAGATCTCCGCGTGCCAGAATGTCATCGATCAGCGCGAGGCCGGCCAGCGGCCCGTCGCGCATCGCCACCGCGGCCGCCCGGTTCAGCGCGACGACGGACGACGGGTCGGCCCGCGCCAGGACATCGTAGAGTCCGACGATCTGGGCCCAGTCGGTCGCGGCCGCGTTCGGGGCCTCGGCATGTACCGCGGCGATTGCCGCCTGTAGCGTGTATGGGCCGAACCGGCGCGACCGGATCGCCCGCTCGACCAGTGCCGAGCCCTCCGCGATCAGCTCCCGGTTCCAGCGCGAGCGGTCCTGTTCATCGAGCAACACCAGGTCGCCTCCGGATGAGGCGCGGGCGGCGCGGCGCGATTCGGTCAGCAGCATCAACGCCAGGAGCCCCATGGCCTCGGGCTCCGGCAGCAGCCCGGCCAGCAGCCGGCCCAGTCGGATTGCCTCGCGCGAGAGATCGGACCGTGTCAGGGACTCGCCCGACGTGGCCGAGTACCCCTCGTTGAATACGAGATAGACGACGTGGAGCACCCGGTCCAACCGGTCGGGAAGGTCGGACCGCGAGGGCATCTCATACGGAATCCGCGCGTCACGTATCTTGGCCTTGGCGCGGACGATCCTCTGGGCGACCGTAGGGGGCGTGGTGAGGAAGGCGCGCGAGACCTCCTCGGTCGTGAGACCACAGACCTCGCGCAACGTGAGCGCCACCTGCGCGTCCGGCGACAGCGCCGGATGGCAGCACGTGAAGATCAGCCGCAGCTGGTCGTCCTCGACCCCTCGGTCGTCCAATCCGGCGGGATCAAACGTGGTGGCCTCGAGCTCGTCGACGAGCTTGGCGACCGACGCGTCGAACCGGACGCGGCGCCGGATGGCGTCAATGGCTTTGAACCGCCCGGCGGACACGAGCCATGCCCGGGGATTGGCCGGCAGACCATCCCGGGGCCACAGCTCCACCGCTGCCATGAAGGCATCGTGCAGCGCCTCCTCGGCGAGATCGAAGTCGCCGAGCAGGCGGATCAGCGTCGCGAGGACCCGGCGAGACTCGGAGCGGTAGATCCCTTCCACCTGCTCCCGCATCCGGTCGGCCGCGTCCTCGCTCACCGATGATCCTGTCTGGTCTATTGCTTGTCGAATTCCATGATCGGCCGGACCTCCACACAGCCCGACCGCGCCGACGGAATCTTCGAGGCCACCTGAATCGCGTCGTTCAGATCCTTGGCACTGATGAGATAGAAGCCGCCCAGCTGCTCCTTCGTCTCCGCGAACGGACCGTCGGTCGTGGACAGCTTTCCGTTCCGGATCCGAACAGTCGTTGCCGTCCCAACCGGCTGGAGTGCTTCCCCGCCCAGATAGTGACCACTTTTCCGCACTCCCTCGGTGAAGGCGAAGTACTCACCCAGGAAGGCGTTCGAGTCGCTCTGCGACATGGCGCTGAGCTTCTTCTCCTCGTCGTAGATCAGGCACAGATATTTCATGACCCCCTCCGCGTTGTGATGGAACGACCATGGATGCCCCTAGTCGTTCGGGAGGTTCCCAATTCGACAAGAGAAGTCATTCGGGCGGAGGCGTCTGCGAATCCAACGCGGCACGGCGCGCCTGTGCCAGGTACGCGGGCGGCAGATCCATGAGACTCGCGAACTTGCGGACCAGATGGGTTTCGTGATCGCTGAGCCGGCCATCGGCGAGAATCACTCCCCACATCACTTCGGCCAGGACCATCTTCTGACCAAGGTCGTATTCCGCCGCGATGAGACGGGTGAACTGAAAGTGGTCGAGCGACTGGCTCCGTTCCGCCTCCGCCAGGCGCAGGAACTCGGCGCTCTTCGCCTCGTCCAGTCCGAAGTGGCGCACCAGTGTTCGCTCGAGGTGCTCCCGTTCCTCGAGGCTGAACTCGCCGTCGGCATGGGCCAGCTCGAGCAGCAGCGCGCACGCGGCAAGCTCCACGCGCGATGGTCCGGCTGGCGAGCCTGGGCCACCGCGCTCCGGCGCACCGCCGACCAGATGATCACCGACAAAGCGCCGGATGGCGTCGAGCATTCCAGTCTCCCGCGTAGACAGGGCGTAAGGGTTCAGGCCAGTTCAACGACGACTTCGCAGGCTCGCTTGGCGCAAGCGGTTGGCATGTCGCCATCCGCGCGTGGTAGCCCGTACGGCGCCCATGAACGAGACGGACAGACACATGGCAACGTAGCCCGCCTCCGGCAGGCCGGACAGGAACTGGAGGCCAATCGCCACCGCGCAGAGCACCACATCGAAGCGGACAAGGTCCTCGCCGCAGACGGCGTTGGCGTCGAACCAGATCGCGGGATCGGCGAAGGTGGCGGGCACGCGGAGCCCGTACCAGCGATTGGGCGGCACTCGGCGGCGCGCCAGCGGCCATCCGACAGCAATGCTCAGCAGGCCGAATGCTGGAAACGCGAGGTGCGACAGCGGCAAGGCCGGTTCCTCCGCATTGAGCCCGCAGCGACGCCGTTGGACGCCGCACCCCCTCCACCCCATTTTCCCCGAGACGCTCGACCACGATCAGCACCCCGGCGCGATGCCGCCGACCCTGCCGAGCGTCTTCATTCGCCTTCCGGGCGATTCCCGCCCGCGACCCGCACAAACGCCGCCATACCATCGAGCAGGAGCGGCGCCACCGCGAGAGTCGAATCGACGTACGCCGCCCGCTGCTGCGGCAATCCTCCGGTGACGATCTTGAGCACATGATTCATGGCGGGTACCCGGAGATACGTCGCATCCGGTTTCACCGCGTGCAGGGCCGAGCCCTCGGCAGTGTCCACCTGAAGGTCGGCCATGCCCTGCACGATGAGCACCGGGATGGACAGCCCGTGCACCACACTTGCCGGGTCGTACTTGAACCATGAGATGAGATAGGATTGCACGCTCGGCCGGTACAGCACCTGGAGCTCCGCGGGCACCGAGTCCGTCCGTTCACCGTGCTCGAGTGCCTCGAGAATCCGCTCGTTCTCCTCCGCCAACCGTCCCGTGAGCTTCGAGCGGAGCTGCCGGCGCAGGAGATCGGAGGCGCGATGGGCGGGTCCGGCGAGAGAAATGTACCCGTCGGCCCCCGTCTTTCTGGCCGCGAGCGCCATGATCAGGGCACCTTCGCTGTGGCCCAGCGCGAAGACCTGGTCGAAGCGCGGATCCCGACGAAGTTGCTTCAGCCAAGCCTCGGCGTCCGCCACGTAGGATTCGAGCGTCAGGTCCGACTCGGCGGTCATCGCCGGCGCGCTCCCGCCTAGGCCGCGCTTGTCCACGCGCAGCGTCGCGATGCCCCGAACAGCCAATCCCTCGGCCAGAAGGCGGAGACTGTTGTTCTTACCCGGGAGCAGCGCGCTGTTCCCGTCGCGGTCGGTGGGCCCCGAGCCGGGATGCATGAACACGACCGGAACATGCGAAGCACCCGACGGCACCAGCAGTGTTCCCCGCAGTGTTCCGGTCGCCGTGACCAGCGCGACCGAGTCGGATACGAATGAGGCGCGCTCCGTCCGGTCCTGCGCCCCTGCCGAGTGGGCGCCGAGCACGAATGAGACGGTCGCCGACAGCCACACGCCGTTCATTACTCGAACCGGGCGCAGGTGGCCGTCCGTTCCCGGAGCACGGCTTCCTGCCGAAAGCGGCGCTTGTATTCGGCGACGACCTCCTCCAGCGCACGCCGTGTGGAGTCGTCTCCGGCGTGAAGCAGCGTCACCACCTCGGATCGCTCCTGCTCGACGACCCCGCTCTCGCCCCGCCATCGTCCCGTGGCCTCGACGACCGTGAGTCCTGCGGGAAAGCGCGGCGTGAAGACCTCATCCAGGAATCGTTGCCACTCCCCGTCGGTCACGGTTCCGCCGCCGGGGCGGTTGCGTCCGAAATACACGACCTCCCGAACCATGGCCGTGTCGCCCACCGCGCAACTCGCTGCCGGCATGGGGCTCGGCGCAACAGCGCGGGCGCAGGCGACCGTCATGGCCAGGACACTTGCGGCGAGCGAGCCCTTCACGTGGTCGAGGCCTGAAGTCGTCATCGGAGCGCAGCGAGCTCGCCGCTGGTCCATTCCAGGATCAGCGGCGACTCGCCGCGAAAGTCGCTGTACCGGAGCCAGCTCGGCCGCACACGAACATGGATCAGGCCGGGCCAGCTCAGGCGCTGTCGCCCGTCGGGGAATGTCCGAAAATACAGCTCCTGCGCCTCGCCCAGCTCCTGGCCGACCGGGCGGTCGGCGACCCCCTCGTACTGCACGGTCTCGTCCTGGCCTTCGACGAAACCTCCGATGACCATGGCGATGCGAGGCTCGTTGTCGAGATTCCGTGCTTTCCGGCTGCCGGCGAGCGTGTCGAACACGATCTCGAACTCGTCGGACACGGCGATCCCGACCACCGCGGCTTGCACATTTCCGGCGGGGCCGGCCGATGCCTGCGCCGCATAGCGATGGTGCCGGAGGAACGACAGCAAAGCGGAGCGGCTCAGCGGCGACGAGGTGCCGCGCTCGCATTGGGGGCACCGCAGGGTCGTGCCCAGCCGGCCCACACGGCCTTCGGCCGTGATGACCCACTCTCGAACCTGCCACGGGGGATCGTGGCGCACGTGCTGAGCATGTCCGCACTCGAGATCCGCCACCCACTGTGCCTGTTCGTCTTGATGAAAGCCGACGATTCTGCGCTCCATGTTCACGAATCAATCCGGCTCAGGCACGTCCGCGGATCTTCGCCAGCCACCAGCGAAGCCCGACCAGCAGGAAGCGCCAGTCGTGGAAGAACTCGGGCGGCTTCCCCTCCACGGCATGCCCGATGAACTGAAACGCCCAACCGAGGACGAAGAGCGCCGTCGGCAGTGGCCACATGCCACGAACGAAGGGCGCTGCGACGAAGAGGGGGACCGACAGCGCAATGAGGGGAATCCCGAGCGTGTGGCAGAGGCGATTGATCGGGTGCTGATGGCTCCCACCGTACTGCCTGATCCATTCATCCCAGGACTTCCCGCCGAGCATCGCCGCCTCCCGAAGTCGCGCTGAAGTGGGGATCGTCGAGCAGCCGGCCTGGAGGCCATGGCGTCACGCCGGAGCGGTGCGAGTGGGACCGCCGGTATGTGCGGCGGCGCCCCGTCAGGCGCGTGGTGGCTGGTCCGACGAGGGGGACTCGTCGCTCGTGGGGATCGTGGGCGGCGTGTCCACGCGATCGAGCTTGCGTTGCCGTTTCTCTTCTCGCTTCCGCTCGCGATTCAGTTCCTTCTGACGCTTCTCGAAGCCGTAGTTGCGCTTGGGCATGGACATGCTCCCGTAATGACGCGGAAGCTGTCACAGGCGGCAAGGTGCCGGCCACGAGCTTCGCGGATAATCCAAACTACCCAGGCGGCGTGCGCGGCGCTGCCCCAACCCGATCGATGAGTGCACCCCACTCACGACAGGGGGCCGTGCGGCCTATCGGCCAATCGGCGCAACAACCGCGACCAGTCCGATCCACCCGCCGCCACGACGGCGGCGGCGAATCGGTCGCGCAGCTCCGACGCCTTCTTGGGCCCGAGGGCGGAAACCATCCGCCGGTGCGCCCGCTCCCACAGCGGAAAGGCTTGGGCCATGAGACGCTCACCGTCCGGGGTGAGCAGCGCCAGCCGGGTCCTGGCATCGTGGGGTGAGCGGGACAGGCGGACGAGCCCCGCCTTCGCCAGCGGTCGCAGGTTGCGTGACAATGTCGTCCGGTCCATCACCAGAAAATCGGCCATCCCCCCCATCCCGGCGCCGCCTTCACCGCTCAATGCGATGGCGTTGAGCAGCATCAGCTGCGAAGCATGGATCCCGACCGGTCTGAGGACGTCATCGTATTGCCGGGTCAGGGCGCGCGAGAGACGCCGGGCGTGGAACGAGAGGCATTCCTCGGCCATCAGAAGGGCACCACGAGGCGGTTGTCTCATAGAATATGCATATACATGTTTAGAACGGAGGTCAAATGCGCGACGGACTATAGGCCCATGCGCGCCCGGCGGCAGAAGTCCGACGGGTTGTCGCGGTGGGTCGCACGAGAAAGGAGCAGGATCCATGCACTCGCTCGCACACAATCATCAGCCGGAAAGTGGCGGAGAGCCGGTCGCCGGGACCCGGGGGCTGGTCATGAACTGGGGGCGGCGGTACGACCTGCTGGTATCCGTCCTCGACGCGCTCACGCTGGGCACGCTGCGCGGGGTTCGGGAGACGGCGGCCGGCCTGGCCCGACTCCAGCCCGGCGAAGCCGTCCTTGATGTCGGCTGCGGCACGGGTACCCTGGCCCTGCTTGCCAAGGAGCGAGTCGGTCCAACGGGACGTGTCGTCGGCATCGATCCCGGACCGAAGCAGATCGCTCGCGCCCGCGCCAAGGCATCCCGGCGCGGGCTGCCGATCGAATTCCTTGTCGGGGTCGTCGAACGACTCGACTTGCCCGACCACTCGTTCGATGCGGTGCTGAGTACGATGATGATGCACCACCTCCCGGACGACCTCAAGCGCCGGGGCCTCGGCGAAATTGCTCGTATACTCAAACCGGGAGGCAGACTCATCGTGGTCGATTTCAGGCGGGCGCGGGCGAAGCCAGGCAAGCCCGCGCGGCTCGGGGCCGGCCAGGAGGGCATTCAAGACCTGCCACGGCTCATGAGCGAGACGGGTTTCGCGGCGGTCAAGGCCGGAGACGTGCGGTTCCCCCGGCTGCCTGGCGTTCGTGGAGCCGGCTTCGCGCTCGGGAAGGCGGTCCATTAGTCTATCTTCCAATGACGTCGCCGACCCCGTGGGCTCGGCGCACACACCCGGAACGGAAACGTTCATGTTGACGGCAGATGCCCGGGATCGAGGCCGCGAGTCTTTCCGGCGGCACGCGTGGGGAGATGCGTACGCCCAACTCTCCGCGGCCGATCGGCTCGACCCCGAGGATCTCGAGCGTCTCGCGACAGCAGCTCAACTGCTGGGCCGAGACGGCGACAGCGCCACTTTCTGGGCACGGGCGCATCAGGAATTTCTCTCCCGGGGCGCGGTACAGCGCGCCGCGCAATGCGCCTTCTGGCTGGCCCTTCCATTGCTATTCAAGGGCGAAAAGGCCCGGGCCAGCGGCTGGATCGCCCGGGCTCGCCGCCTGCTCGACGATGGCCAGCTCGACTGCGTCGAGCGTGGCTACCTGCTCGTCCCCGCGGCGCTGCAGTCGATCCTCGAAGGCGACAACCCGACCGCGCAGACCACCTTCGGCGAGGCCGCCGGAATCGCGGAGCGCTTTGCCGATCCGGACCTGCTGACTCTCGCCAGGCACGGTCAGGGCCGGGCCCTCATCCGTCTGGGTGACGTTGCTCGTGGAGTGGCGCTGCTTGATGAGGTGATGGTTGCCATCACGTCGGGTGAGGTGTCGCCACTCTTCGTGGGCGACATCTACTGTAGCGTGATCGAGGCGTGCCACGAGATTTACGATCTGCGCAGGGCCCAGGAGTGGACGGGCGCGCTGAGCCGCTGGTGTGAATCTCAGCCTGACATAGTGCCGTATCGTGCCCACTGCCTGCTGCGCCGCGCCGAGATCATGCAGCTACACGGTGCATGGCCGGACGCCATGGAGGAGGCGGAACGGGCGTGCGAGCACCTCCTGCAACCACCTGCCCATCGGGCAGTCGGCGCTGCGTTCTATCGACTCGCTGAGCTCCACCGGCTGCGCGGCGAGTCGGCCAGTGCAGAGGCGGCTTACCGTCAGGCCAGCCAATGGGGACGGGAACCGCAACCCGGCTTGGCCCTGTTGCGCCTGGCGCAGGGCCAGATGGAAGCGGCGAAGGCGGCCATCTGCCGCGCGGTAGACGAGGCCCGGGAGCGGCATGTCAGATCGAGGATGTTGGGCGCCTGCGCCGAGATCCTGCTCAGCGCCGGCGATGTCGCGAAGGCTCGCGCGGCTGCCGATGAGCTTGCGGCGATCGCCACCGAGCTGGATGCGCCGTTACTTCGTGCCGCGTCCGCCCACACCACCGGGGCCGTTCTTCTCGCCGAGGGCGATGCTCGGGGCGCCCTGGCCGCCTTGCGCCATGCCTGGACGGTGTGGCGCGAGATGGAGGCGCCGTACGAGGCCGCGCGCGCGCGGGTACTGGTCGGAGTGGCCTGCCGGGTGCTCGGCGACGAGGATGCGGCGGAAATGGAAATGGATGCGGCGGGCCGGGTCTTCCGACAACTGGGCGCCACGACGGATCTCGCCCGGGTCGACGCGCTCTCCCCCAAGGCGATACCCGCCGCCGCCGCCGGGCTCACGGCGCGCGAGGTGCAGGTGCTCGGTCTCGTGGCAACCGGCAAGACCAATCGCGCCATCGCCGGCGAGCTTCGAATCAGCGAGAAGACGGTGGCTCGCCACGTGAGCAACATCTTCACCAAGCTGGGCCTGTCGAGCAGGGCCGCGGCCACCGCCTACGCCTACCAGCACGACCTCCTCAAGTCCCCTTGATAGCGCGCTCCCCTGATGTCGAAGGCAACGAGCGGCAGGGTGGCGCACGAGGCCTGACCGTCACCCTACATAGAACTACCCATGACGCGGCGCGGAGCTGCCCTGAATACTTCGCCCGATGCGGGTGGTGCACGTCCGTCGCATCATATGTCATGCCGTCGACCGTCGACGGCGCCTTCAAAAAGAGGAGTTGGAGAATGAGCGTGCGAAAGCAGGAGCGGGTCGAGACCGTCATCATCGGTGGTGGCCAGGCGGGTCTCTCCGTCGGGTACCACCTGGCCCAACGGGGTCTCCCGTTCGTCATTTTGGAGGCCAATCAGCGGATCGGCGACTCGTGGCGCCAGCGCTGGGATTCCTTGCGGCTCTTCACTCCCGCGCGCTTCGATGGCATTCCCGGCATGCCCTTCCCTGCCCCGGCCCACGACTTCCCGGCGAAGAAGGAGATGGCCGACTATTTGGAGGACTACGCAAAGCGGTTCGGGTTGCCTGTCCGAACCGGCGTCAAGGTCGATCGACTCTCGAGGGAAGGCTCTCGCTACCTCGTGACGGCGGGCGACCGCCGGTTCGAGGCCGACAACGTCGTGGTAGCGATGGCGACCTACCAGAGCCCCCGTGTGCCCTCCTTCGCACCGGAGCTGGATTCCGCTATCGTCCAGCTCCATTCGTGCGACTACCGCAATCCATCTCAGCTGCGGGAGGGCGCCGTCCTGATCGTCGGAGCGGGCAACTCCGGGTCCGAGATCGCGCTCGAGCTCGCCCGCGCCGGCCGGAAGGTATGCATGTCGGGGCGGGATACGGGTCACCTCCCCTTCCGCATCGACGGATTCGCGGCACGTACATTCCTGCTCCGGCTGGTGCTCCGATTCGTCTTCCACCGGGTGTTGACCACCGACACACCGATGGGGCGGAAGGTCCGCCCGAACATCGTCTCCAAGGGCGGCCCGCTCATCCGGGTCAAGCCCAAGGATCTCGCCGCCGTTGGCGTCGAGCGCGTCCCCCGAACGGCAGCCGTGCGAAACGGCCTCCCGGTCCTGGAGGATGGCCGGGTGCTCGACGTGGCAAACGTCGTCTGGTGCACCGGATTCCACCCCGGCCAATCATGGATCGATCTTCCGATATTCGATGAGGACGGAGAGGCAAGGCACACGCGCGGGATCGTTGCCGGCGAGCCCGGGCTGTACTTCGTCGGCCTCCACTTTCTCTACGCGATGTCGTCGACGATGATCCACGGCGTCGGGAGAGATGCGGAGTTCATCGCCGACACGATCGCGGGCCGGATCCGCGCCCGCCCCGCTCAAGAAGCACCAGCCGTGCTTCCGGCCCGGGCGAGCTAGGCGGGCGCCCTTCTCACGCTCTCCAGTGCGATGGCGAGCTCACGGACTCCGCGCCTGATCTCCCTCGGGTCTATGGCGGCGAAGCCGAGGTGGAGTCCGTTTTGCGCCACCCGGCCGCGACCGTAGCGCCCGAGTGGAGTGACTTCGACGTCCCGCCGCGCCGCCGCCTGCGCTGCCGCCTTCCCGTCGGTCCCTTCCCGCAGCCAGCCTGCCGTCTGCAGGCCGGCCTCCACGTCCGAGACATCCAATAGTCCCGCCAGCCGCTCCCGTGCCGAGTCGAGGAGCACCGACAGGCGTTCGGCGTAGATCTCCCGCATCCGCCGCACGTGACGGCCGAAATGTCCGCCGGCGATGAAATCCGCGAGGACGGCCTGCTCGAGCAGAGGTGCGTGACGGTTGGTCACTGATTGCGCCGCCGCGAGGAAGTCCATCAGGTCCGGCGGCACGATGAGATATCCCAACCGGAGTGACGGGAACAGCACTTTGCTGAAGCTCCCCGCGAAGATCACCATCCCGTTTCGGTCGAGTCCCTGGAGCGCGGGCACCGGACGCCCTGCGTAGCGGTACTCGCTATCGTAGTCGTCCTCGATGATCATCGTGCCGGTCGACCGCGCCCACTCCAGCACGGCCAGGCGCCTGGCCAGGCTCATGCACACGCCGAGCGGGAATTGATGCGCCGGAGTCAGATAGAGGAGCCGGGCCCCTCTGAGCGACGCGTCGCCCAGGATGATGCCCTCCTCATCGAGACCGGCCGGAACGACGGTCGCGCCGAGCGCCTCGAAGGCAAGCGTGGCACCGATGTATCCCGGGTTCTCGATGACCACCCGGTCGCCCCGATCGACAAGAAGGCGGCCCACCAGGTCGAGCGCCTCCTGCACGCCGGAGACAATGGCGACCTGCTCGGCGACGCAGACCACGCCGCGCGATGTCGTGAGATAGTCCGCCACCGCCTCCTGGAGCGGCCGGTATCCCATGGGGCCGCAGGCGAGCAGAAGGTCCATCGAGGCCTGCCGGAGGCGGCGCCCCGCCACCTGTGCCCAGAGCGTCGTAGGAAAGAGATCCAGCGCGGGCTGGTCGGTGCGGAAGGCCCGGATTGGGCCGGGTCGCAGGTGGGGGAAGAGGCGCACTCGCCTGCCGTACCCCGATAGGTGACGTGGATGACTCCGTGCGGGTGCGGGCCGGGTCGGAGCCGGACGGGGAGCCTGCAGCAGCCGCTCGGGTAGTACCCTGGCGACGAACGTGCCCGAGCCTGCCCGGGTCTCGAGGTAGCCTTCCCGTTTCAGCTGGTCGAACGCGGCGACGATGGTTCCGCGCGAGAGCCCGTACCGCGTGGCGAGGTCACGGCTGGCCGGGAGCCGCTTGCCGGGGCGCAGCCGCCCTTCCAGGATGCCACGGCGAAGGGAGGCATAGAGCCACCGGGTTGCCGGCATCCCCGGTTCCCGCTCCGGGAGCATGAGGGCGAATTGGCTGGTCTGTCGTGCCATGGGAAGTGGTACAACGAAAATACTGTAAATGGCCCTGTCTGGTAGATCCACTTCTCACTACCTTGAGTCGTCGCCGCCCGCCGCCCGCCGCCCCGCCGCCCCGCTGGTCCCGGCGTCCGCTGGCGCATTGCTGCTGGCGCGCTTGCCTGCCCGCGCAGCATGATTCAGTCACTGATCGATCGCCCTCAAGGAGCACCCGTGAAACCTCGTCTCCACTATGCCAACGCGGCGCCCGGCGTGTACGACGCCATGGATGCCCTCGACCGATATGTGCAGGAGTGCGGGCTGGAGCGATCCCTGGTTCTGTTGACCCAGCTCCGGGCCTCGCAGATCAACGGATGCGCCTACTGTCTCGACATGCATTGGAAAGACCTGCGGGCGATCGGGGAGACGGAGCAGCGTCTCTATTCTCTGGACGCCTGGCGTGAATGCCCGTATTACACCGGTCGCGAGCGCGCGGCTCTCGCGTGGGCGGAGGCCGTCACCTCGATCACCGACGGACACGTGCCCGACGCCGTCCATGAGGAAGTGCGTCCCCACTTCAGCGAGAAAGAGCTCGCCGACCTCACCCTCACGGTATCGGCCATCAACGCCTGGAACCGTCTCTCGATCTCCGCCCGGCTCGTCCCGGGCGGGTATCAGGCTGCGAGGGTCACGAGCTGACATGGCGGAGGAGAGCACGACCGCCGACCTCCTCGACCGCCTCCGCCGGCTCGAGCGCGCGGCTCGCCCGCTCGATCCCGGGGCCACGCGCCGAAAGAAGCTTCGAAACGCCGCCGTGGCTTCTTCCGAGCGATTCCTCCGCAAGATCGAGAGCCTCAAGGCGTATACCGAGACGGAAGACAAGGGAATCAATGTGCTCGGATCGCCCATTGGCGAGCATGGAATGCCGATCGAGTCCGTGATCGCGATGTTCGAGCGCCACGTCGTCCGGCCGGGGCTGAATCCGGCCTCGGGAGGTCACCTCGCCTACATCCCGGGCGGCGGACTCTTCCATTCGGCGCTGGGTGACTATCTCGCGGCCGTGAGCAACAAGTACGCGGGGATCTTTTTTGCTGGGCCGGGACCGGTCCGGATGGAGAGCATGCTGATTCGGTGGGTGGCCGACCTGGCAGGGTATCCCGCGACCGCGGCCGGAGCCATTGAGTCCGGGGGAAGTCTCGCCACGCTGGCGGCGATCGCGACGGCCCGCGATGCCCATGGTTTACGCGGGGCCGGTTACGCGTCGGCGGTGGTCTACCTGACCACGCAGGCCCATCACTGCATCGAGAAAGCGCTACGCCTTGTCGGTCTCGGCGAAGTGCAGGTCCGGTACGTCCCGATGGACGACCGGTTCCGGATGCAACCCGGCGCTCTGGAGCGCGCGATTGCCGACGATCGGGAACGGGGGCTTCGCCCGTGGCTGGTGACCGCGGCCGCCGGCACGACGGATACCGGCGCCGTGGATCCGCTCGATGCGATTGCGACGATCGCAAAACGCGAGCGCTGCTGGTTCCACGTCGATGCGGCGTACGGCGGCTTCTTCCTTCTCACGGAGCATGGTCGCGGCATGCTCAAGGGAATCGAGCGATCCGACTCCGTCATTCTCGACCCGCACAAGAGCCTGTTCCTTCCCTACGGCGCCGGCATCGTGCTGGTTCGTGATGCCGAGCGACTCGCCACCACCCATAATTACTCGGGCAACTACATGCAGGACGCGTTGCGGGACCCGGGCGAGGTCTCGCCCGCCGACGTGTCGCCCGAGCTCTCGAAGCACTTTCGGGCGCTGCGCATGTGGCTGCCGCTCGTCCAGCTCGGCACCAGGCCATTCCAGGCGGCGCTCGATGAAAAGCTGCTGCTGGCGCGCTATTTCCACCGGGAGATCGAGGCGCTCGGATTCGAGGTCGGTCCGCCACCCGACCTCTCCATCGTGACCTATCGATGGGCTCCACCAGGTGCCGGCCTCGCGCGAGTCAACGAGATGAACCAGGCCATCATCGACGGTGTGCGACGGGACGGCCGCATCTTTCTGTCGTCGACGATGCTCGATGGCCGCTTCACGCTGCGGCTGGCGGTGCTGGCGTTCCGCACCCACCGGTGGACGATCGACCTGGCGATCCGGGTCCTGCGGGAACAGATCGCCCTGCTCGCGGTGTAGAGACGGCCTCAGGAATCCCTTCGCGCCGGCGCGTGATGATCGTGCCGTTGGAACGCCAGGAACTCGTGGATCGCCTCCACGGCTCCCGCATCACCGCTCCGAATTCGCACTGCCCCTCCTCGCGGCAGCGACTCCACGGCGTAACTGATGAGCGCTCTCTTGGCGCTCATCACGGCGGTTCCCGGGACCGCCTGGGCATGCACGTACCCCGGCAGCCGAAAGTCGCCGGCCGCGAACCGCGACGAGAGCTGCTCCATGTGGCCGCGGATCTGTGCCGTACCGGCGCTGTCGTCCGTGTCGCGCTGCAGCTCGATGCGGCCGCCGTCCGGGAGCGGCTCGAAGACGTGGCTCGAGGTGAACTGGTTGACGCCCATCGCGACGGCGCCGCGAGCTTGCACGCCCGCATATGTGGGATCCTGATCGGCCGCGGCGCGCCGAATCGCGGCGCGGTCCTGTGCGCCGTGACAGCCGAGCAGCAGGAGGCAGAGCGGCAAACAGGTTCGCATGGATGTGCCACCTCGAGGTTGGAGTCACCGCACCGCTACGCGGTTCGGACATCCCGATAGACGAACGCCGCGATGACGCCGAGGATCAGAATGAGAATGCCGTCGAATACGATCTGCTTGCCCCTGCGGAAGCCATGGCGGGCGGCGACTCCACGCGAATGGATCCACACGAATGCGCCGGCTCAGTCGGCGCGAATCGCCACCCGGTGCCACGCATTGTTGTTGTATCCCTTGACGTTCCAGGTCGCGTCGACGCTCGACGGCTGGGCGGCGCCGCCGCTGTCGGCGGCCCTGACTGCGATGGTGTGAGGGCCCGGGGTGAGCTTCAGCACCGCCTCCCAGAACGTCCACGCCCAGGGCGCCCCATCAGTGGAGATCCGTGCGGGCAACCAATCGCACCCCCCATTGGGAGACACTTCGATCTGGGTCAGCGGTTTGCCTCCGGAGCCCATGGCCCAGCCTCGAACCGGCACCTGGCCGGCGTGGACCACCTGATCAGGCGTTGGATCCAGAATGACGGCATTGACGGGGACCTCGCTCAGCGCAATGCCAGCGGAGACGTCGCGCGGGTCGTTCGGGTTGATCTCCCTCTGCAGGCGATACGCTTGGCTCTGGAAATAGTTGCAGGACGGTTCCGCCGACAGCGTGATCCGGCCGAGCCACTTGACGCTTCGCGCACCGATCCAGCCCGGTACGATGGTCCGGAGAGGAAACCCATGCTCGGGGGTGAGCGGCATGCCGTTGAGCTCGCTCGCAAGGAGCACCTCGGGGCTCAGCGCCTTGGCCAGATCGATCGACCCGCCGAAGCCGAACCGCCGTCCCTGCCGTTCCACCTGATCCAGGCCGATGAACTCGACGAACCGGGCTCCATCGCCGACTCCCACGGCCCGGAGCACGTCCGCGAGGGCGATCCCGGTCCATCGCCCGGTGCTGGCGGGCTCCGGCCCCCAGGGGAGCTCCCCGGGCAATGGGCCCAACGCGAGCAGCTCCGACCGGCGCAGTCCGGCGCACACCAGCGTCGCCGCGACGTCTCGTCGAGGGAACAACCGGAGCAGCTCGTCGAGTGAGAAGCTCTTCGGGTGGTCCACCAGCCCGTCCACCTCGAGCCGCCAGGTTCCGGCATCGATATGAGCGATCGGGCCATGGTTCCGCCTGAAGAAATGATCGAGGGGGGTAAGGAAGTGATCGGCCGCGACAGGCCAGGTAGCGGCGTTGAGCTCATCGTAGACCAAACGAGGACTCATGACGTTTCACCATGATGTCCAGCCGGCCGCACGATGATGGTGGAAAGCATGGTCGCGATGAGCGTGCGATTCACGGAGCCGGCGGTGTAGACCTCGGCCAGGCACACGGTCAGCGTCCGGCCGGCGCGCAGCACCCGGCCGCAGGCGAGAAAGGCCTCGGCCTTGGCCGGCGCCAGCAGATTGATCTTGAACTCCACCGCGAGGACGTCGGTGTCGGCGGGTGCCAGCGTATACGCCGCGTAGCCATTCGCCGAGTCCGCGACGCTCGCGATGGCACCCGCGTGCATGTAACCGTTCTGCTGGCAGAACCGCGCAGAATACGGGAAGGTCAGATGCACCTCGCCAGGCGCAATGTGCGCGATCGTGGCGCCGAGAGAAGCCATGTGGCTCTGACGGCCAAAGCTTTCCCGCACCCTGGTTTCGTTAGCCGGACCTGCTGACGTCATCTGCCGATCTCCTGGCTTGGCTATGCCCCCTACGCGGGTGGCGGTTCGGATTGGTCGGGTGCCATCCCCGCCGGGTGCACGCCTTGCGCCCGCAGCTCCGTCTCGCGGTCCAGTCGGGCCCGCATGGCCGTGAGAGCCGGGTGGCTTTCCGTATGCTGGCGACCGTAGGTCAGATTGAAGCGGTAGTCGAACCCGGCGGGATTCCGCCCTTGGGTGTGCTGCAGGATGGTCTCCAGTTTATCGAGTCCCTTGGCCACCCGCGCCTCGGGAGAGTGGGCCGCCTCGTACTCCTCCCAGAGCGCGACGAACTCCTCTTGCAGGCGCGGAGGCAACGGAGCGAGCACTTCCCGGAGATCGGCGCGCTCGCGCGCCGCCTTCGCGACATCCGCCGTTTGCGCCGGAGCGGGGATGTCACCCTGCAGCGCTTCGCCCAGGTCGTGAATCAGACAGATCTTGACGAGCCGCAGGAGATCGATCCCCGGAAGCTCGTCGGCGAGCACGATCACCATCAGGCAAAGCCGCCAGGTGTGGGCCGCTACACTTTCCGGTTCACCGCCGGCGGTCCAGCCGCTGCGGCGCATGGTCTTCAGGCGCTCCGCGGTACGCAGGAACTCGAGAATGCCATCCAGTTCCTCTTCAATCGCCATGGCTCGTCGTAATGGAAGAAGCAGACGTGATACCGGTCAGCCGCCGGCATGCCACCAAGAAAGACTGCCCGGGGGGAAGATGGAGCCGCGGATAGGTTGGCGGCAAGAACGTGGACGGGAGGCGCACCGCCGCAAGGTCATGCGGCTTTCTGAGCGCTCAGGCGTGATCGGCCACCGCGGTCACACCCTGCTGCCGCGCACAATGAGCGCAGCAATAGAAGGTGCCCTTCGCCTCGATACCGTGTCCCACGATCTTGCACCGACAATGCTCACACACGGGCGCGAGCTTGTGGATGGCGCACTCGAAGCAGTCGAACGTATGCGTTTGTCCGGCGGCCGTGATCTCGAACGAGAGATAATAGTCGTTGCCGCATACCTCACAGCGAGCCATTGTGCCTCCTCGGATCCGGGGCAGCACGGGGCTGCCCACACTGGGAAGGTTCGCGCCACCACGAGTGACTTACCCGACGCCCGGTGATTGATCAGCCGGTTGTCGGGGGCAGCAGTGCCTGCAGGCGCTCCGCCAGGCTGCCGAGTGACGCGGCACTCCCGCTGTCGCGACCGGCTTCCGCGGCGCGGCGAAGTGCCGACACGTCCGCCTGGGAAAACCCGAACGGCTGATCGGCAAGTGCAAGGGCGGCGAGCGCGGCGCGGGCGGGCGGGGGCACTAGGACTCGGTCATGCGCGCGGTTCATCAGGATGACGGCCCCGTCATGGTCGAGGCCGAGCTTGGCGACGTACTCGGTGGCATCATCGTCTTGCCGGCCCGCGGTGCTCCTTGCCCACACATCCAGATCGCGCGCCGTCTGGCGATAGTCGCGCGCCTCCCATTGCTCCGGGGTCAGCGCCGACACGAATTCCTCCGGCATACCGGTACTCTCCTGACGACTCGTCGCGCGGCTCAGCCGCCCCGTCGACTGGTCCGGCGTTTCGCACGCGTCGCCACGGCGATGGCCGCCTCTACCCACGGTTGCAGCGTCTCCGGGTCCTCGAGCACGTCCTCCGGCACCTCGTAGTACTGCATGACCTCGCCGCCTGGGCCGTACGGTCGGAACGGTCCCATTCCGCGCCTCTCGAACCCGTCGCGAGTGGTCTCATCGACCTTGAAGTACAGCGTATCCTCCGCCAGGAGGGCGAAGAAGAGGCTACCGGCGTAGATCCCTACCCCTCCGAACATGTTTCGGGCGCGAACACCGGACGTGGTCCGTGCGAGCTGATCGAGGATGAAGGCACGAAAGCTCGGGCTCACGCCCATGGCATTCGTACCATCACCGGGGTGCCTTCCTTTTCCGCGATGTCGGCCGCCCATAGAGCGCTCGCAGCTCATCCTTGGCTGCCTCGAGCCGGCGGCGGCGTGTGCCGGACAGTACCTTCCCCGCCCGATTGATGTAGAAGGTGAGCATCGACATGGCCGACCGGTATGCGTCGGTCTTCCGCCGGCGGCTGCGATCGGCCGACCGCTTCAACGACCGGGCGATGCTTCGGGGATCCGGGCGGCTGAAAACGCCCGCATCCAGGTCCAAGGCGTTACTGTGCTCCGTGACGCGCTGGGACCAGCGCTTCTTCGTCGTGGTCGGCTTCCTTGCCCTTGTCCGCTTCGTCGTCGTTGTCCGTCTCTTCGCCGTAGTCATGGTGTCACCTGTCCATCGGTATTGTCACGTTCCCCCGGGTCGAGGGCCTTTTTGTTCCTGAATGAATAGCGCGATCCGGCCAGCGGCCGCCGCACCGAGATTGGCAACGGCCTGTGGGTCCTCGTCGGCGTTGAAGTAGGATCGCATTTCGTCTCCGGACTCCACGTCGAGCAACCGGAGCTCGGCCCGAAACTGGGCTCGATCCCGGCCGACGTTGCCGAGAACGGCCCACGGAGCCGGCCGGGCCGCATGCAGGTCTTTTTCTGACAACTTGGGGTGCCGCGCCACGCCCACTCCTCGTGCGGTCAGCTCGCGGACGAGCCGCTCGAGACAGGAGTCCGCCACCGCACGGAGAACGCCCGCGCTATCGCCTTCAACGATAAACGGGGCGACCGCGATGTCCGCGGCGGGGAAGGACGGCGGCGATGAGCCGTGAGGAGAGAGAAGTGCCACGAGCGCGGGAACCATGACGAGGAGGAATGGGGATCTCACGGGCGCCTCCGGTTGGCCGGTGCGTTACGAGTCTAGTATGCGCCAGCCGGGGTCGTCCGCAAGTACTGGTCATTGAACCGACTCGATGTGCTCCGAAAATTCACGATGGACGCTGACCGGCCGCTTGGCTACCTTGGGCTGTATGCCCGATCGGAGGTGACCTGGACAGCCTGGGTCGTGCTCCGAGTCAGTATCAAGGAGGAGCATCATGCCGACTTATGAATATCGCTGCGACGACTGTGGACGCGTCTTCGATCGCGTCGAGCCATTGGCGGACCACGGACATGGACGCATCGAGTGTCCGAAGTGCAAGAGCAAGCACGTCGAGCAGGTGTTGACGCCGTTCTTCGCCAAGACGGCCCACAAAGCCTGAGCGCGGGTCCGCCGTAACGCGCGCCATCGGGCCTGCTTCCGCCGAGGCCCCGGGGGTTACTCTGCGCCCTCGGCAACCCCGGTGCGACGATACTCCGCAAGAACCTCCGGGCTGAAGCAGGCAAAGATCACCTGATCGACACTGGAGCCAGCGCGCAGGACCGTCTCCACCGTTCGAACCGCTACCCCGGTCGCTGACTGGAGAGGATACCCGTAAATGCCGGTGCTGATGGCGGGAAAGGCGATAGTGCGCAGCTTATGGTCGGCGGCGAGGCCGAGAGCCGCCCGATAGGCGGATGCCAGCAGGTCGGCTTCGCCCGATGCCCCGCCCCTCCAGACCGGACCCACCGCGTGAATCACGAACGTGGCCGGCAACAGGAACCCGGGAGTGAGTCGGGCATCACCGGTTGAACACCCGCCGAGCCTGGCGCAGGCACGGGCGAGCTCGGGCCCGGCCGCCCGGTGGATCGCGCCGCAGACCCCTCCTCCAGGCGCGAGTTGCTCGTTTGCCGCGTTGACGATGGCGTCGACTGTCAGCGTCGTGATGTCGGCGATGCGCGCCTCGAGAATCATCTTCCCGTCCGCCCACGGGCTCACGCCTCGCCTGCGGCCCGCTTCGCCTCGTATTCATCCACGGTGATCGTGCCGCCGGCCTTTGCTGTCCTGCCGGTATCCCTGGGGGGCAGCGCCTCCTGCACTACATCGATGCGCTTCCACTCGGCGAATGGCGTCTCACAGTGTGCGCGTGGGACATACCGGGATGACGCCACCCGCCGGTACTTGTGAACGTACCGCGAGCAATTGACGAAGATGTCTGCGACGCTCACCCGTACCACCAGGTCGGCGCCGGGATAGGCGCCGAGCAGCGGGTCCTTCTCTTCGACCGACGCGACGCCCTGGACCCGAAGACGATGGGGCGTCACGAAGTCGACGAAGAGCATCCCGACTCGCGCGGTGCTTCGGATATTCCCGAGGGAGAGGAACATCCCGTTCCCGTCATAGCTCGGAAACGCGATGGTCGTCGGGTTCACCACCCTCACGAATCCGGGATCCCCGCCCTTGTAGGAGCATGTGGGCTGGCCGTGCCCATCGACCGTCGCGAGAAAAAACATGTCGCGGCTCTCGATGAACTCTCGCTCCGGGTCCTGAACTTCGTGGTGGACGATGACCTGGTTCAGCAAGTCGGCCATCTTGTCGGTTTCGAACTGCTCCTGCAGAGCGCGCTGGTCGTCGGTATAGAATGCGGACATTGCTGCCTCCATTACATCTGCGATTGCATCTGCACATCTGCGATTCCATCTGCGCTGACGACCGCATGTCGGCGGCCGGGTGCCTCGACTCGTCGGAAGACGCCTGCCGCATAGGAGTCGCCGTCAGAAAAGCACTGTGTCCCACTCCGTCATCTCGAAGAACTCCCGCGTCGCCGCCGTCGCATCCGCCTCGTCGAACTCGGCGCACGTGTAGAGAATGGCGGAGGCGAAACGACGCCCGGACCACACGCAGACGTAGATGCCGGAATCGATCAGCGGCACGAAGGCGTCGTAACCTTCGTTGGTGGCCTTCCCCTGCCCCCTCGTCTCGTGCACGATGGGCGCGCCGTAGGTGCGAAGACCCAGCCGCGTCGTTATCACCGTAAAATAGTCCCGGATCGCCTGGGCATCGACCTGCCGGCGCGCGAAGTAACCCTCGATCAGGAGCCGTTTGCGAAAGATCTCCGGGGCGAGGCGGCGCATGGGGGCGGCGGCTTGGTTCGCGAGGCGTTTGCGGTAGGCATGCTGGGTCTTGACCCGGACGTAGCCCAGCCGCTCGTAAAACGGATGTGACTCGGCACGGACGACGTTGCTCCGGACGGCCATCTGTCCGAGTCCCCGCAGGGCGGCCCACTGTTCCACGGCGGCCACGAGCCGGCGCCCGACGCCGCCGCCTCGGTGGTCGGGGTCGACCACCAGTCCGAGGATTTCGCACCGAGCCCCGGATTCCAGCAGTTCCTGCTCCGCCCCGTGAAGCCATCCGACGACTCCGTGAGGGGTCAGCTCGGCGACGAACACGACCTCGGCCGGCCGGGCGAGCACGCGCTCGACTCGCTGGACCATGGCCCCGGCCTCCGCCGGGTATCCCAGAATCCCGCTCAGCTCCGCGATGCGGGGCCCATCGGCCGCCGTCGCTTTTCGAATATTCGGCAACGGTCTCATCCTGTATGTGCAGTCCTGCGACGCAACGTCTCCGCTACCCTCGTCGGGAGACAAGGTGTCGCTCGATCATCGCAACCGCCGCCTCCGGCGTGGTGGCTTCCTGAAGATTGGTCGCACCCGGGAGCGTACGGAAGAATGCCAACCCCGGCGGGGAGACCCCGAGCAGGATCGTGAGGCGCCTCGCATTGAGTGCCAGTGCCACTTCCGAGGCCGTCCCCGCGCTCTCGATGCCACAGGCGACGACGACATCGCTGCTCAGCACGTTGACGATGTTTCGAGCGTCTCCCAGGCCAGTGAAAATCGCGATGTCGACATGCGCGCTCACGGGCCCGTCGGGGTCGCTCGGCATGATTCCGATCGTGAGGCTCCCGGGGACTGATTTTGCTCCCGCGCTCGCCGCGTCCATCACTCCGGCCGGCCGACCACCGGTCAGAAGGATCCATCCCGCCTCCGCCACCAGCCGCCCAAGACGGAAGGCGGCCTCGAGCGTCGCCGGATTGGCCTGGCTCGCTCCCACGATGCCGATGACTGGGCGCCGGCTGGCGCCTTGCCTACCCGCCACAGAGTCCCTTCGGCGTCCAATCCGTGGCGAATATCGACCGCGGTTTCGTCGCGTCCTGAAGAATGAGCACGAGAGAGCGCCGGCGATCCATGCCGGTTCCCGCGAGGGTCATCGGGGTCCCACCACGCACCATGGCGCCGGGCTCGGAATGGAGACCTCTATCGGCGCAGCATGCCGTGACTGCGAAGGATCCCGGTAACCTCATCGACCGGCAAAGCCTCGACGGCACCGCCCCTGGCCGTCACGGTGCGGGCCGTGAGGACGGAGTTATAGATCGCTTCCTCGGTGGACTCGACCGCAGCCTGAAAGAGCCCGGACATGGCGTCGTTGCCGAGCTCGGAAGTCTTCAGTCGCGTCGCGCCGAACGCACGACGGACCCCGGCGTGCGTCGAGAAGGCGATCACGTAGTCGCCGGAGCCATTCCCGGCCGTCGACCCCGTCCGTCCGAGGCCGATGATCGCACGCGCGGCGAGACGACCGAGGTTGCGATCCGACAGCGGCGCATCCGTCGCCACGACCATCATGATCGAGCCTTTGGGGCCCTGGTCGGCGGCCGATTGGCGCACGCCCTGCCGGCCGAGGGCCCGTCCGACCGGGACGCCGAGAATCAGCAGATCCCCGCCGAAGTTCGACTGGACCAGCACGCCGACCGTCCAGGTGCTGTCGCCGATCTCGACGCGACGCGACGAGGTGCCGATCCCGCCCTTCCAGCCGAACGCGACCGTTCCGGTTCCCGCACCCACACTTCCCTCCGAAACCGGCCCCGTCACGGCGCCCTCGAGCGCGGCCCGCACGTGTCGATCGGTGATCGGCCGGCTCCGGATGGCATTGAGCACGTACCCGTCGTTGGTCTCGCCCACGACGGGATTGATCGAGCGGACATCGGCCATGCCGGGCTGAGCAAGCAGGTAGGCGACGAGCGCGTCGGCCGCCTTCCATACGCACAGCGTACAGGTAAGGAGGATCGGGGTCTCGAGCTCGCCGAGCTCTGCCACCTGCGTGCTTCCCAGAAGCTTGCCGAAGCCATTCCCCACGTGAATAGCCGCGGGAACTCGGTCCATGAACAGGTTGCCGCCGTGCGGCAGGATGGCGGTGACACCGGTGCGCACGGAGTCGCCCTCCTCGACGGTCACCTGCCCCACTCGCACGCCGGCCACATCGGTGATCGCATTGTAGGTGCCCGGGGTGAGCGTGCCCGGCCAGATTCCCAGATCGCGGGCGCGAGCCCGTGCCGGGGGCTGCTGAGCGACACCAGCGGCGGGCAGGCTGAGGAATGCCACGGCGGCCAGCGTCCACATCGAGCGAGCGCATGAGCCCGCCGGACGTGCAAGCGCCGCCGGCGCGGAGGCGGCTATATGTGTCGGCCGCAAGCGCGGGCTAACGTCGCTCATCCCCAACATCACCGTCAGGTTCCACCGGGGGCTGCCACCCGCCCTGTTCTTCGAGGCGTGGCATGGCCCCTGTCGCGCCAAGCGCAAACGCGATCCGCGCGAGATTGATGGCCGCGACCATCGCCGCGGCCTGCCGGCGATACCGGCGGGGAATGCGCAGCCGCAGGACGCCCGCGCACCCTGAGAGAAGGCCGTCGAACGCGTCGAGCCGGTGGGCCCGCAGCTCCAGGCGCGGCATCCACCACCCTCCGACGAGGCGGGCTTCGGCAATCCAGGTAAGCGGGACTTCGAGGACCTCGCGAGGCAAGCTCTCCCGATTGGTTCGGACACCGGTGAGAGATACCTGCTGAATCCGCTCGGTTTCCACCCACTCGAGAGCAAGCCTGTCCTCCTCGAGTTGAAGCAAGCCATCCACGCGGTAGGTGATCGAGCGAGCTCCCCGATGATCGAGGGTGTCGTACCGCGGGACTGGAAGCAGGAACGGCAGGGGGGCACGGGGAGGCATGGTGCCAAAACGTAATATCGTGACGCTCCGAAGCCAGCAGGCGTGTGTCTCAGGAAACTCCCACCACCACCTTCACGTAGATTTCTGCAGCGCTATCTTCAACCGCGGCCCGTGCGCCGGCAGTCTCCACTCCAACCCCGCGGACTGTGCTCGCGCTTCTGCTGCTCCTTCAAGATCCCGCTGTCGTCGAGGGAAAGGGCTCTCCGACGGCGGACATCCCGCGTCTCGAAGCTTCCATCCAGATCGACGGCTTGCTGAACGAACCGGTCTGGTCTCAAGCCAGCCGGCTCACCGGGTTCTGGCAGTACCAGCCGGTGGATGGCCGCCCCGCCGAGGAAGACACCGAGATTCTGGTGTGGTATGCGCCGGATGCCATCTACTTTGGCGTACTCGCCCATGATAAGAACCCGGCCGCCATTCGCGCCACGGTGGCGGATCGAGACAATATCGACAACGACGACCATATCGTCCTCGATATCGACACCTTCCACGACCGCCGGCGTGCCTTCTTCTTCGGGGTGAATCCACTTGGCTCGCAAAGCGACGGTGTCCGAAGCGAAGGCGCCGGCCAGGTCAGCAGCCTCATTCCGGGCAGCACCGACTTGAACCCTGACTTTACCTGGGAATCGAAGGGCCGGATCACCGATCGAGGCTACCAGATCGAGATCCGCATCCCCTTCAAGAGTCTCCGCTATCCGGGGAGCGGACCCCAGACCTGGGGATTCAACGTCACCCGCGTGGTCCAGCGCACCGGCTACACCGACACCTGGACCGACGTTCGACGAGCGAACGCCAGCTTCCTGGGGCAGGAAGGGGCAATCGGCGGGCTGCACGATCTGAAGGGTGGTGTCGCGATCGAAGCCCAGCCCTTCGTGACCGCCACCGCCGATGGAAGCCGCGATACGACGAGTGGAAACTTCGTCCGCGCCGATGTCGACCCCGACGCGGGCCTCAATCTGCGGCTCGGCTTCACCAGCTACGCCCTCGACGCCACCTTCAACCCGGACTTCAGCCAGGTGGAGAGCGACGAAGGCCAGGTGACGGTCAACGAGCGGTTCGCCCTCTTCTTTCCCGAGAAGCGGCCCTTCTTTCTCGAGGGCATCGAGCTCTTCGGCTCTCCACAAACGCTGGTGTACACGCGGCGCATCGTGAATCCCAAATTGGGCGCCAAGCTCACCGGGAAGTTCGGCCAGCTGGGCGTGGCTCACCTGACGGCGGTGGATCAGACCGACAACGGCGACGCCTGGTTCAACATCACACGGCTCCGCCGAGACTTCGGCCGGAACTCAATCGCCGGCCTGACCTTCACCAACCGCGACCAGACAAACTCACATAACCGGGTGCTCGCCGGCGACTTCCGGTACGTCTGGAGTCTTTACTACGTGCTGCTCCAGTACGGAGCCTCCTGGACCAGCGATGCCCTTCCGACGCGCAGAGCCCCCATCTGGCAGGTCGAGTACGATAGGACCGGGCGGTCCTGGGGCTTCAACTACCTGCTGAACGGACTGGGCAACGGCTTCGACGCTCAAGCGGGGTTCGTGAACCGGCTCCGAAGCGGTGTCGTGAACGGACACGCCTTCAATCGCTTCACGCTGTATGGCGCGCGCGGGGCCCTGCTGGAGAACCTCACGCTCTTTGGTGGCCCGGCGCGAACGTGGCTCTATGACAAGTTCGGCTTCACGCCCGGGCTCGAGGGAGACGAGCAGCTGGAGGCGACGTTCCAGCTCCGCGGCGGATGGAAGCTGAACGCGCGCGCCGAGCGCGATTTCGTGAATTTCCAGGACAGCACCTTCGCGGACTACACCATCGGGAGTGCGGCGGGCCAGGTGTATCGGCCCGCGTCCGACTTTTCCGGCTTCGTCTGGTCGGTCAACCCGACCACTCCTGTCTGGCGCGGCTTGAACGCGGGAGTCACCTATCGCCGAGGCCGAGCCGCGATCTTCGAGGAGGGAACCACCGGGCGGGCCTGGACCCTCTCCGGCGTGCTCAACTTGCGGCCGACGGCCACGACCCGAGTCGCCGCGACGGCCACGGTGTTCCGCCTGTTCCGGGTCGACGGCAGCGAGTTCGCCCGATCGACCATTCCGCGACTCAAGATCGAGTACCAACCGCGGCGTTCGTTGTTCTTCCGAGCGATTGGAGAGTACCGCTCGGAGCGCCGGGCAGCGCTGTTCGACCCCGGCACAGGGGACTCGCTCCTCGTTGGCGGCCAACCGCAACCGGCGACGCACTTCAACGGGCTCCGGATCGATCTCCTGGCTTCCTTCGAGCCGACGCCCGGCACTGTAGCGTTCCTCGGCTACGGCAGCTCCCTCGAGACCGACGAGGAGTTCAACTGGTCCAGACTCGAGCGACGGAACGATGGATTCTTCGTCAAGTTGGCCTACCAGATTCGCCCGTGAGCCTGTCCGTGCGCCTCCTGCGCGGAAGTCTCGCGGCCATGCTGCTCGTCTGCGCCGCCGTCTACGTTGCCTATCGGCTCGAGGACCCTGAACGCCATGATCTCGACGAGGCCGCGCGCGCCGTGGCCCCCGGGCGCTTTGTGCGCCTCGCGGACGGCGTCACCCACTACGAGATGACTGGCCCCGATACCGGGCGCGTCGTGGTACTCGCCGCCGGATTTTCCGTGCCGTACTACATCTGGGACTCACTCTACCAGCGCCTGGCCGACTCCGGATTCCGCGTCATCCGGTACGACTATTATGGGCGGGGCTGGTCCGACCGCGTGGATGCGACGTACGACCAGGATCTCTTCGTCCGCCAGCTCGCCGGCCTGCTCGATTCACTTCGCATCAGAGGGATGGTAGACCTCGCCGGGCTCTCCTTCGGCGGTGCCATCGTGACGAGCTTCGCCGATCGCCATCCGGAGCGAGTCCGATCGCTGATCTACGTCGATCCCGGGTTCAACAACGGACGGCGGCTCCGTCCGGAGGAGCGCACGAAGCTCGCATGGAACCTCCATATGATCTTTGGGGGCGGAAGCGACAAGATGGCCGAGGACCAGCTCCTGGACTTCCTCCATCCCGAGCGGCATCCCGACTGGCCCGCCAGATTTCGGGTGCAGCAACGATTCATCGGCACGCGCGAGGCGCTGCGGAAGACGCGGGTCGCGATCGCGGTGGGGCCGCACCAGGGTGAGGAGCTTCGGCGGCTCGGCGCGCACCCGCGCCCGGTGCTCGTTATCTGGGGGCGGCAGGACCGCGTCGTCCCGTTCGCGGAGAGTGCGGCGCTCCTCCGCGCAATGCCCCGGGCGAGGCTGGCCCCGATAGACTCGGCCGCGCATCTGCCACATCTCGAGCAGCCGAATGCCGTCGCCGGGGCAGTCCTGCGATTCCTGAGAGGAGGGTCTACACAGCCGGCATCCTAGACTCGACCATTGTCGAGCTGCTCGAGGAGCCGTTCGGCCAGGTCCTGTCGCTGAACCAGGAGATGCCGGAGCTCGTGCTGTTCCGTTCGAGCCACCTCACGACGGAGCGCGGGGAGATAGTCGGCCAGGAGCTCCCGCAGGGTGATGGTTTCGGCGTCAGATAGGACGAGCTGCATGGCAGATCCTCCGGGTTTTGGAACGTGCTTCCAACACCATTCCGTGGAGTAGCCAAATCCACATCGACCGGCCTACGGTCTTACCACCGCGATGGCATCGACCTCCAGGAGCACGTCATCGCGAAAGCGGCCTCGAACCTCCACGAGCGAGCTCGCCGGAGGAGCAGCAGTATTCACATATTGGTCCCGGACTTCGCGAAGCATCGGCAACTGCTTCGCGTCCAGCACGTAATAGGTGAGCTTCACCACGTCGCCGAAGCTCGCCCCCGCGGCCTGCAAGCCGCTCCGCAGATTCTCGAACACCTGCCGCGCCTGCGCCCTGAAATCGCTTCCGCCCACCAGACGGCCGGTGGAATCGAGGGGAACCTGTGCTGGCGGGTTCGAGAACCGAGGCCGGGCCTGTGCCGCGGCTGTGCCGGTCACCGTGAGCAACATCAGGAGTGCCGCGGCGACCGCGTCTCGCAGATCCATGGCTCGCTCCCGCTGTCACGCGTTGTAGATCGGACCGCCCTGGCGGCGATACAGATCGAGCACGGCGGCCGCCTCCTGTCGCATCACGCCCCGTACGACCGTGATGCCACGAGCCTCGAGGTACGCATACGACTCGGGGAAGACGGGTCCCTCGTCGAAGTCGAGCGCGCTGGCGTCCGCTCGATTCGCCCCGGTCAGAAGGCGTCGAACCCCGCTCCACAGCACCGCGCCCAGGCACATGGCACACGGGTCGCACGAGCTCACGAGCTCATGCAACGGGAGGTCCGGCCCCAGCAGCGTATAGGAGCATACCCGCTGCTGGGCGAGCATGAGCGCAAGGACCTCGGCGTGCAGCGCGCTGTTCTGCAGGCGGGTGACGCTGTTCACTCCTACCGCCACGAGCGCCCCGCTGCCGGCCTCGAAGACCGCCGCCCCAAAGGGACCTCCCGTCCCTCGCAGGACGTTCTGCCGGGAAAGCTCGACGGCGAGGCGCATCTTGTCTTCATCGCAGGGATAAGCGACGTCCCAGTCGACGACCTCTTCTATCCAATCGGGGCAGCCGGCAGCAACCGTTCTGGTCCGTTCTGGCATGACTGCCCTCCGGTTTCGAGACGCATCCGCCTGATGTCGCCCTGAGGCCCCTGGCTATCGGGTCATTGCCCGAAGCGGCTCTCCTCCCTCAGGACCGCCAGGCTCTTGGCCCCGATGGTGAGGAGCGCCTGGAACACACCCTTGACGCCGATGGTCGACCCGGTAGGCGGCGGCGCGGACGTCTCGCTCACGATCGTGAGCGTGCCGGTATCGTCTTTGAGCTGGTACGCCCCGCGCCCCAACAGCCCCGCCGACTCTTTGACTTCACCCCTGACGCGCACGGTCTTGCCATTGTACTTGGAGGAGTTCCGAAGCAGATCGCCGATCGGCGTGACCGATGCACAGCCGGCGAGGAGCATCAGAGCGGTGGCGAATAGCGCGCCCGAGACCTGCCGGCGAGCGCGATGGAGAGAAATAGACATGATCGGCTGCTCCGGGATGGGGATCTCGGTCATCGACGGGAATCAGGGCCGGGGCTCCGGCATTCATGCGTGCATCATCTGCCGCTCCTCCGGGCCGCCTCGAACATGTAGCGAGTCGAACAACACTCGAGCCGTCGCGGCAACATCCCGGACCGCGGTGTTGAACGCCAGCTCGTTGGCGTGGGAAGGTGCGTTGAAGCCGCTGATCTTCCGGACGAATTGTAGCGCGGCGTCATGCAGCTCCTGGTCGGTCGGCGCCTCGTTCGGGCGGCGGAGCCGCTTGATGTTTCGGCACATGGTACATCCTCTCGGTGGTCGTCATGCGGCAGTCAGACGGCTGCGCGTCCGGCCGCGGCGATTCACGGGCGGCGGCACGGTGGGCTCCGCTCACTCCGGCGCGGTCAGGTGAAAGGTGAACATCACCGGCCCGTCCGTCACCTCGGTGCCGCCCACCGAAGCATACAGCCGGACGGCGGCCAGATTGGCCGGGCTCGTGAGTACCCACGCTTCACGGCACCCGAGCCGATGTCCCAGATCAAGCAAGCGGTGCAGGAGCTGTTGCCCCAGCCCCTGCCGCTGGTGAGAAGGAGCCACACCCACCTCGTTGATCCAGAGCTCGGCGCCTTTGTCGGGATGGACATAGTGTACCCCGGAGGCGAACCCCACCACGGTTCCCTCTTCCAACGCGACCGCCAGGTGGTGCCGCGAATCATGGAGGAACTCGGCGCTGAGGCGTGGATCGACGTCGTAGTCGAACACTCCGGGAGCCACGCGGGTGAGCAGGGCCTCATCACCGGGTCCAAGGATGCGGGTTTCGACGCTCACTCAGATTCCTCGCTCATGCTCATGGGCTACGGCTTGACGTCCACCTGCGTGCTGGCCAAGACTTCGGTTGCCCTCGTCCTCGGATTCCAGGCGAATCTCTACGAGGCCGGAGCCCTCGGCACGAACGACGCCGGTGGAGTCCACCGTCGCAATACCGGGCGCGCTGGACCGCCAGCGCACACGGACGCGGCGGTTGGCGCAGTCGACACAATCGCGGCCGCTCACGCAGTCGAGCCCCGTGACTCGAAGCTGGAACGTGGAACCCACGGTCATGTCGACACGACGCGGCTCGAGCCGCAGGGCGGCGCAGACCCCGTTCGGGCCGGTCGAAACGCGGCACTCGCTTCCCGGCGCGACGCCACCGAGGAGCAGAAAGGCCAACAACTGGGACCGATACATGAAACAGCCCCGCCACAGGTGTCACCTGACGATACCGCGACGTGCTGCAACAGGCGAGGTACCTATTCCCTCCGAGTCGAGGAGTGCACGCCATTTCCTGCACGAAGACTTGCATACAGGCGCGGCCGGTCCCAAATTTCCCGGCCTCGATTCCCTACCGTTCGCGAGCTTCCGGCAAGCGTCAGACTGGCGTGGCATCTGTGACCTTGAGCAAGGTGAGCCCGACCCACATCCTCGGTATTTCGGCCTTCTATCATGATAGCGCGGCCTGTTTGCTCCGGGACGGCGAAATCATCGCCGCGGCCCAGGAGGAGCGGTTCACGCGGAAGAAGGGCGACGCCTCGTTTCCCCACCGGGCTGTCGAGTACTGCCTTGGTGCCGGCGGGATTTCGGCGGGTGACCTCGCCTATGTCGGCTTCTATGACAAGCCGGTGCTCAAGTTCGAGCGGATCCTGGAGACGTACCTCGGGACGGCACCCCGGGGGCTCCGATCGTTTCTTCTGGCCGGCCCCCTCTGGATCAAGGAAAAGCTCTTCACGGACCGACAGCTGCGCCAGGATCTGGGCTATGAGGGGGAGATTCTCTACAGCGAGCATCACGAGTCGCACGCGGCGAGCGCATTCTTCCCGTCCCCGTTCGAGGACGCCGCCTTCCTGACGATGGATGGCGTAGGTGAATGGGCAACGACGTCGTTCGGTCTTGGCCGGGGCAACGATATCGAGATTCTGAAAGAGATCCACTGGCCCGACTCGCTCGGCCTCCTCTACTCGGCGTTTACGTACTACACCGGGTTCAAGGTCAATTCGGGCGAGTACAAGGTCATGGGACTGGCTCCCTACGGCGAGCCAAAGTTCGTCGATCTGATCTACCGCGAGTTGATCGACCTGAAGGACGACGGTTCCTTCTCGCTCAACCAGCGGTACTTCGACTATCTGGGCGGCCTCACGATGACGAACGGCGCATTCGATCGGCTGTTCGGTGCGCCGCCGCGCGAGCCCGAGACCAAGCTGACGCAGCGCGAGATGGACCTCGCCCGGTCGGTGCAGGTAGTGTGCGAGGAGATCATGCTCCGCATGGCCCGCACGGTGCACCGCGAGACCGGCCTCGATCGGCTGTGCCTCGCCGGTGGCGTGGCACTCAACTGCGTGGGAAACGGCCGTCTCCTCCGCGAGGGCCCCTTCAAAGAGCTCTGGATCCAGCCCGCGGCGGGCGACGCCGGCGGCGCGCTCGGCGTGGCGCAGCTCGCCTGGCACCGGCACTGCCGGCAGCCCCGTCGGGTTACGGTCGGGAAGGACAGCATGAAGGGGACCTATCTCGGGCCCTCCTACAGTGAGTCGGAGATCGAGACTTACCTGCGCTCCGTGGGAGCCACCTACCGGAAGCTCGAGCGGGCAGAGCTCCTGCACACGGCGGCGCGACTCCTTGCCGAGGAGAAAGTGGTCGGCTGGTTCAATGGGCGGATGGAGTTCGGGCCGCGCGCGCTCGGTGCCAGGAGCATCCTGGGAGACCCGCGGAGCCCGCGGATGCAGGCGCAGATGAACATCAAGATCAAGTTCCGCGAGGGTTTTCGTCCCTTTGCACCGAGTGTACTCCGGGAGCGGGTCAGCGAATACTTCGAGCTCGATGTCGACTCACCGTACATGCTCCTCGTTGCCCCGGTCAAGAAGGAGCGCCAGATCCCGATGGACGAGGCCGCGGACCGGCTCTGGGGAATCGACAAGCTGAATGTGGCGCGCTCCGACCTGCCGGCCATAACCCACATCGACTACTCGGCGCGGATTCAAACCGTGAGCCGGGAGACGAGTCCCGACTACTACGATCTCATTCACGAGTTCGAGTGCCTCACCGGGTGCGCGGTTCTGGTGAATACGTCCTTCAACGTCCGGGGTGAGCCGATCGTCTGCTCGCCTGCCGACGCATACCGCTGTTTCATGCGGACCCACCTCGACCATCTGGTGCTCGGTCCGTTCCTCCTCGACAAGACCGGTCAGCCCGAGTGGAAGGAGAGTGGAAATTGGCGGCAGGAATTTCAGCTCGACTGACTGCGGCAGAGGGGCGCAAATTCGGCCTCCTGGTGGGCGGGGCGTTCCTTGTTCTCGGCGGGCTCCTCTGGCGGCGGGCCCACGTTCCTGCGGCGATGGTGGCTCTGATGCTGGGGAGCGCGCTGGTCGTGGCGGGGCTCGCCGTGCCATCCCGGCTCGGGCCAGTCTACAACGCCTGGATGGCGCTCGCGAAGGTCATCTCCAAGGTGACGACCCCGGTGTTCATGGGGGCGATGTACTTCCTCGTGATCACGCCGGCCGGCCTCCTCGTCCGGCTGTTTGGCCACCGGCCGCTCTCCCGAGCGCGAGGCGGCGCCACGTACTGGCAGAGCCGTCCGGAGGGGGCCAGGCAGGGCGACATGAACCATCAATTCTGAGGCGCGGAAGATTATGAGCCAGGGCGGCATCTCTCGGGAACTTTGGAGTTTTCTGAAGGCGCGCAAGAAGTGGTGGCTTCTCCCCATCATCATCGTCCTGCTCCTGGTGGGTGCGCTCCTGGTCTTTGCCCAGGGCTCGGTCCTCGCACCGTTCATCTATACCGTCTTCTAGCGCCGGAGTGGATATTCGGGTCAGGGATGGGACGCCGCTTCCGCCGGCTTGGCCAACCCCCCGGCAAGCCATGACGCGATAAGCTCTCCCACGGCCCGATGCCCCTCGGCGTTCCAGTGTCCAACCCCAAGGCTGTCGCCGGCGGCGTGGAAATAGACGTGGCGCTCCTCGGCCTGCTCCGCCATGATGGGGGCCAGGTTGAGCACCGGGATACCTTCGCGCTTCCCAAACTCCGCCAGCCGGCGCTCGGGATAGTAGAGGTCCTTCGCACCGAGCTCACGCAGGAACTCCTCTTTCTTTTGACGGACTGGCGTCACCTGGATACCCCTCGTCAGCGTAACGACCCCGAAGGGCGTGTGCTTTCTCCGGCACTCGTCTCCCATCATATGGAGAATGCCTTCGGTGACCTTCCACGCCTCCTGCCATTCGGGCGTGGTGGGCGGCAGTTCGACCTCGTCGCGCAACCCAACCTCATCCCCCGGGGCTTCGCGGTTTCCCCGCTTACGCTCGCCCTTTCGCTGTGTGGTGCGCACGAAATTGACGAGCTGGGCCAGGCGCGAATGTTGAACGACCTCCAGCAGTCTCCTCGTCCACATCGCTCGACTCCGATACCCCTTGGACTGGCGGAAGCTGGTGTCCAGAACGAGGTTCCCATCCCGAAACACAAAGTATGGCACGTAATCGATCTTCTTCAGCGGACGGTAGTTGTCGGAGATGTCGTTTCCGGTCGTCACGCCGACGAGTACCAGGTCGGGCGAATACTTCCAGACCTCGTGTTGCAGCGTGAGCAGCTCCTGGGCCGTCCCATAGCCGCCTTCGCCGAAGTTCAGGACCTCGACAGGAGTGCCGCGTAAGACCGACAGGCGATGCGCGAGGACCTCTCCGGCCGTCAATTCGAACGGAACCTCGAAGCCCTGAATGAAGGAATCGCCAAGCAGAGCAATGCGGTATGTACCCGGGGGGTGCGCCACCGCTACTTCAGGTCCCCTCATGCCATCGCTGTTGATCTCGATCCAGGGATGTCCATTGTACTCCTTCACGCTTTTTGCTCCGGGGATATGGGCGATTCCCCGAACGGGATCGGTCCATACGAAGACCGGGTAGCTGACACCCATGACCCGCAATACGAGCTCGCACACCAGGAGAGTGACCAGGAGTGCCGCTCCTGCCAGGAGGAGATTGCTCACCACGCCTGACAATCCGCCCCGCCGCCGCGGGGCCCAGGTTGGCCGGTCTTCCATCAACCTCTTCCTCTTCATCTGTTTATTCGGCGGCGCATCGCCCATTGCCGCCGCCGGTAGTCTCGTGCGTCGTCGATGCCCTCGACCCAGCCCGCCTCCCAGCCGGTAGGCCAGGTCACCATCCCAATCTGTTGCTCTCTGTCGCCCCGGCCTCGCCCGTGGCGTGCGGAATTGAATACGCAACGCCGAAGCTGTCCAGCCAGTGCGCGACATATCTGGCGCGAGTCGGGCGGGCTGCGACGCTCGTTCGCGTTCGAACATCTGTCCGCCAGGTATTCCTGGGGAGAAGATACCGTGCGCCGGCTCATCGGTCGATTGGGTATCCTGCTGCTCGGGGCGGCGGCCCCAACGGAAGTGTACGCCCAAGGGTCCCGACTGCCTCACGCCGATCAGGTGCGGCTGGCCGAGGCAATGCGGCTGGTTGGCGCCCTGAGCGACCACCTCTGGCCCGGCTGGGGGCGGACTACGCTGTCGGTGTTGCTGGTCGCCGACTCGGCCGAATTTCTCGTCGGCCATCCCAGACCGGATCCCGACTTCGTCCCCCTCGGCAACGACGCGCTGTTGAGGCGCGAAGTTTGGGCCCGGCCCCGCCGGTTCTCCCCGACCCTGCTGGCGACCTTCCCCGCTGTGGGCGGCGCCGCCACGATCGTGATCGGGTCCGCTGAGCGCACCGGGAAATCGTCGACTGCCTGGGTGCTGACAGTCCTCCACGAGCACTTCCACCAGTGGCAGTATTCTCAGCCCGGCTACTACGAAGGAGTGGCCCGGCTCGATCTGGCCCATGGCGACTCCACGGGGCAATGGATGCTGGACTACCGCTTTCCGTACGACTCCCTCCCTGTACAGCAGGCGACGCGCCGCTTGGCCTCGGCGCTCCTCGTGGCTCTGGAGGCTCCACCAGCCACCAGGGACAAACCGTTGCGCGGCGTGCTGGCCGCTCGAGACACATTACGGGCCATCCTCACGGCCGCCGACTACCGTTACATGGAATTTCAGCTGTGGCAGGAAGGTGTGGCCCGTTACATCGAATACGCGGCAGCCCGAGCGGCAACCCGATTGGGCGGGCCCTCTGCCGAGTTTCGGAGCCTAGCCGACTATGAGCCCTATGGTGAGGCTGCCAATCGCGCGCGCCGGAACTTGCGGCAAGAGCTGGAGCAGTTTGCGTTGGGAGAGCAGAGGCGAGTCGCCTTCTACTCACTCGGGGCCGCCATGGCACAGCTATTGGAGGAAAGCCGATCGGACTGGAAGCGGGCCTACGCCGACCGACCATTCGCGCTCGCGGCCCTCCTCTCCGACGGGCGATAGCGACGGGCGGCAGCAGCCCACCGCTCCCAAGTATCTCAGAGCGCCTTTCGGTACTGCACCGCGCGCTCCACTTCGACAAACCCAAGGCGCTCGTGCGCCTGCTGTGAAACCTCGTTCGTCAGACCCGTGTCGGACGCAAGCTCATGGTATCCGCACCGGCGCGCCCAGGCCTCCACGGCATGCACCAGTGCGGCGCCCACTCCCTGGCGCCGTATGTCGGGGTCGACATACCAGCCTTCGAGATACGCTACCGGACTCGTGAGGCAGCCCTCGGCGACGCTGCGCGCCCCCACCTCGGCGAACCCACTGAGTCCTCGTGGATGGCGTTCGGCAACCAGGACGGTGGCATCCGGCCGCGAAAGCCAGTCCGCCATGTCTTCGGCGGTCTGGCCGGGCCACAGTGCATCCCGCATCCGCCGCCACTCGTCATGGTCGCTGGACACGTAGAACTGAATTGTCATGGATGGGATCCGTCCATCGGAGGATTGCGTCTAACAGCCTGTCCATGGCTGCCGCCGCGGGATCCACCGCGGAACGTTGGCCTTGTAGGTCCGATACGCCTGGCCGAACCGTTGCTCCAGCCCTGGCTCCTCCAAGAGAATGAAATAGAGTTGGTTGAACGCGAGGAAGGTCGCGGCCCACAGACCGAGTGCTCTGGTGCCCGTGAAGATGGCCTCTCCCAGGAGCATCCATAGGACTCCACCAATCATCGGGTTGCGAACGTAGGCGTAGGGACCCGCGGCCACCAGGTGCCGTGTCGGATCCCAGGGGGCGAGCGTCCCGCGACCGAAGCGAGCGAAGAGGCTCACGCACCAGACGAAGAGCGCGAAGCCCCCGACGAAGAGCGCAGTCCCGGCACCCGCACGGAACCAGTCCCACATCGGCTCACTCCCTACATGAAAAGCAGGGACCTGACGAATCAAGACGCTCGGCACGATGACGACCATGACGAACGGCAGGAGCGCAACGGCGAGCAGGTGACGCAGGAGCATGAGCATGACTACACCGGTCCCCCTGTACTTGAACGGCCGGCCCTACGAGTCAGGCCAGCAGTGCCGAGAGCGCGTGGGCTGGGCTCGGCGCCGCGGTCGCCCGGAGGACAACCTCGGCATCGGCCGCGCGAATCTCCAGCATTGCGTCCGGGAAAGTCACGAGCCAGCGACGCTGGTTCATGCCCGACTCAGGCTTCGTCACGCCCGGTATCTCGTAGAAGCTGCCGCGCGGCAGCGTCGGCGTGACCTCGATGACGTGCGCCGCGGGCGGGGCGCCCCAGGCATAGTGCGCGACGTGGTGAAACCGCACGACCGCGCAGTGGTCCGGATCGCGCGCGATCCGATAGGACAGCCAGAGAGTGCCATCCGACGAGAGAACCACAGGCGCAGGCGCCACGGCACTCATGGGCGGTGGCTCGGACCATTCCAGAAGCATTCCACGATTCTCCACGCATTCGCCTCGCCATTGCGGGAAGAATTGGAAGCGATCATCTCTGCTCGCCCGAGTCAATGCCTCGCGGGCGCGGGTCAGGCCGAGCTTGCGGGCGCGAGGGGCCGTTCCGACATCAACGCCAACAGGTGCTGGTCGGGATCCCGGAGAAACGCCATCCACAGCTCGTGATCGGCGAGCCGCGCTATGCGATGCGGTGCGTCCACAAATTGCCGCTCCGCGGCCGCGGAGCGTGTCATATAGCCACCGTGAGCATGAGACGCACGCCCCCGCAATCGAAGAACGCAAGGCCCGGTGGCGCTTGAAACAGGAATCGCAAGCCCAACACGTCTCGGTAGAACGCCGTCGCGCGCACGAGGTCGGCGACCGGGATGGCGAGTTGGCCAATGCCCGCAGGGCCCCCATAGCTGTTCTTGTTGCCGGTACCGTCTAGCGAGTTTGCTGGACCGAATCCGTTCCGCTCGCCACGACCACCGGGGATGGCTTCAGGATTCCACCGGGCTCGGAGTCTGTCGGTTCGACATGCCGCGGTGGAAACCGGGCCGCCAGGGTCCAGCATGAGGTCGCAGCGCGGAACGAACAGTCGGGCGCCGCGGCGGAAGCAGTCGAGGAAGACTGCGTGATGGCGGCGCAGCCGCCGAGAAACCCGACTCCCAAGACCAGTAGTACAGTTGGTGGGTTTCGCATATGCGTAGCGCGTCTCCGTCTAAGTCGAGAAATACACCTTGGGCAACTGCTCTGCCTCAGTCGCCAGTCGGGATAATGCCGGCGTTCTCCACCATCAGGATCACCGTGCGCTCAGGAGCGCGTGTGCGGTGGACGACTCCCCTGGGCACGACGAAGCCCTGCCGGGGAGCCAGGTCGACGGTGCGATCCTCCAGGTCGATGAGGAAGCGTCCTTCTATGACGTAGAAGAACTCATCGTCATTGTCATGCTTGTGCCAGTGGTACTCGCCCTGGATGACGCCAAGCCGCACGACGGAATCGTTCACCCGACACAGAGTCTGGTTGTACCACGGATCAGTGCAGGCGTCAATGAGACCTTGCACGTCCACAAGCTCCAGCTGGCCATACAGGACATTGAGATGGGTCGCGTATGGATAGGCTGGTTGCGAGCCAGCCGCGCTTTCCGCCATGATGTCCGCTCCTCCCGAAAGTTGTCCCCGTACGGGTCGGTCCGCCCTCAAACGCCGACGTTTCTGAGCGAAGCCTCCTGCGCACCTCACGTCTCCTTCATGAAACATGACGCAGACTTGCCATCAATCGGCGCGGGCCTTCGGCAGCCCGAGGTCACGCTGGGAGGACGCCCCGAGTGTAGCGTCGGTCAACATCCCTCTGGAGTCTGCATGCCGTACCGCCTGGCCACCCTGATCGTCGGCCTCCTCCTCGCCACGACGAGCCCGGTCTACACTCAGAGTCCGCGACCGATACCGGCCGCGCCTCTGAGCTTCGAGTCGTGGCGAGCAGGTGCACCCCTCGATCGCCCCAGCCAACCGGTCACCGGTCAATTCCTCGTAACATCGCGGGATCGAACACGGCATGCACTGCTCGGAGGCGCCATTGGGGCCGCGGCGGGAGTGGCTTTCTGTACCGTGGTCTCGACTCTGGTCGACGACTCGGCGGATGGCGGGCTGTCCTTCTGCCCGCTCGACAGCAATCTTCTCATCGGAGCAGCGGGCTTCGCACTCGGAGCTGTCATCGGCTGGGCGATCTGAGCCGAATTAGCGCCCCGATCACCCTGCACGAACGAGCCCACCATCCACCAGCAGGCTCTCGCCGGTGACATAGCTGGCCTCGGGCGAAACCAGGAAAGCGGCGAAGCAAGTCTTGGGGTGTTGTCACGGATCCGCGGATGCTCGTGGCGCCAAGCTCGGTCGCGAGCAGGTCGACGTCCGCCGATCGCGCCATCAGAAGCAGACGAGATCCCCGGCGCCCCAATTCACGGGCACACGCAGCACCCAGCCCTCGGCTGGCGGCTGTCACCAGGGCAACGGGACCATCGGAGATCACGGCAGTTCCATGGCTGCCGTCGGTCGTGGTGTGGATTGGGGGGGCGCGATGGCCCGCGACATCAGCCGATTCATGAACGCATCTCGGAGGCTAGCACCCGCTGCCTGACGGTCCCGATGTCGCGCACCGGACGAATTTCCACGCAGCCGGTGCGTGCCCAGGGGAACTGCGCCGCGATTTGGACGGCTTCGTCCATGTCCCGGGCCTCGATCAGGTTGAAGCCACCCAGGACTTCCTTGGCTTCGCTGAATGGTCCGTCGGTCACCCGGGCATGGCCGTTGCGGATGCGCACGGACTTCGCCGTGTCTGTCCCCTCGAGCATCTGGGACTCGATCAAGCGGCCGTCCTGACGAAGGTCGTCGGCGTGGGCGAGGCAGTCGCGCATCATGGCATCTGCCTGGCCGGTAGGCAGCGAATCGAGAAGCGTGCCGTCGTTATAGATCAGGAGCATGAACTTCATGCCTATCCTCATGGTTCGGGTGTCCAACGGAGCGTTAGGTCAGGTTTTCCTGCAATGCGCGGGTCAGGTCGCGTTCCGCCGCCTGCAGACGACGACCTCCCAGTTGAGGTTCGAGCGCGTCCGCTGCACCTCAAATCCGAGCGCCTGAATCAGCGACCGAATCCGGGCAACAGGATGCACAAAAAAGCGAAAAGGATTGCCGGCCCGTTGCCGGCGATAATTCTGCCAGAACACCCGGCCCCTCACATACCACCGATCCTGCGGATAGCTGAGCGCATAATACCGTCTGGCCTTCTGCGCCGAGGCCCGGATGAGCGCCTCGAGGTCCGGATAACAGCACACCACGCGGTCCAAGGTCACAAGATCGGCGGCCGCGAGCTCAGCGCCCGTGCTCACCATATCGCCCTGCCAGAAGCGCACTCGACCCTCATGTCCACGACGGACAACTTCCTCTTTCGCGGCTTCCAGGAAACCGCTCGCCACTTCGAGGTGAACCGCGCGCTGGACGCTTCGATCGAGCAATTCGTGGTGCAGGACTCCGATGCCGGCGCCAACGTCGAGCACGGTCTCCGCGGAAAGGCCGAGCTCTGCCAGGCTCAGGAGCATCAGCCGGGCGGTTCCAGTGGGCCCCCTGCGCCGATAGCTGGCCAGATCCCTCCGCGCACGCGCCGGCGTGAAGTGAGCGTCGGTGAACTCACAGTGGCAGATTGGCATTACTTCCCCGGAAAGCGGCCGACCAAGCGCGCATCATCTGGAAATGCCAGCCCGCTCTCCCCTGTCTCCACGAGGTCCGACCGAAGGGAGTCCCGACGTCTCACGCCCGCGACGCGGGGCGAAGGACACGCCAAGCCCAAACACAGAGCGCGGCTGAGGCCAGAGTGATGACAATGTACCAGGGGTCCGTCGCAAGGCCGGGGCCTTCCTCGAAGGCACGCCAGAGATGCACCACGAACAACACCCCGAAAAGGACACCGGTCGTCGTCACATAGGCCTTCATGAAATTGTCTCCAAAGGATGCCTCAGCCCCGCGTCGCCATCAGATGCGCGCGTCCTCCGCGATTACGGCTGCCCGAGCTTCATCGCAAGACGTTTCGGTGCGACCAGTCGATACGCGTCTCGTAGCAACGTCCCCAACTCTTCCCACTCCATTCCGCCGTCGAGGCAAGCACCCACCCAGCCGCTGGGGCCGACGTACGGCGGAACGAAGAACCGCTGCGGCGCGGCCTTCACCATCAGGGACTGGTTGCCCGGACCAGCCTTGAACCAGACGGCAGGGCGGCCGTCCCCATGGTGGTTGCCGGCCCCGGCATACATCGCAAAGAGCTTGTTCCGGACCCGAAACGTGGGCTCGCCCCAGGCTTCCACCTCGTGCGCCTCAGGCAATGCGAGACAGAGTTTGCGGAGCCGAATCAGAGGGCGCGTTGCCATTGCTCGCGGCTGCCGCAGCGCAGCGGCGTTAGACCGCGCCGGGCATCTGCAGATGGTGGTGGCAGATATGCAACAGGTGAAACCTCGCGAACTACCCCACGGAGACTCGACCAGGAATGGGACACGTCACTGCCGCACGCCCCGTCGCCAGCGCGGTGTCGAGATGGGCATGGAAGTGCACGCTCGGGCGCTACTGCCGGAGTCACTTTGCATAGTGGTCGGCGCCCAGGAAGTGCAGGGAGACGTAGGGCTCGTCCCCGACGACCCAGCTGTCATGCGGCTCCGCGGGAATATGGAAGAGCTCGCCCTTCCGTAGCTCCACCACTCGACCATCGGCAAAGGCCGCGGTAGCAGTCCCCGCCAACACCAGACCGACGTGCTCGACGGTGCAGTGGGTCGCACCCACGCTCGGCCCTACATGTGCCGACCAGCGCCAGCCCGGCTCGTAGGTGGCTCGCCCGATGCTGAGGCCGCCGAGGTGCACCACTTCGAAGCGCCCTTTGATCATCGGTCGAACTTCATCGGGCGCCTCGAACCGCTTGAGTATGACGTCAACCATGTGAGGATCGCATGGCGGTCGACTCCGGTGGCTTGTCACGAACAGGCGATGGGCTGTCCGGACCTCGAGTGATGACCCTCACGGCTTCCCCCCTCTCATCTCCGTACCCTCCACCTGTCGGAAGGATCGCCGAACGAGCGCTCCCGCTACTCGTGGAGGACGTATGTTGCGCTGGGCCTTCATTTTCCTCATCATCGCGCTGGTAGCCGCCGCGCTCGGGTTTGGCGGGATCGCCGCCACGGCCGCCGGCATTGCGAAGATCCTCTTCTACATCTTCCTGGCGCTATTCCTTGTCGCGCTCATCGCCGGCCTGGCGATCGGGCGCAAGGTATCGTCATAGCCGTTCCAGGCCACTGAGCCGTAAGAACGGCCAGCTTCCTGTGGACCGGCGACGAAGGTCGCCGGTCCGCAGATCGGGGGCCTGGTCGGGCCGCATGCGCTCACGCGGGGACACTCGAGGACCGTCGCCGGTCCACAAACGCTGCCACATCGCGCAACTCAACCTCCCACTGCGAGATGCGCTGGCCTTCTATGGAGACTTCCTGCCGCGGGCCGGCATGAAGCTCCGGGTTTTGCGGATCGAAGGCGTCAGTGAGCTGTGCCACGAGAAACAGGCGTTCCTGCACATAAACGCGGTTGCCTTCGCGCCATGCAGACCAACCCAGATGGTAGTCGGCGTCCGGCCGGAGCATGTGCGTCAAGAAGACGGCAACCGGCGCACCGGCGACCAGGCGCTCCGCCGATTCCAGCCAGTGCGCGGCATAATCTCCAGGCGCCCAATCATAAAGCGGGGCTTGAAACTCGTCACGAAAGTGGCCGAGGGTGATTCGGCCCCAAATGAAGAGACGCTCACCTTCGCCTTCGGGTCGGCCAATCAATTCAATGTCGAACACCGTTGGTCCGCCAAGGTGGATCTTTGTCGCTGGCGCCGGTGGACGATCCGGCGCGTGTGGTCACTCCTCAGTACGGTAACGCCGCTACGCTGCGCCGCAAATCGGCGGACCCCGATGAGCGGTCATCGGACGGTGGGGTCAGCTTGACCTCGAATGTACTGTGGGCGTGCCGCGTGATGAATGTCTCGGCTCCAGTGACCTCTGCTCGGCCCTCCCACTTCCCTTCGACCCTATCCAGTTGAACGGGGTGGGCACCCGTCAAAAGGGCACTCAGGCTTCCCTCGGGCCGAGCTCAAGGCGCGGTCAGGCGGAGCGAGCCCGGACCTCTTCCGAGGTCAAGCCGTAGAGGGGCGGCGTGGGCACCTCGAGCATGTTGAGCATCAGACAAATCTGCCCCCGATGACGCGCCTCGTGCTCCACCATGGCCCTGAGCCACTTCCAGGTCGTAATGGCGACGCCTGCCGGAGTCTGACACTTCCGTTCGGATCCGCATCACTTAGTGCGCCGATAATTTCCTTCGCCTCGGTATCGAGCCGGTCGAAGTACGCGAGTACCGCCTCGTACCCATCCGCGAGCTCGTGACCACAGCCGCGATAGCGACTGGGGCGGCCCGCGATGGTTTCGGCATACATGTATCGCTCGATCGTCGCGAGATGCCGCACCAGATCTCCCAGAGTGAAGCTACCAGCTCGGTAGGTCCATTCGAGGCGGGCGCGTAATGCAGGCCACCACGCGGCGCGTCCGCCCTCGAAGGCTGTCCCAGTAGTTCAGGAATTGCGGCACAGATCTGATTTCCACCGGCGTTGATCCTTTGTCCCGGGAAGCCGTCCCGCGACCCCGGACTCATGTGATTTACGGCCTGATGAGACCCTCGAGACCGTTCCTATCACCAGCTTTAAGTTTGCGCAGGCATGTGGCTCCCGTCCGCGCAGCCTGGCCAGTGAGTGATCGGGCTCACTGCTTGACCGCGCCGGTCGAGCCTACACTGCGAGCAGCGTCGGGCTGTGCGAGCCCGCATTTCACGCGGGAGGTTCGGATGGTCCCACGACACGAGTCTTCATTCTCCAGGTCCACCGAGCAGGCACGTCTGCAGCGCTATGAGCCCACCCCGGTGTATGCCCTCGCCGAGCGCCTGAAACGGACCGGCGTGGAGCTTGACAAGATCCTTGGGCCCTGGCGCTCCATCGGACGATCGCTTCGGCGGCCCGGTCGCAACGCGGAAAAGATGATTCCGATCGTCACGAACGGCGTCGCCGAGCTCGCGGTAGACACCGCGGAGCGAGCCGCGGACCTTTCCGGACTCCTCAATTGGTGCGGCGTCGATCACCTCGAGCCGGTCCCGAACCTGCGGCCGCCCAATCAAGATTTGGCCCAAGCTTGAAGCGGCGGACGCACGGTTCGGTCGGACGCCGCTTTTCGCGATCTCGACCACCAGCTGTTCATGAATGGTCATAATTCACTTCACCGCTCGACCAGGCGTCGATCTTGCGAGTGAAGGTCGGGCATCAGGCTAGAAGGTTGCAGGATACAACTCGGCGCTGCCATCCAGATTTCCCGTGTCGGCGTAAGTCATCGGCAGCGCGTCGGGAATCAGCACCCGACCACCCACAACCTGTCCCAGCACGAGCTCGTGATCTCCGGCCGCGTACCGGCCAGCAACATGGCACTCGAGATAGGCGAGGGCATCCAGCAAGACCGGCGCACCTCCGGGAGCTGTCTGCCAACGCCAACCTGCCAGCTTGTCGGCCACCCGGCCCGACTGGGTACCGAAATGCCGCGCGGCCTCGACCTGACCGCGACTCAACACGCTCACGGCAAAGCGTTCTGCCGCTATCAGAATCGGATACGAGGCATGCCCTGGGTTGATGCTGAGCGCCAGGAGCAGCGGGCTGAAGCTGACCTGGGTGATCCACGCCGCCGTGAACCCGTCCTTCTGTTCCCCATGTGCGACCCCGACGACGTACAAGCCATTCGTGAGTCGGCGAAACACTTCCAGCGGGTGGTCGTTCATGTCAGGAGCTCTTTCTCGGCCGCCGTTTCCTCTTCGCGGCCTTGGCGCCTTCCTCACCGAGAGCAGTCCGGGTCTTCTTCGGGAGCTTGGCAACCGTCTTCTTCCGCTTGGCGGCCTTCTTGATATTCTTGCGAGCTGCGACCTTCTGCTTTGCGCTAGCCATTGTCACTCCTTGAGTTCGGTCTTCGGCCGCTTGAAGGACCGGAATCGCATCACCGGGGATGAGGGCCGCATTTTACAGAGGCTTTACATACCGGATCGTTTCCTGGGCATAGCCGAGGCGCTCATACACGCCGCGGGCCCGGGCGTTCCCGGCAAAGACGTTGAGCGTCAACAGCCCGAACCCCTGCTCGCGGGTCCAGGTCTCTGCGGCTTCCAGAAGCACCCGGCCCACCCCTTGTCCCTCCGCCTCCACCGCAACCGCAAGCACCGACACATGGGCATGGAAAGTCTGCCGGAAATAATCGACGTGCTGCTCGAGGTAGACGAAGCCACCGGGGTCCCCAGCCAACGTCTCGGCGATCAGAAGCCGGTCAGTGGCAACCTCGTTATCCAGCGCCGCCTCTAACGTCCCGGTCTCGGCGCGCACGACCTCCTCTGGCGTCCGCCACGACGGGAGAGGAAAGCCATCTGCCAAGCGCGGGACCAGTCGAAGGATGAATGCCCGGTCGGTCGGCCGGGCGGCCCGGACACGCCACGTCGTCGCAGGCATGTCGACTCAGGGAACTCCTCTGATCAAGTGCCAGACCTCGGCCGCGGCGGCAATTCCGAAGCCGATCGGCAGGGCGATCACTAGGCTGGACCAATGTCCATGTTCGCCAAACGCTCTCCCGCCGACCCGACGACCGGGGAGCGTAGCCCACCAGCCGCCGAGAGCGAGCGCCACATCCAGGCCAAGTCGGACTTCTCCGCCGACGTGGCGTAGCGGCCAGGTGGCCAGCCAGACCGCGCAGACCACAACTGCACGGATCAGAGATGCTCGGTGGACACGTCCCTGCTCATCGGTTACCGCGGTACCTGGCGACTCACCTTGCATGTCTGCCTCGTGCGAAGGGACAGGGTGGGCTGGCGAGGGGCGCTCTCGTGGGCGGCGCCATTCAGATTGTAGTCATCACCACCGGGATCCATGACCCGCCCGACATCGGTCAGCCCAGTGCCGAGGAGCGTCTCGAACATGGCGCGTTCCTCCGGTCGCTGTCCGACAGCCATGGGCTTCCGCTCCCTCGGGTGGACGTCCATCTCGGTGCGCGCGATGTTCACGTCGCCACAGAGCGGCAGCTCGCGACCGTTGGCCCGGAGGTCTCGCGCCCAGTCCACGAGCCGCGTGAGGAAATGGATTTTGGCGGGATAATCCTTGCCTCCATTGGGAACGTACATCGAGGCGATCGTGAGATCGCCGAGCTCCACCGTCACGACGCGGGATTCGAGGTCGAACGGGGGATGGCTGTAGACCGGCTCGGTGGGGAATACCTCCTTGCGAAGCTGCAGCGACACTCCCGAATACCCCTTGCAGCAGTGCCAGAATGCGTGATAGTCCCGCCGCTGTACGACTTCCGGAACCTGCGTCAGCTCCGCTTTCAGCTCCTGCAGACACACCACGTCCGGCCGCTCGCGTTCCAGCCATTCCTCGACCTGCGACGCGCGAGCTCGGATACCGTTCACATTCCAGGTGGCGACCTTCATCCCGTGCTAAGGTACGTACAAGCGGGAGACCGGACTAGATATGAGAGCGCTGGTCCGCACAAACCGCCGCCGAACCTCCCGAGCTAGTCTCGGCCCCACAGCCAGGCCGCGCCTCGTACGCCGCTCGAATCGCCGTGGGCGTTCAGCAGGATCTTCGTTCTGACGGAATCGGAGAAGGCATACGTGGGCAACGTGTCGGCGGCGATGGAGGGCAAACCAGGCAGGTTGGACATGCCTCCACCCAGAATCACCGCATCTGGATCGAGCACGTTGATGACCGCGGCGAGTGCACGAGCAAGACGATCGCTATATCGCTCGAGCGCCTGGACGCTACGCGGGTCACCGGCGCTCGCGGCACGGACGATGTCCTGGCTCGAGCGCCGCGCACCACTAAGGACAGCATAGTCGCGCTCGAAACCGGGGCCGGAAAGGAATGTCTCGACGCATCCATGTTTGCCGCAGTAACACGTCGGCGCGGTGGCTCGCTCCTCCTCCGTCATCCACGGCAGCGGGTTGTGTCCCCATTCGCCGGCGACCTGGTTCGGTCCCTCGTGGATACGCTCCCCGATCGAAATGCCTCCACCGACACCGGTGCCGAGAATGACGCCGAAGACCGTCTCGAAACCCTGCCCTGCTCCATCAATGGACTCGGACAACGTGAAGCAGTTGGCGTCGTTGGCGACCCGCACCGGCTGGCCGAGCCGCGCCTCCAGATCGGAGAGAAGCGGCCGGCCGTTGAGCCATGTGGAGTTGGCGTTCTTGACCAATCCGGTGGCTCGGCTGACAGTCCCAGGTATTCCGACACCAACGGACCCGGTGCAACCTGCCTCGGCCTCGATCTCGTGCACAAGGCGCGCAATGGAGTCCAGTGTTCCCATGTAGTCGGGACGGGTGGCGACACGCCGTCGGGCCGCGACGAGCCTGTCACCCTCCAGGCCGATGGCCTCGATCTTCGTGCCCCCGAGATCAATCCCGATCTGCATCAGCCCTCACGGCGGCAACGAGACATCGATGAGACCCAGACGCTGCTCTAGTCGTTCCTTCCGGGAGTCAGGCCTAGAGCCATGAGCCACGCCCGACGCAGGCGCTCCAACGGCTCGCCGGCGGCCGCCTCCAGGGCATCGCGCCACGCCCCGGTGGGAATGCGAGGGAAGAGCGCGACCACGGCCGGGAGCCCGAGCCGCGCCACCACGTGCTTGGTGAAGGACTGGCTGCAGGCGTAATACGCCGGGGCCACCTCGGCGCGGTCGGAAGTGAATAGCGCCTCCAGCCGACCTGGACGACCGACCCTGGCGCGGATCTCGGCCTGTCTGCTACTGGTGGCGAGCCGGGCGACACAGACGCTGTCGACCTTGGCCAGTCCTCCGATGGCGAATACATCGCCCTCGGGGAAGCCGGTCGCCGTCGCCGTCGTCTGGGCGAGATAGTCGGGCAGGCCCTCGCTCAGCCAGAAGGGAAACCCGGCCGCGGCCCGCTCTTCGGCGAGAGAATCCGGATACTCGAAGGGATAGAATGGCGGAGGAGGAACCAGGAGCTCATGGGCCGCTTCGTGGAGAAACGGCGCGTCCCGTTGCCGGACGCGATTGAGGGAGATGAAGACCCCTCCGCGCCCGTCGGCGTGAGATACGAAACGATCCGGACTGAAGTAGAAGCGGATGGGACGTGACCCGATGCGCTGCCACCTGTATGGGCCTCCGATCAGTGACTTGAGGCCCCGGACTCCACCCGCGAGGGAATCCGTGAAGCGCGCGAGCCATACGGGATCAAGCGAGTCGACGGGCGCCAACACGATGACCGGCAGGCTGGCATACTCTCGACCGTGAGCCATGAGAAAGGCGATCCGCGACGAGTCCTCCTGCGACCAGTCGATCGGGGTCGGAGCGGAAACTGGGGCCGTCTGCCCCCGTGCCCACATGATCGCAGGGGTGAGCCATGCCGATCGGGGCTGGAAGAAAGTACCATGACCGAGGCCCAGGCTCAGCGGGATCTCCCGGACTTGAGATCCCGCGCCCTTGCGCGCGAACAGTGGAGCACAGGAAATGCCCAGCGAGTCACTGGTCTCATACAGCGATAAGAGGCGTCCAGTCACGCGAATGTCGGGGCGCTCAAAGGCCCAGGAGCCGCACGCTCCCATGAACACGAAAGAGATCGCCCGGTTCTGCAGGCGGGAGGATGCGAGGATCGCGATGGCTCCGCCCTTGGAGAAGCCGATGACGGTGATGGTTCGTGCGGGTACGCCGAGCCGCAGAAGGCTGTCGACCTGCTGAACGACGTGGGTCGCGAATGAGTCAGCACCGATTCCTGGGGAGCGCTGGTCACTCAACACGGTAAAGCCGGCACGCCGCAGGCTGTCGAGGATCGCGTCGTACTCGTACGTGCCAAAGGTGGAACTTGTTGGCCGGCGGCCCCCTTCCTCGACGATGCGGCCATGGAGATAGATGACGTACCGTCGAGGGGCCTGGCATTGCCCTGACGCCAGTGGGATTGTCAGGGCGAAGAGAAGGGGCAACAGGAACCGTGGCATCAAGCGCTCTGGGTCCCGGTCCCTCTTGCGCTTACCGGCCGGAATCGCAGAAGCCCGCATCCAAAGACGATCATCCATAGAGGCAGGAGATAGTTGTTCATGGAAGCGATCGGGGCAACCATATCCGTGACGTTGCGGAACATGCCGACCAGCCCTGCTACGGCCGTGCCGACGCCGAGATATCCCATCCAGCGGGGAAAGCCGGCGTCCTGCTCGAGCATGGCCAGCGCCGAGAGCAGGAAGAACAGGCTGACGCTGAACTCTCCGAGGAACTCGCCGATGTAGTTGCCGAGATAGCTGTTGAGGCCGGTGAATACGGCGCCGAGCCCCGTCCGCTCGGACCCACCGGCACGGGCATAGGCCTCCGCCAGGCTCCAATGAATGCTAGGCCAGCGCAGGAGACCGAGCATCATGCTGAGGGAGGCGATCAGGGCGAAGAGCATGCCGGTGCGTACGCCCCCTTCGCGCACCGTCCGGAGGGCGTGGAATGCCGCGACGCCCGCTGGGATCCAGACGATCGGTAAGAAGCCGTAGACGGCCCATACCGCACGGCCGGTGGCACCTGTGGCGAGCAGTTTCGGCAGCACTTCCGCCGCACTACCGTCGAGGACGGCCGGGTAGTCAAACCGTGCGGCGAGAAACGCAAAGACGCCAAGAAAGGCCGCCGCGCCGGCGATCAGGGCGACACCGCCGGTACGAATGGTTGTGCGTTCACGCATGGGCCGCCTCCGAGAATGCCATTGACCCCGAATCCACCATCAGTCCCGTTCCAAGAAAAGTCTGAACGTCACCGCCGCTTCGACTGGGTCGCCGGGGGAGTCGTGCTGTTCCATAATTCGCGGCTGAAAAGCCACCGTCCATCCGAGGCACGGCGCCACACCTGCACGTAGCTGCCCCGATCGATGATGGCTGGGCCGCCGGCGACCGGCGCCAGAGTCCATTCAAAGCCAGCGAGTTCCGTCGCCCATTCGCCTCCCAATGAGCACCTCGCGATCGGTGATCGTCAGGCTGGAGGTGCGCAGCTGGGTCAGCAATTGGTCATACCACGCGCGCACGGCCGCTTTGCCCTTGAAGGACGGCTTCGTTCGGCGGCATCAGCACAACGTCGTTCGCCATCAGGACCATGAGAGAGTCCGAGTCGTTGGTCCGCAGCGCCGTCAAGAGTCTGTCGGACGCACTGTCGACTCCGGCCTGGAGGGTGGCGCGATCCGAAGCTTCGGGCCCTGGAGTCCGACCGGAACAGGCGATCGCGGTGAGAAGCGCCAGGAGATAAGCGGAGGCGATGGCCGTCGACAATGAAGACCTCGAGGCGAGCCAGCGCCTCACGGCTTGTTCACGATCGATGTTCCCCAGCACACAGAGACCTTCGCGCCCGGCTCAGTGGGGGAGCAGATTGACGGCCCAGCCGGCGAAGCCGAGCCACGCGTGGGTCCCGGACAGCATGAACCGGAGGGGCTGAGAGAAGATCAGCGCCAATCCGCCCCACAACGTGACCGGGTGCACCCGGCGCCGGGAGGCGAGGTCCCAGACGACCATCGGCACCAGGAAGAGGTCCACGGACAGCTTGACCATGCTGAAACCCGGCACTGGCAACGCGGTCGCCATGCGCCGGGAGACGGCCCCCGCGGAGATGTTGCCGGCCTGGGCGGTCACCTACGGACACCCGGCACCGTCGTGTACCACTGCCGCACGCCGGGCCTGGATTGTTTCAGCACGGGTCCTCCGCTCGCGGAGCTCGCTGGCCGTCGTACGTTCGTGGGGATGACGTGCGGAGACTCACCTGCCTAATCTGCCTGGTGCCCTCGCCGGCGGAAGGGGACGGGAGCTAGCCACCTTGGGCTCCGCACCGAACTGGTGACGCCACTCGCGACTCCCGTCACGCCGCCGAGGCATCCAGACAACAGTTTTGATCTCCTGGCGTCCACCTGACGAGATGCGCACCGCTGTTTGGTTCTGCCTGCGCCCGCACCAAACATGTGTCCCGGTTTCGCTCTAGAGGGACAGGCCGGCGCCAGTGCCCGCCGTTCGCACCGCATCCAGCCGGGGCTGGGCCACCTGTTCAGCATCGGATCTCGCCGGCTCAGCGGCCCTGACCCGGTCGCTCTTGTTGGCTGCGTGGCGGTCCAGGCCGCGCCCCGGGGGCACATAGCCTTGGTGGGGTAGCGGTCGTTCGCTCCGTATTCCTCACCGGCGGACTTGCACCTGCTGTCGTGGCAGCCAGGGACCGGGAGCGAGTTGGCTGTCCGACGCCGTGAGCTACCGGCCAAGCTCGCGCCCCCGAGCTTCTACCGCATCCTTTGCAGCCTTGAGCTCCCCCCCGTGCAACGCTCGATACTCCTTGATCGCTTCAATCTTCTGTCCAGCCCGAAGGAACTCGTCGATCCGCTCCGCTGACGGTGGGGCGGATCCCGAGCGGGCCGGCCTGGAGCCGGGGCGCTCGCCACGGCGACTGACAATGGCAAGAAGCACGACGATGGCGATCGCTGCGACCAAGTACCAACTCATACGGTGCTCCGGTAAAGAGTGTCCGTGGGGCATTCATGTCGAGTGTACGTCGAAGCCCTCGGGACCCTACCACCCGCTTCATAGCCGAGCGTGAGTAGCCGGAGCATGCCCTGACTACTCCGCTGCAGGACCGGCACCAGTTCGCGACGCCCGACCCGCCGTCGGTCGACCCTGCGAGGCACCGGGACCCCCAGCTCCTGGCCCAAGGTCTTGATCCACATGCACCGGGCATTGTGCATATGGCCCGCGATCATGCGAATCGTACGGTTGGGCGCCCCCAGGCACAGCAGACGCCCACAGCTTCGGCGGGAGGTGCTCGACAAGGCAGACCGTGACCCGATTGCTGGTCCGCCAGGTGTTGAGGATCGTATCCCGAAGGTCAGGAATCACATGGCCCGACCTTTCGCTAAAGGGGTGGCTGAGCCCTGTGCGATTCAACCGCAAGCATCGGCGCGGCCTCATGCAGGGGGCCGCCGGAAGATCCACCGCACGGCGTCCACGAAGGTCTGCAGCCGGCTCGGTGGCGGAGGCAGAGGGGGAGCGAGCAGGTCCGCGAGTTCCGCCTGCATCAACGCCCAAAAGGAGGGGAACCGTCGGACGCCAGGCACCCAATGCGCAAAGAAGAACGCCTCCCACTCGCCGTCCGCGCTCGCGAGCCGTGGATTGAGCAGGTACATCGCCGTCCCGACGGTCTCCCGAGCGCTAACCCGTAGCGCGGTCGCAAGATATTGTTCAAAACCATCGGGTTCGACCTCACCACCCGTGCTCCATGCCATCTCTGTCCAAACGTTGATGGTGTCTGGGTCGACGTCTCGCAGCCAAGCCACTTCCTCGGCCGGAAGAAGCCGAGGCACGATGATGCCTGGTTGCAGAAAACCGTTGGAGATGCGGAGAAAGGAGCGATACGACGGCGGGAGGGTCGTGCCCAGCCGCGCCTCGAGTTCAGCGAGTTGCCCGTCGCTCACGCCCGGAAACCCCAGCCAGCCGGACGCGAGAACTGCCGGTGTGACCTGGGGATCAATGAAGGCGTTGTGCTCCGCCGGATCGAACCGCGCGAGAAGCTCGCGATTCCATGTCTCAAGCCATGGTTGCCACTCGTGCATGATCACCTCAGACTCGTTCCTGACCACGGCGTCTCAAGCGAGCTTCCAGAGCGCCGCCGCATCCCGCCAGCCGGTAGCCATGACTACGCGGGTCGAGCGCGGTTCCACCCGGCCGACTGCTATCGGCATCCTGTCGGGAATGGAGGCCAGGTTATCGAGCGCATGGGCAGCATACGGCTATGAGGCATCAACCCGCAGCACGTAGCTCACACCAAGCGCGCATACATACAGCCCAACTCCGAATACGATATGTGTCACCAGGCTCTTCAGCCTGGCCTGCGTTGGATTGGGTGTTCTTGATGCGGCAATGCCGAGGCCGAGCGACGGCTGCAGGATGAAGAATGGGAACACTACGGTGCCAATGCCGTAGAGCAGCGCAGGCAGCACGGTTGGTCGCACTAGCCAGTCACCTGATGTGAGCACGACGAACGCAAGCGCGAACACGACACCAATGGTGTAGTGGGCAATCCAGCCGATCGTGCACTCGAAGGATTTCTGCGGCGCCGCGGTGATATTCGCATACATGAGACTGCCCCCCGGCATGTGGCGAAACCAGCGTCCCAGCAAGCAGTAACTGAGCGATGGGACGCTGAACGTGCGCTTCAGAAACAGATTCCACAGGTCCATCATCAGAGTTGCGCCAACACCAATGGCAATTGCGCCAAGAATGTCGTTTGCGTCAATACTCATGATCCGCCTCAATAGGGCGCGGCTATCTTGGGCAACGCGCTCGCCGCCTGGAGGCAGGGCCTATGCAGCGCCGGGAGCCGCGTAAGTGAGCAGGCCTTCCGCGATCCGCGCCGCCGACGTGTAGGGATGAAGGACGGACGCGCCGAGCCCCAGGATGTGGTAGACGTCGAAGCCCGCCCAGCGTAGCCCGTCCGCGATTAGCGCACGGTGACACCGCCACCAGAGGGCCTCCGCGCACATGATGGCGGTCCGAAGGCCACAACCCAGGTCTGCGAGTCGCGCCAAGCCCTCAGCAAAAGGTTCGGTTGCCATGTAATCCGCGTAGCCCCGGAAGGCCGCGCTGCGCCATGCCGTGTTGGCTGAGTCGGCACGGGGTGGACGCCGCCCGCCGAGTTCCGGAAACCAGTCGTAGCCGAGCCCACGACTCGCGAGGCTTTCGGCGAGGGCTTCGCGCGCGAAGTGTGGCCATCGGCGGCTGCCGGGATATCGGCGCACATCGGCAACCACCTCGATGTCGTGAGCTGCCAGCAATCCCAGAAACTGGTCCAACGACTGGGTGGAGTGGCCGACAGTCCAGAGGCGCGGTACCATCCTTTCAATGTACGACGGTCGCCGGGGTGCGTCGCGCTGACGACCGGCACATCAGCTGCGCTTTAATCCATCTCGCCAGGCAATCACCTCGAGTTCACCGCGGACGGCTTCCTCGACCGTGATCACAGGTCGCGCCTCGAATACAATAGCCCCTAAGGGTAGATAGGTGTCGAGTAACATGCCCATCACGTTCCCTCTTCCGAGCCATCGGCTGCCTGAATGCAACCCTGCCGGTACCAGCGGTGTCTCATCGCTTACCCACCCTGCCGCCAGGAGATACCAATGCGTTCTTCGGTGATCGCCTTAGTCGTCGCCGCCGCCGCCGGACTCTTCCCCCTGACTACCCACGCCCAGGTTACCGATCCCCAGGCAGCCTTCTGGGACGGCGCGATGCAAGGTGACACCGCCGGCATGGCCGTGGCCATCCAGCAGGGGGCGCTCATCGATTCGCTGGACACCCGCCGCAATCCCAATGGGCGGCGAGCGCTCAACTGGGCGGCCTGGTACAACCGAGTCCCGGCCATTCAGTTCTTGCTTGCTCGTGGGGCTGCTCTTGAAGCGCGCAATCGCACGGGTTTCACCGCGCTCCACCATGCCGCCGAGGCTGGTTCGCTGGAGGCCGTCCAAGCGCTTCTGACCGCGGGAGCGGATCCCGAGGCTGCAAACAACGTCGGGCGCCGACCGGCGGAGACGGCCCGGGATAAGGGCCATGAGCAGGTCGCCGAGCTCCTCGGCACCAAGACTCGACCTCCACGTCCCAACGAACGGTGACGGTCGGGCTGGCCGCCTGCCGACCGGCTGATCACCCGCAACAACGCACCACTCGCGTCATCCACTCCGATCACGGTCACGAGCGGAAATGGCGAATTCGTCCGTCACACCGGCGGGGTGGTGGGAGCGGCAGGTCTGCGGTAGCATGCTGGACGAGAAAGGCGCCACGCTCCAGCCACGCAAACTCCGCTCGACCACGCATGACGGCTTGCCCGACGAGTGTGATCTCGAACGTCCAGGCGCCAATCAGCCCTTCCAAATGGTCAATCCCGAAAGATTCGTATGTGTGGGCATTGGCAGACTCCAGGTGAACATCCGAGGCGCACGGTCTCGCCATCCTCCTACATGCGCGCGAGCAACTTGCCGCGGGCCCGGAAGCCGCGCGCGCCGTAGGATAGGCCCTCCTCAAGACCAGGAAAGGCGAGCGCCAGGCGTTGCAGGGCGGCCAGTGTCACTCGGGCTTGTCCCGGCATCTGCTCGGTAGGTCTCGATGGCCTCGCGTGCTGTCTGACGTGGCCGGTCCCACAACGAAGGGTAACTTGACTCGCTCACTTGCCGGGGGGACGATAGCTCACGGACTTCTTCGCGGCCTGATCCATCTCTTCCGGACTCATCAGGACGTGAGTCCTGAGATGTACCGCCCCACTCTGGTTGACGGCCAGACTGAGAGCCGCTGCGGTCACGGCGTCCGGCACATCGACGATCAAGAACACATCGGTCGTCCCGAACGCGTAATAGAAGGCCTCGAGCGTCCCGTTCATTCCCTTGACCATTTCCGTCACCATCTTCCGTCGGCTGGAGACCTTCCTTGGCCAGCCCCTTGGTGCCCTCGGCGGTATAGGACGCTTCCAGCAGGTACTTCGGCATCTGCCCCTCCTGTGAGATTGTTCAGACACTAAGCGTTGCAGGCTGGGTTCGAAAGCCAAATGGGCCGTCGGAGCAGTGGTGCCGCGACGTGGTCGCTCCGCTTCAGTGTCTTCCATGGCTCCCAACGTCGCCGAGACAGCCCTCCGCTCGTCGCCACGCACGCCGTGGCAACGGTCTCATCATGCCCTCACCAACGGAAGAAGCACCCCGATCAGCACACTCGCACCATCCATCAGGGCGTGCGCAATCGCGAGCGGAACCAACCGGCGAAGTCGCAGATACAAGAGCGTCTGGAAGACCGAGTTTGGCACCGCCGACACGAGGCGAAAAGCCATGAACTTCGGATCAAAGGTCAACGGCATGAAGGAATGCTGCAGCGACCAGGCAAACGATACGAATACGATCGCCAGGCTCGTACTCCGACAAAGAACCTGGAAGCGGGGTAACAGATAGCCGTTATAGGTCATCTGCTCGGTCAGCCCCCAGATGAACGGGAACACCAGCACGCCATAGAGAGCGGCCGGCAATGGCAGGGTCCCGAAGAGGTACGGCGGCGTGAGCGTTCCATACAAGAGCCAACCGACCCCATAGATGCCACCAAGAATGAATACGAGGCTGGCAGGGATGAGGGCGAAGCCGAGCAGCGTATCGCGGACGAGATGCGTCCGCTCGAAGCCGACAAGATCGAACAGTCGGATGCCCTCGCGGCGCGTGAGCCGCCACAGTAGCGCCAGGCATCCGGCGTCGATCAATGTCCCGTACACCGGCAGCCATGGCTCAGCGGCATGCCATGGGGTCGGCGATCCTCGGAGGGCGAAGACGGCTGCGACAACGGCCTGCGCTCCTACGGCACACGCTGCGCGCGCAAACAGCATCAGTGCAGGACCGCGCCACGTCAGCATTGCTGCCTCCCGCCGCCGAAGGAGGGCCTCGTGGGAATTCGGTTCCATGAACGGAAATCCTAGCTTCCTTGGGGACAATCTGCACGGGTGCCTCTTCCGCGATTCCTGGACGAGCGCTGCCTAACGACCTGCGCACTGGTTGCAGGCGATCGTGCTCGCGCGGTAGGGCGGGACGGGACCAGTCCGGCCTGTCAGATGCATTGCTCGTCAGGCCGCAGAGTGGGCGCGATGATGGCGGCGTGCCGTCCAGCGTGCACCAGCCACCGCGACGACAAAGGTGATCCCGATCCCTAGGATGGCCGTGCGGCTGGTCGTCCAATTGGACTCCAGCACGCCCAGCGCCAGGAAGTACAGCGCGGGCAAGGCAGACGGCCGCCGCCGCTCCAAGGGGGCCCAACCAGCCTCGCCACACGACGAGCACCGCTCCCACAGGGTAGAGCAGGACGTATGCCCACCAGTACGGCACAGAGCGAAGGCCTGGTGCATAGAAGTACCGGAGAAAGGCTCCGAAATGGGACTTGCCGCCCGAAGAGACCTCCGTCGGGCGCTTGTCGGCTGCATGGCGGGTTGGCTGCTGCGTCGTACGGGCCTTAGGAGCCGACCGGCATGCACTGCACATCCATCAGCGGTAATCGTCGCGACACGGATAGAACACATCGAGGACGACGCTGGCGGTAAGGGCGCGCGCAGAATGGCGCTCATGTGGTGCGATATAAAGCATCTGGCCCGGCCGCAGGACGTGTGCGACACCGGAGATCGTAAGCTCGAAGGAGCCGCTAAGCAGCAAGGTCCACTGCTCGTGCGGATGGGAGTGATCGGGTATGACGGCGCCGGAAGCGATGTCGACTCGGCCTTGCGTAATATGATCCGAGTGGAGATAGCGGCCGAGGTAGCCTGGAGCGACCTCGCGCGGGGCGACGGTGATGAAGTCAAGTAGCCTCATGGAAACTCCGGATAGCAAGCTGTTATTCGGAGCCGGACGCGGACAGCCTAACGAGCGGTGCATCAGCTGCAAGCGACTCGCCCACCTGCACTACCCTACGTTCCACGAATCGCCATCGGAGTTCGGGCTGCAACCGAGCCTTGCGCAGGCGCACTTGTCAGCCGCATCCGCTTGTTAGGCGTTGCCTGCACGCTTGGACGCCTAGTGCGCCGTTGAGGCCCGCGTCACCTGGTGGCAGTCCTTCCGAGCTGCCCTCACCTCCGCCGGAGGGCGCGGGACAAACACCGCGCCCACCGGGGACGACAGGAAGCGCAGGCACTTTTCGAACCCAGGCGTATTGAACAGGAATGCGATCGTGGCGGTATCAGAGCCGAGGGTATGAAAGCCGATCCACGTCCCGCGGGGGAGGAAGACCAGCCCCCCGGCTTCGGCGGGGTAGTTCGAGTCGCCGAGAGTGACCTGCACTCGGCCCCGGTGGACGAACGACACCTCGTCTTCCTGGAGGTGCTTATGGACGCCAATCGAATCGTTCGGGGGAATATCCTCCATGCCCACGGTGAAGGCCCGAGAGCCCAGAGTTTGGGGATCGACGTTGATCCAAATCGGTTTCCGGCCTTGGAGCATCCGGGCCTCTCCCTGGTCTCGCGCTAGTACCGCAGGCCTTCCGAAGGTGGAGACCGAATCTCCCCTGCGTGCCGGCGTCTGGCCGAAGAGGATGGCGGGGCAGCATCCGGCCACAGTCAGATGGAGGAGCGTTCGCCAAGGCGAGGATCGGCAAATCATGGGTTACAACTCTCGGTGGGTGGCGGGCACTGGCGCCCCAGCGCGCACCCGCTTGCCGGCTGCATGCGCTGCCGGGGCTACCGCGGCGTCAATGCGGCGTGATCGGAGGGCGCGTGTCCTCGCCTTCCCGCCGTGAGGGCTCGGGAAGACGGGGTGGCGAGCCGAGCTGCTGGAGCAGCCGGGTCTGGGTCTCCCCGAGTTCTGCCAGTTTCGCCCCGATGTAGTCGGAGTTCTGCTCAAGGTTTGCGAGGCGTTCCTCCAAGACTCCCGGATCGGGTAGGGCTCCTTCGAGGCGCTGAAGCTTGCGGCGCGTACGCCACCACGCGATCGCGAAGCCGATGGTGCCGATTGCCCCGATCTTAGCCGCTCCAAACAGCAACCCGAGAGCGAAGCCGCTGAGCTGTGGGTCCACGACGCAATCCTGTCCAAGGGTGACCGTAACGTACCCGGAGAGTCGCAAGAGGGGAAACCTGCGTGTAGACCGACGGCCGCGGAGCCAGGCCGCCGGCGCCGGGCCTCCCCCCGCCGTGGCGACCGCGCCCAGCGAGCGCCTCGGGAGAAGGGTACGGCGCTCCTGGCGAGTGGGAGGTCGATGGGGTGCGGAAACCGTTGCCGGTGGAGCGGGAGAAGAAGGCGCGGCGATCGAAGGCGAGCAGCAGTCCGGCCCACTGCGTCATTGGCTGTGTTCCCCAAGACGCTTGCGCATCAGCAAGTTCTTGTGGCCGCGCGGATGATCATCCACCACAGCGATGACCTCAAACCCGTGCCTGGCATAAAACTCCGGGGCCTGGAACGTGAACGTCATGAGAAGAATTTGCCGGCAGCCCCGCTGGCGAGCCTCTTGCTCTGCTGCCCCAAGCAGTCTTGTCCCCAGCCCCTGTTTTCGCCGCGCCTCTTCGACCCAGAACTGGCGGAGCTCCAGGCACCCGCCCCACGTGTTCCCGCAGATCCCGGCAACGATTCGACCTTTCTCGTCCTTCACGAAGATCGCCAACCACTCGCCGTCTGTGATGCCTGTCGCACCCGAGTTGAACTCATAGATTCGGTCCTCCAGATACTGGACCTGATCCGGCGTCGGCTCCGCGGTGATGAGGAGTTCGGAAGTGGGCATCGTTTGACACCTCGTTGCTCGTTGCCTCGTTGCGGGAGCGGCCTAACGACCTCCGCATCAGTTGCAAGCGACACGCGTCCGCCTGCACAATCGGTTCGTTCCACTGCTCTCATCGGAACCTGTCGACCGAGCGGCCGTCGCGCGGACGCGCTTCTCGGCTGCGTGCACTGGTCAGGCGGCCACTCACAGCAATTTTCCATAGCGGCACGGCTTGACAACCTTCAGAAACGACCGCATCTAGGAACAATCGCCAACAATTGTCCGTTTCTCGCACTCGGAGCTGCCCATGTACATCTTGGTCCAGCACTCGATCTCCGAGCCAGCCCCGTTTTGGAATGCGGCTGACCCCAACACGATCTCACCCCAGATCAAGCTCCACCACACCTTTCCAACTCCCGACGGGACCCGGGCCGTATGCATTTGGGAAGCCGCTTCAGTCGACGAGCTACGCAGTCTGCTGGAGCCCCTCATCGGGCGCATCAGTCGCAACGAGTACTTCCCAGTTGAGAACCGGGAAGGGTTCGCGCGCCCCTCAGGCGTTCCACAGGCAGCAACTGCGGGTTCCCCAGGTCGCTAGAGGAATCACGAAACGAGACTCGGGCCTCGGGCCTCGGGCGCAATCCCGAGGCCTTTCCTTTGATGCCCGCTTGAAGTTGGTGCTCGATCTTCCCCTGATCTCCCCGCACGTGGCCTAACGACCGGCGCATCAGCCCCAAGCGGTAAGCCTCCCGCCCGCACTATCACGACGTTCTTTTTCGTTGATCGGAATCTGCCGCCCGAATAGAGCCGCACTCGGATGCGCCTGTCGGCTGTATGCGGGGATTAGACCGCGCGCCGCCGCGCCAGGCCGCGAATATCCGCCACAAGCTCCGGGAATTGCGCCTGATTGAACTCGTGGCCGCGATCGTCCAGAACCCGCACAGTGGCGTGAGGGAGAACCCGCCGATAGCGCTCCAGGTGGTCGATCGGGATCTCGGTATCGTCCCTGCTGTGGTACAGACAGATCGGCGATACGTCACGCAGGCGTGCCCCAAAGTCGGGCGGTAGCGCAAACTCCGGGAGGTCCGGTCCCCAGAATGGAGTGGCGACCAGAAATAGGCCCGCCAGAGCAGGGCGGTACACGGTCTCTGCGAGATACTTGAGAAGAACGGAAGCTCCGAAGGAGTGGCCCACCAGAATAGGTCCGCGAGTACTTCGGATGAGTTCATCGATACGGCGAGCCCAGGTCCAGTACTGTGGGTGCCCTGGGCGGGGCATGCGGGGGGCCAGGACCCGATACCCCCGCCCCAGAGCATTCCCGAGCAGCGGCTCCCAATACACTTTGCCTCGCCGCCGCCGGGGCTCTCCCGAACCATGAATCACGAGGACGCTTCGCGCCATGAGGCAAGGTCACTCCGTCAGCACGGGCGAGCAAGAAGGGAACGCGCTGTCTAACGACTGGCGCTTCAGCTGCAAGCGCCTCGCCCGCCCTGCACTGACTTACGTTCCGCCGTCCGCCAGCGGCGGGTGGCGGACACCAGAACTCAGCTCGGACGCGCATGTCGGCTGCATGCGCTGGCTAGGCGGCAGTGCAGTGCCTCAGCACCGCCAAATGTGAACCAGCTCACCGCAGCTTACTCTGCCCCGTCCGACACTACGAGTTGTTGCTCACGCTCACATCGCCCCTGGGAGTTCCCTCATGCTGCTGCGATCGCTCCGCTTCGTGACCCTGATGCTTGGGGCCCTCGCCCTTACCATGACCTCTGCCCATCTCCTGGAACTGCCTCAGAAGCTAGACTACGCCCCGACCCTCTACGCGGCCGTGAATACCACCCTCTACCGGTACTTCGCCATCGTCGGCGGCGCGTATACGGTCACGTCCATCCTCGCGGCAGGGATGCTCAGCCTGCTCGTCCGGCATCGGGGAACGACGTTTCCCTGGACCGTCAGTGGGTTCGCGGCCCTGTTGGCCGCCTTCGTGAGTTGGCTCGTCCTCGTCGCCCCCGTCAACGCTCGGATCGCGGCCGCAGTCGAGACTCACTCCGACTCGGTGCCCGCTCTTTGGCAGCTCCTGCGGAATCGATGGGAATACGGGCACGCTACCGGCTTCGTGCTGCAGCTCCTCGGCCTCGCCGCGCTGGTAGTCTCTATTCTCGTCGAAACGCCCACGGGGACCGATATGACGGGGACTGCCCCCTAACCTGCGCATCGGCTGCACGCGACTCGCTCGCTCATGCACCATCCTATGTTCCATTGGGCGATCCCTGGAGGCTTGGTCGCGACTGCTCGGCCCAGCCGCGCTCGTCGGCTGCGAGCGCCAGAGTTCAGTAATGCGGTGGCAACTGCGAGGTGGTCCCCGCTCCGTGCAGAACGGCGGCGCCGTGCATCAGTACATGTGCGACCAGCGGAGCGATCGGGCTACCGGTCAGAAGATACGCCAGCGTAATCAGGCCGTTGCCGATCAGCGGCTGCAGGAGCGCCGTGCTCTGAAACTCCGCGAAACCCCAGTGATACGCCGCGGTCACGAAGAGGCTGGCGCTCAGCCCCGCGAGCCCCCAGCGGAATCGGTCGACCGGGCGCCGTAGGCCCGCCGGGGGACGTGTACCATAGACACTCAGGACCGGCACGATGGTGAGCAGGAGCGCGTCGAGGCTCCCATACACCAGCCCTTGCCAGAGGAGCGCGCTCGCCAGCGAGCCCCCGCTGGGTGGCGGTGAGCTTGGTTGCCGGAGCACGCTACGCACCAACAGTGCGCCGAAGAGCACCCCACCCAGCAGCCCAGCCCGCCACCGCCGCCGAACCTGGTCTCCGGCCTTGAGGTCGGTTAGCCGTGCGTACGCGAGCAGGAAGACGGTCACGACGCACAGGTAACCGACGATGAAGCGATTTCGGGACCAGTGAAGCGCGCCCGAAAAGAGGCCTGAACTTGCCAAGCCTGTGACGGCGGCGACCCCCACCCATAGCCCGGGAGAGCGCAGGGGTGCTCGTTCAGCTGCGGTCAGGGATCCTCCGGGGGCCTTTCGGTCTGCCTCACGACCGGCGCATCAGCTGCATCGCCTCGCTCGCCCTGCACTGACCTACGTTCCGCCGCCCGCCAGCGGCGGGTGGCGGTTGACTGGCCTCCGGCCAGACGCGCTTGTCGGCTGCCTGCGCGGGTCAGGCGGCACCGGCTTTCGAGGTTGACCTACCGCCGCACCAGTACCACGACTTCGTGTCCATCATTGGTTAGGGCCGATACCGTGCGTAGGGTATCGCCTTGTATTGCGAACGGCAGGATCGCGGATGGCACGGTGCCCCTCTATGGTCACGAGAGTCCGTGTGACGATCAGTGGCCTTCTTGAGAGGGCCGCCGGGGTGGCTCCAGTCGTCGACGTAGGGCCACCCCGAGCTTGGCCGGGATCAGGCAGAGCGCACCATAAAGAGCGAACACGATCAAGCCGAGCGGCAGCAGGTTGGCACCGGGATTCTGGACCGTGGCCGCCAGCGCTTGCGCCCCGAACGGCATGAACGCCCAGCGCCAAGCGCGCTCCGGGGCAAAGAAGGCGAGCCCGGCAATCACGAGGGCCACCGAAGGCAGAAACCAGGAGAAGTACAAATCGCTGTCCCATGCCTCGCGGCGATGGGTGAGCTGACTGATCCCGAGCCAACCCACCGCACCGACGAGGGCGGCGATCGAATAGGCAAACGGGGGCCGCAGGGTCGTCATCGCGAACTCCTCGTGGAATCAGTGCCGTGTGCCTAACACCGGCGCATCAGCTGCACGCGACTCGTCCACCTTGCACTGACCTACGTTCCGCCGCCCGCCAGCGGCGGTGACGGCTGACCGACCTCCGCCCGGTGGCGGTTGTCGGCTGCATGCGCGGGGTAGCCAGCGCGGTGGAGAAGCTTCACCTTTCGGTGTCGTGCCCAAAGCACAGTCGATAGCCGTTGCAATCCTCGATATCGAAATCACGGCACCCGTAAGGCTGATCACAGATGTCACGCGTAATCTTGACGCCCTTGGACCTATACTCCGCATTCAGCGCGTCCGCATTGTCGATCCAGATGTACGCGTCCCAGGCTCCACCCTCAGGATCGACGAGGCGGTTGGGCCGCATGACTCCTGACTGTTCGAGCTGGGCCAACATGATGACGACGCCGTTGCGTCGTACCATGCAGAAGGAGGGAGGCTCATTCCAGAAGCGCTCGTAGCGGAAGCCGAGTTTGTCACGGTAATAGTTGGCGGTGGTGACGACGTCGTCCACTACAAAATAGGGTGCGATGCTCCAACGCGGCCGCTCTGCGACGACCTTATCTGCCATCGTGGACCTCCGCGCCCGAGAAATGATTGAGGGACGACCCCGCGCTGCCTAACGACCGCGCATCAGCTGCAAGCGACCCGCTCGCTCATGCGCTACCCGACGTTCCGCCGCCCGCCGATGGTGGGGTGGCGAGCATCGGAACCCGAACTCGGACACGCTATCGGCTGCATGCGCGGGCTAGGCTGCACGCCACGCGGATTTCTCAATCGCATACACGGCGACCCGGTGCCGGCGCACAGTCGTCTCGCCTTCAAACCGCTCGCCCAGGCGTTCGGCCAGTCGCACCGAGCGTGTATTCTGTGGATCGATAAGACTGATGGCGCGAGGCCAGCCCAGTCGGTCGAACGCTTCAGCCAATGCCGCCCGCGCGGCTTCGGCGGCATAACCCCGCCCCCAAAACGACCGAGCCAGGGCCCACGCGATTTCGCGGTCGGGCCAACCCTCAGGATAGTGTAAGCCCACCCGGCCGACGAAGGCACCGGTCTCGCGTTCCTCGACCGCCCACATCCCGAAGCCGCGGAGCTTCCAGTGACCTACCAGCATCGCCAACTGCCGCCAGGCATCCTCGCGACTCAGCACACCGCGATCGCCCACGTAGCGCATTACTTCGGAATCCGCGCATAGGGCGGCATACGGGTCGAAATCTTCGGCCCGAAACGGACGAAGACGCAGACGCGCGGTTTCAAGGGTGGTGGGCAGCTGTACCCCTCTCGAGGCTCATCGTGCGGCCCAACTGTAGTTGATGAAGACGTTGTTCACCGATGCGCTGCGAGTCGTGGCATGGGAGTGAGCCCGTTGATGCCCATGTGGAACCGGTCCGGGTTGCAGTATCGCAGGAAATCCGGCAGGGCGCTCGCCCGCGCGAGGGCCGTCGGGTACGAGCGGGCGTAGGCCCATTCCCCGAGACAGGTGCGAATGAAGCGTTCGGCCTTACCGTTGGTCTGCGGCCGGTAGGGCCGGGTCCAGTAGTGTCGCAGGCCCGGTCGGCCGCATAGGACGCCAAAGTGGAGTCCGCGATAGGCACTGCCGTTGTCGGTCAGGAGGCCCCGCCCCCCCACGCCGCGAGCCGCAAACCAGAACGACTATCTCTCGCCCGGCGAGCACGAAGCCCACTCTGCTCTCGATGCCACTTAACCGCGTGTCCACTTTTCTGGGGCAACTTCAGTCGGCTGCATGCGCGGATTAGGCGGCGCCAGACAAGGTCGCTCAGTCAGTGCCCACGCTGAGGTAGAGCAGCAGCGCAGCAGCCCCAAGTGCCAAATAACCGAATCCGATGCTTCGCAGCCCACCCCGTTCCTGATTGCCGAGCCGCACCGAGTCCACCGTGCTCCGCGCAATCACCACACGACAGCTGTCGCAGTCCGGCGGTCGGTGGAAGGGTACTCCGGTTAAGGAGTCGGTGCCGAGCGTCACCGCGTGCAGTACTCGAGTCTCGTGCCCCATCCAGAGCTGAACCTGCGCGCGAACGGGCAACGCCCGGGGTGTCAGATCATCAAGACGGTGCCAGCCGGCACCACACCCGCCAAGTGCCCAGGGCAGGAGAATAGCCATCCAGGTGGCAGGGGTGTGGCGCATCGCGATCCCTTTGCCTCATCTTGTTCTTGACGCGTCCCTTGAGCGTGACCTCTTCATTGCCGAATGCAGGTGCGTCGCCTAACGACCTGCGCATCAGCTGCAAACGGCAGGCTTCCCGCCCGCGCAATCACTACGTTCCATTGCTTTCACTGAGACTTCCCGCCCGAGCAGGTCGCGTTCGGACGCGCTTGTCGGCTACATGCGCGGCTTAGGTGGCAAGGCTCAGGCTACGGCTCGGGGTGCTTGGGCTCTACCTGGTCCAGCAACCGATGGACGCTATCTGGCGTCATCCCCATGTCGCGCAGGATTTGCTCCTTGCTCGACCGCGTGAAGTCGATACGGTGTGCTTCAAAGATCCACTCCCGGGCCAACGGGGCATCCAGCGCCTGCTCCTGACGCAACACCCATCCGCTCTCGTCCACAAAGAGACATCGGGCGTGCTCCAGCGACTCGAAGTCGTTTTCATTCCATTGTCGGTCGCGTGGATGCCAGAACCGCGTGCGGAGGCTGCTGCCGCCCGAGGCGGCTTCCCCGCCCGCGAGCGCACGAGTCGTCACCACGACGAGATGAATCCGTGACGAGGCGACGCTGCCCTCTGGGCTCTCGCTTGGACTCGGTATCGGCTCCTGCCCGGTGAGTGGCCCTTCGGCTGGATCGTTAGGATGCATGGGCCCCTCCTGTAAGGTTTGCTTGAAGCGTAACTGCAGGAGAACGCCCGTTGCCACCTAACGGCTGGCGCCTCAGCTGCAAGCGACTCGCTGGCGCATGCATCAACCCTACGTTCCGCCGCCCGCCATCGGCGGGTGGCGGCCACCGGAACCCAGCTCGGAGGCGCGTGTCGCCTGCATACGCTTGTTAGGTGTCAGGCTCACCGGACGCTAGATTGTCTGCAGTCTATACGGCCGAGGAACCCAGCATGAAGCTCGAACTCACTGCTGTCTTTCGGAAGGTCCCCGAGGGCCATGTCGCCTTCGTTGAAGAGCTTCCAGGCGCGAACTCTCAGGGGTCCACTCTCGATGAGGCCCGCACTAATCTACGCGAGGCTGTGGAGTTGACCCTCGAGACCAACCGGGCGCTGGCCGAAGAGGACTTGGCCGGAGCCGAGGTAATCCGTGAGCCACTCAGACTGACGGCGTGAAGCGGGTAGATCTGATCCGCCATTTAGAGCAGCACGGCTGCATGCTGTTCCGCGACGTGGCAACCACTCGGTGTACATCACTCCGGCAACTCGCAAGACGTCGACGATCCCTCGTCATCGCGACATCAATGATCTTCTTGCCCGCAGGATCTGTAGAGATCTCCACATCCCGCCGCCCTGACGCCTTAACGATTGGCGCATCAGCTGCAACGACTCGCCCGTCCTGCACCAACCCTACGTTCCGCCGCTCGCCACCGGCGGGTGGCGGGCATTGGAGCGTCGCACGGAAGCGCTTGTCGGCTGGATGCGCGGGTTAGGCAGCAGGCACAACGGTCCGGCCTCGCGGCCACCACGACGCCCAATACCGACGAATAGGGAGAGGAGAAGTGCGGCGCTCAGCGCGGCCAGCGCTGGGGCCGAATCGAAACGCTAACTCGGCGGTGACGTAATGCTCCGCGCCGACCCCGGTTAGTCCCGAGCTTGAGGCCACACAAATCCCGGATGACGGTGCCGCTGTCTAACGCCATAGCTCACCGGCGGGCGGACCAATCAAAGCGCCGGCGACGCCGGCGCAACCTCCTCAGATCGCCCGACAGGTGCGGCGTTCGTTATACAGCACGCGAATAGCGGCTAACCGGAGAGAGCTTGATCCAGATGCGCACGGTGGACGTCCACTCCACTTAGCGTCTTTCCAGGAACCCCCTGCCTTCGAATATCGCGGGCATCGCCTTTTCGATGCGCGCCGACCGCGTCGCCGACTGCTTGGCCGCGGCAAAGTGGTACAGGTAACCCCTCTGCCGCCCTGGCGTCAGCGCCTCGAAGGCGCGCTTGGAACGCGGGTCCCTTCGGAACTGCTCGCTCAGCTCCTCGGGAACCGGAAGATCTGAGGTCCTCTTCCGCTTCATCCGCAGCCCAGCGTTCTCGACTGCGATGGCCTCGCGCACGTAGGCCTTGATGGTCGCCGCCTTCGCCGTGATGTCCTTCACGCTGGTGAACTTCATCACGCGCGCTGCGTGCACCTGGCCGAGCTGCACCAGCACCTTCTTGGGGTCCTTCAGCAGGGCGCCTTGAAAGAAGCCCAGCCCGAAGTACTCTTTGAAGCCCTGCATGATGACGATGTTCTTTCCATCCACTGTGTAGGTGGGCTTACCCCACTTACACTCCTCCTTCATCGCCAAGCCGGCGAGCACCTGCCGCATCTCCGCAATCTCTGCCTCCCACCGCTCTCGATATGCCATTTCCATGCAAGCACCGTCCTCCACAATCGTTTGGCACAACGTCTTGTTTCCTCAACTTCGTTGCTACGCGCTGCTCCGGTCGTGCATGTTCGGTGCAGGCCATCTATTCTAGTTCGGCGCCTACGTCCCGCTCGGTTCGTCAGCTTAACCGCGCCTCGTGCGGACCGTGCGTCCAGTCGAGGGGCCGTACCTCGCTTGTAGGGTGTGCGCCGCGCGCCGCGTCCACGACAACACAGGGCGACGACCATTCAATTGCTGTCGGCCGTGAAGGGCCCGTGAAGTCGACGGGCGCATGGAGCAGCCTGTCTGCTGGCTAACGACTTGCGCATCAGCTGCAAGCGACTCGCCCGCCCCGCACTATCCAACGTTCCATTGAACCCCCATCGGAGTTCCGCCTGCAACTGAGCCTCGATCGGACGCGCTTTTCGGCTGCATGCGCCGGGTAGGCGGCGGCCAGCGGCGCATGGCGTCACGGGTCTTCAACCTTCGGGAACAGACTCCCAATCAAAGCGCCGACTACTCCGCCGGCTAGCCCACCCAGGTAAAAGCCCGCCGGGGAGTGCGCCTCCCACTCGCCCGCGGTGTCCGAGTTCCGGCATAATGCGTCCACCAGGAGGCCCAACCCGAGCCCCACGGTGACGCCGCCGATGAGCGCGCCTTCCTTCCAGTGCGTGGGACGGATCTCGCGCCGTACCGAATCGAAAACCAGAGACTGCCGGAGTGGGCCCGGGGCGGCCGCGCCGAGCACTTGGCTCGGCACCGGGCCGGGCATCCGGCCAGGCGCCCATTGGGCCAGGGCCACGACCAAGAGGATGAGGAGCAGGACGACTGGAGCAGCGGGCGCATCGATCCACCTCTGAAGGGTTTCCCTCAGTGTGGCGTATCGCCCTGACCGCGGCGTGACCTACGCCTGTCCTCAGCGCAACGGCTTCGCCGCCGTCCGCCTAACGCATGGAAATCAGGTGCAGGTCCTATGAACGCCCGCGCCTTTCGGCCTGTCGGCTGCATTTGCGGGTTAGGCCGCGCCATTCGAGATATTAGGATTCTCTTCTTTGTTATTGACCGACCGACGATCGCGCCGTTCAGCTTGCCCACCACTGCAGTGGATCCATCGCGCAGGCGATTCCTTCCCAGTCGGGATCTCCACCGTCCCGGCGATCCGCATTCTGCTCAGCCACGGTCCGAAACACGCGGAGCGCCGATCGACCATCGAGCGCGGATGTGTCCTGTTCGAGATGCTCCGCTAGGAGTTCGCAGCGTAATGCGCGCGCGGCTACCGCATCGGCGAAGGCGATGTTGAGCTCACTGTTGCCATATATGGACGATTGGTGGAGGTTGCAGGAGCCGACCGTCGCCCAGACATCATCGATGATCATGAGTTTGGCATGCACGTGAACCGGTCGGCGTGCGCCATTGCCATCTGGTCCGGCCAGTCCTGCTAGGGTGAAATGCGACGTGCGCGCCAGCGTGCGGCGTTCGTCACGGCACAGCTCGCCGTGGCGATCCGCAGGTGCGTCGATGCTGCTGGCCACTGTCGGCAACACCAGGGCGACCGCCACGCCGCGCTTCACCGCGGCGACAAGCTCTTCAAGGATTGGCCGCACACTGATGGCTTGGTTCTCAAGATAGATGTACTCGCGGGCAGCGCGGATGGCATGGATGTACTGGTCGCGATTGGAGAACTCACCGTCGGCGATGGCAAACGGAGCCCCGCCGGGAGTGGGGTGGGTGTTGGCGTAGCGGCCAGGATGGATCGTCCGTTGCACTTGGGCGACGGTGGGTCCACGTACCGCCGCTACCCGGTCTGGAAAGGCGAGATCGCGATCAGCATCGGGTCCCCACCGACCGTCCGCCTCGTCCCGTTCGCTGGCCTCATTCCAGCGTTGCACAAAGTTGTGGTGGATGTCTGTGACTGCCGGACCGCTGATCTCGAGATACATGTCGTGATTATGTTCAGCGCCACGATGGCCGGGGGTAACCACCGAATGGGGATTGAGATTGATGCCACCGACAAACGCACAGGCCGTTTCCAACCCAACGTCGATGAGCCAGAGTTTTTGATGTTGACAGAATCCAGGGTGCGCGCGATCCCAGCGAATGCTGATCTCCGATGCCTGCTGCTCCAGCAGCTCGACATGCGCGGGCGACCCCCAGAAAGCATTAGTCCGCAGAGACGCAGTCGCATCATCGGGTCGCCAAAATAGCACCCGGACGTCGAGTCCACGCTGGCGCGCTCGCGTCAGTACGTCAAAGAACGAACCGCGACCATCAGGCATCTGAAAGCTCGCCCAGAGAAACGTGACGGCGACCCACACCCGCGCTTGGGCCTGATCAATGGCGTCACAAGCCCGGCGAAATGCAGGCTCGCCATCAATGAGCGGGTGGACGCGATTGCCCGCACGTACCGGGTAGGCGCCGGTGGTGGCAAATGGAATATGAGTCACCCGACAGCGACTTCCAGCCAGACCGTGTTCGCGCCGGGTTTGCTGTCGACCAAGGTGCCGTCGCAATCAGAAACGATTAGGCCTGAATGCATGCACGTATCCGCGATAGTGATGCGAGTCGTGTCTTATCCTACCAAGATGCTCGCGCGTCCGCCTAACGACCTGCGCATCAGCTGCAAGCGACTCCCTCGCCTTGCGCTATCCTACGTTCCATTGCACGGCCATCGGCGGGTGGGGATCATCGGAGCCCGACTCAGACGCGTTTGATGCCTGGCGCGTGACGACGATAGAGTTTAATGAGGGTCGAGCAACCCACAGTTGACGGAGTGTCACTATGGATGATTTAACAACAAGGGAGCCAGCCAACGATCCCCAGGATTTGGAGCGATTGTTGGTAGCGAGAGAGAACGCGGGAGATGTTACTGGCATGACGGCGTTGTTCGAGCCAGACGCGGTAGTTGACATTGGCGGTGGAACGTTCCTGCGTGGCAAAGAGGCCATTCACGAGTTTTTTACTAAACTCCAGGTTACGGGGTTTGGACCGGAAAAACGAAAGTTCGAGTTCGGAGAACAGCGACCAGCGCTCATTTGCGGTGATCTGGCCCTCACCTCGACGCGCAGCCGTAATGGTACCGTGACCTCGGAAGTTGCGCGGCGCCAGAAGGATGGAACGTGGCTATGGGTGATTGACAGGTATTCCGTCTCTTGGTGATTGGCAGGTGTGCCGTCACCTAAGCGCTCTCTTGCGCGGGCGCTTACGACTCAGCCTGCGAGGCAGACTAGTCATTTGATAGGCGAGGGATACGAGTTCCAATCAGAACCTGCCCGGCGCCAACCAGCGAACCAAGATACCCTCCACGGCCTAACGGACCGCGCTTCTGCTGCGGGGCGCGGCGGCCCCGCCATGCACCCCATTGCATGCCGCCCCGCCAAGTTGTATACTGAACCACATGGTTCAGTCTTTCCAAAACCACTTCGATGCCTCGTTCGGCGCGCTCTCGGACGCCACCCGACGCGGCGTTCTGGAGCAACTCGGGCGCGCGGACGCTTCGATCACGGCCCTTGCCGAGAGGTTCCACATGACCCTCACAGGCATAAAGAAACATGTAGGCGTCTTGGAGGAAGCGGGGCTCGTCACCACGGAGAAGGTCGGGCGCGTGCGGACCTGTAGGCTCGGCCGCCGCGGACTGCAAGAAGAGGCGGCATGGATCGAGAGGTACCGCCAGCTCTGGAGCGCACGCTTCGACGAGTTGGACAACGTTGTCGAGGAATTAACTCGGAAGGAGAGAATCGATGGACGAAAGAAGAGCAAGTGAGGCGACCCCCACGAAGAACCACACGACGGTGGAACGGAAGTCCGAGCGCGAACTCGTCGTCACACGAACCGTAAACGGTCCTGCGCGCCTCGTGTTCGAGGCGTGGACCAAGGCAGAACTATTCAGGAGGTGGTGGGTGCCAAAGTCGTATGGGCTGACCCTGCTTTCCTGCGAAATGGATGTTCGCGTTGGGGGGCAGTATCGTTTGGTGTTTCGCCACGAAGATTCGACGATGGAGTTCTTCGGCACGTACCTCGAAGTGACACCGCACTCACGCCTCGTTTGGACCAATGAGGAAGGAGACAACGGCAAGACCATCACCACGGTGACCTTCGAGGAAAACGCCGGCAGGACGTTGTTGGTCGTGCACGATCTCTATCCCTCGAAAGAAGCGCTCGACTCCGGATCGACGGGCGCGATGCCCGAGGCGCTCGACCAACTCGACGAGCTTCTCGCCAGCCTGGGATCAAGTACTGAGACACAATGACGCAGCCAATGCATCAAACAAAGAAGCGTGTGGCCGGCCGCGATCGTAAGAAAAGTGCCCCAGGCAAGCACCCTGCGAAGCTGCTAGTCGGCATGACTGGCAAGGCAAGCGCCGCGAAGACCGCAACAGGCCCCGAACCCGTGTGCGCGTACATGGCTAGCTTCGGGAGGGGACCAAAGATTCCCGTCGTGGGTGAGTTTGCAAGGAGTACTTAGATGAAACGGAATTACTCCAGCGTGCGGACAACAGCTTTCCTCCTGATGACGCTCGTGGCGACTGACGCGTCGGCGCAGCAGGAGCCAATGACCGGCTACGCGCCAATCAACGGAATCAACATGTACTACGAAGTCCACGGCAGCGGCGAACCGGTGGTGTTGCTTCACGGCGCGTTCATGACCATCACCAACAACTGGGACGGGTGGATCGGCGAGCTCTCCAAAACGCGGACAGTAATTGCCGTCGACATGCAGGGTCACGGCCGGACGGCGGACGTCCCACGAGATATCACCTACGAACACCTCGCCGACGACGTGGCCGCACTGCTCAATTATCTCAAGATCCCGCGAGCGGACCTTATCGCTACAGCATGGGCGGAGCCGTGGCGATGCAGTGTGCGATCCGCCATCCGGACAAAGTGCGAAGGGCAGTCATCATTTCGTCCACGTTCCGCCGTGACGGCATGATCGCGGAAGCGCTCGACGCTGTCCCGAAACTCACGGCGGACGCTTTCAAAGGCTCGCCCATTGAGGCCGAGTACAAGAAGCTGAGTCCGACTCCGGACGACGTTCCGAACTTCGTCCAGCGAATCGTCGCCACGGCCTCGAAAGGGTACGACTTCGGAGCCGACAAGCTTAAGGCCACCACGACGCCCATGTTTTTCGTCCACGGCGACGCTGACGGCGTGCGGCTCGCGCACGTCGCGGAGATGTTTCGCCTAAAGGGTGGCGAGATCCACGGCGACATGAAGCCGCGCTCCGCATCACGTTTGGCCATCTTGCCCAACACCACTCACGTGACATTGATGCAGCGCATGCCCATCATCGTCCCAATGGTGAACGACTTTCTCGACGCAAAGCCGTAGCCATGCTACGGTCCCGTGGCAGAAGTGGTCCCGTCTTTTCTGTACAAGTCTGAGCCGGGGGAGATAACGCGAGGCGACGGGCGAGTGGTTAGGCAGCGCGTGCGTGCGGTCGATCATCGTGTGGCGCTCAGCAAGCATTGCGGGTCGACGATCGGATCGAGGAGATCGCCTAGCGCAGGCCACGCGGCCACTGCCCAGATGATCACTGCCGGTACCACGAGCCAAAAGCGCAGGCGAGCCAGTAGGTAGCCGGCGATTGCGAGAACAAGGGCGACCGGCCACACGGTGCCGAGGTGGGGCTCCTTGTCCATTACCTCGAGGGCTACTACGAGCAACGACAAAAGGAACCGCAATGGTTACGTGCAGTCTTGTATCTCTAGTTCCGGTCTTTCGCAGTAGCTTCTGATTCCGGTGGTAGCCCGATCCGTCTAGGGGCCGCGAGCCCGTTCGTTAGCCGGGGCGCCACCTGATAGTGATCGCCAAGAGCCCGAACAGTTGTCCGGGGATCCACCCCGCATCCGCAAGGCCGGGCCACGCCGATCGTTCTCCCTAGGGGGCCGTATGGAGTGCTTCGTCGGCATCGATGTGTCGAAGGCCACCCTCGACATCGCCAGTTTGCCCGATGCCGAGACCTGGACGGTCACGAACGACGACGGGGGGCTGGCCGAGCTGCTGCCCCGGCTGGTGACGCTCCGCCCTACCCTGATCGTGCTGGAAGCGACCGGCGGCTTCGAGTCCGCCGCGGTCGCCGCTCTCGCCAAGCTCGGCTTGCCCGTCGTGGTCGTCAATCCACGCCAGGTCCGCGACTTCGCCAAGGCCATGGGACGCCTCGCCAAGACCGACGCCATCGATGCGCTCACCCTCGCGCTGTTTGGTGAGCGCGTCCGGCCCGCGGTGCGGCCCCTGCCGGACGAGGCCGCCCAGCTCCTCGATGCCCTGCTCACCCGGCGACGGCAGCTGGTGGAGATGCTCACCGCCGAGAAGAACCGCCTCGGCTTTGCCCGCGGACCGGTCAAGCGGGACATCACCACCCACATCCGCTGGCTGGAGAAACGCCTGACCGATGTCGACGGTGACCTCGCCACCGCCATCGCCGCGAGTCCCCTCTACCGAGCACAGGACGATCTGCTCCGCAGCGTCCCCGGAGTCGGGCGGGTCACCGCGCTCACCCTGCTGGGCAAGCTGCCCGAACTCGGTCACCTCTCCCGCCGCGAGATCGCCGCGTTGGTCGGCGTCGCCCCGCTCAATCACGACAGCGGTCAGATGCGCGGCAAACGGTTCGTCTGGGGCGGGCGGGCTCCGGTGCGCGCCGTGCTGTACATGGCCACCCTCGTCGGTCTCAAGCACAACCCGCGGCTCCGGGTGTTCTACGAACGGCTCTGCGCCGGCGGCAAGGTGTTCAAGGTCGCCATCACTGCCTGTATGCGAAAGCTGCTCACCATCCTCAACGCGATGGTCCGGCACCAGCGCCGGTGGGACCCACAGATCGCTTGACTTTCAAGACAGTTGCTAACGACTGGCGCATCAGCTGCAAGCGACTCGCTCGCGCATGCAACAAGCTTACATTCCGCCGCCCACCATCGGCGAGTTGCCTTTGCTAGGAATCCGGTTCGGGCGCGCTTGTCGGCTGCATGGGCATGTTAGGCGCCGCGGATTCATATACTAAGCGCCACAGATCCCCGAACGAGTACGGTGACCTGCAGACCCGGTAGACTTCAATTCTCCTCCAAGAGAATGAAGACGCCCATGTATCCACAGATCACCGCCGCGGAAAGATACACTCTCGCCCTCCTCCGCCGGCGCGGCTACAGCGCCGCCGCCATCGCCCGGGTGTTGGGCCGCCACCGCAGCACCATCGGCTGCGAGGTCCGCCGCAACGCCACCCGCTACGACGGCGGCTACCGCCCCGAGCTGGCCGATGGGTACGCCCGGACCCGGCGCTCCCACTCCCGCCGCAACCAGCGCTTCTCGCCCGCCGACTGGGCCCAGGTCTACGCTCGGTTACGCCAGCAGTGGAGCCCGGAGCAGGTGGCCGGCCGTTTCCGACGCGAGCACCAGCTCCGCATCAGCCACGAGACCATCTACCGCCACATCTGGGCCGACAAGCGCGCCGGCGGGAGTCTCTACACCCACCTGCGCGGCGCCCGAAAGCAGTGCCGCAAGCGCTACGGCCACTACGACAGTCGGGGCCGGCTCGCCGGGAAACGACCGATCACCGCGCGGCCGGCGATCGTGGAGACGCGGCGCCGGATCGGCGACTGGGAGGCCGATACCATCCTCGGCACCGAGGGCACTCGCCCCTGCCTCTTGAGCCTGGTCGAGCGGAAGACCGGGTACCTCGTGCTCGGGAAGCTGGGTGCCCGCACCCCGGCTGAAGTGAACCGGTGCGCCATTGCTCCGCTCCGGCAGCAGCCCCACCCGGTGCACACCCTCACCACCGACAATGGGACCGAGTTCCACGGCTACGCCGCGCTCGAAGCCCGGACCACCGCGCGGGTCTACTTCGCCACCCCGCATCATGCCTGGGAGCGCGGCACCAACGAGAACACCAATGGCCTGGTGCGGCAGTACGTCCCCAAGCGGACCAGTCTGGCCCCCCTCACCCAGCAGGACTGCACCCGCATCGCCCGCCGGCTCAACCACCGCCCGCGGAAGCGCCTCGCCTACCGTACCCCGGAGGAATGCTATGCCCGATGAACCCCGACGAAACACCCGCTATCGCGGCGAACGTTGCACTTCAAAGTTGAGCTTACGCTGCTTGCGGTCTTAGGCATCCCATGGTTATACTGGGGTATGAAGACAGCTATTTCTCTCCCCGATGCCCTGTTTCGCGCCGGCGACGCCCTCGCCAAACGGATGAAGCTCAGCCGCAGTGAGCTCTACGCCCGCGCCCTCGCCGAGTTCTTGGCCAAACATCGTTCGGAGCAGCTGACCCAGCGACTCAACGCGGTGTACGCCACTGAGGACAGTTCCCTGGACCCGGCGCTCGCCCGCCTTCAGGCCAAGTCCCTGCCTCGCGACGAGTGGTAGGCCACCCCCATGGAGCTCGCCCGAGGCGAGATCTGGTGGGCGGACCTCCCTGAGCCTCAGGGCTCGGAACCGGGCTATCGCCACCCTTTGCTGATCGTCCAGAACGATGCCTTTAATCGGAGCCGCCTCCGGACCACCATCGCCGTCGTCCTGAGCACCAATGTCCGTTTACTCGACGCGCCTGGCAACGTGCTCGTCCCGGCCAAGGCGTCAGGTTTGCCGCGGGACTCCATTGCCAACGTGTCACAGATCCTCACCGTCGATCGGGCCGCCCTCACCGAGCGCGTTGGCCGCGTCTCGGTCAGTCTGATCGAGCAAGTGGCGTACGGGCTCCGCTTGGCGCTCGCTTTGTAACCGGTTGCAAGCAGCCGGACGACCGGCGCATCAGCGGCAAGCGATCATGCCCGCGCACACACAAACTTACGCCTCCTTAGTAGCGCTCCAGGAGGGCGCCGCCCGGGCGGGGCTTTGCGCAGGTTTAGACAGCGCCGCGCCTTGGCTTGCGGCCACTCGGCCGACGGCCAGGTGATGCCGGATGGCCGAGACGGACATTGATCGCCGCAAGCTCAAGCCCCTCGGGGTCGTATACCCGACCCAGCCATCTCCGGTATTCACGAGCCGCCGCTGACCGCGGCTCCCGCAGCGCCGCGACCAGTTCCTCGTAGCCGCCTACCCCGCCACAATCTTCCGGCGGGCAGGCGCGGGCCCCACCCAGGCAAACCGGCAGGAGAACGTCGCGGGGCAGCGGCACCACGCCCTCTACCGTGACGTCGTGTTGCCAGTCGTCCCCGAAGTCGTAGGTGTACTGGAACTTCGTTCCTTGCACCAAGGCCAAGTCATCGATAGTGAACGCCTGCGGATCGGGTGCCATGGGGTCCCGGTCCTCGGGATCCGGATCTTCGTAGCAAGTCTCGCCGATCTCAAACTGGTAGAGATGGTAGTCCTGCCAGCCCATCGCCGCCTGCAAGATCCCGTGAAGGTTATGGAGCGTTCGCGTCCCCGGGACCGCGATTCGCCGCCAGATCGGCGGCTCGATCTCGGACAATCGCACGTTGAAGAGGTAGAGGCGAGCAGTGACGGAGGCCCGCTTGCCTGCACCGACTCTCACGATCATTGCTGTTGATAGGCTCCGTTGGCGCTGTCTAACGACCTGCAAATCAGCTGCAGGCGATCATGCCCGCGCCGGCAGACATCAACGCTTCACTGTCTGGCCACGGGAAGGCCGCGCCCGAGCGGAACGCTAGCCGTCCGGCCCCGGCGGCTGCATTTTGCGGGTTAGGCTGCACCGTTTGAGATAGTCGCGCAGCGGCCGGTCGTCCCGCACCATGTGGTCGCTGATGTGGAACACCTCCTTCAGGCGTTCATGCTCCAGCGCCTCCGCCCGATCCAACATCCGGCCGAGAAGCCCAACCCCGTTCCAGGGGGACTCTGCTGCGTCTACAACAGTGACTTGGTATTCGGACTCAGCGGACCGGACGCGCAAGGCAAAGGCCACCCGGTCCCAGGGCTCGGAGCCCTTGCCCCATTCGCCAATCGATACAACCGCGTCCACCACGCGCGGATGATGAGTCACTCCGAAGCGCGCATAGTATATGGCGTAGGCGTCACCGTCTTCATGCACGAAGCGAGTCAGCGACGTGGTGATGCCGCCACAGCAATCACACTTCACGGAGGTCGGCTCGGAGAATTCAATAGTCAGCATGGATGCTCATTGGCGCTGTCCAACGACGTGCGCATCAGCTGCAAGCGACTCGCTCGCTCATGCAGCAATCCTACGTTCCGCCGCCCGCCACCGGCGGGTGGCGGACACCGTCACTCCGCTAGGAAGCGCTTGTCGGCTGCATGCGCTTGTTAGGCGCTACCGCGACGTGATTTCCGCTGAGGTTTGCTCGTCGGGGGACGACGGGTCCGCTGATCTCGAATGATGCCAGCGAGGGCCCGGAGCGCCTCGTTGACGGACGAGGCGTCGGGGAAGACCTCGGCCACGTCGGGTTCCAAGACGACGATGTGGCCGCCCGCCATTCGGGCGGCGTAGGGGTTGCGGCGGCCTCCGCCGAAGTCGTACTCAGGGAGGATATCGTCAGGATCGGTGGGTGAGACCGGTTTAGCGCTGGCCTTCTTCATACGTTTGGCGCTCACGGGGAGTCGCAGTCCGGGCGCTGATTAGTCGTATGCGGTCACCGCGCTCGGTGAACATGACCGCAAGGAGGCGGTTCCTCTGGGAGTAGGCCAAAAGCACCTGGCGAAGCTCGTCCGCTGAATGGCGCGGATCATCCGCCACAAGGCCGAACGGGTCCCCGAAAGCCGTGGCGGCCTCGTCGAAGCTGACCCCGTGCCTCCGTTCATTTGCGGCAGCCTTCTCGGGGTCCCATTCGAAGGCGAAAGCCATGTCCAAAACTACGTGTTTCGAGATCCGTTGGGTATGCGCCTAACGACTGGCGCATCAGCTGCAAGCGGCAAGCTTCCCGCCCGCACAATCACTTCGTTCCACCACCGACATCGGCACTCGTCGCCCAAACGGAGCTTCCGTGGACGCGCTTGTCGGCTGCATGCGCGGGTTATGCCGCAGTCCTGCGCCGATACGTCACCTTCGTCGTTGCCACCGGCGGGAGTGTCGCTTGAGGTGGGTGCAGGCAATCACCCGCACCTCGCTCGGCAGCAGCCGGAAGTAGAGCGCATAGGGGAAGCGACCCAATAAACACCGCCGGACATCACGGTGTACGACCGGAAAGGCCGTTGGACTGCGCTCAATGAGAGTAAGGTTGACCGCGAGCGTGTCCCGAAACGCGGCGGCAATTTCCGGACTCCGCTCTCGGTACCAGGCATCCGCCTGCGTGATGTCCCGGGCGGCGGCCGGACGGATCGTGGGGGTCAGCCGGCCTGTCCACCTTCAAGCTTGCGGCGCAGCTCCGACCACGAGACTCCGGGGGCGGGATCTGCGTCGTCCTCGGTGACGCGGCGATCGAGTTCGGCGCGTTCCTCGTCAGATAGAGGGAACAATTCCGCCTGGCCCTCGAGGCTATCCCAGAGTTCGGCAATAGCCTGGAGCCGCTCAGAGGGCGGCAGACGCAGGAGCTCGTCGAGATGCGGATTGGTCATGCTCGGAACCTGCCTCCCAGTAATACCGGGCGCAAGCGGCATCTTTCCGACTGCGGCATAACGGATGGCAAGTCAGCTGCAAGCGACTTGTGACAACCTACGTTCCTTAGCGTGCCACCGGTGCCTCGCCAATCAAGGAGCGTGGGCGCTTCGCGCTTGTCGGCTGCATTTGCGGGTTAGACAGCACGCCGGGCCCGGGACTCACCCGGGTTGTCGGCCCCAAGCGATGGTAGCCAAGAGCGGCGGGCCGATAAGAACCGCTCCGATCACCGCCCGCGCCCTCCAGGAGATGTGCAGCAGGTCCAGGCTTACCCCGCCCTGATACCGCGTTACGACGAGACCGAGCGTGAGCAGTAGGATCATGGTCACCAGCAACCATGGCCATGTGCACCAGATGAAAAGCACCCGACGGATAGCCCATCTACGGTTTGTCATGTCCGCTCCGCGCCACGGGCGGGGTGGATGGCGTGCTGTCTAACGACTGGCGCATCAGCTGCAGGCGATCATCCTTACGCCCACACAAATCAACGTTTCCACTCCTCGGCCCCAAGGAGGTTGACGCCCGGGCGGAGCGCCGGCCCACCCCCGCCTGTCGGCTGCATGCGCGGGTTAGACGGCACCCGCGCATCGACCTTGGATCCAGGCTCTCAGCGGAGCCGAGATGTGAGCAGGACGCCCGCTCCTAGCCCGAGCGCGAAGGCTCCGGCCAGCCGTGGCAGCTCATTGTACCGGATAAAGCGCGTGCCGCGAGGACCGATCTCTAGGGCCCCGATCGGAGTGAGTCGAGCCCCACCGCCACCCCCGCTACCTTGGGCTTCCGCCCTAGCGGGTTCGGCGCTCGAGCTGGCCTTCGAACGAGGCGCCGGTCGACGGCCGCTCCCGGCCCCGAAGCCGTACGCGACCTTGGCGACTGGAATGACGGTGGTGTCGCCGTGGCGCACCGGCTCGGCATAGACGTGGCGAACACTGAGGTTACGCTCGAAGACCCCAGCAATGGGTTCGAAAGGGGTCGTGGCTGACATCTGAAACTCCTGCAGAGGATTCGTGCAAGCTGGCAGGACATCAGTCGAGTAGCTAGGTCTGGTGTCCGTCTTGTATCTCTAGTTCCGGTCTTTCGCAGTAGCTTCTGATTCCGGTGGTAGCCCGATCCGTCTAGGGGCCGCGAGCCCGTTCGTTAGCCGGGGCGCCACCTGATAGTGATCGCCAAGAGCCCGAACAGTTGTCCGGGGATCCACCCCGCATCCGCAAGGCCGGGCCACGCCGATCGTTCTCCCTAGGGGGCCGTATGGAGTGCTTCGTCGGCATCGATGTGTCGAAGGCCACCCTCGACATCGCCAGTTTGCCCGATGCCGAGACCTGGACGGTCACGAACGACGACGGGGGGCTGGCCGAGCTGCTGCCCCGGCTGGTGACGCTCCGCCCTACCCTGATCGTGCTGGAAGCGACCGGCGGCTTCGAGTCCGCCGCGGTCGCCGCTCTCGCCAAGCTCGGCTTGCCCGTCGTGGTCGTCAATCCACGCCAGGTCCGCGACTTCGCCAAGGCCATGGGACGCCTCGCCAAGACCGACGCCATCGATGCGCTCACCCTCGCGCTGTTTGGTGAGCGCGTCCGGCCCGCGGTGCGGCCCCTGCCGGACGAGGCCGCCCAGCTCCTCGATGCCCTGCTCACCCGGCGACGGCAGCTGGTGGAGATGCTCACCGCCGAGAAGAACCGCCTCGGCTTTGCCCGCGGACCGGTCAAGCGGGACATCACCACCCACATCCGCTGGCTGGAGAAACGCCTGACCGATGTCGACGGTGACCTCGCCACCGCCATCGCCGCGAGTCCCCTCTACCGAGCACAGGACGATCTGCTCCGCAGCGTCCCCGGAGTCGGGCGGGTCACCGCGCTCACCCTGCTGGGCAAGCTGCCCGAACTCGGTCACCTCTCCCGCCGCGAGATCGCCGCGTTGGTCGGCGTCGCCCCGCTCAATCACGACAGCGGTCAGATGCGCGGCAAACGGTTCGTCTGGGGCGGGCGGGCTCCGGTGCGCGCCGTGCTGTACATGGCCACCCTCGTCGGTCTCAAGCACAACCCGCGGCTCCGGGTGTTCTACGAACGGCTCTGCGCCGGCGGCAAGGTGTTCAAGGTCGCCATCACTGCCTGTATGCGAAAGCTGCTCACCATCCTCAACGCGATGGTCCGGCACCAGCGCCGGTGGGACCCACAGATCGCTTGACTTTCAAGACAGTTGCTAACGACTTGCGCATCAGCTGCAAGCGACTCGCCCGTTCTGCACTACCCTATGTTCCATTGAGCCGCCACCGGAGTTCCGCCTTCTACTGAACTCGGTGCTTGTCGGCTGCATGCGCGGGTTATACGCCAGGTGGGTACGGAGCGGAGAGACCACTGGCAAAATAGACCGGAGACATGGTTGACACTCCGCTGCAGGTTCACGGGCACCAGGAGGTGCCCCATGCCGTGGAGCACGACGTCAGCTATGACTCAGCGCCTATTCTTCATCCGTGATTTCGAGCTCGGGGTCTTCTCCTTCTCCGCGCTCTGTGCCCGCTACGGGGTCAGCCGGGAAACCGGCTACGCCGTCCTTGCTCGCTACCGCCGTGAAGGCCGAGCTCGCCTCGAGGCCCACTCACGTCGGCCTCATCGCTCGCCGCGTCAGACGCCCAGTGCCGTCATCGACCAGCTGGCTGAGGCCCGCCAGCGCCATCCCACGTGGGGGCCGAAGAAGCTCCTCTGGTTGGTCCGGAAGCGAGCTCCCACCCTGCCGTGGCCCGCGCCGAGCACCGTCGGGCTCTGGCTCCTGCGCCGGGGCTTGATCCGCGGGCGTCGCCGTCTGCTGACGCATCCCGGCCGCCCCCGCACGATGGCTCATGAGCCCAATGCGCTCTGGACTCTCGACTTCAAGGGCCAGTTCCGCACCCGCGATGGCACCTATTGTTATCCGCTCACGGTGGCCGACGACTACAGCCGGTACCTCCTCGGTTGCCAAGCGCTCCTCCAGCCCACCCGGGCTCTGGTGCGGCCGGTCCTCACGCGCCTCTTTCAGGAATACGGACTGCCCGAGCGGATTCGCACCGACAATGGGGCGCCCTTTGCCAGCTGTGCGCTCGCGCGGCTCTCGCAGCTCAGCGTGTGGTTCCTCCAGTGCGGCATCCACCCCGAACTCATTGAGCCCGGCCACCCCGAGCAGAATCCCCGGCACGAGCGCATGCATCGCACCCTCAAGGCCGCCACCACCCGGCCGCCCGCGGCCGATTCCCGCGCCCAGCAGCGGTGCTTCAACACCTTCCGCGAGGAGTTCAATGCGGAGCGCCCGCACGAGAGCCTGGATGCAGCCCCCCGCGATGCGGTACCGACCCTCGCCCCGCCCCTACCGCGGGCCGGTCGAGCCGCTCAACTACCCCGGCCACTTCGAGCTGCGGAAAGTCAGTCGCACCGGCGGCGTCCGCTGGCAGAGGGCCTGGGTCAACGTCAGCCATGTCCTGGCTGAGGAAACCGTCGGCTTCGAGGCCGTCGCCGACGGCCTGTGGGACGTGTACTATCGGAGGGTGAAGCTCGGTCGCTTCTCGGAGCGCACCGGGCGCATCGAAGATGATCGCGGCCGGCTCACGCGCCGCCGGAGACTGTCAACTATGTCTCCGGTCTAATCTGTCAGGGATCTCTCCGACCGCTCAGTGCCTTAGCCGAGCTGCTCGGCAAGCGCGACGATGATGCCCTCGGGCCCGCGGATGTATGCTAGCCGGTACGTGTCCTCGTACTGCATTTCGCCTATGAGCTCAGCCCCGTGGGCTCGCATGCGCGCCACGAGGGCATTGATGTCATCGACAGCGAACATCACGCGACGGATGCCCAGCGTGTTGACCGGCGCGTTCATGGGCCCGAACCGGATCGCGTCGGGCGTGTGGAACTTATCCAGCTCTATGCCCTGGCCGTCGGGAGTCCGCATCATCGCAAGGGTGGCCCGGACATCCTTGAGCCCGATCAGGCTACCGACCGACGGCCCTTCGACGGTCGTCTCGCCTTCGAACCTGAGGCCCAGTTCGATGAAGAACGCCTTGACGGCTTCGAGGTCGTCGACAACGATGAGGACGTTGTCCATCCGTTTAAGCGCCATATCCTTCGCTCCCTTGCCTCACTGCTGATGGCCGTACGCACCGCACCTGGCGTATAACGACTGGCGCATCAGCCGCAAGCGACTCGTCCGCCCTGCACGACTCTACGTTCCGCCTCCCGCCACCGGCGGGTGGTGGGCACCGACATTCCGCCCAGAGGCGCTTGTCGGCTGCATGCGCTTGTTAGGCCGCATACCTGCCGCTCTAGAGATCGTTCGGGGTAAGGCCGGTGTGCTTCGCGATGCGGGCCAGCATCCTCGGGCCGATCTCCTCGTCGTCATGAAAGCTGAAGGCGACGTCGGGCCAACCGGATCGGGACAGCGTACGGTGGGAGCCAGATTGGCGCTTGATGGTCCAGCCGAGACGGAGGAGCGCCGCGAGCACGCGACGTGCCTTCGCCGCGCCCCAACTGCTCACGCCGCTTGAAAGCTGACTGAAAGGAACTCGGGAACGGCCTCACCATGCTCCAGGCGCTCGGCAAGGACCCGGAGTGCCAACGCCTGCACCTTGGCGACAGCATCGGTGCGGGTCACCCCGTATGTGAGAACCCCAGGCAGCGTGGACACTTCCGCCATCCACCGGCCGTCCGCTTCTTGCTCGAGCTCAATCTGGAAGTTCATGGGGCCTCCTGAGGGCTTCCCTAATCTACCATCTGAGTGTGGATGCGGCCTAACGAATGGCTGATCAGCTGCAAACGACCCGGTGAAAACCTACGGTCCTTTGTTGCCCCTGGGAGCGTCGGACGCGGGCGTCGGGCGGCGCCGCCCGCGTTTGTCGGCTGCATTAGCGGGTTAGGCCGCGGGATGGGCATCCGCTAGGTCACCGCCAGGGCCACTCCGAGGGGACGGCCTCTAGCTACTCTAGGCCCGCCTGCGCAAGAGACGCCCTTCTGGGCATCCTGCCGCGCAGCGTGGGATTGGAGTATCCATGCGCCCCCTGCTAGCCCGCTGTCTTGCGTTCCTGATCTGGTTGTTCACTCCCCCCGCGACCTTCCTGGCCGAGTGGCTCGAGCGCCGCCGCCGCAAACGCCCCTAGGACCTGGGTTGGGCGGGGCGTCGGCCTAACGACCGGCGCATCAGCTGCAGGCGCGAAGCTTCCGCGCCCGCACAATAGTGACGTTCCCTGCCTCGCCATCGGGAGCTTGCGCCCGTACGGAGTGCCGGCCTGACCCGGCCTGTCGGCTGCATGCGCGGGTTAGGCCTCAGCGACGCGATTGCCAGCGCCGCGGATGCCGTCGGGTATGAACGATTGCGATAACCGATATTTGCTCGGGCTCCGCAACATAGTACACGGCATAAGGGAAGCGACGGACCAGGGCCCGGCGGATGTCATGCCGCACGCGCATGAATTGCTCCGGAGCCCGGTGGATGGTGGCGAAGGAAGCTCGGATCGCTCGCATGAACTCGTTACCCAGCCCGGGTGCCCGTTCCTCATACCAAGCGAACGCCTCTTCCAACTCGGCCTCGGCCTCGGGCTCGACAAGAAAGCGCGGCCTCATCGGCCGCGCTGCTCAATGTCTCGGAGAACGTCATCGGCCGGGCGCCCGCGGCCGGGGTCCGTCCGATGGCGTTCGAGTCGATGATCCAGTTCGGTACCCAGCTCTTCGGTCAGCGGCAAGTCCGATGGTGACAGGCTATCCCACAGCTCCTCAGCGAGTTGAATCCGCTCTTCGGGGCTCAAATGAGAGAAGTCAAAGATGGGAGAACTCATGATAAGGAATTTGGGCCTCTCAAGGCACTTCGGCAAGCCGAAGTTCGTTCGTTTGACCGAATTCGGGTGCTGAGGCCCTAACGACCTGCGCATCAGCTACAAGCGACTCGGTCGCTCATGCATCAAGCTTACGTTCCGCCGCGCACCTTCGGCGGGTGGCGGTCCAAGGAACTCGGCCCAGTGGCGCTTGTCGGCTGCATGCGCTTGTTAGACTGCCCCGCGCGATCAGCGAAACAGATGGCCTAGCACACGCTTGAATTCTGCCTTGCGAGTCTCCGGAGTTCCGCCTTCTATCCCTTTGCAGCGGTGAGCGGCATGGGCGTCCCAACCCTCAGGCCACATCTCGAACTCCTTGTCCATACAAGCAGGACAGAGCACGCGCTTGTGCGCTACGTCGGCCGCCATTAGGACGGCAGCGTTCAGGATGATTCCCTTGGAACTGAGCTGCGGCCTCATCGAGACTCCATCATCTCATCACGAGGAACAATATGCAGCCCGAGATCCCAGCCACGAACCCGATGAGTAGTCCACAACCCATAGTCGTCCGGTTGTAGACGCGGTTGTAGGCAGCCTTCCTGGGATTCGTCAGCCAGCCCCAACCGCGCGGAGCTTTCAGCCCAAGATTGTGCCGCACAACGCGCTTCCAGGAAGTCCGAGCGGCGATGCGCTTCTTGAGAGAGGGTATTCGAAAGCCAAGTTTCAAGTGTGACTGCGTCGGGGCTGTCTAACGACTGGCGCATCAGCTGCAAGCGGCAAGCTTCCCGCCCGCACAATCACTCAGTTCCATTTCGTTCATCGGCACTCGCCGCCCGTGCGGAGCTCACTTGAACGCGCTTGTCGGCTGCATGCGCTGGTTAGGCGGCGTGCCGTTCTTGCTCTCAGCCTGCGGTGGTACCGAACAGAGCGCCAACGGCAGCGGTAAGGCCCATGGCGAGGGCCCCCCAAAAAACCACCCGAACCGTCCCGACCAACGGGCGCGCGCCGCCCGTGCGGGCGGCGAGCCATCCCAGACCCCCCAAGCAAACGAGCGACGCCACGGCCACCGCCGGCACGAGTCGGGAGTCAGGCACCAAGAGCACGACGACCAAAGGGAGCGCCGCGCCCACGGCGAACGTGAGAGCCGAGGTAAGGCCCGCCTGAGCCGGGCGCGCGCGCAGGACGGCGGAGATGCCCAATTCGTCCCGGGCATGCGCCGCGAGGGCGTCGTGGGCCATGAGCTCCACGGCCACCTGATGGGCCAGAGCGGGCGACAATCCACGCCGGATGTAAATCGTTGCCAACTCCTCTAGCTCAGCCGGACCGCTCGCGGCCAGTTCCCCACGCTCCCGCTCCAGATCGGCGCGCTCGGTGTCGGCCTGAGAACTGACCGAGACGTACTCGCCAGCGGCCATGGACATGGCACCAGCCACGAGTCCAGCGAGACCGGCCACGAGAACAGCAGGCCGACTCGCCTCGGCGGCCGCGACGCCGAGCACCAGACTCGCCGTGGAAACGATCCCATCGTTGGCCCCGAGGACCGCGGCTCGCAGCCAGCCAATGCGCTCGGAACGATGGTGCTCTAGATGTCGCGAACGCATAAGGTCCGCCGGTATTGGGGAGGACATCACGACCGCCTAACGACCTGCAAATCAGCTGCAGGCGATCCTGTCTGTCTGCGCACCAACCTACGCTCCACTGATCGCCACCGGCGATCAGTGGCCGCAGGGAACCCCGCCCGGTTTGGCCTGCCAGCTGCATTTGCCTGTTAGGCAGCTCGCTCGCAGCGGCACTGCTCGCCCCACCCACCAAGGACCTAGGAGCGCCTGGCGCCCTCAAAGAGCTCCCCGCGGCGCGGGTGCCCGACCGACGGGTCCATGACGGTTTGGAGCCTCGCGCCCACACAGGGTGCGCCGCTGCTCGGAGCCGCGGGCGCCTCGAGGAGCCCACCTTCGAATCAGTTCCTCAACTCTTGCCCGCGAGACTGCCTAACGACTTGCGCATCAGCTGCAGGCGATCATGCCCGCGCCCGCACAAATCTACGTGCCACTGATCGCCATCGGCGACCAGGGCCCGAGCGGAGCTCGGGATCGGTCCGGCCTGTCGGCTGCATGCGCTGGTTAGGCAGCTACTTGCGCAGCTGCCCGAACATGCGGCTCGTCTCGACAACGTAGACCAGATAGTGCCAGATGGTAGGCAGTGGATTCTCTAGATTGGGAACGGCACGGCCGTCATCCTCGACCACGTACACCGTATCCTCGCGTCGATGTACTACGACATCCGCATGCTCCAGGTCGAACCCGACCCGGACAAAGTCAGCGTCACGCGCCCAGGCGCTCATCTCCTCGGATGCAACACTCATGGCGTTGCTCTCAACTACGCGGTACTCGTCGAAGAACTGGCGCAGGACTGGGGGCAGACCGTCGACCGGAGAAACTCCCACTGGGGCATGCTCCGCCCGCAGCGTATCGCCGGAAGCCAGGAAGCCCTTGACCTCATCGCGCGCCGCGTCCGTCGAGAGTGCTACGACTCGCGACTCAGTAGCGGCAAGTCGGTTCCCCACAGCTTGGTTTGGATCCCCGAACGGCACTTCAGCAATTTCTCAAGAACGGACACGACTACCCCATTCGATGGTTGAGTAGCTGCCTAACAGTGCGCATCAGCTGCAAGCGGTAAGCTTCGCGCCCGCACAATCACTTCGTTCCCTTGCCATCAGCGGCACCTCCTGCCTGGAGCGGGGCTTACTCAGAGGCGCTTGTCGGCTGCATGCGCTGGTTAGGCAGCTGCCTGTGTGGAACTCCGCCAGCAGGGGCCCGGATGCCTGGCGATGAGCGCTAGTCGCCTCCGGCCTCCAGGGTACGCTTAATGGCTGCCAGTCCTTGATCCATCATGGCAGCGATCGCGGGGGCCAATTCGTGCGGCAGCAGGTCCGCGATCCACACGAACCGGCTGCCACCCTCGCCGTTCGTAAACACTTGAGCGGAAGCATTGTGGTGCGTCATGCGGCCGCCAACCACGGACCAGACGAGTCGCCGCGCGTCGTCGTCGATATCGACAATCAATTCGCGCGCGACAAGCCCGTTGCCGAAGGTTACAACCCGAGATCCTTCCTCGAGCTGGACATCCGTGACGAATCCTGGCGCCAGGCGCTGATGGAGAGCGCCAACGTCCCGAAGCGCGTCCCAGACGGACGCGGGATCTGCTCGGATCTGCACCTCGCGATTAATGGAGGCCATGACTCGGTTGCACTCCAGGTTCTTAACATGCTCCTTAGGCGACCATCCGACGGTCGCATCGAGAAGGGCTCGGTGGAGCGGCCTAACGACCGGCGCATCAGCTGCAAGCGGCAAGATTCCCGCCTGCACAATCACTACGTTCCATTGCCTTCACCGGAACTTGCTGCCCGAGCGGCGCTGCACTCGGACGCGCTTGTCGGCTGCATGCGCGGGTTAGGCCGAACTTGCCTGCGGGCCCAACTACCCCAACAGGCGCTCGTAATAGACGAGCGGATCCCCTTTGTAGACGACCCGACCGCGTTCCGTGAACCCGCAGCGGACATAGAACTCGCCAGCCCCGGCGCTCGCGTCATAGGCATCGAGGCGGACGGCGTCGGCAGGCCACCCGGCTGCAATGGAGCAGGCATCTTCGAGCGCCATGCTTCCCAGCCCTTGTCCTTGATGTGCCACCGAGACGGCCATCCCAGTCAGGTACACAGACCGCTTGACCGGCGTAAAGTAGGAAATGTCGATCGCCCAAGGCTTCTTCGTCGCGAGCCGCAGCACAGTCAGAATGCGCTTGCCATCTCTCCCAATCCGAACCCGGGCGTGGCGTTGCGCAAGCGCCGCTCCCCGCTCGGTCACCAGCGAAGACCAAGGACCTGGTCCAAAGCGGGCAGTCAGTGCACCCGCAGCTGCATTCTGGAGGCCGGCAATGGCCGCAATGTCGTCGAGTGTAGCATCACGAAACTTCAGCGGCACATGGGACCTCGAGTGAGGACGAGCAAGTGCGGCCTAACGACTTGCGCATCAGCTGCAGGCCCTCAAGCCCGCGCCCGCACAAAGTGACGTTTCCACTGCCTGGCCACGAGGAGCGCAGCGCCCGAGCGGAGTGCCGGCCCACCCGGCCTGTCGGCTGCATGCGCGGGTTAGACGGCGCCGGTAGATCCTAACGATCTGTCAGGTTGGCGCAGCTAAGTGCCTTATTAGACGCGCCATACTAGGCGGCCACCATTGTGCCGAGATCGCCGGACCTTGGGCTTGGAGGCTCAGCGGCGAGTCAGGCGCTCGGGTAAGGCCATAAGCTTCACCAACCAGCTCGGCATACCGGATGCCTCAAGTCTCCGAAGCACCCTTTCAGTGGCATGAGGCTCTTCCCACCAGCGCTGTTCTAGGGTTCGGTACAACTGGTCGACCAAGGCTGCGCCTCCCGGCAACTTCCGAGCAAAGGCAACTTGCTCCTTGACGCACAGCTTCTCGATCCGCTCGGCGTTCATCCGCGAGTGCGAGATTCCCCGAACATCAAGACGCGCGTGCATAGCCTCATGCACGAGCACCAGTGCAGAGAGCGTGTTGGTGCGCATCTTCAGACAAGGGGCATCGGCCATGATGGCCTGAAGGGCAGTCGAATAATGATCACCACCACCTGGGACAAACACGATACGTCGAACGTACCGACGCATCTGAGCCATTCGCTTGGGATCGAAGTGCTCGATGAGGTCCAGCGCATTGTCGAGCGCACGAATGAGGGGTTCCCAATCCTTGCCATCGGCGGTGTTCACGACTGCGAAGCCCCGGTGCGGCCTTCGCTCCAGAAGGTGCACCGACGCTCTAGCCACTGCCGTGCCTATCGCACCTCGAATTCCAAACACGTGGCGCATCCCAGTATAGGAAGTCGAAGTGTTGGCGGGAACGACTCGCCCGCCGCACTGGCTTCGCGTCGCCACTGCGGCAGAAGGGCCTGGAAGGAGCCCATGCACCCGCCGATCCCAACTGCAAGAGAGCCCGTGGGCGTCCGTCTAACGACCTGCGCATCAGCTGCAAGCGACTCGCCCGCCCCGCACTAACCTACGTTCCGCCGCCCGCTACCGGCGGGTGGTGGCGCTACGAACTCCGCCCGGAAGCGCTTGTCGGCTGCATGCGCGGGTTAGACCGCTTCCTTCGCGGGGATCGCTCGTCGCTTTGGCCGGACCCCGACCACGTCGTCCGTGACAATCGTTTCGGCAATCCGATCGTGGACCGTTTGGCGCTGAGGATGCAAGAAGTACTGAAGGAAGCCGAAGCCCAGTTCCAGCGCCGACGCTCCATAACCCAAGGCGCGTTCGGTACATTGCCACAACGAGAGCTGCTCGTGCCCGATCGCCTGTACTCGAATCTTCAGGAGGCGCTTGCCCGGAGACCGACCCCGGCCGAAGTACGTCGTCAGCGCGAAATAGGTGACCAGCCAGAGCAGGCTGTACCAATTGTGAAAGAAGTTGAGCTCCACATGGCTGTCCCGGGGAATGATCCCGGCGCGTGCTGCCAAGTACGCGGCCGGGCCTACCAGCACGACGAAGAGGGCCGCAGCGATCAGAAAATCCAAGCTGAAAGCGGCCGCCCGGCGACCAAAGTTGGCGAGCGCACGCCCCGCGACATGCTGACCGGTTGTTGGCGCAGGCGGCGAATACGTTGATGGCCCTAGGCGTAAGCGAAACATGTCGCGAGAACTCCGAGTATCCTGAAATAACAACGTGCAATAGACTCCACTGAAGCGGTCTAACGACTGGCGCATCAGCTGCAAGCGACTCGCTCGCCCTGCACTATCCTATGTTCCATTGAACCGCCACGGGCGGGTGCCGGGCACCATCACTCCGCCCCGAGGCGCTTGTCGGCTGCATGCGCGGGTTAGGCCGCAGCTCGGCAGGGGCCGACCGACTCTCCCGCCCCTTAAGGCTACGAGGAAGTGTCCTTGGGCTCCGATCCAAACCGAAGCACGTGGCCGTCCGGATCCAAGAGCTGCATTTCATAAGCCCAGGGACGATTGGTCGGCGGCTGAAAGACCCGGGCGCCCTTGCTCTGGTATTCGACGAACAATGGGTCAACGTCCTCGACGCCAATCCATATCCAAGTGCCCGCATGCCCTTGCGACCCTTGGCATAGCATGATGGCGTGCCCGTTCCTCGAGACCGAGGCCATTTCAGAACCGTCCTCATCTCCCCAATCCAGCCGAAAGCCAAGTACCTCCACATAGTAGCGAAGGCTCGCCAAGAGGCTGGTGACCCGTAGGATCGGTACGATGCACTCGACGTCGACATCAGCTGCGTGTTTCTGTCCTCCACCCGACATACGACCTCCGCTGTCGGCCTAACGACTTGCGCATCAGCTGCAAGCGACTCGCTCGCTCACGCGCTAACTAACGTTCCACTGAATCGCCATCGGAGTGCGGCTTTCGACTGAGCTCCGGTCGGACGCGCTTGTCGGCTGCATGCGCTGGTTAGGCAACTCTTGCGTACGTATATACATATTTATATACTAGCTCATGGCTGACAAGCCGCTGCGCTGGGCGGGAGCCTCCCTCGAGGATCTCCGGGCCTTCCCAGACGACGCTCGGCGCCAAGCGGGCTATCAGCTGCGGCGCCTGCAACAGGGACTCCAGCCGGATGATGCCAAGCCCATGGTTTCGGTCGGAACGGGCGTGGCCGAGATCCGGATCCATACCGGCGTCGAGCATCGGGTGTTCTACGTGGCCAAGTTTGTCGAGGCCATCTACGTGCTCCATGCCTTCGAGAAACGCAGCCGGCAGACTCGACAGGCCGATTTGGCGTTGGGCCGGCGCCGCTTGGCCGAGGTCATCCGCTACCGCCGGGAGCAGGGAGAAAGCCTATGACGACCAAAATCCGTCGCTCTAGCGGGAATGTGTTCCGTGATCTCGCCTTCCCCGCCGAGGAGGCGGCCAATCTCAAGCTGCGCGCCGATCTCATGATTGAACTCAGCAAGGTGATCAAGGCTCGGCGCCTGACGCAGGCGAAGGCGGCGGCCTTCTTTGGGGTGAGTCAGCCCCGGATCAGCGATCTCATCCGCGGCAAGATCGACCGCTTCAGCGTCGATACCCTCGTAGCGATGCTGGGCCATGCTGGCCGCCGCGTGGACCTCGTGGTGCGACCTCGTTCGAGAGTTGCCTAACGACCTGCGCATCAGCTGCAAGCGACTCGCTCGCTCATTAACTAACCTACGTTCCGCCGCCCGCCCTCGGCGGGTGGCGATTGACGGAACCCAACAAGGAGGCGCTTGTCGGCTGCATGCGCTGGTTAGGCGCCGACATGCAGCACTGTGCCTGGACGTACTTGGTCGAGGGCCGCGAGGATGGCGCCAGCGAGTGGTACGACGGTCTCCACTCGGTTATCACGCGCAATGATGACGAGCAGCCCAAGACCGGCCCGCGCTATGTTCTGTTGGTGCTCAAGATTGCGGTCCATGGTGACCAGCACCTGAAAACCGGCCGCGGTGGCTCGTCGCAACGGCTCACCATTTTGGACGCCGGCCCAGCCCGCCTGGACCACGGTCTGGATGTCGTGGCCTGGGAGCTCGGCTGCCAGCGGCCGCGGCACCGACTCATCGAGGAGAACGTGCACCCGTCAGCAGGGCTTCGCGGGCCCAGTCGAGAGCGGCAACGGCCTGCGCGCAGGTAACGGAGGGAAAGGCGTCGAGGAACTTGTCGAGACTATCCCCAGCTGCCAGATAGTCGATGAGGCTCTGGGCTGGGACCCGGGTGCCGACGAACACCGGTGTCCCGCTCAAGATATTGGGATCGCTGTGAATTACGTCGGTAAGGGTGGGCATCGGGCCTCCTTGAGTGCCTCCCTAAAGGTACATCGGAACTCGGTTGTCGTGCGCCTAACGCTGCGCATCAGTTGCAGGCGATCATGGTTCCGCCCGCACCATTCTACGGTCCACTGACCGCCACCGGCGATCAGTGCACGAGCGGAGGGTCCCGCCCCTCCGGCCTGCCAACTGCATGCGCGGGTTAGGCTGCTCGCGTCGGATCGCGATCGTCGCCCGCCAGCGATCCCGCGAGGAGCTTCGGCGCCCTTGAAAATGTCCGGCGGCGCGGGTGGTCGGGCGCGGCTGCGGCGCGGCGGCCTGGCACTCCGACCGTTGGCTTCGGGCGCGCGCCGTCGGCTGCGCCGACCTGGCCACGAGCACTGGAACCTCGACCGCTTGCGAACGCGCCGCCACTTGGAACGACAGGGCGCCACAAGGAGCCCACCAAACCAATCAGTTCTGTTCTTCGTGTGCGAGGCAGCCTAACGACTGGCGCATCAGCTGCAAGCGGCAAGCTTCCTGCCCGCACAATCACTCTGTTCCATAGCCCACATCGGCGCTTGCCGCCGAAGAGGAGCCTCATTCGGAAGCGCTTGTCGGCTGCATGCGCTTGTTAGGCGCCGCCCTATGTATTACATTGTGGGACATGAAGGACGCCGCCCTCACCATCCGCCTGGATCCCGCCCTCGAGCGCCAGCTTGAGGCCGTGGCCCGCGCCTCCGGTCGCTCCAAGAGCGAGGTGGTCCGCGACGCCCTCCGCCGCCAGCTGGCGTTGGCCCGGTTCGAGGGGCTGCGCCGCCGAACCCTGCCCTTCGCCGAGGCCCGCGGCTATTTGACTGACGAGGACGTCTACCGCGACGTCTCGTGAGGGTCTGCCTCGATACCAACGTGCTGGTCGCGGCCGTCGCCACCCGGGGGCTTGCGGCCGATGTGGTGCGGGTGGTGCTCGCGGAGCACGACCTGCTCGTGCCCGAGGTGGTTCTCGCCGAACTCCAGCGGGTACTTGCCACCAAGTTCAAGCTGCCGCGGGCCCGGCTCGTCGAGTTGGACGCCTTCTTCCGCGAGCGGGAAGTCGTCCCGAAACCACCCCACCTCCTTGACATCCCGGTGCGTGACCGGGCCGATGCCTGGGTCCTCGCCAGCGCTGTCGCGGGCCAAGCCGACGTGCTGGTGACCGGCGATAAAGATCTACTCGTGCTCGGCCCCCGTGCTCCCTTGCCCATCCTCGACCCGCGCGGTTTCTGGAATCTCACCCGAGGGGCTGGCGAAACTTGATGCCCGTGGCGTGCGCCTAACGACTTGCGCATCAGCTGCAAGCGGCGAGCTTACCGCCCACACAATCACTTCGTTCCATATCTGACATCGGCACTCGCCGCCCGAGCGGAGGTGACCTCGGACGCGCTTGTCGGCTGCATGCGCGGGTTAGGCAGCGGTGTATCGCACTTCGTATCGTAAGCTGACCACGCCGGTCGGATAGGAGTGGGAGTGCGCCAGCGCGAGCCGCGTCAACGGACCTCCCACTTCCACGAGAGGGATGCCGCCCCCGAGTAGGACGGGGCTGACTGCGAGCTCCACGATGTCTACCTGTCTCGCCGCAAGAAGACTGCGGAACAGGTTACCACCACCAAAGAGCCAAATCTCTCGGCCTGGGTCGGCGCGTAAGCTGGCGACGGTAGCGCCGGGGTCGTCGCTGACGATCGTGACAGCTGGGTGCTGCTGGGGCACCAGCGTTCGTGAGAACACATAGATGTGCCACCCCGTCGGCCAGCGTGGTGCACCAGGTTGTTGCGTCAGTTCGTACGTGCGGCGGCCAAGGAGAACGGTGTCCACGCTGTCATAGACCGCAGAGAGATTGATCGTCGGATCGTGGACAATCCAATCGAACTCTCCGTGCGGACCGGCGATGTAACCATCGACGCTTGTGGCGACTCTATAGACTACCTGGCGCATATGTAGGATTCCACCGCTGCCTAACGAATGGCGCATCAGCTGCAGGCTCTCATGCCCGCGCCCACACAAATTGACGCTTCCACTGCTTGGCCCCTGGAAGCGCCACGCTCACTGGGAGCTCGGGCCCGCCCCGGCCTGTCGGCTGCATGCGCGGGTTAGGCAGCACCGGCGGACCGGGCATCAGCATGTGCCAGCCCAGCTGGATATGGAAATGCGATACACTGCAAAGGGCAGTAATAGGGCCAGCCAGAAGACCAGACGCCAGAGATACCGTCGAATCGCCGGGATCTCCACCAACGCAAGTAGAAAGCTCCCGACCAGCCAGATTGCCCCGGTAACGATGCATAAGTGCATAGTGGAGCAAGCTACCTCGGCTCATTGAGCCAGGACTCCAGCGCTTCCTCCGAGTCGAGGATCCCGACTCGTTCTTGAATGAAAGGGTGGATCTTGCCATCAGGGTATTCACCTGGGAGTCCAGTGTCTTTATTCACCACCCACGAATGGCGCCAGTCGCGCGGCAAGCCTTGCATGAGAGAGCGCGGCGTCTTGCCCAGAAGCCCGGCAACAGCTCCATACGTGGCGCGCTGGTGATGCTTGCTGAGTAGATCCAGTACCTGCTTCAACGATCTCAATCTAGTTCTCCCTGCCAAGTGCGGCCGATGGTGCTGCCTAACGACCTGCAAATCAGCTGCAGGCGATCCTGTCTGTCTGCGCACCAACCTACGCTCCACTGATCGCCACCGGCGATCAGTGGCCGCAGGGAACCCCGCCCGGTTTGGCCTGCCAGCTGCATTTGCCTGTTAGGCAGCTCGCTCGCAGCGGCACTGCTCGCCCCACCCACCAAGGACCTAGGAGCGCCTGGCGCCCTCAAAGAGCTCCCCGCGGCGCGGGTGCCCGACCGACGGGTCCATGACGGTTTGGAGCCTCGCGCCCACACAGGGTGCGCCGCTGCTCGGAGCCGCGGGCGCCTCGAGGAGCCCACCTTCGAGTCAGTTCCTCAACTCTTGCCCGCGAGACTGCCTAACGACCTGCGCATCAGCTGCAAGCGACCCGCCCGCTCATGCGCTAACCTACGTTCCGCCGCCCGCCAGCGGCGGGTGGCGGACCTGGGAACTGCGATCGGAAGCGCTTGCCGGCTGCATGCGCTTGTTAGACAGCCCCGTGCGATCAGCGAAATAGATGCCCCAGCACGCGCTTGACTTCTGCCTTACGAGCCTCCGGAGTTCCGCCTTCCATTCCTTTGCAGCGATGAGCCGCATGTGCATCCCAACCCTCCGGCCACATCTCGAACTCCTTCTCCATGCACGCAGGACACAATACGCGCTTGTGAGCTACGTCGGCGGCCGTTAGGACGGCGGCGTTCAGGATGATTCCCTTGGAACTGAGCTGCGGCTTCATCGAGACTCCATCATCTAATCACGACGAGCAATACACAGGCCGAGATGCCAGCCACGAACCCGACGAGTAGGCCACAACCCATCGTCCTCTGGTTGTAGACACGATTGTAGACGGCCTTCCTGGGATTTGTCAGCCACTCGCCGCCCGAGCGGCACTCATTGGAACGCGCTTGTCGGCTGCATGCGCGGGTTAGGCGGGCCGCTCGCGATCTCGAACCCACTTGTCGACCACGCTCGCGTAGGGGCGCAATTGGGGAGCGAACCGCTCGATTGTTTCTGACCAGGGTAGATCCGGATCGCCATGCGTTCGGGCCTCTTCAAGAAGACCGAACACGTGAAAGCAGGCTTCCCCGCCAAAGCAGAAATAGCTCTCCATCAGTGCTGCAGTTGCGCCCTTCGGATCTGTGACCGCAACGCGGTGCAAAGCGCGCAGTGCGGCGGTGACCGCCTGGCGTGCCTGGTGCTTCGAGATCCCCGCCTCAGCGGCCACCTGTTCAAGAGACGGGGTATAAGAACCTGACACCCTCGGGCCTCCTCCATGCCTGAACTTGCGAGCTGAACCCGTCTCCCGGCCCCCTAACAACTATGGATCAATGATCGCCCGGTGAGATAGGGTGGAGCTTGTAGAACGTTGCGACGAGCTCATCGTAGCGGCGAACTGCAGCACCGACGCTGAACAGGATGATTCCTACCCCTCGTCCGACGAGGGGCACGAATGTTCTCGCCGTAACTTCCTGCCCGGTCGTTGGGTTGTAAGCGACAAGCGTGTTGAAGGCAGCTCCAAAGAGAAGGAACATCCATCTGAGCTGCTTGAGAAGCCACAAAACTGGTCTGCCGATGAGGCCGATCGCTACACCTTCCAGCGAGGAGAGGAGTTTCATGGCCATGAGCCCATTGTTGTTGGAGCTTCTCCGGCTCCGCCTAACGACCCGCGCATCAGCTGCAAGCGACTCGCTCGCGCATGCACTACCCTATGTTCCGCCGCCCGCCATCGGTGGGTGGCGGATCAAGGAACGAAGTCAGGAAGCGCTTGTCGGCTGCATGCGCTTGTTAGGCCTCAAGTGCGAGACGACCCGCGGTCAAGACCTCATCATAGTAGCGCTCTAAGCCAGAGTTGGTCCCCCGGCAGCCTCGCACGACGTTCTCCGTCCAGTCCAAGTACTCCCGCCGCCGCTCGAGGCTCCAGCCAGTTGGGGGCGCAGCAGTAACGTCCCGCACGTTAGCAATCTTGTCCCCGAGCTTGATGAGCTTAGCTTTGTTGGAGATCGCGTGTGCATGCTCAATCTGCAGTCGCTTCCGTTCGGCCTTCGGTAATTGCTTGTCATCAGTCAATTCGAGGACCAAGTCCCGCACTTCGAGGCCGAACGCGGCCGCAAGTTCCTCTGGCGTGGTCTCGGTGTCCTCGATCGTATCGTGCAACACCGCCCCTAGTAACGTGGAGAGGTCCGTCACGCCGCCCTGCACGGCAAGGAGCGTCGCTACGTCGATCGGATGATTGATATAGGGTGAGGCCGCGACATCCTTTCGCCGCTGGCTGCGATGCTTCTGGGCGGCGAACTGGAGTGCCGCAAGCAACAGGGCCAAGTGGGATATACGGGCTGACGTTTCCAAGTGCGTCACCTCTGGGGCATAGCGCATAGCCTGTCTTGAGGCCTAACGACTGGCGCATCAGTTGCAGGCGACATGGTTCCGCCCGCACCAATCTACGTTCCACTGAACCGCCACCGGCGAGTCGGCTGCACGAGCGGAGGGCCCGCCCCTACGGCCTGCCGACTGCATGCGCGGGTTAGGCTGCTCGCGTCGGATCGCGATCGTCGCCCGCCAGCGATCCCGCGAGGAGCTTCGGCGCCCTTGAAAATGTCCGGCGGCGCGGGTGGTCGGGCGCGGCTGCGGCGCGGCGGCCTGGCACTCCGACCGTTGGCTTCGGGCGCGCGCCGTCGGCTGCGCCGACCTGGCCACGAGCACTGGAACCTCGACCGCTTGCGAACGCGCCGCCACTTGGAACGACAGGGCGCCACAAGGAGCCCACCAAACCAATCAGTTCTGTTCTTCGTGTGCGAGGCAGCCTAACGACTTGCGCATCAGCTGCAAGCGGCAAGCTTCGCGCCCGCACAATCACCACGTTCCTCTGCCGACATCACCACTCACCGCCCGGGCGGAACTCACTCGGATGCGCTTGTCGGCTGCATGCGCGGGTTAGGCCGCCCGGTAATCGATTCTGACCCTCAGAATGTCCTGCTGAGAAGCAGACCGGTCAGGGCACCACCTATCCCGAGGAGCATCGACGTCGCCGCATTGTTCACCGTACTGCATCCGTCGCACCACAGCAGCGGCGAAAGGGCCAGACCGGCACCGAATCCCACCCAGTAGGCCCCCTGTTCCCCAGGTCGTGGCAGAAAGAACGGCCGCCGCGAGGTGGAATCGGTGCTGGCCCGGTGGCTGAGGGCGAATTCCGGCGCGAGCGGGTGGGCACGCCAAGCCGCGGCATGTGACCTCGAGGGATCGGGGAGTTCCGTTTGCGCGTGGAGTCTGCCTGGCGCACCGATCAAGACGAGCAGGCCCAGCCAATAGAGTATCCGCATGCATCACCCCTCTGTGGGTCGGCCTAACGACCTGCGCATCAGCTGCAAGCGGAAAACTCCCCGCCCGCACAATCACTCCGTTCCATTGCCTTCATTGAATTTGCCGCCCGAGCGGAACCCACTTGGACGCGCTTGTCGGCTGCATGCGCTTGTTAGGCGCCACGCTCCGGACCCGGCTCGCCGCCCCACCCGTGGGCCGGACACCGGAGCGACGCGCCGACTCGAGGGGCGCCGACGCGGGGCAGCCGGGCCCTTCGTGGGCAAGGACTCGGAAACGCCGTCCGGCTGCCCCGCCTCACGGAGCGGCGGCGGCACTCGAGGAGCCACCCATCGGGCTGCGGTTTCTTCGGCCGCGTGTGCACCTAACGACTGGCGCATCAGCTGCAAGCGGTAAGCTTCCCGCCCGCACAATCACTTCGTTCCATTGCCTTCACCGGCGGGTGCCGCCCGCGCGGAGCTCCCTCGGACGCGCTTGTCGGCTGCATGCGCGGGTTAGGCAGCGCTACGGCGTGCTCCGCGTTCGATTACACGAACTATCCATTCTGGCCAACCCCAACTCCTGATGAGGGCCAGTCGCCGCTCGGTAACGACGTCTGGGTCCCACGTCTGGTCGGGGAGAGTAAGGCCTTCCTTGGCCCGAGTCGCTGCCCCCACACCGTCAGGGAGCATTTCCGCAAAGGCTAGCTCCTCACGCATGCAGAGCCGTTCGATGCGCGGTCGCAGGTTTGGTGGATAGCCGATGCCGACTGCGAAAAGCCGCGCATGAGTCGCCTCGTGTACGATCGTGGTAGCTAGATGGCTGGGCGTGACGTCAGGGCGGCAGACGTAGGCCTCATCAACCAGCACGGTACGTGACGACGGACTGAACTGGGCATCCGCTACTTGAACGAAGGTGACCAAGATCCGCCTTACGTCCAGCTTGAGACGCATAAGGCGGCGAGGCTGGGTAGTAGCGAGCAGGTTCAAAGCTGCTCGCAGCTTCGCTGCGGCAACCCCTCTAGCCGGCTCGCTCCAAACCACGCCTGTCAGAATACCGTGCATGAGTTCGCGGCGAGAGAGCGCCCATTGCAAATGGGTAATCCCTGATTGAACGAGATCACCTACCCGAAATCTCAGCGGCTGGTTCTCCACCGTAACGACACCCTCCGGCGTCTGCCTAACGACTTGCGCATCAGCTGCAAGCGGCAAGTCCGCCCGCCGATCACTACGTTACTTTCCGCCGACCGCCTTGGCGGGCTGAAGGGCAACGGAGCTCAACTCGGACGCGCTTGTCGGCTGCATGCGCGGGTTAGGCTGCGTGTCGCGCCTATTCAAGAACTCGGCAACTGCCGTAGTACTGTTCGACAAGGACTTCTCCCGACTCCGTAATGGCATGTCGGGAGTCGGCAGCGAGGAGTTCTCGAGTACCGGGACGAAACCGTCCGAAGACCACTGTGATCTGCGGGTATCCGGTTGGTGATATTTCGATAAATGCGAGCGTACCCGACCCGACGAGCAGTCTTAGATCGCCTGCCCCGGCATTCCCAATCACGCGTGCTGTTCCCCTATGTCGATCGATTGCATCGAACACGCCCTCGACTCCGCGAGCTGGCTTGTACCTCGGATTGGAGTCCGTGAGGACCTCGGCACCGCCGGAAGGAAATTCACAACGCAGACTCCGAGCCGCTGCCAGCATTTTGGATGGGTCTGGTTCCTGAGCGGGTGGATTTGGGCGGACGAGCAGTAGTCCGATCCCCAGCAAGACGATCCGCGTGCTCATCGGAAGCTCCACATTCCTATCGGCTGCATGCCTGGGTAGCTCCTAATTCGGCAACAGGTAATCTCTCATGTCGGGCGGCTGCCTTGTTGCAGCCACCCGCTTGTACGTGTTGAGAATGGAGCTAATGAATCCGAGCACCTCGCCGCCTTGGATGTTGAAGTTCCATTGCTGCCATTTGCCCTCTGCCCAAAACCAGAAGCCCCGGCCGACTACACAGAGCGCTCGTATCGCGGGTTCTTCTATACCCCGTAGCTTGTCGTATCTCTCGATCTCTCCCTGAGCATTCTGGGTCAGATCGGACTCAAGGGCAAAAAGGTATGAGCTACCGTGCTCGATCGCTGGGGCAGGCTGGCCTTTTTGGGCTGGCGCCATCGGCCTGTATAGCAGACCGGAGAATCCCTTGGCACTCTCATGTGTCGATTCGAGATCACCGTAGGTCAACCTACTCTTGACCTCGATCGTAGCCAGCACGGATTCTAGGGGTATGAGACCGTTCGTGCTCTCGAAAAGAATCGGAGGAACAATGTCCTGAGAGTACAGAATCACATCCTGCTCCCGGGACCATTGATCGTATGACGAGATCACCTGACCGGTCGCGATGCCAATATCAAGGGGCAGCAACGGACGAAGTAGGTCCCTAACAAGGACTTCCCTCAGCTGCCCTCGGAGACCCGCGTGAGTGACTGGGGCTAGCGCACGCGCTGCACCCAAGGCGGCCTGAACTCGAGAAAGCAACAAATCGCGATAGCCAAGGTGCACCTTCTCTCCTTTTCAGAGATGTTCGGAGCAGC
>CAVROI010000002.1:0-1082096 GCA_963722825.1 uncultured Gemmatimonadales bacterium
AGGTAGGGAATACATCGAACGGTGTATTGTCACCGTTCCATGCGCGGGCGACCTTTTGCGCATGAACATTCCGCACCGGCCCTCGGCAGCTGCCTCGCCGATCCGGCTCATGACCGTGGATGACCATCCGATCTACCGAGGTGGACTCGCGGCCCTGATCGCTGCCTACCCCGACCTCCAACTTGTCACCGAGGCGGCCAACGGCCGGGAAGCGGTCGAACGCTATCGACAGCTCCGGCCCGACGTCACGCTGATGGATCTCAGCATGCCGGTGATGACCGGGGTCGAGGCGATCTCGACGATTGTCGCCGAGTTCCCCGAGGCTCGGATCATCGCGTTGACCACCTGGGACGGCGACGCGGATATCCATCGTGCCCTCGAGGCCGGGGCCCGCGGCTATCTCCTCAAGGATGTCGTCAGCGAGGAGGTCGCCGCTGCCATTCGTCAGGTGCATGCAGGTGGCCGGGCCATTCCCTCCGATGTGGCACAGCGTCTCGCGGCCTTCACCCCGAGAATCGATCTGACCGAACGCGAGAGCGAGGTCCTCACGCAGATGGCGAAAGGGCTGAGCAACAGGGAGATCGGTGGCCTCCTCGGGCGGACCGAGGCGACGATCAAGGTGCACGTGCTCCACATCCTCCAGAAGCTCGAGGCCGCCGACCGCACCGAGGCCGTGACCATCGGGCTGCAACGCGGTATCATCCACCTTCCTTAAGGAAACCCAGCCTCGTCGAAAACGTCGGATGGGGTGATGCTCGCCTTCGCTGCCGCCGTGCTGGCCGTACTTGCTGGATCCGACTCCATCCCGATCCGTCCCATCCATCAACTGGTCCACAACACGTGGGTGCAGCAGGACGGTGCACCAACCGAAATCCGGGTGCTCGCCCAGACCGGCGACGGCTACCTGTGGCTGGGGACGGTATCCGGCCTGGTTCGATTCGACGGCGTGCGATTCGTGCCGTTCCCGCCGCGAGCAGACGACACCCTTCCGGCCGCCGGAGTCAGGGCCCTGAAGGAAGGCCGGGATGGAACGCTGTGGATCGTCTGGGAGACCGGTGCGGTAAGCCATCTGGTCGAAGGGCGATTGACCACCTACGGCGCCCGGGATGGACTCGCGCCGGTATTTCAGCTGGCCGTGTCCCGCCGCGGTGAGGTCGTAGCGGGGACCGAAGCGGGACTCGCTCGCCTCGTGAGCGGCAGGTGGAAGGATGTCGCGTCCGAGTGGGGCTTCACCGGCACCGAGGCCAGGGCGCTGTGGTTCGACCGGAGCGATGCGCTCTGGGTCGAGACCGCGGACCGCGTCCTGTATCGGCCCTCGGGCGGCCCCCGATTCCTCGATCCGGGCTGGCCGCTGAGACGGGTGGCCTACCAGGCTGAGTTCGCTCAGGCAGCAGACGGCACGATCTGGTTCGCGGAGATGGCCCGGTCGGTACACACGCTCCGGCGCGTGGGCGAAACGACTCCGGTGACCGAGGTGAAGGTCGGAGCCTACAGCGTGCTGATCGACCGGAAAGGCTCGCTCTGGGTCGGGTCGCGGGGCGATGGTCTCAGGAGGGTACTCGATCCGTCCCGAGTCCGCGGACGCGCGGTCGCGCAGTTCGGTCCCGAGGCCGAGCAGTTCACCGAGAAGGATGGCCTGCTGTCGAACGTCATCTGGGATCTCCTGGAAGACCGCGAAGGGAACATCTGGGTTGCGTCCGACCGGGGGCTGGAACGTTTTCGGGAGGGCAGTCTCGTACCCTACACAACGCGCGGAGGGCTCCGCCCCCGGGGGGTCTTCGCCAACCGCGACAGCTCGGTGTGGATCTCGGCATTTGCCACCAAGGAAATCACCCGGATCGGTCCCCTCGGCCGCGACAGTGTCCACGAGCCGCCGTGCTGGTGTTACCGGATGGCTCAGGATTCGTTGGGCCGCGTCTGGGCCTTCGAAGACACGATCGTGGTTCGCTTCGAGGGACTGAAGCCCAGCAAGGTCCCGCTCGAGGGAGGGCGGCTCCTTGCCATCGACGCGATTGCGATCGACCCGTCCGGGACTGTCTGGCTTACCGACCAGGCGGTGGGGCTGGCCCGGATCCTTCACAACCGTCTCGATCCGGTCGCGCCAGCGAAGGAGGTCGGGAGGTTCACCGCTCTCTTCAGCGATCGCAGCGGGCGAATCTGGGTGGGGTCCCTGGGCCGGGTGCTCCTGTACGATCACGGGAAGCTGAGCGTGTTCGGCGCCGCAGAGGGCGTGAAGGCCGGTCAGATCACCGACATATATGAGGACCGTGGGAAGAACATCTGGGCCGTGGGCGCCGGCGGTATCCACAAGTTCGAAGGCGGGAGGTTTCGAACGCTTTCCGAACACCAGGCTCTGCCTGGCCGCGCAGTCTTTGGGATCACGGAAGACAACACTGGGGCGTGGTGGTTAGCGAGCCGGGCAGGGCTGCTTCGCCTCGAGGCGCAAGAGCTGGCCCGCGCCTTCGCCGATACCGGCCATACCCTCCGGTATCGTGTCTTCGACCGGCTCGATGGCCTGCCCGGTGCGATCACCATGACCAAGCTTCCGGTGTTGACTCGGAGCGCCGATGGCCTGATCTGGGTCGGCGCCGACGAGGGCGTGGCGTCGATCGACCCGCAAACCCTCGGCGGGAACGAGGGCGCGCTCAACGTGCTGATCGAGACGGTGCGCATCGACGGTCGCGAGCGGGCGGCCTCCGACGTCACCACCATTCCCGCCGGCAGCAGCGCCCTCGAGATCGACTATACCGCCACGGCGCTTTCGTTCCCCGAGCGGGTTCGGTTTCGCTATCAGCTCGAAGGCGCCGATCCGGAGTGGCGGGATGTGGGCACCCGTCGCCGGGCCTATTACACCGAGCTGAGGCCTGGGTCGTACCACTTTCGTGTCGGCGCGAGCATCGACGACGGAATCTGGGACGAGACCGGCGCCACTTGGTCCTTTCGAGTCCTCCCTGCCTGGTACCAGACCCTCTGGTTCAGAGCGCTGGTGGTCCTGCTGATCGGTACCCTGGGTGGCCTGGTTGTGTCCCTGGTGCAGCGACGGCGGCATCGTCACGCTCAGGCCGAGCTCAAGCGCCGGTATGAGATCATCCTGGCCGAGCGAGCCCGCATTGCCCAGGAACTGCACGACACCCTGCTGCAGGGATTCGCGGGCGTCACCCTTCAATTGAAGGCAGCCGAGGTCGCCCTGCCCGAAGAACCCGACGTGGCTGCGGAAACGCTCCTCCGGGTCCAGCGTCTCGCGCGGGAGTCGCTGCGAGAGGCTCGGGAACGGGTCTGGGACATGCGGGAGACGACCGCCGTCGATGCCGACCTGCCGACTGCCCTCGAGAGGATCGCCCGGGACCGCACGGCGGGAATGCCGATGGAGGTCGCGGTCACGATCTCCGGCAGCCCGCGTCGCCTGGCTCGCCCGCTGGAAGACGCGGCGTTCCGGATCGGACGGGAAGCCATCGTGAACGCCGTGCGTCACGCCCAAGCCAGCCGGATCGAGATCCACCTGGACTTCCGCCCGAACGCATTCTGCCTCGAAGTGCAGGATGATGGTCGCGGCTTCGGCGCGCCCGACGCCGAAGAGGCGCGCGAGCGGGGGCACTTCGGTCTCAGCGGAATGCGGGATCGCGCCACCCGCATGGGCGGCCGCTGCGATGTGCATCCACGACCCGGCGGGGGCACCATCGTAGCGCTCGAGCTGCCGCTTACCTGACCGACCCACCTACACCTTTCGATGCATAGAAAACCTCGCTTCACGGTGGATTCGTGAGGCGGTGCCGGCAGCTACTATGGGCCGGCACGAAATCGCTCTGTCGACCTCAGACTTGTCCTTCAGGAGAACCAGTATGTCAACCACCATCACCAAGGGCGAGCGCTCTCCCGATACGATAGTGCTGGTCCATGGCTTCTGGGTGACGCCGCGCAGCTGGGAGCGCTGGATCCCGCACTACGAGGCGAAGGGCTACCGCGTCCTCGCCCCCGCATACCCCGGTTTCGAGGTCGAGGTCGAGGCGCTCAACGCCGACCCGACGCCGGTCGAGCGGCTCACCGTCCCCGCGGTCATCGCGCATCTGGAGTCGATCGTCGGGGCCCTCGACGCCCCTCCGATCCTCATGGGCCACTCGGCGGGCGGCACGTTCGTGCAGATCCTGCTCGACCACGGCTTCGGCGCCGCGGGCGTGACGTTCAACTCCGCGCCGACCGAGGGAATCCTCGTCGCGCCGTGGTCGCAGATCCGGGCGACGTTCCCGGTGCTCAAGAGCACGGCGAACTGGCACCGGGCGGTCGGGCTCACCTACGAGCAGTGGCGCTACACCTTCACCAACACGTTCCCCGAGGCCGAGGCGCGCGCCTCGTACGAGCGATATCACGTGCCCGCGTCCGGTGGCCTCGTATGGGACACCCTGCTCGCGAACCTCGAGCCCGGCCCGCAGGCGACCTGGGTCGACTACCACAACGCGGCGCGGCCCCCGTTGCTGTTCATCTCCGGCGGTGAGGACCACCTGATGCCGCCAATCGTACAGCACTCGAACGCGGCGCACTACACGGCGGAGACGCTCACCGAGGTGACGGTGTTCGAGGGGCGCTCTCACCTGCTCCCCGCGCAGCGGGGCTGGGAGGAGATCGCCGACTACGCGCTCTCGTGGGCCGAGCGGCACGTGGTCTCGCTGGCCGAACGTGGCGCCTAGCGACTGCACCAGGAGCTGACCATGTCGCTAACAGCCGAAGCGATTCCCAGGAACGCAAAGACCCGAGTCCTGGGTGGCATCACGGTTCCCGACACGCCGCTCATCACTCGCGCCATGGAGTATGCCCGCGGCCTTTCCGAGCCCTACCTCTTCAATCATGCCGTCCGATCCTGGCTGTTCGCGGTTCGCTTCGGACAGGTCCAGGGCATCTCCCACGACGCGGAAGTCGTCGCCGTCGGTACGCTGCTACACGACCTCGGCCTCACGAGCAGCCTCACGGGTCCGAAGCGCTTCGAGATCGAAGGAGCCGACGCGGCTCGGGCGTTCGCGCGCGAGCAAGGCCTCGACGATCGCCGCGGGGAGCTGATCTGGGACAGCGTCGCGCTGAATTCCACACCTTCGATCGGCCTGTACAAGGGGGCCGAGGTGGCGCTCTGCACGGCCGGGATCGGCGTGGAATTCGGGTTCCAGTACGACCGGATCTCGCCGAACGAGATGCAGAGCATCCTCGCCGCATTCCCCCGGCTCGACATGAAGCGTGGTTTCGCGGAGTCGGTCTGCCGCATCGTCAAGGCCAAGCCGGAGACCACCTACGACAATTTCGCGGCCGACTTCGGGGAGCGTTTCGTGCCGGGTTACAAGCGGCCGTCGACGGTGGATTTCCTGATGAACGCACCCTTCGAGGAGTAATTCCCTTCACGCCATCTCAAAGGAGAGCACTGATATGAGCACCATCACCACCAAAGACGGCACCGAGATCTACTACAAGGACTGGGGCGAGGGTCCCGCCGTCACCTTCTCACACGGCTGGCCGCTGAGCTCCGACATGTGGGACGGTCAGATGCTGTTCCTCGCGCAGAACGGCTTTCGCACCATCGCGCTCGACCGGCGCGGCCATGGCCGATCCAGCCAGGCCACGACCGGCAACGACATGAACGGCTATTCCGACGATCTCGCGGCTGTCATCGAAGCCCTGGATCTCAACGAGGTCACCGTGGTGGGCCACTCCACCGGCGGTGGCGAAGTGGCCCGGTACATCGGCCGCCATGGGACCAAGCGCGTGGCCAAGGCGGTCCTGATCGCCGCGGTCCCACCGATCATGCTGAAGACGGCCGCGAATCCCGAGGGCCTGCCGATCGAGGTCTTCGACGGCATCCGTGCGGGTCTCGTCCGGGACCGCTCGCAGTTCTACAAGGACCTGGCCATCCAGTTCTACGGCGCCAACCGGCCCGGGGCCAAGATCTCGCAGGGGGTGCTGGATCAGTTCTGGCTCTGGAGCATGCAGTGCGGGCTCAAGAACGCGTACGAAAGCGTCAAGGCTTTCTCCGAGACCGATTTCACCGAGGATCTGAAGAAGTTCGACGTCCCGACCCTGGTGCTTCACGGCGAGGACGACCAGATCGTTCCCGTGAAGGACTCGGCGGTGAAGTCGGCTCGGCTCATCAAGGGCGCCAAGGACGTCTACTATCCGGGCGCGCCACACGGCATCACGGCCACGCATCAGGATCAGATCAACGCCGAGCTCCTCGCGTTCCTGCGGGGGTCCCCGGAAGCGTCACGGCGCGGCGACCGCAAGATGGCCGCGGCGTCGGTCGCCGGCTGAGGAGGCGCATCATGAAAATCGTGATCATCGGCGGAACCGGGCTGATCGGGTCGAAGCTCGTCACCCGTCTGCATGACGAGGGCCATGAGGCCGTTCCGGCTGCACCGAACACGGGCGTCAACACGCTCACGGGCGAGGGCCTGGCTGAAGTCCTCGCCGGTGCGGCCGTTGTCGTCGACGTGTCGAATTCACCCTCGTTCGAAGACACGGCGGTCCTGAAGTTCTTCGAGACCTCGACCGGCAATCTCCTTGCCGCGGAAGCCACGGCCGGCGTGGGTCATCACGTCGCGCTGTCGGTCGTCGGCAGCGACCGCGCGCCTGAGAGCGGCTACCTCCGCGCCAAGGTCGCCCAGGAGAAGCTGATCAGAAGCTCGTCGATCCCGTACTCGATCGTCCGCGCGACGCAGTTCTTCGAGTTCTTCAAGCGCATCGCCGACGAGGCGACCATCGGGGATACGGTGCGCATCGCCCCCGTGCTGTTCCAGCCGATCGCGGCCGACAGACGTCGCAAATGCGGTCGCCAGGGTCGCCGTGGGAGCGCCGCTGAACGGCATCCTCGAAGTGGCGGGGCCGGAGCAGTTTCGCTTCGACGGATTCATCGGACAGGGCCTGAGGGCGCGCGACGATCCACGGCGCGTGATCGCCGACCCGAATGCGCGGTACTTCGGCATGGAGCTGGGTGAGCGTTCGCTGGTACCCGAAGCCGACGCCAGGCTCGGCGAGATCCGCTTCGAGGAATGGCTCGGCCAGTCCGCACCCCAGGCCGTGCACGCCTGACGACAACGTTCCGGCTCGACGAGACGATCACGTCGAGCCGGATGTCCTCACAAAGGAGTGGTATGCTCATGAGAGATGACAGCACGAAGAGGAGCCGGCGTATCCGCAGAGTGGCAATCGTGGCCGTCCTGCTGTGCGCCATCGGCGGACCTCTGCGGGCCCAGCAGAACGAGGTCACGCCTCTGATGACGAAGGCGCTGGCGGATTTTCCGGGCAAGGAAGCCCTCATGCTCACCGTGGTGTATCCGCCCGGCGGTGCAGACCCGATCCACAGGCACAATGCCCACGCATTCGTCTACGTACTGGAAGGCACGGTGCTGATGCAGTTGAAGGGAGGAGAGCGGGTGACGCTGAATGCCGGGCAGACGTTTTATGAGGGACCGGACGACGTGCATGTCGTCGGCAAGAGCGCCAGCCCCACCAAGCCTGCCAAGATCCTGGTGGTGTTGTTGAAGAAGCAGGGCGCGCCGGCGCTGGAGCCGGTTCAATAGAGGACTAGGCGGCTATGTGGTGGCGTATGCCTGGATGAACGCTATCGTGCCGCCGTGGACCAGGAAGGGGTGAGGGGGGACATCGAAGCGGGTGGGTCCGCTGCTCGGGGCATGACTATCTCCTCGACGCCAGGCTTACATTTCTGACCGAATGTACGCCCACACAATCGTCCGTGAACCGCGCAACGACCTCACGGTCCAATGAAGCCAATGGCCACCCGCACCCCGCCGGTCACCCCTTCCTGCCACCACTGTCTCTCGCCCTCGCGTCTCCGGCGACCGGTCGATGCCCCGATCGATCCCACCGCCCGATACGCGCGCATGTTTCCGGAGCTCCCCGCCTTCGAGGCGGATGAGGCGTTCCTCCGCGCGCTCGGCCGCGCGGGCGGGATCTGCGACTGCGGCGACGAGGCCGACGCACCCGGCTCACTCAGCGAAGTTGCCGCGGGCTGGCCGATCTTCGGCCAGTTCGTCGCTCACGACATCACGGCCGACCGATCCGCGCTCCAGAGTCACGTGGACCCTCACACGCTCCACAACGCCCGCCGGCCGACGCTGGACCTCGAGTGTCTCTATGGTGACGGACCGGTGGGGCACCCGTTCCTCTATCAGCGCGACGATCCGGCGAAGCTGCTCCTAGGGGTGGACGGTCTCGACGTGCCCCGGAACGCAGATGGGATCGCGATCATCGGAGATCCTCGCAACGACTCGCACATGCTAGTCTCCCAACTGCACCTTGCGATGCTGAAGGTGCACAACACCTTCGTCGACGCGGCACGGCGCCGCGGCGTCCCGGAGCCCGACCTGTTCGCCTCCGCCGCCAGCGAGACGCGGCTGCACTATCAATGGTGGGTGCTCCGGGAGTTTCTGCCGGGCCTGGTCGGCCAGGCGATGGTCGACGAGGTCGTGAAGGACCGACACAGGTGGTTCCGCCCCTCGGACGACGTCTTCATCCCGCTCGAGTTCGCCGACGCCGCGTACCGGTACGGTCACAGCCAGATTCGCCAGCTCTACCGGATGAATCAGGCGACCGAGCCCGTGCCCCTCTTTCCGGACCTGCTGGGGTTCAGACCCGTGCCCCCGCGAGCGAGCCATCGACTGGACGCTCTTCTTCGAGGTACCCGGCACCCGCTCGGCGCAGCGGGCCAGGAAGATCGACGGTCGCCTGGTGCCGTCGCTCATCCGCCTGCCGGCCGCGATCACGGGCGCGTCGGCGGAGGAGGACTATCACTCGCTGGCGGTGCGGGACCTTCAGCGCGGCCAGGGCGTCGGCCTGCCGTCGGGTGAGACCGTCGCCCGGCACATCGGTGCGAAGCCCCTGGCGCCCGACGACGTGGGACTCGGGGCCGTGGGGTGGACGGGCGAGACCCCGCTCTGGTATTACATCCTTCGCGAGGCGGACGTGACCGCCGGGGGTGAGCGCCTCGGTCCGGTCGGCGGACGCATCGTCGCCGAAGTCGTGATCACCCTGCTCGAGCGCGACCCGACTTCGGTCATCTCCCAGAGTCGCAAATTCCAGTTCCAGGGATCGTTGATCGACCTTCTTCGGCAAGGCGCACTCGACCAGTAGCAGCCGCTGGCGCCCCTCGCTCCGCGACGTTTACTTGATCCTCGTCCCCCTGTCCCCATCTCGTACAGGAACGAGTATCAATGTCGAGGCAAGCCCTCGCGCTGCTTGCTGTCATGACCGCATGCGGCGACGGTACCGGTCCCGGGAGCAGTTCCGCCGGGACCATCATGTTCGTCAGCGCTCACGCCGACTCGGTCCATACGCAGCTGTATCTGCTGGATCTCGACGGCTCAGCGCCGAGGACGGTGACCTCGGGCCCTGCGTCCTTTTCATCACCTGCCGTCTCGCCCGATGGCCGGCAGGTCCTGGCCTTCCATGAGGACGGCGCGCTCGCGAGCATCTACTTGATGAACATCGATGGATCGAACTTGCAGCCGACGACGGTTCACAATCTCTATGTTTGGTCGCCGACCGGTTCGCGCGTCGTATCGGTCGAGATTCCGGGCGACGATCCGGACGCCACGGCGCTGACCGTCAGCAACCCCGATGGAACGGCTTCCATTCGCATTGTCGCCGGCAACGACCAGAACTTCGATCCGAGTTGGTCACCCGACGGCGCCCGCCTCGCCTATCAGAGAACTCCCCTCGAGGACCCCAGCATCCCGCGAATCTGGATCGTCGACGCCGATGGCGGGAACGATCACCCCGTCACGCCGGATACGATGTATCAGCAGGCGCCCGCGTGGTCGCCCGATGGGAGCTGGATCGCGTTCACGGGCCTGCCGCGGGCGGATGGCAACAACCTGAGTCTCGTCAGCCCGGATGGAAACTCGCGGAGGGAGCTGCCCGGCCGGTGCGAGCTCGGCGTTCAGCCACGTTGGTCGCCGGACGGCACCAGAATCGCCTGCCTTCGCTCTTCGGTTCCCAACGCTTGGCCCGAGCTGCTCGTCGTGAATGCGGAGGGAGGCGGAGCGGATACGCTCACCCAGGATCCGTTCTACCTCGGCCCGAGCTGGTCGCCCGACGGACAGTCGCTCCTGCTCGAGGGTTCGGGCGGGGGCTCGATCGACGCGTTCCTGGTGCGCGCTGACGGTTCCAGCGTGACCAATCTCACGCGCGACCCGACGAACGCCACGCAACCCGTCTGGGTTCCCTGACGGCGCCTGCGGCAAGACTCACCCCACTTCACCCTTCGAGAGGAGCAACGGCATGACTCGTCGACCCATCAAGGCAGGCGTGATCACCGACATGACGGGGCCGCTCTCGTTTCTCGGCATGGTCAACGCAAACGTCGCCCGAATGGTGGTCGACGACATCAATGCCAAGGGTGGCCTGTTGGGAGAGCGGATCGAGCTGTACCTCGAGGACAGCGCCACAACCGACAGCGTCGCGGAGGCCAAGGCCGGAAAGCTCGTGGAGCAGGATCAGGTGGATGTGCTGTTCGGCGGCATCTACAGCTCCACACGGCAGGCGATCAAGGGTCCCGCGGTCGAGAGGGGCAAGAAACTCTACATCTACCCGGAGCAGTACGAGGGCCAGGAATGTCACCCGCTCATCTTCTGCACCGGCCCGGGGCCGGCGCAGCAGGTCGAGCCTCTCATTCCCTGGCTGATGCAGACGACCGGCGCCAGGACATTCTACTGCCCCTCGGCCGATTACATCTGGCCGCACACCATGAACAAGAAGCTGCGCGAGGTCGCTACCGCTCACGGCGGCTCGATCGTCGGCGAGGAGTACTTTCCCCTCGACCATACGGACTATCGGGCGACAGTGGACAAGATCATGGCCAGCGGCGCCGACGTCGTCTTCAACACGACCGTGCCGCCCGGGCTGGCCCCGTTCCTCGAGCAGCTCTACGACGCCGGCTTCTCGAAGCGCGGCGGACGGCTCGTCTGTACCTACTTCGAGGAGAACATCCTGGGCCTATTGCCGGCCGCGCACGTGGAGGGTCTGTACGGCTGCCTCGACTACTATCAGACCGTCAGCGATCCGTTCAGCAAGGAGCTGCTCGATCGGTACAACAAGCTGAATCCGAGCGGCCCCAAGTTCACCGCCGGCAGTGCGGCCACGGGCATGTATCGGGGTCTGAAGCTCTGGGAGGCCGCGGTGAAGGAAGCCGGCTCGCTGAAGCAGGACGACGTCGTTGCGGCCCTGGACCATGCGAAGATCACGCAGGCCCCCGGCGGCCCGGCCGAGATGGTGCCCGGTCAGCATCACGTACGGATGAACATGTATATCGCCCAGGCCAGGAAGGGCGTTTTCGAGATCGAGAAAAGCCTCGGCGCAATCGATCCGAAGGAGTGCACCCGCGGCATGAGGTAGACCAGATGTGCCGGCGGGGTGACGATGTCGTTCACGGGCCAGGCCGTGCGCCACGCCGACGGCCGGCAGCTGCAGCGGATCGGGCTGGTGCCGGACGTGCTGGTGCGGCAGACCATAGCGGGCGTGCGGGCGGGGCGGGACGAGGTGCTGGAGCGGGCGGTGGGATATCTGGAGGGCACGCTGCCGGGGCGGCCGAGTCGCTGAGATATCATTACAACGACCTCCATCATCATGAACCCGAAGGCCAAGGGAACCCCCAGTCTCCGGCAGCTTGGCCGCTACGCGATCGCGCGCAGCCTCTTCAAGGCTACCAGCTTGCCGCGGGCCATTGCGCGCCTGGGCTTTGTCCAGGCCGACCCGATGCGGGCGCCCGCTCGCGCACAGGACCTGATCCTCGCGCAGCGCGTTAAGGGCTATCGCGCCGGCGAGCTGGAGCGCCGCTACCCGCGTCTGGCGATCGAAGAGGCCTTCTTCGTCAACTACGGTTTCCTGCCTCGCGAGACCCTGGCCCTGCTGCATCCGCGCGAGGCGCCGGGCGCCTGGGACGCCAGGATGCAGGCGCGCGCCCAACAGGTGCTGGCCTTCGTGCGCCAGCACGGTCGCACCCGCCCCAAGGACGTGCAGGCGCATTTCGACCATGGCCGGATCAAGCGCTGGGGCGGCGACCTGAATGTCAGCTCGCATCTGCTGGAAGGCCTGCACTATCGCGGGCTGCTGCGCGTTGCGCGGCGCGAGGCCGGCACCCGGATCTACCAGGCGATCGAGCGTGCGCCTCAGGACGACAGCCCCGAGGCCAGGCTCGCGCGCGCCAGCCAGTTGCTGGATACGGTGGTGCGGCTCTATGCGCCGCTGTCTGCGGCCAGCCTGGGCTATCTGTGCGGACTGCTGCGCTCTGGAGTGCCGCACCTGGCCGCCGAGGCGCGGCAGGTCCAGGAACACGCCAAATCACGCTATGCCCATGCCCTGGTCGACGGCCTGCTGTGGTTCTGGCCGCAGGACGAGAACCCCGTGGCGGCTCGGCACCAGGTCGACGACAGGCTACGATTTCTCGCGCCCTTCGACCCCGTGGTCTGGGACCGACGTCGCTTCCGGTTATTCTGGGGTTGGGAATACAAGCTCGAGGCCTATGTGCCGGCGCACAAGCGCCGCATGGGCCATTACGCGATGCCCATGCTATGGCGCGAGCAGATACTGGGCTGGGCCAATCTAAAGGTGGTAGATGGCCGACTGCAGCACGAGCTGGGCTTCGCCGGCCCGCGGCCACGCGGCGGCGCCTTTCATCTGGCGCTGGACGAGGCATTGCACCGGATGCAGGAGTTTCTGGGACTCTAGTGGTGGGCCGGCGCTCGAGCCCTCCTGGGGGCACCCTTCTCTGCGAAGCCTGCAGGTACTCGATCTCATGACGTCCGGTAGAGGTGCAGATGCTCCGCATACGCTCACTATTTCGCTCGCATGTCTCACCGTCTGTCGCGCGCCGCAATCTGAACGAGTCCAAAGCAAGTCGGCCGACAATGTGGACCAGGTCGCGAAGGCGCCCGGCTATCATCTCTCGGTCGACGACATCAACGCCTGGGAACAAGAACACGGCCGGATCCCCGAGGGCTCGGTCGTGCGGTGGGATGCGAAGCTGGGCATGCGGGTGAGGTAACAGAACGAAACTCGCCCCCTCGCGCCCCCGTAGTACCCGCCGTCCTCCGTCCCCACACAACAGAACCGAGGCTCGCATGCCCGCCTTCCGCCGCGACCTCCGGTACGCTTGGCGCTCCCTCCGCCACCGCCCCGGCCTCACCCTCGTCGCGGTCCTCGCCCTGACCCTCGGCATCGGCCTCACCACCATGATGCTCACCATCGTCTACGGCGCTCTGCTCAAGGGCCTGCCGTTCCCCGAGGGAAGCCGCATCATGATCGTGCAGCGCACCCACCCCGCGCGCGGCATCACCGGCCAGCCGCTCCCTATCCAGGACTACGCCGACTACAAGGCCCAGCAGCACTCCTTCACCGCCCTCGGCGCCTTCGCCACCGGATCCATGTTCGTGAGCGGCGACGACAAGGCCGAGCGGTTCGACGGCTCCTGGATATCGGCCAACGCCTTCGATATCCTCGGCGCGAAGCCGTTCCTCGGCCGCACGTTCAGGCCGGGCGAGGACACGCCCGCGGGCGACAAAGTTGCGATCATCGCGTGGTCCATGTGGACGGGTCGCTACGGCCGCGATCCGGACATCGTCGGCAGGACCATCCGCGTGAACGGCGTGCCCCGCACCATCGTCGGCGTCATGCCCGAGCGCTTCGCCTTCCCGATCAACGACCAGATCTGGCTCCCGCTTGAGGCCGATCCGCTGGCAACGCCCCGCGGCGAGGGGCAGATCGTGCAGACCTTCGGCAAGCTCGCGCCCGGCGTCTCTCCCGCCGAGGCCGGCGCGGACGTCGCCACCATCGCCGCCCGGCTCGCCGACACCTATAAGGAAAGCAATGCGGGGTTCGGCGCCCGGGTGGTGACCTTCGTGGACGCCTACCTCGGGAACGGGCGCCACACGCTCTTCACCATGCTAGGCGCCGTCCTGTTCGTGCTGCTCATCGCCTGCGCCAACGTCGCCAGCCTGCTGCTCGATCGCGCCGCCCGGCGCACCCGCGAGGTGGGCATCCGCATCGCGCTCGGCGCATCGCGCGGCGCCGTCATTCGCCAGTGCCTCGCCGAGTCGCTGGTCCTCTCGACCGCCGCGACCGTGCTGGGAATCGGCGTCGCGCAGCTCGGCATCGACGCGTTCAACCGCGCCCGCACTGCCATCCAGCTCCCGTTCTTCGTGGACATCCGGCTCCACCCGCAGGTGCTGCTGTCCACCATTCTCGTCTGCGTCGCGACGGCGCTGCTGGCCGGCGTCATCCCCGCGCTGCGCTCGTCCCACACCGATATCAACGACGTGCTCAAGGACGAGAGCCGCGGCGCGTCCAGCCTCCGGATCGGCCGCGTCAGCCGGCTGCTCGTGGTGTTCGAGGTCGCGCTCTCCTGCAGCCTGCTCGTGGGCGCCGGCCTCATGATCCGCAGCTTCCTCAACCTGCGCGACATGGACCTGGGCTTCACCACCGGCAAGGTGTTCACCGCCCGCGTCGGCTTCCCGCCATCCGACACGGACACCGCGGCCCAGGGCCGGTTCTTCGAGCAGGTGCTGGATCGGGTTGCCGGCATTCCCGGGGTCGAGACCGCGGCGCTCGGCTCGGGACTTCCCGCGGCCGACGCCGGCCTCGAGCGCGCCACGTTCACGGTCGAGGGCCGAACGTACAAGATGGAGACCGATCACCCCGCCGCGCAGGTCGCGAGCGTGACGCCCCGGATCTTCGAGGTCATCGGCACACCTGTCCTGTCCGGCCGAGCGTTCACCGACGCCGATCGGGCCGGCTCGCTCCTCGTCGCCATCGTGAACCGGAGCTTCGTGCGTCGGTACTTCCAGGGCGCCGAGCCGATTGGCCGGCGCGTGCGGCTCGACGGCCCCACGGGGCCGACGCCCTGGCTCACCGTGGTCGGCGTCGCGGGCGACACGTTCCTGGGCGACGAGGCTGATCCCATGGCGCCGGCGCTGTTCCGGCCTCTCGCGCAGGCGCCCTCATCGGTCGTCTACCTCACGGCGAAGACCGCGGGTCCCCCGCTCACGATCACGCGGGACGTGCGCGACGTCGTGCGGTCGCTCGACCGGGACGTTCCGCTCTATCGGGTGCAGACGCTCGACGACGCGATCGCGGCGTCATTCACCCGCCAGCGCGTGCTGGGCCCGATGTTCACGATCTTCGGCCTCGCGGCACTCTTCCTCGCGATGGTCGGGCTCTACGCGGTGATGTCGTTCTCCGTGAGCCATCGCACGCGTGAGGTGGGCATCCGCATGGCCCTCGGCGCGCGGGGCGCCGACGTCGTGCGGATGATCCTGGGGCAGGGGGCCCTGCAGCTCGCCGCCGGCATGGCGGCGGGAATGGCGCTGGCCTTTCTCGTGGCCGGCGCGATCCAGCACATCCTGTTCGAGGTGAACGCGCACGACCCGCTCATCTTCGGCGGCGTGGCGGCTACGCTCGGGCTGGTGGGGCTGCTCGCCTGCCTGCTTCCGGCGGCGCGGGCGACGCTGATCGACCCGACCGTCGCCATGCGGGCGGAGTAGCGTACCCGGCTCCGATGCCTACTTCCCCCGCTGGATCGCCGCCCCCAACGCCTTGTAGGCCGATGCGTCGACCTCCCGGAACGGAATCGCCCGGTAGCTGATCCGACCGTCCGGCCCGACGACGAACAGGTTGCGATTGGTCAGCCCAGGCATGTCGGCCAGGGCTCCGTATTGCCGGGCGACAGCCAGCGCGCCGTCGCTCGCGAACAGGAACGGGTACTCCTTGTCGCGCGCCCAGGAGGCGAGCGCGGTGTCGGGGTCGGCGCTGATGGCGATCAGGACCACGCCTCGGCCGTTCTTGAAAACCGTCGCGTACTGATCACGGTACGCGTCCATTTGCACCGTTCAGCCACCGGTCCTGGCCTTGTAGAAGAACGCCAGCATCACCGTCTTCCCCTTGAAGTCGGAGAGACGAACCGGCTTGCCCAGGACACCGTAGCGGGTGGCGCCGGGCAGGCTGAAATCGGGAGCACTCGCGCCGATCTCGAGGGGAGGTCTCATGTCCGTCGAATCCTGCGCCCGGAGCACGGCCGGTGCGAGGACGAACCCGACGATGAGTACCATGGCGACCGACGCCATCAACCGACGGCTGGCAGGTCTGGTCAGGTAGGAGACGGTCAGCAGCCCCAGGAGCACCAGCGGCAGGGCCCACGTTTCCCCGATGGAGTAGGCCGAGATGGTTGCCATGACCAGCGCGAACGTCACGCCGGCGTATGCCCATTCCTTGAGCAGCGGAAGCCCGGGTAACAGCAGGACGATGGCGGCGGCGGGCTTGGCGATTCCCAGCACGATCCTGAGGTACTGCGGGTAGCCGGCCTTGGCGAAGCCGGAGACCACCTGCTCACTGCCGGTCAGATAGGTAAGAGAACCAAGAAGTGCCACTGCGACAATCGCGGTGCTGCTCCAGTATCCGATCTTTCGAGGCACGGAATCCTCCAAGCACGGGTTTCGTCGCCTGCGTCCGGTGGCGGCAGCGTGGCCCTCCGTCCGCCATCCGCAGACGCCGAAATAAAGTCATCGGCCATCGTTAGCCCAAACGGAGGCGAGCCACAAGAGAGCCGATTCTGCTCTTCCGGGCCAGACCGGTTCGCTGGCGCACCCCGCCGCGCCATGTAACTTTCCCCTCGTCCCCGACATCAGCCAGGAGTCCCCATCGGATCTCTGGACGTGCTCCGCGGCGGCACGGCCGTCGTCTACCTTCGTCGGTGCATAGCTCCAGCTCCGGCTCGCTCGCGCCTACATCCTGGTCGGCGAGCCCGACCTGGCGTTCGACCAGCTCGAGCCGTTGCTGCGCTGGATCCCGCTTTCGATGCCCTGCGGAAAACGCCGCGGTTCATGAAGCCGGCAGAGGGGGCCGCGTCATGAGGCTGGAGGGCACGCCTGCAGCGCGTCGCGCCACGCCGGGAGCCGTCGCGGGGAAGATCCTGCTGCATACCCTGTTTCTCCTGATCGCGATCGCCTGCCTCGCGGGCTACGAGCACTTCAAGGTCGAGGGTCGATCCGGCTCGGCAATCTGGTGCCTCGTCGCGGCCGCGGTGTTCGGCTTTGCGCCGGTGCGCGACGTGATCCGGATCGTCTTCGGCATCGAAGGAAAGGTGCTGCACCTGGTGCACCTCGCCGGCGGGCTCGGCCTCGTGGTCCTCCCGCTCACCGGCGCGATCAAGGGCACGCCCGTGCTGACCCACGCCGCGATGGCGCCATTCGCCATCATGGGCACGGCGCAGGCGATCATGCACCAGCATCAGCCCCGGAATGCGAAGCAGGCGGCGGCGATGCAACGGTTCGCCGCGAGTCTGCCGGAAATATCCCAGTTCGCGGGCGGGAATCTCGCCTCGCCGGCCAACGCGGCGCGCGCGGTCGCGGTGCTGTCCGACATCATCGGCAAGGCACAGGCGCTGGGACAGACCGAGCTGGACGCCGATCCGCGGTTCCAGAGCGCATTGAGTCAGGTCTCCACCCGCGTCGGGGCGAAGCTCGGGCTGGACGCGGTGGACGCGGTGCTGGACAAGCTGGCCGCCAATCCGACCACGGCCAGCGCAGTGCCGGCTCTCCGGAAGAAGCTGGCGGCGGCGAGGGTCACGCTCGCCGCGAGGTAAGCCCCAAGCCGACCCGTGACCCCGAACACCGAAACGTCCGGTTCCGCCGGCTACCCTAGCGCCATGCAGACACGCACAATGGGCCGCAGCCGCCTCGAGGTCTCCGCCCTCGGCCTCGGCTGCATGGGCCTGAGTTTCGGGCTGGGACCCGCCACCGACCGGCGGCAGGCCATCGCCCTCATCCGCGCCGCGGTCGAGCGCGGGGTGACCTTCTTCGACACCGCGCAGATCTATGGGCCGTTCACCAACGAGGACGTCGTTGGCGAGGCGCTGGCGCCGTTCCGCGGGCGGGTGGTGATCGCCACCAAGTTCGGCTTCGACTTCGATGCAGACGGCAAACCGACCGGCGGCCTGAACAGCCGGGCCGACCACATCCGGCGCATGACCGATGACTCGCTCCGCCGGCTGCGCGTCGAGACGATCGACCTCTACTACCAGCATCGCGTGGACCCCGCCGTACCGATCGAGGACGTGGCCGGCAAGATCCGCGACCTCATCCGGGAAGGCAAAGTGAAGCACTTCGGCCTCTCGGAGGCCGGGGTGCGGACCATCCGACGGGCCCACGCGGTGCAGCCGCTCACCGCACTGCAGAGCGAATACTCTCTCTGGTGGCGGGAGCCCGAGGCAGAGATCCTGCCGGCCCTCGAGCAGCCCGGTATCGGATATGTCCCCTTCAGGCCGCTCGGCAAGGGCTTCCTCACCGGCAAGATCGACGAATCCACCACCTTCGACCCCTCGGACTTCCGCAACACCGTGCCGCGCTTCTCGGCGGAGAATCGCCGCGCGAATCAGGCGATGGTCGACCTCGTCACCCGCATTGCCGGAGACAAGGGCGCGACGCCGGCGCAGGTGGCCCTCGCCTGGCTCCTGGCGCGGCGGCCGTGGATCGTGCCGATCCCGGGCACCACGAAGCTGCATCGGCTGGAGGAAAACCTCGGCGGCGCCGACCTCGTCCTGACAGCCGACGACCTGCGCGAGATGGAGGACGCGGCCGCGGTGATCGAGGTGCAGGGCGCCCGCTATTCGGAGGGATCGTAGCGCATGATCGACCGCTGACACCGAGGTCAGAGCTCGATCATCACCTTGACCGCCTCGCGATCGTTCATCGCCCGGTACCCGTCCGGCACCCCGTCGAGGCCCGTGACCCGATCGAGCACGCGGCCGGGTTGGATCCGCCCCTCCAGCACGTCGGGGAGCAGCTCCTCGATGTAGGCGCGCACCGGCGCGGGCCCCCCGGCGATGGTGACGTTGCTGTAGAACGACGGCTGTGCCGATGGAATCGTCTCTTCCTGCGGCACACCTACCCGTCCCACGGCGCCGCCCGGCCGGGCGATCCCGATCGCCGTCTCCATCGCCTGTCCGAGCCCGACGCATTCCAGCACCGAGTGTGCGCCGAGTCCGCCCGTCAGCTCGCGGACCCGCTCGATCGCCGCGTCACCTCGATCCCGCACGACATCGGTCGCGCCGAACTCCCTCGCGAGCGCGATGCGGTCGGGATGGCGGCCGAGCATGAGGATCCGCTCGGCGCCGAGCCGGCGGGCGGCGATCACGCCGCAGAGCCCCACCGCGCCGTCGCCGATCACCGCGACGGTCTTGCCCGGGCCTGCCTTCGCCGCTCGCGCGGCATGGTGACCGGTGCCCATGACGTCGGAGAGCGTGAGCAGGGACGGCATGAGCGCGTCGTCCGGCCCGACCGGAAGCCTGACCAGGGTTCCGTCGGCGAGCGGCACCCGCACCGCCTCGCCCTGGCCGCCGTCGTTGTCGGTGCCGCCCCACCACTCCCCGTGGCGGCAGGAGGTCTGAAGTCCCTCGCGGCAGAACTCGCAGGTGCCGTCGGAGATGGCGAACGGTGCGACGACCAGGTCGCCCGCCTTTACCGTACGGACCTCACGGCCGGTGTCCTCCACTACGCCGATGAACTCGTGGCCCATGCGGCGCCCCACGTCGCTCGCGGGCATCTGCTGGTAGGGCCAGAGATCGCTGCCGCAGATGCAGGCGCGGGTGATGCGCACGAGCGCATCGGTCGGCTTCTTGATCGCCGCATCGGGTACGGTCTCGACCCGGACGTCGCCCGCGCCGTACATCACCGTGGCTCGCATGCTCGCTCCGTGGTTGTCCGCTTCCTGGCGCTCACCATCTGCGTGTATGGTGCGTCCGGATGACACCCGCATCCGTGAGTCCTGTCACGACGAGCGCGCAGATCCTAGGTTCGCTGCGGTACCAACACAGGAGAACGTCATGCACATCACCCGACCAGGCTCGCAGCCCTCGGCCACGGGCCCGGGGGAGTGGTTCACCGGCACGGTCCGCATCGATCCGCTGTTTCAGGCGCCCTCGCCCGGGCGGGTGGGGGCCGCCAGGGTCACCTTCGAGCCGGGTGCCCGGACGACGTGGCACACCCATCCGCTCGGACAGACGCTGCTCGTGACGGATGGCTGCGGACGCGTTCAGCGCGAGGGTGGTCAGGTCGAGGAGATCCGGCCAGGCGACATCGTCTGGTTCCCGCCGGGCGAGAAGCACTGGCACGGCGCCTCGCCCACCACGGCGATGACGCACATCGCCGTGCAGGAATCGCTCGACGGCAAGGCGGTCGAGTGGATGGAGCAGGTGACGAATGAGCAGTACGGCGCCGGTCACCTCGCTCGCTGAATCGCCGTGCCCAGCTCCCGGTAGGCCGACGCATCGACTTCCCGGAACGGGACCGCCCGGTAGATGATCCTGCCGTCCGGCCCGACCACGAACAGGTTGCGATTGGTCAGACCGGGCGCCTCACTCGCCAAGGCCCCATATCGGCGGCCAACAGCCAGACCGCTGTCGCTCGCGAACAGGAACGGGAACTCCGAGTCCCGCGCCCAGGAAGCAAGAGCGGTGTCGGGATCGGCGCTGATGGCGATGAGGACTATGCCTCGGCCGTTCTTGAAGAGCGTCGCGTACTGATCACGGTACGCGTCCATTTGAACAGTTCAGCCGCTGGTCCGGGCCTTGAAGAAGAACGCCAGGACCACCGTCTTCCCCTTGAAATCGGAGAGACGGACCGGCTTGGCCAGAACGCCGTAGCGCGTGGCGCCGCGCAGGCTGAAGTCGGGCGCTACCGCGCCGATCTCGAGCGGAGGCGTGGTGCCCGGCCGGGCGGGCGATTGCTGCGCCGAGAGCACCGCCGGCGTGAATGCGAGAGTGAGAGCGAGTGAGAGCTGACGCATGCGCGCTCCGTGTGATAGGCTTGCTGAATATAGAGCCGAATCGAAGTCATCGCTCGGCGCCTCGGCGTCACAGGACCCCATCCTCGGATCCTCAATCAGGTTTCATTCGCATTCAACGGTGGCTTCATGGTCGAGCTGCCAGATTGGGTCGGCTCGAGGATCACCGCTCGCGGTTTCCTGTCCGCGCCTCGAGGCCGAAGCAAAGAGGCGAGCGGTGGCGGGCAAGGAGGCGTTATGCGTACCCTAACGTTCGTGGTCGCGGCCGCGGTCCTGAGCGCAGCCCCACTCTCCGCGCAGTCCTCGCGGCCAACAGTCGAGCTTCGTCCATTCGCCGGCGTCACCATCCCCACCGGGAGTCAGCGCGACCTCGTCAAGGACGCGCCGATCGCGGGACTGGGACTGGCCGTGCAGGTGCGCCCAAACCTGCATTTCGTCGGTACCTTCGGGTGGATGCGTGAGCACACGAAGTACGACGTCACCAGAAATGACGCGAACCGGTATCAGTACGACGCCGGTGTCGAATTCAGTCTCGAGCGCAACCTCTCGTCATCCTGGACCTTCCGGCCCTTCCTCGGCGCGGGCGGCGGCGCGCGCACCTACGACTATCAGGCCTCGACCCTCCTGACCCGCACCTGCGCGGCTGGTTACGGTGCGATCGGCAGCGAGTTCAAGACCGGCCTGACCGCCCTGCACATCGAGGCGCGCGATTACGTCTTCTGCAACAAGTCGCCGCTTCAGGGCGGAGAGTCCAAGACCCGCAACGACATCACGTTTGCGCTCGGCTTGGCGTACCATCTCTGGTAGGCGTCCGACCCGCGACCCGGCCAGCTACGCTGGCCGGGTTTCGCACGCTCGCCACGCTGAGCCGCTGATTTCTTCAGCGGATCTTCATGCCCGCTTACCGGTCCCCACTCTAGAATGGGAAGCGTCCACCTGGCACGCTTCCCATTCCTGGAGGAGCAGATGTCGTTCCAGAAACCGCTGGGCCCCTTCTGCCAGAGCTGCTCCATGCCTCTTCGCAGTCCGGACGACTTCGGGACGGACGAGGCCGGGTACCGCGTCAACGACTACTGCCGCCACTGTTTCGTGAGGGGGGCGTTCACCGAGCCCGCCATCACCATGGAGCAGATGCTGGATCGGTGCGTCAGGGTCATGGCCGATCAGCAGATCATGCCTGCCGGTCGGGCCCGCGCATTGATGCAGGAGACGCTGCCGCTGCTCAAGCGGTGGAAGCAGCTGCGCGGGCAATCCTGCGCGATTCCCGCCTGACAGCGGACTCTCTCCGTCAGGCGCGCAGCTGCATGGAGAGTGGCCTCTTTCAATCCCAGGCCACGCTTGCCACCTGACCCGTGGTGACGTTGAGCCGGTTCCAGACGTTGATCCCGGCGATGGCGAGGGGCCGGACGATGTGCATATCGTCGGCCGGAACGCCGGCACCACCAGCTGGCCAGATTCGTGGTGTTGCTGTTGAAGAAGCAAGGCGCCCGGTGCTGGTGCCGGCCCAACCACCAGGTCGCCACGGTGTCGGCTAGCGGCGCGGGCTCACTGGCCTCCGGATCATGCCCGAGTACCTGTGGGTTCCTCTTCCGACTAGCTTGCGCAGGGTGGGGGGATTCGCCCCGCGACCTCTATTCCTTGCCCAAGGATCGCCGTGCTGTTCCCGGTTGTCGTTGCCCTGCTGCAGGTCGCGACCCCCACAGGGGAGATCGCGGGCACCGTCCGCGACGACGCGGAGGGACGGCCGCTGGCCGGGGTCCAGGTTGAGGCCGGGGCGGCCGGCGGCGTGATCAGCGATTCCCTCGGTCACTATCACATCGCCGGACTGGACGCCGGCACCCACCGGCTGCGTTTCTCTATGCCCGGGTACCAGCCGCTCGAACTGCGGGTGCTCCTGGCGGACGGGTCGTCCGAGACCACGGTCGATGTGCAGCTCGCGGCCCGGCCCACGCAGTTGCCTACGCTCGAGGTCGTGGCCACCGCCGACGATTCGCCCCACCGCATGGATCCCATTGCCGAGCTGGGCCGCAGCGCCTTGGACCACGACTGGGTCGATTGGCGGCAGGCCGGCGAGGTGGACGTGCAGCGTGCCCTGACCGACGCGCCGGGGGTGCAGGGGCGCGGAGAGACCGCCGCCGGACTCCACGTTCGTGGCGGCGCCTCCTCCGACAACCTCATGCTGCTCGATGGGATTCCCCTCTTCTCCGCGGTGCACTTCTCCAGCGCCTCGAGCGCGGTCAATCCCGACGTCATCGCCGGCGCCGACCTGCACGCCGGTGTCGGCTCGGCCCGCTTCGGGGATCACCTCGCGGGTGTGGTCGAGCTCGAGACCCGCGATCCCGGTCCCGCCGGGTTCCAGGCCCGCGGGTCCGTCGCCTCCACCGATGTCCGACAGACGGTGGCCGGCTACCTGCCCGGCCTGCGAACCGGCATCGTCCTCGGTGCCAGGACCACCGTCCGGGACGCGCTCATGGGTGAGGGCGACCGGGGCCGGAGCAGCGGCTATCGCGATCTGGTGGGTGTGGCCACCAGCAGAATCGGGGACGGCCGTCTCCGTCTCGTTTCCTTTCTGGCGGGCAATCGGCTGGAGTTTCCCTCGGTCGGCGATGTCGATCCGGCCTTGGCCGCGCCGGAGGATGGCGGAGAGCTCCCCGGCGCGCAGAACAACACCATCGCCTGGGACAGTCACAGCCAGGGACTCACCTGGAGCCGCACGTCGGCCTCGGGCGCCACCCTGGAGACCGCCGCATGGTGGGCCGGCAGCTCGGCCCGGGTCGGATGGCAGACGGCGGACGGACTCGAGCGGCTCCACAGCGACCTGAGTGAGCTCGGACTCTCGGCGCGGGTCGCCTGGCCCCACGGGCTCACGGCGGGCGGATCGCTCCTTCGGCCCCGTACCCGATACGAGGTCACCACCCCCGGAACGCCCTCCGTGCCCGGGTTGAGGCTCGACGCCGCTCCGGCGGTGGGCTCGGTGTTCGCCGAGCGTTCGTGGCTGCCGTGGAGTGCGCTTCGGCTCACCACCGGATTGCGGGCGAGCACCGATTTTTCCGGTTGGACCGGGCTCGAGCCCCGGGTCACGGCCCTGCTGGACGCCGATGCCAATACCCGCTTCGGCATCGGCATCGGTCGAAGCCACCAGGTGGTCCAATCGGCGCTCAACGATGAATCCGCCCTGGGGCTCCTGCTCGGCTTCGACCTGCCCGTGGCGGCGCGGGCGGGCCTGCCGGTGGCCCGGGCGGATCAGCTCGAGCTGCTCGCCTCGCGGCACCTGGTCGAGGGACTCGATTTCTCGGTGTCGGGATATCTCCGCCGGACGAGTGGCCTCGCCCTCGGTGCCGCCTCCACGCTCGGGTTCTTCCCCGAGGACAGTCTCGTCGTGGGGCGGGGCAACGCGGCGGGCATTTCCGGGGCCCTCGAGCTGAGGCGAGGCCCCTTCGCCGGCTCCGCGTCCCTCACGGTCGCCCGGGATGAGCGAACCGCGGGGGCCACCCACTACGACGCGAGCTACGGCCACGGCGCCAGCTTCGCCGTGGAACTCGGCTATCGCATCCAGAGGGACACTCGACTGTTGGCGCGGCTCCAGGGCGGAGCCCAGCAGCCGACGTCTGTCGTGGCTCCCGGATTCGAGTGGACGCCGCAGACTTCCTTCGGTCAATCGGGCGAGCTGGCCGGCACCCCGGAAATCCTTCCCGGTGCGGTGAACGGCGCCCGGCTTCCCGCCTATACCCGGCTCGATCTTGGCGTGCGCCGCTCCTGGCATGTCCCCGGGTTCGCCACCGGGACCGCACTGACCACCGCGCTCTCGGTCACCAACGTGCTCGACCGCCGGAACGTGCTGGGACTCGTCGCCCGCCCGGGCGGGGGGCTCGGCATCATCCGTGGACTGCCCCGGTCCCTCACGCTCGAGGTCGGCTGGCGCTTCTGACGTCGTTGTCACAAGGGAGCGCCGTCGTGCGTTCCTCTGACGTGCCCAGCTACGCGACACCTCTCCCGCTCCCGCCGTTGCGTTTCGGTGCCCCCGCCGAAGGAGACTCCGCCGCGTCCATCATCGTGCCCCGGGGCGGCCCCCCGTTCGAGGAAGAGTTCCGCGCCTGCTACGCCGCGCGGTTCGCCTCGCTCTTCACCTATCTGGACCGCCTGACCGGCGATCCCGACCTCGCCTCGGACACCGCGCAGGAAGCCTTCGTGCGGCTCCATCGCCGAGGCGAGATGCCCGACCAGCCGGCCGGCTGGCTCGTCGCCGTTGCCAACAACCTGATCCGCGACGAGCGACGCCGGGCCGGTCGCCAGCTGCGGCTGTTGTCCGACGAGCCCACCCGCGCGCCATCCGGATCCCCCGCCGCCGATCCAGCCGAGTCGCTCGAGCGCGCCGAGCAGGTCCGGGCCGTGCGGGCCGCGCTGGACACGCTCAGCGCCCGGGATCGTCAGGCGCTCCTCCTCCGTCATGCCGGTTACAGCTACCGCGAGATCGCGGCGGCGCTGAGTCTCGCCGAGACGAGCGTGGGCACCACGCTGGTTCGGGCGGGGCAGGCGTTCCGCACCGCGTTCAAGGAGATGCACGGTGCACCCGAGTGATGCGGCCCTGCTCGCCTGGATCCACGGCGAGCTGGGCGCCGGCGCGACTGCCGAGGTGAGGGATCACGTCGGGCGATGCGACGCCTGCGACCGCAGGGCGCGCGAGGTCCGCGAGGACGACGCCGGGGTGGATCGGCTGCTCCGTGTCCTCGATCATCCGGTGCCGGCTCTCCGCCCCCCGGCCTCGCTGGCTCCCCGGCGTCGGCTCAGCCGCTCCGTTCTCGCCGCCTCTCTCGGGCTTCTGGTTGCCGGCGCGGCCGCGGCCATGGTGCCGGGCACTCCGGTACATCGCTGGATTCACGACCGGCTGCTCTCGTCCCCCGCTCCGGCGCCGGCCCCGCGCCGCGTGTCGCCGCCGGCGGTACCGCCACCGGCCCAGGCGGCCGGCGGTGTCGAGGTGCCGGTCTCGCCCCGGCTGACGGTCGCCTTCGGCGCCGAGGAGCCGGGTGGCGTGCTGACCGTCACGGTCGCCGACCGGCCGGACGTGTCGCTCAAGGCGTACGGTGGGGCGGTTGCCTACCAGGTCGGCGCCGGGAAGATCGTGGTCGACAACCGGCGGCCGGCCGGGCGGTATGCGCTGGAGCTGCCGGCGAGCGTCCGGCGACTCGCCGTGGTCCTGGATGGCCGCACCATCTACGACTCCGACGGCTCCACGCCGGGCACCAGCGGCCACGACACGATTCCTCTTTCGACGGAGCATGCCCGATGACCCGGTGGCACTTCCCGGCGGCGATTCTGTGTGTCCTCGCGTCACCCGCGGTCGCGCAGACGGTGCCCGATACCGGATCCTCGGGCCCTCGTCTCTCCGCCCTGGCGGTGCACTTCGAGTCCGATTCCACCGCGGCAGCGCCCGCCGATACGGGGGACAGGCGTCCCAGGGCGATCGAGTACAGTGACGCCTATGGTACCCGGCTGGCCATCCATCGCTACGCCAGCTACACCGAACTGCCGCTGTTCGCGGCTGAATACGTCCTGGGGCAGCGGATCCTCAACGGCCAGCGCACGGGAGACTTCGCGTCCTCGGGGACCCGCTCGGCGCACAAGGTCGTCGCGGGCGCGCTGGGAGCCCTGTTCGCCGTCAACACCGTGACCGGCGTGTGGAACATGATCGAGGCCCGCCACGACCCGGCGGGCCGCACCCGGCGCAATCTCCACGCGGTCACCATGCTTCTGGCCGATGCCGGGTTCTTCTACACGGCCTCGCTGGCGGAAGGCGCGCGGGAGAGCCGGGACGGCGCCAACAAGCACCGCAACGCCGCCATTGCCTCCATCAGCGTCGCGACCGTGTCGACCCTCATGATGTGGCTCTGGAAGGATTGACGATGACGCTCGTCCAGACGCTGGTCTCCGCCTTTGCCCCGTGGCAGTCGCTGTATGCCGATTCCAAGGTCGTCGCCTCGGTGGTGACCGCGGTGCACCTGGTCGGCATGCTGTTCGGAGGCGGGCTGGCGGTGGCCGCCGACCGGTCCACCCTCCGCGCCCTCCGACGCGAGCCCGCCGAGCGGGCCCGGGCCCTGGCCGAGCTGCGCGCCGTGCATCGGCCGGTGCTCGTGGCGCTCGGACTCCTGTTCCTGAGCGGGGTCGCCCTCGCGGCGGCCGACGTGGAGACCTTCGCCGGCTCTCCGGTCTTCGTCGTGAAGCTGGCCCTGGTTGCCCTGCTGCTCGCCAACGGCGCCGTCCTCGAGCGCACCGAGCACGCCCTGCAATCGACGGTGGTGGGCCCCCGTCATGAATCCAGGCTGTGGCGGCGCCTGCGCTGGACCGCCCGCCTCAGTCTCGTGCTGTGGACCAGCACCGTGCTGGCCGGCACCGTCCTCGTCAACGCGGCCTAGCCGACGCCCCAACCTTCTTTCCCCATCGGATCGCGGAATGCAGCCCCCTGACACCCCACGAACGTCCGCCTGCGACGACTGCGACTTTCCCCTCGGCCGCCGCGGCTTTCTCCAGGGCATCGGCCTCGCCTCTCTCGCCGTGCTGGCCGGGCTCGGAGTACCGAGCCAGGTCGCAATCGCCATGACCCCGCAACCTGCCAGGGCGCGTCGCGTGCTGGCGGGAGGGAATCCGACCTATCCCATTCCCTCAGCCGATGGCGTCCAGATCGATCGCGATCAGGAGGTGATTCTGGTCCGGTGGCAGGGCGCGGTGTACGCCTTCAACCTCTCCTGTCCCCATCAGCGCACCGCGCTCCGGTGGAACGCGGGCGATGCCCAGTTCCAGTGCCCGAAGCATCACTCGAAGTACCGACCGGACGGGACGTTCGTCTCAGGACGGGCGACTCGGGGCATGGACCGCTTCTCGGTGACCCGAACCGGCGACGAGATCGTGGTGGACCTGGGCGCCATGCACAAGGAAGACAAGGACCAAGCCGGGTGGGACGCCTCGGTCCTCCACCTCTAGGTGCGGAGGGTTTCCAGCATGTTCGATCGAACACTCGATCCTATCGCGGAGCTGGCCGAGGGCTGCGGCGCCTGTGTGAGCCGGCGGACATTCCTGGCCCAGACGGCCGTCGCGGGCGTGGCGGCGTTTCTCGCCGGCTGCGCCGCGGGCTCGTCGACCGGTCCGTCGGGGCCAATCGACGTGACGGTGGCGAACTTCCCCGCGCTGGCCTCGATCGGCGGTATCGCGCGCGTGGACGGGAACAGCGGCACACCGATCGCCGCGGTGCGGACAGGGGCCTCCCAGTACGCGGCCTTCTCGCTGGTCTGCCCCCACCAGGGCGCCACCGTGGGGATCGACGGCTCCGGCTTCCGCTGCCCTCAGCACGGCGCCCGGTTCGCGGCCGATGGTGCGTGGACCGGCGGACAGCCGACGTCGAATCTGCGTTCCCTGTCGGCCCAGTTCGATTCCGCAACCGGCATCCTCACGATCAGCTGATCATTCCTTCAAGCTGGTCGAGAAGATGCAGAACCGCCGCCGAAAGTCGCGATCTCTCGGCGGCGGTTCACCTGCCCATCTCCCCGGTCACTGGTCCTCGGGTCATGCCGCGGGTCTCACGTCACCGCCCACCTTTGGCGTCCCACCCTGCGATTCGCCGGCGTCCGGCGCCCAACAAGGATTCGATGCGAACGAACCGGGGGGGTGCCGATGCGAAGGGAAAGCGATCCGGCGGCGCGGGATGCGATTCGGCGGGCGAGGCGCCAGCCTTATAGCCTTCGATACCGCACCTGCAGCACGAAGAACAGCCCGTAGCAGATCAACCCGAGCGCCGCCGCGGCGAGCAGCAGCCGACCGTTGCCTAGGCTCGAGAGCAGCCAGAGCGCATCCGCCCACTCTCTCACCTCCGACGGGTCGTACTCGACCGCCACCTGCACCAGCGACCATCCGGTGATCAGCGAGAGTACGCCGAGGGTCACGTAGCCCACCGTTCCGCTCGCGACCGTCACGAGCCGCGCGAGTCTCGACATGCCGGACGTGAGGAGCCGACGAAACCGGCGCGTGATGCCGAGCCGCAGCTGAAACACCCCCGCTGTCATGACGATCAGGCCCGCGAGCCCGACGAGCACGCGCCCGACGTGAGGGGTGAGCACGGTGGCCAGGAGGCGCTTCAGGTCGAGGCCGCCGCCTTTCCACCCAAACACCAGTTTGACAGCCGCGAAGGTCAGCAGCGTATAGCCGATGCCGGTCGCGAAGAGCCCCAGTCGCTCGGCGATGCCCTGAAAGCTCTTTCCTTTCCGCTCCGGATCCAGGACGGCGCCCACGAACATCCAGACCGCGTATCCCGCGAGCCCGGCGGCCAGCAGCGCGAGCATCCATCGCCCGAACGGCTCCTCCAGGATCGACTGGACCGCGCCTTCCTGTCCTGTGATCTCCCCGCCCTTCCGCAGAGCATAGCGCAGGGCCAGGCCGCCGACCATCATGGTCACGAGACCCTTGGCCGCGAAACCGAGCCGGGTCACGACATCGATCACCGGCGCGCTGCGGCCGCTCGTGCGTTGCAGGCCAGGGTGGGTCATGTCGGGGTGGTTCATGATGGAAGGTTAGGAGGTTGGCTCCGCAGCGTCACCTGAGGTGCCGATGCCGCCCAGGAGGCGATGGCCATGTGGTCGCCCGAGGGGGACCGGCTCTCCTACGCGCTCTTCACCGGCCGGGGCGGAATCTACACGGTGCGCCGGGCGAACGGTGTCTGGCAGAAGCCGGTCGAGCGCCTCGGCTGGGGGGTTCTTCGCCACCTGGTCGCCCGACGGCCGCACCCTGGCCTTCGGCAGCTCGCTCACGCGCGGCGCCCTCTGGACCATGCCGGCCGACTCGGGCGCACCCCGGCTCCTGGCCGACACCACCGGGCCTCGAGCCTGCTGGGCGACCTGACGCGGTGGAGCGACGACGGCCGCTTCATCTATACCAGGAATACCAGTGCGACCGGGACGACCTTCTGGCGCATTCCGCTCGGCGGCTGAGCGCCCGAGCGGATCGTGACGCTCGAAGGGGGACAGCGCTCGACCTCGCACCTGGGAGCCCGCGTTGGGTGGCCAGGTCCCTCCGGCTCGCGCCGGCCGGAATTGGATGCTCGCGACGCCGGGCGGCGAAGGGCTAGGGACCGGGGTCGCGAGGGAGCGCGTCAGGCCGTGGGCAGCCTGCCTGACATTGCGATCCAACGGCGGCCTGCAGCGCCCCGAGCGAGACGGTCCCACCCGGAGCGCAAGCCCGGCGTCGTTACCTAATGCAGCTCTCCTTACCCAGCCCACTCCGATGCGCCCGCACTGCCGCACTCGCCGCCACGCCCGCCGACGGCTTCGGCGCGGGCGCCGTTGCGGCGGAAACGCCGGACGCCACGGCGGTCCAGGTCGGATGGCAATCCACCGTCGGATTGTTGGTCCGGTTGAATGGCCCGGCACCGTTCGACTGGGCGATGAAGACCTCGGAGTTGCCGGTCCGGTCGCTCCGGAAGGCGAGGTACGCGCCGTCGGGCGACCACGCGGGATAGCTGTCGAAGTCCACCGCGTCGGTCACCCGCGTGGCGCTCCCGCCGGCGGCCGGCATCACGTAGACCTCGAAGTCGTCGTTCTCGGCGCGGCTGCTGCTGAACGCGATCATGCTCCCGTCCGGCGACCAGGCGGGCCGCCCGTCGAACGAATCCGGCGCGTCGGTCAGGTTCGCCGGGTTGCCGCCGTCCGGATCCATCACCCACACGTCGATGTCCCCTGCCGGTGAACGGTCGCTCTGGAAGACGAGGCGGGTGCCGTCGGGCGACCAGTCCGGGTGCTCGTCTACCCCGTCGCGGTTGGTGATGTTGGCCTGCCCGGTCCCATCGTCGTTCATGACGTAGACCTCCCGGTTCCCGTCCCGGTCGCTGGCGAACACGATCATGTTCCCGTCCGGCGACCAGGCGGGCGCCCGGTCGGCCCCTGGGTCATTGGTGATACGGACCTGGCCGCTGCCGTCGGCGTTCATCAGATAGATCTCCGGATTCCCGTCGCGCTCACTCACGAACGCCAGCCGGGAGCCGTCGGGTGACCAGTCGGGCTCGTAGTCGTCCGCCGGATTCTGGCTCAGGTTCACCAGCCCGCTGCCGTCGGCCATCATGGCGAACACCTCGTAGTCGCCGGTGCGGTCGGTCTCGAAGGCGATGCGCCCGGCCAGATCCGGCGGCGGCGCGCCGCAGGTGACGCCGAACGTGGCTGACGCCGTTCCTCCGCCGCTCACACTCACGGTGCGCGAGCTGCCCCCGTCCATGACGCAGTTGTCCGCCACCCCGCCGAGCGCCACGCTGTGACTTCCCGCGCTCACGTCATCGATCGTGAGGCCGTCGTTGATGCCGATCGCCTGCGCGGTGCCGCCGTCCACGGCCACGGTGTATCCGTCGGGATCGAGGTCGCTGCCGCCGGTGGTAGTGGTCACGGCGATCGAGCCGTTGGACGGCCCGCTCGAGCCGTCGCCCCCGCACGCGGCCGCCGAGAGGGCGAGCGCCGGGAGCCAGAGGTGAATGCGCATGAAACGGTCTCCGGGATGAGGGTCTCCCGGGACTAACGCAATCGGGGAGCGGAACCGGCCATCGGACTGTATCTTGGCCTCATGACCTCCGTTGTGGACCTGATCCGGGGGGTCCGGGCCGGAGACCGCAGCGAGTTCGACCGGCTCTTCTCCTCCCTCTATGACGAGCTTCGCCGCGTCGCTCACCGGCACCTGCGACACCGGGTACCGGGCCAGACGCTGGACACCACCGCGCTGATCCACGAGGCCTACCTCAGGATGGTGGACCAGAGCCGGGCGGAGTGGGCCGATCGGGCCCACTTCTTCGCCTACGCCTCCCGGGTGATGCGGGCGGTGCTGGTAGACGAGGCCCGGCGGCGGGGTTCCGCCAAGCGCGGCGCCGGCACCCTCCGCTTCTCCCTGGAGGATCGCGACCTCCCGGTGGAAGAACAGAGCGAGTTCGTCCTCGCGCTCGACGAGGCGCTCGACCGGCTCGGCGCGCTGAGCGAGCGTCTGGCCCGCACCGTGGAATGCCGCTTCTTCGGCGGGATGAGCGAGGAGCAGATCGCCGCAGCCCTCTCGGTATCCGGCCGCACCGTTCGCCGCGACTGGCTCAAGGCCAGGGCCTGGCTGTCCGCCGAGCTGTCGGGCGAGGCGACGTGACCCCCGAGCAATGGCGCCGGCTCGACGCCGCACTAGACGCCGCGCTCGAGCGGAAACCGGGCGCCCGAGCGGAAGCGGTGGCGGCTTCCTGTGCCGGCGATCCTGAGGTCCTGAACGAGGCCCTCCGGCTGCTCGGCGCGATGGAGCGGTCGCCGGCGTTCCTCGAGCGGCCGCTCGGCGACTACGCGCCCGACCTGCTCGAAGCGCTGTTCGCCGACCCGCCCGATCCGGCGCCTCCGGTCGAGCGGGCCGGGCCCTACCGACTGCTGCGGGAGCTTGGTCGGGGCGGCATGGGCGCCGTCTACCTCGCCGAGCGGAGCGACGGGCAGTACCTGAAGCAGGTGGCGGTGAAGCTGGTGCCGCCCGGCCCCGATACCGCCGCCCTCACCCGCCGCTTCCTTACCGAGCGCCGGATCCTCGCCGCCCTCGACCACCCCAACATCGCGCGCCTCCTCGACGGCGGCGTCACCGAGAGCGGGCTGCCCTACCTCGTGATGGAATACGTGGAAGGCGAGCGCATCGACCGGTGGTGCGAGACGCGCGGGCTCGGCGTGCCGGAGCGGATCCGTCTCTTCGACGCGGTAGCGGCCGCGGTGCAGTTCGCCCACCAGCACCTCGTGGTGCACCGCGACCTCAAGCCGGGAAACATCCTCGTCACCGGCGATGGGCAGGTGAAGCTGCTCGACTTCGGCGTCGCCAAGCTGCTGGAGCGCACCCCGGGCGACGCCGACGACCCGGTGACCCGCACCGGCATGCTGCTCGGCACCCCTGCCTACGCCAGCCCCGAGCAGCTTCGGGGCGAGCCGGTGACCACGGCGAGCGACGTCTACGCCCTCGGCGTGCTGCTCTACGAGCTGCTGGCCGGGCGGCGGCTCTATCCCGACACCGAGCGCGCCGAGTCGCTGGCGCGATCGATCGTGGAGGAGGAGCCGGACTGGCCCAGCCGCGTCGCGCCGGCCGGCCGCCGTGCGGCGATCGCCGGCGACCTTGATACCATCGTGCTCGCCGCCCTCCGCAAGGAGCCGGCGCTCCGCTATGCATCGGTCCAGCACCTGCGCGACGACCTGCGGCGGCACCTCGACGGCTTCCCGGTGCAGGCGCGGCCGCCGAGCCGGCGCTATCTCGCGGCCAAGTTTCTCCGGCGGCACCGGGGCGGCGTGGCGGCCGCTGCTCTCCTGGTGCTGGCGCTCGGCGCCGGGCTCGCCGGCACCGCCTGGCAGGCACGCGCCGCCGCGCGCCAGGCGGCACGGGCCGAGCGGGTGCGCGATTTCCTCGAGGGGATCTTCGCGATCTCCGACCCGGACAGCGCCAGGGGCCGGAGCGTCACCGCGCGCGAGCTGCTCGACCGGGGCGCGGCCGCGCTCGCCGGCGGTCTCGAACGGGAGCCGGGGGTGCGGGCCGAGATGCTGGGGATGGTGGGCGGACTCTACCAGCGCCTCGGGCTCTATACCGAGGCGCGGCCCCTGCTGAACGAGGCGCTCGCGGTGCAGCGGGCGCGAGGGCCGGTGGCGGCGCTGGACGAGGCGAGCGCCGCCTACGATCTCGCGTCGCTGCTGCACGATCTCGGCGAGTACCAGGAGGGCGAGCGGCTGGCCCGCGCGGCGCTGGCGGTGCGCCAACGGCGTCTGAGCACGGACGACTCCGGCGTGACCGCCGGCATGACGCTGCTCGCGGACATCCTCCGGGCGAAGGGCGAGTACGCCGAGGCCGACTCGCTGCTCCAGGCGGCACTGCCGGCGGCCAGGGCCCGGGGCGACTCCGCGGCGGAAGCGGTGATGCTCGACGCGCGCTCCGCTGTCCTCTGGCGCGAGGGCCGGCTCGATTCGGCCCGGGCGGCGGCAGAGCAGGCGGTGGCTCTCCAGCGGGCGCTGCACGGCGACCTTCACACCGAGACCGCCGAGGCGCTACGCTCGCTCGGCCTGGTCCTGACCGCGCAGGGCGACTACGGACCCGCCGAGCGGGCGCTGCGCGAGTCGCTCGATGCTCGCGAGCGCCTCCAGGGCCCCGACCATCCTTCGGTGGCTGCCGCGCTCGCCGATCTCGGCCGTGCGTTGGAGGAAAGCGGGCGTCTCGCGGAGGCCGAGTCGGCGCAATCACGAGCGCTCGCGATCAAGCGCAAGTCGTATGGTCCGGTCCATCCCGAGATCGCGACCGGGCTCAACAACATCGCCGTGCTGCGCTACCGGTCGGGACGGCCGGCGGACGCGGTGCCGATGTTCAGGGAAGCGATCGCGATGTGGCGGACGTCGCTGGGAGAGACCCACCCCACCGTCCTCACCGGCCTCAACAATCTCGGCGCCGCGCTGGGCGAGTCGGGCGACCTGGCGTCGGCGGAGACGATCCTGCGGGAAGTGCTGGCGCTGAGGACCCGGGTGCTGGGCGAGGTCCACACGGACGTCGCGTCCAGTCACAACAACCTGGCCCTGCTGCTCCGGCGACGGGGTAAGCTCGCAGAGGCGGAACGGCACAACCGGCGGGCGCTGGAGATCTGGCGCGCCGCTCTGGGCGAGCGGCACCCGACCACCGCCTTCGCCCTGCTCGGCCTGGGCCGCGTGCTGCTCGACGAGGGAAAGGCGGAGCAGGCGCTCGGACCCCTTCGGGAGGCGCTCGAGGTCAGGCTCGCGGCGATGGAGGACTCCGCCCCCACTGTCGCGCTCGCTCGGCGCGACCTCGGCCTCTGCCTGCAGCGACTCGGGCGCTACGAGGAGGCCGAGCCGCTCCTGCGGGCGAGCCTGCCGGTGCTCCGGGCGCACTATGGCGAGGACCACGAGGCGACGCGGTTGGCGCGGGACGCGATCGCGCGGCTCGAGCGCCGCGGTTCGTGATGTGCTCCGTCGGCCTTCCTACGAAGCCTGCGCGGGGTGCGCGTCCGGTCGGACGATCGCCTTTCGCCGCACCATCCGTACTGCTCCCGCCTCCGGCTCGATTCGGCCTCCGTGGGCTTCCGCCCACGCCTGGGTGAACTCGGCGCCGAACAGCAGAATGAGGGACGAGTAATAGATCCAGAGCAGCGTTACCGCGAGGCTGCCGGCCGCGCCGTAGGCATGCCCCACGTCACTCCGGCCCAGGTAGTAGCCGATGAGGAACTTGCCCAGCACGAACAAGAGGGTAGTGATGCCGGCCCCCACCCACGCATCCCGCCAGCGCACCCGGGCATCGGGCAGCACCTTGAAGATCGCGGCGAAGAGCACCGTGAATACACTGAGCGAGAGCGCCAGGTTCAACAGGGTGAGCGCCGGCGCCGAGAGACCGGCGAGCCGGCCGGCCAGGACGTCGCCGAACGCGGACAGGGCGGCGCTCAGGGCCAGGGAGACGAGCAGCAGAAACGCCACGGCCAGGATCATGCCGAAGGAGAGCACCCGCTTCATGACGAACCGCCGAAGGCCTCCGTGCTCGGGATCGGGCTGCACTTCCCAGGCCTTGTTGAGTGCCATCTGAAGCTGGGAGAACGCTCCGGTCGCGCCGAACATCAAGGCTACGAACCCCAGTACCGTCGTCAGCAGCGACCCGCCACCCGGAGGGCTCGCGTGCTCGAGGATGGTGCGGACCTGGGCTCCGCCGCTCTCGCCGATGAGCCGGGTGAGCTGGGTCTGGATGTAACCCGCGACCTCCTGCGGATCGAGCACCGATCCGAGGAGGAGCAGCAGGAGCACGAGGAGCGGCGGCAGCGAGAATATGGTGTAGTACGACACTGCGGCCGCCATCGTCATGCACTCGTCGTCCATGAACTCCATGGCGCTGCGGCGCAGCAGGCGAAGCGGTCTCGGCAGGTGTGTCATAGGGCCTCCTTCCCTCTCCCGATCAAACTAAATACGGCGTCGACATGGTTCCGCGACCGACCCGACTTCAGCATGCCAAGGTCGCGAAATCTTCCGGTGAGAGATCCCCCCTTCAAATAGTGCGACGGGTCACGGCGATACGGGATACCGGAAGCCATGATGCGGGAGCACATATGTCATAGGAGGAACGAATGAGAACACGACTCATCGCGGCGACCGCGGTCGGGGCCATGAGCATCATCGGATGTGGCGGCGGGAGCAAAGCCGTCGAGATCAATCCCGCCGCGAAGCCGGTGGGAGCGCGATGGAACGCGGTCCTGGCGACGCCGGCGTCGATGGCGGGGGCCGTGCAGATCCACGGAACCGCCTGGCTGGAGGCCGACGCGGCCAATGGCCAGCAGATGCTCGCTCACGTGAGCATTGCGAATGCCGCGCCGGGCGGCGAGCATCCTTGGCACATCCACATCGGGCGGTGCGGCGCCGACCAAGGCATCTTCGGGCCGCCGGAATCCTACGGAATCCTGCGTGTGGGTGACAGGGGTCAGGCGGAGGGCGATGCGACGATTCCCCGGGCACTGCCCAGGTCGGGACAGTACTTCGTCAACGTCCACGCGTCCAAGGAAAACATGAGCACTATCGTGGCCTGCGGCAATCTGGCTCCGCCGTCCCGCTAACGACCCGGAGCACCGTCCTCGACTCCATTCTGGCTCGGGAGCGGTCAGGTCTTGCCTGGTCGAATCCGGCGGACTGCGCGCGACTGGAGCGGGAGGTCAGGGCGGTAACGGCTACCGTCTATATATTCCTTCTGCACATATGAGCATCCTCGATTACCGCGTCCTCCTCGCCCTCGCCTCCGGCCCCCTCCACGGCTATGCCGTGAAGCAGCGTGTCGAGGACGAGTCCGGCGGCAGCCTCAGCCCGCAGGCCGCCTCGCTCTACCGCGTCATCGCCCGGCTCATGACGGCGGGCTTCGTCACCGAGACGGAGCCCAGGGGCCCGATTGCCCCGCACCCGGGACTCTCCCGCCGCTACTACGCCCTCACGGCCGCCGGCCGGCGGTCGCTCGCGGCCGAGGCGAGTCGGCTCAAGAGCGCCGCTGCACTGGCCGAGAAGCGCCTCCGGACCGCCCGTTCGTGAGCCGCCTGCTCGCCTTTCTCATCGGGCTGTTTCCGCCCGCCTTCCGTGAGCGGTTCGGCCCGGAGATCGCCGAGTATCTTCGCGAAGACTGGGCAGCCGCCCGAATGCGTGGCAGTCTCGCCGCGTTCGCCTACATCATCAAGGCAGCGCTCGATCTCCTCGGCGCCGCGCTCGCCGAGCACTTCAAACCATCGTTGCGATCGACAGAGACCCCACGAAACACGGGAGAACGCGTCATGCGCTGGCTCCGCGACGGCTGGATCCAGGACCTCCGCCAGGCAGTACGCGCCCTCCGGCGCTCGCCCGGCTTCACCGTCGTCGCGGTCGGGACGCTCGGGCTCGCGCTCGGCGCCAACGCCGGCATCTTCAGCATCGTGGACGCGGTGCTGCTCCGCCCGCTGCCGTTCCCCGAGCCCGATCGCCTGGTCTACATCGGCGGCACCGCGCCCGGCTCCGATCTCCCCAGCGAATTCGACCTCTCGGCGGAATTCTTCCAGCAGTATCAAGACCAATCGAAGCTGCTCGAGGGTCTCTCGTTCTCCGAAAACTTCACCAACACTCTGCGGGTGGGCGACCGCGCGGAGCGGGTGCGGATGGCGGTTTCCACCGCCGCGCTCTTTCCCACCCTCGGCGTGGCGCCGGTCCTGGGCCGCTTGCCGACCGCCGAAGACGAGGACCGGGTCGCGCTGCTGAGTCACGACCTCTGGATGAGCTGGTTCGGCGGCGACACGGCCGTGATCGGGCACTCCTACTACATCGGCGGGGACGAGCGGACCGTCATCGGCGTGATGGGTCCGGACTTCCACTTCCCCCGCGATGGGGTCACCCTCTGGATCACCGCGGTCATGCGTCCGGAAGACATCGTGCCGGGCCGGTTCGGGATGCCGATGGTCGCGCGGATGCGTCCCGGGGTGACGATCCCACGTCTCGAGCAGGAGCTGGGAGCGCTGGCGCGGCGCCTCCCCGACCGCTTCGGCGGATCGTCCGGCTATGCCGGAATCATCAGGAAGTTCCAGCCGGTGGTGCGTCCCCTGGAGGACCAGCTCGTGGGAGCAGTGGCCCGGCCGATCTGGATCCTGTTCGGGTCGGTGGCGGTTGTGCTGCTCATCGCGTGCGCCAATGTGGGCAACCTCTTCCTGGTCCGCGCGGAGCGGCGGCAGCGGGAGCTGGCCGTCCGCCGCGCCATTGGCGCCGCCCGGTTCCAGCTCTTCCGGGCGCAGATCACGGAAGCCGCCGTCGTCGCGGTACTCGCCGGTGCGCTCGCCATGCTCATCGCCTGGGTCAGCGTTCCACTGTATCTGCGATTCGTACCGCCCAATGTCCCCCGCATCGGCGACGTCCATGTCCGCTGGGGCACGCTGCTCTTCACCGGCGTCGCGTCGGCGCTCGCCGCGCTCCTGTGCGGCGTGTTGCCGGCGCTGCGCGCGTCGGAACCGAATCTCGATCGGCTGCGCGACGGCAGTCGTGGGTCCACCGCGCGCCGGCACTGGGCCCGCGACGGTCTCGTGGTGGCGCAGACGGCGCTCGCGCTCGTGCTCCTCACCGGCTCGGCGCTGCTGTTCCGGAGCTTCCAGGAGATGCGGGGCGTCGACCCGGGCTACGACACCCGCGACATCTTCACCTTCCAGATCGCCCCCGAGGGCGAGCACCTGAAAGACGCCGCCTCGTTCGCCCGCTTCCACCTCGGCTTCATGGAGCGCCTCGCGCACCTGCCGGGCGTGACGTCGGTGGGGATCGTGGACCACGTCCCGCTCAACGAAAGCCTCGACGACGGCCGGTTCCTTCCGGCCGAGCGGGCGGGAGAGGCGGACGGCACCCGGCTGGGGTTCGTCTCCGTCGCGGGCGACTACTTCTCGACCATGGGGATCCGGCTGCTCGAGGGCCGCGCACTCACCGAGGCGGACCAGTTCACCGACCTGGGACACGTCGTCATCAACCAGTCCGCGGCAAGGCTGCTCTGGCCGGGACAGTCGGCGGTCGGGCGGCGACTCAAGCGCCAGGACATCCCCGTCTGGGAGACCGTCGTCGGCGTGGTGGAAGACGTGATGCAGGACAACTTCCGCGATCCGGCCCCGCCCGCGGTGTACTACCCGCTCGTCGGCCAGCCGCCTGCCGACTGGGTGATCTCGTCTCCCGCGTACGTCGTCAAGACGCCGCGGGCGGAAACGATCGCACCCGAGATCCGGGCGCTCGCGCGTGAGGTGGCGCCGGGCGCGCCGATGTACCGCACCTTCACCATTGAGGGCCTCGCCCGGGACACGCGACTGCCGCTCGCGTTCACCATGCTCACGCTCGGCGTGATCTCCCTCCTCGCCGTCATCCTCGGCACCGTGGGGCAGTACGGCGTGCTGTCGTACATCGTCGCCGAGCGCACCCGGGAGATCGGCGTGCGCATGGCGCTCGGCGCCGAGGCGGGTCGAGTCCAGCGGATGGTGGTGGGGCAGGGCGCGCGGGTGCTGCTGGTGGGGGTCGTCATCGGGCTCGTTGTCGCCGCCGCGTCCACCCGGGCGCTTCGGAGCCTCCTGTTCGGCGTCGGGGCGCTCGATCCCGTCACCTTCGCCGCCGTGGCGGCGGCCATGGTGCTCGTGGGCGTGCTCGCGGCGTATCTGCCGGCGCGGCGCGCGTCCCGGGTGGATCCGATCGAATCGCTCCGGGGGGAATAGCGGGCACCGGGGCCGCGTTCCGGGCGGGACCGGGTTGTGCACCGGCAACGCCGGGCTTGCGCCCCGGACGATCAGCACTTTGTCTTGATCACCGGCGGGGTGGGGCAGTCCACCCTCCTCGGCGTGCAGAACCTGTTCCAGCGATTGGGACGCGGTGTGCTTCCGGATGGCCCTCGCCCGCTCGGCACTCCATAGCGCTTTCCATTCCAAGCGTTAGCTTCGACACTTCCCCCGAACATTGGAGGCCTCATGACGCGTCGTATCGCAATGGCTTTGATTGCGCTCGCTTTGGCGGTGTCGGTCCCGGCATTCGCGCAAACCGGTGGCGATCTCCGTGCCCAGATCGGCAAGATGTCCCAGGCGTGGGAGAAGGCGTACAACGCGGCAGACGCCGCCGGGCTCGCGGCGCTCTATGCCAAGGACGCCACGGTGATGCCACCCAACGCCGAGCCTGCATCCGGCAGCAGCGCCATCCGGACGTTCTTCGACGGGGACGTGAAGTCGGGCGCGAAGAACGCGCTGACCACGCAGGACGTCACGGGGTCCGGCGATTACGCGATCGAGACGGGCAAATGGGTGGCGACGTCCGCCGAGGGCAAGCACCTCGACCACGGTCGGTACGTGACCATCTATAAGAAGGCGGACGGCGGCTGGAAGATCTATCGGGACATCTGGAACAGCAGCATGGCGAACAAGTAAGCGGGCGTCTCCTCCGTCACCTCGGAGGCGTCCTGGCGCCGACCGTGATCTCGAGCGGCACGACGACCGTGCCCCAGCGGAAGCGGAGGGTGGTTGCCGCCGGGCGCACGGCCGGGAAGTCGACAGTGAGGGTCTCGGTCTGCGGGCCGCTGTCGGGCCGGACGGTGAGCCGGAGCTGCACGTCGCTCGAATCGGTGGGCGGCGGAACGCGCACCCGGTGTCCAGTGCATGCCCCACCCGACGACCTTTCCGAAGAGCGGATCCCGCCCCCGAGCCTGAGGCCGGTAGTACTCGACGGTGATCGTGGTCCCGGCAACCGTCTGCGCAGTGACGGCGTGCTCGCTCAGCTTGGCTTGGGCCGCGCAGGGTCGAATTGGGCCGAACGCGGGCAACACCGCGAGCGCGAGGGCCGCCGCCGCGACGCGCACGCTTACACCTTTCCCGGGCTTTATCCGCTCCCGCATCGTGCCATCCTGATTTGATTTGAGTGGGCTGGCGGGGTGTAGTTTTCCGCATGTCCCTCGTCCGCGCCCTCCGCCACCGCAACTATCGTCTCTTCTTCGGCGGGCAGACCGTCTCGCTCGTCGGCACCTGGATCACCCGCATCGCCACGGGCTGGCTGGTCTATCGCCTCACCGGCTCCGCCCTCCTGCTCGGGATCGTGAGCTTCTGCGGCCAGATCCCGACCCTGTTCCTCGCCCCGGTCGCCGGCGTGTTCGTGGACCGGTGGAACCGTCACCGGGTGCTCCTCGCCACCCAGGTGCTCTCGCTGCTTCAGTCGCTGGCGCTGGCGCTCCTCACTTTCGCCGGCATCATCACGGTCGGTGAGATCCTGGCGCTTCAGGTGTTCCAGGGCGTCATCAATGCCTTCGACACGCCGGCCCGGCAGGCGTTCGTCGTCTCCATGATCGAGGACCGCGCCGATCTCCCCAACGCGATCGCCCTCAACTCGTCGATGGTGAACGCGAGCCGCGTCGCCGGCCCCGCGATCGGCGGCGTCCTCATCGCCTCGTTGGGCGAAGCGTGGTGCTTTCTGGTAGACGCGATCTCCTACGTCGCCGTGATCGCCTCGCTGCTCGCGATGCGGATCGGCCACGAGGAGCGCAAGCCCTCGACGAGTCCCCTGCTCGAGGAGCTGGCCACCGGCTTTCGCTACGTCCGCGACTTCGAGCCGATCCGGACCGTGCTTCTCCTCCTGGCACTGGTGAGCACGATGGGGATGCCGTACGCGGTGCTCATGCCGGCCTTCGCCTCCAAGATCCTGCACGGCGGACCCAATACGCTCGGCATCCTCATGGGCATGTCGGGGGTGGGTGCGCTCGCCGGCGCCATCTACCTCGCCTCTCGTCATTCGGTCGTGGGGCTCGGCAGCGTGATCGCAACGTCGGTCACCATGTTCGGGTTCGCCCTCATCGGGTTCGCGCTCTCCCGCACCCTCTGGCTGTCGATCGCGGTGCTGCCGCTCGTGGGAGCGGGATTCATGGTCGCGCTCGCGTCGAGCAACACGGTGCTGCAGACCATCGTGGCGGAGCACCTTCGGGGACGCGTGATGGCGTTCTACGCCATGTCATTCCTCGGCACCGCGCCGATCGGCAGCCTCTTCGCGGGGGTGCTCGCGGAGCATCTCGGTGAGCCGGCCACCGTCGTCATCGGCGGGGTCGCGTGCATCGCGGGCGGCCTCTGGTTCCGGCGCCGGCTCGGACGGCTCCGCGAGCTGGTGCGTCCCATCTACGTCGAGCGAGGAATTCTCCCTGCCCCGTCAGGTCTTACACACCCGTGATCGACTGAGGAGGTCCATGTGGCGCTTTCGATAATCATCATCCTGTACGTAGGCATCGGCGTGCTGGCTACACTCGGGACCATCGCCATCTCGAGAGAGCGGTTCTCCGCGAAGGTGGAGCAGATCTTCTTCGGCCTTCTGCTCGCTCCCATCGCGGCGGTCTATCTGGCATTCACGTCGTACTTCGGTGCTGCCGGCGCCTGGCGGCTTGAAGTGGTCGCCGTGGCTCTTTTCACGGTAGTGGGCGTGCTCGGCGTTCGCGTACCTGTCTTCCTGATGCTCGGCTACGCGCTGCACGGCACCTGGGACCTGGTCCATGAGGCCGTGCACGCCGGTTCGAGTGTCGCCGGCACGAGCGAGCTCACGGCGATTCCGCTGGCGTATGGAGCCTTCTGCGCCGCATATGACTGGTACATGGCTTGCTACTTCTTCACTCGGCGCGATCGATGGAAGGCCGCGTGGAATACACCGGCATGACGACGATACTGTGATGCGGAGCGGCTACTCACGGAGCGGCCGGAAGAACGCGCGGATCTCCGCCGCGAGCGCCGCGGGCTCCTCCAGCGCCGCGAAGTGGCCGCCGCGCGGCATCGTGGTCCACCGCTGCACGTTGAAGAAACGCTCGGCCCACTCGCGTGGCGGGCTCGAGATGTCTTTGGGAAACATCGCGAACCCCGCCGGCGTCTCCGACGAGCCGAGCCACTCCTTCGCCTTTTCTCTCATCCAGCGCGCGGCCCCGGCTGCCATGATGTCCCGGTACGGCTGGAACGACGAGCCGATCGTGCCCGTGAGCCAGTAGATCGTGATGTTGGTGAGCAGCTCGTCCTTCGTATAGCACCGCTCGATGTCGCCGCCGCAGTCGCTCCACTCCTGAAACTTCTCGACTATCCACGCGGCCAGCCCTGCCGGGGAGTCCAGCAGACCCGGTGCGGCCGTGCGCGGCCGAGTGCTCTGGATCATCGCGTAGGCACCCTCCTCACGCTGCCAGCGCTGGTTCTTCTCCAGGTAGCGCTTCTCGTCGGCGGTGGGATCGTCCGGCTTCTGGAACATGTGCCAGAAGGGCACGTCGGTCAGATGGATGCCCACGACCGACGATGCATGACTTCGCGCCAGCTGCTCGGTTACCGTGCTGCCCCAATCGCCGCCGTGCGCCGCGAAGCGCTGGTAGCCCAGCGTCTCGGTCATGAGCGCGTGCCACAGGTCGCCGAACCCGAAGAGTCCGCCCTTCGCCGTTCGTCGCTCGGAGAATCCGTATCCCGGGAGGCTCGGCACGACGACGTCGAACGCGTCCGCCGCCTCGCCTCCATGCGCCGCCGGGTCGGCCAGCAGGGGAATCAGCTTGTAAAAGCGGAAGAACGAATCGGGGAATCCATGCGTGAGCACGAGGGGTAGCGGGTCGGGGCCGCGACCCGGCTGGTGGATCAGGTGGAGACGTGTCCCGTCCACCTGGGCGTGAAAGTGCTGGAACCGGTTGAGCATTCGCTCCTGGGTGCGCCAGTCGAAGCGGTCTCGCCAGTAGGCGACCAGCGCTCTGAGGTAGGTGGGGCTGGTCCCTTCACCCCATTCGTCTGTATCGTCGTTGGGGAGCCGGGCGGCGCGGAGACGCCGGGAGAGGTCTTCAAGGGCCTCGTTCGTCGCCGCGATCTCGAACGGCTCCAGGCCGGTGGTAATGCTCTGCATAGTGCCTAGTTTGCAGCCGCCGGCTCACTGCAACTGTGGTTCGGATCACCTCGCTCGAGGACTATGAACGAGTTCTCCCCGCCTCCCGCCCTCGTCCCTTTCGTCGACCGCTTCTGGTATCGCGGTCCGGACGATTCGGCCGATCCGAGCGTGGACCACCGGATTCTGCCCGATGGCTGTCTCGATATAGTCGTGGGCCCGCGCCACGCGATCGTCGTCGGAGCGATGACGCGCCCGATCCTGGTCCCACCCGTCCATGGGGCCGGGCTCCTCGGCGTCCGCTTCCGGCCCGGCATGGCCACCGCGTTCCTTCAGTGTCCTGCCGCGGCCCTCACCGACGATCGCGCGCCGCTCGAGGCCGTCTGGCGCGATGGCGCCGAGGTAGCCGACTACGTCGGCTCGGCGCTCGGCACCGGTCAGGCGGTCGCCCGCCTGGCCGAGACGCTCACCGCGCGCCTCTCACGCATCGCCGAGGTGCCGCGGGACCTGGTGGTCGCAGTGGAGCGAATCATGTCGCGCGGCGGCCGGATCGACGTCTCCCGGCTCGCGGCGTCTCTCGGGGTCACGCGCCAGCACCTGGCCCGGCGCTTCGCGGCTCACGTCGGGGTGACACCCAAGACCTTCTGCCGGGTCGTGCGCCTCTGGACCGTCCTCCGATCCACCAATGGTGGCCGGGTGAACTGGGCCGCCCTCGCCGCCGACCTAGGCTACAGCGACCAGTCCCACCTGGTGGCCGAATTCCGAAGCCTCACCGGGCTCACCCCCTCCCGCTGGGCCGCGTCCCACCGATCCGGTTCCAAATCTCCAAGAAGGCGACTCGCCGACGCGGTACCGTAGAGACGCGATGTTGTCTTTACTCCCCTGGAGAGTTCCATGCCGCCTTTGATTGCCCTGGAGGGTTCCGTGTCGCTCAAGCTCAACAAGCTCTCCCCCGTCCTCGTTGTCGACGCCATCGAGCCGTGTCTCTCTTTCTGGACCGATCGCCTCGGCTTCGCCAAGGTTACCGAAGTGCCCAAGGGCGACCGGCTCGGCTTCGTGATTCTCGAGAAGGATGGGATCGAGGTGATGTACCAGAGCCGGGAGAGCGTCCGGACGGATATCCCCGCGATGGCCAACGTTCCGGCCGGAGGCACCAACCTCTACATCGACGTGGCCGACGTCGCTGCCATCGAGAAAGCGGTGAAAGGCCTGGAAGTGGTGGTACCGAGGCGGAAGACGTTCTACGGTGCGGACGAGATCGGGGTGCGCGAGCCGGGAGGCAATGCGGTGATTTTCGGACAGCACGGTAGTTGAGGACGGAAAGGACGGGCAGGGCGGAAAGGTGGTGGCAACGCGACCTCTCCGTCCTCTCCGTCTTTCCGTCCCCTACAGCATCCTCACGATCCAGTCGCCCAGCACGTACCCCACCGCGGCCACGCCCAGGCCGACGATGAACATGTCCATTCCGCTGCGGACGACACCGCGGCCGGTGAAGAAGCTTCGCGCCGCGCCGACGACGAAGTGAGAGACCATCGCGAGCGCAAAGCAGGTCCAGATGGCCCATTTCTCGGTGCTGATCAGCAGCGGAGCCACCGGTATGAAGGCTCCGAATGCCGTTGCGACGCCCGTGATCCACCCTTCACGCAGCGGCGTGGTCGTGGCTTCGCCGATCTTGAGCTCCTCCCGGACCTGCTCCTCCAATGCGCGCGCCGGATCCTGCATCAATTGCGCGGCGAGCGCGCCGGCCTGCGCTTCAGGGATGCCCTTGGCCTGGTAGACCAGACTCAGCTCCTCCTCCTCGAGCTCGGGCATGAGCCGGATCTCCTCGCGCTCCATCGCGATCTCGTGCTCGAAGACCTCGCGCTCACTCTTGGCCGCGAGATAGCCTGAGGACCCCATGGAAAGCGCGTCGGCCGCCATGCCGGCGAGGCCGGCGATGACCACGGCATGGCCGGCCGTGTCGAGGTTCCCCTGGGCGCCGATCATGCCGGCGACGAGACCGAAGTTCGCCGTCAGTCCGTCGTTGAAGCCGTAGACGATGTTTCGGAGAAACCCGCCCGCTCCCGTTTTGTGCCACGGCTCGCCGCTCGCCCCGCTCATCGTCGCCAGCGTCTCGGCGTGCTCCTTCGACTCCTTCGCCAGTCGGAGCGCCGTCGGTCCGACGGCGCCGTCCGGCTGCTCCTGGTAGAGCCGAAGGTAGCCCTTCACCTCCCGGCCCTCCTCCTCCAGCAGCATGGGGAGAAGGATGCCGCTTCCGACCCGGCGGGCGACCCAGGCGCGGAATCGCGCCGCCCGCGAAGGCCTTGGCGCGGCCGTCGGATGGGCATTGTCCGACAGGAGCTTACGCCACATCTCGACGTGACGGTCCTCGACCTCCGCCAGCCGCAGATACAGCTGCGATTTAGCGGGATCACGCTCCGCGCCGGCCAGCTCGCGGTAGAGGTAGGCGGCGTCCGCCTCGTCGGCGAGGTGATGGAGCCACTCGTGGGGGGGCGCGGCGGTGTCGGTCATGTTCCCAAAAGTAACTAATCCATGTGGCTCTCACGCCCATCTTGACGCGGCGGGATTCCGGACGCATGCTCTTTGCGAGACGCGGGCAATCTCTTCTCTTCGCGTCTCGCTTCCGATCACAAGCCATAGCCCTATCTCCCCCGGGGGTACAATGCGACGCACGCCGTGGACCGGCCTTGGCCTGTCGGCCGTCCTCTGTTCGATGATTCTCTCTGGCTGTGGCGATCAGACTCCAACATCTCCAGGAAGCGTCCAGGGGCCGGCCATCGCCCCGCCGACCTATGCGGCCGCCAAAGGACCTAATGGCGAGTCTCGTTACCTGGTCCAGTTCAGGCAGAAGGAAGGCGCCGATTTCGAGGCGAAGGTCAAGACGCTCGGTGGGAAGGTGGCGCGGCGGGACAAGGAGATCGCCGCGGCCCTCGTGACCGGACTCAATGCGTCGACCGCCGCGACGCTGCGCGCCCGCCCCGACGTTGAAGACGTGAGCCTTGACCTCAGGGCGCAGTTCATCCCGCCCCGCAGCCGGCTCCTCAATTCAGTCGTCCGGATGGGATCGCGCCCGACCGCCGCCAGCAACGATCAGAGCGGCGCATTCTTCTTCGCCGACTTCCAATGGAATCTGCGGCGCACGGCGGCGGTCCGGGCGTGGAACCGGACGCCGGCCGGCAAGGGCGCCAAGGTGTGCGACCTCGACACCGGGATCGATCCCAAGCACATCGATCTCCAGGGCAAGGTCGACATCAAGCACAGCACGTCGTTCGTGGCGAGCGAGCCGGACATCCGCGACCGCAACTTCCACGGCACCTATACCGCCTCGATCATCACCACCAACGGACTTGGCGTGGGCTCGGTCGCCTCGGGTCTCGCCAAGATCTGCGCCGTCAAGGTGCTCGATCAGACGGGCAGTGGCAGCTTCGCCGATGTGATCTCCGGCATCGTCTACGCCGCCAACCTCGGCGTGGACGTGATCAACATGAGCCTCGGCGCGCTGCTCGACTACAACGATCCCGACCAGCGCGGCGTCGGCGTCGCGGTGCAGAAGGCGATCAACTTCGCCTACAACAAGGGCGTCCTCGTGGTCGCGTCCAGCGGCAATGACAACCTGAACCTCGACCAGAGCGGCAAGATCAGGTCGGTACCCGCTCAGCTGAACCACGTGCTGAGCGTGGGCGCCACCGGCCCCATCAATCAGAAGAAGTTTGACCGGCTGGCCAGCTATTCGAATTACGGCACCAAGGGGAATGACATGGTGGCCCCCGGCGGCGAGAACATCCCCGGAATCACACTCGACGAGTTCGTGCTCCAGGATCTGATCGTCGGCGCCTGCAGCGAGTTCGTGCCCGGCTGCGAGGGCGGCGACTTCTTCGCTTGGGCTGACGGCACCAGCGCCGCTGCGCCCCACGTCACGGCGGCCGCCGCGGTAGCCGAGTCCAACATGGGGGGCGACCAGACCCCCGACCAGCTGGAGGCGTGCCTCAAGCAGAACGCCGACAACGTCGGAGCCCCGGTGTTCTTCGGGGCCGGCCGCTTGAACGTATTGGACGCGGCCACGTGTAACTGAGGACCGAAGGGCGGAAGGACGGAAGGTGACAGCGACGGTCAGGGAGCGATCTCTGGCCGTCGTTGTTGCCTTCCGTCCTTCCGTCTTTCCGCCCTTCCGCCAGCTGCAACGAACGCCTGCCCAAGCGCATCTTTAGGGAACCATGACCAGGACACTCCTGATGGACTCCTACCTGCTCGCCGACGCCGACTCCGTAGTCGCCCGGGCCCGGGCGGGAGACGAGGCCGCTCTCGAGACGCTCTACCGGGCATTTGAAATCCCCGTATACAACCTGGCCCGACGGATCTGCCGCACCGCCGAGGACGCGGAGGATGTGCTCCAGGAGACGTTTTTCGAGGTGTGCCGCAGTATCGGACGGTACCGGGAGGAGGGGAGTCTCTGGGGGTGGGTGCGGACGATCGCGGCAAGCAAGGCGCTCATGCGCCTGCGCCGGAACAAGTACCGGGAGACCGAGGAGCTGCAGGACGAAGTGATGGGGCAACGCCGGGAGGACAACCACCTGCGCATGGATCTCGAGGCGGCGCTGGAACGACTCTCGGAAACCGCCCGGGCGGTGGTGTGGCTCCATGATGTCGAGGGCTATACCCACGAAGAAATCGCCACGATGATGGGCAAGACTCCCAGCTTCTCCAAATCGCAACTGGCCCGGGCCCATGTCCGGCTTCGGCGCTGGCTGGGGGAGGAGGTCGCTTGATGAAACATCTCACAATCGAAGCGCTCGTCGCCTTGCGCGAGCCCGGCGCGGAGCCGGGAGACGCGACGGCCAGGGAGCATCTCCTGACTTGTCCGGCTTGTCAGGCCGAGTTTGAGCGGCTGCATCAGCGCGTGGCCCGGCTCAAGGCGCTTCCGGCGCTCCGCCCGGCCAGAGACCAGTGGTCCGGGGTTGCCGGGCGGGTGCGGTCCGACCGGCAGCGGCGCCGGACCCGGATCGGTGGACTCGCCGGTCTCGCCATCGCGGCTTCGGTCGCGCTGGCGATCGTGGTTTCCGGATCCACCGACGCGTCCCATCCTGCCACCAGCGAAATCATGCAGGCCATGCAGCGCTCCCAGGACCTGGAAGGCGCTCTCAGCCAGTACAACCCGGAGGGCCGTGTGGTCGACGGCCGGACCGCGGGCATCGCCCAAGGACTCGAGGATCGGATCGCCCGGGTGGACCGCGAGCTGGAGATGGCGGAGTTGCTCGAACGGCAGACCCGCGATGAACAGCTGTTGAAGCTGTGGCGCGAGAGAGTGGGTCTGCTCGACGCCCTCGTCGACGTCCATGTCACCCGCGCCAGCAACGTGGGACTCTGAGCCCTGAGGAATCCGATATGAGACGCTATTTCCTGGTCGGGACCGTTCTCGTTGCCGCCGCCGCCACCAGCGCGCCCGTGATGGCGCAGAACGACGATCGCCACCAGACCTCGGACACCATCGTCATCCGTGACGACCATGAGCCTGGCCGGATGATGCGGATCATGATGAACCGGCGCGCCCGCCTGGGGATAAAGGTCAATCTCCAGGCCCGGCAAACCGATTCGCTCGGCGCCTACGTCGACGCCGTGACGCCCGGCAGTCCGGCGTCCAAGGCGGGTATCCGGTCGGGAGACATCATCACCAAGCTCAATGGTAAGTCGGTCTTGACGGAGCAGCCCGACGATGGGCCGAGCGGGCAGTCGCTCTCCGGTCTGAGGCTCATCGAGCTGGCGGCCCGACTCGGGCCGAACGACACGGTATCGGTCGAGTTCCTGCGAGGGAAGGACCGGAAGTCCGTCTCGGTTGTCACCGAAGACGAGCCCGACATGCTCATGGAACGGGGACCGGGCACCCGGTCATTCCAGTTCCGCGTGCCGGGTCCCGGCGATCACATGACGCTTCCCCCCGGCGGCTTCGCGCGCCAGTTCGACCTCCCGGCGCCGGGGGGTGACTTCTTCGCCGGCGGCCCCCTGGCCGACCTCGAGCTCGCTCCGCTCAATGCCGACCTGGGTCAGTACTTCGGAACCAATGAAGGGGTGCTCGTGATCAGCGCACCCAAGGACACCAAGCTCGGACTCAAGGGCGGAGACGTCGTTCTGGCCGTGGACGGACGCAAGCCGACGGGACCGTTCCACCTGATGCGGATCCTGCACAGCTACGATCGAGGAGAAACCTTCAAGCTGGACGTTCTCAGGAACCGCAAGCGCGAGACGATCAGCGCCCAGCTCAGTCGGTCGTAGCCGAAGGATGCCGGCCCCGCGCCGTGCGGATGTGCTGCCGATCACAGATGTTTCCACGCGGTACTGATATATCTGTGGACGCTGGTATCCGTAGATCACCTCGGAGGGCACAATGCATTTCCTGTGGACCTTGATCATCGGGTTGGTGGTCGGTGCGATTGCCAAGCTGTTGATGCCCGGCAAGGATCCGGGCGGGTTCATCATCACGATGCTGCTCGGTGTAGCGGGTGCGCTTCTGGCGGGCTTCCTGGGACGGGCGCTGGGGTGGTACAACGACCCCGGGGAGGCACCGGGACTCATCGCATCAGTGGTCGGCGCGATGATCCTGCTGCTGCTGTACCGGGTGTTCACCGGAAGGCGGCGGACGACAGCTACGTAGAGGACGGAAAGACGGAAAGGACGGAGTGATCGTGGTGACACGACGCTCCGTCCTCTCGTTTTCAACCTCTCCGTCTTTCCGTCCGTCCGTCTTCTCAGGCCAGTTGGACTCTCGTCCTCGCGGCGCGCTCCGGATGGACCAATCCGGCCAACTCGGCGAACATCGGAATGTCGAGGCTCTGCGCACCATCGCTCATGGCGTGCGTCGGGTCGGGATGCACCTCGACGATCAAGCCGCAGGCGCCGGCGGCGAGTGACGCGAGGCTGAGCGGCTTGACCAGCGACCGCACGCCGGCGGCGTGACTCGGATCCACCACCACCGGGAGATGGGTGCGTTCCCGCACCATGGCCACCGCGTTGAGATCCAGCGTGTGCCGAGTGGCGCGCTCGAACGTTCGGATCCCGCGCTCGCAGAGTACGACATTGGGATTTCCCTCCGCGAGAATGTACTCCGCCGCCATGAGCCATTCCTCGATCGTTGACCCAGCGCCGCGCTTGAGCAGAATCGGTTTCCCGCTCCGGCTGGCGGCCCGTAGCAGGGTAAAGTTCTGCATGTTCCGCGCGCCGATCTGCAGCATGTCGGCGAAGTGCCCCACCACGGCCACCTCTTCCCAGCTCAATACTTCGGTGACGACCGGAAGCCCGGTCCGATCGCGCGCATCGGCCAGGTAGCGCAGGCCCTTGACGCCAAGGCCCTGGAAGTCGTACGGCGAGGTCCGCGGCTTGTACGCACCGCCGCGAAGCATGTCGGCACCGCCCGCGGCCACCGCCGCGGCGGTCTCGAGGATCATGGACTCGCTCTCGACGGAACAGGGACCGGCGATGAGCACCGGATCCGTTCCCCCGAAGGCCAGATGCAGGACCCCGACCTTGCTTCCCTCTGGCTTCCGGCGGCGGTCGATGAGGGGAATATCCGGTTTCTGCGTATGGTGAGCGGGCGTCGGTGGTGGCGCCGAGAGACGCGACCCTTCGATCCAGGCCTCGTAGCTGCCCAGGATCACCAGTTTCGCCGCCATCGCCTCGACTTCCTCCAATGCCTCGGCCACACGTGGGTCCGTGGTGGCGCCGTCGATGTCCACGTAGAAACGATAGGTCCATGGGGCGGACGGCTCGGGGCGCGATTGCAGCGCCATGAGGTTTACTCCGCGCACCCCGAATGCCTGGAGTGTGAGGGCCAGCATGCCGGGCCTGTGGTCGATGAGGACGATGAGCGAGGTCTTGTACCGCGTCGCACCCTTGCTCCCTTCCGGCAGGGCAGGCGCAGCGGCGCTGGTGAAGGTCAGGAACCGTGTCTGATTGCTGGGGTCGTCCTCGATGCGCTCGGCGAGCGGTGCCAACCCATGAGCATCGGCCGCTTGCCTCGCGGCGATGGCCGCGTGCGCCGGATTGCCTTCGTGCGCCACCAACTCCGCACTGCCCGCGGTGTCCCACGCGCTTACCAGCTCGACGTCCGGCAGGTGCTTCGAGAGCCAGGCACGGCACTGTCCCAGCGCCACCGGGTGCGAGAACACCCGGCGGATTCCCTGGAGCGTGGCGCCCGGCACGGCCATGATCGTGTGGTGGACCGGATAGAGGATCTCGTGCGTCAGCTTGAGTGAGCCGTCGCCGAACGCCTCCTCCAGCAGATCGTACGTCGTCGTGACCGATCCGATCAGCGAATTCTCGATCGGGAGGCACCCGGCGTCTGCTGCTCCCGCCCGGACCGCCGCCACCACGTCCTTCGCTTCCTTGCAGGGCAAGGTGGTCAATTCCGGCCACCGGCGCCGGGCGGCGGCCTCGCTGAACGAGCCGTGCGTTCCCTGTATCGCCACGCGCATACGTCTGCTCCCATGGAGTTGAACATGCAAAACGCCCCGCCGGATGGTCCGGCGGGGCGTCGATCGGTCCAGGTCGGCCAGCGCTACGACACGCTACCGACACCGGACGGGCATCGCGCCACGCCGGCCGTCGTAAAGTAGAACGCGAAGTAGCTGAGCCTGTGAATCATGGAACCAACCTACGCAGCGGTGATCGCGCCTGTCAAGGCGGGTTATCTTTTCCCCCGGTGATCCGCCCCACCGTAGCCGCCACTATCCTGGCCTGCATGCTGGCAAGTTCTCACGCCGCCACGGCGCAGAGTCTTCCTGTATTCGCACCAATCAGCCCCGTGGCTTCGTCGCGGACCGGAGTGTACTTCCAGCCATACCGAACACCGAGGCCGGGACGCTGGACCGGATCGCTCTCGCTCGACTACGCGAGCGCGCTCGAGTTCAACGAGCTGCCACGCGCGGCGTACACGCTCGACAGCGAGATCCTCCGGTTCCGACTCGGTGTCGGCCACGATCTCGGCCCGCGCACGTTCCTGCTGGCCGATGCCGAGGTGGGCGGGGCCTATGCCGGCTTTCTGGACGGCTTTCTCGACTGGTACCATCGCACGCTGGGTTTTCACGTCCGCGAGCGGGAGCGGCGACCGCGGAACGACTTTCGATACGAGATCATCCTGCCCGACGGGACATCGGTCTTTCGCGCACCGAGCGATTTGTTCCTTGGAGACCTCCGGCTCGGTTTTGGCTTTCGGATCAATCGGTCGCTTCAGACGGTGATTTCGGCGACACTGCCGACCTCGACCGCGCCCGCCGGGTACGGAAGAGGAGCCGTGTCCGTCAACCTGCTCAACACGATTCGCCTTCGACCGAATCCTCGCCTCGTCATCGAGGGAGGGCTCGGATTCGGCTACACCGGCTCACACGGCGATCTTGCCGATGTACAGCGCGAAGCATTCGCGTCGGCGAACTCCGGGGCGCGGTACCGCTTCTGGGGTCGTCAGTCTCTCTTCGCCAATCTGTTCTACCATAGCCCGTACTACCACGACACGACGCTGCCGAGCCTCGATCGTCGCGAGCTTTCGTTAGACTTCGGATGGCTGTTGGCGACGCGATCGGGCGCGGACTGGCGGATAGGCCTGACGGAGGACCTGGAGCCGGGAGGGCCTGGAGTCGACCTGATCTTCCGAGTGGGGCGGGACCTCTAGGCGGAGGGTGCGCCGCCGACCTGCGGGGGCGCGAAGAGAAACTGCTCCATGTTGCGGAAGAGAAATTCCTTGGCCTGCGGATCGCGAAGGTTCAGGGAATAGTGATTGATAAGTTGCTGCTGTGTCTTGAGCCACTCACCCCAGCAGGGTCCGCAAATCTGTTCGAATGCCCTCTTGCCCAGCTCATTCTGAAAGGGCTGAAAGGCCATCCGTTCCCGCTCGAGGCCACACCGTGTGCAAAGAATCGCTTCCATCGTCGCAAAATAGCGACTCCAGGTATGTGATCCAGTCCACGGGCAAGCTGCGCCCGTCCCGTTACGTTGCAATCAGGCGGAGAGACTTGCCCGGTCTCAGGGATTGAGCTGGTGCTGATTGCTGCCTCGCCGCAGCATCCGGGCGCCGGTGGCCGTACCCAGGCCCACGCCGATCCCGAATACCACCGCCGTCGTGGCGTGGAGCAACGGTAGTAAGGCCAACGGCCAGGCGATGATAGCCGCCAGTGCCCCGGCCAGCAGCGGCGCAAAGGGCGAGTAGACAGCATCCACGAAACGGAGACGATTGCGCACGAAATTCCGGGCAATGAAGTAGCCGGCAGCCCCGGCGATTACGGTGATGAGGAGGGGTATCATCGGACGACTCCATGGACGAGAGTGAACAGGTCGTTGCACTACGAAACGTACCCGTAAAAGATTCAGCGCGTGAAGGCGAACTGGCATCATTTACGCTACTCTGATGAACGTATCGCGGGTGTAGGAATGTTCGTGTCCTGCCCGATTCCCTCAGGGACGGAGGCCACCGATGCCTAGACATCCGACGGTGCAGGTTCCCAACATCGGTCCCATGGATCATGCGTGGGATCTCTTGGGCGAATGGCAGGCCGAGTTCGAACTTCCGGAAACGGAAGCACCAATGCACGGGAAGGTGATGTTCCGGTCGTGGACGGACGCGGAGTTGCAGCTGGATCCGGTGGAAGCGGCCATTGCCGGGATCCCTTCGAGCGTGCCATTGGAGCGCGCCAGCGAGATCCACCTTACGGATGCCGGGGGTGGCGCGCTGCAGTGGGTGCTGCATGCGCCGTCGACCAACTGGTCCTTGCAGGCGACGATGTGGCCCGGATCGCTCCATCTCTTCGTGCACGATGCAGACGATGACGAAGAACAGCTCTATCGGGCGCGCGCTACGCGAACCCAGGATTACTATCTTCGCAAGTATCCGCTCGACGACGAGTAAACCGAACCACTGGAAAGTGCGGGCAGTACCACCGCGGGCGAAGGATTCGGCGAGCCCCGACCATCGCGATGATGGACATCGCGATGCTCTCGGGGGCCGATCGAAGAAGAGGGCGGGCTCGTGTCCGCTACCATCGTACCGCGGCGCTCCCCCATAAGAACCCCGATCCAAACGCCGTGAGCGCGATCAGGTCGCCTCGCGCTACCCGTCCGGCTCTCACGCACTCGTCGAGCACGATCGGAATCGTGGCCGCCGTCGTATTTCCGTACCGCATGATATTGTTGTACACCTGATCGTCGCGCAGATCGAGCGAGCGCTGCATGAGCTCGGCGATCCGCAGGTTGGCCTGGTGGGCCACCAGCAGCTTGAGATCCGCCGGCGCGTACCCGGTCTTCGCGAGCACGGCGCGGACCGACTCCGGCATCCGCATGATCGCATGACGAAAAACCTCCTTCCCGTCCATGCTGAGGAAGTGACGGCCGGCCTCGATGTGCTCGCGTGAGATTCGCGGGTGGTACATCGACCCTGGTGCGTCCACCCAGAGCTTCTCCGCGTACGCGCCGTCGGAGTGGAGGTCGAAGGCGAGGATCCCGGCGTCGGCGTCTTCCGTGGGCCCGAGCACCACCGCCCCGGCGCCGTCGGCGAAGATGACGGCGGTGTTCCTGCCGGCCGTCGAGACATCCATTGCGGTGGACTGAATCTCCGCTCCTACCACCAGGACACGGCGATACTGCCCGGTGCGGATCCAGGCGTCGGCGACGGAGAGCGCATAGACGAAGCCGCTGCACTGGGTCCGGATGTCGATCGCGGGAATCGCGGCGGCACCGAGGAGGTGCTGCAAGTATACCCCGTTGCCGGGAGCGAAGTGGTCCGGGGTCGACGTGGCATAGACGATCGCGTCGAGCTCGTCGGCGCCGACGCCCGCCATTTCCAGGGCCGATCGACTGGCGATGAGCGCGAGGCCGGCACCGGTCTCGCCGGGAACGACCCAGCGGCGCTCCTGGATGCCCGTGCGCGCCCTGATCCACTCGTCGCTGGTGTCCATGAACTGGGACAGATCCTCGTTCGTGACGACTCGTTCCGGAAGCGCGACACCGGTGCCGAGGAATCGAGTACGCATCACGGGCACTCCCGGTGTAGAGGTTCCTGGCGTGCTCGCCGGATCACCCACGGGACCCAGATCCAGGCCAACCAGGCGAGGAGGAGGGGCGCTGCCATGCTCCGCCACGTTTCCCACACCACGGCAGCCGGCGTGAGCCAGAGCGGCCATCCGCTATCGGCGCGGAGGTGGTGTCGCTCGACGATCTGCGTGGCGGCGAACCCGGTGCGGAGCCGCTGGAGAATCATCCCGCACGGGTCCCGCGCACGCTGCCATCCAGGGGCGGGCACCAGATTCCACACCAGACTGGTGGCGCCCCAGCCGTGATTGTCGCTGACCCCCACCACGAAGCGGTTGGCGCGCCTGGCCAGGGCCACAACCGAATCCCGATGCGACCGGCTGAATTCCGCGGCTTTGGGAGCCGCGTTGACGATCTCGAGCCCGTCGGCGCCGGCTGCGAGGAGCGTATCGAGCCTGCTCCAATGATTCCGCTCGTACTCGGGAAGCGACAGGACCGACAGCGCGCCGTACGCCGAGTCACTCGACTCGAGGAGGGCGCGGAGCTCGCCGAGCGAGCCGTCGTAGCGGGCGCGGTCGACCGGCACCGAATCCCCGAGAAGGACGACGTGGGCCTTCCATGCGCTCACTTCGATGCCGGGGCATCGCGCCGGGTGAGTCGTCGGAGGGCCCAGCCCCTCCACTGTATTGTGATCGGTGATGAAGACGGCGTCGAAGCCGGCGCGGCGGTGCCAGCGGAGATTCGCACCCGTATCGAACCCGCGCATCAGTGTATTCCTGACGTCGTGGGATACTTTGGTATGGCTGTGGAAATCGACGACGATGCGGTCGGGCGGGACGCCGGCGAGGGCGATCATGGGCCGATGCCAGAGTAGTCCCGCCCCGATGAACAGGACCAGGGTCACGAGCGATCCGGCCAGACACAATGTCTCCCGCGTCCAGCTCCATTGCCTGCCGACCAGGAACGTTGCCGCGCGCCATGCTGCGTAGAACATGGCGAGGCCGATGAGAAACCACTCGAGGCGGCTCATACTCAGCATCGAGACCCCGTCCCACAACGTGAAGAGCGGGGCGAGCACGACATAGGGCCAGGGCGCGTGCAGGTGAAGGGTGCGGGGGAGCACCGCGCCTGTCGGATCGGACAGCGCCGGCGCCGAAACGGCGCGCGCCACGAGGAGCCCCAGCGTCGCGAGCAGAGGGACGCCGATGCCGGTGCGTGTCGGTGACCGAAGGCTTCGAGGAGAGCGAGGAATGGACGAAATATACGACTCTGGAGAAGGCACCGCCGACACCGCCGCCGAGGTGCGTTGTCCGTATTGCGGTGAGCAGCTCGAGATCGCGATCGACCCCGGCGGCGGAATGGTGCAGGAATATGTCGAGGATTGCCAGGTCTGCTGTCGTCCCTGGCGGGTGTTCGTCAGTTACCAGGCCGACGGCAGCGCAAGTGTCCAGCTCGAGGCGGACGACATGGAATGACGCGTTGCGCTAGATGCCGCCGAGCCATGGGTATCCCTGATCTTCCCAGTAGCCGCCTGGCCGCGTGCGGGTGAACGTCATCGCGGTCAGGTACTTCGTCATCTTGTAACCGAGCTTGATGGGAGAATACAACCGGAGGGGTGCCCCCTTCATCGCCGAGAGCGGCTGATCGTTGTGCGCGTAGGCGAGGATCGTCTGCGGATGCATCGCGCTCTTGAGATCCCAGCCGTTGTAGTAGTGGCTGTCGAAGGTATCGAAACGCAGGTACTCGGCCTCCGCCGTCGGCTGCGCCATCTCGGCGACCGCCGCCACCGGCACGCCGGTCCAACTGCCGATCGCGGTCCATCCCTCGACGCAATGATGCTTCACCGTATAGGTCACCCGGGGCATCGCCTGGAGCATCTCCGAGGTGAGCCGGAGCGGATGCCGCACGAGTCCCCCTACCTCGAGCGCCCACTTTTCCGGGTGGTCCGGCGCGGGGAACGCACCGGTCTTGTTGTACGTGATGGAATACGAGGGAAAGTCGCGGGGGGGCGTCCTGGCCTCCACGGGATACTCCCGCGCCAGCCGCCCCCGCGACAGCAGGATCCGCTCACCCACCCAGTCGTTTACCCGGGAGAAGGCGCGCAGCCGTGGCTCCAGGAGGGGTCCACCATCCCAGCCGCATGCCGCCACGAGCGCGGCCGGGCCGGCGGCCATGCCGAGCCGAAACAGGTCGCGGCGGGTGAGTCGATGAGCGGGCTCAGTCATGGCTCGGAAACCTCCCTCGGTACCATCCGGTGATCATCGCACGGAGCGACGCCGGGTCCACGAGAAACACGAGTGCGACATGCAGGAGGGTAAACCCGATGAAGAGCCACACCGCCACGAAGTGCCAGTACCGTGTGAGCTCGTATCCGCCGAAGATCGACGTCAGCCAGGCGAGCTGGACCGGCTTGTATATGGCGAACCCCGTGAGCGCCGAGAGGGCGCCAAGCAGGACGATGAAAGTGTAGGCGCCCTTTTGCAGCGGATTGTGCTTTCCCTGGGGTGGATGAACCTTCCGCAGCCTGAGGTAGTAGAGCTGCATCTGCAGCGCTGGCCCGATGTCCCGCGGCCGGAAGAGCAGCGCGCGCCATTCGCCGGTCCATGCGAGAAAGCCAAGGTAGACGAGCCCGGTGATGACGAACGGCCAGGCGAGCGCAAAGTGCCAGTTGAGCCCGCCGGCCAGCCAACCACCGAGCCTGCTCCACTTGGGAAGCGCTGTGCCGTCGAGAGGGTTCGGAAGCGGAAATGACTCGCCGCGGATACCGAAGTGGCTGAACGCGGCGTAGATCTGGAGTCCGCTCGCGATCATGCCCAGTAGGACGATCGCGTTGAGCCAGTGCGCCAGACGAACGATGCCGTGGTGACGCTTGACCGGGGGCCGCGGGATGGCAGCGGACTCCATGGACGCTCCGTGCGGGCTGGGGGGTACCGGCAATCTAAGGTCTAACGACGCGACCCGGGCGGCGGTTCCGTGACCCGCGGCACGGTTACTCTCGCCCGAGCAGTTGTTCCGCCGCTCGCGTTCCGCTCATGAGGGCGCCATGCACGGTTCCGTTCCGGCCTCCTTCCGCCAGCGCCTCTCCGCCGAGGAAGAGCGTTCGTGCGACCGGCTCCGCCAGGATCCGCCGGGCTCGCTTCGCACCGACGCCGCCATAACTGTACGCCCCCAACGCATACGGATCGCTGATCCAGTCGTGGTGGTAGGCACCGGCCACTCTCCCGGCGGCGGCGCGAGCGGAAACCCCGAAGATTTCCCCGAGTGAGCCGATCGCCGCCTCCAGCATCACCGCGGGGGATCGGCCCGCGAGCGCATGTGCTCGCCCACCGCCGCCCCAGCCAGTGAGCCGTGGCTCTTCGTCCGCCGGAGACGTCCACCAGACGGGGAACGCCGCCGCCGGCCCATGAAAGAAGTTGAGCTTCGTCTCTCCGGGTCGCGCCCACCATGCGTCCTCGAATCGGAGCACGATGCGGTGCGCGGCGCCCATCTCGAGGGCTCCGAGCGCCTCGCGCCATCCAGGCGGCTCAGGGTCGAACCGGACTGCGCCGACCATGGCAGGCGGCGCCCTCAGGACACCGAGGGGTAAGGTGACGACCGCGCGTGACGCGCGGAGCTCGCCAGCGCCTCCGTCGGCATTCCGAATGGCGGCGACGACCTCGCCCGGCCGCCAGCGAAGTGAGGCCAGTGTGGTCGACAGCCGCAGGTCGAAGAGCCCGGCGACGGATCGACCGCGAAGCCAGTCGGAGACGCAGTCGTATCCTTCGGGAAATCTGAACGTTCCCTCCCCATCTTCGTCTTCCGCCTGCTCACTCTCCGCGAGGGCGTGAATCCCGATCCGCCGAGCGTCCGCGGCGTGAAAGCTCTCGACATACCCCACGGCCGCGGCCAGCGCCCCGGCATCGTCATCGGCGCCATGTCGTTCTTCGAGAACCTGACCCAGCGGGCGATCCGGCTCGGACAGAGGATTCTGCCCGAGGAGCCCGGCGAGCACGGCTCGTACGTCGTGGAATCGCGCCGGCTGTCCTTCGTGGCGGCCTTCATGACGCTCGGAAACCGGACGAGTCGAAAGACGGGCTCGCCTGATGAGTGGCCAGAGTGCGTTCGAGTCTCCGTGCACGAACTCCGCGCCGAGCTCGACCGGGTGGGTGATTCCGCTCGGCCGGATGGTGTACACCCGGCCGCCGATTCGATCGCGTGCCTCGATGACCACCACGTGCCGTCCGGCCCGGGTCAGGCACTCCGCCGCCGCGAGGCCCGAGACGCCTGCGCCGATCACGAGCACGTCCGGATCAGTCATGACGACGTCCGCAACAGGAGGAGATCGGGCCTATTCGTAGCGAAGGGCGGCGATCGGGTCGAGGCTCGCCGCGCGGCGCGCGGGCCATATCCCGAAGAAGAGTCCGATGACCGCGCTGAAGCCGAAGGCGATGGCCACCGAGAAGGGAGAAATGAAGGTGTTCCACTGGAGGAAGTGGCTGAGTGCTATGGATGCGCCCGTGCCGAGCAGCACGCCGAGCACACCGCCGACGAGGCAGAGAGCGAGAGCCTCGATCAGGAACTGAAGCATGATCGTGGACCGGGTGGCCCCGAGCGCCTTTCGCACACCGATTTCCCGGGTTCGCTCGGTGACCGATACGAGCATGATATTCATGATGCCGATGCCACCAACTATGAGGCTGACCGCCGCGACACTGGCCAGGAGGCTCGTGAACACCTGGGTCGCCTGCTGCTGGGTGGCCAGCACGTCCTGCTGATTGCGAATCGTGAAATCGTTCTCTCCGCCCGGCCGGATGTGATGCTCCCGGCGCAGGACCCGCTCCAGGTCTACCATGCCCTGCTGGATGGGCACGCCGTCGTTCACCTGGACCGACAGGGAGCGCAGCCGCTTGCTGCCGAAAACGCGATACTCGGCCGTTTGCAGCGGGATGAGGATCTGCTCGTCGGGATTGCCGAATCCGCCCGCCGATCCCTTCTCGCTCAGCACGCCGATGATCTCGAACGAAATGCCGCGGATCTGCAGTGTCTGATGAATCATCCCGGCCGGATTCCCTCCCAGCATCCGTGGCACCGCCGAGCCGAGGACCACGTAACGCTGCCGGGCATCGTTGTCGCCCGCGGTGAACATCCGGCCGTAGGGCAGCGTGTAGTTCCGAACTTCCACGTAATTCGGCGTGGTCCCGATCACGTTCAGGTTGGCGTTCTGGTTGACGTACTTGACCTGGAACGACTGCTGCATCTCCGGCACTACCGCCTTGAGGAGGTGGGCGTCCCGGAGGAGCGCCTGATAGTCGTCGGTGCTGAGGATGGTGCGGTCGGTAATCCGCACCCCGCCGAACATGGCCTGTCCCCCCATCACACTGAACACGTTGGCGCCGAGCGCGGCGATGCGGTCGTTCACCGCCTTCTGGGCGCCGCTCCCGAGCGCGACCATCGTGATCACGGCGCCGACGCCGATGATGATGCCCAGCATCGTCAGGATCGATCGAAGCGCGTTGGCGCGAATCGACTGGAATGCGACCGTCACGGTCTCGCCCAACTGCATGCTCAGCGGCCCCCGGCGCCTTGCGGCGCGCTCGTGCTCGTGCTCGTCTGCGAACGCATTCCCGGGACCGCCCCGCCGCCGCCCGTCACGCGGTTCATCCGTTCCTTCATGTCCGTCTGGGATTGCACCAGGCTCGCGCTCGGGAGGAGCAGGACCGAATCGCTCGCCTCGAGACCCGACAGCACTTCGCTGTAATCCATGTCGGTGAGGCCGGTCCGGATCCACACCGGGATGATCCTGCCGCCCCGCTTCGCGAACACGATATAGCGGCTGGACAATCCCTGGCCCCGCCGGCCGGTTCCTCCATTCCGCATCTGCATGACCCTCCCGCGCAGACTGTCGCTGCGGGCGGCGCGGCGGATGCCGCCTGAGCTGTCGGTGCCGGCCCCGGCCGGCCGCGCGCCCGCCGACGCCCGACGTGTGCTGTCGGCCTGAGCGGATGTGGAATCGGCCGGCTGCTGCTCGGCCTGCTGCCCGGCGAGCTGCTGCGCGATCTGATCGGGAGCGAGGCCGAGCACCGATGCCGCCGACCCTACGTCGCGCATGGTACGGAGGGCGGCATTCGGCACAGCGAGGACGTCGTCGCGCCGGCCGACGTGGATCTCGACATCGGCGTTCATGCCGGGCCGGAGCAGACCCGCGCGGTTGTCGATCCGCACCAGCACCGGAAACATCGTGACATTCTGTTCCGTCACCGCCTGCGGCTCGATCTTGAGCACGACACCCTCGAAGGGCCGGTTCGGGAACGCGTCGACCATAATCGTTGCCGGCAAGTCGACCTTGATCTTTCCGATGTCCGTCTCGTCGACCAGCGTCTTGACCTGCACCAGACTGAGGTCGGCCATCTTGAGGAGCGTGGTGCCGCCGCTCACGTTGTTCGTGGCGGAGGCGATCACCGCACCCCGCTCGACGTCCTTTTCGATGATCGTTCCCGTGATCGGGGCGCGGACGTCGGTGTCCTCCAATTGAATCTTGGCGTTATCCACCGCCACCTGCGCGTTCACTACCGCCGACTTGGCGTCGGCATAATCGAGCTCGGCCTGCTCATGCTCCTGCTCGGTGATGGACCGCGACTTGTACAGCTCATCGGACCGGTTCTTCTGCGCCGTGGCGTTGGTGAGCTTGGCCCTGGCTACATCGAGGTTGGCCTGGGCCTGTGCGAGCGCGTTCCGGGCATTGCGTGGATCAATCCGCACGAGGGGCGCACCCCGCTTGACCAGCTGACCGGTTTCCGCGGAGAGCTGGAGGATCTCGCCCGAGGCCTTCGACTTGACCTCGACGGTGGTATCGGGCTGCAAGGTGCCCGACGCGAGGGCCGAGACGTCGATGTCGCGGCGCTCGACGGGGAGCGCCTGGTAGACAACCTGGGTTTCCTGCTTCTTGCAGCCGACCACCAGAAGCGACAAGCCGCAGAGACACAGAGAACGCAGAGAATAGGTGGAGAAGGACTCTGCGGTGAACAGGCTCGACATCACGCCAGCCCCCCGGTGGCAAAGTCCCGCTCCACCCGGCCGTCCTTCAAGTGCACCTGCCGACGCGCGTGCGTGGCGATGTCGGGCTCGTGGGTGACGAGCACGATGGTCTGGCCATCGCGAAAGAGGGCCTCGAAGAGGCCGAGGATCTCCTCGCTCGTGGCGCTGTCGAGATTGCCGGTGGGCTCGTCGGCCAGGAGGATGCTCGGCTGGTTGACGAGCGCGCGGGCGATGGCAACCCGCTGGCGCTGCCCGCCGGAGAGCTCGTTGGGCCGGTGCTGCATCCGGTCGCCCAGCCCGACACGGCTGAGCGATTCGGAAGCCAGGGCCTTCCGCTCCTTCGCGCCGAGCCCCGCGTAGACCAGCGGCAGCTCGACGTTGTTGAGCGCGGTGGCACGCGGGAGCAAGTTGAAGGTCTGGAAGACGAATCCGATCTCCTTGTTCCTGATGCGCGCCAGCTCGTCGTCGTCGAGATCGGAGACGCGGTGCCCGTTCAGCCAGTACTCGCCGGCGGTCGGGCTGTCGAGGCAGCCGACCAGGTTCATCAACGTGGACTTGCCGGAGCCGGACGGACCCATGACGGCGACAAATTCGTTCTTGCGGATCATGAGGTCGATGCCGCGGAGCGCCTGCACCACTTCACCCCCCATGTCGTAATGCCGCTGGAGATTCCGGGTGACGATGACGGCGTCGCGCGGCACATCGGCCGGCAGCATCGCCATTCGTTCGGCGGTGTCGCCCAGTGAGGTAGTCACAGCGTACGTCCGATCAGCGCTTCGAGCTGCGCCTTGGCGCGGAGGTAGTCGAATCTGGCGACTACCACGTCTACCTCCGCCTGGTTGAGAGCTTCCTGCGACGTGAGCACATCGACGATCGTGGAGGCCCCGAGACGGTAACGCTCCTGCTGCACCCGGAGGTCCTCCGTGGCGGCGGCGACGCTGGTCTGCGTAATGTCGATCTTGGTCAGCGCCGCGCCGAGCGCGGCGAGCTGGGACGTCAGGTCGGCATCCAACTGTCGCCGCGCATCGGCCGCGGTCGCCTCGGCCAGATCGAGACTCGTGGAACGCTGGACGACCGCAAGCTCGCGATCGAATCCGTTGAAGAGCGTCCAGCGGAGCCCGAGGCTCACCTGGCGCTGGTTGAAAAGGTCGTAATCGGTCGTCCGGCTCCCGTTCCACGCCGTGCTGGCCGTGAGGTTGAGCGTCGGCCAGTAGGCGGCGCGGGACGCGCGAAGGTCGGCCCGAGCGGCCTCGGCGTTGGCAGCCGCCTCCTGCACCCTCGGGGAATGGGATTCCGCCTCGGTCCGAATCGCAGCCGTATCCAGCTGCCCCGCGAGCTGATAGAATGCGGAATCGTCCCTCGCGTGGACCCGTCCCAGTTGGCCGATCAGCCGGGCAAGTCCCGCTTCGGCCGCGGCCAGGTCGGTCTGCGACTGGATGAGATCGAGGCGGGCGGTGCCCAGGGTGACGAGGGATCGCAGGGAGTCGGATCGGGTGGCCGAGCCGGCGTGAAGCTTGGCCACCGAAACCTTGAGCTGCTCTTCGGCCCGCCGCACGCTCGCCTCACGGACCCCGACCAGCTGCGCGGCGGCCAGGGCGTCGAAGAATTGATTGGTCGTGGTCAGGGCCTGCTGGAACCGCGCGTCTACCAGCGAGGCCCCGGCGGCTTCCTGCGCGGCCCGGGCTGCCTTCATGTCGGCGCCGCGCCTGAAGCCGGTGAACAGATCCAGGTTGGCGGAGAGTCCCGCGCTGACGCTCCGATTACTCCGATTGCCGGAAATCACTTGCTGAGTGGTGGGATCGACGCTCGACGTGCCCTCGGAGAAAAAGTCGCTGGCGGACGAGTTGGCACTCAGCGACGGAAGGTAGGCACCCCAGGCGCTCCGGTGCTGGGCGGCCGCCGTCTCGACATTGCCGCGGGCCTGGACCACGCCGGGCTGGACCCGCTCGGAAAGCTGGATTGCTTCCTGAAGGGTGACCGCGCGATCCTGTGCCCTCAGCCGGGGTGCCGTGACGAACGACAGAACCAGCAGGGATACGTGGACGCTTCTCATGCCTTCCGGAGTTCATGGGAACCGGGAAACGCCCGGGACAACAGGACGAACGCCGTCGCGGCGAGAGTCGGAAGATACTCCGGACGGCGTTGCTGGACAGGATTCCCGGGTGCCGGGCTTCGTCGCGCGGTGATGTCCTCTGCTGCTACACCTTCGTTCACCTCGGCGTTGGACCTCTCGCCGCCGGCCACCACCGGGCCTCCAACGGCCTGGAGGAGCGAGGTGTATACTGCCACTGACGACTCCCGCCGGCGGGCCGTCCGACGGGACTTCTCCGGCGGATCGCTCGTTACTGGACGCCGAGGAAGGTTACGCCCGATTCAGCAGTCGCCGTGGTAAGCGCCGGGGAGGGGGAGGAGTTTCCCCAGGCTCCCCCAGCGCCGTCGTCTCCCGATCCCGAGGAGGCGGCCGCGATCGCGCGCGTCCAGCAAGGTGAGACCGAGCAGTTCGAGGTCGTCGTCCGGCGGTACATGCGCGGGGCGTTCGCCGTCGCCTTCCGCCTCCTCGGCCACCGCCAGGACGCGGAGGACGTGGTGCAGGAGGCGATGCTCGCGGCCCTGTCGCACATCCGGTCGTTCGACACGTCGCGTCCCTTCGGCCCGTGGCTCTACCGCATCGTCGTGACGCGCGGGCTCAACTTCCGGAAGTCGCGCGCGAGGAGGCAGACCGAATCGCTCGATCGGGGGGAGTTCGCCAGCGCGGAGCCCGGACCGGCCACGAGAGTCGAGCGGGCCGCGCTGCGCGATGCGGTGCACGACGCGCTCACGCGCCTCCCCGAGCGACAACGGATGGTGGTGCAGTTATTCGAGCTCGACGGATTCTCGGGCTCCGAGATCGCCGCGATGCTCGAAATCCCTCCCGGGACCGTTCGCTGGCTTCTCCACGAGGCCCGCCGATCGCTGCGAGGCATGCTTGCCCAATTTGAGGAGTCGGCCGGATGAGTGACCAAATCCGCTGGGACCAGGACCCGCCCCCCGACGAGGCGCTCGCGCGGCTGCTGCGGGCGGGCGATGCCGCTGTCCCCCACGGGGCGGTGGATTGGGAGCGGCTCTGCCGGAACGTGATGCGGAGCGCGGCAGGCGAAGAAGCGGGTGTGCACGACTGGTGGGAGGTCGTAGCGCAGTGGGGACGCGTGGCGATGGCCGCCAGCCTCGCCGCGATGCTCCTCAGCGGCTTCCTGCTCTGGCGGGCGATGGCCGAGTCGCCGCAGCCGGAGGCGATTGCCACACCGGAGTCGATCGCGGTTGCCCGCGCCGTCTCCGCCTACCCTGATGAAACCGCGTTTGCCTCTCTGGTCCGAACCGAGCACCACGACGAGTTCACCACCTGGGGCACTCGGTGATGTCTCCCCGCGGCTCGCGGTTCCTGGCCGGCATCGTCATCGTTCTCGTCGGACTCGCCGGGATCGCCATCGGGGCCGCGGGCGACCGGGCGATGGAGCATCGTCGCATGATGGCGATCGTGGTCGGCGGCCGTTTTCCGAAAGGGCCCCCGCCGGAAGCGCGCAGGTGGGTGCTCTCCCGATTGCAGCGCGAGCTCGACCTTTCCCCGGGTCAGCGCCAGCAGGTGGACTCGGTGCTCGCCAGGCGTGAGGCGGACGTCCGGACGCTGATGACGGAAATGCGGCCGCGCTTCGAGGCGATCTCCGACCGCGCCCGGCGCGACATTCAGGCCGCGCTCACCCCGGAGCAGCAGCGGCGATTCACCGAGATGAGCAGTCACGCCGTCTCGACGCCCGGACCCTGAGCGGCGGCCGCCCAGGTCACCGGTCGGCCCGGCGGCGGAACGCCTCCCGCCAAGCGCTGATCGCCAGCCAGGCGCACAACACTCCAAAGGTGTAGGCGGCGGTGGTGGGCAGGATGAAGAAGAAAGATCCGAGGGCGATCAGCAGGAGCGTGAGCGGTAGAAAGATCGACCGCCTGGCATTGGCGAGGACGATCCGCAGGGCCACCGCCGCGCGCTGTCTCCTCTCCCGCACACTCTTATGGTGTTCCGGCGGAGTGACCTCGGGACTCTGGTGGGTCAGAGCCGTCGGAAGCGCCGAGCTGATCCGCCGCGGGCCACGAATCGGCCGGCGGGTCACTTCCCGGCTTCGGGCGATGTCGAGCCGGAACTGATGCTCCATCGCTTCGGCAAGTTCGCTGTTCTCGATCAGGACGTCCAGCTCCCAGTTCCCCATCAGGCTCGAGGGATTGAGGTTGCTCGACCCGATCCGGCTCCAGCGGCCGTCTGCCACGATCGTCTTGGCGTGAAGCATCGGGCCCTCCCACTCGTAGATCCGCACCCCGCTCCGCAGCAAGTCCCGATAGCCGATCCGACTCAGATTCCGCACGAACGGAAGATCGCTTGACCCCGGCACCAGGAGCCGCACATCCACTCCATCCTTCGCGGCATCCTGCAAGGCCAGAATCAGCCGTGGGGGAGCGACGAGGTAGGCATCGGTGATCCACAGCCGTTCGATGCTGCCGGCGGTCATGAGCTCGGTGACGCGGTAAATGCGCTCGCGGCCGGGCTCTCCGCTGATCACACGGACCTCGGCGTCGCCCTGCGGCGCGATCCGCGCCGCGATATCTTCGGGTGGCACTCGCCCTCCGGCTACGGCCCATGTGTCGGCAAATCCCTGGTCCAGAAGGGCGCACGCCGGTCCCGCCAGCTCCACCGCCGTATCACGCCAGGCATGGCCGCCGCCGCCCGCTTCTTCCGTCCACTCGTTCCCGATGCAGAGCCCGCCCATCACCGCCCGCGCCCCGTCCGCGACCACCAGCTTGCGGTGATTTCGCGAAAAGTTGGCCACCAGATCGAGGGCCTGGAATGGATGGAAGGCCCGCACTTCGATCCCGGCGTCACGGAGCGTCCGCCAGTATCTGCGCCTAGTGCCCGACGAGCCCAAGGCATCATAGAGCACCCGTACCCGGACGCCCTCGCGTGCGCGGGCGATGAGCGCGTCGGCGAACAGCCGGCCCGCGGCATCGCTCCGGATGATGTAGTTCTCGAAATGGATCCAGCGCGTGGCCCGGGCGATGACATCGAGCATTCTGGGATATGCCACGGGGCCATCAATGAGCACGCGGACGCCGTTGCCGGGCACCGGCCGGCTCCCCGCGGCGCGGTTGACTGCGCTGGCGATTGATTCGACTGCTGTGCCCAACCCCCCCGTAGTCAGACGCCTCCCAGACCCAGGAGACGCTCGTGCGGCCGGAGCGCGCGCAGGACGAAGTCGAGGTGCTCGTCCAGTGGCACACCCAGCTCGGCGGCCCCCCGTATCACATCGTCGCGGCTCACTCCTCTCGCGAACGCCTTGTCCTTGAGCTTCTTCTTCACGCTCGCTACTTCGAGATCCGCCAGGCTGCGCGACGGCCGCACCAGCGCGCACGCCACCAGGAAGCCGCACAGCTCATCCACCGCGAAGAGGGCCCGTGCCATGGGAGTGTCCCTGACGATGCCCGTGTAGTTCGCGTGGCCGAGGATGGCATGCTGCATCGGTTCCGGGAGCCCCTCCGCCGCCAGCCGGCGGACTCCCTCGGAGGGATGCTCCTCCGTCGGTGAGTGCGCGTCGTTGGGATAGCGCTCGTAATCGAAATCATGAACGAGCCCGACGATGCCCCAGTCCTCCGGGTCTTCACCAGCCTGGTCCGCCATGGCACGCATGGCGACCTCGACGGCGTACATGTGCTTCCGCAGCGCGTCGGAGGCGGTGTACTCGTGCATGAGGGCGAGGGCGCGGTCTCTTGTCAGCATGATGGTCGTGACCTGCGGTCTATTGTTGTGCGTGGCCGGCCGTCAACGGCACCCTGGTCGCCACCTCGCCATCCAGAGTGATCTCGAAGGCATACGATCCCGGACGTGGAAGGGGCACGTCGAAGACCAGCACGGCTCCCGCCTCGACGTCCACCACGCCGGCCGGCGGCTCGCCGAATTGCACCGTGCCTTCTCCACCGAGCAGCTCGGATCCGCCCTCGTCCACGAACCTGATACGTATCGTGTGCACGCCGATCTCGGTGCGCCGGCCCCGCACCCGGAGCACGAGGTGGGTCCGGGGACAAACGGCGGGAAAGGAGGTCAGCCAGACATGCTGAAAAATACCAAGGACGCTGAGCTTGCCCTGCTGATCGATGAGGGCGTAGTCGGCGACGATGGCAAAATCGAGATGCAGTTCAGCTGACTCGGATGGAGGTGACCACGTCGTTCTGCTTGATGCTGTTCACGACCTCCATCCCCTGGCGTACCTGGCCGAAGACGGTGTGCACCCGGTCGAGATGGGCCTGCGGAGCGTGGCAGATGAAGAACTGGCTGCCGCCGGTATCCTTGCCGGCGTGCGCCATCGAAAGCGTCCCGGCGACATGCTTGTGCGTGTTGAGATGTGTCTCACATTTGATCTTGTAGCCAGGGCCGCCGGTGCCGACTCGGGAGTTCCCCGGCTCCTTCGAATGGGGGTCGCCCCCCTGGATCATGAAGTTCGGGATGACCCGATGAAAACGGGTGCCGTCGTAGAACTCGCTGTTGGCGAGCTTCTCGAAATTCGACACGGTGCCCGGCACCTCGGTGTCGAACAGGTCGGCGACGATGGTACCCTTGCTGGTCTCGATGGTAGCGGTCTTTGCCACGGAAGTCCTCGCGGTGCGAAGTAAACGGTGGGGTAATCTACACGCGGTCGCCCTCAGGTCGGCACCGCCGTGGGAAGCGCCGCCAGCGTGGCTCGCCAGGTCTCGAGGTCTTCCGCCGGCGCGCTGCAGCTGGTACCGCTGCAGGCGTATCCTCGCGGCTTGTGGCCAGTCTCCACCATCGCGACGAGCGCCGCCGGCAGCCTCCGCCGTTGTGCCTGATGTGCGTCGAGGCGCCAAACGATTCGCCGAGGGACGAAGGCCGACAATGCCGCTTGGTGCATCGCGTTCGCCGTCTCGTCGTCCCGATCGCCCACGATCACCAGATGCGTGGCCGCGTTCAGGTGCCAGTCGGCCGCCAAGAGGTACGCCGAGGTATGGATGCCGAGCTCGGCGGGCCTGCCGGCAAATGCGCGGATAAGCGCGTCGCCTCGCTCACGCCAGCGCTGTTCGCCGGTGATCTCGTGGAGCCTCGCGCATACGATGCCCGCCACGCCGTTGGGGGACGGAGTCGGCGTATCCTGTACCGGCTTCGCCGGGGCCGGGAGGAGGCCCGGCTCGATCCCGCGGTCGCGCGCCGTGTCGAAGAGCCCGCCCCCGGCCGCATCCCAATAATCGCTCCAGGTTCTCTCCATCAGACCGACGGACCAGTCGAGCCAAGCCGGATCGCCGGTCGCCTCGGCCGCATCGAGCGCGGCTGCCGCCACTTGCACCTGATCGTCGAGCATCCCTCGGACGCCGCCAGGAGTGTGGGCCACCGCGTCGGTGTCGCTGTTCTCCCCGCGGATGCGCGACAGCGTCGCCAGCGCGTGCTCGTGGGCCCAGGTGTCATCCAGCACCTGGCCGGCCCGGAGAAGAGCCGAGGCCATCATCGCGTTCCAGTTGGTGTAGCGGGTTCGGTCCACCATCGGCGCCGGACGCCGCGCGCGCGCCGCCCCGAGCTTTACCCTCGCCGAGTCGAGCAGCCGCTGCACGTCCACCGGTTCGCGCCCGCTTCGCTGCGCGATGGCGGCGACCGACTCCGCCACATACAAGACGTTGCGGCTGGGGTCGTGGTGCATCTCGCCGGCGGTGCCGATGTCGTAGTGGGCGGCGGCGATTTCCATTTCGTCCGAGCCCAGCTCGGCGGCGGCCTCTTCGCGGGTCCAGGTGAAGTAGTTCCCGTCATCGTCGAGTCCCACATCCGCATCCTGGCTGGCCGCGATTCCTCCCTGGGGATCGGCCATGACCTCGCGAACCCAACGCACGATCCCTCGCGCGACGACCGCGTATTCCTCGGTGCCGAAGAGGGCGAATGCGTCGGCATACGCCTTCAGCAACTCGGAGTTGTCGTACGACATCTTCTCGAAGTGAGGAACGATCCATTGGGCGTCCACGCTGTAGCGGTGGAATCCGCCACCAAGCTGGTCGTACACTCCGCCGCGACCCATTCCCTGGAGGGTTCTCTCCACGATCGTCCGGGTGTGCTCGTCGCGCGTGTCGCACCAGCGGTGGAGGAGGAAGGTGACGGCGGTGGGGTGAGGAAACTTGGGCTGATTTCCGAACCCTCCGTGCACGGGATCGAAGACGCGGGCCATCCCCTCGGCCGCATCCTGGAGTGCCGACGGCGGAAGATCCCCCGGTGTCGCTTCGTCCAGATCGGCCGTGACGACGCGCCGGATCGCTTCCGCCTGGGCCTGCACTTGATCTCGCCGGGATCGGTACGCATCGAGGACCGCAGAGAGAACCGTCCGGAATCCGGGACGGCCGTATTTCCCATCAGGCGGAAAGTAGGTGCCGCCGTAGAAGACCTCGCCGGCCGGCGTGAGGAACGCAGTGAGGGGCCACCCGCCCTGGCGCGTGAGCGCCTGGACGGCGCGCTGATAGCGGACGTCTACGTCGGGCCGCTCGTCCCGGTCCACCTTGATGCAGACGAAGCGCTCGTTCAGAAAGGTGGCGAGCTCCGGGTCCTCGTAGGATTCGCCGTCCATCACGTGGCACCAGTGACACCAGACGGCGCCGACGTCGAGCAGCACCGGGCGGTCCTGGGTCCGTGCCGCCTGAAATGCTTCATCCGACCATGAATACCAATGAATCGGCTGGTGCGCCGCCGACCGGAGGTAGGCGGAGCTCGATTCGGTGAGGCGGTTCGCGGTCATGATGGGAAGGTAGTGGCGGAGCCGCGCGCCTGGGTCCAGAGTCGAAAGTCTAGACTCTCGACCCTCGACTCTCGACTCTCGACCCTCGACCCTCGACTCTCGACTCTCGACTCTCGACCCTCGACTCTCGACTCTCGACTCTCGACCTACTTGTGACTCAACGAGTACACAAAGGCCGCCACCTGCTTGACCTGGTCGTCCGTGAGGGCCGATCCACCCTTTGGCGGCATGACGATCCCGCTCTTCGACTTCTCCTTCGGGATGCCCGAGGTGACTGTCGCCACGATGAAGTCGTACGAACCGTCGCCGTGAATCCACTCGGCGTCGGTGAGATTTGGGCCGACCAGGCCCTCCGCATTGGCTCCATGGCACGCGTAGCAGTTGCCCGTCTTGTGGAAGATCGAATCTCCCGCCGTGATCGCCTCGGGAGTCACCGCGGCAGGGGCGGCGGGTTTGGCCTGGGCGGCGGCGGGAGCGATACGCAGGGCTGCAACCACACCGACCAGTACGCCGAATCGGATCCACCTGTTCATCGTGACTCCGGAAACGAAATCGGAGCACACCAACCCGACCGGACGGCGGGAAGGCCACTCCAGGGGACAAAGCTGCAAGTTGGCTCTAGAGAATACAGTTCCGGGAGACCCGGTCAAGATGAGAGCAGAGCAAGCCGCGGACCCTCTTGGGGGCCGATTCGCAAAGCTCGATGAGATAACTACTTGGGTAGGCTATTCACGGGGCACTGCGGGGAGACCTGACTTCAGTTCGTCCCCTCCGATGGGCGGGATGTCCTGGATCCGGTGTCCATCCCGACCGCGGTGACTTCGGGCCGGAAATATTCGGTCTCGTACGCGCTGCGCGGGTTCCACAGCACCCATCCCTTGATGCCGAGCTCTTCGACAGCCCTGATCTGGTCACGAACGAAGGCGGGGGTATAGCGAGGCTGACCCAAGGTGAATGCCTGCAGATACGGCCGGATTTCCGCGGTCTTCCCGAGCGGCTCGGAGCGCCGGAGGGCGTCCTGCATGGCGCGACGAATCACCTTGTACGGCTCACTGTTCGGATGCTTGATGCTGTAGTAGCCCCGGAAGTAATGACTCGGGTACACCATGGGAAGCACTACGTCGGCCGTTGTGACCAGGTCCTCCCACACCTGCCCGATGCCCATGTCGGTGGGCGAGCTGGTGGTCAGCCCGAAAACGTCGATGGTGAACGGTACCCCGAGTGACCGGGTGCGGTCACGCAGCAGCTTGAGGTTGCGGGCCACGCCCTGCCGCTTGGTCTCGCCGCCGCGGCGTCCGGGGAAGACCGCGAGCGCCAGCCGCGACTCCGGCTCGTCCGGGAACCGCACGTAGTCGTACTGGACCTCGGCAAAGCCGATCCGGACGGCTTCGGCGGCAAGCTGCGAAGCGTATACCCAGACGGAATCGTTGAACCCGTCGACCCAGGCGAAGTTCAACCGGTCCCGCCAGAGGCCGCCGTTGACGTGCTGAACCGACCACCCGGGTTTCCGCGAAGCGAGGAGCGGGTCTTTCGCCACTACGATGCGGGCGATCGGGTGGATGCCGTGCTCGCGAAGAATCCGCAAACGCTCCTGCACGTCGGGTGCGCGGCGCTGGGTGTTGGCGCCGATCTCGATGGCTGTAGGCACCTCGGAGCGGTAGGTGAGATAGCCGGTGTCGTCCTTGATGTCGATCACGAAGGCATTCACTTCGGTCCGGTCCGCCAGGCGCACAAGATCGAAAAACCGCTTTCCGCCGAAGGCCCAGGCGTTGACATAAACCGCTTTCACCTCCGCGGGTGGCCGGGTGAGCGGTGGCGCGGGCCAACGGAGCGGAACTTCCACCAGCGGAATCGAAAAAAGCGAGTCAGGCATGGCGGGGGCCGGGGGAAGCTCGTCCCCCCAGGACGCAGCCTGCTGAGCCGACAACGAGGCAATGTGCAGTGACACACCGAGAAGACCGAAGCAGAGCCAGCGGATCATTGGGCCCAAGAGGTTACAGGGAAAAGCGATGCGAGATAGATGGCTTTGTCCTGCCACTCTGACCTCGCAAATCAGGGGCCGGGGGTCACCAGCCGGATCTCGACCCTCCGGTTGGCCGCTCGCCCGGCGGGAGTCGTATCAGGCGTCCGAGGAACCGTGGATCCGTAACCCTTTGATACGACCTGCTGGTATGGCACTCCTTTCAGAACCAGGTAATCCCGAACCGCATCGGCTTGCAGCCCAGTGAGGCGCATGCCCTCCGCCGCGGGCCTGGAGTTATCGGTGTGGGCGGAGACCTCGACGGTCACCGAGGGGTCAGCTATCAGGATCGCGGCCACCGAGTCGAGGGCGACGTAGGAGGCCGAGGTCAGCCTCGCCGTGCCGGGAGCGAATCCCACTTCCGGTATCGGGCCGGGCACGATCTTGCCCGCCGCGGCGGGTCCGTTTCGGGTGGGAGGCTGTGCCGGAGGCGGGCCTGGGGGTGCCTGCTGGGGCGGGTTGCGCACGCCTGGCCTCGGTCGCGGCTTGGCGGCCGCATCGGGGGCGGCCGGCGCCGGAGAGACCGCCGGGGCGGGTTGGCCTGCCGCCTGGCCCGGGACGCACCCCGTGGCCGTCACGGTTGCACCCGTGGCCGTCCGTGGACAACGATCGAGGCCATCCAGCACGCCATCGCCATCCTCGTCGCCGGGGCATCCCAGGGCGTCCACCGTGGCGCCATGTGGCGTTTCCGAGCACCGATCGAGGCCATCCGGGATCCCATCGCCGTCGCTGTCCTTGGCGCAGCCACTCGGGTCGACCAGGACCCCGGGCCGGGTGTCGGGGCAGCGGTCGAGCCCGTCGGGGATATTGTCCCCGTCCGAGTCCTTGGCGCAGCCCTTGGCGTCGACGCTGGAGCCGGCCGCCGACCCCGGACAACGGTCTACGCCGTTGGGCACGCCGTCGCCGTCGCCATCGCTCGGACAGCCGCGGCCGTCCACCTGGGCACCCCGCGGGGTATCGGGACAGCGGTCCCGATTGTCCTGGATGCCATCGCTGTCGGTGTCGGGAATCGGCTTGCTGCCGAGCATCACACCGAGACCGAGGTTGACGCCGACATTGGTGAGACTTCTGGTGCTGCTCTTGTTGCGATTGAGCTCCGCCTCGCCTCGGACCAGCAGTATCGGGGTCACTCCCGCGCGGAAGCCGAGCCCGCCGAGCAGGGAACCGCCACTGCCACAGATGGTTCGCACGCCGGAGCAGTCGCTGCCGTACTTGGTGGACCCCACTCCTGCCTTGAGGTAGAATGAGCTCTTCGTGCCGATCAGGAAGTTGTACAGCAGGGAGCCGCTCACCGTGCGCGCCTTGACGCCTACCTTGGTGGTATTGCCCAGCAGATTGGTGACGTTGGTCTTCGGGTTGGAGAACGCGGCCGCCAGCTCGACCGAGAAATTCGCCGGGAGCCAGACGCCCAGCCGGCCCGTCTCTCCAATCGCTCCGTCCAGATCGGTCGCGTTATCGTATGACTGGTATGCACCGGCCAGGCCAAGCTCGACGAGATTCTTCCGCTCCTGAGCTACAAGCGGAGCCGTCCCGGCGAACAGGAGAGCGAGAGCGGCCGGAAACCGGCACCGGGCAGTCCATCGGTAGGTTCGCATGGCTCAAATAGATAGAGCGTCCTGGCTGGCCTGACAAGGAGCCCCGTCACTCCACGCCGCTTCCCCTTGGTTTCTCCCTGTGGCGACACTACGATTCGCCGCAAAGACTCACCATTGAAACTCGAAAGGACCCGCCCCGTGCTCGTCACGATCAAGTACTGTGTCGTTTGAAACTACCAGCCCCGAGCCGCCGGTCTGGCGGCTGAGCTGAAGCAGGCCTTTCCCGAAGTCGAGATTCGCCTCGTGGAATCGTCGGGCGGGATATTCGAGGTGACGGTCGACGGCCGACTCATTTTCTCGAAGAAGGCGCTCGGACGGCATGCCGAGCCGGGAGAGATCGTGCGACTGATCGGGCGAGCGCCCTGAATGCGCATCGCCATCTCTACCGGCGGCGGCGACGCCCCCGGGTTGAACGCGGTCATCCGTGCGGTCGTACTCTCCGCGTATTACCGGGGCTGGAAATCGTATGGCATTCAACGCGGCTACGAAGGTCTCATCACCTTTAATGGTGTCGTGCCACTCGGCCTCCCAGAAGTTCGCGGGATCACCCACCTGGGCGGCACCATTCTCGGCACTACCAATCGCGGCAATCCCTTCCGCTACGTCATGAAGGACGACGACGGAAATGAACTCGAGACCGACCGGTCCGGCGATCTCGTCGCCGCCTTTCAGGCGAGCGGCTTCGACGCCCTGGTCTCCATTGGCGGTGACGGCAGTCTCCAGATCTCGCACGATTTGTGGCGGAGGGGCCTTCCGGTGGTGTGCGTTCCCAAGACCATCGATAACGATGTGAGCGGCACCCAGCGCTCGTTCGGATTCGACACCGCCGTGAGCACCGCCACCGAGGCGATCGACAAGCTGCATTCCACCGCCGAAAGTCACGACCGGGTGATCGTCGTGGAGGTAATGGGTCGATATGCCGGCTGGATCGCGCTCTACAGCGGGCTCTCCGGCAGCGCCGACGTCATCCTTCTTCCCGAAATTCCGTTCGACATGAGCAAGGTGGCCGAAAAGATCCGGAGCCGCGAGGCGGTCGGCCGCCACTTCAGCATCGTAGTGGCGGCGGAAGGGGCGCGTCCCCGCGACGGCACCATCGAGCTGGTGGAGCGCCGTGGCGTGGGCACCGTGGACCGGCTCGGCGGGGTCGGCAGCAAGGTGGCACAGACGATCGAGCGTCTCACCGGCAAGGAGACGCGCACCCTCGTGCTGGGACACCTCCAGCGCGGCGGATCGCCCACGACGTACGACCGCCTCCTCGCGCTCCGCTTCGGCTCCGCCGCGGTCCGCGCCATTGCCGACCGGGCCTTCGGCACGATGGTGGGTCTCAACGGTTCGGATATCACGCGCGTACCTCTGGAGAGCGTGGTGGGCAAGTCGAAAGACGTCCCGCTCGACTGCGATACCATCCGCACCGCCCGCGAACTCGGAATCAGCCTGGGTGATTGACCCGCGCTACCCGCCCACTCCCGCCGGCGAGGTGGTCGATATCCTCCATGGGGAGAGCATCCCGGACCCGTACCGCTGGCTCGAGGACGGCGACGCCTCCGACACCCGGAGCTGGACCGAGCGCCAGAATGCGCTGACCGAGGCCTATCTCGCCGCCCGGCCCGCAAGGGCCAAGATCCGCGCTCGGCTCGATCGGCTCCTGGCGATCGGGGCCATCAGCGCCCCGATTCCCGTGCGCGGCCACTACTTCTACCAGCGGCGCGACGGGCTCCAGAACCAGCCCGTGTTGTACGTGCGGGACGGTGTCGACGGAGCCGACCGCGCACTCGTGGATCCCAACTTGCTCGACTCGGCGGGGACGGTTGCCCTCGACTGGTACTATCCGAGCGACGATGGCAAGCTGCTGGCATACGGCCTCTCGGAAAACGGCAGCGAGCAGAGTGTGCTTCACCTTCTCGAGGCGGGGACAGGGCGACCCCTTGCCGACCGGATTCCCCGCACCCGCGCCGCCGATCTCGCGTGGCTTCCCGATGCGAGCGGCTTCTACTACACCCGCTATCCAGCTGGCGGCGACGTCCCCGAAGGGGAAGAGCATTATCACCGCTCCATCTTCCTCCACACGATCGGTACCGATCCGGCGAACGATCCGCTCGTCTTCGAGCCGGCGGAAAAGGAGTACTGGCCGGGCGTGCGCTTGTCCCACGACGGGCGCTGGCTGCTGATCACCGTCGCCCGCACCTTCGACGAGACCGATCTGTACATCCGTGACCGCCTGGCCGACGGCCCGCTGGTGCCGGTGGCCGAGGGTTTGGCGGCATCCTTCGAGGGAGAAGTGGTCCGCGGCCGGCTGTTTCTGCGCACCAACCTCGAGGCACCGACCTACCGGCTGTACGATGTGGACCCCGAGCGCCCCGATCGCACCGCGTGGCGCGAGCTGATTGCGCCGAGGGACGACGCTGTGCTCGAGGGTGTGATCGTCACGGCCGATCGGCTCGGTCTGAGCTACCTCGAGCGGGCGTCGTCCCGATTGCGGCTCGCCGACCTCGAGGGGCGCCTCGTGCGCGAGCTCACGCTTCCCGCACTCGGCAGCCTCTTCGGTGTGGCCGGCGAGTGGGATGGCCGGGAGCTGTTCTACGGCTTCTCGTCTTACACCGTCCCGCCGAGCGTCTACCGTATCGATCTCGAGAGTACCGCGGAAACTCTCTGGCGCCGAGTCGAGGCGGACGTGGATCCCGAGCGGTTCGAGGTGCGGCAGGTCAGCGTGTCGTCGAGGGATGGGACGCCGATCTCGATGTTCCTCGTCCACGGCAAGGGCCTCGAGCGGAATGGAAACAATCCGGTCTATCTCACCGGCTACGGCGGGTTCAACATCAGCATGACCCCTGCGTTCTCACGCTCGCTGCTGCTCTGGCTCGAGCGGGGTGGAATGGTGGCGATTCCCAACATTCGCGGCGGGGGAGAGTATGGTGAGAAGTGGCATCGGGACGGGATGCTGGGAAAGAAGCAGAACAGCTTCGACGACTTCATCGCGGCCGCGGAATGGCTGATCGCCGAAGGGTATACCCGTCCCCCTCGCCTGGCAGCGGCCGGCGGGTCGAACGGTGGTCTGCTGATGGGGGCCGTTCTCACCCAGCGTCCGGAGATCTTCGGCGCGCTCGTGATACAGGTGCCCTTACTCGACATGCTGCGGTACCACCTGTTTCTGATTGCCCGGCTCTGGATCCCGGAGTACGGCTCGTCCGAGGAGTTGGATCAGTTCGTGTGGCTTCGCGCCTATTCGCCGTACCACCACGTGCGCGAGGGCACGCACTATCCCGCCGTCCTGCTGGCCACGGCGGAGAGCGACACGCGGGTCGACCCGATGCACGCCCGTAAGATGACGGCGCGCCTCCAGGCCGCGTCCGCGTCGGGGCGCCCCGTCCTGCTGCGGCTCGAGGCTCGGGCGGGCCACGGCGCGGGGAAGCCGCTCTCCAAGGTGCTCGACGAGCTGACCGACACCTGGACGTTTGTGTTTTCGGAGCTTGGCGTCGACGTTTAGCTGAGACATCGAACCGAGGAGTGTGACCCGATGGCCTATCGTGCCCGGCCTCCCGTGGCCATGGCTCATCCCGTTCAGTGGCTCGCGGTGATCCGGATCGTCATCGGGCTCTACTTCGCCAAGGCGATGTTGACCAAGATGACGGTCGTCCTTGTGGGCGGCGTGCTCCCGGTGCCGGCGGTGCAGGACCGGTGGGTGAGCGTCATGCCGACGATCGTAGCCAAGCAGGCCGCCGGCAATCCGCTCCCGTTCTACAAGCACTTCCTCGAAGACACCGTCCTCACCCACAGCAATCTGTTTGCCCACCTCACCGCCTGGGGCGAGGTGATCACTGGTGTGGGCCTCACGCTCGGCTTGCTCACCGGGGTGGCGTCGCTGGTGGGACTGTTGCTGGTGATCAACTACGGACTGGCCACACAGTGGATGTCCGCCGGACAGCAGGGCTTTCACCTGGTGCTGGTCACGCTGATGGTGACGTTCTTCTTCGCGCGGGCCGGGCGCACCTGGGGCCTCGACGCCTGGCTCGCGAACAACAAGCCGAAATCCCCCTTCGTGAGGCGCCCCTTCTCCTAAGCCCGCCCATCAGGACGCTCTGTCGGAAGAATTGAATCAGCAGGACCATGATGCGCCCGCTCATCTCACGATCCGGGGGGGCGCATGCATTCCTCCCACGACGCCATCGGCCTCGCAGTGAGCGTCCCGTGCGCTATAGACGAGGCAAAACACCCCGTCGGAGTGCCAACGCTCGTACCACTTGCGCATGACGCCGCGGTCCTGCGCGGAGAACGTGGTGGAGGGGGAAGAATCGGTGAAGAGATACACATGAGTGTGCACCGTGCCCGACCACTCGGGCGGACCGCACCGCGCCACCGAGCTCGACGACGAAATACCCATCGAGTCGGCCTCCTCCGGCGGGAGGGGCAGAATCCGCTTCACGAAGACGGTGTCATTCCGGATGGATGCCGCGAGACAGGCAACCCGCTCTTCCTGGGCGGCGACGCTCGCCTGCCAGAGCTCCGCGAGCATTTCACCTGCCGCGCGGTCGAACCGGAATGCCGGTCGCGGCCGACCGCCGGCGGTATCGGTCTGGGCGCGCGCCGGGCTCGTCACCGCGCAGAGGGTGAGCAGGAGAGGACGCAGAGGGCGCAGAGGGCGCAGAGGGCGCAGAGGACGCAGAGGACGCAGAGGACGCAGAAGACGCAGAGGACGCAGAAGACGCAGAGGACGCAGAAGACGCAGAAGACGCAGAAGACGCAGAGGATCGACCATGGAGCGATGTGCTAGGGACCTATCCGTCATCTCCGCCCTTTCCGTCTTCACCGTCCTTTGCGTCCCCTCGCGTCCTCTGCGTCCTCTCAGTATGTCGTGCTGGGGAAGATCAGCATCCCGGATGGTCCATCGAGCTCGCAGTGGATGCTCGCTTCGGCGAAGAGCAGACAGAACGTCCCTTGGCTCTTCCACCGTCGTCCCCAGGTGAGCATGACGCCGCGGTCGGCGCCCGAGAACTTCGAGTAGGGGCGCTGGCCGTCGGGCAGTGCGATGTGGGTGTGGACGGTGCCCTGCCATGTCGGTGGGCCGCAGGTCTCGAGTGAGGCCTCCGCGCCCACTGCGAGCGAGTCGATGCCCGCTGCGTCCAGCGGCTGAATCCGAGTGATCCGCACGGTATCGCCGTCGATCGTGCTCGCCAGGCAGGCGACGCGCTCGCTCCTGGACTCGAGGCTCGCCGCCCAGAGCTGGCGAAGTGCGGCACGGGCGTCGGGCTCAATCCGGAAGGCGCTCGGGGGCACGCGGCGGAACCCGAGCGCCAAGACCATCAGCGGAAGAAGGGGGTAGAGGCGCGTCATGGCGCCTGCCCGACGGCGACGCCCCAAGGCTGCTTCCCGACCGGTATCTTCTTCGTGACGGTGAGATCCCGCGTATCCACGACGCTCACGTCATTCGATGGGCCGTTCGCGGTGTAGAGGCGCCCGCCGTCGGGCGTGAGGGCGATTCCCCATGGGCGCTGGCCGACCGGCACGGACGCCGTCACGGAGTCGGTAGCGGGATCGATGACCGACACCGTGCCACCCCGTCCATTGGAGACGTACACCTTCTTGCCATCGGGCGCGACCACCACATCCATCGGCTTCGAGCCCTTCGGCATGGTGATCACGCGGATCTTCTGGCGGCTTGCCGCATCGAGGACCCAGACGGTGCCGTCCACTTCGGAGGAGACATAGGCCCGCTTGCCGTCAGGTGTGAAATCCAGCGAGCGGGGACGCCGCCCCACCTCGATCGAGCCCACCACCTTGCCGGTCTTCGTGTCGACCAACGAGACGTTGTGATCGGTTTCGCCGGTGACCCAGACGGTGTTGCCGTCGGGATGTACCCGCACTCCTTCGGGCTCCTTCCCGACCTTCACCGTAGAGCGGATCTTCCCGCTGGCCACGTCCACGACCGATGCCGTGCCTGCATCCTCGTTCGAGACGAACAGCGTCGCGCCGTCCTTGCTGATGTCGAAGTTTTCCGGATCGGAGCCGCCGGGCAGGACTCGCAGGACCTTGCGGGCCGCGGCATCCACGACCGCCACGCCATCCTTCGACTTGTCCGCCTTCAGCTTCTCGCATTCCTCATCCGGCATCGTCGGCGGACAGCGGGGCGAGCCGCTCAGCGCCACGAAGATGGTTCTGCCGTCGGCGCTGAGCCGGACGCCGCGCGGCCGGGTGCCCACCGGGATGGTGGCGACGACGGTGTCGGTGCGGGTATCGATGACACTGAGCTCTTCGGAGCCCTCATTGGTGACATAGGCGAGTAGACCGGGGGTCGAAGCGGGGGCGCTCGAGGAATCCGAGGCCGCGCTGCCGGCTGGCGCGGACTCACCGCGCGAGCAGGCGGAAGAAAGGGCCAGCAGAAGCGCCAGCCCGAGACGATCATTTCGCATCGAAGATTGCCTTGTCTCTATTGCGAGCCTCGTCGAGGCCCTGCATCTGAGCCACGCCCGTGGCCCCACGGAAATCGGCGCCATCGAGGTCGGCCTTGGAGAACTTGGCCCCGGTGACGTCGGCCTTGGTGAGGTCGGCCTGGACCAGCTCGCTGTTGTTCAGGTTGGCGCCGCCGAGCTTGGCGCCCGAGAGATTCGCGTGAGAGAAGTCGGCCTTGAACAGGTTGGCGCCGGAGAAATCGGCACCGGAAAGATTGGCTCCCACGAATGTGGCGCGCATGACGCCCATGGACTGGTTGCCCGGATCCGCCCCGGCGTTCGCGTTGCGAACCGTGGCGCCGGTCAGGTTGGCGGAGCGCAGATAGCCGATGATTCTCGTATCGGAGAGATTGGCACCGCTCAGATCGGCGGCTTCGATGATGGTGGCAAAAAGGCTGGCTCCCTGGAGATTGGCACGCTGGAGATGCGCCCGTCTGAGCACCGTGCCATCGAGGTTGGCGCGAGTGAGAATCGCGCCGGTGAGCACGGCGTCGGTGAGATCGCAGGCGAAGAGGTTGGCGCCGGCCATCTTCGCGTCGGCAAAGCGGGCGCCAGTCAGGTTGGCCTTCTTGAAATCGATTCCGGACAGATCGAGCCCGCTGAGATCGACGTTGGAGAGATCGGGCGCGTTGCCGGTATCCTTGGCGAGCCGGGCCTTGAGTCCCTCGAGGTCGAGCCGGACGGTCGGCGTGTCGACCGGCACTGATGCCATAGCAGGCGCTGTCACCCCGCGAGCGACCGGGGCAGCCGCGGATGTCTGAACCGGGGTCGCAGCCATCGAGCCCGCCAGGAGAAGAGAATATCTCAGCCAGGCAGGGAGAAAGTGTCGCACCACACGGCCGAGCATATCCGTCAAGAAGAGCGTCCTTGAGGCTGGTGGTCGCCAGCGGTCGAACTACCAAGTCAAGTTATCCGCTCGATCTCGGCTTGGCTACGCGCCAGGAAGACGTCCGACACCACGAAGATCCGCGTCCGGCCGTCAAGCCGTCGGCGGCTCCGACTGCCACCCACCCGTCTGATCGATCGACCAGCTATCCGCATATCCATCCGGCAGAATACCGGGCCGATACATAATGACCCTCGCGCGCTCGAGGGTGATGAGGCCGCCGCCCAGCATCCCGTCGAGCTCGGGAAGAATGGCCGCGATCTTCTCCTCGGTGTCGACGCACTCGATGACGATCGGGAGATCGACCGAGAGGACCTCGATCCGGTCGGTGTGCAAGCGTGAGCTGGCCCCGAACCCCATGACCGCCCGGAGGACAGTGGCCCCCGCGTAGTGCTGCTGCCGGAGCAGCTCGACGATCGCCCGATACAGCGGCTTGCCATGAAACTTGTCCCGCTCACCGATGTGAATGCGCATGAGCGTGCGCTCACCCTTGAAGCCGTGCATCCATTCCTCCAGACAAAAACTCCCACGCTTGTAGCGTAGGAGCTGTCAGCCAGTCCGCCCGTCTCCTTCACCCCTCCTTTTTCACCGCCGGCCGGCCCGGCGCCATCCTGGCGTCGCTTCGCGCTTTCACATAGCCGTAAATCTTTTCGATCGTTCCCATCTCCATGCCGAGGGCGCACCACGAGGGCATGCCCTTCTCGGGCCGGCCGGCGCACACGGTCTGGATGAAGAGTTCCTTGGTGGGGATCGTTCCATCGGGCTTGAGCGAGACGATGAGATGAGGCGCGAACGACGTGCCCAGCGCATCCTCCCCGTGGCAGCGGGCGCAGTTGAGGTTGAACTGCTTCCAGCCGTCGTACACTTCCTGGGAGACGGTGTCTCGGGGGGCCTGGTGGTATTGGTCCCTGAGCTCCTGGGCCATCGCGGGCCTGGTTGCGAGTGACATGGCCAGGACGGCGGCGGCGCCGAGGAAGGCCCGGTGGAAGGTGGCGGCGACGGTCGTACGCATTACGAGTCCTTTCGCGGGGAAGTGGGAGCTCCACACGACATGCCTTGGCGCCGCCCGGCCTACGCTGGTGTGCGCTTTCCGCTCGAGTCGGACGTCGCCGGCGGCTGGGCGTTGCCAGCCGCCTTGCCACCACCCTCGCGTTGGCCGGGGGCCGGCTCCGGAATCGGGAGCACGGGCACGGAGAATTCCTTCAGAATCGCCTGAATCTCCGGTGCCTTCTGGTCGAGCACCGTTTGAAGGCTATCCCGGAACGCCGTGTCCCGCCGACGGACTGCCATGCCGATGTTGTACTGCATGGGAAGACCGCTTGCCGAGTCTACCTCGGCCGAGATCGGCGTAACGACGAGCGGCACCGGCGACTTCTTCACGAAATACCCGGCCATCGGCCCCCACACGATCGCGAGATCCACGTCTTTCTTCGCCACTCCGTTGAAGATGTCCTCAGGCCGAATATTCTCGTCGTACGAGACGTTGTAGCCCTTGAGGTTGCCGACCACGCCATGACTGCTGAGCGCCATCTCCGGGGGAGAGTGCTCACCGTCGGAGGAGACGAAGAGGTTGACCCCGATCCTGAGCTTCTTGAGCCTGGGGTCGGCAAGGGAGTTGATGTCCTCGAGGCCGCTACCCTTCCGGCTCACGAACGCGTAGCCCGACCGGTAATACGGCTTGGTGGCCCCCGCCATGTCGAGCCCGGCAGGCGATTCGATCACAACGTCACAATACGTGCCGTTGAGCATGCGGAAATACCCTCGGCGGATTGGCCACCACACATATTGGAGCTTCGAATCCCAAGTTTTTGCGATCAGCTCGGCGATCTTGTTTTCATAGCCCTCACCCTTCTGGTTGGAGAAGGGCATGTTGTCGGGATCGGCGCACACGCGAATCAGGCCGGGCTGGAGAGGGGCCGGGCGTTGGGCGCTCGCCGGCAGCGTCAAGCCCACCATGGCCAGTCCGGCGAGCGCGGCGTATCGAGATAGTGTGACGGTCGGGAGCATTGGATCCTGCCATCCGATTTGGGGGCAGCCCGCCGGGACCGTCGTCCTGTTGGACTCACCCCAGAATGCGAACGACGCCGGAGCGGACAGCACTCCGGCGCCGTGCTCATTCGTAATCTATCCCTGCGGCTGCCGGAGACTATACCCTCCGGCAGCACGCAGGTGCGTGCGAGCTTACTTGCCTGCCATTCCCGGGTTCTTCAGCCCGAAGACGGTGAGGACACCGCCCTGGGTGCTGAACTGCCCCGCGTCGCCGAAGGCGCCGAGTGCGCCGAGACCGGCGGTCGGATCTTCAGCGCCGATGCCGGCGGCCACACCGATGCCGGCCCAGCCACCGATGCCCGAGTACACGGCCACGTTCTGCTGGCCATCGGGAGCGGTGTAGGTCATCGGGTTGCCGATGATGCCGGACGGGGTCTTGAACTGCCAGAGGACCTTACCGGTCTTGGCGTCGACCGCCTTGAGCCAGCCTTCCATGGTGCCGTAGAAGACGAGGCCGCCGGCCGTGGTGAGCGCCCCGCCGTACGCGGCGAGGTTTTCCTTGATCTCCCACACCACGCTGCCCTTCATCGGATCCCAGGCGATGAACCGGCCACGGTGACCGCCGGGGCCGGGGAACATCCGGACGATGGCGCCGACGTACGGCTGACCGGCGGTGTACTTCACTTCGACGCCCTCATAGTCCATGCAGATGTGGTTCGTGGGGACGTAGAAGAGGCCGGTGATCGGCGAGTACGCCGATGGCTGCTGATCCTTGAAGCCGATGGCGGCCGGGCAGATGCCCTCGCCATTCTTCTTCGAGGAGGTGCCGTACTTCGGATCCTTGACCGGCACGCCGGTAGCCACGACGCCCTCGACCGGGGTGCCGGTGCCGCCGCTCTTGGCCCAATTGATCGGGCCGTATGCGTTGGCCACGAGGACCTTGCCGTTGGTGCGGTCGACCGTGTAGCCGATGCCGTTACGGTCGAAGTGCGCCAGCAGCTTCTTGCCGCCGCTCTCGAAGAGGACGTTCTCGTTGACGCCATCGTAATCCCACTCATCGTGCGGCGTCATCTGGTAGGCCCACTTCGCATGGCCGTTGTCCGGATTACGTGCAAAAATCGTCATCGACCACTTGTTGTCGCCCGGCCGCTGGTCGGGGTTCCAGGTGCCCGGGTTGCCGACGCTGTAGTAGAAGTTGTCGAGCTCTGGGTCATAGGAGTACCAGCCCCAGGTGGTGCCGCCGCCACGCTTCCACTCGTCGCCCTGCCAGGTCGAGACCCCGAGGTCCTTGCCCTTGTGCGACGGATAGTTGGCGTTCGCGTCGCCGTCGATGAGGACTTCGCTGTCCGGGCCGGTGCTGTACGCGGTCCACTGATGCTCGCCGGTGTTGGCATCGAAGGCCGAGACCCGGCCGCGCACGCCGAACTCACCACCGGAGATGCCCGCGATCACGATTTCCTTGCCCGACTTGGTCTTGATGTAGATCGGGGCGTTGGTCATCGTGGCGCCCTGCTTGTAGCCGATGGCCTCGGGCCCGGCAGCCGAGTGATCCGGGTGCTTGGCCTTCCACAGCTCCTTGCCGGTCTTCGCGTCGAGCGCGATCAGCTCACCCTGCAGCGCCTCGATGTAGATCTTGCCGCTCGGGCTGTAGGCGGTGCCGCGGTTCACCAGGTCGCAGCACGCGATTGGAATCGCGTCGGGCGACTGGTTCGGCACGTACTTCCAGATTTGCGGCGCGCCGGGCTTCGAGATATCGAGCGCGTACACGATGTTCGGGAAGGACGTGTTGACGTACATCACGTTGCCGACGACGAGGGGGTTGCCCTCATGGCCGCGCAGCGTACCGGTCGAGAAGGACCAGACCGGCCGCAATTCGCCGACGTTGGACGTCGTGATCTGCTTGAGCGGGCTGAACCGCTGCAGGCTGTAATCACGGCCGGTCATCGTCCATTCGCCCTCTTTGCCGTTCAGGGTCCAGGCCCCCGAACGAGCCGCCTGGGCGTTGGCGGACGCGGCTACGGCTACTGTCAGCCCAGCCGCGATGCCGCCAGCCAGCACCTTCTGGGTAAAGCGGTTCATAACTGACCTCAGGATGAAGGGTGGTTCTACTGCTCTACTGCATTCGGGTGCCGCGTGCTGCGAGTGCCGGAACGGCCGGGCGGTGCGGCTCACGGGGGACCGCGCTCCACCATCGACGTATGTCCGGGGCACGAAGCAGATATGTGAGAATGTTTGAAGGCGGCGGAGGAGACCGGCGAGCGAACGCTGTGGCGAGATCCGTCGGGCCAGCTGGGATGGCCGCACCAGACCGAATGCCACAGCTCCCGCGGATTGCGCGTGGCGCGCGCAATCGTGGGTGCCGTGGAGGAATTCGACATCGAGCCAACGGTGGAAGCGAACGGGAACAAGCCCATCTCACCCCTCAGCGTCGCCGCTGAACCGCCTTGTGTTTCAGAAAATGAACTGCAGCTGGGGAGGCGGCGAAATAATCAGACCGCCTGAAAGACTCTTCTCAGTGCCTGGCCGGGAGGCTCGCAGTATCGGGGGAGTGCGAATAACCGGCCCAGTGAACCCGTCTGCGTAAATCGCCAAGTCGCCACATACGGGAGGCTTAGAGGGGCCAGTATACACCCTGCAAAATGAACTGTCAATCAGGAACGGAGGCCGGTTCCGGCCGCCACAGCCGGGCTCCCGTATTGGTGAATCCCCCCTCGAAAACTCGGCCTTCGCTTCCCATGAGTTCCCGGACGCCGGCGGCCAGTCTGCCACTGGCCGCTTCCGTCTCCGCAAGCCCGTAAACCGCCGGGCCCCAGGAGCTCTGACCCACCCCCGCCGCCCCCAACTCCGACATCTTTGCCACCAGCATCGATGTGCTGCCTGGCGCGAAGATGCCCCCCTGCTCCGGGGCGAACCAGGCTCCCGTCACCCGCTGGATGGTCGTGAGCGCCTCCCCGAACGCCGCGAGATCTCTTTCCACGAGGGCCGGCAGGAGCTGCATGAGCACTACATGCGATACTCGCTCGACCTCTCGCTCGGGCGGCGGCGGAAGCCGCCGGAAGGCAGCGGCCTCCGCCTCGCCGCTGAGCCCGGGGTCGCCCCGAGGAACGGCAAGCACGCAGCGCCAATTCTCCGGCACGGGGAGACGGACCAGCAGCGGCGCGATCTCGTCCGATCCCGCCCGTCTCCCACCCTCCACGATGAAGCCTCCACGGGCGAATGTCCAGGTGCCGATGGCCGAGCGTTCGCCCCGGGATACCGCGCGCGCCAGCCGAGCCGGCTCCACCGGCATCCGGTGCAGCTCCGACAGTGCTCGCGCCACTGCCAGACCGAGCTGGGTTCCCGAGCCCAGCCCGCTGTGTGGGGGGATCGCGCGGTGGATGCGCAGGCGCGCTCCTCCGGGCAGACGATGGTAGGCCAGGAACCGCTTGGCGAACTCCGCCGCCCGCTCCCCATCCTCCCCCTCCACGGTGACTTGCGAGGCCAGGGAAGCCTCCAGAAGGAGGGACGGCTGCGGCACTGCCGCTCCCAATCCCCCGAATCGCCGCCCCAGGGACCCGCGGAGGTCGAGCACCCCGAAATGCAGGCGCGCCGACGCCTCGACGAACACGTTATCGGGATCTGACATACTCGGTCAGCATCGCCATCGCGTCCTGCTCCCTCGGGCCCGCGGTCTTGTCCACGATCACCTGAAGCCGGGAGAGATCCTCGGCGATCTGCTCGCGCGGCAGCAGATGCGTGCGGGTGGCGAGAATAGCCGCTTCGAGCACGGCGTGGCGGGCGCGGTTGAAGCCGAGAAACTCGCGGCGCGCGCCGGTGTGTCGCACTCGCGTCACGATTCGCGATCGCGGTGGAGTCGAATCGATCGATTCCACCTCGATCTCGCGCCAGGAACAGGCCGCCTCGAGCACCGCCCCCCGCACGACTGCTGCCGGGATCCAGGGAAACTGTGGGCTCGAGATGGCGCCTTGGGCGAACAGCATCGCGTCATCGGTCAGGTTGATCACCGCCACACCGGTTGCGGTGACGTTCCGGTACGTCGTGGTCTCGAGGAATGGCTTGAGGACGATTCGCTCCTCACCCCATTCGACACCCATCGGGGCGAAGTTGATCGCGCCGGCCGGATCCATCGTCGTGACGATCGTCTCGATGATCACCGAACGAGATCCGCCGGGGGGGGATCCGAGGCCAGCGTACTCGTGCCGGGCTCGAGCGCCACCAATGCGCCGTCGGCGGCGAGAGGGAGCGTGCGGGGCGTCGCAGGCACGCCGTGAAGGAAGTGATCGATCAGGCGATAACCCTGCTCGGTGAGGACGGACTCGGGATGGAACTGCACGCCGTAGACCGCATCCCGGACGTGCTGGACCGCCATGATCTCACCATCATCCGCGGTGGCGGTGACCTCCAGCTCGGGCGGCACGGACGCCGGCGCGATTACCAGCGAGTGGTACCGGGTGGCGCGGAACGGGGATGGCAGGCCGGTGAACAGACCCGTGCCCCCGTGATGGATTCGTGAGGTCTTGCCATGCATCGGCTGTGCAGCCCGGACGATCTCGCCGCCGTAAGCGGCACCGATGCATTGGTGACCGAGACAGACGCCCAGGATCGGGATGGTCGGTCCGGCCCGGGAGACCAATTCGGTGGAGATCCCCGCCTCGCTGGGAGAACAGGGGCCGGGGGAAATGATGATGTGCGACGGCGGGTCGGCCAGGATGTCATCGACGGTGAGAGCGTCATGCCGCCGGACAACCGGCGTCTCGCCCAGCTCGCGGACGTAGCGCGCCAGGTTGTAAACGAAGGAGTCGTAGTTATCGATCAGGAGAATCATGGGGTCGACGCCAGCACATCGATCAACGCCATCGCCTTGTCCAGCGTCTCCCGGTATTCCAGCTCCGGGTCGGAGTCGGCGACGATGCCGCCGCCCGCCTGGAAGTATACCTGCTCTCCGAGCGCCACATAGGTGCGGATCACGATGCTGGTATCCATGGCGCCGGAGGTGCTCAGATAGCCGACCGAGCCGCAGTACACCCCCCGGCGCGTGGGCTCGAGCTCCGCGATGATTTCCATTGCCCGCACCTTGGGGGCGCCTGTGATGGACCCTCCCGGGAAGGCCGCCCGCAGCAGTGCGACGGCATCGGCGTCGGGCTCGAGCTCGCCGACCACGGTGGAGACAAGATGGTGCACCGTCGGATGCTGCTCCAGCGCGAACAGCTCGGGGACCCGAACCGTGCCCGGCCGGCAGACTCGCGAGAGGTCGTTGCGCAGCAGATCGACGATCATCACATTCTCGGCCCGATCCTTTCCGCTCTCCGAGAGGGCGCGGCCGAGCGCCGCGTCGTGCATCGGACCGAGACCGCGGGGGCGGGTCCCCTTGATCGGGCGAGTCTCGACGTGACGGCCCTTCTCGTCGAGCAGCAGGAATCGCTCCGGCGACGCGCTCAGGACAGCCACCTCGCCGAAATCGAGATAGGCTGCGAATGGTGCCGGGTTCCGCTGACGCAGCTTTCCATATAGATCGAAAGGTGCCAGGTCGAACGTCGCCTGAAACCGCTGGGAGAGGTTGGCCTGGAAGATGTCGCCGGCGATGATGTACTCGCGCACCCTGGCCACCGCGTCCAGATACCCCCGATGGGTAAACGTGGAGCGGAGCCCGATTCGCTCGGCGCCCTCGATTCCCAGAACCGGGTACGATGGAGCGGAAAGCTCCTTGATCCGGGAGGATGGAAGAGACGAGCGCCGGCCCCCAACGGTCCGGTTGCGCGGCGGCCGCCTGAGCCGCTCGCGCACCATGTCGAGCCGTTCCGTCGCCCGGCGATCTCGCCCAGCCCCGGTTTCCGGTATGCCCGTCGAGATGATCCAGGCCGTGCCGAGCCGGTGGTCCCACGCAATGACCCAGTCATAGAGTCCCAGCAGCACTTCGGGGATGGCGAGATCGTCGTAGCGAGGGGCGGGGAGCCGTTCCAACAGCCCGCCGTAGTCATAGCCGATGTAGCCCGCGACGCCTCCCTGGAAGGGCGGGAGGCCGGACATGGCGTCCGCGCTGTAGGGCCGAAGGAGATCGCGAACGACCAGCAACGGATCGGCGGCGACATGCTCCATCTCGCCACCGGGCCTACCAGTTTCGGTGTGGCCTTCCCGGCTCCGGATGACGACCGGAGGATCGGCCGTCAGGAAGGAGTATCGGCCGAGCGGATGGACCTCCGATCGGGCATTCGCGCCTGTCGCGCTGTCGAGGAACAAGAGGAAAGGGAGATCGAGGAAGTGAGCCACGGCATCCATCGGCTCCTCCGCCTCCCCGAGATTTTCCACCAGTGGTACCCATCCGTCGCTCATTGCCCCTCGGCGCGACGAATCGGCGCACCATCAGGCCGGTGCCGCCTCGGAGCAATCTTTACATGGTCCGATTTCACGTCGTCGGGCGGTGTGAGATAGCCCCAGTCGAGGGAGCCCTCCTGCCGATAGGTCTTTCCCAGGGTAATCGCGACCTTCGCCTTCATCAGCTCGCGACCTAGGTAAAAGGCGTGCGTCGGATCGTCCACGTCGAGCTGCCGGAAGATCTCCTGGATGTCGGTGCCCCGGATGAAGAGGCGGTCGTTGAAGACGGTGATCGTGGTGCGGTCGGTGAAGATCCGGAAGTTCGGGTCGGTCACCGCCTCGTGGAGCCGGCGCAGCTCCTCCTCGGTGTATTCGAGGATCTTCGGATCCTTGACGGTCAGCAGCCGGTCATCGACTCCCTTGGGGAGCGTCCGATGAGTCACCGCGTGGTGCATGAGCCGGCGGGCGATGTCGATCTCCCGTACCACGCCTCTGGCCCAGGGAATGACCTCCGTCGTCAGCACGGCCCGCACACCGGTTTCCTCACAGATCGCGATCAGGAGCGCGTTGACACCGGTGGAGTCGGCGCTCGTGAGCTCCGTGATATTGCCGATGCCCATGAGCTTGGCAACTTCGGGATACCGCCGGTGGACCTCGGCGTACCGCTCCAGCGATGCCATGAACCCGAAGCCCACTGGTTCGATGACCGGATCGATGAGATACGGCACCTTCCAGCGCTCGAGCGACTCGATGCTGCGGTCGAGGGTGTCGAGGCCTTCGCCGGAATCGGGGATGACGACGACACGCGCGGGGCCGCCCGCCAGCGCGCGGGCGACGTCGATGTTGGACCCGTTGACGCTCAGCACCATCTCGGCGCCGGCCTCGACCGCGGTTCCGATCTCGCGCGGGTCGAAGCTGTCGACGCTCACTCGCATTCCCGCGGCACGTAAACCCCGGATGGTGTCGCCGAGCCCGGGGAACGGAAGCCCGGGCGTACAGCCGACGTCGATGATGTCCGCCCCGCTCGCGCGAAAGTACTCGGCGGCGGCACGGAAGTCCGTCGGGGAGAGTTTCGGGGCGTTGTTGATCTCCGCGAGAATTTCGATGGCGTAGGGCCCGTAGTCGGACGCCGCCGCCGCTCTCCCGAAATAACCGGGAATCTCGCGAAGGTCCTTCGGGCCCTTCTCGACGCGCACGCCGAAGCGCTCGCTCACCGCCGCGGTATCGCCTTCGCACAGGCCCGGGATGAGCACCAGATCGGTGTTCTCGGGGACGTCGAGGAAGCGGGCGATCCACGGCGTGGTCATGAGCGCCGCGACAGTGATCTTGAGCACGGCGACCCGGGCCTCGAACTCGGGTCGCATTTCGTCGAGGACTTTCCTGAGGGCCGGTTCCGCCAGCCGCCCCGTGACGAAGAGAACCCGTCCAGGAGCTACCGTGGATCCCCCGGACGCACCCACTTGTTCGGTGTGCCCTCGAGCGCGCCGCCTTGCGGCTTCCAGAGCACATGGTCCTCGATCCTGCGAGCGAGCTCGAAGTCCTTGTCGGTAATGCCTCCGGCGGCGTGATTCTGCAGCTTCACGATCACGCGGCCCCACGTGACGGTGAGGTCGGGATGGTGGTAGGCCGCCTCGGCGAGATAGCCGATGGTGTTGACGAGCATGAGCGTGGTCGGCCATCCGTCGGTCTTGTACACCCGGCGAATCCATCCATCTTCGTTGTACCATCCGGGCAGCGCCTCGAGGCGCTTGCCGATCTCGGCGTCGGTGTAGGTTCTTTCCTTCGTCGTTGGCATTTGATACCTCGTTGTCTAGAGTCTGGGGTCTAGAGTCCAGAGTCTGAAATCTAGAGTCACGGGTCGCCAGTCAGGATCACGAACCTTCCGATGGCGGACTCCAGACTCGTGACCCGAGACTCTCGACTCTCGACTCTACACTACTCCACCATTCACTGCGATCGTCTGCCCCGTCACAAACGCGGAGGCGTCCGAGGCCAGGAAGACAGCGGCGCCGGCGAGATCTTCCGGGGCTCCCCACCGTCCGAGCGGGGTGCGCGCCACCACCTCACGGCGCCATTCGTCGTTCGCCTCTTCGCCGAACGACGTCGCGATGAATCCGGGGGCCAGGATGTTCACCCTGATGCCGGGCGCCACTTCGCGTGCGAGGGATTTGCTGAAACTCATGATCCCGCCCTTGGCCGCCGAATACAGAGTCGGGTTCTCGCCGGCCATTCCGAGGCCGACATGATCCCACGACATATTGATGATGACGCCGCCGCCCGTCTGCTTGCGCATCATCTCCACCGCGGCCCACGATGCCAGGACCGTCCCCCGCAGATCTACAGCGAGGAGGAGGTCGAGCTTCTCTCGCCGGCTCAGCCGGGCGCCTTCTCCGGTGAGGATGTCGGCGCCGGCGTTATTGATCCACGCGTCAACCCGGCCGAAGCGTTTGCTCACAGCCTCGACCAGCGAGTCGATGTCTTCGCTGCGGCTCACATCGGTCTCGATCACTTCCGCCCGGCGTCCCCGGTCGCGAATCTCGACCGCGGTTCCCTCTGCCCCCAGCCGGTTACGGCGGAAAGTGATCGCAAGGTCGGCACCGGCGGCCGCGCAGCCGAGGGCGATCGCTTTCCCGATCCCGCTGGAGGCGCCGGTCACGAGTACGAATTTCCCGTCGAGGTCCACGCACCTCCCGCTGATGATGACGGTGCCTTAACTTCTTAAATCCTAACATATCAGCGCCTTAGCTTCTCACAAGGACCCCGATGCGGCTGCTGGTGAGTGTGAGGTCGGCAGGTGAGGTCGGACCCGCCCTGGCGGGAGGCGCCGACATCATCGATGCGAAGGAACCGTCCCGAGGGACGCTCGGGCCGGTGGATCCCGGCGTACTGGCCGCGGTCGCGAAGGGCCTTCCCGGGGCAATTCCGCTGAGCGTGGCGCTCGGTGATCCTATGGGCGAGGCGGAGGTCGAGAGGGCCGTGGGGCGGCTGGCGGTGCAACGGCGCGCGGGTGAGGTCATCCTCAAACTGGGGTTCGCGGGGACCGCGGGCGAGGCTGTCGTGAGGAACCGGCTGGCGGCGGCGATCGCCGTTTCGGCTCGGACCTCCGCGCGCCCCACGCTGGTCGCGGTCGCCTACGCCGACTGGACCCGCGCCGCCGCGCCGCCTCCCGAGGCCATCGTGCACGCCGCCGCCATGGCGGGTGCCCGAGGCGTTCTGCTCGACACCTTCACCAAGAACGGCGGCGATCTCTTCACCTGGCTTTCGCCGGACGAGGTGAGGATCTGGATCGGCGAGGCGAGGGCGGCGGGGCTGCTCGTGGCGGTGGCGGGCTCCCTTCAAACGGACAGCCTCGCCCTCCTCACCGACCCGCTCCCCGACGTGGTGGGTGTCCGTGGAGCCGCTTGTGAGGGCGGGCGGCAGGGACGGATCAGTGCCGACCGCATTGGTGCCCTCCGTGTCGTGGTGGATGCCCTGAACGGTCGAGCTGGGTCACCTCCAGTTCCCGCGAAACGCCAGAAGATTACCCCCCAAGCGGTTAGCTAGCGCCCTCACCTCCGGTTCCAGGGCCGATCCAGCAGATCCAAGGCAAGGCATAAGTATTGCCAGAGCATCGGCTTGGCTGTCCCCCCGTCGACATCTCCAGCGCGAGCACGAACGTGAACCTGCCACGCACGCCGCTCCAATCCAGGTTCGGCCGTCGCCTGCTCGTGTTGTTCGTGGGCTGCGCCCTGGTGCCCATCATCGTGCTCGCGCTCCTCTCCTACAGACACGTGGCCCGGCAGCTTCGGACCCAAAGCGAGATCCGGCTCCATCAGGCCAATAAGGCGCTCGGGCTCGCCATCTTCGAGCGCCTCCTCCTTCTCGACGCGACGCTCCGAAGCATCCCGCCTGCCGCGCTCGTCCAACTCGGCGCCGGGACACCGGCGTCACCGCTGGAGGCGCCGCCGGCCGTGCCGGACTCGAGAGCATTGGGCGCGAGCCGGATGTTGAGCGCCGGGCTCGATCTCGTCACCAGCCGCCGGTTGCTGGCCCTGGAATTCGTGACCGAGACAGGTGCGCGAATCCCCATCTTCGGCCGCCTCGCCGAGAATCCGCTCGATGACCACGGCCTCGACGAGGATCTCGCGCTGGGACTGCCCGCGATCGTCACCAGGGAGCGACATGGCCTGCCGGCCCGAGTCTACATCCTCCGCCGGATCGATCGCCGAGGAGGAGTTCGCGGGACACTGGCGGGCGAAGTGAGCCCCGAATTCCTGTGGGGGACTCTCGACCAGAGCATGCCCTCCGCCAGGACGGTGATCTCGGTGGTGGACGACGCCGGGAAGGTCCTGTTCGCGTCGACGGCAGGGACGCCCGCATCGCGCGACACGATGGCAGCGGATGAGGAGTTTCTCCAGAACCTTGCCCGTCCGACTGCCGATTCACTCGATCCGGCAGTCTCGGACTCCGGAACCTACGTCTCGTCCGCCTGGCCGCTGGTGCTCGACGAAGTCTTCGCCGCATCCAACTGGCAGCTGGTCCTGAGTCAGTCGAAAGCCGACGTGCTTGGCCCGATGGCCGAGTTCACGCCCACCTTCGTCGCCGTCGTGGTCATTTCGTGCCTCGCGGCGTTGCTGCTGAGCATCAACCAGATCCGGCGCGGCCTGGTGCCGCTGGAGGAATTGCAGAAAGGGACTCGTCGCATTGCGCAGCGGGACTTCGGCAGCAGGGTGACGGTCAACAGCGGGGACGAGTTCGAGGATCTCGGTGCGTCGCTCAATCTCATGGCCCTGCAGCTGGACCGGCAATTCCAGGCCCTGGCCACCGCGGCGGAAATCGACCGCGCCGTGCTATCCACGACCGACGTCGCCGGAATCATCGATACCCTGATTGCACGGGTACCGGACATCTGCCCCTGCGACATGGTGTGCATCACTCTCGTCGCCCCCGACGGGACCAAGTCGCTTCCCGGCGTTCTTCACGACTATCGCGACGGCACCGTGCAGCATTTACGCGTCGACCTGCGGTCCGGAGATGTTCAGGATCTGCTGGCAGGGTCCGAGTCGCTCACGCTGCACGCCCCCGACCAGCCCGCGCGCGCGTATCTGGCTCCGATGGGCGCGCGGGGCGCGACCTCCTTCTTCGTGTTGCCGCTCCGATACCAGGCTCAGCTCATCGGCGTGATCGCGCTCGGCGACTGCGCCGCGCCGCAGCACTCGGACGAGTGCCGTCTCCAGGCGCGCCGGCTGGCCGACCAGGCTGCCGTGGCGCTCACCAATGCCCGTATGCTCGATCAGGTTCGCACCCTCGCTTTCGTCGATAGCCTGACGGGGCTTCCCAATCGGCTCTCGTACAAGGAACGGCTTTCCCAGGCGCTGAACGATGCCCACCGCAATGAGAAGCTGGTGGCTGCCTTCTTTATCGATCTCGATCACTTCAGCCGGATCAACGATACGCTGGGCCATGACGCGGGAGATCAGCTGCTCCAGCAGGTCGCGGTGAGGCTCCGCTCGTCGTGCCGCGGCCGCGACGATCAGGTCAGCCCGGCTGCCGAAATGATCGCCCCAGAAGTCGCACGCCTCGGAGGCGACGAGTTCACGGTGATCATGCCGGGCCTCGTCAACGCGCAGGACGCCGGCAAGCTCGCCCGCCGCATCCTCTCGAGTCTCGCGCATCCGATGCGCGTGGCCGGCCAGGAGGTCTTCATCAACGCGAGCATCGGGATCGCCATCTATCCGTTCGACGGGGAGGATCTGGAAACCCTCCTCATGCATGCCGACACGGCCATGTACAAGGCGAAGGAGCAAGGCGGAAGCTGCTATCAGTCCTTCTCCCGGGCGATGAGCGCCACGGCACTCCATCGTCTCACGCTCGAAAACGACCTGCGGCGCGCGCTCGACCGCGACGAATTCGAGCTGCACTACCAGCCGATCGTAACCTCCTCCACCGGTGCCATCGCCGGCGCGGAGGCGCTCATCCGCTGGCGGCACCCCGAGCTCGGACTCCTGCTTCCGTCGGAATTCATCGCGCTCGCCGAAGAGAACGGTCTCATCGTCCCGATCGGTGAGTGGGTGCTTCGCACCGCCTGCATGCAGAATCGCGCATGGCAGGCTGGCGGTCTCAGTCCCATCAGGGTCGTGGCCAATCTCTCGAGCCGCCAGCTCAAGCGGACGCTGGCCGACACCGTTGGCCGTGCACTCGAGGCCGCCGCGCTCGACGCCCGGTATCTGGGCCTGGAGCTGACCGAGAGCATGCTGGTCCATCATGAGAAGGAAGGCACCGACACGCTCCACGCCCTTCGAGCCATGGGCCTTTACCTGGCCGTGGACGACTTCGGGACCGGCTACTCGTCGTTCAGCTACCTGAAACACTTCCCGCTCGACGCCCTCAAGATCGATCGCAGCTTCGTGCGTGAGATTGCCAGCGTCCCGGACGACGCGGCGATCACCACCGCGATTACGGCGATGGGCCACGCCCTGGGACTCCGGGTGGTTGCCGAAGGAGTGGAGACGGAAGAGCAGCGGGACCTGCTGCGCCGGCAGGGATGCGATGAGATGCAGGGATATCTCTTCAGCCGTCCGGTAGGCGCCGACGAATTCGCCAAGCTCATCACCAGCGGCAAACCGGCGAGCCGCGACGCGACGCGGCGCCGGAAGGCGGGCTCAGCGGTCGGGTGAGGTGACCGCGTCCAGGAGCCGGGGCAGGTCACCGATCCGGTTCCAGGGGAGGAGGGTGTACGGCATGCCCGCAGGGAGCACCGAAAGGAAGCACCGGTCCACGCCCTCGGCCCCGCCGATCGCCGGCTTCACCAGCACGAGCTGCTCGGCATCGAGCGCTCCCGCCACGAATGCCGCCACGCTGTCGCTCGTAGCATCCCAGGTATGCGGCAGCACGTCCGCGGCCCGCATCCAGCGCGATGGGGCCAGTACCGCGACGCCCGAAGGTTGTACGGCGGGCGCGACCGCCCCCGCCTCGTCGACTAGCGTCGCTCCCGGGATTCGCGCCGCCAGCACGTAGGCATACTGGTCCATCGCCAGCAGCGCCATCCAGTGGGCGGCATCGGCGGAAAGCCCGTGCGCGCGATCGAATTCCCGCACGGCGTCCGCGAACGGCCCGCCGCCAGGCACAACGGCGATCGGCGTGTTCCGTCCGGCATCGCGCACCGCGCCGCAGACGGCATCGAGCGCCCCCGGGATCGCGATCAGCCCTCCGCCGATCTTGACCACGGCCATGCGCCGCCGGCCGCTCATGTGGTCTGCCTCGCGGTCTCGGCCGCCAAGAGGCACGCCACCGCCGCTGCCGGAGCGGTCCGGGCGGCTGGCCCCAATCGATCGCTGAGCGGCACGACGACGAGACCGGCCCGCCGGGCGGCATCCGCCGCGATGAAATCGCCGAGGCCGGTCACGACGGCGCGCGTGATCGACGGCCACCGTTCGCGTACCTTCTCCACGCCCGCCACGATTCGGCCGATCTGCGCTTCGGCGAGCGCGCTCGCGATGCCATCGATCGCGGTATCGTCGAGCATCTCCCGATCCGCGCAGACCAGCCGGGCCAGCCGCTCGCGCGCAAACTCGCGCGTAGCCGGCCGGCCGTCTGGAGTGGAAGCGGTATACGCGTCGGGCTCGAGCCGGCCGAGCCAGAGATGGGCGTCACCGATGAGCGCGAAACCCTCTGCCGACACGCCGGCCGCGCCACCCGGGATCGGCACTTCGTACAGCAGCGCCTCGGCCGGTGTACGGATCGCGCCGGTGTAGACCAGCTCTCCGCTCAACAGCCGTCCGGTGTCGGTGAGGCCGGTGGCGCGGACCCGTCCGCCGGAAATGGGGATGATGTCTGTCGTCGTGCTGCCGGTGTCGATGAGGAGAGCCTCCCGCTCGAAGGTGCCGGCGAGAGCCGCGGTCGCCGCCCAATTCGAGGCGGCCACTTCGAGCGGGCGGAGCCGAGCCTCGCCGGGGGCGATGAACGCGCCGCGAACGGTATACACGACGATCCGGGCTTCTGGAAACGCCGTCTCCATGGCGTCGAGCACGAATCCCACTCCCTCACGCTTGGTCCGGAAGAGCTGGGAGAGCTCGGCCGTCATGGTGACCCCGTGGGCCTCGAGGCCGTCGGTCTTCAGACGGCGCGCGAGTTTGAGGAGGGTCGGCGCGAGGGCGGCGGGATCGCCGAGCAGCTCATACGGCTCGGACGCGCTCCGGAGTTCGGCCAAGCCGCCGGCCTCCACCCTGGCCGCCTTGGTGTTGACCCCTCCAATGTCCCAGCCGACGACGGCGCCGCAGGCGTTCCTGGTCATGCCACTCTCGTGTGCGCTAGAATGGGGAAATGGAAATCATTCCAGTGCTCGACCTGGCCGCGGGTACCGCGGTGCACGCGCGCGCCGGCCATCGGGCCGCATATCGCCCGGTCCGGTCGGTGGTGGCGCCGGCCTCGATCGGGGACCCTGTCGCGCTGCTCCGGGGCTTTCGCGAGATCCTGGGCACGAAGGCGTGCTACGTCGCCGATCTCGACGCCATCCAGGGCGGCGCTGTGCAGCGAACGGCATTGGGGGAGCTTGCTCGGCTGGGCATCGGTTCGGCGGGGCCGCTCCTCGTGGATGCGGGCACCCATGAGCGTACCGGCGCTCTCGAGGTGCTTTCGTGCGGCGCGAGCGAAATTGTGGTCGGGCTCGAGACCCTGCGCGCCTTCGCCGACCTGGAGGCGATCGTCTGCGAGGTCGGACCGTCGCGAGTGATCTTCAGTCTCGACTTGAGGCTCGGCCGGCCGATGATTCATCCCGCGCTTCAGGACGCCGGCGCGGTCTCCGATGCGCTCGATATGGCCGCTCGTGCGACCGACGCGGGCGCCCGCGCGATTCTCGTGGTGGATATCGGACGGGTCGGAACCGGGTGTGGGGTGGATCTCGGGCTGGTGGAGGGATTGCGACGGCGCACGCCCTCGGTGCGACTGCTCGCGGGCGGAGGTGTGCTGGCGCGGAGGGATCTCGATCGAATGCGGAGCGCGGGTTGCGACGGCGCGCTTGTGGCGAGCGCGGTTCACAACGGCGCCATTACGTCGGCGGATGTCGCTGCCCTCGCGACACCGCCGCGCGGCGCTCAGTCGCCGGCGAGCGACTGACGGAACGTCGCCGACTGTCCGTAGTTCTCCTCGACCTCGAGCTCCAGCAGCGTCAGATGAGCGTAGCCCTTGCCGACCAGCTCATTGCGCACTCGTGTGCCCAGGTATTGGGCCAGCATCTCGGCGGTGCTGTTCTGGATTTCCAGCAGGGCGCAGTCGGTACGAGGGAAGACATACGTGGGGGTACCGAAGTAGTCCACGGCGATTCGGTTTCCCTCCTCACGGAACGCCAGCTTGGGGTTGAGCGTGGGAAGGAGCACTTTGTGGTCGATTTCGTCCACGAGGCGGCGCGTGATCTGTTTGAGCACGCTGAAGTCGAGGACGAAAAGGCACTCGGCGTCGACGGTGCCCTCCACCGCCACGCCGACCCGGTAATTGTGGCCGTGCAGTGACTCACACTGGTGCCCTCGGAACGTGATGAAGTGTGCCGAGGCGAACACCAGATAGTCCTTGCTGACTTGCACTCGGAAATTGCTCTGCACGGATCCTCTCAGCGTTCTTCAATCCCTTCAATTATAACGACGAACAGCGCGGCGCATGTCAGGTCGGCCGTCGTGCCCGGGTTCCGGCTGTTGGTCGGGTCCCGAAGCTCCGCATCGAAGGCCGCGAGGGCCTCCCTGCCCGCTGCCGAGCGCACCCCGCCGGCCGCCTGGACTTCGCGGGCTCTTTGCGATACCGCCTCCGCCGCGGCCGGGCCGAGCTTCCGCGCGATGTGTGTGTCGGCCTGTACCCCGAGGAGTCGCAGATGGGTCTCGACCGCCGCGTCGGTCCAGGGAAGCCCATCGCGCCGGGCGACACTCAGGGCAGGAACGCCGATCTCGAAGGTCATGGCAAAATCGGTGACGTACTCGCGAGCGACGGCGTCGCGGTCGGCCGCGAGCCTCATCGCGTCGCGCAGGGTCACGGTGGGTGGCTGGGCGACATCTTCGGCCGCCGCGCGACCCAGGCCACCGGGCCTGGCAAGCCGGATGGCGGTGTACACCTCGGCCGCGTCCGCCACGGTCGTCTCACCCAGGACGCGTGAGAGCCTGCTCCGCAGATCGCCCAGTTCGCGGGCCGCCGCACGCGCCAAAGGGGCGAGGAGGAGCACGATACCGAGATTCGTGTTCGACCGCGTCCACCGGCCTGTCGCCTCGACCGCCGTCCTGATGGTGGTGCCGAGGGGCCGCGCGCCCGCCGAGGCCAGCGCTGGGCCGATCGCCACGGCGCTGGCGAGGAAATCCTCGTACCGGGTGTCGTGGAAATGGAATGCGGGGGAGACGTTCCCTGGCTTCGGTGCGCTCACTTCGAGCAGGCAGGCCAGTTGCCCAGCGGCGGCAATGTCTTCCGGGGGAATCACGTGACCGGGCGGGTGAGCTGATCCACCAGCGCCCCCGCCACGTCGAGTCCCGTCGCCTCCTGGAGTCCCTGCCAGCCGGGGATCCCATTCACTTCGAGGACCGAAACGGCGCCGCCGCGCGCCGGCAGCAGATCCACGCCGGCGTACTCGGCGCCCACCGCGCCCGCGGCCCGCACCGCCAGCGAGCTCCACTCAGGGGGCAGTCGAAACGCCTGGGCCGAGCCACCCCGTGCCAGGTTGGTGCGCCAGCCGTCGGCGCGGCGCTCGATCGCGGCGAAGACCCTGCCCCCGATCACGAACGCCCGCACATCGCGCCCCTCGTGGTCGATCGTCTCCTGGAGGTAGTAGACGCCTCGGATCTGCTCGATCGTGCGGAACACGCGGTACGCCATCTCCTCGTCGGTTACCCGCACCATGCCCAGCCCCATCGAGCCGAAGAGCGGTTTGACGATCACGTCACCCAGCCCACGATAGGCCGCCATCGCCTCGTCGGCGCTCTCGCACACGATCGTCCGCGGCGTCGGAAGCCCGCACTGCTCGAGCAGCGCGGACGTCCACAGCTTGTCCACCGTCCGCTCGATCGCTCTCGGCGAATTCATCACGCGCACGCCCCGCTCCTCGAGGCAGTGGAGCGCGTCCACCCGAAAAATGATCTGCTCCAGGGATCCGGACGGAATGATGCGGGCGAGCACGGCATCGGCGCGATCGAGAGACTCCGACCCGGCGCGAAGACCTGGCCGACCGCCGATCGACGCCACGAGTCCCTCATAGGGCACGATCGTCCCGGTGTGCCCGCGCGCCGTGAGCGCGCGGGTCAGGTCCCGGGTGTGCCATCCCTCTCGGGAGGCGAGAATCGCGAGGTGCAGACTACTGTTGCTCGCCGATGAGGGCGGTGAGACCGCCGGTTGCGAACTTGGGCAGATCGTCGCCCACCTTCTTGAACGCGGGTGTCGCCGTTCCCTTCTTCAGCGCGTCCATCGATGGGAAGCAGAGCTCTGCCTGGCGATACTTGGCAGGCGCCGAGCCGTCGAGGTTCGAATCGAATTTGGTAAGATCCGCGCGCTCGAAGCCGATCTCCTGCTGTCCGGCCACGACGAGTGGCAGGTGGGAGGCCGAGTAATACGACTCGAAAGTCGCCGCATCCTTGGGCGCGTTGTAGATGACCGCGACGAGCGCGGGGCAGGCGGCCTCGCTCTTGTCGCCCGTCTCGACCGCCACCAAGCCGACCAGCCCCCCCGTGGCAAACTTGCCCAGATCATCGCCGACCTGCTTGAAGCCGTCCGTTGCCATGCCCTTCTTCGCGTCGTCCAGCGAGTTGAAGTACAGCTCCGCCTGCCGGTAGAACGTCGGCTTCTTGCCGTCGAGCGTGCTGGTGAACTTCGTCAGCTCGGCCTTGGTGAATCCGATCTCCTGCTGCTTGGCGGTCACCAGCGGAAGGTGCTTCTCCTTGTAGTACTTCTCGAAGGCCTTGGGGTCCTTGGGCGGGTTGTAGAGCACCGTCACGATCGCCTGCGGCCCGGCAGGTGCCGGTGCGGCGGCGGCGGTGGTGTCGGCCGGCGGAGCCTCGGCGGGCTTATCGGCCGGCTTGCTGCAGGCCGCCGTCAGAGCAATCGAGGGAACCAGCCACCAGCTCGAAAACCGTCGCATCGGAAGCTCCTGGGTCGAAGTGGAATTCACGGGGTCAGCTTGGATAGCAGGATGCGTTCAGCACACCGGGATTGAGGGCGCCGGCGTGGAAGGTCCGTCCGGTCTCCGCACTGGTGAGCCAGACCTCCGCGGGACTGAACAGCAATGGGTCGATCTTGTAGAAGTCGCCCTCGTACCGTTGAAAAATGTCGTAGAACGGGGTGCCGTAGTCGCGAGACGCGGAGGCCGGCACCTTGGCCGAAAGCTCGGCCAGCTCGGCGTCGCCGGCTTGAACGGTGTAGCGCGCCTGTCCGCCGTACAGAATGCAGTCGTTGGTGCGCCCGATAGCGCGGAGGTCGTTCTTTGCCACCGGTGGCACCGGCGCCGTGCCCATGGCGCTGACCACCCGGCGCACGTCGAAGCCGAGCGTCTCCATCTTGTGGAGTCCGGTCTCGAGGATGCGTGCGGAAATCTGGACGCCACCCGCCAGGCTCGCCGTGGGCGCGATGACGAATGTGAGCTGCGATGGTGAGAGCCGCGCCTTCCTGGCCACCCACTCCGCCACGGCATCGGTCGGAAGCACGCGCCCTTCGAGTACGAGGACGCCGTGTTCGGCCTCTTCCCGATACCCGAGCTTTTCGAACAAGTCGGTCTCCACTCGCGCATGAGCGCGGAGCGGGCCCGAGCCCATGGCGAAGAACTTCTCGACCGAGATGGCCCAGCCAGCATATTGCGAGGCCATGCACGACTCGGCCGGATGGTCGGTCCAGACGGTCACGCCGGGCCATGACTGGTCGCCGATCTGCACCGACGCGTAGGCGATGCTGCCGAGGCCGCCCATGCAAATCTCGGCGACGGCGAGGCCGGCGTCGTACCCGCCCGGCGTGTCGACGCCGGCGTCGATCACCCGGGCTCCGCTGCCGAGAGTGTGACTCCTCGCTTTCAGAAGCGCCGCATGCTCTTCCATGCTGTCGGCGATCTCGGTGGCGAGCTCGTTCATTCCCAGGGCCGTCATTCCGCTGTCCATGCGAGGATTTCCCCTTTGCCGAGGTCGGCGAGGTCGCCGCTGTACCGGCGGAACGATCCCGAGAGGTGACGCTCCTGCAGCGGCAGACCATAGCGGTTCCGCAGCCGGCCGAACATGACCCGGAGATGCGTCGGGCGATACGTGCAGGCGTACTTGTACGTGGAAGGAATGGCCACCGTACCCAGCGCGACCATCGATCCCCGCTTGGACCAGAGGCCGGGCGCCGGTCCGGCATCACCGAAGACGACAATCGTCCCCGCGAGGGTACCGGCGCCTGCCTGCCCGCCGGCGTCGCCGCCGATCACGAGCAAGCCCCGCCGCATCCGTTCACCGGCTCCGGGACCCACGGAACCGCGCACGACCAGCTCGCCTCCGGTCATCCCACGACGCGCCTCCGGCGCGGCGCCCCCCGCCCGCGCGCCGGCGCGGCCGTGCACGTCGATCGATCCGCCCGACATCCCGATCCCCACATCGTTGCCGACGTGACCGTCGACCACCACCTCACCCTCCGCGAGCCCGGCACCGAGGCGGTTGGCGTTCGCGAGGTCGCCGCTGAAACGGATGCGACCCCCTGCATTGCCCGTCACATCGAAGAGATCGCCGAGCGGCGCCGCCCCGCCCCCCCGGATGGCGACCGGGCGCTGCGCCAGCTCGCCCGCCTCGAGCGCACCCCATGCGCCTGCCAGGACATCGCGGAAATCGGCGGGGCTCTCGAGCGCCCCGCGAAGGCGAGCGACGAGCCCATCGCTCACGCGGATGCTCCTTGCCCCATGATCTGGCGGAGATGAAAGTGATGGGGGCCGAGCTTGCCGCCATAGTTGCCGGCGGTGATGGACACGATCCCGTCGCGGCAGGCCGCGTCGATGCCGGCACGCATTGCTTCGGAGATGACGGCGGCATCTGTGCCGTTGATCACGATCTCGAGCACGGAATTGACACCCTCGGGCAGCTCGGTCTTGGTGATGGCGCGGAGGGTGGGGCAGAACGCGTCGTTGGTCGAGGCGATCATGCTCTTGATCTTGCGGGAGCCGACCTTGCTCCCGCTGCGGACCACGCCGCCGGGAAACGGCAGGATCACGCCGGTGCGCGACGACATGACATCTACCGCCGCTTCCGCCGCGGCCAGCGCATCGTCGGCACTCTTGGCCAGGATGAGGAAGTTGCCGCCGCCGACACCCTTCAGCATCCCGAATTTCTCCTGGACGAGAAATTCTCCCTCCATCACCGGGATGCGCCAGTAGCGCTCGCCGCCCATCACCTTGCTCGACTGGAAGCCGTCGCCGAAGAATCGCAGCGCCGAACCCACGCCGACCCGGTCGGGGGCGTCGGGCAGCCCGTCGTAGCACGCCGTCGTCGGGCAGGTCAGCACGGTCTGGCCGACGCGCTCGATCAGCCGCTTCGGCAGATCGTCCTTCCCCATCGTCATCAGGAGCACGCTGAAACCGGGCCGTCCATCGGGCGTGTCGTCCGACCCCAGCTCGCGCTCGATGCCTGCCTCGCACTTGCAGCCGATGACCGAGGTGGCGAATCCGGTGAGCTTGAGCGCCGCCTCCCGGGCCCACCGGACGCTGCGCCCCGTGATGATGAGTCGAGCGACGCGCATGGTGAACGCTTCGGCGAAGGTGTCTTCGATGAAGACGCCGCGGATGTTCATCGCGCGCCTCTCATCCGGCAGCCACCGGCTCGCCCGGCAGATCCTGCACCGGGTAGTTCGCGAACGACACGGATGAGAAGGCTTCGAAATGGCGGCGGAGATCCGGCAGCAGCGCATCGTCATACCCCGGAGCCACCCGGAGCCGCCGGCCCACGGGGGCGCGCCGCAAATGACCCTCCTCGACGATCACGGCGCCGTCCTTGATCACGTATCGCGGCGTTGAAAACATCCTGGCGATATCCGCGCCGCGGTCGTAGATCGTGACATCGGCGTCGGCCCCCGCGCCGAGGTGTCCCTTCTGCTTGAGGCCGAGCAGCCGCGCCGGCCCCGCACGGGTAATGATGGCGATCTCGTTGAGCGTGTACTCGCGCGACAGCCCATCGGCGAGCGCGCTGCCGGCGAGCAGCTTGGGGTTTACCTGCTTGAGCCGATCGTCGCGCACGGTGCGGTCCATCAGGAGCTGGATGAGCGCGGGGTAGGACAGGAACGAGCCGCCGTTGGGATGGTCGGTGGACAACACCACCCGCCACGGGTCCGCGCTCAACAGGAACAGCTCGAGCCCGATGGCCCACTGCAGCGAGGCGACGGCCGCCTTGTCCTTGAACGCGAGTGGCACGATGCCGCACCCGGTCTCCAGCTCGATGTCAATATTGGTCCACCGCCTTCCGCTGCTCTTGTGCAGCAGATATTCCACCGGCGCGTCCGCGGTGATCGTCATCGCCGGTCCGAACATCACCTGTCCGACGTCGGTGCTCACTTCCGGGTGGGCGTTGACGTATTCGATCACCTGGGAGGCACCCGAACTCCATCCCTGGCCCGGCTGACCTCCATAACAGTGGAACTGCAGATGGGTGAAATGCGCCCGCCGGCCTGAAAGGGTCTGCATGCTTCCGAGAGTCGTGCCGACGTTGCCGGGAACACCGAGGTTGTTGCAGTGAATGTGGACGGGATGCGGCAGGCGGAGCGCATTCGCGGCGCCTGCGAGTGTCTCGAGGACCGATCGCGCCGTCACGTTCCGGCCTCCGATCGGGTCGTCCAGCCCGGCGACGTTTCGCTGTCCCGATTTCCAGGCCTCCACACCGCCGGGATTCACGATCTTGATCGCGTAGCCGCCGGTCGAGCCGAGCAGCCAGGCCGCGTAGTCGCGGGCGCGGTCCGTTTCTCCCGATTCGATTTGCCGCAGCAGATATTCGTCGTTGCCCATGAGGACGTAAATGCCACCGTCCAGGCACGGCGTATCGTCGAGCTCGCTGTGTGAATGGCGAGCCACGAGCGGCGCCACCGCCGCGTCGAATGCCGTCGTGTAGCCGAGGCCCGCGTACCGGTAGCCCGTGGTAAACGTGCTGGGCACCGTCCCGCCGGTTCCCGATCGCCCGCGGAGCTCGCCGTCGGACAGATCCGGCGCGGGGGCGGGATCGGCGGCGTGCTCGTCGGGAATGAGACGGCGGGCGTGATTGCAGCTCGAGCTCGCCAGGTGGGAATGGATGTCCACTCCGCCGGGCATCACGACCATGCCCCGGGCGTCGAGCGTGGTCGCGCCTTGCGGAAGACTCGAGACGATCCGCCCATTCTCGATGCACACGTCGCGCACATCGCCGTCCACGCCGTTGGCGGGGTCATGGACCGTGCCGCCGACGATCCGGAGCCGCGCCGGAGTGGTCATCGTCTTCTTCCCTGCGTCTGTAGCGCCGAGAGAAGCGCGCCGAGGGACGCCGCTGCCGAGCGTGCACCGGGAAGCGGGGGCCGGAGCGGGAGCGGCACCTCGTCCATCCGATAGCCTGTCCCGCCCTCGTGAACGCCGGCTACGCCGGTATCGATCGCAATGCGTGTCGGGAACGGCGCCTGGCTCGCCCGCGGACCGATGATCACCGACGGCACCGAGCCCAAGGCCGTCACGGCAGCGGGAAGCAGATCAGCGACCGAGCCTGCGACGAGCGCCGCGGACGCGTCTCCGACGTGGTCGAGTCCGCGCGCTTCGGGGACGTACCGCGGGAATCCCTGCGAGAAGTCGACCGCCATCGGGAATCCCGTCTGCCAGGTAAGGACGGCCTCGGCTCCCGACCGGTTCCCGCCTTGCCGAAGAGATGTGAGCGCTGCGCGCGTGGGGCCGTTCAACGCCTGCGCCAGCGCGATGAGCCCTTCCGCGCGGAGTGGGTCGGACTGTTCCGCCCCCGGCTCCGCCTCGTGGACGATCACTGCGTACTTGGCCTCCTTGAGAAGCACGGCGGCGCGCGCCGCAGCCTCGAGACTCGGCGGCAGGTCGCCGAGTGGGTTACTCAAGACCGTCGCCCGCATCACCGATAGTGCGGCAATCTCCTCGTCCGGCGTGAGCACGACATCGATCTGAGTCCCGGCGGGCGCACGGTCGCCGCCCACGGAGACCGAGATGAGCCGTCGCCCGGATCGGCCGGAAGGAACGTGAGTGCCGGCGGCATCGATGAAGCGGGACATGAAGCGAGGGTAGCGATCCGTAGGATCCACGGCCCAGAAGAGAATGACATCGGCGCGGTTGCGGATTTCACCGAGGGTCGCGGCGGCCCGCCCCCGGCGCTGGGCCGCGAGCAGTCCGGCGGCGGCGGCGCCGGAGGTGCTGGTATCCAACCTGGCGCGCAGCAGATCGGCGATAGCTACGGCCGCGCGCTGCGCCTGGGAACTGAGGTCTGGGCCCAGGTGGACCAGCGGCCGGCCGGCGGAATGGAGGAGCGTCTCTGCCGCGCCGGCGATCGCCTGGTCGAGGGTGACGGCCTTCCCGCCGCGCGTGATCGCATCGGGAATCGAGCCATCGCCGAACCAGGCGCGAGCGATGGGGCAGGGTGGCGACACGCTCGCGATGCGACCCGCGCTCACCTGCACGATGAGATCGTCGCAGCCGCAGCCGCAGCCCAGGCAGGCTACCGACTCGATCGAGTGCCGCTCCGTCACGCGGACCCCTTCGCCGGCGATTCCACCGCGCGATAGACGCGGCCGGCTTCCTTAACGAGCCGATCGTGGCACTCCCCGGCGTCCCGTCCGTGGGCGAACACGGTGCAGATCGGATGACCGCGGCCGATACGCTCGCCCGGATGCGGAATATCGGCGATATCGAGCGCCCACGCCGGGCCGTCGCCTATCGTCACGTCCTGGCGCGCGAACACGACCGCCTTGCCGCTCACCCTCCGCGGGCCGGCCCGCTCCGCGGGAAGGATGCCGGCGCAGGCGCGCTCGTGCAGGTCGAAGAGGGAAATTCCGGTCGACCGTTCGAGCACCTCCATCGATGCGGAGTATCGAGGATTGACTTCGATCGGGTAGGGTACGCCATCGCGAGCGATGAAGTCGAGCCCGTTGAGTCCCACCAGTCCGAACTCCCGGGTGACGGCGGCCGCGAGCGCCCTCGCCGTCGCGGCGATCTCGTCGGCGCGATCGAACAGGGGCCGGGCTCCGGCGCTCATGAGGCTTCCACAGTACCGGAAGCGGTGGGATCCGAAGGCCCGCTCGCCAACGAGCTGTCGCGAGAGGCCGACCGGCAGTGCGTCACGGCCATTCGCGAGGAAGGCGATCGATCCCGGTGTGCCCGCGATCATCGCCTGCAGGTATGCGGAGCGAGGGATGCGCCCCCGTTTCCACACCGACGTCCCATGCCCACCGCCGGACCGGCGGGGCTTACGCAGCCACGGGCCGGCGGAGCCGGAACGCGGCGCCGCGGCCCGGGTGGCAGGAACGGCAAAACCGCACCGGCGCAGGACGCCCATCAGAATGAGAGGATTTCGGATCTGCTCGAGCACGTGTGGTGTATTCCCCAGGAGTCGTCGTTTCTGCGACAGCAGGTCGACCGCATCAGGATAGTTCTCGAAGTTCGATGTGTAGGCCGCTGCCTCGGCGCTTACAGCGCGGGCGGCGCGGGCCGCGGCCATCGGAGTGAATCGTGCCCCGCCGCGCTCTCGCAGCGTCACAACCGTGGCTGCTGCGCGCAGATCGAGATCTCCGAATGCGTCGAACGCGGTCACCCGCCAGCCTGCCCGAGCCGCCGAGACCGCGAGGGCGCGGGTGCTCACCCCGGCGACGATCAGGTCCCTGACCGCCTCAGGCATCGGCATCGAGCCCAAGACGCCGGCGGGCCGCGGCGGGCGAAACGACGTAGAGGTAATCGAGCACGGTCCCGGCGGCTTCCCGTAGACGCATCCTGTCGATGAGCACCCGGTGGGCGCCTCCCGCGAGCCCATCGGCGATGAGTGCCGCTCCCTGGGCCCCCTGCTTGGCGACCGAGGCGAACCCCGCAAGCAGGCGCACCCGCTCGGCGTCCACCAGGTGATCCCGCACTCGGCGCAGCACAGACGGGTCACCGGCCATGCGCCCCGACAGCACGATCTCGTCGGCCTCCGGTGCGGACCGGAGGAGGTGTGCCGCCATGCGGCCTGCTCCTTCGGCGTAGGCCTCGAGCGCCACTTCGCGCTCTCCGGGGTGTCGTTCCAGATAGGTCTCGATCCCACCCTGGAAGAGCGACCCCTTCGTCACCTCGCCGGCGAGGAACGCCACTTCGCCATCCCATGCGCCGGCGGCACGCCATCCGATCGGGCCCGACGTACCGCCGACACCGTCCACGATCTGCCCGCGATGAACCGCCACGCCGGCGGTGAACGCTCCCCCAAGCTCCACCAGAACCAGCGACACGTCCGTGACAGGGCGGCGGAGCCGCTCCGCCTGATCCTGAATCGCCAGGGCCGCCGCCGAGACCTTGTCGGCCGTCCCGAGATCCACGCGGTTGAGCTTTCGATGCCGGGGTACGGTGTCCAGCTGGACGACCCCCGGGATGAACACCATGGGGAGCCCTGCTTCCGCCAGCCGCCGGGCAAGACGTCCGATCCCGCCGATCCCTCCCGGGTCGCCCGGCCGGGAAAGAAACGCCAATCGGAGGTCATCATCGCTGACGCCGGCGGCCGAGACGACCGGCAGGCCGTAGCCGGACGGTCCAACGACGAGGTCCACCGGGCCCGAGCCCAGGATCCGGTCGACCAATCCGCGGGGGTCTGCGATCGCATCGATGGTCGGCCAACTGGCATCGAGGAAGAGCCGGCCGTCGTCGAGACCACAGAGATCGAGGCTCATCGTCCCCGGATCGATCCCCAGGACCCGCGGCATGGCGGCTAGGACTTCTTCGGGATCAGCCCTCGGGCCACGTCTGCGATTGCCTCGGCATCCAGGACGAGATCGTTCCGGGTGAAGAGTCTCGCGACGCATGCCTTGTGGAGCTTGGTCTTGAAGTTGCCGACTCCGAATGCGCCGAACATGATCACGCCGTCACGCGTCTCTCCGGCATCGTCTACTTCCACGCCTTCGATGCCGAGAGGAGGCACGGCATTCAGGTCCACGGCGATCTTGAGCGTCTTCTGCGACGTCCAGGCTCCTTGGGGCACCATCTGCACGCCCGCGGGGCCGGAGTTGAGCAGCACCTCTACGCCGCCCAGCACCTTGGCGACCTGGGACGGGTCCGACATCGTGGTCGCCTCGACCTGCACGTTGAAGCGCGCGCTGATGAACTGGCGCGCCTTCTCCCCTTGCTCCGGCTTGCGGGACGTGATGGTGACGTTGGCCCCGTCGCGCGCCAGGAGACCAGCCGCGCGTTGTCCCACCGGCCCGGTACCGGCCAGGACGACCACTTTCTTTCCCCTCAGGTCGCCGAGGGTCTGTTCGATCTTCACCACGGCTGCTACGGCCGTGGTATTCGAACCGTTCGAGTCGAGCATGATCGACACCTTGAATGGCTCGAACAAGGCGTCCTGCGCCATCGCCAGCAACTGCTCACCGGCCGACATGTTGGTACCGCCGATCCAGACCGCGGTGTTGCGAAGGTCCTTCACGCCGCGGGTGAAGATGCATCCGTGGATCAGGTCGCGAACATCGACTTCCGTTACGCCGCCGTAGCTCATGATGACGTCGGCGCCGGCATCGTAGCCGACGACCTGATCGAAGACGCTGGGGAGGCGTGAGCTGTCGAGCTGAAGCAAGAGCTTGCGCATCGCGAGAACCTTCTCCTCGGTATTCGTGGATCACTGAAAAGACGAGGGGCGCCCCGTCAACGGGCCGCCCCTCGCGATACGATCGTGCAAGCGGGACTCTAGATCAGCCTTCGGCGCCGCTGGCGAACGGGTGGCGCGCGGCCTTGTACTTGGAGAGAACCTCGTCCACCGACGGCTTGCCCTGGAGCGCGCGAGCAATGGACTCTTTCACCGCCTGATAGTTGAACTGATAGATCTTCTTGTCGTCTTCGGCCTGCCAGTGAATGAACACGCCGACGAGGATGCACAAATCGTTGGCCTGGGCCTTGTTGATGACGCCTTCGTTGACCGAGTCCATCACGGCACGAGCCACCGCGGCCTGGGCCGGGCCGAACATCTGCACGGCCTGCTTGGCTCCCTTGATGGTCACCTTGTTGAAGAGCAGGGTGTCGGGCTTGGCGGGAAGATTCGGAGTAACGACGGCGAGCAACGTGGTGAAGCCGTCGGTGTTACGGGACAATGCCTGGGTGAACGCGGCGCCGACCGGCCCGGACTTCGACCCGATGATCAGGTCAATGTGGGCGATTTCGTTGCCATCGCCGACCAGCGATTCACCGATGAAGAAATCCGCGGCCATACCTGCCTCCATGTGCGATTTGGTGAACAACGAGAGGATTTGTCGAAACATACGCAGCTCGACGAGGCTACGAGTGAGCCGGCACTGGAGCGACGTGGGGCGGGGCCACGCAGTCCCGCAGGGAAGCGGGTAGCTCTCTAGGCGACGCGCAGTCGTGCGTAGAGGCCACTAGTATGGACGGCGCCTACATGAGTGTCAAGGAGCGACCTTCACCGTCTCGAGCCATCACCACGAATCGTCTGAAGCCCGCCGGCATGCGGCTCAGTCGGAGTACCGAACACCGGGGGTTCCAGCCGGGCGCCGGGGGATGGGAGTGGGGCAGCGGCGTCTGGGGCAGAGGACGCTCGCCGCCCGGTCGGCGTTCATGAAATCAACCGCTGCAACGACTTACGGACTGGCACGAGCCTCGCATTTAGGGGAGGCAGTCGTCCACCCGTACCCTAGAGGCCACCAATGAACGCCACCGTCCTTGCGGGCTCGCTGCTCTCCGGTCTCATGCTTACAGCTCCACTCTCAGCGCAGCAGATTGCGGCAAACGTCTTCGTTCGTGGCGGCCCGATCGCGGGGCACGTCATCGTCGAGAACGGCTACTCCACCTACCGGCGCCCTCCCGTCGTCGCATACCGCCATCCCGAGGCGCGGCGAGTCGGAGTGGTCGAGCACTACGCTCCGAGGGTGATCGTGGTGGAGCGGGCTCGCAGCCACCGGCGGGCGGACTACTGGGGACGTCATGGGTACCGGCCGGTAACACTGTACTACGTCGATGGCCGCTACTATGACCGCTGGATCGGCGGCCGCGGCGTGCGTGAGATCGTGGTGTACGAGCGCGAGGGTCGATATTACGAGGACCGCGACGACCATCGCGGGCGCGACCACCGCTGAGGAAAGAGAAGCACCCTGGAGCGATCGGTCTGTCCATGCGCCATCCCGGCGCCCGATCTCCCCGATCCAGGCCCCGCTTCAGGACCAGATATCCCCGCTGACGCGGGGATATCTGTTGTGTGGCACCCGGGAGGGCCCCGGGGTCGCCTGGTGCGTTGACTCACGGCGCGACCAGAAGGTGCGGTAAAGCATTGGCTAAGTATGGACTGGTCCGGGCACATGAGTCGCGCGATCGCGGGCTGCCTGCTCCTCGCGGGGCTGGGGGTTGCTGTCCCCCTCCACGCTCAGTACTTCGGCCGTAACAAGGTCCAGTATCGCTCTTTCGACTTCCACCTCCTCAAGACCGAGCATTTCGACGTGTACTTCTACCCCGCCGAGCGCCAGGCGGCGGGAGTCGCGGCCAAGATGGCCGAGCGGTGGTACACCAGGCTCTCAGGGCTCTTCGATCACCAGCTCAAGGGGCGGCAGCCACTCATTCTCTATGCCAGTCCTGAGGAATTCAGGCAGACCAACGTGGTGGAGGGAGACCTGGGTGAAGGCACCGGCGGCGTAACCGAAGCACTGCGGCGCCGCATCGTGCTGCCGATCAGTGGAACGTTGGGCGACCTCGACCACGTCATCGGTCACGAGCTGACTCATGCATTTCAGTACGACGGGTCGGCATCTCCGCCGCCGCCCGGCTGCCGCTCTGGTTCATCGAGGGTATGGCGGAGTATGCCTCGCTCGGGCCGGTCGATCCGCTCACGGCAATGTGGATGCGCGGCGCGCTCGCGGACACCGCCAATGATACCCTTCCCAGCTTTCATCAGCTCGACGATCCGCGATTCTTCCCGTACCGGTACGGTGAGGCATTGCTCGCGTATGTCGGAGGGCGATGGGGCGACCAGGCCGTTCCTCGGTTGCTCCGCGCGGCCGGAGCACGGCGCGGACTGGAGGCCGCGATTCCCCAGGTGCTCGGCGTTCCACCGGACAGCCTGGTGGCGATGTGGCATCGGGAGACGCACGCCCGCTTCGATACCCTCCGGTCAGGTATGCAGGCGCCCGAAGTTCTCGGTCAGCGACTTGTGGCGGCGAAGCGGAACGAAGGAAGCTACAACGTGTCTCCGGTCGTGAGCCCGGACGGCTCACGCATGATGTTCTTCTCGGATCGGGGACTCTTCTCGATCGACCTCTTTCTCGCCGACGCCAGGACAGGAAGGATCGAGCGCCAGCTCACGAGAACGGCGCTCGACCAGCATCTCCAGAGCCTGCAGTTCATCCAGTCGGCGGGTAGTTGGTCGCCCGATGGCGGCCGGTTCGTCTTCGCCGGCCTGTCCGGGGGCGCACCGGTGCTCGAGTTCTTCGAAGTCACGAGTGCGCGGAGCCAGCATGAGGTGAGATTCCCGAAACTGAGGGAGATCCTGAACCCTGCGTGGTCCCCGGACGGTGGCCGGATCGCCTTTTCGGGCAACTCGGGTGGACTGACCGACCTGTACGTCTACGATCTGAAAAAGAGATCGCTGCGACGCCTCACCAGTGACGAGTTCGCCGATCTCCAGCCGTCCTGGTCACCCGATGGACGCTCGCTCGCCTTCGCCACCGACCGGTTCACGACCGATCTCCAGACGCTGTCCATCGGACCGTACCGAATCGGGGTCTTCGACCTCGCCACGGGCCGGATTCGGCCGCTTCAGCGGACGCCCGCGGGACGCCAGCTGGATCCGCATTGGTCCCCTGACGGGGCGAGTCTTTACTACCTGTGGGATCCCGATGGCATCACCAACATCTACCGCCTCGACCTGGCGAGCGGGAATGTCAGTCGCATCACGAACCTCTTTACCGGTGTCAGCGGGATTACCGAGACGAGTCCGGCGCTTTCGGTGGCGCAACGGTCCGGCCGCATGGTGTACAGTGTCTTCGGTTCGAACGGATACGACATCTACTCCATCGAGTCTCCCTCCCGAGCGGGCCAGGCGGTCGAGTTGGCAAGGTACTCCCCGGACACCGCCGGGCGGGTGACGGCCGCGGCGCTGCCTCCCGTGCGCAGAAAATCAGCTGTCCTCGCGGGCCGGTCATCGAATCCACGAGCGGGGCTTCCCGCCGACTCCGCTTTTCCCGTCAAGCCATACCGCCCTTCACTGGGCCTCACGTACGTGAGCCGTCCTTCACTCGCCGTAGGAAGCAGTGCGTTCGGCACGTATGTCGGAGGAGGGGGAGTCCTCTACTTCAGCGACATCCTGGGGAATCACAATCTTCTGACCGGCCTTCAGGTGCAGGGCTCGTTGAAGGACGTGTACGCCTTGCTGGGATATCAGAATCTGACCCACCGATTGAACTGGGGCGTGATCGCGCAGCAGACGCCATTTCTGACCGGCGCATTCAATGAGGGATTCACCGACTTGAATGGAGAGACGGTGTTCGTCCAGCAGCAGCTGCTGGAACGTCAGACCAACCGCGACTTCCAGTTCCAGGTATCGTATCCCTTCAGTCCGGCCCAACGGGTCGATCTTTCGACCGGCTATACGAACATCTCATTCGACAATGAGCTCCGGACCGACGCGTTCGACGCGGTAACGGGAGAGCAGGTCCTCGATCAGAATGAGGACCTCCCGGCCTCGCGGGCCCTGAATCTGGGTACCGCGAGCCTGGCCCTCGTGTACGACAACTCCTTCCTCGGCGCGACCGCCCCGATTCTCGGCCAGCGCTATCGTCTCGAGGTGACACCGACCATCGGCTCGCTGAGCTATGTCGGCGTACTCGGCGATTATCGGAAGTACTTCATGCCGGTGCGTCCCTTCACTCTCGCGGCGCGGCTCCTTCACTACGGCCGCTATGGCTCCGGGGGAGAGGACGAACGTCTCCAGCCACTCTATCTCGGCTATCCGGGCCTCGTGCGAGGCTACACCTTCGGGTCCTTCGACGCCTCGGAGTGTCACCCGACATCGGACGCGCCCCAGAGCTGCCCCGTGTTCGACCAGCTCCTGGGCAGCCGGATCGCCGTGTCCAGCGTGGAGCTTCGGTTCCCGCTGCTCGGCGCGTTGGGCATCGGCTCCGGATACTACGGTGCGTTTCCCGTCGATTTCCTCGTTTTCGGCGATGGCGGCATCGCATGGGATTCTCGGAACAAGCCGTCGTTCGCCGGCGGCGACCGCAAGCCCGTCTTCAGCGCTGGCGCGGGCCTTCGAGTGAACCTCTTCGGCTTCGCGGTCGGCGAGCTCGACCTGATCCGGCCGTTCGACCGGCCGGATAAGGGAATAGTCTGGGAGCTGGAGCTGCAGCAGGGCTTCTGAGCAAGTCTTTGCTCATGGGGATCCCCGGCTAGCTTCCGGAATGCATCCCGCCCGCGACCATCATCTCCCTCCCGATCCCGACGCCTACCGCCACGCTCCTCATCCCACCGGCCGGATCATCGTGATCGCGCCCACCCGGGCCGCCTGCGAAACGATCGAGCTGGCCCTCCGGCTGCACCTCGAGACGCTGCTCGAGCGCGAGCATGGCTCCGATGTACGCGAGCTGGCGGCCTCGGGGAAGGGATTCGGCATCGTGGCCGGCACCGGCACGGGAAAGACGCTCGGCATTCGCCCGATCGCCGAATCCATTCTCCGGGAGGCATTGCAAGTCGGTGTGGTGAACCGCGAGCGGGAGGCCACGCCCGAAACGCCGAGCTGGAATGTCGTGATCGTCACGACCGGGATCGCCAGGCGCTGGTTCCAGGACGATCTCATCACCGCGCGGGATACCATCATCGTGGACGAAATTCACCAGACCTCGGCCGAGCTGGAGCTCTGTCTCGCTCTCGGTAAGCGGGCGGGCTGCCGCTTCATCTGGCTGAGCGCCACGGTGGATCCCACCTTTTACGCCCGCTATCTCGAGAGCGCCTCCGTGCTCGAGACCAAGGCCTTCGATCCTGCCCTCAAGGCGAAGGTACAGGTGCTCCCCCAGACACCGGGCGAGTTCCTCAACGAGCGGTACATGCGGCACGTGATCAAGGAGCGCCGCGGGGTGGCGGTGTTCGTTCCCACTCGTGCCGAAGTCGAGCGCCTCGCCGCGGATCTTGGGCTGCAGTGGAAGCGGCTCGCGACGGCGTTTTATCATGGCGGCGAGCCGATCCGCGTGATCCGGCCATTCCTGGAGGGTGAAGTCGAGCGGCCGTTTCTCCTCGCCATGACAGCGGCCGGCCAATCGGCGCTCAACGTTCGGGGGCTCGACACCGTGGTGATCTACGACGCCCGGTACGGGAACGTCGTCGAGCGGGGGCGCAATGTTCTCCATCGGCTGTATCTCGGCGCCAACGAGATCCTGCAGATGGCGGGCCGCGTGCACGGGCGCGTCGCCGGAGGTGAGGTCGTCATTCTCACCGACCGCGAGCTCGTCTTCGAGCAGCTTCGGCCGACGCCACCCGAGTTCCAGCTCGCCGGTGACGCCGAGCGCGTCGCGATCACCTGTGCCGCGCTCGGGGTGGACGCCCGCGACCTCGATCTGCCCGTCCCGCTCGACCGGATTGGATACCGGAGGGCGCTCGAGGTGCTCACCTCGCGCGGCCTGGTCGAGGGAGGGCGGCTCACTTCGTACGGCCGCGAGGTGGAGGCGCTGCCGGTCGAGCGACCCTGGGGCGAGCTCCTCGTTCACGCTTCCGAGTCGTTGATTCCCATCGCGGCGGTCTGCTCGAACATCGACTCGCTCCACCGGATGACGCGCGAAGAACGGGACCTGCACGGGGTGGTCGTGAATGGGAGCGACCATCTCACGGCCTACAACCTCTACACTGAGGCGGTGAATCAGCACGGCTATCTGGGCGAGGTATACGGGCTGCCGCGACATCTCTTCGAGGACGGGCTCTCGGAGTGGGCCGAGCGCCGTGGGGTGCTCGTCAAGGCCATCGAAGACGCGGCACTCGGTGTCGCGTCGGTCTACCGGTCGATCGAGCTGCCGCTGCCCAAGCAGCTTCCCTACGCCTCGAAGGAGCTGCGCCGAGAATGGGCGGACCTCCTCGCCCGCATCATGCCCTTCGATCTGGTCATCGACGAGCATACCGCCGACGGGCAGGAGGCTCGGGTGTCCAAGACGTCGGTGGCGGGAAGCTGGGGGGCGGTTGCCGGTAATCTCCGCTTCTTTGCCGACCGGTTCGGCGTTCCTCGGGCGGGCATCGAAGGGACCACGCTTTCCTATGACCTGGTGCGCGAGTACGCCGCGCTGGGCCCGGCGAAAGTCGTGCTGAGCGGTCCGCGCAAGCACCAGGGACTCGCGGTCGAGCGGCGGCGGGCATACTTCGGGTTCGAGCTGGAAACCGAGATCGAACCGATCCGCGGTCAGATACCGGACGAGCTTCGGTCCGGTGCCCAGGACGCGCTCGCGGACGCCTTGATGGCCGGCGAGACGAGTCACCCCGACCAGGGACGGATCCGGCGGGCGTTGGAACTGCTCGACGAGCTCTGGCGGCGGTCGGCCGGAACCCTGCCGGCGCTTGCCCCGCAGGCGCTGCGCGGAAGAATTCGCGCCCAGCTCGAGCCAGTGGTCAGCTGGGATCGGTTTCTTCAAACGTCGATCGCGCTCGATCCGGTGTCTCTCGTGGATCAGAAGATTCGTGATCGACTCGACGCGCTCCCGGGCATGCTTCGCATCCGGGGCGATGCCGCGCCGCTCGATTACGAGCTCTTGAACGGCGAGGGAGTAGCCCGCGTCCGGCTCCGGGAGGGCCAGGCGAAACGGCTCAAGCCGGACGAACTGCCGGTGCTCGACCGTCCACTGCACTTCGCGGTGCAACGTGGCCGGCACCCGCCGCTGCTCGCGGAGTCGGTGCCCCAGCTACAGGCCATACTGCGCCGGGCCCCAAAGACTTCCCGCGAAGGAGACGACGACCGCTCCAAGCACCGGCGACGTGGCGGAGGCCCGCACCGTCGCCCCGGACGGCGTCGGTAATAGGCAACGCTCCAATGTGCACCCAAGGAGGCGGTGCGCGTCTTGAAGAGAGTGGATTGCCTTGCCGTGACTTAGCTGGCACGTGACAAACAGGGTCGGCGCGTCCACATTTGAAACCCTCTGTCCCTTGACGGCGTATTTCAGCTATGCCTGACACGCTCCCGATGCCCTCGATGCCGTCGGTGTTTTCGCCGCTGGCCAAGGCCCTTCTCGATGGATTCAGCGAGGGGGTCGTCGTGTTCGACCTCGAAGGCCGTCTGGTTTACGCCAATCAGCAGGCGCGCGAGGCGCTCGAGGGCATGGATCTGGCCGAAGCGTCGCCCGACCTGCAGCCTCGGCTGGCCGCTCTGGGCGGGCGCCTCCGTCCGCTCCGGGTCGGAGCCCTCGAGCTCGGCGAGGCGATGTTCATTCCCGGGATCGAAGGTGCCACCACGTTGGCGGCCCGGGAAAAGGAGGCTATCGTCAAGACGCTTGACGCGAATAACTGGAAGCTCGCGGAGACGGCCAAGCATCTCGGCATCAGCCGGACCACCCTCTGGCGGCGTCTCAAGGCGTATGGGCTCCATCGAGACGGCCGGAGCAAATGGGCGCAAACTTCCTGATCCTGTTTCTCTCCGCCGCCGTCGTCCAATCTCCTCCACCCGATACCACATCCTCTTCGAGCCCCGCTGTCGAGCACCTCATCGAGCGAGCCGTGCCTGCTCGGCACGTCGACGACTCGCTCCCCGACCGTCCCGCGACGGGCATCGCCTACGAACGGCTGACCGACGCACTCCGATATGATCGTGTGCAGGGCCTCTCCTTCGGACTGGGATACCGGGTAGTGGTGCCCGCGATCGACCTCGCCTCGATGTACGGCACGGTGCGATATGGTCTGAGCGATGACCGGGTGACGGGGCGACTGACGCTATTGCGCGACGCGCCGGGAGGCCGGTTCGCCCTCAGCGGCTACCGCGAGATCTTCGATCTCGATCCTTTCGCGCCAGGTCACGGATTCGGCAACACGCTCGATGCGTTGTTCGCCGGCCGCGACAACGGCGACTACTCGCTGGTGCACGGCGGCTCCCTGGGGTACGAGACATCCCTGGCCGCCGGTCTCGATCTCGGTGCCGGGATCAGCGTCCAGCGAGAGACGAGCGTCGGCCAGGAGGCGAAGTCAGCGGTGAATGATTTCCTGGGTGGGTCAGGCGTGTTTCCCGCCAATCCCCCGGTCGCGGAGGGCACCTACGGAGGCCTCTGGGCGCGGCTCGACGGCTTCGGCCGGCGGCGCTGGGCCCTGACGGCGGATTTCCGGGCCGGTGAAGGTAACTCGACGGGCCGGCTACACGGGCAGATCCGGCAACCATTCGGGAAGCGTCGCGGGGCCACGCTCGAGCTCAAGGCCGGCATCGCGACCGAACCCACCTTACCCCAATCGCTCTATCGATTGGGCGGAGTCGGAACCGTGCGCGGGTTCGAGTTCGGCGCGCGCCGGGGCCAGGCGTTCTGGGCTGCCCGCCTCGACATCGCCCCGCTCCACGGCCGGTTGCGACCCGTGGTTTTTGGAGACGCCGGGCAGGCGGGGCGGGTGGAGGATCTCTTCTCGAGTCAGGCGCTCGTCGGGGCCGGGGTGGGACTGTCGGTCCTCAACGGTATCCTGCGGTTCGACCTCAGTCATCCGATCTCGCCTGATGCCGGGGACAAGATGCGATTCGACATCGTGGTGCAGGCGACTCGGTGAGCCGGAGAAGCGCGCCGCTCCTGCTGCTCCTCGCGACGCTACTCGCCGCCGCGTGCCGGACACCGGCGTCCGCGGCGGGCGAGAAGGCGCTCCTCGACGCGGAATGGACCGGCGCCGCCACCGCGAAGATGAGCGGGCCCGCCACTGCTGAATGGTGCGACTCGCTCCGCCTCCTCCAAATCCAGGCGCTGCGCGGCGATACCGGTGTCGCCATCGCGATCTTCCCCGTGGGGCGATTCGAGGCCGGTCGGTTCACCGTGGTGCCCGCCGCCAGGGCCGACAGCATACCGCCGGCAGCCGCGGTGGCCATCCGGTGGTTCGCCGAAACGTCGATCAAAGGCTTTCAGGGTGACAGTGGCAACGTGGTGGTTCAGGAGTCCCGGCCGGGAGTCTACGCCGGGACATTCGAGGCCCGGGCGCACTCGGTGACGGACACCGGGCATCTCTCGGTTCGCGGATCGTTCCGGGGTCTGACGGTGCGGGCCGCCGTGCGCGGATGCACGGCGCGGCGGCACCCCGCCGACTCCAGCGCTCGTGTACATTAGGGCCATGGACACCTACTACCGGCGGGGCTTCGGGCTCAAGGCCGAAATCGAGAACCAGCTCACCGTCGACTACCACAGCACCGTGGTCGCGGCGCTGCGCGCAGGCGGCTATCGGCTCACCGTCGGTCCCCTGACGTTCCGGCTGGCACGGGAGTTCGGCTTCTGCTACGGAGTGGATCGGGCGGTGGATTACGCGTACGAAACCCGCCTCAAATTCCCGGACCGCTCGCTGTATCTCGTGGGAGAGATCATCCACAATCCGCACGTCAACCAGAAGCTCAAGGACATGGGGATCAGCTTCCTCGTCCAGGCGGATGGGCGTGAATTCGATTTTTCACGGATCCGGGCGGACGACGTGGTCATTCTCCCGGCGTTCGGCGTGACGCGGAGCGACTTCGACCGGCTCCGCGCGATCGGCTGCGTGCTGGTGGACACGACATGCGGTTCGGTGCTCAACGTCTGGAAGCGGGTGGAGGGCTACGCGCGGGATGGCTTCACGGCGATCATCCACGGCAAGCACTACCACGAGGAGACGAAGGCGACCGCGAGCCAGGTCACCAAGTATCCCGGCGGCCGCTATCTGGTGCTGCTCAACATGGACGAGGCTCGTATCGTCTGCGACTTCATCGAGCAGGGTGGTGATGCGGCAGCGCTGAACGCGCGCTTCGCGCGGGCCACCTTTCCCGGCTTCGACTTCGCCGCCGACCTCGAGCGGGTGGGGATCGCGAATCAGACGACGATGCTGTCCGGGGAATCGCTGGCCATCGCGGATGAGATCCGCCGGAGCTTCGAGCGCCGCTACGGGACCGACGGAGTCCAGGCGAGATTCCGCTCGTTCGACACGATCTGCTCCGCCACGCAGGAGCGGCAGGACGCGGTGCTCGCCCTGCTGGACGAGCCGCTCGACGTGATGGTGGTGGTCGGGGGGTACAACTCGAGCAACACTTGCCACCTGGCCGCGCTGGTGCACTCGAGAGGCACGCCGACCTTTCATATCGAGGATGCCGAGTGCATCGAGCCGGACACCGGCTCGATCCGCCACCAGCCGATCGGCCTGAAACACGAGAGCCGGACCGGCCAGTGGTTGCCCGCTTCGGGCGCCATCGGTATCACGGCCGGCGCCTCCACCCCGAACAACAAGATCGGGGAAACGATCGTCCGCATCTGCGAGCTGGCAGGTGTCGGGGGCGATCTCCGCGCGGTCACCGGGTGATCCGGCTGTGTCGTTCCTCGACCTGAGCCATACCGTCGTGGACGGGATGATCACCTATCCCGGTCTCCCCGGCCCGATCATCTGCGACTATCTGAGCCGCGCGGCCTCGCGGCAGCGATACGCACCCGGCGTGGAATTCCAGATCGGGAAGATCGAGATGGTGGCGAACACGGGTACCTACGTCGACTCGCCGTTCCATCGCTACGCGGAAGGAAAGGATCTCGCCGCGCTGCCGCTCGGATCACTGGCCGATCTCGATGCGGTGGTGGTGTCGGCCGGAGGTGAATCGCAGGGAATCGGGCCGGAGGCCTTCGAACGCCACGAGGTCCGCGGGAAAGCGGTGCTCGTGCGCACCGGATGGGACAGCCACTGGGGCACGCCGCGCTACCTGACCGGCAATCCGTTTCTCACCGCGGCAACGGCAGCGTACCTCGTGGAGCGGGGCGCCAGGCTCGTCGGAATCGACTCGCTCAACATCGACGACGTGGAGGACCTCACCCGGCCGGTGCATTCCGCACTACTCGGCGCGGAGATCCCCATCGTCGAGCACCTCTGCAACCTCGGTCCCTTGCCCGCGAGTGGATTCCGTTTTTCCGCCGTTCCACCCAAGATCGCCGGCTTCGGCACCTGGCCCGTGCGCGCCTTCGCCTCGCTCTAGTCTGCCCGCTCCAGCCGCAGGTCATTCCACGATACCGGATCTTCGATCGGCTCGAGATGGGTCTCCACGCTGCTGTTGGGAATGGCCGCACGGACCTCCTCTTCGATCTGCTCCAGCAGGTCGTGCCCTTTCTGTACGCTCCACTCTCCCGGCACCAGGATGTGAAACGAGATGAAGCGCCGTGCCCCGGCCTGGCGGGTTCGCAATGCGTGGTACCGCACTCCGTCGGGCGCGCGAGACTCGAGGATCTCGGTGATCTTCCGGCGGGTGTCTTCCGGCAGCGCCGTGTCGAGCAGGCCGAGCATGGACCGGCGGACGAGCGCCACGCCGGACCGGAGCACGTTGGCGGCCACGAGGATGGCGACGATGGCGTCGAGCCGATGCCATTGGGTGAGCGCGGCCGCGCCGACGCCGACGATCACGCCGATGGAGGTCCACACGTCCGACATGAGGTGGTGGGCATCGGCCTCGAGAGCGATCGACTCATGGCGCCGGCCAGCCCGGAAGAGGACGCGCGCGACGCCGAAGTTCACGACGGTTGCCCCCGCGGTGATGGCGAGGCCGAGTCCGGGCTCGTGGATGGCCAGCGGCTGCATGAGCCGCCGTATCGCGGTGACGACGATGCTGGCCGCCGCGATCAGGATCAACGCACCCTCGAACCCGCTCGAGAAGTACTCGGCCTTGGTGTGACCGTAGGCGTGGTCCTCATCCGCCGGGCGAGCGGCCACCGTGAGCGCAAACAGCGCCACCACCGCCGCGACGAGATTGACCAGCGACTCGAGCGCATCGGAGAGGAGGCCGATGGAGCCGGTGAGGAGATAGGCGCTGCCCTTGAGGGCGATGGTGGTCAGCGCCGCGACGACCGAGAGCGCGGCGAAGCGGACGATGCCCGGCCGGCCGTTCACCGGAAATCCGCCGGAAGCAACCGCGCCACTTCGGCCACCGTGAGCGGCGCGCTGCCCTCGGCGCGATTGTTGACCAGGAGGTAGGCCGGGATGCGGGTGTGGACCGCCGTCTCGATCAGACGCACCAGGTCCCGGCGCAGCTTCTGGTTGGGCTCCAGAATGCGGTCGTAGGGGGCAAAGGCGTCCACAGCCTCGTCGTAGGTTCGCCCCGGGCGAAGGAGAGCTCGCGCCACGATGAAGGGAGCCGAGAGGGCGCCCGGAAGGTCCAGCTGGTGGCCGATCGGGGGCATCCGGGTCCAGGAGCTGAAAACGTGAGCGACGCCGTGCTCCCGCAGGACGGCGAAGTACATCGGGGTCAGGAATTCCTCGTTGCGAACCTCGACCGCGTACATCCCTTCGACCGGAAGCGCGCCGAAAAACGCGTCGAGCTGTTCGGCGAACCGCGGCGGAGTGAGGCCGCTGCGCCGGGCGACGGTCTGAAACTCGAAGACGAAGGGTCCGGTATGTCCCTCGAACCAGCGCTGATACGGCTGGTACACCGCCTCGAGAAAAACGTCGGGGTTGAGGAAGTCGGGATTGACCTTGCCTCCCCGGGCTTTGTCATATGCTTTGCTGAAAGTCTGAACCGTGATCTGATTCCAAACCTTGCTCACGCAGGGGAAGCCGGCTGGGAGTCGGTCGGCATAGGAGCGGAGCACCCGCTCGTCCGGCGGAGCATAGAAACTGGAGTCAATACCGACCGTCCGGAAGAGCGGAAACGCGGCGTATTCCTCCAGCATTCTGGCCGACGCGCCCGTGCCCTCGTAGTCGCGGTGATACACCAGGCCCCGCCAACCCGGGTAGTTCCATGAGGAGGCCCCGAACCGGACGCTCGCGGGAATCCGGGCCGCCAGAACCTTTAAGTCGCTCGGATCGATCACGTGGGGACGAAGCGGAACACCCGGCCATCGGCGCTCAACACGTAGAGCTCGCCCGCCGCATCCTCGCCAAAGCTGGTGACCGGGCCGCCCGGCGCCAGGGCGGGCCATTGGAATTCGTCTACCGCCGCGCCTGCCTGATATCGGAGACTCCGGACCCAGCCGCCGCAGTAGTCGGCGTAGAAGTACTGCCCCTGGATGCCTGGTATGGCCGAGCCGCGATACACGTATCCGCCGGTGACCGAGCAGCCCTGGCCATGATCATACTCGAGTACCGGAAGCGTGAGGCCGGTCTGCGCGCAGGCGGCGTCACCGTAACAGTGCTTGCCCTCCATGATATTCCAGCCGAAGTTCGCCGCCTTCCCCGCGCCTTGAGCCGCCAGCGCGACATCGATCTCTTCCCACGCACTCTGACCGACATCGCCGATGTAGAGGTCACCGTTGAGCCGGTCGAAGCTGAACCGCCAGGGATTGCGAAGCCCGTAACTCCAGATCTCGGGGCGGACGTCTGTGCGCCCGGCGAAGGGATTGTCAGGCGGAACGGCGTACGGGGCCGCGCCGATGTCCAGGCGCAGAATGGAGCCGAGCGGTTCCGTCAGATTCTGGCCGTTACCCAGTGGATCGCCGCCCGATCCGCCGTCGCCCAGGCCGAGATAGAGGTAGCCGTCGGGCCCGAAGAGGAGCTGGCCGCCGTTGTGATTTTCGAACGGCTGCTCGGCGGCGAGAACGAGTTGCTCCGAGGCCGGATCCGCGCGGTCAGGGTCTTCCGCCGACCGGACGAACGTGGAGACGCGGGTATTCCCCGCCACGTCGGTGTAGTGCACCGCGAAGCGCCCGCTGGTGGCGTAATCGGGAGCGAACGCCAGTCCGAGCAGGCCGCGCTCGCCTCCGGCGGAGATGAGGCTGCTGATGTCGAGGAAGGCGTCGGGCAACAGCGTTCCGCTCTTCACGATCCGAATAGTCCCGCCCTGTTCCACGATGAAGAGCCTCTCGGAGTCCCCAGTAGGCGCGGTGAGATACAGCGGCATGGTCAGACCCGATGCCACCTCGGCGAGGCGGACGATGGCCGGTCCTTCGGGCGGCGATTGGATGCCCGCAGGATCCGAACAGGCCAGTGTCGCGGTGAGGAGGAGGAGGCAGGGAAGGAAGGCGAATGAGCTCATCGGTCGATTCGGTGAGGGTGGCGGATCGCCTAAAGCTACACGAAGGTCGTGCTCATGACCCTCCTCGGGAAGTCCGAGCCGTCATCTTCGCCAGCATCCGCTCCAACCGATCCAACTGGGTAATGGTGAGCGTCACCGACCCGAACTCCTCCTCCACCTTGCCCCGGAAGATGAACGGCCCCTGATCGAAGAGCACGTGACCGCGATCGTGAAAGACCTGCGGAAAGAGCACGGTCTCGATCAGTCCCTCTCCGTCGTCGAAGGTCGCGAACTGCATCGGCTCGTCCTTCAGCGTATGCACCGGCTTGGCCGTCGTGAGCATGCCGGCGGCGAGAACGTGCTCGCCGACGTGGCGATGGAGCTCGGTGCTGGGGCAGAGCCGGAAGCGGGCCAGCGACTCGGCGTGGAGCCGCATCGGGTGCTCGTCCGTGATGAAGCCGAGCGCGGCGTACTCCTCCTGCCGCCGCCGCTCGAGCGGATAGGCCTTGAGGCGAGGGACTGACGAAGAGGACGCAGAGGACGCAGAGGACGAGGAAATGGAGAGCAGAGAACCTGCGTCCTTTCCGTCCTTCCCATCCTTAGAATCAACCATCCAGAGCATCATCGGCCGGGTCCAGTCGCCCGCGATCGAATCGAGCGCGCCGACCTTGATGAGGGCGCGGAGGTCCGATGGGGCGAGTCCGGTGCGCTCGCGCAGGTCGGAGAGGGAGATGAAAGGGCGCAGAGGGCGCAGAGGAGGAGGCGGTAGCGTGCCGTCCTTTGCGTCTTCTGCGTCCTCTGCGTCTTCTCTTGCCACCAGCAGCCGCGTCGCGCCGTCCGCCGAGAGCTCCTTCACGAACTGGAGACCGATCCGGAGCGTGCCGTCGCGCCCGGTGCAGCGGAACTCGCTCGCATTCACGTCGGGTGGAAGCACGACCAGCCCCATGCGCATCGCTTCGGCGACGTAGGCGAATGGGTGATAGAAGCCCCCACCGTTAGCCAGCACCGCCGCCATGAACTCGGCCGGATAGTGCGCGCGGAGATAGCAGGAGTGTTGCGCCACCTGGATGTAGGATGCCGAGTGGCCCTTGCAGAAGCTGTAGCCCGCGAACGACATGATCATCTCCCACACCCGCTTGACCGTCTCCACATCGCGCCCCAGCGCGAGGGCGCCGGTGAAGAACTCCTCGGCGTAACCGGCGAGCTGCTTGGCGGGCCGCTTCTTCGAGAGCGATTTCCGGAGCCCGTCGGCAGTCGCGAGCGACATGCCCGCGAACGTGGCGCAGACGTTGACGACGTCTTCCTGATACACCATCACGCCGAAGGTGTCGGCCAGCGTATCGCGCAGCACCGGGTGAAGCGGCTCGTAGGGTGCGCCGTGCAGTCGCTCGAGGTACGTGCGGATGAAGCGGTTGGAGGCGGGGCGGATGATACTGGTATTGAGCACCAGCAGCTCGAACGTGTCGGCGCGACTCTTGGCGCAGAGGGCGCGGGAGGCGGGCGACTCGGTGTAGAAGACGCCCATCGTTCGGCCGGTGCGGAAGAGCGCCTTGGTGGCCTCGTCGTCGCTCGGGTCGCTCGAGGTGTAGTCGATCAGCCGGCCGGTGTGTGCCTGCACCGCCGCGATGGCATCGCGGATCACGGCGAGGGAGCGATTGCCCAGCAGGTCGATCTTGACCAGTCCCGCATCCTCCGCGCCGTCCTTCTCGAACTGGATCACCGGAACGGTGAGATCGGGGAAGCCATCGAGCGTCTTGACCGCCGGCTCGGTGGGCACGTAGTCGGTGAGCGCCGTCGGGACGATGACCACACCTCCCGGATGGACCGAGAGGTGCCGCGGAATGCCTACCAGCGGCTCGGCCTGCCGAGCCAGCTCCCGCCAGCCGGCGGGAAGGTCCAGCGCCTGAAAATTGGGATGCGAGGCGAGGAGCTGATCGAGCGGCTCCTCGTCGTACCAGGGGATCCGGCGGGTGACCTCGCGAATTTCACCGGCGGGGCGGCCGTGCACCTTGGCCACTTCGCGCAGTGCGCCGCGCAGGCGGAAAGTGTTGTGGTTGGCGACCATCGCCGCCTGGGGATGGGGATAGTGGCGGAAGACGTAGCCCAGCACCGCGTCGCGCTCGTCCCACGGGAAATCGAGATCGATGTCGGGCGGGTCCCGGCGCTCGGGATTGAGAAAGCGCTCGAAGAGGAGCCCCGCGCCGAGCGGCTCCACGTGGGTGATCCCGAGACAGTAGCTCACCATGGAGTTGGCCACCGAGCCGCGGCCACAATGGGTGGGCGCGTGCCTGACGATGTCCTGGACGACGAGGAAGTAATCGGCAAACCCCTTGGCTCGGATGATGCCGAGCTCGCGCTCCAGCCGCTCGCGCGTCACCGGCGCGACGGTGCCGTACCGCCGTTCGGCGCCCGCATAGGCGAGCGCTTGGAGCCGCTCGAAGGCATCGCGCGCATCGGCGAAGCGAGGCGCCACCACCCGGCCGATGGGGATCCGGTACTCGCACCGCTCGGCGATCTCTGCCGCGGCGTGCACTGCCTCGGGACAGTCGGGGAAGGCGCGCGCGATGTCCGCGGTCGGGCGGAGCCAGGCGTCGCGAGGGGAGAGGCGGGCGGTGGCGTCATGGGCCGCCACCCGCTGCTCGAGCGCGGACAGTGTGGTGTTGAGATGAATGGCGCGGAGAAGCCGATGGCGCGACCAGTCTTCCGGGTGTGCCATGACCACGCCGGCGGTGACCGCGGCAGGAAGGCCGAGCCGACGCGATTCGGCGACCACCGCGTGGCGCTCCTTGCCCGGCCTCAGCTCGGCGTAGAGGTCGCGGGGACCGCTCCGGCGGAGGACGCGCTCGAGGAAGGCGGTGTCGGACGAGAGGAGGACGAGGCCGTCGCGGTCGTTGGCCAGGTGGCTTGACAGGGTATGCGTTTGTTGTCGCTCAGCCCGGGTGGGCATACCGACTCCGTCGGGACGCGCCTGACTCCCACTCCTCCCCACCCCTTGCGCGCCCTCCTCCGCCAGCATGCCCACCCGGGCTTCGCTGTTTCCACTCTCTGCGTCCTCTGCGTCCTTTCCATCCCAGTGAATCCGCGTGATCGCCCGGCACAACGCGGCCCACCCGCGCTCGTCGGTGGCGATGGCGAGGGTCTCCTCGTCGTCGGTAACGAGATGCGCGCCGAGGATGGGACGGACGCCGGCGGCCTCGCACGCACGCTGGAACTCGATGACACCGTAGACCCCGTTCGTGTCGGTGCAGGCGAGCGCCCGGAAGTCACGCTTGGCCGCTGCCTCCGCGAGCGTCTCCGGGCTGGAGGCGCCGATCCCGAAGGAGAAATGGGTGTGGACGTGGAGGTGGGTGAACAATTTGGGGAGGTGAAAGGTGAAGGGTGAAAGATGAAGGGTGAAAGGACAGAGACTAATCCCCCTTCTCCCTTCTCTTTTCTCTCTTCTCCATCTCCAGGAACTGCTCCAGGATCCGGTTGACCTCGGCCGGCTGATCGAGCTGAATCCAGTGGCCCGTTCCCTCGATCACCCGATGCGGCGGCCCACCCTTCAGACGGTGAATGCTGAACGGGTAGTCGTTCGACGGCGTGACGACCGCCAGCGCCGGTCCGCGGAAAACCGCGAGGGCGGGTTTCGGATCGAATCGCAGCGTCGCCTTCAGCCCCTCGACGACCGTCTCGCGCGGCGTGGCGCGCAGATCCCGCATCAGCCGTTCGCGCACCGCCACGTTGGGCCCGGTGATCGTGTCCCAATAGCCTTCGATCGTCTCCCGGTACGCCGGAGACTCGAGCCCATCGAGAAGCGGTTGCATTGCCTCGACCGGTATCTGCGTCCCGTCGGCGATGGAGTCGAGCAGGAGGAGGCGATCGACCCGCTCGGGACGGGCGCCGGCGTACGCCAGCGCCACGCCGCCGCCGAAGCTGTGGCCCACCAGCGCGAAGCGATCGAGTCCGAGCGCGTCGACCACCGCTCCGACGTCACCAGCGACCGAGGTGATAGCGTAATCGACGTTCCTGGGCGGCTCGGAGCCGCCGTGGCCACGGAGATCGAACGCCACCGCCCGTCGAGATGGACGCAGATGGTCGAGCTGGGCCGACCAGTGCATGCCGGTGCCCGCGAGCGAATGCACGAAGACCACCGGCGCCCCCGTCCCTCCGTCGTCTACGGCGAGCTTGCCCGCCGGGCCGGGAACTCGGCGGCTCATTTCGCCCTCCGGGATGCGACGCCCTTGCGCGCCCAGGGCGGCCGCCGGCGGAGAATGCGCTGATAGACCGGACAGCTCTTGTCGTGCGCGCCCTCGAGGTATCCGATGCTCATCAGGAATTCCCCCACGATCTCGCCGCCGGTGAACCGGAAGGTTTGCTTGAAGAGCTTCACCCACTCCTCCTTGCTCAGAGGATGATGTGCTGCCAGCCAGCCGGCAAAGGAGCCGTGGGACGTCCGCAGCTCGAGAAGGCGTTTCGCATTGGCAATGGCGGCGTCCACCTTGAGCTGGTTGCGGATGATGCCGGCGTCGGCCAGCAGCCGGCGGCGGTCGCGCGCACCATAGCCCGCCACCACCTCGGGATCGAACCCACCATAGGCTCGGCGAAAGGCATCGCGCTTCTTGAGGATGGTGAGCCAGGAGAGGCCGGCCTGGTTGATCTCGAGCACGAGACGCTCGAAGAGGTCGGCATCGTCCTCGAGGGGGAAGCCGTACTCTCGATCATGGTAGGGACCATGCCATTCGTGGCCGGAGGCGAAATCGCAGTAGGTGTTGGCCATTCGGGCTCCTTACCCCTGATTCACCGCAGGATTCACCCACCATGATTCACCGCAGAGGCCACAGAGACCGCGGAGAACAACAACCAGTGGTAAAGGCCACCCCATGTTTGCTCCACGGGAATCACCGGCCGTTGTACCACAGAGGCACAGAGGACACAGAGTGCGTCCGCAGGTAACACAATTATTTGTCTTTTCTTTTGTTGTTGTTCTCCGTGCCCCTCCGTGCCTCTGTGGTAATGGCTTTCGGTGTTTATTCGGTCCCTCCAATTCAATATACCAGCCGGGGTGGGATGGTCAAGAAGCGGTCGGGCGGGCTACGTTGCCGACCCATGCCGCAGACGCTGCTCGTGATCGACGACGAACCCCAGATCCGTCGCGTCGTCCGGAACGCCTTCAAAGACAACGCGACCCGCGTCCTCGAGGCGGCCACCGGTGCCCAGGGGATCGACCTCGCCGCGGCGGAGCATCCCGATCTCATCGTCCTCGATCTTGGCCTCCCGGACATCGTCGGCGCCGAGGTGTGCCGAGAGATCCGCAAGTGGTCGGTCGCGCCCATCCTGGTCCTCTCGGCCCGCCACTCCGACGAAGAGAAGGTGGCGCTGCTCGATGCCGGCGCCGACGACTACGTCACCAAGCCATTCAGTACCATCGAGCTGCAGGCGCGGGCGCGCGCGCTCCTTCGGCGAACGCAGCGCACGGACCGCTCCGGGGAGACACGCGTCGAAATCGGTGAGCTCGTCCTCGATGTCGGCGCCCGCGCGCTGACCCGAGCCGGCGAGACGGTGCACCTGACGCCGATCGAGTGGGAGCTGCTCCGCGTCCTGATGACGAACGCCGGGCGAACCCTGACCCACCAGCACCTCTTCACCAAGGTATGGAGCGGCCGGAAGTTCGGCGACGCGCAGCAGTATCTGCGGGTGTACGTGGCGCATCTGCGCCGGAAGATCGAGGCCGACACGCTTCGCCCGCGTTACATCCTCACCGAGCCGGGCGTCGGCTATCGCTTCGTCACTGCCGCGGAGGCGGGGGGCGTACGGGCATAGGGCGGCAGCGCATAGGTTGGCGGCCCTGGCTGGTCTGGGCCGGCGTGCTTGCCGGGCTCACGCTGCTCCTGGTCTCCTTCCGCGGACGTGTCGACAAGGCGCATGTCGCGCTGCTCTACCTGCTCGTCGTCCTCGCGGCGACGCTCCACGGCGGGCGGCGCCTCGGCCTGACGCTCGCCACCGTCGCCTTTCTCCTCTTCAATTTCTTCTTCCTCCATCCCTACGGCACGTTCGCCATCGCCGATCCGCTGGACTGGCTGGTGCTCCTCACCTTTCTCGTGGTGAGCGCGGTAGCCGCCCAGATGCTGCACCGGCTTCAGGTTCAGGCCGACGTCGCCGAGCGGCGCGCGGCGGAGGTCGACCGCTTCGCCACGCTCGGCGCGGAGACACTCAACGTGGCTCGGGCCGAGGAGGCGCTCACCGCCATCGCGAGCGTCATTCGATCGACCCTCGATCTGGAGGTCTGCAGAATCCATGTTCACCCGGACGAGGGACCCGCGAGCGATCCGCTGGTCACCTGGGTTGTCGAGACGGGCAACGTGGCCGTGCGCCAGGCGGACGGGACGATCCGTCTGTCCGAAACATCTCAGCTCGACCCCGGGCGTCTCGAGGAAGCGCACGAGATCTTCCTGCCGCTCCGCGTGCGCGACCGGACGGTCGGGGTCCTGGAGGTCGGGCGAGGCCATCCCATCGTTTTCACGCCCGCGCAGTGGAGCTTTCTCGCCGCGCTGACCTATTATGCCGCCCTCGGTGTCGAGCGCACGCGTCTCACGGCAGAGGCGGACCGGGCCGAAGTGTTGCGCGAGGCGGACCGTCTCAAGGACGCGCTCATCGCGTCCGTCTCGCACGATCTCCGCACACCGCTCACCACGATCAAGGCACTCGCGCATGACCTTTCCAGGATCGACGATCGGGCGATCATCATCGAAGAGGAGGCCGATCGGCTCAATCGCCTGGTGGCCGACCTGCTCGATCTCTCCCGGATACAGGGCGGCGCCCTGCCGATCTCGATCGAGCTGAATCCGGTGGACGATGTCGTCGGGGCGCTCATGCAGCGCGTCTCGGGCGTCCTCGGAGGCCGGGAGCTCAAGGTCTTCCTCGACGAGGGCGGCACCCTGCTCGTGGGCCGGTTCGACTTCGTCCATGCGCTCCGGATTCTGGTCAACCTCGTGGAGAACGCACACAAGTACTCTCCGGTCCCGGCCCCGATCGAGCTCACCGTAACCCGGCTCGGTGAGGAGCTCCGGTTTGCCGTGAGCGATCGCGGCCCGGGCGTGGCGGAGGAAGAACGCGAACGGATCTTCGAGCCCTTCTACCGGCCGGCCGCCACCGCGCCGGACGTCCGAGGGACCGGTCTCGGCCTTGCGATTTCCCGCCGGCTCGCCGAGCTGCAGCGCGGCTCGCTGACCTACGCTCCGCGGACCGGCGGCGGCAGCACCTTTACCCTCACGCTTCCCGCCGCAGACCTCCCCACCGCCGAGCTTCCCGCCACCCTCGGCTGACTTTCACGAAATCTTAGCGCCACCAGCCTTCGCCTTTGTGCGTTCTTCACGGGCCGGGTGGTACTCTGCCTCTCGTTTCGGGCCATCGCATGCGCGATGGCGACTCACGATGGGAGAGGCGGATGCTCGACGTGATGTACCTGGTCGGAACGCTCGTGTTCTTCGCCCTGATGCTCGGCTATGTCCGGGCCTGCGAAGCGCTCGGGCGACGGGTCGACATGGAGGGCCCGCCCGATGAGCGGTGAAAGCCTGATCGCCTGCACCGCGGCCGCAGGCACCCTGGTCTACCTCATGTACACGCTGTTGCGCCCGGACAAGTTTTGACATGACCGCCAACGGGTGGTTGCAAATCGTGGTGTACTGCCTGGTGCTGCTCGCTCTCACCAAGCCGCTCGGGTGGTACATGGTGCGCGTCTACGACGGCTCGATGAGCTGGCTGCGCCCTGCCGAGCGAGTCATCTACCGTGTTGCGGGAATCGATCCTGCAGAGGACCAGCACTGGACGCGCTACGGCGCGGGGCTGCTGCTCTTCAGCGCCGTCTCGATGGTGCTGACCTACGTGGCCTTGCGGCTTCAGGCGGTGCTCCCGCTCAATCCGGCCCACATGCCGGCGGTGACTGACCGGCAGGCGTTCGAGACGGCGGCGTCATTTACGACCAACACGAACTGGCAATCGTATGGCGGCGAGATGGTGATGTCGTACTTCTCGCAGACGACCCAGCTCGCGTTTCACAACTTCATCTCCGCCGCCGCGGGCATGGCGGTTGTCATCGGGATGATCCGGGGCATCGCGCGGAAAGGCAGCGAGGCGAAAGGACGCATCGGGAACTTCTGGGTCGACCTGGTGCGCGGCACGCTCTACATCCTGCTTCCCCTGTCGTTGATCCTGGCGCTGCTGCTCGTCCAGCAGGGCGTGATCCAGAACTTCAAGCCCTATGTCGAAGTGACGACGCTCGAAGGTGCCAAGCAGGTGATCGCCATGGGGCCCGCGGCGAGCCAGATCGCCATCAAGCAAGTCGGTACCAACGGCGGCGGCTTCTTCAGCATGAATTCCGCCCATCCCTTCGAGAACCCCACTCCCTGGTCGAACTTCCTCGAGGTCCTCTCGATTCTGGCAGTCTCCTCGGCGCTGACGTGGACCTTCGGGCGGATGGTCAGGAAGGAGGCGCATGGCTGGGCGGTTTGGGCCGCGATGTTCCTGCTCTTCTTCGGCGGAACGGTCGGGACGTACTGGGCGGAGGCTCGGGGCAACCCGATACACGAGGCCCGCGGCGTCGACCTTGCCACGACCGCGGTGAATCCGGGCGGCAACATGGAAGGGAAGGAGGTCCGCTTCGGCGTCGCGAATTCCGCGCTGTGGGCGGTCGCCACGACGGACGCCTCGAACGGCTCCGTCAACTCGATGCACGACTCGTACACGCCGCTGGGCGGTCTCGTGCCGATCGTCAACATGCAGCTGGGTGAAGTGGTCTTCGGTGGAGTCGGCTCGGGCTTGTACGGCATGATCGTCATGGCCGTGCTCACGGTCTTCATCGCCGGGCTGATGGTCGGCCGCACGCCGGAATATCTCGGCAAGAAGATCCAGGCCCGCGAGGTGCAGGTCGTGATGCTGTACGTGCTGATCTTTCCGGCGGCGATCCTCCTGCCGACCGCGGCGTCGGTGCTACTGACGCCCGGCCTTGCGGGCCTCAACAACTCCGGACCCCACGGTCTCTCGGAGATCCTCTACGCATTCACCTCGACCGGCGCCAACAACGGGAGCGCCTTCGCCGGCCTCACCGGCTCGACGTACTACTACAACACGCTTCTCGGGCTCAACACGCTCATCGGCAGGTTCGCCATGATGGTACCGGCGCTCGCGCTCGGTGGCTTCCTTGCCGACAAACGTCTCTCACCCGAGTCGGCCGGGACGTTTCCGGTCACGACTCCGCTTTTCGTCGCCCTCCTCGTCTCCGTCATCCTGATCGTGGGCGCGCTCACCTTCTTCCCGGTGCTGGCGCTGGGACCGATCGTCGAACACCTGCTGATGAGCGCAGGGAGGCTCTTCTAGCATGGCCGTCACCAGGCGACCGCTCTTTGATCCGCCGATCGTCCGGCGCGCCCTGCGCGATGCGGTGCTGAAGCTCGGACCGCGGCACATGGTCCGCAACCCGGTGATGTTCGTTGTCCTGCTCGGGAGCGTCTTCACGACCCTGGTGCTGCTGCGCGACCTGGCCACGGGGCGGGGCGGTATCGGCTTCACGCTGCAAATCGCGCTGTGGCTCTGGTTCACGGTGCTGTTCGCCAACTTCGCCGAGGGGATGGCGGAGGGTCGCGGAAAGGCGCAGGCCGATGCGCTCAGAATGAGCCGGCGCACCACGGTGGCCAAGCGGCTGGCCGACGCAACGGATCGCACGCGCTTCGCCGAGGTGTCCGCCACCGAGCTGCGAGCAGGCGACTGCGTCCTGTGCCTGCCGGGAGACATCATTCCGGGGGATGGAGACGTCGCGGACGGCGTGGCGTCGGTCGACGAGTCGGCCATCACGGGCGAGTCGGCGCCGGTCATCCGGGAGTCGGGCGGCGACCGCTCGGCGGTGACCGGCGGCACCAAGGTACTGTCGGATTTCCTCGTCGTCCGCATCACCGCCAATCCCGGCGAGAGCTTCCTCGACCGGATGATTGCCCTGGTCGAAGGCGCCAAGCGCCAGAAGACCCCGAACGAAATCGCGCTCACGATCCTCCTGTCGGGGCTGACGGTGATCTTCCTGCTCGCCGTGGCGACGCTTCAGCCGTTCGCCATCTATTCCGGCGGGCCCGTCCCGATCCCGATTCTGATCGCGCTCCTCGTCTGCCTCATTCCCACGACGATCGGCGGACTGCTGTCGGCGATCGGCATCGCGGGCATGGACCGGATGATTCAGCAAAACGTGATCGCCACCAGCGGACGGTCGGTCGAGGCGGCGGGGGATGTGAACACGCTGCTCCTCGACAAGACCGGCACCATCACGCTCGGCAACCGGCAGGCCGTCGAATTCATCCCGGTGCCTGGTGTATCGGTCCACGAGCTCGCCGACCATGCCCAGCTCGCGTCGCTGCCGGACGAGACCCCGGAGGGCCGCAGTATCGTCGTGCTGGCCAAGGAGATGTTCAATCTGCGCGGCCGGCCGGTCGCCGAGACCCCGGAGCACGAGCACATGTCCTTTGTCCCGTTCTCGGCGTCCACCCGCATGAGCGGGGTGGACATGGGCCACGTGAAGCTGCGGAAGGGCGCCGGCGATGCGATTGCCGCCTGGGTGCGCGAGGGCGACGGCCGGATCCCCAACGAGATCGGCGGCATCGTCGAGCGGATCGCCCGCGTGGGCGGCACGCCGCTCGTGGTGGCCGCGCGGGACAATGGGAACACCCGGGTGCTCGGCGCGGTCCATCTCAAGGACATCGTAAAAGGCGGGATGCGGGAGCGGTTCGACCGGCTCCGCGCGATGGGCATCCGTACCATCATGATCACCGGCGACAATCCCCTCACCGCCGCGGCGATTGCCCAGGAAGCCGGGGTCGACGACTTCCTGGCGGAAGCCAGGCCCGAGGACAAGCTGGCGCTGATCCGGAGGGAGCAGCAGGGCGGCCGGCTCGTGGCGATGACGGGAGACGGCACCAACGACGCGCCGGCGCTCGCACAGGCGGACGTCGGCGTGGCGATGAACAGCGGCACGCAGGCGGCGCGCGAGGCCGGCAACATGGTCGACCTCGACTCGAACCCGACCAAGCTCATCGAGATCGTCGAGATCGGGAAGCAGCTGCTCATGACGCGCGGCTCGCTCACCACGTTCTCGATCGCCAATGACGTCGCCAAGTACTTCGCCATCATCCCGGCGATGTTCGTGGCGACCTATCCCGAGCTGCAGACGCTCAACATCATGCGGCTGCACTCACCGCAGAGCGCGATTCTCGCCAGCGTGATCTTCAACGCGCTCATCATCGTCGCGCTCATACCGCTCGCACTGCGTGGCGTCCATTATCGCCCGCGCGGTGCGGAGGCCATCCTCCGCCGCAACCTGGTGGTGTATGGCGTCGGGGGACTGATCGTGCCGTTCGCCGGCATCAAGCTGGTCGACATGGCGCTCGTGCTTCTGAGACTCGTATGAACATGATCAAGAACCAGATTCGCCCCGCGATCCTGCTCACCCTGGTGCTCTGCCTGCTCACCGGCGCCGTCTACCCCGGGCTGGTGACGGTACTCGCGCAGGTGCTCTTTCCGAGGCAGGCCAACGGCTCGCTGGTCACCGTGAACGGCCGAGTAGTCGGCAGCGAGCTGATCGCCCAGGGGTTTACCAAGGCCTGGTATTTCCATCCGCGGCCGTCCGCGGCCGGTAACGGCTACGACGCCGCGGCGAGCGCCGGCACCAACAAGGGTCCTACTGACCTGAAGCTGGCTGACACGCTCCTGGCCGGCTCCGTCGCGGAGGTGATGGAGCAGGATGGCGCGGTGAAGGGAAAGATCCCCGCCGACATGGTGACGCGCTCCGCCTCCGGGCTCGATCCGCACATCTCGCCGGCCAATGCCGAGCTGCAGGTTGCCCGGGTCGCAAGTGCGCGCGGCGCGACCGAAGCGGCGGTCCGGGACATCGTGGCCCGCCACACTGAGGGCCGGGAGTTCGGCTTCTTCGGCGAGCCGCGCGTCAACGTGCTCCTGCTGAACCTCGCCCTCGACACCGCGCTCCCGCTGCATCCCGCCAATGCCGCGCGGTGAGAGAGTCGTCATCATGCCCCACGCGCATTCGATCGTATTGATCGCCCTGCTCGCCGCCTGCGGTGGCGGCGGAAAGGGCGCCGGTGCCATCGACGGGAGGTTGAACGGCGAATGGGAGATCGTGCTCGTGCGCGTTCCGGGGACATTCGGGCGAGAAGGGTTGAAAGACACGACGGTCGCGCGAGGGACGCTGGCCTTCGTTCCCAACCGAGCCGGCACCCGGGTGCCGAGCTTCGGCAGTGTCCCCCAGCAGGTGGGAACCCACAACCTGCGGCTGGATCGTCTCGTCCCCGACGTCAACCCTCGAACGGCGGTGCCCATGGCCGCCGGGTCGTCCGCCGGAGATTCGGTGCGGTTGGTGCTCGATCCTGTCTCCGGCGAGCCGATCGTGTTGCGCGGGACGTGGCAGGGATCCCAAGTGACGGGCGAATGGATGGCTCACCGGCGTACCGGCATCGACCAGGAGGGTCGATTTTCACTTCGACGGCGCTCGCCGTAACTTCTTCGGCATGACCCTTCCCGCCGACCGCGAAGCAGAGCCTTCCTTTGCCGATCTCGTGCGGACGAGGGACCGGGGGAAGCTCAAGGTCTACATCGGGTCCGCGGCGGGAACGGGGAAGACTTACCGGATGCTGAACGAGGCGCACGCGCTCCGGGAGCGTGGCGTGGACATCGTGGTCGGGTTCGTGGAGACGCACGGCCGGGCCGAGACGGCGGCGCAGGTCCGCGACCTCGAGGTGGTGCCCCGCAAGCGCATCGAGTATCGCGGCGTGGTGCTGGAGGAGATGGATGTGGACGCGATCATCGCTCGCCGTCCTCAGGTGGTCGTCGTGGACGAGCTGGCGCACACCAACGTGCCCGGCGCCGGCCGCGGCAAGCGATGGGAGGACGTGATCGTCCTCCTGGACGAGGGGATCAGCGTCGTCTCCGCGGTCAACGTTCAGCACCTCGAGTCGCTCAACGACGTCATTCAGGAGACGCTGGGCGTCACCGTCCGCGAGACCGTGCCCGATTGGGTGGTGGGCATGGCCGACCAGGTGATCAACCTGGACATCTCGGCGGAGGATCTGCGCCAGCGGCTGCTCGAGGGCAAGATCTACGCGGCAGAGAGGGTTCCGACCGCCCTCAACAGCTTCTTCACCGAGGAGAATCTGACCACGCTCAGAGAGCTGGCGCTCCGCGAAGTCGCCAGCTCGGTGGACCGCACGCGCGAGGCCATCGTGGCACGCGAGGTCTCGCCGGCGGCGCGCCGCACGGTGGACCGCGTGCTCGTGGGCATGAGCAGCAATCCCGAGTACACCGCTCGCCTGCTCCGGAAGGCGAGTCGGATCGCGGGGCGGCTCAATCCGGACTGGTACTGCGTGTACGTGCAGACGCCGGAAGAGAGTCCGACGCGAATCGACGCCACGGTGCAACGGAAGCTGGTGGAAAACATCCAGCGTGCGCAGGCCATGGGCGCGGAGGTCGAGAAGATCCAGTCGGAGGACATCGCGGACGCGCTCCTCAGGTTCGCACGTGAGAAGAAAGTGACGCTGATCATCGTCGGCCAGTCGCGACTCTCCTGGTGGCGGAGGATGAGGCGCGGGCCGGTCATCGATCGCCTGGCCAACAACCGCGACGGGATCGACGTCCTCGTCGTCTCGCTCGAGCGGGAGAAGGACGAGCCATGAGGGTGGGACAACGACTCTTCCTCGCGGTGGTGCCGGCCATCGTCGGGCTCTTCACCGTGGCCGCGCTCGCGTACTGGGGGCGGGTGGATCGCTCGGCGCCGCAGTGGCTGATCGTCGTCACGGCCGCGGGCGCGCTCCTGTCGCTGGCCATCGCCTGGCAGAACACCCGCTACGTCGCGCGGCGAATCGAGCGCCTGGCCGGGCACCGAATCGCCGCGGGTGCCGCGACCGTCTCGCCGCTGACGGCTGTCCGGAATGCAGCGCTCCCGCGCGCGGGAGGATCGCACGACGAGATCGACTCCATCGAGCGGGTAGTGGACCGATTGAGCGGCGCGGTGTCGGTGGCGGAGGCGGAGAGGCGGGAGCGGGAGGCGGCGGCGAGCGAGCGAGTTCAGGAGTACGCCGCCCTGCTCGCCGAAGGAGCCTCGGCGGTGGCACGCCAGCTCGACGAGGTGCGCATGCCGATCCACATCCTCCTGGAGAATCACTTCGGGCAGCTGAACGAGAACCAGGAAGAGATGCTCGCCGCCGCGCGCGCCGCGGCCGAGGCCGCCGGCGTCGAGCTGGCGCGCCTGCGGGAGATCGCGGAGCTGGACCGCGGGGCCTTGAGCTTCCGCCACGATCGGGTGCGGGTCGGCGATCTCCTCAAGGCCCTCCGGCCGCAGCTCGAGGCCGACGGCGAGCGCGTCGGCGTCAAGGTAACCGTCGACGTGCTGCCCGGTCTTCCCCCTGTTGCCGGAGACCGCATCCGGCTTCAGGAAGCTCTCGACTTGCTGCTGCGCCACCTCGTGCGCCACGCGCTGCCGGGCAGCGGCGTGGCCGTGAGCGCCGGACGGGACAAGAACGAGATCACGATTGACGTGACTCATGGCACCGCGCCGATGCTCGATGCCAACGTCGCGCTGGCCCAGCGGATCATCCTGGCCCACGGGGGGACGATGGAGCAACTGGAGGGGCGGCTGAAGGTCGTTCTTCCGGTGGCCGAGGCGGGTGCGCCGTCGCGCCGGCTTTCTTGAGTCACTACGGAGAACGGCCAACAGCTTCTCCATGTTTCTTTCTCTGAGCCCTCTGCACCTCTGCGGTGAACAGGCGGAGCCATGCGAGCAGTGATATACACCGGAGGCGGTGGCCCCGAGGTCATCTCCCTCGGCGACGTGCCCAACCCCGAAGTGCGTCCCCACCACATCAGAGTCCGGGTCCACGCGGCCGGGCTCAATCGCGCCGACCTTCTGCAACGGCAGGGACAGTATCCCGCACCGCACGGGTGGCCTGCCGACATTCCCGGTCTCGAGTACGCCGGTGAGGTCGAAGCGGTGCGCGGCGTGTCGAGCTGGAAGGTGGGCGACCGGGTGATGGGCCTCGTGGGCGGAGGCGCGCAAGCGGAGATGGTGGTGGTGCACCAGGACGAGGCGCTGCCCATTCCGGAGGGACTATCGTACGCCGAGGCGGCGGCGATTCCGGAGGCATTTCTCACGGCGTACGATGCGCTGGTGACACGCGGGAGGCTGGCGGCTGGGGAACGCGTGCTGATCCACGCGGTGGGCAGTGGCATCGGCACTGCGGCGGCGCAGATCGCCCGGCACCTCGGCGCCACCGTGCTCGGCACGTCGCGCAGCCCGGGAAAGCTGGCGCGCGCGACGCTGTATGGACTCGACCACGGCATCGATACCAGCCACGGCTCGTTCCGGGATGCAGTCGGCGAGCCGGTCGACGTGATTCTCGATGTCCTCGGCGGTCCCGCCTTTGCCGACAACCTGGCGGTGCTGGCGCCGCGCGGCCGGCTCATCCTGCTCGGCTTTCTGGCGGGCAGAGCCAGCAGTGCGGACCTGGGCCCGATCCTGCGCAACCGGCTCGAGGTCATCGGCACGATGATGCGGAGTCGCGGGCACGAGGAGCGGGTTCCGCTCGTGCGCGAATTTATCGAGCGCATGATTCCGCTCTTCGATCAGCGGATCGAGCACGCGGCGCCGCTCCGGCCGGTGGTGGAGCGCGTCTTTCCGGTCGAGGAGCTGGCCGACGCGCACCTGTTGGTCGAGAGCAACGAGACCTTCGGCAAGGTGATCGTCACCTTGTGACCATCCTGTCCCGGCCGGGACAGGATGGCGCGCTCCCCCAGTCTTCACCAGACCACCGACAGCCTTCACCACGCCCGCGTCCACGATGAGCGAATGGTGCTCGACAAGCAGCGGAAAGCAACGCCGCGCGACACCCTGGCGATCAACCGGAACCTGGCGACGCTGAACCGCCTCCAGGCATCGCGTGACCGGGAGCTCGACAAGGCCAGTCGCGAGAAGAAGCGGGTGGAACTCGCCGAGAAGAAGATTCAGCACGAATCGCAGGCCGCCATCGGCGCCCATAAGGGCCTGAGGGCGGAGCACCCCGAGTCGAGCACGGCTACCGACAGCTCGAAGAAGGCTAGCCCGGGCAAGGGCTGAGGCCCGCGGCGCCGGGTCCCCGCATCGCGCCGCGCGCGCCCCAGCGCCGTCGGATCCGATCGATGGCCTGCTGCAGGGCGGGCTCGCGGGCGGCAGGCGAGTCATCCGGAGTCTCTCGACGAGGCTCCGGATGACTTTCCGTGGCGGCCTCCCACAGATCGAGTTGCGATTCCCCGATTTCCAACCGATCCAGCGTGAGCGACACCGCACGCACCGCGAGGCGGCGGGTATTGGCCTGCGTGAAGCCACGGCGCGCACCATCCCATAGCTCGGTGTCGAGCGCGGCAGCGTGGAGCGCCACGGTGCGGGCGACCGTGGTGTAGTCGTTGTAGGTGGCCTCGACCCGGATCCGGCGCGCCACCAGGCCGCTCTGGCGGAGCCGCCGACCCAGCCGCTCGCCCAGCACCCGCAGCAGCGGATGCAGCACGCCGAGGTCGTTGGTGTCGGTGGCGAGAGTGTGGGCGACATGGAACTCGGCACGCCGCTCGGGCGGGAGCACCGGACTCGGATCGATGCCATGGGCCCGCGCCCACAGCGTGCGTCCCGTACTCCCGAAGACGGCGCAGAGCGCGCTCTCGTCGATGGCCGCCACCTCGCCGATGAGCTCGAGCTGATAGTCGTCGAGCCGGCTGCGAATCCGGGGATGCATGTCGGGCATCACGTCGAGCGGATGGGGCGCCAGGAACCTCGCTTCCGCGCCTCCGGGCACCTCGAGCAGCGGCTCGGGCTTGACCACGGTGGTAGCCGCCTTGCTCACCAGCTTGTTGGCGGCGATGCCGACCGAGACCGGCAGCCGCAGCCGTTCCCGCACCTCGCGCTGGACCCGCGCCGCGACGTCCACGGCGGGGCCGAAGAGCCGGCCGGTACCGGTGAGATCGAGAAAGGCATGGCCGTAGCCGCGCGGCTCGATGACGGGCGCATAGATCTGGAGCACCTCGTGCAGCGCGCGGGAGGCGCGGGCGTAGAGGTGCGGGTTGGGTGGCAGCAGCACCAGGTCGGGGCAGAGCTTGAGCGCGTGGCGCACCGGCATGCCCTGGGTGAGACCGGCCAGCCGGGCCTCCGCCGAGAGGGCGAGGATGGTGGCGCGCTCGGCGCCGGGCGGCGCCACCGCGACGGGCCGGGTGCGCAGCGCCGGGGCGACGAGGCCTTCGACCGATGTGCAGAAGGCGGGCGGATCGATGAAGAGCACGGAGCGCGGCATGCGCTAGATGAGCGCCGGCTGCTCGTGCACCCTCGGTGACGTGCCTTCGGCATGCCGGTGCCGGCTCATCCACTCGTCCACCGGAAATCCGTGAAGCCGCTGGAGGTCCTGGAGCCGGCGATTCAGCGCCTCCTGGTAGGCGGGGCTCACCCCCTCGCGCCGAGCGTAGTGCCGCTCGTATCGGTCGGCGAGATGGGGGAACTCGCGGGCGAGGACAGGAAGGAAACGGTGCCGCGCCGCGGGACCGAGCCGGAGCGCCGACCCGACCACGTAGCGGGCGCCCGCCTCCTTCGCTTTTTCCATGAGATTCGAGAGGCCCGGCCGATCGTCGGTGATGCCCGGGACGATGGGAGCCACCAGCAGGCCGGCACGCACGCCGCCCTCCGTGAGACGGCGAAGCGCTTTGAGCCGCGCCGCCGGCACGGGCGAGCGCAGCTCGAGCCGGCGGGCGAGCCGGGCGTCGGCGGTGGCGAGGGAGATGTCGACGGTGACCTCGTGACGCTCGCCGAGCCGCTGGAGCAACGCGAGATCGCGGGTGACGAGCGGCGACTTGGTGATGATCCCGATCGAGAGGCCGCGATAGTGCAGGAGCAGCTCGAGGATCCCGCGGGTGAGGCGGAACTTCCGTTCGGCGGGCTGATAGCAGTCGGTAGCGGTGCCGATGACGAGCGAGTGGCCGGCCAGGCGTGCGGGATCGAGCGTGCGAGCCAGCACCTCCACGATGTCGGTCTTGACCAGGATGCGTTTCTCGAACGCCTGCCAGGCGGGCATCGCTTCGGCGTCATCTGGCCCGCGCCGCTCCATGGTGTAGCGATGCGTATCGCGGGCGTAGCAGTAGGTGCAGCCGAACTCGCACCCGACGTACGGGTTGATGGACCAGAAGTCCATGTGCGTGCTGGCGGGAGAGTTGAGCGCCGAGCGGACGGGGAGCGAGAGGAAGCGGGTGCCGCGACCGCGCTCGTCCAGGAGTTCCCAGCCGGCCGGCGCCTCGATACCGGAGCCGAGCATGTCGAACTGCTCGGCGGGCTTGCGGGCGGAATTCATCCGCAGCGGCCCCATCCGCACTGCTGGCAGCAGAGGCAGCCGGAGGCGCGGACCACCGGCCCGTTGCATTCGGGGCACCGGCGTATGAGGAGCAGGGTAGCGGGGTTAGGCTGGCGCTGGGCGGCGGAAGGCTGGGTGATGGCGGGTTGAGTGGACGACATGGGAGCCCTCGGTTCGGCATTTGTTCGGTACCATAAACCGAATATATGCCGAAGATTCGAGGGGTCAAGAACTGCGGGGCTGCTGCTCCAGCGCCGAGCGATCCCACGCGCCATGATCGGCAGCCGCCTCGTAGCTGCTTTGCAGGAATTCCAACAGCGCAGCGTCCGGCGAGCTGGATCGCCGGACTTCGTCGTAGCCCAGAACGAACTCCCTCAGATCGGCGCTGTAGTGCGCGGCCGCCGGCCGCACCGGTGTCGTCTTGAAGCCCTCGGGCTCGGGGTACGCGTACGAGTAGAACACCGGCTCGGGCAAGACCTCGCCACCCGGCCAGAATCCACAACTGCTCACTTCGTGGGAGTACGCTTCCCGGGCCACCCAGTCCGGCAGGTTCGGCACCCCACCCGGGTGGGGCGGCGCGCGACGCCCCGAGAACCGGGTGACGGCGAGATCGAAGCTGCCCCAGAAGAAGTGCACGGGACTGGCCTTGCCGACGAAACGCGATCGAAACTCCTTGAACAGCCGGTCGGCCTGAACGAGCACCCGCCAGAACCGCGTCGCCTGGTCGGCGTCGTACGTGGCATGCTCCCGGTCGGCATCGAATGGAATCGCGTTGGGGATCTCGTTCGGCATCGTTCGGATGCCGATGTCGAGCCCGAGTGCCCTGAGTCGCGCGAAGACCTCGTGGTAGAAGTCGGCGACCGTGCGAGGGGCGAGCCGAAGCAACTCGACGGCTCCTTCACCGGTCTCGATTCGAAGCTCGTGATCGAGAAAATCGAATATGATCTCGAAGGTGCGCGTGCCGTAGGGAATCGGCGAAGTCGTGAGCCCTCGTGATGTCACGTAGAGCGGCACGTGCCAGGAATGATTGGTCCAGAGGGTCAGCGCCAACCGAATCTTTCCGACGATCTGGGTCCACAGGTGCAAGGTGGCCTGGGTGTCCTTCCACTCCTCATAGGGGAGTGGCGGCCAGCTCGAGGCCTCGGGGTCAATCCGGAGATTCGACATGTACTCTTCCCCGCTTTGTTCGGGCGTAATACGCCGCGGCCTTTGCCCGGCTCCCGCAGAGGTCCATGCTGCACCAGCGACGGAGATGATTCTTCGTCGTGTCCAGAAAGACGAGGACGCAGTCCGGGTTTGCGCATCGCCGGACGAGCGACACGTCGTCGCTCGCCAGGGAATCGGCTGCGGCTTCGGCCATCGGAGCCAGGACGCTCGCCGCGGTCTCGAACGCGCCCACGAACCTCTTCTCCAGCGTTCCGCCGGGGGCAGGCTGCGTCAGTTGAGGTGACCCCGGGCGCCGGCGCAGCGCCGCATTGATCGACCGGATCGCGGTGGGTGAAACTTCGCCGCCCGCCGCGAGGTTTTCCGCCAGTCGCCGCAAGGTGGCGCGCAGCTCATGGGCTCGCCGGAGCGCCTCCTCGCCGGCCGCAGTCCCTCCCCACCTCTTCGCCACGGTGCGCGCATCCTCATTCGTCATCAGGCCCGCGCGCTCGAGCCAACGGATCAGATCGCCGTAGCTCGAGAGGAGGTCGACGGGCGCTCCTCGAACCCGCATCTCCGTGTTCACGAAGTCGAGCCAGGCCCGCTCCGCCACAAAGAGAAAATCGGATTTCGCCTCCGCGCCGCCGTTCATCTCATCTCCATGGAATCATCCTAACCATCAAAACAGTACTTGACAAGTAAGACATCGAGTCTTACCGTCTATTTGTCATTTAGACGGTCACTTTCCCCGGTTACACCAGGAGACCACCATGCAGCGCATTCCACCCGTCGATCCCCGGTCCGCTCCCGCGGAAGTGGGAAAGATGTTCACCCAGATCGAGAAGAGTCTGGGTGTGGTGCCCAACCTGATGAAGACCATGGCTCAGTCGCCGGCCGTCCTGTCCAGCTACCTGGGCCTCGGCGCCGGCCTGGGTCGGGGCACGCTCGGCGGGAAGCTCGGTGAGCAGATCGCCATCGCCGTCGCGGAGGCCAACGCGTGCGAGTATTGCCTCAGCGCCCATACCGCGCTAGGCGCGAAGGCAGGCCTCTCTGCGGAGGAATTGCATCGGGCGGCACACGGCACCGCCTCAGACGTGCAGAGCGCTGCCGCACTGTCCTTTGCCCTCGCCGTGGTCGAGACGCGGGGCGGGGTAACCGACGCGGACTTCGCCCGGGCTCGTGCGGCGGGTCTGTCCGATGAAGCGATCGTCGAGATCATCGGCCACGTCGCCCTCAACGTCCTCACCAACTACTTCAATCGCGCCGCGAAGACGGAGATCGATTTCCCCGTCGTGGCGCTTCACGCGAGCGCGGCGTGACCCGCCGTGGAGATCAAACCATGACCACGTACCGCACTCTGGCGATCGACGGCGTCAGGGTCTTCTATCGCGAGGCCGGATCCGTCGGGGCGCCCGCGGCCCTACTGCTGCACGGCTTTCCCACGTCCTCGCACATGTTCCGGAACCTGATCCCGCTCCTGGCGGACCGGTTCCACGTCGTCGCGCCCGATTACCCCGGCTTCGGCTTCAGCGACGCGCCCGCGCCCGAGGCGTTCACCTACTCGTTCGACCACCTTTCCGACGTGATCGAGCGATTCGTGGACCGACTCGGCCTGCATGATATCACGCTGTACGTCCAGGATTACGGGTCCCCAGTCGGCTTCCGGCTGGCAGCGCGGCGGCCGGAGCTGATTCGGGGCATCGTGATCCAGAATGCGATCGCACACGTGGAAGGCATCAGTGCCGCCCTGGCGGAGATCCGGCCGTACTGGGCCGACCGAGCCAGGAACGAGCCGATCGCGCGGAATCTCCTGACCGCCGAGATCACCCGATTCCAGTACACGGAGGGAGCCTCCCGGCCCGAGCGGCTCGCGCCTGAAGCGTGGACGCTCGATCAGGCGCTGCTCGACAGGGCGGGGAACGATCGGATCCAGCTGGATCTATTGTTCGATTACCAGAACAATCTCATGCGCTATCCCGAATGGCAGGCCTACTTCGGGCAACACCAGCCGCCGGCGTTGATCGTCTGGGGAAAGAACGACCCCTTCTTCACCGTCGCGGGTGCGGAGGCATATCTCCGCGACCTGCCGGACGCGAAGCTCGTGCTCCTCGACGGGGGCCACTTCGCCCTCGAGGAACACGTGGAGACGATCGCCTCGGAGATCATTGCGCTCGCCGAGCGGGCAGGCGCTCAGGAGGGCAAGGCCGCGTGAGCGCCTGCAGCATCGCTGTTCGCTCGAGCTACCGTCTTCCACCACTCGCTCGCCTCCGCCTCGCCCCAGGGCTCTACGCCGAGGCCCGCCAGTGATTGCGACAGCTCCTCGGCGCTCCGCGGCCGGGCGTCCGGCTCCTTCGCGAGACAGTCCAGTACCAGCCGTTCCAGTCCTGCCGGAATCGGAAGGCCGGCTCGCACAGACGGCGGGACCGGCGTCGCTGCCAGGTGCCTGGAGATCATCTGGAGCGCGCTGCCCGCCTCGAACACCAGGTGGCCAGTGAGCAGGTAGTAGGCGACGCACCCCAATGCATAGATATCAGCGCGTGCATCGACGGTGCCGCCGCTGGCCATCTCCGGCGCCATGTAGGCCGGCGTTCCCGGTGTGAGGCCGGCGGCGGTGGCCAGCGAATCCTCGTTGCTGGCACCCGCCAACGACTTGACGAGACCGAAGTCGAGCACCTTGACGAAGTCGTGGCGGCGGCCGAGCCGGCCCACGTGAATGTTGGCGGGCTTGATGTCCCGGTGCACCAGCCCCGACGCGTGCGCCTCCTCCAGCGACTCGCACACCTGGCGCATGATGTGAATCACCCGGCCCGCCGGTACCGGGCCGTGGCGACGCACCAGTGTCTCGAGATCCATGCCGTCCAGCAGCTCCATCACGAAATAGAGTGTGTGGTCGTCCGTGACGCCGAAGTCGTACAGCTCCACCGTGTGCGGCGACCGCAGGTTCGCTGCCGCCTGGGCCTCGCGCCTGAACCGGGTGACCGCGATCTGTCCCGCCTCGCCGGCGGCAGCATGGATCATCTCGGGCCGGATCAACTTGATCGCGGCCGGCCGAGCGAGCATGCGATGGGTTGCCCGATAGACCTCTCCCATCCCTCCCTTTCCCAGCAGCTCGCCGAGCTGGTAGCTCCCCAGCTCGCGGGCCTTGGCGACCTGCTGTCCGAGGCGCGTGAAGACGTGCGAGATCACCACCGCCACGATGATGACCAGGTAATCGGGATAGTGCATCAGCAGGACGTTGCTTGCGGGACCGAAGTCCCAGGTGCCCCTCGCCCTGGCGACCAGCATGGACAGCGGATTCATCGATACCGCGATGAGGCCGGCGACGAGGGTCTTGCCGGGCGTGCTCGGCACGATGGCCGAGAACATCAGCACGATCACCCCGATCCAGGAGATCATCGGAGATACCGGATAGTTCGACGGAATCTCCTGCCAGTGCATGATCAAGGCGAGCGTGAGGGAGCTGAGCACCATGTACACCAGCCCCAGATCCAGAATGAACCTGGGGCTGCGATTCGTTCTCCCGATATAGAAGTAGAGCAGGAGGGAAGCGGTGACGTTCACCACGGCCGCCACGTCGTCCACGCTGAGCTGGCGCCATCGCGGATCGCCATGGGTGACGGCCCAGAGCGCAACGTGATCCAGCAGGGTCGCGATCACCCACATCACGCCCATCAGCAGCGCCGTGATCTTGAGCCGGCGGGATGCTTCCCGGAGCACGTCGTCCGGGAGCGTGCGTCGACCTCGCGAGGTCCCGACGTCCGCCGGAGTGGTGGGAACGGGGGGCACGATCAGGTGGACGGCGGGCATGAGCCCTTTCGTGGAACGCCGCAGCGGCAAGACGTTGGTTACGGAGCGATGACACGCAAGAGGGCGCGAAGGCGCATGGTCGTACGCCGGGTAAGTTGGATAGCGGGATTCGGCGCCGCAAGCAACGTTCCGGTCTTCCCACTCTCACCGATCGGGGCGAGACTTCAGCGGACTCCATCCGGGACCGCGCCATGGCACGCATCGACCCGATCCGCTACGAGGACGCACCCGCCGAGACCCGTGCGGCGCACGACGCCCATATTCGCGAGCACGGCCGAATCACCAACATGAAGCGCACGCTGCTGCACTCGGTGCCGGCCTTTCATGCGCTCATGGAATGGTATCCCCTTCGCGACGCCGTCCGCCCCTTCCTCGGCGACCGGCTCACGACGCTCTTCGCGCACGCGATTTCCGCGGAAACCGACTGCCTCATCTGTTCGACCTTCTTTCGCCGCATCCTGATCGAGAGCGGGGAGGACCCCGACCGGCTCACGCTCGACGAGCGCGACCAGGTCGTCGTGACCTACGGCCGCCAGCTCGCCACCGACGCGCACGGCGTCTCCGACGCACTCTACGCCGACCTCTCGCGGTACTTTACTCCGGAGCAGATCGTGTTGCTCACCACCTTCGGCGCGCTCATGTACGCGACGAACATCTTCAACGATGCGCTGCGGGTGGATCTCGACGACTACCTCGAGCCGTTTCGCCGCCGCGAGGCCGCGGCGCCGGCGCAGCGCTGATGGGGGAGCTGTCGGGGCGTGTCGCTTTCGTCACCGGCGCAGCCCACGGCCAGGGCCGCGCGTCCGCGCTGGCGCTCGCGCGCGAGGGAGCCAGGATCGCCGCGGTCGATGTCGCGCGACCGATGGCGTATCCGGGCTACGCCATGGGATCGTCCGCCGACCTGGAGTCCCTGGCGGCGGAGTGCCGCGCCCTCCCCACCGAGTGTCTGACGTTCGTGGCGGACGTGCGGGACGATAAGGCGGTGACCGCGGCGGTGGGGGCGACGGTGGCCGCGTTCGGCCGGATCGACATCCTCTTCAACAATGCCGGCATCTGCGCCTACGGCCTCGCCCACGAGCTGACCGAGGAGGCCTGGGATGCGATGATCGACATCAACCTCAAGGGCAGCTGGCTGGTGGCGCGGCGGGTGATCCCGGTGATGATCCGCCAGAAGTCGGGGGTGATCCTCAACAACTCATCGGTTGCCGGCTTGCGGGGGATGGGACGCTTGAGCCACTACGCCGCGTCCAAGTGGGGGCTCACCGGCCTCACGAAGTCATGGGCAATCGAGCTGGCTCCGCACGGGATCCGGGTCAACTCGATTCACCCGACCGGAGTGAACACCCCCATGAACGACGGACTGGCCGAGCTCGAGGGACTCACCCCCGCGGAAATCGCGGAGCGATCGGCGGGCAACCTGTTGCCGGTGCCATGGGTCGAGCCTGAAGATGTCGCGGCTGCCGTCCTGTTTCTCGCCTCCGATCGCTCCCGATATGTCACCGGCGCCCAGTTCGTGCTCGACGCCGGCCTGCTCAGCCGCTGAGCGGTGGCCGGCCCCTCCCTTCGCGTCACCTATCTCGTGCGCGCGGCCGCCGGCGACGTCGAATCGCGCGCCGAGAGGCTGATGCTCGAGCAGACGGCGGAGTTGCCCCGCGCCGCGCTGCGCGATGTGCAGGCGGCGGAACGAATCCTCGGTCGAGTCGAGCAAATCGAGCCCGCCGGCGCGGACGAGTTCAGGGTCGTCATCTCCCATCCGCTGGCCACTGCCGCCCGTGACCCGGCCCAGCTCCTCAACGTGCTCTTCGGCAACAGCTCCCTGCAGCCTGACGTGGTTCTCGCCGATGTCGATCTTCCCGAAGAGGCGTTCAACTGGCTGCCGGGGCCTCGCGTCGGCATCGCCGGCCTCCGCGCGCTTGCCGGGGCCCCTCGCCGCCCGCTCCTCGCCACGGCGCTCAAGCCGATGGGGCTCGGACCGGACGAGCTGGCGGGTCTCTGCCTGACGTTCGCGCGCGCCGGCCTCGACGTCGTGAAAGATGATCACGGCCTGGCTGACCATGCCTTCTGCCCTTTCGAAGCGAGAGTCGAGGCGTGCCTCCAGGCGATGGACTCGGCAGCGCGCGATACCGGCCGGCAGACGCTCTACGTCCCCAATCTGATCGGCTCGCCCGATCACATCGCCGACCAGTTGGCCTTTGCCCGCGATGCCGGCGTTCGCGCCGTGATGATCTCCCCGATGCTCGTCGGCCTGCCGCTGCTGCACGCGCTGGCCTCCTCGCCGGACGGTCTTCCGATCTTCGCCCACCCCGCGTTCGGGGGCGTGCTCCGGGCCAGGGAAGCGGCGCTCTTCGGCAAACTGTTCCGCTGGTACGGCGCCGATGCCGTCATCTTTCCTCACGCGGGTGGACGATTCAGCTTCAGCCTCGAGACCTGCCGGGAGCTGGCCGGAGCCCTTCGGGCGCCGCATCCCAGGGCCAGGCCTGCCATGCCGGTGCCCGCCGGCGGGATCGGCGTCGACAGGGTCGAAGACCTGCTAGAGTTCTACGGAACGGACTCCATCCTGCTCATCGGGGGCAGCCTCTACGAGGCCGGTGATGCGCTATTCGAGCGGACCCGCGGCGTGGTCGAGAGGGTCGCCAAGGCGTCGGAGGGATCGGTAGCATGAGCGTGCACGTGCGACAGACCAGGCCCTTCCGTTGGGATGGGATCAAGGTGTCTCCCTACAAACCGGACGGGACCAACTTCGCGGGCATCACCCGCCAGCTGCTCTTCGACGGCGGAGACGGACTCAGTTGCCAACTCCGCTACTTCGAGATCGAGCCGGGCGGGTACTCGTCCCTCGAGCGTCACCAGCACGCCCATGCGATCATGGTCGTCCGCGGGCCGGGCCGCGCGTTCGTCGGCGACGGGATTCTCCCGCTGGCCGTCAACGATCTGGTCAGGATCCCTCCGCTGACCTGGCATCAGTTCCGCGCCGACGAGATGCCCTTCGGATTTCTCTGCATGGTGGATTGCGCGAGGGACGTGCCGGAGCGACCGGACGATGCGGCGCTCACGGCGCTGCGGGCCGATCCCGTCATCGCGGAGTTCATTCGCGTCTAAGAGGTAACCCTATGGATCTCACCGGCATTCATCACCTGACCGCCGTCTCCGCCGCCATCCGCGACAACTACCGCTTCTACACTCAGACATTGGGCATGCGGCTGGTCAAGCGCAGCGTCAACCAGGACGACGTGAGCGCCTATCATCTCTTCTATGCCGACGCCGTCGGGAGCCCCGGCACCGACCTCACCTTTTTCGATTGGAAGATGCCGCGCGAGCGCCGCGGCACGCACAGCATCACGCGCACCCACCTGCGGGTGCATGGACAAACCGCGCTCGACTGGTGGGCCAAGCACCTGCATGCCGCCAAGGTGGCCATCTCCGGAGTCCTCGAGCGCGACGGCAGGCTCGTGCTCGACTTCGAGGACCCCGAGGGACAGCGCCTCTCGCTGATCGATGACGGCGGCCAGGGCGACCAGCCACGCGCGTGGGAGAAGAGCCCGGTTCCCGCCGAGTACCAGGTGCGCGGACTCGGGCCCATCGTGATGAGCGTCCCCGATCTCGACGCGACCGACGCGGTGCTCGTTCGGGTGGCGAACATGCGCCGCGCTCGCGACTACACCTGGTCCGGTGGAGCGCCGCGCACCGTGCAGGTGTACGAGATGGGGAAGGGCGGGCCGCATGCCGAGCTGCACGTGGCGGTCGAGCCGGCGCTGGGCCAGTCGCGGCTCGGCGCCGGCGGCGTGCATCACGTCGCGTTTCGGACGCCCAACGAGGAGGAGTACCACGCCTGGACCGACCGGCTCAACCGGCTCGGCGTGCCAAACAGCGGCGAGGTGGACCGCTACTATTTCCGGAGTCTCTACTTCCGCGAGCCCAACGGAGTGCTCTTCGAGATCGCCACCGACGGCCCCGGCTTTGCCGTCGACGAAGATCCCGCCACTCTCGGCGATCACGTGGCTCTGCCGCCGTTCCTGGAGCCGCGCCGGGCCGCCATCGTCGCGGCCCTCGAGCCGATCGAATAGGGGAAGAAACCTTCCGGGGCAAACGGGCGTCTAAGGGGCGATCGACGCTTGGCTTTTGCCTCCTCGTCGCGAGAGTCCCATGGATACCCTGCTCCAGGACGTCCGCTACAGCATCCGCCGGCTCGCGAAGAGCCCGCTCTTCGCCCTGATCGTCATCGTCACTCTCTCGCTCGGCATCGGCGCCAACACGGCCATCTTCAGCGCCGTCAACGCCATCCTCCTCCGGCCGCTGCCCTATCCCGATCCCGGCCGGCTGGTGACGATCAACCACTTCTATCCTACCCTCAACGATCTCAAGGCACCTGTCTCCGCCCCGGGGTTCCGCGACTATCAGGAGCGCGCGCGGTCGTTCGCGTCGATGGCGGTCGAGACCAACTGGAACGCCAACCTGACCGGCGTCGGCGATCCGGTCCGATTGCAGGGTTCGAGGGTCACGGGCCGCTATTTCTCGATGATGGGCATCCCGGCGCTGCTGGGCCGCGCGATCCAGCCGGGCGAGGACAGCCTCGGCCGCGATCACGTGGTGATGCTGAGCCATGGTCTCTGGCAACGGCTGTTCGGTGGCGAACGCAGCGTGATCGGTCGCACGCTCTCCCTGAACGGCGAGAGCTACGAGGTGGTGGGCGTGATGCCGCCCGGCTTTCGCGATTTCTTCAACCGGGACGCGGAGGTCTGGGCGCCGCTCAGCTTCCGGCCCGAGCAGCTCGCCTCCGGGCGGACGAACGAGTTTCTCAATCTCACGGCGCGCCTCAAGCCGGCGGTCCCGCTCGAGCAGGCCTCGGCGGAGCTGCACGGGCTCGGCGAACAGATGAAGCAGGAGTATCCCGGCGAGTACGCCCCGACCTGGACTCTGACGGCGGAGCCGTTGAGCCGCCTCGCCACCGGCGATATCCGGCCCGCGCTGCTGGTGCTGCTGGGCGCCGTCGGCTTCGTGTTGCTCATCGCCTGCGCCAACGTGGCCAACCTGTTGCTGGCCCGTGCGGCAGGGCGCACCCGCGAGATCGCGGTACGGACGGCGCTAGGCGCCACACGCGAGCGCCTCGTGCGCCAGCTCCTCACCGAAAGCGTCATCCTTTCACTCGCGGGTGGAGTACTCGGCCTGGCGCTCGCGTGGGCAGGCATTCGAACGCTGGTGGCGCTCAAGGGGGGCAACCTTCCGCGCGGCGACGAGATCGGCATCGATCCTGTCGTGATGGCGTTTACTCTGATGATTTCCCTGGTCACCGGCCTCTTGTTCGGGCTCGCCCCGGCGCTTCATTTCTCCAGCGGCAGCCTGCACGACAATCTCAAGGAAGGCAATCGGGGCGCGACGTCGGACCGGGGAAGCCACATGGTGAGGCGCGCCCTCGTCGTAGCCGAACTGGCGCTCGCGCTGACGCTGCTCACCGGTGCGGGGCTGCTGGTCAAGAGCTTCGGCCGTCTCCAGAACGTCGATCCCGGCTTCGACGCCGACAATCTCCTCACCTTCAATCTTGCCCTGCCGGCAACGCGCTATCGCTCCGACACTGCGCAGATCGCCTTCTTCGACGCCGTACTGCCCCGAATCGCCCAAGTGCCAGGGATAAGAGCGGCCGGGGCGACGTCGGTGCTTCCCTTTGGCGGCGGCTGGACCACCGCCAGCTTCGAGATCGAAGGCTACCAGGTGCCACGGGATCAGCCGGGACCCTGGGGCGACCTCCGAACGGTGAGCCCCGGCTTCTTCGAGGCGATGCACATTCCGCTGCGGAAGGGACGAGTGCTCGACCACGGAGATCGGGCCGGCGCACCGCTCGTCACGGTGGTGGACGATGAAATGGTGCGGCGCTACTGGCCCAATGAAAATCCGATCGGGAAACGAATCACCTTCGGTCCGGCGGCCGGTGCCGCCGATACGTCGTCGCGCGAATGGATCGAGGTAGTGGGAGTGGTCGGTCACACCAAGCACGAGGGGCTCACCGCCGAACCGAGGGTCCAGTATTATCTGCCATATCGCCAGAACGGCCGACCCGCCCTGACGGTCGTTGCCCACACCACTGGAGATCCCGAGACGTACGTGAACGCCGTGCGCCAGGCCGTTCGCTCGGTCGATCCCGACCAGCCCATCTCCGGCATCCGCACGATGGACGATCTGCTGGAACGGTCGGTGGGACAGCGAAAGCTCTCGATGCTCCTGCTCACACTCTTCTCCGGCATCGCGCTCCTGCTCGCATCGGTGGGTATCTACGGCGTGATGAGCTATTCGGTGGCGCAGCGCGCACGGGAGATCGGCGTCAGGATCGCGCTCGGCGCCGAGCGGGGCGACGTGCTGCGGATGGTGCTACGCCAGGGGATGCGGCTGGCGCTCGCCGGCGTCGGCGTGGGGTTATTGACCGCCTTCGCGCTGACGAGGGTGATCGCCAGCCAGCTTTACGACGTTCGCCCCACCGACCCGTTCACGTTCGTGGGTGTGGCGTCGATCCTTATCGCCGTGGCGCTGGTGGCCAATCTCGTGCCCGCCCTCCGGGCGACGCGGGTGGATCCGGCCGTGGTACTGCGAGAGGAGTGAGGTCAGCGGCCGTGCTTCTGCCGGCGGGCCTCTTCGTGGGGGACGACAAAGTCCTCTTCGGCGGCCGGCCTGATCAGAAGATCGAACGCGAGAAAGAGGGTCTTCGAGTACGGGTAGAAGAAGATGGGGAAGATCACCATGATGATGGCCGTGGTGAGCTGGAAGAGGCCCCAGGGCGGCGTAGGCCAGGTCACCCAGAGAAAGCCCGGGACCCAGACGCTGAAGACGGTCTCGACCGCCATCAGGTTGAAGAAGTAGGCGCCGAGCCAGTATCCCTGCTCGCCGCGCTCGAGGCCGAGACCGCACACGGGGCAGTTTGGCACCAGGCGCGACCAGGTTACGAAAATCGGTCCGCCCCCACAGTGCGGGCAGCGCAGGCGCATCGCGCGCAACAGCGATTTCATCACCACACCTGCACAGTATCGCCTCGACCGGCCCGATGCGAGCGCCGGTCAGAGCCGTGCTTCGATCCACCCCGAGAGGTCGGCGAGCACTTGCTCACGTCCCAGGTCGGCGAACAGGGCGTGGTAGGCGCCGGAGTACTCGATCAGTCGTTTGTCGGGCGATGTTGTGCGGGTAGCGAAGACCCGGCTCCCCGCCGGGGGCACCATCCGGTCGTCCGAGCCGTGGAGAATCAGCAGCGGCAACGTGAATGAGCCGGCCCCCGCCTGTACCCTCGCGATGGCCGCGGTGACTTCGGTCGAGAGCCGAGCGGTGCCGCGCCGGTGGAAAAAGGGGTCGGCGAGAATGTCCTCGATCACCGCCGGATCCCGCGCCAGCCCCGAGAGATCCATCCCGGTTTCCAGGGAAAAGCGGGGCCAGACCCGCGACATCACTCGTCCCAATGCCAGAAGCGGAGCCGGGACGCTGAGCTTGCCGAGCGGCGCCGAGACGGCGATCACGCCACGCAATCCGGTCGGCGAATGAAGCGCGTACTCGAGCGCGATGAGCCCGCCGAGGCTGTTTCCGATCAGGAAGAGCGGCACGCCGAGGTCGTCGCGAGCGACGAGTGCGAGAAAGCCGGCGAGGTCCTCGCGATAATCCCGCCACTCCTCGACATATCCGCGCGGTCCGGCCGAGCGTCCGTTCCCCCGCAGGTCGAAGGTCTGAACCGCCATGTCCCGGCTCATCAGATGGTCGACCAGCGTCGGATAGAGACCGGAGTGGTCGCCGAGCCCATGGATGTTGACCACCACGGCCCGAACAGGGCCGGCCGGGTGCCACGACTGGCGAAAAAGCTCGAGCCCGCCGCGTCCGGCGAACCGGCCCTCGGTGTGCGTAACGGTGCCGGTCATGGCTAGATGGGGAGTTCGTCCCGGATCAGGACGAGGATGGCCGCCTGGGGGACGACGAGATACTTCTTTTCCTCGAAGGTGATCTCCACCGAGGCCTTACGGAAGAAGATCGCGTGGTCGCCGACCTTGGCCTGCATGCCTTTTCCGTGAACAGCCTGGGTGCCGACCTTCCACGGCTCCTCGTCGAGGCTGCTCAGGTCGGCCACGGGAGTGCCGGGGCCGGTGGCCACGATGAGCCCCGTCTGGACCTGCTGTGATTCGATCGCGGTGACCGGAAGGTAGAGGCCGACCCGGGTACGATCGTCTCCCTCTTCCGGCGTGATGAGCACCCGGTCGCCGACCACGAGCAGCTGCCTCGGAGGGAAGTCCATCGGCTATCGTTCGATCGCCTGGCCGTTTTGATGCACGGTGACGAGCTCGGTGATGCGCAGCCGTCTCGACGTGGTAGGAAGCCGAAGGCTGATCTCGTCGCCCACCCTGCCATTCGAGAGGGCGCGCCCGAGCGGAGAGGCCAGCGAGATGTGGCCGGCATCGATATCCATCATCTCGGCCAGCACGACCATGTAGGTATCCGTGTCGTTGGTCTCGAGGTCGAGGACCGTCACCCGCGAGCCCAGCCCGACCCGATCGCTCGGCGCCTCGGTGTTGGCGAGCTGGCTCAGCTGGTTGAGCCGCTGGTGCAGCTGCCCCAGCCGGGCCTGTACGAACTGCTGGCGCTCGAGTGCCGACTTGTACTCGGAGTTCTCCCGCAAGTCACCCAATTCGACTGCCTGGGCGATGGCCTGGGGAAGCAGGATATTGAGCTCATGGCTGAGCTGGTCGATTTCCCGGCTCAACTTTTCCCGCATTTCACGAATCATGGTTCTGCCAGACGTAAAAAGGGATTCGACCTGGAGGGATCTCTCCAGGCCCGGGCGGATAGAACTGGGCGTAACATATCACCGGCGCAGCAACGGAGGATAGTAGCCAGCGGTAAGCCATTGGGTGGAAAGGGGTTGTGAATCGGGGACCGGGGCGGGCTGCCGGGAATCCGGCGGTGGCGGTCGGGCGCGGGCTCGCTGAAAGGGAGAGCCACGAGCCGTGAGCCATGCGTGCCGGCACCGCTCCGGCCGCGCACCCTGCCGCTCGTGGCGCGCAACCTCCGAACTCCCGTAGATTCCTTGACCTGCGACTCCCAAGCTCGTAAACTGCTGCGGCCTTTCCCGTGGTTCGTGCGTTGATCCTTGTCAACAGGACGGCTGCGTGATGTTCTTGAGGACCGCCGCCATTCGGCGCGTGAGCCGACTGGCTCCGTTGTTCTTCACGATCGCGTTGATTCTGGCCGGCTGCACCCCCGATCACTATCCGCAAACCGGGCTCCGGCCGATCTCCGATTTCGGGCGGATCGGTGATGACATCCAGACGACCACGATCAAGTGGGCCGTCGTGGTGTTCGTCCTCGTCGAAGGCGCGTTGCTCTATGCCATCTTCCGGTTTCGTGGCAAGCCGGGCGACCCGGAGCCGAAGCAGGTCCACGGCAACACGGCAGTCGAGATCGTCTGGACGGTCATTCCGGCTCTCATTCTCGCTGCGATCGCGGTCCCGACGGTGCGGGGAATCTTCGAGACCGCCGCCACGCCGGCCGCTGGCGCACTCGAGGTGCGGGTCATTGGCCACCAGTGGTGGTGGGAGTTCCGCTACCCCACGCTCAACATCACGACGGCGAACGAGTTGCATATCCCGGTGGGACAGACCGTCTCGCTCCGGATGGAGACCGTCGACGTGGTCCACAGCTTCTGGAGCCCGCGGTTCGCCGGGAAGCGCGATGTCTTCCCCAACCGCGAAACCAGGCTCTGGTTCAAGGCCGAAGAGGCGGGAGAGTATCCGGGTCAGTGCGCCGAGTTCTGCGGGATCGAGCACGGCCGGATGGCGTTCCGCGTGCGTGCCCAATCGCCGGATGAGTTCAAGGCCTGGGTCGCGCACATGCAGACGCTCAAGACCAAGCCGTCGACTCCCCCGCCACCGCCCACCCCGCAGAAACCGGGGCAGAAGCCGGAGCAGGGACCCCCGGCGCCGCCGGAGGCAGTGGCCGGCGCCGCGAGCGAGGGCGAGAAGCTGTTCCTGTCGAAGGGGTGCGTCGGCTGCCACTCGCTCAATGCGTTCGATGCCCCCAAGGGAATGATCGGTCCCAATCTGGCCAACGTGGGCGCCCGCACGTACATCGGCGCGGGTACGCTCAAGAATACGGATGAGAATCTCGCCCGCTGGATCGAGAACCCCCAGGTGATCAAGCAGGGCGTGCTGATGCCCAACCTCGGCGTGAAGCCCGAGGACGCCAAGAAGCTCGTGGCCTATCTTCGCGCTCACCAATAACAGGGCTCGTATGGCAACCTCCGCACTCGACCAGCAACGCGCTCACGCGGCCGCCGCCCACGGGGAAAAGACCGGACTGTGGAGCTGGCTGACCACCGTCGATCACAAGCGCATCGGCATCCTGTACGGCGCCACCGCCTTCGCCTTCTTCCTCATGGGGGGCATCGAGGCGCTGCTCTTGCGCATCCAGCTCGGGTCGCCGGACAACACCTTCCTGGCGCCGGATACCTACAACCAGCTGTTCACCATGCACGGCACGACCATGATCTTCCTCGCGATCATGCCGCTCAGTGCCATGTTCTTCAATTTCATGATCCCGCTGCAGATCGGGGCGCGGGACGTCGCCTTCCCGCGGCTGAATGCCTTCAGCTACTGGGTGTTCCTCGCCGGCGGCCTCTTCCTGAACTCGAGCTTCCTGTTCGGCCTCGCACCCGACCAGGGATGGTACGGCTACGCCAACCTCACCTCGCGGCAGTTCTCTCCCGGGATGAACGTGGATTTCTGGCTCCTCGGCCTCCAGATCCTGGGCGTGGCGTCGCTGGCCGCGGCGGTGAACTTCTTCGTGACGATCCTGAACATGCGGGCGCCCGGCATGAAGCTGATGCGCATGCCGATGTTCGTCTGGATGAGTTTCATCACCCAGGTGCTGCTCCTGCTCGCCTTCCCGGTGATCACGGTCGCGCTCATCCTGCTCATGTTCGACCGCTTCTTCGGCACCCACTTCTTCGTGCCGTCGGGCGGCGGCGATCCGCTGCTCTGGCAGCACATGTTCTGGATCTTCGGGCATCCCGAGGTCTACATCCTGATTCTCCCGGCCTTCGGCATCATTTCCGAGGTGTTGCCGGTGTTCTCGCGGAAGCCGCTCTTCGGCTACGCCGCCATGGTGTTCTCCGGCGTGTTCATCGCCTTCCTCGGCTTCGGCGTGTGGAGTCACCACATGTTCACGACCGGCATGGGACCGATCGCGGACACGTTCTTCTCGCTGACCACGATGCTCATCGCCGTGCCCACCGGCGTGAAGATCTTCAACTGGCTGGGCACGGTGTGGGGTGGGTCGATCCAATACCGGGTGCCGATGTATTTCGCGCTGGGCTTCATCGCGATGTTCATCATCGGCGGGCTATCGGGGGTCATGCACGCGTCGCCGCCGGCCGATCTCCAGCAGAACGACAGCTATTTCATCGTGGCCCATTTCCATTACGTGCTCTTCGGCGGCAGCATCTTCGGCCTCACGGCCGGAGCCTACTACTGGTGGCCCAAGATGTCGGGCCGGATGCTGAACGAGACGCTCGGTAAAGTGCACTTCTGGCTCATGCTCATCGGGTTCAATCTCACGTTCTTCCCGATGCACATCCTGGGGCTCAACGGCATGCCAAGGCGGGTGTACACCTATCCCGCCGGCCTCGGCTTCGAGACCCTGAATCAGCTCGAGACGGTCGGGTCGTTCATCCTGGCTCTCTCATTCTTCGTCTTCCTGGTCAACATCTTTAGAACTGCGCGGGGCCCCCGGAATGCACCGGCCGATCCCTGGAACGGCGCTACACTCGAATGGTCGATTCCTTCGCCGCCGCAGGAGTGGAACTTCGCCGAGCTCCCGGTGATCCACGGCCGCGATCCTCTGTGGGAGGCCAAGCGGGAGCGCGGCGGAACACTCCCGGAACCGCCGCGGGTGAGCGGAAAGGGCATTCACCTGCCCAATCCATCATACTGGCCCCTGGTGGCCGCCATCGGTGTGCTCGGCATGGTGGGCGGCGTTCTCGCCTTCCCGCACATCGGGCCGTGGGTGAGCATCGCGGGCGGTGCCATCCTGTTCCTGGGGGTATTCAGTTGGGCGTTCGAGCCGGCGGGGTGAAGAGGGTCTGAGGTCGAGAGTCTAAGGTCTAGAGTCGTGAGACCTTCGACCCCTCGACCTTCGACCCTCGACTCGTGACTCTTAAGGAGCCGACATTGTCCGACCACGCACTTGCCGCTCATCCGGAAACCTCGACCGGGCTCGACAGCAGGAAGCTGGCGATCTGGACCTTCATCGGGTCCGAGTGCCTCTTCTTCGCGACGCTGATCTCGAACTACCTGGTCCATAAGCAGACCTGGTTCTCCGGCCCGGGCCCTTTCCCGCACGAGGTCTGGAAGTCGCCATCGGGAGAGATATTCGAGCCGATCATCGAGATCCCGCTCGTCACGCTGGGCACGGCGCTCCTGCTCTTCAGCTCGCTGTTCGTCGTGCTCGCGCTGGCCTCGGCACAGCGCGGCAACCGGAAAGGCCTGCTGTTCTGGCTGGGGATGACCATACTCTGCGGTTTCTTCTTCGTCGGCATGCAGGCGTACGAGTTCACCCACTTCGTGCACAAGGGACTCACGCTCCACACCAATCTCTTCGGTGCCAGTTTCTTCACGTTGACCGGCTTTCACGGCACCCACGTGACGCTGGGGGTGATCTGGCTGGGCACGATGTGGATCGAGGCCTTCCGCGGCAAAGTGCCGCCCCCGAAGTCCCTCAATCTGGAGATCGCCGCGCTGTACTGGCACTTCGTGGACGTGGTCTGGATCGTGATCTTCCCTGTCGTCTATCTGATCAAGTGAGGTCCTGACACATGGACGCCGCCGCGACGCACGCCGAAACCGAGCACGCGCACCCGAGCGCGTCCCTCTACGCCAAAGTCGGGCTGATCCTCTTCGTCCTCACGGCGCTCGAGGTCGGACTGTACGAGATCACCTACGGGGAGCACGCCGGTGCGGCCAGCGCGTCTATCCGGCCTTTCTTCGTCCCGCTCCTGCTCCTGATGTCGGCCGCCAAGTTCGCGCTGGTGGCCATGTTCTACATGCACCTCAAGCAGGATCATCGCCTGTTCACCGGGGTGTTTGTCTTCCCCCTGATCATTGCGGCGATCATCATCGTGGCCCTGATCGTCCTGATGGCCTATCACCTCGCCTTCGCCAAGGGCGGCTGATGCACCTGCCGCTGGCGCTGCTGGACGATCGGCCGCGACCTACCATCCCATATGAGCTGAGCTGGGCACTACATCCCAGCGTCATCCTGGGCACCGGGCTTCTCGGTGCCTTGTATTTTTGGGGCATCGGCTCCCTGCGTCGGCGGAAGGCTCTGGGCCCGCCGGCCGCGCCGTGGCAGATCGCGTCGTTTTGCGCGTCGCTGGTCGTGCTGCTGGTCTCGCTCAACGGTCCGGTCCACGACCTGAGCGACTACTATCTGTTCTCCGTCCACATGGTGCAGCATCTGGTGCTCACCCTGCTCTTTCCGCCGCTGCTGATCGCCGGCATTCCGGGATGGCTCCTGAGCCCGGTCCTCAGGCACGACGGGATCCGGCGGACCGCGCGGGTGCTCACGCATCCGGTGGTGGCGGCGGCGGCCTACACCGTCATCATCGCCGCCTGGCACGTCGCGCCGGCGTACGACCTCATGATGCGCGACCACGACGTACACATCGCCACCCACCTCATGTTCATGGTCACCGCGACCCTCATGTGGTGGCCGGTCATGAGCCCGTCGCCCGAGATCCCCCGGCTGTCGCCGGGGCTCGGGATGCTCTATCTCTTCCTGGTCGGGATACCCATGCAGCTGGTGGCCGCCCTCATCACGCTGGCTGACGGCGTTCTCTACCCCTGGTACTCGGTCGCGCCGAGGATGTGGGGGCTCTCGCCGCTCGACGACCAGCAGCTCGGCGGACTGCTCATGTGGGTACCGGGAAACCTCTGGATGTTCCTGGCCATCGGCGTCCTGTTCTTCCGATGGTCGCAGGAAAGTGACTAGGCCTCGTCAATTGGGAGAAATCTCATGACTGCTCCATCCGGACCGGCTGCCTCCTCAATCGACGACACGAGTCTCGCGCGGGTGCTCGAGCCCCTCCGGTCCCTGCTCATTCCAGGAGAGCAGCTCGAAGCGTACGCGGTGCAACGGCGGATCTTCGCGCTGATTCACCGACGGGTTGCCATCGGCAGTACCAGCGGACGGTTGATCTCCGTCACCCGGGGGCTCTTCGGCGGTTTCACCGCCGATGATGTGCGCTGGCAGGATCTCCGCGATGCCGACATCCGGGTGGGGATCCTCGGAGCCACCCTCACGGTCAGCGCGTTCATCACCCAGGATCTGGCCAGTGCCGAGGGAGCATTGCGGACGATCGTGTTTACCGGATTGAGAAAGGAAGAGGCACAGGCCGTCTATCGGCTCTGCCAGGCGCACGAGCAGTCGTGGCGCGAGAAGCGGCGGGTGCGGGAGCTCGACGAGCTCCGCGCCAAATCCGGAGGCATTACGCTGGGCCAGGCCCCGACCGCGCCGGCCACCGGCACCGCGGGAGAAGCGAACTCCTCGCCGACCGCCCGGCTCGAGCGGGCAAGGGACATGCTGCAGAAGGGACTGATCACCGACGCGGAGTTCGAGCAGATCAAGGCGAAGATCGTCGCCGAGCTCTGATCCGGCCCGCCGCTACGGCTGGCGCGTTGCCAGGAGAAGGCACACCCAGCCGGCCAGAAATGCCACGCCCCCCAGCGGCGTGATGGCACCGAGCCAGCGCGCGCCTGACAGCGCCAGCGCGTACAAACTCCCCGAAAAGAGAATCGTTCCCGCCACGAAGAGCCCGCCGGCCCAATGCACCAGGGTCCCGGGCCAGCGCGTCGCCGCCCAGGCCACCGCAAGAAGGCCCAGGGCGTGGTACATCTGGTAGCGCGCACCGGTCTCGAACACGGCGAGGAGGTCCGGGGCAATCCGGGTGCGAAGCGCATGGGCTCCGAAGGCCCCGGCCGCCACCGAGAGGAACGCCGAGCCCGCGCCGAGGGCGAAAAAGAATCGATCCACCCTTACCTCGGTGCGTGAGCCGCGGCCAGCTCGGCGGACGAGGGAGCCTTGTCGGCCCAGATACCCAGTGCCGCCATCAGCAGAAGGAAGACGATGTCACTTAGCGCGACGGCGGCCACACTCGGCGGCGGCGGTCCGAACAGGGCAGCGGCGTAGACACCGATGAGCAGCAGGAGCACGAGGGCCAGCCGCACGGCGCGCACCGGATGACGCCGGGTCCGCAGCGCCACGTACACGCCCGCGCCCGCGGCGAGGAAGATCAGCTCGAGAGCGACGCTGAGCCCCAGGTGATTCCAGAGCCCGAGACCCAGCTTGGGCGAGTCGTTCCCGGCGAGCGGGAGATCGGGAAGGTGGACCAGCACGTCGAGCGGATAGTGCGACAGCACCGCGAGGCCCACCAGGGCGGCCGCCTGCCAGTGCCGCGTGGTATCCCGGGTGGGCCACGAGTAGTACACGATCGCCGCGGCGATGCTCCACCCGATCATGCCGAGGAGGCTGTGGGAAATCGGGTAGTCGATGAATTGGAATGTGAGCAGCGGGTTCGAATCGGGGAGGATGCGGACATTCTCCCATCCGAGCAGCAGGAAGCAACCCCAGAGCAGGTCCGCGAGCTGGGCCGCCAGGAACAGCGTCCCCAGGGAGATCTTGGGCTCGGCGCGCTTCATCGCGAGCGCGACGCCATAGTGGCCAAGGAACATGTCGCTCAGGGCCTCCCGCCGGCCAGCCACGAGCCTCCATCCACCACGAAGATCGCGCCGGTGATCCAGTCGGCGGCGGGGCTCGCGAGATAGGTGACCATCTGGCCGATGTCGTCCGGCGTGCCCCACCGGCCCATGGGAATGCTGCGGGTAGCGTATTCGTCCATCCGGAACAGGTCGGGAGCCCGGGCATCGGGTGGCGTGAAGGCGCGCTGCACTCCCTCGGTGGGAATCGGGCCCGGTGCGACGGCGTTCACCGTGATGTGGTCCGGTGCCCACTCGAGCGCGAGCGTGCGCGTGAGGGCATCCACGCCCGCCTTTGCCGCGGTGGCGTGCGCCATGAGCGGCCATCCCCGGTAGTGCAGCGTCATCGAGATGGAAATGATCCGGCCCCCTCGCTGCGCTTTCATGGCCGGATGGACGGCCTGGGAGCAATAGAAGCTGCCGTAGAGGTCGGTCTCGACCACCGCGCGCCAGGCGTTGGGCGACAGCGTCGCGGACGGTGCGTAGAAGTTTCCGGCGGCGTTGTTGACGAGGATGTCGAGACGGCCGTGATCCGCCGTCACCCGCTCGACCATCCGTGCCACCGCCTCGGGCTCGCGAACATTGGTCTCCACGGTGGTCACGCGCGCCCCACCGGCCCGAAGCTGAGCCGCCGCCTCCTCGAGATGTTCGGGCTTCCGGCTCGCGATGGCGACGGCCGCGCCCGCGGCCGCGAGCGACGACGCGATACCCAGCCCGATCCCGGTCCCACCGCCGGTGACCACCGCGACCTTGCCCGCGAGAAGATCGGGGCGGAAAACGCTAGCGGGCAAGGAACCGCTCGAGCCGCCCACGGAACTCCGGCCCCTGGAGCGCCTGGAGCTGGGCCGCTCCTTCGGTTGCCAGCGTCTGCTCGAGCGCGCCGAGCTCCCCGGCGCGGACGAGCCGCTTGATCGTCCGGATGCTCGCCGGCGCTCCGCTGAAGATCTTCTCCGTCATCGCTCGCACCCCTTCGTCCAGCACCGCGTCGTCCACGATCTCGTCCACCAGTCCGATTGCATAGGCTCGCGCGGCATCGAGTGCTTCACCGGCCGTCAGGAGGCGAAGCGCCGGCCCGACTCCGATCAGGCGAGGCAGGGTGAAGGTCGAGCCCCCATCCGGCACGAGCCCCATACGGGCGAAGGCAGACGTGAATACCGCGCCGGCGCCGGCGATGCGGAGATCGCAAGCGACGGCGAGGTCGAGACCGAAGCCGGCGGCCGTGCCCTGAACGACGGCGATGACCGGCACGGGGCAGCGAACGATGGCGAGCACCGCCGCCTGGAAATCGCCGAGCCCGCGTTGAAGATCGTGCGTGGTGGTGGCGCCGTCGAGCGAGCGGAGCCAGTGCAGGTCGAGGCCGGCGCAGAAGTGGCCCCCCGCTCCGGTGAGCGTGACCAGCTCGGCGCCGTCGGCATCCTCGACCCGATCGAGTTGCGCCGCCAGCTCGCGCGCGAGATCGGGCGTCAGCGCGTTGCGCCGCCTTGGACGATTCAGAGTGATCGAGTGGATCTTACCGTCGGTGCGGAAAAGCAGCTCATCGGACATGCGCCGGCTCGAGGATTAGGGCCGTGGGTGTCGAGCTATGTGGTCGCGGGAACCGCCATGCCCATCACGTTGAAGCCGTTGTCCACGTAGATCACGCTTCCCGTAATGGCGCGGGCCAGCGGGCTGCAGAGGAATGCGGCGGTGGCACCTACGTCCTCGGCTTCGATCGGCCGGGGAATCGGTGAATTGGCCGCGGCATACGTGATCATCATGTCGATGAATCCAATGGCCGTCGCCGCCCGCGAGGCCAATGGCCCGGCGGAGATGGCGTTGACTCGCACGCCCCAGCGACGGCCGGCCTCGAAGGCGAGCGTCCGCGTGTCCGCCTCGAGCGCCGCTTTGGCCGACGACATGCCCCCGCCGTATCCCGGAATGACCCGCTGCCCGGCGAGGTACGTGAGTGAGAGGAATGCGCCCTGCGGACGCATGAGGGGCGACAGGTGGCGCACCAGCGACACGTTGCTGTACGCGCTGACGCCGAGGGCGGCGAGATATCCCTGGCGGGTGGTGTCCACCAGCGGCGACTTCACCTCGGGCGCGTTGGCGAGGCTGTGCACCACGATATCGAGCGCCTGCTCGCCGAAATCGTTCCTGATGCCGGCCGTGAGGCCGGCGATCGAAAAGTCGCCCTGATCCTTGTAGCGCTTGCTCTCCCGAATATCGGCGGGGGCCTCGTCGAGCGTATCGAAGGCCGCATCGAGAGGATAGATCCGCTCGAACTCGAGTGTGCCGCCGTCGGGCAGGCGCGAGGACTCCGCGAGCTTTCCGCGCTCGATCAGCTTGGTGAAGATGCCCAGTGCGGGGGGCCAGCTGCCCAGGCAGATGGAGGCGCCGGCCGCAGCGAGGGCCTTCGCGATGGCGAATCCGAAGCCACCGTCATCGGAGACGCCGGCGACGAGTGCGCGCTTTCCGGTGAGGTCGATCGAGAGCATGCAGGGCAACCCTTGGAATGGTCGGCGGGAATATAGTCGTGGGACGGCGCTCAGCGAGGCACGGCTGTCGCAGTCACTCGGCGCGCAGCACCTCGAGCGGCGGCCGGCGGAGAACGTCGCGGCTGTTGAGGAGGCCCACTCCTACCGTCAGGCCCACGACGGCCGCGACGAGGCCTGCCAGCGGAAGCAGGGCGGGCGCGAAGTCTCCCTCGAAGAGAAAGCGGGCGAGCGCCCACGCCGCGGCGAGCGCCAGTCCGACGGCGGCGATCGAGGCCATCAGCCCGAGAGAGAGATATTCCGCGAGGACGATCCGGAGGAGCTGGCCTCGCGTGGCTCCGAGCGTGCGGAGCAACGCTCCTTCGCGGACCCGCTGGAAGCGGCTGGTGGCTAACGTCCCGACCAGCACGAGGGTGCCTGTGCCGAGCGTGAAGAAGGCCATGAACCGGATGGCGAGCACGACGCGGGAGATCAGTCCCTCCAGTGTTTCCTGCACCGACGAGAGATCGAGCGTCGTGACGTTGGGGAAACGTTCCGCCAGGCGTCGCTGAAAGAGGCCTCTGCGGTCAGGCCGGTCGATCCGCGTGAGGGTCACCAGTGATTGCGGCGCTCCGTCCAGCGTGCCGGGTGCGAAGACGACGAAGAAGTTGGGCTCGAAGCGCGCCCACTCGACGTCCCGCAGGCTGGTAATCCGGGTGTGGATCGGCACGCCCTGCACGTCCCAGACGATCGAGTCGCCGACGCCGACGCCGAGCTCCTGCGCCACGCCGGACTCGACCGAGATCTCTCCTGCCGAGCCACGACCCTTCCACCATTTGCCCGCGACGATCCGCTCGGACGCCACCAGCGTGTCACGGTAGGTCGAGCGGTACTCGCGGCGGAACGCCCAGGCTCCGGGAGCCTCCTCGCTTCCAGTGCGGGCGGTGTCGGCGAGTATGGCGGCCGCAGGCCGGCCTTTCACCGACTGGATCCGCATCGGTACCACGGGCACGGGGCCGACGGATCTGAGCCCGGCGGCGGCCAGCATCCCATCGACGGCGGCACGCTGGTCGGGCTGGATGTCGAGCAACACGACATTGGGCCGGGCCGGACCGCCCGTGAGACGAAGGGTACGGAGCAGATTGGCTTGGACCAGAAGAAGCGTGCCCAACAGGAAGGCGCCGAAGCCGATTGCGAGCACCACGGTGGCGGTCTGATTGGAGGGGCGCTGGAGGTTGGCGAGCCCTTGCCGCCAGACGTACGGCCAACGCGCCGGAGCCCACCGCCGCGCCGCGGCCGCCAGAAGCCATGCCGCGCCCCAGAGGACCAGCAGCCCCACGGCGATCCCGGCGGAGAAAATGGTGCCCTGGCGCCAGCTTCCCGCCTGCCATGCCGCGAGGGCCACGGTGCCGCCGACGAGCACCAGTCCTGCGACCGCCTGCGCGGGATCGAATCGGCGACGCTCGTCGCTCTCATACGCGCGCCGGAGCGCCGCGAGCGGCGGGATCCGCCGCACCGAGAGCAGCGGGATGACCGCGAAGAGCAGCGAGACCACGACTCCGACGCCGACGCCGAGCAGAGTGGCGGACCAGGAGATGCGCGGCTGGACGTCCACCGGGAGCAGGCCGGCGAGAAGCCGCGGCAGTATCGTTTGCGCCGCGAGACCTCCCGCCGCGCCGATGACGCTGCCTGCGAGACCCATCGCCGCCGCCTCGAGCGTATACACGGCGAGCACTCGCCGAGCGCTGGCGCCGAGACAGCGGAGCACGGCAACCGTCTCCCACCGCTGCCGGATGAACACCACGACCGCGCTCGACACGCCGATGCCACCCAGGAGCAACGCCATGAGGCCCACGAGTCCGAGATAGCGGGTGAGACGGGACAGGGCATCGTTCAGGTTGCGCTGGTCCTCCGCCACCGTGCGGATCCGGACGCGCTCCGCGCTCAGGGTCGCGCGATAGCGATCGGCCAGGGCCTGCGCCGAGCGGCCGGCGGGCAACCGGAGAAACGCCTCGTACTCCGCACGAGAGCCCACCCCAAGCAGCTTCGTCTCACCGAGATGCTCGGCCGGAATGTAGATCCTGGGTCCGAATGCGGTGCGGATGCCGGTATTTCCCGGCGCGCTGACGACCGTTCCCGAGATCTCGAAGCGCGCCTCCCCCAAGGAAAGCGTGTCGCCCACCCGTGCGCCGAGCGCGGCGAGGAGCGAAGGCTCCACGACGACACGAGTACCGTCGTGCAGACTCCGCCATGCCGCCGCGGGATCGGTGACGATTCGACCGTAGAACGGATATCCCGGCTCGACAGCCTCGACCTGCACCAGCCTCGTTCCGGTGGTGCGCGGCACGAACGCCATGCCGGAGAAGCTCGTCACCCGCGCGCGACGGGCGCCATTGCCGGTCATCGAGTCGAGGACTGCTTCGGCCCGGGCGGTCATCGGCCTTCGGCTCGAGAGGGCCAGATCGGCGCCGAGGAGCGACTGCGCCTGCCGCCGGACCGAATCACGCACATTGTCGGTAAAGGAATCGATCGCGACGAGGGCGGCGACGCCGATCGCCACCGATCCCGTGAGCGGCAAGAGACGGCGAGGGGCCGCGCGCAGCTCTCGCGCGGCCATGCGCAGCGCGAATCCGAAGCCGGTCACGCCGTGCTGTCGGTGATGAGCCGGCCGCCCCCCAGCCGGACGATGCGCCGCGCGCGGCCGGCGAGATCGTGGTCGTGAGTGACGAGCACCAGGGTCGTGCCGAGGTCGCGATTCAGCTCGGACATGAGGTCGATGATCGTGGCGCCGGTGCCGGCGTCGAGATTGCCGGTCGGCTCGTCGGCGAACAGCACCTTGGGACGCGTGCTGAAGGCGCGCGCGAGCGCGACGCGCTGCTGCTCGCCGCCCGAGAGCTGCGCGGGATAATGCCCGCCGCGGTCGCCGAGGCCGACCCGCTCCAGCAGCTCGCCCGCGCGGGGAACCGACGCCTCTCCGCGGAGCTCGAGCGGAACCTGGATGTTCTCGAGCGCGGTAAGCGTGGGAATGAGCTGGAAGGACTGGAAAACGAAGCCGATCTTCTCGGCGCGCAGGCGGGCGCGCCGGTCCTCGTCGAGCGCGCCGAGGTCCTCGCCGTCGAGGTGCACGGTGCCGCTGGTGGGTCGGTCGAGTCCGGCAAGCAGCCCGAGCAGCGTCGTCTTGCCGCTGCCCGACGGCCCGACGATCGCGACGTAGCCGCCCGGCTCCACATCGAGCGTGATATTGTTCAGCACGGTCAGCGGACGCCCGCCTGAAGCATACGTTTTCGTGAGGGAGGCGCAGCGCAACATGGGGTCAATGATAAGACATGCGGTCGATGATTAGCAGACATGTGTGGAGTGGTCTGGCGGCCGTGCTGGTCTCGGCGTGTAGCGACCAGGCGGCAAAGTCCACGGCCGCGCCACCGTCGGCGCCCCACACCAATCGCGAGCGGGTGGTATTTCTCGGGACCAGCCTCACCGCCGGTCTGGGGCTCGACCCCGAGCAGGCGTATCCCGCTCTGATACAGCAGAAGATCGATTCCGCTGGCCTCCCCTTCGAGGCGGTCAACGCCGGCGTGAGCGGCGAGACTTCGGCGGGCGCGCTCCGCCGTATCGACTGGCTGCTCAAGCGGCCGCCTGCCGTTCTCGTCATCGAGACCGGAGCGAACGACGGACTGCGGGGACAGGACGCCGACTCCCTCGAGGCCAACATCCAGGCGATCATCGATCACGCGAACACGCTGACACCCAGGCCCCGCATCGTGCTCGTCGGCATGCGCATGCTGTCCAACTACGGGGCGGCCTACATCCGGCGCTTCGAGGCGGTCTACCCGGCTCTCGCCAAGCGGAATGGCCTGCCGCTGGTCCCGTTTCTCCTGGAAGGGGTGGCGGGGGTGGATTCTCTCAATCAGCCCGATCAGATCCATCCGACAGCGGCGGGCCAGCAAATTGTCGCGAAGACGGTGTGGCGGACGCTGGAGCCGGTGTTGCGCTCGGTGTCGTCGTCGCGGGCCGCAGCGTAGCTCGGCGCGACGCGGAGGCTTGCCGGGGGTCGATTCTTGTTCGCGGAAGGGGCGTCACACCTCGTCGCACGACCGTGCCTCAACGCCGGGCTTGCGCTCCGGGCGGGACGGTCTCGCTCGCGGGAGAGGGCAACCCGCGGCTCGAGCCGGAGTGCGCGCCCCCGATGTCCGGTCGCGAAGGGAGCGGCATCCCTGAGCCGGCGCCAGGCGGGCGGTTGCATTCCCACTTCCTCTGCCGAACGCAGCCGCCTGTAGCCCGGCGAGGGGTGTGACGCTCCCTTCGCGACGTGACATCGAGTATCGCCAGCCTCAGCGACCGGCCAGGACCTCCGCGAGCGCGGCCACGGCGGTGTCGACCTCCGCGGTCGTGTTGTAGTAATGGGGTGAGAGGCGAACCGCCGAAGTCGCGCCCTTGGCGTCCATGTCGATCACCGCGTCCGACCGGTCGGGCGAGCTGGTGTTGATCCCGCGGGCACGAAGCGCGAGCTTTATCTCCGCGCCATCGCGCGTGCCCGGTTGCAGGGTGACGATGGCACAAAGCTCCGCTCCCCGGTCGAGCACTCGCACGCCGGCCACCTCCGCCAACTTTCCCCTCGCGTACGTCGCGAGTGCGCGCGCCCGGTCTCTCGCCGTCTCGATGCCGACGTCGAGGGCATACCGCACCGCGGCGCCCAGGCCGAAGAGGAGCGCGCCGGACATTTCCCACGACTCGAACCGCCTCGCGTCCGGGGTGAGCTCGAAGGCGTCCGGGTCAGTCCAAGACGCGCCGTGCATGTCCACCAGAAGGGGATGAGCGCCGCTCGCGAGAGCACGGTCGGAAACGAAGAGAAAGCCGATCCCGCGCGGGCCCCGGAGGAACTTCCTGGCGGTGGCGGCGAGATAGTCGCAGTGGAGCCGGTGCACCGAGACGGGGATTTGCCCGACGGCCTGGCAGGCGTCCACCAGATAGGGAATCTCCGCCGCCCGGCAGATCTCCCCTACGGCCTCGACCGGCTGCACCAGGCCGGAATTCGTGGGTACCCAGGTCAACGCTACCAGGGTGGGCCGGTGCCGGATTATCAGGGCGCGGACCGCTTCGGGATCGATGCCGCCCTCGGCGGTGTCCGGGGCGCGAACGACCTCCACACCTCGGCGGCGCGAGAGCGACAGGTACATGATCTGGTTCGACGCGTAGTCCGAACGGCTAGTGAGGATGCGGTCGCCGGGGTGGAAGTCGAACGCCTCGAGGGCCTGGGCAAAGGCGAGGGTCGAGTTCTGGGTAAAGGCGATGTTCCGCGCCTCGGCACCGAGGAGCCGGCCGACGTCGCGGTACACGGCGCCGAGCTCGGCCTTCCTCGCCTCGAACGCCTCGTAACCCCCCAGCTCGTCTTCGAGCTTAAGGTGGGCCGTGACCGCCTGATGCACGGGTCTTGGTGTGAGGGCCGCCCCGGCGTTATTGAGGTGCACGCGGGCGGCGCATCCCGGGGTATCCTGGCGCCACTGATCGATCATCTTGCCGCCACTCCGGCGCCAGTTGCGGTCGAGGTGCGGCCAAGCCAGGCCTGCAGCTCCTCGATGCTCCGCCGCCATTGCTGGGCAAACACGCGGAGCACCGCTGACCGGTCGGCCTGCCGGAGCGCCTGAAGGATTTTCTGATGCGGCAACGTGGACAGGGCCACCCGACTGGAGTCGCGCAGGTAGGCGGCGAGGTAGCGTCGGGAGACCTGGCGCCGCCCGATGATGAGATCGAGAAGGCGGCGGTTGGGACAGCCATCCAGGAGCGCCTGATGCCAGGCATCCTCGAGATCCACGCACCGCGCGGCGTCACCGCGGGTGCTCTCGAGCTGCTGGTCGATCTCCGCCAGGCGCTTGAGCTGCTCGTCGGGGAAGTCAGCCGTGAGCTCGAGGGCCAGGGACTCGAGTGCGCCGATGATCTGACCGGTCTCGCCGATCTCTCGGGCATCGAGGGGCGGGACCCGGAAACCGCGTCCCATGTCGGCATCAATGACGCCGTCACGCACCAGCCGGATGAGGGCCTCGCGAACGGGGGTCCGGCTCACGCCGAGCGAGAGGGCGAGCGTGGAGTCGCGGAGGCGGGATCCGGGAGGGGGATCGCCGCGCTGGACGCCAGCGAGGATATGGCGGTAGACCTCGTCGCGGAGCGGTGAGCGGTCGATCACGGCTGATCCTTGAATGAGATATTCTGTATACAGTATTACGAATACCGCGTCACAGCAAGAGCTCACGAGCGGCAACAATTCCACCCAACGATTCCACCATTTCTATGAGGCACCGCGATGCTCAACCGGCGTACTGCTTCGTTCACACTCGCCCTCGCCATCTCGCTTGCCGCTTCCCGGCTCTCGGCTCAGTCCGAGGCCGCGCTCAGACAATACTTCGAGGGCAAGGCCGTTACCATGAAGCTGGCCATGCCCGGGACCGAGGATGGCGTGGATATCTATCCCGACGCCCTCACGCCACTCGACTTTCCCCGCTACGCCGACCGGCTCAAGGACAACGGCACCGCCATCAAGTCGGGCGAGAGCGTCATGATCACCAAGATCAAGGTCAAGTCGAAGCTCATCGAGTTCCAGCTCGGCGGCGGCGGCTACGGAACGTCCGGTGACGAAACCTCCAGCAACGTGAGCGTTTCCTCTACCCCCAAGACCAGCCGGGAAAAGAATCTCGAGGCCGAGCTGAGGCGCGAGACCGACGCGGTGAAGAAGCGAGCGATGAAAGAGGAGCTCGACGACCTCAAGAAGGCCAGGGAGCGGGAGGATGCCCGGAACCGCGCCGAGGTCGCGGATGCCCAGGAACAGAAGAAACAAAACATCCGGCAGCGGCGCCTCGAAGGCGGCTCGAGATTCAATCTCCGCTACCGGGACAACGTTCCGGCGTCCGCGCTCACGCCCGAGGCGGTGAAGAGGGCGCTCGCGGAATACGTCTCGTTCGACGCCTCGCTCCACGATGCGACGCCTCTCCAACCCGCCGGTACCGAGACGCTCATACCGGGCGGTCTGCCGCGAAAAGGAATGCTCGCTGCCGACGCGGACCGGCTGCTCGGCGCGCCACTCAAGACGTCCGAGCGCATGGAGGGCCATCTCAAGGTGGTGACGCGGGTCTACTCCGCGGCGGCGGGATTGATCACGGCGGAGTTCGTCGAGGGGGTGCTGATCCGGTACACCGCAACGTCCAATTGACTCGTCTCAAGGCACCCGAATCGTGATCGCACCGAAGCCGGCGCCGGGCCGGTCGGCATACCGAAGATCGATGAGGTGCACGAGCGTCCCCCCTCCGGACGCGTCCTCCGTCTCGAACACGGGGAAGCGGGCCCAGGACAGAAATCGGCGACCGAGCTCGGTCTCGCCGGCCTTGGCCGCCGCCCCGGCCGGCCGTCCACGGGGATAGCTACGGAGGGTGGCCGGATCGATGTGAGGACGCCTGAGCCACCTGAATTCCGCGGATCGGTAGCGGCTTCCCTGGGCCGCGACGACACGCCTCACCATCGGGGTGAGCGGCACCGGGCCCATCATCAACGCCTCCACCTTTTCACCAGTCGACCTCGTCAGCTCGCGCGCGGCGATGCCCCGCGCCACCAACCCCGCCAGCGCCATCAGCACGATGTACCCGGTCCCGAGCGCCAATGCGGCGCGGGCGGGCCGGGAAGGCTTCCCGGCGAGTTGACTGCTTCGCCGCCGCCCCCTGCTCATGATGAATCCGGTGCCCAGGACAACCCATAGCCACGGATCGACGATGAAGAGGGTATCACCGTAGAACCAGCGACCGCTGAACGGCATGAGCCAGCGAACGCCGTAGGTATTCAGGGAATCGAGGATCGGGTGGGTGAGTATCGAGATGTAGGCGAGGAGCAGAACCTGCCGGGGCCTGACCATGGATGGCAACGTCGCCCCGGCCAACCGGCGCACGGCGCGGTCGAAGAGGACGACGGCACCGGTGAGGAGCACAGGCAGCACGATCAGCGCCGCGATGCCATGGGTCCATCCCCGGCGGAAGGCCAGGTCCGCTCCGGGGCCATCGAGATACGCCAGAATGTCGATATCGGGCAGGTTGGCGCCGATCAGCAGCGTGGCGGTGCCGAGAGTGGTGCGCCGGGAGAGTCCCGTGCGCGCCAATGTGGCGCCGACCAGCGTGTGACAGACGGGATCTATGACTGCCTCATCAGCCGATTTGTCTGGTGAATCCACCGACCAAGCGGAACGGACTGGTTTCGTTCACGAAGGTCCATCGGAATTCGAAGAAAGGCTTCCACACCGTCCGCGGCTGCGCGGGGATCAATCCGAAGAACAGGTTGTATCCGGTGCGGGTCTTGTCGCGGCCCAGATGGACGAACGCGATCCCGCCACCACCGTAGACAGTGCCCCCGGGACCAAACTTGATGTCGGCATCGCCGTTGGCTTGCCACCCGGTCTTGGCATCCTTGGGGAAAAAGACGTCCGCGCTCGGCCGCAGCTCGAGTTTCTGGCCGACGGGCAGCCGCGCGAGCACGCCCAGGCTCCAGGCGTGATTCTCGAAATCACGACCGGCGCGGATGCCGGCCTCGATGGGCCCCTGAAGAAATCCCGAGGCTCTGCCGCGTCGCTGTGCGGATGCCAGGGCAGGCAGGAGCGTGAGCGCGAGGGCGGCGATGATGACGGCGCGCGTGCGCCTCATGAGGTGGGCACCGGATTGCCATCGGCGTCCACCACCTGAACCTCGCCCAGCCCGAGCTCACGAAGGGGTGCCTCGATCCTGGCGCGGTCGCCTACGACGATCCAGACGAGATGGTCAGGCTGCACCGTTGCCTTCGCCGCGGCAGTGACCGTCGCCACCGTCTGCGCCCGGATGTTGGCGGCGTACGTATCGAAGTAGCGGTCGTCGAGGCCGTACGCGACAATGTCATCGATACTCGCGGCCACGGCGCCCATCGTCTCCCACGAGCCGGGAAGAGTGAGCGTGAGCGAGGCCTTGGCGCGCTCGAGCTCGCCGGGCGTGACCGGCCGATCCGCGATGATACCGCGCAACTCCTTCAGCACCTCGGCCACTCCTTCCTTCGTCCTGTCGGTCTGCACGGGGGCGTAGGCCAGGAATGGCCTGGGACCGCGGGCGTCGCGAATGAAAGTGAAGGCGCCGTACGACCAGTGCTTGTCTTCCCGCAGATTCATGTTGAGGCGCGACCCGAAGTCGGTGCCGAGCACCGCGCTCATCGTTTCGATGGCGGGCTCGTCGGGATTCGACTTGGGAGGCGCCGCGTTGCCGGCGATGATCACGGATTGCAGCGCGCCCGGCCGATCGAAGAGGTACACCGAAGGACGCGGCCGTTGCGCCACCTGGCCGATGTTCTTGGCCGGCACGTCGCCCGGCGTCCAGGCCGCGAACAGCCGCTCGAGGCGGGGCCGGATCTCCGACATGGTGGTGGCGCCCACGACCACCAGCGTGGCGTGATTCGGCTTGAACCAGGTCTGGTGAAACTTGACGAGATCGGTGCGGCTGATCTTCCGGGCCGAGGCCTCGGTGCCGGAGCCGCTCCAGGGATTGGAGTAGGCGTGGCCCTCACCGAAGACGAGCTTCGGCAGGACCCGGAGCGCGAGACCCAGGGGGTCGGCCTTTTCCCGCTGGATCTGGGCCAGCCGTTGTTTCTTGAGCCGTTCCACCTCGTACTGCCGGAAGGCGGGATGGAGCACGACGTCGGCGAACAGGTCGAGCGAGGGATCAAGCTGGTCGCGCAGCGCCGCCAGGGACACGGACGACACGTCGAGCCGCGAGCCCGCGCCGAGGTTGGCGCCCAGCTCGGCGAGCCGGTCGCTGATCTGAATGGCGGTACGCGTCCTTGTGCCCTCGTCGAGCATGGCCATGGCCAGGCTCGCGGTGCCGGGCAACGCGAACTGGTCGGACGCGTACCCCGCGTCGAGCAGGAGGTCGAGCCGCACCTGCGGAATCGAAGCCCGTTGCGCCAGCACGATTTTGAGTCCGTTGGACAAGGTAGCGCGCTCGAGCGGAGGAAAGTCCGGAGCGGGCGGAGTTCCGGCCGGGGGCGGTGCGGTGCGATCCGCCCCAGTCGGCGCCGCGGCGTAATCGGGGAAGGGATCGACTTCGAGGGTGTAGTCCCCATCGGAGAGCCAGCGCGAGGCGGTGGATCGCACCTCCGACATCGTGGCACCGGCGACGCGCGCGAGCCGCACCTTGTAGAAGTCGGGCCGGCCGGCGAACACTTCGCCTTGGGCCAGCACATCGGACTTGCCGCCGAACCCGCCGATACGCTCCACCCCCCGGATGAACCCCGCGCGCACGCGCGCCTTCACTCTTGCCAGCTCCGCCGCCGTGGGACCGTCGGCGAGAAAGCGCGCCAGCTCTTCGTTGATCGCCTTCTCCACCCGCAACGGATCGACGCCCGCGCGTGTGCTCGCCGTAATGGAAAAGAGGCCGCCGATCTCGTGCTCATGCATCGAGGCATCCACGTCGGTCGCGATCTGATCGGCGTATACCAGACGCTTGTACAGCCTGGACGACTTGCCGTCGCTCAGCACCGACGCGGCCATGTCGAGGTAGGAGGCGTCAGCCGAGCTCCACTGGGGGACGTTCCACACCTTGTAGATCCTGGCCTGGGGCACCCGGTCCTGCATCGTGCCCCGCTGGCTTCCGGTCCGCCTTGCGATCCAGGGACCCTGGCGGGCCACCGGAGGCCCGGGTGGGATGTCGCCGAAGTAGTGCTCGACCTTCTCCCTGGCGGTCTTCGCGTCGATGTCCCCGGCGATGACGAGCACCGCATTTGACGGTCCGTAGTAGGTCTGAAACCACGCCTTTACGTCCTCGAGCTTGGCGGCATCGAGGTCCGCCATCGAGCCGATGACGGTCCACGAGTAGGGATGGTTGGCCGGATAGAGCTTCGGTGTGAGAAAGTCCCAGACCTTGCCGTAGGGCTCGTTCTCGTTCTGCCGCTTCTCGTTCTGCACCACGCCGCGCTGCTCGTCGAGCTTTGCCTGGCTCATGGCGCCCAGCAGGTGACCCATCCGATCGGACTCGAGCCACAGGGTGAGGTCGAGCGCCGAGGTGGGGACGGTGACGAAAAAGTTGGTGCGGTCCTCGTTGGTCGTGCCGTTGAGATCGGTGGCTCCGGCCCCCTCGAGCGGGGCCTGGAACTCCTTGTCGTAGTGCTCGCTGCCGTTGAACATCAGATGCTCGAAGAGATGAGCGAAGCCGGTATGACCGGGCTGCTCGTTCTTCGAGCCCACATGGTACCAGACGTTCACCGCCACGATCGGCGCCTTGTGGTCCTCGTGCACGAGCAGCGTGAGCCCGTTGGCGAGGGTGAAACGCTCGTAAGGAATGTCCGGGTTCGATTGCGCGGCGAGGAAGACGGGGCACACGAAAGCTGCTGTCGCCACGAGCATGCTGGTGAAACGGTTGGCCACGAAAACCCTCACGAAAGCGATGCCGGCACCTGGGTGGTCTGGTTGACGCCGAGCCAATAACGTCCGAGGTCCCGGATCACGGACCGGAAGTCGCCAAAGGCGACCGGCTTCTGGACACAGCTGTTGGCTCCCAAATGATAGCACTGCACGATCTCGCGCGGCTCGGCGGACGAGGTGAGCATCACAACGGGGGTCGTGCTGGCGCGGGGATTGGCGCGGATCGCGCGAAGGACGTCGAGGCCGTCGACGCGTGGCAGCTTGAAGTCGAGGAGGACCAGGCGGGGTAGGCTGGCGGACCCGCGGTGACGAAACGCGCCGCGCGCCAACAGAAAGTCGAGGGCCTCTTCGCCGTCGCGGGCGACGCCGAATCGGCCCGTCGGCCATGCGCCCGCGAGCGAGTGGAGCAGCAACTCGGCCTCGAGGGGATCGTCTTCCACGATCAGGACGTCCACCTCGTCCGGCAGCATTACGGCTTCCGCCTGCCGAATGTGAGGTAGAACGTGGCGCCCTTGTCGGGTTCGGCCTCCGCCCATGCCCGTCCGCCGTGGCGCTGGGCAATCCGCTGGACCAGTGCCAGGCCCGCGCCATGCCCTTCGAATTCGTCGGGCCGGTGCAGTCGCTGGAAGGTGGCGAAGAGCTTGCCGGCATGGGTCATTCGGAAGCCGACGCCGTTGTCCTGCACGGCGACGCCGGTCTCGCCGCCGCTCTCGACCGCGAGGACGCGCACCACCGCCCGCTCGCGAGGGCGGGTGAACTTGAGGGCGTTGGAGAGCAGCTCCTCGACCGCGGCGCGCACGAGGGTCGGATCCGCGTCGACGCGGGGGAGCGACTCGATGGACCACTCTACGACTCGCCCCTCGACCGCCGGCTGCAGCCTGGCCACGACGTCCTCGACGACGGGGCCGAGGTCCACCTCGCACCGGATGAGATCCTGCCGCGCCACCCTTGAGATCCGCACGAGGTCGTCCACCTGCGCGGCCATCCGGCCGGCGGCCTGGGCGATCCTGGTCGCGTAGTGGCGCAGGCCGGGCGCGAGTCCCGGACCTCCGTCGAGCAGGATCATCTCGGCGAACCCGTTGATGTGGCGAAGCGGGTCGCGGAGGTCGTGTGAGACGGCGTGCAGGAGGGTATCGGTCTCCGTCGTGGCGGCCCGCAGCGCGGCGCCCGATTCGGCCACCCGGCGCTCGAGCTCGCCGGTCTGGTGCCCGAGCTCCTCGCGGAGACGCGCGTGCTGGATCGCGATGGCAAGGGGCGCCGCGATCTCCTGCGCGATGTCCCGGTGCTCGCTCTCGAATGCCGCCGGCGACCGGGAGCCGAGATTGATTTCACCGATCGCCTCACCGTCCACCAGGAGCGGTACCGAGAGGACGCTTCGTATCCCTTCGGTCCGAAGCTGGTGCAGGAACGGGGGTGGCGAGTCAATGGCGGTCAAGTCCTCGATGTTCCGGATCGCGCCGTGGCGGAGCATCCCGATCGGCGAGAGCGCGTCGATCGGCAGGGACGCCGACGGGAGCACGAAACCGTCGGCGTAGCCGGCGATCATCCGCGCCTGGCCGTGTCCGAGATCGAACAGCACGACGCTGCAGCGCTGGCAGGGCACCATGCGGCGCATCCGGCCGAGCGCCGCCCGGCCGATCTCCGCCGGCGAGCGGGCCGAGAGGATCGCCTGGTCGAGATCGTGCAGGACCGCAAGGCGCTCCGCCGATCGGCGCAGACGATCCTCGGCGCGTTTCCGCTCCGTGATGTCGGTGACCATGCCCACGGTGCCCACCACGGTACCGTCGCGGGCCACGATCGGCCCGCCCGAGACCAGGCCCCAGACCTCGCCGCCGTCACGCCGCCGGAATCGTAGATCGTGGCTCTCGCGCGGGGCGCTCGATGATCCGTTCAGGGCGAGGTCGGCGCCATCGCGCGAGGCGGCGTCGAGGAAGTCGAATACCGGGCGGCCCAGCATGGCACCGTTCTGATAGCCGAGCATCTCGATCATGCGCTGGTTGACGTAGGTGATCGTTCCCCGATCGTCGGCCACCCAGATCCCCTCCTGCGCCACGTCCACGAGCTGCTTGAAGCGCTGCTCGCTGTCCTGCAGGGCGCGGGTCCGCTCCTCGAGGCGGGCCTGGCGGCCTTCGAAAGTCGCGGCGTGGCCGAGTGAGGCACCTGCGAAGCTGCCGAGGAGGCGAAGCGCCTTGGCGTCGCGGTCGCTGAAGGCGTTGGGCTGCGTGGAAACCACTTTGAGCGCGCCGATGGTGCGCTGGTCGTCGCGGAGGGGTACGACCAGGAGGCTTCGGATACCGAGATCGCGGTACTTCTCGTGACCGATGCGCGGGTCGGACGAGACGTCGTCGCAGCGCTGGAGCTCGCCGGTGCTGATGGCCTGCCCCGAGAGACTGTCGGCTATCCCGAATCTCGGCGCCTCGCTGCCGGCCGAGATCTGCGGAACCAGCTCCTCCCCGTCGAGGGCCTCGATCACGGCTCCACTCGCGCCCGTCAGCGCCTGGCTGCGCTCGGCGATGACGCGCATGACGGTGGGGGAGTCGAGCCCGGCTCCCGCCACCGCTTGCTGCATTTCCATCACCGCCTGAAACAGCTCCGTGTCGAGGCGCATCGCCTCTTCCGCGAGCTTCCGGTCGGTGATGTCGTATTCGGTGCCGAGGAACCCGATCCGGCGGCCTCGCTTGTCACGCAGCGTTTCCCAGGTGCTGGAGCACCAGCGGATCTGCCCGCTGCGGCTCACGACCCGGTACTCCTGATCGCGAAGGGTGCCGCCCTGTTCCAGGCGTTCCCACTCGGCGAGGAGCGCGGACCGGTCGTCGGGGTGGATGTACTGGAGGAACTCCTGGTCCCGGACGTCTTCCTCGGCGTACCCGGTGAGGCGCTCGAAGGCGGCGTTCACCCCGATCAGCCGCCGCTGCATGTCGTAGGAGATCACCCCTTCGCGCATCATCGAGGTGATCGCGCTGAGCTGGCTCCTGGCGGCCGCCGCGTCGCGGGCAGCACCACGAGCGCGCCGCATCTGGAGCGCGACGCCGACGAAAAGCGCAGCGGCGAGAAGCGCCAAACCGACGATGAGCATCTGCTCCCGTGTGATGCTCTGCAAGAGATTGCCGAACATAGGTCTATCCGTTCATGCGAAGGCCCCGGCTCCGGCCGGATCGCCCAGGACCTGGCGCACTTTCCGGAGCAACCCGTCGAGCGAGAAGGGCTTTTCCAGAAACTCCGTGCCAGGGGCGAGAACGCGATGGCGTGCGATGGCCTCGTCACTGGTGCCGGAGACATACAGCACCTTGATGGCGGGTCGGTGAATGCCCAGCCGGGCCGCGAGCTCGCGGCCGCTCAGCCGGGGCAGGATCATGTCGGTGATGAGCAGATGGATATGGCCGGGGTGGCGGTCGGCGATCGCCATCGCCGCTTCGGCGTCGTTGGCGGCAAGGACGGTGTACCCCGACCGCTCCAGGACCCTCCGGGCGAGCTCCCGCACCTGGAGATCGTCCTCGACCACGAGCACCGTCTCGGTCCCGGCGTACTTCAGCCGCCTCGACTCCGCGCCGACGTCATCGGCCGCACCGCTTTCGGCGGACGGGAGATAGAGTGTGAACGTGGTGCCCCGGCCGGCGGCGCTCTCGACGTCCAGGAACCCGCCACTCTGGCGAGCGATGCCGGAGATCGAGTCGGGCACCGTTCTCGGCTCGGTGATGGTCGCGGTGTCCCGGACGATGAGCGCGACGTATGCCCCATGGCGCACGCCGGGGAATCTCGCCACATCGCCCTCGCCGAGGGTGACGTTGCGCGTGGACAGGTCGAGATTCCCACCGTCGGGCATGGAGTCGCGCGCGTTGGCGCTGAGCTGCAGCACGGCCTGCTCGAGCTGCCCGGGATCGGCCAGCACCCGATCCAGGTGAGCGTCGAGGACCGGTACGACCTGGATCCGGCTGCCCATCATGCGCCGCACCGCCGAGACGGTGCCGCTGAGGACGCGATTGAGATCGAGGATCCGTGGCGTGACCATCTGGCGGCGGCTGAAGGACAGGAGCTGCCGCGCCAGGCTGGCGGCCCGATCGGCCGACTGCTGGATCTGCCCGATGTCGTCGCGCACCTCGCCGGACAGGTCCGGCTGCTCCTCCAGCAGGGCGACATGACCGAAAATCCCGGTGAGCAGATTGTTGAAGTCGTGGGCGATGCCGCCCGCGAGCTGAACGATCGCCTCCGCCCGTTCGGCTCGCATGAGGCGCTGCTCCAGCGCCCGCCGGTCGGTCACGTCCACACAACAGCCGACGTAGCCTTGGCCGGGCAGCGGCGTGCCGGTGCTGGCGAGCCACCGATGCTCCCCATCGTGCCGGCGCGCGCGGAATTCCAGGGCAACAGAGCGTCGGGCGGCGGTCGCCTCGTCGAGCTGGGACAGGACTCCCTCGCGATCGTCGGCGTGGACCCGATCGATCCACCCCGGACCGAGCTCCTCCTCGACCCCCCGGCCGGTGAACTCGGTCCACCGAGCGTTGACGTAGTCCCATCGGTGGTCCCCGGGTGAGGTCCAGACGATGACAGGAAGCGCGTCGTAGGTGGAGCGGGAGTCGGCAGGGCCCATGTGGAAAGCTTTCTGAGGAGTCCGCCAAATCTTGCGGCGCTGCGGGCTAAAGGCTAGAGGCAGCAGACCAAGGGCAGGGGAGTGCTTCGGCCTCCAGCCTTCCGCCTCAAGCCGTTACCTTGCAACCCATGCCGTTCCTCGATACCAAGCGCCAGCGCGCCGCGACAGTCATCCTGGTGCTCGGCATCGCGTTGGTCTACGCGCTCTGGCCCTTCGCCACCGGGCTCATGGGCGCGCTGGTGTTGTATGTGGTGTTCGCCCCGGTCCATCACTGGCTCACCAAGCGGATGGCCCCTGGTCTGGCCGCCGGGATCGTCGTTCTGCTTGCCGTCGTGCTGGTGGTGGGACCAGGCGTCTCCTTCGTGGGTCTCGTCGCCAACGAGGCACAGGACATGGCGACGGAGGTGATCAGGAGCCCGCTGTTGGGCCGGCTTCGCGAATTGCGGGTAGGGACGTACGATGTTGGCGCACAGCTCGAATCGTTCGGGACGCAGATCATCTCGTGGCTCGGTGGCAACGCGCTCAGCGCGGTCGGCACGGCCACTCGTCTTGGCATTCAGCTGACGATCACCTTCTTCGGCCTCTTCTACATGCTCATCGCGCCCGAAGGGGCGTGGAGCGGGGCCCGCCCCTTCATCCCGTTCTCGCAGGAGAATGCGGAGATCCTGCGCACCCGTTTCCGTGACGTGACGGCGTCGACTCTCGTCGGCACCGGTCTCACGGCCGTGGTGCAGGGCATTCTGGTGGGGGTGGCATTCTGGGTCACCGGGCTCTCCAACGCCCTCTTCTGGGGAGTGGTGACCGTCATCCTGGCGGTTCTGCCGGTGGTCGGAAGCGGTCTCGTCTGGGGGCCGGGCGCGGCGGTGTTGGCGATGGACGGCCGCTATGGATGGGCGTTCGCCCTCGCGATCTGGGGAGTCGTGGTGGTGGGCAACGTGGACAATCTGATCCGCCCCGCGGTCTTCCGCAGGTGGGCCCAGATCCATCCGTTCATCACCGTCATCGGCGCGTTCGCCGGGATCCGGTGGTTCGGTCTCCTCGGGCTTCTGATCGGCCCCCTCGCGATTTCCTATTTCTTCGAGTTGATCCGCATGTACCGGGCGGAGTACCTGGAAGCCGAGGAGGTGGCCGAGGAAGAGGTGGTAGGCGCGAGCTGAATAGTGAAGACGGAGCCGACGCCGACTTCACTCTGCACGGTGAGCTGAAACCCCATTGCCTCCAGCAGCGATCGTGAAATGGCGAGCCCCAGTCCGGTGCCGCCGTAGCGACGCTCGGTGGTGTTGTCCCCCTGCTGGAATACCTCGAAAATCGCCTCCTGCCGCTCGGGCGGTATGCCGATGCCGGTGTCGCTGACCGCGATCCGGAGCGGCTCGCCCGTATCCGCGTCGCCCTCCACCGCGATGGTGACGCTTCCGCGATCGGTGAACTTGAGGGCGTTCCCCACCAGGTTGATCAGGACCTGTTTCAGCCGGGTCGCGTCGGCCTCAACCGCGGCGAGCCCGACGGGCACCTGGACCGTGAGGCGGACCGCCGGCTTGGCCAGGTGACCCCCGAGCTGATCGACGGTTTCACCGACGAGAGCGGCGAGGTCCACCGGGGCGCGCGACAAGTCGAGCCGTCCGGCCTCGATCTTCGAGAGGTCGAGGATGTCGTTGATCAGGCCGAGCAGGTGCAGGCCGTTCTCGTGGATCCGGGTCAGGTAGGACAGATCCTGCTCGCCGAGCGAGGCTCGCCGTTTCTTGAGCAGGATGTTGGCGAATCCGATGACGGAGTTCAGCGGTGTCCGCAGCTCGTGACTCATATTGGCCAGAAACTGGCTCTTGGCCGAATTGGCGAGCTCGGCGGCATCCTTTGCCTCCTGCAGGCTCCGATTGACGAGAATCAGATCGGCGGTGCGCTCGTGCACCCGCATCTCGAGCTCGTCTTGCGCCAGCAGGAGCTCCTCCTGGGTGCGACGGCGCTCCTTCAGCTCCGCCTCGAGGAGATCGTTCACCAACGCAAGGTCGGCAGTCCGCTCTCGCACCCGCTGCTCCAGCTGCTCGCGACTTTCGCGCAGCGCCTCTTCCGCCAACCGCCGCTCGGTGATGTCCGTAAAGGAGGCCACCGCGGCGTGCGGCAACGGCTCGTGATCGCGCCAGAGGGGCTCGCAGTTGACGCTGAGCCAGGTCGTGCCGCCGCCGGTGGAAGGAATTCCGACGATGATGCCGGCGCACGGATGGCCGGTGCACAGCGTGCTGACCAACGGAAGCTCGTCCGGCGGGCACGGAGTCCCGTCCTCGCGGACCACGGGCCACGGACGCTCGAAGAGATTGAGCGGGGCATCGGTGGTCCGGAGGGGGGCCAGCAGCCGCTCCGCGCTCGCGTTCACGGGGTGCACGCTTCCGTCGGATTGGAACAGCGCAATGCCCTCGTGCAGCGCCGCGACGGCGGACCGGTAGCGCTGCTCGCTCTCCTGCAGGGCCAGGAGCGCCGCCTCGCGTGCGTCGAAGGCAGCTGCCCGGGCGAGGCCCGCCGAGAGGAGGCCGGCGACGAGCTGCATCGCCTGCAAGTCGCGCTCGTTGAAGTGATGCGGCTCCTGGGCCATCGCGACGAGCACGCCGCTCACCACGCCGGAGTCCCAGAGCGGCACGACGATCGATGAGCGGGCATTCAGCCGACGGGCGGCTTCCCGATCCGCCCGCGGGTCGGTCTCACTGTCGTCGCAGAGCAGGATCTCACCTGTCCGAAAGCAGAGGCCGACGAGGCTCGAGGTGAGTCCCAGCCGCAGGCCGGGCAATCCTGAGGCACTCCCGATTCCCGTGCGGAGCAGGATGTCGGATCCCTCCCGCATCGCGATTCCGACGCCTCCCGCCCGGGTGAGCACCTGCACCCGCTCGGTGATGAGACGCATCATGCCGGTCGCGTCGCTACTGGCCGTGGCCACGAGCTGCTGGGCGGCGATCACTTCCGCCAGGCGCTCGGCCTCGCTCTTGAGCGTTTCCCCGGAGGCCTTCAGCTCGCCCCGCATCCGGCGCTCGGCCCGCGCCCGGGACCAGGTGGCCAGCGCCGCGCATGAGACGGCCAGCGCCGTCACCAGCCAGGCAATGGTCACGAGAGGAGGCCGGAGATGGTGCAGAGGAGCACGGTTTCGTCGAGGATGGGCTTGCTGACGTAGTCGTCGAAGCCGGCAGCGAGATACTTCTCGCGGTCGCCCGCCATCGCGTGGGCCGTGAGGGCGATGACCGGAAGGTGGGCGAGCGCCGGATCGGCACGGATCCGGCGCAGGACTTCCGTACCGTCCATCTCGGGGAGCGAGATGTCGAGGAGGACGAGATCGGGCACCGCTCCGGGCAGGCGGGCCATGGCCTCCCGCCCGGACTGGTACGTGGCGAGCGCGTAGCGGCCCTCGAGAATGGCCCCGACGAGCAGCTGGTTGTCCGCGTTGTCCTCGACCAGCGCGATCTGCTTCATCACGGCACGTTGCCTCGTTCGATCTCCAGCGTGGCGCGAATTCTCCCGAAGGCGGTCTCGAGACGGTGGATCCGCTCGGGAAGCGAGTCCCAGTCGCCCGCCTCCACGACTTCCTCGGTGACCCGAGCGAACTCGGCGAGTCCCGCCGCGCCGATATTGCCGGCGCTCGAAATGATGGCGTGGGCCGCATGCGCCAACGCCTCGGCATCGTGGCGCGCGAGCGCCTCGCGGGCATCGGCGAGCCGCCGGGGGCACTCCGCCAGGAAGATGCCGATGATCCTTTGCGCGAACCCCGGCCCGCCGAGGCGGTCGAGACGGGTCAGGGCCGCGGGATCGATTTCCGAGATGTCGGTCATGAATGAGTGTGAAAAGTGCCTGGAAAGGGAACGAGGCGAAAGGCCGTTCCCGCGCCTCTCGCCTCGTGGCCCTCGACTCCGCCGCCGCATCAATTCGTGCGGACCAGCTCCACCCGGCGGTTCTGCGCCCTGCCTGCCGCAGTCTTGTTCGAGGCGATCGGGTTGCTCGAGCCGCGCCCCGCGGCAGTGAGCCGGTCGGCGGCCACGCCCTTCTCGATGAGATAGGCGCGAACTGCTTCCGCGCGTGCCTTGGACAGGCGCGTGTTGAGCGCCACGGAACCGGTGTTGTCGGTGTGACCCGACACCTGCACCTTGATCTCCTCGTTGGCCACCAGCGACTCGCCGACTCCATCGAGGATCGTCTTCGACTCGGGCGTCAGCTCCGACTTGCCGGTCTCGAAGTTGACCCCTTCGAGGATGAGGGTCTTCTTCTTGGGCTCGAAGAGCACCTGGCAGCCCTCTGCATCCACCTTGACGCCGGTGGGCGTGTGCAGGCAGCGGTCCTTGTCGTCCATCACGCCGTCGCCGTCGGCATCCTTCGGCAGCGAGCAACCTTTCTCGTCCACCTTGTCGCCGGCCGGCGTGTTGGCGCACTGATCCTTGTCGTCGGTGACCCCGTCACCGTCGGCATCCTTCGGCAGCGAGCAGCCCTTCTCGTCCACCTTGTCGCCGGCCGGGGTGCCGGCGCACTGATCCTTGTCGTCGGTGACACCATCGCCGTCGGCGTCCTTGGGCAGCGAGCAGCCCTTGGCGTCCACTGTGTCGCCGGCCGGCGTATCGGCGCACGCGTCCACGTCGTCGAGCACACCGTCACCATCGGCATCCTTGATGGTACATCCCTTGGCGTCCACCTTGTCCCCGCTGGGCGTCTTGGGGCATTCGTCGACTTTGTCGGGCACGCCGTCACCATCCTTGTCCCGCACCTTGCCCGCGCCGCGGCCGCCCAGCATGAAGCTCAGGCCGGGCTGGAGGCCCCAGTTCCAGTTGTCGGACGCGCCATTATCCGGGGAGGGGATATAGTCCAGATAGGTGTCGATCCGGACCGACATCACCTCGCCGACCCCGAGCCGGAGACCGACGCTGCCGGTGGCCCCGTCGTCCGAGACGTCGCGATCGCGCTTGTACAGCGTATGCACGTAACCGCCGCCGAGGACGAGCCCGACGTGCTCGCCGGTTTTGATGTTGTATGCCAGGCGCGCGCGCAAGGGGACGTAGGAGACATCGCTGTCGTTCGGCCCCGGCGTGGGTACCCAGGCGCCTTCGCCTTCGACGGCGAGATGGTCCGTGAAGAAGATTCCGAGCCGGGCTCCCGGGCCTCCGCGGCCCTGCTCGAGTCTCAGCGAATTGTCGAAGTAGCTCACCTGGGGAAAGAGTCCGAGCTCGATTGTGCCGGCCTGCTGTCCCTGAGCCTGCGAGACGACCGCCACAGTCGCGAAGAGAGCCAACGCGGGCGTACGCATCCTGCCTCCTCAAACGGGGAACGTGGTGCGGATGTGCGGAACTACAGTGTCGCACTCGACGAATATATTCATGACCCACCGCCGGCCAAGGGTAAATTGAGGGGGTGATCTCGAAATGAGCGCGGCCGAGGATCTCGGATTCATCCATCAGTTCACACCCGGCACCCGGCCGGGTGTGCCCCCGCTCCTGCTGCTCCATGCCACCGGGGGGAGTGAGGACGATCTGCTCGCGTTCGGCGCGGCCCTCGCTCCCGGGGCGGCGCTCCTGAGCCCGCGCGGCAAGGTGCTGGAGCGCGGGATGCCCCGGTTCTTTCGCCGCCTGGCGGAGGGGGTCTTCGATCTGGACGATCTGCGCTTCCGCACGGCGGAGCTGGCCGAATTCGTCGAGCGCGCGAGGCGGATCCACCACCTGGGCCCGCTGGCGCCCTGGGCCGCCGGCTTCTCGAACGGAGCCAACATCGCGGCGGCACTGCTGCTTCTCCGACCCGGAACGCTCGGCGGCGCCTTGCTGCTTCGCCCCATGGTACCGCTCGTCCCCGAGCCTCTCCCCGATCTTGCCGGAATTCCGGTGGACATCGTGGCCGGTCGCGCCGATCCGCTCGTGTCTCCCGAACAAAGCGAGGCGCTCGCGGAGCTGTTGCGCGACTGCGGCGCGCAGGTACAGCTCGACTGGCTTCCAGGCGGTCACGTACTCACGCGCGCCGATCTCGAAATCGGGGTGAAGTGGTTCGGTCTTTCTTCTCTTTCGCGCACAAGCTGATACTGGCATTGGTTGGATGCCGCCGGTTCGCGCGGCCCGGGCGACTGGCGCTGCCCGTTCCTTCCCCACGCCGGCCGGCGCCAGAGCGGCCTGCGCCGCGAGTTGAGGGACTATGTGATGCTTTCTGCCGCCCTGGAACACGAGCGTCTCCTGATTGCGGAGCGCTTGCTCAACGAAATCGAACGCCGTCACGGACTACCGCACCCCTCCAATCGACAACTGGACCCCGTCATCATCGATCGTTTCCTCGCCGCCTACCTGCCGGAGGCCCGCGAGGGTGAGCCCGCTCCCCATGCACTCGAGTACGCCTTCGCACCGACCCTCGCCGAATCCCTCGATTTGCTCCGCGACGTCGTCAGCGAATCGCGGGACGGGCGTGGCGCGGCGCTGTACGTTCACGACCTCGATACCGGGGTGACGGCGGACACACGGGACTTGCGCTGACCTGCACGGACCAGACCATTGCCGGAAAGGGCGAGCCCGCGGACCAAGCGGCTCGCCTTTCTCTTTGGGGAAACCTCCTCTCCGGCCTTCCCGTCCGTTCTGATGTACGGTCCGATCGCTATCTCACCAAACGGAGGCATCGATGGCGCCGCTGCGCCCGCTGCTGATCCTCGCCTGCGCGATGGTCGGCCACGCGGCATCGCGCGGGGGCCGGATTCGGCGGGTGCCGGCCGAATACCCCACGGTCCAGGAGGCGATCGACAGCTCGGGCTCGGGCGACACCGTGCTGGTTTCGCCGGGTCGGTATCAGGAGAACATCCGATTCGACGGCAAGGGCATCCTCGTGGCCAGCGAATTCCTCCTGACCCGGGATCCCGCCGTCATCGGCAGGACGATTCTCGACGGCAGCCATCCGCGGCATCCGGACACCGCCTCCGTCGTGCTGTTCGTCTCCCAGGAGGATACGACCGCCGCGCTGATCGGGTTCACGATCACGGGCGGCCAGGGTACGGTCTGGACCGATGCGAGGGACAAGACGCTCTTCCGGGAGGGCGGGGGCATCCTCTGCGAGCTTTCTGCTCCGCGGATCGAGCACAACATCATCGAGGAGAACGAGGCGGTGGCCGTCGCGCCGGGCGTCGTGAGCGCGGGCGGCGGCGGGATCCGGTGTGGATACGCCGAGCCGATCATCCGCAACAACGTCATCAGGCGGAACCGCGGGCATTACGGCGCCGGGGTCGTTCTCTTCCATTCGGCTGCCGTCGTGCGCAATAATCTCATCGTCGCGAACGCAGGTGGCAGCGGCTTCGGAGGCTCCGGGATGTGGGTCGTCGGGCGGCTCAGCTACCGATTGCCGAACCTCATCGAGCAGAACACGATCGTGGGAAACGTCGCCGTGCTTCCCGATACCACGCCGGGACAGATGGCGGGCAAGGGGGGCGGGCTCACCGTCTATGCCCCGGCCCGGCTGCGCAACAACGTGATCTGGGGCAATCGCCAGCCGGCGGGTGGCCAGGTGGACGCGTCGGCGAAACGGCCCCCGCTCGCGGCCTACAATCTGGTGCAGGGCGGAGTCGTCGGCGTGCGAGGCCTCGATGCCGACCCGAAGTTCGCGGATACACTTCATTACTATCTGGCGCCGGGATCGCCGGCTGTCGACGCGGGCGATCCGGCATCGCCGCCGGACCCGGCGAAGGGCTCGACGGCAATGAGCCCCGCCATGGGCCGTCCCCGGGCCGACCTCGGCGCCTACGGCGGCCGTGGCAGCTCAGCGCTGCTTCCATAGAGGAGGAGAGGAGTCGTCCCATGCGTGCACTCTCGATCGTTTCAACCGCTGCCCTCGCGGCCGTGCTGCCGATGCTCGGAGATGACGGACCGTCATCGCCGGCGGGAACGGTGGCGCCACCGGTCATCACGGAATACGTGATCCCACGACCGGGAAATTTCCCGCATGATCCGGCCGTGGCCGCCGATGGAAGTGTCTGGTATACCGACCAACGCAACAGCTACATCGGACACCTCGATCCGGAGACCGGCAAGATCGTCGATTACCCGACGCCGACGCCGGGCTCAGGTCCGCACGGGCTCACGGTGGCTCCCGACGGCAGCATCTGGTACACGGGTCAGGGCCGGGGGTTGCTGGGACGGGTAAACCCCGAAACCGGGAAGATCACCGAGTACAAGCTGCCGGACGCGGCCCGCAATCCTCACACGCCGATCTTCCATCGCGGGAAGGTGTGGTTCACCGACGCCAACAACAACAGCTACGGCAATTTCGATCCCGCCAGCGGGAAGCCCACGGTGTACATGGTGCCGACCCCGAACGCGGTCCCCTACGGCATCGTCCCCGCGCCCGACGGCTCGATCTGGATCGCGTTGCTCGGCACCAACAAGCTGGGCCACGTCGACCCGGCCACCGGGTCGATGCGCGAGATCGTTCTTCCGGCTGCCGAGGCGCGCCCGCGACGGCTCCAGGTCGGCAGCGACGGGACGGTGTGGTACACCGACTACGGGCGCGGGTATCTGGGAGCGCTGGATCCGAGGACCGGAAAGTTTCGCGAGTGGCAGTCCCCGTCGCCCGATGCCGGCCCCTACGGCATCGCGATCGGCACTGATGGGCGCATCTGGTACTGCGAGTCGAAGAGCGGGACGATGGTGGCGTTCGATCCCAAGACCGAGAAGATGGAGTCGGTGCCGATACCGACATCCGGCGCGATCGTTCGCCACATGGAAACCGACAGCACTCGGGGCAGGGTGTGGCTCGCGCTGAGCGGAACGGGGCGACTGGGGAAGATCGAGGTCGGCGGAGCGAGCGGAGCGCGGCGGGCGAGTGAATAGACGACTCGCCGTGGTTTGTGCCGTGGCGCTGCTGGCGAGCCCATCGGCGGCCACGGCACAGAAGGAGCGAGTCGATCGCGGACTTCAAAGCGCGTTGGAGGCGCTCGCCCGGGAGTTCCACGGCGACGTGGGTATCTACGTCCATAATCTCGGCACCGGCGCCACCGCAGCGGTACGGGCCGACGAGGCCTTCCCCACCGCCAGCATGATCAAGGTGCCGATCATGGTGGCTGTCTTCGATCGGATCGCGAAGGGAGAGATCGCCTTCACCGACACGGCCCCGCCGCCGAGGGCGGTGGCCAAGTATCCGGAAGGCGACCTCGTGGCTCAGCTCGCCGACACCGCGCACGTGGAGATGAGCCGGCTGCTCACGATGAGCCTCACGTTCAGTGACAACACCGCGTCGCTCTGGCTCCAGCAGATCGCCGGAGGCGGTGTAACGATCAATCAATGGCTCGAGCGCAATGGCTTCCACACCACGCGGGTCAACTCCCGCACACCCGGCCGCGAAGCGAATTACGACTCGCTCGGCTGGGGACAGACGACGCCTCGGGAGATGGCGCGACTGGTGACCCTGATCCGGCAGGGAAAGGTCGTCAGCCCGGGGGCGAGCGAGGAGATGTATCGCACCATGACCCGAAGCTACTGGACGGGCGAGGCGCTCTCCCAGCTCCCACCGACGGTGCAGGCAGCCTCGAAGCAGGGCGCGGTGGACCGGTCGCGCTCGGAGGTCCTGGTCGTGAACGGGCCATCCGGTGACTACGTGTTCTGCGCGATCACCAGGAATCAGGCCGACACGAGCTACGCGGCCGGCAACGAGGGGTACCAGCTGCTGCGAAGGATTTCGGCGCTGCTGTGGCGCCGGTTCGAGCCGCGGCATCCGTGGAGGCCGGCGGCGGGCGCGGAGGCGTTCAAGCCGGCGGGGTAGGGAGCTACTGTTCCGGTAACACCCGCCACGGTGAGCCCGATGCACGAGCATACCCGTCACGAGAGCAGGCGACCCACGCCACCCGGCGGCGCGGCAGCGGCCGTGGTGCATGAGCACGCCGGCCATCGAGTCCAGGCCGGGGGCACCGGACACGACAAGCATGCGGGCCACTCGGTTGCGATGTTCCGCGACCGATTCTGGCTCTCCCTCCTCCTCACCATCCCGACACTCGTATGGGGGCACATGCTCCCTCGGGTCTTCGGATACACACCTCCCGCGGTCTTCGGGGCGCACCTGATTGCCCCGATATTCGGGTCGGCCGTCTACGCCTACGGCGGATGGCCCTTCGTGCAGGGCGCCTGGCACGAGCTCCGGGCCAGGCTGCCGGGCATGATGACCCTGATCGCGCTCGCGATCACGGTGGCGTTCACGTTCAGTCTCGCGGTCTCGCTCGGCTATCCGGGAATGCCGCTTTGGGAGGAGCTGGCGAGTCTGGTGGCCGTCATGCTGCTGGGACACTGGATCGAGATGCGCTCGATCACCCAGGCGCAGGGCGCGCTCGCCGCGCTCGCCCAGCTCCTGCCGAACACCGCGGCGCGCCTCGCGGGCGAAGGAGCCGGCGAGCGGGTGGAGGACGTGCCGCTCTCGGACCTGCGCGATGGCGACGTGGTGCTCGTGCGTCCGGGCGCGAGCGTGCCGGCGGACGGCGAGGTCCGCGAGGGCCACAGCAGCATCAACGAATCGATGATCACCGGGGAGTCCCGCCAGGTGGAGAAGAACGCGGGCGATCGGGTCATCGCGGGCACGGTCAACCAGGCGGGCTCGCTCCGAGTGGCGGTGACAGGCACCGGCGACCGGACCACACTCGCCGGCATCATGCGCCTCGTGGATCAGGCGCAAAGCTCGCGCACCCGAGCGCAGGCGCTGGCGGATCGCGCCGCGTTCTGGCTCACGATGATCGCGCTCGGCGCGGGCGCCATCACGCTGGTCGCCTGGCTGGCTTCCGGGGCCGAGGTGGCATTTGCCGTCGAGCGGCTCGTCACCGTGCTCGTGATCGCCTGCCCCCACGCACTGGGGCTCGCGGTACCGCTCGTGATCGCGATTTCCACGACTCTCGGCGCGCAGAGCGGGCTCCTCGTACGCGACAGGCGCGGGCTCGAGGAGGCCAGGCTGCTCGATGTGGTGGTGTTCGACAAGACGGGCACGCTCACGCTGGGGGAACACCGCGTCGTGGCACTCCGCACGTCCGATGGACTCGGCGAGACGGACGCGCTTCGCTCGGCCGCCGCCGTCGAACAGGACGCCGAGCATCCGGTGGCACGGGCCATCGTGACGAGCGCCCACGAGCGCGGGGTGGACGTTCCGCGGGCCACGAACTTCGAGGCGATTCCGGGCTACGGCGTGCAGGCCGCGCTCGACGGGCGCAGCCTCGCGGCGGGCGGTCCGAATCTGCTGGTCCGCCTCAAGGTGACGCCCCCGCCTGATCTGCGGAGGTTCGCCGAGGAGGCCGCGTCGCGCGGACAAGGCGTGATCTACCTGGTGGAGGGCGGCCGGGCGCTGGCGGCCTTTGCCGTGGCCGACGCCGTGCGTCCCGAGTCGGCGGCCGCGGTGCAGCGACTCCACGCCCTGGGGCTCGAGGTGGCGATGTTGACGGGAGACGCGCAGGCAGTAGCGGATGCCGTCGCCCGCGAGCTCGGCATCGACACCGTCTTCGCTCAAGTGCTGCCGGACGCGAAAGCGACGAAGATCGAGGAGCTGCAGCGGCAGGGTAAGCGGGTCGCCATGGTGGGCGACGGCGTCAACGACGCCCCGGCGCTCGTGACGGCCGACGTCGGCATCGCGATGGGCGCGGGAACCGACGTCGCGGTCGAAGCAGGCGACGTGGTGCTGGTGCGCAGCGATCCTCGCGACATTCCGCGGATCGTCGCGCTGTCTCGAGCGAGCTACCGGAAGATGGTCCAGAACCTCTGGTGGGCGACGGGGTACAACATCGTGGCGATTCCCCTCGCGGCGGGTGTTCTGGCCCGGGCCGGCGTCCTTCTGTCGCCCGCAATGGGGGCGGTGCTCATGTCGCTCAGCACGGTGATCGTGGCGATCAACGCGCAGCTGCTGCGGCGGGTGAAGCTGTAACGAGCCTCGAGCGGGAGGCCGAGACTGCCGGTCCGCAGCCGCGATGACCGGCTGGCCGGTGCCGGCCACGAGCGAAGCTCCCATCTTGCGCGTCCCCGTTCCTGCGCATATTTATGCAATATGCACTCTCGCCCCCAACCGCTCGCGCTCGCCTTCTCCGGCGGGCTGGACACCTCCTACTGCGTTCCCCGCCTGGCCGATGACGGCTGGGCGGTCCACACGGTCTATGTCGACACCGGCGGCTCCACCGCGGAGGAGCGCGCGGCCATCCGGCGCCAGGCGGAGCGAGTCGGTGCCGTCCAGCATCACGAGGTGGCCGCCCGCGCCGAGGTCTACGGCCGCTTCGTTCGCTACCTGATTCAGGGAAACGTCCTCCGCGGCGAGGTCTATCCGCTCAGCGTGGCCGCCGAGCGGACCCAGCAGGCGCTGTCGGTTGCCGAGGTGGCGCGGAAGATCGGCGCGAAGGCGGTGGCGCACGGCTCGACCGGTGCCGGGAACGATCAGGTGCGCTTCGACGTCGCCCTGAGAGTCCTGGCGCCGGAGCTGGAGATCGTCACGCCCATTCGTGACGCCGGAATCAGGCGGGAACAGGCGATCGCCTATCTCGAGGCCCGCGGCCTGCCGGTGCCGGCCAAGGCAGGTGCCTACTCGATCAATCGCGGGCTCTGGGGCACCACCTGGGGCGGTGGCTGGACTCACGACACCTGGGCCGGGCCGCCGGCCGAATTGCTCGATCCACCCGCGAGCGCTCTCGCACCGCAGGAGATCGTGCTGAGGTGGGAGCAGGGGCTGCCCATCGCGCTCGATGAGGCGGTGCTCGACGGCCCCGCCCTCGTCGCCCGGCTCGGCGACCTGGCCGAGGCCTACGGCGTCGGGCGCAACATCCACGTCGGGGAGACGGCGCTCGGGATCAAGGGCCGCATCGGCTTCGAGGCCGGCGCCGCACTGGTCCTGATCGCGGCGCACCGCGAGCTCGAGAAGCTGGTGCTCACCAAATGGCAGACGTTCTGGAAGGACCAGCTCGGACGCTTCTATGGGGACCGTCTCCACGAAGGTCAGTACTTCGACCCGGCACTCCGCGACATCGAGGCTCTCATCACCAGCTCGCAGTCCCGGGTCACCGGTGAGACCCGGGTGCGTCTGGCGCCCGGCCGCTTCCAGGTCGTCGGCACGCGGAGCCCCCATTCGATGATGGACACCTCCGTCGCCACGTATGGCGAGGAGAACCGGCTCTGGACCGGCGACGAGGCACGCGCCTTTGCGCGAGTCTCGGCGGTACCGTCGCTCCTGGCGGCCCGGGCTGCCGGGCCTGGCAAGTAATTCACCACAGAGGCACAGAGGGAACAGAGAAACAGCTTCGTTGTCGTCTTTCCCTGCGGTTTCTCCGTGCTCTCTGTGCCGCTGTGGTGAAGACCGCACACCTTACCTCAGCGAACGAGAAGACAAATGGTCGTGACCACCCGCGTCCGGCTCGACCGGATCAGCTCGTCGACTCGCAACGCCGCGCTCTCGCCCGAGGTCATCGTCGGAGACGAGATCATCGCGGCCGAGGGCTATGTCCTCGCCGTACGGATCCTCGAGGATAAGGCCGCGTATAACACCATCGAGGACACGACCGGACGCATGCTCTCGCTCCGGGCGGGTGACGTGCTTGCCGGCGTCCTCGGTACCAGGCGGGCCCTGCGCGGCTACGCCGGCATCGTGCCGACGCACCTCGGCGTCGGCGACACGATCGAAGTGCTCAATCTCGGCGGCATCCTCGGCCGCTGCACGTCGGTCAACCCGGAGATCGGGACGCCGTTCAAGGCCGAAGTGCTCGGCGCCATCCTCGCCTTCCCCGAGCTGGGCGACCGCGTCGGGCGGCCGGCCCACATCCGGGACCGGGCGGTTCCGCCGGCCGATGCCCTCGAGGTCCGGGTGCCGGTGGTCTACATCGCGGGAACCTGCATGAACGCGGGCAAGACCGTCGCCGCGACGGAGCTGGTGCGCGGCCTCGCCCGAAGCGGCCTCCGGGTCGCGGCCGCCAAGCTCACCGGAGTCTCGCTCATGCGCGACGCGCTCTCGATGCTCGATGCCGGCGCGGTGGCGGCGCTCACGTTCAACGACGTCGGCATCGCGAGCACCCACCCAGGCGTCACGGTTTCCACCGCCAAGGGAATCTTCAATCGTCTCGCCGCCTCGAAGCCCGATGTGATCGTCGCTGAGCTGGGAGACGGCATCCTCGGCGAGTACGGCGTGCAGGACATCCTGCGCGACGCCGAGCTCACGCGAGTGGGAGCAGCATACATCATGGCGGCGCCCGATCCGGTCGCGTGCTGGGGCGCGGTGGAGCTGATGCGGCGGGATTTCGGCCTCTCGATCGCGGCCATCACCGGGCCGGCCACCGACAACGAGGTGGGCCAGCTCTACATCAGCACCGGCCTCGGCCTCCCCGCGCACAACGCCCGGCGGGATGCCGCGGGATTGCTGGCAGTGGTGCGAAAGGCGATCGGGGACTGGGCGGAGCGGACGGAAATGACGGAAACGACGGAAAGGGCGGAGAGGGCTGCGCTCTCGACCCGCTCCGTCCTCTCGGTCCTCTCCGTCGTTTCCGTCATTTCCATCTTCTTGACGTGAAGGTTTCCGTCATCGGGGCCGCCGGATACGCCGGCGGGGAGCTGCTCCGGCTGCTGCTCCAGCATCCGCAGGTGACGGAGTGTATCGCCACCAGCCGGAGCCAGGCTGGCAAGCCGATTGCCGACGTGCACCCGGCGCTCGGGGCGCTTTCCGACGCGCGGTTCTCCGGCGCCACGGCGGGGGAGGCGGCCCGGGGGCGCGATGTCGTCTTCCTCTGCCTGGAGCACGGCGAATCGTCGCGGGTCGCCGGCGAAGTCTTCGAGGCGGGACCGGGGCTGGTCGTGGATCTCGCGGCCGACTTCCGGGTGAAGGACCTGCGTCTCTATGAGCGTTTCTACGGTCCGCACATCGCTCCCGAGCTCGTGGGTCGCTTCACGTACGGTCTCGCCGACGTAATCGGTCCGGGATTGCGCGGCGCCACCGCGATCGCGGCTCCGGGATGTTTTGCCACCGCGGCGCAACTCGCCCTTTATCCGCTCGCCCGGGCGGGTCTCGACGTGTCTCCTTCCCTGTTCGCGATCACCGGCTCGAGTGGTGCCGGCGTGCAGCCGCGGCCCACCACCCATCACCCGATGCGGGCCCACAACGTCTTCGCGTACTCACCGCTGGGTCATCGGCACGAGGCGGAGGTGCTGCAGGCCTGGAGAGAGTGGGTCGGCCGACCCGAGGCCACCGCGCGCATGATGACGCATTCGGGCCCCTTCGTCCGGGGCATCTACCTGACGCTGCACGCGTACATCCCCCGCGAGCTGAGGGTGAGCGCCGGCGACCCCGGCACGGCGGCCGACGTCTGGTATCGCGAAGCGTACGCCGGACGCCCCTTCGTGCGAGTACTCGACTCTCCTCCCGAGCTGACCCATGCGGTCGGCACCAACTTCGCGCTCATTCACGCGGTGGAGAGCGCCGATGGGACCGAGGTCCAGACCACCATCGCGATCGACAATCTCATCAAGGGCGCGGGTGGCCAGGCCATTCAGGCGATGAACCTCGCGCTCGGCCTCGACGAGCGCGAAGGCCTCACGGCCGCGGGGATCTATCCATGCTGAAGAGTGCGACCCTGGGGGACGAAGCTGGGCAGAAGCCCGCGCTGCTTCCCGTCTATGCCCAGATGCCGGTGCGGCCCGTCAGGGGGCATGGCTCGTGGCTCGTGGACGAGGACGGCCACGAGTGGCTCGACGCCTACGGCGGGCACGCCGTGGCCTCGACCGGCCACAGCCATCCGGACGTCGTGCGCGCCATAGCGGAGCAGGCGGAGGCACTGCTCTTCTACTCGACGGCAGTACCGCTCCCGCAGCGCGAAGAGCTGGCCGAGCGGCTCGCCCGATGGTGCCCCGACCCACTGGGTCGCGTCTTCTTCTGTAATTCCGGTGCCGAGGCCAACGAGAACGCCCTTCATCTGGCGCGGCGGCACACAGGCCGCCAGACCATCGTGAGCGTTCGCGGCGGATGGCACGGCCGAACGGTGGCCACGCTCGCCTGTACCGACGGCGCCCGCTACGAGGAGCCGGCGACGCGCGCGGGGATGCCCCTCTCCCGAAAGGTGCCCTTCGACGACGTGGCCGCGCTCGACTCGGCGGTCGACGGCAGCGTCGCGGCCGTCCTGGTGGAACCGGTGCAGGGCTTTGCCGGCGCGAGGGACTGTTCAGCCGAGTTCCTGTCGGCGGCTCGGCGATTCTGCAACGAGCGCGGGGCCGTGCTCCTCTTCGACGAGGTTCAGTGCGGCGTCGGACGATGTGGCGCGTTCAGCGCGGCGGAGGCGTTCGGGGTGACGCCCGACGCGCTCACCTTTGCCAAGGGGCTGGCAGCCGGGCTGCCGATCGGAGCGGTGGTGGCGTCCCCGCTCCTCACCGACTCGCTCGCCCTCGGCGACCTCGGGAGCACGTTCGGCGGCGGCCCGGTGCCGTGCGCCGCGGCGCTCGCGAATCTCGCCGTCATCGAGCGCGAGGGCCTCATCGCCAACGCGATCTCGGTGGGCGATCACCTGGCCCATGGAGCGGTGGCGCTCGGTGTGCCGCGGGTCACCGGGCGCGGTCTCCTGCTCGGCCTGCATCTCGGACGGCCCGCCGCCGAGGTGCAGCGGGCCCTCTTCGGAAAGAGAATCCTCACCGGCACCGCCACCGATCCCCGCGTACTGCGGCTCCTGCCGCCGCTCTCGTTCTCCCACCGGGAGGCGGACCTCCTCCTCGCCGGGCTCAAGGAGGTTCTCTAGTGGCCAAGCGCGACTTTCTCGCTCTGGAGGACTGGAGCGCCGACGAGGTGGACGGATTGTTGGAGCTCGCCGGCCGGGTCAAGCGGGGGGATGTGACCGGGGGGCTGGAGAAGAAAGTGCTCGCGATGGTGTTCATGGATCCCAGTCTCCGCACCAGGACGAGCTTCGAGACCGCCATGTTCCTGCATGGCGGGCACGGCATCGTCCTCGAGCCGGGGAAGGGAAGCTGGATCCTCGAGACCGAGCCGGGCGCGGTGATGGACAGGGACGGCGTGGAGCACATCGTCGACGCGGCGCGCGTCCTCGGACGGTACGCCGACGCGCTCGGCGTCCGCAGCTTTCCTCGCGGAGCCGACTGGGCGGTGGCGCGGCGCGACGACGTCCTCCGCAGCTTCGCCAGGTACTGCGAGAAGCCCGTGATCAACCTCGAGTCCGCCCGCCGCCACCCCTGCCAGGCGCTGGCGGACGCATTGACTCTCAGGGAAAAGCTGGGCGAGACGGCGGGCAAGCGCTTCGTGCTCACGTGGGCGTGGCACCCCAAGGCGCTGCCGACTGCCGTGCCTGCCAGCGCCGCGCTTGCGGCGGCCAGGCTCGGTATGGAAATCGTGATCGCCCGGCCGGAGGGGTACGAGCTCGATCCGGAGGACACGGCGCTGATCCGAAAGACGGCACAGCAAGCGGGCGGCGAGTTCGTGCACATCATCGACGACCCCGACGAGGCGACCGTCGGGGCCGACGCCGTCTACGTGAAATCGTGGGGCTCGGTCAAGCTCTTCGGCAAACCGCAGGAGGAAGCGGCGCAGCGCGCGGGCCTCCGGGACTGGCGGCTCACGCCCGGACGGGTCAAGTCCACCCGCGGCGGCAGCGGCATCGTGATGCATTGTCTCCCGGTGCGCCGCAATGTCGAGATCGACGACGCCGTGCTCGACGGCCCCAACTCGGTCGTGGTGGATCAGGCGGAGAACCGCCTGCACGCGCAGCGGGCCTTGCTGCTGGAATTGATCGGCCATCGGTAATGGGAGAAGAGCGTTGATGTCCATCGACACCACCAAAGGCATCGCGGGTCTCAAGGGAGCGCTGCGCTACGTGCGCGCCTATCGCGACCAGGTCTTCGTCGTGAAGCTCGGCGGCGACGTGGTCGGCGATCCGGAGGCCCTCGAGCAGGTGACGGCCCAGCTCGCGCTGCTGTCATCCCTCAGTATCCGGCTCGTCGTGGTGCATGGCGGCGGGCCCCAGGCCTCCGCGCTGAGTCGGCGCCTCGGTGTCGAGCCGCGAATCGTCGCGGGGCGCCGGATAACCGACGACGCGGCGCTCGGCGTGGCCAAGATGGTCTATGCCGGCCAGCTCAACGTCGACCTGCTTGCCGCGCTTCGCGCGCACCGCGTGCAAGCGGTGGGGCTGAGCGGGGTGGATGCCGACCTGATCACCGCGCACAAGCGGCCGCCGGTGCAGGTGGTGGACGATTCCGGCGCGACGGTCAAAGTGGATTACGGGCACGTCGGCGATATCGACCGGGTGGACCCCCGCGTCCTCATCACTCTCATGGAAGCGCGCTTCATGCCGGTCGTAGCGAGTCTCGCCGGCGGTGAGGACGGCGAGGTGTTCAACGTCAACGCCGACACGGTCGCCGAATCGCTGGCGGTGGCGCTGCGAGCGCAGAAGCTCATCTTCCTCACCGGCGCGCCGGGTGTGCTGCGCGATCGCAATGATCCGTCGACCCTGGTCACCTTCGCCGATCCCGACGACCTCGCCGGCCTGGTGGCGAGCGGCGTGCTCACCGGCGGCATGCGCCCGAAGGTGGAGGCGTGCATCCGCGCCGCCACCGGCGGTGTCGAGCGCACCCACATTATCGATGGTCGTGCACCCGACGCGCTGCTGCTCGAGGTCTTCACCGGGGCCGGATGCGGGACGATGATCGTGGGCCGGAAGGAGAAGGCGACCTACCTGGGGGTGGACCTTGCCGGATGAGGTGGCGCTCCTGTCGGCGATGGTGGCCATACCATCGGTGAGCGGTGAGGAGGAGGTGCTGGCCGCCTTCATCGAACGGACGGGACGGGGATGGGGGCTCGAGGTGAAGCGGGACGACCTGGCGGTGCGGGTCGAGTTGATCGGTCGGAAACCGGGGCCCACGATCGGGCTCGTCTCCCATCTCGATGTCGTCCCGGCCGGCAGCGGCTGGACCCGCGAGCCGTTCGTTCCGTGCATCGAGGGGGATCGACTGTACGGCCGCGGCTCCGGCGACGCCAAGGCCTCGGTGGCGGCGATGCTCTGTGCGGCGCGCGACATTCGGGACAAGGGAGGCGTGGAAGTCGGCCGGCTCCTGATCCTGTTCGGCTACGGGGAAGAGACGAAGAACACGACCATGGAGAAAGCCGTCTCGGCCGCCGGCGCCATCGACGCCGCCGTGGTCGGAGAGCCCACCAACCTCGACATTGCCGTCGCGCAGCGCGGTCTCATGATGGTGGATCTGCATGCGCAGGGCGACCAGCGGCACGCGGGTTACGCGACAGGTGATGGTGACTTCACCAACGCGACCCTCGTGCTCGCCGCTGATCTGCTCCGCCTCGGCGGTCTCTTCACCGATCGAACGCATCAGGTCCTGGGTCGCACGACGGCGACGCCCACGATGCTGGAGGCGGGGATCAGCCGGAACGTGACACCACCGGTGGCCAAGGCGGTGCTCGACATCCGCAGCACTCCCGACTGGACCCATGAGGAAATCGTGGAGGTACTGCGCCGCTCGCTCCGGAGCGAGGTCGTAGTGACGTCGCACCGGCTGGTGCCATGCGAGACACCGGCCGGATCGCGCCTCCTTGCCACGGCCCGGCGCGTGCGGCCGCAGGCCGCGACGTTCGGCAGCGCCACTTGCTCCGACTGGGTGTTCTTGCGGCACGCCGACACGATCAAGTGCGGACCCGGCACCAGCCGGCGCTCGCACACGGCCGACGAGTACGTCGACCTGCCGGAGGTCACCGCGGCGCGGGAATTTTACGCCCGGCTGGTTCGAGCCTACCTGGGCGGAGACTAGCTCCGGTGCCCCGGCCGACGACGCTCTGGACTTCTCGCACCCACCTCGATCGCGCCATGTGGGAGTTCACCACAGGCACCGATCGGCCGTGGGACGCAAGACTCCTGCGCTGGGACGTGCTCGGCAGTCTCGGTCACATCGAGTCGTTGCGCGCCGGACGACTGCTCAACGGCGCCGAATACACGCGGCTCCGGCGAGGACTGCGCTCGGCCCTGGCGGCGGTGGACGACGGTGCGCTCACCGTGGGGCCGCGGCACGAGGATATACACACCGCGGTCGAGGAGTGGTTGACGCGCCGGCTGCCCGGTACCGGAGAGCGGCTCCACACGGGGCGCTCGCGCAACGACCAGGTCGCATGCGATCTGCGACTCTATCTCAAGGATCGACTCCTGGTGCTTCACGGAGCGACGCTCGACCTGGCGGGAGTGCTGCTCCGGTTCGCGACGCGCCACCGGACCGCGCTCTGGCCCGGGTACACCCACGGCCGGCGTGCGATGCCTTCCTCGATCGGGCTCTGGGCCGGTGCCTATGCGGAGGGACTGCTCGACACGGCCGAGTCGCTGCCGGGCCTGTGGACCCCCATCGATCGATCGCCGCTCGGAAGTGCCGCGGGCTACGGGGTCCCGCTCCCCTTGCGGCGCGAGGTGGCGGCGCGCGCACTCGGGTTTGCCGGCCTCGACCGCAATGTCGCGACGGTGCAGATGGGGCGGGGCAAGCTCGAGGCCGCCGCGCTGTTCTGGTGCACCCAGCTCGGCCACGACATCGGGCGGCTCGCGCAGGACGTCATTCTCTTTTCGGGAGAGGAGTTCGGGTATCTGGTTCTCCCAGCCGAGCTGGCCACCGGTTCGAGCATCATGCCTCACAAGCGGAACCCCGATCTGTTCGAGCTCACCCGCGGCGGCGTGGCTGCGCTTGAAGGCGACCTCGCCGCCGTGATGCAGATCAAGGCCAAGCTCGGGGGAGGCTATCACCGGGACTTCCAGCTGCTGAAGGAGCCGCTGATGCGAGGCCTCGAGCGCACGGAGGCCATGCTCGCGATGGCGGCGGCGGCCATCCCGCGGCTCGGCGTCGATCGCGTCCGCTGCGCCGCGGCGCTTGGCGGTGGAGCCCTCGCAACCGACGAGGTCATGCGCCGGGTCGAGCAAGGGCTCGCGTTTCGTGACGCGTACCGCGAGGTGGCGGCCGCGCTGGAGAGCGGCGTGACGTTCGGAGCGCCACCGCCGGGCAAGCTCATCGCTCGCCGGCGCTCGACCGGCGGTCTGGGCAATCTGGGCCTCACCGACGCGCGGGCGCGCCTCGGAAGCGCGCGAGCGTGGGGAAACCGGCAGCGGCGCCGGTTCGATACCGCGCTGCGCCGGCTGGCCGGGAGGCGGCCGGCCCGATGACCGCCGACCGCCGGAAACGCCATCTCAAGATCCTCGAGCTCATCAGCACCAGAGCGATTCACACGCAGGAAGAGCTCGCCGAGGCGCTGGCGTCGGAAGGGTGGGAGGTGACCCAGTCGTCGGTCAGCAGGGATATCGCGGTCCTCCGGCTCGTCAAGGCAGGCGGAGCCTACCGGCGGCCGGCGGGCGTCGCGACCCCGGTCGATCCCGACGAGCGCCGCATCGCGGAAGGCGTTCTCACGATAGAGCGGGCGGGTGAGGCGCTGATCGTGCTCCACACGCCGCCGGGCGAAGCGAACCGGGTGGCGGTGGCGGTCGACCGCCTGGCCTGGCCCGACGTGGTCGGCACGTTGGCCGGTGACGATACCATCTTCCTGGCGGTGAAGGATGCGAGCGCCCAGCGTAAGGTGATCGGAAGGATGCGGAAGCTCACCAAGATCTGAGGGAGGAGTGATGCGGGCTCTCGCGCTCGTACTCGCCCTGGCGGTGGGTGGCTGCGCCGAAAAGACGGGGGCAATCACTCCCGAGCAGCAGCAGCGGCTCGACGCCGAAGGAATCGTGCGCCGCGCCGACGATCAGATCTTCCGCTACACTCACGGCTCGGGTACAAGGGACGCCGGCTGGGAGGATCGGGCGGCGTCGATCATCGTCACCAGGCAGAGCGTCATCATCCACAAGAATGAAAAGCTCGGCCTCGAAGTCACGCCGCGCACCCGCCGGTTCGTACAAGTGAGGCGAGACGGCAACCGGGTGAGGATCAGCGCCGGGGGTGGGCGATCAGCGGAGAGCTGGTCGTTCATCCCCCCGGATGACGCGCCGGGATGGGCCGATGATATCCGGGCGGTGGTGAAGCTGGCCAAGGGCGGGAACGAGGCGCGATGAGGGAGAAAACGAGGAGGGCGGCTCCTGGGAGCCGCCCTCGCCGACACTATGGCGCGAAGCCGTTGGGGCCGGGAGGCGCTGGGAGCGGATCTCCTTCGGCGAATACCGAGCCCGCCGGGCACGGTGGGAATTTGCCGTTTTTCACGTTGACGAGGGGAGACAGGACCGAGGCTCCCGCCGGTACACTCGGAGCCGTGCCCTGTTCGATTCCCGGTTTCGAGGACGTGCCCGTAGTGCGCGTGATGAACCTGTAACCGCCCGCCTTGGTCGCGAACGCCGCCGGGAATTGCGCCACGCCGTTGGCGTTGGTGTACGCCCAATTGTTGCACACCCCCGCCTTGACGCCGTTGTTTCGAATGGGTTCAAGCCAGACCAGCACGAAGTCCTGCAGAAACGTCGTGCCTGCCTGGCTCTGGATTTGATACTTCGGAGTCGGTGAGAATGGGGTTCCCGCGGCGTTGCCGGACTTCTTCCAGGTGAAGCCCGGCTGCAGGTCGACCTCGCCGGGTCGGATCAGGCCGAAGGGACTGAGCTTGCTCTTCGATCCGCCGGTGCCGGTCGACGTGGCCACGGCGGCAAAGGCCGCACTCGGACCGAAGAACCGCCCGATCCGCTCCGCCAAAGAACGGGGGGCGGCTTCGCGCATGGCGATGACCTCGTAGCAGCTCGGCTGAATGAATCCGAGCACCTCGGGACTGGTGGTCGCCGTGTTGTGCTGGAGGTACGTGGAGGCCTGGGTGCACTCTCCCACCACCGCACCGCTTCCCGAGAACGTCGCCTCGGGAACCGTCGCCCAATCAAAGACCAGATTATTCACCACGTCATCATTGCTGAAGCCGCTGGTGCTTCCCGGCTGGCCGTGAGCCAGAAAGAGGCGCTTCACGGAATCGGGAAGCCCGGTCGTCGCGAATGTGGTGATACCTTGCCAGGTGCCACTTGCCGGCGGCTCCAGCACCCAGGTGCCGTCGTGCGACGTCACCGTGCCGCCATCATCGGAGTGGAAACCACGGACGGCGAATGCCCCGGTCGACCCGAGCTGCGTCTCGAAGCTGCCCGGCACGGTACCGGCGCCGTGGTTGATGCACTTGAAGATCTCGATGGCGGCGTTGGAGGCGTTGGTGCGCGACGCCGTCTGGTTGGCCGGGATGTCGTACTTGGCGGCGATCGCGTTGAGGAGCCGATAGCCGACGTAGGTGGCCTGCGCGGTATTGGCGCCGTAGTTCTTGAGGTCGTTCGCCAGCTGGGCCTCGGCGCTCGTGGTGCCGAACTCGGTCTTGATGTCGCTGATCAGCGTGGACGTACTGCAGCCACTCGGCGGCGTGTGGGTGAGTTCCGCCGCGGTAGGACCGTCGGCGGACCTGTCGCTGCATGCCGCGGCAGTATACGCGAGCGCGAGCACCACGATGAAAGAACTGCGGCCACCCATTGGGAGATCTCCGAGACATCGAGTCGATTGTACCGGCGGCGTGGGAGCCGCCCGCGCTTGCCTATGGCGCGAAGCCGTTGGGGCCGGGAGGTGCTGGGAGCGGATCTCCCGGGGCGAATACCGAGCCCGCCGGGCAGGACGGAAGTGTGCCGTTCTTCACGTTGACGATGGGGGAAAGGAGCGACTCGCCGGGTGGAACCGTCGGGGCGACCCCTTGCTCCACGTCCGGCTTGGACGAGGTGCCGGTGGTTCGTGCTATGAAGGTATAGCCGCCTGCCTTCGTGGCGAACGCCGCCGGGAACTGCACCGCACCGTTGGCGCTGGTGTACGCCCAGTTGTTGCAGACTCCCGCGTTGGTACCGTTGTTCCCGACAGCCTCCAGCCAGATCAGCACGAAGTCCTGCAGGAACGGCGTACCCGCCTGGCTCTTGATCTGGTACTTGGGCGTCGGCGAAAGCGGGACCCCGACCGTGTTGCCTGACTTCTTCCAGGTGAAAGCTGCGAACAAGTTGACGACATCGGGAAGAATGAGCCCGAAGGGGCTCAGCTTGCTCTTGGATCCGCCGGTGCCGGTCGACGTGGCCACGGCGGCAAAGGCCGCACTCGGACCGAAGAACCGCCCGATCCGCTCCGCCAAAGAATGGGGGGCGGCTTCGCGCATGGCGATGGCCTCGTAGCAGCTCGGCTGAACGAATCCGAGCACCTCGGGATTGGTGGTCGCCGTGTTGTGCTGCAAGTAGGTGGAAGTTTGGGTGCACTCGCCCACTACCACACCGCTACCTGAGAACGTGGCTTCGGGAACCGTCGCCCAATCAAAGACCAGATTATTCACCACGTCATCATTGCTGAAGCCGCTGGTGCTTCCCGGCTGGCCGTGAGCCAGAAAGAGCCGCTTCACGGAATCGGGGAGCCCGGTCGTCGCGAGTGTGGTGATGCCGTTCCAGGTGCCGCTTGCCGGCGGCTCCAGCACCCAGGTGCCGTCGTGCGACGTCACCGTGCGGTCATCACCGCTTTGGAAACCACGGACGGCGAACGCCCCGGTCGACCCGAGCTGCGCCTCGAAGCTGCCCGGCACGGTGCCGGCGCCGTGGTTGATGCACTTGAAGATCTCGGTGGCGGCGTTGGAGGCGTTGGTGCGCGACGCCGTCTGGTTGGCCGGGATGTCGTACTTAGCGGCGATCGCGTCGAGGAGCCGATAGCCGACGTAGGTGGCCTGCGCGGTGTTGGCCCCGTAGTTCTTGAGATCTCCCGCCAGCTTTGCCTCAGCACTCGCGTTGCCGAACTCGGTCTTGATGTCGCCGATCAGCGTCGACGTACTGCAACCACTCGGCGGGACGGGCTTGAGCTCCGGCGAGGTGGGACCGTCGCTGGGCTGGTCGCTGCACGCCGCGGCGACCCACGCGACGGCGAGCATGAGAAGAGGGAGACCACGGCCACCCATGGGGAGGCTCCAGTCAGAAGTTGGAATGTTGATTGGCAGAGGGGAGAGTATACTGCCAAACGTCTAACTCTTCAACACCGTCAGCAATCCGTACGGTTGGCCGGTGTCGGGCGGGTCCCGATTGGGTCGGGGATGCTCGTTTCGCGATGCAATTGCTTGCAGTAACCCTCATCGCCTCGAGTTGGATAGGGCCTTGAACCGCGGATCGCTCCGAAGCTCCTTGAACTCCCACGAATCGTCCTTGTCCAGACTCTCCAGCTGCTGTGGATTGCTGGCGAGCCAGATCGACAGCTGCTTGAAGGCCTCGTCCTTGTCACCGATGATCCAGCGGGCGATCGCCTCGAGCTGAGCAAGCTCTCGCCCGGAATCCAACGAGGCATCGCCTCGAGACCGCTCGGCGACGTGGCGGGCGCTGTCGGGCAGGCCGGCACGCCCGAGTGCGATGGCCATGCGCATCTGTCCCAGCAGCCGATTGAGAGGGCGAAGGCTCGGCGGGCTCAACTCCACGTACTTGTCGACCATCCGCCAGCCTTCGGGGATATTCTGCGTCGCACCTTTCATGCTGTAGTAGGTGAGCTGGCAATCGGCAAACCGGTAGTCTTGCGGGAAGCGTCGCTGCCCCTCGTCGCACCAGCGCTTGGCCTCCACCGGGTCGTCGAGTTCGTACGAGGTCGAGAATAGCCGGGCCACGGTCACATTGGCGTTGGTGAGATAGGGATCCGCCTCGTAGGCCCTCGTGGCCGCCAGTTTTGCTTCAGCGATCGCGGGCTTGTTCAGCAGCAGATGGCTCAACGTCGTCCAAGCCGAAGCTTGACCCGGGTTGGCTTCGACCGACGCCCGGAGGTCCTTCTCGGCGTCGTCATACAGCTTGCCGGCGGCCGCGCTGCTCCCGCCGAGGTTGTTCAACCACTTCCAGTACCGCAGCGTCCCCCGGAGCTCGAGCGCATCGGGTTCGTCCGGCTTGAGACTCAGGGCCCGCTCCGCGTGCGCGAGACCCTGCTCGATGGCCGCGGCATGGTACGACGGTGGTGCGGACGGCGCCATTCGAGACCGCCGGAAGTCGAGCCAGCCGCGCAAGACCGGCGGCGCCGCCCAGCGAGGATCCCTGTTCTCCGCGTCCCCAAGGAGTGAGTCGGTCCGAGCGAACTTTCGGGCGGCACCTGCGGTGTCGTCGGCGGCCGCCAGGGCGTCCGCGTCTCGGGACTCCTGCTGCGCCTTCTGGTAGCGCTCCCAGGCGACGACGTCGCGCGTCGTGGCCCGGGTCTCTCGTACCAGCACCTCCTTGCCCAGTTGCTGGCGCAGAAACTCCGATACTTCCTTCGCCAGGTCGTCCTGCAGGGCGAAAATCTCTTCCCGCGGCCGCTCCAACGTCTTCGCACCGATTTCGACTCCGGTTCCCGCGTCGATCAGCGCGACGTTGACGCGCAGGCGGCTTCCGGATTGAGATATGCCCCCGTGCACGAGCGTGCCGACGTGAAGATCATCGGCGATCTTCTTGAGCGGCACGTCGCCCTTACGGTATGGCCGCACACCATTGCTGGAGATCACCTGGAGGCCGCTCACGCCGCTGAGTTCGTGGATCAACGCCTCGGTGAGACCGTCTGCGAGGTAGGACAGCGAGTCGGACCCCCCTTCCGACTTCTCGAAGTAGAGGACCGCCAGATGATTGGGGTCGAGGGTGCTTGCCTCCGCTTGTCCGTTTCCGCCGCGATGGAGCAATCGCCACCCGCCCCACCCCACCGCCCCGAGCAGTGCGAGCGCGACAGCGGTGATCGACCAGAACTTGGCCCCGCCTTCCCGGATGGCCGCGACAGCCCGCTCGATCGGAGTGCTCTGGCGGGTATCCAGAATCCTGCGCGTTCCGGTGCGGCGCGCGCCCGGCATGCCCTTGGTGCCGCTGGTCCGCCGGGGAGTGGTCGCCCGCCGCGCCGCGGTGCGTTGGATCGTGGCGTCCGCCTCCGCCTCGGAGAGGGCGTCGACCAGCTCCTGCATCGTCTGAAACCGATCGGCGGGCGTCTTCTCGAGCGCCCGCATTACGATGTCCTCGACCTCGTCGGACACCGAGGAGCGCACCACCTGCAGGCTCGGGACCTGCTCCATCGAATGGCGCGCCATGATCGCCATGGCGTTGGGACCGGTGAACGGCGGCTGCCCGATGAGCAGCTCGTAGAGCAGGCAGCCGAGGCTGTAGACGTCGCTGCGAGCGTCCACGTGCGCGCTGCCCAACGACTGCTCCGGGCTCATGTAGTACGGCGTCCCGATCGCCATTCCGGTTTGCGTCAGCTTTTCCCCGCCGGCTTCGCTTACGGCGCGCGCGATCCCGAAGTCGGCCACGAGCGCATGGCCGCCGAGCATGAGGATGTTCTCGGGCTTGATATCCCGATGGACGATGCCGCGCTCGTGGGCGTACTGCAGGGCTTCGGCGGCCTCGCGCGTGATCCGCAGGGCGTCCAGCAACGGCAGCTGCTGCTCCCGGTCGAGCCGCTGGCGCAGCGACTCGCCCTCCACGAAGGGCATGACGTAATAGAGGAGGCCCTCCGTCTCTCCCGAATCGTAGAGGCCCAGAATGTTGGGATGCTGGAGCGTGGAGGCGACCCGGATCTCTCGGAGGAATCGGTCGCCCCCGAGAGAGGCGGAAAGCTCCGGGCGGAGCACCTTGATGGCCACGGCCCGTTCGTGTTTCACGTCCCGGGCCAGATAGACCGTCGCCATGCCGCCCTCGCCCGCCTGGCGCTCCACGACGTAGCGATCCCCCAGCGCGGATCGGAGTCGGTCGATCGAAGCGGTCACGGGTGCGGCCTCAGAGCTCGGTTGGGATGCTCCAAGATAAGCCGCTTCGGGAGCGGTCCCTAGCCGACGGTGGCGGGGGCGAGGGCGTCCCTCATGGCGGAGGCCGATGCCCAGCGCTCCTGGGCGGTCTTGGCAAGCGCGCGGGTGATGACCGACGCAATGATGCCGGGCACCTCGGGACGGAGGCTCCGGAGGTCGGGCGGGGCCTGGGTCAGATGCTGCTGGAGGACCACCGCCTCGCTCCGGTGCATGAACGGCGGCTGGCCGGCAAGGCACTCGAAGAGGACGCACCCGAGCGAGTAGAGGTCGCTGCGGTGGTCGATCTCCTTGAGGGCGGAGATCTGTTCCGGGCTCATGTAGGTGGACGTGCCCACCGCGATCCCCGAGCGCGTGAGCCGGTCCTTTCCCGACGCCAGTACGGCGCGAGCGATACCGAAATCGAGGAGCACCGCGCCGCTGGGAGAGAGAACCACATTCTCCGGCTTGACGTCTCGGTGGATGATGCCGTGGGCATGGGCATGCTCGAGGGCGCCCAGCAGGTTCTCGGCCAGCCGTATCGTGTCGGCAAGAGGAAGCCGGCCATGCTGGGTCATCTGCTCGCGGAGGGTAGGCCCCTGCACATAGGTCATGACGTAGAAGACGAGCCAGTCGCGCTCGCCCGAATCCAACAGGCGCGCGATGTTGGGATGGTTGAGCTGGGAGGTGACCCGGACCTCGCGGAGGAAGCGGTCGGCGGCGACGCTGACCAAGAGCTCGGGATGGAGGATCTTGAGCGCAACCAGGGTACCGTCGGGATGCCGCGCGAGGTAGATGCGCGCGTTCCCGCCTTTGCCGATTTCCCGCTCGACCTCGTAGTGGCCTTGAAACGCCTGGCGGATGAGCGCCAGCATGTCGCGCGGCATGCCCACGACCTTGACAGGGTACTCCCCAATGGTTGCGGCTGTGCCGACAGGGCGCAAGTGGGCGCTACAGCAGGAGGTCGCTCCGCACGCGACGCCGTATTCCCCACCAGAGCGAGCCCCAGACGTTCGATCGGCGGAGCGTGATGCTCGCTTCACCGGTCATCCCGGCCCGGACCTGGTTTGCTCCCGCTGACAGGGCCGCCCGGGCTTCTACCGCGCCGGAGTCTCCAGCCGACATTTGAGAGACGCTGCCGACCAGGGCAGCGATCCGGTTCCCGCTGGCGCGGAAAAAGAGCCGCAATGGCTGGCCCGGCCGGACGAGGGTGCTGCCCGATCCGGTGAGGGCGACGCGTACCTCGACCGAGTCCGGGAGGCCGAGACGCAGGATTGGCTCACCGCGGTCGACCCAGCGACCCGTCAATTGCTCCGGCCGCAGCGTCATGACCATGCCGCTGCCGACCGCACGAAGGGTGAGGCTTTCCTGGTCGGCCCGCAGTCCGGCCAGCCGTGCATCCTCCCCCGCGCGCTCCGCCTCCAGCCTGGCGACTTCAGCCGGCCGTCCGGCCGCTCTCGCCTGGGTCTCGCGCGCGGCAAGAGAATCGGAGCGCCGCGCGGCGGCGATGACGCGGCGCTCGACCTCGAAGTCCCGGATCTGAACCAACGGCGTCCCCGCGGTCACCCAGGTGCCCTGCCGGGCATAGACTCTTCCCACCACGCCGCTGTCGGGGGAGGTGAGCGGGATCAAGCGCGCCGGCGCGGCGACGAACGAGCCGGTGACCGTGATCGGCCGCGGGACCAGGGCGCCGATCAGCAGCAACGCGCCGCCGGCGAGGAACAGGCGCCGGCGAATCGGCCACCCGCGCCACGACGCCCGCCGCTCCTGCCAGGCCGATACCGCGGTGGATGCCCAGTCACGCAGCGTGCTGCGGCTCATGAGCCAGAGTCCGAGGGCGAAGAGCCCGATGCCGAGGGCGCCGAGAATCCGATCGAGCCAGCCGAAAACCATTCCGCCGACCATGAGAAAGATCGAGGCGATGTACGCGGCCGCGAGGACGCTGTACACCAGAAAAATCCGGCGTTCCCGCTGGTCCGAGGAGGGCATCGGAACGTCGAGCCGGAAAATCCTGTTCCTCACCAGCCACTGGAGATAGGCGAAGGCGCGCTGGCGGAGGTTGGGGACCTCGAGGTAGTCGCTGAGGGCGTAATAGCCGTCGAGCGGGATGAGGGGATTGGCGTTCATCAGGACCGTGGTAGCGCCGCCGATGATCACGCCCGCCAGTGCGATCTCGGAGGCGAGCGTTCCCGGCGTGGCCGCCCACCAGACGATGGCGGCGAGGCTCGCGAGCACGAGCTGGATCCACGACCCCGCCGCGGTTACCCAGAGCCTCGCCTTGAGGTCAGGGAAGGTCCACGCATCGTTCACGTTGCAGAAGAAGGCCGGCTCGAAATAGATGAGCATCGCGCCGATCTCGTGGACCTGACCGCCGAAATACTTGCAGGTGTACCCGTGCCCCAGCTCGTGGATGGCGATGATCACGGTTCCGGTAAGCCAGAAGACCGCGAGCGTTCCAGCGGAAACCTGGAACAGATAGAGTCCGGCCACCGCGCGAGAGAACTCATCCCACTTGGCGCCTATGATCAACAGGTAGATCGCGAAGAGCCCGATGGAGGCGGCGAGAAATCCGCGGGTAAAGAAGAACCGCAGGTAGGGCAGGGTGCGGTCCATGAACTTGTCGGGATCACCGATCGACCAGCGCAGCCGGAAGATGTCGCCCTGGACCAGACCGCCGCCCCGAAGCCGGGATCGACGCTGCGCGCGGAGGCGCTCCATCATCAATACGGAGCGCTCCCCCACGGTCCGCTCCAGCAGTCCCATCGACTTGAGCTTGGCGGCGAACCCTTCCACCGCGGCCGCCGACACCCTGAGCCCGCCGTCCACCAGCGCGGCCGCCGCATCGGCGGCGGTCCGCTGGCCGTCGAACGCCCGCATCACGGTGATCTCGACGGGCCGGAAGCGAAAGTACTTTCGGGACTTGGGATCCTTGAGGATGAAGCTCTGCTCTCCCCGATAGGTCTGCTCGACCAGCACGAGGTCGGAGCGGAGCCGGGGCGCGGCACTCACGGAGAGGATCGGACGACCTTCTCGCCCGCCGTGATGCCCGTGATGACCTCGACTCGATCATCGCCGATCTCCCGCCCGAGGGTGACCGCACGGAGCGTGGTCCGATCGTCTTCCAGGACGAGTGCGTAGCCGTCACGCGCGACCGCCGATTTCGGGATCGAGACGACCTGGCGGCGCTCGGCGCCGAGCTGGACCGTGACGGCCGCGCCGGGACGGAGCCGCGATCCGGCACCGATCTCCAGCACCAGCTCCCGCGTGCCGCTCGCCGCGTCGAGCACGGGCGAGGCCCGGAGCACGCGGGCCGGTGCGCTTACGCCACCCGATCCGAGCACCTGGGCCTCGGCACCGACGCGAAGCCCGCTGGCCGCGGTTTCGGGCACCCGGACCGCCGCGAGCATCGGTCCCAGGGCCGTGACCCGGAAGAGCGAGTCACCGGGGCTCACCATGCGCTGGATCCGCGCCGCGCGGGAGGTGACCACGCCGGCAAACGGCGCCACGATGTGTGTGAGATCGAAATCGCGCTGGGCTTTGCGAACCGCCAGCTCGGCCTCCCGGTACTCGAACTCCACCTGCTCCGAGTCCGCACGGGTAGCCATGCCCGCAGTCGTGAGTGCCCGCTGGCGCTCCGCGGTCTGGCCGGTACGAGCCAGCCGCTCGCGCGCCTGCGCGAGTGCGATCTCCTGATCGGTGCTTTCCAGCCGGGCCAGCTCCTGGCCCGGCTTCACCGTGGTGCCGATGTCGGCCAGGATCGCCTCGACCATTCCGGACGACCGGGCGAGCACGGCCGCGTCGTGCTCGACGTAGATCTGCGACGGCAGCCTGAGCGGAAGGTCCACCGTGGTGCTCTCCGCCGTGGCAATCGAGCCGGCCGGCGGAGCGGCAACCACACCGGTTTCCGCCGTGTGTGTCCTGACGGGCGCGGACTTGCCGCCGCAGGCCAGAACGAGGGATCCTGCCGTTCCCAGGAGAATGTCTCGCCCGGTGATATGACCGATCATGACCAGATCCTCCACCAGAGCAGCCGCGCCCACCGCGCGGGGGCCCGCACCACCCGCGTCGCGGCCGATTCGGGGTCGGTGAGAATACGCACATAGGCCGTCATGCGCGCCTTGAGGAGTCCGTCGGCGTTGGGCACGATGGCACGAACGGGATAGCTTGGCGGCGTGCCACTGTCGGCCGCGAGCGGAGCGACCGACGTGACATGCCCGCTGAATGTGCGCTGGGGGAGGGCGTCGACGCGGAGCCTGACTTCCTGGCCGAGTCGCACCCGTCCGATGTCGCGCTGATCGACGCCGAACTCGAGCTCCAGCGAGTCGGTGCGTCCGAGGGTCAACACCAGGTCCCCTTCTTCGAGCGACGTGCCGGTGCGCTCCTCGGGGTGGGGAGTGAGCACGGTGCCACTCACCGGCGCGCGTACGACGGTGAGGCCCAGCTCCTCCTCGATGACCGCCAGCTCGCGCCGCAGCGCCTCAGCTCGCATCCGATGCAGCCGCTCTTCCGCGGCGTCTCCACGGCTGGCCGCGAGAGACGCCTGCCGATCAGCGGAAGTCACCTCGGCGGCCGTCGCCTCGCGGTCGGCGCGAAGGGCGCTGGCTCGGAGATACGCGATCGGCGTTCCCCGCGAGACCGCCGCTCCCTCCGTGACGGGAATCCGCTCCACCACTCCCGGTACCAGCGCCCGTACGGGGGCGAACGCCGTCGGTCGGAAGACGGCGGCGGTGCCAGTCACCCGAAGCGGCCAACGGATGACCGTGAGAGCGGCGAGAGTGATCAGCGCGGCACCGGCGTACACCAGGAGCCGGCGGCGGGGAACTGCGGCAAGCGCCTGACGCCGGGCGGCGAGTGCGCCCAGAGCGTCGACCATCGGAACCTGGTGGTAAAGCTGAGCGTTGCGGAGCGCCACCGCGGTCTGGTTGGCGAGAATCGCCGCGACCTCGCGCTGCGTGGCCGTCGCGAAATCGGGCGAGCGCGATTCGAAGACGAGGACACCGAGAATGCCCTCCTCGTCCTTGAGTGGCAGATAGAGCCCACTGCCGACGTCGTCCTTCTCCAGATCCGGTCCGAAAATGGTGACGAACATCCGCTCGGCGTCGGAGCCCGGCGCCGTTCGGTCGCTCAGGAACAGCGACTCGCCCCGGCCCGCCGCCCACTCGGCGCGGCCGACGAGATCCTGAAGCCGAGGATCCTTGGGATCGATCTTCTCCTCGCCCGATACGGCGCGGATGTCGCAGCGTCCTTTCTCGTAGAGTCCGACCGCCCCGCGATCGAACGGGAGCGCCCGCGCCGCGAGGTGCACCACGGACTGGAGGACCCGATCGAGGTCGAGGGTAGCGGTGATCTCGCGGCTGATGTCCAGCAGAACAGCCAGCTCGTCAGCCCTTCGTTGGGCTCCGTGCAGCCTGGCGTTCCGAAGGGAGACAGCGGCGAGAGCGGCCACGCCCTCCAGCAGCTCTCGATCACCCTCGTCGAACATCCCGTCGCCGGTGACCTTGTTCGACACCTGGATGGCGCCCACCGTCACGCCGTCGGTCACCATGGCCGTCGCCATCACATTGAGGGCGAGCATCTGGCCGGGGCGGTCGATGTCCGGTTGGAAGCGGGGATCTTCCTGGGCTCTGGTCACCATCGTCGTCTTCTGCTGCTGGGCCACGTCGCCCACGAACCCGGTGCCCACCGGGACCTCGGCGCCGACCAGGCGCTCCCCCTTCCCGCCGACCGCGAGCCGGCAGCGGAGCATGTCGCCCTCGGCGATCCAGATCGAGCCGCCTTCGGCGGCCAGGGCGGCGATGACCCGGTGAAAGATTCGGGGGAGCAGCTCATCGAAGTCGAGCGACCCGCTGAACTCCAGGCTGATGGCGTGCAGCAGGCGAAGTCGCTCGACCTCGCGTGACAGATCGTTCAGCGAGGCCGACAGTTCGTTCAGAATGTCGGGCATGGCACGAGTATGCGGGATGGGCTGCGGTTGCGTAAGTGGCCGTCCGGCCGAATGCGCAAAGTGCCGGACTCAGGCGAAGTCCGGCACCCGCGCACCCTCCTGGAATGCCCTTAGGCCAGCTTCATCGGGGCAATCCGCTCCTCCAACTCTTCGATCTTCAGTTCCTCGACATGGCCCGGCTTCGGCTTCTGTTCCGTGGCCGGCTTCTTGGACTGCTCGCTGGACTTGCTCATGGCTGAGTCTCTCGGGCTTGGAGTTGGAGGAAGTTGTTGCGCCGCTTATCCGATCTTGGGCTTCATCGTGGACGGCGCGATACGCTCTTCGAGCTCTTCCACCGAAAGTTCGACGGCCTCGGCATCCTTCCCGGTGACCTTGCGGACCTGATTCTTCTGCTCCGGGGTCAACTCGATGCGAATCTGATCCTTGGACATGACATCCTCCTGGGGAGTGAACAGCGGACCTGTTACGACGTCGATCACGGGAGCAATCTGGGACGCCACCGTGAAGCCAGCGTGAATTCCGCGCTTGCCCTTCCGTGAATTCCGGGTAGCTTGCGGCATTCCCCACAAGCCAAGGTATGCCGCTGCCCTGCCTCGTCCTTCGACTGCTCGGCACCCCCTCCGTGAGTCCCGCGGATGGGCGGATTACCGCGCCGGCGCTGGGCGGAAAGGCCATCGCCCTCCTGGCTTACCTGGCGCTGGAGCCGGGCCCGCACTCCCGCGAGGAACTGGCGGCGCTCCTCTGGGGAGAGTCCCCGGAACCCGAGGCGCGCGCTTCCCTTCGGCAGACCCTTCATGCCATCCGCGGAGCGTTCGGGGATGTGATCCTGGCCGACCGCAGCGCGGTCGAGCTTGCCTCCCCGCCGCATTGTGACGCGACCGAGTTTCGCCTTGCCCTGGCCCAGGACCCGGGGCAGGCGCTGGCATCGGATCCTCCTCGGTTCCTGCCCGGCTTTTCGGTCCGCCACGCTCCCCAGTTCGAAGAGTGGGTCGTCGGCATCCGCGCCGCGCTACTTCGAGACTACCACCACGCTCTTGGCACCTTGGCCCGCGAAGCGACGGCCCATCGGCGGTGGCGGGACGCGAGCGAGGCGGCCGAGCGCTGGCTCGCGAGCGATCCACTCTCCGAGGAGGCGGCTCACCTCGCCGTCGAGTCGTTGTATCTCTCCGGAAATCGGGGGGGAGCGCTCGCCCGGTTCGCCGGGTATCGCGAGGCACTGTATCGCGAGACCGGATGCGAGCCGGGCCGGAAGTTTCGGGCCCTCATGCAGCGGGTGGAGGCCGACCATCCGGCGTCGGGCCAACCGCGTCCCTCGGAGGAGTGGGACGCCCGGACGTCCTCGATCGAATCGAGCCTGATCGGTCGGGACCCGGAGTGGGAGCAGCTGACCGGCGCATGGTCGGCCATCGGCCGGGGAGACGGGCGAATCGTTCTCCTCCAGGGAGAGGCCGGTATCGGCAAGTCCAGGCTGACCGAGGATTTCCTCCGCTGGGTGGTGGCCGAAGGCGGCACCGTGCTCCGCGGTCGAAGCTATGACGGACGGGGAGGCATGCCCTACGAGCCGGTCGTCGACCTCCTGCGCGGCGCGCTCGACGCCCCCGGCCTGGCCGGTGCCTCGCCGGAATGGCTGGTCGAGGTGGCCCGGCTGGTGCCGGAGCTGCGCCGGCGTTTCCCCGCCATCGGCGAGCCGGCCCGTCCGGCGGACGCGACGGACGGGTGGCGTCTCTTCGAGGGCATCGCCCAGCTGCTTCTCGCTCTCGCCGGCGAGCGGCCGGTCGTCATCTCGATCGACGACCTGCAGTGGTGCGACGAGGACACCTGCAACCTGCTTCGGTATCTGATTCGCCGGCTCGAGCGGTCCCCGGTGCTCTGGCTGGGCGCCCTCACCCTGGGTGAAATGGAGCGCGACGCCCCGGCGGCGCGACTCTGCCGGGTGCTCCGGGGCAAGGCGCACGCCGACACCATCGAGCTGGTCCCGCTCACAGATGAGCAGCTCTGGCGGATGATCCGTGAGCTTGGGCACGTAAGCACGCCGACTGGGGGCCGGCGCCTCGCCGCGCGCATCCACCGGATTACCGGCGGGAATCCGTTCTACGCCATCGAGTTGCTCAAGACCATGCTCGCCCAAGGCACTCTCGCGGCCGATCAGACGAGTGGCGAGTGGACCGTCCCCGCTTCCGTGGCCTCGCTCACCCACGAGTATCCGCTGTCGCAGTCAGTGCAGGACCTCATCGCGGAGCGGGTGGAGCGATTGCCTGCGGAGCTGCAGGAGCTACTGATTACCGTGGCCGTGGCAGGGTCGGGAGGGCGCCCCGAGGTTTTCTCCCATATCCACGGGATCTCGCGCCTGCGTGCCGCGGCGATGGCCGACTCCCTGGTGGATCGACGGCTCGTCGTGGAGGACGGCGGGGTCTACCGTTGCGCCCATCCCGTGATCGCGCATGTGGTGCGAAGCGGTCTCACGGCCTCTCGCGTGCGCGAGCTACATCGAATGCTCGCCATGGCGCTGGAGCTGGCGGCTCCATCCGGTGAGCCATCCGCCATGTCGGGCGAGATTGCCCTGCACGCCGACCGCGGCGGCGAGCTCGCGCTCGCGTACCGGTACGCGCTCGCGGCGAGCGAGGCGGCGGTGCACCGGTACGCGTTCGAGGAGGCGCTTTCCTGGCTCGATCTCGCCGCCGCCGCGGCGCGAGGCGGGGCTGAAACTGCCACGGTGAACCGCCGCACCGCCGATTTGCTCGAGACGGCTGGCTGGAGTTCCGCGCCGGCTCGGCGGCCCGTCACGGTCACCCGCGAGATCGTCACCGAAGACCTCGACCTGCCTGTGCGAGGATGACGATGACGATCAGGCTCGCGTCGATCTGGTCAGGTGCGCTGGTGCTCGCCCTCGTCGCCTGCGACGACCTGCGCATGCCGCCGCCTCCCGGAGCACCCGAGAAGACGGCGGCACCCGCTCACCCCGCTGCCACCATGACCCCCCACCGCGCACGGCCGGCTCCGACGAGCGGGAAGGTGACGCCTGAGAGCGAGGCCCGGGCGGTCGGCGTCATCCGCTCCTCGCTGCGACGCCTCGTCGCGGCCGAGGAGACGTTCTTCGCGGAGAACGGGGTGTACACCGACGATCTCGAGCGGATCGGCTTTGTCTTACCGCCCGACATCCAGCTGCGTTTCCTCTGGATGTCTCGGGATGGCTGGGCCGTCAGCGGAACTCATCCGGCGTTCGCCGGCAGGGATTGCGTCATCTACGTTGGCCGCAAGCGTGGAGCACCGACCACGTTGAAGAACGTTCGGAGGGGCGGGGAAGGCGTGCCGGTGTGCGACGCCACTCGGGCGGCGCCCACGCCCGCGGCTCCGACTGCGTCATCCCCCACGCCGGCGCCCGCCGCGCAGGCGGCCACCGTTCCGGACACGGGCAGCGCCCTCGATGCGGTGGATCCGTTCGTCCAGATGAAGGTTGATCTTCGCAACCTCGACCGGTCGCAAAGTACCTACTTTGCGCAGCAGGGCATCTACGCCCGTCGCACGAATACCTTCGCGCTACAATACCTGTGGCACCGTGGCGTAACGATCACCGTCCTGAGCGCCGACGCCGAGTCGTGGTCGGCACGCGCGACGCACAGGCTCCGGCCCGGAAAGAGCTGCGTCATCTGGTATGGTCCGGTCTCGATACTCCCCGCGACGACGGCCGAGAAGCGGGTGCCGGACCGTGCCGTCGTGCCGGCATGCGACGACTAGAACCGACCTCGGGCTAACTACCTCCGCGCCGCCGATCCACCGTAGCGCACCGCCGTCATCTCCGCGAGAATCGCCAGCGCGGTCTCCGCGGGATGGCGGCCGCCCAGGTCGAGTCCGATCGGCCCGTGGACCCGCGCCACGGTCTCCTCGCTCAATCCCTGGGATCGCAACCAGTCGCGGCGGGTGGTCTGCGTCTTCTTCGAGCCGATCGCGCCGACGTATGGCGCGGGCGAGCGGAGCGCGGCGAGCAACGCCGGCTCGTCGAACTTGGGATCGTGGGAGAGCACACAGACATAGCAGGACCGATCGAGGCCGATCCGCTCGAACGCCTCGTCGGGCCACGCGAGGATGAGCTCCTCTGCGTCGGGAAAGCGCTCCCGGCTGATGAATGCCTCGCGTCCGTCGGCCACGATGGTGCGATAACCGAGCGCCTTGGCCATCGGCACCAGCGCCACGGCCACGTGGACGCCGCCGAAGATGACAAGCCGGGGCTCCCTGGGAAATACCTCGAGGAATACCGTGGCCTGGCCGGCGGGGGTGTCGGCGCTCGTCGTGCCGCTCGTCTCGCGCTTGAGGGCGGCGAGCGCCGCCTCCCGCACCGCCCCGGTAGGCAAGTCTCCCAGCGCTCCCTCGACCCGCCCATCCTCGAAGATCCGTGCCGAGGCACCGAGGTCGGCCCCTTCGATCACCGTGGCCACCACCTCGCCTCCGGGTCCGCGCGCCGCCGCGAGAATCTCGGGGCGGAGCGCCGGCTCCACGAACACCTTGATGGTGCCCCCGCAGGCCAGTCCGACTTCCCACGCCCGTTCGTCGGTCACACCGAAGGTCACCAACCGGGGCGAGCCGCTCCCGATCGCGTTGGCGATCTCACCCGCGGTGGCGCTCTCCACGCAGCCGCCCGACACGGATCCCGCCATGACGCCGTCCGCCGTCGCCAGCATGCTCGATCCGGTGGGGCGGGGCGCCGACCCCCAGACGCTGGTCACGACCGCCCGTCCGAACGGACGTCCCGCGGCAGCGAGCCGCGCGTAATCGCTCAGCAGGTCTCGCATACGACTCTCCTCACAATGACCGCAGGCGCCCCGCCAGCTCCTCGAGCGAGGCCACGCTCGCGGCCGGCACCAGCTCGTCCACGTGCGGCAGTGCCGCCTGGAGTCCGACGGTCGCCGCCTCGAATCCCGGGTGGGCGGCGAGCGGATCGATCCAGAGCAGGCGATGGCACGAACGCCGAAGCGTAGCCATCTCCCTGGCAAGGAGCTCGGGATCGCCGCGTTCCCATCCGTCGGAAACCAGCAGGACGACTGCACCGCTTCGCACGGTGCGCCGGATCCAGCGGCGATTCAGCTCGCGCAGGCTCTCACCGATGCGCGTGCCTCCACTCCAGTCCGCGACCTTCTCGGCCACCAGTCGCAGGGCCGCGTCCGGGCTCCTCGCCCGGAGCTGCCGGGTGATCCGCGTGAGTCGGGTGCCGAAGACGAACACCTCGAGCGGCGCCCCACTTCGCTGGAGCGCGTGGGCGAAGCGCAGCATGAACCGACTGTACCGCTCCATCGAGCCGCTGATGTCACACACGAGCACGACCGGCCTTGCCAGGCTGGTGCGTCGCAGCCCTCGCCAGTGGAGGGCTTCGCCTCCGGTCGAGAGCGCCCGCCGCAGCATGGCGCGCATCGCGGGACGACATCCGGAGCGGGCCGTCACCGGTCTCCGGCTCCGGCGCGTCGGCAGCTTCGGCCGCAGCGCCTCCAGCATCGCCTGAGCGTCGAGGCCCTCGGCCGGGGTGAGCAGCGCGAAGTCCATGTTCCGCAATATCTCCCGGTTGCTCGTGGCCTGGGGGAGCACCGTGGGCACCGCGTCTGCGCGCGCGCCTTCCGGACCGGCCGCCGCGCCGGGATCGGCAGGATACTCGCGGGGATTGTCCTGGCGCATCCGGGGCAGCCGTCCGGTCAGCTCGGACGCGGGCCCGCGGCGGCGCCAGAAGAGATCAAATGCGGCGTCATAGAGGCGGAGGTCCTCACGGCGGCGTACGAAGACGGCCCGTCCCGCGGCGCGAACGTCGGAACGGCGTTCGAATCCCAGGACGGTCATCGCTCTCAGGAACGTCGCGGTCTGGCCGCCGTCCACGTCCAGCCCGGCCCGGCGGAGCAGGTGGGCGAAGCGGAGCACGTTCGCCATGAGGATGCCGCCGTCCGTCACCGCCTCACCACCTCGCTGAGCATGGTTCTCGCCCCTCCGCCCCGCATCGCTCCGATGTCTTCCTGATATTTCAGCAGGACGCCGAGCGTCTGCTCGACCTGAACGGGCTCGAGGTGATGGGCGCCTAATGCGACCAGTGCTGCGGCCCAGTCGAGGGTTTCGGCGATGCCGGGGGTCTTGGTGAGATCGGCCGTGCGCAGGCGCTGGACGAAGGCCACAACTTCGCCCGCCAGCGCGGCGGGAACGGCCGGCAGGCGAGCGTGCAGGATCGCCAGCTCCCGCTCCGCGGTGGGATAGTCGATCCAGTGGTACAGGCACCGGCGCTTGAGCGCGTCGTGCACTTCGCGCGTCCGGTTACTCGTGAGAATCACGCGCGGCGGACGCTCGGCGCGAATGGTGCCGATTTCCGGAATGCTCACGGCGAAATCGCTGAGGATCTCGAGGAGGAATGCCTCGAACTCCTCGTCGGCGCGATCGACTTCGTCGATCAGGAGCACCGGCGCCTCGGGCGCGCGGTTCTGAAGCGCCTGGAGCAGCGGCCGCCGGATGAGGAAGTCCTCGCTGAAGATGTCCCGCGTCGCGGCGGACTTGGCCTCTCCGCGCGCCTCGAGCAGCCGGATCTCCAGCATCTGCCGCGGGTAGTCCCACTCGTACACCGCGGTGTTCACGTCCGGCCCTTCATAGCACTGCAGCCGGATCAGCTCGGCGCCGAGCACCACGGCGAGCGTCCGCGCGACTTCGGTCTTGCCGACGCCTGCTTCTCCTTCGAGGAGGAGAGGGCGGGCCAGGGAGAGGGAGAGGAAGACGGCGGTGGCGAGATCGCGGTCGGCCACGTACCCCTGCGCCGCGAAGGCGGACTGCACCGAGTCGATGTCGGGCGGCTGAGTCACGGGCAGCTCATCGCATCCTCATTTCAGCCGGCGCCGACGCGCCGGGCGAAATCGGTCCAGAACTCCTCGGTCAGCTTCCGCGCGGTGCCTTCGAGAAGGCGAGCGCCGACGCTCGCCACGGTGCCGCTGACCTCGCTCGTCGCCGACCACTCGAGCCGGACCTTTCCCGGCGCCGCATCGGCGATCTGGAGCGAGGAGATGACATCCACCATGGAGCCCGGCGCCTTGCCTCGCGACCGCATCTTGAGCGACTGATTCTCTACGACGTCGAACAGCTCGACGTCGAGCTTGAATCGGACCTTGACGGATCCGACGCCGAGGCCGGAAATGACCTTGAAATGTGTCGGGTCGAGGGCTTCCACCTTCTCGACGCCGGGTGCCGAGGCGGCCACGAAATCGGGGTCGGTGAGGCGAGACCAGACGTATTCCCGCGTGGCGCTGATCTCGGGCGAGCCGGCGAACTCGAGCTTCATCTGCCAGGATCCTTCAGCTTGAGAAGATCGGCGGGCGTGTTCACGTCGGGATTCTCTCCCGGAACGTCCACGACCAGTACACCCGTGGCTCCTGGGGCGAAGCGTTTTCCGAATCCCGAGTCTCCTTCGAGCAGCATGGCCAGTGGCCAGATGCTTCGCGTCAACAACACGGGGTGTCCGGGAATCTCGGGAGTGCGGGCGTAGCGAGGACGGACCACGCTCACTCCGCTTTCGCGCCAGGCCCTCACGAGCGCCTCGATCACCTCGAGCCGCACGAGCGGTTGGTCGCCGAGGAGCACGAGAGCCGCGTCGAGATCGCCGATGGCGGCCAGTCCCAGGGCGAGCGAGCTCGAGAGCCCCCGCGCCGGGTCCGGATTGATGACCGGCACGGCCCCGCTTTGCCGTGTCAGGTCCGCGATGGGAACGTCGGCCTCGGCCACGACCGCGTGCGTGCTGACCAGGAGGCCGCCGAGCCGCGCGGCGGACGCCGTCTCGAGCACGTGCCATACGAGACTACGGCTGCCGATGAGGGCAAGCAGCTTGGCGCCGCCGAAGCGGCTCGACTGCCCCGCGGCCAGTACGAGGCCGCCGATTCTGGAAGGTCGCTCGTTCGAAGGTGACACGCCTATTTGGCGCGCTCGAGCGCCTTCTCGATCGCCCGGCGAACCACGACGGTAGCCAGGTGCCGCCGGTAAACCGCCGGTGCGTGGATGTCGCCATTCACCTCGATGCCCTCGATCGCTGCCGCCGCGACCCGACCGATCACCTCGGGCTCGCCCTTCGAGCCGACCAGTTGGTCGATGGTGATGAGCCGGGAGATGTCGGTGACGCCGGTGAACGCGACGCTGGCATGGCTCACGGTCTTGCGGGTGCGCGCGATGACCGCTGCCGCTCCCGCGAGGGCGTATCCCGAGGCGGGCTGGTCGATGGTCGAGTACGAGGTGCCCGCACCCTTCGGCAGGGCCGGAAGGGTGATGTCGATCAGTAGTTCGTCTGCCGCCAGCGCCGTGGCGAAGGGGCCCTGAAAAAATTCGCGGGCGGCCACCGACCGGCGGCCGCGCTTGGAGCGCAGGTTGAAGGTGGCATCCAGCACCAGCATCACTGCCGGGATGTCGGAATTGGGGTCGGCGTGAGCGAGACTGCCGCCGATGGTGCCGCGATTGCGCACCTGGAGGTCGCCGATGTTCTCGGTGCACTCGCCGATGATCGGAAACCGCTCGCGGAGGAGGTCCGAGGCGAGGATGTCGCGGTAGGTCGTGGTGGCGCCGATGCGTGCGCCACGCCGGTGTTCGCTCACGCCGCGCAACTCTTCGATGCCGCCGACGTCCACCAGCCGCCCCGGCTGGGCCAGGCGGAAGCGCATCATCGGGAGCAGGCTGTGGCCGCCCGCGATGACCTTGGCACCGTCGCCCGAGGCGAGAACGGTGAGCGCGTCGCGGAGTGAGGCGGCGCGCACGTAGTCGAAGCTGGCCGGGATCATTGCCGGGCTCCCTTCGCCTGCTGGATGGCTGCCCAGACACGAGCCGGGGTGAGCGGCTTGTCGATGTGGACGATGCCGAGCGGTGACAGCGCATCGCAGACGGCGCTCACCAGGCAGGCCGCCGAGCCGATCGTGCCCGCCTCGCCGGTTCCCTTGATGCCGAGCGGATTGACCGGCGACGGTGTGACCGTGCTGTCGGTCTCGATCCGGGGCATCTGGCTCGCCTTTGGGATGGCGTAGTCCATCAGCGTTCCCGTGATGAGCTGTCCCGCTTCGTCGTAGACGGCGATCTCCTGCAGGCCCTCCCCCAGTCCCTGGATCACGCCGCCGTGGATTTGCCCCTGCACGATCATCGGGTTGATGTGCGGGCCGCAGTCGTCCACCGCGATGTAGCGGAGGATCTTCACTTCGCCGGTATCGGCGTCCACCTCGACGGTGCAGACGTGAGTGCCGAAGGGATAGACGAAGTTCGATGGATCGAAGAACGCCGTCGCCTCCAGGCCCGGTTCGACGCCCGCCGGCATGTTCCAGGCAACGTTGGCCATGAGCGCAACGTCGGCGAAGGACCTGGCCTGGTCGGGCGAGCCCCGGACGCGGAACTTGTCATCCTTCCACTCGATGTCCTGTTCGTTCGCCTCCATGAGATGAGCCGCGATCTTTTTCGCCTTCTCCTTGACCCGCTGCGCCGCCACCTTGACCGCCGAGCCGCAGACGGCGGTGGTCCGGCTACCATAGGTCCCGGAGCCCTGAGGTGTGGACTCGGTGTCTCCTGCCACGATCTCGATGTTCTCCACCGGACACCCGAACTCGTCCGCGACGATCTGGGCGAACGTGGTCTCCTCCCCTTGCCCATGGGGCTTTGCGCCGATATAGACCCGGACCATCCCGGTGGGATAGACCCGCACGTTCGCCGAGTCGTAAAGCCCGGCCCCGAAGCCCATGGCACCGGCCGCCTGGGAAGGGCCGAGCCCGCAGATCTCCAGGTAGGAGACCACTCCGACTCCGAGATAGCGGTTCTGATTGCGGGCGTCCTCCTGCTTCCGGCGGAAGACGGGATAGTCCACGATCCTGAGCGCCCGGTCCAATGCGGGGGCGTAGTTGCCCGAGTCGTACACCAGACCGGTCGCGGTCGAATATGGAAACTGGTCGGCCGGAATGAAGTTCTTGCGCCGGACTTCGACCGGATCCACCCCGATCTTCCGGGAATAGATGTCCACCATTCGTTCGATCAGGTATGCCGCTTCGGGACGACCCGCGCCGCGGTAGGCGTCCACCGGCGTCCCGGTCGTGTACACGCCGTAGATGGTGCCGTGGATGTTCGGGATGGTATAGCACCCCGAGTACACCAGGCCGTGCAGGAAGGTGGGGATGCCCGGCCCGGCCGTCGACGCGTAGGCGCCGAGGCCGGCGTATACCCTGGTGCGGAGCCCGGAGATCTTGCCGTCCCTCGTACCGCACATCTCGACGTACTCGACGTGGTCGCGGCCATGAGTCGTGACCTTGTAGTTCTCCGAGCGGTCCTCGGTCCATTTGACTGGCCGCCCGAGATCCATCGCGGCCAGGCTGACGAGCGCCTCGTCCGCGTATGCCGCGATCTTGCTGCCGAACCCGCCGCCCACCTCGGGTGCGATCACCCGGAGCCTGTGTTCCGGCAGCTTGAGCATGATCGAGCAGAGCAGCCGGTGGATGTGGGGGTTCTGGCTCGTGACCCAGAGCGTCAGCTGGCCGCTGCCCTTGTTGTAGCTCGCCACCGCGGCGCGAGTCTCGATCGCGGTGGGCAAGAGCCGCTGCTGAACAATCCGCTGCTTCACCGTCACCTCGGCGTCCCGGAACGCCGCGTCGGCATCGCCGCCTGCTACCACCCACGTGAAGGCGATGTTGCCGGGGATTCCGTCGTGGAGCTGGGGCGCGCCCGGCTGCGCCATCTTCTCGGGATCGACTCCGCCCGGGAGCGGCTCGTAGTCCACGTCGATGAGGTCGATCGCATCGCGCGCCGCCGCGCGCGAGTCCGCGATCACCATCGCGACGCCGTCGCCGACGTAGCGCACCGTCTCATGCGCCAGCAGCGGATGCGCGGGCACTTTGAGGTCGCAGTTCGGCGGATTCCACGCGCAGGGCACGGGGGCCACTCGGTCCTTGATGTCGGCGCCGGTGTACACGGCGATGACCCCCGGGGCCTTCTTCGCCTCGCTCACGTCGACCCTGGTGATCCGTGCGTGGGCGTAGGGACTTCGGTGAAAGGCGGCGTAGGTCAGGCCGGGGAGCTTGATGTCGTCGGTGTAGGTGGCGTTGCCGGTGATGAGGCGCGGATCTTCCCGGCGCTTGATCGCGGAGCCGAAGAGCGTGGGCATGGGGGCGGGCTCCTCAGGCGCCGGCGCGCGCCGGCACGCCCGCGGCCGAGGTGGAGCGCAGAGTCGCCGCGGCTGCCTGGATGGCGCTGACGATGTTCTGATAGCCTGTGCAGCGGCAGTAGTTGCCCTCGAGGGCGTGGCGGATTTCCGCCTCGGTGGGATCGGGATTCGCGGCGAGGAGGTCGAGCGTGGTCATGATCATGCCCGGGGTGCAGAAGCCGCATTGGAGGCCGTGCTTTTCCCAGAAACTCACCTGCACCGGGTGCAGCGCGCCCACCTCGCCGACGCCCTCGATGGTCATGATCCGGTGCCCCTCCGCCTGCAGGGCGAGCACCGTACAGCTCTTCACCGCCTGCCCGTCCAGGAGCACCGTACAGGCACCGCACTGACTGGTGTCACAGCCGATGTGGGTGCCGGTGAGATTGAGATCGTCCCGCAGGGCGTGGACCAGGAGCGTGCGGGGCTCCACCATGACCTCGTGCGCGGTGCCGTTGACGGTCAAGGTGATGGGGCGTTTCATGAAGGCCGCTCCTTCCACGCGTTGCGGAGGGATGAGTACCGAGGAGGCCGCGAGGGATTGATAACTTTCTGCCGTGCGGGACGATGGTCAAGACTCCGCGCCGGCCCCGCGAGTGTCCTGGCCTTGACCGGGCCCGGCGCGCGAAGGTAAAGTGCCTGTCCGCCGCGCACTAACTCTTTGGGGTGTAGCTCAATCGGCAGAGCGCCCGGCTGTTAACCGGGAGGTTGCTGGTTCGACCCCAGCCGCCCCAGGTCCCCCTCTTCGGCCACCAGCCGCCGGTAGGCCGGCACCGTCAGGAATTCGGCAAATTCGCTGGCCGCGAATAGCTCCTCGAGCAGCGCGGCTGCCTCTTGCAAATGTGGCAGCGGTGGTCTCCGATCGCTGAGCTCCGCGCAAATCTCGCGCAGGCACCCACGGACCCGTTCGACGGTTACCGGCCGGCCGTCCTCGGTTGGCGTCGCGTGATGGATCCACTGCCAGAGCTGGGCTCGGCTGATCTCCGCCGTCGCCGTGTCTTCCATGAGGTTGTCGATGGCGACCGCGCCCTGACCGCCGAGCCATGCCTCCAAGTAACGCAGCGCGACGCGAACGTTGGTGTGGACACCCTCTTCCGTTACTCGCCCGCCCTCGACCCGGACGTCCAGCAGGTCACCGGCTGTCACCCGCACATCTTCACGCCGGCGCTCCTTCTGATTTGGCCGGCCGGCGAGAACCTCGTCGAACACCGCCCGCACCGTCGGCACCAGGTCAGGATGCGCCACCCAAGCGCCGTCGTATCCAGCCGCGGCCTCACGCGATTTGTCCTCGCGGACTCGCTGCAGGGCTCTCGCGTTCGCTTCGGGATCCCGGCGATTGGGAATGAATGCCGCCATGCCCCCGATCGCGTGGGCGCCACGGCGATGGCACGTCCGGACCAGTAGCTCGGCATAGGCTCTCATGAAGGGGACACTCATGGTGAGTTGCGACCGGTCGGGCAGGACGAAGTCCGCCCGCCGGCCGAACTTCTTGATCATGCTGAAGAGGTAGTCCCAGCGCCCCGCGTTGAGCCCCGCGGCATGGGGCCGCAGCTCATAGAGAATTTCCTCCATCTCGAGCGCCGCGACGATCGTCTCGATGAGCACGGTGGCCCGGATGGTTCCACGCGGGATGCCGGCGGCAGCCTGTGCGGCGTCGAAGACGTCGTTCCAGAGACGGGCCTCGAGGTAGCTCTCCAGTTTGGGGAGATAGAAGTAGGGGCCGCTCCCACGAGCGAGGAGCTCCCGCGCGTTGTGGTGGAAGAAGAGCCCGAAGTCGCATAAGCTGGCCGGGGCCGGCTGACCGTCCACGATCACGTGCGGCTCATCGAGATGCCAGCCGCGTGGCCGCACCACCAGCGTGGCGGTCGACTCACCGAGCTGGTAGCGCTTCCCCTCGGGGCTCTCGAAGGTCAGCGTTCGGCGAACGGCCGCCATGCAATTGATCTGGCCGTCCACCACGTTGGCCCAGGGTGGCGAGAGGGCATCCTCGAAGTCGGCCATGAAGACCTGCGCGCCGGAGTTGAGCGCGTTGATCATCATCTTGGCTTCCGCGGGGCCGGTAATCTCGACCCGGCGGTCATCGAGGTCCGGCGGCGCCGGTGCCACCGTCCAGTTCCCCGACCTGACATCGGCCGTCTCGGGGAGGAAGTCGGGGAGTGCGCCGTCGTCCAACGCTTGTTGCCGGCGCCGGCGTTCGGCAATCAGCCGGGTCCGGTCATCCCGGAAGCGCCGTGTCAGCGCCGCGACAAACGAGAGAGCCTCCGGCGTGAGGACCTCCCGGGCGGCGCTTATCGGGTGGCCTCGTATCTCCACGCCGTTCGGCAGTCCGGCCTCGGCACTCACGACGACCCTCCGGCACGGGCGCGCCGGAGCGGCTCACCCGATCGCGACATACCGCAACATGAAGCCGAAGTGACAGCCGCTGCCGACCAGCACGAGCAGGTGCCAGATCTCGTGATGCCCCAGGATGCCGGGGAAAGGATCGGGCCGCTCGCGGGCGAAGATGATCGCCCCCGCGGTATAGGCAATTCCCCCCGCCACGAGCCAGGCGAGCCCCCCTGGTGAGACCCTCGCCGCGAGCGGTGCCGCCGCGGCCAACGCCATGTAACCCATCCCGAGATAGAGCCCGGTCGACAGCCAGGTGGGCGCGTCGAGGAACCAGATCTTGAAGGGAATCCCCGCGACCGCGATGGCCCACGCGGTGCCGAGCAGGGTCCAACCCCACGGCCCATGCAACGTCACCATCGCTACCGGCGTGTAGGTGCCCGCGATCAGGAAGTAAATGGCGACGTGGTCGAGGGTGCGGAGCGGGCGAAGCCTGTGCGCCGGCAGCGGGAGGGCGTGGTAGACGGTGCTCGCACCATAGAGCAGGATCAGCGAGGCGCCGTATACGGAGAACGCAATCCGCTCGGCCGGGCCGTGCGCCATCCGGAGCAGTACGACCGTACCCACGATCGCCAGCACCAGGCCGACCAGGTGTGAGAGAGCGTTGACCGGTTCCCTGATCCTCATGCGGCCAATCTAGCACCCTCTCACCGGGGTATCGAATCAGTGGCGCGGACCAGGGCGACCTTGTCGCCCGGAGCCGGCGGGTCTAGGGTTGAACCATGTCAGGACCCAGGCCGCTCCGCATCGCACTCTTCTCCGAGGTCTACTGGCCCATGGTCAGCGGTGTAGGGGTGACACTCCTCCGTCTGACCGACGCGCTCCAGGCCAGGGGTCACGAGGTGCGAGTCTATACCGCGACGTATCCCCTGGCGCCCGGCGAGCGCGAGCGTCCGGAGGTCCACCGCTCTCCCAGCATTCCCCTCTTTCTCTACCCGGATGTGCAGTGGGCCTTCCCCCGCCTTCGAGACGTGGTGGACGACCTGCAGCGCTTCGGTCCCGACGTCGTGCACCTCGCCACCGAGTTCTCCCTCGGCATCGCGGGCCTCAAGGCGGCGCGTCAGCTCCAGTTGCCGGTCATTGCCTCGGCCCACACCGACTATGACCAGTATGCCGTCCGGTATGGTGTTCCCTGGGCGCTCAAGCCCGGCTGGCACTACCTCCGCTGGTTCTACGCTCAGGCCCATCGGGTCCTCTGTCCCTCGCGCATTTACGAGGAGCACCTGCACAGCCACGCGGTGACCCACACCGGGCTCTGGAGCCGAGGGGTAGACCCCGACGTCTTCGCCCCGCATTTCCGGACCGCCGCCTACCGCGAGCGGTTCGGTGCCGGAGCCGCCGACCTTCTGGTCACGTACATCGGCAGGCTGGCGCGCGAAAAGAATCTCGATCTTCTGCTCGAGGCCTGGGACCTGATCGCTCCCGACCGCGGTTCGGCCCAGCTGGTGCTGGTGGGGCGGGGCCCCCTCGAGGACGAGATCCGCATGCGCGAGATCCCCGGCGTGCATGTGCCCGGGCTCCTGCATGGCCGGGAGCTCGCCGAAGCGTATGCCTCCGCCGATCTCTTCGCCTTTCCCTCGGCTACCGAGACGTTCGGGAATTCACTTCTGGAAGCGATGTGCTCAGGGCTGCCACCGATCGTCGCCGCGGCGGGCGGCGTCCTCGAGTTCTCGGAGCACGGGGAGAATGCATGGCTGGTCGAGCCGGACAGCGCGTCCGCGATCGCCGAGGCGCTGACCCGGCTGCTGCAGGACGGTGCGCTGCGACGTCGGCTCGCCCGTGGCGCGCTGCGGTCGGCGCGCGAGCGGGACTGGGACGCGGTCTATGACAGGCTGATCGCGGACTATCGAGCGGCCATCGAGGCCAAGGCGGTGCAGCGGGCGGCGTAGGGTCCTACCTCAACGTCAAGTATCCCAGCGCCGCAATCGCCGCGCTCATCGGCATCGTCAGCAACCATGCCCACACGATCCGCGTCGCCACTCCCCAGCGGACCGCCGACACCCGGTTGGCCGCGCCGACACCTACGATCGCGCCGGTGATGGTGTGCGTGGTGCTCACCGGTACGCCGAGCGAGGAGGCGATGAGGATCGAGATCCCTCCTGCCGTCTCGGCGCAGAACCCGCCGAACGGCCGGAGCTTGGTGATCCGGCTGCCCATCGTCTTTACGATCCGCCAGCCGCCGAGCGCCGTTCCCATTCCGATGGCGGAATAGGCTGCCATTTCCACCCAGAGCGGGATCCTGTCCGCTGTTGCGACGTGGAGATGGCGCAGCCATCCGGTCTCACCGACGAACAACCCCTGGGTGGCCACCAGCAACCCTACGATGATCCCCATCGTCTTCTGCGCGTCATTGGCTCCGTGGCTGAGGGAGTAAAGCGCCGCGGAGAGGAGCTGGAGCCGCCGGAATACCTTGTCGAGCGGGCCGGGCCGCTGGTTGCGCAGAAGCCAGGACAGGCCGACCGTGAGTCCGAGCGCGAGCGCCAGTCCGAGCATGGGAGAGATTACGATGAATACGATCGGCTTGACCCAGCCGTCCAGGATGAGCGCGCCGAACCCTGCCTTCGCGATCGCCGCCCCGCCGTAGCCGCCGAGGAGGGCATGGCTCGACGACGTGGGAAGGCCGAGATACCAGGTCATGACGTCCCAGATGATGGCCCCGAGGAGCGCGGCGAGGATCACGCTGGGATCGACGACGGAAGGGTCGATCAGGCCCTTGCTGATCGTCTTGGCGACCGCGGTTCCGACCACAAACGCGGCGACGAAATTGAAGAACGCCGCCCACACCACCGCTACCCCGGGCGAGAGAACCCGGGTAGACACCACGGTGGCGATCGAGTTGGCGCTGTCGTGGAAGCCGTTGATGAAATCGAATGCGAGTGCGACCACCACGATCGCGATGACGAAGTGAACGCTGCTCTCCATCCGTCAGCCGTGTTTTATGGAGATGGATTCCAGGACATTGCTGGCATCCTCGATGTAGTCGAGAGTCTTCTCGAGGTTGTCGTAGATCTCCTTCCACTTGATGACCGTGAGCGCTTCCGGCTCACCATCGAATAGCCGGCCCAGCCATTCGTGGTACAGCGAGTCACCCTCCTCCTCGAGCCGCTTGACCTGCACGCAGGCGGCGAGCACCGTCCCGGCCTTGTTCTCCTCCAACCCCTCCACCGCCACCTGGAGCTGGGTCGTGGCCCGGGCGATGACCTCGGCGATCATGATGGCGCCGAGCGGGGCGTCGCCGGCCCGGAAGATGAAGAGCCGGCGGGCTGTGCCGTCGATCAGGTCGATGACGTCGTCCAGCCGGGAGGCGAGCAGATGGATGTCCTCCCGGTCGAGCGGGGTGATGAAGACCCGGTCGAGCCGGCTGACGACGTCGTGCGTAATCTGATCGGCTTGATGCTCTAACCGCTTGATCTGATCCACGATAGCACCGCGGTGCGCATGATCGGCCTGGAGCAGGTTCTCCTGCAGCTGGGCGGTTTCCACCGCCACGGCGGCGACGGCGCTGAAGAGGTCGAAGAACCGTTCGTCGCGCGGGAGGAGGCGCATTGTAAATTCCTTGTAACGGGCGGCGGGGAAGATAGTAGCGTGCCCTTGGATGACAATGCCGGGACTTTCCTTGACGCCTCTCGTTTACGCCGCAGATTCCGCCTCAATGACTCAGGTGAGTGAGGCCCCACCGCAGCCCGCTCGGCTCGCGGCGGTCCGGCGGACCGCCCTGCTCGACACCCCTCCCGAGGAGGCCTTCGACCGGCTGACCCGGCTGGCCGCCAGGCTGCTGGGAACTCCCGTCGCGCTCATCTCTCTGGTGGAAGAGGACCGCCAGTTCTTCAAGAGTGCCACCGGCCTCCCGGAACCGCTGGCGACCTCGCGTGCCACCCCACTCTCCTACTCGTTTTGTCGCCATGTGGTGGAATCGGGGGACAGGCTGGTCGTCGAGGATGCGCGACGCGATCCTCTGGTTCGCACCAATCCGGCCGTTCGCGAACTGGGTTGGGTGGCGTATGCCGGCGTGCCGCTGACCGATCGCGACGGCAACGTGCTCGGCGCGCTCAGCGTCATCGATGCGATGCCCCGCCTCTGGTCCGAGCGTGATCTCGATCTGCTCACCGACCTGGCCGCCTGGGCGGTCACCGAAATCGAGCTGCGTGCGCCGGCCACTGCCCGAGCCGCGCCGGCGCGGCCGGTCATTCCTGTCTTCGAGGAGATCGGTGTCCCATCGGCCATCGTCTCCGCGACCGGTCGCTTTGTCCGCGTCAACCGCGCCTTCGCCGATCTGATCGGTACCGAGCCCGACCACCTCGCCGGACGGCTGGCCGCCGACCTCACCCACCCGGCGGACCGGGAGACCGACCGCGAAGCGCAGCGCCTGCTTCGGGCGGGTGAGTGCCGCAGCTACAGCGCCGAGAGGCGCGTGCTCAAGGAGTCGGGAGAACCGGTCTGGGTGCAGGCCACGGTTACCCGGGTGGCGGGGTCCGACGGCCAAGCCGACCAGTTCATTCTGGCGCTGCATGATCTCACTGAACGGAAGAGCATGGAGGCCGCGCTCCGCCAGCGGGAAGAGCGCTCCACCTGGTCATCGACGCCGGCCGCGACATCGTGCTGGACTGGGACCTCCTGACCGACCGGCTGTCCTGGTCGAGCCGCTCAGGCGAAATGTTCGGCTATCCGCTGTCGGAGTTCGGCATCGCCGCCGGATGGTGGTACGAGCGAATCCACCCCGACGACCGGGAGCGGGTCGTCGGGGAGATTCATGGCGTCGTCGCGCGAGGCGAGAACCTCTGGACCAGCGAGCATCGGTTCCGTCGGGCCGGCGGGAGCTGGGCGAACGTGGAGGCCCGTGCGTCGATCGTCCGGGATGCCGCGGGCGATGCCGTGCGCGTTGTGGGTTCCGTCGTGGATGTCACCGACCGCAAGCGTGCCGAGCTGGTTTGGCGATGCCAGAGCACGCTGCTCAAGGAAATCGCCGGGGGTCTCGATCTCGACGAAGCCTTGCGCAGGATCGTCGACTTCACCGAGGCGCTTGGCGACGGCGTCGCCGCGGTGCACCTCGTTCGCGATCAGGGCGGACTCGGGCTCGCGGCGGGACAGAGTCTTCCCGCGGCCTACGGCCGATCCATCGAGAACATTGCGCTCGAACCGGAGACCGGGCCGTGGGTCTCCGCGGTCTTGCGGCAGGAAGGCGTGATCTGTCCCGACATCGCCGCCGACCCGCTCTGGGAAGGATGGCGCGATTTCGCCGTGGCCGACGATCTGCGCGCCGCCTGGATTGCCCCCCTCCTCGGCTCGGACGGGGTGGTCCTCGGCACTCTCGCCATCTTCCACCGCGAGCCGCATGCGCCCGATACCGATGAGGCGCGCATGGTGCAGATCGCTACCGACCTGGCGCAGCTTGCCATCGAGCGGGAACGCAACCTGGCGGCTCTCCGGCGGAGCGAAGAAGACCTGCGCCAGGCGCAGAAGATGGAGGCAGTGGGCCAGCTCGCCGGCGGCATCGCGCACGACTTCAACAACCTTCTCACCGGCATCCTCAGCTTCAGCGATCTCGTCCTGCAGGAGCTTCGCCCGGGCGATCCCATCCGTTCCGACATCGAGCAGATTCGGCACGCCGGCCAGCGTGCGGCGGCGCTTACCCGCCAGCTGCTCGCGTTCAGCCGGCGCCAGGTTCTTCAGCCGAAAGTCCTCTCGCTCAATACCATCCTCGCCGACCTGTCCGCCATGTTACGGCGACTGGCCGGCGGGGGCATCACGCTCGATATCGTCCCCGATCCCGGCTTGTGGTACGTGATGGCCGATCCGGGCCAGCTCGAGCAGGTGCTCGTGAACCTCATCGTCAACGCGCGCGACGCCATGCCCAGGGGCGGGCGCCTCGACATCACCACTGCAAACTGCCGCGTGGCCACCGACGGCCCCGAGCGTGCCGGAGGGGTAAAGCCCGGCGCCTACGCCACTTTCTCGGTGACCGATACGGGAATCGGCATGGACATCGCCACCCAGGCCCGGATCTTCGATCCATTTTTCACTACGAAGGAAGCAGGCGGCGGCAGTGGCCTCGGACTCTCCTCCGTGTATGGAATCGTCGAACAGAGCGGCGGGCACATTACCGTCGAGAGCGCTCCCGGCCGGGGCTCAACCTTTACCGTCTATCTTCCGCGCCACAGTGAGCCGGGCGCTGCGGTGCTGAGCGCGGTCGACCGCCGAAGCCTGCCTGGCGGGTCGGAGACCATTCTCCTGGTGGAGGACGAGACGTCGGTGCGGACCTCGGCACGGCGTCTCCTGGAGCGGCACGGCTACTCCGTGGTCGAGGCACGGCACGGCGTGGAGGCCCTCGAATTGGCCGAGAGGCCCGGTCGCCATTTTGACCTGGTGGTGACCGACGTCGTGATGCCGGAGATGGGAGGGCGCGAGCTGGTCGAGCGTCTCAGGGCCAGGCACCCGTCGCTCAAGGTGCTGTTCATGTCAGGCTACACCGAGCGCGCCATCTCGGTGGACGGCACCATGCCGCCCGGCACCGGATTCGTGGAGAAGCCGTTTACGGTGGAACAGCTCATCCGGCGGCTGCGGAAGATCCTCGACGACTAGTCGAGCAGGCTGGGCAGGTCCGACGGCGCGTCGAGCCAGAAATCCGGCGCCGCGCCATCCAGATGACTCCGCCCGAATGGTCCCCAGAGCGCCGCGGCGGTGAGCGTTCCCGCTGCCCGGCCCGACTGCATGTCGTGAATGCTGTCGCCCACGTAGATCGTCTCGCGCACGCTGCCGCCCAGAATCCTCACGGCTTTCTCGACCGGCTCTGGGTGAGGCTTGGGATTGGTGACCTCGTCCGCGCACACGAGCACATCCATCATTTCCTCGAGGCCTGCGAGGCCGAGGCCGCGCAGGGCGCCCTTGCGATTCTTGCTGGTCACCAGTCCGGTACGCACACCGGCGTCGCGTATCTCTTGCACCGCATCGACAACGCCGGGATAGACCGTCACCATGCGGTCGTGATGCTCGAGGTTGTATTCCCGGTAGGTGGCGATCAGTGCCTGGAGCGTATCCGGATCGTCCCGCCAGTCGGAGAACTGCACGTGCAACGGGGTGCCGAGTCCCCGGAGCCAGTCCTCGTCGGTTCGGGCCGGCAGCCCGTGCGAGCGCAGGGTATGATGGTAGCTGTCGAGAATGAGACGGACCGAGTCGATGAGGGTTCCATCGAGGTCGAAGAGAATGATCTGGGGTCGGGGCATGAGGGAAACGTAGCGGCGGCGCGGTCGGGTTGCGTACCGGTATTCCATTCCCTATGCTGAGCGGGCCCCTGAGGCACCCGAAGGAGCAGTCCTATGGTTCGCGAAGCCCGTCTACGCCATGAATTTGCCGCGCTCTACCCTGGTGTGGATACGGAAACCTGGTATGCCGCCGCGACGCTCGCCGAGCATTTGCTTGGCCGGATCGTGCGGGGAGATGTGGAGGGGCCAGTCATGCCGCGAGTGCTCGACCCGGCGCACTTCGAGTTCCGCGGCGAGAGCACGGCCAGCGCGACCGGCGCCCGCATGCCCATTGGTGCGGAAGCAGACACTCCGCCCGACATCATTCTCCGAAGAGCACCAAACCGCTGATCCGCGCCTCGAACGTGTCCGGCCGCGGCGTCGCTGCCGGCAAGCGGGCGATCGCGGCGGCCAATTCGCGGTCGGGTGCTTCGGCGAGGTGGCGCACTAACGCCGCTTCGCCGGCAGTGTGGCCGCCCGCCACGAAATGGAGCGCGTCCTCGATTTGCTCGAGCGCACGGAAGTCGCGGCCGCGAGCGCACCGCCGCACGGTGTCGCGCAGCCGGCCGGCCAGACATCGCGCGGCGGCGTCGGGCTCCGCGCCGGACCAGCGCCGGCCCGCCGCCACCACGAGATGGGCGCGGATCGGAGCGGCGAGACCTCGGAGCGCGTCGTAGCGGCGGCGGTCGTCCACGCCGGGCTGCTCGGTCGCCAGCACGGCCCGAGCCAACATTCGCTCGACGACTTCACGATTTTCCGACCACTCACCGTTTTCGCTCAGCCAACCCACCACGGCCCCGAGGCACTCAGACCGCCCCGCGAGCTCTGCGTGTAGGGTGAATCCGGCGAGCACGCCGTGGTCGCTCCCGCGCACCGCTCCAACTCCCGCCGTTTCCGGACCGGCACCGATCCGGGCCGACAATTCCGCTCGCCACCGCCACTGCCGGGAGGTGCGGGGGCCGAGGCCGGCTTGCGCGGGGAGACTCGCCTTCCGCGCGAGCCCGGCTTCGAGATGAAGCTCGGCCTCGAGAGGTGGTGGCAAGAGGAATCGCACCACCTCGACCATGGTGTGCTCGGAGCCGAGTCGCACGGCCCGGCCCTCGCGCTGCTCGAGACGCATGGGGGTCCATGGCGAGTCGTAGTGCACTATCCGCGCAGCCCGCTGGAGGTCGAGTCCCTCCGCCGCCACGTCGGTCGCCAGAAGATGGAGGGGTCGGGGAGGTCGCCGCCCGCTGGGCTCGGTGCTTGTGGCCCGAAACCACGAGAGGACCACCTCGCGCGGAGCCGGCATGGGCCCGAGACCCGCTCGCTCGCCCGTGCACCACGCTACCGGCGGGCCGCCGAGGCGATCTCGCAGATGGCGGACCGTCTCTCTCCGTGCGGCGAAGATCAGCGACGGCCGGTCATCGGCCAGGATAGCCTTCAATCGTTCGAGTTTGGGATCGGGAGCGGATACCGCCTGCGCAGTCTCGGCAATCGCCGGGTCCAGCAGGTCGAGATCGCTCGTCTCGAGATCGAGCCCGTCTTCCTTTCCACCCACGAGCTGCCAGAGCACCAGTTGCTCCTCGAGCTCCCCCGCGAACCGGCGGATGTCCGCCCTTCCAAGGGGCAGGCCGGCCGCGCGGGCGTCGCGGGCATGGAGTAGAAGCGTCCGATATCTCCGGAGCGCGCCGAGGAGCGCTGCGGCACTCGAGCCGGCGGCGCGTTGCAGAACCCCGCGCACGAGCGCCGCCGTGGAGGGTTGCCTCGAAAGGGCGAGGCCCCCGATGCGCACCAGCGCCTGCACCGCGGCGGAACACTCGGCCGCGCATGGACGAAGTGAGGTGGCCGATCGCCCCGGCCGGTGACCCGGACTGGCGACCTCCTCCACCACGACTCGCGCGAGAGCCGAAATCTCGCCACCGCCGAGAATTGCGTGGCGCATCGAGACCACGCCGTCGGCGGCAAGCGCATCGTCTCGTACCCCGAGGCGGATCTGGTGAACGAGGTCGGCCAGACGATTGACGATCGGCGTGGCACTCACGAGGAGCACCGGTCTTTTCACGAGCCAAGGCGCGGTGACACGGTAACGCCGGGTGGCGGGATTTCTGAAGTGGTGGCTCTCATCGATAATCACGAGCCCGCGGGTTGCGCCGGGCAATCGACCGCGGCTGAGCTGCTGGTGAGACGTGACCTCGACGGCCACGCCAACCCGCTCCGCCGCGGACCCCCACTGTGCGGTGAGCGTCGCCGGGACGAGACATGCCGTCGGGTGGCGTGGGTTGAGTGCCGCGGCGACGGCGAGCGCGACGTACGTCTTGCCGCTGCCGACCGGATCGGCCAGCAGAGCCCCGCGATACCGGCGCAACGCGGCCAACACTCTTCTGAAGCTCCGATGCTGGCCTTGAAGCAGCCACACCGGTGGCTCCCCCGGATACTCGGCCGGCAGCAGGCTCCGTGCGATGGCGCGAGCCACTGCCGCTGGCGCGGCGACTGGCCCGGTGTGGAGCCCCGTGAGGAGCGGATCGGGCACCGGCGCCAGATCCTCAGCCGCAAGGTGTGGCGCGCGCGGCCACCAGGGACCGAATCGCGTCCTGGTCGGGCGCGGAGAGTCCCAGATGGCGTGCTGTGAGGTCGTCGAGGTCATGTTGTATCGCTTTGCCGCCGCGACCAGCGATGGCCAAGGCGCCGAGATGAGGGTCGGCCAGAACGCCGGTCGGCAGAGGGAGCCGGCCGATGGTGTTGCCGGCGAAACGAGCGAAACCACTGGCCGCGGGAACGGCGGCCATGCGCGCCGCGATCCGGATCCAGGTGCAGTTGAGCCATCCTGCGAGTCGGTCGGCTTCCGACTTCGATTCGGCGACCGCGACGTAGCAGGTGTTGAGCGGGAGCAGACCGGCATCCTTCGGATCGGTGAGTGCCGCGGCCGTGAGCTCACGCGCCAGATCGGCCCAGACGACGCGATGGCTGGACGTTGCGGCGCGAGTGCGAAACAGGGTCCACGGAGGCCCGCCGACGAAGTCGGCGCGCCGGCGGAGAGTTTCGACGTGAGGCGCGAGGTGGGCGGCCGCGCCCCGAGGGAGCGTGGGAAACGGCCGGCCGCCGGCGTCGTGGGTGTACAGCAGCCGTACGCCTGGGATCGCCCGGAAGGGATGGATGTCGCGGCCGCGAATGGCGCGGCGGATGAGGTCCGGTTCGACACCGGCGGGCGGGTCGAGGAAGAGAGCGTTGGCGCCGGTCTTGATCCCGAGGTGAGATCGCACACTGTCGCCGAGCAGAGGGTAGGACCGGGCAAGCGCGGCAAGCACTCGCCTTCCACGCCCGCCCGTCAGCATCCACGGTGCGCCGCCGCCCAGCCGCGATTGCGGGACGACACCGCCCGCTTTCCTGGCGAGCGACGTACGAACGCGGTGGCCGGCCGGGGCCTTGGCCTGCCGGGCGACGATCGCGAGCGGATACACGGTGGCGTCGAACGCCGCGTCGGGGTGTCCGGTGAGATCGGCGATTCGGAGGAGGGTTGTGGTGGACGCGAGCGCGTGACGTGCGGTTGTGGCGTAGCTGGCCGTGGCCAGCTTGGCCGGAAGCAACAATGCCGCAACACCGCCCGGCCTCACGAGCTCGAGGGCGCGCTCGAGAAAGGCGACGGAAAGGTCGGGCCGATTACCGTAACCGGATCCGCCGCGCCACCACCGGTAGCGATCGGCCAGGCGCGCCCGTTGCTCCCGCGGGATGTCTTCGGCGCGGACCCATGGCGGGTTTCCCACCACCAGGTCGAATCCGCCGGCGGCAAACACGTCGGGGAAATGACTCCGGTAGTGGAACCAGGGCAGCTCTCGATCACGTGCCACTGTCCGCCGGGCAACCCGTACCGCTCGCAGCTCTTCCCGGCAGGCCGCGAGACGGTCGCGGATCGGGCGGTCGAGGCCGCGCCGCTCACCGAAGAGATCGCGAGCCCGTGCGGCGCGCAGGCACTCTTCGATTTCCTTCTCGATGCTCGCTTCGGCAGCGGTGAATGACTCCAGCGCGGCCCGCGACTCCATGACGCGCAGCTCGCGCACGAGTGGCCCCTTGGCCCTTCCTACGGCGATGACCACACCGTGGCGCAACTCGCTGATGCGGCTGGCCAGATCGGATGACGGTCGGCCCGATGGCGTGCCGCACCCTGGTGGCTCGAAGAGGCTGTCGCCCTGCCTGATGAGGCAGTCGAGATTCGGCAGCGGCCTGACCGATCCGGGTCGCTCCGTCCGGTCGGCTCCGATGACAGCCAGCCAGAGCCTGAGTTCAGCCAGCCGGACGGCCGTAGCGCTGCGGTCCACGCCGAAGAGGTTGCATTGCAGCACGCGGCGCTTGCGGACCGACTCGTCCTCTCCGGGGCGCCGGCCTATGGCGGCGAGCCGCTCGAGCGCGCCAAGCAGGAAGGCCCCGGAGCCTACCGCCGGGTCGAGTACGGTAAGACGAGCCGCCTCGGCGGCCGCACGACGGTGACCGGACTCGAGCTGCAGCCGCGCGCTGGGCTCGCTGCAGCAAAGACGTGCGGCGACTGCTTCCACGATCGCCGCATCGACTATCCTCTCGACCAGGGCAGCGGGGGTGTAGAAGGTGCCCGAAGCATGCCTGACGTCCTGCGCCATGACCCCCTCGAAGACTCGACCCAGCATGTCGGGTGCGATCTCGCCTCCGGCCGAGCCTTCCACGACGGTGAAGTGGAAGCGCTCGAAGAGCCGGTCGAATGCCTCGCGCCAGGCAGCGTTGGAGAGGTTATGGCGGACCCGCTGCTCGAGCAGGTGAGGCTCGAAGAGACCGCCGTTCAGAAAGGGAATGGCGCCGAACTGGCTGGCGGCACGCCCCCTTTCGGCGATGGGGCGGTTGAGCGTGCCGAAGAAGAGCGGCCGAAGGAGATGGCGGTGGATGCTCTTCCGCGCCGCCAGGCAACGGTCTACTTCCTCCCCGAGAAACCGTTCACGGCCAGCCAGCCAGCCCTTGGCCTGGACGAAATAGAGAAAGAGGACGCGAGTGAGGTGAAGGAGGACGAGTGCGCGCCGGTCGTCCGCCTTGTGGGCGGCCGGAACTGTCGACGTCATGCACTCGAGAACTGCTCGGAACTCTCGAAAGAATTTCCTGCCCGTGTTCTCCGTGGAGAGGGCATCGGCGGCTCTGGACGCATAGGCGAGCGCACCGCCCTCCGGCACGCCGGCCATTTTGGCCAACGAGGCGAGAGCCGCTCCGCTGGGTCGATCGAGGTCGATGCCGAGAGCGGGCGTGCCCTCCATTCCAACGGCGATGGCGAGCCGCCGTCCTACGACGTCGAGCGCAAGCACTCCCGCCACGCGACCTCGCGCGCCCAACCGCCGGGCCAGGGTGCGCGCCGTTCGCTCGGACTCCGGGCTGGCCAAGGCAAACCAGGGAAACCCGCCCGCCTGGCCCACCGCCACCGCCGGACCCCATACGGCGATGGGCGCTCGACCCTCCAGGCCTGGCACCGGTTCGTACAGCGGCACATGACCCATGGCGGCGAGGAGGCGAGGAACGTCGTCGAGGGCGTGGATGCCGCGCAGCACGCTCGTCAGCTCCACCCTTCGCACTCCCTGGTCTGGACGCGTCCAGGGTAGTCCTCGCCCTCAAGCCTCCTCGCACCATCTTCACGCCGGACGTGTCATGAGATATCCTCCATCCCATGACTCGACACCTTTCGCTCATTCTGGCGTTGGCCGCGGGGTTGGCGCCTTTCCGGCTGCAGGCGCAAGCCGACAGCGGCGTCTTCGTCGTCCGCCACGTCGACGACACCGTTGCAACCGAGACCTTCGCCCGGACAGCGACCGCCATCGAAGGCACCCTCGCGCTTCGGAACTCGGCGGCCACCTCGCAGCGATATACCGCGGTCCTCGCCCCGGACGGCACGGTGCCGCTCATCGAGGTCACGGTGCGGGAAAACGAAGACAGCGGGAGAGTGAAAGGGAAGATCATCTCCCGCGCCCGGGTCATCTTCAAGGAAGACAGCGCCGCGGTCGACGAGGCCAACAGCCGGGGACTCAGGACCTTTGTGTTCGGTACCCGGCGCGGCGCGATTCCCTATCTGAATCTCTCGTTTGCGTTGCTGGAACAGGCGGTACGGCGGGCGCGGGCGAGCGGCGCCGCGTCCGAAGTGCCGCTCTTCAATCTGGGCGGGGGTCAGACGGTGAACGGAAAGGTGGCGACTCTGGGCGTCGACTCGCTCAGCCTGGCAATCGGCACGGTCGAATATCACCTGCGCATGGATACCGCCGGCCGCCTCCTCGGCGCGCGCATCCCGGCGCAGAACGTCGTCGCGCAACGGGTCGGGGGCAGCTAGCCGCTGCCGTAGGTGCGACCCCGCCAGATCACCTTTCGCCCACCGCGCCACGTAGACCGTGCGGCGATCAGGAGCGCCATCGCCGCCCCCAGCGGATACCCGAGTCCGTAGGCCACCGGTATCCGCATGCCGTACGAGACCAGCATCCAGAAGAGCGCCGACAGGGCCACCGCGGTGATCGCCGCGGCGCCCAGCCCTCCCTTGCCCGCGGTCATAAGCAGGGCGACAGGTGGTGCCAGCCAGAAGCAGAGCGCGACACCCAGCATGACTGGGACGAGCGCCCGCAGCAGTGGCTCGTCGGGAAACGATGCCCGCCCGCCGAGATAGATGTTCTTTGACCATCCCTCGGCGAGCTCGCCCAGGCTGCGGTACATCCGGGTCTCCATGAACCGCTCGGCGAAGGCGAAATGCAGTCTGCGACTCGCCCGTACGTAGGTCTGCGCCAGGGCGAGGTCCTCGGCCACCTCGTGCCGGACGGCGGCGTGGGTCCCCACGGCCTCGTACGCCTCGCGCGTCGTCAGAATGAACTGGCCGTTCGCGATCACATCGCGCCCCCGTCTCCCTCGGTTGACTGCCGCCGGGTGATATCGGAGACCAAGGAGAAGCCAGATCTGGGGCATGATGAGCCGTTCCCAGAAGCTCACGCAGAGCTGGCGCGGCGCCACCGTCACGAGATCGGCTCCCGTCTGCCTCATGGCGCCTGCCGCCCGCCCAAGCAGCTCCGGGTCGTGCCGTGTATCCGCGTCGGTAAAGAGGAGCAGGTCGCCGCCGGCCGCCTGATATCCCTGGAAGCAGGCCCACGGCTTCCCGTACCAGCCATCCGGCAGCCGCTCTCCCCGGATCAGACGCAACCGGGCGTCTCCTGCGGCGAGTCTCTCGACGATGGCTTCCGTGTCGTCAGTGGACCGGTCGTCGACCACCAGCAACTCCATCGGCTGGTACGCCGAGGAGAGGATCGAGCTGACCGCGGTCTCGATGTTTCTGGATTCGTTTCGGGCGGGGATGATGACGGAAACCAGTTGGCCCGCCACCGGGGCAACATCGGAGAGGTTGGGCACGGTGCGAGCCAGCCGCACCAGGGCGGCAAAGGGCGCCAGCCAGGGCAGGGCGGGTAGCAGCTCCCCGGGTGTCATGGACGGGCGGTAGGCCCGCTTATCGCTGGCGCCGCTTCACTATGACGCTGAGCTTGTGCTCCATGCCCTTGAGCTGACGGTCGACCTCGGCGGCATCGAATTCGGATCCGGCGGCCGGAACACCGTTTTGCGCGAACAGCGTCGCGATCAACGCGTCGGTATAGCCCACCACCGCCACGGCGACGCCTTTGTCGATGACCCGATTGAGCCGAAGCATGATGGCCATGCCCTGCCGGGCGCGCATAGCCGTAATGACCGGGGCCAGCTGGCGAATCAGCAGCTCACGCATGAAATGAAGCTCGTCCACCACCTCGCCGGCGGCCAACCCGCGGGCCGAGGCAACGCGGCCATAATGCTCGCACACATCGAGCCAGATGCCGTTGACTTCGCGGCGAAGTGGTCCGGCCATCTCGGCGATGACGTCCAGCAGCAGGCGAAACTCCCGCTCGACGAGCAGGCGTGATATCGTGGGGGCTGAAGTGACGCGATCGCCGAGCCAGTTGGACCACTGGGACACCATGGAGTCCCGAGACTCGGAGATGACGCGGCCGGCGGCAAGCAACAACGTGGGCTGCGAAGCGCGCATTACCGCCCTCCGTTTGTCTTTGTAGAGGTGCGGGGAATCTAATCGTGGAGCGTCGATGGGGTCAAAACCGTACGTACGCCCTCCTCGGCTTGGACGCGACAGCCGCGTCGCGCTGGTGGCCCCCGCCGGGCCCTTGTTGGAACGAGATGATATAGCAAGGGCCGTGGAGTTGTGCCGTGCGCTGGATTACGAACCGGTGGTGGCTTCACATGCGGCGGATCGCTATGGCTATCTCGCCGGGACGGATACCGACCGGTTGGCCGACCTGAACGGAGCGTTGCGCGACCCCAGTATCGACGCGGTGTGGTGTCTGCGCGGTGGCTATGGAATTACCCGTATCATCGACCGCGTGGATTTCGATGCGGTCGCACGCAAGCCGAAGGCGGTGATCGGGTTCTCGGACATCACCGCGCTCCTGGCCGGCATCACTCGCAGGGCTGGCGTGGTGGCGTTCCACGCGCCCGTCGCCCGAAGTCCGATGCCCGCGTTCAGCCGGCGCCACTTCGACCGGGTCCTCACCAGAGCGGAGGCCGCCGGTGCCCTCGAGCCGGCTGTTCAGCCTCTTGGGGTGCTGGTCCCTACCGCGGAGCGGGTCATCACGTTGCGCGAAGGCGTGGCGGAGGGAACGCTTGCCGGAGGAAACCTCAGCCTGCTGCAGTGCCTCATCGGGACGCCGTGGTTCCCCGATCTCGATGGCGCCATCCTGATGCTCGAGGACGTCAGCGAGGATCTCTACCGGGTGGATCGGATGCTCGCCCACCTGCGTGGCATCGGCGCGCTCGACCGGCTGGCGGGAGTGGCCATCGGCCGATTTACCGAGCTCACGCGACATACCGGCGACGGCGCCTTCGGCTTCGACGAGCTGCTCGGGCAGTATTTGATTCCCCTCGGCATTCCCGTCGTCCTCGGCCTGCCCTTCGGCCATATCGAAGCGCAGTGGACGTTGCCGGTCGGCGTCCGCGCCCGGCTCGACGCCGGCGCGGGCGGCATGGAGCTCCTCGAGCCCGCGGTCTCTTGAGGCGCTAACATTCACCATGGCTACGCCCACTCTCACCCGGCATCTCGTCCCGGGCGTTCTCGGGAACATTCTCGTGGACGTCAGGTCAGGTGGTCGCGGCTCGCCCCGCCCGGCCGTGGTCATAGTTCACGGATTCAAGGGATTCAAGGATTGGGGGATGTGGCCGCCGCTCACGGACCGCCTCGCGCGGGCCGGAGTTACCGCGGTGTCGCTCAACTTGAGCGGCAGTGGAGTGGACGACTCCGGTACCTTCGCGTTTCCCGACCGATTCGGACACAACACCTTTTCCGCTGAGCTCGAGGATCTGAGCCGGGTGGTCACCGCACTTTATCGCGCCGAGCTCGAGGTTGCGGTGCCGTCCGCACTTGGGCTCCTCGGTCACTCGCGAGGTGGAGGAATCTCCATCCTCTACACTGCCCGCGATTCGAGGGTGCGAGCCCTGGTCACATGGTCCGCCATCTCCACGGTAGTGCGTTGGCATCCTGCCGAGCGGAAGCAGTGGCGTGCCACCGGTGTCCAGGAGGTGCGGAACACGCGGACGGGCGAGGTCCTCCCGCTGTTCGTCGACGTGCTCGACGATATCGAACACAATGCCGCCTCGCTCGATATTGAGGCCGCGGCCAAGCGGATCACCGTGCCCTGGCTCCTCGTGCATGGAACCGAGGATGATGCGGTGAGCATCGCCGAGGGAAAGGCATTGGCGTCGGTGGCCCCGCATCCTGGCACGAAGTTCCTGGCGATCGATGGCACGGGGCACACGTTCGGGGCGGTGCACCCGTGGAACGGCGGCAATCCGGCACTGGATCAGGTCTTCGATGCCACCCTCGCCTTCTTCGCCGCCGAGCTTCGCGGACCATGAGTGCCGATTCCGGTCTTTCCGATCTTACCGGGCGCGTCTGCGTCGTCACTGGCGCCTCGCGCGGAATCGGCCGGGCCACGGCGGAAGGGCTCGCCGCGCTTGGGGCGACGCTGATCCTCATCTGCCGCCGTGCCGAGGACGGGGCGGACGTGGCAGGCGGCATCATCGCCTCGGGAGGACCCACGCCGGAGGTGGTGCTCTGCGATCTGTCCTCGCAGGCCTCGATCCGGGCTGCCGCCGCCGAGATCATCGCCCGTCATCCCCGCCTGCATGTCCTCATCAACAACGCCGGCGTCCTCCTGCGCTCGCGCCGAGTGACCGTCGACGGCCACGAAATGCAGCTCGCCGTCAACCATCTCGCGCCATTCCTCTTCACCAACCTCCTGCTCGATCTCCTCAAGGCGGGGAAGCCTTCGCGCATCATCAACGTTTCCTCGGGCGCGCACCAAGGCGGCCGCATCGACTTCGACGCGCTCCAGAGCGAGCGACGCTATGACCCTATCCGCGTCTACAGCATGACCAAGCTCGCCAACATTCTCTTCACTCATGAGCTGGCGCGTCGATTGGATGGAACCGGGGTCACGGTGAACGCGGTGCATCCGGGGGTCATTGCCACCCGCCTGCTCGCGAACTATCTCGACGTTCCACTCGTGGGAGGAACGATCGCACGGGCGTTCGGTGGGAAGCCGGAACGAGGCGCGGAGACGAGCATCTATCTTGCCGCCTCACCGGCGGTAGCGGGAATCTCCGGCGGGTATTTCATGAACCGGCAGGAGGCCCGCTCCTCCTCCGCGTCGTACGACGAGGTCACGGCCCGGAAGCTGTGGGACGTGAGCGTGCGTCTCACCGGGCTCGCCTGAGGCACGTCTGGCAAACCGCGCACCGCTGGAGTAATCTCCAGCATGCCCATCTACACTTATCGCTGCTCCTCCTGCGGCACCCAGTTCGAGCGCCTCGTTCGCGGGGAAACGGCGGTCGCCTGCCCCGAGTGCAGCGGCCGAACGCTCGAGCGACTCATGTCGCTCACCGCTCGGCCGGCTTCGGCTGGCAAGCCCGCCGACTTGAGCCGCCTCGGACCGCCCGCCGGCGGCGGATGCTGCGGCGGTAGCTGTCACTCGCACAACCACTGAGCGATCGCCTTCGAGAGCTCGGGGCCCGGCTTTCCCGGCGCCGGCCTTCGGTCGAAGATGCCGATCCCGAGCTTCGGTGGGCCGCGGTAGCGCTCGTCTTCGCGCCTTCTCCCGATTCCCTGCTCCTGATTCGCCGCGCCGAGCGCGCGGGCGATCCCTGGTCCGGCCACATGGCGCTCCCGGGCGGCCGCCGTGAGCCGGCGGACGCGGACCTCGTGGACACCGCGATCCGCGAGGCGATGGAGGAGGTTGGCCTTTCCCTCGCTCGAGAGCAACTGGCCGGACCCCTCGCCGACGTCATCCCCAGGACTCCCACTCTCCCGCCGGTTGCCGTTCGCCCGTACGTCTTCGTGATTCCATCGCGTCCTCCACTCACGCTCAATCCCGAAGTATCGGCGGCGGCGTGGGTGCCGCTCGACCATCTGCTTCACCCCGGGAGCTACCACGCCGTCCAGCTCGAGCTGCGTGGTGAGAGCCGCGAATTCCCCGCCTATCATCTCGAAGACGCCTTCGTCTGGGGCATGACGGAACGGATCCTTACCGACCTCCTCCAGGAGTTTCGCCGTTCGGAATCTTGACTTTAGGAAGGTCGTATCGCATTATTAGGCGCTCCTAATCTAAGGATACGGATGAGCGCCACCCCCACGATCGCCGATTCCCTCACCCGGTCGGTGGAAGACTATCTCAAGGCCATCTATCGGCTTTCGCCCGATGGCCGGCCCGCGGCCACAAGCGAGATCGCTCATCTGCTCGAGCTCTCTCCGCCGTCGGTGAGCGGGATGGTCAAGCGCCTCTCGGAGCTCGGCCTGATCGAGCATCTGCCCTACAAGGGCGTGCAGCTCACGGCAGAGGGTAGGCGGGCGGCCCTCCGTATGGTACGCCGCCACCGCCTCATCGAGGCCTATCTCGTCGAGTTCCTCGGCTACTCCTGGGATACGGTGCATCAGGAGGCCGAGCGGCTCGAGCATGCCGTCTCGGAGACTCTCATCGATCGAATGGCGGGCGCCCTGGGTCATCCCAGCGTCGATCCCCACGGTGATCCGATTCCTACCGCCGACGGCAGCATCCAGGAGTTGGCCACGCGGCCGCTCGCATCGCTCGAGGTGGGCGATACCGTCGAGATCGTTCGGGTGGTCGAGGGCGATTCTGAGCGCCTTCGCTATCTCGCGACGCTCGGATTGCGGCCGGGGGCCGTGGTGACCGTGCTCGACCGCCAGCCGTTCGGCGGGCCGGTGACGATCGAGACGCACGGCGAGGTCCAGGTCGTCGGCCAGGCGCTCGCCCAGGTGGTGCTGTGCGGGACTGGGATAGGCGGATGAACGCCGCGTCCACCCCTCCCGTCGAGGATCTCGGCGGCTGGCGCTACCCGCGCACCATGCCGAGCCTGCCCGAGTCCCATCACTCGGTCGCGGTGCCTCGGGGAGTCCCGTTCTGGCGCAAGGCGCTCGCCTTCGCCGGGCCGGGATACATGGTCGCGGTGGGCTACATGGATCCGGGCAATTGGGCCACCGACCTGGCCGGCGGAGCACGCTTCGGCTATGTGCTGCTGAGCGTCATTCTGCTCTCCAACCTGATGGCCATCCTGCTCCAGGCGCTGGCGCTCAAGCTCGGCATCGCCACCGGCCGGGACCTGGCGCAGGCTTGCCGCGACCACTACTCGCGTCCGGTCAGCTTCGTGCTGTGGGTACTCTGTGAGATCGCCATCGCGGCCTGCGACCTGGCCGAGGTCATCGGGTCCGCCATCGCGCTCAATCTCCTCTTCGGCATCCCGCTGCTCTGGGGCGTGTGCCTCACCGTGCTCGACGTGCTCCTCATTCTGCTCCTGCAGAACAAGGGATTCCGGTATCTCGAGGCGTTCGTCATCGCGTTGGTCGCCACGATCGGCGCCTGCTTCGCCGTGGAGCTGATCATGGCGCAGCCGGTGATGGCCGACGTGTTGACGGGGTTGATCCCGCGGACGGACATCGTCACCAATCCGGCGATGCTCTACATCGCGATCGGCATCCTCGGCGCCACGGTAATGCCGCACAATCTTTACCTGCATTCGTCCATCGTGCAGACCCGGAAGGTCCTGCCCGATGCCTCCTCGAAGCGGGAAGCCATCCGCTACGCCACCTTCGATTCCACGTTGGCGCTGCTCTTCGCCTTCTTCATCAACGCGGCCATTCTCATCCTGGCGGCGGCCGCGTTCAATACGAGCGGGCACCATGAAGTGGCCGACATCGGCGACGCGTACCGGCTGCTGACCCCGCTGCTGGGCACCACCTTCGCGAGCACGCTGTTCGCCATCGCATTGCTCGCGTCGGGACAGAACTCGACGATCACGGGAACGCTCGCGGGACAGATCGTGATGGAAGGGTTCCTCAACATCCGGCTGCCGCCATGGCTCCGGCGGCTCATCACGCGGCTCATCGCCATCATTCCCGCCGTGATCGTCACCGGGCTGTACGGCGAAAGGGGCGCCGGTAGCCTCCTGATCCTGAGCCAGGTGATCCTGAGCCTTCAGCTCTCCTTCGCCGTGATTCCGCTGGTGTCCTTTACCAGTGAACGGAAGAAGATGGGCGAATTCGTGAATGGCAGGCTGTTGGCCGGTACGGCGTGGCTCGTCGCGGTGGTGATTCTGGGCCTCAATGCATGGCTGCTGTTCGGCACGTTCAAAGCGTGGATGGCGTGAGAGGGGTGAAGAGGTGAAGGGTGAAGCGGTGAAGGGGAGGTGGGGAAGAAGCGGCCTCCACTTCACCCTTTCACGCTTCACCTCTTCACTTTTCACCATTTCCACCTCTCTCCTTTCACTCTCCACTCTTCTCCAGGCTCAAACCTCCGCCCCCATCTCCGACAACAGCTTCCTCATCGAAGAGGCGTACAATCAGGAGCCGGGCGTCGTCCAGCACATCAACACCTTCTCCCGGGTTAGCGGCGGATCGTCCTGGGCGTATTCGTTTACCCAGGAGTGGCCGCTCCTGAGCGAGCGGTACCAGTTGAGCTACACCATCCCGGTGCTGCACGACGACGGCCTCGGCACCGGAATCGGCGACGTCGCGCTCAACTTCAGGTATCAGGCACTCGGCGGTGAAGGCGCCACGATGCACATGGCGCCGCGACTCAGTCTGCTTGTGCCTACGGGGAGCGAGGCACGCGGTCGCGGCGCGGAGGGCACGTCGGTGCAGGGGAACCTACCGGTGAGCTGGGTTCCCGTTCCCGCTCTCGCGACACACTGGAACGCGGGCCTCACGCTCTCTCCAGGGGCGGCGGCGACTCCCTTCCTCGGCGCGAGCGCGGTCTGGCTGTTCCGACCCGACCTCAACTTCCTCGTGGAGACACTCTGGGTCGGGGGAGACGAGGACAGCCTCGTGCTGAATCCCGGCGTCCGCTGGGCCTTCGACTTCGAGAGTGGGCTCCAGATCGTTCCCGGCGTGGCGTACACGTTCGGTCTCGATGATGAGGCAGGTCCCGACGCAGTCTTCCTCTACCTGAGCCTCGAGCACCCCTTCAAGTAGGCTACCAGCCTGACAGCCGACAGCTGAGACTTATCTTCCCGTATGACCGCGCTGACGCTCGTCCTGATTCCGCTGCTCACTCAGACGCCCGCGCAGGTACCCGGAGTCGCCGTCGAGCGCCGGCTGGCTGCCCAGCTCGGTCTCGCCGTTGGCGACACCATCCGAATCGGGCCTACCCCTGATTCGCTCCGTGTGGTCGCTACGGTCGCCGCGGTGTTCGAGCCCAGGCCCGATCCCGCGGAGATCTCGCGACCCGCCCGGCGCATCAGGATGCATCTTCCCGATCTTGCCGCTCTTCTCGGCACGCCCGACCGTGTAGACCGCTTCGGTATTGCGATCCGGCCCGGCCTCTCGCCCGATACCGTCGCCGCCATCCTCAGCCGGAGCGCCCTCGGATACCAGGCCTTCTCGTCGCGCGCGATCGCGTCCGGATCGTCGCAGACGTTCCGCGTCGTGAGCCGGTTCCACCGAGCCATCGCCGTGATCTCCATCGTGGCGAGCGCCGTGTTTCTCCTCTGTATCATGCTCCTCAAGGTCGAGGAGCGCCGGATGGACGCCGCCGTGATGCGCTTCGTCGGCGTCCGTCGGCGCACGATCTTCGGGGCCCTGGTATTGGAGGCCGCATTCGTGGCCGTCGCGGGCGCCGCAGCGGGAACCACGCTCGCCGCCGCCGCCAGTGCGGCAACGAACGCGTATTACCGCCGCTTCTTCGATACTACGCTCACCTTCTCGATCATCACGCCCCAGATCATCACGTTCAGTGTCGCGCTCTCGCTCGTGCTCGGTCTGCTCGCCGGGGCCGCGGCGGCCGCGCGCCTGGTTCGAACTCGTCCCATGGTCCTCTGGGGACGCGGGTGACGGGACTCGGCTGGGGAATACGGAGCCTGGGGCGCCACCCTCTTCGGACGGCGCTGTCGATGCTCGGCATCGCGATCGCCGCGGCGATGCTGCTCGACATGGTCATGCTGAGCGGTGGCATCGACAAGTCGTTCGCGGAGCTGGTACTCGCCCGCGGGTTCCAGATCCGCATAACGCCGAAGGGCACACTTCCGTTCGACACCGAAGCCACCATGCCCGCGGCCTCGCGAGTGCTGGAAGGCATCCGCCACGATCCCGACGTCGAGTTGGCGGGCGCCGTGCTCGGCACCCCCCTGTTCGGTGAAACAGGCGACTCGCTGGCCACACTCTTCGGCTACGGCATCGAGCCCGAGTCACAGGGGATGTATCAGGTGACCTCGGGTGGCGATCTCACGTCGACCGACTCGGCCGGCGTGCTGATGAGTCCAGCGGCGGGTGAGCTGCTGCACGCCTCGGTGGGCGATACCGTGACCCTCGCGGGCAAGCTCGATCCCCAGGCCGTCGCCACCCGGTCCGGCAAGCGCCTCGTGGTGCGGGGGATCGTCCGGTGGCTGTACGACGCGCGAGGTCAGGCGTCTGTGGGAACCATCCTTCCGGTCATGCAGCGCCTCGCGCGGCAAACGGGCGACGATCGGGTCTCCCTGCTCGTCGTGAAGGTGAGGAATGACCACGCCGTCGGTCAGGTCGCCGAGCGGCTGCGCGGGCGGTATCCGCGTCTGGAGGTGAACAGCGTCGCGGACCTCGTGATCCAATTTCGGAAGCGCCTTGTCTACTTCCGGCAACTCTCCTTCATCCTCGGTTCGATGAGCCTCATCGTCACCGTGCTTCTCGTCGCCACGATCCTCACGATCACCGTGAGCGAGCGGCTCGGCGAGATCGCCACGCTGCGCGCCATCGGAGTGAGCCGGGCCACGGTGGTCCGCCAAGTGCTCGCGGAGGGCACCACCCTTACCCTGGCAGGGGCTACCATCGGCATCGTGCTCGGTCTTGGGAGCGCGCGCTATCTCGATGCCATCCTCACCAGCTTTCCAGGGCTGCCGGCGGCGTTTTCCTTCTTCGTGCCGAGATCGGACGCCCTCGTCACCGCGGCGGCAGTGCTGCTGATCACCGGCTCGCTCGCCGGTGCCTACCCGGCCTGGCTGGCGGCGCGAGCACCGATCGCGGCCACGCTTCGCTCCGAGGCGACGTGACGGCGCCGCTTCTCGTCGCCTCGGGGCTCCGCAAGGACTACCCCATGGACGCCGGCACTGTGCACGCGCTCCGCGGTGTCTCCCTCCGGGTGGACGCCGGTGAGTACGTGGCGATCGTTGGCCCGTCCGGCAGCGGAAAATCCACGCTCCTTCAGCTCATCGGCGGCATCGACACGCCGTCGTCGGGCAGCATCGAGCTGCTCGGAACGCGGCTCGACACCCTCTCCGATCGCGAGCTCACGCGGCTCCGGCTCACCCGCCTCGGCTTCGTCTTCCAGCGTTTCCACCTGCTTTCCGTCCTCACCGCCCGGGAGAACGTTGAGCTGCCGATGGCGGAGGCGGGTCTGGGGCCGCGAGAGCGGCGGGCACGGGCGGAGGAGCTGCTGGCGTACGTCGGGCTCACGAATCGCGGCGGGCACCGGGCCACGCAGCTCTCCGGCGGCGAGATGCAGCGAGTCGCCGTGGCCCGGGCGCTCGCCAATCATCCCGCGCTCCTCCTGGCGGACGAGCCCACCGGCGAGCTCGACGCCGCCACCGGCCGGGAGATCCTCGATCTCTTCCACCGCGTCAACGCCGACGACGGCACGCTGATCGTCGTCACCCACGACGAGCGCCTCGCTGCGGAGGCGGGGAGGGTAGTCCACATGCTCGACGGCACCATCTGCGACTGATGCTGCTCACGCTGGCCTTTCGCCATCTCTGGGTTCGGAAGATTCGATCGCTCTTCCTGCTCTTCGGCTTCGCGCTCGGAGTCGGCGTGATGGTCGTGCTCCTCTCGGTGGGCGAGGCGATGCTCGACCAGTCGCGGGACGTGTCCCTGGTCGGGGGCGGCGAGGTGACGGTCTTGCCGCAGGGAATCGACATCGAGGCGATGCGTACGGGCGGCACCGCCGGCATGTTCTTCACGATCGAGCGGGCCAGATTCCTCACGCGCCAGACGTTTGGCGGTCGCCGGCGCGCCGGCAAGGTTCGCACCGTTTCGCCCGCGATCGAGGGCAAGCTCGTCTATCTGTGCAAGGCCGGGCCCGATTGCCGGCCCACGGCGGCGCGTGCGGGCGGAGAAATACCGTCCCGTGCCGCAGCCGTTGGCGCGGGTCTCGATGTGCTCCGTGGCGGATGGAGCGACTCACCAGCCGACTCCGCCTACGTCGCGCCGTCGCCCCAGCGGCTCTACGACGAGCTCGACCGTTTTCACATTCCGCCGCGCCCCGATTCGACCTGGGCCGAATGGCAGTACTACAATGTCGTCACCGCGCCAGGCGAGTGGTGGTACCTCACCTATCTGGTCGGCGGCAAGGTGTTCGCGGGTCACTGGGGCGGGCGCGTGCTCATCACCCGCCGCGGTGCCGACGGGCGGTACGAGCGGTTCACCACCGACGTAGCGGGCTCAGCTGGTGTCTTCGATACCGCGAGCGCGGACCTGACGTTGGGGTCGAGCACGATTCGCCAGCGGGATGGTGTCTACACTCTCCGCGCCCTGGCCAACGGTGACGCCGGTGAAGCCACGGTCGATCTCGTTGTGCGCCCCGTGCCCGATCGCTATTTCCCGGCGGTCGAGCTGCGCGACGAGGCCCTGCTCTCGGGGTACGTCGTGCCCGCTCTCGCCGCCTCGGCATCCGGAACGATTTGTGTCGCTGGCAAGTGCCGAGCATTGCACGACGTGCCTGCGTATCATGACCACAACTGGGGCGTGTGGCGCGACGTGACGTGGGAATGGGGCGCCGCTCGTGGCGCCAGGACCAGCATCCTCTACGGCGGGGTCTACGCAGGCGATGGCGCCGGGTCTCCGTTCTTCCTCTCGCTCGTGGACTCGCTGGGAGTGCGTCAAATTCTCCGCTTCGACGGCATCGAATATCGAGGATCCCAGCCTGCGGCCGGCCTCGGAGGCGCGGTGGCGCCGCAGAGCCTGGATCTTGTTGCCCGCAGGCAGGACGACACCGTCCGGCTTCATGTGGACGTGACGGATGCCTTCGCGAGCGGCGGCGGCGCGAGTGGGCTGCAGCGCGCCTTTCTTCAGATGCGGGGGAGCTTCCATCTGGAGGGCAAGGTGGAGGGGGAAACGGTCGCCGATACGGGGCTGGGGTTCTTCGAGACCTACGTGAAGCATTAGCTTTTCGTCATCGATGCCGGAAGCCTTCGACCGTCTCGCCGAGCAGTTGAGAGATCGCTACGTCGTCGAGCGCGAGATCGGCGCCGGCGGGATGGCGACAGTCTTTCTCGCGCAGGATCTCCGCCACCACCGGCCGGTGGCGTTGAAAGTCATCCGGCCTGGGGCCGGCGGAGCGTCGGCGGTCGACCGCTTCCTCCAGGAAATCGAGCTCGCCGCTCGACTCCAGCATCCACATATCCTCGCGGTATTCGACTCGGGCTCGGTGGAAGACGCCGCCGGGCGGATACCGTATTTCGTCATGCCCTTCGTGGAAGGCGAGACGCTGCGCGCCTGCCTCCAGCGTGAGACCCGGCTTCCGGTCGAGCACGCGGTGCGCATCCGACGGCCTTCATGCGATTTCAGCTTGCCCTCGCGCTCTCTGCGCGGGCGGAAACGCGGGCGAAAGGCATCCGTCGGCTCGAGTATGGCTTCGATATGGAACCGGGCCATATCATCCCGCTGACCTATCTCGCGCTCGGCCGAGCCTACCAGGCCGCCGGCTCACGAGACTCTGCCGCCTACGCCTGTGGCCGGTTCATCCGGCTCTGGGACAAAGCCGATCCGCCGCTCCAGGGACGGGTGCGCGATGCCAGGGACGCGCTCGCTCGACTCACCGCGGAGCGGCAATAGTCAGATTCCGAGCTTGAGGAGCACGCCCGCGGTGCGATAACGGAAAGCCCCCGTCGTCGAGCTTACCGCGCTGTTGGTCACCCCACCGAAGCCCTCGATCCGGTTGCCATCACCCCAATTCCGTCCGACTCGGCCCTCGATGTGCCACTCCGTCTGCGTGTCTGCTCCGCGACCGATCTGCTGGGCACCCAATCCCCCGCTCAGCCGTCCGTCCCACGTCGCGTTGCCCGCTCGCATCGCCGCCGTTCCTTCCAGCAGGTGAAAGCGGTCGGGAGAGAAGTATCCGACCCCCGCCTGTCGATACCCCAGCGCGCGTCCGCTGGCGCCAACGGAAATGTGCCGGCCGATGTCCTGAGTGATCGCCGCTTGTCCCTCAGTTCGGCGATTGCCGTCGCTCAGCCAGAGCGCGCCGCCGCCTCCGGTGAGCAGGAGTCGCGCGTCAGGGTGCGCATCGAATCCTCCCTCCAGCGACTCGATATTCAGGTCGCGCTCGAACAGTGAGGCGATCTCGTCGAATGGATAGCGCGCGTACCCCGCGCCGACACCGAAGGCGGGATCGGGCCGCCATCGCACATTTCCGCGATAGGTGGCCGCGGTTCGGGCGTCCCCGGTTTCGGGATTCAAGCGGCGCATCCCCCCGAGCGCGGCCGCCTCGAGCTTTCCGCGCGACCAGCCGAATCCGGCCTCACCACCGATCCGCGTCGCGTCCCGGAAGGGATCGGATGCCTCGAGCACCCCGGCCGACCCGAGGAACCGAAGCCCATCGGCAAGGGGAGCGGACAGCCCAAGCGTCTGGCGAAAGCCGGTGTTCCGGTCGGAGTCGTTGCTCCAATCGGCCGACATCTCCACCACGATTCGGGTGGCGAGCCGGATAGCCCGTCGCAGCTCCAGCGCATCGGCGTTGGTGGAATCGAGAGCGAGCGCCGCCCCGGCCTGGCGCCTGGCGGCCCGCTCCCGTCCTTGCCAGTGGTAGACATAACCGAGAGCTACCATTGCATCGGCATTCGACGGATTCCGTACGAGCAGGCTGTCGAACCGGGCGATTGCCTCCCCGGAACGCCCCGCCCACCCGAGCACCCGGGCTTCGGCGAGCTGCAGCTCCGGGTTGGCCGGATCCGAGGCCCTAGCCCGGGCCAGGAGGGCGAGCGCGGAATCGACGTGCCCGGCACGGGCCACAGCCATCGCCGTCTCGGCTTCGCCCTGCTGCGCCGGAAGCGGTGTGGTCAAGACGAGGAGTAGCACCATGGAACAAAGTCCAACCGCAACGCGGAACTTCCGAGTCGGATGTATGTTCAACTCTATGGCTGACGGGGAAGACACTCGTGCCGTTGGGCGTGGCCTCATCGACACCTTCGGGAAAGGGTGGGCCAGGCCCGATGTGGATGTGCTGATGACAGTCTACGCTCCCGGAGCAGTGTTCATCGAGACACCTTTCTCCGAGGCGCTGCGCGGATCGGAAGCGATCAGGCGGTACTGGCTCGAGGTACCGTACAACCAGTCGGAGATCGTCTTCACCTCAGGTGAGATTTACGCCGCCGGACCATGGTTCTCAACCGAGTTCAAGGCGGTCTTCCGCCGCAAGCGGACAGGCGACTGGGTCGATGCTCGCGGGGCGATCTTCTGTGAGACGGATGGCAGCCTCATTACCGAAATGAGGATGTACTGGCACCGGTGGAACGGAGGACGCGAGACGAGCAAGCCGTAGCTCAAACAGGACGGGGGACGCGCCAACGAAAGTCGTAAGTCGTTGTATTGTAATTGAGTAATTGGTGGCACGCTGTTCGCAATAAGGAAACTACTGGCCTCGCTTGGCCGCAACTCCGTGCCCCGCAAAAGGTTTCAGGCCGTAACCGCAGTCGCTGGGAGGCGCCATGATTTCCGCTCTCCTTCTCTCTATCACCCTCGCCGGGGCGCGGGCCGATTCGGTCCCCGCCAGCACGGTCGTAGGCGATGACCCTGCCGTAAGACTCTGGATCAGTGACGACAGACGGTTCGTCCCCGGCGATGACGCCAAGGTCCAGGTCCGTACCCGAGACGATGGCTACCTCCTCGTCCTCCATGTAGACACCGACGGTCACCTCCGGGTGCTGTTCCCGCTCGATCCCAGGGACGACGATTTCGTACGCGGCGGCCGGAAGTACGAAATCCGGGGTCGGGGCGGACACGAGGCGTTCACGGCCGACTCCAGGACAGGTCAGGGCACGGTGTACGCGGCGGTCTCGTCCGATCCCTTCAAGTTCGACGGCTACGTACTCGGCGATCACTGGGACTATCGCGCACTCGCTCCCCAGCGACTTTCGAGCCAGCCGGAGAACGATCTGAACGAGCTGGTGCGGCACATGTCGCAGGATGACTTCGACTACGACATCCTGACGTACGATGTGCTCGACCGGGTGGCGTACTCCAACTACTCCTCGCCGTACTACACGACGCCGTACTATTCGGGCTACTACGATTCATGTTTCAGCTGCGGTTATGGGTATCGCTCGGGTTTCTCGATCGGCCTATCGTTTGGCCGGCCGTTTCGGCGGGCCTTCTACGACCCATTCTACGACCCGTTCTTCTACGACCCGTACTATTACCCCGCTTACTACACGCCGTTCTATTATCCCCGGGTGTATTACCCGTACTACAGCTACCCGTTTACGCGTTACGTCGGCTACTACAATACGCCGGGCCGGCGTTTCTACGGTCCCTATACCCCATACCGCTTCCGGGGGAACGACGGGGGGCTCCCCGGGTACCGGAGCCGGGGTTTTGCCGGTTCGCGGTTGGTGAACACCGTGTATGTCCCGCCCAGAAGCCGGGTCATTCAGCCGGGTACGTCGAGCCCCGCGCGGCGAGTTACCGCGGCGCCCAACGAGGTCGGACGTCCGGTCGCGGCGCCGGCGGCGCGTCGTGACGGGCGGCGAGTCGAGTCGACGCCAGCCGTGCGGGATAACGCGGGTCGGTCGGTCAGTGGCGAGCGTCGAACGCCGCCGGGGCGCACGGTCGAAGCGCGTCGTTCGGGAGATGAGGGTTCGCGGCGGAACTCCACCCCGAGCGCCCGGCAGGAGAGCCTGCCGCAGGACGTGAGTCGGGGGCGCCAGGGTGGGCCAAGAGACGTGACACCGCGTCGCTCGGACGCGGGCGATGTGACTCCAAGAGATGTGACTCCAAGGGACGTCACGCCTCGGCGGGCCGACGTCGATCGACCTCAGATCGAGCGGGCGCCGGTCGCTCCACAACGTGAGCCCCAGGTCGAGTCGCGTCCATCTCGCAGCGGGCCGGCGCGAGCCGCTCCTCCGCCGAGCGATCGGTCGAGCGAGAGGAGCGGGGGCAGTGGGGGTGGCGGCAGATCCGAAGCGCCGGCCGCGCGATCGGGCAGCAGTGGCGGAGGGGGTGGCAGTGGCCAGTCACCCTCCAGCAGTGGCGGTCGCCGGCGGTAGCCGAAAAAGAGAATCCCCCGGGGTCAGCTCCGGGGGATTTTCTCTTACCAGATCTGAACCTTGAGACTATCGGGCCTCAACATGGGATCGCCGGGCTTGCACCCGAACGCCTGTGCGAAGACCGTCATGTTGCTCATCGGCGCGTTGACCCGGAACGCCGGCGGTCCGTGCGGGTCTACGGTGAGCAGCATGCGGCTGAACGCCGGCCGGTCCTTGCCGCGCCAGATCTGGGCCCAGCCGAGAGAGAAGCGCTGATCAGCGGTAAGGCCGTCGATCGGCGCCGGATCCGGCTTGCCTTCGAGCGAGCGCCGGTAGGCGCCGTAGGCGATGAGGAGTCCGCCGAGGCCGGCGATGTTCTCGCCGAGGGTGAGCTTGCCGTTCACCCTGAGGGCGTCCACGACCACGTAGTTGCCGGCCTGCTTGACCAGCGCGTCCGCCCGCTCGGTAAATCGCTTCGTGTCGGTCGAGTCCCACCAGCCGCTCAGATTGCCCTTGGCGTCGAATTGCCGCCCCTCGTCATCGAAGCCGTGAGTGATTTCGTGACCGATCACTGCCCCATGCCGCCGTAATTGACCGCGTCATCGGCATGCGGATCGAAGAATGGGGGCTGCATGATGCCAGCGAGAAAGGTCAGCGCGTTGATGGATGGATTGTATGAGGCGTTGACGGTCGGTGGTGTCATTCCCCACTCGGTCCGGTCGGTTGGCTTGCCCACCTTCGCGAGATCACGACGGGACTCGAACAGGCGGGCCTGCTCGAGATTGGTGACGTAGACGCCGGACGTGATCTGAAGCTTGCTGTAGTCGCGCCAGCGTTCCGGATACCCGATCTTGTCGAACATGGCTTCCGAGCCCTGCCTGGTAGACCTGGCCGATAGTGCGCTCGCTCCGTTTCGCATCGGGCGCGGAGCCGTAGTTGAATCCCGCGTCGACTTGTCTCGCCTGGAGCCGAGCCAGCTCCGCCTGCACGGCATCACGAGTCCCGATCTCGGCGATGCGCCGCAGCTCCGGGTCGAGGGGATGTGCTCCGGCGGCCTCGACGGCGGCGGAGTCCATGCAACTGCCGTAGAAGAGGCCGAGCTTCCGGAGATTGGGATCCGGGGTCGTCTTGGCCTGGGCCGGCATCGTCGAGCACCCGGTGAAGCGCGGCAAAGTTCTGGTCCTGCAGCTCGTAGAAGCTTCCCCAGCCGGGCCGATCTGCCGGGATGTCGGTGCGCTTGAGCCATCCCCCGTTCGCGTACCGGAAGAAGTCCTTGCAAGGTGCGCAGGTCGTGTCGAGGTTGGCGGGGTCGAGCGGCTTGGCTTGCATTTGCCCCACGGCGATGGCCGGGGAGGAGGCGATCTCGAGCGCCGTGGAGATGCGGGCGAGGCGCGACATTGTCGAGCGGAACATCCGGACTCCAGAAGGTGGACAGTGCAACTACGGTCAGGCGGGCGGGCGGTTTCGGCGGGCGTAATCGAGTCCCCATTCCATGAGATCGGCGCTCCGGAGGCCGACACGCATCGCCTGGTTCACCGCGTCCTCCTCGTCGAAGCCCTGGTCGAGCACGAGCCAGGGAATCAGCGCCCCCCCCACGCGGTTGCCGCTCCCACAGTGCACGAACACCGTGCGACTGCCGGCACCACGGAGGACGCCGAGAATCCGCTCGATGGTGCCGTCGTTCTGGGTAGCCGGGGTGACGGGAATGTTGACGTACTCGAGGCCGGCCGCCCGCACGGACTGCGGCTCGTCGAAGGGGCGAGGCTCCATCGGGTCGCGGATGTCGAGCACGATGCCGCTTCCGGTCGCTCCGAGAGCGGCGAGATTCGGCGCAGAGGGCTGCCCGCCAGTGACGACGGTCGGGGTGAGGAGACAGGCGTTGACGACGCCTCCGAGCGCGTCCAGCGGCGTGCTCATCCCGGAGCTCCCGGCGTGGCTTCGCCGCGGTAGATGACGACCTTCGCGCGCTCGATCGTGATGAGTCCGCCGCCCATCATTTCGTCCAGCGCAGGCAGCAGGGCCTGGATCTTGTCCTCGCTTTCTACCGTCTCCACCACGAGGGGAAGGTCGGTGGACAGCCGGAGGACTTTCTCGGTGTGGATCCCCGCACTGGCGCCGAAACCCATGATCCCGCGAAGGACCGTCGCGCCCGCGAACCCACGCTCCCTCAGCAGGTGCACGATGGCCTCGTGAAGCGGTCTGCCCTCATACTTGTCACGCTCTCCGATATGGATGCGCATCAGGGTGCGCTCGCCCGTCAGCCCGTGCATTCAGCCCCCATGAAGCCTGCTGATGTATTCACCGCAGAGAGGACGCAGAGGACGCAGAGGACGCAGAGGTCCTTGGAAGAAACAAGAACACATTGCCTTCGTGGTGAATGGCCAAAGATGCTGGCCATGGAGCGAGCATGCACAGAGCTCTTTGCCACGGAGGCACGAAGGGCCCGAAGAAGCAACACAGGTGTTTTCACGTATCCTTCTCTGCGTCCTCTGCGTCCTCTGCGTCCTCTGCGTCCTCTGCGTCCTCTGCGTCCTCTGCGCCTTCTGCGTCCTCTGCGTCCTCTCTGCGTCCTCTCTGCGTCCTCTCATAGCCGCGCCCCGATCGCCGCCCGGCCTGCGGCGAAGCCGAGGAACATTGCCAGCAGCGACACTCCGACACTCGCCGTGATGTAGAGCGCAGCCCGGCTCCACTCGCCGTCCTCCAGCATCACCGCGCTCTCGTAGCTGAAGGTCGAGAAAGTCGTGAAGCCGCCGCAGACCCCGATCGTGAGAAACGCGCGAATTTCGGGAGAGATCCACGGTGTATCCACGGCGAAGCGGATGATCGCGCCGAGGATGAAGGACCCCGTGATGTTGATGAGAAGAGTACCGACGGGAAAGGCGGTGTCCAGCAATCGTTGAGCGATTCCACCGAGGAGATAACGTCCCAGCCCGCCGATGGCGCTGCCTGCAGCGATATACCAGAGCATGCCTTAAGGTATACATTTCTTCCGTGCTCCGCCTTGCCATCGCCCAGCTACGGCCCCGGAAGGGCGCCTACGACGAGAACCTCTGCCGGCTCGGTGCGGTCTTCCGCGAGGTGTCGGCCTGGGCCGAGCCGCCCGAGCTGGTGATAACGCCGGAGACGGCGCTGACGGGGTACTTCCTCGAGGGTGGCGTCCGCGACCTCGCCGTTTCGGCCGACCGCCTCTTCGACGACCTCGCGCGCCAGCACAAGGACGCCAGGGCCGCGCCGCTCGACATCGCCGTCGGCTTCTACGAGATCCACCGAAACCGTCTCCACAACTCCGGCCTCTACGCGACGCTCGGTGGTCCCGACGCCGGCATCCGTCACGTCCACCGCAAGGTTTTCCTGCCGACCTATGGCGTCTTCGACGAAGAACGATTCGTCGAGGCGGGCCGGAATGTGCAGGCCTTCGACACCCGGTGGGGGCGGGCCGCCATCCTCATCTGCGAGGACGCCTGGCATTCCTTCACGCCGATGTTGGCGGCGCTCGGCGGGGCGCAGCTCATCATCATTCCGAGCGCGAGTCCGGCCCGAGGTGTGGTGACCACCGACGACACCGCCGGCCGCCCGACGAGCCTGGCCCGTTGGGGGCGAATCGTTCAGGACATTGCCGGGGAGCACGGGGTATTCGTTGCCCTTTCCCAACTCGTGGGTTTCGAGGGAGGAAAGGCCTTCCCCGGCGGTTCGCTCGTCGCAAATCCGCGAGGCGATATTCTCGCCGATGGCCCGATCTTCGAGGAAGCGTTGATCCCCGCGACCCTCGATTTCGAGGAGATCACCCGTGCGCGCGCCGATCTTCCCCTGCTGGCCGACCTGGAGATGCGCCTCCCGCACCTTCTCGGGTCGCTCCACGCGGCTCGACGCTCCGATGGAAGCGAGGGTGATGGCGGCGCGAAGGTGCCGGTGGCACCCGTGACCCGCACCGTCAATGCAGGCGCGATGCGGACGCTGGCCCGCATTGCCGGCGACCCGCTGGCGATCGATGCGGAGCTGACGCGACGCTGGCTGGTCGAGTTCATTCGGGACGAGGTGCGCCGCCGCCGCGGCTTCGAGCAGGTGGTGGTGGGTCTCTCGGGGGGTGTGGACAGCTCGCTGGTCGCATGCCTGGCCGTGGAGGCCCTGGGGCCGGAGAACGTCCTCGCCATCCGCATGCCCTATCGAAGCTCGAGCCCCGAAAGCCTCAGCCACGCGCAGCTCGTCATCGATGCGCTGGGCATCCGCTCGGCCACGGTGGACATCAGCGCGGCAGTGGATGCGCTTGCGGCGGCGATCGGCGGCGCGTCCGAGCCGGGGCGCCTGGGCAACATCATGGCGCGCACCCGCATGATCACGCTGTTCGACCTTTCCGCAGCGCATCGCGCGCTGCCGATCGGCACCGGCAACAAGACCGAGCGGCTGTTCGGTTACTTCACGTGGCACGCCGACGACTCGCCGCCGGTCAACCCGATCGGCGATCTCTTCAAGACCCAGGTCTGGGCGCTCGCGCGGCATCTGGGCGTGCCCGACGTCATCGTCTCCAAGCCCGCGAGCGCCGACCTCATCGTCGGCCAGACCGACGAGAACGACTTCGGCATCTCCTACCCGCGGGCCGACGCGATCCTTCACTGGATTCTCCTCGGCTATCGCGATGCGGAAATCGCCGCGCTCGGGTTCAGCGAAGAGGAGACCGCGCTGGTGCGCAAGCGCCTCGACTCCACGCACTGGAAGCGGCGCATGCCGACGGTGGCGATGCTGAGCGGTACGGCGATCGGGGAGTATTATTTGAGGCCGGTGGATTATTAGAGGACGCAGATGACGCAGAGACGTCTGCGCCCTCTCAAAGGACCTCCATGCTCCCAGATTCCCGTCCCATGTCCTACTCGGTCGGCTCCATCACCACCTTCGTCATGCCCCACATGCAGAATGTCCGTGGCGATCTGTTCGGTGGCCATCTGATGGCGCTGGTGGACCAGGCGGCGGCGGTGGCGGCGATACGCCATGCCGGCGGCCCGGCGGTGACGGCGAGCATCGACCGGGTGGACTTCCGGGAGCGGATTCCTGTGGGCGCCCTCGTCACCTGCTCCGCGACGGTGGACTATGTCGGCAAATCGTCCATGGACATCACGGTCGAGGTCTACTCGGAGACGGTCAGCACCGGCGAGCGGCGGCATACGAACACGGCGCACGTGGTCTTCGTGGCGATGGACAAAGCCGGCAGGCCCAAACCGGTCCCGCGTCTCATCCCCGGCACCGAGGAGGAGCGGGCCCGCTACGCACGCGCGGAGGCGCACCGTCTGACCCGGCTGCGGGCGTGAGCGGACGCCGGGTCACGGTCGTATTGAGCGGCGGCGGGGCCAAGGCCGCCGCGCACGTCGGCGCGGTGCGCGCGCTGGCCGAGGCCGGTTGGACGCCGGCGCGCTTCGTCGCAACGTCGATGGGAGCGGTGATCGCCGCGGCGCTAGCGGGTGGCATGGCGGGCGACGACCTGCTCGCTCGACTCACGGAGGTCGGCGCACGGGGAATCTCGCGCAACCCTCTGGTCCTGTTTCGCGGCGTGTTCGCTCGGTCGCTGCTGCGCCCCGGCCCCTTTCGCCGCGCGCTCGAGGCATTGGTTCCGGCCCGCCGGTTCGCCGAACTCGAGATTCCGCTGACGGTAAGCGTCACCGACCTCGATACCGGTGAGCTGCTCCTCTATGGCGCCGGTGGCAAGGATGCCCCGCTGCGGGACGTGCTGGCTGCCACGACCGCCCTCCCTCTGTATTTCCCGTCGGTGACGCTGGACGGCCGCCGCTGCGGCGATGGAGGACTCAGGGGCGTGCTTCCGCTCGAGATCGCGGCGCACCTGGACAACGAGCCGGTCGTGGCGGTGGACGTCGGACCGGGATTCGAGGTGGTCGCAGAGGCGATCCCCACGAGGGGACCTCGGCTGGTGCAGGCGCACGATGAGGCGGTGGGAACGCTCATGGCGGCGCATACCCAGGAGCAGCTCGCCCGCTGGCGAGCCGAGGCCGGCCGGCCGCCGCTCACCTACGTCAGGCCGGCCATTGAGCGGTACGCTACTTTCCGGGTGGAGCGCATGCAGGACTACGCGGAGCAGGGGTATCGTGCCACGCGCGAGGCGATCGCCCGAGCCGCCTCACGCACTTGACCCCCCCCTGGTTCGGGGCAAATTGAGCGACTATGAAAGCCTCTGAAGCGATGGTGTCCGATCCCCACGTCGCGGTGGCCGGTGCAATGGCCAGCGAGGTGGCGATCATGCTCAAGATCCGCAACATTTCCGTGATCCCCGTCGTGGACGACCACCGCAAGCGGCGCTTTCTCGGCACGCTGAGCGATCGTGATCTCGTTACCCGCTGCCTCGCCGAGGGGAAGCACCCCTGGCACACGCGCGCGGACGAGCTCATGCGCACGCGTTCACCGGTCGTCAAGGGCGACACGGAGCTCACCGGTTACCGGGTCCGCATGGATCTCGATCCGAGCGACTCGCATCTGCGGCCCACCATCACGGTGCTGGACGACGATGGACAGGTCATCGGGTTCATCAGCCATCCGGAACAGATCGAGGGAGTCGAAATCGTTTGGGGGTGACGCGTGCCTGACTTCAAGCTGTTCAGTCTTCAGGAAGCCGAGCGCACGCTGCCGCTGGTCCGGCGCATCGTGCGCGATCTGACGGTCGAGTATCCGGCGTGGCGAGAGGCGGTGGCGCGCTTCGAGATTCTCACCGGTGGCGCTCGCGCCGACTGGGGCGAAACTCGGGAGCTGGTCGAAGCCCGCGAGGAGGTCTCCGTTCACGCCGAACGGATCAATCGTTACCTCCAGGAGCTGGAGGCAGTGGGCTGTGTCTTCAAGGGATTCGATGCGGGACTGGTGGACTTCTATTCACTGCGGGAGGATCGCCCGATTTTCCTGTGCTGGCGGCTGGGTGAGGAGCGCATCACGCACTGGCACGAGGTCGAGTCCGGATTCGCCGGCCGCCAGCCGATCGACGGCGCCATACTCTCGGCAACCTCGTGATTCGATTCTGGCTCTTCGCGCACCTGCTGGGGTTCACCATGTGGCTCGGCGGCGGCTTCGCCGCGATGGCCGCCGGCATCGCGACCAAGCGCGAGGATCGCGCGGGGCTCGGAGTGGTGGTCCGGAGCCAGGCCGCGGTCCAGAAGGCGGTCATCGCGCCCGGCGCGTTGCTGACCGCGCTCTCGGGGCTGATCCTGACGTTTTCGGTGTCGGGGCGGACAGGAGAGCTGGCCGGATTCAGTCTTCCGCTCGTGGTGATGCAGGGAGCCGGGCTGGCGGGTGCACTGCTCACGCTGACGGTGGCGCTGCCCACGGCGGCCAAGCTCGCGAGGCTCGATTCGGCGGGGCCGGGCGCGGGGTACTTCGACGAGCTGCGGCAGCGACAGAAGCTGATCACCTCGATCGCGGGCACGCTGGCGTTGGTGGCGCTGATCGCTGGGGCAATGGTGCGCTGACCGCCGTGGCTTCCGTTACTCCGGCAGGGTTACCGCTACCGGCGACGTGCTGTTGTCGTGGCCGGCGCCGAACTCTCCGAATTCACCTCGTCCCCAGCAGACCGTCCCGCCGTCGTCGATGATGCCGCAGTAGGTGCTGTTGCCCGGCGCCAGCGTCTGAAACCGAAGCCCTCCGGACACCGCCACCGGCTGGTCGAACCGCTGAAGCGACCCGACCGGCGTTGTGCCGATCTCGCCGCTGACGTTGGGGCCCCAGCAATAGGCCACGCCAGCCAGATCCAGCCCGCAAGCGGTGAGACGTCCGGCGTATACCGCCTGGAAGCGAATACCTCCGATCACGGCCACCGGGTCGGCCGATTCGAGCAGCATAGGTCCCGCCCCAATTGCATCGATTCCCCAGCAATACCCGCTGCCGTCGTTCGTGATGCCACACGTGTGATACCCACCGGCCGCGAGCTGGCGGAAGGCGGGTCCCGCCATGAGATACGCATCGGGCGTAAACGTGGGGTGGTGTCCTTCCGCGGTTGTACCGCCGGGGCCATCCCACCCCCAGCAATACGTCGTCCCGCCGGGATCGAGCGCACAGGCATGGGATAGGCCGGCGGTGATCGATGTGAAGGCCCGGCCGCTCGCCTCCGCGACGGGCGTGTGGGAGCAGCGGCCCTCCTCGCAGGTCTCCCCGTCGGCCACTGTGCCGAGCTGCCCGACGTCGTTCAGCCCCCAGCACCAGGCGGCGCCATCGGTGGTGAGACCACAGGTGAAGCGAAGGCCTGCCGCCAACTCGCGGAACCGGAGGTTGCCGGCCACTGGCTGCGGGCGAGTGGCGCAAGGGAAAGCGCTGCACCGCTCGGCAGCGGGGGCGCCGAGACCGAGCTGGCCGTCGCGATCCGATCCCCAGCAGAAAGCCTGCCCGCCGGCATCGATCCCGCAGGTGTGGGCCTTGCCCGCGGACAACGCGACGAACCTGATACCGTCCGGGAGAGTGACGGGGGTCGTATCGACAGGTGTGGCGCCGATGCCGAGCTGCCCGTCGACGCCGGTGCCCCAGCACACGGTTCCTGCCTCACGCGCCTGGCAGACATGGCGTTCGCCCAGGGCCAGCACGGCCGGCGGGACCGGGGGCGAGGGATTCAGATTGTCGCCGCCGGAGCACCCGAGGAGCACGAGGGCGACCAGCGAAATGGGAGACGGGCCTTGCGGGAGTGGTTTCGCCATGTCTGTGAGACGTCGGGAGATCGGGATCTTACACGCGGTTCGGCGCCGCCGCCCGGCGCCCTGTCGCGCACGCCTTCCGCACCGGACACGCGTCGCACCGCGCTAGGCGAGCGGTGCAGACCAGCGCGCCGAGCTCCATGATCGCCTGATTGAACGCCCACGCTTCCCTTCCGGGGCGAGGCATGAGTGCCGCGCCCGTCGCCCAGAGCCTCCGCTCGGCGCCGTGCTTTCTGAGCCGCGGATGGAAGGCTCGCCGGAGGACCCGGGCGACGTTCGTATCCACCGCCGGCGTGGACCGCTCGTAGGCGAAGCTCGCCACGGCGCCGGCCGTGTATCGTCCGACGCCAGGCAGGCCGAGCAGCAGCGAGAGATCGTCCGGGATGACGCCCGCGTGCTCAGCCACCACTCGTTGCGCCAGCAGGTGGAGATTGGCCGCCCGCCGGTAGTATCCCAGCCCCTCCCAGCTCTCACGCACCGCCGCCGGCGACGCGGCCGCGAGCGACTCGATCGATGGATAGGTGTCGAGGAAGCGTTGATAGTACGCCTCGACCCTGGATACCTGGGTCTGTTGCAGCATGAACTCGGAGACGATGACCCGGTACGGATCCCGGGTTCGCCGCCAGGGCAGGTCGCGTCCGTACCGCCGGAACCAGCGGAGGAGACGACGCCGAAAATCCCCGGCGCGCGGCGATGCTATGGGAAGGCAAGGGGTAGACTTACGTGGCATGGGGGGTCAAGATAAAGCACCTATGGCCGCCACCACTACGTTCGACATTCGCCAGATCGCCGGCCGCTGGGTCCTCGATGGCGCCTCGCACGTGGGGCGCCTGACCTATTTCATCATCGATATGGTCCGGGGCCTCTCGGAGGTCCGCATCTGGTGGCCGCGGATGATGGAGGAAGCCTGGAACATCGGCGCCGGCAGCCTGTTCATCGTCCTCCTCATCTCCGCCTTCGCCGGCGCGGTGACCGCCCTCCAGACCGGCTACCAGTTCACCGGCAGCATCCCCTATTACGTGGTCGGCACGCTGGTCGTCTCCTCGATCATCCTGGAGCTGGGGCCGGTGCTCACCGCGCTCATTCTCGCCGGCCGGATCGGGGCGCGGTACGCGGCCGAGCTGGGGACGATGCGCGTCACCGAGCAGATCGACGCACTCGAGAGCCTCGGCCGCTCGCCGGCCTCGCACCTGGTAATTCCTCGTGTGCTGGCCGGACTCATCATGATTCCGGCGCTCACCGTCCTCGCCAATCTCTCGGGGATCGCCTCCGGCTGGATCTCGGTGAAGGCGGTGCTGCCGGTGACCGACGCCGATTTCATCTATGGCGCCCAGTACTACTGGCGCCCGTGGGATGCCTACTACTCGGTGATCAAGGCGTTCTTCTTCGCCGGCTCGATCACCATCATCTCCTGCTACATGGGGTTCAACACCCAGCAGGGCGCCGAGGGCGTCGGCAAGTCCACCACGACCGCGGTCGTGGTCAGCTCGGTCCTCATCCTCGTGCTCGACACGGTGCTCACCCGCCTCCTGCTCAATCAATGATCGAGCTTCGAGACGTCCACAAGCGGTTCGGCAAGCAGGTGGTGCTGAACGGGGTGGATTTCGAGGTTCGGGAAGGGGAAACGGTGGCGCTGCTCGGGCCATCCGGCACGGGAAAGAGCGTGCTCCTCAAGACGATGATCGGGCTCATCAAGCCCGACAGTGGCACGGTCGTCGTTGACGGCAAACAGGTGGCCCGTCTCAAGCGGAAGGAGCTGTCGGAGCTCCGATCGAACATCGGCTACGTGTTTCAGAACGGCGCGCTCTTCGATTCCATGACGGTCTTCGAGAACGTGCGGCTCGGCATCACCGACCAGGACAAGTATGGCGACGAGGACTACTGCCGCCAACGCGTCGCCGAGTGTATCCGGTTGGTCAACCTGCCGGCCGACACGATCGAAAAGTATCCGGCGCAACTCTCGGGCGGCATGCGGAAGCGGGTGGGTATCGCTCGGGCGATCGCCGGGAGTCCCAAGTATCTGCTCTACGACGAGCCCACGTCGGGCCTCGATCCGGTGAATGCCGACATCATCGACGGCCTGGTGCAGCGGCTCGACGACGAGCTCGGCGTCACCAGCGTCATGGTGACGCATGACGTGCGCGGGGCGTTCCGGGTGGCCGACCGGCTCGCTCTGCTCAGCGAGGGCACGATCGTGATGCAGGGCACGCCGCAGGAATTCCTCGACTCGAAGAACCCCAAGGTCCGGGAGTTCCTCGAGCGCGATTTCGACAACCCCTCCTTCGCGGCCTGAGGCTCATGGATCTTCGCATGCGGGAAGTGACCGTCGGCACGATCGTCATCGTGGCCGTCCTCGTCTTCATCTTCGGGACGATGTGGCTGAGCGGCCGGTCGGTGTCGTCGGACAACCTCGTCCGGATGCAGTTCGCCAACGTAAGCGGGCTCAAGCGCGCCTCCCCGGTCCGGATCTCGGGCGTGGCGGTGGGGAAGGTCGAGCGGATCGACTTCTTCGACGTGGGCAAGGTGCTGGTGACCGCGAGCCTCCCGCCCAAGATCAAACCGAGAGTGGATGCGACCGCGACCATCGTCCAGGTCACGCTGGTCGGCGACTATGCGGTGGACTTCAACCCGGGCCGTGCGAGCGAGCTGCTCCCGTCCGGACGGACGATTCTCGGCACCCAGCAGGTGGCCCTCTCGGACAAGGCCGTGGCGCTCGGCGACCGGGCCGACAGCCTGCTCATCGGGGCGCAGGCCATCGTCAACAAGCGCACGGCCGACCAGCTCACCGCCACGCTGACGGCGCTCCAGGGCACGCTCAAGGCGGCGCAGATGACGATGGACGTGTACAGCAACCCACGTTCGGGCCCGACGGCGGAGATCACCCGGACCATGGCGAGCCTTCGCTCGCTCACCGAGCGCCTCGACAGCACGCTTGCCAATCCCGCCCTCGCCCGCACGCTCGGACGCGCCGATACGCTCACCGGCAATCTCGCTGCGATGACCAGCCAGCTCACCAAGACCGGCGCCCGGCTCGACACGCTCCTCGCCGACGTGAGCCACGGGCGGGGAACCATCGGCAAGTTCGCGACCGACAGCGGCCTCTATTACGACATGCGGGACCTGTCGCAGTCGATGAAGAAGCTGCTCGACGAGCTGCAGAAGCATCCCGGGAAGGTTCCGGTTACCGTCAAGATTTTCTGAACTTTCCCCCATGCTGAGCATCACGTTTCTGGGCACCGGCGCGGCCACCCCCACCCTCGACCGGAACGTCGCGGCGCTCTCGGTGCAGCGGGAAGGGGAGATGATTCTCTTCGACTGCGGCGAGGGCACCCAGCGGCAGATGATGCGCTACGGCGTCGGATTCTCGTTCACCGACGTCTTCTTCACCCACTATCACGCCGATCACATGCTCGGGATCACCGGCCTGCTCCGCACGATGGGCTTGCAGGACCGCACGGCGCCGGTGAGGCTCTACGGGCCCAAGGGGGCCGAGCGCGTGCTCAACGCGGCGGTGCATCTCGGCATCGAGCGCAACAAGTTCCCGGTGGAGATCGTCGAGCTCCGGGCGGGGGACCGTCTCTCGCGCGGTGAGTACGACATCGTCGTGTTCGCGACGGAGCATCGTGCGGACACGGTCGGCTATGCGCTCGCCGAGCACATCCGGCTCGGCCGGTTCAATCCCGATCGCGCGCGGGAGCTGGCCGTGCCGGAAGGACCGCTCTGGGGGCGGCTGCACAAGGGAGAGACGGTGACCCTCGATGACGGCCGGACGGTGCGGCCGTCGGACCTGGTCGGACAGCCACGCCGGGGGAGGACGCTCGTCTACACCGGCGACACGCGGCCGTCGCTGCCGGTCATGGAGGCGGCGCGCGGCGCAGACCTCCTCGTACACGAGGCGACGTTCGGCGGCGATGAGGCCGAACGGGCGAAGGAAACGGGGCACTCGACGGCGTCGGAGGCGGCGCGGGTGGCTGCCGACGCGGGCGTCCGCCGGCTGGTGCTGACACACATCAGTCCGCGCTATACCAGGGACGCACCGGAGCTGCTGGCGGAGGCGCAGGCGGTCTTTCCCGCGACGATCATCGCGCGGGATGGGTTGACGGTCGACGTTCCGTTCGCCGAATAGGCATTCCTGGCCATTCACCACAGAGGCACAGAGGGCACAGAGAAAACCAGAAAGAGACTTGAAGTGGTCTCCTGTACGACCACCTGTTTCCTCCGTGGTTCTCTGCGTTCTCTGTGCCTCTGTGGTGAACCGATCACCGGAGGTCCACATGGACAAACGGCCGTCGAGGTACGAGCTGTTCCTGCTGGGTTCCCTCGTGGTACTGCTCTTCTGGTCCGGAATCCACCCGCACGACCGGTTCACCTGGATCCTCGAGGTGTTTCCCATCCTGATCGGCGTTCCCGCGCTGATCGTGCTCTATCCCGGGCTTCGTCTCACCCCCCTCGTCTACACTCTCATCTGGGTCCACGCCGGCATCCTCATGCTCGGCGGGCACTACACCTACGCCAAGGTGCCGCTCGGGTTCTGGATGGAGGAGTGGTTCGGGTTCACACGCAATCACTACGACCGCATCGGGCATCTGGCGCAGGGCTTCATTCCGGCGATGCTGGCGCGGGAGGTGTTCATCCGTCGCTCGCCCCTTCGGGGAACCCGGTGGCTTCCGTTCATGACGGTCTGCGTTTGTCTCGCGTTCAGCGCGTTCTACGAGCTGATCGAGTTCTGGACGGCGCTGGCGGCCGGCGAGGGCGCGACGGACTTTCTCGGCACTCAGGGCGATCCGTGGGATACCCAGTGGGACATGATGCTGGCGCTGATCGGCTCAATCGTAGCATTGGTGTTGCTGTCCCGCTGGCAGGATCGGCAGTTGAAGGCCAGGGGTGTCACCCTTCCCCCTTCGCCACCTTAAGCCCCTTCTCCGACCACACATTGTTCGGGAACCGCGTGAGGTCTTCCCGGTACGCCGCTTCCGCCTCTTTCTTCTTCCCCGCCGCCAGGAGCAGCGCGCCGTATGGCTGACGGAGCGGCAGATACCAACCGGCCGGCTCGTCGTAGGTCAGCTCATCCTCCAGCGCGATTCCCTTCTTGAGATCCGATATCGCCTCGTCCCGCTTCCCCTGGCGCGCGGCGATGTCGGCTGAGAGGTGCCGCTCGGCGATCGCGAGCACCGACCTGGCCGGGTTGAGACTGACTGGGACGTCAAGGGAGATCGAGCCGGCGATCGCCGCGACGCTGTCGTGCTCGACGGCGGCGCTGTCGTACTGTCCCTTCGCGGCCAGGGCGAGCCCGCGCGCGTAGTGCCACACGGCGGTAGCGTATCGGAGCTGCGCCGGCGGCGCGGCCTCCATCAGGATCTCGTCCCACTTGTCGAATCGCGCGAGCGCGTAGAGCGGCTTGACGGAGAATGATTCGACGGGCGGCACCTGGAGCGCCATCGCATAGGGGTCGACGCCGGCGATCTTGCGCGCGGCCGCGATCGCCTCGTCTCCGCGCCCCATCATCGAGAGCGCGGCCTGCATGACGTCGAGGTTGTGGGGGTAGTACCCGATCGGATAGATGCCCGTCGGGTGGCGCTCCTCGATGAATCGCTCATCTGCCGCGACCGCGTGCTGGTTGTGCTCGACCGCCTGCGCCCACATGCCGAGCCGCATGTAGATGTGGGTAGGCATGTGGACCAGGTGGCCGGCACCGGGCACCAGAGTCTGGAGACGCTTGGCGCAGGGCAGGGCGCGGGCGGCATCGGCCGAAGCCTCGACGACATGGATGTAGAGGTGGCAGGCGCCGGGGTGGTTCGGGCTCCGTTTCACCACGCGCTCCAGCACTGCAATCTGTTCGAGCGTCGATGGCGCCTGAGGCTTTCCGGCATTGGTCCAGTAGTGCCACGGGCGCAGATCCATCAGCGACTCGGCATAGAGCGTGGCCGCATCGTCATCCGTGGGAAAGCGACGGACTACGCCGGCCATCGCCCTCGCGTAGGCCGAGTCGAGCGGCGCGCGATCGGCCACGGGCTCGGCTCCGTAGCGTTTCGCCTGTGCCTCGATGTAGGCCCGCTCGCGTGGCGTCACCTTCGTGGCGAGGGCGAGCGCCCTCCGGCTGGCCTCGGAGGCCGGCCGCACGAGCGAGGTGTCCATGGGGAGATTGATGTTGGGGCCGAGCGCGTTGGCGACTCCCCACCAGCACATGGCGCAGGTGGAGTCGGCGCGGATGCCTTCCTTGAAGGACTTGACCGCCTCGTCGTGATTGAAGCCGTAGGTGAGGCGGATGCCCTGGTCGAAGTACTGCTGCGCTACCGGCGAGGCCGTACTGATCGTCATGTGGTAGCTGCCGAGGTCATCGTATAGCCTCGTCGCCCCGCCCGCCGAGGCATCGGTGCCGGAGGTGGTCTTGGCGTGGTGATCGTCGTGGGTCTCCTGAGCCCTCACGCGTCCGCACACGGTGGCCGCGAAAGCAAGGGTCAGGACGCTTGCGGTCCTTCGCATCGGAGTCTCCCTTTCGATGCTAGCGGTCGGAGTCGAGACGTCGGCATCGAGTATAGGTCGCCGGCACGGTTTTGGCTCTCCCACGTGCGCCCTGGAGCGACTTGGCCGTCCACGTTGACATGATCGCGCTTTGCCGGATCGCCCCCCTCGTTGCTGGAGTCGCTCTCACCATGGCGGGGCCGGCGGTGGGACAGCGTCCGGCCGAAGTCGCCTTCGTGGACGTCGGCCTCCTTCCGCTCGATGTCGATACCGTGCTCGAGCACCGGACGGTGATCGTCCGCGGCGACCGGATCGTGAGGGTCGGGCCGACCTCCGGCATAGGTCCGGGGAAGGGGGCGCTCGTCATCGACGGGCGGGGCAAGTATCTGATGCCGGGATTGGTGGACATGCACGTCCATCTCTTCAACTCGCGGGACCTGCTCCTCTACATCGCCAACGGCGTGACCACGATCCGGAACCTGGGCGGCTACGGCGCGGCCGACTCCATCCTCGAGATCCGGCGGCAGATCGCGGCGGGAGCGCGGCTCGGCCCGACGATCTTCACCAGCGGCAACTGGCTCGATGGCGATCCGCCCTTCCGGCCGATCAACACGGTCGTCCGCACGCCGGCGGAGGCGCGCGCGATCGTCACGCAGCAGAAGAAGGCCGGCTACGACTTCATCAAGGTGTACCAGACGCTCGCTCCGGAGGTCTACCGCGAGATCGTCCGCACCGCTCGGGAGCTGAAGATTCCTGTGACCGGCCACGTGCCGTCCGCCGTAGGCATAGAAGGCGTGCTCGAGAGCGGCCAGGCGGGTGTCGACCACGTGGAGCAGCTCGCGGGTGGCGATCCGGCCGTGACGGCCCGGCGGGTCCACGAATCGGGCGTGGCGGTGACGACCACGCTCGTGATGCTCGACCGCGTGCTCTCGATGCGCGGGAGGCCGGAGGCGGTCGAATCGCTGCTCGCGCTCCCCGAGGCTCGGTACCTCTCGCCGGCGACGCGGCAGTTCTGGCGGCGGGCGCCGTATTTCGGGATGCCTAAGGCGGACCCGGCGAGATCTCAGTATTCCGGTGCGGAGGAACGGGTACGGGCACTCGAGGCCGCGGGCGCGCGAGTCATGGCCGGCACCGACGCCGGCATCTGGGGCAACGAGCCGGGATATTCGGGCGTCGAGGAGGTCATTCGCCTGGCGGCGGCCGGGCTCACGCCTTATCAGGCGCTGCGGGCGGCGACGGTGGAGCCGGCCGAGTTTCTCAATCGGTGGGTGTCCGGGGCTGGGCAGCCCGGCGCGATACGGGAGGGCAGCCGCGCAGACCTCCTGCTGCTCGACGCGAATCCGCTCGAGAACCCCGGCGCGCTGCGGCGGCAGGCCGGGGTAATGGCGCGGGGTAGATGGTTGCCGCGAGGCAAGCTGGACGAGCTGCTCGACGAGCTTGCACGAGCGTATGAAGGCGGTGCTTCCTCTCATCGGGGCTTGAGATAGTCGTCGACGACGTGCTCGGCCACCTGCCGTCCCAGCCGCAGTCCTGCGTCGGTCGAGTAGCGAAAGTGCCAGCCGAGCCTGACTCGTGAATCGGCGCACTCGGCAGCCGCGGCGGTGAAGCTGGCGAACGAGCGGGTGGGCATGCCAGGTGGCGCCGTAATCGTCGACATCGTGAAGGCGACCTCATTGCCCCACATCCTTCTCAGGACCTCGAAGGAGCCTGCGCATGCGGCGGCATGCGCCGACAGATACTCGGGAAAGGGAGGGGTATCGCGAAGCGGCTTCCAATCCCGATCTGGAGTCGTCCCAGCGTTCCCGTCGCGGCCCGCCTCCCGAGTCGCGGTATACGGGCGCCAGTGATTGAACTCGTACTTGGAATCCCACTCGGCTATGTAACCGTCGTACAGCGCGATGTTGAGCTGCGCGAACAGGCGGGTCGCCTCCCACAAATCCGCCTTCTTCTCCTTCACCAGTTGCCGGGCCAGGCGATTCACCGAGCCCTCGGCGAACTCCATCCACCACACGGCGTACCCCGTCTGGTCCCGCGTCCGCACCTTGCTCCCGGCGGCCCCGTAGTCCTTCACCTCATTGAACGCGGAGGCGTAACGGCTGCTGGTGAGCGGCGGTGGGGGAGGAGGGCGGAATTGCCGCGGCGATGCGAGCGTGAAGGGCTTCGCCCGGCCGAACCCGGGCTGAGCCACGAAGCCATCCCATGGCGGTGTGGTCTGATATTCTCCGGAGCCACGCCGGAAATGGTAGGATCCCTGAAAGTCCCACCTGTCGCCCGCCCGAAGAGAAAGAATGGCCACGGCGGTCGCCTTCCCGAGCTCTATCGCACGCGCCTTTTTCGCGCTCCCGGCGATCGGGTCGAGCCAATCCGCGAGCTCGGCATCGAGTCTGGCCTTCTTGGCCGGATACTGCGACAAGAGTACCTGGTACGCCGCCTGGGCGGCGGCGGCGGTGGGATCCGCCTCCACTTTCGGTCCGGCGTAGGCGTAGCGGTGGTAGCGGGGAACGATCGTGTTGAGTGCGTCGTGCATCGCCAGGTGCATCATGGAGAATGCCCGCTGGCCCTTGAAGGTGAGGAACTGGTCTTCCGCGAAAGCGATGTCATACGCCAGCGAGTTCCAGGCAGCCGCGGCGGCTCCGTCCGGCGATGCCCTTTCGATTCGATGTTGGCCGACCTCGTCGACTTGGTCGGAGGATTGCCTTGCCGGCTCAGGGGCACACGAAGCAGTGAAAAGGAGGACAAATAGCGCGACTCTCATATTTCCTCGCATCTTCCGTGAACGGTTTGCGCACGTCATCACGGAAGATCGGCCAGGACCGTTTCGAGAGCGTTTGAAGCCGAGCACGGGCGGGCTTCTTCAGGCGAGCTCTTCGAGGAGGCCCCGAGCTTCGCGGAGGGCTGGCAGGTCGAAACCCTCAGCGAACCGGGCATATGCGGCCTCGAGTTCGGCTCGGGCCTCTGCACGCTGTATCGTCCCCTGGCGGAGCCGCAATCGGGCCAGGCCGGTGGCCGCGCGCAGCTCGATCCAGGCCGATCGCTGCTCCCGCGCCACCCCCAAGGCCCTGCGAAAGGCCGCCTCGATCGCCGTGTCGTCGCCCTGTCGCGACGCCAGCAGCTCGCCCTCGAGTCGGTGAAACTCCCCGAGCCAGATCCGCCCTCCTCGCCTGGCAAAATCCAGCCCCGCGGCGGCGGCTTGGAGGGCCTGGTCGAAGTGCCCGGCGGCGCCATGCGCGTGAGCCAGCAACAGAAGCGTTTGCGGCCGAAGGACGAACTCCTGTCCCGCCGCCCGTGGATCGGAGAGCGCCGTCTCCATCCGTGCGATGCCGCCGGCCACGGCGCCGTCGAGCGTATCACGGTAGCCGGCGAAGCTCTCGACCACCGCAGCGATGTACAGCAGGTTGTACTCCTCGGCCACACTCTGCATCGCGGCGACGTGCTCGCGTACCAGCCGCACATCTCCCGCGTCAACGGCGGGAAAGAGAGCCCACCAGAGGGCATACGCACGGCTGTATGGGTCCTGGAGCCGCTCGGCCAGAGCAAGCGACTCGTCCCGGATTGCCGCGGCTCGCTCCGGGAAGCCGAGGTGCCATCTGGTCCATGCGAGCCGGGAGAGGCAGACCACCTTGGGATCCTGGGCGTAGAGCGCCACGTGCTCCCGGTGGCGCTCCGGCCGGTAGCGGGCGATCGCCTCCTCCAGGAATTCCGCGGCGACAGGGAGTCTCCCGTGCCAGAACGCGGTCACGCCCAGCAAGTAGAGACCCTCCACCTCGACCACATCGTCGCCTTGAGTCCTTCCGGCGGAGAGGAGTTCCTTTCCGAGTGCCTCAGTGACCTCGAGCTCGTTTCTGGCGATCGATGCGAGCGCGAGCGCTCGAAGCACCGGTGCCGGCGCAGGAAACCCAAGCCGTGTGCAGAGCCCGCGGGCCCGCTCATACGCTTCGCGATTTTCCCGGCCGGCATATCCCTCCATGCGTACCAGCGCCGAGCCGAGGGCGAGCAGGAGGTGAAGCTCCCGCTCGTCCCGCTCGCTGCTCGGGGGAAGTCGCTCGAGCAGCTCGAGCGCCCGCCGCAGTGCCCGGGTGGCCACTTCCAGGGCCGAGACCTGCTGAGCTATCCCGGCGGCACGCTGGTACCAGGCGATGGCTTCATCCGGCCGTCCGCCAAGGTCGAAGTGCCAGGCCAACTGCCCGCTCACCGCGGGATCGGCGCCGCGCATTGTCTCCAGCGCACGCGCCACCGACAGATGCCGCTCGCGACGGCGGACCGGGCTCAGGCCGTGGTAGGCCGCCTCGCGGATTTTGTCATGGCTGAAGTCGTACTCGTCGGAACCGCGCTCGCGGATGATCCGGCGCCGCCATAACTCGTCGAGGCCCTGTACCAGTTGTTCCTCTCCGACGCGCTCCACCTTTGCCAGGAGGCTGAGGCTGAATTCCCGTCCTATGGTCGCGGCCAGCTCCGCCAGGTGGCGCGCGTCCGGTGAAAGCTGCCGCAACCGGGTCTCGACCAGGGCCAGCACTCTCGGCGTGATCCCCGAGTTCCCCGGCCCGGGACTCCCCTTCCGCCCTGCACGTGCGGTCCAGTCGGTGCGCAGCGTCTCGATAATGAAGAGGGGATTTCCCTCGGTCTCCCGGTAGAGCCAGGTCGCCTCGAGGGCCTCGAGTGGCCGTCCGGTCGCATCGCCGCCCATCGCCGCGGTGGCGGTCGCGTCGAGGCGGGCGAGCTCGATCTCGTGGAAGCGCCCGACGGCCGTCAGTGCGGGGCCCAGGTCAGAGAGGGGATGGGCGGCATCGATTTCCTCCCGGCGGAGGGTGCCCACGACGAGCAACGGACGCTCGCACCGGCGCACGAGGTATTTCAGGAGCTCGATCGTTTCCCGGTCGCACCATTGCAGGTCGTCCGCGACGAGCGTCAATGCACGCTCGGTCCCCTGCATCGCCTGCAGCGCCGCCTGGTAGATGCGATGGCGCCGTTCCGCCTCCGACACCCCCACCGGCGGATCCCCGTCGGCCGACCGGTGGGCGAGACGGGAGAGCTCGGCCCGTGCGGGTTCCCCGAGCCTGGCCAGGGCGGGGCCGAGCGCGGCAGAGCGAAGCCACTCGATGACCGGCGCGTAGGCCAACTCCCCTTCGGCGGAATACGAGCGGGCCTGTGCGGTCGGATAGTCCTGCTGGCCGATCCACCGCAGCAGCTCCTCGACCAGTCTGGTCTTGCCGATGCCGGCTTCACCGGAGATCAGTACCAGTTGCACCCGTCCGGCCACGCTCGCCTTCCAGGCGTTGAGGAGTGCGCGCCATTCCTGGTCGCGTCCGACCAGCCCGCGGCCGGCAGCCGCGACCGGGAGGGTCGGCGGAGTACCGGCGAGGCCGAGCGCGCGCTCATACGCGGAGCGAGTAGCGGCATCGGGTGCGACGCCGAGCTCCCGCTCCAGGATGGCGGCGCAAGCGTGGTAGGCCCGGAGCGCGCGGCTCCGGTCGCCTCGAGCGGCGTGAGCGAGGATCACGCAGCGGTGGGTGTCTTCGCGGAAGGGGTCGTGCCGCAGGAGGCGCTCGCCGATCGCGATCTCCCGCTCGCTATCGCCGGCTTGATTGTAAAGCGCGAACAGGCGCTCGAGCACAGTGCCGTAGCGGCTGCGGAGCCGTTCCTGCTCCGGCAGGAGCCACTCCTCGTAGCAGCCCGGCAGGAGATCTCCGCGATACACCCCGGCAGCCTCCTGCAACGCGTCGATAGCGGCAGGTCCGGATTGCTGCTCGCCCCGATCCGCGGCCTCCTCGAAGGCGGTGACGTCCGACCATACCTCAGCATCCGGCCGCCACGACAGGGCACGGTGGCCGACGTCGAGATGGCCTTCGACTGCCGGCAGAGCCCGGCGGAGCTGGTGCAGGAGATTTCGGAGATTGGTTCGGGCCTGGGTCTCGGTGGAGTCGGGCCAGAAGAGGAAGGCGATCCGCTGCCGGGTCTGAGGAACATCCCGATGGAGGACCAGGTAGCCGAGCAAAGACTGCAGTCGAGGCGAGTCGAGCGGGACGCGATCGTCGCCGTGCTGGAGGTCGAATCCGCCGAGAAGCCGGATTCGGAGGGGGCGCATGGGGGGAACATATAGTCGGGGCGCCCGGTCCGTGTCACGTTGACCGGGTCTTCCCCGATGGCTAGGTTTACCGCCTGCCGGGGCTGTAGCTCAGCTGGGAGAGCGCTGCAATCGCACTGCAGAGGTCAGGGGTTCGATCCCCCTCAGCTCCATGACTGTGGCTGGAGGCTGAAGGCTAGTGGCTGTCGGCTCTTCCGAGAGGGCCGCGCCTCGAAAAAGTAGCCATTCAGCACTACACCCTCAGCCGTTTTTTCTGCCCCTTGGTGTAACTGGCAACACGCCTGACTCTGGATCAGGAGAGTCCTGGTTCGAGCCCAGGAGGGGCAATGGAAAGTCTGATACTGCGTTACGCGGTGTCAGACTTTCTGCCTTTTCGCCCAGTGCAAGCGTTTCTGTAAGCGTTTCTCACCCCGCACGACCGGCGCGTCGCTCCCGCAGCTTCACGGGCGAGGCCATCACCGCCAGCATCGTGTCCGGGTCGGCGTGCTGGTAGCACTTCACGAGCGTCTGCAGATCCTTCCAGCCGCCCGCAGCCATCACGTCCACCACAGACAACGTTTTTCGCTCCGTCGCCCACTTCCGACGGTAGGCGTGCCATTTGCCACCCTTCAGCGTCGGCACGCCCGCTTTGACCTCCGCGCGAGCGAGCAGCTCCCCGAACACGTCGCGCGGCCACGGACGGTCGGCCTCCTTCTGCGGGAAGAGCCAGCCATCACCGACTACGTGGAGCCGCCGCTGAAAGCCGCGGATCTCGGCGGCCAGAGACTCGGGAATAGGAACTTCCGCTTCGCGCCCGCGCTTGTCGAACTCGGCTCGCCAGCGAATTTGCGGAGGGTCCGCGCTAATGTCCGACCACCGAAGACCACGAATCGCACCGATTCTCCGTCCTGTGGCCTCGGCGAGCGTGAGGGCCAACTCGAATCGCATCCATCGCTCGCGTCCCCGCTTTTGGGGGGCTGTCTTCGCGAGCCCCTGTGCCGCGGCTCTCACCTTCTCGAAGCGTTCATAAGTCGCGACCGGCCGGATCGGGTTTTCTTCCCTCGGGATTCGCATACCGCGGAGCGGGTTTTCGGCCAATAACCAACGGCCATCCGAACGGCGCTCTTTACATGCCCACAGGATCATGGTCCGAAGGAGCGCGATGTCATCCCGTACCGCGTTGGCACGAACCGGAGTGCGCCGCTCGCCGTCCGGCCACCCGACCCCGCTTCGCCGCATCGAGACGTAGCGAGCGACATCGTTCGCCGTCAGGTGCTCGACCTTCTTATTCGCACCGAACGCGGCCATGAGCCGTTTGGCCGCGGCCCGCTTTTGGTCCTGCGTGCGCTTGGTATTGTTGCGATAGCCCGATCCCTCCTGCTGGTAACGGGTGAAGCCCTGTTCGAGCGTGAGGGGCTCGGGTTCGGTCGGGATTGGAGAGCCGAGTTTTTCGGACTCGCGGAGAAACTGCTCCGCGAGGGCCCGCGCTTCCTCACGATTTGCCGTGCGAAGCGAACGGTACGTCCATCCCTTGTCCGGTACCCAGACGGCGCGGTGAAACAGTCCGCCGGGCCCCCGCTGCTCGATTCTCACGCTCAAGCCGCGGACACCTAACGAGAGGGACCAGCAGCCCCGCTGCGTCTTGTGCCAGTCGGTCCGTTCGGGAACTGGAAGTCGTCGCTTACCCATGCGCTACTCCGTTGTCACGCCGGGTGGCGACTTGCCGAGCATCGGCAGCGGGATCGTACCCCGAAAGCCGCGGGCCAGCAAGAGTGTTGGGCTTCCTGGGCAGGTCGGCGATGCGAAATTGGAGGCGACGACCGTGACGCCGGGCTGGCACCTTGCCTAAGCGGTGGAGTCGGCGAAGATGGTCGCGGGAGTAGCCCGAGCGTTTGGCGGCTTCATCGAGGGTCAGTTCCGCGGCGTCTTCAGCCGCCGTTAGCACCTCGAAGTCGGCTAGGATCTCCAGGCAGAGGTCCGCCCCACTGACCATTGCGCTTCGGCGACGCATCGCCTCCGCTTCAGCGGCCCACTTCGCCAGGAATTCGACCGGAGTCATGCCGCACTCCGGTCCGAGCCCGTAAATCGGCGGTTTCCCCAAGAATGCCGAAAACCCGGAATTCGGCATTTTTCGGCCGGGTTTTCAGGAATCGTCCTCATCGTCCTCGTCCTCTGTGTTCTCCACCCACTCCTCCAGTACGCCTAGAGCGATATCGTTTGCTTCGTCCTGATCCATTTGGTCGTGATCCTCCTCCTCCAACGCTTTCCTGACCGCTCGCTCCATGGCCTTCTTTGTGTCGTAGTCCCATTCCTCCGGCGCGCGTATCCCGGCTTTGAACACGGCCCAACCGATAATTTCTTCATGCTTCTCCGCTTCCTCACGCACTCGCTCCCGTCGTGCCTTTCGGGTTCGCCAGGGGCGTAGGTGCCGTTCGACTTCAGCCTTGAGCAGCGCTTCCGCGTGAGCAGGGGCAAGACCTGTCGGAAAACACTTCGACGTGACAGTCCGTTCGAGTTGCCGAGCTACTTCGGCCTGCACGTCGGCGGGGATGTCCCAGGTGAGGTAGGACAAAGCCAAGGACTTCAGTTGTCGCAGACGCTCGGCTTCTGCCGCTGCTGCTGCTGGTTGCGCCTGCGCCCGTTCCCGCTGTGCTCGGCGCTCGGCGCGCGTTTCGAGAAGGCGTTCCCGCTGATCGTCGAACTCCAGAACGTGAACGTCAGCTTCAGCCTCCCGAACCCGGCGCTTCCACGGTGGTACCTGCTCCCATTTCGCCTTCGCCTGAGGTCGCGACTCCGACTCCGGCTCTGGCTCATCGTCCTCGGGCTCCAACTCCGCGGAGTCGTTCGGCGACGGCTCGGTGGGCGGGTTGGCCAGGTCCTCGACTGAATCGCGCCGCAACCGTAGATGCCCGCCAGGAGTGTGCATTGCGACCATTGCGCACTCCTTGGCGAGCTGGGCAACTCTGTCCGGGCCAACGCCAAGGATGACACCGGCCTCGGCTGGTGTAAGCCATTCATTCGTCGGCATTGGTTTCCTCCACTACGGCGCGAATCTGTTCGCGTAGTTCGTCGTCGGCGATGTCCGGATCGTCGAGCAGCGCGACGATTTCATCGAGCAACTCTTCCAGGTGCTCCACTTGCAGTTCGAGCTCGCGGCTGGACATGGTGCTTTTCCTTTCACGATAGGTTCCGGTTTGCCGAGGCCCCACCGGATTCATGGTCACGGGCGTTAGTTTTCCCTCGGTACCTGAACCACTACTGCACAAACGTTCATTCTCGGGGCGCAAGAGACGTGAGCTGGGGCGAAGAGTTTTTCTGGAGTGGCTGGAAGGGTCAGCCTTGGGTGGTAATCGACCGTAAGCCGACGGTCCGCACGGAAGAGGAGTTCCGCGCGGTGCTGGAAGCGTCCCCAAAGACGGAGAACTGGGTTTTCGGGCTTTGGGAGGACACGGTCCTCCACGCTCCAACCTTCGGGGTGCTAGCGCCGGAGGAGATTCAGCGCCGAATCATTTCAGCCCTTGAGGCTTATCCCGCCCGTCGCGTCGCGGAGTTTGAACAGTTCGAGCGTCCGCAATACGAGAGGATGAGTTGGCCGCCCGAAGTGATCGAGCATATGACGCCGCGTCTTGACGCTCAGCTCACAGCGGAGCATTTCAGTTCGCCGATTCTGACTACCGCTGAGGACGGTCTTGGATTCGTCGGAATAGTCGCGACTTGGGACATGGTGTTTGGAGCGCTGACCCGATGCCACGTTCCGATCGACCGTGCCGCTGCTCTTCGTCTCCTGCTTACCGCTCATGGTGATCCAGGAGAAAAGTTCGAGGAGACACCCTTCTCCGCGCCGTTTCACCCTGCGCAATTCAAGAGACTCGTACCGCGACTCCACGGGCGTTCTCCTACAGACTCCTCCGGGGAGTTGTTGCGGGTACTCGCAGATCAGGTTCCGCACGTTATGGAGAGCTTGCGGAAGAAACCGGCGCCCACCCGGAGGGCGCACGCTGTCGGTCGCCGCAGATTGGCCACCGCCGCTTCAAATGTGCTGTGGCCCACGCGACGCAGAAGGGTGAACGAGAATCCGCGCCCCGATCCCGATGAGAAGCTGAGGGCCTTGCTCGCGAGTCTCACCCGCAATCAACGCGCGTTTCTCGACGTACTGCTGGACCGTGCGCCGCTTCAGAAAGCGCTGGTACAGCATGTAGAACAAGGTGCTTGGTCTGTGGGGTGGTGGAAAGAGCGCACCGGCAACAAGATCAACTCGACGCTTGCCCGGATGCGTCAGGAACTACTGAGGAAAATCGACGAATCGAAGCGCCGAGGAGCGGAGTAGAGAGAGGTCGCTCTGGACGATAGCGGTAAGAGGGGGCTCGTGGGCCGAGCCCCCTTTCCTCCCCACTTTAACGACGCCCACCTCGTCCAGACTGGTTCTTCGTTCGATCAGCCATCCGGTACTTCTGCCCAGGTTCAGGAGTCGGGGGCAGTGGCTCGTTTCGGACGACCGTACGCTCTTCCCCTGTCTTGCCACCTCGCGGGCCGAGTATCTCATACTGACCCGACGCGGGTGCCTTCTCCCCTGGCTTCAGATTCTCGCTCATGTTAGGCTCCTTAGCGGTTCGAGTTTCCAACGCATTTCGCGCAGTTGTCATATCCCTGCGCATGTGCAACTGCAAGTGAATCGAACGGTCGGTCATGCCCGGCGTTGATGATCTCGTCGATCTGACACCCGTTCTTCGAAGCATCTTCCTTGTCGAGGTCGTGAACCTCCTTCTTGTTGGAGTTCCCGCAGAACCGCTCCCCGTTCATGTGCCCTCTCCGCCTGCGCATAGCCCACCTCCTGTTCGCGGCGTTAGCGGACGGTGCGAACGCCAAGGTCAAAAAAAAGAGACCGCCCCTCTCAGTTGCTTTCGCTAACATCGAGCTTCGTCTGTCCCTTCGCAGGTAAGTATCCCAAGGCTTCCAATCGCAAGAGCGTCGCTTGCATGCTCACGTCAAACGTCTTGCTGAGTTGTCGCAGAGCGTTCTCAGCCACTCCACCACAAACGGCGTCCTCGAAACTTGTCCGACCTAGTTCTCTCAGCACGAGGGAGACATGATTTCGAAACAACTCGCGCGGAAACAGAACGGCAGCCATGCACTGGTTCGCCTGGTACTCCCACCACTCCCCAGTGTAGCGACTCGGTGCTATTGACTCACCTCGACACATGATAGGCGGACGAGTGTCCTGATCGTCGCCGGCGAAGAGGGAAAAGCTTTCGGTGTCTCGAAGAAACAGAGAGCGATGGCACGCGACGTGACCGGATTCGTGGGCGAGAGTCGTGCGAAGGCGACGGCGTCCGGTATCGTTGCTCTCAGCCTGATCGGCGAGCGTCCGGGAGACTTGGACTTCGGCGCGCCCGTCGGGATGGAAGAGGGTCCTTCCCATGATCCCTTCGGGCAAATCGACGAAATCGGGTTCGATCTCCAGCGCCTTCAGCAACACAAGGTCGATATCCACGCCGCTCCCCGACGTGAAGCAATCGCTTCCAGTGCGCAACCGAAGCTCGTCCATCATGACTTCGAATTCCTGCGGCTCGAAGTGCAGACGTGTTCGCCAGGGACTCGCAGGATCACGCCACTGCTTCACGTTTCCTTATCCTCCTGTTCCTTCTGCAAAAGGCTCTGCAGTTCGCGGAGAATGTCGGTTGGTGAGCGATTAGAGGCACGCATTTGCCGAAGCATCTGCCCGACTTCCGGAGTGCGCTGTACCCATTTCTCCAAATCGGCGTCAAACCGCGGATCGAGCGCCCTGAGTTCCTCCGATGTGGCACCGACCTTTGCGAGTTTCTTTACGATGTTCTCCAGGACCTTTTCAGACGGCGCGCGACGGCTATGTTCGATATCGGATTGATGGGCTGCCGAAATCCCTATCTCCGCAGCGAACGCCCGGAGGGTAAATCCGGCCGCTTGTCGATACTTGCGAATGGCTTCGCCTAGAGCTTCTGAGGTCATGGCAGCAATGTAAGCAGACACTGCGAACGGCACAAGGACTTACTTAGCGGTTGCTCACAACCGACGTATCGTTGAGCACGCGCCAATAGGATCTTCTCGTTGCAGTTGAAGAAAGGGACGCCAGCGTCGTGCTCACTTTCTCCAGACAACCAGAAGGCGATCGCCGCCTGGGCGACTTTCTGCGGCGAAATCTCGCGACCGCCAAATGGACTGAATTCCGAGCAGCGGTAGCATTCGTTAAGCGTTCGGGCATGCAACACATCAGAGCTGCGCTCTTGCAGTTCTCTAAACGCGGGACCGTCAGGATAGCAGTCGGGGTTGACCTCAAGGGAACGTCAATAGAAGGCCTTACCGAGTTACTAGAGGCGGTCGGAAAGACAGGCGAGGTCTGGGTCTTCCACAACGAGAACTGGTCGACGTTTCACCCAAAGATCTACATCTTTGCCAGCGAAAACGAAGCGGAAGTCTATGTGGGGTCGGGAAATCTCACCGAAGGAGGCCTATTCACCAACTACGAAGCGGGTCTTCAGGCTAGGCTCGACCTGACGGTCAAGACTCAGCGGGAAGCCTACGAAGACGTCTTAGCCTCTCTAGCGGGCTGGTCGTCGGGAGATAAGGGGACTAGCCGGCGACTCGAGAAGCGCTTCTTCGCTCGGCTTATTGCACTCGGATACGTGGTTCCGGAGAGGGAGACGGTACTAACCGAGGACGAGGCGGCACCGAAGACTAAGGCTATTCCCGGGGTCAAACGCGCGAAGCTGTTTGCTTCCGTTGGAGTGCAGAACGCACCAAAGGCTAAGAAGAAAACGGCGGGACCGGGCGTCAAACGCGGGCTTGTTGGATCGCGACGAGGGCTGATCGGTTTCGTGATGACGTTACAGCGCACAGATGTCGGTAAGGGTCAGGTCAAAGCGGGGACCTCGCGGCGATCTCCGGAGATCTTTATACCCCTTGTGGCGCGCAACGCGGCGCCGAGTTTTTGGGGTTACCCGTCCCGGTTCCGCGCAGACCCAACTAAGAAAGGGAAGATGGACAGAAAGGGAGTCAGGATGCGAGTAGGGTTAGAGGTTATTCGCGTGAATATGATGACCTGGCCAGACAAGCGTGATTTCCGGATTCGGAACGAGCGGTTAAGGAGCGCCGGTAAGATAGGTGACATTCTTCGACTTGAAAGAGCTGCGGCAGGAAGCAAGCTTGACTATTACGCCGAAGTGATCTCGCCAGACACGTCTCAGTACGACAGATTCGCTGCGCTCTGCACTGAGAAAGTCAGAAACTCGAAAAAATACTTCGGCTACTACTAGTGCCTTCTCAGACAGATAATCGCCAAGGCGTTGGGTGTCGTGCCAGCCCACCTGCCTGCGGGAACACCCTCTTTCCGTGCGTCCCACTGCGCGATACGTTGACCCGACCGGATTGTTTTCTCTAGCACGCTTCCAAGCGGAGACAGCTCTTGCTGACTTTTTCTCGGCAGCCAGAGGGTGATCGCCGACTCGGCGACTTTCTTCAGCGCAATCTCGCCGCAAGAAGCTGGACAGAATTTCGAGCTGCCGTCGCCTTCGTTAAACGCTCGGGCGTACGGCACATTAAGGAACTTCTCTCGCAATTCCTGGATCGCGGAGGAGCGGTCAAGATTGCAGTGGGCGTTGACTTGCGAGGCACGTCCATCGAGGGGCTTACAGACCTCCTTGAAACCATCCGCGAAAGAGGAGAGCTCTGGGTTTTTCATAACGAAATCCCCTCAACTTTTCATCCCAAGGTCTACGTCTTCAAAGAAGAGAGTAGGGCCGAGGTGTACGTAGGTTCGGGCAATCTTACAGAAGGCGGCTTGTTCACCAATTACGAGGCTGGCTTTCAGGCTTCACTAGATCTTACCTCGGAGACCGAGCAACGGACGTACCAGGAAGTGATGGCGGCCCTAACTGGATGGTCGTCGGGAGACATGGGAAATGGCCAGCTACTCACGGACGGGTTGCTTGCACGTCTAGTCGCATTGGGATACGTAGTTCCTGAGAGAGAAACGGTACCGGCGGAGGATGAGGCAGCAGCGACGGAAACAGGATCTCGTAGTGGCGCCGGCCGCGAGAGATTATTCGCCGCAGTTGGTGTACAGCGCGCTCCGAGAGTTTACGAGATCGCCGTGCGGCCTGCTGCAGTAAGTCGCGTTGCAGCCCGAGTGACTGAAGGTCGGATCGGGTTTGTAATGACACTGCAGCAGACCGATGTTGGTACCGGACAGGTTACTGAAGGTACATCACGCCGATCCCCGGAAATCTTCATTCCTCTTGTCGCGCGCGATGCGGCACCGAGTTCTGGGGGTTTCCGTCGCAGTTTCGGGAGGATGCTGCTAGACCAGGCAAGATGGACAGGACCGGCGTTCGGATGCGAATCGGTGGAGAAGTTATCGAGGTGAATATGATGACTTGGCCAGACAAACATGACTTCCGACTGCGGAGCGAAGCCTTGAGGAGCGCTGGGAATGTTGGCGATATACTACGCCTCGAAAGAGCACCTGCCGAAGCGGACTTTCAGTACTATGCCGAGGTGATACCGTCCGGTACGTCCCAGTTTGATCGATTCGCCGCCCTCTGTACTCTAGCGGTGAGGAACTCGCAAAAACTGTTCGGCTACTACTAACGGGCGTTCTTCAAGCAGATAATTGCTTCGGAAGCCACCGCATTCCTGCGGAAGATATCGCGCGACACCAGCATCTCCATTGGAATGCTTTCCTCCGGCTTCAATCCAACACTATCGGCGACTTCGGCCAGGAGATCCGCCGTCTTTATGTCTACCCGCTGACCACCGGCTATAGTGTGATTGTCGCCCACTACGACGTAGGCGTGGCGGCCTGTCTTCAGCAAGGCGCGAATATTCGATAGCACCGTTCGCATGTCGAGGAAATACTTGGCAAGTAGCGATGGCAAGTTACGCCTGCGGAAGCCGACGTCACTGCGCGAGTTAAGCTCTTCGACTGTCACTATGAGCTTGACGACGCCTCCCGGAAGCACTCTTTTCTCTGAGTTAAACCGTTGCCAGTATGCACGTCGCACCCGTTCGGTGATCTCGCGATTGCCAATCATGAGTTGATCTCTCTTACGGTGCTCCGGTCGCGATAAGAGGCCCAGGTAGCAAAGACTTAAACGGTCTGTGTCCAAGTACGGGAGCGCAGTAGCATAAGGAGGCGACGTAATGACTGCATCCACTTTCCCGAGCCATTGCTTCCAAGGCCCTCGCAGATCGCAGGCGTCCACCTCCTCGATGCTAGCCTTCCCTAGCTTGTTCGGTATTCCCTGATAGAGGAGTGCAAGCACAAAACGAACCGATCTGCCGATTTCTTCGAGAAACTCTTTAATCGGATCAATTTCCACATCGTGGCGGACCTCCTTTCGCACCCGCAAATCATCCTCTTTCTGCCACGACACGGAACGCAGAATGTTGCTGAGCGCGAGCATCATGAAATCCCGTATCACTGGGCCACGAAGCCGCTCTATTGTTGAAGCAATTGGATCGAGGTCCTTGAGCACCTGTTCTGAGAACCAAGTGTTCAAGTAGCGCTGATCTGCGGCGCGTAGCGATCGAAAGTACGGCAGCCCGTTGCTGCGCCGAGAAGAGCCCTTCAGAAGCTCCGACCGGATCGCCTCGTAGGCTCTCGCCAAGGCGGCCGGTGGTACCCGAAGCAAAGCACTCTTCGTGCGAGCCATTGAGACGGACAGCGGATTTACGTCACCGCCCAGTGCTCGGTAGCCGCCGAGGACGGCTTCGACGACCGTGGTTCCGCTTCCGCACATGGGATCGCTAACCACGCCACCTTGGGGCACTTCTGCAACGTTGATTAGCGATCGCACGAGTTGAGGGAAGAACTTACCGCGATACTCGTGAATGCCGTGAGTTCCATAGCGCAGAGCGCGTCGATTCGCGAGCGGGACCTCTCCCTCAAACGGAAGCTGCTGACGAATCTGCGCCAAGGGAACGCCGTTTCGCACGACGTTCACGGTCGCCTCTCTGATCACCTGGTTGGTCAAAATGCCACGATTACCGTGGACTGACTCCCAATAAGCGAGACAGTTGGCCAAAATCTGCGGAGGGTGCCTCGATGACACGCGAAAATCAAGTTCGTCCTCAGCATTGGACAGCGGGATAGGTGTGCCGCCGGAGAGAGCCCGTAGCTCCAATAGTGCCAGTCTTCTCTCAAACGGCTGGATGTACGACTTTAGGTGGCACTGCAGGTCACGCGTCATGGAGCCGCTCCCTAACGACGAAGAACGAGGATCGATTCTTCCTTGATCTTCCCAATGACCGGATTGAAGGCCTTCTTCCTATCGTGAAGGCGACGGGCAAAGCGGGCCACTTCGTGGAACCCCTGGTCGCGAGCGGCACGAGCGAGTATGCTTGTGTTGTCTACTAGCTTGCCTGCAAGAGTTGAGTCACCTACCACAAAGCACGCGTACCCGCCGTCACGGATGTGCCCCGCAAGCCAACGAAAGATCCGGGACATTTCATTTTCGAAGGTGGTAGCTGTAGCTCCGTTCGGACCCTTGCGACTGTACTTCCTGTGACTTCCAATTTCCTGATTCTTGAACGTCGGCTGGTCCATCTCTAGCCACAGCATTCTGGTCATGTGGTAGAGGTGATAGCTGTAGGCATTGGGATAGGGCGGTGAGCAAACCACGAGATCGACCAAACCAATATCGGGTTCATCTAAGACGCTTGCGTTGAAGACTTCGGCTCTAAAACGGGGTTCGACAATGTCAGTGAATTCGGTTGCCGTCCTGCATGACTCTGCCAAAGCCCGCGCGAATTTCTTGAACGTGTCGCCTGGGGACAGCTGCTTTTCTCTTCGCACATACCTGGTGTCAGAATCCTGGCGAGATGCGGCGACAATGATTGCCGACAAGGCGGTCAGGGCAAGAATCCTTGCGCTGTCAGAACCGAGAGCGCGACACCAAGCGCGCAACTCCGCCAATTCCTCGACTACGATATCTGGAAACCAAAACCTGATGGCGTCGACATTCGGTCGTGATTCACGTGATGTGAACGGCAGTCCTCCAAAGAGCGAATCGCCCGTCCTTAGGGAGAGGTCCTGAGCAAGGACCTCAGCTCGTCTCACAAGCTCGGAAAGCTGCTCAACGTCATTGTCATTGACACGAGCGGTCTTGGCGCGCGAGATCATACAAGCCAGAGGGTTGGCATCTACGCCAACCGAGTTCCGCTTAAGAGTGAGGGCTTCTACGAGGGTTGTGCCACTCCCGCAAAAAATATCCGCGACCCGCTCCCCAACCACCGAGAGTTCTTGTATTAACGCGTTCGGAATTTGTGGTATGTACTTCGCCGGGTATGGGTGAATACCATGAGTCAGGTAGCTTGTCTTCGCGTCTCGAAAATCCCAGTCGATTGACCCGAGCCGACGAACTTCGGGGTGAGCCGCATAACCCGGCCGAGGCTCTTTAACCAATGGCCCCGGCCTTTCCGAGCGCGCGAACCGTCGGACTGCGTCTGCCTCAGCAGACGTAAAGACCCGCCACCCGCGTCGATCTCTTCCGGGTTCGGGAACTAGTCTATCTCGCAGCCAGCGCAAAAGCGTGTCGCGATGGACTCCAGCCAACGCCGCGACTTCTGCAGTGGAGAATGTTTTTCGGGAGCGGGATAGGCCTGACACGTGCATATACTTACATATAGTTGCTGCCGTGTCAACCCTGCTGGACCTGCTAGCAATCAGAGCCGGGATGACAAACGCTGTAGTTGTTAAACGATGCCCCGCGAAGCGCGAAACCCATCGATCTGCCTGACAATGGCCGCTCGTACTGCTTCCCGTTCGGGACTGTTGCCCCAGTCCGGCGAGGAACGGTAATCCTGCGACATTGAACTCTGCTCATAGGCGAGCGTGGCTCCAGGGACACGGAATTCGTAAAAGCTACTTGTTGGAGGGCCCGGTGGCATAAGCTCGCCAATGAAAACCGAAGGTACCCTTATGTTCGGATTGGCGTCGTTTAGTTGCCCTAGCGACGCATCGACAAGAAACGATTCGTCCACGATCGCGACAAGATGCCCACCAACGCCCTCCTCGGATTGAGATGGATAGCAGCCCAGCTCTATGAATTCTGAAGGACTCATGACGCGTGCGCAGACCTCCCACGCGCGGGCCCGGCGTCCGTAATGCGCCATGACGTCAAGGGTAGCGGCGGTAGACGCAATGCAGGAGTTGAAAAGGAATAGGCGGGAAATCTCTCGACGGGCGCAACCGGCGAAAATCCGCAGCAAGGTGCGTGTATCCATCAGGTCGCCGGGATGGTTAGGCCCCACGGTGACGATACACCTTCAAGGCGGCCATCAATTCCTCCTGCCTTAGCGCTCTTCAATCGCTCGATATAAGCGTCAGAATATCGAATTACCGCGCCCGTCTTGTCAGCCCAACAGTATCGAGGTCTTCCTTAGCCTTCAAATAGTGTCCCGCCGCACGAAACGGATATTGTGTGAGCGGCATCTCCTCAATGACGATCTGCGCGCTGCGGGGGCGTGATCATATCTGGTGAGTGGAATGGGTTCAAGGGATCGTCGGTGCAACGGGGACACCTGGCAGGAGTGTAAGCGTTTCTGGAAGCGTTTCTCCGATTAATAGCGGGCAAGACGCTTGCACTGAGCGGGCAACCGATGCTCGTAAGTCGTTGAAAACCCGACAGGTTGCCCGGAACCTCCGCCCCGTAGGCTCCGACTCTGGATCAGGAGAGTCCTGGTTCGAGCCCAGGAGGGGCAATGCCCACCGTGAACAACGGTGGGCGTTTTGTTTGGGGGCTCGGCCTTTGGCTCGAGCCCAGGAGGGGCAACTGAAAGCGCCGCATCGGATCATCCGGTCGCGGCGCTTTTCCTATTTGCAGCCCCGAGGCCGTTTCAGAAAAGAGAATTGGCCTCGGGATCCCGTGCAGGCGCTGCCTGATGATTCTGTAGGGCGCCACGGACCTCAGGATGCCTAGCCAGGTGTGATCCAGAACCTCGCACCGGTGCTCCGGCGGCTCACGGGGGAGCAGAGTAGCCGGCCGGCGCGTACCCCCCTTGCGCTCGAACCGTGGCACGTGTATGATGACTGTCATATGAGCGCCGCCACCTCGAGACGACCCGTCTCCAGCCGCAAGGAAGTCACCCACGAACGCATCGTGGAGACCGCCGCCCGCGCCATCCGGCGTAGCGGTTACGGCGGTGCCGGCGTGGCCGAGATCATGAAGGAGGCCGGCCTCACGCACGGCGGCTTCTACGCCCACTTCGACTCGCGCGAAGGAATGCTGGCCGAAGCGGCCGATCGTGCCGGTGCCGACACGGTAGCCATGATGGCGCGTGTCGCCGCGTCCGCGGCAGAGGAGCAGGCCCTGAACGCGATGCTGCGGGCCTATCTCTCGAAGGCGCACGTCGAGAGCGTGGAGACCGGCTGTGCCGTTGCCGCGCTCGGCTCGGAAATGCCGCGCCAGGCGCCCCGGGTGCGCCGCGCCGCGACGCGGCGGATCAAGGAGATGATCGACCTCGTCGCCCGCCATTCGCCCGAGTGGGGACAGCCGGGCGCGCACGACCGGGCGCTCGTCACCATCGCCACTGCGGTCGGTGCGCTGGTCCTGGCCCGCGCCGTGGACGACCCCAAGCTCTCCGACGCGCTCCGCCAGGCGGCGCTGAACCACCTTACCCCAGCAGGCTGATACCCAATGCACCGATGCCGGGGCTGTCCTTGCTCAAGAATATGATGCACATCATATTCAGGAACGGCAGTTGACCTCAACGGAAAGCGAGCACGGTATGGCAGACCATCAGGAGCACCAGACTCGGCCCGTGGCAATCGTGACGGGCGCATCGGGAGGGATTGGTGAGGCGAGCGCGCGGGCGCTTCAAGCTGCCGGCTATCGGGTGTTGGGCACCTATCGCCGGCCTCCCGCGACGAGGTCGCCGGGTATCGAGTATCTGGCGTGTGACGTGACCAGCGACGAGTCGGTCCAGGCCGCCATAGGTCTGGCGCTGGCGAAGGCGGGCCGCATCGATCTGCTGGTCAACAACGCGGGGGTGGGATTGGTCGCGGGGGCGGAGGAGTCGTCAGTGGAGCAGGCGAAGTCTCTTTTCGACGTCAACCTGTTCGGCGTCTTTCGCCTGACCAACGCGGTGCTTCCCACCATGCGCCGTCAGGGGTCGGGACGGATCGTCAATATCAGCTCGGTCATGGGCCTGATCCCGGCGCCGTTCATGGCCCTGTACGCCGCCAGCAAGCACGCCCTGGAGGGGTATTCGGAGTCGCTGGACCATGAAATCAGGGCCACGGGGGTCAGAGTGGTGCTGGTCGAGCCGGCCTACACGCGGACTTCCTTCGAGGGCAACGTCTACCAGGCAGACCAGCAGCTCGACGTCTATCGGTCGGCACGAACGAACGCGGAGGGAGTTCTGCGGGACGAGATGAAGAGTGCCGACACGCCGGAGCTGGTCGCGAATGCGGTGGTGAAGGCTGCTACCGAGGTCAACCCGAACCGACGCTACGCCGCAGGCCGAATGGCTCGCCAAGTCAGTTTGCTTCGGCGCTTCGTGCCCGCGTCGGCGTTCGACAAGAGCCTGCGGAAACAAATGCGGTTGCCGGCATGAGTCAGATCGACTGAGGAGAGCCGGTGGGGGCTGGCCCGCCTCGCCGACGAGGGTTCCGGCTGAGGCGAAGCTGTTCACGATTGCGTATGAGGAGGTCACAATGTTCACCAGAGTCCAGAGTCGTGCAGTTGTGATACTGACCTTGGCGTTTGCATCCATCGGACACCCGCTGCACGGTCAGAGTGCGACTTCGGCCGATACAGCAAGTCAGGATAAGATCGAGCTGTCGTATCACGTGAAGGCGATCAAGCGGGACAGCTCGGGACAGTACACCATGTCGGGTACGGTGAATGGCGAGCAGCAGGGTAGGGCGACGCTCGTGTTCGGCTTCGACGAGGGGTCGTCCGGGCAAGCAGGCAAGATACCGGTTCATTCGTACTGGGTCGTCACCACAGTGCCGGCTTCAGAATCCTTCAAAGCAACATTGAGTGGAACTGCCGAGGTGGTTTCGGGTCAGACCCACCTGGTCGGCACGATCACCGAAGGCGCCAACAAGGGGCGTCGGATCGAGACCAGTAGCCGGCTGCTCGACTTCGGACCCAACCATTCGCTAAGTGACATCGACGGCAACATGACGATTGACGGGAAGTGAGGGGTCGCACAGCGAACCCAATCAAGGGTGTTGCCGCCAGGTCCCGGCTGCTGCGACTCCGCCGGCATTCGCCGTGGCAAAGGCGCGACTCGACGAGACGCAGGGGACTTGATGGATCCGGCAAACTCCGACATCTGAGTGAGTAAAGTACGGCAAAGGCCGGCATGAAGGCCGGCAAACTCCGGCAGCGGGTGACACGAACTCGCGTAAGGGTCGGCAAGTTGCCGGAATTCGGGTGGTTACAGCCGCCCCTCTGGATCAGGAGAGTCCTGGTTCGAGCCCAGGAGGGGCAACTGTTTCTACCCCACGATGGCGCGCCGGCCCAGTCGTGTACGCAAGAAACAATGCCAGCTCGAGTCGTGCCCACCGGAGTCGAGCCTGCTCTCCGGTTTCACGCGTCGCCAGGCGATGCGCCACACCACGCGCAGCCTCGTACCATGCCCGCGAGGCCGGGGGCCGCTTCCGATTACGCTCCCTTTCGAAGCGAAGCCCGTCGAGCGGATCCGCTTCCAGCCACCGGGTCCCCTCTGAAGTGACAACCCGACGCGCCCACCGCAGCATCGTCCGGAGTGTCGTGAGGTCGCGATGATCGCCGTCTGACGGACCGGTCGCGCTGTCCGGATAACCAGCTCCGGGGCGACCCCTCTCCGGCCACGCCCACGCTGCCGGACGCGCCCCCTCCCGTGCCCTCATCGTAAGGGCACTACATCGAGATAGAGCGCCAGCGAGCCGCTGGGCCCCGCCCGCGGCGCCACCGTCATGAGCGTGTTGCCGGCGAACAACAGCGGCGAGCGCGGGTCGGACACGTCGCTCCACGGCGCGGCCGTCCCCTGGGGCGCCTCAGCCGCCAGCACCGGCGTCTCTCCGGACAGCGACTCCCGCCAGAGCTGGTCCGAACCGTCGGTGCCCGGCCTTCTGGTGTACATCTGAGTGGCGTCGGCGCCGACGAGGATACCGGCGAGGGCCAGCGAGGCCCCCTGTCCCGGCCCGCCGTACACCTCCGCCTGGCCCGGCATCGTCTCGATCACCACCGCGCCGCCCGCCGGGAACAGCCCGCCCCGTGCCGCGTGCAGATCCTCGGCCGTCGACCACGGCGCCTGCACGCGATACACGTCCGGCCCGTTGCTCCAGAACACGGCCGTTGGCGAAGCATGCAGCGCCCCACCGAGCAGCAGGGCGCCCGTCTGGGTGAGCTCGCCGTTGGGGACGGGGATCTTGCCAGCGACCTGGCCGGTCGACGGGTCGATGCGCCACAGCTCGCCCAGGGCCCCGGCGCCGCCCACCGGTTGCTGCACCCAGACCGCGCCGCCGCCGCCGGCGATCGCCGGGCTGGCCGAGGGGCATACCTGCAGTGGGATCTTCGCCTGAGCCTGGAGGCTCGTCGCGTCGAGGCGCACGACGCGGCAGCTCGTTCCCGTTGACGTGAAGTCACTGGCCACCACCCAGACGGACCCGCCGGCCGCCGCGATCCCTGTCTCCGCACCGGCTGTGGCATCGAGCTTGACTCGTGCGCGCACTCTGGCCGCGACCGGGTCGATCGCCAGCAGCTCCGTCACATGGGTGCCCGGCGTGCCCTCCGCCACGATCGCGTACACGGTGCCGTCGGGCCCGAGCACTGACCCGCCCATCCCCGAAATGTCGGCGAGCAGCTGCGTCGACCCTGGCGTGGCGCGCACGGTCGGCGCGGTCGGCGGCGCCTGGCGTCCTTCGTCCAGCGCAGCCGCGCCCCGCTCTCCGAAGGTTGCGGCCGCGGTGTAGCCGGCCACGAACTCGTTCCGCCCGGTGACGGCAACGTCGAAGACACAGTCGTCGTGCAGCTCGACCGGAATCACGGCGCCGCAGGTCGAATCCGCGGAGGCGCGTGCCGCCGGGTCGAGCACCATCGGATGAGCCGACCCGAGCTCGGGGACGAACCCGGCGACGGTGTAGGAGGCCGCCGACTTCCCCGCGTCGTAATCGAACAGCGACGTCCGTTCCGTCACCCGCCACGCATCGGCGAATCGGCCGTACCTGAAGTGGTACACGTCGGCTGCCACGCTCGCGTAAGGCAGTGTCGTCGCGTCGGGCAGCGGCGGGAGCGCCGCGCCGGGAGGGATGCGCGCGAGGACGCCCCCGCCGTGGTCACGCAGGGGGACCGAGGGCAGCACGAGGATGTAGATGCCGGAGCCGACGTGGAGCGCCCACACCGTCGTGCCATCGGGCGCGTCGACCTCGAGGCCATTGTGGTGGACCACGAGCCGGCCGTCCCGCCCGAGGTCGGTCGTCGAGGTCACCACCTTACCGTTGACGTGGGCCTCGACGGCGTCGCCCTCGAGGTACGCGCCCACCCGGTGGGCGCCGAGGCGCAGCGCTGCCGCGGTGTTGATCGTCGCCCCGACGGAGCCGCCCGCGATGGGCTCCTGCCTGGCCTGGACCTCGAAGCTGCCGCCAGCCGAGCGCAACAGCACGAACTCGCCCGGCACCTGGAACTCGAACCGGCGCAGGTTCACCGTAATCATGTGAGGGTCGCCGTTACTCCCTGGGCACGTCGAGGGGCAGGGAGGAGGCGCGGGTGGGGGGTAGCTATTCTTCTTCGCCTTGCACACGTCAGCGATCGGCACAGACTGGAACTGCGCCTGGCCGCCAGCGGCGAGCGACGCCATGGCCCACTTCACCTGACCCTGCACGTGGTACAGCGACGATGCCAGCGCGCTGGCGCTTGGGCAGGAGCACTTATCCCAGCACAGCACGATCGTGCCGGCGTTGACGAGCTCCTTCTGCGTGCCGTCGATCAGGCGCGTGGTGCCCGTCGCGGAGACGGCGACCGCCGTCCCGGATGGTTCGGGGAACACGACTACCTGGCTGGTGGAGTAGGGGAGAGCGGTGACCGTCTTCTGGCCACCATTGAAACTGGCGGGAAGGATCGTGTGCCTCGACGTCTGGTGCGGTGCCGTCACGTCCCAGGCGTGGCCCCACCCCGGGTCCTCGTAGAAGCTGGCCCCCCACGCCTGGCTGAGAGCGCTGTACCCGGTGCCGGCGACGGCGTTGAACCAGTCCGACGTCGACCACCCGCCGATGGCCGCATCGGTCCACACCTGCCACCACTCGGGCCACAGCGGCCGGCCCAGGTACTCGAGCTCGAAATAGAGACCGATGCCGTCGTACGAGCGCCGGGCCAAGGCGGTGTCGGGCGACCCGAGGTAGGCGCCGAAGGCCGGCTCGTCGTAGCCGGTGATCGAGGCGGCCGCCCAGGTCGCGCCACCCTCCATCACCCATTGCGGTACCGCGTAGAACGCCGCCGCTGTGAAGTGGCCGATCACGAAGCCCTGATAGCAGTGGAACACCTCGTGGTAGAGCTGCGCCAGCTGCCGGGGCGTGGGGCCCCAGTGCGCCCAGATCGCCGGCCCGATGAAGGTCGTGCAGTCGGTCACGCTCCCGCTGAAGTCCCCGCTCGAGAGCGGGCCGTGGCTGGCCAACGCCCACGCGGCGGCGGTCTTGTTCTTCGAGACCGGCAGATCCTCCGCGGCGAACACGACGTGCACGGCGCCCGGCTTGGCGTTGGTCGGGGCGTCGCCGAGGGAGTGCCCGAGCCTGGCCGCCTCGGCGGTGACCGCGCCGCGGATGTCGCTCACGATCGCCACCTGAACATCGAGGGAAGGGGATGGGGGTGGCGCGCTCGGGGAGACGATAAACGCAGCCTGCACGACATAGCTGCTCTGGCGCATGGCGTGCGGCTTGGCTGCCGTGTCGAGCGACCACACCTTCGTACCCGGCGCCGGTCGGTAGTACGGGAGAACGACGTCGCGTTGCGCGGGCGAGAGCTCGCCCAGGTGCGACGGAATGGCCTCGAGCGCGAGCTCGCCCCAGTTGCCGGTCGAGTCGGGACCACCCGATGGAACGGTCACCCCGGGCAGCGGCGCTACGGCATAGGAGAATAGCTCCAGGACCCCTTCGAGGTCGAGCACGCCGTCGCTGTCAAGGTGCCGGGAGAGGATGGCTCGTGGCGCGGAAACTCCCGTGGGCGCGGTCCTGGCGCGCATCGCCGCACGGGTCGAGGATGCGCTTGTGGGTGCCGAGGTCCTCGGTGGTGCAGCGCGATGGTGACCGCCGCTGCAACCAACGAGCAGGGCGGCGAAGACGCCGACGCTCGCCTTAATGAGAACCTGTGAGGACTGCGGTTCATGTGATTCCCGCTTCATCGCTCACCTCCGTTGGTCGATCATTGCCTGGCGGGGACAGTGCGACCGAATGTGGCCGCATCGTTGGCAGCACTTTGATGAGCCGGCACCCGCCGAATGGGGAGGCGCTCGCCGCGGTGACGGAGCAAAGAGCATCAGCGGTTCTCGCGTGCGGGACCGGGGTCGGAGCCCGCCGCGTGGCCCTCAGGCATCCGGAAGGAAGGTGCTTGTAATGTGCGGCCGGGGACGGGGGTCGTGCCAGCGGTAGTGCCAGCACCGCGGGCAGCAGGGTTGAACCGGCCTGGGTCTCTCTTGGTGCTGAAGTGTACTTAGTTGAAGATGTGCTGACAGTCGGATAACAAAAGAGGGTGTCCATGACCCTCTGCCGGTGGTAAGCTGGAGTTGTCGAGTCAACCAGTTTACCAGAGGAGCGAACCATGGACACCCGAGAGAAGCTTATCGCTGCCCGCGTCGGCATGCTAGCGCTCGCGGATGAGTTGAAGAACATCAGTCGGGCCTGCCAGGTGGCCGGCATCAGTCGCACCCATTTCTATGACATCAAGGACGCCTTCGAGCGCTACGGGCGGGACGGCCTGGCGCCGAAGGAGCGACGGCGGCCGCGGATGCCCAACGAGACCCCGCCCGAGCTGGTGGCCCGGATCCTCGAGATGACTGCCGAGTACCCCACATACTCCTACGTCCGGGTCTCGCAGCAACTGCGGCTGATCGGCGTGCCTGCGAGTGCCGCCCAGGTGCGCGGCGTGTGGGCGCGGGAGGGCCTAGTCAAGCGCTTCAACCGGACGCTCAAGGAGGAGTTCTTCAGCGTCGCCTACCGGAAGCGGCTGTACGAGTCGGTCGAGGCGCTGCAGACGGACCTCGACGCCTTTCTGAGCTTCTACAACGAGCGGCGGGCCCACCACGGCTACCGGACCCAAGGGCGGACGCCGCTCCAGACCTTCACCGAGCATCAGCGGGCAGCGGAGGCGCCCCAGGCCGCATAGTCATTCACGTCAGCGCCACCGGCCCGAGTGTCCGGAGATCTTCCGCTAAGTACACCTGACCGCAGCGGCCGACCGCGGGCGAAGGCGAAGGCACAGTCCAGACCACGAACGCTTCGATAAGAGCGGCGGCGAAAGCCGAAGTGGTACGGGATCAGGAGAGTCCTGGTTCGAGCCCGGTGCTTGCCATTTTGAGAGAGGCGACTAATATACTAGTCAATAGGCTAATAAATTAGTCAATTGGCTATGGAAGTAGTCGCCCGGAGAAACGGTGCCATGCGGACTCTACGTGAAAGCGACTTCCGGACCCCTTGGGACGGCATTCTCGGTTCTGAGAGTCAAGTGCGAGCGCTCCGAATCCTCGACGAGGCAGACGAGCCGATGTCGGTTCGTGAGCTGGCACGTCGGACCCGGATGCATCTCCGGGCCATGCAGGTCGCAGTAGAGAAACTCGAGTACGGCGGCATCCTTGAGCGGGTGGGCACAGGCTCCCATACCCAGGTTCGCCTCAGGCGGGCGCACCCGCTGGCCAGCGCCGTTCGCGACCTCTTCCAAGCCGAGCGGGCACGCGTCGAGCGCGTCGTGGAGGACTTGAAGGCCGTTGCGCGTGAGCATCGCCAAAAGGCTGATGCCATCTGGCTCGAAGATCCCGTCGCTGCCGCGCACCAGGACGGCGAGGAGACGTTGCGCATCGGCGTCCTGGCGCCGAGCGACAGGGTTGACGCCGTGGTAGACGACATCCGCGAGGGCATGGGGGAGCTCATGCGACGGGAGGATGTCTCGGTCGAAGTTCGCGGTTGGACCAAGGCAGACCTCAAAACCATGGCGCATGAGCGCGGGCGGTCATTGGAGATGGCTATGCCGCTCCTGGGGACGCCTCCAAGCATTGTCACGGACGTTGCGGCGACGAAGCGCGGCCGCTCCCGGTCGCACGCCGATATCGATGCCGAGCTCCGTGACCGTGGGCGACGCATCGCGCAAGTGCTCGCGCGGAAGCCGGAACTCGTGGGCCAAGCGCGGGAAGAGATCACCAAACGACTAGCCACTGCGACTCCGCAGGAGGCGCGCACGTTGCGTGAATGGCAACAACTGCTGCAGGGGTTGAGTCTTCCGCGACTGCGCCGGTGGCTCATCGAGCCAGGAGAGCGGGCAACCCGGCTACGCCAGTCCATGCCCATTGTCTTTCTCAAAGCTGCCTCGGATTCCCAAAGGCACGGGAGGCGCGGTGACGCGTGAAGAGCTTGAGCACGCCATTCGAGCCGCCTGCGATGTCGCAGGGGACACCGAAGTGTGGGTGTTCGGGTCCCAGAGCATCCTCGGTCAGCATCCCGAGGCGCCGGAAGCCCTGCGCTTCTCGATGGAGGTGGATGTCGACCCCAAGAATCTGCCCGACAAAGTCGACGCGATCGACGGCGCGCTAGGCGAAGGCTCACGGTTTCATGAGACGCACGGCTTCTACGTGCATGGAGTGTCCATCGAGACTGCTTTCCTACCCAGGGGATGGGAGGGTCGAACCAGGCCGATCCGAAACGCGAACACTTTTGACCGGGCCGGTCACTGCCTCGAGGTCCACGACCTGGCTGCGAGTAAGCTCGCTGCCTGGCGAGACAAGGACCGGGAGTTCGTCCGGATCCTGCTCCGGGAGCGGCTCATCGAGCCGAACCGCCTGGTCCGGCTGATCAATCTTCTTCCACTGGATGAAGAACGATGCGAAACGCTCCGACGCTGGGTGGATGGGACCGCCAGCGATCTTGGGGGAAGGCGTAAGCCGTAGCTCCGGTACCACTGGAACCGCGACCGAGCGGTGCGAAACTGGTCTCACTCAACGCCGTCGGTCTGGGTTGCTCCTCAACGCCTTCGGCTTTAGGTACTTCCGGCGCCCTCGCCAGGCTCCTAGCGGGATTTCTTGCAAGAACAGCCGTACGCCATAAGCCAATTACCAACAACAACTTGCCAATGGCCTCCAAGATAGCCAACTCGCATATGCAAGTCGCATATGTTACCTTGGGTGAGCCCCTTCTACGGGAGACACCCATGGCGACCTCTACCCAGAGCCTTGCTGCGGTCGAACGCCTGCACGACGAGTTCGGCTTCCGGTACAACGAGCTGGCCCAGGCGCTGAGCACCAACGATGCGACCCTCCACCGGTGGCGGGGGAGAACGGGCGGCGAGCTAACGCCAGTGTACCGCAAGCGGCTCGAAGCACTCGACGCGTTCCTGGAAGAGCTGGACGCCCTCTTCGCAGAGCAGGCGGCCGCTCGGGCCTGGCTCGATCGGTCGCTTCTGGTACTCAAAGGACAGACGCCTCGGGCCATGATTCTCGCTGGTCATGTAGACCGGGTTACCGGGATTTTGTATGCACTCAATGCGGGCGTGTCGCTGTAGGATTTGCGCCCAGGGCTACCTCGGATTGGACTCGATAGTATAGGGGACTATACTACTACCCATGTCCCATACCATCAGGAATAAGACCAAGCTCGCCAAGCGAGTCGCGCGGGTCCGTGGCCAAGTTGAGGCCGTAGCTCGGGCGCTGGCAGAAGAGGCCGAGTGTGGTGAGGTCCTTCGCCTGATTGCCTCGGCAAGAGGCGCGATGAACGGTCTCATGGCCGAAGTCCTCGAAGACCATATCCGGGCACACACCTTCGGGGGTTCGCAAGGGAGATCGGACAACACACAGGCCGCCGATGAATTGGTGGACGTTGTGCGCTCGTACCTCAGGTAGGCGACGTCGCCCTCAACACCGACACGAGAAACAATCGATGATGTCGAAAGCCGAACCCGGCGAAGCGATGAGCCTCGAAGGGGGGGCGGCTACTCGTCTCACGCCACCAGGCCAGGCTCGCGACCATGACGATCACGAGCGTGATGATGGCGATCGCGAGCCCGATGCCCAGGGCCACGATGACGAGCATGGCGAGCAACTCGAGTGGACCGAGCTTGCCCGGATCGCGTTCGTCGCCCTGGCTGCGGCCGCGGTCTGGTTTGGCATCTGGGAGCCTTCCGTTCGGGTCAGCGTCATCGGCCTCATTGGAACGATCGTCGGTGGCTGGCCTATCTACGCGGAAGCATGGGAGAACATCCGCGAGCGGCGGATGACGATGGAACTCTCGATGACGATCGCGCTTGTTGCGGCACTCGCCATTGGGGAGTTCTTCACCGCGCTCGTGATCACCGCCTTCGTGCTTGCGGCTGAAGTACTGGAGGGGCTCACGGTGGGGCGAGGGCGCCGGGCGATTCGCGACCTGCTCGACTTCCTCCCGCCCACCGCAACAGTGCGGCGATCCGGCGGGTCACACGAGGTCCCGCTCCGCGAGGTCAAGGTTGGCGACACTGTCCTCATTGCGCCCGGCGAGCGCATCGCGGTGGACGGCGAGGTGCGCTCGGGGCATTCATTCGTGGATCAGGCCACGATCACTGGTGAGTCAACACCCATCGAGAAGTCTGCTGGCGCCACCGCATTCGCGGGCACGATCAACCAGGCGGGCGCCCTGGAGATCCTCGTCCAACGGCTCGGGCGCGACACCAGCTTCGGAAAGATCATCGAGACCGTCGAGCGGGCTGAGCGGTCGCGCGCACCGGTGCAGAAGACGGCCGACCGGTACTCGGGGTATCTCGTGTACTTCGCCCTCGGGTGCGCGGCGCTGACGTTCGCCATCACCCGCGATGCTCGCTCCACAATTTCTGTGATCATCGTCGCGGGCGCTTGTGGGATCGCGGCGGGAACGCCACTCGCCGTACTCGGTGCCATCGGGCGCGCCGCGCGGGCGGGCGCGATTATCAAAGGTGGACGCTATCTCGAGGTGCTCTGGGCCGTGGACACCGTCGCGTTCGATAAGACGGGCACGGTCACGGTGGGGACGCCGGAGGTGCGCGAGGTGCGCCCGGCGCCTGGCGAGACCGAGCTTGCGGTGCTTACCGCCGCCGCCATCGCGGAGCGGCGCTCCGAGCATCCACTGGCCGCCGCCATCGTACGGCGCGCCGATGTCCTCGGACTCCCGCACGTCGAAGCCGAGTCGTTCGACTACACGCCAGGACGGGGAATCGTCGCGCGGGCTGCGGGCGAAGTGATTCTCGCCGGGAATCGCGCCTTCCTGGCCGAGCACGGCATCGGAGATCACGTGGCGAAGGGATCTGGAGTTCGGGAGACAGGGCAGGCGTTTTCCGAAGTGATGGTCGCGCGCAGCGGTCGCATGCTAGGTACGATCCTGATCGCGGACGCCGTGCGGCCCGAGGCGGCAACCGCTGTACGCGTACTCAAGGGCATGGCCATTCGCACAGTCTTGCTGACCGGCGACGCCCGTGCCGTTGCGGAAGCGATCGCGGCCGAGCTCCACGTCGATGCGGTCGAGGCGGATCTATTGCCCGAGCAGAAAGTCGAGGCGGTGCACCGGCTCGCCTCCAGTGGTCGAATCGTCGCGATGGTGGGTGATGGCGTGAATGACGCACCTGCTCTCGTGCAAGCGTCCGTCGGCGTGGCCATGGGCTCGGGAACCGATGTCGCGCGAGAGAGCGCCGATGTGGTGCTCCTCGGGAACGACCTTTCGAGGTTCGTGGAGACCGTCCGGATAGCCCGGCGTGCGCAACGCATCATTCGCTTCAACTTTGCCGGCACGCTCGCGGTTGATGCGGTGGGAGTCGGACTCGCCGCCTTTGGGTTCTTGAATCCACTCGTCGCCGCCTTCATCCACGTTGCGTCGGAGCTAACCTTCATTCTGAATTCGGCGCGACTGCTGCCCGCGATCTCGAGACCTGGGCGGGGCGTGTCCACTGACAGTTCCACGCATGCCGGTCGAGCAGCGAAGGTGTTGTGAGTTCGGTTGAAAGTTTCCATCGACAATCTGCTCCAATGGGCTCCGAACCTCATCGCCGTCTTGGGAACCGATCGTCATGGCGTCAGCCTATTCGTCCCCATGTCGTGACTCCTCCGATGATCGTCGCGCGGCAGGCGTTCGGGCGGAAGTGGTAGAGCCAGTGATTGACGTCGGGTGCGTCGATCAGCGCGAAATCGGCGGCCTTGCCGGTTTCGAGTGAGCCGACCCGTGATTCGAGCCCCAGCGCTCGAGCCGCGTAGCTGGTGGCGCCTTTGAGGGCTTCCGCGGGCGTCATCTGCTGCATGATGCAGGCGAGGGTGAGCGCGAGCGGAAGATGATTGCTGGGTGCCGAGCCCGGATTGAAGTCGGTCGCGACCGCCACCGGGACACCGGCATCGATGAATCGACGGGCGGGCATTGGCCGCTGCCTCAAGTACAGCGATGCCAGCGGCAGGCTCACCGCGACGACCCCAGCCCGTGCCATGGCGGCAATCCCCTCATCGGAGGCCGCCTCGAGATGATCCGCCGATGTGGCCTCGAGATCGGCCGCCAGCTCCGCGCCGCCGCCTGAGGAAAGCTGATCGGCGTGCAGCTTGAGGCCGAGCCCGGCGGCGCGCCCGGCGAGCAAGATCAGGCGCGCTTCGTCCACCGTGAAGGCGGACGCTTCCACGAACACATCGCAGAAGGCGGCCAGACCCTCCCGCGCCACCTCGGGGATCAATTCGTTTGCGAGCAGGCTCAGGTACCGTGCGCGGTCGGCTCGATGCTCCGGTGGGACGACATGCCCCCCGAGAAAGGTGGAGACCAATCTGACCGGCTGTGACTCCGCTAGCGTGCGATACACCCGGAGCAGCTTGAGCTCGTTTGTCCGGTCGAGGCCGTAGCCGCTCTTACACTCGACCGTAGTAATGCCGAGCGCAAGCATCTCGCGCAGAAATCCCGCGGCTCGTTCAACCAGATTCTGCTCCGGCGCCTCGCGTGTAAGCCGAACTGTGCGCGCGATGCCGCCGCCCTCGGCCGCGATCTCCCCGTACGTGCGTCCTCGAATTCCCTGCTCGAACTCATCCTCCCGCCACCCGCCAAACGCCAGATGAGTATGACAGTCGACTAGCCCGGGAATTACCAGGCTCCCACCCGCATCCATGCGCTCGATCTCGCGGTACTCTCTGGGCAACTCCACACGAGGGCCCACCCAGCAGATGGTCTCCCGATCCCACACCAGCGCGGCATCCGCGATGACGTGTATGTCGCCCTGTCCACCATCCTCCTGGCAGGTGGCGAGCTGGGCGATGTTGTGGAGAAGATTCATGAGCTCGCGTTCAGATCCACTTCTTGACCCGTCGGAGCAGCAGCCAGACTCCTGTAAAGGCGGAGACCGAGCCGGCCAGGAGGAAGGGAAGGATCACAAAGTCCCACAGTGGCCGCCGGTTGTTGAGCGCGGGGTAATCGAAGCTATGGATCGCGTCCCGGAGCCACCTCGAGCGCCGGGCGGAGCGATCGACGAATCCGACTGGGGTTCCGTTGACCGCGTCCAGATAGAGCGCGCTATTCTCGGCGTCGGCATACCGGATCCGCCAGGCGGGGAGGTGCATTTCGCGACCGGGTCGGGCGTAGTAGTAGGTGTCATAGCTCGCGATGCGCTCGACGCTCAGCACACGTGACGTATCACCCATCACTCGGCGACCCGCGTCCTCGGCCGCCTGCCTGGTCAGCTCGCCACGCACGGCGCCGCTCACCGCGTCCACCCAGAACTCACGGCCGTCAGACAGGTGCACGTCGAAGCCCGGCCGTCCTTGGAACTGATAGAAGTCGATCGCGACGGGCTCGGCGCCAACGTCTGTGACTTGGCGAAGTCGCGCCAGGGCCTCGGCCTCGCTCAGCCGCACCTCTCCCCAGTCCACCACGCCGCCCCGGCTGCCGGCGGCCTGTCCCGGTCGTGCCTGGTTGGAGCCGCCGATCATTTGCAGAACCCCACTAAACGCCCAGGCCAGCACGAACAATCCGAAGACCACCCCGGCGATGTGATGCCACTTCGACACACCGCGGTAAGGACTCGGGCGCCATTCTCCGCGTCTCCGCCGGGGAAACAACTGAGACCAACCGAGGACGATGCCAGTGAGTGCCAGGAGCACGGCAACGGCGGGGAGGAAGATGCCAATGGCGATCCACAGGCCTTCGTGATCTTGGAGCAGCCACTGGAAATACAGCCAATGTGGAACGGTACCGAACCAGGTAGTGAGGCGGGTGAGCGTCGTGACCACGCCGAAGGGAGTTCCTCCGCGGAGACCAACGTACACGGCCGTAGCATGTGGGTCGTCGAACCGGACGCGATACGCCGGGAACTCAAAGGCGTACCCTCGGTTCATCATGTAGTGATCGCCACGTTGCAGCAGATCGACTTGCACGACGTGGCTTGCCGTCCCGGCGATACGCCGCGCGGACTCCGTCGCCATCTCCGGAGTGAGGGGCGACAACAACGTACCCTGCCGCGCATCCACGAGCGCCAAGGATGTGTAATGGCCGTCCCGCTCCCCCCAGAGCTGATACGCCAAGCCATCCCCCCAACGCATCAGGCGTCCGGCGACGAGCATGGGCGAGTGCCCAAGTGCAACGGTCGGATGTCCTGCCAGGAAGTCGGCCGCGGCCCGCTGGGCAGCCGCGAAGCCTACCAGCGATGATCCGGGCTCGAAGGGCTGGAGCAGGGCCAGTTCTTGTGACTCGGTGAGAGCCGGCCACGGATAGTAGGCGAGCACGGTGCCGCTCAGGAACCAGGTGAGCACCATTCCGCCGAGAAGCATTCCGATCCAGCGATGCGCGAGGTAGTCCACGCGCTTCCACGACATCCGTCCCCGAAAGGCCACCGCCGATGCTCCCGTCAGAAGTGCCTCGATGCCGGTCGCTTAGAACTCCGCACCCAGCTCGAACACGATTGCGCGGCGGGAGCCAGGAAAGGCAAACTGCGCCGTGCTGAGATCGCCATCAGTTTCGTAGGCCCGATTGAAGAGGTTGTTCACCGACAGCGCCGCTGTGTAGCTCCGCCATGCCCAGCTCACCCGGCCGTTGACGAGGAAGTACGAGCCCAGCAGGAAGGTGTTCGCGGCGTCCAGGAAGCGGGCGCCCTCATAGTGCCCGTTCAGGAAGAGCCCGAGCCCGCGCGGACTCGCTACGTTCGTCCCGACGTCGAAGACGTTCCGCGGGGCCAGCGAGATCCGGTTCCCGGTGTAATCGACGTCGTTGCCTCCTTGAACGAAGCGGAAGTCCCCGAATTTCGCTCCGTAGTAGGCATACTTGGCCCAGAGTGAGAGCTCGGCGGTGACATGCCCGTTGAGCCCCGCCTCGAAACCGGGGAACTTCTGGATGCCCCCGTTCGTGATCTCGAAAGTGTTGCCCCCGGTACGCACCTGAATTGGAATGCCGTCTCGTTTCAAATAAAAGGCCGAGGCGTCGAAGTCGAGGCGCCCTCCCAGGACGCTCCCCTTCACCCCCATCTCGTAGTTGGTAATGTCCTCGGGTGAGGGAGGGCTGGTGCGTACCGACTGGGGGTCGATGGCGGCGATCGGCGGCAGAAAGGCCCGGGAGTATTGGGCGTAAACGCTCAGGCTGGCGGAGGTGGCCCGCTCACCGTTCAGCAACCGGTAGCTCACTCCGGCCTTGGGGCTCAGCTTCTTGAACGTGCCCTTTACCGGGTCGCCCGTGGCCGGCGCGAGCGGCGCCGACCGCAAGTCGTTGATGTCGTACCGCGCGCCCAGTGAAAAGTGGAGCCGCTGCCGGATCGTGATCTCATCCTGAACGTAAAAACCATAGAACGTTGTGTTGTACGTGCTGCCCCCAATATCGAAGGCCACGAGGTCATATGGAGAGGGATAGCTGGGAGCACGGTAATCCACCAGGACCCCTCCGCTAGCCGAGTCGTTGAAGGGGAGCAACGAGCTACGCGCGCCGGTGTTTCGCTCGAAGCTGACGCCGCCGATGAGGCGCTGGGTAAGCCGCTCAGGGCCGACCGTTGCCTCGAGATGAAGATCGTCGTAATACGCGTTCTCTTCGCGCTGATGCGTGAACGGGAAAAGAATCACGGTCGTTGTACCCGCGGCCGGAGGCGAGAGTACATCTCCGTCATCCGCGAAGTGAAATTTGTCGTGCCGGTAGCCGAAGGTGTTCGTGAGGTTCACCGCACTGCCGAAATCGCGGGTGATCTTGCCTGTGCCCCGCACGCTGTTCTGATCGTACTGCGCGAAGGGCAGATTTAGGTTGGTATAGCGAGAGAACCCCGGATCGACGTCCGAGAGGAGGGCTCCCCCGACGATCGGGATCGGGGCCGGCGTACCGCCCTCGTTGGTGACGTAGTTGGCGGTGAGCGTAATGTGTGTCCGAGCGTCTGGTGAGGACGTGAACTTCCCGAAGAGGGACGAAAGCCGCCGGGAAATGGCGGGGGTCTGGAACCCCTGGTGCCGGTCCCCCAGCCACGACAGGTAGTACCCGCTCCGGTCTCCCACCGGGCCGCCGGCGGAGCCAGACCCCCGGATATAGCCGAACGCTCCGGTCTGAAGGTCGACGCCGAAGGTGTGCTCTGGCCCTGGGTTCTTAGTCAGAATGTTGACGACGCCACCTACCGCGGTGCGGCCGTACAAAGCGGAGTTGGGCCCTCTCACGACCTCGATCTGGTCAATCATGTCGACCGGCAGTGTGATGAGCTGGGCGCTGTTCCGCGCATCCGTCTGGGGAACCCCATCGACGAGGATGAGCACCGTCTCGTTCTCGTTGCCGAGGCGGGGCAAGCCGCGGAGCTGAATCGACTGAAAGTTTTCACCGAACGAGGCATCGGTGACACCCGCGGTGTTCTGGACCGCCTGCATCAGGGTCTTCGCACCGCTTTGCTGGATCGTCGCACTCGAGACGACTTCAACCGGCGCGGGAACGTCGCGGATCTCGGTCGGCGCCTTGCTGGCGGTGACCACGAGCTCGGTCAGTGTCGAAAGCGCCGGCTGCAGCTCGAGGGCGAGCGTCGTGGTCTCACCCGATCTGACCGCGACACTGACCGTCACGGGCCGGTACCCGATCGAGGTCGCTACGACGGTGCGGGTGCCAGATGGCACGTCTGTCAGCGCGAACGTGCCTTCCGGGCTCGATAGTGTGGAGAGGGTTGTGCCCTGAACCTTGATTGACGCGTTGGCGAGCGCGCCGTGACTCTGGCCGTCGACAACCGTTCCCCGGATCGAGCCCGGTTCCTGGCTCCAGAGCGCGGAGGCGGTCGCGACTAGCAGGACAAACGATCCCGTCGTCCAGCGACCAGGGTTACACCGCATGATCTGCCTCTACGTTGTTCGGGAATCCGCCGGTCACCTGGAGCCTCGTTAGAACGCTGCCCCGAATTCGGCAATGATCCGCCGGGGTGGCCCCGGAAAGATGTAGAGCGGATCGGTGATCTCACCGTCGGTCGCGTACTTGGTGTCGAAGATGTTCTTCGCCGACACGGCGAAGGTGTAGTTCCTCCACACCCAACTCACTCGGCCATCCAACGTGAAATAGGAGTCGAGGAAGTACGTGTTCTTCGGATCCAACGCCTTGTTGCCCTCGTAGTTGCCCGCCAGCGTGATGCCCAGGCCCCGGCCGAGGTCGTACGTGCCGCCCACGTCCAGCATGTCCCGAGGCGAGAGGTTGACCCGGAGGCCGCTCAGGTCAACCGGGTTGTTGTCGGCGTCGAGGATCTTGAAGTCTTCGTACTTGCCGTCGTAGAAGGCGTAGTTCGCATGCAGCGAGAGGGTCGGGATCGGCCGGACCACGGCTCCGAGCTCGATGCCCTTGAAACGCTGCTTGCCCCCGTTGGTCTCCCTGAAGTCCAGACCGGTGCCGACCCGGAGGAGCACGGGGATGCCGTCCCGCAGCATGTCGAATGCGGAGGCCTCGAGCGCTAGACGTCCCTGAAGTACCGTGGCCTTAAGCCCGCCCTCGTAGTTGGTGATGTTCTCCGGCTTGAGCGGATTGGCAGGGTCCAGGGCGACCGATAGATCCGCCGGCGCCCGGGGCGGCTTGAACGCCCGTGAGTACTGCGCGTACACGCTGAGCTGCGGGGCGATTGGATCATCTGAGTCGATGAGCCTGTAGCTTGCCCCGACCTTGGGGCTGAACTTGTGGAAGGTCGCCTTTATCTCGGTCCCATCGCTGGGAAGCGCGCTGACGCGGTTGTCATCGTACCGCCCCCCGAGGGTCAGGCGCAGGCGCCGGGCAACGACGATCTCGTCCTGCAGGTACACCCCGTAGAACGAGCCGGCGTAAGACCTCGAGCCCCGGTCGAGGATCTGGAACGCGTCATCGGGAGGGTAGACGGGATTCCGGTAACTGATCGGAACGCCGCCGCTGATGCTGTCCGTAAACGGGAACTCAGTGCCCACCTGGCCGGTGTTCCGGTCCAGGGTACCTCCGAGGAGAACCCGGTGGCGGAACCGCTCCGGCCCCGCATTGACCTCGAGACGAAGGTCATCGAAATAGGCGTTCTCCTCCCGCGGTCGGGTGAAGGGGAAGAGGATGACCGTGTCCGACGTCGCCGTTGGCGGTGTCAGGAAATCACCGTCATCGATGAAGTTGTAGAGGCTGTGACGATAGCCGAATGTGTTCGTGAGATTGATTCCGGGGCCCAAGTCCCGGCCGATCTTGCCCATCGCACGGACATGCTCCTCGTTGTACTCGGCCTGCGGCAGGTTCAGGTTGGTGAACCGGGAGAACGTGGGATCGATGTCGGAGAGAACCTGGCCGTCCACCAGGGGATCGCCCGCGGCCGTTCCGCCGCGGTTTGTCACGTAGTTCACCGAGGCAACGAAGTGGGTTGCGCGATCGAGCGCACTTGTGAACTTCCCGAACAGGGAGGACTGCCGGCGGTTGATCGGGTTTACGTCGTGAAAGCTCTCATGGCGCTCGCCCATCCACGACAGGAGATAGCCGCTGCTCCCGCCGGCCGTGAGCGGCCCGCTGGCGGTGAGGTCAGCGTGGACGTAATTCCACTGGCCACCCTCGAACCGCGCGCGGACTGCGGGATCGGCTCCCGGATCCTTGGTGATGATGTTCACCACGCCGCCGATGGCTGTGCGGCCGTAGATGGCCGAGTTGGGTCCCTTCACGACCTCGATCCGATCAATATTCTCGATCGGAAGGGTCAGGAGCTGCGCGCTGTTCCTGGCGTCGGTTTGGGGTACCCCGTCGAGCAGAATGAGCACCGCCTCGTTCTCGTTGCCGAAGCGTGGCAGGCCGCGCAGCTGCACGGAGTTGAAGTTTTCGCCGAAAGCTCCCACTGACACCCCCGGCGCGGTGTGCACCGCTTCGCTGAAGTTGGTGACGCCGCGATGCTGGAGGTCCTCGCCGGTCACGACTGAAACCGCCGCCGGCACGTCGCGACGCTCGGTCTCCGTCTTCGAAGCGGTGACGACCAAATCCCGAAGGTTGACGGCGGCCGGGCTTAGCCTGAGCGTGAGCTCGGCGGTTGCTCCCGCAGTCACGCGGACTCGTGTCGTCAGTGGGGTGAACCCGATCGACGTGACCGCCACGGTATATTCGCCGGTAGGGACATTGGCCAGGGTAAACTGGCCATTGTCGTTCGTCTGGCTCCGGAGGTTGACCTCTCGCAACAAGACCAAGGCTCCGGCGACCGGACTGCTCGTCTGCTGGTTTAGGACCACTCCCCGCACCCCGCTCGATCCCTGGGCCGCGAGGGCGGAGGTCAGGAAAGCCAACAGGGTGACCACCACGCTTACTTGGCGTCGCATCGTCTGCCTCCTGAAGAGAAGCCCTCGGCTACTGGTCACCCGAAAGCGCTGTCCTGCGGTCTATCGAACTCGAGAAGTGATTATAAGTCTGTTGGAGGCCCCCCCCGGGGTGGGGGTGGGTCTATCATTGTGCCAAGAATCGGCCTTGTCAATAGCTGCATGTGGTAAGAAATGTCCCATTATACGGTCACTTTGGGCTTAATGGACCACCCCCAGGGGGGAGGGGTTGCCACAAAAGTGCCAGACAGCTACCCTAAGTAGGCGCCGTTTCTGCGACTGCTGCCCCTCGACACCATTCTGACACTCTGCCGTGATCGGGAGACCCATGCCTCACTTCGCTGGGAATGAGCAGCAGCTGATTCATCGGATCTCTGGGATCGAAGGGCACGTGCGCTCGCTCAAGAAGTTGATCGCCGAGGACCGCGAGCCGCTGGAAATCCTCATGCAGATCTCTTCCATTCGGGCGGCTATTGAGCGGCTCTCCCACCTCATCTTCGAGGAGTTCGTCGAGGGCTCGTTGCAAGGCATCCGTTCCGACGACGAGCGTACCACCGCCATCGCCGACATCCGCGCCGCACTTGAGACGCTGCGGTAACCGCAGTCTGACCGCTCGCCACCGCCGAGGACCTGATGATCACGCTGGATGGGCAACACCTGACCCTGGAGGAGGTGGCGCTCGTAGTTGATGGGATTGAGACAGGTCTCACCCTGGCGGAGAGCGCACGTGCGCGCATGGAGGGCTCACGTGCGTACATCGAGATGCTCCTCGCTCGCAACGAGCGAATCTACGGCGTGACCACGGGATTTGGCCGTCTATCCGAAGTGTTCATCGCTCCTGCACGCCGGAGTGAGCTCCAGCTCAACCTGATACGAAGCCACTCGAGCGGCCTCGGCCAGCGGCTCAGCACCCGCGAGGTCCGCGCGATCATGCTCCTCCGCGCGAACGCCCTTGCGCATGGCAATTCGGGATGCCGTGTGGAGCTCGTCGAGCGGCTCCTGGAGTTTCTCCGTCGCGGCATGCACCCAATCGTTCCGGAGGTTGGCTCAGTGGGCGCGAGCGGGGACCTCGCGCCACTTGCCCATGTCGCGTTGGCCTTGATCGGCGAAGGCGAAATGGAGGTGGAGGGCACCACCGTCCCAGCAGCCGAGGCCCTGGCGACGGCGGGCCTCAAGCCATTGCGATTGGTGGAGAAGGAAGGCCTGGCACTCATCAATGGCACGCAGGGCACGACAGGCCTGACCCTGCTCGCCCTGCTCGGAGCCGAGCAGCTGCTCGACACCGCAGAGGTTGCCGGCGCGATGACCTTAGAAGGACTGCGCGGCACACCGGAGCCCTTCCGGCCGGAGATCCATCGAGCAAGGCCACACGCGGGACAGATTACGAGCGCCCAGCGCTTGTGGTCCCTCTTGGTCGATTCAGAGATTCGCGAATCCCACCGCTACAACGATCCCCGGGTGCAGGACGCGTATTCGCTTCGCTGTATGCCCCAGGTACACGGGGCGGCACGCGAGGTTCTACGCTACGTACGCGGAATCATCGAGGTCGAGATCAATAGTGCCACCGACAACCCCTTGATTTTCCCTGAGCAGGACCTGGTCGTGAGCGCTGGGAATTTCCACGCGCAGGTCGTGGCTCAGGCGGCAGATTTCCTGGCCATCGCGCTCACGGACGTCGCCAGCATCAGCGAACGGCGAATCGAGCGACTCCTCAACCCTGATCTCTCCGAGCTTCCTGGCTTTCTCGCGCGGGATCCCGGAATTCAATCAGGTCTCATGATCACCCAGCTCGCTGCAGCCGACCTGCTTGCGGAGATGAAAGTCCTGGCCCACCCCGCGAGCGTGGACTCGGTCCCGACAAGCGGCAACAAGGAAGACCATGTCTCTATGGGATTCACGGCCGGCCGGAAGGTTCGGCGCACCGTCGAGTGTCTCGAATACGTCCTGGCGCTAGAACTGCTCTGCGGTGCGCAGGCCTTGGAATTCCTCCGGCCGCTACAACCGGGACGTGGGGTCAAGCGCGCCTATGAGGTCGTGCGCCTGCACGTCGCCCCGCTCGACGGTGATCGGGTTCTCACGGGCGACATCGAGGCATTGCGCGGGACGGTGAAGACCGGCGCCTTCGCTGCCATCGCCGTCGAGGCGGCCGAGGCGACGTCCTCGGCAGCGTCTGGGCCCCCAGTCGTTCACCACTAGGCTCAACTCGTTTCCGTGGAAGGGAGCCTCATGACGACGGGCTATGCCCGAAACGCCATTTCGGCGCCGCGGGGCGCCACCCTGTCCGCTAAGGGGTGGCAGCAAGAGGCCGCGCTTCGCATGCTACTGAACAACCTGGACCCCGAGGTGGCGGAACGGCCGGAAGATCTGGTGGTGTACGGTGGGACCGGACGCGCGGCGCGCAACTGGGAGTGCTTCGAGGCGATCGTTGCTTGCCTGCGTGAGCTCGAGGATGATGAGACGCTTTTGATCCAAAGCGGGAAACCGGTAGGCGTCTTGCGCACCCATCGGAGCGCGCCTCGGGTGCTCATCGCCAACAGCAACCTGGTTGGACGGTTTGCCAACTGGGACGTGTTCCGTGAGCTGGAGCGCCAAGGCCTGATGATGTACGGCCAGATGACGGCCGGCTCGTGGATCTACATCGGCTCGCAAGGAATTCTGCAAGGCACCTACGAGACGTTCGGCGCAGTCGCGCGGCAGCACTTCGGCGGTTCGCTCGCCGGTCGACTGGTGGTGACGGCCGGCCTCGGCGGCATGGGAGGCGCTCAACCTCTCGCCGCCACCATGCAGGGCGCCGCTTTTCTCGGCATTGAAGTCGACCCCAGCCGCATCGAAAAGCGGGTGGCCACGCGGTATTGCGACCGGATGACCTGGAGCCTCGACGAGGCGCTGCGCTGGATCGCGGACGCCAAATCCCGGGGCGCGGCCCTGTCGGTCGGCTTGGTGGGTAACGCAGCCGAGGTTCTGCCCGAGCTACTCCGCCGAGGCATCATCCCCGATGTGCTCACCGACCAAACCAGTGCGCACGACACGCTCAACGGCTACGTACCCGCCGGGCTCACCCTGGAAGACGCCCGTGTTCTACGCGAGACCGATCCGGCTCAGTACGTCGCCAGCGCTACTGCCTCTATCGTCCAGCACGTGCGCGCCATGCTGGGGCTCCGGGCGCGGGGTGCGATCACCTTCGATTACGGCAACAACCTGCGCACCGTGGCTCACGATGCTGGATTGGCGGAGGCCTTCGATTTTCCCGGCTTCGTGCCTGCCTACATCCGGCCGCTGTTCTGTGAGGGGAAGGGGCCCTTCCGATGGGTCGCGTTGTCGGGGGATCCGCAAGACATCTACCGAAGTGATGAGTTGATCCTCGAGCTTTTCCCCGGGGACGACCACCTGCGGCGGTGGATCACCCTCGCACGCGAGCGCGTTGCCTTCCAAGGCCTCCCCGCGCGGATCTGTTGGCTGGGCCAGGGGGAGCGAGCGCGGTTCGGCATGGCGCTCAACGACTTGGTCGCCTCCGGCGAGCTCTCGGCGCCAATCGTCATCGGCCGCGACCACCTGGACACCGGCAGCGTGGCGTCACCCTTTCGCGAGACCGAAGCGATGCTGGACGGCAGCGACGCGATTGCCGACTGGCCGATCCTGAATGCTCTGGTGAACGTGGCGAGCGGCGCGTCCTGGGTCTCGTTTCACCATGGTGGGGGAGTAGGGATGGGCAATTCGCTCCACGCCGGGCAGGTCATCGTGGCGGATGGCACCGCTGAAATGCGTACCAGGCTCGAGAGGGTACTCACCAATGATCCGGGAATGGGTGTCTTGCGCCATGCCGATGCGGGTTACGACAGTGCCGTCGCCACAGCAGAAGCACAGGGCATCCGTCTTCCAATGCGTGAGCACAGGGCCTGACCTATTGCCGGCCGAGGCCACGCACATGAGCGCTCCTCAAGTCCTCGAGGCTGATTGGACGTGGACTGGTAGCCAGTTCGAATCCGGGCTGCAAATTGTCGTGGATGTCGACGGCCGGATCGGAGACATCGGGCGCTTAAAGCTCACGCCAACCCGGCGACTCACGAAGGCGGCGCTCGTGCCGGGGTTTGTGAACGCCCATTCCCATGCATTTCAGCGTGGGCTTCGGGGTCGCGGCGAACGCTTTCCCGAGGGGGCTGGGAGCTTCTGGACTTGGCGTGAAGCCATGTATGGGTTGGTGAAGACTCTCGATGCCCGGCAGCTTTCGCGTCTTTGCGAGCAGGCATTCCGTGAAATGCGCGATGCTGGCATCACTGCGGTAGGGGAGTTTCACTATCTCCATCACTCGACGGAGGAGGCAGACTACGCTCTGGACAGGGTCGTCTTGGCGGCGGCGGCGCGTATTGGAATCCGAATCGTCTTGCTGAATGCCTACTACACGACAGGGAGCATCGGGCGCGCCTTAACTGGGGCCCAACGTCGCTTCCGCTCCTACGGCCCCCAGCGCTATTGGGAGCACATGGATCGGCTCGGGAGGGGGATCGACGGGCGCACGCAAAGCCTCGGTGTTGTCGCCCACAGCATTCGCGCAGCGAGAGTGGAGGACATTGTTTCCCTCCACGAAGAGTCTCGCCGTCGGCACCTTCCGTTTCACATCCACGTCGAAGAGCAGCGCCGTGAGATTGAGGAATGCGTCGCAGCCTACGGTCGCCGACCCATGCAGATCCTGAATCAAACGCTGCATATCGATGGTAATCTCACCGCCGTTCACTGTACGCATACCGCACCTGACGACCTCATGCAGTTTGTGGGCGCTGGCGGAACCGTGTGCGTGTGCCCCCTGACCGAAGCGAACCTGGGTGATGGGTTACCATCGCTGGTGCCTACGTCCTTTCTTCGCGATCAGGTGTGCTTGGGGACCGATTCCAATGCACGTATTTCGCTGCTCGAGGAGATGCGGTGGCTCGAGTACGGCCAGCGATTGAGGAGCGAGTCGCGTGGGCCACTCGCGGACCGTGATGGGCGCGCAGCTCTCAGCGTGCTCCGGGCAGGGACCGTCGGAGGCGCTCGCGCACTCGGGCTGAGCGCCGGGTTGATCGAGAAGGGGCTTTGGGCGGACTTTGCCGTCATAGACCTGAATCATGCAACCCTCGCCGATTGCGATGTGGACCACCTGCTGGAGGCCGTTCTCTTCGGCGCGGACAATGGAGTGATTCTGAATACGTGCGTTGGTGGGCACTGGCGGGAAAAAGGTGCGTGAGGGACTGGTTCCGTGCGCTACGCGCACAGAGACGAACACAGAGTCCTTCGCCCTCGGCGGGAGCGTGTGACACGGCTGGCAGCGCAGAAAGTCGCCTACATTCTCGAACAGGCCCTGAGGCTCGGGGTATTCACGGGGCACCCAGAGAAGCCCCTTGGTCCTTACGACCACAAAGCCAAGTACCGAGAGGCGGGACCGATCGCCACAAAGAACGGTTGGATGCGTGTCGAAGGCACGAGTCTCGAACCTGGGCAGCCGACACCAAAGTTCGATCGCTACGTGCAGAGCTACATCCGTTCACAGACTCTTGCACGGCGCCTCCTTGAATGGCTAGCGCGGCTCACGGATGAGGAGCTTGAAATTTGGGCCACCCTTTCCTTGGGTCGGTCACGCATTGGCATTCAAAGGAAGAAGTGACTGTCGAAAGCGTCCGGTCCTTTCTGGCGCACAACCAACGGTGGAACGTGAAGCTGTTGCTGTGGGGGGTCAGTTTGGGTCAGTTTCTCCCGTCAAAGTCCGGCATCGGTCTGCAAGGAAGTGGCACGGACGCCCGGATCTCCCTCGAAAGCCGACATCTTGTCGGTTTAGGTCATTCCCTCCGAGTGACTCTGGATCAGGAGAGTCCTGGTTCGAGCCCAGGAGGGGCAATGGCCGGCGCCACAGCGCCGGCCTTTTTCTTGGGGCTCGCGCTTCGCGTCCGAGCCCAGGAGGGGCAACTCAAGGCGCCGCATCGGATTTCCCGGTGACGGCGCTTTGCCTATTTGTGTCGTTGCCTGTGCCCGAATAGTGCAACTGTGAGATTGGATGCGAAGGCGCCGACGACGTAAAGATTGTGGGTATCCAACCAATTGGCCTGGACAATCCACGCGCAGTTGGCTCTTGTGGCAGATCCCGCTCGTTCCTAAGCTCCAAATCGGCGCGCCAAAGCATGTCGGGAGGTAACGCGCCGAGCGTTAGGTTGTACATTCGCGATCTTGTTCGATAAGGAACGAAACGATGATACAACAGCCGACCCATCACATAACCGGAACCCGTGAAGAGTGGTTGGCCGCCCGGGGCGAGCTCGCCAAGCTCGAAGCCGTGCAGGCTGAGGGGAACAAGGAAATCGTGAAAAAGCGTCACGAACTCCCGTGGGTCCCGGTAGAGAAGAAGTACGAGTTCGACACCGAGGACGGGAAGAAGACCCTCGCCGAGCTCTTCGACGGCCGCTCACAGCTACTCGCCTACAACATCATGTTCGGCCCCGACTACACGCTCGGCGCCTGCCCCGGCTGTACCAGTCTGGGCGACGGGCTCGACGGCTCGCTCATCCACCTGAACCATCGCGACGTGACGCTGCTCTGCTTCTCGCGGGCACCGATCGAGCGGCTGACCGCCTACAAGCGGCGGATGGGCTGGCAGTTCCCCTACGTCTCCACCTACAACACGGAGTTCGCCTTTGACTTCGGCCTTGCGATCACCCCGGAGCAGGCGCAGCAGGTTCCCGAGGTCAAGGAAATGATCGAGCACCCGCCCGGCTGGCTCCAGGAGTGGTCAGGCCAGATCGGGGCCGCACTCAAGGACGGCCTGCGCGAGACCCCGGGCTGGATCGCCTTTGCACGCGAGAACGGGACGGTCTACCACACCTACACGGTGACGGCGCCCGACCCGTTCGTCGCGCCCTACTACAGCTTCCTGCTCGAGCGAACGCCGAAAGTCCAACCCAGCGAGCCACGTTCCTGGCGGAAGGACGAGTACCCGGAATAACTCCGGTCGGACCCTACAACTCCCGCTCCGCCAGCTCGCGGAAGGCGTCGGGGACGGAGCGGCGGGCGTCGAGTGCGACCGAGGCGTAGCCGACGGACTCCCGGCCGAAACGGTCACGGATCGCGTCGATGGCGCGGTCCGCGAGGAGGTGCACCATCCCCCTCCTGGCGCCCGGGCGCCGCGCCTCGTCGGCGAGGCCGAGCGGCAAATCGAGCTGCACCACCGGCTGCTCCTCGATATGTGATACCGAGATGGCAAGCAGGGAGATCGCGCGCTCTTCGGGATGGCTCCTGAGGACGGCTTGTACCAGGTCCTCAGCGATCTCCGCGAGGATGGCAGTCGCGGCGACGGGTTGCGGCAGCGTCACTGCGTGGGTCACTGAGCGGAGGTCGCCGAAGCGCACCCGCACCGTCACGGTCCGCCCGGACTTGGCCCTAGCCCGCAGGCGCGAGCCGACCCGGTCGGCAAGGTGGCGGAGCGTCCGGCGGATGACCCGGTCCTCGGCGGGCCTTCGGCCGAGCGCCGATTGCGCTCCGACCGAGCGTGCACGGACATGGGGCCGGATGGCGCGAGGATCGCGATTCCAGGCGAGGGCGGTCAGCCTCTCGCCCGCGGCACGGCCGAGAAGCCGGGCAATCGCGCCTGGGGAGCTCCTCGCCAGGTCGCCGATGGTCGCGATGCCGCTTTCGGCGAGTCGCACGCTGGTCGCCGGGCCGACGCCCCACATCATCTCCACCGGCAAATCATGAAGGAAGGCGAGCTCGGTCCCAGGGTCGACAACAACCAGCCCGTCGGGCTTGGCGACCTGCGAGGCGATCTTGGCGAGGTGTTTTGTGCTGGCGACGCCGACGGAGATGGGAAGGGCCAGTGCGTCGCGCACCCGGCGCCGGATCGCTGCGGCGATCTCGGCCGGCGTGCCGAAGAGGTGCGTGCACCCTGCGACGTCGGCGAAAGCCTCGTCGATGGAGATCCGCTCGACCAGCGGCGTGAAGTCGCCCAGTACCCTTATCGCGGCGTCGCCGAGCCGTTGGTACTCCTTGAAGTGCCCGCCGACGAAGACCAGGTCGGGGCAAAGCTCTCGCGCCCGCCGACCCGGCATGCCGCCGTGGACGCCGAAGGCCTTCGCTTCGTAGGACGCCGCGAGCACCACGCCACCGCCGACCGCGATCGGCTTCCCCTTGAGGGACGGGTCGAGCATCTGTTCGACCGAGGCGTAGAACGCGTCCAGGTCTGCATGAAGGATTGTGGCCGTGTCCATGATGAGGCGTGCCCGCGGCGGGTGTGTGGCGTGGTTGGTGACGATGAGTCTGCCACAGAACATACAAGGACATGACTTGCGGCTGTCAAGCGTCGGGCTCGGCACGATGGCCGAGCACCGGCTCAGCGGCCTGACCAGTGGTCCGCCCGGTAAGGTTGGAAGGCGCTACTCGACTCGCAGACTCCGACATTTGAGAGAGTAAAAGGACGGCAAAGTCCGGCATGAAAGCCGGCAAGCTCCGGCAGCGGGTGACACGAACTCGCGTAGAGGTCGGCAAGTTGCCGGAATTCGAGAGATTACGGCGGCCCTTCGGATCAGGAGGGTCCTGGTGGGCCTTCGGCCGCCTTCGGCTCGAGCCCATGATGGGCAGCGCCCAGCGTGAGAACGCCGGGCTCTTCTTTGGGCCTGCCCTCGCGGCTCGGGTCCAGCCAGGACCCCACTTCCGTGGGTGGACTACTTGGCTAGAACCGGAGTGGGAGACAGCGACGCGGTCAGCGCATCGAGCTGCAACTCTTTTCGAATCCGAGCGTCCACCATCCCAGCGGGTGCAAATCTGCGAATCAATCGCAGCCGGCCCGCTCCGCCACCGGCTGTGTATCTGAGTTTCGGGCGAGCCGCGGTGGCAGCCTCCAGTACGACGTCGGCCACGACGCCCGGCTCGTCTGCCGCTGCGAGCGCGTCCTTCAGCTGCTGGCCCAAGGCCGCGCGAACCTCGCGGTACTCATCGAGCTTCGAATCAGCTTCCAGCAGATTCGCGTCGAATTGCGTCTTCGTGTACCCGGGCTCGATGACCGAGACGCGGACGCCCCTCGTGCGGACCTCATGGTCGAGCGATTCCGAATAGCCTTCGACCGCGTGCTTGGTTGCGGCATAGAGCGCATTGTACGGCCTCGGCAGGAAACCCAGGATCGAACCGATGTTGATGATGCGACCGGCCCCCTGCTGTCGCATGTGGGGCACGACGGCACGCGTCATCCGGACGATCCCGAAGAAATTCGTATCGAAGATCGAACGGGCCTGCTCCATCGAGCTCTCTTCCGCTCCGGCGGGGGCGACGCTGAAGCCGGCATTGTTCACGAGCAGGTCGATGCGTCCTTCCAGCCGCATCGCTTCGCGGACCACGGCTTCGACCGATTCATCGCTGGTCACGTCGAGAGGCAGCATCTCGAACGATCGCCGGCCCGCCTGGGCTCCGCGTCTGCTGGTGCCGTAGACCTTGTAGCCTGCCGCAGCGAGCCGAGTCGCCGTGGCTTCGCCGATACCTGACGAGGCGCCCGTAACGAGCGCGACGGAGCCTTCGATCTTCATGGACATGCCTTTCCGTGGGTGGTGGGCAGGAACTCAGTTCTGCCATTTAATATGACGCTCATCATATCTCTGCTCGAACTAGAGGCCGGCGGATTCATGTGACGTCAGTCCTGGGTGTGGGCGAGGTGGGTGAGGGCCGCTTCCCGCAGATCGTCCGAAAGCTTGGTGTCGTCGACGGCGCGAGCCAGTACCAGCGCGCCGACCATCGTAGCCACGGTGACGAGCGCGTGCTTGTGCGCACCCGGCTGCCCCCAATCGGGCGACTGGCGAGCCACCAGGTCGATCATCTCCTTGATGCGGCGCGTGGCGGCCCGGCGCACCTTGGGCGACTGGCGGGGCATCTCCGAGCCGAGCGCGGCAACGGCGCAGCCGTTCTCCACGCCCTCGACGTGCGCCTTCGATAGGTAGGTCCGCAGCATTGCCTGCAGCGTCTGCTGGCGCGCGCGGCAACCTCGACGATGCGTTCGTGCGTGGCTTCCTTGCGACTGGGGGTAGATGGTTTCATATGATGATCATCATACACAATCCCTCGCTGAGCGCAAGCGGCAACGTTCGCACCGGCCCGGGTAAGAAGCGAATAGGGGCCGAGAGTGCGAATGGCCTCTCGACCCCTATAGGTGCGATTGCCCGAAGTGTCGCAAGGCTACCGAACGTTCAGCTCATGCTGTAGCGAGAACCGCAGTGGGGTGCCGTCGTGCACTTCGCGGTTCTTGTCCAGCAGGCTCCAGGCAAGACCGCCGCCCGCGCCCACTATCGCTCCCTTGAGGACGCCCGCGCCAGTGATTGCGCCGACTACGGCGCCCGCCGCCGCACCAACCGCCGTCCGCTCCTTCATGTCGAGACCGGACTTCTCGGTATCGGTCTTCGCATTCTCGGTCGCTACATCCCTCATCTCGCCATTGACTCGGACCTTCGACAGCTGAAGCGTCGCCGCATCAGACTTCTCGGCACTTTCCACCAACTTCACTTGCGCCGGGGCTCCCTGCGGAATCACGATCTTTCCGTTCACTGTCACATCACGAGTAACGTGGGCATCGAACGATTCGCCGAACTTCTCCCGCTTGACGGGAATGTTCTGGTCCACTGTGACCGGAATGTCGGTACCGCGCGGGATAGGCGCGCCGAATCCCACTAGAGCCGCAAAGGTGATGGCTAAGACTCGCGTCATCGTCTCCTCCAGAGTGCGTGTGTCCTGATCCCAGTCATGGTTAGGCAATCCGGCCTGAAAAGTCAGTTCCGTAGACCGCATGCCTGGTGTGGCCTGGATCACTGCCGGATGGGCAGACGAGCGGAGGGAAGAGCGAGTGTTTCCTCGCACGCCGCCGCCGCGAGGCTCGGCCTGCGCCGGTGCGTGGAGTCGGGTCGGCGCGCGGACAAGGGCCACCGTCGATGCGCCCACGGTCGGGGTTAAGGGCTCGGACGTTCGCGCGGAGGACTTGCGTTGAAGGCATGTGACGATCAGTCTCAGACGACCATCCACGACACGGCGACATGAGCCAATGACGACGACCCCGTTCCGTAACTCCGCATCGCCGACCCGGCCCACCGCGTCGGGGACTCGTGCCGTGCTCGAGCGGGGACTCGACACGTCCAGCGGGTTGGACTTCCTGCGGGAGCGCTTGGCGCTGCTCGGCAAGACGCTCTTCCTGGTCTCCTTCGGATTCTATCTCTTCCTCCTCGCCAGCATGGTGCTCGTCGGCGGCGCCTCCTTCGTCGCGGTGGTACGCGGGCCGGTTGCGCTCGGGCACCTCTGCGCCAGCTCGACGATGGGCTTGCTCTGGTTGCTGGCCAGCCGGGCCCGGCTCTCGCGGTGGAGCCTGGGTGCCCTCGATGCCATCAGCATTGTCGTGGCCGGCGGTTTCCTGTCGCTCATGACGCTGCGGGATGAGGGGCAGATCCTGCAGACGCTGCTGGCCCTGATGGTCACCGTGATGGTCCGCGCGATCCTGGTGCCCTCGAGGCCGAGCCGAACGATGGTCCTCTCGGCCCTCGCCTTCGTCCCCACCGTTATCGTCTGCATCGCGCGCCATCACCCGACGCAGCTCCTGCCCGGATTCACCCCGGGATTTCAGAAGCTGCATATGACCCTCAACACCGTCCTCTGGAGCGTCCTGGGGACCACGTTGGCCACCATTGTTTCGCGCGTCCTGTACGGACTCCGGCAGCAGGTTGCCGAAGCGAATGAGCTCGGACAGTACGTGCTCGAGGACAAAATCGGTGGCGGCGGTATGGGCGAGGTCTGGCGCGCGCGGCACCGTCTGCTGATCCGGCCCGCGGCGATCAAGCTCATCCGCCCGCGGGCGCTGGAAGCGATGTCAGTCGATCCGGCGCTGCTCATGCGCCGCTTCGAGCGCGAAGCGCGGGCCACCGCCGCCCTCAAGTCCCCGCACACCGTGCAGCTCTACGACTTCGGCGCCACCGAGGATGGCAGGCTGTACTATGTGATGGAGCTGCTGGATGGCCTCGATCTCGACACCTTGGTCAGGCAGCACGGGCCAGTGCCTGCCGAGCGGGCCGTCCACATCCTACGCCAGGTCTGCTCCTCGCTCCTCGACGCGCACGGGAATGGCCTGGTGCACCGCGACATCAAGCCGGCGAACGTGGTGGTCAGTCGCGCGGGAACGACATTCGATTTCGTCAAAGTGCTCGACTTCGGTCTGGTCAAGCTCGACACCGCGCGGCGGGCGGAGGACGATGCGGTCGCAAAGCTCAGCACCGAGGGCAGCACAAGCGGCACCCCGGCGTTCATGGCGCCGGAGGCCGTGCTCGGCGACGCCGTCACCGATCACCGGGTTGACCTGTACGCTCTGGGCTGCGTCGCGTACTGGCTGCTCACCGGGAAGCTGGTCTTCGAGGGAGAGAACGCCATCCAGGTGATGGTCCATCACGCGCACACCCCACCGCCGCGGCCGTCGCTCCGGGTCGAGTGGCCCATCCCGGGTCCGCTCGAGGACCTGCTCATGGAATGTCTGGAGAAGGACCCGACTCGCCGTCCGCCCAGCGCGGAGGTGGTGAGCACTCGGCTCAACGCCGTCCCCCTGGCATCGGCCTGGACGGCCGAGCGAGCGGAACGTTGGTGGGCGATGCACCGGCCCCCCTCGCCGGACGCGCGCCCGGTGGCGGATGTTCTTCTGTCGCAAGAGGGCCGCGAGCTGCGCATCGGCCCCAGGCTGCGGTCCCGGGGCTAGCGCGGCAGGGCTCCGCACATCGATTTAGTAGTGCTTCCTGAATGACACCCTCGCCATCACGCACGCGACGCCAGCTCACCAACTGCAGCACCCTGGCGAAGTAGTGGACCGGTTGGAGGCGCGGGGGCTGGTGCGCCGCTCGCATGATGGGCAGGACCGTCGCGTGGTGGTCGCCGACATCACCGCCGGCGGCCTTGCCGCCGTCAAGGACTCGACGGCCCTGTCGCGCGGGTGCACCGGGCCGGCTCGCCGACGTGAGCCGCAAGCAGCTCGAGGCGATTGCCGAGCTGCCGGAGATCACGCGAACGCCACCTCAGCCGTCGTGACGCCAGCCGGGACCGTGTGCGGTCGTTTTGGGGTTTCTGGTTTGACCGGGTGGAACGCGGGGAATACCTTCAACCCTTCAAGCAAAGATCGCGATCGGTGAGAGATGTCCGACGATGGCCGGGGGGCTCGGGCTGGGCTGGATCGCGCATTGGCGGCAGAAGCGTAGGGCGGCGGCAACCGTCATCGGGGTGATGGACCGCGACAGCTGGGCGGCGCGGACCGACAACATCGTGGTCATCGAACCCCGCCGTCGAAGGCTGGTCTGGATTCCCCGCGACCTCTGGTCCGACGTCGTAGGGGATCGGATCAACGAGGCGTTCGGCCGCGGCGGGCACCAACTCCTCATCGCGGCGATCCGGGATCTCGGGCTTCCCGCCGAGTCGAGCGTCGTCCTGCTCCGGTCCGCCGTGGAGCAGGCGCTGCTCGGACTCCGCGTCACGGTGCCGGTCGACCGGCCGATGCGGTTCTGGTACCCGCTCGAGCCGACCCAAAGACTGGAGGACGGCGCCAAGCTGGTGGAGTTCGATCCTCCGGAAGAGACTCTCGCCGGTGAGCGGATCCACCAGTGGATTGGCGCGAGGCGTAGCGCCGACAAGCAACCCCGGCTTCCCGATCTCGACCGCATCGAGCGCCAACAGATCCTGATTGGTCGTCTGCTCGAAGAAGGATACGATTTCTCGAGAGCGCTGGTCGACCCGGCTCTCGTCGCGCTGTCGAGCGCGACCACCCTCCAGGCCTTTGCTCTCGGCGGGTCGCGGCATGGCTGGTCGTTCCGAACCTTCTCCAAGGTCGAGCCGGTGACGATCGACGGTAAGATGGTTCTGGTCCGCCGCCGGGCCCGCTGGCTTCCTAGTCGGGCGGGCAAGGACGGCCGATGACGTCGGTCTTCGTCGTGGTCGTCACCGCGGCCGTCATGCTGGTATCTCTTCGGCGCGCGATCTTCCTGATCGCCGCACTGCTGCGGCCCCGCCCCTTCTCGACGACTGCCACCCTTCCCGCGGTAACCGTGCTGGTCCCGGCACGGAATGAACGAGCTGTCGCCAGCCGACTCCTCGGTGCGTTGTCCAGGCTCGAATACCCCGCCGACCGAATCTCGTTCATCTTCATGTGCGACGGCTGCAGCGACGGAAGCGCGCTGGTATTCCGGTCCTGGGCGGATCAACACTCCAATGCCCACGTGCGCGAGCTCGCCGTGCACGGAGGTAAGGCCGCCGCCCTGAACGCCGGGCTCCTGCTGGCGACCGGAACGATCCTCGTCGTGGTCGATGCTGACCTGGCGCCGCGACCAGACTTTCTCCTCGAGCTGACGCGACCCTTCGCGGATGACCGGGTCGGGGCGGCGGCCGCGTTCCTGCGGCCGCGGAACGCCGACGACAACCTCCTGACCCGTTACGCCGCGATCACGTCGTGGGTCCATCAGCTGGTGACGTCGGCGGGGATCGATCGACTCGGGTTCAACCCGCCGACGCTCGGAGCGGCCGCCTACCGGCGAACCGCCCTCGAAAGCATCGACGGCTTCCCACTGGTGCCAATTGGAGTGGACATCGCTGCGAGCACCCGCATCATCCACCGGGGGTGGAGGACTCGGTTCGTGGCGACCGCCGTGGCCGACAACACTGTGGTTTCCAATGCACGCCACTTCTGGCGGCAGCACATCCGATGGGGCCGCGGGGTTTGGGGCGCGCCGCGGGGAGACCGGTCGCCGTCCGGCAGCTCGTGGCTGCAGCGTCTCGAGACCGTCGCCGCCACGATCGGCTACGGAGATCGACTGATCTTTGCCGCGGCTGCGGGGGGAACCGTCGCGGGGGCGCTTCCGTTCTGGGTCCCGATGCTCTACCTCGCTGTTCCGGGTATCGAGATCATCGCGGCCTTGGGCAGAGCCGGGGTCGGTTGGCGGATGCCGCGGTTTCTCTTCGCCGGCATCGTGTTCTTTCCGGTCGACCTCGGTGCCTCGGTGGCGGCGGTCCTCGCACACCTCGCCCGGCGGCCGTATCGCTGGCATAACCCGCGGTGGCTTCCAGCCGGCGACAAGACGGGCCGGTGACTGCCGAGATCGCGTGCGCGGTGTTGAGCTACCGTGACGAGCCGTTCTTGATCGAGGCGGTTCGTTCGGTACTCGATCAGAGCCTTCCAGTCGAGGTCGTGGTCGTCAACTCCGGCGGCGGCGATCCCGCCCGACGACTCGCGGCTGCCGGACTCAGCCCTCCGGTTTACAGTTTCGCGGAGCGCCGCTACCCGGGCGCGGTGCGCAACGTCGGCATCGACCAGACGAGGGCGCCGTACCTCGCGTTTCTCGCGGCAGATTGCCTCGCCCGGCCAGGGTGGGCGGCGGCCCGCTTGCGTGAGCACCGGGCCGGAGCCGCTGCGGTGGCGAGCCCGCCGACCAATGCCTATCCGGAGTCGTTGACCGCCTGGGCTTCTCACTTGTTGTTGCACAACCGACGACTGGCGGTAACGAGGCCTCGCCATCGGCTTCTCTATAGCCTTTCCTATGATCGTTCGCTTTTCACTCGGTTCGGCCGGTTCCGTGAGGATCTTCGCGCGGGCGAGGACACCGAGTTCAACGCGCGCTTCCGCGAGCACGCGGCCACGGTGTTGGCGCCGGACGCCGTGACCGCCCATCGGTACCCCACCGGCTTGTCCGCCATGCTTCGCGATGCCTTCCGCCGGGGCCGCCTCCAGGCCCAGATGCAGGGTACGATCGAAGGCCGGGGAGCGCGGAGGCTGAGAGTCATGCTGCGTGCCCCGTGGAGCGTCCTTCGGTCGCTGGTGGCTTCGGGGCGGAGCCCGAGTGCGGAGCGGCGGCAGCTTATCCGGGCCTGGCCCCTCGTCGTCGCCGGTGGCGTGGCATACGGAATCGGGGCGCTGACCGCTTCCGACCGTTCGGGGGCGGACGAGTGAGTGCCGAAGCTCTGCGCCACAGTTCGCGCCACCAACCACCCGTTCGGATCGACTTGCTCGCGGACCATGGGCTCACCGCCGATGATGCCGACCAAGTCTTCGAGTGTCTGCTGGGCCGCGCACCAAAACCACGGGTGCTCGATGGCACCCGCTCGGTCATTCTTCCTTCCCGCGGCTCCGGCGTCCACGGTGGGATCAAGATCAAAGGCGCCGGAGCGCCCGGATCCGGCGTTCAACTGGGCACGCTCCACTCCAAGCCATACGCACTCCCCCGGTATGATGCCGAGGGGGCGGCAACCATCGACGCGGCCAAAGACCATGGACGGGCGTTCGCGGGTGGGATGTCGTACCAGCAGGCGCGTCACGAGTTCGCGGTCTCCCGGCACCTGGTCCTTCGCGGTGTGCGGGTGTTTCCACCGTTAGGCTATGGGGTTCTCCGCCGAGGACAGCTCGCCAGCTGGTTCTGCGTCCTCGACACGCCGTTTTGTGAGCAACGTGACTGGTGGCAGCTGACGCGGAGCCGGGCCGCGGTCGAACGAATCGCGACGACGTTTGGTCGGACTCAACGCGAGCTCGCCCGCCAGGATGTGTTCCTCACCCTCAGTGGCATGGTCGCCCTCGGGGACGACCTGGTCCGGAAGGATTTCCACACAGCCCATATCGCGGGGCCTAACGATTCGTTCCTGACGAGACTCTCCTACTACCTCTTCGACACGAACTTCATACTCGCCCACTTCGTGCACGACCATTATATGCCGGATATGGCCGACCATCGCGCGCTCGCGAGATCGAGCTACCTTCGGGCGCTGACCGAGCAGGAGTATTCCCCGACCGAGCTCGATCGGTTCAAGGGCCTCCTGGTCGAGCTGAAGTATGCCGACTGGCCGATGGAGCAACGGATCGCCCGCCTTTCGGCCGACGCAATCGGCCGGACATTGCTCGAGCGGTTCCTCGAGGAGAGTGGCGAGCAACCGCTGTTCAGCGGTGTATCGGACCTCGTCGGCGCCGACCATCCGATCGAAGAGCCGCGGCCCGCTCGTCGTGGTTGGCTCCGCTGGCGCCGGTAGACACCAAGCGGGTCAGTCCACAAAGGATCGTTGCGAGGCAATCCGCCTCAGCTCGAGGCCGTCGAGCTGGGTCAGGTACTCGTAGCCGATCCGCTGCCATCGTCGATCGGGATCAGCCTGTTCGTAGCGACGTCTCCGCGCTTCCCGGTCTTCGGGACACAGCATGGCGAGGTGGTAGATCGTGAGGTCCGCCCGGGGGAATCGCCCGCGCCGTCGCGCCTGCAACGGTGCCTTGACCCCGTGGAGCAAGGCTGGATCGAACTCGTGGTCCTCCCGAGCGCGAAACAAACGCGCCACCATCTTGCGCCCCCAGATCCCGTCCACGCGGTACTGCCCGGGGTCATCCCAGAGCTCGCGGAGCCGGACGGCGTAGGCCGAGTATCCCAGCAACCTGCCCCGCGCGATCACCCGTTCCGCCCTGACCCGGAACTCTCGCTCGAGTCGCTCGTCGGCGTCGACGCAGAGGATCCATTCGGCACCATGGCGGAGGGCCGCCGCCACGAGCGAGCGATGGTTGCCGACTTCGTCCCAACCGGGCCGGTCGCGGGGTCTCCGGAGCAGCTCGATCACGGCCGCATGCCGGGCGAGGACTTCGGGCGATTCGTCGGACGAGCCATCGTCGAGCGCGACGATGCCGTCCACCTGCGGAGCGACATTGCGGAGAAAGCCGGGGAGGTAGCGCATGCCATTCCGCACGGCGAGCAGGGCGAGCATGCGGATCCCGCGGGGGCTGGTAGCGCGGAGCCCCCACGACGGTACGGTTGGGCTCGGGAGTCGGATCACCGGCCGAAGGTACCGGAACATCGGGATCCGCGCCAAGTGGTGGCCGCGACCTCCGGGCAGCCTTCCTGGGCTGCGGCTTACGCTGTTGGGGCATGGGCGCGATCTTCGATCGCGCGCCAGGGCTCTGACCCGAACGGGGAGGTGACAGTATGACCCCGAGGATTCTTCTATTCACCGCTGTCGCGGTGAGCGTGCTCGGCCCCGCTGGAGCGGCCCGGGCTCAGGGCCCGGTCAATGTCGTCATCACGGCGAGGGGAGACGTCGGCCAGTATGCCGGCATGTGCGGAAGCCGTGCCGGTGAGGACAAACTTTCCGGCGGCCTTCAGCTGGTCGACTTCGACCAGGAAGACGGCACTGCGCTCTATCAGGGCACGCTGGATCGGAACACTGCGGTCGATGCCTGTGGTACGCAGCCGAACCCGACGCCGGACCAGGTGAAGTGGTGTTTTGCCCACCTGGATGGCTCTGCGCGGATGAACGTGACGCTCGAGATCTACGAGGACGACAGGGGGGCATGGATGAAGTCGGAGCCGCTGCCGGCGCCGGCGCTGCAGCTCACGAAGAAGATCAGTGGCTGCCCTGAGGCGGGCACTTGGCTGGACGCCTATCCGAAGGACGAACTCATGAGTGGTCTGCCGATCGAGGACGTGCCGTCAGGGTACCTGCGCGCGGGGAAGTACGGAACGCAGGCGCTCGAGTTGTTGGTGTACTAGCCGTGCGGGATTAGTCGGCCACCGCATGCTGGTGCTGTTCGTGACGGCCCGGCTGAAAGAGGATGACCGGGTGAGTTGTCGCCGAACCAGGCTTGGCTTGACGATCGATTGCCAGCGCTGAATCGGCCCGCGCCGTAGTCTCACCGCTCGATGCGGAGCCTCGCGGGGAGAGAGGCCAACCCCTCGGGGTCGTCGGTCAGGAGTACGCCGCGAATCAGGTACTTACCGGGTGCGACCGGGCTTCCTGTGTCGCTGCGCTGGCCCCACACCTGCCGGAACGAGAGACTCTTTCCCGCATCGAGCGGAAAGAGGCGGAGCGGGCCGAGAAGCGTCTGACCTTTAAGCCCGCTCCAGATGATCCGGCCGCGCGGGTCGGATACCCGGAAATCGGCGGTTGGGGTCCGCCCCAGGAGCTGCAGAGTTACCGATACTCTTGCCGTATTGGTGACGGTAAAGACAAGAGGCACCGGGTCGCCCGTACGGGCGCGAGCCGGTGCCTTTAGAGTCAGGCGGATCTGAGTGTTCTGCGTCGGCGCCTCAGTGCGTCGTCAGGGCACCGAGCTCCCTGGTGACGTTGCCGAACGGGCTGAACACGAACTGGGTCCCGCCCGAGTTGCCGCCCCAGAGAACCCCGGCGAGCTTCACATTGTTGCCGCTGGTAATCTGGAAGACATCTGAGCCGCTGTCGCCGCCGCCCACTCCCGCCGAGACGAAGGTCTGGCAGAGCTGGACGATCCTGGTGCCCTGAACCCCGGTATTCACGCATGTGTTGGTGATGGCGCCCTGGGTCCATCCAGTGGTACGGCCCACCTTGTTCACGGTGGCGCCGACGGCAAGGCATCCCCCGGTTGTCGCGCAGTCGTCCGAGGTGATGCTGAACGATCCGGTGATCGTGAGGCTGCCATTGTTCGGCCCGCTCGTCTGCGCGATCAGACCAAGGGCCTGATTGGCGCCGTTTGCGTACGCGGCGCGGGAGGCGTCGCTGAAACGGCACTGCTTGTTGCCGCGCGGGCATCCTGGAAGGTTCTTCGAGTAGGCCGGATCAGCCACCTCGGTAGCGATCTGCGTCGGCGCCGTCGTCTGGAGCGGCTGCCAGTAGGGGGTATTCTCCACGCCACCCTGCTTGTTGGTGCAGTGGGACGCGGTAACGAAGGACTTCACGCCCCCCGACGTGGCGTTGAACCCCACGCTGCACAGGAAGCCCGGAAAGTTGATCTGCACTCCGGCACGTACCGGCCGATCCACCACATTCTGCAGCGTGGCTACCTGGACGATCGGATCCACGCGTTCGACGATCACTGCCTCGTCAGGAATGCCGCTCCGCGCCACCGCGGCGCGAACCTGCCCTATTGCGCCCTGGTTCTCGACTCCGATGCGGACCCGATTGCTGGTCTCATCGTTGTCCACGAACACCGCGCCGGGCACGGCGAGCGCCTCGACGGTCGCGCCCTCCTGCCAGCGCTCGAGCTGCTTCCAGCCATACCGGCCTTCAACTACCCGCACCGCGGCGTTCGAGAGTCCTCGACCGGCGAGATATCCCCCGAGCATCCGCTCGGCGGGGGCGCGGCTCGCCCCGTGGGTGAGATAGACGGTGGGAGTCCCATCTTTATTCAGGAAGTAGCCTCCGAAGCCGGGAACCTGGCGAGCGAACTCGGCGGCGGACGGAAGACCCGGGGCCTGCGCACCCTGCGCGCGGGCGGAGAGCGGTCCATTATCCGGAGCGGTTGGATTCGAATTGTCTTGACATGCTGCGAGGGTCAGCGCGGCACCTGCCGCAAACGCCAGCCCGGGGAAACGAGAACGCGGCATACGCACCCCTCTAATCAATAGGCAGTGATCGTTCGGGACCTATCGGTTGAAGAGGACGGGTGCCCTACACCGGGCTACACCGTACAGCCTATATACGGTTGTTGGCGTCCGGCCCGCCATCCTGGAGGCGCTTGGCGCAGCAAATTGCATTTCCGACCGTACTCCCACCGATCCTTTTGCCGAAATCACGATCCGTCGCTTGACAATGGCACTAGGCACGGCGGAGCGTTTCGGGCATCCGCACGACTACCAGCAGACCGGAGGCGAATGTGAGTAGGCCGATTGCGGCGATCGACGAGGCCATGCCGAAGCGGTCGGCCAGGGCGCCGGCGAGCAGCGCCCCCACGGCATACCCGCTGTCGCGCCAGAAGCGGTAGACGCCCACCGCCGAAGCCCGCCATCGCGGGTGCGCCACATCGCCGACCGCGGCCAGCAGCGTGGGGTAGACCATTGCGGTGCCCGCGCCGAGCAACGCGGCTGCAGCAAGCCAGGGCCAGAATCCTTGCGCGAGCGCGATCGCGGCCAGGGCTCCACTCTGCACGAGCATGCCGCCCGCGATCAGCCGCTTGCGACCCCAGCGGTCGGAGAGCGCACCCGTGGCGAGCTGGAGCAGCCCCCACACGGCGGGATAGGTGAAGCTGAGGATTCCGATCTGGGCCAGGTCCAGGCCGGCTGCCGCGAAGAAAAGTGGGAATAGCCCCCAGGCGAGACCGTCATTCAGGTTGTTGACCAGCCCCGCTTGGCTCGCGCTCGAGAGTGCGGAGTCCCGCCAGGTCGCCCGGGCGAAGATCTCACGGGTGGTGGGGCCTGCGCCGCGGCCCGCCACGTCCGAGAAGGAAGGGAAGTCCCTGGCCTCGAGCGCCACATGGTGGCGCGTTTCGCGGACGAAGAGCAGCGAGAAGGTGAGTCCCGCGGCGGCACACGCGATCCCCAGGTAGAACGGCTCGGGGCGCAGGCCGTACGCCTGGGCTAGGTAGCCGGTGCCGAGCGCGGCCAGAGCCACGGCGAGGTACCCGGCGAACTCGTTGAGCCCCATGGCCAATCCGCGCTGCTTCGATCCCACGAGGTCGATCTTCATGATGACCGTCATGGACCACGCGAGTCCCTGATTGAGGCCCAGCAGGATGTTCGCGAAGACGATCCATGACCAGCTGGGCGCCCACATCACCAGGAATGGGACGGGCAACCCGACGAGCCAGCCGGCCACCAGGACGCGCTTGCGGCCGTAGCGGTCGCTCAGGCGCCCGGCAAAGAAGTTGGTGAGCGCCTTGACCACGCCGAAGGTGACAATAAAGGAGAGCACGGCACTCTTGTTGGCCAGGCCGAACTCCGCCTGAGCCAGCAGGGGAAGCACAGTTCGCTCCATACCCACCATCGCGCCCACGAACGCGTTGATCAGCACCAACAGCCAGAACTGGCGCCAGTTCGCCCGCAGACCGAGCGCGACGACGGGTACGGGCTCTGACTGCCGGATCGGGGTGGAGCTGATGTTCATCGTCCGGGGCTTCCACTGGCAGGGGCAGGCCGACATCGGCTGCTCGAGAGAATCATCCGTGGCGTCGACGCGGTCGCTTGACGCGCGCGGAGACCTCCTCGATAGCCGCACGCTGGCGGGTGGCAGGGTCATGATCGACGGCGTATCCGCGGGCGCGCCACGAGGTAATGCTCTCGATGAGCCGGCGGGCACGATACCCGCGCCGGCGCAGCAGCTCGACCGCCGTGACCGCCATGACGCAGTATGGGCCGCGACAATAGGCCACGATCTCCTTGCGTTTGGGAATCTCGCGGAGGCGGTCCGCCAGCTCGGCCACGGGCACCGACAACGCACCCGGGATGTGTCCGGCGGCAAACTCGTCGTCCGGCCGCACGTCGATGAGCGTCACGTCGCCTGCGCGGAGGCGACGTCGAAGTTCCTCGGGCGGAATGGGCTCGAGCGTGTCGCGGCGCTCGAGGTACGACTCGGCGACCTCCCGGACCTCGGCGTAGCGGTGGCGGCCGAGGCCCTGGAGGGCGAGGACGAATGCGGCCACGGCCTCGTCGGCAAGGCGGTACCAGACATACGTGCCGTCGCGCCGGGTCTCCACGAGCCGCGCTTGGCGGAGCGCGCGCAGGTGAGCGCTGGTATTCTTGACCGCGGTCGCGGTCTGCTCGGCGAGTTGTTCGACGGTTTTCTCGCCCTGGCCCAGGAGGTCCAGCAGCTCGAGCCGCTTGGGACTCGAGACCGCGTGGCCGATCCGGGCAAACTGAGCGTACAGGGCATCCTTGAAGGCGCGATGGTCGGTGGGCATATGGCGTCTTTTGGATATTCTAAGATTCGCTAGAATACTAGACAATGCCCACCACGCGCGTCAAGTCTCTCACCATCGCCGTGTTACGCCGCCGCCGGTGCGCGCGCGGAATGCCGGGCCAGCAGGTTCACCACTCCACCGGCTGCACCGATGGCAAGGGCGACTGTCTTGAGGGCGGGCGACCACGCGCGGTCGATGCCCAGCACCGCGTCGAGCGAGAACAGGCCGTAGCCGGTGAACGCGAGTGCAACGGCCGCGGTCGCGTACAGCAGCGGCACCTCGATGCCGTTCGCCGTGGCGAAGATGCCGTTCTTCCAGTGCACGCTCACGGCGGCGACGATCATGACGGACAGCAGCAGCGCCGGCCCGACCGGCCCGAGGAGGCCGAGGGCGATCAGGATGCCGCTGAGCGCCTCGGTGATGGCCGCGGTAACGACGAACAACCGGGCGGGACGGAAGCCTAGCTGCTCGAAGAATCCCGCAGTGCCGGCGATCCCGTAGCCGCCGAACCAGCCAAACAACTTCTGGGTGCCGTGGCCCACCATGAGCACGCCGAGAATCAGGCGCGCGAGCAAGAGGCCCGTGCCCAGCGTAGCAGGGTCGGTGATAGAGGTCGTGGACGACATGGAAGCCTCGCGGAAGAAGGGTGCGGGTAATTATGTGGTAACAGTGATTGTTATAACATCTATATTAGTCAAAAGGTTTCACAGCGCGTTCCGGATGTCCGCCAGCCCGTCGATGACGTGCTGCAGCCGCTTGGCGTTGAGGTGGCCGAAGCGCGCCCGCTCGAAGGCTTCGAGTTCGGGGGTGGCCTCATCCAGCACGCGCAGGCCCTTGGGTGTGATGCGGGCCGCGACGTGCCGGCGATCGGTGGCATCGCGCTCGCGGCGGAGGAGCTGCATGCCCTCCATGCGGTCCAACAGACGCGGGACATCGGGGACCTTCGAGATCAGGCGCTCCGCGATCTCGCGCCCGCACCAGCCGCCGGGGCCGGCGCCCCGAAGGATCCGCAGCACGTTGTACTGCAGGTCGGTGATGCCAAAGGGACGGAGGACTTCGTTGAGCTGATGCTCGAGCAACGCCGCCGTCCGCAGCACACTCAAGAGCGCCTCGCTGCTCCGGCGGGGGAAGGGCTTGCTCTGCTTGATCTCGGCCTGCAATCGGGACGCCATGACGGATGATACATGTCATAACATACATTGTCAACCGGTCACGGAAGAAGGCCGGTGCCGAGCCGCTCCCCATTGAGGAGGGAAGCCGGGGAAGCAGTAACCCAGCCGGGAATTGCCGGGTCGGGCCCACGAGGGGCAACTGAAGAGCCCAACACGGCTTCGGCAGTGCTGCGCCTTCTGACCTCCGTCTCTCAACTTTGTGCGTGTTATGGCTGCTCCCGCATGGCCGTCTGCATGGGCTCGGGCCCGCGGCTGATCCGTTGAAGGATCGCGGCACGGTCGGACGCGCTGAGGTATGGCGAGTCTGCCAGCATCTCGGCACGGTGTCCCAGCTCCCAGACCTGACGCGAGTTCCGCTGCTCCTGGGCGATCCATGCGGCGTCCAGGTAGGCGAGCGCCGCCGCCCGCAGGTCTCCCCGGGCGAGGGCCTGGCCGGCGGCGTGGGCCAGGTCGTCTCTGGCGCCCGAACGGTCATTGCCCGCATACGCCAGGGCTGCTGCCTCCGTAAGGCAACGGTACGCGAGTGGATCGTCGGCGCTCCGGAGCTCCGCGGAGCGACGATGGAGCCGGGCAGCATCGCGCCAGCGGTGGGTCGTCCGCGCGGCTACCGCCGCCTCGTGCAGGCTGTCGGCCTTGACGGAGCTGGCGAGGCCGGGCAACTGGTACTGCGCGGCCGCGGCCGCGGGCAGACCGAGAGTGGCAAGCAGCACGCCGGCCATGGAAAGGCGGCTGGTGAATGTCGGCTTCATCGTGCACCCCCTGGGTGGAGCGGGTCGTCTCCCTCATCGCATGCTGGCGGAATCACCCGGTGAAGGTGCTTGCCGGGCCCCGACCGACGCAGGGGACGTTCGTCCCATGATTTCACCCTTGGCGGAGTTACGCGGAAATCACGGAAACTTCACTTGTAGTGAATACCGTAGTGGATCTTGACCCGAGGGCTTCTGCCATGGATCTGGCCGCACTCACTCGAGCAGTCCAAGTCCTGATGTCCCCACTCGAGTGGGGCAGCCGGGAGGCCTGGCTCGAGGAGAGCCTTCGGCGGGTCCGTGAGGTGTGTGGCACGGCGGGCAACGAGGTACCAGGTGATGCATGCGACGAGCTCGAGGCTCTGCTGCGCCTTCCTGCCGACAAGCCAGGGTGGTTGCATGCCGCGCTCGACTCCGCGCACGCGGACCGCCGGGGCAGTCCCTTGCCGGGGACCGCGGACGCCCCCGAGTCCATTCTTCCGGTGGTGTCCCTGCGGTGCGCCCTCGTCGCCGGTCTCTCGGCGCTTCATCAACTTCGCTCGTCGAGGAGCACGCTCGGCCAGCTGTTCGACGACGTCGAGACCGGCATGGCGATCTTCGAGTACGGTGGGTTCCGCGAGGTCGCGCGCAACGCATGCCTGGAGGACCTGTTGGCCGACGAGCCCGCACGCGAGCAGCTGCTGGAGCTTATCAGCCGTCTGGCAGAACGACCGGCCGTGTCGGCGGAGGGCCTAGGGGAAAACTGTCAGGAGGTGGAACTGGCCGGCGGGTTCTACCGGCTGGTCGCGAGTCGTGCGGGGGCCGGGACGCTTCTCCCCGAGGCCGCCGTGCTGATCCTGGTGGACCGTTTGACCCCGGGGCTTCCGACCACTCGGGAGCTGCGGATCGCCTTCGGGCTCCGCGGGCGAGAGCCCCAGGTCGCGCTGCTCGCGGCGGAAGGGCTCTCGAACGCGGCCATTGCCGACCGGCTGCGCCTGAGTGCACACACCGTCCGGCACTACCTCGAGCGGGTCCTGGACCGGCTCGGCCTCCATTCGCGCAAGGCGCTGGCGCTGCACCTCATGGCCGGCGGCGGGGAGCGCCCGCAGCCGACGAATCGCAGTCATCCTGCCACATGAGATCCGGCACCATCGGGTTGAGGACCTGCTTGGTGCTGAAGCTCCCCGCAAAGCGCCGATGATGGCGTGCTGCCGGATCACGGGTAGCAGGTCCATCAGCTTGTACTGGAGCGCGGCGAGATCGGCGGCCTGATGCGGCACCCACCTGGCGCACGGCCACATCCGGCTGGCTCGCATGCAAGCGCTTGCGTCGCTCCGCGCTTGACCGGGCCGATAGCCGGAGCTACCCTAGCTTCATCCGCTTGCAAATCCGAATGGACATCCAAGGCCTGCGGTGATCACCTTCGCACGCTGGACCCTGTTCGCGCTTGGGCTGGCTCTCCTCGCCTGCGCTCCCACCCGGGTGCGGCGGACCATTGTGCCGCCGTCTCAGGCCTCGACTCTCGATCAGAAGTCACCCTACCTCAAGGCCCACCTTCGAACCGGGTACGTGTACGTGCTGGACTCCTGGAAAGTCGACTCGTCGGGTACACTCGTCAGCGGTCGCGGTTCGCTGCTCACCCCCAACCGTGCTGTGGAGAGGGAGGGAGAATTCCGGCTGCCGGTGGACTCCGTGGCGCTGTTCGAGACCAATCTGCTCCAACGCTCGGGCGCGGTTACCGCTCTTTCGGTCATGACCGGCGTCACGGCGGCGGTCACCGCTGTCTGCATCGCGGATCCCAAGACCTGTTTCGGCTCGTGTCCGACGTTCTACGTGAATGACAGCTCCGGGCCGTATCTGCATGCCGAAGGATTCTCCTCGAGCGTGGCGCCGGCGCTCGAGGCCGTCGATGTCGATGCCTTGTATCGCGCACGGGTGACGGGTCGCGACTTCCAGCTGCACCTGCGGAACGAGGCCCTCGAGACCCACGTCATCCGGTACGCCGATCTCCTGGTCGTGCACCGTCCGGCTGCCGGGCGAGTGTTCCTTACACCGGAGGGTCAGTTCCGACCAGCGACGATGTTGCGCCGGCCGACGAGCTGCGTCAGTGCCGCCGGCGACTGCCTGGAAGCCGTCACGAGCTTTGATGGAAGAGAGCGGACCAGCCTCGCGGACTCTCTCGACCTCGCCACGCGGGAAACCATCGATCTGGAATTTGACTCTCTGGTCGCCGGCGATCTCGGACTGGTCATCACCTCTCGCCAGTCGTTGATGAGTACCTACCTTCTCTACCAGACCTACGCCTACCTGGGTACCCACGCGGCGTCCGCCCTCGCCTCACTCCCTCCTGGAGGCCAGGCGGCGCGTGATCGGGTTGACGGGGTAGGTCGGCTGCTTGGCAGGATCGAGGTCTTGGTTCCCGATCCGACGGCCGGATGGGTGCCGGTGGGCAGCGTGGGTGAGACTGGGCCCTTGGCCGCGGATACGAAGGTCGTGCGGCTGCCGCCCACAGCGGGTCGGCAGACGCGCATACGGCTCCGGCTCACTCGTGGGCTTTGGCGAATCGACTACCTGGCGCTTGCGCGCCTCAGTAAGTCGCTCGAGCCCGTTCGCTTGGCCCCGACCCGGGTGGAGCGCGCCGGGCGAAATGCGCCCGCCGCGTGGCGAGCGCTGGTGGATACCAGTAAGTCGTTGGTCACCTTGCCGGGCGACGCGTACGACCTCCTGTACCGGCTGCCAGTGCAACCGGAGCAATACGAGCTGTTCCTCGAATCACGCGGGTACTATCTGGAATGGATGCGGCGAGAGTGGCTCGCGGAGGAGAATCTGGGATTGGCGGCGGAGATCCTTTTCGATCCGGCAGCCGCCCTGCGTACGCTGGGCCCGGCCTTCAAGCGACAAGAGCCCGAGATGGAAAGACGCTTCTGGAATAGCCGGTATGTTCGCCATTAGCATCGCGCGCTGGCCGAGCTTGGGGGCTGTGCTTGTCTCCGTGGCATGCGCCAGCAACTCGGCACCCAAGGGTTGGCTGCCCAAGCCGGTCGAGGCACAGACGGTAGCCTACGGTGGCTGGATCGAGCTTGGCTACCAAGAGGGTAAGCAGGTGCGCCGCGCCGATGGTGAGCTGATCGCCGTGAGCGCAGATAGCGTATGGGTGCTGAACAAAAGTCAGGGCGTCGTGATACCCACCATCACAGTGAAGAGCGGAAAGCTGACGGCCTACGAGGCGCAGACGGGGCCGCTCAAGGCCTGGGCGACGCTGGGAAGCCTCGCCACGATCTCCAATGGAGCGTTTCTCATCTTCACGGCGCCGATGTGGCTCATCGGTGGCTCACTCACGGTGGGAGGCGAGTCGCGGTCGCCGGAGCGGAAGCATCCACCGCTCGCCTGGATCGAGCTCGCCCCTTTCGCCCGGTTTCCGCAGGGTATGCCTGAAGGCATCGAGCTCACGGCGTTGCAGCCCAAGGCGAATCACGGTCCGCCGCGCCCACAACCATAGGGCGTATCGACCCGCGCGCGAGTGATTCCTCCGTTACTGATTCCAGGTCGCCGCCAGCAGGGCGATCAGTCCCGTGCTCGCGACGCCTCCCACCAGCAAGATCGTCATCGCGGGGTTGGCTTTCCGGACCGACACGTACGCGACGTGGTTCAGGGAGATGGCGCGTCGACGACGCTGGGAGACGCCCGTGAGGCTGTCATGCTCCAGTCGCGGGTCTCCGAGGTCGATGCGGATGCTGTCGGTCTGCACGACCCGAAGCCGTTCGGGATGCTGGTGCTCGATGACCGCCTGGGGAATCAGTGGTTGAATCTCCCAACGAGAGCACCCCGCGACGGCGCCCGCGCTTCCCAGGAGCACTCGAAGTACGAGTGCCGAAGGTTGGCGCCAGTTCTGCCGTTTGCCCAGGCGAGCCTCGGGCGCCTGCACTGGTCGGGAGACATGCGCTACACCTATGTCGGCCTCGGCGCCGGTGCGGAACTATTCCTCGCCGAGCGGCTGGCGGTCCGGCTCGGACTGCGGGGGACATGGCCGGTCGCGGACGGCCGGCGCAACGTCGGACCCGACGAAGCTCCTGTGTATCGCACCGCCAGACTCGATGCGGCGCAGCTGCGACTCAGCGTGGGGATATGCTGGCACCTTCGTCGGCGTGGTGAGACGCGGGGCCGGCACGTGCATTCGATCCAGGATGTCGTGGCGGACCAGCGTAGTGCATCATCGTGAGCCGAGCTCGGAGGGCGTCGCCGGAGTTGATCAAGACCGGTCAGTGATGATCACTGGTCGCCTCCGGGATCCAGTCGGGAGCGGCCCGGGCGTGGATGGCACGCAGCGCCAGCCAGCCGAGCAATGCTCCGATGAGTCCGCCGATCACCAGTGGCACGAGTCGCCGCTCGAGAAAGTTCACGCCCAGATATACCGCTCCGAGGGCGTACGGAATCTCGGCCAGCGCCAGTCCCGTGGTGAACCACCGCAATGGATACCGAGTTACCCCGAAGACGTACCCGGCCGCATCGGAGGGCAGGGCCAATTGAATCAGGAGGGCCCGACGAAAGGAAGCCTGGGCGCGGACCCAGCGCTCATATCGAGTGAGGGTACGCCGGGCAATCAAGACCTCCACCCCCGGCCGGCCGAGGTACCGTCCCACGGCGTACGCGGCCAACCCCCCGAGAAGCCACCCCGCCCAGAGTAGCCCTGCCGACAGCGCGGGCCCCCACGCTTGGATGGCGGCTGGCATCAGCACCGTGCTCGACAGGAACACGAACATTGCCGAGAGCGCTGCCAGCCCCACGAACGCGAGCATGCCCATGGATGGATGATGCCGCATCAGCACCTCGGCCGTCGCGAAGAGGCCAAGCAACCAGCGGTGCAGGGGGCCGATCAGGACGATGGTCACCGCCAGCACCAGCAGGGCCCCGAGCGTAACCAGCCGGCGGTCCAGCATGACCACCGGGTCGGGGATTGCGTCTTCTATCACCGCGCCGCGGTTGCCACCGACTCCGCCTCCTCGAGCTCTTCGGTACAACATGCTGATGCGTTGCCCATGGCTGCTCCTTGGAAGAGGCGGGCCTCGAAGAGCATCCTCGTTCGGTCTGCGCGAGACGTCGGCACGCGTATCGCCAACGGTGGAGGTCATTGTAGAGTACGCCTTCGCGAAGGAAGAGAACGAGAGAAGAAGGTGAAGATTCGCTCATGCTGCGCGACGACCGCCGAGCTGCCTGACGGTAGCTCCCGGCCGCTAATCGGGGGACCCTGCACTCGGGACGGGTTCGTGCGAATGATCTCTCATTTGATCTTCACGCGCTGTTCAGGGGGCAATCGCTACAATGCAGCGTTCCGCCGGGCATGATGAGACTGACCGGCGCGGGACACGACACCCGACGCGAAGGAGAACACACCATGAGATCCGACAGCGAATTGCGTACCGACGTCATCGCGGAGCTGAGGTGGGATGCCAGCATTCGCGACGAGGACATCGCTTTGTCCGTGAAGGAAGGAGTGGTCACGCTTGCCGGGACGGTCGACACATATAGCCAGCGATACAAGGCCGAACGCGCGGTCGAGCGAGTGAAGGGAGTGAGGGCAATCGCCAACGACCTCACCGTGAAGCTTCCCGGCGCCTTGGAGCGGTCCGATGCCGAAATCGCCCACGCCGCCGTCAACGCCCTCCGGTGGGATACCCAGGTGCCAGACGAGCGGATTCAGGTCAAGGTGACGAATGGCTGGCTCACGCTCGAAGGCGAGGTCGACCGGTACTACGAGAAGGACGCCGCGGAGCGGGCCGTCAGATACCTGACGGGCGTGAAGGGCGTGAGTGACCATATCATGTTGCGGGCGACGCCGACGCCGGCAGACATCAAGCAGCGTGTCCGGCTCAGTCTCACGCGGCACGCCGAGCTCGACGCGGACCAGATCATGGTCGAGACGAGCGGGTCCCGCGTCACATTGCGGGGGACAGCCCGGTCGATGGTGGAACGGCGGGACGCGGAGCGCGCAGCCTGGAATGCCCCCGGCGTAACCAGGGTCGACAATGACATCGAGGTTCTGCCGCCTATCCTAGCCGCCCTCTAAGTCTCGGCGCGGCTTGGGAAAGCCCCTGGGGCGCAACGTCCCAGGGGCTTTTCGTGCGCGGATCGCGCCTCACAGCCGTCGCCGTCGGGCTCTATCTTTGGGCCCGGATCGCAGTCGACGCGAGGAGATGATGGAGACTGGCCATAGCCGAGATCGCCGCGGCGCTGCCGCTTCCACCGACGTGACCACCGCCTGGCACTCGCTCTCCCCGGGTCAAACGCTGGACGCGCTGAGCTCGCGCGACGTCGGGCTCTCGGAATCCGAGGCCGTGCAGCGAAGGGCCCGTCACGGACTCAATGTCTTCCAGGCCGCGGTGCCGGTCTCCGCGTGGGTCGTCCTTGTCGCCCAGCTGCGGAGCGTCTTAGTGCTTCTTCTGGCCGGCGCCGCCGCGGTGGCTGCCGCCACCGGGGACTTAGCGGACGTCGCCGCCATCGTCGCCGTGCTGGTGCTCAACGTCGCGATCGGCTTCACGACCGAGCTCCGCGCCCATCGGGCGATGGAGGCGTTACTGGGGCTCGAAGTGCTGCGCGCCCGCGTACTGCGCGACGGACACTCCCACGAGATAGACGCGCGCGAGTTGGTGCCCGGCGACGTGATCCTGCTCGAGGCAGGCCAGACGGTGCCCGCCGACGCGCGCCTTCTGCAATCCATCGAGCTCCGCACGGTCGAGGCGTCACTCTCCGGTGAGCCCGGTTCGGTACCCAAGAGCGCAACTGCGATCGTAGGCGCCGACGCGCCGATCGCCGAGCGGCCGACGATGGTCTACAAGACCACGAGCGTCGTGGCCGGAACCGCGCGGGCACTCGTGGTGGCCACGGGGATGGCCACCGAGGTCGGGCGCATTGGCGAGCTTGCTGAACATGTGGTGAAGGGCCGCACTCCGCTGGAGCAGCGCCTCGACACGCTGGGGCGCCAGCTGGTCGTCGTCGCCCTTACGGTCGCGGTGCTCATCGCCGCGCTCGGTGCGTGGCAGGGTGTGCCATTGGGCCGGCTGTTGCAGACGGCCATCGCGCTCGCGGTGGCGGCCGTGCCCGAAGGCCTGCCGGTGGTCGGTACGATCGCGATGGCGGTCGGGGTGCGGCGCATGGCCCGGCGCCGCGCCCTCGTCCGGCACCTGCCCGTCGTCGAGACGCTCGGGTCGGCCTCCGTTATCTGCACCGACAAGACCGGCACGCTTACCGCGGGCCAGATGACTGCGACGGTGCTCCGTCTGGCGGACCGCGAGGTGGAGGTGACCGGCGCGGGCTTCATCCCCGAAGGGCAATTCCTGATCGACGGGCAGGTGATCGATCCCGCGGCGGATCCCACGCTCGCCCTCGCGCTGCGGACCGGGGCACTCGCCAACGCCGCCGAGCTGCGCCATGGGGATGATGTGTGGCACCCGATGGGCGATCCCACCGACATCGCGTTCCTCGTCCTCGCCCGGAAGGCCGGGATCGAGCGGGAGCGCCTGCTGGCGGAATGGCCCGAGATTCGACAACTGCCCTTCTCGAGCGAGCGCATGCTGATGGCTACGTTCCACCGACGCGACGGCGGAATCGTCACCTTCGTCAAGGGGGCGCCGCGTCGAGTGATCGAGCGCTGCGACCGCGTCGCCACTTCCAACGGCACACTGCTGCTCCAGCCCGAGCAGCGGGAGGAGATCCTCGGTTGGAGCCGGGACCTTGCCGCGCGCGGACTCCGCGTGTTGGCGTTGGCCACAGCGGAAGTCCCGCGCGCGGATGACGAGGTGCTTTCGGGCCTCACCTGGGTCGGGTTCGCCGGATTGAGCGATCCTCCGGCGGCCGGCGTCGCGGAGACGATCCGTGCGTTCCGGGACGCCGGAATCCGCACGGTGATGATCACCGGAGACCACCGGCTGACCGCGGCGACCATTGGCAGCGAGCTGGGGCTCCTGAGCACGGTCGACGAGGTCCTCGAGGGCCCGGACGTCGAGCGTCTCTCTGACAGCCAGCTCGATGCGATCGTGCCGCGCGTCGGAGCCTTCGGACGAGCCAGCCCCGAGTCGAAGCTGCGCATCATCGCCGCCTTCCAGCGGCGCGGCGAGATCGTCGCGATGCTGGGTGACGGCGTGAACGACGCCGCGGCGCTCCGGAAAGCCGACATTGGTGTGGCGATGGGCGGGCGCGGGACCGATCTCGCGAAGGAGGCGGCTGATGTCATCCTGGCGGACGATCGCTTTCCCACGGTCGGTGTCGCGATCGAGGAGGGCCGCGTGATCCTCGCGAATGTCCGGAAGTTCGTGGGCTACCTCTTCAGCTGCAATCTGGCCGAGATCCTCGTCTTGCTCGGGGGCGGGCTGGCCGGGTACCCGACAGCGCTCGCCCCGCTGCAGATCCTGTGGCTGAATCTCCTGACCGATACCTTCCCGGCCCTGGCGCTCGCGGTTGAGCCCGGAGAATCCGGCATCATGCGGAGACCGCCACCGAGCCCGCGTGCGGCCATTCTGCCTGGAGCCGCGGTCTGGGCCGCGGTGGGATACGCGGCCCTGATCGCTCTCGCGACCCTCGGGGCGTTCGGCTGGGGACTGCGCGGGGGAGATGCCACAGTAGCGGGCACGCTCGCGTTCATGACGCTGGCGTTCGCCCAGATCCTTCACCTGGGCAATGCACGAAGCGCGGGGCCCGTCCTCTCGTTGCGCAGCGCAGTCGGGAATCGATACGCTCTCGGGTCCGCGGTGCTCGCGGTCGGGCTCCAGCTGCTCGCCGGGCTCTACGCCCCGCTCAGTCGCGCGCTCCACGTCACTCCGCTCTCGACGGCGGACTGGCTCGTGGTCGGCGGGCTGGGACTAGTGCCCGCCGTGGTCGGTCAGACCATCAAGTCCCTGCGTGCGGCCCCTCCGGGATGAGACTCGCGGTTCCCCGCGACCCTGCCCTCGTCGCCGTGTCTCATTCGCCCCGCCGCACGGCCTCCACGAACTCCCGCAGGTCCGCCTCCGCCACATCCGAGACCGCGCAGTAGCGCATCCCCTCGGCGGTCCAGCCTATCAGGTGATAGCCGTTTCGGGTGCGCGCGGCGGGGGCGGCGCCCGAAGCGTCGGATTCAGCCGGCCACTCGAAGAGGTTGATGACATGCTGGCGGCGCCGGTAGACGATTGCCGCCACCGGCCGGCCGGCGAGATAGTCGAGTCGCCCGCCGATGAGCGGAAAGGAGTCGGCCGCCGGGGCGACGACGATCGGAGAAAAGTCGAGCCTCCCCGCGAACCACGGCTTCACGTTGTGCCGATCGGTGGAAGGGATGTCCACCAGATGGTTTGCCATGAGGGAGCGCACGTGGCTCGCCAACACCTCCTGCGCGACCCGTTCTGCTCCGGTGTGGATGGTGGCAAGCCGCCAGGTGCCGGTCACCGTGACGACGAGCAGGGCAGCGTACACCAGGGGCGCCCAGACCCGGAGTCGCCGCCGCTGCGCGACCGAGGTCCCGGCCTCGGTGGGGTTTCCGGCGGGCTCACCGCGCAGTGCCGCTCGCACGCGCTCTCGCAGGGCGTCGGGAGCCGCGAGCGCGGGCAGCTCCGCATGGATCGCGGCGGTGAGCGCGCGGTGGCGGGCGAGCCGCGTCGTGCAAGCCGCGCAGGTCGCGAGGTGAGCCTCGACGTCCCGCGCCTCCTTCACCGTGACCTCGCCATCGGCATAGGCGCTGATCCGCTCCTCCAGCTGGTCGTGTTTCATCACGGCCTCCGCTCGGGATCCGCCCCCAACAAGGCGTCGAGCCGCAACCGCGCCCGTGCCAGGCGGGACATGACGGTGCCGATGGGGATCTGCATCGCCATCGCGATCTCCTTGTAACTGAGTCCCTGAATTTCCCGCATGATGAGCGCTTCGCGAAACTCGGCGGGCAGCCGGTCGAGCGCTTCGCACAGGGTTTCCCGGGCCTCGTGACGGAGGAGCGCGGCGTCGGTGTCGGTGCCGTCTGCCGCGGGATGGCGCTCCTCGTCGAACTCCTCACCCTCGCGGAACCGGCGATCGCGGGCACGGAGCGTGTGACAGGTGTTCCGCACGATCGCAAGCAACCACCCTCGCGCGTCGTCCACCTCGCCTCGGTAGGTCGCGAAACCGCGGAGCGCACGGAGGTAGGACTCCTGCACGACGTCTTCCGCGTCGTGCGGGTCGCGCGTCAGGTACCGCGCGAGCGTGTAGGCCGCGTCGAGGTGGGGCAGGACTGCTCGCTCGAAGCGTCCGAGATCACCGGGGTCCACGGGCCTCCATTCGTCGGCTCATCCTGATGCGACTCGTCGGGGCCCTCGATTATTCCCGGCGCTCCCCGACGGGAATAAGGCAGCCACTCCCCGAGTCAGGATGGTGTCTCGAATCCTTCGACGAGGTAACCCCATGTTCCGCTCGCTGCTCCTCGGCCTTGGCACGCTTGCCGCCGCACCAGCCGCCTCATCGTTCAGTCACCGGATCGTTCCGAGTCAACCCGACGGTCGAAGTTCCCCCGCCACGATCGCGGTCGAGCTCGACGAGTGGACGGTGACGCTCGACTCGCCGAACGTCGCCGCCGGGCCGGTGGTCTTTCACGTCCACAACGCCGGGACCATCCCCCATGCATTCGAGGTGGAGGGGAAGGGTGTCGAGAGGGAGACCGGGCCGATCGCACCCGGTGACTCCGGAACTCTCAGCATGAACCTGCGCGCCGGGCACTATGAAGTCTATTGCCCCATCGGGCACGACTCCCACAGGAAGCTGGGCATGCAAGCCGACTTGGACGCGGGCAGCTCGAGCGAGACTGGAAGGGGCGCAGGCTACGGTCAGGACACGGGGGAACACCGTGAGAGGGACTCGACCGGAACCGACAAGCTCATCCGGGTGACTGGAGGCGGCCCCGTCATCCAGATCCTCCCGGGGCCTTTTCCTCTCGCGGACAGCGCGGCCACGGTCATCAAGCAGCGGCCTGCCGACCAGCAGAAGGACCTTCTTGCCAAGACGCGAAACGGTCCCTACTCCAACCACGTGAAGCGTATCGAGGGAACGATCCGGCTCACGGCCTGGGAGCGCGGCGCCGTCCGGGATTCGGTCGAAGGGGAGGCGTCGTTCTCGACGAGCGACGGTGCACGCTGGCGGCTGGTGCTCGATACGGTGCAGACCCGCGACATTCCCTTCAACCCGCGGTTCGGTGGAGTCATCATGGGTCTCTACTACCACGGCGCGAGCGGCGTTCACACCCCGCTCGTGCCCACGATCACCAGCAAGGTGGCGCTCTGGGCCTGGGCCCGTCTCTACCGGGGCGGCGCCCTGGTGACGGATCGGGCGATGGTGCACATCATGCTGCTCTCGCGCACGCGCCGGAACGGCGACTTCGCGCTTTCCTGCTGGGACTGCTCCATGAATCCGATCGAGGAGCTGCAGCTCCAGGTGACGCCACCGCCAGGCGCCGCGCCGTTCCCGGCCCCGGGCGGCGTACTGTTCCTGAATTGGGAGAAGTCGGGGGGAGAGAGCTGAGGGGCCGAGAACCGGTTAGATTCCTCCGACCCCCCCAATATCCCCGCAACCACCGAGTCGGATGTCGTTCTGGTCTCGCGCCGCCTCCGATGCCGGAATGGTGGTGCTCGCCCTGGTCCTCCTCACCGCCTGTAGTGCGTTCGAGGGTCAGGGAAACGAGTTCCCCGATGCCGGACCGAACGGGCCCGATTCGCTCTACGCAGGGATAGCGCGGGGCATTCCGTTCGGAGCGTTCGGCATTCCGCCCGAGCGGTTTCGCTCCCCAAGCACCGGGGCGGTTCTCGGCGTCTCCCGTTCCAACGTGGGCAGCGTGCTCAAGGCAGCCCGGGCCGGGAAGCTTCGCCTGGTATTGAACCTCGCCGGCTCGGGCAATCACTACCGCAATCCCGATGGGACATTCAACCTCGAGACGTGGAAATCGCGGATCGATACGTACCGGGACGTTGACTTCGCACCGTCGCGGAGGCGAAGCAATTGGGGCTCGGTCTGGTGTTCGGATTGAACTACCTGAATGGCGGCGACGGATCGAGTGGTGTCGGCGGGACTTCCCGGCACCCGGACTCGTGGCAGATGTCGGCAGCGGAGGTCGTGAACATCGGCACACCGCTGGCTTCGGCACCCTACTCGTGCGCGTTTCTGCGCTGGCGATTCGAGCCGGCGTTCGAAAGCCGTCCCGATGTCCGCGGCGCTCTGGATTCCCTCGCCGTGGTCGCCGCGACCCGTGGCGGCACCTCCTGTCTGAGGCACGATCCGCCGTAGCGGAACTCTCCCCTGGCGGCGCGGCGGATGTGATGCTACGCTCTGGCGACTGATCCGAGGAAACGGACATACCACTCTTCTCCGTCATCATTCCGACCCATGCTCGCCCCGATCGGCTCGCGGCGTGCCTCGCAGCCCTCACCGGCCTCGATTTTTCACGCGATCGGTTCGAGGTGGTGGTGTCCGACGACGGCAGCCCGGTCTCGCCAGCGGCGGTGGTGGAGCGGTTCGCGGATCGGCTTCGCGTTGTCCTGGTGGATGGTCCCAATGCAGGGCCGGCCGCGGCGCGCAACCGCGGAGCGGCCCGCGCAGCCGGTCGATTTCTCGTCTTCATCGATGACGACTGCCTCGCTGAGCCCGGCTGGTTGACGGCGCTCGAGCGCCGATTCAGCCAGGAACCCGATCGGTTGGTCGGCGGCGGCATCGCCAACGGTCTTCCGGGCAACCCGTTCTCGACGGCGACCCAACTGATTGTGACCTACGCGTATGACCGGAACGACCGGCGCGCGACCGGCACCCGATTCTTCAACGGTTGCAACCTTGCCGTGTCCGCCCAGCGGTTCCGGCAGGTCGGGGGGTTCAGCGAAGCGTTTCCCCTTGCCGCTGGTGAGGACTACGATTTCTGCCACCGCTGGCAGCACGCAGGCCTCGAGACCACCTACGCCCCGGAAGCGCTGGTTCATCACGCCCACCCGCTGACCTTCGGCGGCTTCTGCCGCCAGCACTTCAACTACGGCAGCGGCCTGTACCAGGTTCGCCGGCGGATCGCGGAGCGCGAGAGCGCAGCGCTACGAGTCGAGGCGGCGGCGTTCTATGCCGGCCTGGTGCGATTTCCACTCCAGCACGTCGGAGGAGCGGCCGGATGGCTCTACGGATTTCTGATCGTGGTTTCGCAGGTAGCCACGGTCGCCGGGGCCCTATGGACGCGGGTGACCTCGGCCCGCGTGACGATCGATTCTCCGGCCACCAGCGGGCCGAGACCTGAGCCGTGAGCAGCGTGCTCGCGCCAACTTTCTCCATCATCATTCCAACCTGGTCGCGGCCGGATCAATTGGCGGAGTGCCTGCGAGCGTTGTCGCTGGTCGAGTACCCGCGCGATCGCTTCGAGGTGATCGTGGTGGATGACGGCGGCGACGTGCCGCTCGACGATGTCCTCGCTCCCTTTCGCGCCGATCTCAGGTTATCGCTCATGCGGCAGCCGAATGCCGGGCCGGCGGAGGCCCGCAATGCAGGGGCCCAGCGCGCCGGAGGGGAGTATCTGGCGTTCACGGATGACGATTGCCTGCCCGAGTCGGGCTGGCTGAAGGAGCTGGCGGAGGCACTCGCCGCGGCCCCCGAATGTATGATCGGCGGCGCCATCATCGATGCGGGGGCCAGCCTGTATTCCGCGACGAGCCAGCTCATCGCGGACGCGGTGTACCGACACTACAACGCCAATCCGCTGCGCGCGCGATTCGTCTCCTCCAACAACCTGGCCGTTCCGGCCCGGGGATTTCAGGAGATCGGAGGCTTCGATCCCGCGTTCAGAACTGCCGAAGATCGCGATCTCTGCGATCGCTGGCTGCATGAGGGCCGGCGCATCGTCTATCACGCCGGCGCCCGGGTTCGGCATGCCAGGGTGATGGGCGCCTGGTCGTTCTGCCGGCAGCACTTCGGATACGGACGTGGAGCGGAGCGCTTCAACCGACTGCGTGCCCTCCGCGGCTCGGGCAGCATGGTGGCGGAGTTCCGATTCCACGTCGACCTTCGCAACTGGCTGTGGCTGCCGCTGATCTCGGTGCCCCGAACGCGAGTCGTACCGGTGGCTGCGCTCCTCGCGCTCTGGCAGACGACGAACCTGGCCGGCTTCCTGTGGGAGAAGGCCCGGCACGGAACGTCCAGGATTCGCAATGGCTCGCTCTCCTTCAGTGAGTAAGGTCGGCATCGGTATCGTCGGCTGCGGGCGGGCGGCCACCTCGCTCCATGTCCCCGCGCTGCGGCGGGTGCCCGGCGCAGCAGTCGTCGCGCTCTCCGATCGAGACCCGGAGCGCTTGCGGCACCTCGCATCACGGTGCGCGGGGGCGGCAGCCTACGGGGACTATCAGGAGCTGCTGGCGGACAAGCGTGTCGACCTGGTCGCCGTCTGCGTGCCGGTCACGCTGCACGCCGGGGTCGCGACCGCCGCCTTGCGCGCTCGCAAGCATGTGTTCATCGAGAAACCACTCGCGTTGACGCTGGAAGACTGCGATCGTCTCGTCGAGGAGGCCCGGCAGGCCGACTCCTTCCGGGTTCGGTCGGCGGTCGGGTTCAATCTCCGCTCTCATCGGCTGGTGCGCCAAGCCAGGACCATCATTCAGTCGGGGCGCCTGGGTGAGATCGAGCTGCTGCGTACACTCTGGACGGCCGACTGGAGCCAGGGGCACCGACCGCCGTGGCACGCCGTGCGCAATCAGGGCGGCGGCGCGCTCCTCGAGATCGGCACGCATCAGGCCGACCTGTGGCGGTGGCTCCTGGAAACCGAGGTCGAAAACATCCACGCTCTGTCGCGGTCGGCGGCCTTCGACGATCAGACGGCGGTATTCGACGTCCGCATGAGCAGCGGTGTTCTGGTGTCCGCGGCCGTGAGCCAGCGAAGCGCGTCCCGCAATACGATCGCGGTGTTCGGGGACCGGGGCAGCCTGCGACTCTCCTGCTACCACGCCGACAGCCTGGAACTGACGAAGGTCGGTGATTCGGCGGGCAAGACGTGGAGGCGGCTCGGCCCCCTCCTCGGCAGAGCCGTCAGATTCCCCGCTGCGCTCAAGGCCGCTCGCGGTGGCGGGGACTTCTTCATGTCCTACGTTCATGAATGGGTCCATATCCTGACCGCGCTCCGATCCGGAGAGCCCATGCCTGCATCGGTCCATGATGGAAGGCAGGCCGCCCGAATCGTGCTGGCCGCGCTCCGCTCGTCCCAGGAAGGGGGTGTCGTCCCGGTGGCCGCGCCCCCGTCGAGCGAGGTGCCCGCGTGACCGGACCGCCTCCGGCAATGAGCGTCATTCTCGCGACGCCGGGCGACTTCACTACCATCGCCGCGACGGTGCACCACCTGCGTCGGCAGAGCGTTGCCGGCCGGCTCGAGCTGGTCGTGGTCGCCCGGACAGCGGACGCGCTGGCAGTCGGTGAGCAGGCCTTCCGCGGCTTCTGGGGCTACCAGGTGATCGGCGCGGGTCCGGACATATCGGTCGGTCGGGCGAACGCGGCCGGCGTGCGGGCCGCTCGGGCCGGCGTGGTGGCGTTCGCGGAAGACCACTGCTTTCCGGAGCCGGGATGGGCGGAGGCCCTGGTGGAGCGGCACGCCCGAGGCGATGTGGCGGCGGTGGGACCGGTGCTCAGAAACGCCAATCCCGGAACACTCGTGAGCTGGTGCGATTTCGCGATTGGCTACGGTCGCTGGATCGACCCCAGCATCACCGGCGATCAGCCGTTCCTGCCGGGCCATAACTCGAGTTACCGGAGAGACGTCCTGATGGAGCTGGACGCTCACCTGGATGATCTCCTTGCCGCGGAGACCGTGTTGCACCTGGAGCTCAGGAAGCGGGGACACCGGCTGGTCATGGAGCCCCGGGCTCGGGCGGCGCACACCAACTTCGGCCGCCTCGGCTCGTGGCTGCCCGCGCAGTACTACCACGGACGGATCTTCGCGGCCGAGCGGGCGAGGCACTGGAGCCGCGCCAAGCGAGTCTTCTACGCAGCCGCCTCACCGCTGATTCCAGTCGTGCGCTTCGTCCGCGCCGCCGGCCACCTTCGGCGCTCGGAGCGTCCGCGTCCGTCGTTGCCGCGGCTGAGCCCGCTCCTGGCGCTCGGTCTGGCAGCAGACGGGGCAGGGCAAATGCTCGGCTATCTCCGGGGCGCCGGTACGGCTCCACACCAGCTCCCCGAGTTCGAGTTTCGACGGGAAGACCACGTGCCCGACAGTGACCGGAATCTCTGGACCAACCTCGACAGCCAGCCGGAGGACGCGCCGCGCCATGCCTGAGATCGTGAGTGACCTGAACGGCGATGCCCGCTCCGCGCGGATGTCGGTGATCCTTCCCACCGACGTGTATGAGACGATCCGCGGGGTCGTGCGGCGGCTGCGCCAACAGACCGTCCGCGATCAGCTCGAGATCGTGATCGTCGCGCCGGTCGGAGCGCCGCTCGGACTCGACGAATCGGAGCTTCAGGGCTTTGCGGGTGTGCGGATCGTGCGAGTCGAAGCGCTCCAACCTATCGGTGCGGCTCGGGCCGCCGGTGTCCGGGCCGCGAGGGCGCCGCTGGTCTTCATCGGCGAGACGCACTCGTATGCTCACCCGACCTGTGCCGAGATGCTGATCGAGGCCCTGTCCGGTCCGTGGGCGGCGGTCGTGCCCGGGTTCAGCAACGCGAATCCGCGGGGGTCACTCAGCTGGTCGCTCTTCCTGATGGACTACGGGGCGCATCTCCACAGTCTCCCCCCCGGGAGACGATGATCGCCCCGACTCACAACGTCGCATACAAGCGCCAGGTCCTGCTCGATCTCGGAAGCGAGCTCGATACGGTGCTGACTCACGGGGACGGCCTCGTGGTATCGTTCCGGGCCCGCGGGCATCGGGTCTATTTTCAACCGGCGGCGCGGATCGATCACCTGAACGTCTCCCGGTGGGCTGCCTGGGTCTCCGACCGGATCCAATGCGGCCTCCTGAACGGCGGCCGGCGCGCGAAGCGCTGGTCCGCTGCACGGCGGCTGGCCTACTTCCTGGGGTCGCCACTGATTCCCCTGGTGCTACTGAAGCGAATTACCCCGGGAGCTCGCCAAGCCTGGCGAGACGGCCAGGTTCCCGCCGGCGCACTGCCCCTGCTCGTCGTCGCCACCGTGGTCTCCACTGTTGGAGAAATGATCGGCTATGCCGGGGCCACCACGCTCGGCGCGGAGGCGAGGCTATTCGAGATGGAGCTGCACCGCCTGCCGTACGTCGCCCGCCGGTCGCAGGTCGCTCCAAGCTGAGTGAGCGCGCCGTGAGCGGGTCCCTCCGTCTCGGTCTGCTCGGGTGCGGCAGCATCGCCTACTGGATACATCTGCGCGCCCTCCGGAGCCTTCGGGGCGCGACCCTGATGGCGGCGGCGGATCCCGATCCCGCGGCCCGCGAACGGGCGCAGCGCCTGATCCGGGGGCCGGTGTACGAACGGGCGGAAGAGCTGCTCGGGCGCGATGATATCGAGGCGGTCGTCATCAGCGCCCCCACCCACCTCCACGCTCCACTCGCCATCGCCGCCGCCGAGGCCGGCAAGCATTTCTATGTCGAAAAGCCGATCGCCACGAGCGCCGCCGACGGGTGCCGCGTCCTTGAGGCGGCCGGCCGGGCGGGCGTCACCGGTGCGGCCGGCTTCAACCGCAGGCTGCACCCGCTGTACGAGCGGGCTCGTCAACTGCTGGCGAACGGTTGTATCGGTCGCGTTCGAGCCGTGCAGACGGTCTGGTCCGAGCCGACTCCGCTGGACCGAATGCCCGCCTGGAAGCGACTGAGATCGTCCGGTGGCGGAGTCCTGCTCGACCTTGCCTCGCACCACTTCGATCAGTTGCGCTGGTTGCTCGATGAGGAAATCGAAACGATCGCGGCCTCGCTCCGATCCGAGATGAGCGAACAGGATTCCGCCCGGATCGAGCTCGGCCTTCGAGGAGGCGTCGAGGTGCAGAGCTTCTTTTCGTTCCGCGCGGGCTTCTCGGACTATATGGAGTTTCTCGGCGACCGGGGCACGCTCAGGATCGATCGGCACTCGACCCTTCTGCCGGTGCGACTCGCGCGTCGTGTTGGCTACGGTGTCCGGCGACCCTGGGTGGCGCCGACACCGGCACTCGCCGCGTGGCGCGTGCAACGGTTGTTCCGCCCCTCGGTCGATCCGTCGTACCGGCGATCCTTCGGCGCGTTCGTCGACCTCGTGCGCGGCCTCCCCTCCGGCATCGCATCACTGACCGACGGCCTCAAGAGCCTCGAAGCCGTCCTCGCCGCGGAAGACTCCGCGCGCCTCGACGAGCCGAGGCGCGTCGAACACCAGGTCACCGGAATCCCGTGCGCACGCTCCTGATCACGGACTGGCTGACCGGCACCGGAGGCGCTGAGCGCTACATCGCAAGCCTGCGGGACGCGCTGCGAGCGGCGGGCGACGAGGTCAGGCTGCTGACCAGCAGCGCCGGATCGGCGGGAGACGGGTCGGCCGAGTACCGGGCCTATGGCAGCGAGGGAGTGGCGGCACGGGTGGTGCTGCAAGTCGTGAATCCATTCGCCATCCTGGCCCTGCGATCCGCCCTGCGCGATTTTCGGCCCGAGGTCGTGCTGGTAAACATGTACGAGAACCAGCTCTCGCCCGCCATCGTCCGCCAGCTTCGAGACGTGCCGGCCATTCTCAGCGTCACGGACTACAAGCCCATCTGTCCCACCGGCTCCAAGCTCCTGCCGAGCGGTCGCCTCTGCCACGAACGAGCAGGCAGCGTCTGCCTGCGGTCCGGTTGCGTGAGCCTGCCTCACTGGCTGCGCGACCAGCCGCGTTACGCGTTGCTGCGTGGAGGCCGCAGGCACTTCGACCGGGTTCTCGCGTGCAGTCGATGGGTGCGGCGCGAGCTCGAGCTGGACGGCCTGGAGGCCGAACACTTGACCCTCCCGATCGAGGTGCCGGGACCAGGGTTCCGTCGCGCGCCGGGACCCGATCCGCTGTTCGTCTACTGCGGGCGCCTGGACCGCAGCAAGGGTCTCGTTCTGCTGCTCCGCGCGTTTGCGCGGCTCCGGAGCGTGGCTCGCTCGGCGCGCCTGCGTATCGTCGGTAGAGGGCCAGAACGTCCGTCTCTGGAGCAGATGGTCGAAAGACTCGGCCTGCAGGACGCGATCACGTTCCGAGGTTGGGTTGCTCCTGGGGAAGTGGAACGCGAGCTGTGCGATGCGTGGGCACTGGTCGCGCCTTCGCTGTGGGCGGAGCCGCTCGGGCTGGTGGCGCTGGAGGCGATCGTGAGGAGCGTGCCGGTAATCGCCAGCGGCAGTGGTGGTCTCGGCGAGGTCGTCGAGCACGGCGTGAGTGGCCTGGTCTTCCCGAACGGCGACGAAGAGGAGCTGGCCAGGCACCTTCGGGCGGTAGCTACGGGTGAAGCGTTTCCCTCCCACGCGCTGGCTGATTCTGTCGTGGCTCGCACCAGCGAGGCGCACAGCATGGCGCGGCATGTCGATCGGTTGCGCGAAATCTTTCGGGAGATTGCGGGGGCGAAGGCGGCCGCCTCTTGACTGCTACGGGCCCGGCAACTGGTACTTGTCCAGCCAGGCCAGGCTTTCCTGGATCAGCCGGAGGCGGGGCACGAAGTGACTGCCTTCGGCGACGACGTGCCGTTTCTGATCAGCGGGAGTGCCCAGCAGCCTGAACATGGGGATCTGGGAGATTTCGACCGGGAAATAGAAATCGTATCTGCCATTGATCATCAGCGTGGGGATCCGGATGCGAGAGAGGAAATTGACCGGGTCGACTTCCGGACGCACCGCGGAGAAGTCGAGGCCCGCCACCTCGAGCACACTCACCCTGATACGAGGTTCCACCGCCGGCAGCAAGCCGCCAAGCGCGCCACCCCAGCTCACTCCGTAGTAGGCCAGGCGGGCGGTCGACACATCCTGCCGGGTCTCCAGATAGTCGATTCCCCGGCGCATGTCCTTGGCCCACATCACGGCGTGGTCACGATAGAAGATGGTGGTATCCTGCGTGTCCGTGTGCAGAGAATCGCGTCGCTGGTAGGTGCTCTTGTACACGGGGTACAGCACGGCCCGGCCGCTCTTGATGAGGAAGTCGAAGTGACGAGTCTCTTCCCTCTGTAGCGCAAGATCGTTAATGGCGTTCCCGGCCGGGAAGAAAACGACCGCTGGATAGGGCTTCACCCCGCGCTTGGGAAGGTAGAGGTACAAGAACAGGCTCTCGCTCGCGTAGGGCGCGTTGACCTGTACAAGTTCCCGGGTCCAACCTCCCTCGTCGACCTGCTCCAGTACCCGAGGGGTGAGGGGGGTCCTGTCGTACTCGTACATCTGGCGATACGCTGAGAACACGGCATCGCTCACCGGCGGCGCATGGAGGAAGTCGCGGAGCTGCCTGGTGAAGGGAGCGCTTGCGCGCATCAGATTCGAGTCCGCCGATAGATACTTGACCAGACGGATGCCGTTCGCGATCGACCGATCGAATGGTGGCTGAGCGTAGCTGTCGTTGAACAGATACGGCGAGTCGTTCCAGCCACCGCCCAGAATGAAGCGCTGTGTACCACTGGCATTCAGGCACCACTCCCGCACGTTGCCGGCCATGTCGTAGTTGCCGAAGGCGCTGATGCCGCGCGTGCTGCCCGCGGGGACCGGTCCCTGGCCGGAAAAATTGCTGGCCGGAACGATCCACGCGCTGTTGCGCAGGCTGGCCGCCCGGGTCCAGTGGGACACGGTGGGCAACGATTTTCCCGCGAACTTGGCGAACGCCATCGCCTCGTACCAGCTCACTCCGCCAACCGGATCATCTCCCTTTCCGCCAGGATACTCCCCCGCTTCCCAAGTCGAGGGACCGGTCCGCCCCGTTCGATCGGTCATGAGTGCCATCGCCTGCGCCCACGGGATCGGCCGGCCATCCCTCACGAGATGTTCATCCCACAGGTCGCGGCGGCGGTATCCTCCGCTGTCCACGAACTGCCTGAATTCGCGATTCGTCACCTCGAAGCGATCCATCAGATAGTCGCCCAACGCGATCGGCTCGACGCCAGCGAAGCCGGGATATTGAACGCCGAGTCTGCCTCCGGCGATTCGGACCATTTCCGGCGGGATCGCACTGTCCCGATCCAGTGCGATCACACCAGCGCCGAATGGGAGGCCGACCAGCTGGAGTGTCCGGTAGCCTGGCGCGCGAATCATCAGGCGATTGGCGTCCAGGAGCCGTCCACCGGACCCGCTGTACGGCACCAGCGCACTGTCGATCGGGGTACGCCCCAGCAGTCTCCAAGCGGAGTCCGGAGCGTCATACTCTTTTCGCCAGACCTCCGCACCCGCCGGTGCGGTTCGGATACGATATCGGCGAGCAAACTTCGGTCGCAGGGCATCGAACAGTGAATCTCCGGGGAGAACGGCCTCGACTTTCCGGGCCAGCGCGTAGGCCGCCTCCCATTCTCCGGAGTCCGTCAACGTCATGATCTGCGGAATGGCTTGCTCGTGCACCCATGATCGCGTACGCGCTCGGTGTCCGGGGCCGGTCCACACCCATGCTCCCACCGCGGCGATCATCGAAATCCCCGCGGCGATCCACGCTCGGCTCCGCCATGCCGGCCCGGTGCGCCGATCGGGACTCGCCGCGCTGAGCCCCCTCCCGGGTGTGTCGAGGTCCCCGAGCCGACCCAACAGCTCCTCGGCGGACTGCCAGCGTTCAGCGGGATCCTTCGCGAGGCAGCGCATGATCGCGGCCGCGAACACTGGTGCCACATCGGGGCGGAGCGCACTCAGCGAGACAGGATCCTGGCTGATCTGGGCGGCGAAAATGGCCTGAGGTGTTGCCCCGGTGAACGGAGGCTGGCCGTTCAACATCTCATATCCCAGCACGCCCGCCGCGTACAGGTCCGCCCTCCCATCCACCGTCATCTGGCCCGTGGCCTGCTCCGGGGCCATATAGGCAGGCGTGCCGATGGCGAGGCCCAGTGCGGTGAGGGTCCCGCCGGTGACAATGTCGCCGGCCGCACTGGCGGACTTGGCTATGCCGAAGTCCAGCACGAGCGCGTGGCCTCCGGCGAGCATGATGTTTTCCGGCTTGATGTCGCGATGGACGATCCCGTGCCGATGAGCGTGGGCGAGGGCGTCGAGCACATCCCGGAGGGTCCGTCCGGCGTCGGCGGGAGAAATCCTGCCCTCCCGCACCAGGCGCACTCGAAGGCTTTCCCCTTCCACATAAGGCATCACGTAGTAGAGCAGGCCGGGACCGGTGCCAGCCGTTGGAGGGATGTCGCCGGAGTCGATCAGCGTCAGGATGTGGGGGTGCTGCAGATGGGCAGCGATGCGGATCTCGCGGAGAAAGCGCTCGGGGCCGAGCGCCGCGGAGAGTTCCGGATGCAGGACCTTGATGGCGACGGAGCGATCGTGCTTGACATCGCGCGCCAGGAAGACCGTACCCATGCCGCCGCGGCCGAGCTCCCGCTCCAGCTGGTAGCGGTCGGCGAGGGCACTCTGAAGTCGTGTGAGCAGGTCGGGCACGTCGGCCGTCAGAAGGGGAGTGCCGAAACATACCCCTCTTGACTTTTGGCGGCCTCTGCTGAAATATCAGCACAGCACTGGCGCACGACCGGGTCGCCACATCCACTCAATGAGAAGCCCGCCCCATGATGAAGCGTCCCCCTTCCGAAGATCTGAGCCGGCGAGAACGGCAGGTCATGGAGATCTTGCATCGTCGCGGTGAGTCCACCGTCGCCGAGATCATGCAGGCCCTGCCCGACCCGCCCAGCTACTCCGCGGTTCGCTCGATCCTCCGCATCCTCGGTGAGAAGAAGCTGATCGCCCACGAGGAGGACGGGCCTCGGTACGTCTACTGTCCCGCCAGGCCGACCGACAAGGCCCGGGACGACGTGCTCGCACATGTCGTCCGTACCTACTTCGCCGGCTCCACCGAGCAGGCAGTTACGGCGCTGCTTCGCCTTTCCGATGCGGACGTGACCGACGCGGAGATCACCCGGCTGCGCGAGAAGATTCGCCGCGCGCGGCGCAGCGAGAGCGAGATGCCCTGATGCTCGTGATTCTTCTGAAGATCACCGGACTGCTGCTGGCCGCGCTCGGTGCATCACTCGCCATGTCGCGTGCCTCGGCGGGATCTCGCCATCTCGTCTGGCTCGTGGTGCTGGGTGCGGTCCTCGTGCTTCCGGCGCTCGACGCATGGGGCCCGCTGCCGGTTCGGGTTCTCCCGGAGCCCTTGGCACCCGCGATCGCCTCAACCGTACCACCCGTCTCTCACGAGGCGGACAACCGCCCACTCTCGACGCCGGCAAACGTTGCCGGGGAAGCCGCCGGCATCAGCACCGCTCCTCCGAGCGGGCGCCCTGGCGACGAGTCGAGCCGTGTCGGCATGGTACTGATACTCGGGTGGGCGCTCGTGACGCTGGCGCTCGCCGGCAGGCTCGCATACGGCGTCTATGCGGTCCGCCGCATAGTGCGCCGCGCACAGCCGCTCACCGGCCCGGATTGGCAGATGCCGCTGTACGAGATCGCCGACCGGCTCGGACTCGACACCGCGCCCCGGCTGTTCCGCAGCGACGATGTGAAGATGCCTTTCGCCGCCGGTCTCGTCTCCTGCTCCGTCGTGCTCCCCGCCGAGAGCGATGAATGGAGTGGTGAGCGGCGTATGGCGGTGCTGATACACGAGCTCGGGCATATCCGGCGTCGTGACCTGGTCGGCCACACCGTCGGTCGCATTGCCTGCGCGATCTACTGGTTCCACCCTCTCGTCTGGACTGCCGCACGCCGGCTGCGCGCGGAAAGCGAGCGAGCGTGCGATGACCTGGCGCTGATCTTCGGTACACGGCCGAGCGAGTACGCCCAGCATCTGCTGGACATCGTCACCGGCGTGCGCGATCACTACACGCCGTCGGTGGCGCTGGCGATGGCGCACCGGAAGGAATTCGAGGGACGTATGCTCGCCATTCTCAATCCGGAGCTCGATCGCCGAGGCCCGAGTCGGGCGCAAGTCGCGGCTCTCGTGGGCACGCTGGCGGCGCTTGCCTTACTCGTCGGCGCGGCTGCGCCGATGCCTCGCGAGGCGCAGCGGCTGGAGACGGCTCCGATCCCACGAGTATCGACGAGCGCGAATCCGGCGAACCCCCCACGCACAAGTGTCGGCCTGCCCCGGCCGGCCGCAGCGCACAAGGCCAATCCCGCTCCTGCGCCGGCCGCGAGCCCGACACGCGGGCGGCAGGCCGGCGCCACGGCATCAATCAAGCTGCCGGATGACGACCGAGCGGCGCTGCTCGCCAAGACGCTGCGCGCCGACTCGAGCGCGCCGGTGCGCCGGGTGGCCGCATGGGGGCTTCATCAGTACGCGGAGGAGCCCGTCGCGGTCGATGCGCTCGTCGCCGCGGTCGCGGGCGACGCCGACGCGTCGGTTCGCGAGATGGCGGCGTGGGCGCTGGCGGAGGCCCGACCAGGCTCCCCCGCCACCGCCGGGCTGATGAAGGCTCTGCGGGAGTCGCGCGACCCGAAGTTCCGCGCCACCGTGGTATGGGCGTTGGGCTCCATCGGCGACGACGCGGCAGTTGAGACGCTGGCCGGCGTCCTGGCAGACCCGGCGCTACGGGAGCTGGCGGCATGGTCGATCGGCTCTTGCGGCCCGAAGCGAGCGCCGGCTGCGCTGGTGAGCGCCCTGTCGGACCGTGATCGCGATGTCCGCGAGTCGGTCGCGTGGGCCCTTTACACCATCCAGGATTCCGAGACGACGAACGCCATCGACGCCGCGCTCCGCCGTGAGACCGACGCCGAGGTGCAGCGCGGCCTCATCAAGGCGCTGGGTGCCACGGGGGAAGCCTCGGTGACCGCGCTCCAGCGGCTCGTGGCCTCACCGGACCCCGAAATTCGCGACGTGGCCGTCAGGGCACTGGCCGGTGGGGCCTCGGGTCCGTGGCCGTGGCCTCGACCGGAGCCTCGGCCCTTCCCGTAATCGGTCGCGCCTGAGGTCCATGGCCGCTGGATATCGGGAGCCGACCAGCGGCCATTGCTTCGACCGCTGGTGCTGAAATTTCAACATTGACCCGGATACTCTCTACTTCGTGGAGCCGACATGCTACGCATCACCAGCCTCTCCCTTGCCGCAATCGCGACCCTGTCGCTCGGAGGGCCGCGAGGTGGATCATCGCCGGATGTCTCCGGCGCGATTCAGGATCTCCGCGAGCTGCTCGCCGCCGCCCATGGCGCTCCCACCGCCTTGTGCACGCTTGCCGCTCGGGCAGTCGGCAACTACGACCGCGGCGGTTGGGGTGATGCGCCGGTGACCCCGCTCGCGCGTTCGGAGCCTCGGCCTCGCCGCGGCGATCGGGGTGAGCAGGGCTCCCCCGAGGATGTGCGGTTCCTGCTCGAGAGCCTCTCGACCAACGACACCTGCGTTCGCGAGCTCGCGATACGGCTGCTCGCCGGCCAGGAGAGCAAGGATGTCGTCGCCACCGGCCTGATGCAGCGACTCTCGTCAGGCGATTCGGCGATGCGGGCGGTCGCCGCGTTCGGGCTCGGATTGGCGCAGCCGGAGACCGCGGTGGACCCGCTGGTGCGGACCGTCCGCGACGCATCCACCGGCGCGAGGGCGAACGCGATCTGGGCGCTCGGGCGGATCGGCGACGGGCGAGCCGTGCACCCCGTGACGGGCGCCCTCGCCGATAGCTCGCCGCTCGTGCGGGAATCGGCGGCGGGCGCGCTGGGCCAGCTCGACTCCGCCAGCGCGGTACCGGCGCTGGTCCGCGTCCTCCGCGGCGACCCCGTGCCGTCCGTGCGGCGTACGGCGGCATGGGCGCTGGGTCAGCTCGAGGCCAGGCAGGCTGTCGAGGAACTCGCCGCCGCGCTGCGCGGCGACCGGGATCCCGGCGTGCGCGAGATGAGCGCCTGGGCGCTGGGCAGCATCGAGGTGCGCTCCGCCACGGCCATCCTGCTGCAGGTCGGGCGCGCCGACAGCGACCGGGTGGTGCGCGAGACCGCGATCTGGGCCATCGGTGAGCTCGGCGACGCCTCGGCCGCCGAAGGGCTCGGACAGGTGCTTTCGGCGGAGAAGGACACTGAGGTGAAGGGCACGGCGGCTTGGGCTCTTGGTCAGCTCGACGTCCGCACCGCGCCGAAGGGACTCATCGAGGCGCTGAGCGACGCCGACGTCGACCTGCGGGTCAGGGCCGCGTGGGCGCTCTCCGAGATCGGCGACGGAGCGGCCATCCCGGCGCTCCGGAGTGCCCTGTCGCGCGAGACGGATCCCCGCGCGCGGAAAGCCGAGATTCGCGGGCTCATCCAGTCGGGCGAGCGGTCGGAGCGGCTCACCGAACTCCTCGAGTCGAAGGACCCAAAGGTGCGGGAGGCGGCGATCCGAGGAATCGCGGGACGCGGGCTCGGCCCGTGGCCCTGGCCCGAGCCCCGGCCTCGGCCATTCCCCTGAGGCCGTCCAACCTTTTCGGCACCGCGGGTGTCCAACGCGTGAACCTTCCATTGGGGCTGTCATGTGACGGCACTATTCGGCATGCTGCTCGTGCTTCAAGCGCAGGGGAAGACGACGATTCCTCCGCTTCCGACCGCCACGACGGTCCAGGCGACGCGTACGGCCGAGCCTCCCGTCCTCGACGGTGGAGATAGTGACGTGGTCTGGCGGTCCACCCCCGTCATCGACCGGTTCCTCGAAGCGAAGCCCAGCGAAGGGGCCAAACCCGTGCTGCGAACCGAGGCGCGCGTGGCATACGACGAGCATAATTTGTACGTGTTCGTCCGCGCCTTCGATCCCCATCCCGACAGCATCGTCAGCCTACTCTCCCGTCGCGACGATCAGACGGCCTCCGACCAGATCATTCTCATGCTCGACCCCTATCACGATCGGCGCACGGGGTACGAGTTCGTGGTCAACCCCGCCGGCGTCAAGGCGGACTACGCGATCTACAACGACGGCGACGAGGACGTCGCGTGGGATGCCGTCTGGGATGCGGCGACTCGGATCGACTCGCTTGGCTGGAGCGCCGAGTATCGCATCCCGCTCTCGCAGCTGCACTACTCGGCCAAGGGGAACGTCATCTTCGGACTGCTGGTGTGGCGCGTCATCCAGCGCCACACCGAGACGGTCACCTGGCCCCTCTATCGGACCTCCAAGTCGGGCTTCACGTCGCAGTTCGGCGACCTGACGGGGTTGGACGGGCTGGGGAGCCCGGGTCATGCGGAGATCACGCCGTACGTCGTCACCAAGAACGTGCAGGACGCCGGCTCCGCAGACTTCGCGCGGAATCAGCGGGTCACGGTCGGCGGTGATCTCAAGTATGGGCTCGCCTCGAACCTGCTCCTCAACGCGACGGTCAATCCGGACTTCGGTCAGGTCGAGGCGGATCCCTCGGAGCTCAACCTCAGCGCCTTCGAGACGTTCTTCGACGAACGGCGGCCCTTCTTCGTGGAAGGCAAGGGGCTCTTCACTTTCACCGTGAACTGCGTCGTGGTCGTCGACTGCAACACCGGCGAAGGACTGTTCTACTCCCGCCGGATCGGGCGTTCGCCGCAGCTCGCCGGCATCTATGGAGACGAGGCATCCGCCACGTCGACGAAGATTCTCGGGGCCGGCAAGGTCACCGGCCGCTTGCCGGGGGGGTTCTCGCTGGGAGTGCTCGATGCCGTCACCGATCACGTCGCGGGCCCGGGCGCGACGACGCTCGAGCCCGCCAGCAACTACGCGGTGGTCCGGGGAAACCAGGACTACGATGGCGGAAATGGGAGCATCGGGTTCATCGCCACGGCGGTGAACCGGTCGCTCGATGCCACGAGCGAGTCGCATCTCCATAGCAGCGCCTACACGGGGGGCATCGGCGCGCGGCGGCGCTTCGGCGGGCGCTTCGAAGCATCCGGCTCACTGGATCTGAGTCGCGTCACCGGCAGTCCCGCCGCCATCGCCGAGACGCAACAGGATCCGGTTCATCTATATCAGCGGCCGGATGGCGGGCTGGCGTTCGACTCGACCCGGACTTCGCTGACCGGCACCAACCTCGAGATGCGATTCGCCAAGGTCGGTGGCAGGCGGCTCGTGTTCGAGACCGCGTATCAGCGACGCTCGCCGGGGTTCGAGATCAACGACATCGGCTTCCTCCGACAGGCCGACTGGCAGGCGTGGACGAGCTGGGCCAACCTGGCGTTCCGGAAACCCAATCGGGTCTTCCGGGAGCTCAGGTGGAATTTCAACAACTGGGAGTACTGGACCTTCGACGGATTGCCGACCGAGCGCGCCTTCAACACCAACGTGCATACCCAGTTCAACAATCGCTGGTGGCTCCACGCCGGTGGGACCCTCGGACAGCTGGGCGCCACCTATTGCGATCGCTGCGCCCGGGGTGGTCCGGCGATCCGGCAGGATCCGTACATCTCCCCGTGGCTCACCATCGACGGCGACGACCGAAACCCGCTCGTGCCCCACCTGTCCATTAACTACTGGCGGGGAGACCAGGGCAGGTCGGAATCGATCAAGCTGGAGCCCGAGATGGATCTCAAGGTGTCCACCCGATTCACCACTTCACTCAGCACCAGCTACGAGTACAATCGGAACGACACCCAGTACTTCGACACGTTTACCGATGGCACCGGGACCCAGCACTACACCTTCGCGCATCTCGATCAGAAGACGCTGAGCCTGACCTGGCGACTGGGCTACACGTTCACGCCGGCCACGTCGCTGCAGGTCTATGCCTCTCCGTTCATCTCGAAGGGGACGTATACCGACGTGCGCGAGGTGGCCGAGCCGCGAGCGAACGCGTATTCGGACCGCTACCGGCCCTACACCGATCAATCCGTCGCGGATAATCCGGGGGGCTTCAACTTCCAGCAGTTTCGGTCGAACGTGGTGTTCCGCTGGGAATATCGGCCAGGCTCGACGCTGTTTCTGGTGTGGAGTCAGGGACGGCAGGGGTCGTCGCCGGTCGAGGGCAACGCATCCTTCCGCCGCGACCTCGGCGATCTGCTCGGCCGACGGGCGAACGATACGTTCCTGGTAAAAGTGTCATACTGGCTTACGCCTTGAGCGCGTTTCGGGTTCCGGCCTGCCTGGTCACCCGGACTCGAGGGGTGGGGAGGCCTGGACCGATCAGGTAATGTGAGAGGGTGCCGGCTGGCAGCACTGGACCAGCGCCGCGTGGAGGTCGCGCGGTTTGGGCGGCTTGCTGAGGACGCGGTCCACGGATGCTGGTAGGTCGCCTTCATCGGCCATCCGCTGTCCCCAGCCGGTCAGCATGATCACCGGGGTCGATGATGAGGCCCGCTTCACGGCGCTGGCAACCTGGCGGCCGTCCACGTACGGCATTCCCAGGTCAGTGATGACCGCGGCGAACGGGTTCCCCTCGGCGAGCGCCTCACGGAACATATCGATTCCCGCCTGGTCGCCGGCGGCGGTCACGATCTGATGGCCGGCGACCTCCAGTGTGTCACGCAGCGATTTGAGCAGGAGCGGGTCGTCGTCCACCACCAGAATGCGGAGGAACGCCGGAACGAGGTAGGTGGCGGCGGTCTCGCTACCACTACCCATTGCAGGCATTAAGCGCCCAGAACGCGTCCCGCGCTCCGGGAGACTGGGTCGCTTGATAGGCAGTTTCCGGAAGAACGCGTCAAGCCCGGAGTTCCTGAAGGGGCGCTCAACGAACAGCATCCCCGCAAGTTCCAGCCGTCCCCATCACCTGCCGGCATTCTCCCCCCTCTCCCTGGCCGCCCATCCGCTGCCGAGCCTGGCAAGAGGGCGCCCCGTAGCGAAGCCTGACAGGGCGCCGGAGTCGCTCTGCCAGGGCGCGGAGGTCACCTCGGTCGGGCGGCACGCCTTCGTGTCCGCGGCCACCTGGCTCGATCGTCGCCATGCCGGTCCTGGAGATTCCGGGGAACACCTTCACCTGCCCCCGGATCACTTGCCACTGGTCGGCGGAGACCCCGATGCGAGTCTGCTTCAGATCCGGTTTGCCGAGGACCTTGAAAAGTGCCGAGAGAAAACCGACCGGGCGTACCGAAATGCCGGTGATCTGGTCGAAGAGGAGCATGCTGTCGTACTCCAGCAGCTTGAACCGGATCACACGGTTGTCGTACACGTCCACCCGGGGGACGGAAAGGGTGTCCTTGTAGCTGAACTGGGAGGGAGCTCCACCCGAGTCGGGCCAGAAGATCGTCACGTCCACAGCCATGAGCGGCGCGGGGCCCTCCAGGACTCTTTCCACTACCTGAGGGCCGTAGTCGACCAGAGCATCCTGAGAATGCTCGAAGCTGGCTCGCGCCGACGCGGACATCTCCGCGTACGTCACGCCGGCGGTCTCGCGATGGGCTGCAAACCAGTCGGTCTGCTTGACGAGAAACTGCGTGCGTCCGGGGAACTCCCGTTGCCTCCGACGAACGAGTGCGAGAAGCGCTTCGGCCCCGAACCGCATCGAGGTGGTGGTGCTGGTGAGACTGTACGCGCCGTGGGCGCTCATGGCCGTCAGGATCTCTTCCCGGGATACCTTGGGCGGTTCTGCGCATGTCTGCCCAGTCGGACCGGGAAGATTCATGAGAGCCGGCCCGATCAGCACCGGCGCGATCACGCTTGCATACGAGATGATGGTGGACTGGAGGGTCACTGACCTTACCATAATCTGGTCGAGACGAAAGCGGACCGGGAGTGCACGCATCGTTGTAACCCGATACCTTACCTGGCGTCGCCCTCATGGAGCGCGGCGAGACGCCCACGGGAAGGAGTATGCCATGAGCGAGCCAATGCCTCACCGGTCGAGGGACCTTCCGACCGGAACCCGGGACTATCTGGCGCATCGTCTGGACGGCGCACGCGATCTCTACCTGCTGGCGCTGGCCCTGGGCGACCGGCCCGACGGGTCCCCCCTGTTCGGGCGAATGATCCGGGAGGCCCGTATCCACTTCGCCGCGGTGATCGAGGAGGCGCGAATCGCCGGACTCGACCCCGGTGCCATCGCGGTGATGCTCGGCAAGCTGAACAACGAGCTGGCCGACAGCATCAGGCCCGAGCTGTGGGCCCGCGTCGAGCAGCTGCTTTCCGGCCGCACCGCGCGCAAGTGATCCGCGACTCCGCAACAGTGGACAGCCTGGCCCGGGGGGCTCATGCACTTTGATCCGCTGCTTGCGATCGCCTCCTTCGGCATCGGCATCGTCGTCGGCCTCACCGGCATGGGCGGCGGGGCACTCATGACCCCCGTGCTGGTGCTCTTCTTCAATGTGGCCCCTCTGGCCGCCGTGTCCTCCGACCTGGTGGCGAGTGCCGTGATGAAGCCGGTGGGCTCGTTCGTCCATCTGCGGCGCGGCACCGTCCATCTCGGCCTGGTCAAGTGGTTGTGCCTCGGGTCTGTCCCGGGAGCCTTCAGCGGAGTCATCATTGCCCGGTCCCTCGGCCGGGGGCAGCAGGTGCAGGACGTCATCCGCATCGCGCTCGGTGTCGCTCTCCTTCTCGCGGCGTTCGGGCTGATTGTTCGTGCCTACATCCGGCTCGTCGAGCGGGCACGCCGTCGCGACGGGCGGGCGGATCCGCTGCCGCAGGGTCGTCCGTCGGTGAGTCTCCGGGTGTTTCCCACGGTGCTGCTCGGGCTGGCCGGCGGTATCGTGGTGGGCCTGACATCGGTGGGCTCGGGGTCGCTGATCATCATCGCGCTGATGGCCCTGTATCCGACCCTCAAGGCAAGTGAGCTCGTCGGCACCGATCTGGTGCAGGCCGTGCCGCTCGTCGCCTCCGCGGCTCTCGGCCACATTCTCTTCGGCGATTTCAAGATGGCCCTGACCGCCTCACTCCTGGTAGGCTCTATTCCCGGAGTCTGGATCGGCGCCCACCTGTCGGCTCATGCCCCGGGCGGGCTCGTGCGCAGGGCGCTGGCGTTCGTCCTCCTGGCGTCCGCCCTCAAGCTCCTCAACTTCTCCACGACCGATACCGGTATCATCCTGGCCCTGGTACTTCTGATCGCTCCAGTGATGTGGATGCTGGTTCGGCGCCGGTATGGCTTTCCGGCCCTCGCCTCGAGACCCCGGGGTACGCATGCCGCCCATGCCCTCGACACCAAGGCCGATGCCCCGGCGGGGAAGCAGGCAGCGCCCGACTAGCATCAGGTATCCCAAGCTTGGGGCTGTGAGGACAAGCCGAGATGGAACAAGCGGAAAGGGTGCAGGCGCTCGGCGCCTGCACCCTTTTTTCGTTGGTGGAGTTTTGCGGGTCAGCTCACGACGCAGGACGCCGCGGTTCGGCTCTTCCCGACCGCCACAATCGAGTCCAGTGCCTCGCGAATTCCGCTCTGGCCCAGATACGACGCGTCATGCCTCCATCCGACGAAGGCGCACGCCGACGGCTCCAGGGCGAGGATGCTGCCGTACTCCTTGATCTGGCTCGCCGTCATGGGGGCGGTGTTTTCGCCGGAACCGTCGACCAGATTGAGCCCCACTACCAGACCCAAGCCCTCCAGCCGAGCCTGCTCCGCCTCGGTCTTCAGGTAGGTTCGCAGGTCGCCCAAGCCGGTGTGGTACTGGGCCCATCCGGCGTCGAGGTAGGTCCAGCGGAACGTCGCCTCCGCCAGCTTCGATGGCACGACCCGAGCGGAAGTCGGAAGGGCCGGCCAGATCGACTTGCTGTACCGTGCCATCTCCTCGACCGTCTGCCACGGAATCGCCTTGCCCCCCCAGCACGAGGCACACTGTGGCCGGTCGACCAGGTGGTGCAGGTACAAGGCCTTGCTCGAGATGTAGCGGTCGAGTGGCAGCGTCCGGAAGCGGTCTACCTGCGCCTTCCACTTGGTGAGGCTGAACGTCCCGTCGGAATTCGTGGACTGCGCCGCATTCGCCAGCACGACGATGACCTTCATCTGCGCGGCCTCGGCGCGGTCGAGGCGATTCACGAGATCCGCGGGGGCCGCCTCGTACACTGCCCCGGTCCACCGGGTCGAGTACTCCTCGATCGGAGTGAGGGACAGACCGGATGGAAGCGAGGCGTCCGCCGACGGCGTCGGCGACGGGGACGGAGTCGGCGAGGGAGCCGGCGGCTCCTGTTCGGATCGGCGGCAGGTGCGGCCGCTTCGATTCTGCGCCCTTGTGCGCAACACGTCCATCGCGCTCCCCATACCGCTGGAGTACAGGTAGGTCGCGTCGTATTGCCAGCTGATGAAGGCGCAGGGATACGAGCTGCTCAGCAGCGACGAGCCCCACGACTGGACTTGGGTCGCGGTCATCTTCGTGCCGTTGGGCGTCCCACCCTTGAGGACATTCAGGCCTACGATCAGAGCCAATCCGTTCTTCTGGGCATCGGAGACGGCCCGCGTGATGTAGGCGCCGACATCGCCCCGGCGGGAGAGATACTGGGCCCAGGCGGCGTCGAGGTACTGGTACTTGCCTCCGGTGAAATAGCTGGGATCGACCCGGGCAATGGTCGCGACATTGGGCCAAAGCTGCTTGCTGTACTTCGCCATTTCTTCCACCGTGGATGCGGGCACGGGCACGCCGTTCCAGTTGGTGGGATCATTCGGCTCGTCGATCATGTAATGACCGATGACGGTACCGTCGCTCACGAACGAAGAGAAGTCGATGCCCTTGTACCGATCGATCCGCCCCTTCCACAGGGCCATGCTGAAATGGCCGCTGGCGTCCCTGAAGTAGTCCGAGCTGCCGGCGAACGCGACCACGACCCGCCCGCCACGCGCCCTGATGGCCGCGAGTTCCGTGAGGAGCGCTCGCGGCGCGATGTTCACCTTGGCGCCGTTGTACCGGCTTCCGAACTCGCTGGTCGGCTGGGCGAAGGTCCCGATGGGAATACCGCCGGCGAACGAGGCGGACGCCAGTACGGGGGTGCCAGCCGGGATGGCCTCAGGGGAGGAGCTATCGGGATTGAAAGAGTCGGCGGAGTTGCATGCAGAGGTGATGAAGACGAGCGCGGCGCAGCCGGCCGCTCGAAGGCAAGCCATTCTCCGGGACAGCTTGAACGTATACGTCATGGGGAACATCCTCGAGCGGAGGTGCGTGACGTGAACCGCGACCGAGAAGTTGGCAGGGGGGGAGATCGATCCGGCTTGGTCCCCCTGGGCAAGACGCGGGCCTGCTCGGTGAGATCGCGCGGGTTTGTCTCGAGGAGGGGGAACGCGCGGGGGAAATGCAACTCCTTGCGCCCCTGGCGCCGGCACTTCCTGGGGGGCTCACGACTTAGAGTGCGAGACTTCTCGCAATCGGCCGCGCCTCGCGCCGCCAGTTCCCGTTGTTCATCGGCCCAGGCGGTCCTCGTCCTCGCCGATTTCGTTGCCTCATTGCGACATCCGGAGACTCTCCCTTACGGCCTGGATCAGCTCCTCCATCGTGAACGGCTTGCGGAGAAGTTTCATGGTCCGGGTCTGCACTCCGTGCCGGAGGACCTCGCTTTCGCTGTACCCCGACATGAAGAGCACCTTCATGCTCGGGTTTTCCGTCTGGGCCATCGAGGCCATCTCGACTCCACTCACCCCGTTCATCACGACGTCGGTGAGCACGAGATCGACCGGCTTCGACAGCGCCCGCATTCTCCGTAGCGCCTCCTCGCCGCCCCCAGCGGAAACAACCGTATACCCGACGCGCGTGAGGATCTTGCTCACGGCGTCCCGCACATTGTCCTCATCGTCGACGATCAACACGGTGGCCGTGGCCGCGACATCGCTCCCGGGCCGGTCCGGCGTGGGAGCGACCGACCGGGGTGTGCGCCGAGACTCGAGCGGGAGGCATACCGTGAACGTGCTCCCCGCCCCCTTCGTGCTCTCGACATCGATCGAGCCACCCAGCTGATGGACGATGCCGTGGCTCGTGGCCAGTCCGAGTCCCCTTCTCTCGCCCGGCGGTCTGGTGGTAAAGAACGGCTCGAAGAGGCGCGCCTGGGTGTCCTGGTCCATCCCGACGCCCGTGTCGCTCACGACGAGTGTGACCGTGGATCGTCCCGCTTCCGAGGGCCGGATCGCGGTTCGGATCGTGAGTTGGCCGCCGGCGGGCATGGCGTCGCATGCGTTGGCCGCCAGGTTGACCAGGACCTGCTCGATCTGGCCGGAGTCCGCATAGACTCGGGTGGGACTCTCCGCCAGGTCGTGGGTGACCTTCACCTTCTCGCCGGCGACGTCGCGGAGCGTGGCGTCCAATCCCCTCACGACCTCGTTCAGATCGAGAATCGCGAGTTGAAGGATCTGCCTGCGCCCCAGCGCGAGCAGCTGTTTGGTGAGCGCGGCGGCCTGCCTCGCGGCGTGTTGGATTTCCCTCACCATTCCCGACGCCGGTTCGCTGCTCTCGGCCTCGAGCAGGTCGCAATAGCTCAGAATCGCCGTGAGAAGATTATTGAAGTCGTGCGCCACGCCCCCGGCGAGACGTCCCACCGCCTCTGCGCCCCTCAGCTCCTCCCCTGCGCGGTGCGCCGAGGTCATGTCGAAATGCATGACCAGAGCCTCGGCCCCATGGGGCGTTCGCAGCGGCGTGACGGTCAGACGGTACCACCGGGTACGTCCGGCCACCTCGTGCCCGTACTCCAGCTCGAAATCCGGGGCCGTGCCGGAGAGGACGGCCTCGATTCCCCGCGCGGTGCCGGCGTAGTCGTCTTCGGGGCTCACCGAATGACAGAGGGCGAGATAGCTCTCGCCGACACCGCGCTGCTCGCCTCGGAATCCGGTTTGGCGGGCGAATCGCCGCCAGGACTCGTTAACCGCGAGTATGGCCCCGTTCCCGTCCAATGCCGCGGCCTCCGCCGGCAGGCTTTCGAGCCAGTCTTGCAGGCGGAGCTCCTGGGTCACGTGGAGCTCACGCGCTTCGGCGGGGCGCTGCTGCTGGGGATATCGGGGGGAAGGAGATGGACGGGTGGACGGGCTCTGACTCGGAGCGACACTGTCGTCGCTGCAAGGAGTTGGGGATTGCGGGGCGGATCTCCGCGCTTGGATCGGCCGTCGAATCGATTGGTCACGTCGCCGGTGGTTGGAGGGCTGGCCTGCCGACCAAGATACGTACGCTCGGGCGATTCGGACCAGAGTCGCGGCCTGACAGGATGATCCCATGCTCTTGACGGACGGCGTCCCGCACGTATACTCCGGCCATCCCTCAGATGCCATGAATCCCAGTGCAGCACAGTTGGCTCGCCCATGCGCTGGGGGGAGCAAATCGCGAAACCGGCTGAGCAGGCTCCTGCTTTGCCGGTTTTTTCATTTGTCCGCCACTGCGAGGTACCGACATGTTCGCCACGATCCGGAAATACACCCCGAAACCCAATGCGATGAATCAATCGAATATCGAGCAACTCCGCCGCCAGCTGCACGACGACTTCCTGCCGATCGCGCAGAAGATCGACGGATTCCACGGGTATTACGCTATCAATGTGGGTGGGAAGCAACTGGTCACCATCAGCGTGTTCGAGACCGAGAAGAGCGCCGCGGAGTCCACGCGCCGCGCGGCGGAATTCGTGATGCAGACGCCGCTGCCGTTCGACCCGGGTCAGCCGGAAGTGAGCGAGGGCGAAATCCTGACGTACGCCGAGGCTGGCCGGGAAGTCGGGACCCACTAGACCAACGAGGAGAGTATCATGCCGGCACAATCCACCGTGCTTTCGCCGCAACAGCTGATCGATGCGGCCAAGGCCCCGGAGATCGCATACAACGAGAAGAACTGGACTGCCGCACGAGCAAGCCTTACCTCCGATGTCGTTTACGACGAGGTGGGTACGCGGCGGAGGATCCAGGGCCCCGATCAGGTGATCGCCGCCTGGCAGGCGTGGTCGAAGGCGTTTCCCGATTCGAGGGCGACCTTCAACAACGCCTTTGCCACGGGCAACAGCGTCGTGCTCGAAGTGACGTGGCAGGGAACTCACAACGGTCCCCTGGAGACTCCCGGCGGGGCGATCGCCGCCACCGGCAAGCGCATCGAGATTCGCGCCTGCGTCGTGGTGGAGCTGGCGGGTGAGAAGACCAAGCTTCAACGCCATTACTTCGACATGGCGACATTGCTGGAGCAGATCGGAGCGACCAAGTAGCACGGCCCGGCTCGGTGGCGCGACGAGAGTTTCGCCTTCGTCGCGGCACCCGAGTCGCATCTCGCGCGGCCGCACGTCGGCCGCTACCGTACCCCGCGATAGACGTCCGCGTTCACCTCGGCCCAGTCGAGCTCCTCCTCCACCCGGTGGAACGCGTCGTCGCCGATGACGCCGGTAGCGCGCAGATTCGAGAGCGTGCGCCGCTCCGCGGCCTGCGCCCGCCGCAATGATCCACCGAAGGTCACCCGGCCATCGCTCTCGGGCTCCTCCGCCGCCGCCTCGCCCAACTCCGCGCGCCGCAGCCTGGTCTCATACTTTCGACGGAGAAGAGTCACCATCTCGTCGCCTCCCTCCACGGTCGCCATTTCGGCCAGTGCCGCGCGCAGGGTCTCCACCCGCGCCAGGCGCACCTCGCGCTCGACGGTGTCATCGGCCTGGAGCGCGAGGGCGCGCATGAGCGGCGTCACCGTCAGTCCCTGGAGCACGAGCGTGCCGAGCACGACGCAGAAGGCGACGAAGAGGATGAGGTCGCGCTGGGGAAATGCCCCGGGACCGCCGGCGGCACCGGGCAGCGCGAGCGCGGCGGCGATCGTCACGATCCCCCGCATCCCACACCAGGCAATCACCGCCCCCACCCGGTACGAGGGATACCGCGCCGTCCCCCGTCCTTCGGGCCGGAGCCGGACCATCCAGCGCCCCACCAGCGCGTAGCCCATCACCCACACGATCCGCACCACGATGACCGACGCGCATACTGCCACGCCGGCAAGGGCGTACTCGATGAGCTCCCGCTCGCTCAGTCGCTGGAGGATCGGCTTGAGCTGAAGGCCAACGAGGATGAACGCCAGCACGTTCAGCACGAACACCGCAACTTCCCACACCGCGTATGATGGGATCCTGAGCCGCGCCGGGAATCGGTCCGGGGCGGTGCGGGCGACGGCGATGGCGTAGACGACCATGGTGATGATGCCGGAGAGGCCGAGGCGCTCCGCCGCGATCCAGACGGCAAATGTGGACATGAACTGCACGATCACCGAGGTGGCAACGTCGGTAACGCGGTCGTTGGCGGCGACTACCAGGCGCGAGCAGGCGAGTCCCAGCACCACGCTGCCCGCCGATACCAGCACGAGCATCGGCAGGGCGGACCAGCCGGAAAAGGTTCCGGTGAGAGCGGCGGCCACGGCAAGGCGGTAGATGAGCAGCGCGGTGGCGTCGTTGAAGAGGCTCTCGCCCTCGAGGATGACGAATACGTTGTGCGGCGCCCTGAGCTGGCGCAGCACGGCTGTCGCCGCGGCCGCATCGGGCGGGGCGACGATGGCGCCGAGCGCGATGGCCGCGGGCCAGGGCACGCCGGGCACCAGCCACCGGATCACGATGGCCACCGCCGCCACCGTCAGCCCGACGGCGATGAACGCCAGACCGGTCACGACGCGCCAGTTCTGCCTGAGGTCGCGGGGGGAGGAGTCGAAGGCGGCGTCGAGGAGCACCGGCGCGACGAAGAGCGCCAGCGCGAGCTGGGGATCGAGGGCGACGCTCGGCGTGTTCGGCAGGAGTGCGAGCGCCGCGCCGGCCAGGGCGAGCAGCGCCGGATACGGCACGTTGATCCGGCGCGCCAGGGCCGCCAGCATGGCGCCGCCGAAGAGCAACGCGATCACCAGCTCGAAGACTGCCACGGTGGTGCCGGGACTACCGTTTGGGGAGTCGGGACAATGCGAACTGCACGGCCAGGTCGGTGGTGCTCCAGAGCTGAACGTCGGAGCCGGTGCCGTACCGGGTGGGAATCAGCCCACGGCCCTCGATGCGGTAGCTCCAGAGCTCGCTGTGCTCGAGCCCAGAGGCGGTCACGGCCACCTGCGTGCGCTGGAGTACATCGTCAAGTGTCCGTACGTATGGCTCGAGCGTGGGATCGCGCAACCGGCCCGCCGCGTCGAAGGCGGAGGCGATACGGGTTGCGAGGCCGAGCAGGAGGAGGTTGACCTCGCGACCCCACACGACACGGGGGGAATGATAGGCATCCTCGTTGAACCTCTCCCAGACATCCGGCGTGGCATAGGCATCGTTGGCGACGACCGGACCGAGACCGCCCACGAACAGGCCCACCGGATAATCCCGCATGAACGGCTCGACGTCCGTCAGGACCGACCCCGGGTTGACCCCGGCGCTGCCCGTGTCGGTAGCGAAGCCGCCCAGGAAGAGTTCCGTGGACGGATCGGTATTAGCGACGGGAATCGGGCGGCCGAGCGAATCCAGGGAAAGGGCGAGAAAGGAGAGCGAGTCACCCATCTCTCCCTCGTCTGTCATCGTCCGTTCCCAGTAGCGTCGTTCGGTGTTCGGCAGCGAGGCGAGCTTGGCGCCCACCCGCTGCTGGATCTCGCTCGGGCCGAACGCAACCTCGAAATGCCGTCGCGCACCCTTCCAGATCTCGATCGCCTGACGGAGGGACGCCGGATCCGCAAGATATCCCCCGAGCGGCGTGCCTGCGATTCCCGCCCCGATGGAATCCGGGAGCGACCGCAAATGCACGCCGATCTTCGGCAACGCGGTGGCGATCGTCCCGATCGCTTCCAGGGCTCGAGGCGCCCAGATGGCGTTCACGTCCATCGCGAATCGACCGTTGCCGTAACCGGCATCGCTGTCCCGCCAGCTCGACGAGCGCCAGTGAGTCGAGTCCCGCTTGACGAAGCCGACCAGGTTGGTCGCGGAGGCCCCTTGCACATAGGGGCGGGTCATCCTGGCCACGAGCGCCATCTCCCGCAACAGACGATTCAGCCGCGGCTTCCCTCCATCGGTACTGTCGAGCAGGAATGCGCGTTTGCGGCCGGCGGGGACCGCCGAGTCCGCCAGATACCGGGCCGCAAGCACCGGCAGCTGGAACTCATCGTCGATCATGTGGTAATTCTCTCGGACACCTTGGAGGTCGCCGAGCAAGCCGCGCCCGGCCGCGAGGAGGCTGTCGGCCGGCGCCTTCCGCCCACCTCGGGCGGCACGGAAATATTCGGCGAGGATGGCATTGTAGGCCGCGCCGTTCTCGCGGATCGCCTGCCCACCGAGGGCCTCCTCGTGGCTCACGTCACCGTCCGGGCCAAGTTTCCGCAGCACACTTGCGATCACATGCTCCGACATCTCGGGCCGCCAGATGGCGCGCATCATGAGCGCGGTCATCATCATGTCACGACCGAAATACGTGGCGAAGTTGGGGAGGCCGGCCATGAGCTTTTCTTTGGTGCTGAGCAGCTCCACACTCCGAATCTCGCGCTCCAGCCGACGAGGGCGGGTATCACCCGCGGAATCGGCGCGCACGCCGTGCAACCAGTCGAGAAACTCCGGCGTGAAGATCTCTGTCCGGGAGAGCGGCGTGAGCGGCGCGGCGTCGGTGGTCACCCGCACCGTGACATGGACTGCCGAGTCAGCGAGCGACCGGAGCCACACCACGTTGGCCTTGACTGCGGTGGCGGTCTCGCGGGGATCGACCGCAATCTCGAGCTCGAGACGGTTGCGACCATCGAGCGAAGGTCGGCTCACGCGCAGCCGCCAGGACGAGTCGGCCTTCGAGGGGATGAGCACGGGCCGGAGACGGGACCGGAGGGCCGCCACGCTCGTAGCACCGAGGAGCTCGAGGTGCTTCGCCCGCTCGGCGGCAGGCAGCCGGGCCACGTTGGCCACCAGCAACGATTCCTCGGCGACGTAAAACGGGGGCTTGGTGAACGGCTCGAGATGCCGCTTGGCGTACTGAAAATCCCGCTCCACCCGCATCGACCCGAGGACGAACCAGCCGGCTTGCACGCGCGGCGCGTGGATCGTAAGCCGGTATTCCACGGTCCGACTCTGTGCCGAGTCGCTGACCGACGCCTCCTCGGCGCCCCAGTCGAGCTGCGCCGGCTTTCCCGCGGGGTCGCGTACGGTGAAGCCGAGACTCTCGTTGGCCGCGTCGGCCCAGAGGTTCACCACCCGCCCGCTGCGTCGGTCGATGTAGATCTGGAGCGCGTTCTCCTTCGAGTCTCGATAGAACCGGGTCTGGTAGCCCTCGTAGGCGGTGGTATCGTCGAGCCCCGTATCGGGAAAGGTGAGGACCGGCATCGTTTGCCGCGCCTGCAGCAGCAGGACGAGGGCAGCGGCGATCATCTGGTCGTCCCGCCGGCGCGCGGTGTCATCCTCCGCCCGGTCGAATCGACCACCACGTCATAGCGCCGGCCTCCGATGTGAACGTTCCGGAGCACCAGTCGCTTCACGCTCGACGGCAGGATCGGGGCGAATGCCGGCTCGATTCCCTTGGCGCCGAAGCGGAGCCCGGTGTATCCGTAGATGACCTGCTGGAGAAACCCGCCGGCGCCGGTCACGAAATCGACCGCGTCGTTGGTCGGCGTCTCCGAGAGCATGAGGAACGGGCCCTTCAGATGGCTCCGATAGCTGTGCGGGAGGAGCGTGTCGACCATCGCGCGGTCACCGAGCTCCGCGGCGCCTACGCTCAAGAGCGTCGATCCCATCATCGCGCCCTCGCCGCCGCTCAGCAGCTGCCTAACCGCCTGGTCGAGATGGGCCCGCTTGGCCCTGACGCTCATCGGGATGCCGAGGGGATAGGCGAGCAGCGGCGTGACGGCGCCGAGCGTCGAGTCCGGGGCACCCTCGTACGTGCGATAGAACCCGCTGGCCGAGTCGTACGGCAGGTGCAGCCCCGCCGCGATCTCGAGCCAGCGTGGGTCGGCCGTCCTGCCCACCCGTCGGCTCGCGGTCGTCGCGATTTCCAGGCTCCGCCGCGCGACGGCGTTGGTGTACGCGTCGTCCGTCACCCCGATGAGCCCCTCCGCCACCGAGACGACGTTCTTGATGTGATACTGTCCGTGCGCATCGCGGGTGGACCGGCTGGTCCAGAAGTCTGCGATCGCCCGGATCACGGGATAGCCGTCGCGCGCGAGCCACGCGGAGTCGCCGGTCGCGAGGTAGTACTGCCACTGTGCCAGGGCGACATCGCCGGTGACGTGGATCTCGGAGCGCGCGTTCTGGACGGCGAAGTGTGGCGTCGTTTCGTGGCCCCGTTCGTCCGCCTCCCAGGGATACATGGCGCCGCGGAAGCCGTTGGCGCGGGCGTTGTCGAGAGCGGCGCCGAGGGTGCGGGCCCGGAACGCCACGAGCGAGTGCGCGATGTCGGGATGGGTGAGCAGCAGCGACGGGAACATCCAGGTATCGGAGTCCCAGAAGATGTGCCCGTAGTAGCCTCCACTCGAGAGGCCCATCGGCGGGATCCCGAGGCGGGTGCCCGAGTCGGCGCTGCAGAGCAGGTAGAACAGCATCGAGCGGACCACACGCTGCAGCTCGGCGTTCCCTTCGATGACGATGTCGGTCTGCCACCGCCGGGCCCAGGCGCTGGCATTGTCGCGCGAGACGCCTTCGTAGCCCTGCGGCAGTGCGGCGTTGAGGTCGCGCGACGCCCGCACCATCGGCTTCGGGCCCTCGGCCAACGTGGCGAGCGCGGTCATCTGGACAAACGTGTAGGTCCTGCCGGCGGAGGCGGTGAGCGCGATCTCGACCGCTGCGGTGTCGCCTCTCGACGTGGTGCTCACCACCGCGCTCGGGAGATCCCACGTCACGGAGGCAGCCTGCGCGAGAATCGTCGGGCGCCCTTCGGGAGTCGATTCCATCGTGAGGCGCGCGCCCTGCGGCTGTCGCGTGGCGCTCCGGGCCCGAACTTTCATGTGGCCAGGATACCAGATATCCGAGAGCTTCCAATCGGGGTCCGCGCGATCGATCGTGGCCAGCGCCACACGCCTGGGCGGTGGCCAGCCGACGATCGCGAACCTGACGCGCATCGAGCCGGCCTGGCGCGGCGTCACCCGAAGCCGGATGACGGCGAGACGCGGATCGGCCCGTGAAACGAAGCTCTCGACGTCGACCGACGTGCGTTTCCGGCCGTCCACCCAGTCGTACCCGGTTCGGGCCGTGCCGGACCGCATGTCAACGGATTGGGCGTACTTCTCGATCGCTCCGCTCGCGACCGACGTGGTCTCGAGCCACCGGACCCCATCATGGATGCCGATGGAGTTCCAGGCGGGCAGTGCGACGATGCGGGGAATGTCTGTGGCAGCGTTCTCGTACAGACCAGCCAAAAACGACGGGGTCGCGCCGACGCCGAGCGCGGGGATCACGACCCCGAGGCGCCCGTTGCCGATGAATGGCGAGGGCGAGCGGGCCGGGTCGTCGCTGGCGAGCCAGAAAGCGGAATCAGCAGGCGCCGGAGAAGGCGCCGTCTCCTGGGCGGGAAGTGGAATGGCGCCCCGGGCGAGGCCGCAGCAGACCGCTGTCAGCGCGACCGCTGCCCGGAGCACGCCGTTGTGCGCATGGCGAGGGTCAGTGAACTTGAGCGGCGCGAGAGACCTTGTGCGCCGGTTTCGGAAACGCGCCGGCAAGATCCCTCGCTCCGCTTGGGATGACATGACATCTGCACGAACATCATTCACTACGCGGCGTCACCCTCGACGCGCGCTCAGGGCTGCTGCTCCACCCGCCGTCCGCCGCCGAAAGTGTACTCGACGCCCGCCGTGACCCGCCGCGGCAGGATGGGCCGGGCGAAGAAGACCGAGGCCCCGCCAGAAGGATTGAACCTCGGGTTGCCTTCTTCGAGCCCTTTGCTCTGGAACGCGTTCAGGAGATCCACGCTGAACCGGATTCCCTGATCGGGCAAGGTGTAGGCCGCGCCGAAATTGAAGTAGTTGTACGCCGGCAGCGGCGGGGCATCGCTGACGAGGGCGGTCGGACGCCTTGCAACCCAGTGGAAGTCGCCCTTGAGCTGGAAGCCGCTGTTCGAGTAGAGGGCCGCCACGTTGCCGATGGTCCGCGGCACACCGTTGAGCCGCGAGCCGAGGTCCGCGCCGCTGGCGAACGCCGCCTTGAGCCAGGTCCCGTTCGCCAGCAGCTGGAGCCCCTCAACCGGGCTCGCCACCGCTTCCACCTCGGCGCCGTAGGACTTGGTCTCCGGGTCGAAGTTGATCACCCAGATGGTGCCGCCGGTCACGGGATCCGTCTCCGCGCCTTGGCTGGTGGAATTCTTGAGCTTGGTCCAGAACCCGTTCACGGTGAATCCCACCCGGCCGGCCTGGGCCTTGACCCCGCCCTCGATGGACTGGACTTCGCGGGATTCGAACAGATCGACCTGCTCCTGGGCGGCGGCCTGGAGGAGCTCGTCCAGGGCCGGCATCTTGTACCCCCGCGAGCCGGACGCGTAGACCGCCAGGTTGTCCCGCAGCTCGTAGTTGAGTCCCAGCGAGCCGGCCCAGTCGGTAATGTTGTTGGTGAAGTGCCGGAAACTGTTGTTCCCGAAGGTGATGTTGTTGAACGTGGTGGCCGGATCGCTGTCGAGATCGACCGGTTCGGTGTTCTCCGAGTTCTGCACGTAGTCGTCGTACTCGACCCGGACGCCCAGATCGGCCCGCAGCCGCTCGGTGAGCTGGATCTCGCCGCCCAGGACGCCGGACACGACCGTGGTCTGGCCGCTGCCGTTCACGTAGTTGGAGAGGAAGTTTCGGAAGCCGTTCTGGGTGAAGTCGAACGGAGCGCCGCCGCCCGCTGGAGTGATCACCAGATCGAGGAACCGCGGGTTGTCTCGCACGTCGGTGAGGATGTCGGTAAAGAACCAGCGGTTCTCCTGGGTGTAGTTGGCGAAGTAGGCACCGACCGCCACCGAGTGCGGCCCAAAGGTCTTCCGCAGCTGGATCTGGTCGTGAATCGCCGAGATGGGCTTCTCCACATGCCACTCACCCCCCGGAGCGACCAGCCCGTTCGGGGTATCGAAGGGGAGTTTATCACCGAGCGGATCGAAGTGATTGGTGTAGAAGAACTGGCCCGTGGTGCCCGCCGGGAGACCGAGGCCCCCCTGATCGGTCGGCAAGGTGACGTAGTCGCCGGCCGAGATGGCGGCGCTGGGAAGCATGGCATTCCATTCCTGGTCGTTCTGCATGGCCTGGGCGGTGTTCTGGAGCCGCCATCCGTCCGCCAGATCGAAGGCGGCGTCAACGGTGAACCAGGTCGCCTTGGTCTTGAGGCCGTTGTCCAGCGGCAGCTGCAGAGTCCCGGTCGGAATGGGCACCTGAAGATCGAGCCCCTCGTTGGTGTTCATCGCACCGTAGTTGCTGAAGCCGGAGACGTAGTCGGGATCGTCGGGGTTGGTGAACGGCAGCGGGAGGATGAACTGGTTGCGGTCGTCGATGTACTTGACCGACGCGCGCAGGTACCCGTTCCCCAGCTTGCGGGTCACGTTCGCCTTGAGCTGTCCCCCGCGGATCCCGGGGAATCCCGGATCGCGAATGCCATGATCGTAGCGGTAGAACCCGCCGGTGTTGAAGCTCCAGTCCTCGCCGATCGGGCCCCCGATGTTGGCGTCGTAACGGGCCAGGCCGTAGGTGCCGCCGCTTGCCGCCATCACCCCGCCAAACTGGTCACCGCCCGTCTTGTTGATGAAGTTGACGATGGCGCCCGGGGTGTTGGACCCGAACAGCGCGGAGGCGCCGCCGCGCACCACTTCCATCCGGTCGATGTTCTGATCGAACCGGAACAGGTTGTCGGCGTTCATGAAGAAGGTGTGCATGGTGGGGAAGACCGGCATCCCGTCCTCCATGAACATCACGTACTCCACGCCGAGGATGCCGCGCATGGAGATGTTCTCGTTCACCTCGCCGCCGGAGCTCTCCACCCGGGTAAACCCGGGCACGAAGCGCAGCATCTCGGTCGAGCTCCGCGGCGCCGCCTGCTGGACGTCCTGTGCCGTCAACGTGGTCACGGCCACGCTGGCGGCGAGGTTCTGCCGCGGCACCTGGGTGCCGGTGACGACCATCTCCCGGAGCTGCAGGGGATCCCGCCGGAGCGAGAAGTCCTGCCTGGTCTCCTGGCCGGCCGACACCGTGACGCTGGCCGAGTCCGGCCGGAAGCCGAGCATGCGTGCAGTGACCGCCGCCGTGCCGGCGGGGACCCGCGGCAGGGTGTACCCGCCATCGGCGCGGCTCAGGCCGCCGAGCGTGGTGCCGCGGATGGTGATCTGCGCGTTGGCGATCGGAGCACCCGCTTCGTCGGTCACCTTTCCGGCGATTGAGCCGGTTTGCGCCGCGCCCTGCGCGGCGGCGGTTGACGGTCGCATGACCGGCAGCACCATCAGAAACGCGACCACCACAGTGGTCAGGCGATTCACGGATATGGATGGACGAGGACACGATCTCCAGATCATTGCGGCCTCCATCATCTCAGGGGGGTCCGCGGGCGCACGCACCACGGGGCTCGGCCCGGGTGCTGCGGTGCGTGGCTGGCGGTTTGGAACGGAAACGGAACGGCATGCGAACGGGGAGTTACTCGAGGAAACAACGGGGAGAGCGTCTCGAACCGAAGGCGGTCCGCAACTACACCGCCGGGGGACCCGGTAGCGGGGCTTCGCATCAATCTTCCCGCGGGCGCTGCACGAGATCTAGGCGCCATGTCGACGAGATCACAGTATTCCGGTTCTGCTCAGTCGCGGCGAGTTGCGAGAACGATTACGAAAACGATTACATGGAGTGTGGGGACCACCCCGGACCACCCTCCAGTTTTACACATCCCCGTCTCGCAACGCAAGGCTGCCCGGGGGCCTGCCAAGGTGGCGGAGGTCTTTCCGCCCTCCCTACGCGCGGCGGGCCACGACGCGTCCAGCCTCGGTCTCGAGAACCGCGCGTACCTGGGTGAGGAGAATGGCGGGAGAAAAGGGCTTCTGGATGAAGGCGGTGCCCGGCTCGATTACCGCGCGCTGGAGGACGGTGTCATCCGTGTAACCGGACATGAAGACTACCGCGATCTCGGGTCGGAGGCGCCGGAGCTGCTCGATCAGCTGGCGCCCGGTTCCCTGCGGCATCATCACGTCGGTGAGCACGAGGTGGATCCGGCCCGGGTAAGCGCCCGCGACCGAAAGCCCCATGCTCACACCGTCGGCTTCGAGCACCTCGTAGCCCGCCTCCCGGAGTACCCGCGCCGTGAATCGCCGCACATCGGCGGCGTCCTCTGCGAGCAGGATGACCTCGCGACTCCTCCCGTCCGGCGCGAGCGTGCTGGCCGGAGTCGGCTCCCGGCTCGTCGCGGCCTCGGCTACTCGCGGCAGGTAAATCTTGAAGGTCGCGCCGTGGTCCGGCTCCGAATAGACGAAGATGCTGCCGCCGCTTTGCTTCACGATCCCGTACACCGTCGCGAGGCCAAGACCCGTCCCCTTGTCCACGTCCTTGGTCGTGAAAAATGGCTCGAAGACTCGGGCGCACGTGAGCGCGTCCATGCCGATACCCGTGTCGCTCACCGACAGCATCGCGTAGGACCCCGGCTCGACTCCGAGGTGCGTGCTCGCGTAGTCGCCCTCGATCGTCATGGGTGCGGTCTCGATCGTGAGGGTGCCGCCCTCCGGCATCGCGTCGCGCGCATTGACCGCCAGATTGAGCAGCACCTGCTCGAGCTGCCCGGGATCGGCCCGGACCCGGCCCGCGTCCCGCGAAAGCACCATCCGAAGCTCCAGATCCTCTCCGAGGGTGCGGCGGAGCAGTCCGTCGAGCCGGGTGATGACGTCATTGATCTCGATCACCACGGGATTGAGCGCTTGCCGGCGGCTGAAGGCGAGGAGCTGGCGGGTGAGCGATGCGGCGCGGTCGGCGGCCTGTTCGATGTCGGCAAGCTCCGCGGCGAGGGGGCTGCCGGCCGGTAGCCGCCCCAGCGCCAGCGACGTGGTGCCGCTGATTACCGTGAGCAGGTTATTGAAATCGTGCGCAATCCCGCCGGCGAGCCTGCCGACCGCCTCGAGCTTCTGCGCCTGAAGCAGCTGGCTCTCGACCGACCGAATCCGATCTTCGGCCTCATGCCGGGCGGTCACGTCCACCTCGATGCCCATCCACTCCGCGGTCGTCCCGTCCGCGTCGTGGACAGGGGCGGCTCGGACCGCCATCCATCGGAACGCGCCGTCTTGCCGCCGCAAGCGATGCTCCTCGGCGAACAGCCGGCCGCTGGCCACCGCGTCGCGCCACGAGGCAGCGGTCCGGTCGCGGTCGTCGGGATGGATCGCGTCGAGCCAACCCCACTCGCGGAGGGCCTCGAAGGGCTGACCGGTGAAGGCGGTCCATCCGTCCTGCGGGCTCGCGAATTCGCCGGCGGCGTTTCGGATCCAGATGATCTGCGCGGTGGCCTCTGCCAGGGACCGGAAACGCGCCTCGCTCCGCCGGAGCGCGGCCTCGCTCTCGCGAGTGCGGGTGTGCTCCGTGGCGAGGCGCTGCAGGTATCGATCCACCAGACTGCCCGCCAGGGCCACGCCGAGAATCAGGAGCGTGGCCACGATGACGAGGATGCCGAGCTCCGTCGTCGCGACCAGCCCGACGCTCTGCAACCGAACGGTGGCGTCGAATACCAGGTCCAGGTCGAGCGGGTGGAAGCGAGCCGCGGCCATCCCCGTGTAGTGCATCCCGGCAATGGCGCCGCCCATCACCACGGCAGCAATGACACGGCGAAACTCCGTAACCGCCGATTCATCGCTTTGAAACCATACCGCCAGCCCGAGAGCGGTGGTCGACGCAATGACGGCGATGGCGATGGACGCGATGACAAGCGACGGCTGCCAGGTGAGCGCGGCCGTCGTGTGAAGCCCTGCCATGCCGATGTAGTGCATCCCGGCGATCGCGGCACCCATCGCAATGCCGGCCACCGGGAGCGATCGCCACGTTCCACCCCGGTCGCTTACCACCCCCAGGGCGAAGCCCGAGGCGGCGATGGCGACCAGCACCGAGACCGCCAGCCGCGGCACGTCGTAGGCAATCGGGCGGCCGGCCAGCCGGAAGGCGAGCATGCCGACGAAATGCATAGCCCAGATGCCGGTCCCCATCGCGAAGGCGCCCGCGACCAGCCACATCTGGCGGGCACGTCCGCTGGCCGCGATGACGCGGCTCGCGAGGACCAGCGCCACGTAGCTGGCGAGCGAGGCGACGACCACCGAGGCGATGACGAGAGGCGTGCTGTAACTGCCGTGCAGAGTGGTCTGCATCTGGACAAGAACTCTGGGCATGAAGAATCAGCCAGGGATTGGCGCGGCTTGGCCGGCCGGAGTTGGCCCGGCCGACCCTGTAGTATGCCATGACGGCTGTCCGCGCGTCAGGTCCGAAGGAGGCCGGTCCGGGCCTGGAGCTTCGCCGCGACCTCCTCGAGCCGGTCGTAGCTCATCTCGAACGGCTCGGCCAGCTCGTGACCGAGCTCCCGATCCCGCGTCAAGCCCGTCCCGATGCCCTCCTTCCTCTTTGCACCCGCCCCGAATCCGTGTTACCCTGAGGACATCCGCTCGCCGCACCCGCCGGGGAGACGCCTCGATCCTCACGCTTACGCCTTCGCCCCATCAGCGCCTCTCGTCCGCAGGGGTTCTCCTTTTCCTCACCCTCGCGTGCCACGCGGCTCCCGCGGGGCCCCCGACGGTCATCTTTCCCAGCAGCACGCTCGGCGCGGAGGGAGAGGTGCTGCGGCGTCAGATCGCCAGGTTCATGAAGGAGCGCCCCGATATCAGGGTGGTTCAGCGGTCCACCCCGGACGCGGCCGACCAACGCCACCAGCTCTACGTCCAATGGCTCAACGCCCACGCCGGCGAGCCCGACATCCTCCAGCTCGATGCCATCTGGACCCCTGAGTTCGCCGCCGCGGAGTGGATCCTGCCGCTCGAGCGCTTCAAGCCACCCACTGACTCGCTCTTTCCCGCGACGGTCGCCGCGAACACCTGGCGCGGCCGGCTCTACGCCATGCCCTGGTTCGTGGACGTCGGGATGCTGTACTGGAGAACCGACCTGATGAAGGCCCCGCCGGCAACCCTGAACGAGCTCGAGCGGACCGCGGCCGCGCTCCGGGCCGCGAAGAAGGTTCGCTACGGCCTCGTGTTCCAGGGCGCGCGATACGAGGGGTTGGTGACGGTCTTCGCCGAGTACCTCGGGGCGCACGGCGGCAAGATCCTCGATGGGGGCAGGGTAACCGTCGCGTCGCCGGCGGGAGTCGCGGCGCTTACGGAAATGCGGGACGAGATCTACCGGCAGGGAATCGTTCCTCCCGTCACGCTCACCTGGCATGAGGAGGAGGCGCGCTTCGCCTTTCAGAATGGCGATGCCGCCTTCATGCGCAACTGGCCTTACCCGTACGCACTCATGAATGACAGCGCCGCTTCCCGCGTGGCCGGCCGGTACGCCGTGGCTCCGATGCCGGGCGCGGCCGGGGGCGCTCCTACCGCGGCGCTCGGCGGCGCTCAACTCGCCATCAACGCCAACAGCCCGCACCCCGACGCGGCGTGGGCGCTGGTCGAGTTTCTCACTCGTCCGGAGCAGATGATTGAGCGGGCCCGGGTCGTCGGCCAGTTTCCGACGCGCCGTGCGCTCTACGACGATCCGAGACTGGCCCGGGCGCTCGAGGTCCCGGTGGAGCAGGCGCGCGCGGTGGTCGAGCGTGCGGTGCCGAGGCCGGTGACGCCGTTGTACACCCAGCTTTCCGAGATTCTCCAGGTGCAGCTGCATCGCGCCCTCACGAGGCAGATCGAACCGACACCCGCGCTCATGGAGGCGGCCAGAGAGATGCAGAAGCTCCTCGATCGCGCGGGACTCGGGCAGGGGGCCGGCGTTGCCGCGCGGTGATCCCGGCTACGGAGTCGAGCGCCGCGAAGCTCGCCTGGCTTGGTGGCTGGTGACGCCGGCGGTGGGCGCGATCCTCCTCGTCGCCCTCTTCCCGCTGGCCTGGACGGTGTGGGAGTCGCTCCACCTGCACGACCTGCGGATGCCCTGGCTCGGGCGGCCGTTCGTCGGGCTCGGCAACTACCTCGAGGCGGCCGGCGATCCGCGCTTCTGGGCGGCGATGGCCCACACGGGATTCTTCGCCATCGTAAGCGTGACCCTGGAGCTGGCGCTCGGCACGGTGCTCGCGCTGGCAATGAACCAGGCGTTCCGGGGGCGGGCGTTGATGCGCGCATCGGTGCTGGTTCCCTGGGCGATGCCGACGGTGGTCTCCGGACTCCTCTGGAAATTCATGTTCGACGGCGATGCCGGCATCGCGAACGCGGCATTGGTCAAGGTGGGAGTCCTCGACCAGCCGACCGTCTGGTTCATCCATACCGGCATCGCCTGGGTACCGGTCATCCTGGCCGACGTCTGGAAGACCACGCCGTTTGTCGCCCTCCTGCTGCTGGCCGGTCTCCAGAACATCGACCGCTCGCTTTACGAGGCGGCGCGGATCGACGGCGCGTCGGTCTGGCGCCAGTTCCGCTTCGTGACGCTGCCGCTGCTGCGCCCAGCGATGCTGGTCGCGCTCATCTTCCGGACGCTCGACGCCTTCCGGGTATTCGACCTGATTTACGTCATGACCGGCGGCGGCCCCGGCACCTCCACCGAGCCGATTGCCCTGTACACGTTTAACTCCCTGCTGCAGAATCTGCGCTTCGGCTACGGCTCGGCGCTCTCGGTCATCGTCTTCGCGGTCACCTTCGGCCTGGCGCTCGTCTACATCCGGTATCTCGGTGCCGGGCTCACGGAGTCAAAGGCGTGAACGGGGAGGGGTCGGGGCGCGCGCGGTGGGCGGGGGTGGCGGTGACGACGCTCATCCTGGCGACCGCATTTCCATTCTATTGGGCGATCGTGTCATCGTTCACTCCGGAGGAGCGGCTCTTCCAGGCGCCGTCGCTGTTTCCGACCACGCTGGTGCTCGACCACTACCGCACCCTCTTCAGGGAGCGAGCGTTCTGGATCCCGATTCGAAATTCCCTCGTCGTGGCCGGAACGACGACGGCGTTCTGCGTGACCGTCGGCGCCCTGTGCTCGTACGCACTTGCCCGCCTCCGCTTCCGCGGCAAGGCACCGCTGCTCGGCCTCATTCTCGCCGTCAGCATGTTCCCACAGATCTCGGTCGTGTCGCCGCTCTACCTGATGCTCCGGGCGGTGCGTCTCATCAACACCTATCCGGGGCTCATTCTGCCCTACCTCACCTTCGCCATGCCGCTCACCGTCTGGCTGCTGGTCGGCATCTTCCGCCAGCTTCCGGCGGAACTGGAGGAAGCGGCCATGGTGGACGGGGCGAGCCGGCTCAGGACGTTCTGGGAGGTGGTGATCCCGTTGGCACTGCCGGGACTCGCCACCACGGCGATCCTCACCTTCGTGTACAGCTGGAACGAGTTTCTCTTTGCCCTCTCGTTTACGCTCGGACCGGAGCGGCAGACGGTGCCGGTGGCGATCGCATTGCTCCGCGGCCAGTACCAGGTTCCCTGGGGACAGATCCTCGCCGGGGCGATCGTCGCCACGGCGCCGGTCGCGCTCCTGGTGCTGGCCTTCCAGCGGCGGATCGTCCAGGGACTCACGGCAGGAGCGGTGAAAGGCTGAGCAATGGCATCGGTACGGCTTGAAGGCATCCGGAAGACCTATCCCAACGGGCACGTGGCCGCCCGCGACCTCGATCTCGAGATCGCCGACGGTGAATTCATGGTGCTCGTCGGCCCCTCGGGGTGCGGCAAGAGCACGGCGCTCCGCATCATCGCAGGACTGGAGACGCCGACGGCCGGGCGGGTGCTGATCGGCGACCGCGACGTCACCGGACTCCCGCCGCAGGAACGCGATATCGCGATGGTCTTCCAGAGCTACGCGCTCTATCCGCACATGACGGTGCGGGAGAACCTGGGCTTCGGCCTCCGGATGCGCGGCGTGGCGCCCGGAGTGATCGCGGAGCGCGTGGTCAAGTCGGCCGAGTCGCTGGCGCTTGGGGAGGTGCTGGACCGAAAACCCGGGCAGCTCTCCGGTGGACAGCGGCAGCGGGTAGCATTGGGCCGGGCCATGGTGCGGGAGCCGCAGGCTTTTCTCTTCGACGAGCCGCTGTCGAATCTCGACGCCAAGCTCCGGGTGGAGACCCGCGCCGAGCTGGCAAGGCTCCACCGGAGGCTGGCGGCGACGATCGTGTACGTGACCCACGATCAGGAGGAAGCGCTGACACTGGGGAGCCGGGTAGCGGTGCTGCGCGATGGACTGGTGGAACAGGTGGCGCCGCCGATGGAGCTCTACCGCCGGCCGGCCACGCAGTTCGTCGGAGGATTCGTGGGGAGCCCGGCGATGAACTTCCTGCCGGGCCGGATCGCCGGCCGCACGGATGGGGCGGTTCTCGGTGTGCGGCCGCACGACGTCACGCTGGTCGCGCCGGGGCAAGGCGTGCTCGACGCGCATGTGGACGTCGTCGAGCCGCGAGGGAGCGAGCTCCTGATCCATTTGCGCCCGGCGGGAGGCGCGGTCGATGACCTGCGCGTGGTGGCGCCGCCGGAACCGATGGTCGACCCTGACACGGTGACCGGCGTGCGGTTCGACCCGGAACGGCTGCACTGGTTCGATGCGACCACCGGTCGGCGGATGCAGGCGTGAGCGCCGCGGTCATCCCGGCGCTCTGCCTCTGCCTTCCACCTACATTCGGTCCAAGTCTCTCTCGATGTCCTCATCGCTGACGCCCGATACCAGGGCCGCCTCCGACAGTCCCAGGGCCTCCTTGGCGTATTCCTTGAGCGCCATCACGATCACCGCTACCAGGGCGGTGCCGAAGATCCCGATGTACCAGGCGGCGAGCTCGGCGAACATCGGGATGCGGTCGATGTCGGTATCGCGAAGCACTTCCTCGCGCGATGGCGGCGCCTTCGGGGCGGGAACGCTGTCCTTCGCCGCCGTCCCCGAAGCGACCGCGGTGGAATCTCGTGAGGACTGCGACGATCGCGAGGGTTGGACCGGCGCGTACCCCTGCGCGGAGTCACCGGCTACGGCACTTGCCGCGGGGTCCGCCGGTGATATGACCGGAACAGGGGTCGCGAGGGCGACCGATTCGCTGAGGCGCTTGGTGTATCGTGTGAAGCACCAGAAGGAGGTTCCCAGCAGCAGAAGCGGCAGCACCGCGAGGATGACCGACCGCAGCCGCCTGCTGATCCGCGCGAGCCGCTGTCCAAACCTCTCCGGGTAGTAGCGGTACCGTTCCTGGGGCGGATTGAGCAGGTCGGCGAACAGCAGCCTGGCCAGCTGCTCACGCACGTAGAACAGGTAGCCGAGCGTGAGGAGGCACACCACCGGCGCGTAGAACGTGAGGAAGCGCGCCTGTATCCAGTACGCTGGCAGCAGCTCGAAGGCGGTGACGGGAATCGGAAGCAGCGCGATGAGGAGGGCAACAAAGAACAACACCGGGCGGAGATTACTCGAGTAGCCCCGGGCTGTTCGACGACGCGGACCGTACCGTGCGGCGGGATCGATCATTCTCAACGTCCAGGCAAAAGCGACCACGCAAACGATAACATATCCCCCCCCGCCCGCCACCGCTGCTCGAGAACACTGCGAAAGCCGTCACAGATGACGGAACGGTTCCTCCTCCTCTTTCGGCCTGGCCGCCTGGCGCTCCAGTGACCGGCTGACCAGGTCCTTCGAGCCGAGTCCGATCGCCAGCGCCAGGGCGAGGACGATGCCGCCAAACAGAATTCCGAATGCCAGCTCCACGATCTTGCCGCCGATCCCGAGATGCTCGAGCCCCATCGCCGCCGCCGCGATCAGCACCAGCCACTTGACCCCCAGGCTCAGGAGCCGGGCGTGCTGCAGGTTCTGGTTTACGGCGCTGATCAGGACGCCCCGGGCCACGAAGCGGGCGAGGATGGAGCCGGCCAGGAAGAGCACCACCGCCACGATGACGTTCGGGAGGTAGTGGAAGAGGCGCATGGCCAGCTCGGAGGTGAGCGTGGCGTTGAATGCCGTGACCCCGATCATGAAGCCCACCAGGATCACGAACCACGCGACCGTCCGCGCCACGAGCAGGGAAGGACTCTTGCCGGGAGACCAATCCGCCAGCCCCGACAGTCCCCATCCTCTCAGCCGGTCGTCGAATGTGATGCTGCGCAGGAAGCGCCGCACCAGGAACGAGAGAAGCCCGCCGATCAGCGCGGAGGCAATCAGGGCGACGAGCAGCGCAACGAAGCCGGGCAAGAGATTCGCAAGCCCGGTCATCACCCGGGTCGCCGACTCGTTCAGCGCTTGCTGCACTTGTTCCCACATTTACCGGTTCCTCCCTCGGCCTTCACGGATTGAAGCGATCGGGCCACCGCCAGCGAGATACGAGGTACGGTTTCTGGTGCTCGAACGCGACTCCCAGCCGCTCGAGTCGATACTCCACCGCGGCAGGTGCCGACGGCCCCACTTCTATCGTGTACGAGGCCACCCAGGCCAGGTAGAGCGGCGTCATCGCCTTGACCAGGTGGTCCCGGTTCATGATTCGCAAACGGTGGGCGAGCGCGAAATCGTAGACGATTCTGGCCCACAGCTCGTCGGGCAGCCGGAAGTCGGCCGGCGCGAGCGTAGTGAGCCGCTTCAGCTCGAGCAGAGTGGCCGGCGGCAGCACGGTATTCCACACGTCCGGCAGGTTGCGATAGCCCAGCCGAAACGTCTCGATGATTCGGCTCACGTCGACCGTGCCTGGATCGTCCACCGTCGCCTCGGCCGTCCCGAAGGTCGGAATCGACTGTGACCCGCGCACCTTCTGCCAGTGAACGGCGTTACGCTCGATGTCCAGAAACAGGGGGCCGAGCACCTGGGCCACCGCCGAGCTCACCTCGGTCGGCTCCTTCTGCGCCGGAATGGGAATACCGAGCTGGGCCTGCCCGACCTGAAAGCCCGCGCATACCGCATCGCTCGCGAGCCAGACCGGAATGCCCTCACGCCCCCTGGCGGGAAGCTGCCGCTGGCGCTCGATCAGCCGAGCCGAGACACCGAAGTCACTGGCGATCGGGAAGCGGATCCGCTTTCCGTAGAGCGCCCGCACGGCCGGCGCGATGACCCCGCTTTGCAGCAGCGCCTCGAACCGGCGCCGGTGGTACAATGGGGTGACGAGATCAAAGTTCTGCTCGATGACCGGTTGGGCCAGCCGGCGCAGGGCCTGCGGCGCGACGGTTGCGGGATCCGAGCCGAGGACGATACAGGCACGCGCGCCGAGACGGCTGCTCGCCTCGAAAATGGCCCGATAGGTATCCGCGCGGTTTTCTCCGGGCGCGGGGAACTGGTCGATCGGGGAGATCGGAAACGGCAACAGGGCGGGGCCCTCCGGCTCGCCGGCGCTCGCCGGTGCCGGGATCGCCCCGTCGGGATGAACCAGCACGGCCTTGGAGGCGGAGGCCATTCCGTCGAGCGCCTGCCGGATTCTGCGGAGGCCCTCACCCAGGCCATTGGTCGTCGCCACCGATGGCATGACGAAGACGACCTCCGCGCCGCCCACCATGGCGAGCCGCTCGCTGATCTCGGGCGACAGCACGTCCATCTCCGCCATCTACCCTCTCCTCAACTCGACCGCCTTTACAGGGATGAAAGCCCCCACAATGGAATGCGCACCCAGTTGGGGCGGCTGTCGAACTCGTAGCGCAGCTCGTACAACGCCTTATCGAGCAGATAGGCCTGCAGCAACCCCTGCGTCTCGACCGGGTTCTCGGCGAGGAGCGGTCGCGGGCCGATCGTCTCGAGATATGCCCGCGTGAACTCCGCGCTGGTCGACCGTTCCCACAGGCGCGCCCAGGGCCGGAGCTGGTCCACCGCCTCCGGGCGCCGGGCGACGTAGTTGAAGAGGGCGGCGTAGGCCGCATAGCTGAACGACCGCAGCATGCCGGCGACATCCTTGAGCGGGGAATGCTTGACTCGCCGCTCGTCGAGCGACCGGGACGGCTCGCCCTCGAAATCCAGGATGATGTAGTCGTTCTTGGAACGGAGGAGCTGGCCGAGATGATAATCGCCGTGCACCCGGATGCGCTGCCCCTTCATTCCCGGAATGAGCTGCTGGAGGCGGCCGAGGAGCTCCCGGCGGCGGCGGAGCACCAGCCCCGCCTCTTCGACCGCATCGTCGGGGAGGCGGGAGAGATTGTCCTTGAGATGATCGAACGTGCGCGCTGCCCGATCCTTGATCTCCGCGGCCAGCTGCACCAGGTACTCGGACGTCACCGGCTCGGGCGAGAAGGCGGGATCGTCGGTCTCGCTGCCGAGCGCCAGATGCAGCTCGGCCGTGCGCCGGCCTATGGTCGCGGCGGCGTCGAGATAGATGCCCACGTACTCCCGTGGATCGGCCGCTTGAGCCGGGAATGGCTTGGCGACGCAGGCCTCGTAGTAGCGGGACAGCTCCTCGAGCGCTCCGGTCCACCCGTCGCCCTCGCTCGGCACCAGACCCTGGAGCATGGCCAGCGTCATCGATGCGCCGGCGCGACTGTACTCGATGGAGCCGGCGAACGGCGGAACGTGGTCGAAGTGGGCGTGCTCGGTGAGAAAGCGGCCCACCTCGCAATCGGGGTTGAGCCCGGGCTGGAGCCGGCGGAAGAGCTTGAGGATCAGCCGCTCGCCGAAGATCACCGAGGTGTTGCTCTGTTCGCCCGAGATCCTCATGATCGGCAGCGGTTCGTGCTCCTGTCCCCGAACCGGAGCCAGCGCTGTTCCGGCCACGCCGCGCACCATGCCCGCGCGAGTCGGGAGGCCGGCCTCCGATTCGATGTAGCCGAGCAGCGCGCGGCTGGACGTGTCGTCGCAGAGGGCGTCGCACAGCACGCCGACCCGCTCGCCCGCCGTGGCTCCCGAGACCACCGACGACGGGGTGGACGCAAGCAGGGCGTCGGCGGCCTCGCCGAACTTGGCGGCGAGGGGAAGGAGGTATTCCTCCGGCTCGCCCGCCTCGTAGACGACCCGGACGACCGTCAGCACGGCTTCGGCGTCGGGCAGCGGGCCCCAGTCGGTGATGCGCGCGGCCACGATTCGGCGGGTCTTCGAGCCGAACCACCGCTGCGTATACAGGAAGCGGGGCAGAAGCGCCGTCTCCAGCCGTTCCTTCTGAAATCCCTCGAACACCCCGTCCCAGCTTCGCGAGAGATCGAGCGGCATCTCGGTCTCGAGCGTCTGAGAGGCCCGCGCCGCGAGGGTCTGCGGGTCGCCGTGGAACTCGAACCACATGAACGCGTAAGCGCCGAGGGTGAGTCGGTAGGGCTCGCGGCGGATGACGGGAAACTCGACGTAGCCGAGCATCTCGACCGGAAGCATCCCTTCGAAGGCCGACAGATCGAGCTCGACGGGCTGGGCGAAGCGCGAGAGATTCGCGACGCAGAGCACGAGCTCGCCTTCGTAGCGGCGCATATACGCGAGGATCTTCCGGTTGGCCGGGTGCAGGAACTCCAGGGTCCCGCGGCCGAAGACGCGGAAGAGCTTCCGCAGCGCGATCATGTTCCGGGTCCAGTTGAGGAGCGAGGAGGGATCGCTCTGCTGGGCCTCGACATTCACGGCCTCGTAGCCGTAGATCGGATCCATGATGACCGGGCTGTAGAGCCGGCCGGGCGTCACGCGGGAGAATCCCGCATTGCGGTCGGCGTTCCAGTGCATCGGGGTTCGCACGCCGTTCCGGTCGCCGAGATAGATGTTGTCGCCCATGCCGATCTCGTCGCCGTAGTAGATGACCGGTGTGCCGGGGAGCGAGAGCAGCAGACTGTTGAGGAGCTCGATGCGATGCCGGTTGTGGTCGAGCAGCGGCGAGAGCCGGCGGCGGATACCGAGATTGAGCCGCATCTGCGGATCGGCGCTGTACGCGAAGTACATGTAGTCGCGCTCGTCCGCCGTCACCATCTCCAGGGTGAGCTCGTCGTGATTCCGGAGGAAGAGCGCCCACTGGCAATTGTCGGGGATCGGCGGCGTCTGGGCCATGATGTCTACGATGGGGACCCGGTCTTCGAGGCGGAGTCCCATGAAGATCCGGGGCATCACCGGAAAGTTGAACGCCATGTGGCACTCGTCGCCGTCGCCGAAGTAGGGGCGGACGTCGGTGGGCCACTGATTGGCCTCCGCCAGGATCATCCGGTTGGCGTGCTTGACGTCCATCTCTCGACGAATGCTCTTGATGAGGGCGTGGGTCTCGGGCAGGTTCTCGCAGTTGGTCCCGTCGCGCTCCACCAGGTAGGGAATGGCGTCGAGGCGGAGCCCGTCCACGCCCATGTCGAGCCAGAAGTGCATCACCCGGACGATTTCCTCGACCACGCGCGGATTGTCGTAGTTGAGGTCGGGTTGATGGGAAAAGAACCGATGCCAGTAGTAGGCCTTGGCCACGGGATCCCAGGTCCAGTTGGACTTCTCGGTATCGGTGAAGATGATGCGCGCGTCGCGGTATTTCTGGTCGGTGTCGCTCCACACGTAGAACTCACGCTCGGGCGAGCCCGGCGGCGCCTGGCGCGCGCTCTGGAACCAGGGATGCTGATCCGACGTGTGATTGACGACCAGCTCGATCACGACCTGGAGACCGCGGTCGTGGGCGGCCCGGAGAAATGCCTGAAAGTCCGCGAGCGTGCCGTAGTTCGGGTGGATGTCGAGATATCCGGCGATATCGTAGCCGTCGTCCCGGAGCGGCGAAGGGAAGAAGGGAAGGAGCCAGATGCAGGTGATGCCCAGATCCTGGAGATAGTCGAGCCGCTGGATCAGGCCCTGGAAATCACCGAGTCCGTCGTTGTTGCTGTCGTAGAACGCCTTGACGTGCAGCTCGTAGATGATGGCGTCCTTGTACCACAGGGGATCGGTGGCACTCCCGGGCCGCTTCACCATGGGCATATCGTGGCCTCTCAGGCGAAGTAGTCGAAGTCATGCTCCGTCCGTGGCCGGCCGCGCAGCACGAAGATGTGCGCCGGATACGGAGGAGCCAGCTCGAGAGGATGCCGGTGGCCCTGCCAGAAGTAACGTTCGCCGCCCACCAGATCCTCGACCTCGAGGGGCTGGTCCCAGGGAATCCCGAGCGCGCCACAGTCGAGCTCGAGCCAGCCGGCCTGGGCGTGATGCGGATCGAGGCTCACCACGACCAGGACCACATTCGATAGATCGCGGCTCGATTTGCTGTAAGCCAGCAGCATCGGGTTGTCGGTCTCGTGGAAGCGGAGCGTGTCGTCCCGCTGGAGCGCGGGGTTCTCGCGCCGCCCGCGGTTCACCCGCGTGATCAGGTCCTTCAGGCTGTGCGGCGCCACCAGGTCTCGATGCTTGAGCTCGTATTTTTCCGACTCGAAATACTCTTCGCTCCCCGGCTGAAACGGCGTGTTCTCCCCCAGCTCGAAGGCGGGTCCGTAGATCCCGTAATTCCCGCCCAGTGTGGCCGCGAGCACGAGCCGGATGGCGAAGGCCGGCCGCCCCCGACCTGAAGGAACTCGGGGAGGATATCCGGCGTGTTGGGCCAGAGGTTCGGGCGGAAGTATTCCCGCGCCGCGGTCCGGGTGAGCTCGGTGAAATACTCGGCGAGCTCGGCCTTCGTGTTCCGCCAGGTGAAATAGGTGTACGATTGGGAGAAGCCGAGCTTGGCCAGGCGATGCATCACCCGGGGCCGGGTGAAGGCCTCGGACAGAAACAGCACGTCGGGATAGCCGGCCTTGATGTCGTTCAGCGCCCACTCCCAGAATGGAAGAGCCTTGGTATGCGGGTTGTCCACCCGCAGGATGCGCACGCCCTGCTCGATCCAGTACACCATCACGTCCCGGAGCGCTTGCCACAGTTCGCGCCACGCCTGCGTCTCGAAATCGAGCGGATAGATGTCCTGATACTTCTTCGGCGGATTTTCCGCGTACTGGATGGTCCCGTCCGGCCGCCGGCGGAACCACTCCGGATGCTCCCGAACCCAGGGGTGATCGGGGGAGCACTGAAAGGCGATGTCGAGGGCGATCTCGAGGCCCGCTTCGCGCGCACGGGCGATGAGGTGGCGGAAGTCCTCGAGAGTCCCAAGATCGGGATGGATGGCGGTATGGCCGCCCTCGTCGGCACCGATCGCCCATGGGCTGCCGACGTCGGCGGGCTCGGCGGTAACGGAGTTGTTGCGACCCTTGCGGAAGCTCCTGCCGATCGGGTGAATCGGCGGCAGGTAGAGCACGTCGAAGCCCATCCCGGCAATGTAGGGGAGCCATTCCTCACAGTCGCGAAAGGTGCCGTGGCGCCCGGGTTCCGCTGCGCACGAGCGGGGAAAGACCTCGTACCAGGTGGAGTAGCGCGCCCGGAGGCGATCCACCACTACCGCCGCCTCGAGGTCGTACCGGGTCGCGCGGCCGCGGCCGGAGTAGGCCACGGCTATCGCTCCGAGCTCCTCGTCGAGTGCCATGCCGGCGCGTTCCGCCGCGTCGGCCGGCTTCCGGAGGCCACCGGCCCACCCCCGCAGCCGCCGTGCCTCGGAGGCGGGGGCTCGGCTCGCTGCCTCCTCGATCAGGTCGGCGCCGATCAGCAGATCGACCCCGACATCCTGCCCCGCCTCGAGCCGTTTGGTCAGATCGGCCCGCCAGGTGCCGAACCGGCTGATCCAGCCCTCGATGGTGTAGCGGTAGCGGCCCATTTCCTTCACGGTGAATTCGCCGCGCCACCGATCGTTGCCGAGCGACTCCATCGGCACTTCGGTCCAGTCCACCTCCGCCTCGGCGCGGAAGAGCAGCCGGGTCTCGACGCGATCGTGCCCATCGGCGAACACGTCTGCCTCGACGGTCACGGATTCGCCGACGACCCGCTTGATCGGAAATCGTCCTCCATCGATGAGAGGCTCGACCCCCTCGATCACGACCCGACGGTGGCCCTCGATGACGTTCACGGCACGCTCCCTCGCCCGCATCGGCTCATGTACCCATCCGAGTCCAAGACTCGACCCGACTCGCGTCCGGCGCAACCCCCTCTGCCGTCGAGAGAACGTGTCCGTGTCCACCCTCCCCCCGTGACTCGGCTCACGGCATCCGTTTTGGGCTCCGACGATCCTTACGCTACGTCGATTAGGGAGCGCTTCCAGTCGGGGCGCGTCGATCACGGAGGAGGAGAGCCGATGTATACCGTCTTGATCGTGATTCTGGTCCTGCTGCTGATCGGGGCGCTGCCCACCTGGGGATACAGCAGCAACTGGGGCTACTTCCCGAGCGGCGGGCTCGGGGTGATTCTGGTGATTCTGATCGTGCTGCTCGTGTCGGGAAGACTGTAAGGCAGTACGGGGCAGGAGTGCGTGAGGTGCTCCTGCCTTTTCCACGTTGTCCTCTATCTTCGTTGTCCTCTATCCTCGCCTTGCCATTCGCCGCGCCACGCCTTCAGCGGCGGTGGCGGGATCTCCGCCTCCAGCGCGGCGGCGCCAGGCGACGATCCCCGAGCCAATTGCCCCGGACGTGAGCCGCCTCACACCCGCTTCGAGGAGGCTGGTGAAGATTGGGGGTGGCTTGCAACTGGAGTATTCTCATGGGACGGAAGACGAATCGACTGGCAAAGGCCGCGATCACGCTCGCCGCGGGTACATTGGTCGAGAAAGGGATCGAGAAAGCCGCCAAGGCAATCGAGAATCGGCGGGCTCGGCGGAAGGCGTCCGGCATCGCAAAGGTGGTCCGTAAGGGAGCCGAAGATACGGCGAAGTCGGCGGGAAAGCGGGTGAGCAAGTTAAAGGCCGCCGCGGAAAAGAAGGTGCCGGCGGTTCGGAAGAAGGCAGCCAAGCAGCTGGAAAAACTGGCCAAGATGACTGCCCCTTGAGCGTCGCACCGAATGAAAGAGCCGGCCGCGGAGTTCCTCCGGGCCGGCTCTTTCATTCGGTGCGATGTCTGGGGGAGGCTACTGGGAGGTCGAGTCCGCTCCAGGGGCCTGGGTGGTATCCATGCCCGCCGCGCCGGTGGAGTCCGAGCTCTGCGCGGGTGCGGTCGTGGTATCCATGCCCGCCGCGCCGGTGGTGTCCGAGCTCTGCGCCGGTGCGGTCGAATCGACACCCGGGTTCAGCGTGTCACCTTTTGAGGTGACCGGCTGTCCCTGGTCGGCCCGGGTCCTCGCCGAGTCGGCCGCTCCGTTCAGGGTCGTATCGCGCGCCGGCCCCTTGTAGCCCGAAGGGCTCTGAGTCGTATCCTGCTTGACGGCGGTCTCGTCGGGTTTCGCCAGTGTATCCAGGGACTTGCTGCAGGCCATCCCCGCCACGAGAGAGCTCAGCGCGGCGAGACATATGATTGATCGTGCTCGCATCTTGTGACTCCTCACTCCCGCCTCTTGAATTCATCATTTCCGCCCCGTGCGGCGGTCGGCAGGGACGCCGACCAGAAGATCATTCGCGTGCGCGGGCAAGGCAGTGAGTTGGCTCACGTTGAGGAGCCAGCGCGAGTGTCGCCCACCAGCGACTGATATATCGCGTCGAGCACCGTCGCGCCCTGTGCGACTCGCTCCTCATCGCCCGTGTGCTTGCGGCTGATCCCATCGACGATCCGCTCGAGACCCGCCGTCTCCGGCCGCCCGAACTTTCCATCCTTCAAGTCGATGTCATGAATCATCTCGGCGAGGGCGCGCAGTGCCGGATCGTCCACCGAGACGTGCCCCAGCAGCACCTCGAAGGTGCAACGATCGCCTTCGTGAGTGTACTCGGCCTCGAACATATCGAACCGCACTTCGTTCGGACCCGGCCGGTGGCCGCGCTCCTCGACGAAGCGGAAGCGCGCTCGCGAGTCGATGAATCGCCGGATGAGCCAGGCGCTCGCGATCCGGTCGATGTAAACGCCCTGGCGTGTGACCCAGGTACGGCCCGTGACGCGCGAGCCCTTCGCCACCGGAGATCTCGGCCGTTTCGTGGACGTCCGTGCCCTCTCTTCGACCCGCCGGAGCGTCCCCTCCGCCAGATCCCGCGACGGCGTCTCGAAGAAATCGATGGCGACGATCTCACTCATCCGCCGGCGCAGGCGGGAAATGGCGGCCTCGATCTCACCACGCCGCTCCGCGTCGAGCGCGCGGGCTGGGGGAAGCGACCGCAGCAACCCTTCCGCCTCGTCGGCCACAGCCGCGTACTCCGTGGCGCGCGCCGTGCGGAAGAAGGCTTCGACCTGTGCGTCCGACAGCCCGTCGACGAACGTGGCCTCGCACACCGACGCCTCGCCACCGGCTGCCACGATCTCTCGCACCATCCATTGGAAGTGCTCCACCGCCTGCTCGCTCCGTGGCATGGCGTAGACCGAGCTCTTGATCGCCACCGCGCCCACGCGCTGAAGGCGGCGCCAGATCTTGACCCGGAAGTAGTCGGGCTTGGAGGGGAGCTGATGGATGAGCAACAGCCAACGCCGGCCGGGGCCGATCAGGAGAGTCCCCGGAGCACGATTCCCTTGTCGATCGCGTGCCATGGCCTCGCATCATCGGATGGAAGATTTGCCGTCAATGCGTCCCGGCCTATCGCGCCGGTGACGGGATTGAAGAAATGCTCGCCCGCGCCTGCTGCGGCCAAACACGCGACCTCGGCCTCGGCAAAGTGGCGCCGCGCGCGCTCGAGGGCTCGCTCCGGAGCGACCGGATCGAGGTCACTATGCCGCGCGACCGCCTCCGCGAGGGCCAGCGCCGAGCGCTCGCTCTCGGTGAACGCCGGACTCACTTCGTACGACCGCACCTGGTGAAGGAGGTGTACCGGCAGGAAGGCCTTGAGCCAGCGATGCCGACTCTCGGCGATACACCACCGGCAGGCGCTCAGCTCGGCGGAAAGCTCCCGGATGAGCAGCTCCAGCCTTGTGTCGAGCGTGGCACGCGCCGGCGACCAGTGGCCGAGCGCGACGTAAGCGGCGAGGGCCCGGCCTCCCGCATCTGGTATTTCCAGCCGGCGAGGGGCCTGCCCCAACCAGCCGAGCAGGCGGGCGACGGGGCGGGAGTGATTCGAGGATCGCGGCACCGGGCCTCCGGAGCTCCCGTCAAACGCCATGATACAGTCCAGTTATTGATTGATACAACTGTATCAACGACGCCTCGGACACGCAAGAGGAAGACGCAAGGAGCACGAGCAGCCAGCAACGAACGGCGGGACTCCGAAATGCCGGGAGTGTCGCGCAGGGAGGCGAGCGGCCGTATCTTGTGACCAACTATTAACTAATTATGGTGCAATCACTTGTCACGCAGCCATTTCCATGGACCCCAACAGCCCTTGGCATGACGACAATCCCCGATCCTCTCGACGGTCTCGTCCATCTCTCCCACCTCCTCGGCCGGGAGACCCGCCTGGTGCAGCCGGGCGGCGGCAACACCTCGGTCAAGGTGGACGGAGAGCTGCTCGTAAAGGGCAGCGGCACCGATCTCCGCACGATCGGCCGCGAGGGGTTCACCCGCCTCTCACTGCAACGCCTCGCGCCTCTGGCCGAGGCGGGGTCGATGAGCGACGCCGAGATGATGCGCTTCATGACGAGCTGCATGCTCGCGGAAGGGCCGACGCCGAGCGTGGAGACGCCGCTCCATTCGCTGCTGCCTCATCGTGTCATCGCCCACACGCACGACGTGGCGACGATGAGCCTGACGAATGTCAGCGACGGCACGGCGCAACGACTGGTGGATGAGCTGTTCGAGGGCCGGATCGTCTACGTCCCCTATGTCCGTCCCGGCTTCCCCCTCGCACGCGCGGTGAGCGAGATGGTGCACAACGTCCCTGCCGACGCTATCGGTCTCACGCTCGCCCACCATGGGTTGGTGGTCTGGGGAAACGACGGGGAAGAGTGCTATGCGCGCCTGTCAGGCGTAGTGGGGAAGATCGACGAGTTTCTGGCGACGAGCCGGCGCGGGCGCCTCTCGATGGGTGTGGCGACCCGCGTCGCGCGGCCGCCGGAAGAGCGGCGGCGACTGGCCGAAGTGGTTCTGCCGGTCGTCCGCGGCGAGCTGAGCACGCCGGAGCGGGTCATCCTCAACTTCGACGATGGCGGCGACATCCTGGAGACGCTTGCCGGAGAACAGGCCCCCGAGCTGGTGCGCCGCGGCATGGCGACCCCGGAGCACCTGCTGCGCGCCGGCCGTCTCCCAGTGTGGCTCGATCTCGATTTCACCGTGCCGGCTGATCGCCTCGGCGAGCAGGTGCGCACCCAACTTGCGGCGGCGCGCGCCGAGTACGAGGAGTACCACTTCCGGAATGCCGCATCCGGCGAGAGACCGCTCGACGACTGGGCCAAGGTGATCCTCGCGCCGGGGCTCGGCCTCATCACGGCATTCAGCGATAAGCGGAGCGCCGTCACCGCCAACATCTGTTACCGGGCGGTGCTCGAGACGATCGAGAACGCCGAGGCGGTGGAAAAGTTCCAGTTCATTCCCGAGCGCGATGTCTTCGAGTTCGAGCACTGGCCCCTCGAGCGGCGGAAGGTCGAAGAGCAGATCGCGAAAGACCGCGCCGGAAAGCTGTTGCCGAGGCACGTCGTCGTGATCGTCGGCGGTGGAAGCGGCATCGGGAGCGCGGCGGCGCGGCGCTTCGCCGAGGAGGGCGCGCATGTGGTGGTTGCCGATCTCGACGAGGCGGTGGCCGGGGGCGTCGCGGCGGAGATCGCGGCAAGATTTCCGGGCCGGGCCATCGGTGTGGCGGCCGACGTGCGCGAAGACGCGAGCCTCGACGGTCTCTTCCAGCGGACCGTGCTCGAGTTCGGTGGGATGGACTCGCTCTTCTACACCGCGGGCATGCCACCGCGCTTCGCCTCAATCACCGAGATCCGGCGGGACGACCTCCAGCGGCAGCTCGATGTTCACTATATAGGCGCGGTGGCCGCCATCGGGCGCGCCGCCGCCGTGATGCGGCATCAGCGGCTCGGTGGGTCCATCGTGGCGTCGGTGTCCAAGGCAGCGCTGGTTCCCGGGAAGGACGCGGTCGCCTACGGCGGTAGCAAGGCGGCGCTCATGCAGGCGCTGCGGGTCGCGGCGGTGGAGTTGGGCGGAGACGGGATCCGGGTCAACGCCATCAACGCCGACCAGATCGACACTCCGCTCTTCCAGCGCTTCGTTCGCGAGCGGGCCGCCGCGCGGGGCGTCTCGAAGGAAGAGCAGCTCGAGAGCTACCGCCGGCGGAATCTCATGGGTGTCGGACTCATTCCGGCGGAGGCGGTGGCCGACATCGCCGTGCTGCTCGCGAGTGGGCGATTCCGCTACACGACGGGCGACATCATCACGGTGGACGGTGGGCTGCCGGAGGCCTTTCCGAGGTAGCTCACTGCGTCTCGAGCACGGCCCGCACCGAGTCCAGCGACCCGTCGTTCTCTGCCGGCTTCAATCCCAACACCGCGGTGATGAGTGGGTAGACGTGAATGTTCCGGAACGGGGGCACCACCACCCCGCGCCGGAACGCTGGCCCATGGGCGAGAAAGATCGCGCGCATGTCGGTCACCGTGTCGTCGTACCCATGGTCGCCGTTGGTGCGCCAGTTCGGTCCCGATCTGGCTTCGCAAATATTCCAACCCGGATCGGCGATCGCCACCACCGGCGGCACTCGCGGGCCCTCCAGATGAAACCGCGCCGGCAGCTCCGCTCTCCTGTACACGGTGAGATGCGGCACGCCTGCGAGCCTCTCGTACACCGAGTCCTCGAGCCCGCTGCGGGGCCAGGCCATCAGGGTGGGCGAGAGGTTATCCACCTCGATCCAGCCGGGCGGCAGGAACTCGCGGAGATTGATCACACGACTCGGGCTGAGCGCCGTCATGCCGTGATCGGAGACGACGATGAGGTTGACTCGGCCCTCGATACCTCGCTTTTCGAGCCCGTCAACCAGGAGGCCGACGATGCTGTCGGCGTGGGCGATCGCCTCGTTCGTTTGCGGCGCGTCCGGCCCGAAATTGTGGCCGGTGTCATCCACCCCGCTCAGATACATGGTGAGGAAGGTCGGGCGCCGCTCGGGCGGGAGGTCGAGCCAGCGCAGCACCTGCGTCACCCGGGCCGCGTCGCGCATTCCGCCCTCATAGGGGATCGTGTACGCCGGTCGCACACCTTCGATCGGCGTCTCGCTCCCGGGCCAGAAGAACGGCGCAGTCCGTTGCCCCTGCCGCTCGGCCGTGACCCAGATCGGCTCCGCAAGCCAGAAGCGCGGATCTCGCACGCTTCCACGGTTCGCCATCGAGAATCGGGCGCCGATATCGGGCGCGGTGAATGTGTTACCGATGATTCCGTGGTGCGCGGGATAGCGACCGGTGGCGATGGAGACGTGGTTGGGAAAGGTCTTCGTGGGGAATACCGGAATCATGGCCTGGGCGCGGACACCCTCCGCGGCGAGGTGGGTGAGGGTGGGCGTGAGACCGCGGTCGAGATAGTCCCAGCGGAAGCCATCGAGCGAGACGAGAATGACCGTCGGGCGCAGCGATTGCGGGTGTAGCCGGGCACAGCCGCCAAGAAAGGCTACGAGCAGGGCGCAAAGGAACCCGACAGGACTCATTCACCGAATCTATCAAGTGATAGGAATGGACCCCAACGTCTGGAAGATTGTTGTTGTAACAGCAGTACAGAATCGAATGGATTGAAGGAGCGTCATATGTTGATATCGTTGCTGTTGCTGGCCTCCACTCTCAACCCCGCCATCGCGCCAGCCACCGTCACCGTCGCGGAGCCGGATCCCCCCATTCACGTGTGGTACAACTCGGACGGTGACTATGCCTTCGGCGATCGCGCCAAGGTCTATGCCAAGCCGGCCGAGACCGGCAATCTCGTCGTCCTGCGTGCGGACATGAATGGGCGGGTGCGCGTGCTCTCACCGCTCGACCCGGGCGACGACCAGCATGTCAGCGGCGGCAAGAAGTACGAATTGAAGGGTCGCGGAGGCCGAGAGGCCTTTGTGGCGGAAGACACCACTGGGCAGGGCCTTGTGCTCGCCGCCTGGTCGAACACGCCATTCAACTTCCAGCGGTTCGAGAAGAACGGACGATGGGATCTCGACGCGCTGTCGGGTCACGGCGCGCAAGCAACGGCGGACGATCCTGAGGCCAGGCTCCTTGACATCGTGAACCAGATGCAGCCGTCCGGCGGGCATTTCGACTACGACGTCGCCACGTACACCGTCTCGTCGCCGCGTTACGTCCGCGGTTACTCACCCTACCCGTACGCGTGGCCGGGCTACTGGTGGGGCTACGACCCCTGGTGGGGAGGTCCAGCGTTCGGAACCCGGGTGTTCTTGAGGCCGGTCCATCGCGTCTTCATAGGCGGGAGATGGGGCTTGCGGTAGGTTGTGGTCCCGTCAGGAGGGGCTGATCCGCGGTGGCGAGAGTCGAAGATGGGATTGAAGGGGACCATGTGGTCCTCTTCATTGCGGTGGGGCACCTCTCCCACATCTGGCGCGGCCCGGGACGCGCTGCCAGATTCTGAGCGTTTTCCACAAGGCGGCAAGTTCCGAAGATCCTTCGACACTGCACTCATTTGGAGGTGACAGATGACTGTCACGCTGACGACGTGTGACGGCTCCAGAGCCGAATTCGCTCAGGAAACCATAGATGAGCTGGCCGCAAGCCTGCCCGGCCGAGTCCATAGCGCTCCATCTCGCGAATTCGACGAGGCCTGCACTATCTGGAATGCCATGATCGAGCGGCGGCCCGGCCTGGTCATCCGATGCTCCGACACCGCCGACGTGTCCCAGGCGGTCCGGTTTGCCCGGCGGCACGATCTGGTCCTGGCTGTGCGCGGCGGCGGCCACAACATCGCCGGAAACGCCCTCTGCGACGGCGGTGTCATGCTCGATCTCTCGCCGATGAAGTCCGTGGTTGTGGATCCGGCCGCGCGGACCGCTCGGGTGGGAGGTGGTGCGACACTAGCCGATTTCGACCGCGAGGCGCAGGCGTTCGGACTCGCCACGCCACTCGGGGTCAACTCGACCACCGGCGTTGCGGGGCTCACGCTGGGTGGCGGCTTCGGGTGGCTGAGCCGTCGGTTCGGGCTCACGATCGATAACCTCCTCTCCGCCGAGGTCGTCCTGGCGAACGGCGAGGTCGTTCGAGCGAGCGCCGCCGACTCGCCCGATCTCTTCTGGGCCATTCGAGGCGGCGGCGGTAACTTCGGCGTCGTCACTTCGTTCGAGTTCCGCCTTCACCCCGTCGGTCCCGAGGTGCTGTCGGGCCTGGTGATTCATCCGCTTGATGCGGCCAGGGACGTCCTTCGCTTTTACCGCGATTTCTTGCCTACCACGCCGGAGGAGTTCGTCTGCTGGTTCGTTATGCGTAAAGCACCGCCGCTTCCCTTCCTGCCTGCCGAGTGGCATGGGAAGGAGATCCTCGCACTGGCGATGTGTTATTCCGGCAACAACATCGAGGAAGGCGAGCGAGTGGCCGCTCCGCTCAGGAAGTTCGGCTCGCCGATCGTGGATGTCGTTGGGCCGAATCCCTACGCAGGGTGGCAAACCGTCCTCGATCCCCTCCTCACACCGGGGCTGCGAAATTACTGGAAATCGCACGATTTCGCGGAGATGAGCGACGGCCTGATCGACGTCCTGATTGCGCACGCGCGCAAGCTTCCTGACCCGAGCACCGAGATTGCGTTCGCGCAACTCGGCGGTGCGGTGAGTCGGGTTCCGGGGGATGCGACCGCCTACTCGCATCGCGACGGGCAGTTCGTGCTCAATTTGCACGGACGGTGGGAGGATCGGGCCAAGGATGCCGAGTGCGTCGGCTGGGCGCGCGAGCTCTTCCGGGCATCGGCGCCGTTCGCCACCGGGGCGGTGTACGTCAACTTCCTGACGCAGGAGGAGGGTGACAGGATCCGTGCCGCCTATGGGCGCAACTACGACCGGCTCGTCAAGCTCAAGAACCGCTACGACCCCAGCAATCTCTTCCGGGTAAACCAGAACATCCGGCCGATGGCCCATGCCTGAGCGGAGCTGAGAGGCAGAAAAAAGTCGGGGACCGTACATCCTGAGGTCCCCGACGCCTTATCGGCTCGCGGCGGTCATGCCGCTCTTGTCACTGCAACTCGATCCTGCAATTCTCAAGTGTGCGTGGGTGGGATCGATTCATGCGCCGACGTTCGCTTCGCGGGTACCCGATGACTCGGCGAGCGCCGTTGAGCCCTCCTCTCCTGCAGCGTCTCCCTCATTACTAGGGCCTGGTGCAGGACGTGTCAACCCTGAAATTTAGCGCGGCCACAACCAGCCGAACGATCCCGCGGTTACCAGACCGTAGAGCAACCCATCGAAGACTTCCTTGATGGCCACGGACCACGGCTTTCCCATCCAGATTGCGGCGGGCACTTGTCCGGCGGCATAGGCGAGGAAACCGATCGCTCCGACCACACGGAATACCTCGAGATATTCGGTGCCGGCGGGGATGGTATGGGCCGCGACGTAAGCGACGAAGACCGAGACGACGAGGGTGAAGACGAACCACTGCAGCAATAACGGCCCCATCGCCGGCATGCCGCTCGCCTTGAGATTGAGCACCCCCATCGGGCCCTCGGTGAATTTCTGTTGCATCTCGGGCGATTGCATGTCTTTCGGACTGGCACAGTAGGGGATGATGTATTGCGCCGGCTTCGGGCTGCCTGCTCTGATGGCGGCGCGGACGGCGTCTTCGTTGGGGAGCTTGGTGTAGTCGCTCTGGTGGTAGCGAAGGACCATGTGAACGAGGAAGGAGACGAGAAACACGAGAACGGCCGAAAGGACGACCGGTTGCCAGAGTGCGCCAAGCGTCACCATGCGACGAGCCTCCGTAGAGGTGGGCGAGCGAAGGACGCGGATAACTTAGCGCGCCATTGGCGGAGCGGGAGGGTAGCCTCGGTGAGTCGCAGGCTCCCCGGATCGAGGGCGCGACGCGCAGGAACACCAACCAACCCGGGCTCCCGGATCTGGTACGCCCGCTCCAGGTGCGCGAAGGCCCGATCCTTCCATCAGCGGGGAAACGCGGTGACAGCAACGGCCGCGAGCGGTTCCGCAGTCACTGCCTGCACTAACGCTCCGAAGGCCCCCACTACCTCGGGCAGGGTGAAGTCGCAGTGCCCGAACCGGTTGGCCGGGACCTGCGCGACCAGGAACCCGTTCGCTCCCGCCGCCTCGACCTTGTCCCGGTAGACCGTCTCGTGCCAGGAGGGGACGATCGGGTCCGAGGTGTTGAAGATCGTCAGCAGCGGCGACTTGAGCCGTCCGGAAGTCTGGTACATCGCTCTCAGATGGCTGAGCGCCTGCTGATCGGCCGCGAACGGGGGCACGTCGAGCCCGTCGATCACCCGGTCGTAGTCAGTGGCAGCCACGTTGTCGTAGGGCTGACCGCCGATCACATCCTGCGCGTCGTTGCTGAAAAGGATGTTGTAAGCCAGCAGTCGCAGGATGAACTCGACCACCTGGTTCGGGTCGGACACGCCGAGCTGCAATGGGATATCCGCCGCTGCCAGGAGCTGGTTGGTCTGGATGGGGCTGAGGAGCAGAGCCTGAGCGATCGCCTGGGCTAGTGGCCCTGGCTGCGTCGGTGTGCCGAAGGCGGCAATGACGCCGTCCGGAATGTCGATGGGTCGCCGAGGGAGATACCACTACCCGCCAGGATTGGGGCGAAGTAGAAGTCGAACGCCAGCCGAAAGTCATCGAAGTAGTTGATCTGCCGCTGGAAGTCCCCGATGGCCCCGCAAGCAGCCAGTGTGCCGTCAAAGAGCTGGGAATGCCGCTCGGTCGCGAGCGTGGCTATCAGTCCGCCCTCGGAAACTCCGACGGCGTAGGTCTTGCCGCCGATCGGGCCGTAAAGCTCGCGGAACTTGGCTACCAGACGCTGCAGGTCCTGACTCGCATCCACCACGATGAGGCCGTTGCTGCGGTAACTGGTCGTGGCGAAGGCGAAGCCGATGGGTGGGCCGGTAATGATGGCGGAGACTGGAACCCCGCCGAGCTGGTCGTCGCGGATCGCGAGAGGCAGCTGCGGCGGGACGGACCCGGGAGCGTAGACCACGAGACTGCCCACCGCCGGATCGAAGCCCGGGGGAACACAGATCAGATACAGCGCTCCACTCCCTGACAGTGTGCCGCTGGCGCCAGTTGTGAAGGAAGGGCACTCCCCGGGCGTGCCGGCAGGCGTCTGGCGGAACCTCGGACCCGTGACGACTTCCTGATCACTCGATGAGGTAGGGGCGTCCGTACAGCCCGCAACTACGATGGCCGTGAAGCAGACGAGGGCGAGTATTCCTCTGGATCGGTCAACCTCGACAACTCGGCGCATACATCAACCTCCTTCTTTGCCGCCCGTGACTCCAATGAATTCGCCACTCTCCAAGTGGGCACCGCGAAGATGGCGACAAAACGACGGCCCGGCTAGATAGACGAAGATGCGGCCCGGCCACCGGCCGGGCCGCATCGTTTGCGCGGCGGGATTCGTCGAGTCGGCTCTAAGACATCTTCTTGGCCTTCCCCCGTACGAAGGCATACGACGCGAGCGGGAGCACGTTCGCGTTGGCGGCCTTGGCGGCCAGCTCCTTGGCCTTGGTGCCGTCACCCTTCCCCTGGTAGGCGAGTGCGGTGAGATAGACCACCTGCGGGTCCTGCTGGTTGGCCTGGTTCAGGTGATCGATCGCGGCGTCGTAGCTCTTCTCCTTCAATGCAATCGTGCCGGCCAGCTCGTGGGCCTGGCGAACTCGGAACTTGTTGCTCCGTGCCTCGGCTCCGCTCATGTAGGCCGCGGCCTCGGTCTTGGCAGTGGCAACGTCGCCCTTGGCGAGGGCAACCCGCCCGGCGTTGTAGTGGTCGGCAAGCTTCGTGTCTTCCTTTACGTCGGCCGAAAGGCTCGACTTCTCGACCAGATCGAGTGCCTGCCAGAAGCGTTTGGCGGCCTCATCGGACTTCCCGGCGTCGAGGAGGATGTTGCCGATCAGCTGGGCATCGCCGCTCATGTTGGCCGTGTCGGCAAGCTTCGCGTCCAGCGCGTACTCCTTCTCGACCTCCTTCACGGCCGCGGCAGACTTGCCGGCGTCCACGAAGATCACGGAGCGGACGAACAGCGCGTTGCGGCGGTCGGCGTCGTCACGAGCGGCGGCGTAGAGCTTCTGCATCTCCGCCGCGGCCGCGTCGTGCTTGCCCTGGAACATCAGGTTGGTGGCGGTGCCGACCTTGGAGGGGCTGAAGTTCGGATCGACCGACAGCGCCTTCTGGTACTGGGCGATCGACTCGTCGAACCGCCCCGTCTTCATCAGCAGCTCAGCGTACGAGTCGTACGGGTTCGGGTCCCCTGGAATCAGCTCGATGTACTTCTTGAACGCCTGCTCGGCCTCGGCGTACTTCTCGAGCGGTCGGTAGGCGTAGCCGAGGATGTTGTAGGCCGGCGCAAAACCGGCGTTGATCTCGATTGCCTTCTGATACTGCTCGATGGCCTTGTCATACTCCTGCTGCCCGAACCACGCCCCGCCGAGGATGAAATGGGCCCGCTCGTCGCCCGGGTACTTGGACACCAGCTCCTCGGCGAGTTCCAATCCCTGCTTTGGCTGCGCGTTCGCCCCCGCTTCGGCTATCCGGATCATCAACTGTTCTCCCTCGGAGGCGTTGCCGGAAAGCTTGACCGCCTCGTTCAGGTGGGAGAAGAAGTCCTTCGCGGTGGGGGAGTTGAGGGCGAGCTGATAGTGGGCCATGGCGAAGGACGGATCCTTTGCGGCGGCCTGCTCGAGGAGCTTCCTGCCGTCGTGGGCCCGGAGGTTCTCGCCGAGCGCGCGACCCTTCAGGTAGAGATCCTTGGCCTCGGTCGAGTTGCTGGTAAGAGGCACGGTCTTGTTCGCGTCCACCGTGGTGGTCGCGGTGGTAGTGGCGCTGGCGGTCTCAGCGTCCGACTTGCTGGGGCTGCAACCGGCGAGGACGCTGAGGAGCCCGCTCATGGCGATGCAGGCGGTGGGCAAGCGAAATGCGCGTGGCATTCGGTCCTCCGACGACGTTTCAAGATGTTTCGGGCTGATATCGGGAAGAGGCCTATATAGGGCCTACGGCGCGGAGAGAGACGGGTTTCAGCGGCCTACCGCGATCCTCACCTGCTGGCTCCCAACCCGGTCGGAAGCGATCACCTCGAGCTCGGCTTTGTTGGTGGAGATGTCGACGTCTCCTCCACGCGCGAATGACAATACCTCTCCCGTGTCGGGATCCCGCACCATGAGCATCGGGTGTGCGACGGCATCCCAGTGCAGCGCGGCGCCGCCCGCGACTCGGCGCGCCTGGATGTCCTGTGCTTGGGCTGCGGCGCGCGGAGCCTGCACGCGAGTGACGGCCGCGGCGCCAACCGGTCCCTCGAGCCGAAGGCTTCCGAGCTCGGTGGCGGTGTCGCCGAGCGGCACGGCAAAGGCGAAATGCCTCGAGCCGCGCGGGTCGTCCGCCACGACGACCGCGTCGAACGAGAGACGGAAGAGCTGCGCGCCGCCGGAGGCGAGACCCTCGATCGAGTAGGGGCCGGCTCGTCGCGGCAGGCTGGGCCGGGTCACCACCTCGAACGCCGGCTCGAGCACGGCGCGTCCATCCACGATGCGGCCCCAGATCAGCAGGCAACGCTGCGCCGGGGCGGACGCGTCTGCCACTGCGCCCTCGCCGGCCCGGAAAGCCTGGACCGCCTTGTAGGTGTAGTCGCTGATCCAGGGGTTGGCGCAGTATCCCATGATGTCGGGTAACGACGGAACCTTCAGTATCTCGTTCTGCATGTCCACGCCGTACACGCCGATCACGCCACCGGGATACGGATAGGCCGGGTCGACACCGGAGGGGTTGCCGCACGGCGTGTGCAGCCGGTTCCAGGTGTGGCCAAGCTCGTGCGCCACCACCCGAGTCTTGTCGGGCTCGCGATCGTAACCCATGGCGGTTGCCCTGCCCAGGTATCCCAGACCGGCGAGGCCGGATGCGTAGTTGACCCGCACCACGCCGTAGTAGGTGCGCGCTGTGCCTTCCGCAACACGGAGCGCATCGACCTCGCTCAGGACCGTGCTCCAGGCGCCGTTCGCGTCGTCCGCCTGAAGAGCCCCGCTCGTCGCGGTGGTGTATACCGCGTGCGCGTCTCCGTCTGCTCCCGGCAGCGGGTACATCCGTCTCACCGTCTCGAGAAACGAGGACTTGTTCGAGGTGGAGACGTCACCCTGCAACCCATTCGCTGCCTGTTTCACCGGAACGAACCGGATCGTTAGGCTCGGGGCGCCGCGAACGTCCTGCGGCTGCGGCGTTCCCGAGGCTGGAAAAGTATTGTCGGTCTCGTTCGCCTCGGGGATCGTGTTGTTGGGATCGACGTCGGCCAGGACCGCGAACCCCGGACCGATGAGCGCCCGGGGAATCTTCACGTTCCAGGAGCTTGTGAGTGTGCCCTCATCGCGGCTGGTCGGTGTCGACCTTCCCGGCGCGGGAACGGTGAGAGTGGAGATGACGGCGCCATCGCGGTACAGCCTCACCCGCACGCTCGGCGCCACGGTGTTCTCTTGGTTCGAGAGCACGAAGATGCGCAGGTACCCATCGCGGTTGGCCACGAGCGGCACGTCGCCGGCAGATGACTGGACGCTCTGAGTCACTTGCCATCCATCAATGCGCAGATTGAGTGAGCCACCGGTGGCGGGAGCGTAGGTGACCGCCGCGCTCGCCGTGCCGTTCGCAGTCACATTGACGGTCCGGCTCGGGGGGGTTGCCGAGTACTTGGTCGCTCCGCTGGTGACGTCGCCGGCCGTCACGGTGTACGTGCCCGGCGGGAGCCCGGTCAGCGTCCGCGTCGCGGCCACCTGCTGGCTGTAGGCGTTCGGACCGGTCACCGTCACAGCACCGTTGGCTCCGGCCGGAAGGCCCGCGATTGTGATCGTGAGGCTGCCGGTCGTGGCGGTGCACGTCACGCGGTAGGTCACCTGGACGGTGCCCCCGTCCGGGACGGTAACGTTGCGAGGATTGTCGCCGCCGACGGCGCAGTTTGCCGAGGCGCCGGCGAGCTGGAGCGCGTGGGGTCCCGCCGCCAGGTTGACCACGCTCACCGTAGCGTTTACGCCGATCGGCTGCGTGGCGCCGCCGTCGATGGAAAAAGTGTACCCGTCCGGGTCCTGTTCAGGCCCGATCGTCTGCGTGGTGAGCGCGAGCGTGCCGCTCTCCGCCGGGGGAGGCGTGCAGGTCACCGCGATTGGCACGACGGCGGTCTCTCCCGCGGCGACCGTCACGCTGCGGGGATTGTCTCCGTCCACCAGACAGCCCGCTGCCACACCGCCGAGGGCCACAGTGTGAATGCCCGGCGCCACTGCTGGAATCGTGACCGTGACGCTGGTTGCGATCGGCTGGTTCTCGACACCGTCGAGGACGAGTTGATAGCCGTCGGGGTCTCCGGGAGTGCCGGTGGAGGAGGTGGTGACCAGGAGGCTGCCGGTGGTCGGGGTGCAGGTGATGGCGAACGTCGTGGATGCCACCGAGTTGGCGGTAACGCTTACGCCGATCCGCAGGGCGCCTGAGGCCGTACAGTTGGCGGCGAGCCCGGACAGCTCCACGGTGTGACCGCCGGCAGCCACCCCGGCCTGACGAAAGGTCGCGTTGGCTCCGAGCGGCGCCGGCGCGGCGCCATCGATGCTGACGGCGTATCCGTCGGCGTCCGGCTCCGGGCCGGAGGTCGTCGTGGTGACCTCGAGCGTTCCCAGCTCGGGAGCGACCACGTCGCTCCCGCCGCCTCCGCAGCCGAGCCAGAATATGGCCGAGGGCGCGACGAGGACGGCGAGAACGCGGCAAACACGACCTGGTCGCATGTCGAAATCCCGACGCGAGCCCGTCAGCGGGATCAGCGCAAATCGATGACGAATGGGGGGTGAGAAAATTTGCCTCGCCGGAGCGGCGGAAGCAAGGGATGACCTACGGTGTGGAATCTCCCCGGATCCGCACCGTCCGCTCCAGCTCGTCCATGTGCTGAAGCACCTTGCGGCGGAGATCCTGGGGCAGTTTGCGGTGCTCGCCGAGATACTGTCGCACGACGGCGACTGCCGAATCGCCGGTCTGGCCGCGCAGGAATGCCGCGAGCCAGGTCTCCAGGAAAAAGATGCGGCGGTTGGTCTGGATGAATGGAAGGGAATCCAGCGCGGGGCCCAGATAAGGGAAGGTCAGTGCCTGGTGCTCGAGCGCGTTGAACTCGCCCAGGCTCCCCGACGCCCAATCCTCGTTGAGTGCCGAATCGGAGAAGTAGCCGGTGAAGTATGCCCGCTTGACCCCCGCGTTCGGCCGGCCGGCACCGGCGATGAACCCACGCCTCCGCCCATCGGGCGTCGCGTCGCGCTGCTCCTGCTCCGCAAGTCGCGCCTCGGCTTGGGGCACGCCCAGCTCGAGCAGGCGGGTCACGATGTCCCAGCGAGTCGGGTCTCGCAACGGCTCGCCGGCCACCGAGTCCGCCGAGAACAGTGCGTCGAGCCTGGCGACCCCGTCCGGCGACGCCGCGAGCCCGATGAACGCATCCGCGTATGCCTTGCGGACGCCATAGGCGCGTGTCGTGTCGCCCGCGGCTTTCCACAGCACCCGCTCCACCTCGGCCTGGAGGCGCGCTCGCACGCCGGGAAGGAGATAGGCTCGCACGGCGCGGTCGAGACGCAGCAGCACCACGGGAACGATCTGCTCGTCGGACTCGCGCGGCAGCTCCCGCAACGCAAGGCGCACGTACTGCTCCGGCGCCATCCTGAGCGCGCGCACCTGATCCCACAGCGCCCCCCAGAGCATCGCCCGCAGGAACGGGTCGTCCACTCGGCCCAGCGCGCCACTCTCGAGCGCGCGCACGCTGGCAGTATCGAGGAGGAGGAGGAAGTAGCCGTAGTCGCGCGCGTTGGCAAAGACGAAATCGGGGGTGGGCTGCCCTCTCGCGCCGGCCACGTCGGTGACGGGCTCGCGGAGCTCGACCGGGATGCTTACCGGCGGCCGGTCGCGCCAGGCCAGGAGCACCTCGGTGCGCTCGGTCCAGGGACGCCGGCCGGAAAGCGGCCGGGCCGCGTGCTGCGTCATCGTAAGCCGTTCGATCTTTCCATTGCGCAGGAGGATCCGCTGTTCCACCACCGGCATGCCGGGGCGCAGCATGAAGTCCCGGCCGAAGCCGTCGACCGGGCGCCGCGACACCCGGCCGATGTCACCGAGCAGGTCGCGCCAGGTGGCGGTGGCGTACGCGTGCCGATTCAGAAAGCGCCGGACGCCGGCCTGGAACGCGGCGTCCCCGACCAGATACTCGAGCTGCTTCAACACGGACGGCGCCTTGTTGTAGACGATCGCGCCGTAGTTGCTCTTCGCCTGGTCGAGATTATCGAGCTCCTGCCAGAGCGGGCGGGTGCCGTCGGTCTGGTCCACGGCGTAGGCCGGTGGCTTGTTACCGAGATAGAAGGTCTTCCAGGCGCTGGCGGAGGGATCGATCTCCGCGAGCGCCTTGGTCGCCATGAACGTGGCGAAGCCCTCCTTCAACCAGAGATCGTCGAACCAGCGCATGGTCACGAGGTCGCCGAACCACTGGTGCGCGACCTCGTGCAGGATGGTGGAGGAGCGGGCGAGCCGCTGGGGCAGGGTGGGGCGCTCGCGGAAGATGAACCGGTCTTCGCTGTAGAAGACCGCGCCGGGGTGCTCCATCCCGCCGAATGGGAAGGCGGGTGCCAGGACGAAGTCGAATTTCTCGAACGGGAACGACCGGCCGAACCATCGCTCCATCCAGTCCAGCGCCCGCTGATTGAGCGCGAGCACCGTGTCGAGATCGGCCTCCGCCGCACGGGACCGGCGGACGTAGGCGGTCACGGTGCGTCCATTCTCGGTCGAGCTGGCACGAGTCCAGGGGCCGGCCGCAAACGCGATGAGATAGGTGCTGATCGGCTTGGTCTCCACGAAGCGCGTCGTGACCCTGTCGCCGGCGGTGTCGGTCGAGGCAACCGAGCCGTTGGCGACGACCGACCATCCGGCGGGCGCGGTGAGTGCGAGGCGCACCTGAGCCTTGAGATCCGGTTGATCGAAGCACGGGAAGAGCTGGTTCGCGTCGGCGGGGACGAGCAGGGTATAGAGATAGTCGCGGCCGTCGGTCGGATCGTGGGCCCGGATGATGCTGGCACCGCTGGGCGCGATGTCGGCGACAAAGCGGAAGGATATGGTGTTTCCGCCGGCCTCGAGGAAACGCGCCGGAATCCGCAAATGGCCGTTCGTGGCGGCATCGGTGAGAAGCGAGTCGCCGTTCACGAGCGCCGCGGTGAGCCGGCGCCCGCGGAAGTCGATGATCGCGTCGGCGGTATCCGAGCGGCGGAACCGGACCGTCACGCTGCCTACCGCGCTGTCGAGTGCGGTGACGTCCAGCGCCAGGTCATAGCGGACGTCGTGAACCGTGGCGGCGCGGTGGCGGGCGAGGGCGTGGGAGATGCCGCGGGCGAGGAAGGCGCCGGTCGAATCCGGCCGCGAGGCCTGGGCTACCGCAGCGGCGGGCATCGCGGCCGCCAGAATCAACGAGAGCAGCGAGCGTCGCAGCCGTCTACTCCCGAGACTCTCGCGCGCCAGGGTCTTCCCGCGCCACCGCCCGCCCAACCACCACCGTGATGTTGTCGCTCCCGCCCCCGTCGAGCGCCTCCTGCAGCAGCGTTTCACACGCCTGCTGTGCCGATGTCATCGAGCGGAGCACGTCGCGGATGCGCTCGTCAGCGACGTGGCGGGTGAGCCCGTCGCTGCAGAGGAGGAGCACGTGGCCCCAGGCCATCTCGAACTGGGAGACCTTGGGGTCGGTCTGGCTCCCTCCGATCGAGCTCGTGAGCGTATGGGCCAGGCGGGTGAGGGCCGCCTCCTCGGCCTTCATGGCGCCGAGGTCCACCATCGCCTGCGCCATGGTCTGATCGCGGGTGATCTGGGTCAGCTCACCGTTCTGGAGCAGGTAGCAGCGGCTGTCGCCCACCTGGAGCAGGTAAGCACGGGGCCAGACGCCGAGATAGAGTGTGAGCGTGGTGGCCATGCCCTGGTAGTCGGTGTCCTCCTCGCCGCGCCGGAGCAGCTCGGCGTGGCACCGGCGCGCACCTTCCTGGAGCGTGTCGAGGAGCTCCTGGTCATCCTCCGAGGCGCCATAGTAGCAGCGTATGCTGCGGGTGACGTACTTGGTGACGGCTGCCAGGGCGACACGGCTCGCCGTCTCGCCCCGGGCCGAGCCGCCTACCCCGTCCGCCACCATCGCGAGCGAGGCGAGCCGCTCGGCGTCCCCCACGAGCTGCTCCACGCCGGGAATGCTGGAGCGCCGGACGACGACCTGCTTGCGAAGGTAGCAGAGGAGAAAGTGGTCCTGGTTATCCTTGCGCACCTTTCCTGGATGGGTCACGCCGTAGGCGTCGATCTCGTCTTCGCGCGGCTTGCGGGTGGGGAGCGTGGAGGTAATGGCGTCGGGGGAACCCATGGGAGTCTCCTGGTGCTGCGTAGATGATATCCCAATCTGGAGTGCGGAGTGACGGAGGGCCAGACGGATCGGTCCATGGGCGGCCGCCGGGCCGACTCGACAATATCTTTCAGTGGAACGACCGGCGATTCATCAGGAGGAGGCAGGCCATGGAAACGCTTCGGATTGGCGAGCGATTCCCCCAGCTCGAGGCGAATGCCGTAGGCGGCGGTTCGCTTCGCGTCCCCGACGAGCTGCACGACACCATCGCGATACTCATCTTCTACCGGGGCCATTGGTGAAGCCACTGCCGTCAGCAGTTGGCTGACTTTCAGCGGCACAAGGCCGACCTGAATGGGGTCGGTGCGCGGATCGTGGCGTTCTCCTCGGATGCCGAACCAGAGGCGCGGGAAACGGTCGAGCGGCTCGGGCTGGCATTCACGGTGCTCTACGGTCTGGACCCGGAAGCGACCTCGCGCACGATCGGCTGCTATACCGGCATGCGCGGGGACCGGCCGCACATCCAGCCTGCGGCGTTCGTCCTCGGGCCCGACGGCAGAATCGCCCATGCCGTCTATTCGAGTGGCAATGTCGGCAGATTCACGGCCGACGACGCGCTCACCGTCCTGAGCGACCTGAGGAAGTAGCCGGTGGATCGTCCGTTCGACTCGCCCTACACCCACGGGTTCGCGCGGGTTGCCGTGTGCGTTCCCTTCGTCCGCGTGGCCGATCCAGCGTATAACGTCGGGCGCACCCTTGGCCTGGCTCGTCGCGCATCGGAGCTTGGCGCATCCGTGGCCCTCTTTCCGGAGCTTGGGACGTCCGCCTACAGCAACGAAGACCTGCATCAGCAGGACGCGCTGCTGGATGGCGTGCAGGCCGCGCTCGCCCGCCTGGTCGAGGAGACTCGAGGTCTCTCGCCGGTGCTGCTCGTGGGAGCACCGCTACGATTCGAGGGGAAGCTGTTCAACTGCGCGGTAGTGGTATACCGCGGGCGGGTCCTCGGCATCGTGCCGAAGAGCTATCTCCCGAACTATCGGGAGTTCTACGAAGCGCGCCAGTTCGCGCCGGCACGCGCCGCGGTGAGCCGCGAGGTGCGCTTCCTTGGCGAGGTGGTCCCCTTCGGCAACGACCTGGTGTTCGATGCCGTCAACGTCCCCGGCTTGACGCTCTTCGTCGAGATCTGCGAGGACGTATGGGTCCCCGTCCCGCCCAGTACCTGGGGCGCGCTGGCCGGTGCTACGGTGCTGGCCAACATGTCGGCCAGCAACATCACGGTCGGCAAGGCCGACTATCGCCGGAGTCTCTGCGCGGGACAGTCCGCGAAGTGTATCGCCGCTTACCTGTACTCGGCGGCGGGCTCCGGCGAGTCCACCACCGACCTGGCGTGGGACGGGCACGCGCTCATCTACGAGAACAACGATCTTCTGGCGGAGTCGCAGCGGTTCGCGCCCGAGGAGCAGGTGATTGCGGCCGACGTCGATCTCGAGCGGCTGGTGCAGGAGCGAGCGCGCACGACCAGCTTCAACGATGCGGTCGCCGACCACGTCGAGGCCGCCCGGCGTCTGCGCCGGGTCTCGTTCGAGCTCCAGGTCCCCGAAGGCGGGCGGGAGCTGCGGCGGACGGTCGAGCGCTTTCCTTATGTGCCGAGCGATCCGCGCGATCGCGACGCGCGCTGTTTCGAAGCGTACAACATCCAGGTCCACGGGCTCGTGAAGCGGCTGGTGAGCACGGGCATCGAGAAGGTGATCATCGGGGTGTCGGGTGGTCTCGACTCGACTCAGGCGCTGATCGTCGTCGCGCGCGCCATGGACCAGCTCGGTCTGCCGCGCGGCAACATCCTGGCGTATTCGATGCCGGGCTTCGCGACCAGCGAGCGGACCCGAGGCAATGCGCATGCGCTCATGCGCGCGCTCGAGGTCACGGCCGCCGAGATCGACATCCGGCCGTCCGCGATGCAGATGCTCAAGGACATCGGCCATCCATATGCGCGGGGCGAGCCGGTGCACGACGTCACCTTCGAAAACGTCCAGGCCGGCGAGCGCACCTCGCATCTCTTCCGCCTCGCCAACCTGCATCGCGGCCTGGTCCTCGGCACGGGCGACCTGAGCGAGCTGGCGCTCGGATGGGCGACGTACGGCGTGGGCGATCAGATGTCGCACTACAACGTGAACGCTTCGGTCCCGAAGACGCTGATTCAGTATCTCATCCGGTGGGTGGTCGACTCGGGCCAGCTCGAGCCCGAGGCGAACGAGACGCTGCTCTCGATTCTGGGGACCGAAATCTCACCGGAGCTCGTGCCCGTAGGCGCGGAAGAGTCCGAGCGGATCCAGAGCACGGAGGAGGTGGTGGGACCGTTCGAGCTCCAGGACTTCCATCTCTATTATCTCACGCGCTTCGGCTTCCGGCCAAGCAAGGTGGCGTACCTTGCGCTCCACGCCTGGGGAGAACGCGAGCGCGGCGCCTGGCCCGGGCTGATCCCGGCCGAGCAGCGTCATGAATACGACTTGCCGACGATCAAGCGATGGCTGGGCGTCTTTCTCCAGCGTTTCTTCCAGACGAGCCAATTCAAGCGCTCGGCGATGCCCAACGCACCGAAAGTAGGCTCGGGCGGCTCGCTCTCACCGCGCGGCGATTGGCGTGCGCCAAGCGATGCCGACGCGGCCGTCTGGATCGACGAGCTCCGGCGCAACGTGCCGGGAGGGTGACCGCCTTGATGTCCTCGTGACTGCCTCGTAAGGAATAGGGCAGACGTCCCCACGATCCTGACGGCCTGGCGGTGGATCCGCGGCAGCTCGGCTGTTTACCCCCGAAGCGGCCGTGCCACCAGGATTCCTGTCGACCGGCGGATCGCGGCGACGTACTCGGGAAGCGTCGCCCGGGTGATCTCCACCACGCCGCCCGAGAGCGGAGCGTGCAGCACCCGGAGGATTCCGTCCGCTCCGCGATAGGCGAATGCCGCGTGGGTCACGTCCAGGCCGGCGATTTCCGTGGCGAACGACAGTACATCTCCGCTCTCGATACGATCGGCCACCCTGGGAATGCACTTGGTGGGAATCACGCGGCGCGGCCGCTGGTCGAGCCGGCGCTCGATGGCGCCGATCTCGCGGAACACGCCGTCGTCCGCGAGCGCGGGATAGCTGTTCCGATGCTCGGTCATGAACCGGAGGGGTCGCGCGTCCGTCGCTCCGCCCAGCTCCGCGCCAAGATCGTGGACCAGGCCGCGCCGTTCCCCGTCACTGATCCACTCGCTGAAGTAGTGCAACCTCGAGGTGTATGCTCGGCGCACTCCGCCACGATAGCGCATCCGCTCGATCTCCCGTCCGAATCGCTGCCAGGTCGGCACACCCTCCTCGTCCGCCACCCGCGCCACCGCCAGACAGGACTCCACCAGCGTGACGCAGTCGAAGCGGGTGAGCGAGAGCGTGAGCGGTTCGCTGGCGATCGGACTGCCACCGGCGCGGAGGTAGGCATCGAGGGTGGCCGGTACGTAGGGTGTGCCGGCGGCAAGCACGCCGGCGCGAACGGCGGCCCGTCCGAGGGGACTCGCCGAGACCGTCATTCCCTCGGCGCGGAGCGCGGCGGTCCATGCAGCAAGGCGCGCGCGATCGGGATCGGCCCGCTTCCCGCCCGCGAGGAGCGGGGCGGGAAGAAGAAGCGCGGCGGCCGTTGCGGCGGCGTGCCGGAGCAGGTCCCGGCGTGAGATTGTCCCAGGCGGGGTCTGGATGCTGATCAACGTCGTGCCGCGGCAGCCGCGAGCAGCTTGCGCACGCGGGCGACCAGCTCCTCCGGAGAGAAGGGCTTCTGGATGAACGGTGCCGTGGTGGGGAGAAGGCTGCGGGCGAGCACTTCGTCGCCGCTGTGCCCGGACATGAAGAGGACCGGCAAGCCGGGCTGCGTCAACGCCAGCGCTTCGCTCAGCTCCCTGCCGTTGAGCCCGGCCATGATCACGTCGGTCAGCACGAGCTTGGGGGGGTCCGGCAGGGTCGCGACGATCTCGAGTGCATGCCTCCCGTCCTCCGCCTCGACGACGGAGAGCCCGGCCGCCTCCAGCAATCTACGGACGAGATTCCTGACCGCCGGCTCGTCTTCGACGACCAGGACGAGAGCCGGCTCGCTCTGCGTCGGCCGCTTCACCGGCGGCTCGCTCTTCCTCTCCGGAGCCGGGGCGGCCTCGCTCATCGCCGCCGGGATATAGATCTTCATCGTCGTGCCGAGTCCCGGCTCGCTGTACGCCCAGATGAAACCGTCGTGCTGCTTCACGATGCCGTACACTGTCGAGAGTCCCAGCCCCGTGCCCGAGCCGACCGGCTTTGTCGTGAAGAACGGCTCGAAGATCTTAGCCAGCGTCGCGCGGTCCATTCCGGAACCGGTGTCGGAGGCGGTGAGACGGACGTAGAGTCCGGGGGTGAGGCGGCCCACGCTATGGGCACGCGCATAGGACTGGTCCAGCACCACCTCGTCGGCGGCGAAGGTGAGCCGTCCGCCCGTGCCCATCGCGTCGCGCGCGTTGGCGGCGAGGTTGATGAGCACCTGGTCGATCTGCGTGGGATCCGCGAGCACCTTGCGCTGGGTTCGGCTCGGCAGGACTTCCAGCGTCTTGTCGGCACCCAGCATCCGGTTCAGAACGGGCATGAGCCCGACGATGGCGCCGTGAAGGTCCACCAGCCCGGTCTGGTTCACCTGCCGCCGGCTGAACGTGAGGAGCTGCTGCGCAATGCGGGCCGCACGGGTCGCACCGCGAATCATCTCCTGCACGTCTCCGGCCTGGGGATGCCCGGGTCCCAGCGCCTCCAGCACGAACTCCCCGAAGCCGAGCACCGCCATTACCTGGTTGTTCACTTCGTGGGCGACTCCACCGGCCAGCGTGCCGACCGCTTGGAGCTTCTGTGCCTGCCCAAGCCGCTCCTGTGTCTGGATCCGCTCGGTGATGTCCGAGTGCGCCCAGACCCACTCGCGTACCGCACCCCGGTCGTCAAGAACAGGGACCGCCCGAGCCTCCATGTGCCGGTACTCCCCGTCGCGGCGGCGAAGCCGGTGCTCCGTCAGGAGAGGCTTGCGCTCTCGCACCGCATCGTTCCACAGGCGGGCCGCCTCCCATCGGTCGTCGGGATGGATCGCCTGGAGCCAGCCGTCCCAGTCGGCTTCCTCCTGCCCCTGTCCGGTGAACGCCTCCCACTCGGTGATGTCCATGGGGCGTTTCCCGCCTGGCGACGCGGTCCAGACGATCTGAGCCGTCGCCGCGACCAGCGCCCGATACCGCGCTTCGCCCTCCCTGAACGCCTCCTCCGCCCGCTTCTGGTCGGTGACATTGTTGTCGATCTCGATCACGGAGTCGGGACGCCCGAGGTCGTCGCAATGGAGGATCCAGTGGCTCGCGACCTGCACCCGCGCACCGTCGCGAGCCCGCCTGACGAGCTCCCCATGCCACTCGCCCGTGCGTACGAGCTCCGCCTCCGCTTCGCGCTGGAGGACCGGGAGGTCGGTGGGAAGCAGTTTGGCGGAGACGGCGCCGGTTGCCTCCTCCGAGGACCAGCCATAGAGGCGGGTCGCGCCGGCGCTCCAGAAACGGATCCGTCCGTCGAATCCGCGCGCGAGTACCGACGCGTGACTCAGAATGTCCAGCAACTCGCGAGTGCGCCGCTCGCTCTCTCGCGATGTGATGGCCACCTCCGAGTCGGCCTTCAGCACGACGTCACGGAGCGCCAGCTCGGCCTGGGCCTGATCCGCAGCATGGCGCTCGGCATCCGCACGACGGACTACCGCCGCCATCCAGTACGCCACCCCCAGGAACATCCCGATACACCAGGAGACATAGAGGACCAGGCCGACGTGGATCGCGTAGAGCCCGAAGTGCAGGGCCACCACACTGCCGGCCGCGAAGAGGAGTGGCAGCAGCACGGCGAGCGGCAGCAGGCGCCGGAGCAGCGTCGTGCCCGGATCGCGTGCCTGAACGAGGGCAAGGACGGCGGACTCATGAGTCGCAGCGCCGACGCCGGCGGCAAGCAGCAGCAGCGCCATCGCCGTGTGCAGCGCGGTCCCGATTCCCGGCGCGAGGGCGTACAGCTCGGGGACGCCGAGCGCGAGCCCCACGATGGGGATGACCGGCAGGATGACCGCGCCGAGGACGATGGCGGTGTACCAGCGCCGGGGCTGGGCGCGAGGCTCGGAGCTGGCGATCAGGAGGGCGACGCCGAGCAGGAGAAACGTCGCGCTGGTGATCGGCGCCGGGCGCCCGGGGAAGATGCGCGAGAGTCCCTGCACACTTTCCGGGAAGATGAGCCGGTCGATTCCGAGGTCGACACCGAGGAGGTACTCGGACAGGATGGCGGCCGCGATCATCGTGGTACACAGCGCGGGGATCCGCTGAAACCTGACCAGGCCGACCCGGAGCGAGAGCAGGCTCACACCCGCGAGCACGAACATCACCCCGACCAGCGGCTGTGTCGGCGGGAGAAACGGGGCCAGGGGGAGCAGTCCCCCGATCCGGAAGACGTAGCCCTCCACGACCGCGACCCCGAATCCGATCGAGGTGAGCGCGGCTGCTACGGCGGCGTTGCGGACCCGCGGGTCGGGCGACGGCAGGATAGGACTCCGGTGCTGGAGCGGATGCTGGAACTTCGAACCGACGGACCGCCGCGGCAACCTCTCTGCCGAAGCGGATATCTTGAAGGCATGAGACGAGAAACAGAATGGGGCAGACCGTGACCGCCTGGGAAGCCGTTCCGAGAATCGCCCTCGCCGTATTCTGGCTCGCGTGGCTTGCCTATTGGGCGATTTCCGCCCGCGACGTGAAGGTGACCCGTTGGGAGGAGCCGCTCGCGTTGCAATTGCGGCATCGCGTCCCTCTCATGCTCGCCGCGTTTCTTCTGGCGGCACCGCGGTGGGTGCCCCGGGTACTCACGAGGCGCTTCCTGCCGCCCGGCGTCGTCGGCCCCGCGGCGGGCGCGCTCCTGGTGGCGGTGGGACTGGGCTTCGCCGTCTGGGCTCGGCGGCACCTGGGACGGAACTGGAGTGCCAGCGTGGTGGTAAAGGAGGACCACGCGCTCATCCGCACCGGTCCCTACCGTCACGTGCGGCACCCGATCTATACCGGGATACTGCTCGCGTTCCTGGGCACGGTGGTGTCGATCGGCGAGTGGCGAGGTCTCCTGGCGCTGCCCCTGGCCCTGGTGTCGTTCGCGGTCAAGAGCCGACAGGAGGAAAGTCGGATGCGGGAGATCTTCCCGGAATACGAGGAGTATCGGCGGGAGACCGCGGCGCTCGTCCCGCGGGTCTACTGACCGGAGGTCGCTGCCTTCGTCATCCTGAGCAGGCCCGTGGGTGGCGGTTCCGGGTCACTCGTCGTCCGGCTCCTTTGCCTCTCCCAGCCAACCGCGCCGCCGGAAGTACACCAGCATTCCGACCGCCACTGCCGCCATCACTCCCACGACCGCCGGATACGCCCAGTGGATGTGAAGCTCGGGCAGGTACTCGAAATTCATTCCGTAGAGTCCAGCCAGGAAGGTGAGGGGAATGAAGATGCTCGCCATGATGGTGAGCACCTTCATCACCTCGTTGGTCCGCTGGCTCAGGCTCGACAAGTGCATGTCCATCAGATTCGACGCGAGCTCGTGGTAGGTGTCGATCACGTCGAGGATCTGCACCGCGTGATCGAGACAATCCCGCAGGTACTGGCGCACCGTCGGCGTGATCAACGGCGTTTCCTCGCGGACCAGCGCCCCCAACGCCTCGCGTTGGGGCCAGACCGCGCGCCGAAGCACGAGCAGGTCGCGCCGGACGCGATGAATCTTTCCCTGGCTGGACCGGCTCGCCTGCTGGAGGATCCGCTCCTCGATCGCCTGAAGCCGATCCCCAAGCTGCTCCAGGACCGGGTAGTAGCCGTCCAGGATGGCGTCGATGAGCGCGTACGCCAGGTAGTCGGGGCCCGAGCGGCGGATCAGTCCTTTACCGGCGCGGACCCGCACCCGCACCGGGTCGAAGACATCCCCTGGCCGCTCCTGGATAGTGAGGAGGTAGTGGGTCCCGATGAAGAGGCTCACCTGCTCCACGTCGAGTGCGCCGCCCACGGCGCGAGTCATTCGGGTGATGACGAGATGCTGCTGGTCGTAGGCCTCGGACTTGGGCCGCTGGGGGACGTTGACCACGTCTTCCAGCGCGAGCGGGTGAATGTCGAACGACGCGGCCAGCCGTCGGAGGACGGCTTCGTCCCCGAGGCCCTGGACGTCTATCCAGGTGACGTGGTCCGCCGCTATCAAAGCGGGCAGCTCGTCCACGGGGACACCGCTCCGCTCCACCACGTTCTCGGGCCCGTACACCATGACGCAGATGGTGGCGGGAGTGCGCTCCTCCGGGAAGACCAGCGTACCGGGCGGCGCGCCGACCGGTGGGTGGCGCTTGTGGAAGTTGAGCAGCCGGGACGCGCCGACGACCGTCGCACGCGCGGCACGGGTCACCGGGTCGCGCATCAACCGGCCCGGCCCGGGAGGTGCGGCAGCCGCGCGGCGCCGGCCCAGACCCGCTCGCTCACGTCGTCAACGAACAGCTGCAAGTGCGGGAAGGGAATCTGTATCCCGGCCTCGTCCAGTGCCTTCTTGCTCGCCTCCAGCACGTCGGCGTGCAGCCGCCGCTCGTGCGCCGGATCTCCGGTCCAGACCCGCACCTCGAGATTCACGCTCGAGTCGCCGAGAGCACACGCCACGACGTCCGGGGCCGGGGCGTCCAGCACGCCCTCCACTCGCCGAACCGCAGGAAGCAGCGCCGCACGGGCCTCGGCGATCCGCTCCTTGTACGCAATCCCTACCGGCACGTTCACCCGTACCTCACCGTAGAGCGAGTGGTTCACCAGCATGTCGCCGATGATCTGCTTGTTGGGAATCACGACGTAGGTGTTCTCCATCGTCCTGATCCGCGTGGTGCGCATGGTGATCTCCCGCACCTCGCCGTATTTCTCCTGTGTGGTGATGAAATCGCCGACCTTGAATGGCCGGTCCCAGAAGATGAGGAATCCGGCGATCATGTTGGCGATCGTCTCCTGCGCGGCGAAGCCGACGGCGATGCCGACCACCCCGATTCCCGCCAGGGCGGCTCCGACGTTGATTCCAACCTGGCTCGCGGCCATCACCGCCGCCAGCACCACCACGGCACCCTTGTAAAGACCGTCCACGAGCAGGTGCACCAGCGCGGGGGCGAAGTGCGCCCGGGTGAGCACCCCACGCAACGCGGGCCGGGTGACCTTGAGGCCGGCCCAGAAGAGCAGTGCCACGACGATGGCGGCGGTCACCCGCGGGATCGCCGCCAGGCCGAAGGCTGTCAGTTGAGAGCGGGTCGGAAGTGCCAGCAGGTGTTCCATGACGAACCTCGGCGGAGGCGGAGGGGAGCCGAGGCGGCAAGGCCGCCCGGCCTCAGGCGTCGATGTAGCCCATGGCGCGAGCCTGGCGGTGGCGCCCTCGAACGCACTGGCGACATTTTCGGGATTTCCTCCATATCCGCCCGCTACACCTCCCTCATCTTCCACGTGCCCCGACGGAACACTCCCGCGCTCGCCACTGCCAGTAGCGAGAACGACGCCATGATCGCCCAGAACACGCCTGACGGCCCGAGCCCGGCCCCGTGGGCCAGCCACCAGGCGAACGGGATCTCGAATACCCAGAAACAGACGAAGTTGAGCCAGGTGGGCGTCCAGGTGTCTCCTGCGCCATTGAACGACTGGGTCAGCACCATGCCGTAAGCATAGAGCGGAAAGCCGATTGCGACGATGCGGAGGCAACCGACAGCGTAGGCCGTCACCGTCACGTCCGAGGTGAATGCCTTGAGGATGAGCGGTGCTGCGGCGTAAAAGACGATACCGACCGCCGTGAGGAACACCGCGTTGTACCCTCCCGCGAGCCAGACCGACTTCTCGGCCCGGTCAGGCTTCCTGGCCCCCAGACCTTGTCCCACCATCGTCGCGGCCGCATTGCTCAAGCCCCACGACGGCAGCAGCGCGAAGATGATCAGACGCACCGCGATGGTGTATCCAGCGAGGGCGTCGCTCCCGAAGGTGGCGAGGATCCGGACCAGTCCGACCCAGCTCGCCATGCCGATGATGTTCTGGACCGTCGCCGAGCCGGAGAGGGAAAGGATCTGCTGCATCACGCCGAAGTCGAACCTGAGGTGTCGCCGCCCGACCGGCACCCGGCTGCCGTGGCGGAAGAGGCGAACGACGGCGTAGATCGCTCCGGTCGAGCGCCCGATCGTGGTTGCCACGGCCGCGCCGGTGACGCCGAGTGCCGGGAAGGGCCCCGGGCCGAAGATGAGGAGTGGCCCGAGGATGATGTTGATGATATTGGCGAGCCAGAGCACCCGCATCGCGATGGCCGCGTCGCCGGCGCCGCGGAAGATGGCGTTCACCACGAACAGCACGATGATCGCTGCCTCGCCGCCCAGCATGATCGTGGCATAGCCGCGCCCGGTGGCGATCACGGCAGGCGTGGCACCCATCAGGGCCAACAGCCGCGGGGCGAGCAGGGCGCCGGTAGTGCCGAGCACCGCCGACACGAGGAGCGCCAGCACCAGCGCCTGGGCGGCGGCCCGGGCCGCCCCCTCCGGGTCCCTCTCGCCGATGCGCCGCGCGACCACCGCCGTCGCTCCGATGCCCAGGCCCATGGCCAGCGCGTAGATCATCGTGAGCAGTGATTCGGTCACGCCCACCGACGCGACGGCGTCGGGGCCCAGGTGGGACACCCAGAAGATGTCGGCCACGGCGAAGATGCTCTCGAGCGCCACCTCGAGCACCATCGGTATCGCCAGGAGAAGTACCGCCCGGCCGATCGGGCCCACAGTGAAATCGTGGTTCACGTCGCCCCGGACCGCTTCCTTGACGATGGTCCAGAGGCTGACCGATTCGGCGCCACCCGGCGGGGCCGCGGCGGATGCTTCGAGTCGTTCGGCGGGGTCGGCCATGCGGCAAGGAACCTCGATCAGGGACGAGGATCAATCCCCCTCGAGGTCAGCCGTCCTGGTTCCCCGCCCGTTTGCCCTCGCTTCAGGTCGTGGTCTTGCCCACCGTCTTCTGCAGCTCCTCGGCCTTGTCCAGATGCTTCTGGAGCGTCGGCTTGGCCGTCTCGATCAGTTTCTTGAGCTCCTCATTCTTGGCGTCACCGTGCGCCTGATCGGCCAGGTCGAGCACCGCCTTGTGAATCGTGACTTCCTGGTTGATGTAGACGCTGTCGAGCGCCGCGCCCTTGCCGGCGGCCTTGAGTGCCGACATCTCACTCGAGCCGGCCATCTGGACCGGATCGTTGGCGGGGGGCTCCGGGGTGACGTTGAGCTTCTTGGCCAGGGCCTGTCCCTGTGCCCGCAGCGCGTGGTGTTCCGCCATCATCATCTTGGCGAAGGCCTTGACGTCCGCATTCGCCGCCTTGCCCACGGTAAACGCTGCCGCCGCGCTGTCGGCCTTGTTGGCCTCGTCGAGCAACGCGACGATGTTCGCATCGGTGTACGTCGGATGGTTGGACAGCGCGTTCGAGGTGTCGGCCGGCGCCATGCCGGCGCCACCGGTATCGACGGTGGCGGGCGTTTCGGCTCGGCCGGTGTCGGCGGCGTTCGTCCTTCCCTTGCACGCCCCGAGCGCCAGGGCGCCGAGCCACGCGGCTCCTACCATCGCGTAGCGCGCGTGCCACATCAGATTTGTGCTCATAGAGCCTCCTTGTGATGCTGCATCCTATGCCGGGTTACGTGGCCGGGGTGTGACTTTGATCACGATCGAGTGATCCTCCTCACGGAATCGCCGCACGATCTCACCCACCGTCCGAAGTCGACCGTTCGTATGAGGAGCGTGTGGGCATCAAGGAGGCGCATCGATGAGACATCATCTGGAGGGCAAGATCGCCCTCGTGACCGGAGGAGGGACGGGGATCGGCGAGGCCATCTGTCGAAAGTTCGCGCTCGAGGGTGCGAGTGTGGTCGTCAACGGGCTCCCGGAGGATCCGATCGCCGACGTTGCGGAGGCGATTGTCGAGGACGGGGGGGAGGCGATTCCCCTCGCCGCGGATGTCTCGGAGGAGACAGGAGCCCGGGCGTGTGTGGACGCCGCTATTCGACATTACGGGAAGCTGGACATCCTCATCAACAATGCCGGGGTGCTGCTCGTCAACGCGGAAACCGACGACATGCCTGTCGACAAATTCGACGAGCACATCCGGTGCAACGTCCGGTCGGCCTTCCTCATGACCAAGTACGCGCTGCCACACCTGCGCGAGACGCGAGGAACCATCATCAGCGCCGGCTCCGAGGCAGGCATCAATGGCCAGCCGAGAAATACGCCGTATGGAGGGACCAAGGCATTCCTTCACGCATTCATGGCGGGCGTGGCGGTCGAGCAGGCACAGTACGGAGTGCGCGCCAATTGCGTGTCGCCGGGTCCGATCGACACCGCCTGGACGCACAAGGAAACCGGAGCGGTCGACGAGGAAATCGAGAAGGCGCTGGTCGGGGCCACGCCTTTCGGCCGTCGGGGAACGCCGGAGGAAGTGGCCAACGTGTACGCTTTCCTTGCATCGGACGCCGCGAGTTTTGTCACGGGTGCGGTCTGGCTGGTGGACGGCGGAATTACGCCCGCGAAGGGTGCCGTAGGCATGCTGGCCGGTCGGGACGTGACGACGCCACCGGAGCCGATGCTCGACCTGCGACACTCCCACGACGGCACACGGCATCGGGACATCGTGAGGATTCCGTAACAACCATGGCCGGCCGCTCCAGCCTCCGCGCCATGCGGACCGCGGTGCTCGGCATCGCGGCGCTCTATGTCGGTAGCACCGTCCTCACGCCGCTGTACCCGATCTACCAGCGCGCGTTCGGTATCTCGGAGCTTGCCGTCACGGAGATCTATGCGGTGTACGTGGTCGGAAACCTGGCCGTGTTGTTTCTGTTCGGACGCCTTTCAGATCAATTTGGCCGGCGTCCGACCACGCTGGCCGCCCTCGGAGTCAACGTGCTCAGCGCCTCCAGCTTCCTCGCGGCCTCGGGGGTCGGGTGGCTCTTGGCCGGCCGGGTGTTGAGCGGGTTTGCGGCCGGGCTCGGCGCCGCGACGCTGACGGCCTGGATCGCCGAGCTGGTGCCGGGCGAGGACCGCGCTCACGCGGCGACCGTCACCAGTGCCGGCAACCTCGGCGGGCTCGCCTTTGGCGCTATCGCCGCCGGTCTTCTCGCCGCCTACGTCCCCCTGCCACTCCGGGCAAGCTGGATTCTCTATCTCGCGATGCTCGCGGCGGCGGTGGCGTTGCTCCGCTCGGTGCCGGAGACGGTAGAGCGGCGGGTGCGCAGGGTCTCCGAGCTGTCGCTTCGCCCCCGGATGGGGGTCCCGCGGGGTGCCCGACTTCCATTCGTCGGGGCGGCGGGCGACCCTCGCCGGGGCCGTGCTTCTGGGTCGCGGGTCTCGCCCTGTTGGTCCTGGCCGACGGCGGCCGCGACGTTCGGCTCCTGCTTGGGGGAACGGTCGTGTCCGGTGCGGCCATGGCGCTCGGCTACCGGGGCAGCCTCCAGATCGTGGATGAGGTTGCGCCGCCTGACCGGCGCGCCGAGCTGCTCGCGAGCTACCTGCTGGTGTGCTACACGGGGAACTCGCTCCCGGTCGTGGGCGTCGGTCTGCTCTCACAGGCAACCGGCCCGGAGACCGCCCATCGGGTCTTCGCCGCGGTGCTGGCCCTGCTCGGACTGGTCGCGGGTGGCATCGGAGGCGTACGTCGGTTCAGCGCGCCGCAACCGGCTCGGTGAATAGCGTCCTGGCGCGGTCTCGTATTGCCAAGAGCCGGACTGTCGTCATATATGGTGTAGGCGTTTCGCGGCTCGATCCGTCTGGTGGCCCTGCGCATGCGTCTCACCCTCCTCGAATCCGACCGGAGCTTCTTCCAGACCACGGAGTGTGCCTTCGCGAGCATCCTGGCACACGCGGCACTGGTGTGGCTCCTGGTCGGCGCGACCGAGGGCGGCAGGCAGCTCCCGAGCAACGAACGCGAAGCGAGGGTGTTCTTTCTCCTACCGCCGGATCGGGTGGACACCCGCCCGCGTCAAACCGACATCATCAAATTGGGCAGGCTCGGCTCCGACCTGGAGAACGGACGGCACCTCACCGAGCCAGGCGAGGGCATGAACCTTCGTGAGCCAGCCTATGGCGCCCGGAAGTCGGGCGAGCGCAGTGGCGCCCGGGGCGAGCTGCCCTTCGGTCCGGTCGCCCCGTTCGTGCCGGACACCGTCTTCAGTGTCCTGGAGGTGGACAAGATCGTGGAGCGCTACGAGGGGAGCGCCGCGCCGGCCTACCCGCGCGATCTGCTCGCCATAGGGGCGGAGGGCCTGGTTCAGGCGATCTACGTCGTGGACACCACGGGCCGGGTGGACATGACAACCATCCAGGTCGTGCACAGCGACGATCCCCGTTTCACCGAGTCGGTCCGCACGGCGCTCGGCCTGATGCTGTTCCGGCCGGCCAAGCGCGGCGGGAAGACGGTCCGCCAGCAAGTCGAGCAGCAGTTCCGCTTCGAGATCGTTCCCCCATCCCAGGTCGCGAAACAGGTCAGCTGATCACTCGCCAGACCCGCCGAACCGGCGCGTGCGCTGGTGCGACTGCTGCGATTGCTGAAACGCGATGCCGAGGCGGATAGTGGCTCGGCAGTGGGAGCTCACGTTCCAGCTTGCTCCCACGCCTTGAGGCAGCGCTCCAGCAAGCGCTTCTCCCCGATCGTCTCGGCCCAAGTGGCAAACCCGCTGGTCGGTCCCCGCCACTCGAGCTCGTCCACATCTTCGAACAGCGGCGCGTCGGTTCTGAGCGTTGCGAGGTGCTTGAACAAGAGTGCCCGCTCCCGTGCTTCCCCCAGCACGACCGGAGGGAACGACTCGATCGGGCCGTACTGATTGAGCAGCCGGGCCGCCGTGCTCCGGCCGATCCCCGCAATGCCCGGATATCCATCCTGAGCATCTCCAACGAGGGCCAGGAAGTCCGGGATCAGCCCGGGCTCGACCCCGAACTTCTTGCGGACGCCTTCGGCGTCGCGGATTTCCTTTGCCCGCCGATCCACCTGGACCACCCGGCCGCCCCGCACGCACTGCGCGAGGTCTTTGTCGTTGGCCCAGATGCACACCTTCTCCACCCGCTCGTCTTCCGACGCGAGCCGAGCCGCCGACGCCAGCCCGTCGTCGGCCTCCAGCTCGATCATCGGCCATACCGCGACACCCATCGCCGCGAGCGCGATCTCGAGGGGATGGAATTGAGCGAAGAGCGCGGGCTCGATGCCCTCACTCGTCTTGTACTCGGGCCAGAGGTCGTTTCTGAAGGACTCGATGACGTGGTCGGTCGCGACGCCGAGGTGAGTGGCTCCCTTCTCGATCATCTCCAGCACGGAGTGCAGCAGGCCAACGACGGCGCCGAAGGGCTTGTCCTTGCCCTTGTTGAAGCGGCGCTGGCCGTAGAAGTGGCGGAACAGCTCGTAGGTGCCGTCCACGACGTGAACGATCATCCGAGAGTATACTGCGTCCCAGCCCCGATTGCGGCACATTCCGGCGACTGGTGAGTTCCACATGAAGCCCCAGGCAAAGCGCGTCCAGAACATCTACCTGCTGCTCACGCTCCTGTCGACGCTCTCGGCATCCCTCATCTGGGGCGTGAACACACTCTTTCTACTCGATGCCGGCCTGAGCAATACGGAGGCCTTCACCGCCAATGCCTTCTTCACCGCGGGACAGGTGCTCTTCGAGATTCCCACCGGCGTCCTGGCAGATATCTGGGGCCGGCGCGTGTCGTATCTCCTTGGCGCGGCTACTCTCCTTCTCTCGACGGCTCTCTATGTCGCCATGTGGCACGCCCACGCGCCGATGTGGAGCTGGGCCATCGGTTCGATGGTCATCGGTCTCGGATTCACTTTCTTCTCGGGCGCCACGGAGGCGTGGCTGGTGGACGCTCTCAAGTTTACCGGCTTCGACGGCAACCTCGAGTCGGTCTTTGCCAAGGGTCAGGTGGTATTGGGCGTCGCGATGCTCACCGGCTCGGTGGCGGGCGGCTTCGTCGCGCAGGTCACCAACCTCGGGATGCCGTACATCGTGCGGTCGGCTCTGCTCGGGCTGACGCTGGTGGCGGCCTTCGTGTTCATGAAAGACCTCGGCTTCACGCCGACTCGCGGCAAGAGCGTGAAGGATGAGGTTCGGACCGTGATACGCGAGTCCCTGGACAACGGCTGGCGAAAGCCGCCGGTCCGCTGGCTGATGCTGACCGGGCCGTTCTCCATGGGAGTTTCGATCTACGCCTTCTATGCCCTCCAGCCCTATCTCCTCGAGCTGTACGGCAACAAGGCCGCGTACGGGGTCGCCGGCGTGGCGGCGGCCCTCGTCGCCGGGACCGAGATCCTCGGCGGGCTCGTGGTTCCACTGGTGCGACGGCTCTTCACCCGGCGCACGCATGTCCTGATCGTCACCACGCTCGTCAGCGTCGCCTGTCTCGCGGTCATGGGGTGGACGTCGAGCTTCTGGGTCGCGGTCGCAGCGGTAGCGACCTGGGGGATGGCGTTCGCCGCCTCCAGCCCGATGCGCCAGGCGTACCTCAACGGCCTCATTCCCTCGGAGCAAAGGGCCACCGTTCTCTCATTCGACAATCTGATGGGCTCAGCGGGCGGTGTGGTGACTCAGCCTGCGCTCGGCCGGGTTGCCGATGTGGCGGGGTATCCGGCTTCGTATTTGGTGAGTGCCGTCATCCAGGTGGGGGCATTGCCATTCCTGGTGCTGGCAAGGCGGGAGAAGGCGGAGTCGGATCAAATCGAAGGGTAGGCCCACAAATGGAGCAGAGCCTCATGTCACCGTCCAACGTCATGCCGCCGCTCAGGCTCTTCTTCCCATGACCGCCGGCTCCACGGCCTTTCCAATCGACCCTCCCGTCGAGCCGATGCTCGCCACGCTCGCCGAGGCCCTCCCCACCGACGGGGAGTTTCTCTTCGAGCCCAAATGGGACGGTTTCCGCGCCATCATTTTTCGCGGCGCCTCCGACCTGTACATCCAGAGCCGCGACTCGAGGCCGCTCGATCGCTACTTCCCCGAGCTGCACGAGGCGCTGCTGCGCCGGCTGCCGGAGGGGTGCGTGGTCGACGGTGAGATCGTGATCACGACGCCGCGAGGGCTCGATTTCGATGCCCTGCAGCTCAGGCTTCATCCCGCGGCCTCGCGAGTCGCGAAGCTCGCCAAGGAAACGCCGGCGTCGTTCGTCGCGTTCGATGTCCTGGCCGCGGGCGGGCACGATGTCAGGTTCGAGCCGCAGCGCCGGCGCCGGGAGATTCTCGAGGAGCTGACGGCGGGCCTGGGACCGCCGCTTCATCTCACGCCGATGACCACCGACCGCCGCACGGCGGAGCGTTGGCTCGAACAGTTCGAGGGCGCTGGCCTGGACGGCGTCATCGCCAAGCTGCCTGAGATCCCGTATCAGCCCGGCAAGCGGGCGATGATCAAGGTGAAGCACGTCCGCACCGCGGATTGCGTGGTCGCCGGGTTCCGCTGGCACAAGACCGGGAAGGGGGCGGTAGGATCTCTCCTCCTGGGACTCTACGATGACCGCGGCGTGCTGCAGCACGTGGGCGTGACGTCGTCGTTCACGATGGCGATGCGCAAGCAGCTCGTGAACGAGCTGGCTCCGCTGCGAAAGGACGCGCTCGAGGGCCATCCCTGGCGCTCGTGGGCGGAAGCGGATGCTGCCGGGCACGGGCGGATGCCCGGCGCGCAGAGCCGCTGGAGCGCCGGGAAGGACCTGTCGTGGGAGCCCCTGCGCGTCGAGCGGGTCTGCGAGGTGAAATACGACCACATGCAGGGTGACCGGTTCCGTCACGCCGCCGTCTTCCTCAGATGGCGGCGTGACAAGCCGCCAGCCGACTGCCGCTACGATCAGCTGGCGGTCACTCCGCCCTACGAGCTCGCCAAGGTCTTCTCGTCGGGATCCAAGGGTTCCTGAACCGGCCGGAGCCCCGCCGGCACGTGCTGCAGATTCACCCGAACGCGGGTCCAGGTGGAGAAGCGGCCGCGCATCGCATCCACCAGCACGTCGGCCGGCTCCAGATGCGCCGCCACCTCCGGGTGCCGCGCCTTCCAGCGCTCCAGCCCCGCGAGCACATCCTCCTTGCGTTGGGCTCGGCCAATCTCGATCAAGGGATGCTTCGCGGCGCGCGCCTTGGACGGCTGCACCCGCTTCGGCTCCCCCTGCTGCTTCTCGTAGTGCGGCGGCCAGGGAGCGTCGCCCAGCCCTTCGCGCTCGTGCCGCTCGGAGAGCTCGAGCAGCGGTTCGAGCGAGCCGGCGTGGTCGTCGATTCCTGAATGCCGGTCGCCGATCTCCGCGAACCGCGCGGGCATGGTCGCCAGGGTGAACTCAGCGGGGTCGCAGCTCGCGAGCTCGTCCCAGGTGACCGGCGCCGACACCCGCGCGTCCGGTGTGGGCCGCACCGAATAGGCCGAGGCGACGGTGCGGTCCTTGGCATTCTGATTGTAATCCACGAACACGCCGTGGCGCTCCTCCTTCCACCACTTGCTCGTGGCGATTCCGGGTGCGCGCTGCTCGACCTCGCGCGCGAGCGCGAGGGCGGCGCGCCGCACCTCGGTGAAGCCCCAGCGCCGCTCGATCCGCACGTTGACGTGGATGCCGCGGGAGCCCGACGTCTTGGGCCAGCCGGTGAGCCCGAAGTCCCGAAGCGTGCCCTCGACCACTTGCGCCACTTCTCTCACCTGCGTCCACTCGACGCCGCGGACCGGATCGAGGTCCACGCGCAGCTCGTCGGGATGATCCAGGTCATCGGCGCGGACGGGATGCGGGTGCAGCTCGAGGCATGCGAGGTTGGCGAGCCAGGCCAGCGCCGCCGCGTCCCGGGGCACGACCTCTTCCGCGCTTCTTCCCGAAGGGAAACGGAGCGACACGACTTCGACCCATGGTGGGCGCGATGTCGGGGCGCGCTTCTGGAAGAAGAACTCTTCCCCGACCCCGTTGGGATAGCGGACCAGCACGTTGGGGCGCCCGCCGGCGCCGCGCAACGCGCCTTCGGCTACCGCGAGGTAGTAGTGCACCAGGTCGAGCTTGGTGTGTTTGGGGCCGGGGAAGAGGACCTTGTGCGGATTGGAGATGGAGACCTCGCGGCCCGCGATCACGAGCCGCTCGGCCGCACTGCTCGTCATTTGTTCGTGCCGGCGGACGCATGGAGCGCTAACATGGACGCTACGCTCGCCGGTCGCGACCGAAGGCGTCGCCCGCGATCGACTCGGTGTGCGCGGCACAGAGCCAGCGGCCCTCGCGGCGGACCCAGATGGACGCGTCGGCGGCGTCGACCGCCACCGGCTTGCCCTCCACGGTCAGCTCCTCGTGGACCTGGTAGGCCGTGATGGCCACGTCGTCGCGCAGCAGCCGAACCTGCGCATTCCTGATCTCGAAACTGTTGAGCTTACTGGCCTCGGCCTTCATCATCGTCTCGAAGGTGTTCTGGTCGATCGATCCCACGCCCCGGGCCCCGGTGACGATACAGGGGAAGTCGGTGAGGCGCATCGCCGCGTCCACATCCTTTTCCTTGATCGCCTGCCAGTAGCGCTTCTCCAGGCCGAGCAGTTCGGCCTCGATGGTCTGGGTCGCCATGGTTTCCTCCTGCAGAGTGTCCTTGAAGCGTACGGTGGGAGGTCTGCGGAGGCAACGCATTGCCGCCGCGGCCGAAGTGATCAACGGCCGAGCGCCAGTGGGGTTGCCCGCCAGTTGTCCGGCGGTACATTCGGACGGTGAACCGGGACCCTGATTCGACAGCGCCGATCCGATCCGCCATCGTCCCCAGTCCACGCGCCCTGATCCTGTGCGTCGATCGCGATCCGCATATCCGCGAGTTGGAGGCGTACTTCCTCGATCAGGCAGGCTTCGTCGTCCATTTCGCCGAGGATGGTGCCCAGGCTCTCGAGCTTGCCCGATCGATCAAGCCCTCCATCGTCATCACCGAGATCCTGGTGCCCGGCCTCGACGGGCTCGCGCTCTGCCACCAGCTCAAGACGACTCCGGAGACCAGGCACATTCCGGTCGTTGTATTCAGCATCCTGGCTGGGCGACCGGCGCTCGTTGCTTACCCAGCTACGGCGTCTGCGCCACCGCTTGGGCCGCATTCAGGAGGCCGGCGCCGGTCGCGTCGGTCCCCCAGCAGATCTCTTCCGCCGGCGCTCCCGGGACGGGAATGACCGACCGACATCCTGCACCGAGCGGCACCGCGGAGCCCTCGAGGATCGACTCGGCCTGCGCCTCGGTAAGCGAGGGGTTCTTCTGCAGCATCAGCGCGACCGTTCCCGTTACGTGCGGGGCGGACATGGAAGTCCCGCCCAGGAAGAAGTAGTCGGGCTTGCCGCGCTGGAGCTGGAAGGGTCCGACCACCCACGATCCCGGTGCGGCGACGTCGAGGTCCTGGCCTGTCTTCTGCCGGCTCGAGAAATCGGTGATGTAGAAGTCGCCGGCGCTGGTCGGCTCGGCGACGTCGTTGAGGAGCCACCAGGTGTTCCCGCCGACCCATTCCTGAATCCATCCGCTGGCGGCGGCCGAGATCCCCTGCGGGAGCGCGCCGGGATATCCCATCCCCGCCTCGCCCGCGTTGCCGGCGGAGAAGACCAGCGCTGGTTCGGGCAAAATCAATTGAAGATTCAGGCCCTAGCCAGCCCCGTCCCGCCCCACCATCTTCATGCACCCCCCACCAAAGCGACCGATGCCCGAGCTCTTGAACCGGCTCCAATCCGCCCTTGCGGACCGCTACCGGCTCGACCGAGAGATCGGTGCGGGCGGGATGGCCACCGTCTACCTCGCGCAGGACGTCCGCCACGATCGCGCGGTGGCCCTCAAGGTGCTCCGGCCCGAGCTGGCCGCCGTGATCGGCGCCGAGCGCTTTCTGGCGGAGATCAAGCTCACCGCCAACCTCCAGCACCCGCACATTCTTCCGCTGTTCGACTCGGGCGAGGCGGACTCCTACCTCTTCTACGTGATGCCGTTCATCCAGGGGGAGACGCTGCGCGACCGGCTGACCCGGGAGAAACAGCTCCCGGTGCCCGATGCGCTGCGAATCGCCTCCGAGGTGGCCTCGGCGCTGGACTATGCCCACCGCCATGGAGTGGTGCATCGGGACATCAAGCCGGAGAACATCCTGATCCACGACGGGCAGGCGCTGGTGGCCGACTTCGGCATCGCCCTCGCGGCGAGCAAGGCGAGCGGCCAGCGGATGACCGAGACCGGCATGTCGCTCGGCACGCCACACTACATGAGCCCCGAGCAGGCCATGGGCGAGCGCGAGATCACGCCGCGCTCCGATGTGTACGCCCTCGGCGCCGTACTGTACGAGATGCTCACCGGCGAGCCGCCCTTCACCGGCAACACCGCCCAGGCGGTGGTGGCGCGGGTATTGACCGAGAATCCCCGGTCGCTCGCCACCCAACGCCACACCATTCCGCGGCACGTCGAAGCGGCGGTGCTCACCGCGCTGGAAAAGCTCCCGGCCGACCGGTTCGCCACCGCGGCGGAATTTGCCGACGCGCTCAAGGACAAGACGTACACGAGCACCGTCTCACTGGAGGCTCCGTCCACGGCTCCGGCGGTGCCGGGAGGCGCCAGGCCGAAACGCAGGTGGAACGTGGTCACGGTGGCATTGATCGCCACGGCGACCGCGGCCACCACCGCCGCGCTCTGGGGCTGGCTCCGCCCGGCGCCGGCGCCGCCGGTGACCCAGCTCGGGGTGGCGCTCCGGCCGACCGAGGCGTTGCAGCCGCCTCAGAACACCGGCGGCTCACGACTCGCCATCTCGCCCGACGGTCGCATGATGGTGTACCTGGGGCCAGGGGAGGGAGGGGCCCGTCTCTGGCTCCGGCGGCTGGACCAGCTCACCGCCACGCCGATTTCGGGCAGCGAAGGGGGCACGAGCCCGTTCTTTTCCCCCGACGGCCGGAGGCTCGGGTTCATCAAGGATGGGAACTCGGTGCGCCTGGCCTCGCTGGACGGCGCGCCCACGGTGACGCTGACCGACAAGGCCAACTCCACATCCGGCGACTGGGGAGAGGACGGATACATCTACTTCGAGGTGGACTCTGGGATCGTGCGGATGCGGCCCACCGGCGGCGCCATCGAGCCGGTGTACAAGATGCTCAGCGCGAAGAACGAAGTGGGAACGGAATGGCCGTTCGCTCTCGCGGGCGGCCGCGGCGTTCTCTTCCGGCTGAGGCACGCCGGACAGGGACCGGCTGATTTCGACATCGTCGCCGTGAAGCCGAATGGTCCCCCGCACGTGCTCACCCACGGCATCTACGCCCGCTATTCGCCGACGGGCCATCTCCTCGTCGTCACCGCGGATGGGAAGCTCGTCGCCATCCCGTTCGACGCCGACAAGCTCGAGCTGACCGGATCCCCGGTGGCGCTCATCGAGGGGATCGGCGTGAGGGCAGGTGGCTTCAACGTCGACCTGTCGCTGTCTTCAAGCGGGACCCTGGTCTACACCACGGGCGGCACACTCGGCTCCCGGCGGTCGTTCTGGGTGAGCCGAGACGGGGCAGCCACCCCGATGGACCCATCGTGGGATCCCCAGGGCATCATTCGAAATGTGTCGCTCTCGCCGGATGGGAAGATGTTGGCGGTGGAGCTGGCCCGGAACGGCAGAGCCGATATCTGGGTCAAGCAGCTGCCGACCGGTCCGTTCTCTCGAATCACGTTCGGAGACACCGCGAGCGTTCGTCCCGCATGGTCACCCGACGGCCGCGAGGTGTACTACATGAGCGACCGGGCAGGCACGGGCGTGGGGCCCGTGTACGCTCACCGGGCCGACGGCACCGGAACGGCTCGCCAGTTGATCGCCTCGAAGCTCGATTTCGGGCAGATCGTGCCCTCGCGGGACGGCCGCTGGCTGGTGACCCGGACGCCTGCGAACACCCAGGGGAGCGGAGATATCCTCGCGTTCCGTGCGGGAGATACGACACGGGTCACGCTGGTCGCAACGGCGGCCACGGAGCTGTTTCCGGCACTCTCGCCCGACGGACGGTGGCTGGCCTATACCTCGACCGAATCGGGCAATCCCGAGGTCTACGTCCGGCCCTTCCCCGAGACCGGGACTGCCAAATGGCAGGTGTCCACCGCCGGCGGCAACGAGCCCCAGTGGGCCCGCAGCGGGCGCGAGCTGTTCTACATCAATGGAAAGAACGAAATGGTGTCGGCCGAGGTCCGGCCGGGGGCGGCCTTCTCGGTAGGGGAGCAGCGGGTACTCTTCTCGGCGGCGCCCTTTGCCGGTGGGGGTGGGATTCACTCGTATTCGGTGAGCCCGGACGATCGCCGGTTCGTCATGATGCGCGAGGCGGAGGCAGCGCAGCAGAGTGAGCTTGTCTTCGCCGAGCACTGGATCCAGGGTCTGATGGCGCGGCCGCCGAAATAGAGGACGCAGAGGTCCTCCGCTCCGTGATCTACACCCACCCCAGCGAGCTCTTGAGCTCCGTGTTGCTTCACCTCGCCGCGCCCGGCGTGCTCGAGCTCGGCGCGCGCGTCAGATATAGCGTCTGCGTGGGATAGGCGAACTCGATCTCCCGCTCCTCGAACCGCTCCACCAGCTCCAGGTTGAGGGCCTGCTGGACATCCATGTAGACGTTGTAGTCCGGCGACAGCACGTAGTAAACGGTCTCGAAGGTCAGCGAGGAATCGCCAAAGCCGGCAAAGTGCGCTCGGTCGAACCGGGTCCCCTCTCGAGCTTCGACGGCCGCGCGCAGCAGCCCGGGAATCTCGGCGAGGACCGCCTTCGGTGTCTGGTAGGTGACCCCGATCTGGAAGACGACCCGTCGCTCGCGCATCCGGCCGTAATTCCGGATCCGGCTGCCCAGCAGATCGGCATTGGAGATGATCAGCTGTTCGCCGGAGAGGCTCCGGAGCCGGGTGGTCTTGAGGCCGATGTGCTCTACCGAGCCGAGGTAGCTGTCCAGAATCAGGAAGTCGCCCAGGACGAAGGGCCGATCGAGGACGATGGCGAGAGAGGCGAACAGATCACCGAGAATCTTCTGCAGGGCCAGTGCGATCGCCACGCCACCGATGCCCAGGCCGGCGACGAGCGCCGTGATATCGATGCCGAGGTTGTCGAGCGAAAGCAGCAGGACCACCATCCAGACGACGACGTGCGCCCCGAACCCTATCGCCGCGACCGTCGTGGCGGCTGCCCGGTCAGTCTCGAGCCGGGTCCGCTGGTAGCCCTCGAGCCACGCTCGGAGCGCCGTGCTTGTCCACACCCCAACCTGGAGCAGGATGGCGATGATCGTCGCGACGGTTACTCCACGTCCGATCCTCGAGGGAAGGTCGAGCACGAGCGCTCCGCTGCCGAGCCCCAGCGACGCGGGAAAGAACCACTTGGTATTTCTGAGCGCCGCGATGACAAGGTCGTCCCAGTCGGTCCGCGTCCGACCAGCCAGGCGGGCCAGGCGGGGAAGGAGCAGGCGGAACAGCAGTTGCGCCAGGACCAGTGCTCCGACCCCAACAACGAGGGCGATGAGCCACTGGCGAAGATCATTGCCGAGGAACGAGGTGGCGGAAAGCATCTGGGTCATGCAGGGACTCCATTCCGAGAGGTTTGGGCAAGGAACCGCGTCGGAGCCCGGTGATCAACCCCGGGGCGGGGACGAGCTGCCGGTAGCGGTCGCGAGTTGTTCCGCGGACGTTCTCGGTGGGGGGCGGCGGGTCATGGCGGACGCCGAAGTGACTTGACCAACGTGGCCGCGCCGGGATGACCGGCGCGGCCACGTTTTCCTGACGATCCGTATCTACTGCTCGACTAGAAGAAGCCCAGCTTCTTGGGGCTGTAGCTCACCAGCAGGTTCTTGGTCTGCTGGTAGTGCTCGAGCATCATCTTGTGGTTCTCCCGCCCCATGCCCGACTGCTTGTAGCCGCCGAACGCCGCGTGGGCGGGGTAGGCGTGATAGCAGTTGGTCCAGACCCGGCCGGCCTTGATCCCGCGTCCCATCCGGTAGCAGGTGTTGCCGTCCCGGCTCCAGACCCCCGCGCCCAGCCCATACAGCGTATCGTTGGCGATGGACAATGCGTCGTCCATGTCCTTGAACTTGGTGACGGCGAGGACCGGCCCGAAGATCTCCTCCTGGAAGATGCGCATCCGGTTGTGGCCCTCGAAGATCGTCGGCTGGACATAATAGCCGTCCTTCAGTTCGCCCTCATGGACCCGCCGGACACCGCCGGTCAGCACCTTGGCGCCTTCCTGCTTTCCGATGTCGATATAGCTCAGGATTTTCTCAAGCTGATCGTTGGAAGCCTGGGCGCCGATCATGGTCTTGGGATCTAGCGGGTTCCCTTCGACGATCTTCCTGACCCGCGCGACCGCCCGCTCCATGAACTTGTCGTAGATCGACTCCTGGACCAGTGCCCGCGAGGGACAGGTGCAGACCTCGCCCTGGTTCAGGGCGAACATGGTGAAACCCTCGAGCGCCTTGTCGAAGAAGTCGTCGTCGGCCTCCATGACGTCGGCGAAGAAGATGTTGGGCGACTTTCCACCCAGCTCCAGGGTCACGGGGATGAGGTTCTGGGAGGCGTACTGCATGATCAATCGGCCGGTGCTGGTCTCGCCCGTGAAGGCGACCTTCGCCACGCGCGGGCTGCTGGCCAGCGGCTTGCCGGCTTCCACCCCGAAGCCTTGCACCACGTTGACCACGCCGCTCGGCAGGATGTCGGCGATCAGCTCCATCAGCGCCATGATCGAGACCGGCGTCTGCTCGGCGGGCTTGAGCACCACACAGTTCCCGGCCGCGAGCGCGGGCGCCAGCTTCCAGGTCGCCATCAGCAGCGGGAAGTTCCACGGGATGATCTGGGCCACCACGCCGAGTGGTTCGTGGAAGTGGTATGCGACGGTGTCCTCGTCGAGCTGCGAGAGCCCACCCTCCTGGGCGCGGATGCAGCCGGCGAAGTAACGGAAGTGGTCCACCGCGAGCGGGAGGTCGGCATTGGTGGTCTCGCGGATCGGCTTGCCGTTGTCGATCGTCTCGATGAAGGCCAGCGTGTCGAGGTTGGCCTCGATCCGGTCCGCGATGCGGTTGAGAATGTTGGCGCGGTAGGCCGGTGACGTGCCGTTCCAGCTGATGGCGGCGGCGTGCGCCGCATCGAGCGCCTTATCCACGTCCTCGTGGGTGGAGCGGGCCACCTCGCACAGCGGCTGTCCCGTGATCGGCGTCAGGTTGACGAAGTACTGCCCGAGGGCCGGCCGGACATACTCTCCCGCGATCCAGTTATCGTAGCGGGCACGGATCGGGATGGACGGCTTGAATCCTCTCGCCAGCTCGGGAAGCGTGGCGAAGGTGGACTGCCTGGTTGCAGTGCCCATATGGAATGCTCCTGACGGGTGAGGGCTGGTCCGGGTGCTGGACCGGCAACGCGGGCGGCAACGGACTGGAGCGCCGAGAGTCGTCCGCCGAATATTGCAGACTCTAGCACCCGGTCGATGATGGTGGGATGAAGGCGGGATGAGGGAACGTTCAGGTCCCGTGTGTTGCCTTGTCCCGTTCGTCGTCATATAGATAAAGCGCGCGCGACTCCCACCCTCAGGCGGCCTCGACCATGCGCCTTATGCTGCTGGAATCCGACCGGAGCTTCCTCCAGTCCGCCGAATACGCCACCCTGAGCATTGTGGCGCACATCGGCGTGATATGGCTCGCCGTGGCCACGAGCACCTCGACTTTCCGTCTCCCGAACACGGAACGGGAGGCTCGGGCCCTCTTTCTCCTCCCGCCCGACCCGGTGGATGCTCCCAAGCGCCAGGCCGAGATCGTCCTGCCCGGCCGGCCCGGCTCGGGCCTCGACGAGGCAAGCCAGCTTCCTGCCGAGGGCGAGGGCCAGCGTCTCGTGGCCTCCACGAGCCGTGCCCGGCACCGGGGCGAGCGGAGCGCGCCCCGAGGCGACGAGCCGTTCGGCCCGGCGCCTTTCCTGACGGAGAAGGTCTACAGCGCGCTGCAGGTGGATCAGATCGTCGAGCGCTACCCGTTCAGCGCCGTTCCGGTGTATCCGCCCGATCTGAGCGCGCGGCGGGTAGAAGGCTCGGTCGACGCGACGTACGTCGTGGACGCCGCGGGTCGGGTGGACACGACCACGATCCAGGTGATGCGGAGCGACCATCCCCGCTTCACCGAGTCGGTGCGCACGGCGCTCGGCGATGCGCTTTTCCGGCCGGCCACCCGGGGAGGGAAGGCCGTTCGCCAGCTCGTCCAGCAGCGGTTCCGGTTCAAGCTCGCCCAGTAGCGGGGGTCGCCGCCGGGCTTTCTCGAGGGGACGCCCGACGTGCCAGCGCCGCCGGATCAGGGAGATCCGACGGCGCTGGCGCTTGTTACCACTCGCCGGTCAGCGGAAGGTGCACTCCGCGCCCCGAGTCGCGACAACCTGCCCGCTCGCGTTCAGGATCTTGGCCACCACGTCGGGCCCCGAGCGGGCGGCGATGAACGTGGCCGCGATCCTCGTGGCCCCCGCCTGGATGTCATTCCGGTTGCTGTCGAAGTCGAACTCGTCCTCACCCGCCACGGCGCGCTTGGACGCGGACGTCACCGTCCCGCCGGCGGCCGTGACCCGGGCGCGGAAGCTGCCGGCGCGCGGCGTGAGCCCGCTCCCGTCCACCGAGATACGTGACCGGTTGGAGCGCCGCTCGCACCGGAGCCGGATGGACGCGGCCTGTGCATTGACCAGAGCCTCCGGCTGCAGCGCGGCCGCGGCCGCGGCTGCGGCCGGCGAGGATGGCCCCGACGGGCTGTCGGCGCAGGCGCCCAGGCCGGCAGCCATCGCTGCCAGCGCGAACCCGCCCAAGGTCAGATGAATCCTCTGCATGATCGTGTCTCCAATTTGAAGAGCGAGTGAGCCTACGGATGAGAAGCGCGGCAGAACGCCGCCCTGCCGCGATGCTGACAGGGCAAGGGGTGTACCGACTTGCAGTGGCCTTGTAACTACTTCAGTTGATGAGGCTTATGTGGTGCAGAGGGTGGCACGCGGCTGTATTGCGGCGATCCATGCGGGACGTTTCGATGCAGCCAAGCTCGCGTTCTCGCTGTGATCAATCGGGCTGGCGGTCGCCCCGCAGCCGTCGCACCAGCGCCGCCAGATTCTGGATCACCATCACCCGCGCCGCCGGACTGCTTCGTACCATCACGAACGTCTTCCCATCCGGCGACACGCCGTAGTTCGCGTGCGGCGCCGTACCCACGATGTCGCCGACCGGAAACAGCCGCGTCCGCTTGGTCACGGCGAGCGCCGGCGTCGTCGCGATGGCGGCCGCGACCAGGTAGGGACCATCCTGCTTCGTCTCCCGATAGAACAGCTCCCGCCCATCCGGACTCCACGACGGCTCGTTCCCGCCGTCGGCCGAGACCAGCACCTGGTCCCGCTCCCCGGCGAGGTCGCGTACGTACACCTCTTCTCGCCCGGACTGGTCCGACACGAACGAGATCCAGCGGCCGTCGGGCGATACGCCGACGAACGACTCGTTGAACCGGCTCGCCACCAGCGGCTCCAGCGGGCCTCGGCCCGCATTCCGGATGATCGCGGCGTCGGTGCCGGCTCCGCCCTGGGTCGAGTCGGGGAGCTTCGGATCCCGCCGGAGGTCGGCCGCGGTGGTGACCATCGCGCTGCCATCCTTGAGCCACACGCCGGTGTAGGCCAGTAGCGGCGAGGTCAGCAGCGTGTCCGGCGCCTCCGCGCTGCCCGGCCGTTTCCGGAGCAGCTTCAGCAGTACGCTGCCCGGCCGGTTCACCGGCACGATGTAGGTGAGGAAGCGGCCGTCCGGCGTCCAGGTCGCGTCGTGCCCGTCGCGGTCGAACGTCGCGCGCGAGAGCGTACCCTCGCCCAGATCCAGGATCCAGACGTTCCGCCCTTCGATCGAGCTGAAGTCCAGCGAGAGCCGGCGGCCGTCGGGCGAGAACAGCGGGTGATGGAAGTTCCGCCGCTCCGGCGTGACCAGCCGGCTGGCGCCGCTCCGGTCGACGAACACCAGCGACGCCGGCTCCTGCGGGATGTAGGCGACGTTGCCGTTCCTGGCGACGGCGAACTGGGCTACCCCGCTCCCGGTGATCGACACGTTGGTCGCCACCGTCACGGGCGCGGTGCCGACCTGCCGCCGGCCCGGTTCGAACGGCGCGGCCTGCAGTGTGCCCGTAGCTGTCAGGAAGACGAGCAGTCCCTGGGTCACCCGCGCCTCGACGACCGGCGTGCCGAGGATCTGCGTCTCGGCCCCGGTCTCGAGATCCACCTGGACGATCGGGCCGGCGGTCGTCCCGACCCGCGTGCGCACGGTGAGCGCGGACCGTCCGTCGTCCAGGATCTGCACCAGACGGTACCCGCCCTTGTGCAGCTTCACCGCAAGCGAATCACCCTCGACGGTGCCCAGGTCGGCGTCGCTGCTGTACCAGAGCTTGCCGTCGGGGGCAAACGTCGCGTCGCTCGTGATCAGCGACGAGGCCACCAGCTCCTGGGCGCCGCCGTCGAGCGGGACCCGCAGCACCTGGCGCGTGACGGCCTTCGTCCCCAGGATCCAGCGCCCGTCGGGCGACACCAGCGGACTGCCCATGCCGATCGCGTTCTCGATCGGTGTCCCCGCCTCCGCATCGAGCGCCTGGCGCATCAGCCGGAGCGTCCCGTCCGTGGCGCCGACGGCGTACACCAGCGTCTCACCGTCCGGCAGAAACGCCAGGTGGCGAAGCTGGGAGCTCGCCCCGCTCCCGCCCAGGCCCGGCACCAGGATGGCGAGCCGGGACGGCGGCAGGTCGGGCCGCGGCCGCCTCAGCGCCCAGGCGGCAACGGCGGCGGTGACGCCCGCCAATGCCCAACCGGCCCAGAGCAGGGCGGCGCGGCGGGGGGCGACGGACGGCCGCGCCGCCGGCATCGGAACGGTGGCAGCCGCCTGGCTCCGCTGGGTACCCATGCCCGCGAGCGCGTCGCTGAATTCCTTCGCCGAGCCCCAGCGATCGGCCGGCAGTTTCTGCAGCGCGGTGAGGATCGCCGCTTCCGCGGCCGGTGGAACGGTCGGGCGCTTGGGACGCAACGGAGGCGGCTGCTCGGTGAGGACCTTGGCCACGATCGCCTGCGAGTTGGGCCCGGTGAAGGGCGGCTCGCCCGCGAGCATCTCGTACGTCATGGCGCCGAGGGCGTACACATCGCTACGAGGCCCGATCTCCCGCTCGCCCATCGCCTGCTCGGGCGACATATAGGCCGGCGTGCCGAGCGACATCCCCGTCTGGGTCATCCGGCTCCCGCCTGCCTGGTGCACGGCGAGGGCGATCCCGAAGTCGGCCACCAGGGCGGCGCCGTCCTGCAGCAGGATGTTCTCCGGTTTGATGTCGCGGTGGACCACGCCCTGCCGGTGGGCGTAATCGAGGGCGGAGGCGACTTCGCGCGAGAGCCGGATAGCCTCGTCCACCGGGAGCTGCCGCTCCCGGGCCAGGCGGGCGCGCAGGGATTCGCCGGCGACGTAGGGCATCACGTAATAGAGGAGGCCGCCGGCCTCCCCCGAGTCGATCAGTCCCAGGATGTGCGGGTGCTGGAGGTTGGCGGTGACCTTGATCTCGGCGAGGAACCGGTCGCCGCCGATCACGGCGGAGAGCTCGGGGTGGAGCACCTTGATGGCGACCTTACGGCCGTGCTTCACGTCTTCGGCGAGATAGACGGTGGCCATGCCGCCCTGTCCCAGCTCGCGCTCGACACGGTAGCGGTCGGCCAGGGCCTCGGTGAGGCGGATCGGTGTGCCGCTCAGCGTGAGCTCTGACGCTCGGGCATGTTGGGCTTTTCGATGGGGGAGTGCTAAAGATGCGCGAGGAGGTGCCGGGGGGCTAGACCAACTGGCTGGATGATATTGGTGTTGCGGCAGATCGGCCGCTCGGGGATCTTCGATACCGCGCGCCGTCGTCCGTGGAGGCACACTTCCCCCATGATGGCCCGAACCTCCACCCCGGACCGCCATGACAGTGGTCTTCCTGTTCGCCCTCACCCTGTTTCTGGCGGTGCTGATCTCCAATCTGGCGGAGCGCAGCGCCCTCTCCACGGCGGTCCTGTTCCTGGCCGCGGGCATCTTCGCGGGCCCGGCCGGAATCGGCCTGGTCCACCTCCGGCCCGAGGCGCCGGTGGTGAGCGAGATCGCGACGCTCGCCCTCTTCGCCATCCTGTTCACCGACGGCATGCGAGTGGGCGTCCGCGATCTGGCCAGCTCCTGGCGGTTGCCGGGCCGGGCGCTCATTCTCGGACTCCCTCTCACCATGCTCGGCACCGCGCTCCTGGCGCACGGGTTCGCCGGGCTCGGCTGGCGCTCCGCGCTGCTGCTGGGCGCGGTGCTGGCGCCCACCGATCCGGTCTTTGCCGCCGCGCTGGTCAAGCGGACCGGCCTCTCGCAGGGCCTCCGGCACCTGCTCAACGTCGAGAGCGGCATCAACGACGGATTGGCGCTCCCCCTGGTGCTCTGGCTGGCCCGAGCGGCAGTCGGCGGCGGCACTGCGGGTCTGCTGGTGCCGCTGGCCGTGGGCGTGGCAGTCGGGGTGGCGGTGCCGTGGCTGGCCGACCGGCTGGAGGGTAGCCGGTGGTTCCAGGCCCACGAGAGCTATCGCTCGATGGGTGGGTTTGCGGTGGCGCTGCTGGTCCTGTCGGTTGCGGCGATGGTGCACGGCAATGAATTTCTCGCCGCTTTTACCGCCGGCGTTACCGTCATCTCGGTGCGGCCGGGTGTCTCCCGCGAGTTCCGGGAATTCGTCCTGCAGCTGGCCGACGTGCTGAAGTTTGCCGGGGTGTTCATCTTCGGCGCGCTGCTCGCGCCGAGCCTGCTGCACGATCTCGGCGCCGGCGACTATCTCTTCGCGTTCCTGGCCCTGGTCGCGGTCCGTCCGGTGGTGCTGTCGCTCGCGCTCCTGGGGAGCCGGCTGGACTGGCGGGAGCGCGCGGTCGCCGCGTGGTTCGGTCCCAAAGGCTTCGCGTCGGTGCTCTACGCCGTGCTGGTCCTCCGGGAGAACGCTCCCTCCGCCCAGCATCTCTTTCACCTGGCGGCGCTCGTCATCACCGCGTCCATCGTCATCCACTCGAGCACCGATGTCCTCGCCGCGCGCTGGCTGCTGCGCGGGTCGGGCGGGAGACCTGTCTCGCCGCCGCGAGACAACGAGCCGGCGACCTGATCCGTCCCCTATCTGATCGCCTGCACCACCGCCATCTTCGACGCCCGCCGCGCCGGGAAGAACCCGCCCAGCGTCCCCATCACCAGGGCAAAGATCACCCCGGCCACGAGCAGCGTCGGCGTGATCCGGAAGCTGAACGCGATCTCGCTGAAGTTCGCCCAGTTGGTGGTGCTGGTCACGATCCCGTTCATCGGAAGCGCGAGCAGGCAGCCGACCACCCCGCCTATTGCCGCGATGGCCGCCGATTCGGCGAGGAAGCTCGCGAGGATGCTTCGCGGCCGGAAGCCGAGGGTGAGCAGCACGGCGATCTCCGGCCTCCGCGAGGCCACGGCGGCGTACATGGTGTTGACCGCCCCGAAGATCGCCCCCACCGCCATGATCGCGGTGATCATGATGGCGAGGATCCGGAGGATGCGGGTGAGCAGCTCGGACTGCTTGGCATAGAACGCGGACTCGCGGTAGACGTCCACCGTGATACGCTTGTCCGCCTCGAGCACGCGCTTGGCTTCGTCGAACGAGGCCGGATCGGCCAGCTTGAATGCCAGCGACTGAAAGCCGTCGCGGCGCATGGCCGGCATGATCTGCTCGTTCTCGCCCCAGATCTCCGACTCGAACGCCGACCCCGCCGCGGCGAAGTGGCAGGTGACCTTCCACGGCCGGCCCGCGAAGGTCATCGTCTCGCCGATGCCGGTGTTGGGGAAGCGCCCGACCAGCCGCTTGCCGACGCACACCTCATTTTTGCCGGCTGCGGGGCGGGTGCCGCCGAGGAGCGCCACGTTGGCGCGCACCTGCCACGCCTGCTCGCTCACCCCGCGGACGACGACGTTGGCCAGCTTGGTGGTGTCGCCCTCGCGGCCCAGCGGGATGACCACGTACACCTCGGGGCTGGCGAGGGGCCGCCCGTCGGCCCCGCGCGCGATGTGGGCGGAGGCGGTGAGGGTGCTGACCGCGGCGCGGTCGAGCCCGCTCGACATCTCGGAGTCGGCGCCCTTCCGGAGCACGAGCACGTTCGAGTCGGAGCCGGTCCTGGTGAGCGCCGCGGCAAAGCCGTTCGCCAGCGCGAGCATCCCGATGAACACCGCAACGACGAGGCCGATTCCGAGCGCGGTGAGCGCCGTGGACACGGGACGCTGGCGGGCGCTGCGAAGGTTGTAGCTCAGGGGGATCTTCATTCCACGTTCCTCAGTGCCGTCACCACCGGAAGCCTCGCCGCGCCCACCGCCGGCACGATGCCGCTCGCGAGCATCAGCACCAGCGCGATGACCGCGCCGAGCGCCAGCGTCGCCCCGGTCACGTCGAAACCGGGGAGGAAGCCGGCCGCGTTGAAGTTGGTGGCCTTGTAGAGGACCTTGGCCGCGCCGAGTCCCACCACGGCGCCGGTGATGGTGATGAGCCCGGCCTCGAGCATCACCAGGCCGAAGAGCCGCCGGTCGGAGAAGCCGACGGTCTTGAGCACCGCCAGCTCGCGGGTGCGCTCCCGCGCGCTCATCATCATCGCGTTGGCGGCCACCAGCAGGATCGCGAACACCACCGCCATGCCGATGGTGTTCATCAGCAGTCCCACGTTGCCCCACATGGTGGCGAAGCTGGCGTTGAACGCCTGCTCCGTGCCCGTCTTGGTGGGCGCGCTCGAGCTGCGGAACAAATCGTCGATTGCCTTCGCCACGCGCGGGCCGTTCTCCGGACGGTCGATCTGCATGATGTACCAGCCCGCCTGCCCCTGGCGCCCCATCTTCTCGTCGAGGTACTGCCAGTGGAACATCATGGCGTCGTCGTTGATCACCGGATCGGTCGGGGTGTAGACGCCGCGGACGGTGAATGTCCAGTCGCCGGGGTAGATGGTGCCCCGAAGCGTCACGTTCTGTCCCACCTTCCAGCCGAACAGGTCGACCAGCCGCGAGCCGATGAGCGCGCCAGAGCGGTCCTGGAGGAACGCCTCGCGCTGGTCGGGCGGGACCGACATCTCGGGGTAGAGGTCGAGGTAGGTCTTCGCGTCCACGGCGAAGTTGGCGAAGAACCGCTTGCCGTCGCCGTACTGCCCGCCGAACCAGTTGGCCCAGGTCACCTTCTCGACGCCGGGCACCGTCGCGAGCCGCTGGGCGTACGCCACGGGCAGCGGGAAGATGAGACCGCTGGCGTTGGTGCTCACCAGCCGGCGCGCGCTCCCGAACTCGGCGGCCGCCTTGAGCGTGGTGATGACGGTGCGGAGCGAGGCGAACAGGAAGAGCGCCAGCGCCACGCTCGCCATCGTGAGGAACGTGCGCCGCTTGTGCCTGCCGAGGTTGGCGAGGAGGAGGGGCCAGAATTTCATCGGGGGCCCCCCGCGCCCGCCGCGAGCGGCTGGTTCTGCTCGACGAACGTCCCCTTCTCGAGATGCAGCTGGCGCCTGGCCCGCTCGGCGGCGTGCGGGTCGTGGGTGACCACGATGACCGTCTTGCCGAACTCCTCGTTCAGCCGGCTCAGGAGACCGAGCACCTCCTGCGAGCTCTTCGCGTCGAGCTGGCCGGTGGGCTCGTCGAGCAGGATCAGCGTCGGGTCGGCCACGATGGCGCGGGCGATGGCGACGCGCTGCTCCTGGCCGCCCGAGAGCTGCCGCGGGTAGTGCTGGAGACGGTCGTCCAGGCCCACGACGCCGAGCGCGATGCGCACCCGCTCGTCGCGCTCCTTCTTCGAGAGCCGCGTGAGCAGCAGCGGCAGCTCCACGTTCTGGAAGGCGGTGAGCACGGGGAGCAGGTTGAACGACTGGAAGACGAACCCGACGTTCCGCGAGCGCCACTCCGCGAGCTGCGACGGCGTCATCGAGCTCACTTCGGCGCCGCCGACGCGCACCGTCCCGCTGGTCGGCTTGTCGAGCCCGGCGATGAGGTTGAGCAGGGTGGACTTGCCGGAGCCGGACGGACCCATCAGAGCGGTGAAGGTCCCCTGCTCGATGTCCATCGACAGCCCGGTGAACACGTCGATCCGCTCGGCGTCGCGGCGGAAGGTCTTGTGCACGTCTCGGATCTCTACCAGCGCCATATGTGAAAGCTCCTGTTTGGGTCGGAGATCTGAAGTCTGAGGTCTGAAGTCCTGCCAGCGACCTCCGACTTCCGACCTCCGACTTTCGACCTATTTCACCCTCATCCCTTCTTCCGGCTTCTCCACCCCACCGACCACGATCCGCTCTCCGCCCGAGAGCCCGCGCGTCGCCTCGCGGTAGTCGCCGCTTACCGGGCCCACGGTCACCTCGCGCATCGTGAGCCGCCCGTCGCGCACCAGCCATACGACGCTCTTGCCGCCGGCATCGTGCACCGCCGAGGCGGGGAGCCGGAACCGCGAGGCCGCGGGCGACGCGGTGGTGGCCGTCTTGCCTGAATCGCTCACCAGGAAATCCACCCGCGCGCCCATCTCGGGCAGGATCCGCTCGTCGTGATCCAGGATGCTCACCTTGACCTGCACCGTGGCGCGCTGCCGGTCGGCGGTGGGCACCACCTGGCGCACCTCGCCCCGGAACGACGTGTCGGGATAGGCGTCGAGCGTGATCCGGGCCTGCTGCTTGTGGGTGACGCGGCCGATGTAGGCCTCGTTCACGTCCACCTCGACCTCGAGGGAGGCGAGGTCGGCCATCGTCACCACGGCGCCGCGGGTGAGCCCGCCGCCCACCGACGGCGCCACCACCTCGCCGATCTCCGCCTCTTTCCGGAGCACGGTGCCGGTGAACGGCGCGCGGATGTACGTGTTCTCGAGCGTCGCCTCGGCGGACCCGAGCGCCGCCCTCGCGGCATCCACTCGCGCCTTCGCCGCGCCAACCCTCGCTTCCGCCTGCTCGGCCTTGCTCCTGGCGGTCTCCGCGTCCTGCTCCGAGACCAACGCGGGATTGTCGCCGTGGATCTGGTTGACCCGGCGGGAGTCGCGCGCCATCTGGTCCCGCTCGGTCTGGGCCTCGATGAGCTGCGCCCGGGCGGTCGCGAGATTCGCGCGCGCCTCCGCGACGGCGGCGGCGTAGTCGGCGTTCTCCAGCGTGGCGATCACCTGATTCTTCTTGACCTCGGAGCCGCCGTCCACCGTGAGCGAGGCGATGCGCCCGGGAATCTTGGCCGAGACGGCGGCGCGGACTCGCGCGACAACGTACCCGTTAGCGGTAACGGATGTGGCGCCGGAGGAACCGCCGCCGCCGGTCGAGATCGGGGTCGGCGACGATCGTCTGCACCGTGGGAGCCGACTGGCCCCGCATATAGAGGAAGGCTCCGGCCAGCAGCACGACGGCGACGGCGACAAGAACCAGTGTACGGCCGAAGGCGCGGCGGACCTGCGGAGGCGGGTCGCGGTTGATGTGAAGCTTGGAGAGATCGTGTTCGGGTGCGGTCACGGAGCGAATATAGACCGAACCCGGGAGAGTGTCGACCCGGGGCGCAAGCCCAGCTGTCCGCCCACGGCTATATACGACTCACGGCCGCCAGACGGGCCCCACATCGTCGACCAGCGGTGAGTTGGTGAGGTCCCAGCGTTTGGTGCCATCCGACTTGATCACGTAGATCTCTCCGATCGGATCGGTACTTGGCGCCACGCTCCACTGGCGGAATGCGATTCGCCCTCCATCCGGCGACCATGTGGGCGAGGAGCCGAGGATGGCGTATGATCGCCTCGGGGTACGTGGCTCACGAGCCGGCCTAGGGCCGCCAGCTGGGGTGCGAATCCTGGATGTCAGGCGAGTTCGTGAGGTTCCACTGCTTGCTTCCGTTGGCCGTCACGACCCCGATGTCCGGGTCACTCTCAGTAGGAGCACCACCTTCATAGGGCCATTCTTCGAAGACGATGCGGCCTCCGTCCGGCGACCACGAGGCGTCGTCTTCGGACGTATTCGGGGTCGTAGTCAACTGGACGACATTGGCGCCATTGGCGTCCATCACGTACAAATCCCAGGAGCTGTTGAAGAGAATCCTGCCGCCGTCCGGTGACCAGTGGGGCTCGCCTGCGAATGAGCTGAACGTGCCGGTGAGATTGGTCTTGCCGGTTCCATTGGCGTTCATGACGTAGATGTCGGTCAGCGTCCCCGTGGATAGTGCCCGCGCGAAGGCCAGCTTGGACCCATCCGGGGACCAGGCCGGATCATAGTCCCAGGTTGCGGCGTCGGAACTGAGATTGGTCAACCCCGAGCCGTTGACGTTGACCACGTAGATGTCGGACTGCTGCGACGCGCCGAGGAACTCGGTGAACGCGAGTCTGGCTCCGTCCGGCGACCAGGCGATGGCGTACTTGTCGGTCTGGGTCGCGGTGAGCTGCGTGAGCCCGGTGCCGTTCGACGCGACCGTCATGATGTTCGACCCACCGGTGGCCGAAAGCCTGCGGAAGGCGATCTTCGTCCCGGTGGGAGACCAGATGGGAGTGGCGTCCAGGCCCGAGTCGGTGATCTTGGTTTGTCCGGACCCGTCCCATTTCATCACCCAGAGGCCGCCGGAACCCTGGAATACGAGTTGGGTGCCGTCGGGAGACCAATTGGCGAAATAGGCATATCCCGTCGTGGTGAGTGCAGTCGGATTCGCGCCGAGACCGGTCATCACGAAAATCTGCCCGTCGCGGGTCCAGGCGATGCGCGAGAGGTCGAATACCTGGAGGACGGCGGTCGCGGAGTAGTTCTGCACGGTCGCGGTGATCCGGGTAGAACCGGACTTTCGGGCAATGGCCACACCGGACCGGTCGATAGTCGCCACGGAGGCGTCCGAGCTGGTCCAGGTCACCGGACCGGACAGCGGATTTCCGCGCGGGTCCGTCACCCGGGCCCGAAACTGTTGCGCCTCGCCCACCTCGGCGTAGGCCGGCGAAGGTGAGATCATCGTGTGGCTTGCATCTCGGAGAAGCAGGCTTGCGGCAGTGTCCCCAACCGCGGTGGGCTCGTCCACGGGGGTACAGCCGAGGACGGCCAGGAGGGCGGCAATCGTCAGGATGCGCATTATAGAGGTGTCCTGTTGTAGGTCTACCTCCTTGAACGAGAGGATCGGCCGGCGGGGGCCATCGTTCAGGCCGAATCCGAGGTTCGAACGACGGCTGTCTCCCCGGTAAAGCCGGGGCCGATGTCCACGGCGATGGTCCGCCACTTACCCTGCGTGAAGCGGAGCGCGCTGAGCCCGAACCGCGTGATGTGTCCTGCCAGGATCGCGAGCCAGATGTGCATCGGCTGAAGCGTGCCGGTGTACCGGATGACGAAGCAGATGCCGAGCGGCAGCAGCACCTGTGACACGATGGAGATGTAGAGCGGGCCCTTGGTGTCGCCGGTGCCCTGGAGCCCGCCCGTGTAGGTGAGCGCGGCGGAGATGAAGAGGCCCGACACGCTCAGCACGTGGAGCAGCCCCGTCCCGATCGCGACGACCTCGGGGTCCTTGATCCCGAAGACGGCGAGGAGCGTTCCGGGAACGAAGAAATAGAAGAGCCCGAGGCAGGCGGCGCCGGTCACCCCGATCCGCGCCGCGATGTGCACCGCCGCCGTCGTCCGGTCCGGGCGGCCAGCGCCCAGGTTCTGTCCCGCCACCGCCGCCGCCGCGCCCATCAGCCCGATCGATGTCCAGGTGACGAACGAGAAGAGCTGCGTGTAGGAGACGGAGAACGCCGCCTGCGACGCGGCGCTCTGGGCCAGCGAGCCGATGAAGGAGAGCATGAACACGCCGCCGATGTTCATCGCGATCCCCTGGAACCCCGCCGGCAGCCCGAAGCGGAACAGCTCCCGGATGATCCTCCAGTTGGGGCGGTAGCCGTGGTGCCTCGGGAACCGCACGACCCATCCGCCTCGGATGAGCCTGAAGAGGGCGTAGGACGCGACGATGCCGGAGGCGATCGACTGTCCCATCGCCGCGCCGGCCGTGCGGAACGAGGGAATCGGCCCGAGGCCGCGGATCAGGATGATGCTCAGCACGATGTTGAGCGCCGTCATCCAGGCGCCGAGCACCATCGGCGTGCGCGCGTCGCCGGCGGAGCGGAGCGCGCCGCCCAGCATGAAGAAGACCAGCATCCCGGTGCTGGCGAGGAACATGATGCGGAGGTAGGGGAGCGCCTCCGCCTGCACCGCCGGCGCGGCGTTCACGAAGTCCAACAGCGAGGGCGCCAGGAAATAGCCGAGCGGCGCGAGCACGAGCAGCGCGATCCCCACGGCGGCGAGGAAGGCCTGGTAGACCGTCCGGTTCACCTTGTCGGCCTCGCCCGCGCCGGCAAAGCGGGAGACCAGCACGCTCATTCCGGTGAAGATCGACGAGACGAAGATGATGACGGCGATGAAGACCTGGGACGAGACGCCGATGGCGGCGTTGCCGGTGTAGCCGACGGTGTGCCCCACGATCACCTGGTCCACCAGGCTCTGGAGCCCGCCGACGATGTTGACGAGCATCGTGGGCCAGGCCAGCCGCCACACGGCCCGGGCGAGCGGCCCCTCGACGATGGATCGGTCGTAGCGCTGGGCGGGATCGATGCTCATGGGTGCGCTTCGGCCCGCACGCGCACGCCGAACAGATCCTTGAGTGGCGGAGAGAACCCGGGGACCGTCATGAGCCCGAGCTTACGCTCGGTTCCCGAGCGAGGTCAAGAGCGCGGCGACCAGCGCGACGCTGTTACTCGCATCCTGGGGCTCTTGACAGGCGCGCCGCGAGTCTCGCGACGAGGGCCCCGCACCGTTGGTCGCTGCAGGCGGCTGCGTCCGGGGAAGACAGTGGACATGCGGCTGCCCGCCTGACGCGCCTGCCGGTGCAGGGCCCTCGTCACTCGACCGGCGCGCTCGCTTCCGGAAGGATCCTTTGGGCAAGCGCCTCCAGCTTGACCAAATTGGTCAAGCCGGTCAGATTCCCTCATGCCGCGCAAACCCGTCGTCCGAAAGACCGTCAGCCTCTACGAGGCCAAGACCCAGTTGTCTCAGCTGGTGGAGCGCGCGGCCGCCGGCGAGGAGATCGTGATCGCCAAGTCCGGCCGGCCCCGCGCGCGACTTGTGCCGCTGGAAGACACGCGCGCGCTTCGCGTGCCCGGGCGCGGCAAGGGCGGGTGGCTGCTGCGCAAGGACTTCGATGCCGCGCTGCCCGATGATGTCATTCGTGGGTTCGAGGGCGGCAAGTGAATCTGCTGCTCGACACCCACGTCCTCATCCGGTGGGACGAAGGACGCCGTCTGGCGCCCGAGGCGCGCCGCGCCATCGAAGAGGCCGACACCGTCTACGTCAGTGCCGCGTCCGCCTGGGAGGTCGCCATCAAGATCGGCCTGGGCCGCCTGCGGCCCACCCGCACCGTCGAAGAGGCGGCCACCGAATCGGGATTCCTGGAGCTTCCGATCACGTTCCGCCATGCCGAGCATGTGACCGGCCTGCCCGCGCACCATCGAGATCCGTTTGACCGGCTCCTGATTGCCCAGGCGCAAGTCGAAGGGCTGACGCTGGTGACGCGGGACCCGGTGTTCGGGCGGTATCCGGTGGGGATCATCGAAGCCTGATTACGGAAGCGCCGATCTCGCGAGCCCGCGCCGGTGGGCGCCGGCCCTACTTCCGCGCCCGCGCCTTCATCTCCTCGGTCCAGTTCTGCACCACGATCAGCTCGTTCCGCTCGTTCGGCGCCGTCTCCCGTAGCAGCAGGAACCGCTTGTCGTCCGGGCTCACGTCGAACGACGGCACCGGATTGATCGTGATGTACTGCGCGGTCGAGACCACCGTCTTCGGCTGGTCGAACGAGAACGTGCTGCCCGGATGCACGGCGACGGTCATGATCGCGTCCTGGTTGCTCCGGTAGAACAACTCCTTGCCGCTGTGCGACCAGACCGGGCTGGCGCCGCCGGCGGTCGAGACCTGCCAGCGCGCCGAGGCGGCGTCGGGGAAGGGGCGCACGTAGATCTCCGGCGTCCCCGACTCGTCGGACGCATACGCCAACCACCGTCCGTCGGGCGACACCGCGGGATGGATCTCCGACGCCGGTCCCGTCACCAGCGGCACCAGGGTCGAGTCGCCCTCGCGGGCCCCGTAGATGTCGCCCTTCCCCTGCTCGAAGAACGAGCGTCGGGCGATCACCCACTTGCCGTCGTGGGTCTGGAACGTCTGCCCGAACGTGAAGGTCGAATGCAGCAGTGCCCGCGCGGTGCCGGTGCCGTCGGCGCGCCGGGTCACGGGAAGGCCGCCGTTCGTGCTCGCGTTGCCGAGGTAGACGAGCGAGCGCCCATCGGCCGACCAGGTGGGGCGCAGGCTCGTGGTGTCGCCGAAGGTGAGCCGGGAGAAGGGGCCGGTCGGGATCTGCTTGATCCAGATGGCATTGTTGCCGCTCTGGAGCAGGTCCACCGCGAGCGCCTTCCCATCCGGCGAGAGCGCGAACGCCTGGATGCTGCCCGGTGGCTGCCAGGTAGAGTCCACCGGGGTCTCCAGCCCTTCGCGGGACAGCCACACCGGCTTCCGGCTCCGCACGGCGGCGCCGGTCGTATACACCAGGGTGCCGCTGGCCGAGAGGGCCAGGTTCGTCGAGAATCCACCCACTTCGACGCCGATTCCCTCGAGCAGCCCGATCGGCGAGCCGGTGATCTTGAGCTTGTCGGGGTCGAAGGGCGCGGCCACCAGCTTGCCCTCCGCCGTGACGACCAGCAGATGACCGGTGGGTGAGTACCGAGCGTAGACGCCGCGCATGAGCACGTGCGGCTCGCCCTTCGGGAGCGGCATGGCCACGATCTGGAAATCGCCGACGCCCTGGTTCGCGCGGCGGGTCCGAAAGAGGATGGCCTTCGCGCCAGGCAGCACGACCGGCCATTCCGCGCCGGCCTCCTTGCGGGGGAAGAAGTTGTAGAGCGGCTCGAGTGGCCCGCCCGAGGCCCGGATGCGCGCGATTCCCGAGTCCACCTCGATATAGATGAAGCCGTCCGGTCCCCAGTCGCCGCCGCTCGAGTTGACGCTGTCGGAGAGCGTCTGCGTGGGCCCGCCGTCCAATGACACGGTTCGGAGCCTCGACCCACCGATCAGGAATCCGATCTGCCGGCCGTCGGGCGAGAAGAACGGTGAGCCTCCCCCCTCGGTCCCCGGGATCGGCGTGGCGACGAGCTGATCGTGCTCGCGGAGCCAGAGCTGGGTGCCCTTTTGCGCGGGACCGGAGTAGACCAATCGGTTCCCGTCGGGCGAGATCGCGACTCGGCTCCCGCCGCCGCCCACCGCCGCGAGGGCCTGATCGGGCGGCAGGTAGACGCTGAACCGGTTCACCTCCGGCGCGGGCTTGGGCCGGAGCCAGCCCCACGCGGCGAGCGCGGCCGCGACGACCGCGATGCCGGCCAGCCCGATCTTCACCGGATCGAGCCGCGATTTCGCGGCGGGCATGGCACCGGTGGCGGCCGCGGCGGCCGCGGTGCGCACCGTCGGGACGGTGCCCCGGCCCGCCAGCGCCTCGGCGAATTCCGCCGCCGAGCCGAACCGGTCGGCCGGCAACTTCTCGAGCGCGGTGAGCACCGCCGCCTCCACTTCGGGCGGAATGGTGTGCCGCTGCGGCAGGATCGGGCGGGGCGACTCGGTGAGCACCCGGGCCACGATCGCCTGCGCGGTCGAGCCGGTGAACGGCGGGTCGCCGGTCAGCATCTCGTAGAGCACCACGCCCAGGGCGTAGACGTCGGAGCGGGCGGTGATCTCCCGCTCGCCCATCGCCTGCTCGGGGCTCATGTAGTGCGGCGTGCCGAGCGACATGCCGGTCTCGGTCATCCGGTTGCCGCCGGCCTTGCTCGCGGCCAGGGCGATGCCGAAGTCGGCCACCAGCGCGCGGCCGTCGTGGATCAGGATGTTCTCGGGCTTGATGTCGCGGTGGACCACGCCGTGCCGGTGGGCGTAGTCGAGCGCCGAGGCGACTTCGGTGGCGATCCGGACCGCGTCGGCCACGGGGAGCTGCTTCTCCCGGGTGAGCCGGCTCCGGAGCGACTCGCCCTCGACGAACGGCATGACGTAGAACAGGAACCCGTCGGCCTCGCCCGAGTCGAAGAGCGGCAAGATGTGCGGGTGCTGCAGGTTGGCGGTGAGCTTGATCTCGGCCAGGAACCGCTCGGCACCGATCACGGCGGAGAGCTCCGGGCGCAGGAGCTTGAGCGCGACCTTGCGGTCGTGCCGGAGGTCCTGGGCCAGGTAGACCGTGGCCATGCCGCCGGCGCCGATCTCACCTTCGATCCGGTAGCGGTCGGCAAGGGCTACCTGGAGGCGGCTCTGAAGCTCGGGCATGTTGGGCTTTTGAGTGGGGAAGGGCTAAAGATGCGGGGATGGAGCGGGACGCCAGCGGGAGCGCTACGATCCCACGATCCGCGCTATCGCGCCGCAACCGCGCATGGGAGCGGGTCCAAGAGGGACGTGACGCTGCCCTCTCTTACCCCAACTCAGGGGCCGCGATCAGGAGTCAGCGGCGGGCCAACTGCACCGCGGCCGGTAATCCCGCCGGCGTTGCGGCGGAGGGAGGCGGGTAGGCCGCGAGGATCTCCTGACGAACCCGACTCGCCCGCGCCAGCACTCGCACGGGATACTTCCGGCAGTCGGGAGTGTTGGTCCCCTTCACGCAACCGTTGTATCGCAGCAGAGCGGCGACGGGCGAGGTCGTGCGGCGCAGATTCCAGGAGAGAATCCTGGTGCCATGGCAAATGTTGCTCTCGATGTTCACCAGGTCATCCGACTGACAGCCTACCTGGCCCGCATGCATGGGCATGACTTGCATGAGCCCGCGGGCGCCCACGGAACTCAGGGCATCGGGCGTGAGCGTCGTGTTCTCCGTGACCACGACCGCGGCGATCAGCGACGCGGGTACGTTCTGACGCTTGGCTTCCAGGGCAACCGCCTTGGCCACGCGGCGCACCACGACCTGATCGTTGCTGAAGCGGGCGAAATAGCGCTGGAGCGGACTCCGTGTTTCCCACGCGGTGAGTCGGTTCTCGGCCAGCGAGCTGTCTTGCGACGTAGGAGCAGGGACCACCACGGCCCTGGTTTGAGCGACAGCGGCGGTGCCGGCGGATGTTCCATCGGTTGCCGCGAAGGGACGGTGGAGAGGAGCGCCACAACACACATGCTCGAGCGCATATCACCTCCCGGAGTGCTCGGGTGAGCGGCCGCCAAATGCTGCAGCGGCCGCCGTGGGCGCCAGTAAAGGGAGGCAGGCTGGGGGCCAGGAGGCTCTGGACGAGGGGATCTAACCGGGAGAGCGGCGGTTAGGCCGGACTCTCCCCAACGGTGGCGAGTGGCACGGGTGTGGTGCCGCCACAGCAACAATGGGTGGCGGAGGGTGAGTGGAGTGCAGCGGATGTCGATGTCAGTGCAACGTGCCGCAGGATTGACTAATGGTTGTACAACTCCGCAGAGTGGCGTGAAGAGTTCCGGCAGAGCCAGCGAGAACGGTTCGGCCGCCCCCGGCGTCCAGATTTCCACCTGATGTCCATCCGCATCCACGACCCATGGAGCAACTCGCCCAGATCTATGGCCGCCACCTCGGATGATAATCATCGAAGCTGAGCGAGTTGGTGAGACTCCAGTCCTTACTCCCGTCAGCCGTCACAACCGCGATCGTGGCGGTCGAGTTACCATCCCATTCGCTGAAGACGATGCGGCCTCCGTCCGGCGACCATGACGCTTCGAACTTGTACGAGGGGCTCGTGGTCAACTGGACGAGGCTGGTGCCATTGGCATCCATCGCATACAAAGTGTACAAGTCGTGGAAGAGAATCCTGCTCCCGTTGGGCGACCAGGCAGGACCTTGCGCAGACATGCTGTACGCACCGGTGAGCTTGGTCTTGCCGGTTCCGTCGGGATTCATGACGTAGATGTCGCTGGTCCCCTCGGACCCTCTCACGGCGGCAAGCTTGGACCCGTCCGGAGACCATGCCGGCTCTACCCAGCTTCCGGAGTTCGCGGTGAGATTGGTCAGGCCCCAGCCGTCGGCATTCACCACATAGATGTCGCTATGAGAGTCCGTCAGCTGGTCGAACGCGAGCATGGCTCCGTTCGGCGACCACGCGAGGTGGTACCTGTTGCCCGGGGTTGGGGTCAGCTGCTTGAGCCCGCTTCCGTTGGGACCGACCGTCATGATCTTATTTCCACCCCCGACAGCGAACCTGAGGAAGGCGATCGTCGTCCCGGTGGGAGACCAGATGGGGGACACATCGAGGTTGCTGTCGGTGATCTTGGTCTGCCCCGACCCGTCCCCGTTCATCACCCAGAGTCCCCCGGCGCCTTGATATACCAGCCTGGTGCCGTCCGGAGACCATTCGGCTGCAATGCCGTACCCCGTCGTGAGAGCGGTCGGGTTCGCCCCCAGGCCTGTCATCACGAACACCTGGTCGTCGCGGGTCCAGGCGATGCGGGAGAGGTCGAACACCTGGATGACGGCGGTCGCGACATAGTTCTGCACGGCCGCCTTGATCGTGGCGAACCCGGCCTTTCGGGCCATTGCGAGCCCGGCCCGGTCGATGGTCGCCACGGAGGGATCCGAGCTGGACCAGGTCACCGGGCCGGACACCGGATTTCCCCGCGGGTCCCTCGCCTGGACTCGAAACTGCTGCGACTCGCCGACCTCGGCGTAGGCCGGGGAAGGGGAGATGGTGATGGCGGTCGCGTCCCGGTCAAGCACGCTGGTGGTGACGACCGAGGGCGCGGTGGGCTCGTCCACGGCTGAACAGCCGGAGAGGGCAAGGAACATGGCAATCGTCGGGATACGCATCAAGGCAGGCATGGCGTCGCTCCGCGGGGGGTCCACCCTCCTGAACGGTGGATCCGCCCCCAGGGGGCCATGCGTCCCTGTCGTTTCTCCGTCCGGTTACCGCACCGGCCGGTCGCCGATCCAGTAGCGCGGCCCGGGCCCCAGCCGCGCCGCGCGATCCGCCGGATTGGACAGGCTGCACTGGCCGAGCGTGAGACAACCGCACCCGATGCACGCCGTCAGCCCGGTTCTGAGCCGCTCCAGCTCCGCGATCCGCTCGTCGATCTTCGAGGTCCAGGTGCGGGAGAGTCGCGACCAGTCTTTGCCGGTCGGCACCCGGCCCGCCGGGAGCCGGTCCAGCTCGGCCTTGATCTCCTCCAGCGAGAAGCCGATCCGCTGGGCAAAGACGATGAACGCGATCCGCCGGAGCACGGCCCGCGGATAGTTGCGGTGGCCCGAGCCGGCCCGCTCGGACCGGATCAGGCCACGGTCTTCATAGAATCGAAGTGCGGAGGAGGCCACGCCGCTCCGGCGCGATACCTCGCCGATGGTGAGTAGGTCGGACATGCCCGCAGGATAGCCCCGCCGGCCCTTGACTTCAAGTTCACTTGAACTTGTAGCTTCCGGGCCATGACAACACACACCAATTCATCACTCGGCGGCCTCCGCGTCGCCATCACCGGCGGCACCTCCGGCCTGGGTCTGGCGCTGGTGGAGGCGCTCCGGGAGCGCGGCGCCGAGGTCGCCTTCGTTGCCAGGCACGCGGATCAGGTCGCCCGGGTCGCGGGCCGGCACCCCGACACACACGGGATCGTGGGCGACGTGTCCCGCAAGGAAGACATTCATCCACTCGCCCTTCGCATCACCGCCGCGCTCGGCGGGCTCGACGTGCTCATCAACAATGCCTCGAGCCTGGGGCCGGTGCCGCTCGCGCTGCTGGCCGACACCGAGTGCGAGGACCTGGAGCTGGCACTCGCCACCAACCTCCTCGGCCCTTTTCGTCTCACTCGCGCGCTGCTGGGCGCGCTCGGCGCGGCGGCCCGGGAAGGCCGGCCCGCTCTCGTGATCAACGTCATCAGCGACGCGGCAGTCACCCCCTATGCCGGTTGGGGCGCGTACGGCGCGAGCAAGGCCGCGCTTCTTCACATGAGCCGTATATGGAACGAGGAGCTTGCCGGTCATGGCATCCGGGTCCAGGCGATCGACCCGGGCGACATGGACACCCCGCTGCACGCGCTGGCGGTGCCCGATGCCGATCCCGCGACGCTCAAGCGGCCGGCGGCATCGGCCGGAGAGATCATCGAGCTGATCAATGAGACCCGCCGTCACGCCGACCCAACGCCCGCCTGACGCGCGGCTCCTGGTCCTCTCGGGCGACGGGACACTGGAGCACGCCCCGCGATCGAGCCTGCGCCGACCACCTCCGGCCGGGGGACCTGCTCGTCGCCAACGATGCGGCCACCCTCCCCGCCAGTCTCCGAGGCATCCACCGGCGGACAGGCGCCGAGCTCGAGATCCGATTGGCGGGCCGACGCTCGCTCGCGCCTGGCGACGTGCGGGAGTGGACGGCCGTGGTCTTCGGGGCAGGCGACTACCGCACCCGTACCGAAGACCGCCCGCCGCCGCCCGAGCTCTGCCCGGGTGATCGGCTCACGCTCGGGCCGCTCGAGGCCACCGTCGTCCGGCGGCTCGGCCACTCGCGACTGCTTCAGGTGCGCTTCGCGGGCACGCCGGATGTCATCTGGGACGGCATCGCGCGCCACGGCCGGCCCATCCAGTATGCCCACCTGCCGGCGCCGCTCGCGCTCTGGGACGTCTGGACGGCCGTCGCGGCCGTGCCGGTCGCCTTCGAGCCGCCGTCGGCGGGCTTCGTTCTCGACTGGAGCCTGCTCGATCGCCTGCGAATGCGCGGGGTCGGCTTCGCCACGCTGACCCATGCCGCCGGGATCTCGTCTACCGGCGATCGCCGTGCTCGATGCGATGCTGCCGCTGGACGAGCCATATCACATTCCCGAGAACACGGTGAGAGCGATTCGGTTGACCCATGCGCGGGGCGGGCGGGTCGTCGCGCTGGGAACCACGGTGACCCGTGCGCTGGAGCACGCCGCGTCGCGTGAGGGCGGGCTCCGTCCGGGAGCCGGGCTCGCGACCCAGCGGATCGGCCCTCGGACGACGATTCGAGTGGTGGACGCGATTCGTGAGCGGCGCGCACGAGCCGGGCAGCAGTCACTACGAGCTGCTGCGCGCCTTCGCGGGCGACGTCGTGTTGGAGCGGATGAGTCGAGGAGCTGGAGGAGGGTGGCTATCGGTCGCACGAGTTTGGGGACTCGGTGCTCATCGAGGTCCAGGCTGGGTATCAGCAGGCTCCGGCGTGCGGGGTAGCCCACGCCGAGGGGCTGGAGGCGATGGGGCCGAACGGGGTGACCTTCACCCGCATCCTGGTCGGGTTTATCACCCTATTCCGCCGGTGGCGCTGGTGCTCGGCGTGCTGGTGCGGGGAGAGCACGTGGCGGGGCTGTCGGTCGCTCGGCGGGGTCGTGTGCCTGGCGGGGGCGTGGCTGATGCGGCGGGCGCAGATGGAGCGGGCGGAGCGCCCCGCGGTGGCGGCCGCTCCGGAAGTGGGGGCAGCCCCGCGCGGCGCCTCCGGGCGAAGCGATCGCGTAAGACGGGCGGCTACTTCCCCACTCGTCCGCGCAGCTCCTCGAACCAGTTCTGCACCACCACCAGCTCGGTCCCCGTCCCGCCGGTCGCGGCCCTGATGAACACGAAGCGCTTGTCGTCGGGCGACACGTCGTACGCCCCGGCGTTGCCGGCCAGGATGTACGGCGCCGCCGGGAACAGCACCCGCGGCTGGCCGAGTGCCAGGCCGGCGCCGGCCGTGAGCGGCATGCTGGTCAGCTCCTGGCGGCCGTTCAGGTAGAACAGCTCGCGGCCGCTGCGGGCCCAGACCGGCAGGGTTCCTCCGCTGGACGACACCTGCCAGCGCGCCGTCGCCACGTCGGGGAACGGCCGCACGTAGACCTCCGTCTGCCCCGACTCGTCGGACACGTACGCCAGCCAGCGGCCATCGGGCGACACCGCCGGACTCATCTCCGTCGCCGCCGTCGTGAGCAGCGGCACCAGCGTGGTGTCGCCGGTCCGGACGGCATAGAGGTCGCCGGCCCCGGTTTCGGCGAACGAGCGCCGGAGCACCATCCACCGCCCGTCGCGGGTCTCGAGCGCCTGGGCGAACTGCATCGCCGCATGGAGCAGCTGGCGCGGCGCGCCGGTGCCGTCGGCCCGGCTCATCGACGGCATGCCCGCCCCCGAGCCCATGTCGTTCATGTAGACCAGCGACCTGCCGTCGGCGGTCCAGCTCGGACGGAAGTGCACGGTGTCGCCGAAGGTGATCCGCGAGAACGGGCCGGTGGGAAGCTGCTTGACCCAGATGTCCGACGAGGCGCCGCGGCCCACCGTCACCGCGATCGATCTGCCGTCGGGCGCCAGGGCCAGCGCGCCGATGTTTCCCTGCGGGTCCCAGGTCGAGTCCATCGGCGTGGCGACGCCGGCGCGGGTGACCCACCAGGCCCTGTTCAACGCCGCGGTGCCGCCCAGGGTGTGTACCAGGGTGCCGTTGGCGGAGACGCCGAAGTTGACCTCGAACGGCCCGGTGCGGAGCATGCCGTCCATCACCGCCACCGCCGGCCCGGTGAGCGCGCGCTTGACCGGGTCGAACGGCACCGCCAGCAGCTTGCCGTCGCCGGTCACCACCAGCAGGTGGCCCGAGGCCGCGTAGTGAGCGTAGACCCCGCGCATCAGCGGGCGCGGCGTGCCGTTCGGCACCGCCATCTCCATGATCTCGAAGTCGTTCGCCGGCTGGCCCGCCATCCGGCGCCGGAAGACCAGCCCCTTCCCGTCGGGCATCACGTTGGGGTACTCCGCGCCGATCTCGTGCTTCTCGTCCGACAGCCGGAACAGCACCTCGATCGGCCCGCCGGTGGCGCGGATCCGGCCCAGACCCACTTGCAGCTCGGTGTAGATGTACCCGTCGGCTCCCCAGTCGCCGCCGGACGCGTTGAGGCTGTCGGTCAGATTCACCGGCGGGCCGCCGTTGAGGGGGACTACCCGGAGCGTGCGCCCGTTGAGGATGTAGGCGACCTGTCTCCCGTCGGGCGAGAAGAAGGGGCTCACCCCGTTCTCGGTCCCGGCGATGGGCGCGGGCCGGAGCTTGTCGTGCTCCCGGAGCCAGAGCTGGGTGCCGCCCTCTGCCGATCCGACGTAGGCGATCCGGTTGCCGTCGGGAGAGATGGCGATGTTGCCGGCCTGCGCCGATGGGCGGAGCGCCTCGTTCGGGCGGAGCAGCACGCTGTAGCGGTTGACCACCGGTGCGGGCCCGGGCCGGGTCCAGGCCCATGCCGCGGCGCCGGTGCCCACGGCCAGGAGCGCGAGCGCGCCGATGGCGGCCCACTTCCACCCCGACGCGGGGGCGGGCATGGCCGAGCGCGCCGGTGCGGCCGCCGCGGGTTGGGCGCTTGCCGTCGCCGCGGTGATCACCGCCGAATTCCCTCGGCCCGCCAGTGCCTCGGCGAACTCCGCGGCGGTGCCGAACCGGTCGGCCGGCAGCTTCTCGAGCGCAGTCAGCACCGCGGCCTCGACGTGGGGCGGGATCGTGTGCCGCTGGGCGTGGAGGGGACGGGGCGACTCCGTCACCACCCGGGCCACGATCGCCTGCGCCGTCGAGCCGGTGAACGGCGGGTCGCCGGTCAGCATCTCGTAGAGGACGACGCCGATGGCGTAGACGTCGGAGCGGGCGGTGATCTCCCGCTCGCCCATCGCCTGCTCCGGGCTCATGTAGTGGGGGGTGCCGAGCGACATCCCGGTCTCGGTCATCCGGTTGCCGCCGGCCTTGCTCGCGGCCAGGGCGATGCCGAAGTCGGCCACCAGCGCTCGGCCGTCGTGGATCAGGATGTTCTCGGGCTTGATGTCGCGGTGGACGACCCCATGGCGGTGGGCGTAGTCGAGCGCCTCGCCACTTCGGTGGCGATCCGGACGGCCTCGGCCACCGGAAGCTGCTTCTCCCGGTTGAGCCGGGCCCGGAGCGATTCCCCTTCGACGAAGGGCATGACGTAGAAGAGGAACCCGTCGGCCTCGCCCGAGTCGAAGAGCGGTAAGATGTGCGGGTGCTGCAGGTTGGCCGTGAGCTTGATCTCCGCCAGGAACCGCTCGGCGCCGATGACGGCGGAGAGCTCCGGGCGCAGGAGCTTGAGCGCGACCTTGCGGTCGTGCCGGAGGTCCTGGGCCAGGTAGACGGTCGCCATGCCACCTGCGCCGATCTCACCTTCGATCCGGTAGCGGTCGGCGAGCGCTACCTGGAGGCGGCTCTGGAGCTCGGGCATCTTGGGCTTTTTGGGGAGGGGGTCGGGTAAAGATGTGGGGGAAGAGGGCGGGGGGCTAGGCGGGGAGTGCCAGGAGCTCGAAAGGAATGCTGCAGGCCGACCAAGGGGACCGTCCTGCACCGCCGATGATCACGATAAAGTTCTGGATGTTTGGGAGCCGGCGGTGGTCTGGGCGGCCGCGCAACCACCTGCTGGACGGCGACGATCACCTACATCTCGGCAAGCAAAGACTCAACCCAGCCCAAATCACGATGTAGCCGTAGGTAGTACCGTGCAGCCGAACTGAAGGGCGCTCTGGCAGAAAGCCTGCCCCGCAGCCGAGTCGTGATATGGTCCTACCTTCTGCGCCTTGTGGAAGCTCTTGGTACATTCTCACGTCCTCTGCGATCTTTCTGCAGAGCTGCTCGCGCCTCGAATTGAAGTCGGGATGATCAAGGTTTAGAAGGACCATGCTTTCCTCGACTCGCCTAAGAGCAACCGGGTCCGCCGTGTGAGCGGGATTGAGGACCGGGCGGCCGTCCGACTGAAATGCCACGAGATTGCAGTCTCCCTTGTCACAGGGATCAAGAATCACCGGCTTCTCGAGCCTCTGCTTGGTTCTTCCCGTGGCGCGCGGCCCAGGTCCGAGCAAGGGAAAAGCCTCTCCCTTTCCGCCCGCGCAGCCATGGAGCTTGTTGTGCTCCGGACTATTAGCGAACGCGCACGCGATGCGGTAATTTTCCGCCTCGAACGCCAGCCACCAGTAGCTGCAAACGGGTCGAAAGTGGTCCACGGCGAGTGGTGCGCCAACCAGTTCCGCCTCTGTGTACCAGCACTTCTTGCCTAGTTTCGTGGTCAACCAGTTCTTAATTGGCGACCACTTACGCGGGCCATTCCGACGGATGTACCCCTGACGATCTCCCGGGGCCATCCGTACCAACGTCATATGGCTGCGGAAGAGACGTGCCTTTGCCTTCTGTCCATCAGTCCCGGCGAACATCTGTGAGGCCAGTTCGGCAAAAGGTACATGTCGCATCGTAAGTCTCACTCCGTGGCGTACTGCTGACGCAAGAAGGCGACATAGTTGGGGTCTCGCTCGCTTACCCCTGGTGAAAGCATCTCGAGCTGGCCATTGAGTGTCTTCAAGCGTGCTCTATCAGCATCCGTCAATACCTCCTTTATGCTGATTGCGAGGCGTTCGTCCAGCAGCTTCTGCGTCTCCTTGTCCAGACTGGAGGGAAGACCGAAGAACTCGCTGCTGCAAAGCAGGTTCGCGACGCCCTGTCCACGCGGGTGGCGTCGCGGCCGAGTAAATGCGGGCGCGCCGTCCGATGGTAAGTGGGCCAATAGCACCTGATCGCTCGTCATGCCGGAGATCATGATGGGCGTATGCGTTGCCATCAATACCGTTGAGTGGCGTCGTTGATCGACATCGAATGCATCGGTCAGCATAGATGGGTAGTCCCAGGACCACTGCGGGTTCAGGTGCGTGTCGGGCTCATCGAGTAAAACGAGGTTGTCCGGTCTGTTGATCAATTGGAGGGCACCCACAACCGCGAGCAGCTGCTTCTCACCTTCGCTAAGTTGATCAAACTCGAATGGTTCGTCGTCAACGCGCCCGACTAGTTGAAACGACACGGAAGTGAAGATCCCCCTCGCTCGCAAGTGCTCGAAGGCGAGGTATAGATTGTCGCCGCCCTTCGTCAGACGCTCTGCGAGACGGGAGAGTCCTTTGTCAGCCGGCGCGTCATCACTGAAGCGGTATGTACGCTGCTCGGTATACGCTAGACCTCCTCGGCGGCTTTGGCGGTTCGGCGGTCGAGTCGCCGACTCTCCTGCGATGAGGCAGTCTCGTCCATTGCGGCGACGACCCTGCGCGCTGCACCCACCGTGTTCCAGAGCTTGGGTTCGTGCTTCTCTGGGTCAAAGCCTGACGGCGACCGGAGAACGACACTGACGCCGGCTACCCTCCTTATGCCCAGGCGCTCGAGTAGACCGAGATGACCATGGGCAAACAACGCTAGTAGGATCACCTGCGCCTGCGCGTTGCTAGACTGAACAAACAGGGGTCTCTGTCTGTCCGATTCTGGCTCGCGTGTCAGGCGCTCGAAATGTCGCCGATATCTGGCTATCAATCGGCTGACCCTCTGGCACTCGCCCGAGTAATAGACAAACGTCAGTTCGGGGTAATAGACCTGTGCAGCCCCCTCACGAAGGCGTTCGGCGAAGAACTCCAGGGGCTTTGGATCGTGGTCCACGAGGACCGACAGTTTGCGATCCTCACCCATCAGCGAGACGCGACGGTTTTGCGCTTCGAACTCAAACCTAAAGTCGAACGGTGGCGCCTTCTGGAAGTAAACGCCAATGAGAATGTGGAGAATCGCCTCTATCACGTTCGACTTGCCGCTACCGTTGTTCCCAATGACCGCATTGAGCAGTTTGGGCTGCGGGAACGCGATCTCGCTGTTGCGCAAGTTCTTGTAGTCCTTGACCCACAGGCGATGTAACTTCATTGAATGCCGCGCTGCGCTTGACCGCTCGCGTCCGTTGTGGCCAATGCTTTCGTCAACCCCGCGACAAGCGCCTCAAAGAGACGTGCCCAGGCAACTTGGAGGGCGCCAGGACGCGACTCCAATTTGGGGATGTCGACAGTCACACCGAACAGCCTCTGCTCATCGCGGTCGCACAAGGTTTCGACGTTCTCGTCCATGGCCGTCCTATAGGCAACGGTCTGCGCAACGACGGCGTCCGCGAGCTGGATTTGAGTGATTTGGGCCTCGGCGAGGCGCGTCTTGAGTGCCTCGCACAGGGCGATCAATTGGTCGACTTTGCCGACGATGCGACGTTGTTCGCGAGCGGCGGCACGGCGACCGGTAGCTGCTTGAGCTTCGAACCCTTGATGCCCTTTGCGGTCATTCCCGTGCTATTTTTTCCTCGTAAAATGTGCTGGAATTGAGTACTCAAGATTTGCAGAACGAAGGAGTAAAAGCAGGATCTAACGCGCCATAGCTTTTGAAACAGATAACACGCTGCGCGAGCGCAAAGCGTTCCTTATTACGCACAGCGGAAGTGTTCCCCATTGGAGCTTCAGTCGTGAAAAGCACATCGCCAGCCTTGGGCAATCCCCGAGTCATCCACGACATGTATTCCTCTTCCGACAAGAACTCCTCGGGAAACAAATCAATCCGCCCCGTTCTAACGTTCTTGGCGGTCAACAAGCGCACTCCGCTGGACTGCTTCGCTGGTGTCTTGCCTCGGTAGTCAACGAACAACACCAAGTCTGCTAACCCTCGCCAAGTCCACGTGTCTGGAACCTCCCAGCGAGCCTCTGCTGAGAGTATGGGCTGCGGACGGACGTCAGCTCGTCTATCCGTCTCTGCCACTTCGCGACGACGCTGGTCGGTTCTCGCCAACAGAGCTTGAACGTCTTCGTCGTCGGGCCCCCGCGGCGCGAGTTTGCCCATCACGGCGAGTTGGAAAATGGCTTGTTTGAGTTGGTCGATGCTGTGCTCGGTGGTGAACAGGGTATTGAAGTGGTTGGCGATGCGGGACCAGGCCTCGCTCAGTTCTTCTTGTGATTCGGCGCCGGGTGAGCGTGCTGAGCAGGATTTCGACCAGGTTTCGTGGGCTTGGATACTCTGGGTTTGCTGTTGTTCCAGTTGGTCGCACAGGGCCATGAGTTCGTCGACTTTGGCGACGATGCGGTGTTGTTCGGCAATGGGGCAAAGGGAATAAGGCCATGCGCGACTTGTCGTGCCAAGTGCTTGGCAAATTCATCCCATGAGTATGAATCATCTGCAGTAGTTGATAAAATAGGGCGTCTTCATTACCAGTCTTAGATGAACGGAGATATGTCTATGTATCCCCGGACTGGAGCCATTTCGGTTGTGCATACCCCAATCCTCATCAAGCCAACGAGGACCATATCTAGATAAGGACGCAATTTTCCTAAATAACATCGCTGCTGGCAGGATCGATTTTATGAGCTCAGAAATGGGTTTTCGGCAAAACGATTCTTCTGCAAAAGCTAAGACTTTAACTTTTTCCAGGACATCCTCCAGATCTAAAACCCAGGTATCTTCGTCAACATCTTCAGTGTTCTGCTTTTTCTGTGATCCCGTAATTTGTAGACCTCACCCAGACGAGACAATACCCAGCCGCTCGGTAAGTCAAATACCCCTCGCATTAGTAATTTCTGGCAGCGGATTTTGTGTTGTAAGCGCCCCTTCCTTCACTAACCGTTGTTTTTTCTTTCGCAATTCTTTCCAACAGCAACTCGCCGGCTCGTCTTGTGGGTCTTGCGGCACTAGTTTCCCACGTACCGCCAGTTCCAAAATTAGCTCGCGCAGTTTCCTGATGCCGTAGGCTTCCTGCTTGCCATTACCGTACCGGCCAGTGGTCGAGTTGGTCAGCAGCGCCAAGGTCCAGAGGTCGAGCTTGTTGGTAATGACCTCGTGCATGGCTATTCCCCGCCCCGGATGAGTGCCTGGTGCAGGATGTCCTTGAGCTGGTTGCGCAAGCCGGCGATGGCGTTTTGCTGTTGCTGGTATTCCTGCAACAATTCGTCCGGGTCGTGGCTGATTTGTTCGCCGACGTGGGGGTTTTTGATGTCGAGGTTGTAGTTGCGCGCAATAATGTCGGCAACCGGCACTTTCCAGGCCTGTTCGGTCTGCTCGCGCGCTCGAAGCCGTCAGCCTCGCTGCCCCACCAACTAGTCTCAGTTTCAAATTCCTCGAAGCGCATCGGCCTGGTCTTGTTGTAGCTTTTGACGCCTTCGGGATAGGGGTGCTCGTAGTACCAGACGTGCTCGCTGGACCGGCCCTTGGTGAAGAACAGCAGGTTGGTCTTGATGCCGGTGTAGGGATTGAACACGCCGTTGGGCAGGCGGACCAAGGTGTGCAGGTTGCACTCCTGAACGTCCTGGCGACGGGCAACTAGTGTGGCAATCGCATCCTGATCAAGCGCTGCGAGGCTTACGGCGATCACCTCGAAGAGAGCCTTGTTCACCGGTGAGCGACCCTGATTCTTGGAGAATCGTTTGCGAAAGGCATCGTTGCCGAAGATCTGTGTCGCAGCGCGCATGGCATTTTCAAAGGCAGTTTCATGCTCGACGAGCTGAGAGCTGCTCAAAGTGTTGATGCTCTTCATGGCATCGAGCAGGAATTGATTTAGATCATTCGCCGAGTAGTCGGAATACGGACGCATGCGGAATGCCAAGAATCTGAGCACCATTTCGCGATCCGCCATGCGGTCGGGCCGCACGCTATGGTCGGTGGCCTGAATGAATGCGTTCGACGCGGCTAGAGTGGCGAGTATTGAGCGCGCCTGGCCTGGTATCATTGCATGACGCAGCTCTTGATAGCTAAGTGGCATGCCGCCGGTGTTGATGCGTGCAAAGATGTTGAACTTGACCTCATCGGGCGTACCAAAGCGGATCACGTGAAAAACGAGCTCTGTCTCTTGAATGCGCCGCTGCAACTCGCCAGGCAACGAGCTGTACTTTAAACCTTCAAATGTCGACAAATACTCAAGATCACTGAGGGCAAACAATTGGCCCTGAACTAGGTGAGGGGAAACGAACCGTGCGATCGTCGATAGTCTCTGGATGCCATCCACTACCTCCCACGTTTCATCCTTCTCTTCGGCAACGTAGAAGCTAGGAAGCGGTATTCGTAGCAAGAGAGACTCTATAAGCCTGCTTCTTCTCGCGTCATTCCAGATGCCCATCTTGCGCTGAAAATCAGGGGCTAGGTCCATTGCTTTGGAATTCAGGCGAGACAGCACAAGGTTGACTGTCATCACCCTTGTCTGAACATCTATGTCTTCCGGGTCGAATGGCTCAGCGATTCGCTCATCTAGTGATTTCTCGTCCTCAACGCCGGTCGGGACCCCTAGATCGTCCAGTTCTTCATCCGGAGCCTTCGTGTGACTATTGGTCACGCGCCCTCTCTCGTCGGCGAGGAATACCATTTGGGCTCTGCCAGGACTGCCTGTACGGGACCGCGCCTGTGCTATGATAGTTGAAGAAGGGGAACGTAAGCTTAAGGGATTCTCTAAAATACTACCGATTAGGCAACTCCCAACAAGAGCCGTACTCGTGGATAAGATTTCGCAGGCCTGTTGGGCTGGAGAGTGGAAATCGGACCCACCCTGAGCACAACAACAGCTTCTTCCGCCGTGCGACCCGCGGCGTTCGACCTTCTCGCCGCTCTCGCTCTGACGTACGGCGGTCTCCGCCTCCGGCCTCATCTGTTGCCCCTCTAAGTGCCTGCCGCGCCAAGCTCCCCCAAGGCGGTGTTCTTGGCTAGCCTTCCCTGCGATCATCGATGATCTGTTGAGGATAAGAAACCCCGGTGTTCACCAGCAGCGCATCGACCGGGAAACCCCAACCCGCCTTCGCAATCAGCTCGTTGACGTCGGGGTGTTGGGCGTTCCAGCAGCTGGCTCGGGTTCGGCCAAAGTACCATGAGGAAAGGGCTTACGACCAACTATCAACGGTCCCTCCCTAGGTTCTCCGCATGAACCCTTTGCGGCCGCTAGCAAGGTTCCTGCTCTGCTTACCCCTGGCAACGGTGGTCCTGAGCGGGATGGTATCCAAGGCGAACTGGGAAGCGGGGAAGCACAGATAGGGGCAGGCCCCCCGCGCATGGCGCCTGGCTTGCGGTCGTGTTGGTCCTCTCCCTGTGAGCGGAGCCAGTCAGTAGGTTGGGAGTCCTGAGCCGCCGCGAGGCGGGGACGACCCATGAAGGCCAGTCAATTCACCGCGGAACAGATTGTCGCCATTCTGCACGAGGCCGCGGCCGGCGCCCAGGTGCGCGAGCTACGGCATCACCGAGACCCACCTTCTATTGCTGGCGCCCCTCCAACTCACATTAGAAGAAAACGGTCCTTCTAGGCCAGAAGGGACCTCGTGGTACATCTTCCCAACAGCCTACTCCCCTTCTCCTCGCGCGTCCTCAGCTCCTTCCTCGAGGGCGACTCCTGACGGTCACCTAGTTCGACTCTGATCGTAGAAATGGAGTATTCGACCAGACCGCCTCGCCCTTGGAAGGGGGTTGCCGAAAGGCTTCTTGGTCTTGCGAGCAGGAGGCCTAGGGATCGGCCCGACTTGCTGAAAACAGGGTTGGCAGGCCACTGATCTGGGCGTGCCAGCTTGTGCGTTTGGTAAGACAAAGCGATCTATACAGATAGCCCAGACCGTATCGCCTGGAGTCAGCCCCGAGAATCCTTTCTTTGGCACCCATTTCCTTTTGCTCTCTGCGCTGAGCGGGTTCGAGCCCCTGTGCATCCAGTGTTTTGAGAGCGGTCCAACTGTGGGAGGCAACAGGTGGCTCGCTACCCTGGTAAGGACGCGATTTATTCCGCGGCCGACCAATTCCGCAGCCGATGTCTGTTAAACCAGAAGTCTCTATTATGGCCTGCTGAGCCAGCCTGGATTCTCGGTAACCTGGACAGGATGATTCAGGCATTTGTCGGCAAGCCTGACCTCAGTGCGCGGCCCTTTTTGGAGAAGCTGCACGACCAGCTGGAGGGACAGGCTCCAGTTATCCATCGCATCGCGAGCGACGTCCTGGCTTTCTATTTCTTGTATCCCGCTAAGATCACGGCCGCCACTAAGTTGGCGAGTCTCCGAGAGATAGTTGGCTGGCAGATCGGTGGGAACCCGCCTGCCCTCCCAGAAGTCGAGGCAGCGTACCAGGCCAGTGGAGTTGGTTATCCCGGGACCTACTACAACACCGGGCGCCCTTGGCACGTCGCGTTCTACCTCAAGTTTGCCAGGGCACTCTTAGCAGATGGCTTGGATGCCATGGACCTTGAAGTCTGTAAACAGGTCGCTGACCGTATCGAAACCGGGAGTGAGCACAAGAGTCACCTTGGCAAACAGATCCTCCTTCACCTCCTATTCCCGGACAAAGTCGAACGCATAGCCAGCTTGAAACAGAAGCAGCTCGTGGTGAAGAAGTTCAGCAAGGCGGGCGACCCTTCAGATCTCGACGATGCGCTTCACGCCATTCGGCTGCGCTTACAAGAAGCATCCGGACGCCCGCATTTCGACTTCTATGATGAGGAAATTTGGGCGCAATGGGATCCGAACAAGCCCGTAGAACCGCCAGAAGGTGAAGGTGAGGATGAAGAGGAACTTCTCGCGCGCCGCGTCTGGATCGAGAAGACTCATGTACAGGGTAGGGAAGACCGTCTTAGCGGCGACTATGCACTGGGGAAGATGCTCTGGTCACCACAGCGCAATCAGGGTGGCGGCGACATCTACCACTTCATGAGGGATGTCCAGGCTGGTGACCTCGTCCTGCACCTCACCGACAACGAAGGATTCACTGGAGTATCTGTTGCCGCCAAGGTCTTTGAGGAGTTCAACGGTCTTCCAAATACCAACTGGAATGATCGCCCGTCCTACAAGATCCAACTTCAAGATTTTCGGGAGCTGGATCCTCCACTGCTCAGAGAGACTTTTTTCGCCAGCCCTTACAAGGAGCAGCTTGTAGCGCTCCTCGATCAAGGGGCGCAAAACTTGTTCTACAATCGGGAACCCTCACTGAACCAGGGGGCGTATTTGACCCCTGCGCCGGCGGAGCTTGTGGCGGTTCTGGAAGAGTCGTACGTAGCCCTTAGCGGCCGTTCGCTTTTAGGAAGTGCTGTAACCCCGAAAACGCGTGCACCGCCGCAACCACCTCTGGCGCCGCCGCGGGAGGATCTCGCCGCGATGGTGAGCGCATTCTCTCAGGCCTTGCGTGCCGCCAACCTAGACTTTGGCCCTGCGCACCTCCAATTAGTACGAGCCTTTATCGTAAGTCTGGCTACGAAGCGATTTGTGATTCTTACCGGTCTCTCGGGATCCGGCAAGAGTCAGATCGCTATCAAGTTCGGGCAATGGCTTGGCCGAGAACAATACAAGGTCGTCGCAGTGCGGCCCGACTGGACCGGACCTGACGCATTGTTCGGGTACGAGGATGCCTTGCGGAAGGCAAAGGATGGCCGGCAAGGGTGGTCAGTTCCTGAGTCGCTGGAGTTCATGCTCAAGGCCGCTCGAGATCCCTCTCGACCCTATGCGTTAATTCTGGACGAGATGAACCTAGCGCACGTCGAGCGTTACTTTGCGGACGCCCTCTCAGGGATCGAGACGTCCGAGGGCTGTCTGCCCAATCTCGAGCGCAACAACGATGGCGTGTGGGTTCAGGAATCTGGGCGCGAGAGCAAGCTGGCGTTCCCTGAAAATCTGTTTGTAATTGGAACCGTAAACGTGGATGAAACCACCTATCTATTCTCTCCTAAAGTTCTAGATCGAGCCAACACCTTTGAGTTCCGAGTAGATACGGCTTCGCTGTCATCGATGGCCAAGAAGCCAGTCAGTATTGACCACGGCGATCCGGGGCTCGCTGGTGGCTTCCTGAGGATCGCCCGTCAGGAAGACTGGCACATCAAGAACGAAGCAACCTGGACCACAGCCTACACAGATCATCTCCGCAAACTGCACGAGTTGCTCAGTGAGAGTTCCCTGGAATTTGGGCACCGAGTGTTTTACGAAGCCGTCCGATTCTCCGCTCTACATGAGAAAGCTGGTGAACCATCCCTCGATGCTGCGCTCGATCGACAGCTGTTGCAGAAGATCCTTCCCCGAATCCACGGCTCCAGGAAACGCGTCGAGGGTGCCCTTCGCGCGCTAGGAGAGTTCTGCATGACGCTCACGTACTCAATCGGGGGCGCGGATCCAGGTAAGTCAAGCGCGTTCGACGTCGGGAGCGCGAAGATTGAAGAGGCTCGCCTCCCATTATCCCTTAGTAAGGTGAAGCGGATGATGCGCACGCTTCAAGCGAATCAGTTCACCAGCTTTACGGATTGAAACGCCGAGCCCATGGTCCATCCAAAGGATGTCGCACTCGATCTGGTCGACCAGCAGGGCCGTTCGGCTGCGAGACTACACCTTACTTTGTTGCCTGAGACGGCCATCGATCAACGCTGTCCGCCGCTTCTCGATTGTCGTGGCGTACCGGAGGCTGACCGATTTCTTGAGGCAGTCCAGCTCCTCGAGAGTGTAGAGTATCGGTACGCAATCGTTGGCGCTGCAAATTCGCAGGCGGTATCGGTTGAGCCTAAGGAGATGTTCGCCCCTGACGACGATACCGGACGTACTGGTCGTGTTCGCCCGGGACTCTACACGGGAGGGGTGAAGGTCAAGGTGTTTCAAGGAGCTATAGAACTTGGCACTGCCGCCTTCGAGGTACGAGCGCGAAAGCTTGGTTACCTCGACGAATACAGGCAGATGATTGCTGATGTAGCTGAGGCCGCCACAGAGGCGGTCATGGACAGGTTCGCCGCCTCGGGGCAAACGTTCGTTCCCGCTGTTGATGGCGATCCATTAACGCTCTATCAGCGCTTTGCATTTCTACAAAGCCTCTTCACTGGTCACATCTTTCAAGCTGCGGTTTACCAGATTCTAGCGAGGCCATATGAGTCGTGGGAACGAGTGGATCAATTGCGCCGGCCCGGGCAAGGCATGCGTGGCCATCGAGCCCTTTCACGTGAACTGAGCAGGATGGGCCCTCGGGAACCTTGGCCGGACGGCCCCGCCGGCATCGGCGTTCCCTCCCGGATACTCGAACAACGGACCGAATCAACCCTCGACAATCTTCCGAATCAGTTTGTGAAGTTTGCTCTTCAGCGCTGGCGGGAGTGTGTCCAGCGGCTGAACGACGCTATGTCTATCCTGCCGCCCGGGTTATCGGTGGAACGGGGTATTCGCGAGAGCCAAGAGCTTCTCGGGGAATTGGATGCACTGCTTTCCGAGGAACTGTTCCGGGAGGTGGAGAGCCTTTCCCTCTTCCCCGGAGGCAATCAGGTTCTCCAAAAGCAAGAAGGCTACCGAGATGTCTTGCGAGCCTTTGCTCAGGTTGAGGTAGCAGCGAGCTTATCCTGGGCGGGTGGGGATGAGGTATTTAGAGCCGGGCAGCGTGATGTGGCAACACTCTATGAGTACTGGGCCTACATCCAACTCGCAAAGCTCCTAAGGGAGCTTTGTGGAATAGGTTTCGATCTCAAGGATCTGTTGAAGGTGTCCGAGGATGGGATAGGGTTGGACCTGCGCAAAGGTGAGCGCACGCGCTTGACGGGTGGGGCCGTTCGCCTCGGGCGCAGGTTGGACGTTGAGATGTGGTACAACAAAGGTTTTCAAGGCCCTGGCTCCTCGTTGGACAGTAGCTCGGAAGGGTCGTGGTCAGTAGGTATGAGGCCAGACATGTCCATCAGAATCAGCCCCGAACCCGGGGCCTTGGAGTATTGCGAGCCGATCTGGGTCCACTTCGACGCGAAGTACCGAGTCGAGCGGATCAAGGACCTGATGGACGAGGATAGCAGCTCAGATTCTGGCCAAGCACGGCCCTTGGCGACGCATCAGGCCAACGCCGTGGCAACCGCGGCGAAGAGCGAAGACTTACTAAAGATGCACGCGTACCGAGACGCGATCCGGCTCTCCTCCGGCGCGTACGTGCTCTACCCCGGAACTCAGACTCGGCTACGACGTACCTACACAGAGATCCTGCCTGGATTAGGTGCCTTCAAACTCAAGCCGACTGGCTCAGGGCAGACAGAAGGAACCGAGGCACTTCGCGGGTTCATGGATAGCATTCTAACCCATGCTGCTCGTCAGGCCTCACAACATGAGCGGATGCGCTTCTGGAACAGCCGCATTTACAAGGGCAGTAAGGCAAAGAAGGGCCTCACCCCTGGTCCGCTCTTCTCCGCACCACCGGCCGATACAAAGGTGCTCATCGGGTTCGTAAAGAGCATCGCTCATGCCGAGTGGATCCGACAAGCCCAATTTTACAACTTGCGCGCGGATGGAAGACGAGGATCTGTATCACGCGACCTTCTTGATTGTGAGGTTCTTCTCCTACGGGGCAGCGGCCTTGGGACCGGTCTGAGCCTCTGGCGCGTAGGTAAGTACATCGAGACGATGAGCGCGGACGAGCTCCGCGACATTGGCTATCCCGAGCCTGGAGGGACCAGGTACTACTGCTTACGCCTCACGGAGGAAGTGTCAAATTGGGCGGAGCCAGGATGGGACGAGCACTGGCTTGAGAAACGACTTGCGGAGACCTTGGGGGAGAGTGACTATGGGAGCCCGCGGAGAGTCACCTGGAGCCAGCTAATCCACAGCTTTAACCCTGAGGCGTAGGAGCGATCTGGCAACGGGCTAGCGGGCACCTCGTTGGTAGCCGGGTATCGACTTGATACCCTGCCGCACATTTGTCTCCTTGCCTATGGCCAAACGTCTGCAGGCGCGATACTCACCCTCGCTGTGAAAGACGATAAACCCGTCAGGGTCGAAGAGGGCGCCAGGAAAATGCTCTAGGTTGTTATACCACGTCCCGTCCTTGTGGTACAGCGCCTGTCGGACTCTCACCCCCCATCGCTGCGCCAAGATCTTTCCCGTAACGCGGATTCCCAGACGTCGGACCGATGATATCTTAGCCATTCTCACGCTCCTGATTTTACTACGAGTATAGGGGATTCAACAGCTGACCGCGCAGGGTATCAAAGTATTCGTGGCGTCAATCTGCAGGAGCAGGAAGCAGCTCCCTGTGTCACCTGCGCCAACAACGCAACTGTGGGCGGCCTCGACCGTCACACCCTCCGGCTATTCTCAGCCCTGATTGCTGGACGCTCGCTCTGTACCTTGGGACTACCCCGATGATACGCCCGTGAACCACACCGCCGACGGCACCCTCCGCTTCTCCCCCCGCGACCTCATCTCCTACCTCGAGGGCGACTTCGCCGCGTGGTGCGACCGGCTCAAGGCCGAGCGCGACCGCGCCGGGAAGCCAAGGCCCAGCAGCCTCGACTGGCTCACGCCCGACGTAGACGAGGAGATGGAGCTCGCCGCCCGGATGGGCGACGAGCACGAGAGCCGCTACCTCGCCCGGCTGAAGGCACGCGAGCCCAGACTCGCCGAGATCAGGAAGGGGGACTCCGCCGCCGCCGACACGCTCCTCGCTATGCATGCCGGCGCGCCCGTCATCTACCAGGGCCATCTCACCTGGGGCGACTGGCACGGCTACCCCGACTTCCTCGTCCGCGCCTCCGGCACCTCTCGGCTCGGCGACTACCTCTACGATCCGTGGGACACCAAGCTCGCCCGGTCGGCCAAGCCGTACTTCCTGGTGCAGCTCTGCTGCTACGCCGAAATGCTGGAGGCGATCCAGGGCGCGCGACCGGCGGAGCTGGTGTTCGTGCTCGGCGACGACCAGGAGGTGCGCTTCCGGACCGGAGACTTCTTCTACTACTACCGGCGGCTCAAGCAATCCTTCCTCGCCTTTCAGCAGGCGTGGTCCGCGGATAACCATCCCGACCCGGCGCTCGACCGGGGCTGGGGGAGTTGGAGCACCGCCGCGGAGAAGCTGCTCGCCGACTCCGACCACCTGAGCCTCGTCGCCAACATCACCCGCCGCCAGATCCGGCGATTCGAGGAGGCCGCGATCACGACGCTCCACGCCCTCGCCGGTACCGATGCTCGAAGGCGTCACTGGGATGAAGCCGCCGGTCTTCGAGCGGCTCCGGCTCCAGGCCGCGCTCCAGGTCCGGTCACACGGCGCCGCCACGCCCGCGTGGGACTTCCGCCGCATCTCCGACGACGAGCCGCGCCGCGGCCTCGCGCTGCTCCCGCCGCCCAGTCCGGGCGACGTGTTCTTCGACATGGAGGGGTTTCCCTTCGGGCGGGAGAAGCTGGAGTATCTCTTCGGCGCTTCGGTGCCCGAGGGCGAGACGCCCGCCTTCCACGACTGGTGGGCCCACGACGCGGCCGAGGAGCAGCGCGCCCTCGAGGGATTCCTCGACTGGGTCGTGGAGCGGCGGAGGCGGCACCCCGATCTCCACATCTACCACTACAACGCCTACGAGACCGCCGCGGTCAAGCGGCTGATGGGGAAGTACGGCACCCGCGAGGCGGAGGTGGACGACCTCCTCCGCGGCGACGTCTTCGTGGATCTCTACACCGTGGTCCGGCAGGGAATGGTGATCGGGACGCCGAGCTACTCGCTCAAGGACGTCGAGCGCCTCTACCTCTCCGCTCGCCAGGACGAGATCGTGTCGGCCGGCGGATCCACGGTCGAGTACCAGCGCTGGCTCGACCGCGGCGAGGCAAGGGACTGGCAGTCGTCGCCCATCCTGCGGCGCATCCGCGACTACAACGAGACCGACTGCCGCTCCACCGCCGGCCTTCGCGACTGGCTGCTCGAGCGGCAGCGCGAGGCCGGGATCGCCTGGCTGCCCGACCCCAACGAGAAGACGCCGAAGGACGAGGAGCCGGAGCCGATCGACGAGGTGGCCAAGCGGCTCGTGGCGCGGGGCAGGGCGCTGCCGCCGGAGGACGAAGGCGGGCGGCTCGACCGGCTGATCGGATGGCTGGTCGAGTTCCACCGGCGGGAGGAGAAGCCGATGTGGTGGCGGATGTTCGAGCGCCACGACGCGGACGTGGGAGACGCTGGAGGAGGACGCCGACTGTCTCGCGAATCTCACCCGCACCGATGCGGCCGAGCGGCGTGAGAAGCAGTCATGGGCCTGCCGGTACCGCTACGACCCCGACCAGGAGACGAAGATGCGCGCCGGGTCGAAGTGCTTCGTCGCCGGACGCCACGACCTCGGCTGCGAGATCCTGACGATGGACCAGGAGAACGGCCTGCTCGAGCTCAAAGTCGGCAAGCAGGGATCGCTGCCCGACTCGCTCTGCCTCATCCCCAACGACTTCATCTCGGCGGTCCCGATCAAGCGGGCGATCGGGCGCTACGCCACCGCGTGGGAGGAGGGCAGGGTCCTCTCGCAGGCGGTGGACGACCTGCTCCGGCGCCAGGCGCCCCGGGTCGCGGGATTCAAAGGCGGCACCCTGGTCGAGGAGGGCGAGGGCTTTCTCGAGAGAGTCGTCGCCCTCGCCCAGCGCCTCGACCGGACCACCCTCTGCATCCAGGGCCCGCCGGGCACCGGCAAGACGTACACTGCGGCCGCCATCATCGCGAAGCTGATGAAGGAGGGCCACAAGGTCGGCGTGACGGCCAACAGCCACAAGGTGATCCTCAACCTCCTGGCCGCCGTGGTGCACGAGCGGAAGAAGACCGGCGGGTCCGGCGGGATCTTCAAGGTCGAGAAGAGCGAAGGCGAGGAGGACGAGGAGCTGGTCACGAGCGGTGCCGTCGCCCTGATCGACTCGAAAGAGATCGCGGCAAGCGTTACTCCCGGCTCGCTCGTGAGCGGCACCGCCTGGGCCTTCAGCCGGCCCGAGATGGAAGCGAAGCTCGACTACCTCTTCATCGACGAGGCGGGACAGTTCTCGCTGGCGAACGCCGTCGCCGTCGGCACCTCGACCCGGAACCTCATCCTCGTCGGCGACCAGATGCAGCTCGCCCAGCCGACCCAGGGCACCCATCCCGGCGAGTCCGGCATGTCATGTCTCGAATACCTGCTCCAGGACCACCAGACCGTCCCCCCCGAGCTCGGCATCCTCCTCGGCAAGTCCTACCGGATGCACCAAGGGGTATGCGGCTTCATCTCCGATGCGATCTACGAGGGCCGCCTCCACAGCGACGCCTCCACGGCCGGCCACCGGGTCATCCGGGGCAAGGGCGCCTCGATGGTGACGGCGGAAACCGGAATCGTATGGGTCCCAGTGGACCACGATGGGTGCGAGCAGAGCAGCGACGAGGAGGTGGAGGCGATCGGCGCGCATCGTGGACGAGCTGCTCACTCGGAAGGTCGTGGACAAGAAGGGCGGGCCGAGACGGGTGACGCTCGACGACATCCTCGTCGTCGCGCCCTACAACATGCAGGTTCGCGCACTCAAAGCTCGGCTACCCGCCGGCGCGAAGGTGGGATCGGTGGATCTCTTCCAGGGCCAGGAGGCCGCGGTGGTGATCGTCTCCCTCTGCGCCTCGACCATCGAGGATGCCCCGCGCGGCGCCGAGTTCGTGCTGAGCCCCAACCGTCTCAACGTCGCGATCTCGCGGGCCCAGGCGCTGGCGATCGTGGTGGGGTCGCCCGAGCTGGCTCAGCGCGCGGTGTCGGTCGGTGGAGGAGATGCGGCTGGTGAACCTGCTGTGTCGGCTGATTCAGTATGCGGAGGGAAGCTAAGAGGTCGAAGCGCGTGGCTCGATGCGGCGACCACCCTCGAAAATCATCCGCTCCGGATGGAGCAGGGACTCCAACGAGACATCCTCGTCGACCTGTGGCCAGTGAACGCCGGACCCTCCACCGATGATCCTGCAATCCTCGCGCTGTGCGGGCGCAGCCCGGTGGAGCCGGGGGAACCACTCGATCGGCACGGTGACCTGACGATCGTCGTTGAGCGTGACCGTGAGGTGCGTGCTAGTCGCCGTCGCCCTCACGATCCGTGGTTCGAAAAAAGGCGTGCCAGCCATCCACGAGCTCCTGATAGTGCTCCTCGATAAGACGGGTAATCGCGGTGCTTTCCCAGAATTTGGCTCGCCCGTCAGCCTTCTCAACGTGAACATGGACCGGTTCGTCCTTGTCCCGAGCATAAGAAGAACCGGTAACCGTCCGCCTGCAAGACCGTGGGACTCACGCTCCTCTCCCAGGCGGAGTTGGAGCATGGTGGGCCAGGATCGCACGTTCGCGGTGTCCGGGAGCTTCGTATGCCCATGCGGCGCGGTGGCGGACCAGCATGGGCCACGGTAGATCACCGTTTTCTCGTCGTAGGTACTGAACTGCTAGGCGCATACCGGCAGCAGCTCAGCCGGCGGGGGCGGCCGAAAAGAGACGCTTGACGAGTAGCTTCGGTCGTGGCTGCGCGAAATGGCTGACGTCGAGGGGCCGCTTCCGGACTACCGTGGGGAGTGGCCCCCTCTTGTGCTCCCCCAGCCGCCGAGACGAACGTATGGGCATGGCCGCCCCCGTCTACTACACCGCGGATATGGTCCGGGCCATGCCCGACGATGGCAACCGGTACGAGGTCGTGTACGGCGAGCTGCTGGTGACGCCCGCACCACGACTCTGGCACCAGGCCCTGGTTACCCGGCTGATTGTTGCCATAGACCGCTATCTCCGGACCGAGCCTGTCGGCATGGTGCTGGCCTCTCCGGCGGACATCTCCTGGGGTCGGGACGTTCTGGTACAGCCGGATGTGTTCGTGATACCGGAAGAGGAGGGCCGAACCCTCACCTGGAGCCGCGTCCGTACTCTGCTGCTCGTTGCGGAAGTCCTCAGCCCATCCAACACCCGGGGCGACCGTGTTCTCAAGCGTATCCGCTATCGCCAGGCCGGTGTTCCGCTCTATTGGGTGGTGGACGGCGATGACCGGAGCGTCGAGGTCTGGACTCCTGAAGACGACTTTCCGCTCATCGAGCGCGAGCGCTTGGTCTGGCACCCCGCCGGAGCAAGAGAACCGTTCACGATGACTATCGAGGAGCTGTTCCGGCCGGTCTGATGGATCAGTAGTGATTCCGTCCCTGAAGGAAATCCACCCGATCCTCCAGCATCCGGTAGACCACCCTGTGCTCCGCTGTCAGCCTCCGGCTCCAGACGGGCGCCCGCGCGATGGCGAACATGGACTTGAAAGCAGACTACATGCGGCGGCGGAAGGCGGCCCTAGATCGTGGTCTGTGTGCGGAATGAGGCTCAGTGTCGTGCGTGTTTGATTGCAGGAGTCGGAGTCGGGGAGGATACTGTTGCCGGTGGCGCGATAAGGCCGGAGTGATTACAATGTAGTTACTTCCTCTCCGGCCAGGTCTCCATGAAGGCCCGTATCGTGCGTATCGGCAACTCCCGCGGCATCCGATTACCCAAGCCCCTGATCGAGCAGGCAGGTCTGACTGAGGAGGTCGAGCTGGTCGCCGAGGACGGACGCATCGTGATTTCCTCCGCGTCCCGGATTCGGGCGGGGTGGGCCGAGGCCGCGCGGCTCCTGCGCGAGCGAGGCGAAGACGGCCTGCTCGATGCCGGCACCGCCACTCGGTTCGATCAAGGGGAGTGGGAGTGGCGCTGAAGCGGGTGGTGGGTCGAGGCGACGTGTATCTGGTCGAGCTCGACCCCGCCCGTGGCGGCGAGATCCGAAAGACCCGCCCGTGCCTGGTGGTGTCCCCCGACGATCTCAACCACTACCTGCGAACGTTGATCGTCGCACCGATGACGACAGGCGGCCACGAATACCCCTTCCGGATCCCCTGCCGCTTTCAGCGCCGTGCGGGCCACATCGTCCTTGATCAATTGCGGACGGTTGATGCCGAGCGCCTGGTACGCCGTCTGGGCGCTTTGGCGCCGGAGACGGTCGAAGCGAGTCTCTCGGTGTTGCGAGAAATGTTCGCCAGCTGAGCATGCCTCCGGTGACGACGACCCAACGCCACTTCGTCGACGAGAGACCACCGGTCCGACGCCGCGTTCGACTTCGCGCCCGTGGTCGGCAGCCTGGCAAACGCACTGGAAGGGACCTGCAACGAGATCCTGACTGCCGTCGCCGGTAAACTCCCAGGAAGCCCAGCGCGTGAAGGTCGAGAAAGGGGAGATCGTGATAGGGCGGGGAAGGCCAATGATGCTCGGCGGCGCCGCCGACTCGCCGCCTGGTACCCGTGGGATGGCTTGACCATGCGGTGGAAGTAATTACTGTTATTACATGGAACCAACCGAGCTCAAGGTCGCCCGCATCGGAAACTCGCGCGGCGTCCGCATCCCCGCGAAGACCCTCGAGCGCTACCGGATCGGCGACTCGGTGGTGATGGAAGAGCGGAGCGACGGGATCCTGCTGCGTCCTGCCTCGCTGGCTCTGCCCAAGCTCTCTTGGGAGGAGACGGCGCGGGAAATGGCGGCGGAGCAGGAAGATTGGTCCGTCTGGGACGTGGCTGCCGCCGACGGGCTCGAGCAGGTCCCATGGGCCCGACGCAAGCGGTGAAGCGCTACGAGATCCGCTGGGCGAAGACGCGGCCCGCCGTCATCGTGAGCCTCGACGTGCTCAACGAGCACCTCCAGACCGTCACAGTCTGCCCTCTCACCACCCAGCTTCACCCTGCCTGGCGCACACGCCTTGGCTGCCGCGTCGCCGGTCGGAAGGCCGAGATCGCCGTGGATCAGATTCGTACGATCAGCAAGACGCGGCTCGGCAGGAAGCTGGGCGCCCTCTCCGCTGAGCACGCCCGCGCCCTCCGTCGCCTCATCACCGAGATGTACGGGGAATAGGGTCTTTGATCCTCGCCGCCCAAAATCGATGACATCGAGGGGGCCACGCTCCGTCCCGTCATAGCCCCACCATAGCTGGTCACCATGAAGAACATCATGGTACTGCCGGCTCAGCGGCGACCGTCACAACAAGAAGCTGCTCAAGCAGCGCCAGGTCGGACTCGCGCCGATCCCTACGCCAACCGCTCGAGGCGTGAAGCTCGGGCTCTCGATCCGGCGTTGATCTCTGGATTTCGTCGGCTGATTCGAGCGGGTGACTCTGTTGGGATTGCTGCTCGAAAACGTGGGGGCGGATCGGGCGGTCCGGCTGGGCGATCCTGAAGTATGGCGGGAGGCGATTCGCGCGCTCGGCTAGACGGGCACCGCTGCCATTCATCGCCGTTGCGAAACGGGTAGTTGGCCGTTTGGCCAGCAGGACCGGGTGACCGCCGAACGAAGCGTTCGCTACCGCCCCTTCCCCCCCTGCAACTCCCCCAACCAGTTCACCACCACCTCCACCCGCCGCGGCGCCGACTCGCGCGGCTGCCTCACCAGCAGGAACCGGCTGCCGTCCGCGGCGACATCGTAGCTCCACTGTTGCAGCAGGGGTCGGGACGGATACGCGAACAGCGGCGTCGGGCGCCCCGTCTCGCCTGACCTGGGATCCACCGTGACCGCGAACAGGCTGTCCTCGGTTCGGTACACCAGCTCCCGCCCCCCGCGGGTCCATCGGGGCTCCGAGCCGCCCTTGGTCGAGACCTGGCGACGGTCGCGGGCAAGATCCGGATACGACTGCAGGTAGATCTCGGGGCGGCCGCCTGACTCGTCGGACTCGAACGCCAGCCACCCGCCGGCCGGTGACACCGAGGGATGGCGAACGTTGAAGCGGCCCTGAAGCAGAGGCGCGGGTGCGGCATGGCCGTCGAGCCCGACGGACCAGATCTCATCGCCGGTCTTTCCGCTCACCGTGTACAGCAGCCGGCCGCCGTCGGGCGAAAGCGAGCCGGCGAATTTGTCTGCTCGGCTCACCAGGAGCGCGGAATCGGGGGTGCCCCCGCCCGCGCCCCCGCCCGTGCCGGCCGCCCGGGTGAACAGGTCGAAGATCGGGCGCTCGGAGGAATAGATCAGACGCCGGCCGTCGCGCATCCACAGGGGGCCGAAATCGGCGGCGTCGCCGGAGGTGATCTGGGTGAGGACGTCGCGGACGGTGTCGTACGACCACACGTCCCGGTTGCCGTCGGTCGCGGTGACCGTGAGCGCCACTCGGCGTCCGTCGGGCGAGATCGCGGGCGAGCCGTAGCGTCCGGCCCGCGTGAGCAGCGGCCGCGCGCGGCCGTCGCGGGAGACCCACTCCGGCACGGTGGGCGCGTTGAACACCGATGCGCGGACGTAAGCCAGGGTCCCCGAGGCGGACACACTGAACGCCGGCTCTCCGTTCGACGGCTGGAGCGCGACGTCGCTCACGACCGGCACCGCGTCGCCGGTGATCCGCAGCCGTTTGAGATCAAAGGGCGCGGCCAGCAGCGCGTCGCCCACGCCGTAGAGCAGGTGTCCGGACGCGGCGTAGACGCCCCCCACCGCGCCGCGCACCAGCACCGTGCGCTCGCCGGTGTGAAGGTCGAGCAGCTCGATCCTGGCCCGCTCGATCGGCGTCGAGAAGTTGGTGAAGATCAGGTGGCGGCCGTCGGGCAGCAGGTGCGGCCACCAATGGGCCAGCTCGCCGGCCGCCGAGTCTGGGGTCGTGAGCCGCGTCGGCTCGCCGCCGGCGGCGTTCACCCGCCAGAGCCCGCCGTTGTAGCTCTCGGAATAGACGATGGTGCCGTCCGGGCCCCAGCTCCCGCCGGCCCAACGCGACGGTGCGAGCACGATCGGGGCGCCGCCCCCGCCATCAGTGCGCACCTTGCGCAGCTTGCCGTCCGACGTGAACGCGATCCAGCCGCCGTCCGGCGAGAAGAACGGACGCCAGCCGTCCTCGGTCCCTGGTATCGGCACGACCTCGTTGCGCCCCAGGTCGCGCAGGAAGAAGACTTGGCGGTTGTCCCGGACCGCCTGGATCAGGATGCGCCGGCCATCGGCCGAGATGATCGGCCTGGGATCGGTGGCGCTGATCTGCGCGGTCGAATCGAGCTCGATCGAGAACCGGACCGGCGCCCGATCCGGCGGGACGCCGGACCGGCGCGATGCGAGCACGGCCAGCGCCGCCGCGGTCACCCCGAACAGCGCCCAGCCCCCGAGCGACACCCACCGGCGCGTGCTCGGCTCGGCGGCCCGCTGGATCACGGTGGTCGCGCTCGCGCTCGCGCCCGTCACCGGCCCGCGCCCCGCCAGCGCCTCGCCCAGCTCCGCCGCCGTACCGAACCGATCCGCCGGCAGCTTGGCGAGCGCGCGATGCACCGTCGCCGCGAGCGCGGGCGGCACCGTGTCGCGCGACGCGGTGATCGGCGTCGGCTTCTCCGTGATGACCTTGGCCACGATGGCCTGCGCGGTCGAGCCCAGGAACGGCGGGTCGCCCACCAGCATTTCGTACAGCACCGCGCCCAGCGAGTAGATGTCGCTCCGCGCGTCCAGGTCCCGGTCGCCCATGGCCTGCTCGGGGCTCATGTACTGCGGGGTCCCGATCGAGAGCCCGGTCTCGGTCAGCCGGTTCCCGCCCGCGCTGCTCAGGGCCAGCGCGATCCCGAAGTCGGCCACCAGCGCGGTCCCCTCGTGCAGCAGGATATTCTCCGGCTTGATGTCGCGATGGATCACGCCATGCCGGTGCGCGTAGTCGAGCGCCGACGCGATCTCGCCGCCCAGCCGGACCGCTTCCCCGATCGGCAGCTGCTTCTCGCGGCTGAGCCGGGCGCGGAGGGATTCTCCCTCGACGTACGGCATCGTGTAGTAGAGGAAGGCGTCGGCCGCGCCCGAGTCGAACAACGGGAGGATGTGGGGGTGCTGCAGGTTGGCGGTGGTCCGGATCTCCCCCAGGAACCGCTCGGCGCCGATCACGGCCGCGAGCTCGGGCTTGAGCAGCTTGAGCGCCACCCGCCGCCCATGGCGGAGATCGTGCGCCAGGTACACCGTCGCCATGCCGCCGGCGCCCAGCTCACGCTCCAGGCGATAGCGGTCCGCCAGCGCGGACTGGAGGCGCTCGAGTAGCTCGGGCATGGTGATATGGGGTAGAGGTGAGCTGAAGATGGAGCGTGCGGACGCCTTTGGCCAGCCGGAAGGCCGAGCCGGTCGGCACCGAGGCGGCATCCGGGTCGCCGCGTTGCAGGAGCTCGGCGAAACCAACCTTCCCAGTCCGAGAGGCCGGGGCGACGTCGGCTCTTCGAGGCCCTCAACCAGAACGGCGGCCGCTACGTCCTGGTGGGCGGCCTCGCGGTCGTTCTCCACGGGCACCTGCGACCTGTTCCTCGAATCCCCGATGCCCTTCGATCGTCTCTGGTCGCGGTCGGTGGTGGTGACGATGCGAGGTGTCCCGGTGCGGGTCGCGGACTGGACGATCTGATCGAGCTGAAAGCAGCTCCTCATCGCCATGGAGTCCGGAGCCTTGCCGAAGCGGCTCCCGGATCAACTTGCCGGAGCCGCTCGGAGGCTCCGGAACCTCGCGTCTTGACCAACGCACCCTCGATCGCTAGACTGTTTCCCGCTCGACCGGGAGTCGCGTCCCATCGATGATTGTAGACCTGGCGCTACGGCACCACGTCTCCGTCACAGGTGGACGCGACTCTTCGTTTTTCAACCACGATCCCGCGGCTCGCCGCAAGGAACATGGATGCAGGGTACCAAACCCGACTCGTATCCGAGTCACCCACGGCCAGGTCGTCAGAAGCGTGGAATCGCGCGGCAGGGAGGAGTGTGTCCAGGATCCTCGTGATCCGGACCGCCTCCTCGACGGGAGCTCTCATCGCCCCGCCCGCGCGCCGCGCCGGTGGGGCGTATCACATCTGGGAGCAGGACAGACACACGTAAGTGGCCGGCGGGTGGGTGGCGTTCTCGGACGAGACGCGACTCCCGGCCGTGGGCGTCAGTCGTCCGCCGTGCCAATCCGTCGAGGACCGTATGAACCGCTTGCAGCAGCAGCCCGAGGAGAACCAACCGCCGATCGGCCCTGGCGACTACTTCATCGTAGAAGCCCGGTACGATACCTGGCTCGTCAGCCTGGAGATGGCCCGGTTCATCGAGCAGACCCTCGACGCCGACCCTCGCCCGCACTGGGTGAAGTTCGTCGACATGTGGGGCGCCCGGGTCCGGGCCAGGACGGAGGACGTGACCAGCATCGCGCAGTGCACCTCGGAGCAGCGGGCCGCCGGCCGCGCGTTCCGCCGCTCGTTGCGCCAGGAGTGCAAGGCCGACCGGTCGTGGGATGACGACGATGATTGATACGAGGACATCTCAGAGGCCGGGTGCGTCGTCGGTCGCCTTGGGAAAGGAATGCCGATCCCGACGATCTCCCGATCAAGGAGGGCCCCCGCAAGCGGCACGTTGCAACAGGCTGGACGAAGACGCTCAACGAGAACCTCGGTCCTCTGGCGCGTCTTCGACCCACCTCTGCCGTCCAGCACCGCGTGCGAGATCGCTCTCCTTGCGGTCGTCAAGCGGCGGCGTACACAGGCACCAGGACGAAAAGGGAGATTTGCTCATAGCTGCACGACAAGGCTGACATCCCTGGGCTGGTCCTGCCTTACCGTGGAGCGTGGCTCCCCCTTGTGCGACTCCCGCCGCCGAGACGAACGTATGGGCATGGCCGCCCCCGTGTATTACACCGCCGATATGGTTCGGGCCATGCCGGACGACGGCAACCGGTACGAAGTCGTGTACGGCGAACTACTGGTGACGCGGGCGCCGCGGCTCTGGCACCAGGCCCTCGTCCACCGGCTGAGCGTCGCGATCGAGCTCTACCTCCGGATCGAGACGGTCGGAATGGTCCTGACCTCGCCCGCAGATATCTCCTGGGGGCCGGACGTCCTCGTTCAGCCGGACGTGTTCGTGATCCCGCACGAGGAGGGCCGCACCCTCACCTGGAGTCGCGTCCGCACCCTGCTTCTCGTCGCCGAGGTCCTCAGCCCGTCCAACACGCGCGGTGACCGCTTCCTCAAGCGTGTCCGTTACCGGGAGGCCGGGGTCCGGACCTATTGGGTAGTGGACGGCGACGACCGCTCGGTCGAGGTCTGGACCCCTTCGGATGGTTTTCCAACCATCGAGCGCGAGCATCTGGTGTGGCACCCTGCCGGAGCCAGACAACCGTTCACGCTGAGGCTCGAGGAGCTGTTCCAGCCTGTCTGACCCGCTGTCACATTCGCTCCGTGCCTTGGGTGGCGGGGAAGAGCAGGTAGGGGCAGGGCCTCGATGACTACTGGCCTTTCCAGGATGGCTTCACCGCTTGGCGCGGAAGAAAAGTGTGACTTCATAACTCGGGCCCATCTGTGCGGTCATCGAGGGAGGGTACTTGACGAACAGCACCTCGATGCGCGCCGCGCGCGGGTCGTCGGGCCGACTCCCGCTGACACCATACAGTGCCTTCCCCATGATCTCGCGATCCTGGTTCGCGGACAACGGGGACACTATCGAGGCCTGGATCCTCCGCCATGGAGTCCCGCGAAGGGTCTGCCCGACCGACGCGACTAACCGGTCGAACGTGGGTTCGAGGAAGTCGGGCTCCCGGCCCTGACGTTTGCACAACGCGCTTTCCGCCTTCTTGTACTCCGCGGTGAGGCACTCCCAGGGAACCGGGAGTGCTTCCCTCAGGAGATACGCCGGGGGCGCCGCAGGCGGGCCCGGCGCTCGCGGCCCCCGGAGCTTCCGGAGCACATGACCGCCTTTCGCCGAGGCCGCCGCCAGCTCGCGCACCAGTGTCACCGGCGAAGAATCCCGCACCACTGCCAGCACGCGTTGTTGTCCACGATCTCGCGGGCCGAGACCATGGCACGAGCCCGCAACTGGGTCCAGGCGACCAGCTCGAGGGATTCCTGGGTCAGCTCGGGCTCGCTGTCGTGCGCCCACTGACGCAGGGCCTGCGACCCGGAATCCGTGGAGCTGCCCCCGGCGTACGCAAGCGCGCGCTGCACTTCCATCCCGCGCCTGATGCAGAGTCGCCGGTCCTGGGCATTCGTGTGTGGGGCGCCCGCACGATGAGCGCCGATCCGGAGTGGAAGTACGTCAACGTCCGGCAACTCTTCATCTTCCTCGAGCAATCCATCGACGACGGGCTCCAGTGGGTCGTGTTCGAGCCCAACACGGAGCGGACCTGGATCCGGGTCCGTCAGGCGGTCACCAACTTTCTGCGCACCGTGTGGCGCAACGGCGCCCTGATGGGCATCACTGAGGATCAGGCGTTCTTCGTCCGATGCGACCGCACCACCATGACACAGCATGACATCGACAATGGTCGCTTGATCTGTCTCATCGGTGTGGCGCCGGTGAAGCCGGCGGAGTTCGTGATCTTCCGGATTGCCCAGAAGACCTTGCCGGTACCCTGATCCGCGCTGCCGGGGATCGCCGCGAGTAGCCCGGACGCTGGCGTGCGCGAGAGAGGGGTGGCCTCGAGAATGCTCCGGCTCGTCTCCCGACGCGGGCGGACAAAGCGGGGGAACGCATAGGGTCTGCCACGACGAAAGCGATCGAGCCGTTCCGGAGTCTTCCTCCTCGAGGACGAGAGGACCATCGAGGATGTGGACCGATCGTGGTCAGCACCGGAGCATGCGCTACGGAGCGGCAACCCGCGGTCTTGCCGGACTCCGCCCACCGGGCGAACATATCAGTCATTCCTCTACCCGGAGCGGGCTCTGATCCTCACCCGCCTCGCGACTCACCTGGCCGATCGGTACCGCATCGACGGTGAGCTCGGGCGCGGAGGCATGGCGATCGTCTACCGCGCCCACGATCTGAGGCACGACCGGCCGGTCGCCCTCAAAGTCCTCCGCCCGGAGCTCGCCGCGAGCCTCGGCGCCGAGCGATTCGTGCGCGAGATCCGCTTCGCCGCGCAGCTTCAGCATCCTCACATCCTGCCGGTCCTCGATTCCGGCGAAGTCCCCGCCGAGCCGGGTGTCGCGGGCGCCGCGCTCTGGTTCGCGATGCCGCTGGTCGAAGGCGAGAGTCTGCGCGACCGCCTCCGCCGCGCTGGGCCGCAGCCGGTCGATGACGTCGTTCGCTGGACCCGCCAGCTCGCCGACGCGCTGGCCTACGCCCACGCGCGCGGCGTCGTCCACCGCGACATCAAGCCCGAGAACGTGCTCCTGAGCGGAGGTCACGCCCTGCTGGCCGACTTCGGCGTGGCGCGTGCGCTCGAGCTCACCGGGCAGGATCGCCTGACCGACACCGGCCTGGCACTCGGCACTCCCGCGTACATGAGCCCCGAGCAGGCCGCCGCCGATCCCGCGCTCGATGGTCGCGCCGATCTCTACAGCCTGGGCTGCGTGCTCTTCGAGCTGTTGGCGGGCGAGCCGCCATACACCGGCCCCACCGCGCAGTCGATCGTCGCGAAGCGGCTGATGGATCCGGTGCCGTCGGTCCGGCGGTTACGGGAGACCGTGCCGCCCGGTCTCGATGACGTCGTTCAGCGCCTACTCGCCAAGCTGCCCGCCGATCGGTTCGCCACCGCCAACGACCTGCTCGCGGCGCTCGACGCTCCCGCACCGCTCCCGCCGCCCGCGCCTTCGCGCCGTCTTCGCGTTCCGATCGCGGCGACCGCGGTGGTCATCGTGCTCGGCGTCGTTCTCGCCGCCGGCATCGCGCGGCGAGGAGCCCACGCCGCCACTCCCCTCGATCCGAACGCCATCGCCGTGCTGCCGTTCCGCGTGACCGCCCCGGACCATTCGCTCGACTATTTGGCCGAGGGGATCGTGGACCTGCTCGCGGTCAAGTTCTCCGGTTCGGCCGGAGTCCATGCGGTGCCCACACGACAGGTCCTGAGCTATCTGCATTTTCAGCCCGGGATGGCCGTGTCGCCCGACGCGGGGACCGATGCCGCCCGGCGCGCCGGCGCGGGACTGACGCTGGACGGGAGTGTGGTTCGCTCCGTATCGAGCGTGCAACTGAGCGCGTCGCTCCATCGCACCGACGGAAGCGGTCGTCCGCTCGAAGCCTCGGCAACCGGCTCGCTCGATTCGCTCCCGGCCATGGTGGATCGGGTTGCGGCGCAGCTCCTGGCGGGTCAGGTCCGGGGAGCCACGACCACGCTCGGCGAGCTCTCATCGTCGGCCGCGATCGCCGAATACCTCCAGGGCAAGTCGGCGCACCGGCGCGGCCGATACCGGGAAGCCGTGACCCATTTCAATGCCGCGCTGCGGGAGGATTCGACCTTTGCGCTCGCGGCGCTCGACCTTCTCGCTTCCGCCGATCGCACCGACGACGCCGAGTCCAAGCGCCGTGCCCAAGAGCTGGCCTGGGCCTCCCGCGCCAAGCTGAGCCCCAAAGGGGCGGCGCTCCTCCGGGCCTGGCTGGGGTCCAACTATCCGGCGCCGTCATCGCTGGTGCTCGTCCTCGCTGCCTGGCAGGACGCGGTGAAAATCGCGCCCGACGTGGCCGACGCCTGGTTCGAGCTGGGCGACCAGCAGCTCCACTTCGGCGCTGTCAACGACGTGCCGCAGGCGGTCCAGAGCGCCGAACGAAACTTCAGCCGTGCCCTGGAGCTGGACTCGAGCTTCGTGATGCCGCTCGAGCACCTGCTGCTCGCGAAATCGTATCTCGAGGATACCACGGATGTCCGGGCGCTCGCACGGCTCTGGTCGGCGGAGGACACGGCCTCGGGCGATTTCGCCGACTACATTCGGTGGCGGCTCGCGCTGGCTCTGGCCGACTCGGCGGGGATCGCGAGAGAGCGAGGGCGGCTGGACCGATGGGCCGATCCGAGCCTGCCCTGGCTCGCCGGCGTCGGCCAGGCCGAGGGCGTTGGGCTGGGAGACGTGCGACTCGCGCTGGAAGAGATGCGGCGCCGTGCGGTGACCGGACCCAAGCTGCGCGATGCCCGGATCTGGTGGCGCGACTGGCTTCTCAATACGGGACGTCCCGCCGCGGCCCTAGCGCTCACCGACAGCCTGCAGTCGGGAGAGCCGTGGCCCGGGTGGGCGCGGCAGCAGCGGATCGACGATGCGCTGTTCCAGGACGGAGACACGACCGCCGCCGCCGCGGATGTCCGGGCGCTCTCAAAGGCCGGAGCCTCCAAGGCCTCCGACCCTGTCATCGCCGCTGCCCACATGCGCGCCGACTGTCGTCTCGGACTGTGGTCGCTCAGTCACGGAGACTCGGCGGCCGTTCACGCGCGCTGGAACCGGCTGCACGCCGCTCGTCTCGCGGATCAGGAGGTGTATCGGGATGACGATCGGGCCGTGTGTGCCGACCTGCTCGGGGCCTGGCTTTCCTGGCGGGAGCACCGGGCGGATTACGTCACGCTGCTCGACCGGGCCGACTCGATCTACGTCGCGAGCAACGTCGCGTCCGACGGGGGAGTGACCAATCTCGTCACCGCCCGGCTTCGGGAAGCGACCGGCGATCTGCCGGGTGCTCGCCGGTCGGTCGCCCGGGAGTTTGTCGCGATACCGGTGAGTCCCGCGTATCACTCTACGTACCTTCGGGAGCAGGCGCGCCTCGCGCTTCAAGCAGGCGATACCGCGTCGGCCATACAGCCGCTTCGCCGCTACGTCGCCCTTCGATCGAATCCCGAGCCGTCGCTGCGGCCTGAGGTGGACCGAGCGCGGGCGCTCCTGGCCGGGTTGATGGGGCGGTAGCACTCGCTGTCGATCATGCCACCCGGGCCTCGACCAGGGAACCGCCCGTACGGAAGAACGACTCCAGGTCTTCGATCACCTGAAGCCGGGTGATCATGCCTCGGGAGAGATCGAACACCAGCGCGAACTCGCACCCGCCCTCGAGCCCGATGTCCTCCATCGTGAAGCTCTCCTTGCCCCACGCGATCACCTGGTCGCCCCGCACAGTGTAGTCGACCTGCCAGAAGGCTGCGAAGCCGCCGAGCGCGGTGAAATAGTCGGCCACCGCCTGCTGGCCCCAATCCGTGCCGCCGTTGGGCTCGTCTCCCCCGGCGACGACCTCGAACGCGACGTTGTCCGGGAGGAGGTTGAGCAGGGGCTCGATGTCTCCCCCGACCAGGCCGTCCACCGCCCGCCTTACCACGGTGATTTCGTCCATCCGTAACTCCGTCTGCAAAGGAGTGTCTCCCACCTATCTGTTCAGCGCGGTCATCATCGGCTCCGGGTAGCGCAGGCCCGCCGCCGCGCCCACCGGCGCGATCGCCTCCAGCCGGTGCAACTCGTCGTCGCTCAGCGTGACGCCGGCCGCCGCGGCGTTTTCCTCCAGCCGCGCCATCCGGCGCATGCCGGGGATCGGCACCACCTGCTCGCCGCGGGTCAGGAGCCACGCGAGCGCGAGCTGGGCGGGCGTGGTGCTCTTGTCCCACGCCATCGCCTGAAGCTCCTCGACCAGCTCCAGGTTCTTCTGGAAGTTCTCCCGCTGGAACCGCGGGCTCATCCGGCGCCGGTCGTTCGGCGCCAGGTCGTCGGGAGTCTTGATCTCACCGGTCAGGAACCCGCGGCCCAGCGGACTGTAGGCCACGAAGGTGATGCCCAGCTCCGCCGTCAGCCCCAGCAGCTCGTCCTCCGGCTCCCGGCTCCAGAGCGAGTACTCCGTCTGCAGCGCGGAGATCGGATGCACCGCGTGCGCCCGTCTGATGGTGTCCGGCGCCGCCTCCGACAGGCCGAGGTAGCGGACCTTGCCCTCCTTGACCAGATCGGCCATTGCGCCCACGGTCTCCTCGATCGGCGTCCCGGGATCCACCCGGTGCTGGTAGTAGAGGTCTATCGTCTCCACGCCCAGTCGGCGGAGACTCGCCTCCGCCGCGCGCTTCACGTAGGCCGGGCTGCCGTCGAGGTCGTAGCCCTTCCCGTCGGCCCAGCGTCCTTTGATCCTGTTGCCGAACTTGGTCGCCAGCACGACCCGGTCGCGTCTGTTCTTGATCGCGCGGCCCACCAGCTCCTCGTTGTGCCCCGCGCCGTAGATGTCTGCGGTATCGAGGAGGTTGATCCCCAACTCCAACGCGCGGTGGATCACCGAAATGGATGTGGCGTCGTCCGCCGCGCCATAGACCGAGCTCATCCCCATGCAGCCCAGGCCGATGGCGGGAATAGTGATGTCCGTGCTCCCCAGCTTCCGTCTCTTCATGCGTTCTCCTCTATCTCTAGTCGTCTGAACCTTTGCCCATTCGACACGTCCAGGTTAGCATCCGTTTATCAGGGGATAAGGAAGCAGTTATCCTGGTATTGCCGGTCCCTGTTTAACCGACCTTCGACTCGACTTTCGACTTTCGACTTTCGACTTTCGACTTTCGACTTCGACCTTCGACCTTCGACCTTCGACTTTCGACCTTCGACCTTCGACCTTCGACTTTCGACCTTCGACTTTCGACCTTCGACCTTCGACCTTCGACCTTCGACCTTCGACCTTCGACCTTCCCATGAGAGCGCAGACCATGCTGAGCGACGAGCGCAGGCGCGAGATCGCGGACTTCCTCAAGACGCGGCGGACTCGGCGCCAGCCGGAGGAGCTGGGACTTCCCCGGGGACGTCGCCGGCGCACACCGGGCCTCAGGCGTGAGGAGGTGGCCGCCGCCGCGGGGGTCAGTGCCGAGTGGTACACCTGGCTGGAGCAGGCGAGGGACGTCCGCCCGTCGGCGCAGGTCCTCACCCGGATCGGTGAAGCCCTTCGGCTCGAGCCGCACGAGGCCCGTCACCTGCTCACGCTGGGCGGGTACGCGGTGCCCGCGAACGGATCGGACATGCCCCGCCCGGTCTCGGTCAGCCTCCGGCTGCAGCGGCTCATCGATCAGATGGACTTCGGGCCGGCCTGGGTGTTCGGCGAGCGCTGGGACATCGTGGCCTGGAACCACGCCGCGTCGGTCATTCACGGCGACCTGTCCGCCCTCCAGGGCATCGAGCGCAACGCGCTCTACCAGCTCTTCCTGGGCAACCGCATCCGGGGGACCCTGGTGGACTGGGAGGTGCACGGCCGGCGGTGCGTCGCCAAGCTGCGGGCGACCTACGCCGGCCGGGTCGACGACCCCTGGTTCAACGAGCTGGTGACCCTGCTGCGCACTCGGAGCGAGCAGTTCGAGCGCTGGTGGAAGGAAAACCACCTCGAGACCGCGCACGAGGGCGTCAAGCACTACGAGCATCCGGAGGCGGGCCGGCTGGTCTTCGACTACAGCGTGCTGGAGGTGCTGGACGAGCGGATGTCGTCCCTCCGGCTGGTCGCCTACGTGCCGGCGCCGGGAACCGGCACCCGGGAAAAAATGCAGAAGCTGCTCGCCGCTTCGGACCCGCTGCTCGAGGCTTCACTGGAATCGGTGTGACCGGCCGAGCGCCCGCTTGATCTCCTCGCACCTCGATATCCGCCGTGATCGTGGTGATCGCGGCGCCGATCGCGATGCGGATGTATCGGAGAGAGCGCTGAGGGCCCGCTTGCGTCGGAGCGCCGAGGTGGTGGCGCAGGCCTTGCACCTCGGACGGGTAACTCCATACCAGGTGCCAGGATCATGCCCAGGATCCGCTGTGTCGCCGCCCGATCCGCGCTCGCGCTTTGCGGGGTGCTCGCGTTTTCCGCATGCGCCGCGCACTATGCGCAGGTTCCCGCCCGGCTGAACCTCCACCCCTACGGCCGGGTTGCGCTCCTCTCCTTTTATGCCGGCCAGTCCAATCCCGAGCTGAGCACGCTGGCGACCCAGCAGTTCGCCCAGGCCCTGCTGGCGAGTCAGCCCGGCATCGAGCTGCTCGAGGTGGGTGCGGCCGCCGGCTCGTCGCGGGACCTCACGGCCAGTGCCGACAGCGCCGCGATCGCACGCGCGCTCGGCTCCGCGGGTGCAAAGGCGCCGGCGGTGTTCGTCGGGCGTCTCACTTTGTCCGGCGTCAAGGCGCGGGCCGGAGTGGTGGGAACGAGCGGACTCAATCTCAGCGCGAACGTGCAGGCCGAGCTGACGGTGCGGCTGCTGACGACCGATGCCGCGGCGACGGTGTGGCGCTCGAGCGCGGCGGGAAGCCGGAACGTGGGGCACCTGGAGCTTGCGGGACGGCTGCCTTCGATCGCGGGGCGTGATCCCAATGATGCTTATGGCGACATCGTGCGCGACCTGGTGGCCGACGTGACGCGCGATCTTCGCCCCACGCTGGTGAGGCAGTAGCGCGGGCTGAGCCGGCTTGGAAGGACAGGCGTCGCACTGGAGCGCTCGGAGAGGCCTTGTTCGCTGCCGATGCGACCAGGGAAATCACCGGAGAAGCTCTGAAGCCAGCGGTGTCGGGAATCGCGCGATCGCCGGCGCCGCGCCGATCCACTTCGTAAGTCTCGCCGCTTCCGCATCGACCGCCCGGGCCGCCGAGCGTCCCACGTCTTCCAGCAGCCTGGTCACCACCTCTCCCGTCGCCCGCATCGCCCACCCGCCCGCAATCCGCCCGTTGACCCAGATCGTCGGACCCGCGTTCCCGTTCCGGTCGAACAGATGAGCCTTGTGCGCGCCCAGATACCAGGCGCGCGCCTGCCATCCCATCGTCGTCGGGTCCAGGGCAGGGAGGAGCGCGACCCACGGCTTGGGCTTGGGCGTCGGCTCGAGATCATCGGGGAGGACGTAGCCTCGCTGCCCCTCCAGATCCACCTCGACCGCGCCGATGGTTGCGAGCGCCGCGCGCACCTCCCGTGCGGTCCAGCCGGTCCACCAGCGGATGTCGGTCTCGGTTCCCGGGCCGAACCGGGCGAGCCAGCGCCGGATCACCTCGATCTGCGCTTCGCCTACTGGGATCGCCGGGATCGGCCGGCCCAGCCAGCGCTCCATCGGCGCCCAGCGATACTGGCTGCTGACCCAACTCCCCCTTGGCCGCCCGCGCACCACTTTCCCCTCGAGCGCCAGCAGCATCAGCACTCGTCCCGACATCCCGATGTCGCCCTCGTACTTCTTGCCCCAGTTGAGCCGCACCCTCCGGCGGAGGGCGGGAACGTCGGCCGCCAGCTCCTGCGCCGTCGCCTCACCACGTTTCTCCAGCGCCGCGAGGGCCGCCTTCTCGGCCTTCTTGAGCCAGGCGGCCGGATTGCCGACGCCGAGCATGGAGGCCAATCGCACGCCCCGCCTGCGCTCGGTGCGCGCGACGCCCGTCGCCGCGGCAGCGTGGAAGATTGCGGCCTCGGCCGACGGGACCACGAACATCGTCCGCCGCATGGCGAGCATGCGCAGCAGCGAACGGTCGTGATAGAGCGCGCGATCCACCGCCTCGATCGTGGGAGTGGCCGTCCTGGCCCGGACGGAGAGGTACACCGTGGCAGGGTCGGTGGCGTGGAGGCAGACGAGGTCGCGGGCCGCGTCGGCCACCGAGCCCGCCCGCTCGGACGGTACGAGATGATGGCGCACGGCGAGGCGGGCCCGGCGCTCGTCCACAGTGATGCGACCGGCTACCTTCACTGTCACACCCCCTTGCTAAACTCGACGCCATGATTCGCCTCAGCGAGCCCAACCTCTCCAAGTCCCGCTTCGTCGCCGGCTGGCAGTGCCACAAGCAGCTCTGGCTCAAGGTCCACGAGCCCGACGCCGACGAGCTCAAGATGAACAAGGTCCTTCAGGACCGCTTCGACCAGGGCACCGCGGTGGGGGAGTTGGCCCAGACGCATTTTCCGGGCGGCGTCCTGATCGACCTGCCGCACAACGATCCCCGCCGGATCGAGGCGACGGGCAGGGCCCTCGCCGCCGGTGCGCCGGCGGTATTCGAGGCGACGTTCGTCGAGGACCGGGTGTTCGTGGCGATCGACGTACTCGAGCGGACGGCAGACGGGTTCACGCTCATCGAGGTCAAGTCGTCCACCAAGACCAAGGACGAGCACATCCCGGACGTCGCCATCCAGACCTGGGTGGCTCGACGCGCCGGGATCGACGTGCGGCGCATCGGAGGTCATGCACCTCAATACCGATTTCCGCCACCCCGACAAGGGCGAGCTGTTCGTGCGTACCGACGTGACCGAGCTGGTGGAGGCGTTCCAGCACCGGATTCCCGACATGATCGCCGAGCAGCTCGCCGCGCTGGCGGGCGACATGCCCCCGGTAGAGGTCGGTACCCAGTGCTGGATGATCGACCGGGATTGTCCCTTCTGGGACCGCTGCTTCCCCGTGGACGAGCATCACGTCTGGACCCTCTATCGGGCCTACACGACGGCGAAGTGGGCCCTGGTGCTGAGCGGCGTCCGCCGGATCCTCGACCTTCCGAGCACGCACAAACTCAACGACGTCCAACGGCGCCAGCGCGCCTCCCTGGAGAGCGGGCGACTGATCGTAGAGCCAGGGCTCCGGGATGCCTTGGAGTGCTTCGACTGCCGGCTCGGCTTCCTCGATTTCGAGACGATCGGCCGCGCGATCCCCGTGTGGGACGACGTCGGTCCCTGGCGACAAGTCGTCGTGCAGTTCAGCTACCACGAGGAGGATCCCGGCGCCGCGGGAGGCTACCGGCACCAGGCATATCTGGCCGAGGGGCCGGGAGACCCCCGGGAAGAGCTCGCACTGCGATTGCTCGACGCCACGAAGGACGCCGAGCGGATCGTGATGTACAGCCACTTCGAGCGCACCCGGATCAAGGAGCTGGCCGAGTGGCTGCCGCACCTCGCGGCCGACCTCAACGCGCTCAAGGAAAAGCTCGTGGACCTGCTGCCGGTCATCCAGCACCACGTCTATCACCCTCGGTTCGAGGGGAGCTTCAGCATCAAGAAGGTGCTGAATCCCCTCGTGCCCGATCTCACCTACAACGACCTCGCCATCGTGGACGGCCAGGTCGCGAGCGTCGAGATCGCCCGGCTCCTGTTCGTCGCGCACAAGGTCAATGATCGCGACCAGCTGCGTCGCGACCTCCTGGCCTACTGCGAACGGGATACCTGGGCGATGGTGCGACTGTTGGGCGGCTCAGGGAACTCGCCGGAGGCGCATGAAAGCTCCCAAGATCCAGCGCTGGATCGACCTTCTCGCCGCTCTCCTCGGCCGCAAGTATCCCGCGCCACCTGGAGGATCTCGTCCGCGACGTGCCGGGCTACGGCACCGACCAGAACAAGGCCGCGCTTCGCCGGATGTTCGAGCGCGACAAGGACGAGCTACGCTCCTTCGGCGTCCCGATCGAGACCATCGAGTCGTCCGAAGGCGAAACCATCGGCTACCGCCTGGACACGCAGGCACTTCTATCTCCCCTATCTCACGCTCCGCTCCGAAGGACGAAAGACGCCTCCGAAGGAGGTCGACAGATACGGCTATCGCAGTCTCGAGACACTGAGCTTCGAGCCGGAGGAGCTGGCCGCGGTCACCGACGCCGCGGCCCGGGTCCGCGAGTTGGGTGATCCGCTCCTCGCCGAGCACGTCGAGTCGGCCATGCGAAAGCTCGCATGCGACCTGCCGGTGGATGCCACCGCACCCGGCAGCTACGCACGTGGTTGCCCCGAAGACCAGGGCGCTAGGCCGGAGATCCTGGCCCAGATGGGCGACGCCCTCGCTACGACGCAAGCGGGTCACCTACTCCTATCACGCCATGGGCACCGACGCGACCGAGCAGACAGGACGGTCGAGCCCTTCGGGCTCTTCTTCCTGAACCAGCACTGGTATCTCGCCGGCCGGATGCCGGGCGACGAGACGGTCAAGAACTATCGCCTCAACCGGATCACCGAAGCCCAGGTGAACGCGGTCGAAGCCCGGCACTCCGGACTACGAGATCCCCAGCGGTTTCGACCTCCGCGTCCACGCCCGGTCTCGCCAGGCATGGGAGCTCGGCGCGGGTGACGCGACGAGCGGCCATCGTGGCCTTCCGCGCAACGACCGGCTCTACGGCCGCGGCCGCTCGACTGGGGGAGATGGTGGAAGGACACCAGGACCGGCGGCGGTTCCAGGTGCGCCGGCTGGACGCCTTCGCTCGCTGGCTGCTCTCCTTCGCCGGCGAGCTCGAGCCCATCTCTCCTCGCGAACTGGTGGACGAGTACGTCGGATTGGTGCGCGAGACCCTGGCCCACCACTCCACCGTTCCCTCGCCCGGGCCGCACGCGTGACCGACAACGCGGCCGTCCAGCTCCGCCGCATCCTCCACCTGATTCCTCGGCTGGCGGACGGCGAGGCCCACCCGGTTTCCGAGGTCGCCCGCCAGGCCGGTGTAAGGACGCGACGTGCTGTTTCACGACATCGAGTCGATCTCCGAGCGGTTCGAGGCGCCGGGCGGCTTCGTCGAAGGTCTGCAGATCTTCATCGAGCCGGACGACAAGCTGTCGATCATCCCCAATCACTTTCTCCGTCCCATGCGGCTCACGCGCGGCGAGCTCTGCGCTCTCGAGCTGGGCCTCGCGATGCTCCGCGGGGAGCGTCCGGTCGAGGAGCACCGCGCCATCGACAGCGCACGGGCTCGGCTGGGCAAGGTGATCGCGGCGCTGCCCGAGGAGGACGCCGAGGATTGCCTGCGGGTCGCCTCGCTGGCGCCCGTGGGAGACCTGGAGCATCTACGCCGGGTCCGGGAATGCTTCCGCGCTCGGCGGAAGGTACGGCTCCATTACGCAAAGGCCGTGGATGAGGAGCCCTCGAGCCGGGTGATCTGTCCCTACGCGATCGTGTTCGCCGAGCAGATGTGGTATGTCGTCGCCCACTGCGAGAGCACCGATGGCATTCGGATCTTCAGGCTCGACAGGATCGCCGGGGTCGAGCAGCTGGAGGCGCGGTTCGACTCGCCCCGGGGGTTCTCGCTGGACGCGGTGGTGAAGGATGGGCGTGCGTTCCATGCCGAGGGGGCCGGCACTCTCCGGATGCGCTACTCGCCGAGGATCGCGCGGTGGATCGCGGAGCGGGAAGGGAAGACACAGGCAGACGACGGGTCGCTCACTGTGGAGTTTCCCCTCGCCGACCGCGAGTGGGCGGTGCGCCACGTCCTTCAGTACGGTCCCGATGCCGAGGTGCTGGGGCCGGAGGAGGTGAGGCTCGAGATCGTGAAGCGGCTCGAGACGATTCTCGAGCGCCACCCGTGAGCCAGCGCCATTTTGTCGACGTGTGGAACCCTTCCTATGCCTCCAACGCCATGGAGGCTCACCTTGCCGTGCTGCTCGGCCACGCCGCGCGGTACGATGCCGACGAAGCGGACGAGGAGTCGCTCTACGTCTGGTGGGGGAAGGTCCGGTCGCCGCACCGCCGACAGCCACTCAGGCATCTGGAGACCGCGCTCGCGATCGGGCGCGAGCTGGACGAGGATCCCGAGAGGGAGGGCCATCTTTATCTCACCGACTATCGCTCGCTCTACGTCGCCCACGTGGATGGGATCACCACCGACGACGTCCGTGCGTCCGACCCCGATCACACGCCGGCGTACTATTCGCGCAACAACCTCGACTGCGACTTCTGGTACAAGCTGGCCGACATCCGGCGCCTGGTGTCCGACGACAACCTCGCCGTGATCGCCGAGCTCAGGCTGCTGAACAATCTCGGCTATCACGACCAGCCGGTCTCGCTCTACGGGGATATGGTGGACCTTCCGCTCATTGTCGCGCGCCCTGACGGCGGGAGGTTCTTCGAGCCTGAAGTCCGCGATCCGGTCACCGACGGCACGTTGTGGGCCGAGTTCGATGCCGAGAGCGGTGGCCAGGGGGCGATGGAGAAGGACTTGAGGGAGAATCTCTTTGGCGACGTAGTCTGGATGGCGCTCGAGCCCGCCGCGCGGACGTCCATCGCGTCAGCGGAGAAGATCTTCCGCGACCATCGCTCCGACGCCGCGTTCGACTTCGCGCCGGTGATCGCGAATTTCTCGAAGGCGATGGAGGTCTCGTTCAACGCGATCCTGCGCGGCGTGCTCGGCATGCTACCGGAAGCGGCACGGCGGGTGAACCTCGACGGGACTACCGTGGATCTCGGTCGCAGGCGCAGCCTCACGCTCGGCGAGTTCGCCCATGCGCTCCGGAACGAGTACACGCTGGTCACGGCGCTCAACCAGCGGCTCGAGCACGGGCCGTGGTTCACCGGCAGCCTGCCCTACATCGCCGACGAGCTCCGTGACATCCGGAACGAGGCGGTTCACGAGAAGCGCGTCGGCCGCGAAACCGCGACCCGCATCCGCGGAAAGCTGGTGGGAGTTGGGTCCTGCGGAGTCTTCAACGAGTTGGCAAAGGTGAAGCGGAGGGGTTCGACACCGGGCTGAGAGCGCTACCGGCGGATCATGCGGCGACGGAAGGCTTCCCGGCCTGAATGGCCTTCGAGATTGCGCGTTGTGGCTCCGAGAGCCAACAATCCACCTTCGCTACCCTCGACTGACTCGAGCGGAGGCGCTTCGCTAATGCGCTCTGCGATATGTGGAGTCGTATCCGCCTCGTTCGGAGCGCCCAGGTGAGGTTCAGTCGCAGTTCGACGAGTGCGGCTTCCTCAGTTGATAGCGCTAGGAACTCGGATGCAGTACCGACCCGCCACCCCTTGGCTTCGAGCCGGCGCTGCTTGCGCTTCCACGATAGCCGAGGGCCGGGCCAGCACGGTGATCGTTCTTGCGCCGAACTACTCAATTAGCCCGGGACGACCGCGCCGAGGTCGCCGCCAAGATAGCGATACCCTGTGACAATCGACGCCTGACGCGCCCCCGGCCAATCTCCGGGGGCGCGTTGTCATAGGCCCACCGTACTGTACGACAGTTCCCGAGATCACATCTCTCGGGCCGCGGCGAAGCAATAGCCGCGCGACTCGCGAAAGGAGCAACGCGTGAAGACCGATGTCCGTGTGTCCACCAGGTTCCTGACCACCCAGAACACTCACCAGGTTGGCATGCTCGTGAGCCTCGAGGGCGGGGCACCCGTCCGCCGCGCGCCGATCAACGTGGCGCTCGTGCTCGACCGCTCCGGCTCGATGTCGGGCATGCCCCTCGAGGCCGCCAAGGAGGCGGCGGTGCGGTTCGCCTCGTTCCTGACGCCGCAGGACCGGCTCACCGTCGTCACCTTCGACGACACCGTCGACACGATCTTCGGCCCCGCCGCCGGCGGCACCCCCGCCGCGGAAGAAGCCATCGCGCGCGTCCACCCCGGCGGCTCGACCAACCTGTCGGGCGGGTGGCTGATGGGGATGAGGCTCGTGGCGAAGAAGAGCGTCGAGGGGACCAACCGGGTCGTGCTCCTGACCGACGGCCAGGCGAACGTCGGCATCATCGAGCCCGACAAGCTCGTCGGCCTCGCCCGGGACGGCGCCGGCCGGCGGGTCACCACCACCTGCATCGGGTTCGGCCCGCACTTCAACGAGGACCTGCTCGAGCCGATGGCCCGCGGCGGCGGTGGCAATTACTGGTACGTCGAGTCGGACGACCAGATGGCCGGCGTCTTCGAAGGCGAGATCGAGGGCCTCGTGGCGCTGGCCGCGCAGAACGTCGAGGTCGAGGTCCGCCTCGGCCATCCGCGCGTCGCCGGCGTGACCTTTCTGCAGTCCTACCCCGTACAGCAGACGCCCGAAGGCGGCTGGCGGGTCGCGTTGCACGATCTCTACGCCCCCTCCCCCAAGGCGCTCGGCCTCCTCTTCCACGTCGAGGACGTCCGCGAGCTCGGCAAGGTGCAGCTCGGCGAAGTCCGCGTGGAGGCCGACATCGTCACCGCGGAGGGGATCGAGCACCGTACCACGACAATCCCGGTCTTCGCCAACCTGGACGGCGAGGAGCGGATCGAGCTGGTGGTGGAACAGACCTTTCTTCGGTTCGAGGCCGCTCGGGCGCGGGAGGAGGCCGTGCGGCGCGCGGACAGTGGGGACTTCGACGGTGCCGCGTCGAGCCTCCGTGACGCTGCCTCGCACTTCATGTGCTGCTCGGAGGCGCCCGCCATGGCCGAGGAAATCGACGACCTGCAGGCGGAGGCAGTCCGGCTCGAGCAACGACAGTACGAGGCCGGCGACCGGAAGTATCAGGGCGCGCGCGCGATGGCCGCGAGGGACATGAAGGTGGACTATGCGCGGCGGGTGAGCCGCAGGAAGCCTCGGGCGGAGTAGCAAGCCCGACGCATAACGGATAGATCGAAATCACCTCACGCTCGAGGTCTAGTGGCTGAACCCGGTCAGCGCGACGCCGCGGCGCGCGCGCTTACAGAGTCTTGAGGAACTCCACAATGTCGGCCCGCTCCTGCGATGTCAGGGAGAGGCCGAAGCGGTGCACATAGTGGCCCACCGCTTCCTCCAGGGTGCCGGCACTGCCGTCGTGGAAGTACGGCCCGACGAGCTGCGGCGGGTGCCACAGCCCGCGCAGGGGCGTCGTCCGATAGAGTTTCGTGACGCTCCGCTCCGCATACGCGGGATCCTGGCCGTCCTCGGCGGCGGTGTGAAGCCGGCCCGCGTTCACGTCGGTGTACGTGGACCCGATGTGGCAGCGGGCACAGCCCGCAGCGCCGTTGAAGAGGACGCGTCCGCGCTGCGCGGCCATCGCGTCGAAGCTGCCGGCGGCGGGCTCGGGAGTCTCGAGGCTGAACTGATACTCGCGGAGTGGGCCGAGCCTGGATGAGACCAGATCCGGCGGGTTGTTGACCGCCACCCCGATCCGCGGATCGGCGAAGTGCCCGTGCCCGTGCATCTGGGTGATCGCGACGTAGGCATTCCAGTAGGAGATCGTGTCGTCACCGGTATAGATCTCGCGCTTCACATGACGCAGGCCGAACGCGGGGGGAATGACAACCGGCATGTTCTTCCCGTCCACGTTGAAGCGGGCATCGTACCTGCCCGGCCCCCACGAGTGGTAGACCGCCTTCTGCGCCCGCGTCGGCACCGGCGACAACGCGATGATGGCGCCCACGTTCAGGTCGCGATTGGGCCAGCCGTCGAGCCGCCGGCCGATTCCCTTGGCGAAGGAGTTGTCGACCGTCGAGTGACAGAACGCGCAGGTGAGGCCGACGCTGGTGAGCGTGTTGCTCGCGTTCACCTTCCCGATCACGCCGACCACCGCGCCCAGCTTGAGCAGCGCCACGGTGGTCGCCGGATCCTTCAGATCGATCGTTCCCGCTCGCAGCCCGGCCTTTACCTCGGCCGGGAGCGCGTGCACGTCGACCTTGAGGCCCACCGACAGCGCGGTTTCGGGACTGACCGAAGAGCGGATGACCTCATGAAGCCGGAGCGTATCGGTCCAGAAACTCTCGTCGCCGTACGTCTCGAACCGGAAGATCTGCTTGCCCCGCGCCACGAGTGCGGGATTCAGCGGGCTGCCATGCGCGGCCGCCGGAGCGCCGGGGCCGGCGATGGCGGGCTCGGTTGGCTTCGTCTCGTCTCCGCACGCGACCACCGCGAGGGCCGCGGCGAGCCCCGCCAATGTTCTGAGTTTCATCTCCGTACCCTCGCTTCGACCGTTCCAACCTCACTCGGGTCCGGCGCCCGCAGGCAGCGCGAACCGCTGGAGCCATCGAACCCTCGTACCGGCTAAGTTGCTGCGAGACCCATTCACCTGCATCAAGATTGTGCAGGAATATCTGGACAATCTCGCGAGGCAGCGGTGACGAGCGTCACCGAGGGAGGGAGCCGAGAAATCGATGCGCGTACCGTACTGGAACCATCTGCTCGAGAGTCCGGCGGGGCAGATCATGCGATTGTTACGACGGGCACCCATGACCGTGGACCAGTTGGCTCAGGCGCTCGGCTCGAGCGGCAATGCCGTGCGGCAGCAGCTCGCCGGGCTCGAGCGTGACGGCCTGGTGGGCCAGGGGGAGTCGCGTCGCGGCGTGAGCAAGCCCGCGCGCACCTACGTGCTCACCGCCGAGGCCGAGCTGATGTTTTCTCGAGCGTATGCGCCGGTACTGACGCAGCTGCTCCACGTGCTCGACGAGAGCCTGGCCCCGGCCGAGTTCGACCGGCTGATGCGCGACGTCGGCCGGCGGTTGATGGGCAATCGGCCACGTCCGACCGGCGATCTCCGGGAGCGGGCGGAAGCGGCGAGCGCGCTCCTCAACGAGCTCGGCGGACAGGCGCGCGTTGAGGAGCACAACGGCGGGCTCGTGATTCGCGGAGACGGCTGCCCGCTCTCGGCGGCCACTCAGCGGCACCCTGAGGCCTGCAACGCGGTGGAGAGCCTGCTCACGGAATTCGCCGGGATCCCGGTCGCCAAGTGCTGCGACGCCGAGGATCGGCTGCGGTGCTGCTTCGACGTGGGCCGAGCAGGTAGGGCCCGACGGAGGACCGCGCCGCCGTCTGGTCGGAGTTCAGGAAGGAAGTGACCCGACTCCCCGCGTCGCCCGCACCGCCGCGGCCAGCTCCCGCACCCCCGCGCGAATCCCCGCCTCGGAAACCCGTCCATACCCCAGCAACAGCATCGACGAGTCGCCGGACCGGTCGAGGTAGTAGTCGCTGAGCGCGGTGAACGCCACGCCGCGCCGCGCCGCCTCGTCCCGGATTTCCCGCCCCCGGTCGCCCCTGCCCAATTGAACGGTGACGTGGAGCCCCGCCCGGATCCCGTGCACCCGCACCTCCGGCAGCTCGCCCGTGAGCGCTTCCACGAGTGCGTCCCGCCGTGCCCGGTACCGCATGCGCATCCGCCTCAGATGGCGGTCAAGCTCTCCCCGCGACAGAAAGTCGGCGAAGGCGTGCTGCTCGATTCGCGACACGCCGAAGTCGACCAGCCGCTGCTGCTGTTGCACCGCGCCCAGCAGCCGCGGCGGGAGCACCAGCCATCCCAGCCGCATCGCCGGCGCGAGCGTCTTGCTCGCCGTGCCCGCGTAGACGATCCGCTCGGGGTCCATCCCCTGGAGCGCCCCCACCGGGGCGCGGTCGTACCGGAACTCGGCGTCGTAGTCGTCCTCGACCGCGATCGTCTCCCGCCGGCGGAGCCAGTCGAGCAGCGCCGCGCGGCGGGGGCCCGACATCACGGCACCGGTCGGGTATTGGTGCGCCGGCGTTACCAGCACCGCGTCCACGTTCATGGCGTCGAGCGCGTCTACCCGAAGTCCCTCGCCGTCCACAGGTACCGGCACCAGCTCGAGGCCGGCGCTCGCCGTGGACACCCGGACCTCCTCGTGGCACGGGTTCTCGATCGCGACCCGCCGGACGCCCCGCGCCACGAGCGCGTGGCACAGGAGCGTCCGCCCCTGCACCCAACCGCTCGTGATGACCACGCGCTCGGCGTCGGTCACCACGCCGCGCACCCGGCCGAGGTAGTCGCGGAGGGCGAGGCGGAACACCTCGCTCCCGTGGGGATCGGTGTAGCCGAAGTCGGCCTCGCGCATCCCGGCCAGCGCCTCGCGCACCGAGCGGAGCCAGGCGGAGCGGGGGAAGGTGGACAGGTCGGGCACGCCGGGACGGAAGTCGAACCTCGGCTCGGCCACCGGCACTGGACGCGTGGTGGCGGGCGGCTGACAGGGGCCGGCGCAGCCAGTGACCCGCGGCCGGGTGCCCGGCCGGAGCTCCAGGTAGCCCTCCCCCGCGAGCTGAGCGTACGCATCGACCACGATGGGCCGCGAGACGCCCAACTCCAGGGCCAGGTCCCGGGTGCTCGGGAGCCGAAGCCTGGGCGCAGGGTGAGGTCGCGGATGGCGTTGACGGAGCTGGTCCTCGATCTGGCGGCCCAGCGTCCGGGAGCTTTCCCGGTCCAGGGCGACGAGGATGTCGAGCGGCCGACTGGTCAAGGTTCCGGCTCCTTGCGTGCTAGTCACACGCCTGGATCAATTGGCCGATTAGCACGAAGGCACGAAGGGCACAAAGGTTCACGAGCCTTCAACGATCTCTGTCATGGCCGACTGGTCAGGTTTTCACCTCCTCAACTGGACCTTCTGTCCTGACCAGTCTGCGCCTACTTTCGCTCCATGTCAACCGCGCGGGCGTGGGCAGTCCTTCTCACGTGCGTAGCCGCGATACCGGCTGCCGCCCAGGAGCGCGCGACCCTCGACCCTCGACCCTTGACCGGCGACTCTCGACTCTCGACCATCGACTCCGTGCTGCCCCTCCCCCGGCTCGAGGGAGAGATCACGGTAGACGGCCGGAGCGACGACCCCGCATGGCAGGCGGTCCCTCCGCTGCCGATGAGCGTCTACCTGCCCGCCTACGGCGCCGCTCCAACCGAGCGCACCGACGCGAGAATCGGGTACGACAGCGACGCGATCTATGTGATGGTCGACGCCTGGGAGACGCATCCCGGCAGCGTGCGCGCCAGCTCCATGATCCGTGACGACGACTCGCCGGGCGACTTCATCAACGTCCTGCTCGACACCTTCGGCGACCGGCAGACCGCGGTCAACTTCAGCACCACGCCGGGTGGGCAGCGGAACGACTGGACCATCAGCAACGACGCTCGCGACGCCGCCTCGCTGAGCCCGGCATGGAATGGGGTGTGGGACCTGGCGGTGCGGCGCGGGCCGGACGGCTGGCACGCCGAGTACCGGATTCCGTTCACCACCCTGCGGTTCACAACCAGGAACGGGCGCGCCGAGCTGGGCTTCAGCCTCAACCGCCTGACGGCGCACTCCAACGAGCGGGTCACCTTCCCGGCGATCGAGCCCTCGGCGCCGCTCGCGCTGTGGAAGCCGTCGCGCTGGCAGCGGGTCAGCATCGAGAACATCACCACGGCCCGGAGCTTCCGGGTGATGCCCTACATGCTGGCCGGATCGGAGGGGAACCGCGCACCCGACCCGGTGCTCTCGCCCTGGCATCGGGACCAGCGCTTCGAGGCGGGTGGCGACATCAAGACGGCGCTCTCGCCCAACCTCACGCTCGACCTGACGGCCAACACCGACTTCGCCGAAGCCGAGGTGGACGACCAGCGGGTCAATCTCACCCGCTTCCCGCTGTTCTATCCCGAGCGGCGCGCGTTCTTCGTGGAGGGCGCTGGCACGTTCGAGGTAAAGACCGGTGAGGCGGACCTCCTGTTCAACAGCCGCCGGGTCGGACTCACACCCGACGGCGATCCGGTTCGGCTGCTGGGCGGCGCGCGGCTGGTGGGCCGCGTGAGCGGCTGGGACCTGGGATTCCTCGACGTGCAGACCGGCCGGACGCCGGCCGGCGATCGGGAGAACCTGGGCGTCCTCCGCGCTCGGCGGGCGCTCTGGAACCAGCGATCCTGGGCCGGTCTCATGCTCACTTCGCGGGCGACACCGGACTCGAGCCAGGTCGCCCTCGGCGCCGACGGCGAGATCAACTTCGGCGGCGACGACTACCTGGGCTTTGCGCTCGTTGCGCTCGCGGGCGACGCGGGTGCCGGCCCCAACGACGGCGTGCTGCCGCGGGCCGCGCTCCGGTTGCTGGCGGAGCGGCGGCGCAATCGGGGGATGTGGTATCGCGCCGGCGTGGCCACGACCGGCGCCCGCTACGCGCCGGCGCTCGGCTACGTCGAGCGGGGTGACGCGATCCAGCCTCTGGCTGAGCTGGGCTACGGGTGGGTGGTGTCGCCGGCGGGACATCAGCTCCGCGCGAGCGTGGCGTCGGCCTTCGCCTATCACAATGCGGCGGGGACATTCGACGGATCCGATCGCGTCGGCGGCGCTGGAGTACGAGTTGCCCGGCGGCACCCTCTGGACGCTGACCATGACGCGTCAGGAAGACGATCTGCTGCAGGCGTTCACGCCGGTGCCCGATGCGTCGGTGCCCGCGGGGCGCTACACGGCAGGCTTCGCCGAGCTCGCGCTCAAGGCGTCGACCGGTCCGCGCGTGGTGGTCGGCGGGAGCGCACGCGCGGGCGAGTACTACGACGGCCGGCTCTACTCGCTGGTGCTGTCACCCGAGTGGCGCGCCTCGGCGTATCTCCGGCTTTCGGCCGACCTGGAGCTCGACCGCCTGGAGTTTCCGGTGCGAAGCCAGCGAGTCTGGTCGCCGCTCGCGCGCGTGCGCGTGCTCGCGTCGGCCTCGCCCCGGCTTTCGTTCAGCGCCGTGCTGCAGGCCAACGGCACGGCCGACCTCGCCACCGCGAACTTCCGGCTGCGCTACTCGGTTAGGGAGGGACACGACCTATGGGTGGTGTACAATCACGACCAGAATCTCGATCGCGACCGCTGGTTGCCCGACACCCGCATTCCGGCCACCGCGCGGTCCGGGCTCCTGGTCAAGTACACGAGGAGCTTCGGGCGGTGAACATGACGTTGCTTCGATTGTGGCGGATGCTGCCGAGGCTGCGGCGCGAGCGGCGCGTGGCGACGGGGGTCATTGGCTTGTGGTGACCCTCGCCCCGTGACCCTCGACTCTAGGCCCTCGACCCGCTCCGAAGGAGCGTTCATGGACTGGATTCTGCTGATCGTCCCCGGCGCCATCTGGGGCGCGTCGTTTCTCTTCATCGCCGAAGGGCTGGAGGCGATGGGGCCGAACGGGGTGACCTTCACCCGCATCCTGGTGGGGTTCGTCACCCTCGCGCTCTTCTCCGGCTCGCGCCGCGCGATACGCCGCGAAGACTGGCTCGGCACCGCGGCGGTGGGGGTGCTCTGGATGGCGTTCCCGTTGAGCATGTTTCCCTACGCCGAGCGGCACGTCTCGTCGGCGCTCACGGGCATGTTGAATGGCGCGGTGCCGCTCTCCATCGCGATCGTCGCCGCGGGGATCGCGCGCGCGTGGCCGTCGCGGAGCATCGCACTCGGGCTCGCCGTGGGGCTGGCCGGAGCGGTGCTGATGGGTCTGCCGGCGCTCGGCCAGGGCCGGAGTACCGTACTGGGCGTCATGCTCATCCTGGCGGCGCTCGTGTCCTACGGGTTCGCGCTCAACATCGCCCGCCCGGTGCAAATGCGGAACGGCGCGCTGCCGGTGATCTGGCGGGCGCAGGCGGTCGCCCTGGTGCTGACCGCGCCGCTCGGCCTGCCGGAGCTGCTCCGTGCGCATTGGTCGCCGGGACCGCTCTTCTCTCTGCTCGCGCTGGGGGCGCTCGGCACCGGCGTCGCCTACGTGCTGACCGTGATGGCGGCCGGCCGCGTGGGCGCGACCAAGGCGTCGGCCACGGCGTTCCTCATTCCGCCGGTGGCGCTGGTGCTCGGCGTGCTGGTGCGGGGAGAGCACGTGGCGGGGCTGTCGATACTCGGCGGCGTGGTGTGTCTGGCGGGGGCGTGGCTGATGCGGCGGGCGCAGCTCGAGGGCGTGCCGAACAGATCCTCGAGTGGCAGCGAAAAGCCGGGGACTACGTCTTCGCCATCCAGCACGCCGGTGGCCGCGAGTCGTGCGACTACAGGTTGAGGCCGATGACGTTGGCGCACGATACCGATTGGATTGAGTCGGAGCGACTCTTCTTTCGCAGGATTGAACGAGCAGATTTCGAATTCTTTTCTCGTATTCATGCGGATCCAATTGTTGCCAGATATCTTGGAAACGGAAGGGCGCGTTCTATTCAGGAGACGCATGCATTACTGGAAAAATTCTTGGAGACGTACAAGAGCTTGGAACTAGGCCCTCTCGCCGTTCTACGTAAGTCTGATGGCGTGCTGATTGGTCGCTGTGGCCTGAGCGACATGGCACTCGAGGTGAACGCGGCATCTGGGCAATTGCCTCGAGTATGGTATCAACCGTCGCAAGTACCTCCGGGTACGAACGTCATTTTTGAGCAAGAGCTTGGATATACCTTTGACCGAAGTTATTGGGGCCAAGGATATGCCAGTGAGGCGGCGGCCCGAGTGTTCGAGTATGCATCCTCCACAATGCCGTTTCGACGCATCGTTTCCGTGATTCATCCCGACAATGCCCGCTCGATTAAGATCGCAATGAGATTTGGAGCGCGGCAGGAAAATAGTGTCATGCTGATGGGACAAGAGTGTTTCCGATTCATATGGCCGGGGGGCTTCGCCTCACTTTGACGGGCCACAATCACACGCTTACGGATGGTGCATCCGCCCCATAACCACGCCGAGTCGGCCGGAAGCTCTCGAGAACCGGTCGCGCCGGGTGAAGTACACGTGGTCCCCCAGCCGCGCACCCTCACCGCATGCCGAAAGTGCCCGTTCAGGAAGCGGGGGCCGCCCCACGCGACCGGGCCGGTCGCAGGATCGCATGAGGCGCCCTAGTGCCTGCCTCTGTGTCAGAAGGCGGCGATGCCCTGAAGCCCGCTGGCGCCGCTCCGTCCCGTCGGTGCTGCCGTACCGGCGGTGAGACTGCCGCCGGCGCCGACAGTGAAAACACCGACGGTGCTGGAGCCGCCCTCGAGCGCGTAGAGGAAGCGATCTCCCGTGGAGAGGTCGATGTCGATCGGCGTGGCACCCGCTGGCGTGGTGGCGGCCGTCGCGTCGAGCACGGTGAGGGCGCCGTTGCCTCCGATACCGATGCTCGCGATCGCGTTGCTCGCGGAGTTGGCCACGAATGCGACGTCGCCGTCGGCCGTGGTAATGACCCAGCAGGCTGCCTGGCCGCCGGCGTCGAGGGAAGCGGTCACCGTGCCGAGTGATCCTGCCGCTCCGGCGGTATAGGATGAGACGGCTCCATTGGGCGCCGTGGAGCTCGTGCCGCCCGCCTCGCTGACCACCACGAAACCGCTCGCCGTCACGTCGAACCCGAACGGCGTGGCACCGCTCGAGGACGTCACTACCGATGGATGTAGCCTGCCGTTGGCGCTGACCGCGAGCGTCTCGATGCGGTTGGACGATCGTTCGGTGACAATCAGCTCGGCGCCGTCGGCGGAGAAATGGATGGTGGAGGCGCCGGCCGCGCCCGCGGCGAGGGCGCGCGTGCCCTTCGAAATCGGGAGCAGCTTGCCTGCGCCATTTACGCGCAGACCGCTCACCGTATTGTCGCCGGCGTTGAGCACGTACAGGAAGGATCCTCGCGCGGCGAGGCTCACCGGCCGGTCGCCACCGGACGATTCCCGGTCGAGCAGCGTGAGGCTGCCGTTGTCCGCCACGCGGAAGCTGCTGACGTCGTCACTCCCGGCGTTGACCGTGAACAACAACCGATGGTTGTGGCTCAGAATGACTGCGAATTGCGATGCCAGCGGATCGACCGCGCCGCCGATTCCTTGTCCGCCCGTCGCATAGGTAGCGAGCGAGGTCAGCGACCCGTCGGCCGCGCGCCGGAAGGCGATGACTTCGTTGCCGCTTGCGGCGTTGGTCGTGATGTACACGGCACCGGTGGCGGCATGCTTGTGGGCGGCGGAAGGCGTGCCGCTATCGGGGAGTGAGGTGAGAGGGCTGGGTGGACTCATCGGAGCAGGCGACGAGCGCGAGGGTGGCGGTGACGGCAACAATGAGGGCAGCCTGGCGCATGGGCCGGCGATATACGCTGCAATCCATATGGAACTCCAGAGAGGCGTGGTCTGTGATGGCGCCAAGTCTCCTCGCGGCTCGTGAGGAGAAACGACGCCTGGCCGTCGTGGGGAACGACGGCACCCAGCAGTAACGCGCCGAAGAGTCGGCTGGATCCGTGGCCTGTAGCGCCGAGCGACGGGCTACTAGGTTCTATCGGACAACCGATCCCGTCGTTGACCCCTGGAGGCCGCATGATCCGCGCCCTCACGTTTGCCGCCGTCTTCCCACTCGCCGGCCTGGCCGGGGGCTGCGCCCCGAGCCCGCCGCCGGCATCGAGCCCGCCGCCATCGAGCCCAGCTCCCGCATCGAGCACGGCTCCCGCATCGAGCGCCCCGGCCGCGGCGGCGGCGCCCGCCGAGCGTCTCGCCGCCGACACCCGCAAATCCACCACCGAGGGCAACACGTTCATGGCGCCGGCCGGCTGGAGCCTCTCGGTCCGCGGCCCCGCCACCATTCTCGAGCCGCCCGAGGGCAACTCGGCCATCGCGCTCGTCGATGTGCGCGCGCCCAGCGCCGACAGCGCGGTCGCGGCTGGGTGGCGCGCGTACAAGCCCGATGCCAGGTGGCCGGTCAAGGTAGTGAACGACAAGCCGGACAAGGACGGCTGGACCGACATCCGCTCGTACGGGTACCAGACCTCGCCCAACGAGAAGCGCGACGTCGGCGCCCAGGCGCAGCGGGCGGGCAGCGTGTGGATGGTGATCATCTACGACATGACGCAAGACGTGGGCGAAAAGCGCCTCGCCCAGGTGGGCCTCATCTTCGATGAGCTATTCCCCAGGGGGTACACGCGCGAATCGTTCGCCGGGAAGAAGGCGCACCCGCTCGACCAGGCCCGGATCGCCGAGTTGGGGCGGTTCGTGGAGGCGGCCATCAAGAACACCGGCGTGCCTGGAGTCGCCATCGGCCTGATCGAGAACGGGAAGGTGGTGTTCGCCGATGGGTTCGGTGTGCGCGAGCTGGGAAGCGACCAGAAGGTGGACGGCAACACGCTCTTCATGATCGCGTCGAACACCAAGGCCATGACCACGCTGATGCTGGCCAAACTGGTGGACGAGAAGCGGCTCACCTGGGACACGCTGGTCACCAGCGTGTTGCCGTCGTTCAAGCTCGGCAGCGCCGAGACCACGGCGCAGGTCCGGGTCAAGCATCTGATCTGCGCCTGCACCGGTCTCCCGCGGCAGGATTACGAGTGGCTGTTCCAGTTCGAGGGCGTGACACCGGAACGCGCTCTCGCCACGCTAGGGACCATGCAGCCGACCAGCAAGTTCGGCGAGATGTTCCAGTACTCCAATCCGCTCGCGGCGGCCGGCGGCTTCGCCGGAGGGCACGTGGCCTTCCCCGAGCTCGAGCTCGGCGCCGCCTATGACCGGGCGATGCAGACCCGGGTGTTTGGCCCGCTGGGCATGACGGCGACGACGTTCGACTACGCGGCGGCGCTGAAGGGCGATCACGCCATGCCGCACTCGCTCGACATCGACAACAAGCCGGCGCGCGCGCTCATGGAGCTCAACTACTCCATCATCCCGATGCGGCCGGCCGGCGCGGCCTGGAGCAACGTGCGCGACATGCTGGCCTATGTCGGGATGGAGCTGGCGGAAGGGACCCTGCCGGACGGGCGGCGCTACATCTCGAAGGAGTCGCTGCTGGCCCGCCGTGCGCCGCAGGTCCCGCTGGGGAAGGACGCGACCTACGGCATGGGACTCATCGTCACGACCAAGTACCAGGTGACGGTGGTGCACCACGGCGGCGACATGGTCGGCTTTCACAGCGACATGATGTGGCTGCCGGGGCAGCGGAGTGGGCGCGGTTGTGCTCACGAATGGCGATCCGGGGTGGGTCATCCGCGACGAGTTCCGGCGCAAACTGCTCGAAGTGCTCTTCGATGGCCGGGCCGAGGCCGACAGCGAAGTCGCGTCGCGGTCGAAGGAGTACTACGAGCAGCTTGCGGCCGAGCGCAAGCTGCTCACGGTGCCGGCGGACTCCGCGGAGTCGGCGAAGCTGGCCGCCAGGTACCACAACGACGCGCTGGGTGACGTCGTGGTGAGGCAAGGGCAGGGGAAGACGGTGTTCGATTTCGGCGAGTGGCGGAGCGAAGTGGCGTCGAGGAAGAATCCGGACGGGACTGTGTCGTTCATCACCACCGTGCCGGGGGCGAGCGGGTTCGAGTTCGTGGTTGGGAGCGGGGCGGGGCGAACGCTTGTCGTCCGGGACGCGCAGCACCAGTACGTGTTTACTGAGGCGACCTGATCAGTCGAAGGGGCGCTGTCGGCCGAACAGAAGCGGTGACGAGTCGGGCCGGATCACTCATGGGCCGAGCATACGCTCACCCGGGCGACAATCGCCTGCGCGCCGCCGGCACCGATCTCACCTTCGATGCGGTAGCGGGCGGCAAGGGCTGCATGGAGGCGGCTCTGGAGCTCGGGCATGCTCCCTCACCGTCACCGGCACTTCCATCCTCCAACTCGCGAACGGCGAATCGACGTCGAGCACGAGGTCGCCGGCGACGGTCGGGCGGTATTCGAAGTCCGCCGTCTCGCCGGGGCCGGTGACGAGCGGCGTGGTGGTCACCACCGCCTGCGAGACCGGCAGATCGGCGCCGTCCTTGGCCACCGCGCGCCAGCGTACGACGGAAGTGTCCAGTGGCCCGCGGCGCAGCGCGAACCAGGTCCGCGCGTCGCCGATGTTGATGAGCCGGAAGCGGTACGCGCGGCCCGCTCTCAGCTCGATCGGCGCTGGATTCAGGCGGCCGTTCACGACGCCGAACGCGCTGTCGTGCCGCAGCATCCCTCCCACGATCACCAGGCGGTTCGTCGCCGTGTCGTAGGCTGTTCCGGGCTCGACCACGACCAGCGCGCCGTAGAGCCCGCCCGGGATCTCGGTCAATTCGTTGGCGTGCGAGTGATAGATGAACGTCCCGGCGCGGGGCGGCGTAAACGCCGCGGTGAAGGAGTCGCCCGGGGCGATCGGCTGGTAAATCCGCTGGACGCCGCTCCAGCCGGGCACGCCGTCGGCGTAGCTCTCCAACTCGATCCCATGCCAGTGCACCGCTGTCGGTTCGGCGAGCCGGTTCACCACGGTGATCCGGACCGGCCGCCCGCGCTCCAGTACCAGTGCCGGGCCGGGGATGACGGTCGAGTCGGGCGAGGGCTCGTGCTCGCCCTCCTGAAGCACGTATCCCATGAGGTGCGCCGAGTCGGGCGGACTGCGCGCGGGTTGCACCAGGAGCCGAAGCCGCGCCGGCTCGAGCATCACCGGGCTCGACGTCGGCGACGCCGACGCCGTCGTAGCCGTCACGCCAGCGGCGGGCGACACGTGAATGCCGAGCACCAGTCCGGACATGCGGTGGGCCATGCCCGCGCCGGAGTGTCCGACGGCGCCGGGCGCCTCGGACAGGTACTGCACGTCCGACATGTGGAATGCGAAGTGGCAGTGGAAGAGCCAGTTGCCGGGGCGGGTCGGCGTCCAGCGGGCGGTCATGGTACCGCCGGGCTGCATCAGCTCCGTCACCACCTGCCGTCGGTCGGCCGCGGCGTACACCGTGTCGGCGCCCCAGCTCCCCCGGCTCTCGATGTCGTAGTAGAACCCATGCAGGTGCATCGGGTGCGAGCTCGACGTGGGGTTGAGCCAGCGCCAGCGCACCGTGTCGCCCACGGTGTAGTCCAGGCGCTCGGTCTCTGGCCAGCTCTTGCCGTTGATCACCATGAACTCGCGCTCCGGCTCGCCGGGGTTCTCGGGTGGCTTGAGCCAGAGCCCCATGACGAAAACCCGCTCGCCGGCGCGCGGCGTCGCACCCGCCGGATCCACGATGAAGCCACCGGATAGCTGGCTGTCGAGCCAGCGGTCATCCTCCATCGCCTTGCCGGTCGTCGTCCCCCAGTAGTAGTAGGTCCCCACGCGGCCCACCGCGAAGCGCACGGCGCGCGTCGCGCCGGGGCTCACCTGAATCGTGTCGCCAGCCGGGCCGGGGCGCGTGGTGAAGCCGTGGAGCACGAGCGTCGAATCGGCCAGGCGATTCCGGATGGTGGCGGCGACGATCGTGCCTTCGGGCACGCGCACCAGCGGACCGGGAACCGTGAGCGGCTGGCCTTCTTCGCCGAAGGCGAGCAACTCGACGCCGGGACCGTCGTCGCCGTGAGGGTGGAACGCGCCCGTGCGGAGCTCGAGGTGCAGGGAGAGCACGCCGCTGCGGAGGCGGCCGGCGGGGACGCGATTGTCGTTCGAGAGAATGCGCTCGACGCCGGCCGGGCGAGGAATCGGCGCTTCCCGCGGGACGGCCGACGAGATGACGAGTAGCCCTGCGGCAAGTGTGGTACGCGGACGCACACGCATGCTCGGCTCACAGTCGGACGAGCGGGTCGGAAGCGGATCTGGTCTGGGAAGTCCAGCAAATGTACGCGGGGAAAGGCGAGTCCGGTATCGGGCGCCTGCTGGCGCTCGGGCCCCGGGGCGCCGGCATCACTCCGGGACGGCGAACCCCTCCCGGCGCGGCGCTGTGGAGAGCCGCAGGTCGAGCGAAACGAAGGCGAGATTCGGAGGCCGGAATTCACTGGCCACCAGGGCCGCGGCCAACTGGAGCGCATCGGGGGACTGGAGGCGCCCCTGAGCGAGGCCGTCAGCCAAGCTCGGCGAAGATAGCGCGGAGATCGATGTTGAGAGATGCGGCCATCTCCGGCGGGTGCCAGATCAGCTCGCCTCCGTGCGGCTCGTCCGTTGGTCCGCCGCCGCTGGAGACCAGCACTCGGCGATCATGCAGATCCACCAACCACACCTCCCGGACCCCGAGTGCCATGTAGGCGTCGCGCTTGAATTCGCGATCGTAGACGCGGGATCCGCGTCCGGAGACCTCGACCGCAAGCCACCAGTCTGAGATGGCGGTCCAGGCTGTTCCCGGGGTATAGGAGGACGGCCAGACGAGGATATCGGGATCGAGGAGAAGCTTCGGCGCGATCTCGATCTCGCCTGGGCTTGTCACTCGGGCAGGCCCTCCTTCGCGCAGGTAGTTCAGCAGCGCCGCCATCAGGCGGGAGAGCACCACCTGGTGAGCGGTGCCCGGACTCGGCGTCACCAGCAGAAATCCGTCGAGCAGCTCGTACCGCTGACCGTCGCGAGGGAACCGACGGAGGTCGTCGGTCGTGTAGGTGGGAAGCCTGATGGGAACGCGGAGCGGCATAGCCATAATCTGGGGTCTCGGCGCCGGACGGGACAAGACAGCATCCGGCACGATACGGCAGGCTCGTTGCCATGAGACTATCGCATTCACCCGAGCCGTTCCGAAAGCGCGATACACTCTCAGCCGGCTTAGTCCTCGCGCTCGCGCTGCCGCTTCCCGACCAGCTTCACCGCGGCCAGCTGGTCCGTGTTCCCGCTCTTCCTGAGCTGCCACTCGTAGCCGTCCCGCGGGGCCCAGATCGCATCCACGCCGGCGAGATCGCCTGCTCCCACGACCCGGTCGTGGACCGGTCGGAGATTTCGACTTCCCACACCGTCCCGTTCCGCATCGAGACATAGCGGCCGCCATCGGTGACGGAGTCGATGTCGAAGCCGGCCAGCGGATGCCGATGATGAGCGAGCCGTTGGGCCAGGAAGCGTGGATCGGGGCGAGGAGAGCGAGGGAGACGATGACGACGGCGCGAAGTGTTGACATGGGGACACCGCCGGTGCGCCCGTGAGCGCGCGGCGAGGCCGCTCTTCGCTCGCCTTCGCCAGCTAGGGGAAGGGGACGGTCATCCGGCCGCTGGCCGAACGCCCCTTTCCCCGCCATCTTCCACTGTCCCCCAAACAAGGCTCCCCCGTGCCCGAACTGCTCGGCCGGCTCCAGTCCGCCCTGGCGGACCGCTACCGTCTGGACCACGAAGTCGGCGCCGGCGGCATGGCGACCGTCTACCTCGCCGAGGACATCCGCCACGACCGGCGCGTCGCCCTCAAGGTGCTGCGGCCCGAGCTGGCCGCCGTCATCGGCGCCGAGCGGTTCCTGGCCGAGATCAAGCTGACGGCCAATCTCCAGCATCCGCACATCTTGCCGCTGTTCGATTCGGGAGAAGCGGACGGCTACCTCTTCTACGTGATGCCGTTCGTGGAGGGAGAGACCCTGCGCGACCGGCTCAACCGCGAGAAGCAGCTCCCGGTGGCCGAGGCCGTCCGCATCACCACGGAAGTCGCCGCCGCGCTCGACTACGCGCACCGCCACGGAGTGGTGCATCGCGACATCAAGCCCGAGAATATTCTGGTGCACGACGGCCAGGCCCTGGTGGCCGACTTCGGCATCGCGCTCGCCGCAAGCAAGGCCGGCGGCGCGCGGATGACCGAGACCGGGATGAGTCTCGGCACACCGTACTACATGAGCCCCGAGCAGGCGATGGGCGAGCGCGAGATCACCGCCCGCTCGGACGTCTACGCGATCGGCGCCGTGCTGTACGAGATGCTCACCGGCGACCCGCCGTTCACCGGCTCCACCGCGCAGGCCATCGTGGCTCGGGTGGTGACCGAGAGCCCGCGCCCGCTCCTGCCGCAGCGCCACACCATTCCGCCGCACGTCGAGGCGGCGGTGCTCACCGCGCTCGAGAAGCTGCCGGCCGACCGGTTCGCCTCGGCGGCCGAGTTCGCGGCCGCGCTCCGCGACACGTCGTACGCGAGCACCGCGCGCATGCCGGCCGCCGGAGCTCCGGCCGCGTTTGGGTCGAAGGCCACCAGGCCGCGCTGGATAGCCGTCGCTGTCCCGGCCGTCGCCCTGCTGCTGGGTGGCGCCGCCGGCGCCGCGCTCTGGCCCCGGCTCCGGCCGGCGCCCGCGCCGCAGCTCAGCCAGTGGAGCCTCGCCCTCAAGCCCAGCCAGATGCTCCAGCCGCCCGACCCATCCGGAGGGGCGCGCATCGCGCTCTCGCCCGACGGCCGGGCCCTGGCCTACATCGGTCCTTCGGAGTCGGGGCACCGCCTCTGGCTCCGGCGGCTCGACCAGCTCGACGCGACGCCGATCGCGGGGACCGAGGGAGCCTCGGAACCGTTCTTCTCCCCCGACGGCCGCCGGGTCGGCTTCCTCAAGAACGGCACCGAAGTGCGCATCGCGTCGCTGGGCGGGGCCCCGACCGTCACGCTCACCGCCAAGGCCAACACCAGCTCTGGCGACTGGGCCGAGGACGGCTACATCTACTTCGAGGTGGACTCGGGGATAGCTCGCATGCGCGCCACCGGCGGCGAGACCGAGCCGGTCTACAAGATCGACACCAAGCAGAAGGAGATCGCCACCGAGTGGGTGCACGTCCTGCCCGGCGCCACCGGCGCGCTGTTCCGGGTACGGCACGTGGGGCAGGGCCCGGCCGACTTCGAGATCATGGCGACCCAGTTGCCCCACGGCCCCGCCAAGCACCTGGTTCGCGGCGTGTACGCCGCCTACGCCGGCGGGTACCTGCTCGTGGTGACCGCGGACGGCAAGCTGATCGGCATCCCGTTCGACCCGAAGAAACTCGAGACCACCGGCGCTCCGATCGCAATGCTCGAGGGCATCGGCGTCCGCAACAACGGCTTCAACATCGACCTCACGATCGCGAAGAACGGCACCGTGGCCTACACGACGGGGGGCACACAGGCCACCCGCCGCGCCGCGTGGGTGAACCGCGAGGGACTGGTGACGCCGGTGGATTCCACCTGGGACCCGCAGGGCATCATCGGCTCGGCCGCGCTGTCGCCCGACGGCAAGGCCATCGCCGTGGCGCTCACCCGTGAAGGCCGCCGCGATGTCTGGGTCAAGCGGCTCCCCGCCGGTCCGTTCTCCAGGCTCACCTTCACCGACACGGCGAGCGGACGGCCCGCCTGGTCGGCCGACGGGAAGGACGTCTATTACATCGCCGACCGCTCGGGCTCGGGTGTCGGGCCGGTCTACGCGCGGCGGTCCGATGGGACCGGCTCGCCGCGCCTGTTGTTCCGCACCGATGTGGACTTCGGCCACGTGCAGGCCTCGCGGGACGGAAGGTGGCTCCTGCTCCGGACGGCGCCCCCGCCGCCCGCCTCGGCCGACATTCTCGGGCTGCGCCTGGGCGACTCGGTGCCCGTGCCGCTGGTTGCCACCCAGGCGACCGAGCTCTACCCGGCGGTCTCGCCCGATGGCCGCTGGCTGGCGTACACCTCCGACGAGTCGGGTGCGCTCGAGGTCTACGTGCGGCCGTTCCCCGAGACGGCCGGCGCCAAGTGGCAGGTGTCCACCGCGGGCGGGTCGCAGCCGGCCTGGTCGAGCACCGGCCGGGAGTTGCTCTACGTGAACGGCAGGAACGAGATGGTCTCGGCGCAGATCCCGCCGGGCGCCACCTTCGACATCGGCGCGCAGCGGACGCTGTTCTCGGTCCAGCCGTTTGCCGCGGTGGGGGCGGTGCCGGCATTCTGGCTCAGCCCGGATGACAAGCGGTTCCTGGTGTTGCGTGAAGGAGAGGCGGGACAGCCGGGAGAGCTGGTGGTGGCGGAGAATTGGGTGCAGCAATTGGCGGGGGCGGGGGCGAGGTAGGCTCCCGGCGTCGCGATGGAAGGTCTTCGATACATGACGGTGGTGAGTGGCGCGGAGCGATCCTACAACCATCCCTTCCATTCGAGCAGCCAGTAGCGTCCGCGCGCGTCGCGCGCCACCAGCCCGTACGACCGCTCCAACATCGTGTCACCCTTCCAGTGTTCGATCCCACCCGAACGGACGAACAGTGTGCTGCCGTCGGGCAGGGTCATGCCCTGGCCGTCCCGGGTCAGGAGCAGACAGACGAGCCCGCGGACTTGCTTCGCGTCGCCGAGCGACTCGGTGTTGAACTTCACTCCGCAGTCCTGGCCTACCGGTTTCGGCTTGACCAGCGCCACCGTGACGGCCTTGACGGGAGCGAGGGATCTGGGCGCGGGCACGGCACCTGCCAGGAGCGTCACGGACCTGACGGTGCCGATTCGGGAGCTGGCTCTCTGCACCGGGACGCCGAGCGGCCGCAGGAGGTACGCGGCGAACCCGGTCACGGTACCCTGCTTGAGCCCCACCGTGACCGTGCCGGTCACCCAAGGGCCTGTGTAGACCAGCATGGCATCGGCGGGATAGAGTCGCTCGCCGCTCGCCTTGAGCGATCCCTGGCCGTAATCGCCGAACACCTTGTCGTAGGTCGTCTCCACCAGCACAGTCCGGCCCCCGCGCTGCTCGAGCTGGAAAACGCTCCCCGGCATCGTCGGGTTGGTGACCGACACCGGGAGCGACGATTTCACGAACACCTTTCCGCCCTCCGGCAGGCTCATCTTCGCCAGGCCGAGAAGGGCGGCGGTGCCGACCGCTTCAGGGGCACCGGCCTGGATGGTCGCGGGGGCGGCGAGCTGCGCGGCGGCCATGGGAGGTGACAGGGTGGACACGATGGACGTGATGGACAGGACCGACAGGATGGGGCGCATGAGATCCTCCTGGTCTACCGCAGCCTGGCCAGGGCCTTGGTGGCCAGGGCCTTCGATGTTTCGAGCTTCGATGTCGTGACGGCGAGCAACACGCCGTTCACTGCGCTCTCGACCGCCACCAGTCCGGTTCCCTCCACCTCGTTCCGGACCGCGGGCACGCCGAGTCCTTCCACCGGCGTCACCTTGAACTCGATCCCGGCGTAGCTGTTCCCGTCCCGCAGCCGCCACTCGGCCAACGCGGCCGAGCTGGCCATCGGGGGCATGCCCTGGGACAGCACCACCGTTGCGACCGGCGTGAACCCGTCCGGCGCGATCCAGTTGCACGTCGCGGTCGCTCCGTAGTCCTTGGGCTTGCCGTCACCCGGCTTGGTTCCCGTCACGGCGGCGATTTCAGCCGGGGTGAGCAGGGCGCAGATCTCGGGAGTCGGCGCGGGGCGTTTCGCCGCTGCGGCCACCGCGCCGGCCTGCGCCGTTTCGCGCTCGCCGCACTTCGCCGCCATCAGCGTGCACCACAGCAGCACCCAGGACGACTTGATTCTCACCGACATGATCACTCCTCTCCGTGTTCTCCATCCTCTCCGCCTCTCCGTCCTTCCGTCACTGCACCCGCAGTACGCTCAGGCTCGACCCTGGTCCTCCATCTCCCGCCGCAAACACCCGCTCCGCGGGCACTCCGGCGCCGACCAGCCGCGCCTTGACCTGCGCCGCTCGCCCGTCGGCCATGCGCTGAGCCTTCTGGCCGGCGATCGCCGCATCCGCTCTGGCCTGGATCAGAAAGACCCCGGGCGTGCCGGCCAGCACTCGAGCCAGGGCGGCGAGCGTCGGTTCCGAAGCAGGCGCGATCGCGTCGCCACCGCGCTCGAACTGCACCGCCGGCAGATCGGCCCGGCCGCCGGCGAGCGCCTCGCGGATCCGGGCCTCCTCCGCTGCCCCGGCACCGCGGCCCACCGCGCTCACCGCCTTGCCGGCTTTGCCGGCGGCACGCGCCGCCGCGCTGTCGACCGGGGAAGCGATCCGCTCCATCGCGGAATCGGCCGGCTCCGCGGCGCGGGCCAGGAGATTCTCCTCGGTCTGCTGCCTCCGCAGTGAGGCGTTCTGTTTGATCCGTTCCGTAAGCTTCTTGCTGAACTGCGCCTGGAGAGGCGGCGTGGCCGGCAGGGCGAGCAGGCCGATGACGAGCAGACGGACGAATGAACGCATGGCAGGGCTCCGAATGGGGTCCACCTTCCTGAACGGCGGATCCGGCCGGATGGGGCCAGCGCGCCGCCTTGCCCTCGCTCCGGGCGGGGGCTTACGTTCGGCTTTCCGCTCTCGCGCCGAGGTACCGGTGCCCTCCGACGGCGACATCACGCAGCTCCTTGCGGCCTATCGCGACGGCGATCGCGGCGCGCTCGACCGCCTCTTTCCCGTCGTCTACGACGACCTGCGCCGCAGGGCCCACGGCCACCTCGCTCGCCGGAGTCCCGGGGACACGCTCTCGACCACCGCGCTCGTGCACGAGGCCTACCTCAAGCTCAGCGGCAGCTCCGCTCAGACCTACCAGGACCGAGTCCACTTCTTCGCCGTCGCGTCGCGCGCGATGCGGCAGATCCTGGTGGACTACGCCCGTCGGACCGGGGCGGGCAAGCGCGGCGGCGGCGCCGTCGTGCCCGTGAGTCTCGACCCGGACCGGCTCGGCGACCCTGGCCGGGCCGACGATCTGGTCGCGCTGGACGAGGCGCTCGGCCGGCTGGAGGCACTCGACGAGCGGCTGGGACGTATGGTCGAACTGCGCTTCTTCGGCGGGCTGTCGGTGGAGGAGACCGCGGAGGCACTCGGCGTGTCGCCTCGCACGGTCAAGCGCGATTGGCGCAGGGCCCGCGCGGTGCTCTACGCCGATCTCCGCGAGGGCGGCGGGTGCTGAGCCCGGAGCGTTGGCGCCGGCTGGCCCCGATCCTCGACGAGGCGCTCGACCTCGCGCCCGATCTCCGCTCGGCCTATCTCCAGCGCGCGTGCCTCGGCGACGACGAGCTGCGCGCCGGCGTCGAGCGGCTGCTCGAGGCCGAGGCCGCATCGGGCGACTTCCTGGAGGACTCGGCCGACGCCTACTTCGAGCCGCCGGTGGAGGACACGCGCCTCGGTCCCTGGCGCATCGTGCGGGAGCTGGCCCGCGGCGGGATGGGCGCGGTCTACCTCGCCGAGCGCGCGGACGGACAGTTCGAGCAGACGGCCGCGCTCAAGGTCATCCGCGGGGGAATGGATTCGGCGGAAGTCCGCCGCCGCTTCCTCGCCGAGCGCCGGATCCTCGCGCGGCTGGAGCACCCCAACATCGCGCGGCTGCTGGATGGCGGGCTCACCTCCGACGGGCGACCGTGGTTCGCCATGGAATACGTGGCCGGCGAGCCGCTCATCGCCCACGCCGACGCGCGGGCGCTGTCGGTGCCCGACCGGCTTCGGCTCTTCGAGGAGGTCTGCGAGGCGGTCCGCTACGCCCACCAGAACCTCGTCGTCCACCGCGATCTCAAACCGTCGAACGTCCTGGTCACCTCCGAGGGCCGGGTGAAGCTCCTCGACTTCGGGATCTCGAAGCTGCTGGAGGACGGCGCGGCGGGAGAGGCCGCGGCGCCGATGACGCGCACCGAGCTGCGGGTGCTGACGCCGGAGTACGCCGCGCCGGAGCAGGTGCGCGGTGAGGCGGTCACCACCGCGACCGACGTCTATGCGCTCGGCGGCGTGCTGTACGAGCTGCTCGCCGGGCGCCGGGCCCACCGGCTGGAGCGGCACACCGCGTCCGAGATCGAGCGGATCGTCTGCGACACCGAGCCGGAGCCGCCGAGCATGGCGGCGTCCGGCTCCGCCCAGCGTCGCCGGGCGCTCCGCGGCGACCTCGACACCATCGTCCTCAAGGCGCTCCAGAAGGACCCGGCGCGCCGGTATCCGTCCGCCGATGCCCTGCTGGAGGACATCCGCCGCGCCCGCGGCGGTCTCCCCATTACCGCGCGGCCCGACTCCTTCGGCTATCGCTCGCGCAAGTTCCTCCGCCGCCATCGAATGGCAGTGGCAGGGGCGGCGTTGCTGATCCTCGTCCTCGTCGCGGGGCTCGCGGCCACGCTGTGGCAGGCGCAGGCCAAGGCGCGCGAGGCCGCCAAGGCGCGCGAGGTGCAGCGCTACGTGGTGGATCTCTTCAAGGTGTCGGACCCCGCCGAGTCGAGGGGCCGTACGGTGACCGCGCGCGAGCTGCTCGAGCGGGGCGTGCGCCGAGTGGACTCCGCGCTGGTGGGCCAGCCCGCGGTGCAGGAGGAGATGCTGGGCATCCTGGGCACGATCCACCGTGAGTTGGGCCTGTACCCCGAGGCCGACACGCTGCTGCGCCGCGGCGTGGCGGTGGCGGAACGCCTCTACGGCCCGGACCATCCGGAGGTCGCGGCGCGGCTCACCGATCTGGGGACGGTGCTCAAGGAGCTGGGCGAGCTTGCGCCGGCCGAGTCGGTGCTGGAGCGTGCCGTGGCGATCCGCCGGCGAGCGCTCGGTGCCGGCCACGTGGACGTCGCCACCAGCATGGGAGAGCTGGCGAGCGTGCTGGTACACGCGGGGCGGTACGAGCGCGCCGAGTCGCTGTATCGCGCGGTCATGGCGGTGGACATCGAGCGCTACGGCCGCGACTCGCCCGAGGTGGCCACCGACCTCAACAACATCGGCGTGCTGCTCGGCGACCGTCAGGGCCGCCTGCGGGAGGCCGACTCCGCCTATCGCGCCTCGCTGAGCATCAGGCTCCGCACTCTCGATCCCGGCCACCCCACCGTGATCACGCTCCAGAGCAACATCGCCTCCAACCTCCACTCGATGGGCCGCTTCGCCGAGGCGGAGTCGCTGCAGCGCGAGGTGCTCGCGGCTCGCCGACGCCTCTATCCCCGGGGGCATCCCGACGTCGCCTACTCCTTGCACGTGCTCGCCGCGACCCTCGTGTCCCGGGGAGCGTGGGCCGAGGCGGAGTCGCTGGACGTCGAGGCGCTGGCCCAGCGCCGCCGCTATCTCGGCGACGATCACCCCACGACCATGGCCACCCTCAACAACCTGGCCGTGGTCCGCTACCGCATGGGCGATCTGGCCGGCTCGGAGCAGGCCTTCCGCGAGGCGGTCGCCATCTGGCGGCGGACGTTGGGCTCGGACCACCCCTACACCATGAGCGCCGTCAAGAGCCTCGGCGCGGTGCTGAGCGAGCAGGGGCGGTACGGCGAGGCCGAGCCGCTGCTTCGCGAGGCGATGAGGCGGGAGAGCGGTCGGCGTGGTGATTCGACCGTCGATGGCGCGATCACCCGGCGGAGCCTCGGCGTTCTGCTCTACCGCACCCGCCGTTTCCCCGAGGCGGAGCGGGTGCTGCGCGAGGCGGTCGCTATCTACCGGCGCGAACTCCCGGCCGAGCACCCGCGTACCGCGGAGGCATTGGTGGCACTGGGGGATGTGCTCGTGGCGCGGGGACGCATGGTCGAGGCCGATTCGGTGCTGCGGGAGGCGCTGGCGATCCGCGAGGAGAAGCTGGGTGGCGAGGACCTGCGCACCGAGGAGGCCCGCGAGGCGCTGGGGCGGGAGCTGATCGCCCGGGGGCGGACCGAGGGCGAGGCGATGGTGCTCGCCGCGTGCCGGGCCTACCGCGCGAGTCCGTGGGCGGGGCGCCAGGCCGCGCGCTGCGACGTGGCCCCGAACTGACTCTCCTTCCGTTTACCTGGGTGAACCCGACTCGAGGTCACCCATGCTCCGACGCCGCTGCCCCATCCGACTGGCACTCCCGGCCGTTCTGCTCGCGTCGCCCCTCAGCGCCCAGCTCTCCAGCAGCTCCAGCAACGTCGCCGACGCCGACTGCTCCGGCCTCAAGTTGATCGCGGCGGGCGGCGTGCCCGACGGGTCGTCCCATGCATACAAGTTTCAGGGTATCTGCAAGATTCTCAGCGTCAACTACAGCTCGGACCAGGTCGTCGGCCTCACGTACGACACCGACAAGGACGTGAAGGTCACAGGCCAGGTATGGGCGACGGCGGCGGTCAAGTGGGAGAGCCAGACCGGCGACCTCACCGAAAAGGTGGAGACCTTCGGCGCCTACGCGGGCGAGCTGCTGATGACCCTCAAGTGCGCCCAGGATCCCGTGATTACCTCGATCGCGTGCCAGCCGACCGCATACAAGAACACTACCGGGTGGCCCGGGTTCGACGGAGCGTGGGCCCACGCTCGGCCGGTGACGCGGGGCAAGACCACGCTCTTCGAAGCCGCCGCGTTCTCCAAGAAGAAGCCAGCCGGGAATCCGGCCTCGCCGCCCCCACCGCCGCCGGCGCCGAAGACGACCCCGAAGCCCGGTCCCAAGTCCACCGTGCCTCTGGCTCGGACTCCGGCCGTCGCCGCGCCGGTGGTGAGCCGGGTGGTCGTCGCTCCCCAGCCTCCCGCGCCGCGCCTCGCCGTACCGCGGGTTCCCGCGGTGCAGGAGATTCCGCTCGTCCGCGGCGCGCGCATTCCTCTCACTAGCGGACGGTCGCTGAGCGCCCGGTTCGAGCGGTCCGGCCTTCGCTGGGCGATCCTCGGGTCGAGGGGCCAGGTGATGCGGCTCTTCCCCGACGGATCCCGTGCGTTCAGGAGCGGTGCGGGAAAGGTGACGGTGGATTGGGGCGCTGGAGTGTACGACGCGGGAGTGCAGCAGTGACGATCCGCGCCATGATGGCCCCCTTCGCCCTGGTGCTCATCCTCCTCGGTTGTGCGGCCATGGACGAGCCCACCGCGCCCGCCGCGGCTCCCTCACGCTCAAATCTCCGAGATGCGGGGCACCTCGCAATCTCGCCGTCCTCCGCCTACGCCGAGGTCGGCGAGGCTCAGCAGTTTCGGGCCCAGGTGTCGGATTTGCGCGGCGATCCGGCGTCCGGCTCGGTGACCTGGACCAGCTCGGACCCCTCGGTGGCGACCATCGACCGGTCCGGGCTGGCCTCGGCCCGAAAGGCAGGCGCGACTCGAATCACCGCGACCGTGCGGGATTACTCCGCCACCGCCGTCCTCCAGGTGTTCGACCTCTCACACATCGCCTGGACCCGCGGCGGGCAGATATTCGTGATGACCGGCCTGGGCGCGAATCCGACTGCCCTCACTACGGCGGGACCCAACCGCTTCTCCGAATGGTCTCCCGACGGCACAAGACTGGTCTACGAGGGGCCTGGGGGTCTCTGGGTGATGAACGGGGACGGGTCCGTGCAAACCAAGATCACCGCCGACGGACTGGACGAGACTCCGGCCTGGTCTCCCACCGGGACGAAGATCGCTTTCCACAGGCGCTCGGCCTCCGGAGGATCGAACATCATGACGGTGGCGCCGAACGGGACCGGGCTCACGCAGCTCACCGCCACCCAGACCCAGAAGTTCAGCCTCGAGTGGTCGCCCGACGGGAACAGACTCGCGTTCTCTCAATTCGTGGGCTCCCAATCCGAGATCTACGTGGTCGGCGCCGACGGTTCGGGGCTGACGAATCTCACCAGCGATCCCACGTCCGACGACTACGATCCGGCATGGTCCCCCGACGGGTCCAGGCTGGCCTTCACGCGGGCACTCGGCGGGATGCCGGCCGATATCTTCGTCATGAACCCGAACGGAACCGGCAAGACCAATCTCACCGGCAGCTTCAGCGTGGGGGCATTGAATCCCCGCTGGTCTCCCGACGGAGGGAGGATTCTCTTCGAGAGCCAGGCCGACCTGTACGTGATGAACGCCGACGGCACCGGCGTCCTCGGGTTGACGGATAGCCCGGAGACCTTCGAGTCCGAGGCCTCGTGGTCGCCGGACGGCGCGCGCATCGTCTTCGTGGAATGGCCCTATGATCCCGATGGGAACGGAGACATCGGCGTCGTGACGGCAAACGGGAGCAAGCGATGGAACCTTACGAACTCGCCTCAAGTCCAGGATGTGTACCCCGGGTGGCGTGACGGTTGATCCCCTCCCGGGTGAGGGGTAACGTCCATTCGATATGAGCAGGGCACTCCGAATTCGAGTCAACGGCAGAGTCCACCAGGTCCAAGCCGCACCGGACACGCCCCTTCTCTACGTGCTTCGGAACGAGCTGGGCCTCGACGGCCCCAGGCTCGGCTGCGGTGTCGGACAGTGCGGCGCCTGCACGGTGCACCTGGCCGGAACCGCGGTGCGATCGTGCGTCATCCCCGTGTCCGCCACGGCGGGGCACGCTGTCACCACGATCGAGGGACTGGGCACGCCCGCCAGGCCGCATCCGCTCCAGGGCGCGTTCATCGCCGAGCAGGCGGCGCAGTGCGGCTACTGCATCAGCGGGATGATCATGACCGCGGCGGCGTTCCTCCACGCCACGCCGCACCCGACCGATGACCAGATCCGCTCCGCGCTCGCGGACAATCTCTGCCGCTGCGGCACCCATCTCCGGATCCTGCGCGCGATCCGCCGCGAGGCCGGCCCCTCCTCGGGAGCGGCGCCGGCATGAGTCGCCGCCGCGCCCTCTCCCGCCGGGAGTTCCTCGAGGCCGGGGCCGGCGCGCTCATCGTCACGTTCGCGTTTCCCCGCGGACTGCTCGCGGCCGGAGGAGGCGACCGGGCCGCCGCCGCGCTCACCCGCGACCCCGGTGATCCGGAGGCCGGCGCACTCGACTCCTGGCTCCGGATCGACGGGCAGGGAACGGTCACGCTCTTCGTCGGCAAGGTGGAGCTCGGCACCGGCGTCGCAACCGCGCTCGCGCAGATCGCGGCGGACGAGTTGGATGTCCCCGTCACGCAGGTCAAAGTGGTGCAGGGGACGACCGGAGAGACCCCCGATCAAGGCCGAACGACGGGCAGCAAGACGCTGCAGAACGGCGGAGTCGAGGTCCGCCGTGCCGCGGCCACCGCACGTGAGGCCCTGCTCGCGCTCGCGGCCGCGCGACTCGGCGTTCCCGTGGCGGATCTCGAGGTCGAGGACGGCCGGGTCACGGCTCGCCACGGCAGGCAGAACGTGACGTACGCGGCGCTGATCGGCGGGGCGCGCTTCGGCCGCCCGGTCGACGACCGGGTCAGGGTAAAGACCGCCGGCCAGTACCGCGTCGTCGGGCGCTCGGTGCCCCGGGTCGAACTTCCCGCCAAGGTGTTCGGCACCCACGAGTACGTTCACAACATCCGCGTGCCCGGCATGGCGCACGGGCGTGTGGTGCGTCCGCCCGCGGTCGGAGCCACCGTGGCATCGGTGGACGAGGGATCGGTGCGTTCGATTCCGGGCGTGATCCGGGTCGTTCGGCGCGGCAACTTCCTGGGTGTCGTCGCCGAGCGGGAAGAACAGGCGATTGCGGCCGCCCGGGCTCTCCGGGTTCGCTGGCATCAGCCGGAGAATCCACTGCCGGACCCGGAGTCCATGTACCAGGCCATGGCCACCGGCCCCGCGACGGAGGAATCGCTGGTGCTAACGGGCGACACCGCCGCGGCGCTGGAGCACGCCGCGATTCGCCGCCATGCGGTGTACCGGATGCCCTTCCAGAATCACGCTTCGATCGGGCCGTCGTGCGCCGTGGCCGACGTGTCGGGCGACAAGGCCACGATCTGGTCCGGGACCCAGGGCTCGTACCGGCTCCGGGACGCCCTCGCCGCGCTCCTTCGGCTCGGCCCCGAGCGGGTTCAGGTAGTGTGGACCGAGGCCTCGGGCTGTTACGGGCACAACGGTGCCGACGATGCGGCGGCGGACGCCGCATTGCTCTCACAGGCGACAGGCCGGCCGGTGCGGGTGCAGTGGTCCTGCGCGGACGAGCTCGGCTGGGAGCCCAAGGGCCCCGCGATGGTGATCGACGTGGCGGGCGGGCTCGACCCGGGCGGACAGGTCGTCGCCTGGCGCTACACGGTGAGCACGCCGTCGCATGCGTCGCGCGTCGATGGGCGCCCGGGCAATCTCCTCGCCGAGCAGCTCATGGGGGGCACGCTGCACACCGGGCAGGTCGGAGGCGACCGCAATGCGCGGCACAGCTACGTCTTCCCCAACGATTCCGTCATCGTCCGCTGGCTCGATCGCAGCATCCTCCGCGCGTCCGCGCTCCGCGGACTCGGCGCGCCGGGAAATGTCTTCGCCAACGAATCGTTCGTGGACGAGCTCGCGGCGGCGGCGGGCGCCGATCCGGTGGAGTTCCGGCTCCGCCATCTGCGGGACGCCCGCGCGGCCGCGGTGATCCGTCGCGCCGCGGCGCTCGCGCGCTGGGAGCCGCGGGTCTCGCCCGCTCCTGTCCCTCGACCCGCCGCCGATGTGCTCACCGGCCGCGGTATCGCGTTCGCCCAGTACGAAAACGCCTATACCTACGTCGCGACGATCGTCACGGTGGAGGTGAACCGCCGCACCGGCGCCGTGCGGGTGGGGCGGGCCTGGGTAGCTCACGATTGCGGGCTCATCGTGAACCCCGACGGGCTCCGGAACCAGATCGAGGGCGCCACGCTCCAGGGAATCAGCCGCGCGCTGCACGAGGAGGTCCGGTGGCGAGGGGCGACGATCGACAGCGTCGATTGGCGGTCCTATCGGATTCTCACGTTCGCTGATCTACCGAAGGCGGTGGAGATCGAGCTGATCGACCATCCGGAGGCGGCCGTCTGGGGCGCGGGCGAGCCCGCGACATGTACCGTGGGTGCCGCGATCGCCAACGCCATCTTCGACGCGACCGGCGTCCGGCTCCGGGACATCCCGTTCACGCCGGACCGGGTGAGGCGGGCGCTGGGCTGATCGGTCGGCGTCAACCGTCGAGGGTCTAGTCGACCGACGCCCCGCCCTCGCACGGCAGTACGGTCCCGTTGGTCCACCGTGACTCGTCTGAGAGCAGGAACAACGCCGCCCTGGCCATGTCCTCGGGCCGGGCGGTGCCGCCCAGCGGATTGTGGCTCTGCAGCAGTTCGCGCGCCTTGGCCACCGACAGCTTGGTGGCCGCTGCCGTGCGCGCGACCAGATCGTCGTACATATCCGTTTCCGTGCCGCCCGGCGCAATGGCATTCACCCGGATGTTCCGCAGGCCGTACGCCAGTGCCGCCGCGCGCGTCAGGCCGGTGAGGCCCCACTTTGATGTGCCGTAGTCGCTGTTGTGGGCGCCGCCGACAAGACCGCCGATCGAAGATGTGTTGACGATCGTCCCCCCGCCTGAGGCGAGCATGGCGGGTATCTCGAACTTCATGCACAGGAACACGCCGCGCAGATTGGTGGCGATGACGGCGTCGAACACGGCGACCGGGACTTCGTGCAGGTCCAGGCCGCTGCCGATGATGCCGGCGTTGTTGAACGCGCAGTCGAGCCGGCCATGCGCGGTGACGACGTCATCGATCGCGGCACGCACCGAGTCTTCCTCGCGCACATCGCAGAAGGCGGTGTGAGCCTGCAGTCCTTCCTCGCGCAGCGCCGCAGCCACGGGTTCGACCCGCTCCGTACGCCGTGCCGCGCCCACCACCACCGCGCCCTCGGCCGCGAAGAGTCGCATCGCCGCGGCGCCGATGCCGCTCGACGCGCCGGTAATGAATACCACCTTGTCCTTCAGTCTCTCGGCGAACCAGGTCAGCGGCTCGGGACTCCGATAGTTCATGTCGATCGCCGCGCCCGCGTCCTCGCCGCCTTCTTCGCCGCCGCCCGCCGCTTGGCCGGCCCCTTGGTCCGGGCGGCCTTCTTCGCCGACGCCGACCGGCTCGCCGCGCTCCGACGCCGTGCCGCCGACCGCGCCTGCTTCGCCAGCGCGCCTCGTGATGCCGCCTTCCGGCCCTTGCGCTTGAGCGCTCCCCGAACGGCGCGCGAGCGCCGGGCCGACGTCTTCTTCTTCCGGCCGGTCTTGGCCCTTCGGGTGTCACGCGCGGCCGCTCGGCGGGTCTCCTCCGACGTAGTGCCCTTCTTCGGCGCCTTCAGCTTCACCCCGGCCCGCCGCGCCTTGGACAGCCCGATCGCGATCGCCTGCTTGGTGGAGGCGGCGCCGTGCTTGCCCTCCCGGACGTGGTGGATCTCCTCCCGCACGAACTCGCCGGCCTGGGTGGACGGCGATTTACCTTCACGAGCGTCCTCTCGAGCGCGCTCGATGGTCTCTTCCTCCGGCATCTGGCCCTCCTCTATGATGCGACTATGATGCGCCCGCCCCGGCCGCGAAGGTACAGTGGCCGGGGCGGTGCGAGAGGGCCGTGCGGTAGATCACCGCCCTACATACCTCACGCCGCGAAATTCCACGCACGAGGGTCCGTACAACTCCTCGGTTGTCCCATCCTTGGAGGCCTGCCATGTTGCGTGCCACCGCTCTTTGCCTTGCCTTGCTGACTGTCGTCGCCTGTGAGAAACGCCCTGGCACCCGTGAAGAAACCGGCAACCGGGGCTCAGCCGATACCGTTGTCACCAAGCGCGAGATGCAGGATACCGCAGTAATCAGCCACGACACCACCGTCTCGACGGACACCACACATATGCGGGGTCAGAAGCCGGTGGATACGGACACGGTACACAAGTAACGGAAGATTGCCGAATAGCCGAAGGCCGGCAGCGCGCGCTGCCGGCCTTCCTATTTTCCACCCATGTGGTCGGGATCGCATGTAGTCCAGCTTACGCCGCCTGCTGCTCCAGCCTTGCCGGCCGGTTCCACCAGACACGCGGCGCGACCGCCGGCGTCCGCACCCGCCACCGTCCGACCGCCACCGTCGCCGCGAGGATGCCCACCACGCCCGGCATGATCGCCTGCGCCACCGGCGCCGTCGCCATCGTCACGCCCACGGCCCCGCTCATGATGATCACCAGCCCGCCCGCGGCCAGCGGTGTCAGGAACGGGCGGATCCGGAGCACGCCCGGCAGGATCAGGCCCAGGGCCCCCGCCACCTCGGCCAGGCCGATGAACCGGAGGAAGAGACCCGGCATCGGCAGCTGTTTGGTCATCTCGGCGATCGGCGCGACGAGCTTGAACCCGCCGGCGAACAGGAACAGGGCGGCGAGCAGGACCTGAACCACCCACAGGAGGCGGTTGGACGTCCGGGAAGGGGTCGAGTGGCCGGTCGGCATGGCGTAACTCCTTACGGTGACAGGTCTCCATCATGGCTTCTACCTGTACGTCGAAGGAACGGGGCCGAAATCGACAACACTGTGAGGCCGAGCTATCCTGGTAGACCATGAACACGCTTGCCTCCGTCAATGTCGGGCTTCCGCAGGACCTGGAATGGCAGGGGAGGGTGGTTCACACCGCCATATGGAAGCGTTCCGTTCCACATAGAGTCATGGCGCGCCGGCTCAACCTCGATGGCGACGGGCAAGGCGACCTCGCCGGCCATGGTGGAGAGCACCGCGCGGTCATGGTGTATCAGCTCGATTCCTATCGCTACTGGGAGACCCAGCTTCAGCGGCGCGACTTCGAGTACGGTCAGTTCGGCGAGAACCTGACAGTGGAGGGTCTGCCGGATGATGAGGCGTGCATCGGGGATCGGTACCGGATCGGCACCGCATTGTTCGAGGTGACCCAGCCCCGGGTGACCTGCTATCGAGTCGGCATCCGGATGAACAACCCTCAGATGGCCGCTCTGCTCGTGTCCCATCGACGGCCCGGGTTCTACTTGCGAGTGATCGAGGAAGGCGAGATCGGCGCGGGTGACGAAATCGAGAAGGTGTCCGAAGGGCCGGAAAGAGTCACCGTCGCCGAGATCGATGCTCTCCTGTATCTCCCCGCTCCTCGGAGCGATCGTCTTCGTCGCGCCGCGCCAATTCCCGCGCTCAGCCCCGGCTGGAAAGCATCCCTGGAAGCACTTATTGCGGCGGATGAAGCGGGGGTACACAGCGGGAACGCAGGACTGACTTCATTCAGCGCTCCTCCGCCCGCCTGGCGTGGCTTTCGCGGCTTGAGAGTGGCCGCGGAGCGACATGAAAGCAGGGACGTGGTGTCGTTCGTGCTGGAAGCGGAAGATCGATCACCCCTCCCGATGCCGCTTCCGGGTCAGTTCCTGGTTGTGAGGCTGCACGCCGGGCAAGGACGAGCGCCGGTATTGCGAAGCTATTCCATCTCCGGACCACGGGACAGGGGGACCTATCGCATTAGCGTCAAGCGCACTGGGAGCGTCACGAGCGGATACATGCTCGACTCTACCCACGTCGGAGGTACGCTCGAAGTCAGCGCACCGCGAGGAGATTTTACGCTTGCCGCCGGTACTCTGCCGATCGTCCTGCTGAGCGCCGGCATCGGGGTCACTCCCGTACTCGCGATGCTCTACTCACTGGCGTCCGAGCCGCCTGCCTCTCAGCGGGAGGTGTGGTGGCTCCACGGTGCGCGCAACAGCGACGAGCACCCGTTCGCGTCCGAGGCGCGGGATCTTCTTCGTCGCCTTCCGAATAGTCACTCCTTCATCGCTTACAGCAAACCGGGGCGGAATGATCGAGTCGGGGAAAGTTGCGATGCATTGGGGCACCTCGATCTGACGTGCCTGCAGAGACTCGGGGTCCCGCGGCAGGCACATTTCTATTTATGTGGTCCGACAGCTTTCCTTGCCGACTTGACTGCCGCGCTCAGGTCCTGGGGTGTCGCCGAGAGTTCCATTCATAGAGAGATCTTCGGGCCCGAGCCTTCAGTCACACCCGGAATCGTGCGCCCTGGAGCCGAGGCTCCACATCCTCCGTCCCCTTTGGGCGCTGGCCCGCGGGTATCGTTCACCCGGACGGGCCTCACGGTCCCGTGGGACAGCCGATTTCGAAGCCTTTTGGAGCTCGCTGAGGCGTGCGACGTTCCCGTGAAATGGTCCTGTCGGACGGGTGTCTGTCATACCTGCGAGTGCGGACTGGTGGACGGCGCTCTTCGCTACGACCCGGAGCCGCTGGATCAGCCTGCCGTGGGGAATGCTCTGATCTGCTGTTCGACGCCCGTATCGGAGATCGATCTGGATCTCTGATCGCCGGCAGCGACGCCGGTGACGAGGTGACGCGGACTTGCCTCCCACTCGCCGAGGGCACCATTCTATGGGCATGGCCGCTCCCATCTATTACATCGGTGACCAGGTGCGCGCCCTCCCGGACGACGGCAATCGGTACGAGGTGGTCTACCTTCCTTCTCCCCTGCGTCTCTGCGTCCTTGCGTCTCTTTGCGTCCTCTGCGTCCTCTGCGTCCTCTGCGTCTTTTCCTGGCCCGCCCAGCTCGCGGCCCAGGCCCCCGCCCCGCGCCTCTCCCGCGCCGAGTCGCGCATGCGCGACTGGGTCCGCGCGCAGCGCGACGATCAGATCGCCTACCTCTCACGCGTGGTGAACATCCCGAGCGGCACGATGAACGCCGCCGGGGTCCAGCGCGTCGGCGCGGTGTTCCGCGCGTCGCTCGATTCGCTCGGCTTCGCCACGCGCTGGTCGGCCCAGGATTCGGTGAAGCGCGGGGGGCATCTGGTCGCGATCCATAAAGGAAAGGCCGGTCGCGCCCGCCTGCTCCTCATCGGCCACCTCGATACGGTCTTCGAGGGCGAGGGGCACGCCTGGCGCTTCGATCCCGGCGACTCCACGGCGCACGGTGCCGGCGCCCACGACATGAAGGGCGGCGACGTCGTGCTGCTCTGGGCCCTCCGCGCCCTCGCCAACGCCGGCGCGCTCCGGGACGCCAACATCGCGGTCGTGCTCACCGGTGACGAGGAAAATGCGGGCGACCCGTACAGCATCTCCCGCCGCGCTCTCATCGAGGCGGGCCGAGGCGCCGACGCAGCACTGGGGTTCGAGAGCGGCGGCGGCGGCACCGCCGTCACCTCGCGGCGAAGCGCCGGCACCTGGCGGCTCGACGTGACGGCTCGACAGGGTCACAGCTCGGGAGTCTTCCGCGACTCGGTGGGCGACGGCGCGATCTACGAGGCGGCGCGTATCCTCGACGGGTTCCGGACCCGGCTCTCCGGCTCGCCCACGTTGACGTTCAATCCCGGGACGATCGTCGGCGGGACGACCGTCGTCCTCGACGCCACCGGCTTCGAGGGCACCGCCGCGGGCAAGACCAACATCATCGCGCCCCGCGCCATCGTGCAGGGCGACCTCCGGACCCTGAGCGACGCCGAGCGCGACTCCGCCCGCACCGTGATGCGCGAGGTCGTGGCGCAGGGCCTGCCCGAGACACGCGCCACCATTGCGTTCGACGACGGCTATCCCTCCATGCCGCCCACGCCCGGAAACGCGCGCATCCTCGGCGTCTATAGCGCGGCGAGCGCGGCACTGGGCTACGGCGCCGTCGGACCCAACGACCCGGCCCGGCGCGGAGCCGGAGACATCTCGTTCGTCGCGGCGCTCGTCGGCGGCTCGCTCGACGGGCTCGGACCGGACGGCGAGGGCGACCACTCGCCCGGGGAATACGTGAGGCTCGGCTCGCTCGTGCCGCAGACTCAGCGCGCCGCGGTGCTGATCGCGCGGCTCGCCGCGGAGCCTGCCCGTAACAAGGAACGAGCAGCGGCGTCACCCGCGGCCCGGCGCTACGATCCCGCCGCCTACGAGCAGACGAGCGCCGACATTCCCGTGCGCGACGGCGTCACGCTGCATACCGAGATCTTCCGACCGAAGGATGCCGCCGGCCCGCTCCCGATTCTCCTCACCCGCACACCCTACGGCGTCGGCAACTCGCGCGAGGACCTCAGTACGTCCTACCTGCCGCTGACCGAGAGCGGCTACATCTTCGCGTTCCAGGACATCCGCGGGCGGTACAAGAGCGGCGGAACGTTCGTCATGCAGCGGCCACCCAAGGCCTCCTCGTCGCCGAAGGGCGAGAGCGACGAGATCACCGACACCGGCGACACGATCGACTGGCTCCTCGCGCACGTGCCCGGGAACAACGGGCGGGTGGGCATGCTGGGCGTCAGCTACGATGGCTGGACCGCGGCGATGGGCATGCTCGGCGGGCATCCGGCGCTCCGCGCGGTGAGCCCGCAGGCCTCGCCGGCCGATATGTTCATCGGCGACGACTTCCACCACAACGGCGCGTTCCGGCTGAGCTACGGCTTCGAGTATGCGTGGCTCACCGAGGCCACGCGCGAGAACTCCGACTTCGATTTCAAGCGCTACGACACGTACGAGTGGTACCTGGGCGTGGGTCCGCTGTCGAACATCCAGCGACAGGTGCTGAAGGACAAGGTGCTGCCGACCTGGCGCGACTTCGCCGCGCACCCCAACTACGACGCGTTCTGGCAGCGACAGGCGATGCGTCCCTATCTCACCCGCGTGACGACGCCGACGCTCAACGTGGCGGGATGGTGGGACCAGGAGGACTTCTACGGCCCCGTCACCATCTACGACGAGCTGGAGCGGCACGACAGCGCGAGCAGAAACTTCCTCGTGGTGGGCCCGTGGCGGCACGGCGGGTGGAGCGTCGGGCCGGCGCGGAAGCTCGGCAAGATCGACTTCGGGTCGTCCACGGGCGAGTACTTCCGGCGGAACATCGAGGCGCCGTTCTTCGCCTACTATCTGAAGGATCAGGGGCGACTGGAACAACCCGAGGCGACGGTGTTCGAGTCCGGCAGCAACCGCTGGCGCACCTTCTCGAGCTGGCCGCCGCGCGAGGCGCGGACGCGCTCGCTCTACTTCCAGTCGGGCGGCCGGCTCTCATGGTCGCCTCCAGCGGCGGCGGAGCAGTCGCCGGCCGACAGCTTCGTGAGCGATCCCGCGCATCCGGTCCCCTATCGCCCGCGCCCGATCGAGCCGACCTACTACCCCAAGGGATCGGGGTGGTACACGTGGCTGCTCGAGGACCAGCGGTTCGCGCAGCAACGGCCGGACGTGCTGACGTGGGAGACCGAGCCGCTCGCGGAGGACGTGGTGGTGGCGGGCCAGATTACCGCGAGACTCTTCGCGTCGACCACCGGGCGCGATGCCGACTGGGTCGTCAAGCTGATCGACGTCTACCCCGAGGACTATCCGGCCGACATCAAGCTCGGCGGCTACGAGCTGATGGTGGCGAACGACGTGTTTCGCGGACGGTTTCACGAATCGTTCGAGCGGCCGGTGCCGCTGGTGCCGAACGCGGTGACGCCGTTCACGATCGACCTGCACACGCAGAGCTATCGCTTTCTCAAGGGCCACAAGATCATGGTCCAGGTGCAGAGCACCTGGTTCCCGATCATCGACCGGAATCCCCAGACCTGGGTGCCCAACATCTTCGAGGCGAAGGCCGGCGACTACCGGGCCCAGACGCATCGCATCTGGCGCACGCCGCGGTATCCGTCACGTGTGGACATCCAGACCGTGGCGCCGTGATGTCGCTCAGCGTCCCTGCTCGGTCTCCGTCCCCTGGTCCGTAAACCGCTGATACCGCTCCCGCGCCGATGCCATCAGCTCCTGAAACCGCCGAGTCGGTCGCAGGCTCTCGAGGAACCGGTCGTGTTCGGTGAAGTACACGTAGTCCACCCACCCGCGCACCATCACCGCATGCTCCAGCCAGCCGAGGGCGTGGTCCGTCTCCCCGACCAGCGCGTAGGCCCCGGACATCAGGTACGACCAGTACTCGTCCGATTCCGCCATCGCTTGCTCCGCCCCGCTCGGCGGCGCCAGCACGGCGTCCCGATCCCCTACTAACCCGCGCCGGAGCCGCACCGCGAGTGCGGCCAGGGGATCGTCCGACGACCGGTGCTCCAGCCACTCGAACTGGCTCGCCGCCTCGTCCTCCCGCCCCGCCGCCGTCAGCGCGACCCCGGCGCACACTCTACAGATGGTGCTCCGCGGATCCAGCTCGATCGCGCGCCGGTGTGAAGTCAAGGACCCCTCGGCGTTCCCCCCCAGCATGTAGCTCATCCCCAGCAGGCAGTGATTGCTGGCCGTGAGCGGATCCATCTCCGCCAGCCGGGTCAGCACCTCCCGCATCGGACCGGTTCTCCCGCCCAGGAGATATGCCCCGCCCAACTGGTGCATCGCGTCGGGATTGTTGGGATCGGCCGCGCAGGCCTGGGTCAGCAGCCGGACCGCCTCTCCCGCGTTGCCCCGGCGGTAGGCGACCTGGCCCATGATGGAGAGACCCTGCGCCGAATTGGGGTTCAGCTCGAAGGCGCGGCGAGCACAGGCCTCCGCCTCCCGCAACGCCGTCCCCGCGTCGCCGCCGAGGAGCACCACCGGCGACCAGGCGTAGACGGTGCCCAGCATCCCGTAGAGCGCCTCGTGCGGGCCCACCACGGCGAGCCCGTGCTCCGCGAGCGCTCGTGCCGCCGCCATGCCCTCGGTCGTATAACGGTAGTACTCCTGGCGAGCGCGCTGGTAGTACTCGAACCCGCGGAGATCTCCGATCGGGCGCTCCGCGATCTCGCGTTCTTCCGGAGGCGACAGCGTGATCTGCAGTGCCTCCACGATCTGGCGCGCGAGTCGCTCCTGCAGGTCGAACACGTCGTCTACCGTGCCGGAGTACTTCTCGGCCCAGAGGTGGGCATCGGTCTCGACGTCGATCAGCTGGGCCGTGATCCGGAGTGCTGTGCCCGCTCGGCGCACGCTGCCCTCCAGCACGTAGCGGACGTTGAGCTCCCGTCCGATGCGCCGGAGGTCCCAGCCGGTCTCCTTGAGCTTGACCGACGAGGTCCGGGAGATCACGGTGAGCGCCCGGACCCGGGAGAGGTCGGCGATCACCTCCTCCATCAGCCCGTCGGCAAAGTACGCGTTCTCGGGATCGGGGCTCAGGTTGGCGAAGGGCAGTACCACGATGCCCTTCTTCGGCGCGGCCGCGGGAGCCTCCGGCGCCTCTAGGGCTGCCAGGAACTCCAGCACCGTCGCGAACCGGTCCGCCGGGACCTTGGAAAGCGCCCGCTCGATGGCCCGTTGCACCGACCCCGGCACGCCGGCGCGGATCGTGGTGAGCGGCGGCACCGGGTCGAGGAGCTGGCGCGCCAGCACCGCGGCAAAGCTGGGTCCGGTGAAGGGTGGCTGGCCCGCCAGCAGCTCGTAGAGGACGCAGCCGAGGCTGTACTGATCGGCCCGGGCGTCAACGCCGCGCTCGCCTTCGGTCTGCTCGGGACTCATGTAGGCCGGGGTTCCCATGCTGAGGCCGGGCTGGGTCAGGCGATCAGGGTCCGCGATCGCGACGGCCCGCGCGATGCCGAAGTCCGCGACCAGGGCGTGGCCTTGTGAGAGGAGCACGTTCTCGGGCTTCACGTCGCGATGGATCAGCCCTTCCCCGTGGGCGTAGTGGAGCGCCTCGCCGGTCTCCCGCACCAGGCGCAGCGCCTCCGCCAGAGCGAGCGGGCCCTCGCGCGTGAGCCGCTGGCGCAGGGTCTCGCCGTCCACGTACGGCATCACGTAGAACGGCCGGGGCGGCGCCTCGTCGGTGGTGCCGGAATCGAGCAGCGGGAGGATGTGAGGGTGCTGGAGCCGCGCCAGGATCTGGATCTCGCGCAGGAAGCGCTGGGCGACGTCGCCGCCGACGATCTCGGGGCGCAGAATCTTGATCGCGACTGGGCGGTCGTGCTTGCGGTCGTGCGCGAGGTACACCATCGCCATGCCGCCGCGGCCCAGTTCGCGCTCGACGGTGTAGCGGTCGCCTATGGGGATCGATTCGACGATGGCTTGCTTGCGTCGGAACATGCTGGAAGGTAGCCGGTGCCCGGAAGGTAGCGGCGCTCCGCGACCGCGAACGTGGGTGACAGCGTCACGTGCAGCATCACGTTCTCGGGCTTGATGTCGCGGTGGATCACGCCGCGGCGGTGGGCGTAGTCGAGCGCGGCGGCCACTTAGGTGGCGAGGCGGACGGCGTCGGCGATCGGGAGCTGCTTCTCGCGGTTCAGGCGATCCCGCAGCGATTCGCCCTCGACGTACGGCATCACGTAGAAAACGAAAGTCAAAGGTCCCAGGTCTGGAGTCTCCTGACCTTCGACCTTCGACCCCAGACCTTGGACTCTCACTTCACCCGAATCGATGAGTCCGAGAATGTGGGGATGCTGCAGCGTCGCGATCGTCTGGATCTCGCGGAGGAACCGCTCGGCGCCGATTACGGCGGAGAGCTCCGGCTTGAGCACCTTGATTGCCACCTTGCGTCGATGCTTGAGATCCTCGGCGAGGTAGACCGTGGCCATCCCGCCCGCGCCCCCAGCTCGCGCTGGATGCGGTAGCTACGGCTGAGGGGGGAACTCAGGCGCTCGAGGTCGGCAGGCATTATGGTGTCCTGGCCTCCATCACCCAGACATCGCTGCGCTGCTCCGCGGCCGGATAGACGATCCGATTCTGATAGACCCCCCAGCCACCCCGCGACGGAGCGGGTCCATCGGCGTCGAATGTGAAAAGCAGTTGAGGCGGTCCGCCGGTAAGGGGAACCGACCAGAACGTGGTGCGCCCCTGGGCATCATGGCTTCTCGTGATGATGGAGCGCCCGTCCGCGCTCCACCACCCCACGTCGCCCCGCAACGCCAGTGGCCCAGTCGTGTCCGCGATCAGCCGGGGTGCGCCCGAGTCGGCAGGCATCACCCAGAGCGCCCCCTCGGCCCATGACGTGGCAAACGAAATGCTCCTGCCGTCCGGAGACCACATCGGAAAGCTCCCGTAGCCGAGCCGCTCCACCGGCTGCTGCCAGACGCCGTTGACTCGGCGCGTCGTCCAGATGCCCCCGCGCTCTCTGAAGAGGCAGTACGCCACCCGGCTCCCGTCCGGTGACCAGCGGGGAATCGCCTCCTGGGCCGGCGAGGATGTCACCCGCTGGACCGGACCGCCGTCGAGCGGCATCACCCAGACATCGCGCGAGCCGCCGCGCCAGGAATGGAACGCGACTTCCCGGCCGTCCGGCGATGGGTCCGGAAAGAAGTCGTCGCTCGAATCGGTGGTGAGCCGCTGGGCCGCGCCGCCGGGCAGCGCCATGCGGTAGAGATCCATGTTGCCGCTCAGGTCGGAATCGTAGTACAGCCAGCGGCCGTCCTGAGACGCCACTACCGCCTCGATGAATTGCGATCCGTAGGTGAGCTGGATCGAGCTGGAGACCGAGCCCGGCGGGTGCGCCGGAATCGCCATGGACCAGGCGTTGCTCTCGATGTCGATGCTGGCATAGGCCAGCCGGCGGCCGTCCTCCGAAAGCGAGATGGTGTGGGCGTTGAGTCCGGTCGTCAGCCTGAGCGCCGAGCCCTGGGGTGACCCGCCGGACATCCCCTGGGCGAAGATGTCTCTCGGGCCGTAGCGGTTGGAGACGTAGTAGAGCCAGCGTCCGTCCGGCGACCAGACCGGGCTCTGGTTGAGCGAGAGGCTGTCGGTGAGCGCCACGACCCGTCCGCCATCGGCGCGCACGGTGACGATCTTGCTGGGCGACACGTTGCCGAACAGAACTCCGACCGTCAGCGAGATCGCGTTGCCGGATGAGCAGGCGACCTGGGCCCCATCGGGACTCCAGACGCACCCGTTCGCCTCGAATACCCGCGCGATCCCGCGCGACTCGGCCCGGGCATCGCGGACGAAGAGGGAATCGCCGACGACGTAGGCGATGCGGGTGCCGTCGGGCGACCAGTCCGCGGAGATCACTGGACCGTTCCGGCCGGGAGGAACTTCGGGCTTCTCGGCGCCGCCCGAGGCCGGGACGCTGACGACCGCGCCCCGCTCGAGGAACAGGACTCTGCTTCCGTCCGGAGACCAGCGGGGGTGCGATTGGACCTGAGTGGTGTCATCGGTGAGCGCGATCCCGCGGCCGCCCGCGACCGGCCGCACGAACACGCGCATCCGGGTGGGGCTGCCGCTGGCGTAGGCGACGAACCGCCCGTCGGGCGAGATCGCCGGCAGCACCTCGAGGCCGGGATCCCAGGTCACCTTGATGGTCTGACCGAAGCTGAGAGGCAGGCCGGCAGGACGGGACCGGCGAACGCCGAGGGCATACGCCGCGACCGCGAGGACGACTGCCGCCGCCGCCAGCGCCAGCCGGCTGCGCCACGATGGGGCGCCGCCCGCCGCCGGGCGGGCGCGGCCTGCGGATGGCCGCGGCGCGCCGGTTCCGCTCAATGCGGCCGCGAATTCCTGGGCCGAGCCGAAGCGGTCGGCCGGCAGCTTTTCCAGCGCGGTGAGGACCGCCGCCTCGACCTCCGGCGGGACGGACCGCCGGCGCACGACCAGGGGGCGCGGGTCCTCGGTCAGCACCTGGGCGACGATGGCCTGCGCGGTGCTGCCGGTGAAGGGCGGGTCGCCGAGCAGCATCTCGTAGGTCATGGCACCGAGGGCGTACACGTCGGAGCGGGCGGTGATCTCGCGCTCGCCCATGGCCTGCTCGGGCGACATGTAGTGCGGCGTGCCGAGCGACATCCCGGTCTCGGTCATCCGGGAGCCGCCGCCGGCGGTCGAGACGGCGAGCGCGATGCCGAAGTCGGCGACCAGCGCGCTGCCGTCGTGCAGCATCACGTTCTCGGGCTTGATGTCCCGGTGGATCACGCCGTGGCGGTGGGCGTAGTCGAGGGCGGCGGCCACTTCGGTGGCGATGCGGATCGCGTCGGCGATGGGAAGCTGCTTCTCACGGATCAGCCGGTCGCGGAGACTCTCGCCCTCGACGAAGGGCATCACGTAGTACGCGGTGCCGTTCACCTCACCCGAATCGATCAGGCCCAGGATGTGGGGGTGCTGCAGGGTGGCGATGGTCTTGATCTCGCGGAGGAACCGCTCGGTGCCGATCACGGCGGAGAGCTCCGGGCGGAGCACCTTGATCGCGACCTTGCGGTCGTGCTTCAGGTCCTCGGCGAGGTAGACCGTGGCCATGCCGCCGGCGCCGAGCTCGCGCTCGATGCGGTAGCGGTCGGAGAGAGCTATTGAAAGGTTGGACCGGGTGTCGGTCATCGGAGACCGTAAGATGCCCCGATCCGGAGCAGAACGCGACCTCCAAGGCTGGGATGCGTGGCTAAGAACTCAGCTCACGCGCCCGCTTGATCTGCTCGAGCACCTCGATATCCGCGGCATCCTGCTGCCGGCCTGTGCGCTTGCTGGCGATCAGGTCGTCGATGCCGACGAAGGGGATGGTGACACCTTCGACGTCCGCCGATACGCTTCGCTTGACGGCCTCCTCGTACTTGACCGACCACGCCACCGTGAAGACATCCACCGCCGGGTCGTCGCCGATGACCGTGATCGGTCGTGCGAGCAGCTCGGCCGCGGTCCACTGCCGTGCGAAGCCGTACCCCATGTTCGATAGCGCCTCCAGAACCCGACCCGCATTGTCTGCGTTCCGCTCGATCAGCACGTCGAGATCGACGGTTGCCCGGCTTGGCTAGTTCTGCCCTCCTTGAGTGCGGCGAACGGCGATCCTCGCCTCCGCATCCTTCCACCCCGCCTCGAACGCCTGTCCTCCATCATCGATGTCCATCACCAGCGGCGCGTGGTCCGACGGAATCGGCTTCCCCTTTCGCGCTTCGCGATCGATCTCCGCCCAGACCGTCCGATCCGCCACCGGCTTGGTCACCAGCAGGTGATCGATCCGCATGCCGAAGTTCTTGTGGAAGTTCCCCGACCGGTAGTCCCACCAGGTGTACCGCCCGGTCTCGGCGTGATGCAGGCGATAGGCATCCACCAGCCCCCAGCGACATAGCCGGAGGAACGCCTCCCGCTCCCGCGGCGACACGTGGGTCCCACCATGGCATTTGACCGGGTCCCACACATCCCTGTCTTCCGGCGCGACGTTGAAGTCTCCGCCGAGAACGAGCGGCTCCGCCGGACCGGTCGATCGCTCGAGCCACTGGGCGAGCCGCTCGTACCACAGCAGCTTCGCCTCGTAGAAGATCGAGTCCACCACCCTCCCGTTCGGCGCGTACAGCGACACGACCCGTACGCCGCCGCAGGTCGCGGCGATCATCCGCGCTTCGGCCAGGGGCTCGTCGTCACCCTCGTCGGGCGTCCGCGCGGGGCGGAGCGGCTCGCCGAAGTTGGTCACCACGTCCGCGATGCCGACTCGGCTCGCGATCGCGACGCCGTTCCACCGCCCCTCGCCGTGGTGCGCCACCTCGTAGCCCGCGGCGTGGAACTCCGCGGCCGGGGCGGCGGCATCCGCCAGCTTGGTCTCCTGCATGAGCAGCACATCCGGCCGCGCACGCTCGAGCCACCAGGATACTTTCTCCAGGCGGGCCTTGAGCGAGTTCACGTTCCAGGTAGCGATGCGCATGGGGTGAAAGGTGAAGGGAGAAAGGAGAAGGGGAAGGGGAAGGAGAAAGGGCCGAACGTCGGTCGGTTCGAATAGTGACCGACGCAACTGGAGGGGACCGTGGTGTGGGTCACGCCTGATGATCCGATTCCCCCGGGACGGGGTCGGCGACCCACCGGAAGTACCAGCGACGCGCGGCCCGCGATAGACGAACCGCGCTGCTGCCGTCTACCGACCAGATGAGACGTTCGTCGGCGCTTCGAACAGGTCGGTGTAGATGAACCGCCACCGCTGCTCGAAGTAGAGCATCCGAAACTCATCCGTTCCGGACGAGCCGCCCTTACACCGGGGAACGGACACCTCCGCCCAGTCGCCGTCAAGCTGAATGGCTGCCTGATCGATCATGGGCGAGCTGCCCGAAGTGCACGTGACTGGGGCCGCAGCAACCCGTGTCGATGCGCGAGTACGTGTCCGGTCTCTCGCGACCATCTGGGCGTCTCCCGCGGCGCCCCGGCGCTCCAGCAGCTTCGGCGACAGAACGTACGCGGCGAGCGCGTCCCAGTTTCCACTCTCCATGTTGGAATAGAATCCACGAAGAACGGTACGAATCTGAGCCTGCGCGGAGTCCGGCTGTATGACTGCCCGCTGGGCGGCTGCGGGCAGGGCCAGAACCATGAGCCCGGCGACCGCAACTGCAGTTCGGCGAATTGACATTGGGCCTCCCTCATAGCCCCGTGAAGGCGGATCAGTCCTTCTCCGGTGGCGATTTGCGCAAGCTATTTCAGGGCTGACACGATCACAAGCGGACGTCACGGGGCCGATCAACGTGCCGCTCGAGGCAGGATTCCGCGGATCCGCTCGAACACGGCGTACCACATCGCCCGCGTGAGCTTTCCCGTGTTGGTGTTCTGGCGGCTCGGGTGAAACGACGTGACGAGCACCATGCCGTCCGGAAGGGTCGTCTCACGGTCGTGCGCGAACGGCGGGCGCGTCCGCGGGGGCAGCCCGTCCCACCACCCGGAAGCCCGGAGCCAACTCTCCCAGCCGATTCGCCCCAAGGCGAGCACGACGCGCACGTCCGGCAGCAGCGCCAGCTCCGCCTCGAGCCAACGACGACACCGCGCCAGCTCCTCACGCGTGGGCTTGTTTCCGGGTGGAGCGCAATGGGCAGCGGCGGTGATGCGGCAGTCGGTGAGCACCAGACCGTCGTCCCGCTTGAGGGCGTTGGGCCGGTTGGACCAGCCGTAACGGTGCAGCGCCTCGTACAGCCAGCTCCCACTCGAGTCGCCGGTGAAGAGCTGGCCGGTACGGTTGGCGCCGTGCGCGGCGGGGGCCAGGCCGACGATCAGCAGGCGCGAGCGCTGCTCGCCCAGACCGGGCACGGGACGGGCCCAGTACTCCTCGCCGGCGAACTCGCGCTTCCCCGCCTGCCCGATCGCGCGGCAGTGCGCGCGGAGTCGGGCACACCGGTCGCATTCGGTGATGGCCTGGGCCAGCGAGTCGAGCGAGCCCGGATTGGTGACGGGTTGACGGGGCATGGAGCGGAAGGTAAGTCGAGGGCGCACGTGAATTGTTCGGGTCGTGCGTTGCAATGGAGCCGGCGTGAAGTCTTCGCTATCGCGCCCCGGCCTTCGCACACGCCGCCAGGAAGGGTCCACGGTTCTTCTCGAGGCCGGCGACGGGAAACTCGGCGATCGTCTTGGAGGATCCCGCCCCGTCGGCATACTCGATGACTGCGCGTTGGTGACGGCCCAGCAGCGCGAGCATGGAATCCTGGGGAATCGTCAGCACCAGCTGCCCACCCGAGGGAGTTGTTCCGGCGAAACCGGGAATGCGGCGAGGTGAACCCGCGTCCACCGTCAGCCGCGCCTCTGAACTGCCCTGCCGGAGCGACTGGTCGGTCATGATCGTGCTGATGGCGTGATCTCGGAGGCAATCGAAGCTGAGGATGACTGCGTTCGCACCCGCCGCGCCTTCTGGATGCTCCTTGCCGACGACTCTGAGCCATGCGGTCTCGCGAACGCGGCCGTCCGAACGGGTCGAGTCGACTTTGAATTGCCAGCTGCCCGCGCCGGCATCGTGACGACCGCAGGCCGCCACCAACACGGCGGCTGAAAGAGCCGCCCGCAGCGTCAGTCCGGGGGAACATGCGTGCATAGTGGCGAAGTCTAACCCCGCCACCGAAGCGCCAGCAGCGGGGAGGCGAGGTGTCGCCGGTCAGGGCACCGCGAGCGTCGTTTCCTTGGCGTAGCCGAGCACCTCGCCGTACAGGGCCACCCGATACCAGCCGTTGGCGAGGGAGTCGGCGGTTACCGTGTCGCCCGGCGTCAGCACCGCCTCGAGCGTGGCGTTCACCGTGCGGCGGCTCCGCACATGGGTCCACCCGTTGGCGACGAGCTCGACGCTCGCGCCGACCGGCAAGGCTTCCACCACAGACGGAGCCGCCTTCTCCACGATGGCAGGTTTGGCGAACGAGGTCTCCGCGCTGAGCTCGCTCGGCCCGGTGGAGCCTGGTTTGATCGAGACCATCACCGCGCCGATGACGAGCACCGCCATCACGCCCTTGAGCGAGTCGGGCCAGCTCAGCTGCCGGGTGCTGTCGTCCTCCAGCGGGGCGGGGTTCGGCAGCGCGATGCCGCAGCCCGGGCAGCGGGTCGCAAACCTGAGGGCCCGCTTCCCGCACTCGACGCACTGCCTGTAGGATCCGCTCATCACCCTTTGCTCGGTCTGTGTCGCATCTACGACGCTGTTGGCTCCGGCCGGCGGTGAACGGGAGGCGTATCGGCCTGTCTGCTCAGCCTTTGGGTCGGGAAGGGCCGGAGGATGCAGGGAGTGAAGGCAAGTGGAGTGCCATAGTGATGCGGACACGCCGGCGCGGCTACATTCCCCCGGTCTCCAACCGGTTGACACCATCCCCGATCTCCGCGCCTCGCTCCAGCGCACCCTCGCCGGCACCTACACCATCGAGCGCGAGCTCGGCGGCGGCGGGATGTCCTCCGTCTACCTCGCCGAGGAGACCGCGCTCGGCCGCCGGGTGGTCATCAAGATCCTCCCTCCGGAGCTGGCCCACGCCGTGAGCGGCGAGCGCTTCCGCCAGGAGATCCGGTTCGCCGCGCGACTCACCCATCCGCACATCGTGCCGCTGCTCACCGCCGGGGAGAGCGACGGACTCCCCTGGTTCACCATGCCGTACATCGAGGGCGAGTCGCTGCGCGCCCGCCTGGCGCGCGGCCCGCTTCCCATCGCCGAGGCGGTGAGCCTCCTCCGTGACGTTGCCCGCGCCCTCGCCTACGCGCACGAGCACGGCGTCGTGCACCGCGACATCAAGCCCGACAATGTGCTCCTGTCCGGCGGCACCGCAATGGTCACCGACTTCGGCGTCGCCAAGGCGGTTACCGCCGCCACCGGCTCGGAGCACACCGGCCTCACCACGCTCGGCGTGGTTCTCGGCACGCCCGCGTATATGGCGCCGGAGCAGGCGGCCGGCGATCCCGCCACGGATCACCGCGCCGACATTTATGCCTTCGGCTGCCTTGCCTACGAGGCGCTCACCGGCAAGCCACCATTCTCCGGCGGCTCGCCGGCGACCCTCATCGCCGCGCACATGGCCACACCGCCGGAGCCGCTAGCGCGCCGCCGTTCCGACGTGCCGCCCGTCCTCACCGAGCTGGTGATGCGCTGCCTGGCCAAGGAGCCGGCCGACCGTCCGCAGACCGCCGCCCAGGTGCTCGAGGCTCTCGACGCCATGCCGACGCATGCCGTCCGCGCTTCGCGCCGGCGCAAGCCCGCGGTGGTCGCTGCGCTGCTCGCCATCCTCGCCGGAATCGCGGTGGTGCTCTGGTCCCGTTTTCCGTCGTCTGCGCCCTCTGCGCCCTCTGCGCCCTCTGCGTCCTCTGCGTCCTCTGCGTCCTCTGCGTCTTCTGCGTCTTCTGCGTCCTCTGCGTCTTCTGCGTCCTCTGCAGTCATCCGCTCCATCGCCGTTCTCCCGTTCGTGAACACCGGAGGGAATCCCGACGACGAATACTTCTCCGACGGCATGACCGACGAGCTCGCCCACGCGCTCGCCGGCCTGCCCGACATCCGAGTCGCGGGCCGGACCTCGTCCTACAGCTATAAAGGAAGGCCGGCCACGGTGCAGGAGATCGGCCGCGCCCTCGGCGTCAGCGGCGTGATCGCCGGCACGGTGCGGCGCGCCGGCGACCGGCTCCGCGTCACCGTGCAGCTCTCGAGCGCGGCCGACGGCTTCGAGCGCTGGTCACACCAGTACGAGCGCCGCTCGTCCGACGTGTTCGGCGTGCAGGACGAGCTCACCCGCGCGATCGTCGCCGAGCTGGAGCCGACGCTACGGGGAGCGCAGGCGGTCGTCGCGAGTGAGCGGCGCGGCACGAGCGACACCGAGGCCTACGAGCACTTCCTCCGCGGCCGCTACTTCTTCGAGCGGCGCGGCGTGACGGCATTGGGGAAGTCACTCGACGAGTTCCGCGCCGCGATCGCGCGCGACTCCGGGTTCGCCCGCGCCTGGGCCGGGGTCGCGCTGGTCTACACGATCCTTCCAGCCTACGCCTCCCTGGACACCGACTCGCTCACCGATCTCGGTGTCGCCGCCGCGCGGCATGCGCTTGCGCTCGACTCCACCGTGGTCGACGGCCGGATTGCGCTGGCCAACGCGTTCTCCGGCCAGCTCCGGCTGGCCGAGGCGGACACGGAATTTCGCCGGGCCCTGGCGCTCGCCCCCAACGAACCGACCGCGTACCTGTGGCACAGCGCGGTGCTCCAGAGTCAGGGCCGGATCGAGGACGCGCTTGCGGCCGACCAGAAGGCGGCGGCGCTCGATCCGCTGTCGTCGGTGATCGCGACCGATCTCGCGACGGTCTACATGTACACCGGCCGTTACCCCGAGGCGATCTCGAGCGCCAGGCGCTCGCTCGAGCTCGACTCGACCTTCGCCTGGACCCACGCCGTCCTGGCCCAGGTCTACGGTGTCACCGGCCACCCGGACAGCGCCCTCGCGCAGCTCGGCCTCGATCCTCCACGCGACGAAGCAGGCACCTGGCGGGGTCCGGGGTGGAGAGGGATGGCGGCGTGGGCCTACGGCCTTGCGGGCAGGCGTGGCGATGTCGACCGGATGCGCGCGGAGATCGCCCGGCATCCCGACACCCAGCGCGGTTACGACATCGCGCTGGCCGCGCTGGCGAGCGGTCGCCTGGAGGACGCCGTGGCTGGGCTCGCGCGCAGCCTGGAGCGCCACGAGCTGATTTATCTGGAGCCCAGCCCCTCGTGCTCCCCGGTGCTCGAGCCGCTGCGGGCGCTCGCGAGCTACCGGGACCTGATGGCGAAGTACGGGATGCGGATCTGCGGGGCGGGCTGAGAGCGGCCCCGCGGGCGCCTTTTGCCTCCCCATCACCTGGAGACCAACGTAAGGCCATGAGGGAACGGCGGAATGTTGGTCTCGATGATCCGCGGGCCGTCGACATCCTGACGACGGAGCATTGGAGCCTGCTATCGACGCGGGCACTCGGCTATCAGGAGATGTTCGGCCGGACCACGGTCTTCGTCGCGACGATGTCTGCCGCCGCCGTCGCGCTGGCACTGCTGGCGCAAGCCACGCGCTTCGGCCGCGAGACGCTCTCGGTCGCGCTTCTCCTGATCGCCGTCGTGCTGTTCATCGGCCTGACGACTTTCGTCCGAAGCGTGGTGATCAATTACGAGGACGCCCGCTGGATCACGGGAATGAATCTGTTGCGGCAGGCATACCTGCAGCTGCCGGCGCGTTAGCGAGCGACGCGTCCGCGCTCTGTGGAGGAAGCCTTCCCTCGACCTGCCCCTCGGCGTCGTGGTCTCGCTGCTGTCGGCCGCGCTGCACGTGCGGTACGCGGCTCGCTATCGGCGGACCCATTCTCCGGCTGCGCGCTCCGTCGGGTAACGGGCGCCCGAAGGAGCCACCCCGGGTCTTACGCCAGCGTCCACACGCCCCAGCCGACCAGGACGACGCCGACAAGCCTGCCGATCCAGGGGCCGCCGCGGGCGACCTTCTCGAGCAGTACCAGCCCGGCGATCGCGGCCACCCAGAGCAGGTTCATGACGCCGGCCACGAACAGAATCGTCATCAACGCCCAGCAGCAGCCCAGGCAGAAGAGGCCGTGCCGGATGCCCATGACCAGGGCGCCGGCGCTTCCCTCGCGCCACTCGTGACCGAGAAAGTGGAGGGGCGAACGGCAGTGGGTAAGGCAGGTGGCCTTGAACGGCAGCCACTGGTAGACGCCGGCGGTCACCAGGAAGAGCCCGCCCAGGATGGGGCTGCTGCTCGCCATCGCGGGCGAGAGCAGTGCGGCCCGGTGGAGTCCGTACTGCAACAGCGCGGCGGCGGCGCTGAAGATCGTCCAGACGACGAGGTATCCCGCGGCGAAGATGGCGGTGGACGGCGCAGGGCTCGCTTGTTCCCGGCGCCGGCGCTGGATCCCGGCCACCAGCAGGATCATGGGCGCCGCCGACGGCAGCATCATGGCCACCATCATCGTCGCCCACATGAGAAAGAGTCGGCATACCTCCAGCGCTGACCAGGTCTCCATGCCCGGCATCGCCATGGGGGCGCCCCCGGCGGGGACCATTTCCGACCGGGTGCGCACGAGAGAGGCCCACGCGAGCGCGGTCAGCAGGAGCAGCGCGCCCGCGGCCACGGCACGATCGCGCCGGACCACCCGTTCCAGCGCCGGGAGCGATTCCATCCCGACTCTAGCCCGCGTTGGTCCAGTTCACCTCGGCGGTCGAGGCGTACTTGGCGGGCCAGGACATGCGCAGGGGCTCGTAGTCCACCCGCATCGTGCTGGTCGTCACCACGTTCCCGTCATTCCAGAAGAAGCCTCCCCGGGGGAACGTGATGTGCACCTCTTTTTCCGCGCCGGTCACCACGTCGCGGAGGGGCGTCGTCTCCAACTCGACCACGCCGGGCACCCGCACGTGCCCCCTCTGGCCGGCCGCTGCCACATCGATGGGCTTGGCGATGGGACCCTCGAACTTTTCGATGGTGCCGGCCAGCGCCTCCCAGGGCATGCCGCCGGCCTGGCCCGAGAGGATGGTTGCGAAGGCCTCCACCTGCTCCTTGCTTCCGCGCTGGTCTACGAAGAGCGCCACGTGACCGTGCCCCTCGTGAATGGCGCCTGGATACTTGGCGACGACGACGGCGCGGAAGCCGGCGAGGTCCACCTCGCCGAAGCGGCCCTCGTCCACCACGTAGCCGATGACGAACTCGCACTTGCCCTCGTTGGGCGTGCCCCCGAACTGGCAATTGCAGCCGTGGGCACAACTGCAGGCCTCGACGCTATGGGCCCTGACCCTGTAGCCAGTACGTTGTGGGGCTTTGGTTGCCGTTGCCATACTCGATCTCCTGATCGTCGAAGTTCCTCAACTTGGTATGATCGCGGCACCGGCGCTACCGGCATCTGACCTGCGCCGGGTGGGTTCCGCGGCCGCGACCGCTCATATTTGTCCGATCTCCGCATCCGTCCCCAGAACCCAGGCCCCACAATGCTGAACTACATCTGGGCAGGCCTGATCATCTCGAGCTTCGTCTTCGCCCTCGGGAACGACGTCAGCGATCTCTCGCGCGACGCCTACCGCAACGGCCAGCCGCTGCCCGTGGCGCTGGCGTTCCCCGAGGGCTACGACTCCGCGGCCCGCCGCGTGCCGGTGGTGATCCGGGTCGATCCGGCGAAGTACGCGACCTTCTACAGGACCGAACAGCGTCCGGACACGAGCTACGGCGGGTACCTGTTGCAGACCAAGGAGGGAACCCAGCTCCGTTTCGACGCCGGCGCCAGGCTCCCCGAGCCGCTGGCCACGATCGGTAAGGTGTCGAGCTCGCGGGACAAGGAGCTGCAGGGCAGGCTGGTGGGCTCGACCGGGGTCATCTTCGAACCGGTCCGGTTCGTGAAGCTCAACGCCGTCGCAGCCGCGGCGCTCGACTTCGCCAAGACGGCGGCGGAAATCGCACTGGGACTGGTCGGGGTCATCTCGCTCTTCCTTGGTCTGCTCAAGATCGCCGAGAAGGCCGGGATCATTTACGGCCTGGTGAAGCTGGTCCAGCCCGTCCTCCGTCCGCTCTTTCCCGAGGTGCCGGCCGACCATCCCGCGCTCGCGATGATCGCCCTCGCGCTCACCGCCAACGTCTTCGGGCTCGGCAACGCCGCCACGCCGTTCGGCATCAAGGCGATGGAGGAGCTGCAGAAGCTGAACAACTCGGAAGACACCGCCACCAACTCCATGGTCATGATGCTGGCCTTGAGCACGGCGAGCGTGCAGCTCGTGCCGCCGGTGCTCCTCCTGGCGCTCCTCGGTCTCCAGATCAACAAGCTCGTCTTTCCGATCATCGGCACCGGCCTCTGCGGCCTCATCATCGCCATCGTCTCGGCAAAGCTCTTGGGGAGACTGCCCGGATATCGAGCGTCCGACCCCAACCGGGCGAGCCAGCCATGAACGCCATCCGCGATGCGATCGGGATTGCTTCCGTCTTCGTCGTGCCGCTCATCCTGGTGGGGTTCCCGCTCTACGGCCTCTACAAGAGGGTGCCGGTCTACGAGAACTTCGTGGAGGGGGCCAAGGAGGGATTCCAGGTCGCCGTGCGCATCATCCCCTATCTGGTCGCGATCCTCTTCGCCATCGCGATGTTCCGCGCGAGCGGGGCGATGGATTTCCTCGCGCGCGCGCTGGGGCCGGTGCTCGGCCTGATCGGCTTTCCGCCCGAGGTGCTCCCCATGGCCATCATCCGGCCGCTCACCGGCTCCGGGTCGGCGGGAATCGTGGTGGACATGATCCGGCAGTACGGCGAGGACTCGATCCTGGTGAAGATGGCGGCCGTCATGTTCGGGTCCACCGAGACCACTTTTTACGTCATCGCCGTCTACTTCGGCGCCGTGAACATCCGGAAGACCCGGCACGCCGTGCCGGTCGGGCTGATCGCCGATCTATCGGCCATGGTCATCGCGGTGTGGGTGGTGCGGGCGCTGTTCGGCTGACGGTGCGCGAGGTCATCGCAGCGGCTCCGCCGCCGACGCGGCCTCTCCCGCCTCCGCCTGCGCGATCGCCCAGGCCGCGTTCACCAGCCCCACATGGCTGAAGGCCTGCGGAAAGTTGCCGAGGAGCTCGTCGCTCGTGCCGTCGACCTGCTCGGAGAGCAGGCCGAGATCGTTGACGAACGCCGCGGCCCGCTCGAAGGTCTCCCGCGCGCGCGCCACCTCGCCGCCCAGCGCGAGTGCGTGCGCCAGCCAGAACGTGCAGAGCAGGAACGAGCCTTCCCTCCCCTCGAGTCCGTCGTCCGTCTTGTAGCGGTACACCAGGCCCCGCGCGTCGGTGAGTCGCTCGGCGATGGCGTTCACCGTCGCCCGGACTCGCGCGTCATCCGCCGGCAGGAAGCCTACGATGGGCAACAACAGCGTCGAGGCATCGAGCGCGTCCCCGTCGAAGGTCTGCGTAAAGGCGCCGGCCGATTCACTCCAGCCGCGCTCGAGAATGGCGGCCCTGATCCGGTCACGCTCCTGACGCCACCGGCTCACCCGATCCGCGTCCGCGCCGAGGACATCCGCCATTGCGATGGCACGATCGAGTGCCATCCAACACATGAGCTTGGAGTGGACGAAGTGCCGGGGCTCGTCACGGATTTCCCAGATCCCATGATCGGCCTGGCGCCATCCCGAGGCCGCCGCGTCGGCGGCATCGGAGAGGAGCTCCGCGACTATCGGCTCCAGGGGGCCCAACTGATCCCGCAGCTGGTATGCCGCTCCCAGGAGCTCGCCGTAGACATCGAGCTGCCGTTGATTCCAGGCGCCGTTGCCCACCCGTACCGGCCGGCTCCCGCGCCAGCCTCCGAGGTGAGGCAGCGTGCGCTCGGTGAGATCGCGCTCGCCGTTCACCCCGAACATGATCTGAAGACGACCCTTCTGGCGGAGTTGTGGGAGCGCGGCGGTCGCCAGGAAGTCGAAGAATTGCAGGGCCTCGTCGGGGCAGGCCGCGACCCACAGCGCCTCCAGCGTGAGTGACGCATCGCGGATCCAGGAGTATCGGTAGTCCCAGTTGCGCTCGCCGCCTACCGTTTCGGGGAGTGATGTCGTAGGCGCCGCGATGATGGCGCCCGTCGGCTGGTACGTGAGACCCTGAAGCACGCGCCCGCTCTGTTGCACCAGCTCCTGCCATGGGCCAACGTAATGCTCGTGCGTGGCCGACCAGCCACGCCAGGCGGCCGCCGTATCGGAGAGTCTGTACTCGATCGCTTCCCGAGACCAGGAGTCTCCCGGATCATCTTGATGGTGCTGCAGTGCGAACGCCCGGGACTCGCCCGCCCGCAGCGTCACGGCGGCGCTCGCCACCCCGCCGCCGACGACGAATGGAAGACTCGAAGACAGCAAAAGCGCTGTCCCGTCGTGCGTTGCCAGCAGACCGCCGGCGACGTTTCGCAGCGCCGGATCGGCCAGGCCATAGGCCGGTCGAGGGGCGAGTTCCATGGTCAGCGCGACCGTACCCGCGGTGCACTCCGCGCGCCGCAACAGCGCGTGAGCGGACCGCGCGCCGAGGTCGTGGCCCCGCTCGTTGGGTCCGACGGCCAGCGCGTCGGTGAGGACGAGCCTGCCGGTCGCCGTCTCGAACTCGGTCTCCAGGACCAGCGTGCCGTCGAGATACCGCCGGCGGATGGCCCGCGTGCCGGTCACCGACAGGGACCAGTGGCCAGCGCGATCGTCCAGCAGGCGTGCGAAGACGGACGGCGAGTCGAACCGCGGCAGGCAGAGCCAGTCCACCGACCCCGAGCGGTGCACCAGGGCGGCCGAACGACAGTCGGAGAGGAGGGCGTATTCGGCGATGGGTGACCGGCTCATCGATGTCCGCGCGCGAGTGGGTTATCACCACGATGTCCTGGCCGCAGCCGGACTATAACGGCATCCTGGCGCGGTCGCGCGCGTGAGCGTCAGACCCAACGTCGCGGCGGCGCGAGGGCAGAATTGCCTGAACCCGGAATCCGAGGTACGTTCGCCCCAACGGTTCGCCCCCGCTGCGATTCACCCACCGACAATCCGGGAGAAGCCCATGCGTCGACTCGCCCTTCTGTGCTGCGCTACGATGCTGGTCGCCTGTGAGAAGCCCAAGGAGCAACCGGCCGCCGACACGACCACTGCGGCGGTTCCGCCACCGGCCCCCGTGCCGATTGCGCTCGCCGACGTCGCCGGGAAGTGGACCGTGCGGACCATGCCCATGGACGCGGACACGGTGCTGGTCACCTACGAGCTGGTCGCCGGATCCGACAGCTCCGGCTGGGTCATCAACTTTCCGAAGCGGAAGCCCGTCCCCATGCACGTCAGCGCGTCGGGCGACAGCCTGATCACCGAGGCGGGGCCGTTCGAGAGCGTCCTGAGGAAGGGCGTCAAGGTGAAGACGAACAGCGTCTTCCGGCTCAAGGACGGGAAGCTGGTGGGGACAACCGTCGCCCACTACAACACCAAGGGAGCCGACTCGGTCCGTTCGCTTCGTATGGAGGGGACGAAGAACCAGTAATTGGTCCGGCGACCGCGATTACCTTACCATGATGAAGCGATCCACGCGTATCCTGGCCTGGGCAGGGGGGCTGATCACCCTCCTGCTGGTCCTGCTCCTGGTCCTGCCGGTCCTCTTCCGCGGCCCGATCGAAGCGCGGGTGAAGACAGCGGCAAACAAGAATCTCAATGCCCGGGTCGACTGGAAGGGGCTCGGGCTCGGCTTCTTCCGCAACTTCCCCAATCTCACCCTTACGCTCGACGACCTCACCACCGTCGGTGTCGGCAAGTTCCAGGGGGACACCCTCGCCGCGGTGCATCACCTCCGCGTGGTCCTCGACCTGGCCAGCGTGCTCGGCAGCGTCACGGCCGGCAAGCCGATCGTCGTCCGGGCCATCGAGCTCGACCAGCCTCGGCTTCGGATGATTGCCCTCGAGGACGGCACCGCCAACTGGGACATCACCAAGAAGACACCGGAGACGGAGCCGCAGGCGGCCGCCAAGCCGATGGCGATCAGCTTGAGAAGCTTCGAGATCAGCGACGCCGACATCTCTTTCGACAACCGGAAGGCCAAGCTCAAGGCGACGGTGAACGGTTACGACCAGTCGCTCTCGGGGGACTTCAGCCAAAGCCAAGTCGCGGTCAAGACGCGAGCGGGTGCGGACACGGTGAGCGTCACGTTCGCGGGCATTCCCTATCTCAACAGGGTCAAGCTCGCCCTCACCGCCGACGTCCAGGCCGATCTGGCGAAGAAGTCGTACACCCTCAAGGAGACGGGGCTCAAGCTCAATGATCTGGCGCTTGGTGTGGTTGGGAAGGTCACTCAGGCCGCAGAGGACGCAAACGACGCAAAGGACGGAACGGGTAGTGGCCCGCTGCTGCTTGACATCGCGTTCAGCGCGCCCACCACGAACTTCCGGAGCATCCTTTCCCTGGTGCCGGCGGTCTACGCGCACGACTTCAACAAGGTGAAGACGTCGGGCACGATCGCGGTCAAGGGCAAGGTCAAGGGCGAGTACGGCGACAGCGCCTTCCCGGCGCTCGCTCTCGATGTCAAGGTGGACAACGCCGCCTTCCAGTATCCCGATCTCCCGCTCCCCGCGCGGGACATCGTCATGGATCTGGGCATCACCAACCCCGGTGGCAGCGCCGACAGCACCGTCGTACGGCTCCAGAAGTTCCACATGCTGATCGGCCGGAATCCTGTCGACGCGAACATGGTGCTGCGGACGCCGATTTCCGATCCGGATGTGGACGCGCGCGTGAAGGGCAAGGTCGACCTCGCCGACGTCCGCCGCACCGTCAAGCTCGAGGGGATCGATCAGCTCGCCGGCACCGTCGCGGCAGACGCGTCGGTACGCACCCGCATGTCGTCCATCGAGAAGAAGCAGTACGACAAGGTCGGTGCGAGCGGCAGCGTGGACGTCGCCAACCTCACCGTGAAGGGAAAGACGCTCCCGAAACCGCTCTCCATCCAGCAGGCGTCGCTCACGCTGGCGCCGGAGAAGGCACAGCTCAAGTCCTTCAAGGGCACGATCGGCAGCAGCGACGTGCAGGCGTCCGGCACGCTCGAGAACCTGCTCTCGTTCGCAATGCGCGACGACACCCTTCGCGGCGTCGCGACGGTGCGGAGCAACCACTTCGACCTGAACGAATGGAAGTCCAGCGAGGGTGATCTCGAGATCATCCCCGTGCCGCCCAGGATCGATTTCGACCTCGACGCGACCGTGGCCCAGCTGACCTACGACAAGCTCCACATGACCAACGCACGCGGCCGTCTCCGCATCAAGAACCAGCGTGCCACGCTGGACGATTTCCGGATGAACACGCTGGGCGGAGAGATCGGAGTGACCGGGTTCTACGAGACGACCAACCCGGCCAAGCCGAATTTCGACGTCGCCTTGAAGCTGACCAAGGTGAGCATTCCGTCGGCCTTCGAGGCCTTTACCACCGTGCAGGCTCTGGCTCCCGTGGCCAAGTACGCTACCGGCATCGTGACGACCGATCTCCATCTCGATGGCGCGCTCGGCAAGAACATGATGCCTCAGCTCCCGTCATTGAGCGGGAGCGGTACCTTCCAGACCTCGAACGTGGCGATGAAGAACTTTCCACCGCTCGAGAAGATGTTCGACGTCACCAAGCTCCAGCTCCTGGATAATCCGACCATGCAGGCCCTCCGCGCGGCGTTCCAGATCAAGGAGGGTCGGCTGTTCCTGCAGCCGTTCGACGTGAAGCTCGGTGGCACCACCATGAACGTCGCCGGGTCCAACGGGCTCGACCAGTCGCTCCAGTACACCGTGGGCCTCAAGGTCCCCCGGTCGATGATGGGCGGTGCGGCCAACAACGCCATCGCCGGTCTGGTATCGAAGGCGGGTAAGGCCGGCGTCGATCTCGCTGCCGCGCCCGAGATCCCACTCGGCATCAAGCTCGGCGGCACGGTGACGAGTCCCACCGTCACGGCCGACGTGGGCAGCCTCACCGCGTCGGTGAAGCAGGGCGCGGAGCAGGCGGTGAAGCAGGCGCTCACGGAGAAGGTGGACTCGGCGGGACTCCGGCTGGTGGCCGAAGCGGAGCAGAAGGCCGCGACCATCCGCCAGCAGGCGGAATCACTGGCGGCGAGCGTGAAGCGCACGGGCTACCAGCAGGCCGATTCGCTCACGGCCAAGGCGTCGAGTCCACTCGCCAAGCTCGCCGCCAAGCCCGCCGCCGATCAGCTGCGCAAGCAGTCGGACTCGAAGGCCGCGGGGATCATCAGCCAGGCCAACAAGCAGGCCGAGGATCTGGTCGCGGAGGCGCGGCGGCAGGCGGCGGGGCAGACCAAGTAGAGCCCATGCAAAGCGAGGCGGCGGTTCCCCGCTCAATGGCTGATTGGCTGGCTCGGCGCTGCCGGTGGCTTCGTCTGCAGCGTCGATTGATGAACGTAGCCCAGCACCTTTCCCTCCAGGGTCACGCGCCACCACCCTCGGATCAGCGAATCCACCAGGACCGTATCCCCCGGCAGTAGCACGGCCGCCACATCCGCCGCGGTGCTCCGTCGCGTCCGCACCTTGGTCCAGGTGCGCGCGAATCGACGCTCGACCACCGGCGCTGGTGGGGGCTCGGCAACTGTCGTCGTGTCCGGTCGTACCGCGGCTACGGTGGTCGAGGGCTCCGCCGGCGCCTTGCGGATCCTCCCAATGCCTCCCAGCGCGAGCACGATCAGCGCTGCCGCCACGCCGGCAACCGCCAGATAGCGCCCGACGTGAGGCGGGTGGCGCGTCGGCGCGGGCGGTTTGGGCGGGAATTCGTGTCCGCAGTGTGGACAGCGGGTGGCGATGCTCAGCGCCCGCTGGCCGCATTCGGAGCACTGCTTGTAGTTCCCGCTCATTGGCACCAGTCCAGCCGCTCGGTCATACAAAGGAAGATGGGGGAGGATCACCGGGCCAACCAGCGGCGGTGGACGGCAGTGACGGCAGGACGGGAAGGAGGCTCAAGCCAAGCGCTATTGCCACAACGCCTTGGCGTAAATCACCACCGCACCGACAGGCAACTCAGCCCGCCGTCCATCTTTCGGTATTCCGACATCTCGAGCGTGACGAGGTCGTAGCCTAGCCCGCCGAGCAGCGCGCTGGTCGCCGGGAAGCCCTGCGCGACCAGGAGCGCATCATTGACCGTGATGCAGTTGGCGGCGTAGTCCTCGCCTTCCGGTACTCGCACGATCTCCCATCCGCTCAGTGCCTCGTGTCCGGCGAGCTCGCCGGCGGCGAGCAGCCGTCGCCCGCCCAGCCAGGAGAGTCCGGTCTTCAGATGCAGCAGGCCGGGGATCGCTCGGATGTCGATCACGCCGGAGCTGAAGCCTTGCTGCGCCAGCCACTCGGCCAACTGGCCCGCACCCTCGCGACTGGTGCGCTCGGAGAGACCGATGAAGAAGTGCCGGCCTGCCTCACAGACATCGCCGCCGTCGACGGTGCCGGGCGCGGCGATCCCTGCGAGCTCGGGAAACCACTTTCCGAGCACCGCTCCGAGCGCCACCACCTCTCCGGTGCGGCTCGCGGCGCCCGGGCGGGTGAGAATCGCGCCTCCGCTGGTGACGATCGCGGCGTCTTCCACGAAGGTGGAGTCGGGAAAATCGGGATCGGGAGCAAGCCGGACGAGAGAGAGTCCCAGTCGCTCCAGCGTCCGGCAGTACGCGTCGTGCTGCTCGAGCGCGAGCGTCAGATCCGGCGGGCTCAGGGTGGACGAAGTGATCCCGGCGGCGAAGCTGACGGCTGGTGGACGGACGATGGCGCGCGTGAATCGCATCGATGGCTCGATTCCGATCGCCAGGTTTACCGCAGTCGGGGCTTGTAGCGGTTGAGTGTCTCGTACATCGGCGGCCAGGACAGGGCGTAGCCCAGGTCGGCGGCGGCGTGCCGGGTCCAGTACGGGTCCCACAGATGGGCCCGCGCGAGCACCACCAGATCGGCGCGGCCGGCTACCAGGATGGTGTTGACGTCGGCGGCCGAGGAGATGTTCCCCACGGTCATCGTGGGCACCCGCGCTTCGTGCCGTATACGGTCGCTGAACGGGGTTTGAAACTGGCGTCCGTAAACGGGCTTCCCCTCGGGAACGGTCTGCCCCGCGGAGACGTCGACGATATCCGCCCCCGCGGCGACCACCATCCTCGCCACCTCAACCGCGTCGTGCGCCTCCATGCCACCCGGCGCCCAGTCAACCGCCGAGATCCTGACCGACAGCGGCCTGGGGTCGGGCCACTCGGCGCGGACCCGGGTCACGATCTCGAGCGGATAGCGCATCCGGTTCGCGAGGGATCCACCGTACTCATCGGTTCGCCGGTTGGTGAGCGGCGAGATGAACGAGGCCAGCAGATATCCGTGCGCCAGGTGCAGCTCCAGCAGGTCGAACCCCGCGGCGTCGGCCATACCGGTGGCGCGAACGAAGTCGGCAGCCACCTCGTCCATATCGCCTCTGGTCATCTCGCGCGGCGTCTGGTTGTGCGGACGATAGGGAATGGGAGACGGCGCGATCAGCGGCCAGTTCCCCTCGGGCAGCGGTTCGTCCTCGCCCTCCCATAACACGCGCGTCGAGCCTTTCCTCCCGGCGTGTGAAAGCTGAATGCCGATCTTGCCCTCGCTCTCATGGTGCACGAAGTCCACGATCCTCCGCCAAGCGGCTACGTGAGACGGGAGATACATCCCGGCGCAGCCGGGTGAGATCCGGCCCTCGCGACTCACATCGGTCATCTCGGCCATCACCAGCCCGGCGCCGCCGATCGCGCGGCTGCCCAGGTGCACGAGGTGCCAATCGTTGGGAAGTCCGTCGTCCGCCCGGTACTGACACATCGACGACACCACGATCCTGTTGGGCAGCACCAGCTCGCGGAGCTTGTATGGCGTGAACAGCGGCGGAGGACACGGGCCGGCCGGCACCGCGCGTCCGCTCTGCTTGCTCGCCTGCGCGGCGAACCAGCGGTCCACCTGCGCAACCAGTGCGGGGTCGCGAACCTTCAGATTCTCGTGGGTGATGCGAAGGCTTCGGGTGAGCAGGTTGAAGGCGAACTGAAGCGGCTCGGTGTCGTGATAGCGCTCCACCGATTCGAACCACTCGAGGCTGGCCTGGGCCGCACGCTGGAGACTTTCCACCTGGGGACGCCGCCCGGCCTCGTAGCCGGCGAGCGCAGCAGGAATCGATTCTTCTGCCCCGAGTGCCGCTGCCAGCGCGATGGCGTCCTCCATCGCCAGCTTGGTGCCCGAACCGACCGAGAAGTGTGCCGTGTGGGCGGCGTCACCCAGCAGCACGACGTTCCCCGCATGCCAGCGGGCATTCCGCACGGTGGGAAACCGCCGCCAGATGGATCGGTTGGCCACGAGCGAGTGGCCCTGCAGCTCTTCCTCGAACAGCTGCTCCAGGTACGCGACCGTCGCCTGCTCGTCGTTCTCGGCAAGGCCGCTCGCCTGCCAGGTCTCCTCCCTCGCCTCGACGATGAAGGTCGATTGACCGGGAGCATACTGATACGCGTGGGTTCGCCAGAGCCCGGCAGGCGAAGGCTTGAAATAGAAAGTGAAGGCGGGGAAGGGACGGGTGGTGCCGAGCCAGACGAAGCGGTTGCGGCGCCAGTCGAGGTGAGGCTGAAACTGATTGGATAGCTTGTCGCGGATCAGACTGGCGACGCCATCGGCGGCCACGATCAGATCGGCGGCGGGAAAATCGCAATCGGAGGGGTCTCTGATCTCCTGCTGCCAGTGAATCTCGACCCCGAGCGATTGTGCCCGCCGGGCGAGCAGCTCCAGGAGTGTCTTCCGTTCCACTCCGGCGAAGCGATGCCCCGTCGACCGCATGACGGTGCCGCGGTAGTGGATCTCGATGTCTTCCCAGCGCGCGGCCGCGGCCGCCATCGCCTGGTTGGTCTCGGGATCGGCCTCGCCGACGTTTTCGAGGGTCTCATCGGAGAACACGACGCCGAAGCCGAAGGTGTCCTCGATCCGGTTTCGCTCGTAGACCGTGACCCTGTGGCGGCGGTCACTCCCTTTGAGCAGGATGGCGAGATAGAGGCCGGCGGGCCCCGCCCCCACGATCGCGACGTTCACCTGGTGGCCGACTTGTGCACCTGGTCGAGGTCCTCGCAGCAGTGAGTGAAGACGCAATGCCCCACGGATGCCTCAAGTTAGGACGCAGAAGGCGCAGAGGGCGCAGAGGGCGCAGAGGGCGCAGAGGGCGCAGAGGCGAATAGAACAACTTGTCACTTTCAGGGCAATCCCGCTTCGTAGTGAACAATCGGCTCCATCGATCTCTGCGCCACTGCGGTGAATCCTCTGCGTTTTCTGCGTCTTCTGCGTCCTCTGCGTCCTCTGCGTCCTCTGCGTCCTCTGCGTCCTCTGCGTCCTCTGCGCCCTCTGCGTCCTCTGCGCCCTCTGCGTCCTCTGCGCCTTCTGCGTCCTCTGCGCCCTCTTACGACTCGTCGGGTTTCGCCACGGGCTCCCATTCCGGCGCCACCAGCCGGCGCTGGCCGTCGATGTGGTCCCAGAGCTTGCAGGTCACCGGCTTGTGCACCTGGTCGAGGCCTTCGCAGTAGTTGGTGAAGACGCAGCGCCTCACTTCATTGCCCACACCAAGCCTGAGCTTCCGGAACCAGTCGGGATCGGCGAGGCTCTGCCGAGCGGAGGCAATGATGTCCGCTACGCCGTCCTGGAGAAGCTCCTCCGCCTGCTCGAAGGTCGAGATGCCACCCGACAGGACGACCGGTGTCGTGCACCCGGCGGCCCGTACCGACTCCCGCACAGCACGGGTGGCCGCCCGGTTCCGGCCGAATGGTCCCCGTTCGTCCGACCGCACGGTCGGCATGCACTCGTAGCCGCTGGGCCCCGTGTAGGGATAGCGGGCCCAGCCGATCCGCGGCTGCTTGGCGTCCTCGAACTTTCCCCCGCGCGAGAGTGAGAGGTAGTCCATCCCCGCCCGCGCGAGCTCGGCACCGAACCAGGCCGCGTCTTCGGTGTCGTACCCTCCGGGAATGCATTCGTCAGCCAGGAACCGGCACCCCACCACGAATCGCTCGCTCACCGTGCCGCGCACCGCGCGATGGACCTCGAGAGGCAGCTTCACCCGATTCGCACGCGGTCCGCCATAACCGTCGTCGCGCTGATTCAGCCCTGAGAGAAACGATGCCATCGTGTAGGCATGGGCGTAGTGCAGCTCCACGCCATCGAACCCCGCCTGCTCGGCGCGGGCCGCCGCCTGCGCGAACAGCTCCGGCAGCTCTCGCGGGAGTTCGCGAATGTGAGGCAGCGCCGTATCGGTGATCCGCTCCCGGTCGCCGAATACGAGGCTCTCGAGCTCGCGGTCACTCAGGCATACGGGCCACTCCGCCTCCGGTAATCGCGCCAGGGCCTCGCGGATGGCGTCGTCGCTACCCGGGAATAGCTCGCGGTGCCGGTCGGTGAGACTCAAGAACTCCCGGAAGTATCGCTCCGGCTCCGGCCGGCGGCGGATCCGGAGGAAGTCGATGATCTGGATGAAGATCCTGGTCCGTCCGCCGCTCGCCTGGCGGACGGTGCGCACCAGCTCGGCCAGGCCGGGAATGAACCGGTCGTGTCCGATACGGAGGAGCGGGCCGCTCGGGATGTCTCGAATGCCGGTGGCCTCGACCACCAGGGCTCCGGGCTGGCCGCGTGCGAAGCGCTCGTACCACGCCAGCACTTCCGGCGTGACCACCCCGTCGTCGGTCGCCCGCCACGGCACCATGGCCGGGATCCAGGTGCGATCCGACAGCTCGAGGCGGCCTTCGTGGAGCGGGCTGAACCAGCGCGACCGGGCCGCCTCCTCCGTGGTGGGCGGATGCGTCGTCGGAATGGGATGTTTGAGGAAGGGCGCGGGGTGCCACATGTCGAAATGTGCATCGGGAAGGGGCCATCGCGCTCGGTCACCCGCCGGATCGCGGTTGATTGACAGGCACGATGGACTACTGTTTGTCCATGGAAGTGGCCATCGTCCAGCGCCGCACACTGCGACTGCTCTTCGTCACCCAGATCGTCAGCGGCATCGGCGTCGCGATCGGCGGAACGGTCGGAGCGCTGCTCGCCGCGGACATCGCGGGCGTTGGCCTGTCGGGTGTCGCGCAGAGCGCCATCGTGGTCGGCTCGGCCCTGTTTGCAGTACCTGCCATGGCAATCGTGAATCGCCACGGCCGTCGGCCGAGTCTCGCGGCAGGATACTTCGTCGCGACGGTGGGGTCGATCGTCGTCGTCACCGCCGCCATGCGAGGGTCGATCCCGCTGCTGTTCGTCGGCTTCTTTCTCTTCGGCGGCGCTGCTGCCGCGGGCTTTCAAGCGCGCTATGCCGCGGTCGATCTCGCACCAGCGGCGCTGCGCGGACGCCACCTCTCCTTGATCGTGTGGGCGACGACGCTGGGCGCGGTCCTCGGACCAAGCCTCGCGGCTGTTGCGGGCACCTCACTGGCTCGATACGGCGTGCCCACTCTGGCCGGCCCGTTCTTCTTCTCGGCCCTGCTGTTTGGCCTGGTGACACTTCTCCTCGTGCTGCTGCTCAGGCCGGACCCGGCAGTAGTCGCGCGAAGCGCGATCGCAGGCCCGAGCGCGGCCGCACCCGATCTACCTCGCGTCGGGATCCGCGCCGCCCTGCGAATCGTCGTATCACAGGCGCCAGCTCGCCTGGGTGTGAGCGCGATGGCCATCGGACACCTGGTGATGATCGGCGTCATGGCGATGACGCCAGTGCATATCCGCGGCGCGGGCCACGACGCGGCGCACACGCTGCGCCTCGTCGGCGTGGTGCTCAGTTTTCACGTTGCGGGCATGTTCGCGTTGTCGCCGGTCTTCGGCTGGCTTACGGACAGACTCGGCCGACGTCCGGTCATCTTCGCGGGCATCGCGTTGTTGCTCATCGCGTGTGCCTTGGCGGGGAACGCAGGCCAGCACCCGGGGGGTCTCGCCGGTGGATTGATGCTGCTCGGCCTTGGATGGTCGGCCACCATGGTCGCGGGGTCCACCCTACTCAGCGAGTCGGTGTCAGTGGAGCTGCGGGCCTCCGTTCAAGGGCTTTCGGATCTGACGATGGGACTGGCGGGGGCATCGGCGAGCGCCATCTCGGGCGTAATCGTGCAGGAGTTGGGGTATCCAACACTGACCCTGCTTGCCGCGCTCGCGACTGCGCCGCTGGTCGTGCTGGTATCTCTGTCGAAGGCGCCTTCGGTACCTGACCCTGCTTGAGCAACTCTTCCCACATCAACCCGTCTTTTTACCCCGCCGCATGGGAGGCTTCTGCGTCACCTTCTTCACGGCTGCCGCCAGCTCGCGCGCCGCGGTGCCCAGATCCGGCAACTCGGACGGGCGGCCGCTCAGCTTGCCGGTTCGCAAGTCCGTGGTGAGGGCACGACACATCTCCGTGCCACGGCGGCTGCGGAATCGCTCCTGAAATCCGTGCGGATCATCCGAGCTGGTGGCCATGAGCAGACCCCAAGCCCGAAGCCGTAAATCGTCCAGCGAGCTCTTGAACGCTTCCAGTCCAGTAGTATCTGGGTCCAATTGCGCAACCTTCGCTTCGAGGGGGTCCAGCGTGGCGCTCAGCGCCGCCACGTGTTCCTGCCACGCAAACTGACCCATGGTGCCCTCCCGATCCAGAGGAGCCAACACTATTTCAGCAATTCACTCGCGATGATCAGCTGCTGGATCTCCGTCGTGCCTTCGTAAATCCGGAGCGCCCGCACCGATCGGTACAGGCGATCCACGGGGTGATTGGCCAGCACCCCTCGACCACCGATGAGCTGCACCGCGTCGTCCACCGCTCGCTGAGCCATCTCGGTGGCGAAGGACTTGGCCATGGCGGCTTCACTCGTGATCCGCTCCTGGCCCTGATCTTTCTCGTACGCCGCCCGATAGGTCAAGAGCCGGGCAGCTGCGAGATCGGTGGCCATCCGGGCGAGCTTCTGCTGCACCAGCTGGAACTCGGCCAGCGACTTCCCGAATTGCTGCCGTCGCTTCACGTGAGTCAGTGCCTCGCTGAGCGCGCGGGCGGCCATTCCGCAGGCCGCTGCGGCCACCGTGGGCCGCAGCCGGTCGAGCGCCGCGAGCCCGAGCCCGTAACCGCGCCCCTCGCTGCCCAACAGCGCATCCGCCGGAACCCGGCAATCTTCGAAGGCGATCTCCCCCAGCGGATGCGGGGCGCTCAGCATTTGGGGGCCGACGAAGCGAAGGCCGGGCGTGTCGGCGGGCACCAGGAAACAGCTGATTCCTTTGGAACCCTTGGCTCGATCGGTGCAGGCGAACACGACGTAGAGGTCGGCGATACCGGCGTTGGAGATGAGGGTCTTGGCTCCATCGAGGACGTACTCCGATCCCTCACGCCGTGCGGTGGTGGCGATGGCCGCCACGTCCGAGCCCGCGTCCGGCTCGGTCATCGCGAAGGCGGTCATCGTCTTTCCCTGTGCGATCGGCCGGAGCCAGCGGTCCTTCTGCGCCTCCGATCCACCCAACAGAATCGGCGTGGTGCCCAATCCCTGGAGCGCGAACACCGCGTCGGCCAGCGGCGATGCCTCGCCGAGCGATTCGCGAATGAGACAGCATCCGCGAAGATCGAGGTCGAGAATCGGCTGGAGCCAGCCTCCGGCACCGAGCAGGCCGAGGAGCTTCCGCGCCTCGCTGCGTGCGGCGGCATCATCGGCCGGCGCGGGGCGCTTGCCAATTTCTCTCATCGCAAAGGCGCCGGCATGCTCGCCGAGCGCCGTGTGACGGGGTTCGAGAAAGGTGCGGATCAGTCTCGTATCCCGCATGCCTTACTCGAAAACCGGGTCGCGCTTGGCGCGGAAGGCTTCGTAGGCTTCGCGGAAATTGGGATTCTGCATGCAGGCGGCCTGGGCCTCGGCCTCCGCCTCGAGCGCCGTCACCAGATCCATCGCGGCCTCCTGGTTGAGCGCCTGCTTGGTGACTCCAAGAGCCACCGACGGCCCCCGTGCCAGCCGGGCGGCGAGCTCGGCCGCTTCGGCCATGAGCCGGTCTCCAGCGACCACCCGGTTGTAGAGGCCGATCTGGGCGGCACGCTCGGCGGTGATGAAGTCTCCCAGCATGAGGAGCTCGCTCGCGTGCGCCATGCCGACGATCCGCGGCAGGAGCCACGCCGCCCCCATGTCGGCTCCGGCCAGGCCGACTCGCGAAAAGAGGAAGGCGATCTTGGCGCTCTCCGCCGCGATCCGGATGTCGCTGGCCGCTGCGATGACGGCCCCTGCGCCGGCCACCGTGCCATTGAGCGCCGCCACGACCGGCCGGCGGCATTGGCGAATGGAAAGGATGAGATCGCAAGTGAGGCGAGTGAACTCGAGCAACCCTGCGGCATCCCTGGAGAACAGCGCGCCGATGATGTTGTCCACGTCTCCGCCGGTGCAGAAGGCTCGCCCGGTGCCGGTGATGACGACGGCGCGAACGCCGGGCGCCGTATCGAGGGCGCGGAACGTGTCCCTCAGCTCGGTGTAGACCTCGAAGGTGAGCGCGTTGAGCCGCTCGGGCCGGTTGAGGGTAATGGTCGCGACGGCGCTCGCCGAGTCGGTGGTGTAGAGGAACGATTTGGGACTTCTCACAAATTCCCCTTGTGTTGCGCGCCATCGACGCTGAGGCACACGCCCGTCACCCAGCTCGCCCGCTCGGACACCAGGAAGGCCACGACGTCGGCCACCTCCTCGGGGGTGCCCATCCGGCCCCACGGGATCGTGCTGAGAACGGCGCCGTAGAAATCCGGATTGCCCTGTTTCGCTTGCGCCCAGAGGCCGCCGGCAAATTCGATAGAGCCTGGTGCCACCGTGTTCACCCGGATCTTCTGCGGGGCAAGCGCGACGGCGAGCGATTTCGCGTGACTGACCAGGGCCGCCTTGGCCGCCCCGTAAGACGGCGGAAAGCCCAGCGCCTCCAGGCCGGCGATCGACGAAACGTGGATGATCGCCCCACCACCCGCGCCAGCCATCCACGGCGTAACCTTCCAGCTCGCCCGCACCGCGGCCATGAGGTCCACGTTCAGGGTCGACTGCCAGGTGGCCTCATCGTCCGCGAACCCGAGCCCGCTCGGGTTGTTGATCAGAATGTCCACTCCTCCGAGCTTAGCCCGCGCCGCGTCGAGGAACGCATCGAGCGCCCCGGGGTGTCCCACGTCGCACACGGCCGCGTAGCAGGGAACGGACCGAGCGCGCAGCTCGGCCTCGGTCTCACGCAATGCCGGCTTACCGCGAGCGCAGATAGCGACGCCCGCTCCTTCCTCGGCCAGCCGGAGGGCGATCGATCGGCCGATGCCCTTGCTGGCCCCGGTCACGACTGCGGCCTTTCCTCGTAAGCCCAGATCCACGGGATCCTCCTTCCGCTATCCTAACCGGCTGAGATCCTGTCGAGTTGCCCTGCCACTCCCTCTCCGCAAGTTCCTCCATGTCTCGGTGTCTCCGAGTCTCCGAGTCTCCGAGGTGATGTGTCGGGTGGAGGGCGCCCGCTCAATGTGCCTCTTCTGCCGCTCGCTGAGGGAGGACCACGATGCAGATCACGATAAACGCGAGAAGAACTGCAGAGGCCGTATAACGGCTCAGGGCCAATCCGCCCGCACTGAGAGGCTTGTCCAGAAAATCGCCGAGGACGGCGCCCAGCGGTCGGGTCAGAACGAAGGCGATCCAGAAGAGCATGGTGTGCGAGCTGTTGGTCCACAAGTATGCGGCAACCACGAGTCCCAACAGGCTGACAAACACGATGGCTCCGCCGACGTAGCCGAGACCCGCCGTATCGGCGGTCCAGTCGCCGAGGGCAGTGCCGAGGGTCTGGGAGAACATGATCGTCAGCCAATAGAACATTTCGGCTCGTGGAGAGCTCACCGTGTTGACCGAGATCGAGCCGAGCGTACGATACCAGAGGAACAGCGACCCGAGGAGGAACGCAAATAGAAGGGAGGTTCCGCCGGCATAGCCGATACCCAGAGAGCGGTCGGCAAAGTCGGCCAGAGTGGTACCAACGGTCGTCGACGCGATGATCGTCGTCCAGTACAGGTACGGACGAAAGCGCTCGGCGGAGATTTGGGCGAAAACGGCGCCGACGAATACTGTCGCAAAGATCAGCGTGCCGACCAGATATCCAAGATTCATCGACATCGACACCGCATCACCACCGGTTTCTCCCAGCGTGGTGGCGGCGATCTTGATGATCCAGAACGTCAGGGTCACCTCGGGCACCTTGCTCAAAGCACCGCCGTCGCTTCGATCTCCACCACCGCCAGCGGGTCCACCAACGACTTCACCTCCATCAGCGCCATCGCCGGGAAGTGCGTTCCCATCCGGCGGCGGTACGCCTCGCCCAACGGCTTGAGACTGGCGCGGTACTGCGCCATGTCGGTGACGTAGATGGTGAATCGGCCGATGTCTTCCGGCTCGCCGCCGGCGTGGCGGAGCACGGAAAGAACATTGCCCATGGCTCGGTCGAACTGAGACACGAAGTCCGCGTCTGCCGCCATGCGCGCGCCGTCGCGCGCCGTCTGCCCCGCGATGAAGAGCAGTCTCCCTCCAGTCTGCGCCAACATGCCGTTGTTCCAGCCGCGGGGCGCGCCGAGCTCTTCGGGATTGATGATCGCGAAGCGACCGCTCATCGAGTCTTTCCCATCCAGGACCAGTGCCTCTCCATTCGGAGGATGTGCGACGGCCGCGGTCGAGAGGGATACTACGGCTGCCGCCACCTCCTCGACCGAGATCAGCCGGGTTTGGCCTGCCGACGCCAGCGCCGCGGCCAGGGCCTCTTCCCGGGTGCGGCCGGTCTTGGCCACGATTCGGGTCACGGTCTCGGCGGTCATCTCGGTGTCGACGAAGCCGGGACACACCGCGTTCACGGTAACGCCGGTGCCCGCGACCTCCGCCGCCACCGACCGCGTGAGACCGACCAGCGCATGCTTGGCCGCCGAATAGGCCGCGAGATACTTGCCTCCACTCAAGCCCGCCGTCGAAGCCACGTTGACCACGCGGCCCCAGTGCCGCTCGAGCATTCCCGGGAGAAAGGCCCGGGTACAGAGGAACGCACCGGTGGCATTGACCGCCATGAGGCGGTTCCAGTCTCCGAGTGAAGTCTTGGCGAGAGGCATCGAACCGGCAGCGCCGGCATTGTTGACCAGCACGGCGACGGGTCCCAGCTCGGCAGCCGCGCGAGAGAGCGCCTCCACGCTCGCTTCGCTGGTCACGTCGCAGACGACGGCCTTCGACTTGTGACCCATCGCCTCGAGCCGGGCAGCCTCTCGCTCGACCTGCGCTCGACTCCGTGCGGCCAGCACCACACGTAGGCCGGCGTCCGCCAGTGCTCGGGCGGTGGCGGCTCCGATCCCCCGGCCCGCGCCGGTCACCACCGCCGCTTGCCCGGCCAGGGAATTCATCTCCGCTCGGCCTCGACCGCTTCGTCGAGAATCGCACCCATCACTTCGAGAGTCGTCCGGCCTTCCTGGGCCGTGGCCTTGGCGGGAAAGCCGAAATATGCGGAGGGACCATCGGCGTCCTCGAAGCTCTTCCTGCCCTCCCGAATGGCGCGGGAAAGCGACGCCGGATTCGGTGCCAGCTCAAGCATGATGGCCTCGCGCACGAGCTCGGAGCGCTCGGCCAGTATTATGGAGGTCTCGAACTGGCCCGCGTGGCACGCACCGCTCTTGAATTCGTCGCTCAGCCGAAGTGCCCACGGTTTGGCCGCGAGGTTGGGAAATGCCACCGCAAGCCCGAGGTCGCGGCGAATCGCGGTCACGGCGGCTTCCAGGGAGGCCAGGTGTCCCGGGTCGAGGTGTGCGTTGGCGATGGCCAACACTCCGAATCCATGGCGGGCGAGTCCGCCGGCGATGTCCACCACGGTTGCGGTGACCGTTTCCGGGCGGAGCGACACGGTTCCAGCGAATCCTTGGGCGAATGACGCCGCGGTGTACGACAGGGTAGGAAGAATCGACACTCGCAAGCCGCGCGCGGCCAACCGCTCGGCGCCCGAGCGCGCCATTGCCTCCGCGATGATCACGTCGGTCGAAAGCGGCAGGTGCGGGCCATGGGCCTCGATCGCACCAACCGGCAGGATTGCGACGGATCCTGGGCCGGCGGCGTCACGTGCCTCTTCCCAGGTCATTCCGGCCAGCTGCTGCGCCGTCATCGAGTCCTCAGTGTCCTGCTGAGGGAGTACTTCGGGATTTCCGTGCAACCTCCGCGTGTATCGTGTCACTGTGGTGAGCGAGTCGCGTGTCTCCGTGGTATGCCGTCACGCCAGTACGAAAATTGTACTGGCGAATGTCACGGCACCACCCTACCATGGGGAAATGCGGAAGAGCATATACGGTCAGGACTGCCCGCGGGCGCTGGCGGCCGAAGTGCTCAACGAGCGGGAATTCACCGACCCAACGAGCTGCGCAGAGGCGTTCCCTGATGTTTCCCACCCTGCTTTCGTGCCGACTCCAGCGGCTGGAGCGTGCGGGATTGATCGAACGCACCCGCTCGCAGGGAGCGGACACGCAACCAGTTCGGAATTTGTCCTGGTTGCCCTTGCGGTGCGCCGTTATTGTGACCTCACCGCTCTTTCCCCAGCCGGGGATGTGCTATGACCGACGAGGATCCGGCGCACCTCAACATTGCGGACTTCTTTCTCGATGCCCGGGTGCGCGAAGGCCGGGGCGACCGGACCGCGCTGCACACCGATGCCGGACGGTCGACCTACCGCGAAGTTCTGGCGCTGGCCAACCGCTATGCCAACGTGCTGAAGGATGCGGGAGTGGCTCCGGAACAGCGGGTGATCATCGCCCTGCCCGATGGGCCTGACTACGTGGCGGCTCTGTTCGGCATCCTGAAGATCGGCGCCGTCGTCGTGATGGTGAACCCGGAGCTCAAGCCCGACGCCATCCAGTATTTTTTCGAGTACAGCCGCGCCGTCGTGGCGCTGGTCGCCGCCGGGCAGGCCGAGGCGTTTCGCGCGGCGGCTGGCAAGGCGGCCCACGCGCCCGTGTTGCTGGTCGTGGGTGCCGGCGATTGGGAGTCGCGCCTGGGCGCGGCACCGGAGACCTGGCGGAACTTTCCCACCCACCGCGACGACCCCGCCATCTGGCTCTTCTCCGGCGGCACCACGGGCCGGCCCAAGGCAGCCGTGCAGCCGCATCGGTCCTACGTCAACGCCTCGAAGTGCTACGGCGCCCAAGTCCTCCGCTACACCGAGGACGATGTGACCCTCTCGGTGCCCAAGCTCTACTTCGGTTACGCGATGGGCGCCAACCTCTTCTTTCCATTCGCCGCCGGCGCCACCAGCGTGCTGTTCGGCGAGCGTTGCACCGCGGAGGCCGTGTTCAGCCGAATCGCGCGATACCGGCCGACCATCCTGATCGCGGTTCCCACCATGATCAATCACATGGTGAGTCATCCGGAGGCCGGCCGACAGGATCTCTCCTCGCTGCGCCTGGCCACGTCGGCGGGTGAGGGATTGCCCGAGGAGCTGCACGCGAGGTGGGACCGCATGTTCCATGTTCCGCTTCTCGACGGTCTCGGCACCGCAGAGATGTGGCACATCTTCCTCTCCAATCGATTCGGCCGAGTTCGCTCCGGGACGCTGGGCGAGGTGGTACCCGGCTACGAGATCAAGGTGGCGGACGAGGAGGGTCGGGAGGTACCCGATGGGACCGTCGGACACCTCTGGGTGCGCGGCGGGTCGCAAGCGCTGGGTTACTGGCAGCAGTCGGAGAAGAGCCAGGCGTGCTTCCGGGGTGAGTGGGTGGTGACCGGAGACCTGGTCCGGCGCGACGCCGACGGTTACTACACGTATGGCGGCCGAGCCGACGAGCTGCTCAAGGTGTCGGGCAAGTGGCTCTCCGCCACCGAGGTGGAAAGCTGCCTGCTGCTGCACTCGTCGGTGTCGCAGGTGGCGGTGGTGGGTGTGGCCGACGCCAACGGGTTGGTCAAGCCGCACGCCTGGGTCGTCCCGCGCGAGCGCCGCGACGGTCTGGCGCAGGAGCTCAAGGACTTCGCGCGCGAGCGGCTTGAACCGTACAAGTGTCCCCGCGAGGTGATTTTCGTCGACGCCCTCCCGACCACGCACCTTGGAAAGGTGGACCGGGGTCAGCTTCGGACCAAGCCCGCGTTATGATGAAGCTCAACATGGAGACACCGAAGAGGCCCGAGACGAAACGTCTCCTGCGAGCGGAGTTTCTCTGGACGACCGACTCGTAGAACGTCATGACGCCGGAGACCGCGCGAACCCACCTGGAAGTCCTGACCGCCTCGCGGTCGCTGGCCATGGGCTACGCTAGCAACCCGGATCGGTTGCCGGAATCGTGAACGCTCCACCGACCGGACCGTTGAATCGTGTGACCAGCGAAGGGTCGTTCACGAAGTCATCCCTGCTAGCGCCTCATGTCCGGACAAACATACGGCACCGCCGCCGCCGTATAGTGCTGTTCTTCGTTGCTGTTTCTGAGGCTCACGAGCAGCACCAGTTCGGTGTCGCGCAGTGACCGGATGGTCGCCCGGATATCCGACCCGTCCTCCTGCCAGCGCAACAAACTGTCGGATTCCAGCTGCCATCGAGCGAGCCGGTACGTTTCCCAGCACGAGTCCATGATCAGCGTGCTGTCGCTCAGAAAAATCCGCATCACCCCGGGCAGGCCGGTCGAGTCGGAGCGCACCCATACACGATTGGTGAGCGAGCTCGCGGCCGGGGCCTGGCGCGCAGGCACGGCGGGAGAGCTCTGACAGCCGAGGGGCAAGAGCGAAAGGGCCAGCGCGCTCCCTGCGACCTGGCAGACGCGGAGCGCGTTGGACGCAAACATCGGCATTGGTACCTCTCCTCCGCGCCGGGGATGGACCAGTCAGCGCCGGCGGATGCGCTCCAGTTGTACTATGGTGCCGACCTGATGGATACCCACCGCGTCGTCCCGGCGACGCGCTTCCGCCTCCACCCGGAGTCCGTCCTTCTGGAACTCCGGGGGGAGATTGGTCGGATCGTACGTCACCCCGTCGTCCCCATGAATCGCGTAGAAGCCACCCTCCAGCTCCGAATGGCGGACGACACCGGTAATGCTGATCTGTCGTCCGACCGGTGCGGCCGCCGGCCTCGGTACGACCCACTTGGCGCCGCCGTTCCCGCAGGCGGCGAGGGTGACGAGCAGGGCGATCGGGACAAGACCGCGGGTGCGGGCGTAAGACGTCATCGGAGGCATCCTCCCTGATATGGCGGCCACTACGGCGTGGTGACGAATCGGCTGAGGCGGAAGAGCTCGGTGTCGTGGCGAGCCTCGCCTCCCTGCGCAAGGTCGGCCATTACCTCGCCGATGACGCTGCAGAACGTGTAGCCGTGGCCGGAGAATCCGGCGGCGACGGTGACCTCCGGATGCGCCGGGTGATGGTCCAGAATGAAGTGGCGGTCCGGGCTGTTGGTGAACAGGCACGCCTTGAGCATGAGGGTCGGTCCCGCGCCATCGGGGAAGTAACGCCGGGCGAAGGTGCGGAGCAGTTCTTCGTCCTCCGGCTCCGGCCGGCGGCGTACCGTCCGCGGGTCGTGCGCACCCGCACAGGCCCGCCTCCCGCTTCCCATTCTAGCACCGGCTGGCGAGAGTGGACCTCGGCATCGTGGGCCAACGCCAGCTCGATGTGCGCGACGTCGCATCGCTCGGGCAAGCGGTACCCGGGAACGCGCCGTCGCAGCTCGGCGCCGTCCATCACCTCGTGCGCCAGGCCGTGGAGCTCGCTCCACCTGAGCGCGCCCTCGAAGATGGCACCGCCTTCGTGGCCAGCATCTACGCCCCCCGTGATGTGGAGGAGCCGCTCACCCGCGAGCCCTTCGAGCTCGCGCCAAAGCTCGTGGGCGCGCCGCAGGAGTGTCACGTAGGTTGGATGTTCCCAGTAGGCGAGCCGCCCTTGGAATATGTCTCGGCTCGTCGTCTTGACGCTGGGCCGGCCGGCTCCCTACTCTAGAGCCGTAACCACAGCCATAGGATATTCCACACCGCGGCGCCAGGAGACGCAATAGCATCCGACACGTCCTCGAGCTCCTAGGGGTCGCTGTATTCGCCATCAGCGGCGCCCTTGCCGCGGGCCGGAAGAGGCTCGACTGGCTCGGCGTCGCCGTCATCGCCGTGGTGACGGCGATCGGCGGCGGCACGGTGCGGGATGTTCTGCTCGAGCGCCACCCGATCTTCTGGATCGCACATCCGGAGTTCCTCCTGGTCTGCCTGGCGGCCACCGCGCTCACCCTCCTGTACGTGCACCTGCGCATTCCGGCCTTCCGCGCGCTTTTCGTGGCCGACGCACTGGGACTGGCGTTCTTCACGGTTGGCGGCGTGCAGATCGCGGAGCAGTCCGGACTGTCGGGGCTGCTCGCGCTCCTCATGGGATTGATCACGGGTGTGGTCGGCGGGGTCGCGCGCGACGTGCTGCTGGCCGAGATCCCGCTGATCCTCCGGCGCGGACAGCTCTACGCCAGCGCGGCCATCGTGGGCGCCAGCCTGTACCTTCTCCTCGAGCGCGCGGGCATACCACGCGACCCCGCAGCACTCGCCGGGATGGCCACCATCGTCCTGGTTCGCTTCGCGGCGATTCTCTGGCGGCTCGAGCTGCCGGTCCTCACTGTAGACGACCATGGTCACGAGGCCGCCGACCCCAAGCGAGTCGGAAGCCCGCGAGCTTGACACGCGGTTACTCGGAGCCATATCGAATCCAGCCGTGCCCACAATTACCTCGATCTCCTCCCGCGCCCATTCCTGCACGTAGGTATCATGCGCCATTCCGGAGATTGTGGTCTTCACCCTGGCGGTCGGAGGCCTCAAGGGTCAGGAGCTCGAGTAGTGACTGAGATCGACTACCGGATCGACCGCGCCGTCGCGGTCATCACCTTCGCTAACCCACCCGTCAACGGGCTCTCGCACGCCGTGCGTACCGGCATTGCTGCGGCCCTCGAACAAGCACGGGCCGACCCGTCTGTCCGAGGAATCATCCTCACGGGAGCCGGTGGCCTGTTTTCGGCCGGCGCCGACATCCGGGAGTTCGGCACGCCGGCGAGCACGGCGGATCCGACTCTCCGACAGCTCGTCGATCTGGTGGAGACCAGCGCGAAGCCCGTCATGGCCGCAATCGCCGGCACCTGCCTCGGCGGCGGCTTCGAGCTGGCGATGGCGGCGCACTATCGGGTCGCGAGCGCGAACGCGAAGCTGGGCCTCCCGGAGGTCAAGCTCGGTCTCATTCCGGGGGCAGGCGGCACGCAGCGGCTGCCGCGGCTGGTCGGTGTCGAGAGAGCGATCGGCATGACCGTGGGCGGCGAGCCGGTGGCGGCGAAAGACATGGCCAACACGGCCCTGCTCGATCTGGTGGTGGACGGCGATCCGCTGGCTGAAGCGGTGAAGCTCGCGGCCTCGACCGAAGCCACGATGACCTCGCCACCGAGGACTCGCGACATTGCGCTCGACGAACCGAACCTCAAGGCTCTATGTGGGGCCGCCCGGGCCAGGCTCGAGACAGCGCGGCCCCGCCTGCCTGCCCCCATGCGCGCGGTGGACGCAATCGAAGGGGGAGCTCGGTCCTTCGATGAAGGCTTGGCGGTGGAACGACTGGCCTTTCTCGAGCTGATGGAGACGCCCGAGTCGAAGGGGCTCCGACATGTCTTCTTCGCGGAACGCTCGGCCGGTAAGGTGGACGGCATCACACCATCCACCATCGGGCGCTCGCTCGAGAAGGCTGCCGTGATCGGCGCGGGCTCGATGGGAACGGGGATTGCCGTCGCTATGCTCGATGCCGGCCTTCCGCTCTGGCTGGTCGAGGCCGACCAGGCGGCACTGGATCGGGGCCTGGCCCGGATCGGCGGTATCTACGACGGGCAGGTGAAGCGGGACAGGCTCACCTCGAGCGAACGGGATCGGCGCCTGGCCCTCCTCCGGCCGACCCTCTCCTACGAGACGATAGGCCAGGCCGATGTTGTGATCGAAGCGGTATTCGAATCGATGGAGGTCAAGCGCCAGGTGTTCATCGCGCTCGACCAGATCATGAAACCGGGCGCCGTCCTCGCGACCAACACCTCGACGCTCGACGTCGACACCATTGCCGGCTTCACTCGCCGCCCCTCCGACGTGCTCGGCCTCCACTTCTTCAGTCCGGCGAATGTGATGCGGCTGCTTGAGGTGGTGCGTGGCCGGAGTACGGCGCTCGATGTCCTGGCGACGGCGCTCGCTCTCGCGAACAAGCTGCGGAAGGTGGCGGTGGTCTCCGGAGTCTGCGACGGATTCATCGGCAATCGAATGCTCGAAGGCTATACCAGGCAGGCCTGGTACCTCGTCGAGGAAGGCGCGACGCCACAACAAGTCGACCTGGCCACGGAATCGTTCGGGTTCGCCATGGGTCCGTTCCGGGTCGGCGATCTGGTGGGCCACGATGTCAGCCTCGCCATCCGGCGGCGCCGCCGGGCGGAACGCCCGGAATATCTCTGCTCCACCTTGCCCGACAAGCTCTGTGCGCTCGGGCGCCTGGGTCAGAAGACGGGAGGTGGCTGGTACGATTATCCCGAGGGTCCGCGTCACCCGCTCGCATCGCCGGTGGTGGAGGAGCTCGTCACCTCGCACCGGCGGGAGGCCGGGGTCACGCCGCGACAGATCGACGACAGTGAGATCGTCGACCGACTGGTCTATGCACTGGTGAACGAGGGCGCGCGGATCCTCGAAGATGGAATCGCCGTGCGGGCGAGCGACATCGATGTCGTCTATCTCACCGGCTACGGCTTTCCGCGACACCGCGGCGGACCGATGTTTTACGCGGACCAGGTGGGACTGGATCGGGTCCTCGCACGGGTGCGAGAGTTTGCCCGCCATCCCCATGGCGATCCCGGCTTCTGGACGCCGGCCGCACTGCTCACGCGGCTGGCCGAAGCTGGTACGAGATTCACCGGGGCTCCACCGGAGCCCGGTCCGGCGTGCTAGCTTACGAAGACTCCGCCATGACGAAATCTCTTCTGCCCTCCGACACGCTCGACCGCGTCCGCGCGGCCCTGGCCGGCCGCTACGCCGTCGAGCGTGAGCTCGGGCGGGGCGGGATGGCAACGGTCTACCTGGCCGACGACCTGAAGCATCACCGCAAGGTGGCTCTCAAGGTCCTCAAGCCCGAGCTCGGGCCGCTGCTCGGCCCCGAAAGGTTCGCGCGCGAGATTCGAATCGCCGCGGCGCTGAACCACCCGCATATCCTCCCCCTCTACGACTCCGGCCAGATGGGCGGGCCGACCGGCGAGGACGGGCCGCTGTTCTACGTCATGCCCTACATCAGGGGCAATTCCCTTCGACAGAGGATCGCCCGGGAGACCCAGCTTCCGGTGGACGAGGCGCTCCGCATCACGCGGCAGGTGGCCGCGGCCCTGGACCACGCGCACGAACACGGGCTGATCCATCGCGACATCAAGCCGGAGAACATCCTCCTTCACGAGGGCGAAGCGATGGTCACCGACTTCGGCATCGCCGTGGCACCAGGTGCCGCCCAGGGCGAGCGGCTCACCGCCGCGGGCCTGATGGTCGGGACGCCCCAGTACATGAGCCCTGAACAGGCCTCGGGCGAGCGGACGCTGGATGCCCGGAGCGACGTCTACAGCCTGGCGTGCGTCCTCTACGAGCTGCTGGCGGGCGAGCCGCCGTACACCGGCCCGACGGCGCAGGCGACGATCGCCAAGCGCCTCGTCGGTCCGGTTCCGTCCGTGCGCCGGCTCCGCCCCGCCGTGCCGCCGGCGGTGGAGCAGGCCATCGTCAAGGCCCTGGCCGTGATTCCCGCCGACCGCTTCGCCTCCGCCGGCGCTTTCGCCGCGGCGCTCACCGCGGCGCCGAGCGCCCAGGCGCGAACTGCGTCGGTGGCGGTCCTTCCTTTCTTGAGTCTCAGCGCCAACCCGGACAACGAGTTCTTCGCGGATGGCATCACGGAGGACGTGATCGCCCAGCTCTCGAGGATCCGCTCGCTCAAGGTGATCTCGCGGGGCTCGGCGATGGCGTTCAAGAAGCGGGATCAGAGCCTGCGCGAGATCGGCGCGACGCTTCAGGTCTCGACTCTGCTCGACGGGAGCGTGCGGCGGGCCGGCGACCGGGTCAGGATCGTGGCGCAGCTCATCGACGCCGAGACGGACCGGCACCTGTGGGCCGAGACATACGACCGCCAGCTCACCGACATCTTCGCGATCCAGACGGACGTGGCTCTGCAGATCGCCTCCGCGCTCGAGGCCGAGCTGTCGCCGGCCGAGCGCACCCGTATCCACCGCGAGCCGACGACGAACGTCCAGGCCTACCAGCTCTACCTCAAGGGCCGATACTCCTACAGCCGCTATACCGAGGAGAGCATTCGGAAGGGGATCGACTTCTTCAAGCAGGCGATCGCGGCCGACCCCGGCTACGCCATGGCGCACGTGGGGGTCGCGCTCGCGTATGCGGAGCTGGCCGCCGGCCAGGGCGGCGGTGCGACACGGGAGGCAGTGGCGTTCGAGGAAGCCATGAAGGCCGTCAACACCGCCCTGGCTCTCGATCCGGGTCTCGGTGAGGCCCATTCGGTGCTGGCCCTGCTCAAATGCGTCCACGATTTCGACTGGGCCGGCGCGGAACAGGAGTTCAAGCTCGCCCTCGAGCTGAACCCGGGCAGCGCGGACACGTACGACCACTACGGATGGTTGTGCTCCGCGCTCGAGCGGTTTGACCAGGCACTCGCTTTGGCCATGCGTGCGCAGGAACTGGACCCTTTGTTTCACCGGGCCGACGTTGCCACCACGCTGCTGCGTGCGGGACGGTACGACGAGGCGCTCGAGGCCGGCCTCCGATGCGTCGAGTTCGAGCCTGAGTACGCGCGAGGTCGCTCGACCCTGGGCTGGGCATACATGAAGCTGGGCAGGACGGACGAGGGCCTGGCCGAGCTGAAACGGTCCGTTACCCTCGCACCCGGCAACGCCCTGTATCTCGCCCAGCTCGGCCAGGCCTACGGTCTGGCCGGCCAGATCGACGAGGGTCGGACGGTGCTGGGAGAGCTGGAGGAGCTTTCCCGGCAGCGGTACGTGTCACCGTACCACATTGCCTACGTCTACACCGGGCTCGGCGACCAGGAGAAGGCGATGGAGTTGCTCGAGCGCGCGTACGACGAGCGCGCCGGAAGCCTGTACGGGATCAAGGGATCATTCCTGTTCACGGCGCTGCGCTCGCACCCGCGGTTCGTGGCACTGCTGAGGAAAATGAATCTGGTGTGACTCCGCTCACGGGCATTCCACCCCTCCCGCTGCAGTATGACAACCATGAGCTCTGCCCCGAAGAATTCGAGGGTTCCCACCGCCCTGGTGACTGGTTCGACCCACGGCCTCGGCCGGGTGGTGGCCGAGCGCCTGGGCGCTGGGGGGGCGCGGCTGCTGCTGCATGGTCGGGACCGGAAGAGTGGTGAGGAGGCGCGGAACGCCGTCGAGGCCGCCGGCGGTACCGCCACCTTCTACCAGGCGGACTTCGGGTCTCTCGCCGAGGTACATGGCCTGGCGGAGGCGATCCGGCGGGACCATGACCGCCTCGATCTCCTGATCAACAACGTCGGGATCGGCTTCGGTCCACCGGGACAGTCACGCCAGACCAGCGCCGAGGGGCATGAGCTCCGCTTCACGGTCAACTATCTGGCCCCGGTCCTTCTCACGAACGTCCTCCTGCCACTGCTGGAGGCGGCCGCGCCGGCGCGGATCGTCGACGTGGCCTCGGCCGGCCAATATCCGATCGACTTTTCGGATCCGATGCTGACCCGAGGCTATAGTGGGCAGCGGGCCTATCGCCAGAGCAAGTTGGCGCTGATCATGTGGACGCTGGACCTGTCCAAAGAGCTGAAATCGCGGAACATCGCCGTCACCTGCCTGCACCCGGCGACGTTCATGGATACGCGGATGGTGCGGGAAAGCGGTGTCTCGCCTGCCTCAGGCGTGGACGATGGTGCCGACGCGGTCATGAACCTCGCGGTCTCGGACGAAGTGGCAGGCCAGACCGGCGTCTACTACGACGGTTTCGAGCCCTCGAGGCCGCATCCGCAGGCCCTCGATCGAGAGACTCGACGCCTGCTGGCAGAGCTGACCGAGCGCCTGATCGGGGCGGCACCAGTGCCGGCAGCATGACTGCTTCAGCCGAGGCCATGCCGTATCGCGTGCTCGGCCGCACCGGCGAGCGTGTGTCCGCGATCGGGCTCGGTGGCTGGCACCTCAGTCTCGAGCATGTCGACGAGGCGCTGAGCCTCCGCCTCGTCCGCAGCGCCATCGACCGCGGCATCACCTTCATGGACAATTCATGGGACTACAACGAGGGCCAGAGCGAGATCCGGATGGGCAAGGCGCTGAAGGACGGCTATCGGGACAAGGTGTTCCTGATGAGCAAGATCGACGGGCGATCGAGGCGCGAGGCAACCCGGCAACTGGACGAATCTCTCCGCCGCCTGCGGACGGACCGGATCGATCTGGTCCAGCACCACGAGATCCTCCGCTTCGAGGATCCCCATCGCATCTTCGATGAGGATGGAGCGAACGCGGCTCTGGTGGAGGCCCGCGACGCCGGCAAGCTGCGGTACATCGGCTTTACCGGCCACAAGGACCCGCGCATCCACCTCTACATGCTCGACGTGGCGAAGGAGAATGGGTTCACCTTCGACACCGTCCAGATGCCGCTGAACGTGATGGACGCGCACTACCGCAGCTTCGAGAAGCTGGTGCTGCCCAGGCTGGTGAAGCAGCGGATCGGCATACTCGGCATGAAGCCCATCGCCAACGGACTCATCCTCAAGTCAAGAACCGCGACGGCGATCGAGTGTCTCCACTATGCCCTGAATCTGCCCACGTCGGTGGTCATCACCGGCTGCGACAGCATGGAGATCCTGGATCAGGCGCTGAAAGCGGCCCGCACGTTCCGTCCGATGAGCCAGTCCGAGATCCGTCCCTTGCTGGCGAAGACGGCCAAGGCAGCATCGAGGGGCGAGTTCGAGTTGTTCAAGACCTCGTCGATCTTCGACTCCACCGCCAGCAACCCGGCGTGGCTGGGGGAGGAGGCCGAGCGGGTGCGGCGGATGATGCCCGGATAGAGCGCCGTCCTCGAGGTGCCTGACGGATCTACCGCGACCCCGCTCGTTGCCGCGTGCTCTCCTCGACCTCCCGTACCAGCCCAGCCAGGTCGCGCGCGATGGGATACCGCGTGCCGTTCAGGAAGAAGGTCGGCGTCCAGGAGACACCGCTGGCCCCTCCGCTGGCCAGGTCCAGAGACACCCGATCCGCGTAGGCATCCGAGAACAGCTCGTTCCTGAAGCGCACGACATCGAGGCCCAGCGCCGCGGCGTACGCGACCAGCGACTCCCGATCGAGGTCGTCCTGGTGCTGGAACAGGATGTCGTGCATCTCCCAGAACTTTCCCTGCGCTCCCGCCGCCTCCGCCGCCTCCGCCGCCTTCATCGCATGGTCGTGGCGGAGGGTGATCGGGAAATGCCGGAACACGAATTGGAGACGGTGGCCGAGAGCATCGAGCAGGCCGCGAATTACCGGGTAGGCCGCGTAACAGTTGGGGCACTCGAAGTCCCCATACTCGACCAGAATGATCGGTGCGTCCGGCGGACCCAGGATGTGGTCGACGGGGGAGACCGGAACGGTGAGGTGCTGACTCATTGGCGTAGTATACATCGGCTAGGCCTCCGCCAGATTCGGCTGCACCGCGTAAGGCCTCTCCTCGCTCGCCTCTTCGACGGCCGGCTCCGCCTTGTGCTGTGCCGCCATGAGCAGATAGAACACCGGCACCACGAACAGCGTGAACATCGTCCCCACGACCATCCCCGTCACCAGCACCAGACCGATGCTATTGCGAGCCGCGGAGCCCGGTCCCGTCGCCAGGACCAACGGGAAGTGACCGAACACCGTCGCCGCGGAAGTCATGAGTACCGGCCGGAGCCGCGTGAGCGCCGCCTCGCGCACGGCCTCCAGCTTGGCGAGGCCCTGCGCCTGCAGCCGGTTCGCGAACTCCACGATGAGGATGCCGTTCTTCGCGATCAGTCCCACCAGCGTGATCAGCCCCACCTGGGAGTAGATGTTGATCGTGGTGATGTCGAGGAAGCTGAACAGCAGCGCCCCCGATATGGCGAGCGGCACCGACCCCAGCAGCACGATCAGTGGGTCGCGGAAGCTCTTGAACTGCGCCGCCAGGACCAGGTAAATCAGCACCAGGGCAAAGCCCAGCGTAACGGTGAGCGAGGAGCCCTCCTTGCGGATCTGTCGCGACTCGCCGGCGTAGTCGATCGTCATCCCCGGGATGCTCGCCGCGGCCGCCGCATTCTCGAGGACGTTGAGGCCCTCCTCCTTGGTGACCCCCGGCTTGACCCCACCGAAGACCCGCACCGCATTCCGCTGGGAGAACCGATTCAGCGTCCTCGGCGCGGTGCTGGTCTCGATCCGGGTGAAGGTCGAGACCGGCACCAGCTCCCCGCTTGGCGTCTTGATCTTGAGATCGAGCAGCGGCTTGATGGTGGCGCGGTCTGCCTCGCCGATCTGGGGAATGACCTTGTAGCTCCGGTCGAAGAAATTGAAGCGGTTGACGTAGGCGCCGCCGAGCAGCGTGCCCAGCTCCTGGCCGACGCTCGCGAGATCGAGGCCGAGGTCGGCAACCTTCTCGCGATCGACGATCACCCGCGCCTCGGGCAGATCGATCTTGAGGTCGGTATCCACGTACAGGAACTTCCCGCTCTGCCACCCCGCGCCGACGACCTGACCTACGGCCTGGAGCAGTTGCTCGGGCGGGGCCTCGCTCTCCATGACCAGCTCGACGTCATACTGGCCCGGTGTGGGGAGCGGTGGGTCGAGGCGGGGGAACACGCGGAGGCCGGGCACGGACGAGACCGCGCCGAACAGCTCGCCATACATCTGCTCTGTCGTGCGCGCGCGTTCCTTCCAGTTCTTGGCCACCATCCCGCCGAACCCGCCCCACTGAGTGGTGAGCGACCACATGAACTTGGCCTCGGGGAACTTCTGCACCCGGTTCACTACGTCGAGCGAAGCCCTGTTCGATGCCGTGAGCGAGGCGTCGGGCGAGGCCTGCATGAACATGCTGATGTGGCTCTGGTCTTCCACCGGCGCGAGCTCCCGCCGGGAGAACGAGTAGAGGGGCCAGATCGCCGCCATCACCAGCACCGCCGCGGCGACGATCCCCCACTTCATGTGGTGAAGCGCGCCGTCCAGCAGCCGGCCGTACGCCCGGCGCACCGCCTCGAACGAGCGATTGACCACCCGCGCGAGGCGCCCCTCCTCGCCATGCGCATGCACGAACTTGGAGCTCATCACCGGCGAGAGGGTGACCGCCACCACGCCCGAGAGCACGACCGCCGACGCGAGGGTGATGGCGAACTCGAGAAAGAGCGACCCGGTGAGCCCGCCCTGGAACGCGATCGGCGTGTACACCGTGGCCAGCGTAATGGTCATGGCGATGATGGGGCCGACCAGCTCGCGCGCCCCGATCAGGGCCGCGTCGATACGCGATCGGCCTTCGCGTACGTGTCGCTCCACGTTCTCGACGACGACGATCGCGTCGTCCACCACCAGACCGACCGACAGCACGATGGCGAGAATGGTGAGCAGGTTGAGGCTGAAGCCAAGGGCGTACATGAAGATCGCCGCGCCGATGAGGGACACCGGCATGGCCACCAGCGGCACCAGTGCGGTGCGCAGCGATCCCATGAAGAGGAACACGACGAAGCCGACGATGAGGATCGTCTCCCCCAGGGTCTTGGTGATCTCGGTGAGCGCGTCTTCCATGAACACCGTCGCGCTGTAGACCAGCCGCATGTCGATGTCCTTGGGCAGCGTCGGCCGGATCCGCTCCATCTCCGCCTTCAGCCGGTGCGAGACCTCGATCTCGTTGACACCGATCAGCGGCCAGATCCCGAGGTAGACCCCTTCCTTCGTTCCGTACTTGGCAACGAAGTCGGCCTCCTCCGCGCCGAGCTCGACATTCGCCACGTCGCTCAGGCGGACGATGGCGCCGTTCCGGTCGGCCACGATCAGGTTCTTGAACTCCTCCACCGAACGCAGGTCGGTGTTGGCGAGGAGATTCACCTGGACGAGGTTCCCCTTGGTCTGGCCGACCGCGGCGAGGTAGTTGTTCCGCCGGAGAGCCGCCTGAACGTCGCCCGGTGCGAGGTTGAGCGCGGCGAGTCGCTCGGGATCGATCCAGACCCGCATCGCGATCTGGCGCCCGCCCTCGATCGTCACCCGCTGCACACCGGAAAGCGTGGACAGCTGGGGCTGAAGCGTTCGCGACAGCCAGTCGGTGATGGCGGGGACGTCGCGCTGGGTGGAGGTGAAGCTCAGATAGAAGGACGCGTAGGGCCGATCGGCTCGCTGCACCTGCACGACCGGCGGCTCCGCCTCGGATGGCAACTCCGAGCGGACCTGCTGCAATCTCGCGGTGACCTCGGCCAGCGCCGCGGTGCTGTTGTAGTTGAGCTTCAAGTGCACCGTCACGGTGCTGACGCCTGCCCGGCTGGTCGACTCCACGTAGTCCACGCCACCAATTGCCGAGACGGCGCGCTCGATGGGTGTGGTGAGGAAGCCGCGGACATTCTCGGCGCTTGCGCCGTAGTACACCGTGGTGATGATGACGGACGAGCTCTCGATCTTGGGATACTGCTGCACCGGCAGCGTGCTGAGCGCGCGCCATCCGACCACGACGATGGCGAGGTTGACGACCGCCGCGAGGACGGGATGCCGGATGAAGGTGTCGGTGAACCTGCGCATGTCACTTCGCTCCGGTTTCGACGGCGTTTCCAGTGGAGTCGCCGGCCAGCGTTACCAGCACCTGATCGCGCAGCTTGAAGGAACCCGAGGTGGCCACCAGGTCGCCGGGGGCAAGACCCTCGTGAATCAGGATCGAGTCGCCGATGACCTCGCCGCTCGTGACCGGCCGCTCGTGCGCGCGGAGCTTACCATCCTTCTCCCTGACCAGCAGGAAGACGTGGTCGCCTCCCGGCCCCTTGCGAAGCGCGCTCACCGGAACGGCGACCGCTTTGCCCGACGCGCCTGCGGGCACCTGCACCCGCACCGATGCGCCCGGCGCGGGACCGCGGGCGCCATCGATCTGCGCGCGCACCATCGCATTTCGGGTCTGCGGGTCGACCCGCGAGTCGATCGCGACAATGCGGGCGGGGATCGGCGAAGCTTCGTCGTTCCCGATGACCGTGAGCTTGTCGCCCACGTGGAGACCGGCTGACACTCGCTGGGGCACCGTGAAGTCCACGTGGGACGCGTCGGCCACGCCCTGGAGCGTGGTGAGCTGCGTCCCCTCCTTCAGGTACTGACCCGGGTGTACGTCCGAAATGCCGATCCGCGCACGGAAGGGGGCGCGGATGGTCTTTCGAGCGATGATCGCCCTCGTGCGCGCGATCTGAGCCTCGGCCACGTCGTGTGACGCCCGGGCCTGGTCCACTTCTTCCTGGGCCACGGCGTTGGCCTTGCTCAGCGACTCCAGGCGGTCGAGCGTCGTCTTGGCCAGTGCGGCCTGCGCCTTCTGCGCCTCGAGCTCCGCTTCTTCGACGGAGACGTCGAGACCGACGAGGAGCGCGCCACGCTCGACGATCTGTCCCGGCGTGAGCGCGGCCTGGCGGACCGTGCCCGCGATCTCGTTGCTCAGCGTGATGGAACGCAGCGCCAATACGGTGCCGACGGAGGTGATCGTGGGACGATAGTCCCGGCTCGTGGCGACGGCCGCCGTCGCCGATTCCATGGGCTCGGGCTGGTTCGCGGCCTCGGCCGCCGATTTCCTGATCGCGGAGGATTTCCAGGCCGCGAGGGCGATGCCGAGGACGAGGAGCGATCCGATCAGTACGATGGACCCGAGCGCACTCCGGCGGGAGGCGAAGTTACGGGATAGCATGCGACGCGTTCTCCAGGCTTATTCAGTAGGGTGGTGCTGGGTTTCTCGCGCACCCCTGCCGGCGGCCCCGACCAAGTGCGCACGGGAGCGATCTTTTGCTCCACTTACTCTGCGTAAGTACATTATGGTTCGTTGGTGGGAGAGTCAAGGGACGACCGACCCCACCGCCCGTAGGACGGAGGACGGCACCAGGGCCGGACATGATTCAGGGGGTTCGGTCGTACCGATTGCGGGCCGGTAAGTCACTCACTATTTTCAAGCATGTCCTATAACTCCCACTTCTGTCCGGAGTTCCACCGTGCCGTCGAGCTGATCGGCCAGCGGTGGTCGGGCGCGATCGTACGGGAAATGCTGGCCGGAGCGCAACGTTTTACAGAGTTGCGACACGCCATCCCGGACATCAGCGATCGAATGCTCTGCGCTCGATTGAAGGGGCTGGAGGAGGAGGGGATCGTCGAGCGACGGGTTTTTGCCGAGACCCCGGTCAGGGTGGAGTACCAGCTCACGGACAAGGGGCGCGCCCTGGAGCAGGTGTTCGGCGCAATCGGGAAGTGGGCGGACCGGTGGTCTGTCTGTCCCAAGGCGTCGGCCGGCGATCCCAACGCTGCCTGAGCCGGCCTGGGATGAGCAGGCAAGGGGGCACGCCTGAGGGTGTGCCCCTTCTCGTGTCCGGTCTGCGATATATTTGCAGCTCTCCGTTGCGCGGGCCGAGTCCCGCAGTAGGTTGAGGCGGACGCCACGACCACTCCCACCGGACTTCTCATCATGAAGACATCATTTGAGCTCATTGCGCTTGCAGCCTGGTGCCTCACGACCACCGCCGCGGCGCAGGGTCCCGCGACGCCTGTGTCCGACGCCTTGCGGTCCATCGAGCAGCGCAGTGCGAAGAATCTCGTCGCCGCGGCCGAGGCGATGCCGGCCGGCAAGTACGGTTTCAAGCCGACTCCGGCGCAGATGAGCGTCGGGAAGATCATCGCGCACCTGTCAGGAGGGAACGACTATCTCTGCTCGGAGATCGGCGGAGTGAAGGCGCCGAAGCGCCCCGAGATCGCGGAGGGAGCATCGAAGGAGAAGCTCATCGCCCGGCTTCGGCAGACGTTCCAATTCTGCGAGTCGGCGCTTGCCAAGGTCAACGACTCGGATCTGACCGCGAAGGTGCCGTTCTTCGGCGAACGCGAAGTCACCAGGGCGGAGGCGATGTTCGCGGCTGCCGAGGACTGGGCGGACCATTACAGCCAGCTGGCGAACTACCTCAGGCTGAACGGAGTCCTGCCGCCGACGGCCAAACAGGAGTAGCCGACGTCTCGAAGACTTCCCCCCCAGAGGTCCGGCGTGCCGCGCCGGCGCCTGGTCGTCGTGCTGGGCGTCGCGGCCGTGGCATTCGTGTTCTTCTTTCCGGGCTCGAGCACGCTGCTCACCGACTGGTGGTGGTTCCGGGAAATCGGCTACGAGATCGTCTTCACCCGGACGCTGATCACCCGTGCGCTCCTCTTTCTGGCCGGGGGCGGGCTGACCGCGGGTGTGCTTTACCTGAACCTGCGAATCGCGCAGCGCGGCCTGGTGGCCAACCCGATCCTGCTCCAACTCGCGGAGTCGGCGCCGCGGCTCAATGTGACGGTGGCCCTGCGCCGCCTGAGCGTTCCTATCTCGGTGGGTATCGGCCTTCTGGCTGGTTTCGGGGTGACGGCGGCCTGGGCGGTAGTGCTCCGAGCGATCTACGGAACGCCGTTCGGGATCGCGGATCCGGTTTTCTCGCGCGACGTCGGATTCTACGTCTTCACGCTTCCCGCGCTCTCGACCGCACTCGGCTTTCTGCTCGCCCTTGCGATTCTCTCGCTCCTGCTGGTCATCCCGGTGTACGGAGTCCGCGGCGACCTGATCCCCGCGCGCCGGCAGCTCCGCATCGAGCCATCGGCCGGGATCCACATCGCCATCCTCCTGGCGGTGTTCTTCGTTCTCGTCGCACTCGAGCTGTGGCTGGTCGACATCCCGGGACTCCTGTATTCCACCACCGGCCCGCTGATCGGCGCCAGCTACACCGACCTGCACGCACGCTTACCCGCGATGCGGCTGTCGGCGGTCGTTGCCGTTGTGGCCGCGGTGGCCGTGCTGATCGGTGCGGTTCGGGGCAGACTGGCGCAGTACGGGCTTTGGGCCGTCGCGGCCTATGCGGCCGTCGGCGTGGTTGGACGGGCGCTCTTCCCGCTTGCGATGCAGAACTTCATCGTCGCGCCCACCGAGCTCACCCGAGAGGCGCCCTACCTCAAGAATCACATCATCGCCACGCGACAGGCCTGGGGGTTGGACAGCGTGGAGGTTCGCGAGCTGCGCGGTGAGGCCGGCCTCACGCTGGCGAACATCCGGGCCAACGGCCCGACGATCGACAATGTGCGGCTCTGGGATCGCGACCCTCTGCTTCAGACCTTCGGTCAGCTGCAGGAGATCCGTACCTACTACGACTTCGTCTCCGTGGACGACGACCGGTACTGGATCGACGGCAAGTACCGGCAGGTCCTGCTCTCGCCGCGGGAGCTCAACGCCGCATCGCTCCCTACCCGGACCTTCATCAACGAGCACCTGACCTTCACCCACGGGATGGGGCTTACGCTCGGCCCCGTCAACCAGGTGACGCCCGAAGGTCTGCCTGTGTTGTTCCTCAAGGACCTGCCGCCGGTGTCGACGGTATCGTTACGGATCACCCGGCCGCAGATCTATTATGGCGAGCGCGCCAACGACTACGTGTTCGTGGGCACCCGGCAGCGCGAGTTCGACCACCCGTCGGGCGAGACGAACGTCTACGCTGCGTACGCGGGCAGGGGAGGGGTCCGGGTCGGCAGCCTGGCGCGCCGCGTCGTGCTCGCCACCCGATTCGGCTCGGATAAGATCCTCTTCTCCCAGGACATCACCGACAGCAGCCGCGTGCTGTACTACCGCAACATCGCCGAGCGGGCGAGGACCGCGTTGCCGTTTCTGCGGTTCGATCGCGATCCCTACCTCGTGCTGGCGGACGACGGCACCCTGCAATGGATTCTCGACGCCTACACCGCCTCCGACGATTATCCGTACGCGCAGCGACTCACCGACGGCACGAGCTACATGCGGAACAGCGTCAAGCTCGTCATCGACGCATACAACGGTTTCTTGACCGCGTATGTCAGCGCCCCCGCCGATCCCCTGATCCGGACCTGGGCGCGGATCTTTCCCGGCATATTCGTTCCGATGGACAGCATGCCCGCAGGGCTCCGCGCGCACATCAGGTATCCGGACGAGCTGTACCGGATCCAGGCCAACCTCTATGCGACCTACCATATGGATGCGCCGGATGATTTCTACCACCGCGAGGACCAGTGGCAGATTCCGGCGGTCGCGGAGCAGCAAGGGTCCGTGCCTTTCATGCGGCACCTGGTGATGCGGCTGCCCGAGGAATCGAAGGCGGAATACATCTACATGGTGCCGTTCACGCCGCGGGGGAAAGACAACCTCGCGGCCTGGATGGTGGCGCGGAACGACGGCGCGGAATATGGGAAACTGCGAGTGTACCGGCTCTCCCGGCAGCGGCTGGTGTTCGGACCTCAGCAGATTGAGAACCGGATCAACCAGAACACCGAAATCTCGCGCCAGGTCTCGCTGTGGGACCAGCGTGGGTCGCGGGTGATCCGCGGCGATCTCCTGGTGATTCCGATCGAGGAGTCGCTCCTGTACGTGCAGCCGCTCTATCTCCAGGCGGAAGGAGGCCGGATCCCCGAGCTCAAGCGGGTGGTGGTGGCGTACGAGAACCAGGTCGTGATGGGCGAGACGCTGGACGCCGGCTTGGCCGAGCTGTTCGGCGGCGCGCCGGCGCCGGGACGGCAACCCGCGCCAGTCGCCGAAGCGGAGATGCCCGCGGACACCGGGCTCCGATCGCTGGCCGGCGAGGCGAGGCGCCGGTACGAGGCGGCACAGCAGGCCCAGCGGAACCTGGACTGGGCGAGATACGGGGTGGAAATGCGGCGCCTGGGTGAACTGCTCGACTCAGCGGCTCGCGGCCACGATCGGCAGTAGCGCTCCACCCACTGCCACTCGAATTACGGAAACAGCACGAACCGACCCCCGCCAGTGGTGCTGATGACCAGGCACATCGCGACGAAAAGCATGTCGTAATGCCATCCGTCGGTGCCGTGCTTACCCCAGAATCCCGTCTTCCACACGAACACCTTCTTCTGTATGGCGCCCAGCATGATGAGGATGAGGCCGAGCGCGGCCAATTGAGGGAGCACGCCAAGCGCCACCCCCGCGCCGCCCGCGATCTCAGCCATGCCAAGGAAGCGGGTGAAGCCCGGGCTCGTCCCGATACTCTTACCCCGCGCGACGGGGTCTTTCGTATGGCTCCAGCCGCTGGAGACGAAGACCAGCCCAACAAGAACCCTGACCAGGAGCAGCGCGACGTCGGCGAATGCGAGAAGGCCGGGCATGCGGACCATGGAGTCTCTCCTCGGGTTGTCGGCTCGTGAGCCTAGAACGCCACCATGGGGAATTCCGGCGGTACCCCGAAGTACACCTGGCCCACCGCCTCGAACCGGCTCTCCGAGAGAAAGCCGTGGTGTCGGAGGGTCTGCGCATCGCGGAAGTGACGCTCCAGTGGATTGCGGGCGTAGATGCCAGTGGTTCCCGCCGCCCGGTGCATCATATCGGTCACCTCGGAGGCTGTCGCGGCGGCGTTGGCCGCGGCGAGCAGGAGGTCGGCCTTCTGTTCGAGGCTGTGCGGCGTGCCGGCAAGTGTCCGCTCCCAGGCCGAGGCCAGCGTGTCATAGTAGAGGAGGCGTGCACTCCGGAGCATTCCCTCCGACTTCGCGAGGGTCGCCTGGATCGCGGGACGCTCCCGTAACATTCTCTGGAATCCGAACGCCGTCTTCTTCATCGCCAGCTCCCGCAGCTCAGTGATTGCGTTCCGGGCCACGGCCAGGATGACCGGAGCGACAGTGAGAGACACGGCGGCGATCCCCGGGAACCGGTAAAGCGGGCCCTGGTAATGGATGTTCGGCTCGAACGGAGGAATGAGCGGAAAGGTGCGGGACGCGGGCACGACCACGTTCCGGATCACGACGTCGTTGCTGTCGGTGCCCCGCATGCCCAGCGAGTACCAGGTGTCCACCACCTCGACTTCACGAGCCCGCAGCACCAGACCGATGAGGTGGGGCATCCCGTCCGTCATTCGCGGCGCGTCGCCATCCATGATCAGCGCCGACAGGAAGAGCCACTCCGAATCGTGGATGGTGCTCGCCAGCGGACCGCGCCCGGTGATCGAATAGCCGGCCGCCGTCTCCCGTGCTTGCTGCGGCGGATGGAACGCTGCCGCCTGGAGCGCACTCGGGTTCTCGCCGTAAATCTCTTCCACACCCTCCTTCGGCAGCCGGGCGGCCCACCATGCACCGGTGTTCCCTGCCTGGAGCGCCCAGGCAGCGGCGCTGTCGAAGCTCGCGATCTCCTCCGAGATGAGCGAGCAGGTGACGGGGTCCACCTCGAGTCCGCCGAGGGAGCGGGGGAGAAGCAGACGAAAGACCCCGGCATCGGCCAACGCGGCGAGGACCGCGGGTGCCAGGCGCCGCGTGCGCTCGGTCGCTTCGGAATGCTCGCGGATCAACGGGCCGAGTTTTCGCACGACGGCCAGGAGGCGATCGCGCTCGGTATGCTCGGCCTCGGTCTTATGCGATTGTCGGATCGGAACCGCGGTAGCCTTTGCAGAACGGGTGGTGGTCACGTGGAAGTCCTCCTGTGCTCGATGACCTGACTCGGTATTTCAGCTCCGGCATTTTCAGCGATGGAGACGAGTCGCGCCGCTGGGCGGATCTCGCGGCCCAAACTAGCGCGTCTGGCTCGCCAGCGCACCAGCCATCGCCGGTCTGGGGTTTCTTGATATTCGCGAGGGCCGCGAGATTGGGACCTTAAGGTGTTTGGCGTACGCAGGATAGCGCATTTCTTGTCGAGTCGTATTAGCCGACGTTTAGCTCGTCGCTTGACTGGACATATCATCCCGGCTAGCTTGCGCTGAACGCCCGAAAGGAAGGTCGCATGGCGCAACGAGCTCCCGATACCCCTCGTGGGAAGGCTGAGGCCCGGCAAGTCGCGAAGGCCGTGACGTGGGCCGAGCGCGAGCTCGAGCTTACCGACGCGGAGATCGGCAACGCTTTGGGCGGTGCCTCCACCCGGACCGTCGCCCGCTGGCGTGGTCGGGTCCAACGTCCCCATCCACCTGCGGTGCTCGCCGCGGAGACCCTCAATACGCTGAGCCACGCTCTCCAGGTGGTCTTCGGCAGTGACCGGGAACGGATGCAGGCCTGGCTTCACGAGCCGATACCTGCGTTTCGCGGCCGAACACCTTTGCGGCTGATCGCTGGCGGCGAAGCCGCCAAGGTCGTGACCCTGCTTGCCAACATCGACGCGGGCGTGTTTGCCTGATCCGCTTTGCCGGTCGGGTATGGCGGCACGTGCCTGCCGGCCAGGAGCCGCTGCACCTTGGTGCGCTGCTCGCGCGGAGTCAGGGCCGCTGGAACCGGCAGGGTGTGTACGCGGCCCTCTACACCGCTTGCACACCCGAAGGCGCTCGCGCCGAATGGGCCAGGTTACGGGCTGCTGCAGGCTCCGCCCTGCGCTCCCGAGCCCTCGTCTCTCTGGACGTCGTTGTCTTTCCGGTGCTCGACCTCACCGACCCCGGGGCATACATGGCGCTGGCCCGGCGCGCCGGAATCAAGACCCACCCACAATTCCATACCGATCTTGCCGGAGTTCCCTTCGCGCATTGCCAGAGGTTGGCGGATCAGGCTCGCACTGAAGGGATCACTGCGCTGCTCGTCCCGAGTGCGGCCGCGGCGGGGGAGAAGAACCTCGTCATCTACATCGACGTCGTCGCACCAAAGCAGGTGCAACTCGACAATGGTCCCGATCGGATCCCCCTAGAGTGAACCGGGCATCGGCCGCGGGGTGCACCGAAACGTCCCCGGCGTTAGCGTTCCACCGGTGGTGTTTCCTTGCGGTACGAAAAAAGAGGAGGGTTCGCTCAATGAGCAAGAAGATCCTGATGCTGGTCGGCGATTTCGCCGAGGACTACGAGGTCATGGTGCCGTTCCAGGCGCTGCAGGCCGTCGGGCATGAGGTGCACGCGGTGTGCCCGGGCAAGAAGGCGGGCGAGAAGATCCGCACGGCGATCCACGATTTCGAGGGCGATCAGACCTACACCGAGAAGCGCGGCCACGACTTCACGTTGAATGCCGCCTTCGACGGCGCGAAGCCCGAGAGTTACGACGCGCTCGTGATTGCCGGCGGCCGGGCGCCGGAATATCTCCGGCTCAACGAGAACGTGCTCGGAGTGGTGCGCCATTTCTTCCGCGAGGGCAAGCCGGTCGCAGCCATCTGCCACGGCGCACAGATTCTCACGGCGGCCGGCGTCGTCAAGGGGCGGAAAGTGTCGGCCTATCCCGCCGTGGGGCCGGAGGTGACACTCGCCGGCGCGGAGTACGCCGAGATCGGCATCGATCAGGCGGTAGTCGACGGCAACCTGGTCACGGCACCTGCGTGGCCGGCGCACCCCGCTTGGCTAGCCCGGTTCTTCGAGGTGCTCGGCACGAGAGTCGTGCACGAGGAGCACGCACTGGCTCACTAGGGAGCCGTCGGAGTCGCGACAAACATCAGTACCTCCCCGGTGACGCCGTCCTTCACCCGGCCGGTGATCTGGCCTGCGTCGTTGATGTCCTGTGCGGACTGCAGGACGTCAGGCGCAATGTCCACGAGATCGTTCAGGTTGCTCAGGACGTCGTTCTGCCAGATGAATGCCCGGGAACCCGCGGCACCACCGAAGGAAACGCCGACGACCTGATCGTGCGCGTTGACGGCAAAGGCCTCGCTGAACGCGTCGCCGTCGAGCACGCCGAGATCTCTGGCCGTCGCGGCGCCGCTGGTCCAGAGGAAGGCATGGGAGATGAATTCGCCCTCCGGGTCGCCGGCGCCGGGAGGATTGGAGAACCCGACGACGTCTCCATGGGCGTTGATGTCCATGGGCGTGTGCCAGGTCGTGCCGCCGAGGTTGGGGATCTCGGTAGGCTTGCCGTTGTTGCTCCAGAGCACGGCGTGACGGGCGCTGAAGCGTCCAACGGCCTGATCGCAGTCGCCCGAGATGCCCACGGCCTGGTGACGATCGTTGATTGCCGTGGCGGCCGATGCCGAGTCTCCGGGAAAGGGACGGAGCTCCCGCGTCTTGATCTTGCCGTAACGGCCGTGTTTCGGCTCCCACACGACCGCGCGGAACTGGAGCACCTGGGCGTCCAGGCAGGTCGGGTCGTGCACCGGCGTCTCCGCCCACCCCACGATCTCGCCCCGGCTGTTGACGCCCGCGGCGAACCCGTGGTTGCCACCGAGCGTCGGCAGCTCTCGCATCACACCGTTCTCCCACACGAACCCGCTGCAGATCAGATCGGTGGACTCTGGGAGGAAACCGCCCAGGTCGCAGCTCCAGTCCTCGTGCAACGGGTCCGGCCTGGAGGTGTGGGAGATGCCCACGACTGTCCCGGCGTCGTTGAGTCCGGGCCAGGGCACCGTGCTGCTCGGCCCGCCCAGGGTCAGGAGGTCCCTGATCGATCCATTCCGCCACAGGGCGGCGTGGCGTGTGCCGTCCGCCCGGTCGGACCAGCCGGCCACCATCCCCTGGCTATTGATGGCCATGCCCCGGCTCGACGTGCCGCCGAGCGAGGACGAAAACTTCACGACCCGATACGACGGCCCCGCGAGCGCGTGGGCAGTCGTGGCGGGGGGCTGACTCACCTCGGTCTCGTTGCCGCAGCCCCATACGGCGACGAGGAGCATGACGAACGCGATGTCTCGCATGGAAATTCTCCGGTGCCTGAATGAGCTCCTACTCTAGCGCGGCGTCATCGGCGCGCTGGCCGCATTCGGACGCGGAATCGCTCGGCGGCGGAGTCGCCGAAAATGGACTTCGAAACTTCGAACTCGAGATCAGCCACCGCCGAGGCTGACAGGCCCGAAGATGGCAAGCGGGCGGGTCCTGGCTACCTTCGAGCGCATGTCCAGCGACAACCAGACGAAGCCACCGCTCGTGAGCCGCACCCTGCTTCTGTATTTCGTATGCGCGTTCGGCTCGATGACGAGCTTCTATCTCCTGCTCTCGGTCGTCCCGCTCTATGCCACCACCGCCGGCGCGGGCGGGGTCGGCGCCGGACTCACGACCGGCGCCCTGATGCTTACGACGGTGGCCGCCGAGCTCGCGACGCCGTCCCTGCTGGCCCGCCACGGTTATCGCGCCGTGCTCGCGGCCGGCCTGGTGCTGTTGGGCGTGCCGGCGCTCGCGCTCACCGCGTCGGCGAGCCTGGCCGCGATTCTGGCAGTCTGCTTCGTACGCGGCGTCGGACTCGCAATCCTCGTCGTCGCGGGCAGTGCGCTGGTCGCCACGCTCGTCCCCCACGCGCGGCGGAGCGAAGGGCTGGGTCTCTCCGGGGTCGTCAGTGGCGTGCCCGCGGTGGTGGCGCTGCCGTTGGGTGTGTGGCTCGCGGAGCGGGTGGGATTCACGCCGGTGTTCATCGCCGGCGCCGCGGCAGCCCTGGCCGGACTCGTGGTAATACCCGCTCTGCCGGGTCGCACGATGCGACCCGGCCAGCCGATCGGTGTGCTCGAGGGTCTCGGCACGCGCGCCCAGATCCGGCCCGCGCTGGTCTTCCTGCTGACCGCGATGGCCACGGGAATCATCGTGACGTTCCTGCCGCTTGCCGCCCGGACCTCCAGCACACTCGTGGCGCCCGCACTCCTCGCCAACACCGTGGCATCTACGGCTGCCCGCTGGGGGGCCGGCCGATATGGCGCCCGGCGCGAACAGGCCGGGCTCCTGGTCGGCGGGGTCGTCGTTACCGCGACCGGGATGCTCGCCCTGGCCTTCACCGCGAGCCCGGTGGCCGTTGCGGCCGGCGCGGTGCTGCTCGGGCTGGGGTTCGGCGTCGCGCAGAACGCCAGCCTGACGCTCATGTTCGAGCGGGTCTCGGCATCCGGGTACGACATGGTGAGCGCGGTGTGGAATCTGGCCTACGACGCCGGAATGGGAGCGGGCGCCGCCGGCTTTGGCGTGGTGGCAGTTTGGGCCGGCTACCCGTGGGCGTTCGGGATGATGGCCGGGCTGATGCTGTTGGCGCTGGCGCCGGTGTGGAGGGATCGCGGTTGGCTGGCAACCACGCTCATTGCCGAGGCTCTGCCCCGGACGGCGGGAGCCGGTAGCCCGCCAGAGCGTCGTTGAGCACCTTGGCCAGCCGCACGCCCGCGGCGATCAGTTGATGGTCGATGATTGGCCGGTTTGCCCGGACATAGGCCCGGCCGATGCGCCCGTCGGGCGGGAGCCGGCCGTAGGCATCCTCCGCCGCTATCCGGTGACTCTCCATGGCCCAGTCGACCACGGTGCCGCGCTCGAGAGCCCGCATGTCGACCGAGCCCATCCGCCGGCGAAGGTACGCGAAGTACCCCTCCTGATTGACGCCCGACGAATCGATGAGCTCCCCGTCCCAGACCTTATGCAGGTTCGTACGGTGACCGAGCAGCGTCACCGCCCGGTCGTTGCCGCCGCGATCGTGGTTGTCGCCGACGTGGAGCGGCTGGTGCAGGTCGCCCATGAAATGGATGAGGAACCGCAGCGCCTCGGCGCGTTTGTCCGGTGACGCGGCCGGATCGGCCAGGACCTGCCTGTCGTGCTCGATGGCGGCGATGATGCAGCGATCCTTCGGGCAATACCGCTCGGGAACATACACGGTGTCGGCCAGGGGGACGTTGACATAGTGGAGTGGATCCGCGTCGTGCCGGTAGTTCTTGATGTTGTCCGCCCATACCGACGCGTCAGCGAGGCTCTGGCCACCGAGGATGTCGCGGACCGCCTCGCGCGTGTGCCGCGTTAGCCGCAGGTCGGCGAGGCGAGCGACGATCCGGTGCCCGAGGTCCCACCAACGCATACCGGCGGCGGGCACCTCGCCGGCCAGGGCGAGCGGAAGAAGAAGGCCGAGCGCGAATAACCTTAACTGCCGGGAGGGAATGCCCCGCAAGTGGATCAACCCGAGACGTGAGCGAAACGCACGGCGAGGTCGACGCGTATCTCGACCGCTGCGGTGTTGCGGAATTCCGGTTTGCCGGTAGAGCTTGCGCTTGGCATATCAATAATCTGGGCCTTATCTGCGAGAGACCGCAACTCGGCATTGGCCAGCATAGGCGCTGATCGGGGCGCCATAACAATCATTTGGCATGCAACCCTACCAGAATCTCGCCGGTGATTCCGGCGTGGTCGCTTACGAGACGGGCAGCGATTTCATTCGCATTCGATTCAAGGGTGGCGATACCTATCTCTACACCTGCCAGAGCGCGGGCGCCCCCGCCGTCGAGCAGATGAAGGCGCTGGCCGCGGCTGGAAGGGGACTCAGCACCTTTATCAGCCGAAACGTCAAAGGCATGTACGCTGAAAAGGCAGATGGGCGCGTGTGAACGACCTCGCCGTCATTCTCCTCGTCGTCGCCAGCCTCATTGGACTGGTGCTCATCCCTTTCGGCCTCCCCGGGCTATGGGTGATCCTGCTCGGCATTCTGGGATACGGCTGGCTCACCGACTTCCGCACGCTGAGTGCGGGCCTCGTGGTACTCGCAATCGGACTTCCCCTGCTGGGCGAAGTCGTGGAGTCGTGGCTCGGGTTCCGCCTGGCGCGGCGGTACGGCGGATCGAGCCGAGCCGGGTGGGGCGCGCTGGTGGGTGGTCTGATCGGCGCCATGGTGGGCGTGCCGGTGCCGCTCGTCGGGTCGATCATCGGCGGGTTCGTCGGAGCATTCGTCGGGGCGGCGGTCTTCGAGTACAGTGTGTCCCGGCACTCTGAAGGCGCGGTCCAGGCCGGCTGGGGGGCAATGCTCGGCCGGGCGGCCGCGGCGGCCGTCAAGATGGGGCTCGCCTTGGTCATGACCGTGGGCGCGGTATTCGTGGCGCTCAGGGGGTGACGCGAACGAGCCCCGGGCGAGCCGCCGTCATGAATCGTGACGCGACGCCCTTCTCAATCGGCCTCGAGCACGGACAGAATATTGCCGGCCGGGTCCTTGAACCACGCGATCTTGGGGCCCTGGCCACGGTGAATGCCCTTCTCATCCGTCTTGATGTCGGGCTGGTCGTAGGTCTCGAAATGCACGCCGCGCTTGGCCAGCTCTTCCACGGCTTCCTCGGTGTCGTTCACCGGGATGTTGAGAATGGTGAAAGTCGCGGGGACATGGTTGGGCTTAGGGTAGATCAGCACCTTGTTGCCGCCCCCGACCTGCAGCTCCAGAAGTCCGTTTGCCTCCGACACTTCCAGCTCTAGTGTCCTGCCATAGAACTGCTTCGCCTTCTGCAGATCGTCTACTGAAAAACCGCTGAATGGCTCGGCGTGCTTGAACATCGGGTTTTCTCCTATATCGCGTATCGTGAAAAATGGCGGGTCATCTCCAGTAGTGCACTGGTCCAGTAGTGCCCCGATTGTGCGTTCGCTAGCGACACAGTCTCCGCAGGCTTCCGCCCACCGTCGGTGAGCCCGGTCACTCCGCGCCAGTGGGGATATATTTCTCCCATGCCTCTGCACGAATTCCACCCCGCTGTCTCTCGCTGGTTCACTGAGCGCCTGGGCGAGCCGACGGCGGCGCAGCGCCGCGGGTGGGAGACGATCCGGGCCGGCCAGGACACTTTGATCGCCGCACCGACCGGCTCGGGTAAGACGCTCGCCGCGTTCCTCTATTCGCTCGACCAACTGCTGCGCGAGAGCCTCGACGGAACGCTGACCGCCGAGACCCGGGTGGTCTACGTCTCCCCGCTCAAGGCGCTGAGCGCGGACATCCACCGGAACCTCGCGGAGCCTCGGCGGGAAATCCGGCAACTCGCCGAGGAGATGGGGTACGGGTCGCCCAAGATCACGGCGGCGGTCCGCTCAGGCGACACACCGGCCGCCGAGCGGGCGGCGATGCTCAAGACCCCACCGCACATCCTGGTCACCACACCGGAGTCGCTCTATCTGCTTCTGACGGCCCGGCTGAGCCGGGAGATGCTCCGGGGTGTCCGGACGGTAATCGTGGACGAGATCCACGCGGTGCTGGAGTCGCGGCGCGGGGCCCACCTGGCGCTGTCGCTGGAGCGCCTGGCCCATGTCGCGCGCGGGCCGGTGCAACGGATCGGGCTCTCGGCGACGATGCAGCCCATTGGAGAGGTGGGAGCGTGGCTGGTCGGCGCGTCCGAGGTCACTGGCGAACCCCCCAGGTCGAATCCAATACCCGCAGGCCCGGCCATCATCGACGAGGGCCACCGCCGCGCGCTCGACCTTGCTCTCGAGCTCCCGAGCTCGCCGCTCGAGGCCGTCATGTCCGGCGACGTCTGGACCGAGATCTACGATCGCCTCACCGACTTGATCCAGTCGCATCGCACTACGCTCATTTTCGTGAATACTCGCCGCCTCGCCGAACGGATGGCTCGCCATCTCGCGGACCGGCTGGGCGAGGAAGCCGTCACCGCTCACCACGGCAGTCTCTCCAAGGAGGCGCGGCTCGACGCCGAGACTCGGCTCAAGGCAGGCAGGCTCAAGGCGCTCGTCGCCACGGCGTCGCTCGAGCTCGGGATCGACATCGGTCACGTGGACCTCGCGTGCCAGATCGGTTCGCCTCGCCGGATCGGCACCTTCCTCCAGCGGATCGGCCGCTCGGGTCACACCGTAAAGGGCACGCCCAAAGGCCGCCTCTTCCCGCTCACCCGCGATGAGCTCGTCGAGTGCACCGCCATCCTCCGCGCCGTGAACCAGGGCATGCTCGACAGGGTGGTGATCCGGGAGAGCCCGCTCGACGTGCTGGCGCAACAGATCGTGGCCGAATCCGCCTCGGAGGACTGGGGCACGGATGAGCTCTACGACCTGGTTCGCCGCGCCTATCCCTATCGCGACCTGAAGCGAGAGGAATTCGACGAGGTGGTGCGGGTCCTGTCGGAAGGATTCACCACGAAACGCGGGAGGCGCGGCGCGCTGATCCACTACGACACCGTCCATCAGCGGATTCGCGGCCGCCGCGGCTCGCGCATGCTGGCCATCACGTCTGGTGGCGCCATTCCCGACAATGCCGACTACCGCGTCATCCTCGAGCCCGAGGGCATCTTCCTCGGCACCGTCAACGAAGACTTCGCGGTCGAGAGCATCGCCGGAGACATCTTCCAGCTCGGCAATCTCTCCTGGAAGATCCTGCGGGTTCAGCAGGGGACAGTGCGGGTGGAAGACGCCCATGGTCAGCCCCCCGGGATCCCGTTCTGGCTGGGCGAGGCGCCGGCCCGGAGCGACGAGCTCTCGGCGGCGGTGGCGGAATTGCGGCGCGAGATCGAGTCGCGGCTCGAGGACCCCGAGGCGGCCGAGGAGTGGGCGAGGTCGCTGACGGGAGAGTCGTTCGCCGCCGGGCAGCTCGTCCACTACCTCGCCGAATCGAAGCGGATGCTCGGCACGCTTCCCACCCAGGACACGATCGTCGCCGAGCGCTTCTTCGACGAGTCGGGTGGCATGCAGCTCGTGATCCACGCGCCCTTCGGCAGTCGGGTGAACCGTGCCTGGGGGCTGGCGCTGCGGAAGCGGTTCTGCCGACAGTTCAACTTCGAGCTCCAGGCCGCGGCCACCGAGGACGCGATTCTCCTCTCGCTGGGCCCCCAGCACTCGTTCCCGCTCGAGAATGTCTTCCGCTTCCTCCAGCCGGAAACGGTGGAGGACATCCTGGTGCAGGCGCTCCTCGATGCGCCGATGTTCGGCACTCACTGGCGCTGGAACGCGACGATCGCGCTGGCGATTCCCAGGAGCCGTGGCGGGCAGCGACTTCCGCCCCAGCTCCAGCGGATGCAGGCCGAGGATCTGCTGGCTGCCGCGTTCCCCGACGCGGCAGCGTGCCTGGAGAACATCCCCGGCGACCGTGAGATCCCCGACCATCCCCTCGTGCGTCAAACGGTCGACGACTGCGTAAACCAGGTCATGGATCTCACCGGCCTCATCGCCATCCTGGAGAAGATTCGGTCGGGGGCGCTTCGCTGCATCGCGCGAGATCTGCCGGAGCCGTCACCGCTCGCGGCAGAAATCCTGAACGCACGGCCGTACGCCTTCCTCGACGACGCCCCACTGGAAGAGCGCCGTACCCAGGCGGTCTACACCCGCCGTGCCTTCGAGCCCACCAGTGCCGACGATCTCGGCGCGCTCGATCCCGCCGCCATCGAGCGGGTAAGAGAAGAGGCGTGGCCCGACATCCGCGACGCCGACGAGCTGCAGGATGCCGTGCTCGTTTCCGGGTTCCTGACGGCATCGGAAATCGCCGCTGGCAGGGCAGGAACGTCGTGGCTCTCGTGGTGGAATGAGCTGCAGGCGTCCGGCCGGGCGGAATCCGTCGCCGGTCCCGGCGGGGTCGAGCTCGCCGTCGCCAATGAGCGCCTCGCCGAGGCAACAACTCTTGGGGGCAATGACGGTGCGGAGCGGGAGACCGCCATCCGCGAGCTCTTCCGCGGCCGGCTCGGCATCCTCGGCCCCACCACGGCGGGCTCACTCGCGGCCTCCCTCGGCGTCGAAGAACCGGAGGCGGAGCAGGCGTTGGTTGCGCTCGAGTCGGAAGGCGTGGTCCTGCGCGGCCGGTTCACGCCGGCCGTCGGTCGCGCCGAGCTCGAGTGGTGCGAGCGCGGGCTGCTGGCGCGGATTCACCGGTACACCCTCAACCGGCTCCGCGCCGAAATCGAGCCGGTCAGCGCCGCGGACTTCACTCGCTTCCTCATCACATGGCAGCGGGTCGATCCTGAGCATCGCGTCGCCGGGCTGGAAGGGCTCGCGTCGGTCGTGGAGCAGCTCGACGGCTTCGAGGTGCCCGCGGGCGCGTGGGAAACCGAAGTCCTCTCGGCGCGCTGCGAGGAGTACCAGCCGGCGCTGCTCGACTCGCTCTGCCATACCGGTCGGGTCGCGTGGGGCCGCTTGAGCGACGGTCCGGCGCGCACGGCAGGCGGCGGGCCCATCCGCACTTCGCCGATCGCGCTGGTCCTGCGTGAGCACCTCGACGACTGGCTCGAGGCAAGGCCGCCGCTCGAACCTGGAGCGCTTTCCAACAACGCGGCGCGCGTGCTCGAGGTGCTGGAAAAGCGGGGGGCGTCGTTCCTTCACGAGCTGGTCTCGGCGTCCGGGCTCCTCGTCACGCAGGTAGAGCAGGGACTCGCCGAGTTGGCTGGGCTGGGCCTGGTCACATCCGACGGCTTTGCCGGACTTCGCGCGCTGATCACGCCGTCGCACAAGCGGAAGCCGCTCGGGGGCGGCGTGCGCCGGAATCGCACCGTCTTGTTCGGCATCGAGAGCGCCGGGCGATGGGCCGAGTTGCGGGGAAGAAAGCGGGAGAGTGAAGAGGGAGAAGAGGCAGGTGAAGCGAGAACGATGGGAGCGCTGGGCTCCGAACGGGTGCTCGTCTACGCCTGGGTCCTGCTCAATCGCTACGGCATCGTCTTCAAGCGGCTGCTCGCCCGCGAGGCGAACGCACCATCCTGGCGCGACCTCCTCCTGGCCTACCGGCGGCTCGAGGCTCGAGGCGAGATCCGTGGCGGTCGCTTCGTCGCTGGAATGTCGGGCGAGCAGTTCGCGCTACCGGGAGCGGTGGCTCGGCTCCGGTCGATCCGGCGGGCGGAGCGTACCGGGTCGCTGATCGGGATCAGCGCGGCCGACCCGCTCAATCTCACCGGCATCGTGACGCCGGGCGAGCGGGTACCGGCGCTCGCCGGAAACCGGATTCTCTATGAGGATGGGGTCCCGGTCATGACGCTGGTCGCCGGAGAGGTGAAGGCGCTCGGCGCGTTCGACGCCCAGCGGATGACAGAGCTCGAACGCCGGCTGATCAGCCGGCCGCTCGCGCCTGCCTTCAGGGCCCACTTCGCCATGAGCGGAACACCGGCGGCGTCGCTCTCGCTGACCGACAGAAAGAGAATTCGCAGGAGATCCAGATCGTTGGCCGAAGACCCGAGGTCAAAGAGCTGAATACGACTCGGCACCCCTTGAACGGATGCTCGCAGGCAAGCAGCCGATCCCGAGGTGCCGTGACGTGATCTCGATACTATGTGGTGCTTCGCTCCCGATTGCTACTGCGCGGTCGTGTCAGTCCCAGTGCGGAGCGTGTCGACCTTCGCGGTCGAGTCGACTCCGACTGTCGAGTCGACTCCCGCCGTAGACGCTCCCGGCTTGATCTCGGTGGCGCCGGACGACGGGCTCCACTTCGTGGAGTCGGTCACGCTGGACACCGTCGTATCTCGAACCGGGGCTTCGTAGCCGGTCGTATTCTGGACCGTGGTCGTGTCCTTCGCGACGGTTGCCTCTTCGGTCCGTGCCGAGTTCCCCGCGCACGCCAAGCCCGCAAGTAACCCGCCCAGAACGCCATACCGCGTGAATCGTTGAGCTCGCATTAACACTCCCCTTGAGTTGTTTCGTTGAGGTGAGCCGCCGGTGCGGTGCGCGGCTCACCCGACTGAGTAGCCACGACTAGTACATCCCACCCATGTCGCCGCCCATGCCGGCCAGAGGGGGCCTGTCACTCTTTCGCTCCACCACCACGCACTCGGTGGTGAGGAGCAGGCCCGCGATGGACGCGGCGTTCTGAAGCGCCGTGCGGGTGACCTTGGTCGGGTCGATGACGCCGGCCTTGACCAGGTCCTCGTACGTGTCGGTCGCGGCGTTGTAACCGAAGTTCTTCTCCTTCGACGCCCTGATCCTGGCGACCACGATCGAGCCCTCGGCGCCTGCGTTCTGCACGATGGCCCGGATGGGCTCCTCGAGCGCGCGACGCACGATATCCACGCCGACCTTCTCGTCTTCAGTGCCTCGAATCCTCTCCAGCGCACTTTGCGCGCGGAGGAGCGCAACGCCGCCTCCCGGGACGATGCCCTCTTCCACGGCAGCGCGGGTGGCATGCAACGCGTCCTCCACCCTCGCCTTCTTCTCCTTCATCTCGGTCTCGGTCGCCGCGCCGACATTGATGATCGCCACGCCGCCGGCGAGCTTAGCCAGCCGCTCCTGCAGCTTCTCCCGGTCATAATCGCTGGTGCTCTTCTCGATCGCCGCCTTGATCTCGCTGATCCGGCCTTTGATGTCGTCCGCCTTACCCTTGCCGCCGACGATGGTCGTGTTGTCCTTGTCGACCACGATTCGCTTGGCATGGCCGAGGTCCTCGAGAGTGGTATTCTCGAGCTTGAGCCCGACTTCCTCGGAGATCACCTGGGCGCCGGTCAGCACCGCGATGTCGCGCAGCATTTCCTTGCGGCGATCGCCGAAGCCCGGGGCCTTGACCGCGGCCACCTTGAGGGTGCCCCGCAGCTTGTTCACCACCAGCGTCGCCAGCGCATCACCTTCGAGGTCTTCCGCAACGATCAGGAGATGCTTCCCGCTTTGCGCCACCTTTTCCAGGATGGGCAGGAGGTCCTTCATTACCGAGATCTTCTTGTCGTAAAGAAGGATGCAGCCGTCTTCCAGTACCGTTTCCATCTTTTCCGGGTCGGTGACGAAGTAGGGCGAGAGATAACCCCGGTCGAATTGGGTGCCATCGACGGTCTCGAGGGTCGTCTCGAGGCCCTTGGCCTCCTCGACGGTGATGACGCCGTCCTTGCCCACCTTCTCCATCGCCTCGGCGATCAGGTTGCCGATCTCCTTGTCGTTGTTCGCGGAGATGGTGCCGACCTGGGCGATTTCCTTCTTGCCGGCCGACGGGACCGAGAACGTCTTGAGCTGCTCGACGATGGCTTCGACGGCCCGGTCGATGCCCCGCTTGAGCTCCATCGGATTGGCTCCGGCGGTGACGTTCTTGAGGCCCTCACGGAAAATGGCCTGCGCCAGCACGGTGGCGGTGGTGGTGCCGTCGCCGGCGAGGTCGGAGGTCTTGGTGGCGACCTCCTTCACCATCTGGGCGCCCATATTTTCGACCGGATCACTCAGCTCGATTTCCCTGGCTACCGTGACGCCGTCCTTGGTGATGGTCGGCGAGCCGAATTTCTTGTCGATGATGACATTCCGGCCCTTCGGGCCGAGGGTGACCTTCACCGCTTCGGCGAGGGCGTCCACGCCCCTCTTGAGCCGGGTGCGAGCATCGATGCTGAAGAGCAGTTCTTTCGATGACATGTGCCTCACTCCCCTCGGGTGGCCTGCATTAGCCGATCTTGGCGAAGATGTCGGTGGCCTTGATGATGATCAGCTCGTCATCGCCCGACTGGAAAGGCGTTCCGCCGTACTTCCCGTAAATCACCGTGTCGCCCACGGCGACATCGATCTTGACCCGCTCGCCCTTTTCGAAGCGTCCGGGGCCAACTGCGATGACGCGACCTTGGGTGGGCTTCTCCTTGGCGCTATCGGGGATGTACAAGGGACCGTACCTGATGTCCTCCTCACCAACGGGGAGGATCACGACGCGGTCCTCCAGGGGCTGGATCTTCACCTTGGGCCGGATCTTGGTGGCGGTGGACATGGGGGATCCTTTCGATGGGTAACGGCGGCGGGCGCGCGGCTTGAACTCTCGGCGCTGCAGCCAGTTATGACTTCGCCAATGATGGTACAGGTTGGTGAATGATGGGCTAGTGTACTGTACTTGTCAAGTACAGTATGGGTGTTGCATGGGCGGACCTAGCGACTTAACTTAAATCCGTTAACCGCAGCGGCGACCCGGGGGAGAACCCATGGATGTGTCGTTCGTGATCCGGCAGCGCCTGGAGGAGTTCGGTCTGGGGCAGCGAGAGCTTGCGCGGGCGGCGCAGGTGACGGAATCCTACATCTCCCAGCTCCTCACTCGGAAGAAAGCCCCTCCCGCGCCGAGCCGAACCGACATCTACGACAAGATGGACAAGTTCCTGAAGCTGCCGAGCGGGGAGCTGGCCCGGCTGGCCGTGGTGCAGCGAAAAGAGGAATTGAAGCGAGAGTGGGGCGAGGAGGCGGCGCCGCTGTTTGGAGAAGTTCGCGAAGTGATCCTCCGCAAGTGCGATCCCGAGACGCAAGCGCATGTTCGCGCGATATTCGAGCAGCAGGCCTTCGGCGAGCTCGAGCGTCTGGTCACTCAACGGCTCCTTGAAGTGCTTCAGGCAGTGGCGAAAGAGGAATTGGAAAATGACTACTGGCTGCGCATGGTGGCGGATCTCAGCGGCCGCACCTTCGAGGAGATGCGCGTCATCGTCCTCGAGTTCCTCGACACCGACGTCTTCCGCATATCCCGGGAGCAGTGCATCTCTTTCCTCGATCCGATGATCGAATCGTGGGACATCGACCTTGCGACGTTTGCTCTGGACATCATTCTGAACCCCAGAGTGGTCGCTGGGCACGTAAAGCGATTCGAGTTCGTCGAGCGGGAAGCCGGCCAGAGCTTCCCTCAAGAACCGGGACTCGACGGTTTTCTCCAGGACCCCGAACTCAGCGGCACAGCGACCGAGGCGGAAATCGATTTCCTCAAGCACTTGAGGTTCAAGGGCAAGCGGCCGACCCCGCTCTTCTACTACCGCCAGCTGCAGAACCTCCGCGACCCGCTGCATTTTCGCACCGAGGGAAGCCCCTCATGAGTGAATCGACCCGCGCGAGCGGCGAGCGTAACGAGCGATCTCGTGTTGCCGTTTGGGCAATGTCTGGGTAATCTTCCCGCGTTGTCGTATTCGGTGCTCTTCCGCGCCACGACAGCCACGCCGCGTGGAGGCGCAATCCACGAAACCGTAGTCGGCCGTGTGGCATCTACCCACTCCGATTACATCATACTCAAGGAGTAGGGAATGGCACGCACCAACGGCACGGTCAAGTGGTTCAACGACGCCAAGGGCTTCGGTTTCATTACCCCGGCGGATGGTCAGAAGGACTGCTTCGTCCATCATTCGGCGATTCAGGCCGAAGGCTTCAAGAGCCTCGCCGAGGGCGACCGAGTGGAGTTCGACGTCGTGCAGGGCCAAAAGGGTCCCGCGGCGGAGAATGTCGTCAAAGTCCAGTAACGAAGGCCAGCGCAAGCGGATGATGATGGCCGGCTCACCCAGGTGGGCCGGCCATTGTCATTCTCGCAGCTCACCGGGCTTGGGCACGCGGTACTTCACATTCAATGCGTCGAGGCGCGCGAAGTGGGCCGGGAGCCGTGCGACGAATCGGCGCCAGCTTCGCGCCTCCTTCGGCGACCACAGGACTTCGGCGAGCGCGAGCATGCGTGGCAACAGCATGTACTCGGCCCGCGCCGGCGTCGGGATATGCTCCGTCCACAGGTTGCCCTGCGCGCCGAGCACGTGGGCGGCCTGCCCGGGTGTCAGCGTGCCGAGGCGCCGGGATGATCGGATACCGCTCGGGCGCCGGGCTCACGGGTCCGGTGGGCGCGCTGCTGCCGGCGCACCCCGCGGCAAAGAGCAAGAGGAGGACCTTGAGCGATGAGTCGCGAGGCATGAGACTACAGTCGATGTCTTTCTCCGTCCGCGCCACTCTCATCTCGACTCTCCTCGTCTCCGCCCGCAGTGCGGCGGCCCAGCGCCCCTGCGATCCGCCCGATTCCCTCGGGCCGAGCCGGGACCTCTACTGCATGGAGCTGGTGACGGCGCCAGGGATCAGCGACATCTCCGCGCGGGTGGAGCTCGCGCACATCGCCGGGGCCTTCACCCTTGCGGTCGCGGCGGACGGGCGGCTCCGCTACCAGCCGGTCCTCTCGGTCCGCGGGCTTCCGGCGCCCCGGTCGCTCGGACCCTACGGGACCTACGTCGCCTGGGTCGCTCCGCTGGCGATGTACCCGGTCTTCCCGCTCGGCGAAGTCCGGAACGGCACGACGACGCTCCCTCCCATAGACCTCGACAAGTTCGTCATCCTCGTCACCGCCGAGCGCAGCGCCGCCGCGAAGGAGCCGACAGGCCGCATGGTACTCCGCGGCCAGTCTCCCAGCACGCGCCTGTTTCCACCCGACCTGCTGGAATTCACGCTCGGCGCGATTCCGGGTGGCGGCCGGCACGATCACGAAGGATCGGGCGCTCACCATGACCAGGCCGCCCCGGCATCGGATTCCGGAGCAATTCGCTGGACCACGGTGCCGATGCCGGCCGGTCTCACGATGCTCCCCGCCGAGATGGCACTGCGCCCCGACGAGACGCCGTACCTGCCATCCGGCGCTGCGCCCGCGGCTCGCCCGCGCGAGACAGTGCATCTCGAGAGCGGCGACACGCTGCGACTCGAGGCCGGAATGGTACGCCGGAGCGTCGAGGGTCGCGAATACGTGATGTATGCGTTCAACGGGCAGTACCCCGGCCCGCTCATCGACGTCCGGCGCGGCGCCGAGATCACCGTAGCCTTCTCCAACCATCTCTCCCAGCCGACGTCGGTTCACTGGCACGGAGTCCGGCTCGACAACGCCAGCGACGGGACGCCCGGTCTCACCCAGCCGGCGGTCCGGCCCGGCGGTGAGTTCACGTACCGGCTGCGTTTTCCCGACGCCGGCATCTACTGGTATCACCCGCACGTCCGCGAGGACATCCAGCAGGAGCTGGGACTGTACGGCAACATCCTGGTTCGTTCACCGGATCACGCGGATTACGGGCCGGCCAATCGCGAGGCCGTGCTCATGCTCGACGATCTGCTCACGGGCGCCGCGGGGCTGGTTCCACTGGGCGGAGACACGCCCACGCACGCCCTGATGGGACGGTTCGGCAACACACTGCTGGTAAATGGAGAGAAGGACTATCGGCTGAAGGTGAAGCGAGGCGAGGTGGTTCGATTCTACTTCACCAACGCGGCGAACACGCGGACATTCAATCTCTCCTTCCCTGGCGCCAGGATGAAGCTCGTCGCCTCCGATGTCGGCGAGTTCGAGCGCGAGGCCTGGGTGGAGAGTGTGGTCATCGCACCCGCGGAGCGCTACGTGGTGCACGTGCGGTTCGACCGGCCCGGCAGGGTGGCCATGGTCAACCGGGTGCGAGGGCTCGATCATCTTTACGGCCGCTTCTTCGACGAGACCGACACGCTCGGGCTCGTCGATGTGGCGTCCGATCCGGTCACCCGGAAGCTCGGGCGGAGCTTTGGCGTGTTGCACAGGGATTCCGGTGCCGCCGAGCTGGAGCGCTACCGCGCCGCGGCCCCCATCGCGCCGGAAAAGACCCTGGTCCTCGCCCTCGAGACCCGGGACCTTCCCCCCGTCACCAGGCGGCTGATGCGTCTGGACTCGATCTTCTTCGCTCCCGTCGAATGGAGCGGGACCATGCCGATGATGAATTGGGCCTCCACCGGCCGGCAGGTGCGCTGGATCCTTCGCGACGCGGCCACGGGCCTCGAGAACATGGACATCGACTGGCGCTTCCGCCGGGGGGAGCCGGTTCGGATCCGGCTGGTGAACCAGCGCCGGAGCTTCCATGGGATGCAGCACCCGATTCACCTGCACGGGCAACGCTTCCTGGTGCTCTCGGTGAACGGCATCCCCAATCAAAACCTTGTCTGGAAAGACACCGTATTGCTGCCTGCGGGCTCGGCTGTGGATATTCTGCTCGACCCCTCCAATCCCGGGCGGTGGATGCTCCACTGCCATATCGCCGAGCACCTCTCGGCCGGAATGATGATGCCCTTCACCGTGGAATAGCGAGGAAACACCCATGCGTTCGATCGCCGCCCTGCTGGCGCTGCCACTCCTGCTTGTCCGTGCGCTTCCGGCCCAGCGCCCCGACTCGCTGAGCGAGGAGGTCCGGAAGTACGTCGCGGTGGACACGTCGGTGGTGGCCCTCACCCATGTTCTCCTGTTCGATGGCACCGGTGCCGATCCCAGGGCCGACCAGACGGTCGTGATTCGCGATGGCCGCATCGCCGAAGCGGGCCCCGCGGCATCGGTCACGATTCCCGCCGGCGCCGTGAAGATGGACCTGGGCGGTCACACAGTGATTCCCGGCATCGTCGGCATGCACGACCATCTCTTCTACACCGCCGCGGGCGGCCGGGCGGTGCAGATGTCCTACACCGGTCCGCGGCTCTACCTCGCGTCGGGCGTCACCACCATTCGCACGACGGGCGGGCGGGCGCCCTACGCCGAGATCAATCTCAGGGAGAACATCACGCACGGCCGGACCCCGGGGCCGCGGATCCATCTCACCGCGCCCTACATCACCGGCGCGGAGGGCGGCGGCAGCATGGCGGTAGTGAACTCGCCGGAGGCGGCTCGCCGCTTCGTGGCGTACTGGGCTTCGGAGGGCGCCACCTGGATCAAGGCGTACACCGACATCCGTCGCGCCGAGCTGGGCGCCGCCATCAAGGAGGCGCATAAGCGCGGGATCAAGGTGACCGGCCACCTCTGCTCGGTCTCCTATCGCGAGGCGGTGGCGCTCGGTATCGACAACCTGGAGCACGGGATGCTGACCGCGTCGGATTTCGCATCCGCCAAGCAGCCTGACGTCTGTCCGGTCGACATGTTCGAGTCCAACAGCAAGGCGGACGCCGGCGGGACGACGGCCGATTCCGTCATCCGCACGATGATAAAGGCGGGCGTTCCGATGACGTCGACGCTCGCGGTGATCGAGCCCTTCGTCCCCAACCGCCCGACCAAGGAGCCGCGGGTGCTCAGCGCGATGGCGCCGGCCGTGCGCGACGATTACCTCAAGCTCCGGAACGAGATCGACTCCTCGGGCAAGGGCCTGGTGCCGCTGGAGGGGCTCAAGGGCTCGATGGCGTTCGAGAAGAGGTTCGTCGATGCCGGCGGGACGCTGGCCGCGGGCGTGGATCCGACGGGCATCGGCGGCGCGCTGGCCGGCTACGGCGACCAGCGGAACTACGAGCTCCTGATCGAAGGAGGCTTCACTCCGCAGCAAACGATCCGGATCATGACTCTCAACGGCGCCAGGATCCTCGGCGTGCAGCAGAAGCTGGGAACGGTGGAAAAGGGAAAGCTCGCCGATCTCGTGGTGTTGAAAGGCGACCTCTCCGCCGATCCCACGGTGATCCGGAATCCGACCATCGTCTTCAAGGACGGGATCGGCTACGACTCGGCCAAGCTCATCGAGTCGGTGCAGGGAAGGGTGGGAATCGACTAGCCATGCGTCCGATGACCCGCCGCGAAGCGATCGCGGCGGCGGCGGCGATCGGCGCATCGCTCGCGTGGCCCGGAGCCTTCGCGGCGGGCAAGACCCCGCGGCGCATCGAGCGGAGGGATCTCTTTCCGCAAGGCGTCGCCTCCGGCGATCCGTATCCGGACAGCGTGCTGCTCTGGACTCGCCGGCCGCCGTCCGACCACTCCAGGGCAGCGAAGCTTACGGTCGAAGTGTCCCGGACGCGGGACTTCCGTCACATCGCCGCGACCGCCACCGCGAGCCTGTTGCCCGAGAACGACTGGACCTGGCGGGTGCTCGCGGCGGGCCTCGCGCCGTCGCGTGAGTACTGGTATCGGTTCACCGACGACCTGGGACTGGGTAGCCGGGTTGGCCGGACCATCACCGCGCCGTCCCCGAGAGACCGGCGCCGAGTGCACTTCGCATTCGTGAGCTGCCAGGACGTGCCGCAGGGGGCCTGCAACGCATACCGGCGGATGATCTGGGAGGATGAGCGCCGCCGCCCAGCCGACCAGCTGGGCTTCGTGCTCCACCTCGGCGATTTCGTCTACGAGGTCATGTGGTATCCGGAAGACCGGCCGCAGGGCATGTACGACCGGCGGCTGCGCGACATCGTGCGCTATGCCGACGGCGAGAAGATCAAGGACTTCCACGTTCCCACGACGGTGGACGACTACCGCGCACTCTACCGCGGCTATCTGCTCGATCCCGATCTGCAGGACGCGCGGGCCCGCTGGCCATTCGTGTGTGTGTGGGACAACCACGAGTTTTCCTGGAAGGGGTGGCAGAGCCAGCAGAACTTCGGCGGCGTGCGCCCGGCGCAGCGGAGGAAGGTCGCCGCGAACCAGGCGTGGTTCGAGTACCAGCCGGCCCGCGTAATCAAACTGGGCAGCGCCGAGATCGACCGATTCGTGCCGCCGAGGGTGACCGATGCGCCCCTCAGGCAACTCGACGACAACGGCCTGGGGCTCGAGCCATCCAATATTGCGGCGATCGGCTGCCTGGAGATCTTTCGTACGCTCCGGTACGGGCGAAACGTCCACCTGATCGTGACGGACAATCGGTCGTACCGGTCCCAGCCCGTGGTCGACCTTCCCGAAGCGGCGGCGTTCGAGCCGAAAGACTTTCCCTGGTTCCTGTCGCAGGACGTGATGCAGGCGCTCGACGCGGGACGAGCATTCCGCGGCGGGAATGCGCCGGAAACCCTCACCTTCGGCGGAAGGAAGCTGCCTAACTTCCGCAAGGATGCCAATCCCCAATCGATGCTGGGCGCGCGCCAGAAGGCGTGGTTCCTCGAGCGCCTGCGGGCGAGTGATGCTCCCTGGAAGCTCTGGGGCAACTCGGTCGGGATGCTCGACTGGCGCACCGATTTCCAGAACCTCTCCACCGACGATGGTCCCAAGTGGCCCGCCACGGGTTTCGCGCAGCTCGGCGACGACGATTGGTCGGCCTACCGGACGGAGCGTAACGAGATCCTCGACGTGGCCAAAGACGAAGGAATCACAGGCCTCGTGACGCTCGTTGGCGACCGGCACTCCTTTCTGGCCGGGCTGCTGTCCACCTCACTGCCGCCCGATCGATTCGAGCCGGTGGCGGCGGAGTTCACCACGGGCTCGGTGTCCGCGCCGGGGCTGTTCGAAGCGGCGAAGTACGCCATCCCCAAGGATCATCCGCTGCGGGCGATCTACCTCTACCAACCCTCGTCCGGCGGGCCGCCCGAGGACGCGATCAACGTCTCGCTGATGCACGGCACCGGCGCCAGCATGACGCTTCAGCGGACCGGGGACGTCCGTGAGGCGCTGGCCGCGCGGAACCCGGACGTCGCGCCGCATCTCTCGTGGATCGATGTAGGGGGGCATGGCTACGCGGTCGTGCGCGTGGACGGGAAGCGCCTGGAGGTGGAGTTCGTCTGCATCCCGGCGCCGATCGAACGAAGCGATCGCGCGGACGGCGGACCGCTGATCTACAGGGTGACGCACTCGGTGGAGCTCTGGCGGCCGGGCGCCGCGCCTCGCATGAAGAGGACCGCGGTGGAAGGGAAGCTGCCAATGGGATTGTAACTGTCGCATTTGCCGACATGACTGGCAGCTCGCTCGGTCGCTCGTGTTCCCCGTGACCGCTGGGAGTCGCCCGGAGAGCGCGTCGGCTCGGACCGCGGCGCATCCCCCAGTCGCTCTTGGCTGTCTATCCCGCTGCCTGGCAGGATCTTGCGCCTCGAGTAGCGCCGAGCCGACAATCGATTCTAAATCTCCGCGCCTTCCCTCCTATCTCCCCCGACAGCTGCAAGAATGGGCACGCCGCTTGCCTGACTGATCGTCGCCCTCCCCCGGGTTGAACCGTGATCAAATACTTGACAGCAGCCCGCCTCGAATCGAGCACGACCGGGCACGAGGTTACGGCCCGTTTGTCGGACGCGGATGCCGGTCATCCTTGGGGAGAACGTGGGAACGCTGTCGAGAGAGTGCGACCTGTTCGCGATCGTGGCGCTGGCGATCATCGTCGCTGCCGGTTCCCCGAGTGTGGCATGCGCCCAGTCTCTCTCCCGCCTCAGCTCGACATTCACGGGTCCGGGAGTTGGGCGTACCGCCGGACCAATACCAACCAGTTCAACTACTGGCTCACGCCGGATTTCACCATGAAGGCCTCCTATTCGTTGGTCGGCGGCAACCGTTTCGCCACGCTGCCGGTGAACGACGCCGCGGTCGGCGCCAAGACGCGTCTCCTGCAGCTCGGCGCGGAGTTCAGCTCTTGAGCACCCTCGGACGCAGGACCGGGATGACCCCGGCAATCCACCTCCTCGCGACCCTTTTCGCCGGAGTCGTCCTGCCGCCCCAGGCCGCGAGCCAGCAGGCGATCGCGGTCATCGTCAACCGGAGCAACCCGCTGAATAGCGTCAACGCAGAAGACCTGAAGCGACTGTTTCTCGGCACGACGACCGTCTTCCCGAACAGGGAAAGGGTGACGCTGTACGAGCAGGCCGACCTTCGCGAATCCTTCTATCGGACCGTTCTCATGATGAACGGCGATCGAGTCAAGCGCTATTGGATCGGCGTCGTCTTCACCGGCTCGAGCGCGATCCCGCCCAAGAGCGTCAGCGATCCGGGAGAAGTGCGCGACTTCGTAAGCCGCCGGCGGGGCGCGGTGGCTTTCGTGGACGCACGGGTGGTGGACCAATCGGTCAAGGTGCTCACCGTCGAGGGGTCCCGGCCCGGCGATGCGGACTACTCGCTGTGGGTCATCAACCCCCAATGAGTCTCCTCACGCCATTCCGCAACCTGACCATCAGATCGAAGGTCCTGGCGAGCGCGCTGTCGATCATGTTCGTCTGCGCGCTGGCGAGCATGCTGTACTTCCCGGCCCGTCAGGAGCGCGCGACGATGGCCGCCATGCAGTCGCGCACCGCCAGCAATGCGGAAATGGTCGCGCTTGGCGTCGGCTTTGGATTGGGCCTGAATCAGTATTCGGCCGTGTCCGCGACGCTGGCGTGGGCCAAGCAGGACCCCGATCTCGCGTACATCGTGGTCCTCGACTCCGAGCAGGCTGTCTTCGCGCAGTTCAACCCGCTGGAGCTGCCGGTGTCCGTCGCGGCGGGATTGTCGTCGATGCACACGCTGCGCCCGGACAACGGGCTTCTGAACACGGCGGTACCCATCCGGTACGATGGGGCGAACTACGGCACCCTGCTCCTCGGCATGTCGCTCGACCGGTTGAACCGGCAGCTCTCGCGCGACCGCTGGACCGTCGGCGTCGCGATTGCGGTGACGTTCGTGCTGGGCACACTCATTTCAGCGTTCTTCGCCTACCTCATCTCCGCGCCCGTGGTGGGTCTGCGTCGCCTGGCGGACCAGGTCGCCGGCGGCAACTACGATCTGGAGATCCCGGCCGGCGGCGCCGACGAGGTGGGGGCGCTGAGCCGGGCGTTCGGGATCATGGTGACGCGGGTTCGGGAATCAGTCGCCCTGCTCAACGCCCAGGCGGGAGAGCTGCGCGCCGCACGGGACGGCGCGCTGTCGGCGGCCCAGACCAAGTCCTCCTTCCTCGCCACGATGAGCCACGAGATCCGGACCCCGATGAACGGCGTCCTCGGGATGCTCGGGTTGCTGCTGGATGACGAGCTGCCTCCAAAACAGAAGCAATACGCCGAGGCGGCGCACGGCTCCGCCGAGGCCCTCCTCGCGATCATCGACGACGTCCTCGACGTCTCCAAGATCGAGGCGGGCAAGCTGGTCATCGCCCCGGCCGACTTCGACGTGCGACGCATGGTCGAGGAGGTGGCGGAGACGCTCGCGCCGCGGGCCCATGCCAGAGGGCTCGAGCTGGTGGTGATGGTGGATGCCGACGTGCCCGAGCTCTTGTGCGGCGATGCGGGCCGCCTGCGCCAGATTCTGATCAACCTGGGCGGCAACGCGGTCAAGTTCACCGAGCAAGGCGAGGTCGTGGTCCGGATGACCGCGCTCGAGCGGAATGATCGCGATCAGTGTGTGCGGTTCGCCGTCACCGATACCGGGATCGGCATTCCCGCGGAGGCCCACGGGCACCTCTTCCAGCCATTCGTGCAGGCGGAGGCCTCGACCACCCGTCGCTTCGGCGGGACCGGGCTCGGACTCGCCATCTGCAAGCAGCTTTGCGAGCTCATGGGGGGCGAGATCGGGCTGGAGAGCGCGCCGGGCCGCGGCAGTACGTTCTGGTTCACGGCCCGGCTGCGTCCCGCCGATGTGCCCTCCGGGCGAGTCCCTCGCCGGCACCTCGGCCGGCTTCGTATTCTCGTGGTGGACGACAATGCGAGCTCCCGGCAGCTGATCGAGCAGCAGCTCGCCGCCTGGGAGCTGCATGCCACCGCGGTCGCCAGCGCGGACGAGGCGCTCGCTGCTCTCCGCGGCGCGCGTCGCGGTGGCGACGGCTACGACGTCGCCGTCATCGACCATCATATGCCGGGAGTGAGTGGGATCGGCCTGATCGGAGAATTGCGAAAGGACCCCAACCTCGCGTCGATCAAGACCCTCCTGATGACCTCGCTCGACGTGAAGGATCAGCGCGAGGCGAAGGCGTGCGGTCCGTCGGCCTTCCTCGCCAAGCCGCTCAGGCAATCTCGATTCTTCGACTGCCTCGCGGAGATCATGACATTCGCCGATTCGGCCGGGGTGGCAGGTGCGCCGGCTTCTGTTTCCACTCCGGCTCCGGATGCCTCATTGGTGCCGGAGCCTCGGGCGGGCTCGGGCGGCCGCATCCTCCTGGTCGAGGACAACGAGGTCAACCAGGCCGTCGCCACCGACGTACTGACCCGTTTCGGGCACGTGGTTGAGGTTGTGGACAACGGCCAGCAGGCCGTCAACGCCATGCTGCGGGCAACCTACGACCTCGTGCTGATGGACTGCCAAATGCCGGTGATGGACGGCTTCGAGGCGACCGCGGAGATCCGGCGCCGGGAGAAGGGGACGGGAGGGCGGGTTCCCATCGTCGCGATGACCGCGAACGCCATGCAAGGGGACCGGGAGCGCTGCCTCGCCGCCGGCATGGATGACTACATCAGCAAGCCGATCCGGCGCGACCGCCTCAAGGAGGTGCTGGCGCATTGGCTGCCCTCGCCGGCCAGCGGAAACGGCAAGGTGCCGGCGAGCTCGGGCTCCAGTGCCTCGCCACCAATTCGGTTGAGCCAGCTCGAGTCCCTCATCGGTACCGATCCGGAGACCGTTCGAAAGTACCTGCGCCTGTTCGTGACGACTTCAGCTCCGCTGCTCGGAGAGCTCGAGACCGCCATCGCCAACGGCGAGACCATTCAGGCGGCGCAGCTCGCCCACAAGTTGCGTGGACCGGCGGCGACGCTGGGCGCGGAGCGGTTCGCGGCGATTCTGACGGAGATGGAAGAGCGGGCGCTCGAGGGGAAGGCCATGGACAGGGCGGGCTTCCAGCGGGCCGAGCAATCGTTCGAGGAGATCCAGACCTTCGTGGGTGCTATCTCTGCGACTCGCCGATAATCCTCACCGGCTCCCGGACCGCCATATCCCCCCAGAAATTCTCGATGCGATCCGCCAGCGCCGGCGTCACTTCCTGGCCGCGCGCGATGAGCAGCGTCCCGTCGGCCTTGAGGACGTCGTCGCCGAACACCATCCCGATCTTCACGGCCTTGAGCGGCAGCTCGACCAGGCGTCGGCCCGCGTGCGCGCCGGTCACCTGCTCGAGGTCCTGGAGGATGTCGGGGTCGTAGCACCGGGCGCGGGCGCGCATCCGGGAGAAGGCTTCCGTCACCTCGAGGCCCTGCGACTGAAGCTCGTCGAAATCGAGGATGGCCCGGAGTAGCCGTGACGGCAGTGGTGTGCCGTGGTCCGAGCCCGGCGGCGTGGATACCGAGCCGTCGAACGGATCGGCCTGGTGCAGGAGAATCCGCCGCACTTCCTCGAGACGCGGAATGTCGGCCACGATCCGGACCGCGGCCGCGGGCAGTCGGTCGGCCATCTCGCGCTCTTCCGGCTCGAGCAAGCGGCCGTGATAGATCTTCTCGACGACGGGCGTCGGTAACGTGATGCAGCCGATCTGCGAGAGCATCGCGGCCAGCTCCGCCTCCCACCGGTCGCGCAGACCGATCATCGTCATCATTTCCGTCATCAGCCGGGTCGCCCGCTCCGAGCGCCCGAAGGCGGCGGGATTGACGATGGCCAGCATCTGGGTCACTGCCTTCACGCTGCCCTGCAGGGTCTGCTCCAGCAGGTGCCGCTCGTTCCGCTTGAGTGTGTGATATTCCACGCCGGCGGACAGCGCGGGAACCAGCACGTCCGGCGGGCAGGGCTTGAGCAGGAACCGGAAGACGTGGCCAACGTTGACCGCGGCCGCCGCCGCCTTGAGATCGGCCTGGCCGGTGAGGAGGATGCGGGCGGCGTCCGGCAGCAGCGTGCGGATCCGGCCCAGCAGCGTCACCCCGTCCATTCCCGGCATCCGATAGTCCGAGACGACGACGGCAAAGTTCGACTCGGCGCGAAGGATCTCCAGCGCCGCCGGCCCGCCGGCCGCCACCACGACGTCGAATCGCTGCCGCAGGGTGCGCTTGAGCCCTTCCACGACGTGGCGCTCGTCGTCGATGCACAGGACCTTCGGCAGCGGCGCGTCCATGCTAGACCTCCTCCTCACAATCGCTGAAGAACCGCTCGGCTACGAGTCGCCAGGCATCGACGCGCTCGCCGTATCCGGCGGTAGCGAGGAACCCGAGATCGGGGTCGCCCGCCGTCTCATTACGGCGAGCGCGATCGAAGGCGTCGGCCGCGTGTACGGCGGCGAGGACGCCGACACCGCCGCTCTCCGCGACATGAGGCCGGTGGTGCAGGGTGACCGCCTCGACGATCACATGCGGCAACCCCCAGATACCCAGGAGATACCCTCCGACCTCCGCGTGGCTGACGCCATGGGTGGACCACTCGACCTCGTGGAGCGGCCGGCCCGATGCCTCGGAAACCTCGATGGCCGACGCCAGGCGGGCCGGGATCCTCGTGGCCAGCACGAGCTTGCCGACGTCGTGCAGTATCCCGGCCACGAAGGCGTTCTCGTGCTCGGGGGAGCCCGGGGTGAACCGCTTGGCGAGCCCCGCTACCCGAAGCGAGTGCGACTGGAATGCCTCCACGTCAAAACGGCAAGCGGTGCATGGCTGAAACAGCCGCAGGGCCTCATGGGACAATGCCAGCCCCCGCACCAGACTCATTCCGAGGTAGCTGATGGCGTCTTCCAGCGACGTCACTCGCCGGGGGCGGCCGAAGAACGACGAGTTGACGAGCTGGAGCACCTTGGCCGCGATGGCGGTGTCGCGCTCGACGATCTCGGCGACGCACCGGATCGACGCCTCCGGATCCGACAGCACCTGCACCAGCGCCCAGTAGGTGGATGGCGGGCTCGGCAGCGACGAGACGCCGCCGACGAGGGTCCGCAGCGCAGGATCGGCCAGGATGTCGCGTAGCCCGCAGATGCGAGCGAGCACCTGTTCCAGCACTGCCGGATCGCACGGCTTGGCGAGGAACTGATGCGCGGTGCCCATGGCGCAGAGGGCGGCATCGCCGCTGCTGTTGCCACTCAGAATCAATCGCACGGTTGCCGGGTGCGTCCGTCGCACGGCTTCGAGTACGGCGCCACCATCGACGCCGGGCATGCGCATGTCCGAGACGACCACGTCGAACGTTTCCGTTTCGATGTGCCGGAGGGCCTCGGCGCCACCCAGCGCGAAGGTCATCTCCCACACGTCGCGCTTCTGCCGGAAGAGTCGCCGGAGGCCGTCGAGGATGGAAGAGTCGTCATCCACGAAGAGCACCCGCTTCATGCCGCGCGCACCTCGTCCGACGCCGGCAGCAGGAGCGGCAGGCGTACCACGAAGGAGGTGCCCTGCCCGAGTACCGTATCGAAGCGGATGAGGCCCTTGTGCTTCTCGACGATGATCGTGTGCGCGATGGCCAGTCCCTGCCCGGTGCCGCGGCCCACTTCCTTGGTCGTGAAGAAAGGATCGAAGATCCGCGACCGGATCCCTTCGGGAATGCCGGTGCCGCTGTCGGAAACGGTGATCTCCGCCCACGCGCCGTCGAGCCGGCTCGTGACCTCGATCCGTCCGCGCCCGCCGGCCTCTCCATCCGACGCGTCCTCGATGGCCTGCGCGGCGTTGACGATGAGATTGAGCAGGACCTGCCGGATCTCGCTGGCGAGGCAGGGGACAGGAGGGAGATCCGGGTCGAGACGCGTCGTCAGGTCGGCGACGTACCTCCACTCGTTACGTGAGACCGCCGCCGTGGTGGTGATTTCCATGTTGAGGTCGGTGGGCGTGGGCCGATCCGATCCCGGATGCGAGAACTGCTTGACCGCGCGGATGATATCGGCGATGCGCCGCAGACCGTCGAGCGCCTGGTCCGAAGCGAGCGGGATCTCCTCGCTCAGATACGACAGGTCGGCCTTCTTCGCCGCGAGACGCACTGCCTCGGTCTCCGCCACCGCCACGCCGGCCGCCTCCGCCGCGAGCCTCAGGGCCTCCGTCTTGCCCGCCATGTCGAGCAGGTCACCCAGCGCGCTCTGGAGGAAGCGGAGATTGTCGCTCACGTACTGTACCGGCGTGTTGATTTCGTGGGCGACGCCGGCGGCCAGCGAGCCGATCGCTTCCAGCTTCTGGGACTGGCGCAGGGCCAGCTCCGCCTCCTTCATCTCGGTCATGTCACGGCAGGTGCCCACGTAGCCGCAGAACTCTCCGGCCGAGGTAAAACGAGGGACCGCTACGTCGAGCAGCCAGCGATACTTGCCGTCGTGGCGCCGGCGACGGTACTCGATCTGATATGCCCGCTGCTCGGCCAGCGCCGCCCCGATATCGGCGATCCGCGGGCCGACGTCGTCGGGATGGAGATCGCCCGCCCAGTCGGCAATGCGCTCCTCCTCCAGCGTGCGGCCGGTAAACTCGAGAGTGTGCCGGTTGAAGTACTCGGAGCGATGATGCTGATCGGAAGTCCAGATCATGACCGGCACGGAGTCCGCCAGCGTACGGAACCGGGCCTCGGTCTCGGCGTTCGCCGCCGCCGCGGCGGCGCGGGTCATGGCCTCCGAGAGCAAGCCGGCGACCAGGCGAATCCCCTGGACATCGTGGTGCGTGAACGCCCTGGGCTTCGTGCTGGTCACCGCCAGCGCGCCGACGACCTGGCCCGATGCCTGGAGAGAGACGACCACGGCGCTCCGGACCTGGAGCGTCTTGCAGGCCCCCCGATCCAGGGCCAATTCCTCGGACGCGTCCCGGATCTGGAACACGTCGGCGCCGGTGGTCCAGAGACGTGCGAGCCGGGAGGCGCGGGAGATGCGGAGACCGGAGTGCGACGCGGCGGTACCACTTCCGGTCTTGAGAATGAGGTGATCGCCCTCGATCAGCATCACCGCGGCGCCCGACGCACGGGTCAAGGACTTGGCCCGCTCGACCACCGTCCGTCTGATTTCCGCGAGATCCAGCGACGAGATGCCGATGGCGTGCTGGATCTCGAGGGTGGCGGCGAGCCGTCGCGCGTCCTCGAGGAGCCGCCACTCCGCGGCCCGCCGGTCGGTGATGTCGGTGGCGATGCTGAGCACGTCCACGGCGGCGCTGTCGCCCGGCACCGCCAGCGGGAGCTTGACGATCTGATACCATCGCTGATCGCCGGTCCGCGCATCTCGCCGCGGCTCGTCGGCGATGAACTGAATCGTGTGGGTCGTACGCACCGCATTGTCGCTCAGGCGTGCGCTTGCAGCCAGCCTCGGATCGAGGTAATCGTCTTCGCGCCGTCCCAGCAGCAACTCGGGTGTGGTCCCGTGGAGGGCGGCGAATGCCTGGTTTGCCAGCGTGAGTCGGTCCTCGGAGTCCTTGAGATAGATCAGGCTCGGGTTGGCATCGATGATGGCGCGGAGGAAGCGTTCCTGGGCGCGGAGGGCTTCCGCAGCCCGGAGTCGTTCGGTGATATCCGCGCAATAGATGATGACGTTGTCTCCGGCCGGCGAGAGCGAGATTCGCTGCTCGTAGACCTTCGCGCCGATCCGGACCTCCTCGAGGATCTGGCTGTTTGTTCCATCCTTGAGGCGAACAACCGCTTCCCCCACCGACGCCAGCAACGGGTGCGCCGCTCCCGTCGCGGCCAGGGTCGGGAAGTGCTCCGCGGCGGCGGCGTTGTGGTATGTCAGGTTGCCGAACAGGTCGGCCTCGAGAACCGGGCTCGGATCGAATTCGGGAAACGACGCCAGCCGGACCAGCTCCGCCTGGGAGCTGGCCCGCCGCCGCTCGCTGTCCTCGAGAGCGGCCGCCTGCGCGGAGAACCGCCGGTTGACGAAGGAGGCCACGATCGTGATGGTGAGGATGATCCCGGCCGAGGAGACGATGACGATGTCGGCGATGCCCGGGGCGAAGCCGTGGCGAGGCGGGGCCGGAGAGTGCGGAGCGTACCTGGAGAAGGTGGCCGCGGCCATCCCGGTATAGTGCATCGCGGGAATCGCGGCGCCCATGTATACCGCGGCGAGTGCCTTTCGCCAGCTCCAACCGGCAGTCGTCTCCTCGCGCATGCCGAAGGCGCGCCACACCGCCACGAGGGCCACCACGATGGCTATGGCAACCGAAAGAACGACAATCGCCGGGTCGTATTGAAGGGTGCCCGGAAACCGTACCGCCTCCATGCCCACGTAGTGCATCGTGGCGATGCCGAGCCCCATAGCCACGCCGCCGGGGAGGGCGTGGCGAAGGCCCATGGCCCTCCGGCTCACCACCCAGAGCGCGACCGCGCTGGAGAGCACTGCCGCCCCGAGGGAGGCACCCACGGTCGGCAGGTCGTACCGGATCTCAACCGGGAGGTGCAGCGCCAGCATCCCGACGTAATGCATCGACCAGATGCCGATCCCCATGGCCGCCGCGCCGCCCCATAGCCAGGCCGCCCGGGCCCGCCCTCGAGCTGCGGTCACCCTGGCGGCAAGATCGAGCGCGGCGTACGCCGACACGATCGCGATGCCCACGGAGGCCGTCACGAGCGCCGGAACATAATGGCCGGTCATGGGTTGGCCGCTCAGGGCCACCTGCTGATACATCGTGAGAATCGCCTCAGGGTTCCACCTGTCCAGTGCAGGGAATCGCACGGATCAGCATCGGCAGGCGCCCGGCGAACTTGAGGCTTTTTCGGGGGGTAACTAACTCCCGGGACAGGCCGGGGGCCAATCGTCTTCGGCCCCCTCGTGCAGGACGAAAAACTCTCCGGATTCAGGGCCCTTGGTGTCGCGCGCAAAGAGGATGGACCTGCCGCTCGGCGAGAAGAGGGCGCCGATCTCGCTGCCGTTCCGATTCACTTCGGGCCCCATCTTGATCTTGGGTGACCATCCATCCCCCCGCCGCCGGGTCTCGTAGAGACCGCTGTCGGCATTGACGATCATCCGAGAGCCGTCGGCCGAGGGCAGGGGCTCGTACTCGTTGCCCGCCGAGTTTACGGTCGGACCGAGATTCTCCACCCTCCAGCGGCCTGCGCTGTCCGGTCGGGCGCGCCAGATGTCGGTGTGACCGAGCCCCCCGGAGCGGCCGGAGCCGAAGTAGAGCCAGCCGTCTGTCGCCGGTCGCGGGAACCATTCCTGGGCCGTCGAATTGACCGGCTCCGGCAGCCTGATCGGCGTGCCCCACTCTCCACTCTTCTTCCGGTCCACTCGCCAGATGTCGAGATCGGTTCGTGTGACACCATCGGTGGTGCGGTTCGAGATGAACCAGAGGGTCCTTCCACCGTCGGTAAAGTACGGGTCGGCCTCCACGCCATCGCCCGCAAAGGGCGCCGCTTGGGGCGTCGACCATCCTTCCGCGCCGCACCGGCTGACCAGAATCCGCCACCCCTCGAAGCTCGGCGAGCTGCGCACGAAGTAGAAATCGCCGGTGAGCGGATCGAATGCCGGATGGGACTCGAATTGCCCGCTGGAAATGCCGGCCGGCTTCCACTCGGTGACCTGCGCGACGAGCATTCCCGCCGACGCATGCATTGCGACGGCAGCCGCGATGCCCACGAGAGCTCTCATTCGGGTGACCCCGCTCTCCACAGCTTCCTCACGTCGTCGATCGTATCCGCCTCCTCCGCCCGTTTGTCCTGCCGATAGCGCTTGATCCGCGCGAACCGGAGCGCCACACCGCCCGGGTACTGTGGACTCGTCTGCACGTCGTTGAACGCGACCTCAACCACCAGCTCTGGCCGGACGTAGACGGTGTAGGCATCACGCGCCGCCTCGAGCTCGAGCAGCCTCGCGGTTTGCCAAGCCAGTATTTCGTCGGTCATGCCCTTGAACGTCTTTCCCAGCATTACGAAACCGCCGCCCGCCGGGTTCCGTGCGCCGAGGTGCAGGTTGCTGAGCCACCCCTTCCGCCGCCCGTGGCCCCACTCGGCCGCCAGCACCACAAGGTCGAGTGTCCTGGCCGGCTTGATCTTGAGCCAGCGGCGGCCCCGGCGGCCCGCCTCGTACGCGGCGTCCAGCGCCTTGGCCATGATTCCTTCGTGACCCCGCTCCAGGGCCCGTGCGAGGAAATCGGCGGCCTCTGGCTGCGAGGACGTAATCAGCCGGGGGATCACGAGCGGCGCAGGAACGACGCCGGCGAGCGTCTCGAACCGGCGACGGTATGGTTCGTCGAGCAGCGGGGTCCCGTCGAGATAGAGGAGATCGAAGAGCACCGGGGTGACCGCCAGCGTCTGTCGCGCCCGCTCGACCTCGAGCCGACGGCCAAATCTTGTCATCGTGGTCTGGAACGGATGCGGCCTGCCGTCGTCGCGAAGGGCGAGCACTTCTCCCTCGAGGATGATCTCCCGCGGCTGGAGCGCCCGCGCCATCTCGACCACTTCAGGCACCGCCGCGGTGACGTCGTTGAGGGCGCGGGAATAGACCCGGACGTCGTCGCCGCACTTGTGGATCTGCACTCGCGCCCCGTCGAGCTTCCACTCGAGCGCGGCTTCGCCGAGCTCGGCGAGTGCCTGCGTCTCGTCATCCGCGGAGCCGGCCAGCATCGGCTGCACCGGGCGGAACAGCTGGATGGAGAAGCGCGCGAGCCCCGCCTCGCCTTCCACCATCGCCGCCCGCGCCACCAGCGGTAGATTTCCCGCCATCATCACCGCTCGGCGCAGGCTCTCCACGGCAAGCCCCGCCGACCTGGCGACGGCGTCGGTCACGACTCCCTCGAGAGCGCCCTGGCGCACCTCACCTGTGACGAGGCCGAAGAGAAAGCGTTGCTCGTCACGAGTGAGGCGCGAGAGGAGTCCTCTCACCAGTCGGCGCTTCTCCGCGGCCGCGCCTTTGCCGCTCGTTCCCGCCACCTGGCCGAACACCGAGTCGACCTCCGACAGGTCGGCCTCAGGCTCGCTCGCCGCCGAGTCTCCGGCCGCGTCGCGGAGGGCGGCGTAGCCGACGCCAAGCCGCTGTGGGACGATGCCACAGAGATAGGAGGTGGCGATCTCGATCTCGCCGGGTGGGGTGCGGGAGAGCAGATCGGCGAGCAGCCCAACCTTGTCGCGGCGGCTGCCGGTTTCGGCGACACGGCGGGAAGTCTCGACCAGGAGACCGAACTTCATTCAGACGGCCGGAGGCTGTAGGCTGAAGACCAAGAGAGTGCGCTCACACTGGTGCGAGGACTGGCAAGGATGATCCGATGATAGGCGCATTCTTCTGGAATCGCGAAACCACCCGGGCCATCGACCGGATGGCCGAGCAGTCGGCTCGGGCCGAGATTCCGCCGAGCGGCTTTACTCGTGAGATGCTCGGTGGACTCCCCGCTCCCGTCGCGCGGTACTTCGACCTGGCCATCACCCAGGGCCGCCAGCTCGTCCGGCGGGCCAGACTCGGCCAGGGCGGCGAGTTCAGCACCAGGCCCGGTGTCTGGAAGCCGTTCACGGCCATCGAGCATTTCTCGGTGCATCCTCCGGGATTCGTCTGGGACGCGACCATCCGCACGTCGGCCCTGCTCCCCGTTCGGGTTCGTGACGGCTATCTCGCCGGCCAGGGCTCGACGCGGGCGGCGATTGCCGGCCTGGTGCCGGTGGTGGACCTGCGCGGCACCCCGGAAATGGCGGCCGGCGCGCTGGTCCGCTATCTCGCCGAGGCGGTCTGGCTGCCGACGGCACTGCTTCCGTGCGAGGGCGTCCGCTGGACACCGATCGACGAAACCAGTGCGCGTGCCGCGCTCACCGACGGCGCGGTCTCGGTCCACGTCGATGTGCATTTCGGCGGCAAGGGCGAGATCGAGTCGGTGTCCACCTTCCGGCACCGTGATGTGAAGGGGACGCCGGTGCTCACACCGTGGCACGGGCGGTTCAACGGCTACGACCGGAAGGACGGAATGTTGATTCCCGTGCGGGGCGAGGTCGAATGGCTCGTGGACGGCAAGCGCCTCCCTTATTGGCGGGGGGAGATCATCGAGGCATCCTATTCTTGACAACCTATTTCTTCGTTCGTGTCCTTCGTACCGGCCGTGGCCGGTACACCAGCACCGGTCGGTCCGAAGCGCGGACCACCTTGTCGGCGACGCTGCCCAGGAAGGCGCGGCGGAGGCCGCCGTGCCCGTGCGTGGCCACCGCCACCATGCCGACGGCGGGGTCGCGGGCCAGGTCGAGAATTCCGGAAACGACACTGGCCGTCAGGCCCACCGCGCTCGTCACCCGGAGCCCGTCCAAGCGGAGCCTGGCGGCCACATTGTCGAGATGGTCCTGCGCCTGCTCCTCCAGCAGCGCGGTGACCCGCGCGTCGTAGCCCATGAGCCCCGGCGGGAAATCGCTGGGCAGCTCGACCGGAACGACGAGCCGGATAAGACTCAGCTCCGCGCCGAGCAGTCGCGCCATGGCGGCCGCGGGCGGGAGAATCTGCTCCGAGAGCGGCGACCCGTCGAGGGGTACGAGGATCCGGGAAATCTCGAGGCCGGCGGCCGCCGGCGCTCCCTCCACGGGGCGGACGAGGAGAATGGGCACGTCTACGGTGCGGACCAGCGCATCTGCTACGCTGCCGAGCCACGCCCGTTCGAGCAATCCGCGTCCGTGCGTCGTCATGACGACGAGGTCGACCCCGGCCTGGTCTATGTGCTCGCGCAATGTCGGGGCGATCGGGCCGTCGAGAGTCACGGCCGTGACCCTCGTTCCGGTGAGGTCCTTCACTCGTTTGGCAACAAGTTGGAGATAGCCTCGCTCGGCCTTCAGCGTCGCGAGCCGGGCTTCGGTGGATGAGCCGTCAGCGCGCGCCTTCCCGGTGGGGAAACGTTGATGGACCAGCACGAGCCGGACGCTCGCCCGGGCTGCTTGGGCGATCTCGATGGCGATCGGGAGGGCCTGTTCCGCGAATGTCGAGCCGTCGAGTGGGACCAGGAGCGAGCGAAAAACCGTCGTGGCAGGCAAGAACGAACTCCCGAGTGAAGATACGGCGAACACTACGCCCCGCTTCATGAAGGAAGCATGAAGAGGCCGGTAAAGACCATTTCCCCTCTCCTTCACGCCGGCTTTACTTCTCAGGCGCATCTTTCGTCTTGGGCACTCGTGTCTGGAGACACTCCGAAGGAGGTCGGCTTGCAGCATCGGATCGAGGCCCGGAAGGTGCCATGACTCGCCGGCGCACGCTCGAGCTTCCCGCCATCACACTCATCGCGATTCTCGTCGGACTCTCGGTCCGGCTCGCCGGTGACGCGCTGGCGGCGACGATCGCCTGGACCGTTGGGCTCCTCGTCACCGGTCTGCCGGTGGCGGTCTGGACCTTCCGGAACGCGCTGCGCGGGAAATTCGCCGCCGATCTCGTCGCCGCGCTCGCCATCGTCGGTGCGCTCCTGCTGGCGCAGCCGCTCGCCGGGCTCGTCGTCGTCCTCATGCAGACCGGCGGTGAGGCGCTCGAGGCGTACGCGGAGGGGAAGGCCTCACGGGCGGTGCGCGAACTGGAAGCGGCCGCGCCGCGCCAGGCGCACCGGGTGGTGGATGGAGAGGTGGAGGATATCCTCGTCGAGGCGATCGTCGTGGGCGATCTGCTGCTGGTACGGCCGGGCGAGATGCTGCCGTGCGACGTGGAGGTGGTGAGTGGAAAGAGCGAAGTCGACACGTCCCGTCTCACCGGAGAGCCGCTGCCGGTCAGGGCCGAGCCACTCGTACGGTTTCCCAGTGGCAGCGTCAACGGACAGGGGGCGCTCAGGGTGCGCGCCCTCGCCATCGCCGGCGAGAGCCAGTACGCCCGCATCGTGGACCTGGTCCGTTCGGCGCAAGCGAGCAAGACGCCACTCCAGCGCCTGGCCGACCGCTACGCGGCGTGGTTCACGCCGCTCACACTCGTCGTATGCGGCGCCGCCTGGCTGGTGTCGCGGGATCCGACGCGGGTCCTGGCGATCCTGGTCGTCGCCACGCCGTGCCCGCTCATCCTGGCTACGCCGATCGCCGTGGTCGGCGGCATCAACCGCGCCGCGCGCCGCCAGATCATCTTTCGCCATGGCGGCGCGCTCGAGCAACTCGGCACCGTCACCGTCGGTGTCTTCGACAAGACCGGCACCCTGACGATCGGCCGGCCCGAGGTGGCTCGAGTGATCCCGCTCGAGCCCTTCACCGAGGATGACATCTTGCGGCTCGCCGGCGCGGTAGAACAGGGATCGGGGCATCTCCTCGCCCGCACCCTGGTTGCGGCGGCGCAGAGGCGTGACGTGAGCCTCCCCGAAGGCCGGCACATCGTGGACACCCCGGGGCAGGGGGTCGAGGGAGAGGTGGGCGAGCGCTCCGTGGCGGTCGGCGGCTGGTCGTTCATCGTGGATCATCACCCGTCGGCGGAGAAGGACTTCGCGGGCATCGCGGGCAATGGGCCGGGCGTGCGTGCCTACGTCGCGGTGGAGGGTCGTGGGGCGGGCGTCGTCGAATACGCCGACGCGATCCGGCCCGCGCTGCCCCAATTTCTCCGGCAGCTGCATCACTTCGGCGTACGGCGGATCATTCTCCTCTCGGGTGACAACCAGCGGAATGCCGACGCCGTCGCCAGGGCGGTCGGGATCGACGAAGCCAAGGGCGATCTCCTCCCGGGGGAGAAGCTGGCGTGGGTGCAGACGCTGGTGAAACGCGGCGAGCGCGTGCTCATGGTGGGCGACGGGACCAACGACGCGCCGGCACTCAGCAGCGCGACCGTCGGCGTGGCCCTGGCGGCTCATGGTGGCGGGGTCACCGCCGAGGCGGCGGATGCCGTCATTCTGGCGGATGATCCGGCCCGAGTGGCGGAGGCCATCGCCATCAGCCGGGACACGATGCGTATCGCACGGCAGAGCATCTGGGTTGGACTCGGATTCAGCGCCGTGGCGATGGGGTTCGCCGCGGCGGGCTACGTGCCGCCGGTGATCGGGGCGGCGCTCCAGGAGGTCATCGACGTAGCGGTGATCCTCAATGCGCTTCGGGCGGCCCGGGGGTAAGCAGGAGTTGCACGGCGTCGCCCCGACCTATCTCCTCTCCCGCTGGCTCTTTCTGCGGCTGCTTGGCGTCGTCTATCTCATCGCCTTCGCCTCGATCGCGATGCAGATCACCGGTCTGGTGGGAGAGCACGGGATTCTCCCGGCCGGAGCGTATCTCGCGTGGACCCGGTCCGCGTACGGGTCGGACGCCTACAGGATATTGCCCACTCTCTTCTGGTTTGGCGCAGGCGACGTCGCGCTCCGTGGTGTGGCGTGGACCGGCGTCGGCCTCGCGATCCTACTGATTTTCGGAATCGCGCCGTGGGCGTCCCTCCTTCTCTTGTGGGCGCTCTACCTCTCGATCTCGGTGGTTGGACAGGACTTCCTGTCATTCCAATGGGACGTGTTGCTGCTCGAGACGGGGCTGATCGCCACGCTGTGGGCGCCTCTCCAGTGGCGGCCTCGGTGGCAGGAGCCCCCGCCGTCGCCCGCGGTCCGATGGCTGTTGGTCTTCCTGCTGTTCAAGCTCGTCTTCCTGTCGGGCGCCACCAAGCTGTCGAGCGGCGATCCAACCTGGCGGTCGGGCACCGCCCTGGACTACCACTTCGAAACCCAACCGCTGCCGGCCTGGACCGCGTGGTACGCGCACCACCTGCCCGAGATGATCCACCGCGTGATGACGTACGGCTCGCTGGCCACCGAGCTGTTCGTGCCCTGCTTGCTGTTCCTGCCGCAGCGGTTCCGCCGTGCCAGGCTGTTCGCGTTGATCGCGCTGGCCGGGCTCCAGGTCTCCATCGCCGCCACCGGCAACTATGGCTTCTTCAACCTTCTCGCCATCGTACTCTGCATTCCGTCGCTCGACGACGCGGCTCTGCGCCGGGTGATCCCATTGCCCCTCACTGCTCGGAGCGGGGTTGGTGGGCCCCGTCTCGGCATGGTGGCTGCGATCGCCGTCGTGTTCTTCGTGCCGAGTCTGTTGAGCGGCATACGCGAGCTTTCGTACGCCGCGCCATTCGGGAGCACCATTCTTGGCGTGGTTGATCCGCTTCGCTCCTTCAACGGCTACGGGCTCTTCCGCGTGATGACGACCGAGCGCCTCGAGATCGTATTCGAAGGCAGCCGGGACGGGGAGCGCTGGAAGGAGTACGAGTTTCGCTTCAAGCCTGGAGACATTCGCCGAAAGCCGGGATTCGTGGCCCCATACCATCCCAGACTCGACTGGCAGATGTGGTTCATGGCTCTCGACCCGGCCGGCAATGGTGCGCTGCTGGACGCCCTGGCAGATCGCCTGAGGGAAGGAACGCCGGAGGTGCTTGCCCTTCTGGGCCCCACGCCGTTCCCGGGATCGCCCCCAAAGTTCCTGCGGGCCATCATTTATGAGTATCGCTTCTCGTCGCCCGATCAACGGAAGCAGACCGGGGCCTGGTGGACCCGTTCGCCCGTTGCCAAGGTGCCGCTCGGCCCCTAGGGATCCATTTTATCTTTCCAGTCGTTCTGTGGGTGTCCCCGTACTGGAGCGTTTCCTGATGCGCCGTTCGATCCTCGGATTCACTGGCTTGGCCGTCACCGGCGTCCTCGCCGTTCTGGCACTCGGTACCCATATGGCGGGGGCATCCCCGCGTCCGGCATCTGCTCGCGGCGAAAATCCCCGACCCACAGCGCTGCAACGGGTTGCGATCTTTGCCGGGGGCTGCTTCTGGTCGATGCAGAAGGCCTTCGACGGCGTTGCCGGCGTGGTGAGCACGACGGCCGGATATGCCGGCGGCAAGCGGGCGAACCCGACCTACGAGCAGGTGGAAGAGGCGAACACCGGGCACGCTGAATCGGTGAAGGTGATCTACGATCCCGACAAGATCACCTACGAGAAGCTTCTCGATATCTACTGGCATCACATCGATCCGCTCACGCCGAACGCCGCATTCTGCGATCACGGTCCCCAGTACCGCTCGATCATCTTCTACGGCGACAGCGCGCAGCGGCGGACCGCGGAGGCATCGAAGAAGGCCCTCGACGAATCGCATCGCTTTCCGACGCCGATCGTCACCGCCATCGAGCCGGCCACGCCATTCTATCCGGCGGAGGAGTACCACCAGCAGTTCTATAAGAAGAACCCGGCACACTACGAGGCGTACCGTATCGGATGCCGGCGAGACGAGCGGACCCGCCAGCTCTGGGGCGAGGTCGCGATGACGAAGGAGTCGGCGAAATGAAGGCGATCAAGATTCTGGGAATTGCGCTGGCGGCCTTGCTGCTTTCAGGCGGGGCGGCGATGGCACAGACCCACAACACGGGATGGAACGCGATGACGTTCAAGAAGCCCTCGGAGGCGGAGCTCAAGCAGCGGCTCACTCCGGATCAATACGCGGTGACTCAGAAGGATGCCACCGAGCGTCCTTTCCATAACGCCTACTGGGACAATCATTCGGAGGGGATCTACGTGGACGTGGTCTCCGGCGAACCGCTGTTCAGCTCGCGCGACAAATACGAATCGGGCACGGGCTGGCCCAGCTTCGTCCGGCCGCTCGAGCCCGCCAACGTCCAGACCCACACCGACCGGACGCTCGGCATGGAGCGTACCGAAGTGCGGTCGGCCCATGCCGACTCCCATCTGGGGCATGTGTTCGACGACGGCCCCAAGCCGACCGGTTTGCGCTACTGCATGAACTCCGCGGCGATGCGGTTCATTCCGGTGGATAAGCTCGAGGCGGAAGGGTATGGGCAGTATCTCTCGTTGTTCAAGAAGGCCGGAACCTGAGCCCGGACTTCAACGAGGTGGTGTTCGTGAAGCTCCCGTGAGCATCCGGCGGAGGAGAATCGCGTCCTCGACGGCATGCCCCCCGAGGTCGTTGTTGAAATAAACGTACACGTCCTTTCCGGCCCTGGTCAGCGCGCGAAGACGCGCCGACCAGGGCCGAAGTCCTTCCTCGCCGAGAAAACCGGTATCCCGGACGCCACGATGCACGCGAATGTAGGTGAACGGCGCCGTGGTGACGAGATCCGCCTGAACGGTGCCGCCGACGGGGATGCACAGGGCGACGCCACCCCGGGCGAGAGCGTCGTAGACCCCCGGCGTCTGCCAGCTCGGGTGCCTGAACTCGACGACCCATCGGTGGCTATCCGGCAGGACGGAGAGGAACTGCTCCAGCCGGGTGAGATCCAGGTGGAGTGTCGGCGGGAGCTGCACGAGCAGCGGCCCGAGCTTGGGCCCGAGTCGAGAGGCGAGATCGAGAAATTCGCGAACCGGTTCCTCGACCTGGTGGAGCCGGCGCACGTGGCTGACGACCCGGGTCATCTTCACGGCGAAGAGGAAGTCCTCGGGAGTCACATCCCGCCACCGCTCGAACGTTTCGGCAGTCGGCACCCGATAGAAGGGACTGTTGAGCTCGACCGTGCGGAAGTTGCCCGCATAGTAGGCGAGCTCGTCGCGCGCACGGAGGCCTTCGGGGTAGAAGACGCCCTTTCGCCAGTGGGGATAGACGTAGCCCGAGGTACCGATCCAGACGGTGGCCATCGCTCCTCTCGTCTGCACTTACCGCTCGCGCACGCCAGCGATGCGGGACTATTGCCCGGCAGCAGGCCGTGCCGCAAGTTGATGGGGACCTCAACCCGGCCCTCTCGTTGCCGCTCCGAACTCGCCTAGTCCTCGCCTTGCTTGCGGCGATTTCCTCGCCGCTCACCGCGCAACGTTCCGCCACGGCGGACTCCACCGCGACGCCCGTTCTGCTTCTCCCCGATGCGGTCTGGGACGGTATCGCCGAGACGCCCCATCGCGGCTGGGCGGTGGTGGTGCGGGGGTCCAGGATCGAGGCGGTCGGCCCGGCCGACCGGATCGGCACAGGGGTGGCGACGCGAAAGGAGCTCAAGGGCACAACGCTCATTCCCGGTCTGATCGAAGGCCACTCGCACCTCTTCCTTCACCCATACAGCGAAACCCTCTGGGACGACCAGGTGCTCAAGGAGCCGCTGGCTCTCCGGATGGCCCGGGCAGTGGCGGCAGCCGCAGCAACGCTGCGCGCCGGCATCACCACCGAGCGCGACCTCGGCACCGAGGGCGCCTTCGATTCGGACGTCCAGCTCCGGCGCGCGATCGCGGAAGGAATCGTCCCGGGACCGCGCCTCCTCGCCGTGACCCGTGCCATCGTCGCCACCGGAAGCTACGGGCCGCGGCGGTCCCGGTATGCCTTCGATCCGCCGCAGGGCGCGGAGGAGGCTACCGGCGCCGAGCAGATCGCCCGGGTGACCCGGAGCCAGATCGGTCACGGCGCCGACTGGGTCAAGGTCTACGCTGACTACAGCTGGGGGCCGGATGGCAAGGCTCGCCCGACCTTTACGCTGGACGAGCTCAAGGTGCTCGTGGAGACTGCACACGGAAGCGGCCGGCCCGTCGCCGCCCACGCGACGACGGCCGAAGGAATGCGCCGCGCCATCCTCGCAGGCGTGGAGACCATCGAGCACGGCGACGAGGGGACGCCCGAGGTGTTCCGGCTCATGCGGCAGCACGGGGCCACGCTCTGCCCGACCATCGCCGCCTCCGAGGCCTACGCGACGTACTTCGACGGATGGGTGAAAGGGAAGGGCGAGCTGCCGCCGGGCCTCGTCGCCAAGCGGGCCTCCTTCAAGGCGGCCCTCGCGGCGGGGGTCGACATCTGCTTCGGCGGGGACGTCGGAGTTTTCGCGCACGGCGACAACGTGCGCGAGCTCGAGGCCATGGTGGAATACGGCATGACGCCGGTTGCCGCGCTCCGATCGGCCACCAGCGGCAACGCCAAGACCTTTCGTCTGGCCGACCAGGTGGGCCGGATCGCGCCGGGGCTGCTGGCCGATCTCGTCGCGGTGGAGGGAGACCCCACGCGGAACATCGGCGCCCTGCGCAAGATCAGGCTGGTGATGAAGGAAGGCGTGACCTATGGGCCTTGAGCTTGTCGCCATGAGCCGTGAATCGGAATTCTCACATGCAGAAGCCCATCGCTCGAAGCCCTTGGCCCATGGCTGGGTGCTCTACGCCGTTCTCATCTCTTCGGCATGCATTGTCGTCGGCTTGCTCTGGGATATTTCGTGGCACAGCACGATAGGGCGCGACACCTTCTGGAGCCCGCCGCACCTCCTCGAGCAGCTCGGGGCGGTGGTGGCCGGACTGAGCTGCGGGTGGCTCGTCCTCCGCATTACCTTCGGCGCCGCGGCGGGGCCGAGGCGGGCGTCGGTGCGCTTCTGGGGCTTCTCGGGGCCGCTCGGCGCATGGGTCGCCATCTGGGGGACCATGGTGATGATCGCGTCCGCGCCGTTCGACAACTGGTGGCACAACGCGTATGGGCTCGATGTCAAGATCGTGAGCCCACCGCACATGGTACTCGCGATGGGGATGATCGCCATCCAACTCGGGGCCATGCTGATGGCGCTCGCCACCCAGAACCGCGCGAGCGACGCCTCGGAGGCGCGGGCGCTCGGCTGGGCCTACGCCATCTCCGGCGGCGTGCTCGTCACTATGGTAGCCACGGTGATCACCGAGTATGCGAGCCGGCCCAACCAGATGCACAATCCCCTCTTCTATCAAGTGGCCGGCGGTGTCTTTCCGGTCTTCCTGGCCGCGTTCGCGCGTTCGGGCCGGCTCCGCTTTCCGGCCACGATTGCCGCGGCGATCTACATGGCCATTATCCTCGCGATGATCTGGATCCTCCAGCTGGTCCCGGCGCGCCCCAAGCTCGCGCCGATCTACAACGCCGTCACCCAAATGGTGCCGCCGCACTTCCCGTTGCTGCTCGTCATCCCCGCCCTCGGCATCGATCTGCTGCTCCGGCCTCGCGCCGGGCGGAGCGATTGGTGGCTCGCCGTCCTCGCGGGCGTCAGCTTCGTCGCGCTGCTCTTCGTGGTGCAGTGGTTCGTCGGCGAGTTTCTCCTCACCCCCGCCGCGCGTAATTTTTTCTTCGGCGCCGACCAGTGGCCCTACTTCATCAAGCCAGGGGCCTGGCAGTATCGCTTCTGGGGCGTGCCGAAGGACGCCACGGGCAACACCAACCTGCCCGCCATCGCGACGGGACTGGGAGTCGCGGCGCTCATCGGCGTCGGATCCGCCCGCCTCGGGATCTGGTGGGGGAACGGCATGTCGCGGGTAATGAGGTGAGATCGTCACGGCTCAGGCTGGCTGGTCTCGCGTCACTGATGGTGCTCGGCGTGGCCCATGTCGGCAGCCCCGACGTCTGGTACGAGGGTGAAGCGGGCCCGTACCACATCCTCGTCTACATCCGCGTCCCCGGCGTGATTCCCGGAATCGCCGACATCAACGTGCGCGTTGCGTCCGAGACGCCACGACGGGTCACGGCGGTGGTGAACCTGTTCAACGCCACGGCCGGCACTCCACCCCCCGATATCGCGACGCCGACCGGATCCAGCGGCTGGTACGAGACCCGGCTCTGGATCATGGCCCCGGGATCGAATAGCGTGACCCTCACGGTTGATGGCACCCGGGGCGTGGGGACCGTGGTCGTTCCCGTCGCGGCGGTGGCCAATCGGCGGCTGGCCCTCGATCGGCCGCTCGGCCTGACCCTCGCCGGGGTCGGTGTCTTCCTCTTTGCGGGGATGATCACGATCGCCGGCGCCGCCGTGCGGGAGGGCGTTCTGCCGCCGGGCGAGCTGCCGGGCGCGGCGCGAGTGCGATCCGCACGATGGGTGATGGCTGGGAGCGCCGTGTTCTTCGGGTCACTCTTCTATGGCGGCAAGACATGGTGGGACGGGGAAGACCGGGCATTCCGCGAGCGGATGTATCGCCCATTCAGCACCGTCGCCTCGGTGAGCGACTCGGGCAGGGCCGGCGTCTTCCACCTCGACATCACCGACTCGACGTGGTTGATGCGCGGCGACTCGGCGTGGCTCCGCGAGCGCAATCTCGAGGCCTGGACCCCGCTCGTGCTCGACCACGGGAGGCTGATGCACCTCTTTCTCATACGAGAAGACATGGGAGCGTTCGCGCACCTTCATCCCGTAACCGGCGATTCGGTGCATTTCATCGACACTCTTCCGGCCCTCCCGACTGGCCGATACCGCGTCTTCGGCGATATCGTGCACGCGAGCGGGTTCGCGAAGACGCTCGTGGCGACGGTGGACGTGCCCGGGCCTGCATCGGACAGCGCGGTCCCGTCCGGTGACGACGGAGTCTATGTCGGCGGTGGCAATGCCGGCCTCGATACGCTCCCGGACGGAGCGACAGTCGGCTGGCGTCGTGCGGCGTTGCCGCTGCTCGAGGGACGGCCGGCGATGTTGAGCTTCGACCTCCGGGAACCTGGTGGCTCGCCCGCGCGCCTCGAGCCCTACCTCGGCATGGCCGCGCACGGCGTGGTGGCGCGGGACGACGGGAAGGTCTTCGTCCATCTGCATCCCATGGGAACGGTGGCCGCCTCGCAGTCGACGTTCGCCATGCCTCCCATGCCCTCGAACGGGCGGGTGACGTTTCCCTACGCCTTCCCCCGTCCGGGACACTACAGAATCTGGGTGCAGGTCAAGCGGAAGGGAGTCGTGGAGACGGCGGCCTTCGACGCCAACGTCGGAGCCGTGGTCACAAAGTAAAAGGGCGGTTGTCCTCGAGGGGTCGTCAGGGTTAGGTTAGGTGGGCAAGGCGGGGTAGCGCACCCCCACAGTCGACTCGCATGCAGGGGCTGGCTCACCGCCGGCCCCTTCTTTTTTTCGCCACACCGGAGCAATCATGATCCTCCTCGCCCTTGCCCTCCTGGGGTCGGCCGACAGCGCCGTCATTCGAAACATTCAGGTAGGGCCCGGAGAGACGATCCGGACAACCACCATCGGCACGGGCGAGCCGCTCGTCCTCATCCCCGGAATCTTCGGGGCGGCCTTCGGTTACCGGATGATCACCGGTCCGCTGGTGGCACGTGGGTACCAGTGCATCATCGTCGAGCCGCTCGGATACGGCTGGTCTTCTCATCCCGCCAATGCCGACTACTCGTTCGGAGCGCAGACGAGCCGAGTGGCGCGGGCGCTCGACAGCCTGGGAGTCACGCGGGCGCTCTTCGTCGCCCAATCGAGCGGTTCCGCCATCGCCTTCCGGCTCGCCGTCGTCCGGCCCACGCTGGTGCGCGCTCTGCTTTCGATCGACGGCGGCCCCGCGGAAAGCGCCTCCACTCCAGGTATGCGAAAGGCGTTCAAGTTCGGCGGCTTCCTGGCGAAGATGGCGGTGGACGAGGAGAAGCTGCGGCATGATGTGCGGAAGGAGATCGTCCGCAACTCCGGCGACAGTACCTGGGTGACTGATGCCGTGGTCAGAGGCTATACCGCCGGCCAGACGGCCGATATGCACGGATCGATCGACGCGTTCCAGCGGATGTCCAAGTCCAAGGAAACCGGGTCCCTCGCCGACCGACTCCATGAATGCGTGGCGCCCGTGCGGCTCCTGGTGGGAACGGTGCGGCATCCGAGCGAGATACCCGCCGACCAGCGGGAGCTTCTGCAGGAGAAGCTGCCGAATTTCGAGACCGACAGCGTTCCAGGCTCCGGCCAGTATATCCATGAGGAGCAGCCGGCCGCTGTCGTCGAAGCGGTGTCACGCCTCGACGCGGCGGCGAGTTGAGCAGTCGCGCGCGCTAATGGTGCCCGGCAGTCACCCGCTCCTCGGCGGTGACCCGGGCCAGCTCGGCATGATCGGTCAGGTCGAGCCGCAGGGGAGTGAGTGCCACGTAGCCTTCCCGCACCGCCCACCGATCGGTTCCCTCCTCGGTCTCCTCGATCGCACGGACCGTCAGCCAGAAGTGCTTCCGCCCCATCGGGTCTTCTCCTGGTACAACTTCGCCATCATACTGGCGCACCGCCTGCCGCGTCCATCGAAGCCCGCGCGGGTCCCGCGGCAGGTTCACATTCACCAGTTTGAGTGAGTCGTCGGGGAGGAGGGTCTCGAGCGTTCTGCGGACCCACGGCGCCAGTTTGTCGAACGCCGGCTCGGTGCGGCCGGCTGGTGTGCTGAGGGCGATGCCGCGGAGCCCCAGCAGGGCCGCCTGCTTGGCGCCGGCGAGGGTGCCCGAGTGCCACACGGAGTTGCCGAGGTTCGAGCCGAGATTGATCCCCGACAGCACGAGATCGACATGCTTCCAGTTGTACGCGCCGAGCGCGACGCAATCGGCGGGCGTGCCGTTCACCCGGTACGCCTCGAAGTCTCCGAGGGTCGTCGTCTTGACCGAGAGGGGCCGCGTGGCGGTGATGGCGTGGCCCATCGAGGACTGCTCCACGTCCGGCGCGACCAGTCGTACGTCACCGAAGTGGGCTGCCGCCTTTGCGAGCGCGGCGATACCGGGGCTATAGATTCCATCATCGTTCGTGATGAGTATTCGCATCTCACCTCCGATCATCCACCGACTGATTCGATTCCAGCATGCATGTGACTCTGCTGCACAACCCGAAAGCCGGCGATGGAGACTTGGGGCGCGAGGCCCTCGTCGGCGCGCTCATGGCCGCGGGGCACGTGGCCACGTACCGGTCCACCCGCGACCTGGGCTTTGAGAAGGCCCTCGACAATCCGGGAGACGTGGTGCTGGTGGCGGGCGGAGATGGCACGGTGAGGAAGGTGGCCGGGTATCTCATCGGACGCGGCATTCCCATCGCGCTGCTCCCCCTGGGCACGGCGAACAACATTTCCAAGACTCTCCATCTCGGCGCGTCGGTCGAGGCGGTGATTTCGCGGATCGCCACGGCGCCGCGCGTCAGGTTCGACGCCGGCATCGCGAAAGGGGCGTGGGGCCAGACCCACTTTCTGGAAGGCGTCGGCGTCGGGGTCTTCCCGGTGACGATGGGCCTGACGGCGACGCGGGTCGATAATCGCGAGTCCCGCACCAACCATCACGATCGCGGCATCACCCGGGACCTTCGATATCTCAGCACGGTGCTCGGCCGGATGAAGCCGCAGACGTGGCAGATCGAGGCCGACGGAAAGGATCTCTCGGGGGAGTACTACCTCTGCGAGGCAATGAACATCCGGAGCCTCGGGCCCAACCTGCAGCTCGCCCCCGAGGCGGACCCTTCGGACGGCTACCTCGACCTGGTGCTCATGACCGAGAACGAGCGTCCCAGGCTGCAGCACTATCTCTCGGCGCGCGTTGCCGGACACGACGCGAAGCTTTTTCTTCCGACCCACCGCGTCAAGCGGCTCACCATCGTCGCGGCCGGCGCCGACGTGCACATCGACGACCGCATCGAGCGCCCTCACGAGAAGCCCTCCGCGGTGGGAGGGCACGTGGAACTCGGCCTGCTCGAGGGCGCGATCGAGTTTCTCGCCGTCTGACGCTCCCCTGTCAGGTCGTGGGATTCAACCGCTTCTGAATCGCCATCGCCTGTTCCAGGTGACCGCGGATGACGGGTATTGCGTTCTGAATCAGCTCCTTGACCTCCGGGGTCTGGGTGCTCACACGCGCCATATTGACCGCGTCGATCACCGCCTGATGCACGGTGACCTCGTTGTCGATGTAGGTCCGGTCGAAGTCCTCCCCCTTCTTCGCCTTCTGAAGCGCCGCCAACTCGGCCGCTGCGTATCCAGCGACCGGATCCTTGGCCGGGGGCTTCGGCGTGACGCCGAGCTTCTTGGCCAGCGCCTCACCGCTGACGCGAAGCTCGTGATGGTCCTTCTTCATCATGCTGGCGAAGGTCTTCACTTCGGGATCGGTGGCCTTCACGCCTGCCAGCACTCCGGCAGTGCTGTCGGCCTGGTTCGCACGGTCGAGCATGCCGAGGATCGTCTCATCGTTGAGACCGGCCTTGGGGGCTCCGTTCGAATCCGTGGACCCGCCGCTCTTGGCGGCCGAATCCGACGGGGCCGCGCTGCTTTCCGCGACCGTTCCGGTGTCTCGCGCGGCGCTCTCGGTCGCGCCGCCGCCGTTGGCTGGCCTGCCCTGACAGGCCCCAGCGGCCAGTGCGAGCATGAGAGACCACGCCAAGGCCGGTCGTCCCGTCGCGTCGATCTGCATATGGTCGTCCTCCATAAGGTGGCCAGGTTCCTTATCATACGTTGCCAATCTAGCATCGACGCGGCTGTGACTGCGGTCACCCGGCGCCCCATGCGTCTCCTCGTCTTGCCCCCGTCTCCCGCTGTTCACGCCAGGATCGAAGGTAGCCTTTCCGGCGCGCTTGGCTAGCAGGGCCGGCTTTCAGGCCATCTGCCCCGCCAGGCATTCCCGAACGGCCTTCACGACTCCATTCGGCGTGAAAGGCTTCTGAAGAAAAATCGCGTCGGGCGCAAGCAGCCCGCGTCGAACGATTTCGCTGTCGGTGTACCCGGAGGTAAAGAGCACCGGGGTGCCCGGCATCAATTCCGTGATGCTCGCGGCAAGTTCTCTTCCGCCGATTCCCGGCATGACGACGTCGGCGAGCACCAGCGCGACGCGATCGCCCCTCGCCGTCAGCATCTCGAGTGCTTGGCGGCCGCTCTCCGCCTCGCACACACGGAACCCGGCGTCCTTGAGCGCGCGGCCCGCGATGCTCCGCACCTCGGCTTCATCTTCCACGATGAGAATGAGCTCTCCCGACCCTCGACCGTCTCCAGCCTCCCCTGAGATCATGGCTTCCGGAGATTCGGTTGAGAATGGGAGATGGATCTTGAATGTCGCTCCATGGCCAGGCTCGCTGATCGCCCAGATGTAGCCCCCGGACTGCTTGACGATTCCATACACCGTCGAGAGCCCAAGGCCGGTGCCCTGTCCGACCTCTTTGGTCGTGAAGAACGGGTCGAAGATATGGCTCAGTGTGTTCGGATCCATGCCGTGACCAGTGTCGCTCACGGCGAGCACCGCATACCGGCCGGGTTGTAGGGCGAGGCTCGCATCGAGCCCCGGCGGAGGCGCGGTGAGATCGGCGGCGAAGGTCTCTATCGTGAGGGCGCCGCCGCGCGGCATGGCGTCACGGGCGTTGAGGGCAAGGTTGAGGAATACCTGCTCGAGCTGGCCGGGATCGGCCTTCACCGGCCGAATGCTCTCGCTCAGCCGCAGCGTGACGGTGCAGTCTTCGCCCATGACCCGCCGCACCGCCGGCTCGAATCGTCTGAGCACGCCGTTCAGATCGATCACCTCCGGTTTCAACACCTGACGCCTGCTGAAGGCCAGGAGCTGCGCGGTGACCGCGGCCGTGCGCTCGGCCGCCCTCTGGATGTACTCCATGTCTGCTCTCACGGTCTCGGGCACGTCGTGGCGCCGCAAGACGAATTCAGCGGCACCGAGCACCACCGACATCTGGTTGTTGGCCTCGTGGGCCACGCCGCCAGCGAGCCGTCCAACCGACTCCATACGGTGTGCATGACGCAATTGCTCTTCCGTTGCCCGCCGTTCCGTCACGTCCATGCAGACACCGCTCATCGCCACCGGGCCATCCGGCCCGGTGGCGATGATGCGTCCCTGGTCGGCGATCCAGCGGATCCGTCCATCGGGCAGCACGATCCTGAACTCGTAGTCGAGCCGGCCGCGATCGCTCATCGCGCGGCGGACAGTCCCTTCCACGAAGTCGCGATCCTCGGGGTGGACACGGGAAAGGAAGTCCTGGTAGGCGGCGACCCGGTCGCCGGGGCCCAGGCCATAGAGGCGGCGGAGTGCCCCGTCCCATACCAGACGGTTGTCCGCCGCCGACCACGACCAGATCCCCATCCCGGCCGCGTCCAGGGCGACTTGGAGCTGTTCGTCGCGCTGCCGGATCGCCTCCGTAGCCGATTCGCGTTCACGAGACACCGCCGCGGCGAGCGCGAGTCCGGTGATCGCTACCACGCCGAGGTACCAGGCCACGGCCACCAGAGTGCCCGCCGACGAGGGGCCCACAAAGGGCCCGGCCCCGCGCGTCGTGTGCCACACGGCGACGATCGACACTGTCAACGTCGTGAGTGAAGCTCCGCGCGCGCCGAAACGAAGGGCGGCCCAGATGACGAATGGGAAGAGGAGATAGAGGTAGTCGACGTCGCCGAGGAGCGGGAGGCGCACGTCCTGGCCGATCGCGAGCTCCGCGACTCCGACGGTCCCGAGACAGAGAAGCGTGATCTCGAGCACGCCGCGCGGAATCCCGCGCATCTCACGCGACGCTCCCCAGGCAAGAAGCACCGGTGCGACGACGAGTGCACCGAGCAGATCTCCCGTCCACCAGACCGCGATGGCATGGGAGATCCCGTTGGCAGGAATCTCGCTCGCCATCCACAGCACGGTCGCGCCGACCGTGGCGCTCACCAGGGCCCCTGCCGGGGCGGCCGCGCAGACCAGCGCTCGCACCGGCCGAGCGGCGCATCGAGGCGGAGATGCGGTCCTCCCAGGCGGCGGAGGAGAAAGGCGGCGATCAGACCTTCGAGGGTGTTTCCGGCGGCGATGCCCGCCGCGGCCAGGAGCGGCACCGGAGTGGCGGCATTCGCGAGGAAGGCGCCGAGTGCGATGCCCGGCCAGTACCTGTACCCTAGAATGGCGAGGGCGGCGATGGCGATGCCGGTGGGTGGCCAGACCAGCGAAACACTATGGCCGATCGATGCGTAACGCAGTCCCACGCGCGCCATGAGGGTGTAGACGGCGGCAAGCGTGATGACGGTAAGTAGATACGTGAGCGCAGGTGCTGAACGACTCGCGGCTCTGGGCAGAATTTCGACCCTTGAACGGGTTGACCGATACAAGGCGCCTGTATGCAGATAGTACACCGGCGACGGCGGGAAGCAACGGCCTCGCCCAGCCCCCGGCCTGGGCTAGCCTGACCGGCGCTCGGCTCGTAAAATCCAACCGTCCCTATGAAACTGCCTGGCTATAACGGCTGACCGGGGACCAGAGTACGGCCACCTTGCGTTTCCGACAATTTCGTGACATCGCATTCGGAAACTGGCGATCCGCCTGACGCCGGTCATCTGTTCCGCGTCGCGGGTTTGATCATCGGGCCCAGCACCTTCAGGATCTCCTCGCAGAAGCGACGGTCGAGCGGATGAGGCGGCGCGAGGCGAGACTGCGCCTGCGCGTCCTTTCCATATGGGTCTCCCCGGAAGTTGACTCCTCCGTCCCGCATGTACGCCGTCAGATACAGAATGTAGACCGGCACTTTCTGCTTCAGGCGCACGGTGGGGCCTGGCAGCGAATCCCCGACAGGCAGCTGCGAATCCGCCATTCCCACCAGCCGTGCCATGGTATCCGGCGGCATCATCGCCGCTCGGATGGTCGAGTCGTTCCAGCCGTCCTGGCCGGCCAGAAGGAAGTCCGCGAGCTCGACCGGGCGCTGCACCCGCACGCACCCGTGACTCAGCGTTCGGTGCGGCTGCTGAAAGAGCCAGGCCGCTGGCGTATCGTGCAGGTAAACGGAAAATTGATTGGGGAACATGAATTTCACGCGGCCGAGCGGGTTGGCGGAGCCCGATTTCTGTCGCACGTGAAAGCCCGGTTTGGCCGTGTCCACCGCCCACCAGTCGATCGTCGCCGGATCGATCACTCTGAACGGCCGCTTGGACCGCACCACCTCGAAGCCGTGATCGGCCAAGTACGGGATGTTTCCCCGGGCCTGTGGAATGACCTCATCCACCAGGATCCGCCGCGGCACGTACCACTGTGGACGAAAGACGATATAGCTCATCGAGTCGGCAAAGACCGGAGTGGCGTTGTCGTATTCCTGTCCGACGATCACGCGCATGTTCAGTACCGGCTTCCCTTCGTCGAACGCGAACAGGTGATAGTCGGGAATGTTGACGATGACGTACTTGCTGCCGAACGTCGGAGGGAGCCATCGATAGCGCTCGAGATTGATCTCGATCTGCCGGATCCAGTACTCCACGGGCGTGTTGAGCGCCAGCAGCGTCTGTGGAGTCACGGTGCTGTCCACCGCGATGCCGTGTCGCAGCTGGAAGCGGGCGACGCCTCCGGCCACGGCATCGTCGTAGACGGGCCTGGCGCCGGACCGCCCGGGGAGATCGCCACCGATCTCGAGTCGGCGGCGGAGCGCGGCGATGGCAGGCCCCCGGCTGCCCCGCTTCAATACGACGTTGCCCGGCACCCTGGGCCAGCCGCCCTTCTCTTGAATCGTCCGGTAGACGGCGAGGGCCTTGGCCAGCTCGTCGTAATCCGCCCGCTTCGGTCGCAGTATCGATGTCATACCCGCGAAATCTCCGCCACGAGCGGCGAGCCGGAGAACACTGTCGGCGCCGGAGCGGCGCGCGGTGATGAACCAGCCGCTGTCCACTGCCGCCGGGGCCAGTCGGCCCACCAGGAGATCCGCGCCGTAGTTGACGAATCGCGACGTGAGCTCGAGGTCGAAGGTGGCGAGGGCGCCGGGAGTCTCCCGTTCCGATCCTGCGAATGTTCGCTCAATAGCCTTCTTCAGGCTCGCGATCCCGTAATCGCCAGGACGCAGTCCGTCGCGCTCCGCTCCGCAGAGCGCGATGATGAGCTGTCGAGCGTCCTCTCGCGGCCTTCCATCGGTGGTCCAGAGCGGCTGGAAATCACGGTCGGCGTAAATCTGCCGCACCACGTTCCAGCGGTCGCTCCGGAGGTTCGGCGGCTGTCTCGGTGCCGACAAGACTTCGTGAATCTCGTTGCCCACGGCGCGGTCCTTCCGCTGGCAGGAAGCAAGGCCGAGGGCGATTCCGATGAGCGCGACACTTCGCAAGGCGCCACGACGAACCGTTGCGATCACTATGGGTGCGCCTCCACGTTGCCGACTCTGCGGGGGAACCTTCAAGCGGGAACCACGCTCTCCGCTCGCGCACTATGGGGAGGTCTTCGGCGGTGGCTCTGTGCCCTCAATCACACGGGTAGCGCCGTCCCTCTTCGTGAGAACAGGCCGGACCACGGCCACGGCAAGTCCGACCACGCTCGTCACGAAGGTCTTCCAGATGAGCGCGAGGCCCGCGCCGTCGACCTTGACGACCTCGACGGCGGCGAGGATCCCGATGGTGCCCGTTGCGGCGAAGAAGACGAGCAGCACCCAGAGGAGGACCCGCATGAACTGGTGCGGGAGCCGCTCGTCGGCCGCCCCGGCCAGCGTCTGTCGGATGGCCTCGTCGTAATAGCGCTTGAGGCGGGGATTGCCGCACTCCTCGCGCATCCGCTGGAGATCGGGAAGCTGGCTGAGGTTCATCGGAGGACCCGGAAGACGAGCTCGACGTTCTCGGGACCGATGGTGATCCGGTCGCCGAACTCGTCGGTGACTGCGGCCGGCACCTCGGGCAGGGAGCCGTACGAGGCGACCTCTCTCCCGTGCCGATCCACCACCCTCAGCTCGAGGCGGCCCTCGTTCTTCCTGGCCAGCACCTGCAGCAGCGCGATCGTCGGGCCGAGTGGGAGACGGACCAGCTCGGCCACGACTTGGGGATCGAGCGCCGTTCCCCGCGATGCTCGGCGCACCACCTCCCGTACACGAATGAGGTCCCTGGCCCACGCGACGTCCACCACGTCCTCAGGCGTGCGCCTGGATCTGGCCAAGCACGTACCGGACTTCCTGCACCAGCGAATCGCGAGTGAAGCGCACCATGCTGGTCGAGGCGTAGATGTCCGTAGGGATCTCGCGCAGCAGATGGGGCGCGCCGTTGCCGGGCTGGCCTCCCGGCAGCCACACATAGCGGCCCGAGTCACGCACGGCGATGCTGGGCTTGACCGCCTGGAAGACTCGCATCGCCCGCACGTCGAGGCCGAGAGCCACGATGTCCACCCGGCCGTCGAGGGTCGAGCCTCGACCCTGCTGGAGTCGGACCAGATCGCCCGACTCCAGCTCGAGGAGCGCCTGGTGGAGGGGAAACGGAGCCAGCGGCCCGCCGAGGAGGGCCTCCGCCCTGGCCCGATAATGGGCGAAATAGTCGAGCGGCCGGTGCCCGTGCGGATGAATCCGGCCAGGCGAGTCGTAGCTCAGCGTCACGAACCCGCTCTGCCGATCGACGTCGAGCACGATCACCTTGCCCACCCGGCGCCACCCGACCCGCTCCTCCGCCAGTCTGACGGCGGGATGCCGGTGCGTCTCGCTGAAGGTGACGCGGATGTGGCGGGGGTCTACGTAAGCGTAGTTCTGCCGAGGGGATTCGGGCTGTGCTTCGATCCTGGCCTCCGACCACCGGCCGATCCGGTGGGTGAATGGGGCCTCGTCCAGCCGCTCGAGCGTGGCCCGGTCCGCCTTGAACAGGTAGACTCGCTTGTTCCGGTACTCGAGGAACTCGACGATGGCGCGGTCGACCGTTTCGGCGGTGAGCGCGCCGCGGTCGACATAATCGAGCACTCGTTGGATCACCTGCGCTCGACCATCGTTCATACCGGCTGGGAGCCGGTGGTAGCGGAGGAAATACTTGAGCTGCACACCGCTGGCGAGCCTGAGGCCGGCGTAGCGGGTGCGGCGTGGGGACGACGAATCTCTGGTTGACATCAGGGTATCCTCGGACCTTTTCTTACCCGAACATATCCCGAAGCTGCGATCTCCGCCAGCCTCCCCGGTGACTATCGGCACCGCGGCTGAATTCCGAGGCCGCCAGATTTCCATCGTGCTCATCGATCCCGCTCCCGACGCCCCCGTTGCCCGCGTCTTTCTCCTCTCCCCGGCCCACTGCGGTGGCAAGCGAGCCGGGTTCCTCATGCGAGGCGAGGCCCGGTTCCCTCTGGCGGAACGCCTGCGGATTGGGGACTCGGTAAGCCTGGGCGAGGCCTTCAGCTTTCTCAGCGGGCTCTACTTTCGGGGCAAGCTCGCGTACGCCGAACGGTTTGCCGCACCCGATCTCGGCGCGTCCGCCATCCAGGTGATCACGACCAATCGCGGCCTGGTGACGGCCGCGACGACGATCGGCGTGAGCGATCTGCGGGAGTTCGGCAGCGGCGAGATCAGCGTCGACGATGCCCGATACCGCCTGCCGCTGGAGCGCGACCTGGCTCCGCTGGCTGCTCGCCGGGCGCTCGAAGTCGTCCTTCTCGGCAGTGTCGCGACCGGGAAATACGTGGACATCCTTGTGGAGGCCTTCGGCGACCGGCTGTTGTTTCCGTCGTCCTTCGTGGGGCGGGGAGACATGAGTCGTGGGGCGCTCCTCCTTCGCGCCGCGCGCGAAGGGACGGAGCTCGACTACGAGCGAGTGATGACCGCCGTGAGGCGCGGGCCCCGCGCCGGGAAGATCGGAGTGTCGGAATGAGAAAGAAGGAGAAGCTCACCGAATACCGGCGGAAGCGGGACTTCACGAAGACGAAGGAGCCATCGGGCGGCCGTGCGGCAAGGACGAAGAAGTTGGCGTTCGTCATCCAGAAGCACGCTGCCCGCAACCTGCACTTCGACTTGCGCCTCGAGCTCGACGGCGTGATGAAGAGCTGGGCGGTGCCCAAGGGTCCGAGTCTCGATCCCGCCGTCAAGCGGCTGGCCATGCAGGTCGAAGACCATCCCATCGAATACAACGCGTTCGAGGGGACCATTCCCGCGGGCGAATACGGTGGAGGGACGGTGATGGTCTGGGACCGTGGCACGTACAAGTACGGCGGCGACGATCCCGATCCGGTCGAGGGTCTCCGGCGCGGCTACGAGAAGGGCGACTTCAAATTCGTGCTCCAGGGCAAGCGGCTCAAGGGATCATGGGTACTCGTGCGAACCCGGCGGGGCGATCCGAAGCGCGCCCAATGGCTCCTCATCAAGCACCGGGACGATCATGCCGACCCCGGATCCGACGTGGTGGCGGAAAACACGACGTCGGCCGTGACCGGCCGGACCATGGAGGAGATCGCGGACACTCAATCGTGAGCCTCGCTCACGCCGACACCGTGTGCGTCTCCAGCTCTCTCATGGTGCGATCGTCCAGGGTGATCGACCCGGCGGCGCAGTTTTCCTCCAGGTGCTCCACCTTCGATGTCCCCGGAATCGGGAGCATCACGGGCGACCTGCGAAGCAGCCAGGCGAGCGCGATCTGCGATGGCTGCGCGCCCAGCCGCACCGCCGCCCGGGCGAGCGGGCCCCCCGGCTTGGCCAGACTTCCGGTTCCGAGCGGGTACCAGGGGATGAAGCCGATGTCTTCCCGCGTGCAGTAATCGACGACGTCCTCCGACCCTCGATCCACCAGGCTGTAGCGGTTCTGTACCGACGCGATGGGCGTGTGGCGGCGCACCGCCTCGATCTGCGGCACCTTCACTTCCGAGAGCCCGATGTAGCGAATCTTCCCCTCTCGCTGAAGATCGAGCAGCGTGGCGATCTGGTCGTCCAGTGGCACGTTGGGGTCGATCCGGTGAAGTTGAAAGAGGTCGATGCGCTCGAGTCTGAGCCGTTGAAGACTGCCATCGCACGCCTCACGCAGGTGCTCCGGACGTCCGTCCTCGACCCACTTGCCGGGGCCAGGCCGCTGAAAGCCCGCCTTGGTGGCGATCACCAGGTCCTTGGGATACGGATACAGAGCCTCGGCGACGAGGCGTTCGGCCACCTCGGGGCCGTAGGAATCGGCGGTGTCCAGCAGGGTGACACCGAGCTCGACGGCCCGGCGCAGGACGGCGATGGCCTCCGACCGATCGGCCGGTTCGCCCCAGACGCCGGTGCCGGTCAGGCGCATGGTGCCGAAACCGAGCCGGCGGACGGGAAGATCGCTGCCAAGGTAGAAGGTCCCGCTGTCGATGACAGGACGTGATCCGGGGGGGCGGGAAGAGGAAGGTATGGACGTCATGGTCGAGCGCTCCGTGGGTTCGAATGTTCGTTCGAATGTTCTACGGAGTATGTTAGCCCCGTCGACCGGCCCGAGGCGAGGCGGGTTCCACACTCAACCCTGGTGGATTCATGCCGACTGATTTCCCCTCGAGCCGCCCCTACCTGCTCACGGCGCTCCTCTGGCTCGCCGTCGCGATCGGGCTCAGCGCCTCGGGCAGGATCGCGCATCTTCGGCCGCCGACCCCCCAGCTTATTGTCGCCAGCCTGACGATCGCCGTCACCATGGCCGGCGTTTTTCTGCCGGGGTTCCGCGCCTGGCTGAGCTCGATCCGCCCGCGGGCATTCATCGCCTTTCACGTCACCCGGTTTGCGGGCGCCTATTTTCTGGTTCTGTACTCGCGGGGCCAGCTGCCGTACGCGTTCGCGGTGCCAGGTGGCTGGGGAGATATCGTGGTGGCCACACTGGCACTCGTGCTCGTGCTCTTCGTGTCCGATCTGCAGCGCGCCCGCCCCGTCGTTCTGGCGTGGAATCTCCTCGGACTGGCCGACATCATTTTCGTCGTGGCCACCGCAACGAGGCTGGGGCTCGCGGACCCATCGTCCATGGCGGCACTCCTGCATCTGCCGTTGAGCCTGCTGCCGACCTTTCTGGTGCCCCTCATCATCGCGAGCCACCTGCTGATCTTCTCCCGCTTCCTGCAACGGCAGCCCTGACCTCATGGAATTCGACGCCTTCATCGCGCTCACGGTAGGCCTCATCTTCGGTGCCGGCCTTGCCTGGCTCGTCCTCCGGGGCCGTCTCGCGCGGCTCGAGGAACGGGTGGCAGCGGAACGGCGGGCCTCATCCGAGAAGCTCGACCTGCTCGCCGGCGACGAGGGCAGGCTCCGGGAAGCGTTCGGCGCGTTGTCGGCCGAAGCGTTGCGGCAGAACAACCAATCGTTTCTCGAGCTGGCGCGGACCAAGCTGGGCGAGTTTCAGCAGACTGCCGCGTCGGATCTGGAGAAGCGTCGTCATGCGGTGGAGGAGTTGGTGAGTCCCCTTCACGAGGCGCTTGTGCGGGTAGATCTGAGGATTCGGGAGGTCGAAAAGGAGAGGGTAGCGTCCTACGCTGGTCTGGTCGAGCAGGTGAAGGCAATGGCGCTCACCCAGCAGGCGCTCCAGGCCGAGACCGGGAATCTGGTCAAGGCCCTCCGCGCGCCACAGGTACGCGGACGCTGGGGCGAGATTCAGCTCCGCCGGGTGGTGGAAATGGCGGGGATGCTCGACTACTGCGATTTCGAGGAGCAAGCGACCACCGTCGGCGAGGATGGCCGGTTGCGGCCCGACCTCGTGGTTCGGCTACCCGGCGGGAAGACGGTCGTCGTGGATGCCAAGGCGCCGCTTGCCGCCTATCTCGATGCCGTCGACGGCAATCTCGATGACGGGGCCCGGGAAGTCCTGCTCAGGGATCACGCGCGCCAGGTGCGCGACCACATGGTGAGCCTCGGCAGCAAGGCGTACTGGAACCAGTTCCAGCCGGCACCCGATTTCGTGGTCATGTTCCTGCCGGGCGAGACGTTCTTCAGCGCCGCCTGCCAGCACGATCCGTCGCTCATCGAGTTCGGGGTGTCGCAGCAGGTGATCCCCGCCAGTCCCACGACGCTCATCTCGCTGCTGCGGGCGATAGCCTATGGCTGGCGCCAGGAGCGGATCGCCCGGAATGCCCTGGAGATCAGCGAGCTGGGTCGTGTGCTCTACGAGCGGCTCGGCACGATGGCGGGGCATTTCGACGAGCTGCGGCGCGGGCTCGACCGCGCGGTCGAGAGCTACAACAACGCCGTGGGATCGCTCGAGACCCGGGTGCTCGTGTCGGCTCGGCGGTTCAGGGACCTCGGAATCCCGGGGGAGGAACTGCCGGAAATCGGGGCACTGGATCACGTCGCTCGCAGTCTCCAGGCGCCCGAGATGACCGAAGGGCAGTCCACAGCTGATACCTGACAGCTGGTAGCTGACGCCTCATTTCCTCCGGCTTCCCGACTGCACCCCTCCCGACAACCGCTCTCTCTCGAATTCGGCCATCTTCTCGGTGTCCACGTCGTGATGGCCGGTCATCCGGTGCCAGGCGTCCTTGACTGCATCCTTGATGTCCTCCCACTTGGCACCACCAGGGCCCCTCCCCTCGAACTTGTCCCATCCGGTCCTCAGATCGGCTTCGACGTCGTTCCACATGCGCCCGAGATGATGATTCGCCGATTCGTAGCCGTATTGGAATGCCGGCCGGAACTCTTCGTACTCGCGACCCGCGGCGTACCGGCGCGAGGAAAAATTCTGGCGCCACCACGCGTCCTCCTCATTCCAGCTTCGATAGTCGGACATTGCTACCTCCGTAATTTCCAGGAGCTCGATGGAGCCGCTCGAGATCAGGTTAGGCCGTTCGCATGGGAATCGAAGTGATCTCCCTCACTCGGCTCTGAAGTGACCTTCCTCACCCGGCTCTGAGGTTCGTCTCGTGCAGGGGTGTGACGCCCGTCATAGTGGGGCCAAGTCCGTTCGGCGACACTGAAGCGGGACTTCATGCCGGCATGCTTCGCGACCCCCTGACACGGAGTTCGATTGCCCTCCCCACCGCCGGCCCGCCGGTTTCGGCGCACACGTATCGCCATGGCGTGCCTGCTGATGCTCGTCGTTGCCGTCGTAGGGCTGCTTCAGCTTCCGTCGGTTGCCACGTGGGTGGTGCGGCGGCTGGCCGGTCTCGTTCCGCTCAATCCGGGATATCGGCTGGAAGTCGCGCGGGCCAGTGGCAACTGGTTCGGCGGGCTGGCGCTCCAGGGAGTCGTGCTGGTGAGCAATGGCCGCGAGCTGGCGCGGGTGGATCGGCTGACCGCCCGCTACTCTATTGGCGAGCTTCGCGGTTCTCCAATGCACCTGCGTGAGATCGACGTCGAGGGAGTCAGGGCCACAGCGCGGCGCCAGGGAAAGACGTGGGATCTCGCCGAGGCGCTTCGGAAGTCCACCGATACCACCGGTGGTGAGGGGTTCGGCGTCGGGGTGATCGAGGTCAGTGACGCCGAACTCGCCGCCCAATTCTCACCGGATTCCCTCTTGCGGGTACGGGGGCTCACCGCGCGCGTTCGTGACCTCCAGGTGGGGGACCAGGTGACGGCCGGAGTCGAGCGCCTCAACCTGGCGGTCGCGCCACCGGCGAGCCCGGTATGGTTTGCCGTGGCGACTCGGGGCGAGGTCTCCGCCGACTTCTACCACTTCGATCCGATCAGAATCCAGACGGAGCGCACCACCGTCGCGGGGCGCGTGATGCTGCCGCGGCGGTTCGACGACGCGCGCCTGCTCGAGCGATTGGACTTTCGCCTCGAGGCGTCCCCCCTCGCATTGGCCGACATCGCTCCGATGGTGCCGTCGGTGGCCAGGCGTGGCGCCCTCGAGCTGAATGCCAGGGCGGACGCTCGAGACAACGTCGTCACCGCACATCTCCATGCCGGCATCGGGAAGGGAACGCTGGCGCTCACGGGGAGCACCGAGCTGGACAGGGGGAAGGCACGGGGACTCCGGCTCGACGGCACCGTGCGGCGTCTCGATCCGTCGACACTATCGAGCGATGGGCCGGCCGGCAGCATCGACGGGACCGTACGAGCCGATTTGCGGGGACCCCTCGACAGCGCCTTGGGCACCGCGGACATGCGGGTCACCGAGTCCCGTGTCGGCACGACTTCGCTCCGGAGGCTCGATCTGCACAGCGACGTCGCTCGCGGCCGGGCCCTGGTGAAGCTGCGAGGTGCCGCCGATGCGGGAACGTTGGCCCTCGACGGATGGATCAGGCCGTTCGACTCGATACCCTCCTATCGGTTCTCCGGCTCCGCCACCCGGATCCCGGGCACGGCTGCGGTGGCGCGGACGCTCGCCGGCGCCCAGTCCGACTCGACGCTGGATGTCCGATTCGCCGTCGCCGGTCGTGGATTTGCTGTTGAAGCGGCCGATCTCACGGGGCGGCTCGATATCGCGGCGGTCCGCCAGTCGGGCGAGCGGCTCCCGGTCGGGCGTGCGACGATCTCGCTCGGCGCCGGCCGTCTGATCGCCCAGCCCGATCTGACCGTCGGCGGTGGACGCATTACCGCTTTGGCCACGGCCCATCTCGGTGATACCGTGACCTACCGTGTTACCAATGGCACCATTGCCGGCGTCGATCTCGGCCGGCTGCTCGGGGACACCCTGGCCGCGCCGCTCAACGGCCGCTTCTCGCTCAGCGGCAGTGGCACCACTCCCGGCGAGGTGGTGGGGGTCGCCGACGTGAGGCTCGACGAGCTTCGCTACGGACACCGGCGGGTGGATAGCCTTGCCGCCGTTGCCCGGCTCGAGCGGGGGACGGCGAAGGTCGCCATGCGGGGCGGGATTCAAGGCGGCCGTGTCGTCGCCGACCTCGTGGCCCGCCCGTTTGATTCCACGGCATCGTATACGCTCAACCGGGTTGTCGCCGACAGCGTGGACCTCGGCTCTTTGATGGAGCGTGCCGGCCCCGTTCTCATTCACGGCACGCTCAAAGCCGCGCTCAACGGGCAGCGGCTCACCTACGAAGCCGCGATGAACACCAACGGCGGCACGATCGAGGTGGCGGGAGACGGCACGCCCCTCGCCGAATCGCCGGTCTTCTCGGTCAGGAAGGGCCGGGCCGACTCTCTCGACCTCGGCGCCCTTCTAGGTCGCGCGGGGCTGCACAGCGATCTCAACGCCACCTTCACGGCCACCGTCGCCGGCGCCGGTGACAGCAGCCGAACCCGGGTGGATCTCCAGCTCACACCTTCGAGCGTGAACGACGCCTCACTGACCGGTGGCCGGCTCGCTCTCGCGATGGAGCGGAAGGAGCTGCGTGGGCAGCTCACGCTCGAAGGGCCCGATGGAAGGGTCGGGGCCACCGCCCATGGCAGCATGGCGAAGGAAGCCACGGCGCTGCACACCGAGGGCACGCTGCTGCTCGAGCATCTCGCCAAATGGATCGGGCGGAAGGGTGCCGATGGAAGGATCGAGGGGAAATTCGCGCTCGATGCCAAGACCGATAGCGCCGGGCTCCGATCGATCGGCGGTACCGTCGATGCGATCGGTGGCATGGGCGAGGCCCGACTCCTCGGCGCCCATCTCGTGCTGGGTGCCAGGGAAGGCACGATCAAGGTCGATACTCTGGAAATTCGCTCGAACGTCGCGCAACTGGACGGCCATGGGACGGTCGCTCTCCGGAAAGGCGTGCCTCCGGGACTTCTCCGGATCGCGGGCCGCGTCGGCGATCTTGCGCCGCTCACCTCGCTCATCGGTGACACTGTCTCGATGGACTCGGCGCGCGTGGCCCTGAATCTCAAGGGACCGGCTTACGAGTGGCAGTTCGGCGGACAGGGCGAGGCGCACAGCGTGGTGTACGCGGGCACCCTCATGGAAAAGGTCGCCCTCGCGGCCAGCGGCACGATGGACAGCACCCGTCTCAGCGGAGTCCGCGGCGAGCTGCATGTCGCCGGCGCCGCCCTCGGCAAGGTGTCGGTTCCGATCTTTCGGGCGGTCGCACGATACGACTCCGTCGTCGCTCTCGATGCCGACGCCCAGTTCGGCGACAGCATCCATTTGGCGACGAGGCTTCGGGGCACCGTCGCTGGCGACACGATCCGCGCCGCCTTGCAGCGTCTCGATCTGAAAGAGGGGAGCCGGGCGTGGTCCCTCGATCGGACGGCCAAACTCGAGCTTGGGCCGCGCGTGCTGGTCGATCGACTCGCGCTCACCGCCGGGAATCGCCAGATCACCGCTGACGGGATATTCGATCTCAAGCATTCGAGCGATATCACCCTCGGGATCCAGGGGCTCGATCTCGACGCCTTCCGCTCGGCGGGTCTCATTCCCATTGGCGGGCAGCTCGACGGCAAGTTCCATCTCTCCGGGCGCGCCAGTGACCCCACCCTTCAGGGGAAAGCAGGTCTCGCCGTCATCGACCGGGACGGAAAAGTGGCGGGGCGGGTGGGGGCGAATCTCGACTGGAAGAGCACCGGACTCTTCATCGATGCCGAGGCGGCGCCCACTGCCGGCGGGCGGGTGACGATCGCCGGAACGCTTCCCTACAAGCTCACCCTTGCTCCGGCCGATACCTCGGAGGCGTTCGGGGTCGATCGGGCCAGTGTGGATACCCTCGGCCTGCGCGTCCGCGCCGACAGTTTCAACCTCGCGCTGTTTCAGCCCCTCCTTCCGCCCGACGCCGCGACGGACCTCGCCGGCACCCTGACCGCAAATGCGGAAGTCGCCGGTAAGCTCGACGCCCCGCGCGCGAAGGGAACGATCGCGCTCGGCGGATTGAATCTCACGTTGCCGTCGCTCGGGGTGAGCTATCAGGGCGGCGAGCTCTCCGGCCGGGTCGAAGGCGAGGATCTTCGCATCGATCGCCTGCGACTGACGACCGGCAAGAAGGAAGTGCTTGACGGACAGGGGGTCATTCACCTTCGCCCGCTCACCGATCCCGGCGTCGAGCTTACGGCCACGCTCGACAACTTCCGCGTCTCCGACTCCCCTACGCTCAGGAGCTCCGCTTCCGGAAAGCTTCAGATCACCGGTTCGGTGAACCGGCCGTCCGTGACCGGTGGGCTCAACCTCGGACCGACCGATGTCTTCGTCGGCGCCGAGGCCGCCGCGGCAAAGGTGGAGCGCGTGGAGCTCTCGGCCGAGGACATGAGGCGATTGGCGCGGGACTTCGGGCCGGCCGTCCTCGCCAGGACAACGGAAACACCAGGCCTGATGAGCCGGATTCGCATGGACATCGAGCTGCGGCTCCCGCGCAGGGTGTGGATTCGCCGTCGCAAGTCGCCCGAGGCCGACATCGAGCTGGCCGGCAACATGCGACTCCGGCAGGAGCCCGGAGGTGACATGCAGTTCGTCGGCAAAGTCAGCCCGGTCCCTGGCCGGGGCACCCTCGATCTGTCGGGACGCACCTTCCGGCTCACCGGCGGAGAGATCGACCTGAACGGTCCCGTGGACTCCACGAGACTCGACGTGAGGGCCGAATATCAGGTTCCGACGCAGGGCAGTGGACAGGATGAAGGCGTGGTGATCACGGTTGCCGCCAAGGGACGGCTGGACAGCCTCGCGCTCGAATTCACGTCCGATCCCACGATGAGCCAGGAGGACGTGCTCTCCTACATCGTCACCGGTCACCCCGCGTCCGACAACGCATTGCTGGAGGGTGGAGGCCAGGGCACGTCGGGCAAACAGGTCGCCTTCGGCCAGCTCTCGCAGGCCATCTCGGGCGCGGCCGGCCGAAGCCTCGGGTTCGACGTGTTCCAGATCAAGCAGGACGGCACGAGTGGATTCAACCTGACCGCCGGCCGATACATCTCAGACCGCTTCTTCCTCAATCTCAAGCTGCCGCTCGGCAGCGGTTCGACGAGTACTCCCGGCGAGAACCTCGGACCGGGCTTCGAGCTGGAGTACGCGGCACGCAGGTGGCTTCGCGCGAATCTTCGCGGGGGGAGTCTGCCGTCGGGCATCTCGTTCCGTGGCCGGTATGCGTATTAGCCGGTGGGCCCCGATTGCGCTGTCCCTGCTGGGCGCGACCCGGGCGCTCCCGGCACAGGAGTCGTTGACGCGGATCGGCTCCAAGACCGAGGTGCGCTCGATTTCCTTTGAGTTCGAGGATAAGAGCGGACTCCGCGAGGACGATCTCAGAAGTCGCATTTCTCTGACTCCGCGAGGCAGCCTGGCGGGTCTCCGGAATTTCTTCGGCTTTCTTCCCTTCGTCTCGCCGGTGGGCGCGCATCCCTTCGACCCGCTCGAGCTGCAGCGTGACGTCATCCGGCTCCGGAATCGGTACCACAACGCCGGATATCCGAGGGCACAGGTCCACTACGACGTGCAGTACTACGCCAAGCCCGACGTCGTCGACGTGACCTTCGTCGTGAAAGAGGGTCCGCCCGTCGTGATCGATTCGATCCGATTCACCGGAGATCCCGATCGGTTGACGATCCCGCCGGATGCGCGAAGGGACTGGGAGGAATTTCTGAAGCACGAAGGACAAACAAAGGGGCGACTCGGGCAGGACGAACGTCGGGCGCTTGCCGACACCACGACGCGCTGGTTTCGGGAGCACGGCTATCCCTTCGCCACGGCACGGACCATCGCGACCGTGGACACCTCCGCCAACACCGCCGATGTGACGGTGCAGACTCGGACGGAGAACCGTGCCCGGATCCGGGCGATCGAGGTCACGGGCAACGAGACCGTGCCTGCTCGAGACTATATCCGCCAGCTTCCCCTCGGCCGGGGCGATTGGTACGACGGCAAGCTGCTCGAGCAGGGTCGCCAGCAACTGACGCAGATGGACATCGTGCGCCTGGCCCTGCTGGATGTCCCGCGCAATGAGGCCGACGATTCGAGTGTCGCCCTCCGGCTCAAGGTGACGGAAAATCCCCCGCATCTCATTCGTGGCGAAGTCGGGGTGCAGGCGGGCGGCGGTCTTTCCACTCAGACTGATTGGACCGATCGGAGCGTATTTGGCGGCCTCCGCACATTCACCGCCACGGCCACCGCTCAGACGGGCCTCCTGGCGCTCGAGAGCCCCTCGGAGCAGCTCTATCGGCTGAGCTTGACCCTGTTCCAACCGTATGTCGGCAACCGCAGTCTCTCCGCCGCGGGCGGGCCGTTCACCGAGTACCGAAACGACATCCGGGATCGCTCACTTGCCGCGGGCCTGGAGGGTACACTGGCGTATTCGCCTGAGCCGTTGCGAGCGATTTCCCTGGGCTATGCCATCTCGTATCGCCGGATCTACAGTTACGGATTCGGGGAGAACCTCGACCCTATCCAATTTCTCCCGCTGCTCGGCCTGGCGCCCCCGGGGGCGGCCGGAGCATTGGAGACGAGCAGGAATCGCAGCGCCCTCAGCCTCGAAGGGACCTACGGGCGCCTCGACCGGATTGCCAACCCGCGGCAGGGGTACGTAGTGCGCCCGCGCGTCGAGATCACCACTCCCTTCTTCAATACGAGCGAGTATCTGCTGCTCGACATGAGCGCGTCGGCCTTCGTGCCGCTCACCCAGAAAGTGGGGTTCACCTTCCGGGGTGGGGCGGGCCGGATCTTCCCGTACGGCAACAGTCTGACGGGCATCGGAAGCGAATCGCCATTCGTGTCGATGCTGCGGTTGCGGGACGTGACTTTCACGGCCGGTGGAACCCGTGACGTGCGGGGGTGGGGAAGCCAGCTCGTCGGGCCCAAGCTTCCCGAAGTGCGGCTCGAGTCCCAGAATGGTGGCGTGGTCGACACGGTGGCCGACCGTTATGCGCCGGTGGGCGGGCTCGCGCGCCTGATCGGCAGTGCCGAATTGCAGCTGCCGATCCCCGGCTTCGGCGAAGCCTGGCGGGGGTTTCTCTTTCTCGATGCCGGCAAGATCTGGACGCCCGACAGTCGGTTCGCCCTGAACGCGGGAGAGCTGGACCAGGAAGACCTCTTCGCCGCTGCCGGCGTGGGATTCGGTTATCAGACCGCGGTGGGAGCGCTCGAGGTGGCCGTCGGGTACAAACTCAATCCCTCACCCCTCGATCTCCGCTCGCCCCAGGACGTGCTCGGGGCCCTTTCGCACGGCGACCCGATCGACCCACTGGCCACCAGCGGCCGGCGGCGCCTGCACCTCCACTTCTCGATCGGCTCCACTTTCTGATATCGACGGTTGTCACCGCGGGCCCGCCGCCCTTAGCTTGGCACAATCCCGATGAGTCCCCCAGAGCGCATCCGCACCGTCATCGTGGACGATCACGACGACATCGGCCGCCACGCAGCGCGGCGGATCGTCGAGGTCATCCGGAACTCCGCGCTCATCGGCCGCCGCCCGGTACTCGGCCTCGCTACCGGCTCCACTCCGATCGGCGCCTATCGCGAGCTGGTCCGCCTGCACCGCGAGGAGGGACTCAGCTTCGCCAATGTCATCACGTTCAATCTCGACGAGTATTACCCGATGGACCCGGGGAGCCTCCACTCCTACCACCGGTTCATGTGGGAGAATCTCTTCTCCCAGCTCGACATCCTTCCCGAGAACGTCCACATCCCCAGAGGCGATGTCCCGCGCGACCGGGTCGAGGCCGACTGCCGGCGCTATGAAGAGGCGATCACGGCGGCCGGCGGGATCGATCTTCAGCTCCTCGGCATCGGCCGTACCGGTCACATCGGCTTCAACGAGCCGGGCTCGGGGCTCGAGAGCCGCACCCGGCTCGTGACGCTCGATCTGGTGACGCGAAAGGACACGGCCGCTGATTTCTTCGGTGAGGACAATGTGCCGCGCGAGGCCATCACGATGGGGGTGGCGACCATTCTCGACGCGCGGGAGATTCTGATTCTCGCCACCGGAGAGCACAAGTCGGCGATCGTGCGCCGGGCCGTCGAGGGAGAAGTGGACCACGAGGTGGCCGCCACTTTCCTTCAGACCCACGCCGAGACCACGGCCTATCTCGATCGGGCCGCGGCCGCGGCGCTCACACGAGTCGCCACACCCTGGCTCCTCGGACCCGTCGAGTGGACGCCGGATCTCAAGGTGCGAGCGGTGGCGTGGCTCTCCCGCCAGACCGGCAAGGCGATCCTCAAGCTGACCCAGGCGGACTACGCGGAGCACCGGCTCTCGTCCCTGGTGGCCCGCTCCGGCACTCCCGGAGCCTTGAACGGCGAGGTGTTCAACGCGCTCGGTGCCAAGATCCGGGGACGATCCAAGCTCCCGCGCGATCAGCGGATCATCTGCTTTTCGCCGCACCCCGACGACGACGTCATCTCGATGGGCGGCATCCTTCACAAGCTGGTGGAGAACGGTAACGAGATCACCGTTGCGTACATGACCAGCGGCAATCTGGCCGTATTCGACCACGACGTGCGCCGTCATCTGGACTTCCTGAGACGGCTGGCGCGAGAGCGCCGCATCGGTACCGACGCCGTCGACCGGCTCGGCGCGAGGCTCGACGAGTTCCTCGCGCGGAAGCATCCAGGTGACGTGGATATCGAGGAGGTCCAGGATATCAAGCGCATGATCCGCGAGTCCGAGGCGGTGGCCGGTGTTCGCACCCTGGGCCTCGATGATCGTGCCGCCCGATTCCTCGATCTGCCCTTCTATCAGACCGGCAAGGTCAAGAAGGATCCAGTCGGTCCGGCGGACGTGGCCATCGTGCGGGCCCTGCTCGAGGAGATCGAGCCGTCCATCATTTTCGTCGCGGGGGATCTCTCCGATCCGCATGGCACGCATCGGATGTGCAAGGAGGCCATCGACCGCGCCCTGGCCGAGCTGGTGTCGGCGGGCCACGAGCGGCCGGAGGTATGGCTGTATCGGGGCGCCTGGCAGGAATGGCCGGTGACGGAGGCCACCTATCTCGTGCCGCTGGCGCAGGAAGAACTGCGGCTCAAGGTCCAGGCGATCTTCAAGCACCAGTCACAGAAAGACACGGCGCCCTTCCCGGGCCCGGACGAGCGGGAGTTCTGGCAGCGGGTCGAGGCGCGGAACACGGGCACCGCCGCCGAGCTGGACCGCCTCGGACTCGCGGAATATTTCGCCATGGAAGCTTACGTGGTGGAGTAGCTCATCACCTTGAGCATCTCGCCGGCCGCTCCCGGCCCGGTCTCCTTGCCCTCCTCGTGCTTGACGAAGACGTATGCCTCCGCCCACGGTTGCTCGCCGATTCGCCGCGCCCACGACTCCAGCTCCGCCTCGGTGTACGCCCCCCGCCGCATCCGGATGTAGCCCCACGAGGCCGTCGGTACCAGCGGAGCGCCGGGCCCTTCCTCCGCGTCCTCGTCCACCGCCACGAGCGCCACATTGCGGGCCCGAAGCGCGTCGTACACATCGTCCGCGAACCAGGTGGCATGCCTGAACTCCATCGCCGCGGTCCATTCCCGCGGGAGTCTGCCGAGAAACTCCTGGAGTCGACCGAGGTCCTTCTTGAGGCTGGGGGGGAGCTGGAACAGGGTCGGACCCCGACGGTCGCCCAGGACATTCGCGATCCGGAGGAAATAGTCGAGCGAATCGTCCGCGGCGGTCAGGCGATTGATGTGGGTGATGCGCCGAGAGGCCTTGAGCACGAACCGGAACTCGGCCGGCACTTGCTCCGCCCACTGCATCAGCATGCGCTCGCTCGGCACCCGATAGAACGAGTTGTTGACTTCTACGGCCGGGAAGCGTCCGGCGTAGTACTGCAGCATACCATCCGCGGAGAGCTCAGACGGATAAAAGCTCCCCTTCCATTCCTTGTACGACCATCCGCTGGTGCCCACGAAGGCGCGCATCGTCTACGAGGCCTTGCGGGCCCTCTTCTTGGCTGGCTTGGTGGTTTCGGAGGAGGATGACTTGGCGGACTTCTTCTCGGCGCCGCCCTTCTTGCCGAGGCTCGCCTTGAGTGCTTCCATCAGGTCGAGGATCTTCGTCTCCGGCTGTTCGCTGACCTCCGCCGTGATTTCCTGACCGTCGACCTTCTGCTGGATGGCGTCGAGCACGCGCTCCCGGACCGTGTCGCGATAGTTCTCCGGATGGAACTCGTCGGTAGCCGTCTGCTCGATGAGCTGCCGCGCCAGTGCCAGCTCGCCCTCCTTGACGGGCACGTCGGGGATCGGGACGTCTGCCGCGCTGCGAAGCTCCGCCTGATAGTGGAGCTGCTCCATCACGAGCACGCCGTCCATGGGGCGCACCAGCACCAGATACTGCTTGCCACGTGCGGAATACTGTCCCACCGCCGCGCGGCCGGTCTCTTCCAGCGCCTTGCTCAGCAGCCGGTAGGCCCGCTCGCCACCCTTGTCCGGGCCGAGGAAGTAGGCCTTCTCGAGATAGAGACGGTCTACCTCGGAGAGAGGGACGAATTCGTTGACGTCGATGGTGTTAGTGGCCTTCTCGTCGAGCGCCTTCAATTCCTCCGGCGAGAAGACGACATATTGCCCCTTGGCGAACTCGTAGCCTTTCGCCATCTCGTCCCTCTCCACCACTTCCCCGTCCTTGGGGCAGATGTACTGCTGCTTCAGGCGAGTTCCGTCCTTCTTGTGCACCAAATTGAAGCTGATACTGGCGGCGGACTCGCTGGTGGAAAACAGGTTGACTGGGACCGAGACCAGTCCGAAGGAAATCGTGGCGGAGGCCATCGAGCGGGCAGGCATACGATTGACAATAACGCGGGGAGGGCGTCACGCAAGCGAGTCGAGGGTCGAAGGTCCAAAGTCGAGGGTCGAGGGTCGAGAGTCGAACGTCGAGACCCTCGACCTTAGACCCTGGACTCCGGACCCCCTAACTTTCACCCTCATGGCTACCAAGAAGCCCGATCCTCTCGCCGCATACCGAGCCAAGCGTGAGCTGGCTCGCACCCCCGAGCCGGCCGGCGCGGTCGCGAAGAAACCCGCCGCGCCGGCTGGCGGCCTCTTCGTCGTTCACAAGCACGCCGCGAGGCGCCTGCATTACGACCTCCGCCTCGAGATGGGCGGCGTCCTGCAATCCTGGGCCGTGCCCAAGGGACCGTCGTACGACACCGCGGACAAGCGGCTCGCCGTCCACGTTGAGGATCACCCGCTCGAGTACGGTGATTTCGAGGGACTCATTCCCGAGGGGAATTACGGCGCGGGGGCTGTGATCGTCTGGGATCGCGGCCAGTGGGTCCCCGTGGGCGATCACGCCGATGGACTGGAGAAGGGAAAGCTGCTCTTCGAGCTGCGGGGGCGAAAGCTCCACGGCGTATGGACGCTCGTGAAGATCAAGAAGAGCGACCGCGACTGGCTGCTGATCAAGGAGCGGGACGCATACGCCGGCGCCGATGTTCCCGAGCCGCCGGAGGAGTCGGTACTCTCCGGACTCACCGTCGAGGAGCTGAAGGCCGGCCAGAGCCCGGCCGACGCCGTGCGGAAGGAGTTGACCAGGCTCGGGGCGCCGCGGAAGCCCCCGCGCCCCGAGACAGTGAAGCTCATGCTGGCCGAGACGCGCGACGAGCCGTTCTCCGCGGAGGGGTGGCTCTTCGAGCTCAAGCTCGACGGGTATCGCCTGCTCGCGGTGCGCGAAGGCCACGATGCCCGGCTCATCTCGCGCAACGGGAACGACCTCTCGTCCCAGTTTCCCGAGGTGATTCGCTCCCTCGCCGCGTTGCCGTTCGACCGGCTGCTCCTCGACGGCGAGGTGCTCGCGCTCGACGCCGCCGGGCGGCCCAGCTTCCAGCGGCTTCAGCAGCGGGCCCGTCTGAGCAGGGCGCTCGATATCCGCCGAGCGACGGTGGAGAACCCCGTTACGTTTTTCTCGTTCGATCTTCTGGCGTTCGAGGACTTCGATCTGCGCCCGCTGCCGCTCAAGCAACGGAAACCGATTCTCGAACGGCTGCTTCCGCCCGCGGGCGCCATCCGGTATCTCGAGCACTTCAAGCGCGACGGCATGGCGCTCTACGAGCAGGTGCGGCGCCTCGGCCTCGAGGGCATCGTCGCCAAACGGGCCGACGCGCCCTACCGCGCGGGTCGAGGGCCGGCCTGGCTCAAGATCCGCACCCGCCGCACGGACGATTTCGTCATCGTCGGGTACACCAGGCCCAAGGGGTCTCGCGGCGGATTCGGCGCGCTCTATCTGGCACAATACGTGGGCAAGGAGCTCGTCTTTTCCGGCAGCGCCGGTACCGGATTCAGCGACAAGCAGCTCGCCGACCTGCGCTCGCGCCTCGAAAGCATGCGGCGGGACGACCCGCCGTGTATCGGTCCGATTCCGAAGGAGAAGGGCGCCATCTGGGTCGAGCCACGACTCGTGTGCGAAGTGGAGTTCACCGAGCGAACCGACGATGGGTTGCTCCGCCAGCCGGTCTTCCTGCGTGAGCGGGACGACAAGGAGCCCGAGGAGTGCATCCGTCAGGAAGACGAGTCGCCCCGTGACACCGACGCGGTCGATCCTGCCGGCGAGTCACTGGAACCACCGGAGCCGGAGCCGATCGTTCAGCGCTTCTCGAACCTCGACAAGGTCTTCTGGCCAGAGGAGGGATACACCAAGGGCGACCTGATCGAGTACCATCGTTCGATCGCCCGGTGGATCCTGCCGTACCTGAAGGACCGGCCGGTGGTGCTTACCCGGTACCCCGACGGCATCGAAGGGAAGTCGTTCTTCCAGAAGGACGCTCCGCCCTTCATTCCCGACTGGGTCCGGACCGAACGGAAATGGAGCGAACAGGCGCAGCGTGAGATCGATTACTTCATATGCGACGACGAAGCCACCCTACTCTACATCATCAATCTCGGCACGGTCCCGCTGCACATGTGGGCGAGCCGCGTCGCGAGCATCGACCGGCCGGATTGGTGCGTCCTCGATCTTGATCCCAAGGAGGCCTCATTTTCCGACGTCGTGCGGGTGGCAGAGGCCACGTACGCGCTGTGCCGGAGCCTCGGCCTCCCCAGCTTCATCAAGACCAGCGGCTCCTCGGGTCTCCACGTGCTCGTGCCGCTCGGGCGCCAGTGCGCGTACGACGAGGCCCGCGCCCTGGGTGAGCTGCTCGCCAGAGTAGTCGTCGCGGAGTTGCCGGACATCTCGACCATCACCCGGCAGGTCTCCCGCCGTGGCGGAAAGGTCTACGTCGACTACGTTCAGAACGGAGCCGGCCGCCTTCTCGCGTCACCCTTCTGCGTCCGGCCGCTGCCCGGCGCGCCGGTTTCCACGCCGCTCAAGTGGAGCGAAGTCAACGACTCGCTCGATGTCACCAGGTTCACCATCCGGACGGTCCCTCAGCGCATGCGGAAGTTGAAGGCCGATCCGCTGGTCGAGGTCCTCCGGCTCGCTCCGGATCTCGACGAGGCCCTCGATCTGATCAGGGGGCGACTCTGATGTATTGGTGCAAACGAAAGAATTACCGGCCTGTAACCTTCGGGTCCTGGTCGAACCGGGTCCTCACGTATTCTCGCGCGCTCTCAGCCGGAAGCTTCACAGTGCCCGGACCACTCCTCACGAAGAAGTCGCCGTCCGGCACAGATTCCATGCCCTTCCACTTGAGGAAAACCGGCTCCGGGCTCCGCTGACAGCTGACGACGCATACGGTCTTCCCCTGGACGATCTGCGTCTTGGGATCGATGCACGTTCCGGCCCGATCACCGAGTCCATTGCGCACCACCTGGGCCAAGTGGCGCATGAACTTGTCGTCGCTCTCCAGCCGGTCCTGCTCGATGCCGACGATCGAACCGTCGTCGCCCACCCCGATCAGCAGGTCGCCGCCCTCGGTGTTGAGGAACGCGGCTACGGTCTTGAGCGCTGCGTGTGTCACCAGCTTATCGTCCTGGCGATCCTCCTTGAGACTCCATCGTAGGGTGGACTTGAACTCGAGCGTCTTCGACTCGCCCCGCTTGATCAACTCCTCCGCGTTGCGGTGGGCGCGGAAGTATTGGTCGAACAGAAAGGTCTTCACCGCCTCACCGAAGGCCCGGTCATCGGTGATGCGTTTGTACAGCTCGAAGTTCGAGTCCACGATCTCCTGGATCACGTGCTCCACCTTCTGGTCGAAGGTGAGCCGGACGTTCTCCCGGGTATTGACACGTGCCGCGGCATCCAGGCCCGCATCGTCGTCGAGTTTCTCCATTATCTGGCCCAGCGTGACCCGGTGCTCGGGCCCGAGGTTGACTCCGAAGCGCTCGTTGAGTTCGGCGATGATCCGGGACAGCGACTCGAGCTCTTCCGGACCGGTCTGATAGCCGCTCCCGGCGCTGACCGGGTTGAGCGTACCGGGCCGGCGCTCGAGCGGGATCTTCCCGCTGCTCGTCTGCTGGAGACGATACGACTCCATGTCGATGTTCTGTTGTACCTCGCGCGGCAGCTCGACGCGGTCTCTGGGAGGAGCCGCCGAAGATAGCGGGCGAACACGTAGAGCTTTTCCAGGTCAATGTCGGAAAAGGTCAGCACCTGCGCCAAGAACGTATAGAGCCGGATGTACTCCATGAGTTGGCTGCGGAACTCCTGCCGCTCGTCCCGCGCCAGGCCCTGAAACCGGTCGACCAGCGGCCCGAGCACGGCGTAGAGCCGGTCCTGGGTGGCCTTGGCGTCGAAGTACACCTTCGCGAAGGCATCTACGTCGGCTTCGGTGTAGACCGGGAACGCGGCCAGACGGGTCTGAATCTCGTACAACAGGTTGGGGTCGGTGGCCTCGGACAGCAACGTGGTCTCGTAGTACGGCTCGAAGGCAGCCCGGATCTCGTCGGCGCCGTTGGCGAAGTCCAGCACGGTGGTGCCGGTCTTCCCGGGTGCGTCCGGTTGAGCCGCGAGAGCGTCTGCACGGCGTTGACCCCCCGAGCTTCTTGTCCACGTACATGGTGTGCAGCAGCGGCTGATCGAACCCGGTCTGGAACTTGTTTGCCACCACCAGAAACCGGTGTTCCGGCTGGTCGAAGGTCCTGCGCGCGTCTGCGTCTCTGGGCAGCGCCGTTCATTCCCGCCTCGGTGTAGGACTTGCCCGCGGTCCTGCACCGTGCCCGAGAACGCCACCAGCGCCTTGAAGGGGATATCCGCGCTCGGCAAGATACGTGGTCCAGGGCACGCCGGTAGCGCACAGCGTGCAGGCGCGAGCGGGTCACAATCATCGCTTTCGCCTTGCCGCCTATCTCGCGCTTGGATCTGCGCCGCGAAGTGCTCGACCATGAGCTTCACCTTCTCCCCGATCGCGTGCGGGTGCAGCTCCACGAAAGACTTGAGCAGGTATTCCGCCTTCTTCCGGTCGTAGTGCGGGTCGTTCTCGATCTTCTTGAGTAGCCGCCAGTAGGCGGTGTACGTGGTGTAGCTTGCGAGGACGTCCAGGATGAATCCCTCCTCGATCGCCTGCCGCATGCTGTAGAGATGGAACGGGATCAAACCTCCCGTCAGGGCGTTTCGTGCCGAACAGCTCCAGCGTCTTCTGCTTCGGCGTCGCGGTGAACGCGAAGGTGGACAGGTTGGGCAAGCGCCCGCGCTGCTCCATCTTCGGCCACGATGCGTGTCTCTCCAGCTCCTCCTCCGGACTCTCGGCCTCGCCTCCTCGCTCTCCGCCTCTTCTAGGTCTTCGGAAGCGAGCACGGCCTTGAGGCTCTTGGTGCTCTCGCCAGACTGGCGACGAATGGGCCTCGTCCACGATGAGCGCGAAGCGCTTCCCCGGCAGCTCCCCGATCTCCTCGGCGATCACGGGGAACTTCTGGAGGGTGGTGACGATGATGGTTTTGCCCGACTCCAGCGCCTCCTTGAGCTGGCGGCTCGTCGTGTCGATGTTCTCCACCACGCCGAGGGTCTGCTCGAACTGCCGCATCGTGATCTGGAGCTGGCGGTCGAGCACCCGGCGGTCGGTCACAATGATGATCGAGTCGAATACCCGCTCGTCGGCGGCATTGTGGAGCGTGGAGAGCTGGTGGGCCAGCCAGGCGATAGTGAAGCTCTTCCGCTTCCCGCCGAGTGCTGAATCAGGTATCGGTGCCCGGTCCCGTTAGTCCGGGCGTCGGCCACCAGGCGGCGGACCGCATCGAGCTGCTGGTAGCGTGGGAAGACGAGGAACGCTTGCGGTCTTCGGCCCTTGTCGTCCTCTCGTCTATCTCGTGGATGAACTGGCGAACGAGATCGAGCACGCTGTCCCGTGCCCACGTTTCCTCCCACAGATACGCCGTGGCGAAAGCCCGCCTGCGTGGGATGATACGGGCGGGTTCCGGCACCGCCGAACTTGCCCTGGTTGAACGGAAGGAATCGGGTCTTGAGTCCCTCGAGCCGGGTGGTGACGTACACGAGGTCCGGGTCCACGGCGAAGTGCGCCAGGCAGCGGCCTTTGGCGAGGAGCGGCTCTCGCGGATCGCGATCGGTCTTGTACTGCCGGATCGCGTCCTCGACCGTCCTGACCATTGAGGGGGTTCTTGAGCTCGGCGGTGAAGATTGGGATGCCGTTCAGGAATAGGACCAGGTCGAGGCAGCTTCTCATTCTTGGTGCTGTACCGCACCTGCCTGACCACCGAGAACAGGTTCGCGGCATAGAGCCGGCGGGTCTCTTCATTGAGTCCGCTTGCGGGACGGAAGTAGGCCAGCCGGATCTTCACCCCGGAGTCCTTGAGCCCATTCCGCAGCACCTCGAGCGCGCCGCGCCGCTCGATCTCGGACGCCATACGCTCGAGGAATCGGTCTTTGCACCCGCCGCCGTGGTGCTGGGCCAGCCTCTGCCACTCCTTTGGTTGTGTGGCCAGGACAAAGTCCACCACGTCGCGCGGCAGGAGACAGAGCGTGCGGTCGTAGTCCTCCGGGCGCCGCTTGCCGTAACCGCCGGGGGGAGTCTCGCCGTAGGGCGGTGGTGTCTCGCGAATGACCGCTGTCTCGCGAGCGCAGGCATCGGGGCCGTGCCGCAGCAGGCCGCACTCGATCGCGTCCTCGAAGGAGCGTTCGGAGATCTCGGGACTCATGCCGGATCACCCGGATCCGCAATCGGCGATCTCCCCCGGCCCCTTACGTCCCTACGTTGCCGGTCGATGGCACCTTTGAACGAGTTGTGGTCGGTGATCGAGCGCGAGCGACATTCTATCATGGCGACTCGCACGTTCTCCCCTCCGTGCTCGTCACCTTCAACCCAACCTTCGTGGGCCTTGTATGCATCGGCCTGTTTGGCCAACAAGACTCGGAAAGCGCTCGAGCCGCGGGGGCCCGGGATCCAAGCCGCTTACACGCAACCACAGTGTAGAATTGGGCCAGTCCCTCGATGATCTCGAGGTCGGTCCCCGCGAAGGCTTCCGTATCCCATTTTTCGTTGTCGATATCGCGGCCAAGGTGGGTATAGGCGTGTGCCAGCTCATGGGCCAACACGACGATGGTCAGTGCTTCAACCTGCAAGCTGAGCGCCGCCATGATGCCGATCACCATCCGATAGAGCCGGATCTCCGGGACTCGAAAATAGTAAGCTCCCAGGACGTCCTCTCTTATGCCGGCGAGGCGCCCGACTGCCTTCGTTTCGTCGAGTTCCTTCAGGAGGCCATATGCCATCCGGTACACGCTGTCGATCTCGCTCAAATCGGCAAGATGCCCGGACGTTGTCCATGGTCCAGGAGGTGTGGGCAAGCGTTCCTTGAAGAAGGCTGTACCGTGAAGGATGGCTTCGATAGCAGGTCGGTGGAGCAGAAGCCATTCGAGACCGGAGAGCTGCTGGAGCAGGTCGCCAAACGCTCGGGGCATGCCACCGACTACATGGACCGGCACTGCTTGCGTCTCATTGCCGACGGTCAGGCGCAGCGCGGTCTCGGTGCGGATGAGGTCCCTAAGCGCCCCGTTCCACTGTCGGTAGGTTCTCTCCACGGTTGCCCGTACCCCTGGCGATTCCTGCTCCAGAAGCGCTGCCCGCGCCGCTCCAGATCAGGTGACCGTCCCGAGCGGGCACTGTGCGGCCCGTCCCCTGAGGGCTGGGCGTAGTGCCGCGTCGCATCTCCCCACGGCACATCAGAGATGGGGGTCATGCCGCCGGCTCTTGTGTGGTGGCGCATTCTCGTACGTCGATTTTGCCAGTCACGGCGGCGGAGATGAGGGTCTTCCGCAGCTCTCTTAGGGATTCAATGGCAACACGGACCTTGGCCACAAGGGCATGGTGTTTCATCCCCTCTCGGTCGAGAGCATTCACGATGACTTGCTGCTCCTTGACCGACGGAAACGCCACCTTCCTACTCGCAGTGGTCGTCAAATTCATTCTTGCTCTCGTCGCTCCGGACGCAAGCGATCCCGCAGCCGCCGAAGCAGTAGCAGACAGTTGGAATGCGAGGAAGCGTGGTAGGACCTTTCTCCGCTCGAGCCGGAACCGGAAGCAATCCGCCTTCACCATCGCTGGTTCGATCCCCCCGGGAGCAACACAGGCTCGACCGACCGGGTTCCGCTCGTCGCCAAGCCCAGCGATGAGAAGATCTCCGGCTTGGACTCTGTGGTCGCCGAGTTGACGAGCGTACGCCTCGTCGAGGTAGACTTGGTCTTCGTCCAGGAATTCGGTCCAGCCGATGTTCTGGAGACGTATGACCCGAACGCCAGATGCGGAATAGTGCTCTGACTTCAGCCCGCTCCCGAAAGGCCCGTCGCACCTCGACAGTGTCACGCGGGCCAGTGAGAGGTTTTCCCAGTGTTCCGGAATCTCCCCTAGCCACTCGACGCCCGACTCCTTCATCGTGACATCTGTGTCGAGGCCCTTGGTTACAGTCCGGGTGATGAGCGCCGAGCGTTTTTCGTGCAGGAGCTCGATCAGCCGCTCCTTCTTCGCGATCAACGCATCGACTCGTGCCGTCTCAGTGTTCAGGAAGGCAGCGATAGAGCACTGCTCGTGGTCGGGAGGCAGCGCCAATTCGTATGTCGCCATTTCGCTGTCAGTGATGGCGGGGAAACTCACGCCCTTCGAGTTCGCCACCACCCGCTCCACGAAGTACGGTGCTCGCAGCGCATACGCCGCATAGTCGGTCTTGAACTCTTCGCCTGGACGCACGACCGCGAAACCGGTAGAGACGACTGTATGGGGTTCCGGCTCTCTAATCTGGGCAATCGCGCGGAGGTACGTGCGGACGGTAGACACGATCACGTCGCCGTCTCGAACAAGCCGTCGGGCACGCGATGGCGCCGAACCAAAAGTGAGCGGCTCCCGTTCGATGACGCGACCAAGGCCATCGACTCCCCCGATGTCCACGTAAGACATCTCAAAGGTTGGATCCGTGTCTTCAGGCAGGGTTTCCACGTTGAGCGTTACCAAGTCCTTCAGTCGCTTCACGCTCCAATGTGCTGGAATCTCCCCGAGCCACTCGACACCGGAGTCCTTGTAGGCTGGATACGGCTTGTATCGTCGTGCGCTCATCGCCACGGTCCTCCGGGTTCCCAACCGTTTTCGAAGGGCGCCACCGCCATGATGCTCTCCCGCACAGGGCCGAGAAACCGGATGATCTGCTCGCCAATGACCTCGAACCTGACAGGGGGTGAAACGAGCACGGCACCTGCGGTGAGATAAGCCCGCCATCGCGCCTCGATCTCTGGGATCAGGTAGAAGGCGGGGGTCAGGGGGCGTGGCCTCTCCGCGGCCCATGGGGTCCGCCGCCGGTCGAAACAGGCGCCGACGGCACGTTGGAGCGCCGCGCCTCCAAACGAAAACGCGGTCGAAAGCGCCCAGACGTCATGAAAGTCCTTCATCCGGCTGTTCCGAGTGTCCAGCGAGATTATCGCCTCGAATTTCTCCGCCACGCTCGCCTCTCGCGGGTAGGCGCAAAGACGCGGCGCGGGCAGACCGCTCAGCATGAGCGGGTATTCGATCTCTTCGGGTCCGGTCACCAGCGCGTCGCCGAATCCGAAGTCCATCTGAACTCGGATGCGCGCAGCGCCGAGGAAGGCCAGAAAGCGAGCGCGCTTACCCGGATACTGCTCCGGCCCCCGAGTGTCCTCGATAGTCAGGCCGGTGAGGTCGAACCGCAGGCCGTCCTCAGGACACGGAACCGCGCAAATCTCCCCCACCAGCGCGCGGATCGCTGCATCGTCCGTCGAGCCGAAGGTCAGGACATCCACGTCCCGCGTGGCACGGTAGGGATCGGGCATCCATGCGGTCAGCAGGCTGGCCCCTTTGAGAACGCACCGTTCGCGCGCCGCCGAGGCGCCGAGCCGGTAGAGCAGCCGCTCGTCGGCATAGCGGACCAGTGTCCGCTCGAATTCTTCCCCCCGTTTCTTGGCCTGGGTGAGAAGGCGCGCCTGCACTGACGCTGCGACGTCGGGGCTCAGATCAACCTCGCGTCGAGGGCAGCGCGCAGGCGACGGGAGGGGAGGACCTCCTCCACGCGCGCGAGCTCGGCCACGGTGACCTTCCGCTGCCGCAGCGCGTCCGTCAGCGCCTCCATCGCGGTTTCTGCTCCCACGAGACGCTCGAATCGGAAACAGTCGGCGACGGTTCGCGCCGGGCTCGTGATCCTGCCAGGCACTCCTTCGAATTCGACGTCCCTGACACCGAATATCCTGGCCGGCCCGCTGAAGCGCACGATGCGCAGCCTCAGCTGGGGCACGCGCGGGACACGCGCCTTGTGCGGAATGGCGAGCCAGGTTTCCGCGGGCGCCTGGGTGCCGATGCCGTGAACGCGGAGAGCGGAAAGCAGGCAGACGACGCTGGTGGGAACGCGGGCGCACGCCAGTGCCAGGGAGTAATCTTCTGTCGGTTCGGCATCCACCAATCGGTAGAGTCCTCGGCCGGCGTGCTCGACCATCCCGGAGCGGACAAGGGCTGGGAGCTGGTCCCGCGTCAGCCCAGCCGCTTCGAGCTGGCTCGGCCGAAAAAAGCTCCCAGCTTGGCCGCCCGAAGCTGTTTGAGAGGCGTCGGTACCTTCTGGCGCGATTTGTCGGCATTGGTCGCTGGCATGCCTGCAACTTGGGTCGCCGGAACCTTGGTGTCAACACGAAATGTCGGCATATATGATATGAATGCCGACATTTTGTGTCAGGGAGAATTCGACCCCGTTACCTCCGCCAGCATCCGGACGATATCGCCCTCGATCGTGCGGATGTCCGCCTCGATCTCCTCAACCGGCCGCGGCAGCTTGTAGCGGTAGAAGTGCCGGTTGAAGTTGATCTCGTAGCCTACGACGCCTACCAGACCGTCCTTGTCGTCCCGGCGTCCAGTGTCGATCCACGCGTCGGGAACGTGGGGTCTCACCTCCTGGTCGAAGAACGCCCGCACGCTGGCGGGCACGCCTTCAGTGTCGGCGGGATCGTCTCCCGGAGGTAGCGGAACGCTCTCGGAGTCGCGCAGCTCGGGATCGGACTCGGGATTGCCATCCCGGTCGCGGCAGATGGCGGCCGCCTCGTCCCGTTCCGAGAGCGCCGAAAGAATGGCCTTCCGGGCTTGCGCCGGAATCTTGATACCCGTCAGCGTCGCGGCGCCGTCGAGGACGTGCTCGAACTCGTTGCGGTCCTTGACGAGCGTGGCTGGGAGACCGTTCAGCAGTTGCTTGAGGGCCTCCTGGAGCTCCCGGCCTTGAGCCTCCTCTCTGGCGCCCGCGGCGCCCTTCTTCTTCGACTGTACCAGCCCCTGGAAGCCCTTTTCCTCGTCGAGCCGCGCGATCCGTTCCGGGCTTGCCTGGAAGTTGAGACGTAGCGGCCGCTCCACCGTGATCTTGCGGAAGCCGAAGTTGGTGGTCGGGAAGATGCGACTGACCGTGATTGCTTCCTCCTCCCCGTCCTTACTGGCCCGGCGGGTGTCGCCGTCCTTGAAGCCGGCGAGCAGCTCGAGAATATCCCGTGCCTTTTCGGGCGGGATCTCGCGCCGCTTGGCGCCCATATTCTTGCGCATCAACATCCAGAAAGCTTGCGAGGATGCGTCGATGAGTTGGACCTGGCCTTTTCGCGCCGCCGCCTTGCGGTTGGTGATCACCCAGACGTAGGTGGCAATCCCGGTGTTGTAGAAGAGTTCCTCGGGGAGGGCGACCAGCGCCTCGAGCAGGTCGTGCTCCATGACGAACCGCCGTATCTCGCTCTCGCCGCTGCCCGCATCTCCTGTGAAGAGTGGCGAGCCGTTCATGATGATGGCGATGCGTGCGCCGCCCTCCTTCGGTCCTTTTGCGTGGGCCAGCATATGCAGCAGGAAGAGCAGCTGGCCGTCGCTGATCCGGGGCAGTCCGGGCCCGAAGCGACCAGCCGCGCCGCGCTCGTTCTCGCTCCGGACGGCATCCTCGTCCCGCTTCCAGTCCTTGCCGTAGGGAGGATTGGCGATGAGGTAGTCGAACCTCTGGCCCCCATGACGGTCGTTCGAGAGCGTGCTTCCGTACGCGATACTATCGGCGTCGCGCCCGGTCGGGTCTTTCATGAAGAGGTCCGACTTGGACACGGCCCAGGTCTCCGGATTCACCTCCTGCCCGAACAGGTGGATCTCCGCTTCGGGGTTGATCGGAGGGCTCAATTGATCTCCGTTCTTCCGCCGCCCGACCGTGATGTGCTCCTTAGTGATCATCAGCATGCCCCCGGAGCCGCAGCACGGGTCATAGACGGTGCACACCACCCCGCGGCGTCGAACCCTGGACTGGTCGCCGGCGAGCATCAGGTCCACCATCAGGTGGACGACGTCTCGCGGAGTAAAGTGCTCACCGGGGTTCTCGTTCAGCGCCTCATTGAACTTCCGGATCAGCTCCTCGAAGATGGTTCCCATCGTGGGGTTGTCGATCCTGTCCGGGTGCACATCTACCTGCTTGAACCGCTCGAGAACCTTGAACAGGAGGCCGGCTTCGTCAAGCTTGCTGATCGTGTTGTCGAAGTCGAACTTCTCGAGCACTTCGCGCATGTTCGGGCTGAAGCCGGCGATGTAGTTTCGAAGATTGGCGGCCACATGCGGTGCGTCGCTCAGAAGCTTCTCGAAGTCGTAGCGCGAGGTGTTGTAGAAGGCGAAACCCGAGGCCCGGCGCAGCTGCGCGTCGAGATCCTGGAGACCCTTGCCACGCAGTTCCGCCTGTCGCCGGAGCACTCGCTCCTTGGTATCTGCGAGAACGCAGTCGAGCCGGCGGAGCACCGTGAGGGGAAGGATCACGTCCTGGTACTTGCCGCGTTTGAACGTGTCGCGGATGAGATCTGCCACTCCCCAGAGCCAGCTTACGATTTCGCTATGATTCACTGCTATGCCTCCGGTGCTTGCCGGGAGAAACGAAATGTTCGTCAAAGTAACATCATGGATCGTTACAGATTAGCCGTGTGGTGTGACATCGGTCCGGTGAGACGATCGGACAAGGGTCATTGATGCCGGACCTCCTGGTGCGCCCGCCCGATGCCTGGCTTCTCTTCGTTCTGGCGCACGGGGCCGGAGCCGGGATGAACCATCGTTTCCTCGAGGCCGCGGCGCTGTCCCTCGCGGAGCGGGGGATCGCGACCTTCCGCTATCAGTTCCCATACATGGAAAACGGCGGTGGCCGGCCCGATCCGCCCAGTGTGCTGGAAAGCTCCGTCCGCGGCGCCGTGGAAAGGGCCATCGGCGCCGCGCCGGGCCTGCCCACGGTTGCTGGCGGCAAGTCGCTGGGCGGCCGGATGACGTCGTCCGCGGCGGCGGCGGCACCCCTGCCCGGCGTTCGAGGCCTCGTTTTTCTCGGCTTCCCCCTTCACCCACCCGGACAACCCGGCACCCGCCGCGCCGACCATCTCGATCGCGTAGACTTGCCCATGCTCTTTCTGCAGGGCACCCGCGATTCCTTCGCGCCTCTCGATTCCATCACTCAGGTTTGCCGACATCTCGGCGACCGCGCGACTCTCCACGTGGTGGAGGGGGGAGATCATTCGTTCGGAGTCCTCAAGCGATCCGGCCGCACGCCGGGCGAGGTGATGGATGAGCTGGCGGATGCCGTTGCCGGCTGGGCTCGACCGCTGGCGGGCGTCGCAGCGTGAGCGCTGACCCGACGGCACAGCAGCGGAAGGCCATCGAAGCCCCACTCGGTCCTGTTCTCGTCCTGGCCGGCCCCGGTGCGGGGAAGACGTACTGTCTCATCGGACGCATCCAGCACCTCATCGAGCGCCTCGAGCTGGCCCCCAACCGCATCTGCGCGGTCACGTTCACCAACAAGGCAGCGGAGGAGATCGGGTCACGACTCAAGACCTCGGTAGGCGTGGCCGACGGCCAGCTCACCGGCGGTACCATCCACGCACTCTGCCTCTCGATCCTGCGGGAGTTCTCCCGAGAGGCCGGCCTCCGCCCCGGGTTCGGCGTCGCGGACGATGACTACCAGCGGCGCCTGCTCCGCCAGCTTCGGGTCCGCACCGAGCGTCAGGGGCAGGTGCTCGGACTCTTCGGCCAGCACCGTCTCCAGGGAAGCCCGCTCACCGGTGGCGATCACGAGTTGTTCGAGCGGTACATCGAAGCGCTGCGCGGCCGCAATCTGGTGGACTTCGACGATCTGATCGGTCTCACCGGAAGGCTGCTCCGCACCAGTGAGACGGTGGCGCAGACGCTTCGGTGTCGGTGGGACTACGTTCTGGTCGACGAGTTCCAGGATCTCAACTTCGCCCAGTATGGAATCCTCAGGGCGCTGGTCGCCAACCACCGCAACCTCTTCGGGGTGGGAGACGACGAGCAATCCATCTTCTCCTGGACCGGAGCGGATCCCGCGATCCTGGGCCGGTTCTGCGAGGACTTCGGAATCGAGAAGCCGATTGTCATCGATCAGAATCGGCGATGCTCGGTGCAGATCTTCGATGCGGCGAGGCGGTTGATCGCCAACAATCCGGCACGCTTCGCCAAATGCATCGAGGCACAGCGAGAATCCCCGTTCGAAGTCGAGATCAGGATCTTCCCCGACGAAGATGCCGAAGCCGAGTGGCTGATCCGTGACGTGATGGAGGACCGCCGGCGCGATGGCCCGGGCTGGGGAGACTACGCGGTGCTCTATCGCTACCACCGCGACGGGCAGCTGCTCGAGGGAAAGTTGCTTCGCGAGGGCGTGCCCTGCCGGCTCGCCCGCGGTCAGGCGCTCATGGACGACGAAGTCGTGGCCTACGTCATCACGTCGCTCCGGGTGGCTCGGTCGCCGGGCAATCCCCTGCTGATGGATGCACTCGCCGAAATGCTGTTGCCTGAGCCGCTCCTTCAGGATGTGCGCGCCGACTGCACTCCGGCCGACGATCTCGTCACCAGCCTGCGCCGCTTCGCCCGGCAGCGACACAAGGGCGACGCCGATGCCAAGAAGGCCTGGCGCTTCGTTTTTCACGCCGAGAATCTGCGCGCCATGGAGCGATCCCACGGCTCGGTGGAGAGCATGGTGGCCGAGCTGCTCTCGCAGCGCGTCGGCCCGGCGCGGAACCCGCTCGAGGAGCGCCACCAGGATCTGACCGACCCCGCCGCCTACCCAGGCGCTCGCGTCCTCGCGGAGCGGCTCCGGTCGGCCATGGCGACGGGCTCGCCGGTATGGCTCGAGCCCGACCGGGGTGTCGACATCGCGCTCCTCGGCATGCTCCGCGGCGGCGGAGTGGCCACCGCCGTCCGGCTCGGCCCCGGTGACGAGCCGGCGCTTGCGGACCTCGTACTTCGACCCGCCGGCATCGGCCAGGGCGGGTGGCCGCTGCTGGTGTTCAAGGCCCTCCAGCTGCTCCACCCACCCGTGCAGCGGGGAGAATTCCGTGATTACGTCACGTTCGATCTCGAGACCACCGACCTGGACGTCGGGACCTGCGAAATAATCGAGATCGCTGCCGTGCGGGTGCGTGAAGGCAGGGTAGTGGAGCGGTTCAGGTCGCTGGTCGGCTGCACCCGTCCCATCAGCGCCGGCGCCCGGCAGGCCCACGGCTACTCCGAGGCCGACCTGCGCGGGGCGCCAGCGTTCGGAGAAGTCTGGCGGCAATTCCGCGAGTTCGTGGGGACGGACGTGCTTGTCGCCCACAACGGCCAGTACTTCGACGTGCCCGTGCTTCGCCGCGCCGCCGAGCCGTTCGGCGGGACGGACGATCTGGTCTTCTACGACACCCTCCCCCTCAGTCGCTCTCTGAGCGAGGAGAGTGCCAAGCTCGCCGACCTGGCCCGCCGCTTCGGGGTAGACGTGGGCAGGTCGCACCACGCGCTCGACGACGCGCTGATGCTGGCGGCGCTGCTACCGCACCTCAAGACGCTGGAAGCGATGCGGGCCCGGAAGGCCGCCCAGGTCCATCTCCTCGATTTCCTGGGACTGGCGCTGGCGCTGGACTCGGCGCCCGATCCCGTTCCGGAAGTGCGCCTGCTCGCGGATCTGTGCCGGCCTTATTCGCTGGGGCGTTACAGCGACTGTCTCGATTTCTATGCTGCCGAGCGCGGGCCGGGGTTGCCGGGTGCGCCCAGCCTCGAGGACGTCATCGAGCGACTGGGAGGGCGTGCCCTCATGGAACGGATTCGGGTCGAGCGATCGCCGGCCGATCGGTTCCCCGCGGCGGTAGCCCGGCTGGGCCTCTTGCTGGCGGCGAGCCGGGGCGAGACCATAGTCGACCGCCTCGATGACATGCTCGGTCGGGCCACGCTGTCGAGCAGCGCGGAGGTCGACACCGATCCCCATCGGCTCAATCTTCTCACCCTGCATTCGACCAAGGGACTCGAGTTCTCCCGTGTCTATATCGTCGGCGTGGAGGATCAGCAGATCCCGGGCTGGAGGGCGATTCAGGACGGTCGAGAGGACGAGATTCAGGAGGCGCGCCGGCTGTTGTACGTGGGCATGACCCGGGCGAAAGACCGGCTCGTGCTGACTCGCGCCGAGCGGCGAGGCGGGAGACCCTCGGGCGGAAGCCTTTTTCTGGTGGAGGCCGGCCTGATGTCGCTCATTCGGACGTGACAGTATTCTGCCCGGACCCTCGCAGCTCACGACGATCCGGGCATCCGCTGGCCTTCGGTCACCAAAGAGCCGATCGAGAGATCAACCGGGATCTCCCGATCCACCAGCAGGTTGGGGTCCTGCTCGATCACCGGTGAATCCGGTTCCGTCCTCTCCCGCCTTCGGGCACATCCGTTGCATCCCCGCATCAAGTCCCCCGACAGCAGTTCCTACACGCCGCATCATTCTGGAGTGCCTCATCATGGTGACGTTCCTGAGAGGCCGTCGGAGTACCGACGGCGACGCGACGATCGCTATCGAAAACGCCAATCGCGCCAACGCCGCCGCGGCGCTCGACCCGCTGGTGACTCGCGCGGAGGCGGCAGCCGAACAACTGCGATCCCTCGCCTCGCTGCTGGACCGCTCATCGGAAATCGACGCCCTCCGGGAACGCTGTATCGCCGCCGAGGAGAAGCTCGCGGGGTTTGAGCAACTCGCAGCCCGCTTCACTTCGGCCGAAGAGAAGGCCGACCGCGTCGAGCAGCTCGGTGAACAAATGGGTCCGCTGGGCGAGAAGGCCGACGCCGCCCTCAAGCTTCACGGCCAGCTCCAGGAATTCCTTAGCCTCGAGAGCCCGGTCGCCCAGCTGCGCGAGGAGTCGGAGGCGCTTCGCGGCCAGCTCGCCGAGCTGACCGAGAACGTCGGCCGGATGCGCGGCCAGGCCGATGATGCGCTCAGCGCCCACCGCCATGCTACCTCCCGCCTCGAGGCCTTCGACCAGGACAACCAGGCAGCCACGTCGCGTCTCGAGGATGTCGTCCGCCGGGTCCAGAGCGTCGAACGCGCTCTCGAGCCGGTCGGCCAGGCGATTTCCGCGGTGCCCGATCTTCAGCACCGTCTCGCCGTGCTCCAGTCCCTCGCCGAGCAGGTGGCCCAGAAGAGCGGCCTGCTGGAGCAGCAGCGCGAGGCGGTCGAGCGCGCCTCCACCCAGATCTCCCAGCTCACCAGGCTCGACCGCGAGCTCGATGCCTGGCTCCGCCGGCAGGAGGAGCAGATCCGCCGCTTCGGGGCGATCGAAGCCAAGATCCAGGAGGTTCAAGGCATCCAGACCAAGGTCATCGCCCGGAGCGAGGAGCTTTCGGCGACTTCCCTTCAGAACGAGCACACCTACCAGGCGGCCAAGCAGGCGCTCACCGATCTCCGCGAGCAGATGCGGAAGAGCAGCGAGGGCTTCGAGCTGGAGAACCGGGGTCTCCATGCCGTGAGCGAGCGGGTGGCCGACCTGCGGAACGCCGTGAAGGAATGCGAGGTCCGGTTCGCGGTGCTCGACGCCGCCAGCCAGGGCGCCGCCGCCGTGCAGGCCCAGGTCCGGGCCCTTGGCGACCACTCGACTCAGCTCTCCGCCGAGCTTGCGCGTCTCGCCGACGAGGCGACTCGGCTGGCGGCGCTCAGGCAGGATGTCGAGCGCATCGGGGCCGTTACGGAGGAAGTCACCGGCCGCATGGACCGGATCTATCAGCTCAAGCCCGATGTGGACGAGGCGGTGCAGAACCTGGTCGCTCTCAAGGGGACCCACGAGCTGGTGGCCGACGGTCTCGAGCGGATGCGGGTGGCCTACGAGGAGATGTCGCGGCTGCGTGAGAACCATGCCGAGGCGCAGACCCGCCTCGCGGCGGGCGACACCTGGCTCCGGAAAGTCGAGGCCGAGGTGAAGGAGCTCGGCGCCATGGAGCCGGAGGTTGCGCGGATCCGGGACGAGATCGAGCAGGTGAAGGGCGCCATGGCGGAGATCGCGGCTCGCGGCGAGACGGTCGCCGAGCTGGGACGCCGACTCGAGGAGGTCGGCGCCAGCGGTGGGGCGCTCGCCGACAGGATGAAGGGTCTCGAGGGCCGCGTCGAAGGGGCGGAGTCGCGCTTCGTACGGCTGGCCAAGAAGTCGGACGAGGCCGAGCGCGTCGCGGAGACGGTTGCCACGGTGGTCGAATCGGTGGCCGAGGCGGATCGCCGGATCGGAGTGGTGGACTCATCGGTGCGTGCCCTCGAGAGCCGCACCGGCCAGCTCGATGAGATCGAAGGCCGCATTCGTCTCCTGGGACAGGAGCTGGAGCAGCGCCGTGGCGCCCTGGACAAGGCCAGTGAGCACCTCACGCAGGCCACCCAGCTGCGGAAGCAAAGCGCCGAAGCCGCCCACCGGCTGGAAGAGGTGTCGCGCTCGATCACGGCGACGCTCGCCGAGGCCGAGCAGCGCTCGGACAAGCTGCAGCGCACCGCCACCGATCTCGAGGGCCGGGCCTCCGCGCTCAAGGCGATCGAGCGTCCGGTGGCGCGCTTCGAGGAATTGCTGGGCACCTGGGAGTCCGCGCAGGCCGAAGCGGCTCGCGCGCTCGAGCAGACCCTCGCCCGGCAGGCCACGGTCGACGCGCTCGAGGCACAGGTGAAGCATGTCTACGAGCTGGCGGAGCGCGCCGTCGCCGACGTGCAGACGATTGGTGCCGCGCGGCACGAGATCGAGGAGACCCGCGAGCTGCTCGAGAGCACCCATGAGCAGTTCAAGGCGACCGAAGGCGCCCTCGAGCAGTTCGAGACGCGCAAGCGCCAGCTCGATCGCGCCGAGCAGCGGCTCGCTCGGGCGGAAGCCCTCGCTCTCGGCATGCGCTCGACGGTCGAGGCGCTCACCGCGCAACGCACGGTGGTGGATCACGCCATGGAGTCGGCCAGCAATCTGGCCTTGCAGATGAAGCAGGCGGAGGCGCTGATCGCCGCGTTCCGGAAGGAGCGCACGCTCGCCTGCGAGCTCAAGGCCGCCCTCGCCTTCGAGGAAGATATCGAGGAGCCGCGCAAGTAATCGCGCCATCGCCGCTCTCCGGCTTCACGCACTCGTCACGGGCCCCTAACTGGGGCCCGTGCCGCTTCTTGCACTCTCCTCCTCGCCCGGCTCTTGCTCCGCTTGGCGCCGACCGCAGCCCAGCCCCGACTCAGCCAATCTTCTCATGACGGACGAGGTCAGCATGCAAGGTCAACTGGCGAATTGCGCACGCCTGAGCGTGCTCGCTCTTGCACTCTTCGCATGCAGCGCCGACGACTCGACCGCACCGACCGGCGGCGGGCCTGATCAGCCACCCATTGCGGTCACCAGCCGATGGTCCGAGACGTCCACCTGGGCCGACGGCGTCGTTCCTGCCGCGGGCGCCGCCGTCACGATTCCCGCCGGCAAGGCGGTGCTTCTCGACGTCAGTCCCCCGGCACTCGCGAGCCTCAAGATCGACGGTGCGCTGGTCGTCGACGAGCAGGACGTCAGCCTTACCGCCGGGTCGATCGTCGTCGCCGGCACGCTGCGCATCGGCACGAGTGGGTCACCCTTCGCACACAACGCCACGATCACTCTTACGGGAGCCTCCGACGCCCCCGACGTCCTGGGCATGGGCAGCAAGGTGCTCGGCGTGCTTCCCGGCGGGACGCTCGATCTGCACGGCGAGGCGCGGACCGGCTGGACCCGCCTTGCCGCGACGGCGCCGTCCGGCTCGACGCAGCTCGCCCTCCTGACGGCGCCCGGCTGGCGCGCCGGCGACCGCATCGTGGTCGCATCCACCGAGTTCGACCCCAACCGCGCTGAAGTGGCCATCGTGCAGAGCATCAGCGGCGCGAGCGTGACGCTCACCCAGCCGCTCCTCTATTCGCACTACGGGCAATTGCAGACGTACGCCGGCGTGACGGTGGACGAGCGCGCCGAAGTGGGACTGCTGACGCGCAACATCGTGATTCAGGGAGACAGCGCGTCGAGCGCCGGAGGTTTCGGGGGCCACATGATGGGCATGGGCGGCACACTACGGGTCGAGGGGGTGGAGCTGCACTTCATGGGACAGAAGGGGGTCGTGGCGCGATATCCAATGCACTGGCACATGATGGGGCCAGTGGACGGGCAGTACTTTGCGAACAGCAGCGTGTGGAAGAGCTTCAACCGCTGTGTCACCGTGCACGGGACCGACAACGCGCGCGTGGAAGGCAACGTCTGTTACGACCACCTCGGCCATGGGTACTTCATGGAGGACGGGGCCGAAACGGGCAACACCATCGCCGGCAACCTCGGACTCGGCACCAAGGTGACCCTCGAGGGTGAAGGCGTGCTGCCGACCGATACCAGGGCGGCGACGTTCTGGATCACCAACCCGGACAACATGATCCACGACAACGTCGCGGCGGGCTCGCAGGGATTCGGCTTCTGGTTTGCCCTCCCAGCGTCGCCCACCGGTCTCTCGACCGGTCAGCCGGACCTGCCGCGCACCAATCCGCTTCGTCAGTTCAGCGACAACGTCGCCCACTCCAACAAGCGCGGCGGGCTCCAGGTTGACGATGGGCCGATGCCGGACGGAAACACCCAGACCACGTACTACAGTCCCCGCTCGGACCCCAACGATGGCGCCAGTGCGGTCGAGGCCGAATTCAAGAACTTTGTTGCGTGGAAGCATTCCGGCCGGGCCGTGTGGCTACGCGGCGCGTATCTCCGGCTCACTGGGGCCGTGCTGGCCGACAACGCCATCGGCGCCACGTTTGCCTCGTATCAGACGTCGGTGAGCGATGCGGTCTTCGTGGGCGAGACGGCCAACAACACCAGTACCCTTTCGCCGGGAACGCCGCGCCGCGGCTACGAGTTCTACGACGGCACCGTAGGCGCCGACCGGGTGACGTTCGTCAACTACACCGCCGCGGGTTCCATCCCATCGAGCGCGCTCGGCTTTCTCCGGAACAACGGCTTCTCGGTCAGCACCGCGAACTTCGCCGGGATGCTCTCGTTCACCAACGCCAACCCGTACTATCTGGAAACCCCACATCCGGACAAGGATGGTGACAAGGCGGCAGTGTTCCTCGATCGCGATGGCGCCGTGACCGGGAACGCGGGATCCTATGTCGTGCCCAACTCCCCGTTTCTGATCACCGGCTCGTGCACCCTGAGAACCGAGTGGAACGCCTATGTCTGTCCCAACCGCTACGTCGGGTTCAGCGTCCGGAGCGACGTGGGGAACGTCGCGCCGCTGACCGTAGCTCGCGATGACGCGGCATCGCTCGACCTGGTCGGAGTCCCCGGAAATCCTGACGCCGCCTTCGCGTCGGTGCTGCCCGGCCGGCAGTACACCCTGGCGTTCGGCGGCGCGGCGCCGGGCAAGCCCAAGTTTTATCTCGACGACGTGGCGGCGGGCGAATGGGTGCGGGTCACGCTCCCGTATCCGCAGGCGCCGGTCAAGATGGTGCGCGATTACTGGGCGGGAAATTCGATGAGCTCGGCGGCGAGTCTCGCCGAGCTCGACGCGAGCACCGGCGACAGGTACTACTACGATGCGGGGGCCGGGCAGCTGCACCTCAAGCTGATGCCGATGCAGGACCGGGACTGGGCGACGGTGTTCGTCGACTAGAGTTCGCGACGCCGGGCTGGTGGCCGGGGCGCGCGAAGTTGGCTAACCAGACCGCGCGCCGCTGATCTCGCGTCCCGAGGGCACCGTACCCTTGCCCACTGCAGGCCGCCGTTAAGGTCCCGGTGCAAGGCCCGGCCATCGCTCGGCCTGACGTGGTCTGCGGGTACAATGCCCTCGGGAGCGCTCGCCCGGCGCGCGGAGTCGGGCCGCAGGCCGAGCGATGGCCGCGCCTGGACCCCGGGCCCCTGAAGGTGGCCTGCGGCGCCGCGAGCGAGACGGTCCCGCCCGGAGCGCAAGCCCGGCGTCGACGGAACCAGCGCGCCTCGAGCGCAAGCCCGGCGTCATCGCGCTGCGAGGCGCCTCCCCTTGCCCGATTGACCACCACCCGCTACATTGACGGCCATCATCGGGGCACGCTTACGCCGCCGATGTGGGTCAGGAGGGACCGGCGTTAGCGCTGGTTCCTTTTTTGTTGGCCGATGGACCCAGCGTGAGGGTTCGAGTCACGCAACACTACGTAGTCGGGCGGTGCGGCAATTCCGTACTCCGATTACACCAATGATCAAGGAGTAGGGAACAATGCGCACCACAGGGACGGTAAAGTGGTTCAATGACGCCAAAGGGTTTGGCTTCATCACCCCCGAAGGCGGACAGAAGGACTGCTTCGTCCATCATTCGGCGATCCAGGCCGAAGGGTTCAAGAGCCTCGCCGAAGGCGACCGGGTAGAGTTCGACATCGTCCAGGGCCAGAAGGGCCCCGCGGCGGAAAACGTCGTCAAGCTCGGCCGGTAGTCAGCAGAAAACGGGCGGCGGTCGAGATACTCGGCCGCCGCTCGGTTACATCACCTCTCCACGATAGACGCAGTTACAGCGCCCTCCCTTTCGGTGGGGGCTCCCGTAGACCGTCGGCAAAATCGAACACATTCTGAAGCAGCTCGCCGGGCGCATCGAGCGAGAGAAAATGTCCAGCCCCGGGGACGATTTTCGTTCGCGCCCCCCGTATGGCTCTCTGATTTCCTTCCCGCTCCGGCTCCCTCGACCAGTCATACTCACCGTACAGCAGGAGTACCGGGCAATCGATGTTCCCATACTCCGACCGCACCCGCTCCCACTCGGGCCAGTGGCGGACGAGTGACATGAACGCCTTGTAGTATCCCGGCCGATTGGCCACCCTGTCCATTTCACGTATCAACGCGGACGGCAGTGCGTCTCTTCGGCGAACACCGCCCTCGAAGACATGCTTGTGGACCGGATAGCTCCGCAGCCTCATGAAGGTTCCGCCCAGGATCGGCACGTTATTGAGCCCGAACAGGACGTTCGCAAGCGGGGAACTCCTCCTGAGCCCGCGTCCACGGTCGTAGTCGTATGGGTTGATCGCGACGACCGCTCGAACCCTGGGGTGGTGGCGGGCGGCCAGCACGAGCCCCACGGTGGCACCGATGGATTCCCCTACGACTATGGCATCCGCGATGTCCAGGGCGTCGAGAAAGCCGGCCGCCGCGGTCACGAAGACCTCCGGGGAGTATTCCGTCCTGGGAATGTCGGAGTAACCATGCCCGGGGAAGTCCATCGCGTAAACCCGGAAACGCCCGGCGAGGGTGGAGATGACCTTCTGATACATGTCGAGCTGGGTGCGGAGCGTGTGCAGCAGGACCAGCGACGGACCGGCGCCGGCGGTGATGTACCGCAGTTTGGTGCCGTGGACGTCGACCCAGCGCACCGCAACTCCCGGTGCCCAGTCGACGCCCTGTGGCACGGTGGGCGGAGAGCGGAACGCCTCGACGAGATAGGAGAGAGCCGGAACGGCGGCCAGGCCGGCCAGCACTGAGACTTCGACAGGCAGCGCCATGGGATCCTCCCTGGTACCACGCTCGATTGGACAATAGATGTATATGCATGTATTTTTACCGCGTCAACTCCGCCTCGATTCCCTCGGCTATTCTTGATCCCATGTCCCTCCCCGTCTCGCCTCTGCCGATCGAGCCAGCCATCCCATCGCTCCGGGTCGCGCTCCGGAATCTGGGCGTCGCCGTGCTCCAGGCGCCGCCCGGGGCGGGGAAAACTACTCGGGTGCCCCTCGCCCTCCTCGATGAGCCATGGGCGGCTGGCTGCCGGATCGTCATGCTCGAGCCCCGTCGTCTCGCTACTCGTGCTGCCGCGGGACGGATGGCATCGCTCCTCGGGGAAGCGGTCGGTGGCACGGTGGGGTACCGGATTCGTCATGACACTCGGGTCGGTCCGCGCACGCGGATCGAGGTGGTGACCGAGGGCATCCTCACCAGAATGATCCAATCGGACCCCGCGCTCGATGGCGTGGGGCTGGTGATCTTCGACGAGTTTCACGAGCGAAACCTCCATGGCGATGTTGGTCTCGCGCTCACCCTCCAATCGAAGGCCATCCTCCGAGACGATCTTCGCGTGCTCGTGATGTCCGCGACGCTCGACGGTGGTCCGGTCGCTGCTCTCCTGGGTGGTGCGCCGATCGTGACCAGCGAGGGGAGAAGCTGGCCGGTAGAGACCCGTTATCTGCCGCGCCGCGTGGATATTCGGCTGGAAGCGGCCGCCACGTCGGCGATACATCATGCCCTCGACAGCGAAACGGGCGATGTTCTCGTGTTCCTCCCGGGAGCGGGTGAAATCCGGCGGGTGGCGGGGATGCTGGGGGAAGGGCTGGATGCCGACGTCATTCCGCTGCACGGCAACCTCCCGCCGGAGATCCAGGATCGGGCTATCAGGCCTAGCGGCGCGGGGCGGCGAAAGGTCGTGCTCGCCACCTCCATCGCCGAAACCAGCCTGACCATCGAAGGTATTCGAGTGGTCGTGGACTCCGGCCTGTCTCGCTTGCCCCGGTATTCGCCGAGATCGGGCATGACCCGGCTCGCAACGGTGCGGGCGTCGCGAGCCTCGGCTGATCAGCGCCGGGGAAGGGCAGGTCGCCTCGCTCCGGGAGTCTGCTACCGGCTCTGGGCGGCGGTCGAGGACACCCAGCTTCTTCCCAGCACTCCGCCCGAAATCCTCGAGTCGGATCTCGCGCCGCTCGCGCTTGATCTCGCCGCGGCGGGCGTCTCCGATCCCAGTGACCTGGCCTGGCTGGATCCACCGCCACCCGGCGGCTTCGCCGGGGCCCGAGGCCTCCTCGCGCAGCTCGGCGCGGTCGACCTGGACGGTCGAATCACCAGCCACGGTCGCGCGATGACCAGGTTCGCGCTCCACCCCCGTCTCGCCCACATGGTCCTTCGGGCCACCGAAATGGGTGGCGGTCGAACCGCCTGTGCGCTCGCGGCGATTCTCACCGAGCGGGACCTGGTGCCTTGGCGCGGCGGCACCCCCGATGTGGATCTGGGCCTCCGCCTCGACCTGCTCCATGGCACGATCGAGCGGCACGACGTCGATCGGGAAGCACTGCGCCGCGCACGTGCGGAGGCGAGGAGCTGCGAGAAGGGCCGCGCGCCAGGTGCGGACCATGTCTCTCTCGGGGTGCTGGCCGCACTTGCATACCCCGATCGGGTAGCCCGGCGCCGCAAAGGCGAGGGGGGGCGATACCTCCTGCGTAACGGTCAGGGCGCGTCGCTCGATCCTCAGCCTCTGGCCCGCGAGGAATTCCTGGTGGCTGCCGATCTCGATCTCCGCTTGGGCAGGACCCGCATTCTGCTGGCGGCTCCTCTGGAGATCGCCGAGATCGAGGAGTACTTCGCCAACGATATAGAGCGTGAGGATGTAATCGAGTGGGATCCGGAATCACGGGCAGTGATAGCCCGGCGTCGCCACCGGCTCGGTGCCATCATCTTGCGCGATGCACCACTTCAGGAGCCGGATCCCGAGCGTGTGACGGCGGCGCTGGTGGCTCATATCCGAGAGCAGGGACTCGGCCTGCTCCCCTGGAATCCGGGTAGTCTCAGCCTTCGGGCCCGGCTCGCCTTTCTCCACGGGCTGGACGACGCCTGGCCCGACGTTTCGGATGTGGCGCTCCTCGACGCCATGGACGAATGGCTCACGCCGAGTCTCCGTGGCATCCGCCGGTCAGAGGATTTGTCGAGGCTGGATCTCGAGGGATTGCTCCGAGGCCGGCTGGCCTGGGAGTGGCGCGCCAGGCTCGAGGAATGGGCACCTAAGCACATCCAGGTGCCGAGCGGCTCGCGAATTCTGGTGGATTATGGCGATCCGGATGCCCCCGTACTGGCGGTCCGGCTCCAGGAATTGTTCGGGCTCACGGATACCCCGCGTGTGGGTTTGGGGCGTGTGCCCGTCACCCTACACCTGCTTTCTCCGGCTCACCGGCCGGTCCAGGTGACGCGCGACCTCGCGGGATTCTGGCGGAGCACCTATTTCGAGGTGAGGAAGGATTTGAAGGGCCGTTATCCCAAGCACTCCTGGCCCGACGATCCTGTTCAGGCCGAGCCGACCCGCCGGCCAAGGCGGCGGGAAACGCCGCCGGGAACATAGATATGGCTGGAGTTGTTTTTGATCGGTGCAACGATCACCTGACACCGATCATCAGAGCCAGAGATGCAGAGGTCGTGAGCGGAAGAACCAGATCGTTAGCTAAGTCATTTAATCGGTGATAGATAGGAGTTAATCCAGTGCCAGCAGTCAAGAAGCGGTCGACCTCTCGGCGCCGCCGGAGCCCGGCTGCTCCCATGCCCCGGGCTACCGAGGAAGGTCGGGAGAGCCTGGACTTCTACCTTCAGGAAATCAGCCGGATTCCCCTCCTCAACCCGGAGCAGGAGAAGGCGTTGGCCCGCCGCGCCTTCAAGGGTGACGTCGAAGCGCAGGAGAAGCTGGCCCGGCACAACGTCCGGTTCGTCGTCTCCGTAGCCAAGAAGTTCCAGAACCGCGGTGTGCCGCTCATGGATCTCATCGGTGAGGGGAATCTCGGCCTGATGACCGCGGCGCGAAAGTTCGATCCGGACCGCGGGGTGAAGTTCATTTCGTATGCAGTCTGGTGGATTCGGCAGGCCATCCAGGCGGCGCTGGCCCGTCACGGCCGGCCGGTCCGAGTGCCACTCAACCGCACCGCCGATCTCAATCGACTCGGCCGGACCGCCACGCTTCTCAACGAGCGTCTCGGCCGGGCGCCCACCACCGAGGAACTGGTGGCGGCCACGGGGCTGACCCGCGAAGCGGTGCGGGCGCTGAGCGCGCTTCATGTGGAGGCCGTCCGGCTCGACCATCCCGTGCGGGAAGCCGATGAGCGGGGTCGGATGGAGCGCTTTGTTCCGCTCACTCAGGAAGGCACCGACGCAGCCATGCTCGCGAAGAGTCGTACGGACGATCTCGAGGAGGCGCTCGCCGCGCTCGCGCCGCGCGACGCGAAGGTCCTCCGACTCTACTTCGGCCTCGACGACGGCAACAGCCACACCCTCGAGGAGATTGGGCGAATGATGGGCGTGACGCGAGAGCGCATCCGGCAGCTTCGTGATCGCGCCCTGCGACAGCTGCGCGAGGAACACGGCGACAAATTGCGTGATCAGGCCGCCTAGAGCGAGCCAGTCGAGCGAGCCGGCGTACCGAAGGGAAACCCCGCCAATTCTTGCATGCGGCGGGGTATCATTTTGTCGGTGTCGTGTTTTTGGGTATGGACGTTCGAGGTCCTACCCCCGATTATTAGACATCCCCTGATCTCCGGATTCCCTCCCGAGGCCGCAGTGACCGACTCTTCGCGCTTCAAGGACATCGTACAGGCGAAGATCGCCGATCATTTCGAGACGGCGCTCTCCACCGTCGGCGTCATCGTCGCCATCATCGTCACTGCCGTCGTTCTGCTCGGGGGCGATCAGGGTGTCGCTCTGATCTTCATCGTGTGGTTCCAGGGACTGATCTTCTGGGCTGTACGCCGACACGTTCGCCTGGGCCGGCAGCTCCTGATCCGGAAGCTCAGGGTAATGCTCCAGGACCGGGTCAACAACCAGCTCACGGTCCTGGTGGGTCTCACCGATGTCCATACCGCCAAGCCGCCCGCCGGCGAGCAGGACGACACGGAAATCGCGCTCACCGCGGCGCGTGCGGTCTCGAGAGAGATCGAGACGCTTTCCCTCGAGACCCTGCGCTCCTGGGAGGCGCGGTACTCCGACCACTTCCCGACCGCCCTTCGCTAGACGAGTCCCTCTGCAATTCCGCAGGCATTTTGCTATGCAGGTGCCTGCCTTCCGGTATCAGGCCCCGCGAAATCCTGCGGACTGGATATTGCTCACTTTGGCACCGCTCCTCCTTCGCCCGGGGGCGGCGCCCAACCCAGTCGTACAGCCGGAGTCGTGCAGACATGACGGTGCCCAGCCAGATGTCGCTGCGCCGGATCCCGGAGGCGTTGCATCTCCAGGTCCGGATCGCGTACGCCACGGCGTGGGAAGCGCTGATTGCGACCCATACGTCGCAGGCGCAGCAGTTCCTCTGCGAGTTCGCCTCCCGAGTGCCGGTGCTCGAGGGGATGGATCTGTATTTTCGCGTGACCGCCGTTCCGGAGGCGATGCAGGAAGTCGTCCGTTCGCGGACGCTCACTTCGCTCGAGCTGGAATCTCTCCCGTCGCTCACCCCCATGCCGATTCTGAGTGGTTGGCAACGGGTGCGGCTCGATCTCGTGCTGGAGCATCAGCGGTATCGTCGGCGTTTCCACGACAAGACGGTCGAGCTGGCCCGCATGGTCGGCGCCCGCGCCGCCGAGGCGGTGGTCTCCACGCACGTGGAGAACGCCATTGGACTGACCAGGCTGCTCAAGGGGGTCATGCCGGTTGGCCAGGCGAGCGACCACTACCTTCGGGAGTTCAGCCTCCCCTCCAGCGTGGCCCAGATGGTATCGCAGCGAGTGCAGGCGAGAGTCGCGGGCGAAGAGCTGACCGCGCAGTACGACGAACCGATCGCGCCGCCCATCCTGGAGCCCGCAGGACCGCCCTCTTCCTCCGCGTTCCCCGAGACCGCCCCCGAAGGCTCCTAGTCTCCTAGAATTCGAACCCTACCGCGAAATTGACCTGCGTGGCGGAAAGATCCACTGCTGGCGCGCCGTAGCGCGTGCGGAGCCGGCGGACCTCTCCGCCGATCACCAGGGGCGCGAGACGCCAGTGCACGTGGCCCTCGAGCGCCAGATTCCGGAGCCGGGCCGTGGCGGGATCGAGATCCTCGTCGTCGGGATCGTCGATACCGGCGCCGGCGCCGATCTCCCACATGACGGTGGGCCGCACGTTCAGCTGCACCCAGCCTCCCTTGGTGTGAACGGGCACACTGTCCTGCCCGAAACTCTGTCCAATCCCTCCTCCTCCGAGTCCGGCGAGCGCCTGTCCCGTGAAGGCCTCGGCCCGCACGTCGAGAAAGGGTGTCAGCGGCGTCCAGAGGCTGAGTGCCAGTGCTTTGGTGTGGGCCCGGCTCTCCGGTCCGACCGCGAGCCAACCATAGTGGCCCCCAAGGCTCACTTCACCTTCCTGGCCGGGTTGACCCCATCGGGCGTGGACCCGCCCCTGAAGGTAGGGGCGGCTGCTCCGCTCGGCGATGTCGGGCTGGGTGAAGAACGCGGTCTGGGCGTCGCCTGAAGTCGGCGCGAGTGCCGCCGCTTCGACACCGAGTCGCGCCGAGTGGCCGAGGTCGGTCATGAGCTGTACTCGAATCTGGGGAATCCAGAGCCAGAGGTTGCCTGCGCCGGCGAATTCGGGGAACCCGATGCTCGCGAGGCTCGACGGGTTGACTCCCACGATCGGCGGCGACTCCTGACCGGCGAAGATCGATGCGTGCTGCCACGTCAGCTCGGCGAAGGCCCTCCGCAGGCGAATCAGCGGGAAGGTGCGTCCTCCACTCGAAGGCTGCTGCCCCCCGAAGAAGTCGACATCCAGCTCGCCGGCGAGCGCTCCTCCGGCAAGCTCGGGAACCGATACGCGCAGCGTTATCCGGGACTGCCGCATGGTGGCACCCGCGGCATCAGCCGGCGGCCCTCCCGGCGGGTCGACTGGAAGCACGAACTGCGGGACGTCGCTGTTGTTGACCTTGTCGCTGATATAGAAGCCGTTCATCAGGACGAGCCCGCCGACCTGTGCGTCGAGACTGGGCGATTGCGCGGCGCCCGGGTGAGCGAGCAGGAGGGCGAGCGACGCCGGCAGAGCGGCTTTCATCACGATCCGGGTCGCACGAGTCGCGTTGACGCTCCATGTGGCGGACGGTAACCTTTGGGACATGCGAGGTAAACTAGTGCTCGCGCTGTTCGCCGCCATGGCCCTCCTTCCAGCGGCGACACGCCATCCGCCGCCCTCAGTCGGCGGTCGGATCACCGTGCTCGATCGGGGCGATCGTCCCGCGGAGGATGTCGGGCAGGCGGTGGTCTGGCTCGCGACGCCCACTCCAGTCGCGAGTCCCAGGACGACGGCGCAGATCGGCACGGAGAAAAAGGAGTTCTCGCCTCACGTCCTCGTCATCCCGGCGGGATCCACCGTCTCCTTTCCCAATCACGATCCCTTCAACCACAATGTCTTTTCACTCTCCGAGGAGGCGCCGTTCGATCTCGGCCTGTATAGCCGGGGGGAGGCGCGATCGGTGATCTTTGCCCGGCCCGGCATCGTGCGGGTCTACTGCAACGTGCACGCGCAGATGAGCGCGTTGGTCGTGGTGCGCGACAACCCCTACTTCACCCAGCCCGCGAGCGATGGATCGTTTACCCTCGCCGGCATGCCGCCGGGCAAGTACGTCCTCCACGTCTGGCACGAGCGCGCGCGCGAAGCGACACGGGAGATCCAGGTCTCGGGCGCCGGCATCGGTGATCTGAACATCGAGCTCGACGCTCGCGGATATCGGTTCGTCCCCCATCTCAACAAGCTTGGCAAACCGTACCCCCAGCAGGGCCGGCGGTATTGAGCGGGCCCACCGCCGGCCTCATCCACTCGCCGCTTGCCCGGAAGATCTTCCTCGGCAACGCGCTGGTGGTGGTCGTGGCGCTGGGAACCGCTCTGCTGGTCGCCAAGAGCCGCGTCGATCGGGCGGCGGATGCGGCCGCCGCACGGGCGCTGCGCTCGACCCAATCCGCCATCAGCGATGCCCTCGAGGGCCGCAGCCACACGCTTCTCCGGCTCACGGCGGCACTCGCCCAGGTACCTGCCTACGTGAGCCGGATCGGCGAGGCCATTCGTGCCAACGATCGGGCGAACCTGCTCGACCAGGCGGACGAGCTGCGCACCCAGACGGGAGCGGACTGGGTGTTGATCACCGATGCGGCGGGCATCCTCGAGTCCTGGACGGCGGACCGTAGCGCCTTCGATGAAGACTTTTCTCGCGGCGCACTGATCGGGCGGTCGCTCGAGGGCCGGTCTACCGAAGGGCTCTGGCTCGAGCCGGGCGCTGGCGGCGACGTGCTCTACCAGGCCGCAGCCGTGCCGGTCACCGATCCCGGGAGCAATCGGCCGTTCGGTGTGGTGGTCGCCGCCCTCGCCATCGACCGCGAGCTCTCCAGCGAGCTCAAGCGTCATACGGGATCGGACATTCTCTTCTTTTCTCGGGACACCCTCGGCATTCCCCGCCTGGCTCTCACCACGCTTCCCGCCGGATCCCAGCGCGCAGCGAGCGAGGTCCTGAGTCGGCTCGGCGCTCCGACCGACACCCTTCCGATACGGTTCCAGCTGGCGGCGAGCGGCATCAGTTACGAAGGGAGCACCGGCGTATTGCGCACCGCCGACGGCAGCCCTCTCGGCGGCTACGCCGGCCTGCATTCGCGGGACGCCGACCTGGCGGCCTACCGTCAGCTCAGCCGGCGGATCGGCTGGGCCTTTGCGGCAGGCCTCCTGCTCGCGATTCTGACGTCCGCGCTCATCGCGAGACAGATCACGCGGCCGGTGCGGGAGCTCGTGGAGGTCACCGGGGACGTGAGCGAGGGGCGGTACAGCGGCAGGATCTCGGTCCAGAGCCGGGACGAGATCGGCGAGCTCGCCGAAGCGTTCCGTGGAATGCTCGAGGAGCTCAAGGAGAAAGACCGCCTCGTGGAATACCTTCAGGCGCAACCGATGTCCGACGCGTGGCCCGCGGCTGCGGCGGTGCGGGCCGACGGGCCGCTGGCGCCGGGCTCGCGCTTCGCGGGGCGGTACGACATTGAGGCCGTGCTCGGCGAGGGTGGAATGGGAATCGTCTATCGTGCCTACGACCAGGAAATCGACGAGACCATCGCCCTGAAGGCGCTACGTCCGGAGCTTGGCAGCCTCGATCCGACCCTGCTCGACCGATTCAAGCAGGAGCTGCGCCTCGCCCGTCGCATTACCCACCGAAACGTCGTCCGGACCTATGACCTGGGTGAGACGAACGGCATCTACTACATCACCATGGAGTACGTGCGCGGCACTTCTCTCGCCACGCTCATCAGGGAAGCGGGGAAGCTGGAAGTCCCGGCCGTGCTGACGATCGGCAAACAACTCTGTCGAGCGCTCGAGGTGGCTCACGAGGAAGGCGTCGTCCACCGCGATATCAAGCCGCATAATCTGATGGTGGAGCCTTCGGGATTTCTCAAGGTGATGGATTTCGGAATCGCGCGGCTGGCCGAAGGACAGAAGGTGGGCATGACCGGGCTGACCGCGGTTGGCGTCATGATGGGAACTCCCCAATACATGGCGCCGGAACAGATCTTCGGTGAGCCGGTCGACGGCCGGACCGACCTCTACGCCTGCGGAGCGGTGCTGTTCGAGTGCCTGGTCGGGCGTCCGGTGTTCGAGGCGCCCAGCGTCGTGGCCCTGGTGGCGCGCCACATCGAAGAGGCCCCGCCGAGTCCGTCGAGCCTCAACCCCGCCGTTCCGCAGGAGCTGTCGAGGATCATTCTCCGCGCGCTGGCCCGTCGCCCGGAGGAGCGCTGGGCGACGGCCACCGAGCTCCTTCGCGCACTCGAGAAGATTGCCACGTGACCGTCGATGAATCGCTCTGACGGGGGAAGGGCGAGCCGCCGGATCCGTCACGAATCCGGCGGCTGGCGCATGTCAGGCTGCCGCCTTCTTCGGACTCGACATCATGCCGGCCACCATCTCCGACACATAGCCCAGAACCGCACCGGCCACGAGCGCAATGATGGTCTTGGTCCACGTCCCGTTGGCCCCGACGACCACGCTCACCGCCGTGGCCGCGCCCAGGAACGAGCCCGGGATGAAGCTGAGCGCGGAAATCTTGGCCTGCAGCACCATGATCAGCGCCGCCACGCCCACAGCTACCGGGACGGCAACCGTGCTACCCCCACCAAACCGCGTCGCGGCCTGAAGGGCCAGGAACGCCCAGAGAACGCCCGACAGATTCGAGGCGAGGGTCTTCGCCAGTCCGGTGGTCTTGCCGCCGGCCGCGAAGAAGCAACCCCACGCCACGATGCCGGCCCACACGGGAAGTGCCCCGGGACCGAGCGCGACGTAGGTCCATCCGGCTATCAGGACGCCGATACTGAGGCCCAGCGCGAGCAGGAGATCCATGAGACACCTCCGGATGTTGAAGGGAGACAACAGACTTCCGGTCCCGCGGAGCGCGGGAATCGAACATGGATAGCCAACGGTGGGTCGAGGCGAGGAGCGCCGCTCCGCATCCGGCACCTCTTTCGAGGCCGACGGGCGATGGCACGGGGCATGAAAGGCAGGCTACGCTACCTCCCAGGGGGGAAACCGTCAAGGATCTGGGCAGCTCCCACTCGCCTTCCCCCTCGCGAAACGCCCGATTCCGAGGTCCACGATCAGCGTGTAAATCATTGCCAATATGTGGCTTAGCCACTGGCCCGGCGCTTGCACTTCCGTCAAGCGACCCCGGCAGGCCGTTCCCCGCTTCACCTCACGCGAGTTGTCCATGACCCGACGTCTCCACCGGACGCTGGTGGCCATCCGGCTAAGCATCGTCCTGTTCCCGGCGGCGGGACTTCACGCACAGGACCTCTCCCCTCGCGAGGTCTCGAACCTCGACGACTGGTATCAGCGGGTGACCGGACGGACGGCGGGGGGGAGTTGGGGCATCGCGATCGGCAGCATGGACGGACGCATCCTCTGGAGCGTCAGCCCGGAGCAGGAAATGATTCCCGCCTCGACGGCCAAGCTCTTCACGACGGGCTTTTCGCGGTCCCGCATGGGCGGCGCTGGGCGCATCGCGACCCGGGTTGTGGGCGACGGTGAGCTCGACCGTCTCTCGGGGCGCTGGCTGGGTACGTGGGCGTTGGAGCTGGGAGGCGATCCGACGCTCGAGCGGAGTGGACGGAGCGGGCCCAGGCTGATCGAGCTGGCACGCCGTCTCCGTTCGCGCGGCGTGCGCATTCTCAATGGGCCGCTCGCCCTGACCAGCCGTACCGGCCCCGCCGCGTCGCGGTTCCCGGCAGCCTGGTCGACCTCGTTCGAAGGCCAGCTCTTCGCTCCACCGGTCGGGCCAATCGCGCTCCACGAGAATACCATCTCGCTGACCTTTCGGCCCGGACGCGAGGTGGGCGCAGCGCCCGTCGTCGTGAGCGCGTATCCGATCGGCGTGGAACGGCTGGTGCGCATCTCGGCCAGCACCGTTGGCGGGAGCGGGAGCCGGCTCTCTCTGGTCCCGAACGGTGACGGTGGGTGGACCCTGATGGGCACGCTGGGGATGTACCGGCGGAGTGCCGGGATGTCCGCGGTGGCGCACGACCCCTCCAAACTGCTGGCAGCGGCCTGGGCGACCGCGCTCGATCGAGCCGGGATCAAGTGGACGAATCCCGGCGGCCCCGTTGCTCTTTCACCACATACGACGCGAGTGCTGGCGCAGGTGGAGTCGGAGCCGTTCGATAGCGTGGCGAAGGAAGTAAATCGTCGGAGCCTCAACATCGGCGCCGAGCTGATGCTGCAGTGGGCAGCGGGCAGTCAGACAACCGGCCCGGAGCTGGTGACGCAGCATGTGCGCGATGTGGTGGGGCCCCAGGCGCGGGTGCGTTTCGTGGATGGCAGCGGCCTCAGCGATCTCAATCGGATCAGCCCGCTCACCCAGATGCTCTATCTCGCCCGGTATCCACAGCTTCCGGGGAACAGCCGCTATCCGCTGCTGCTTCCCGCGAACGGCACCGGCACCCTGCGCCGTCTCCGCGCCGGCATGGCACGCGGAGTGGTTCATGCCAAGACGGGGACGCTGGACAAGGTGGCCACGCTGGCCGGGTATCTCGGACGCCCCGACGGTGTGCTCGTCGTCTCTCTCATGTACAACGGCCGCCGGATCCATCAGGCGCGAGCCGCCGAGTGGGAGCTGTTCCGCCTGCTGGGGGCCGAGGGCGTGAACCTGGGCGGTGCACTCGAGACCCAGATGGGCGGCGACAGCACCTGGAGCGATCGCTAGCTCGAGATGCCCCGGGCCCTTCCGGCGAAGGTCATGTCGACACTGCACCAATAACCGCTCGCACCGCTGCGTCGAGTACAGCCCCGCTACCCACGCTGCCTTGGGCAAGGCGGGGATTCCCGCCGCCCCGGCCGCCTGCACTCTCGAGCGCGGCCTTCAGTATCCTGCCCGCGTCCACTCCCGAATCGGCAGCGGTGGCGAGCAGCAGCGCAGGCGGGTCGGTAACGGCCGCGAGGAAGACGGCGCCGGGCATCCCTCCGACGGCGTGTGCCAGCATCCGGAATCGATCGACGGGCCCACGATTCTCCCGCACGACCACCACTCGCCGTCCGCTCGCATCGCTCGCGGCGGCGGCATAGAGGTCCGCCGCGAGATAGCCGGCGAGACGCTCGTCCAGCTCCTTCCTCTCCGCCCTCGACTGCTTGAGCTCGGCCCGCTGGCTCTCCGCGAGTATCGGGAGTTCGCGCGGGGAGGCCGAGAAGAGCGTCGACAGCCTCGCGAGCAGGTCTCGATCTTCCCGTGCCCGGCGGACCGCCCGTCCACCGCAGAGAAACTCCAGCCTGACGAGCTGCTTCACCCGATCGACCCGCGTGATGAAGATCGAGCCGATCTCGCCGGTGGCGCGCACATGGGTGCCGCCGCAGGCGCTGCGATCGACGCCGTCGATGGTGATGACGCGGAGCGTGCCTTGCCGGTCCGACGGCTTTCGCAGGCCGGTTGCGGTCGCTGCGTTCTCGAAGGAGGTCCGCACTACGCGATTCTCCATCGCTACGGCGTTGGCGTGCCGCTCCGCCTCGGCGACCTGCTCGGCAGCGATGGAGCCGGTATCGAGATCGAGGGTCGAGCTGTCCGGGCCGAAATGAACGCTGACGGTGTCGTGACCGCAGAGCTCGGCGACGACCGCCGAGAGGAGGTGCTGGCCGGTGTGCTGCTGCATGTGGTCGAATCGCCGGGCCCAGTCGAGTCGCCCGGTGACCGGGCCGGCGGCGAGCGGAGCGGTGAGGAGATGGGCAACGCGGTCGCCTTCGTCCACCACGTCGACGACCGGCACATCGTTCACCGTACCGCGATCGAACGGCTGGCCGCCCGAGGTGGGATAGAAGGCGGTGCGGTCGAGGTAGACACGGGTGCCGTCATCACTCCGATCGGTCACCGCCGCATCAAACTCGCGGAGGTACGAGTCGGTATAGTACAATCTCTCCGTCATGGCCGCGAATGGTAACCGAGAGCGTACGGCCGGGCCGAGTGGTGCTATCTGGCGCCCAACGCGCGGGCGGCTTTGGCGTAATCGGCCTGACGGACCCAGAGGATCATTCCGTAGCGTCCTCCGCCCGCGGCGATGCCGGTGGCCGCGGTGATTCTGATGCCCGCGTCCCCCAACTTCTTGAGATGCCGGTGCACCGCGCCGGGCTGGTCTGCGCCGGTGATGTGGAACGCGCGCTTGACCGGGCTCAGCCGCAAACCCTGCTTGGCGGCGACCCGCCGTAGTGCGGGCATGTCATCCGTCACCAGGTCGATTTGCCCTTTGCCACCGCGGGTGGGGAAGCCGTGGAAGACGGAGAGGTCGACTCCAGCTTCCCTCAGGGCGCCGAGGACCCGTGCCGCCTGCCCGGCGCGATGGGGTACGATGGGATAGCAGTAGCTCACTTTGCGAACGCGATCCGCCATGGTATGCCTCCTGTCGCAGATGGTCCTTCCCTTCGCGGCGTCTGAGGGCAACACTACGCTCCGGAAGCTCTCATGACCAGACCCCATCAGCAGGGACCCGCGGCCGCCGTGCTCGGTCGGATCGGCCTGCCCGAGCCGGCGCGAGCGCTCGCGGCCCGATCCTGGGACGTCATCATCGTCGGCGCCGGGCATAATGGGCTCGCCTGCGCCGCGTACCTCGCGCGAGCGGGGCGACGGGTACTGGTGCTGGAGGCGCGCGATGTGGTCGGCGGGGCGTGCACGCTCGAGGAGCCCTGGCCCGGTGTGCGTATGTCGCCCTGCGCGTATGTCGTGGGCCTGCTGCACCCGCTGGTGATGCGCGAGCTCGATTTCCCCAGCCATGGGTTCCGCTGGATGCCGGCGGCGGGAGGGATGTTCGTCCCCTTCGAGGACGGCACGAGCATCCAGCTGTGGAACGATGAGGAGCAGTGCGAGGCGGAGATCCGGCGCTTTGCGCCTGGTGATCTGCCGGGATGGCGCGAGATGCAGGCGGTGAAGCAGCGCCTCCGCGACACGCTCAGACCGGACAGCGGCGACGACGTCTGGATCGGCCCCTCGCCGAGCCGGGACGCCCTTCTCGAGCGACTCGCCGGCGATCCCGATGCGCGAGCCCTGCTCTTCGACTGGTCGATGGTCGAGCTCGTCGAGCGTTACCTGTCGGACGAGCGGTTGCATCTCGCGTATCTCGGCCAGGGTGTGATCGGCACCAACGCGAGTCCGCACGACCCCGGCACTGCCTCGATCTACTACCACCACGCCTCCGGCCGGATGGACGGGCAGGCGGGCACCTGGGGCTACGTCCAGGGCGGCATGGGAATGGTCTCCTTCATTCTCTGCGACATCGCGCGCGAAGCGGGCGCGGTGGTGGCCGCCGGCGTGCCGGTGGCGCGGATCCTTCCCGGCGAGGGCGTGGAGCTCGAATCGGGCGAACGCGTCCGGGCGCCGCAGGTGATTTCAAACGCCGATCCACGTGCCACGCTCCGGCTGCTCGACGACGCGGCCGATCCATCGTGGGCCAGCCGGGTGAGATCGATCCCGATGGAGGGCGTGACGGCGAAGGTGAACATGATGCTCTCCGAGCTGCCCGATTTCACCGCGCGCCCCGGCACCCGCGAGCCGCATCACACCGGACAGGTGAACACGCCGCTCACGAAGGACGAGTGGCGCACGCATCACCGTGCGGCGAATGAAGGGACGCTGCCGCCGCGCACCTGGAACGAGCTCTACCTGCAGACGGTGTTCGACCCGAGCGTCGCGCCCGAGGGCGTCCATACCCTGAGCGTCTTCGCCCAGTACGTGCCCAACCGGTTCAAGGAGGGCACCTGGGAGACCCGCCGACTGGAGGTGGGGCAGGTGGTGGTGGACTCGATCGCGCGCTTCTGCCGCAACCTGCCGGAGGCGATCCTCGCGATGGAGGTGCTCGGGCCGCCCGACATCGAGCGGCGCGTGGGGCTCACCGGCGGGCAGATCTTCCAGGGGGAAATCTTGCCGCCGTACATGTGGGACCGGCGGCTCGCGGCGCGGACACCGATGCGCGGCGTATATCTCTGTGGCGCCGGCACGCACCCGGGCGGCAGCGTGATCGGGATCAACGGGCGTAACGCGGCGATGGAAGCGCTAAAGGACGCATAAGACGCAGAGGACGCAGAGGACGCAGAGGACGCAGAGGACGCAGGGACGCAAAGGGCGCAACGGTTACCGCCTCCATCCTTCTGCGTCTTCTGCGTCTTCTGCGTCTTCTGCGTCTTCTGCGTCTTATGCGTCCTCTTACGTCCACCCCCGCAGCGCCCGCACGAAGTCGTGCAGCACGAGAAACTTCTCGTAGAGGATCACACCCTTCCGCTTCCGCCCGAATTCGGCGAACAGATCGCGCAGCCGGCCCCGGCGGGTGACGTAGAAGCGGAACGTCTCCGCGAAGTCCTCCTGCGGATGCTTCGCGGCGTACGCGCTCACGAAGTCCCTCGGCGCGATCGCCACGTCGCGACGCTGGAAGTAGACCCAGCTGTTGTCCATGCCGCGGTACGCCTTGTCCACCTCGCCGAAAGCGTGGATGAAGCGCCGAGTGCGGGTCCAGTCCCAGTGATGATACAGGAAGCTGTGACCCAGCTCGTGGGTGATGAGCCCGACGAGCATGGTCCACGGGATCTCATCGCGGCGCCGCTTCCCGACGACGTACCGCTGCTCGATCTCGACGATCTTGGAATAGTGAGGGTCCACCCCCGAAATCCCCGGCCGCAGCAGGACGCGGTAACCCCAGTCGCGCACCCGTGAGACCAGCAGGAGCCGGCGCACGCGCCGGAGGGCGCGGGGGATGAGATCGCGGCCGGTGGCGTCCTGCCCGCACCAGGGGCAGTAGTTCATCCAGTCGTCCACTCCGCGAGCGCAGTGAGGGCATTCGCCTTCGAACTGGTCCTCGTCGCTCCACGACTGCGTGCGGCCGCACCAGGGGCAGAAATTCATTGGATACTGCACGCCGCCGCCGCAGCCCCAGTCGCACCGCGCGTCCATGCGGAATCCGCGGGGCGCCTTCAGCGGCTTCTCCGACGAGTAGCCCTCCTCCTCGATGTCGACACCGCACCAGGGGCAATACGAGAACTTGTCCGAGACCACCCAGCCGCAATTGTAGCATTCGGCGCCGGTGACATGCTCCAGGTCTCGCCACTGTTGGGCCCGGCTGCAGTTGGGACAGTGCGGCCAGTACCGCTGGAGCTCGCGCCCGCAGACGCAGCGGTACTCCTGGGCCGGGGCCCGCTCCCGGCGCCTACGCGTCGCCATCGCGCGCCACCGCTTCGTCCACCAGCCGCTGGACGAACTGGTAATAGTCCATTCCCGCCTTCTGGGCCGCGTTGGCCATGTCGTGCCCGTAGCTGATGAAGGGGTTGGCGTTGGCTTCCACGAACCAGACCTCGCCGTCGGCCGCAAGGCGAACATCGAGCCGGGCGTAGTCACGCAGCCAGAGTGACCGGAACGCGGCACGGCAGATCTCCCCGATCCGCGCGCGCACGCCCGTCGAGAGAGGCCGCGCGAAGACGTTTCGGATCCCCTTCCGCGCGCGGTAGTCCTCGTCCCACTTGGCGGATTGGGTGGCGATCCGCTCCTCGGGCCGGGTCTTTCGCTTGTCGAACACCATCTCCGTGATGGGGAGGATCGCGAGGTCGTCGCCGTTACCGATGACGCTGACGTACAGCTCGCGGCCTTCCACGAACTCTTCCGCGATCGCCGGCTGGCGGAACCGATCGTGCACCCTCGCCACCCGCTCGTGCAAGGCGCCGGTATCCTGCACGACCGAGGCCTGGGCAATGCCCGCGGAGGCGTCGGACTGGAGCGGCTTGACGATGAGCGGAAACCGGAGATTCGGCTCCCCCTCGAGCGGCTCGCCGGGCCGGTAGGTGGCGAACCCAGGCACCCGGATGCCGTGATAGGCCAACACCTTCTTGCTCATGGCCTTGTTTCGGGAGACCAGCAGCGCCAGCGGAGGCGAGCCGGTGTACCGGTACCCTTCGGCTTCCAACATTCCCGGGACCAGATATTCGAGGCCGGGATTGCCGTGGAAGGCTTCCACGGCGTTGAACACGAGCTGGGGCCGAAGCTCCTCGAGCGAGGCGACGAGGTAGTCGAGGTCGTTCCGGACACCGAGGAGGTAGACTTCGTGGCCGCGGCGGCGCAGGGCGTCGGCCACCTGATACTCCATCTCGGGCTCATCGTGTTTCCACGCCGCGACTTCGGTGGTCATCTGCCGCTCGTGATCGGGATGGTCCCACCCGTCGTAAGGCGTGTCGAATACCACCGCAATGCGCATGACGGCTCTGGGCTGAGGCGAGGGGAAAGGTGGCGGGATCGGGGAGAGACCGGGAGGGGCGTGGTGCCGTCGCATCGCCTCTGGTGCGAAATCATGGTTGCCACCATCTTCCACGGTCCCCATACCCCGATGCTCATGAGTTCGCACACCGCACCCCAAGAGGTGGGCATGGAGTTCACAGCCCGGGAATCCCGGCTCAAGGTTGAATTCGCCGACCTCTACCCCCCGCTGGTGCCGGGGATCTGGGAGCCGGCGGCCGAGATGGGCGCGAAGGTGCTGCTCTGGCAGGTTCAGCAGCAGGGGACGGACGCGTTGAGCTCGCGTATCCTGGACGAGCGGCACTTCGAGTTTCGTGGCGGGTGGTATCGCGGCACCACGACCGATCTCCGCACCCGTGCGAGCGATCCGGCCTTCAACGGGCCGGTGTAGAGAGGACGCAGAGGGCGCCAGGACGCAGAGGACGCAAAAGTTACCCGCCCAACATCCTCTGCGCCTCCTGCGCCTCCTGCGCCTCCTGCGCCTGCTGGGTCCTTTCCGTCCGCTGGTGACGCTCGCCCACCCGCGACCTGTGTAAATTCCCCTTCCATGACTGCCGTCCCGGAACGCTTCGCGGCCGATCCCCGCGCCGAAGCCGGCGTGCCGTCCGCCGCCCTCATCGAGGAAGAGAGCCGCCTGGTCGGTGAGCTGATGTCCGAGCTCAACCAGGTGATCGTAGGCCAGCGGGCAATGCTGGAGCGGCTGATCATCGGCCTGCTCGCCGACGGCCACGTGCTGCTCGAGGGGGTGCCTGGCCTCGCCAAGACGCTCGCCGTCCGCTCGCTGGCGGGCACGATCAATGCCGCCTTCCACCGCATCCAGTTCACTCCCGACCTGCTGCCGGCCGATCTCCTCGGCACGATGATCTATAATCAGAGAAGCGGGGACTTCACGGTGCAGAAGGGGCCGATCTTCACCAATCTCCTCCTCGCCGACGAGATCAACCGCGCGCCGGCCAAGGTGCAGAGCGCGCTGCTCGAGGCCATGCAGGAGAAGCAGGTGACGATCGGCGGGCAGACGTTTCCCCTTCCCGATCTCTTCCTCGTGCTCGCGACCCAGAACCCGATCGAGCACGAGGGGACCTATCCGTTGCCCGAGGCGCAGGTCGACCGCTTCCTGTTCAAGCTGGTCGTCACCTATCCCGAGCGGCGGGAAGAACGCCAGGTGCTCGACCGGATGACCTCGCCCCTCGAGCCCGAGGCGCGGCGGCTGATGGACCCGAGTCGTATCCTCGGGGCTCGGCGGCTGGTGCAGACCATCTATGCCGACGCGCGGATCAAGGAGTACGTGCTCGACCTGGTCGGGGCGACCCGGCAACCGGCCGCGGCCGGCCTCGCCGATCTCGCGCCGATGATCGAATTCGGCGCGTCGCCGCGGGCAGCCATCTTCCTCGTGCGCGCGGCCAAGGCGCACGCGTTCATCCGCGGCCGCGCCTACGTGACGCCAGACGACATCAAGGCGCTTGGCCTCGACGTGTTGCGCCATCGCGTGATCCTCACCTACCGCGCCGACGCGGAGGGCATGGGGCCCGACGCTCTCCTCGCCCGAATCTTCGAGGCAGTGCCGGTGCCATGAGCCCCGATGAGGTCACGCGCGAGGTCCGGCGCATCGAGATCACCACGCGCCATCTCGTGCGGGACATCGTCGCGGGCGAGTACTCGAGTGCCTTCCGCGGCCGGGGGGTCGAGTTCGCCGAGGTGCGGGAGTACCAGCCCGGCGATGACGTGCGCACCATCGACTGGAACGTCACGGCCCGGCTCGGCTCGACCTACGTCAAGCGCTACCTCGAGGAGCGGGAGCTGACCGTAGTGTTCGTGGTCGATCTCAGCGCGTCGGGGGGCTTCGGCTCACTCCGCCGGACCAAGGGCGATCTCGCGACGGAGGTCTGCGCCGTGCTCGCGCTGGCGGCGGCGCGCAACAACGACCGCGTCGGCGCGCTCCTCTTTACCGATCGGGTCGAGCGGTACATCGAGCCCGCCAAGGGCCGGCGGCATTCGCTTCGAGTGATCAGCGATCTGCTCGCCTGCGAGCCCGCCGGCGCCGGCACCGACGTGGGGGGCGCGCTCGCCGAGCTCGAGCCGATGCTGCGCCGCCGAGCGGTGATCTTCGTCCTCTCCGATTTTCTCGCTTCCGACTACGACCTCATCCTTTCCCGGCTCTCCCGCCGGCACGACGTCATCGCCCTGCATCTCGTGGACCCGCGGGAGCGCGAGCTGCCGGACGCCGGCGTCGTGACGCTGTGGGACCCCGAGACCGGCGCATGGCTTCGAGCGGACACCGGTGACCCGGCGCTCCGCGCGCACTTCGCCGCCGCGACCAGCGACTTCGATCGCACGCTCGACCGCCGACTGCGCGAGAGCGGAGTCGATTTGCTGCGGCTGGAGACCGCGCGGCCGTACGCGGAGCCGCTGCTGACGTTCTTTCGGCGGCGAGAGCGGCGGTTATGGAGATGAGATTCCTGGCCGGTTCACCACCGAGGCACAGAGGGCACGGAGACAAACCATTTGCTTCGTGTGTTTTTTTCACTGTGGCCTCAGTGCCTCTGTGGTTTGGGGCAGTGGCGCAGGCAGGGGCGCAGGCAGGGGTGCAGAGCACGGCCCACGGACAAATCTGGGAAGTGCACGCCGATACCGGTCGCGTCACCGTCGGCGACACGGTGGGCATCCGCTTCCGGGTTCAGCTCGACGAGCGGGACCTCCTCTTCGACACGATTCCGAGACCGGTAGATTCCGTCCTCGACGGCGTGCGGATTCTGTCGGTCGAGAAGCTGCGGCGCCTTCCCAACCGGGACTTCGTCGGCCGCGCCACCCTGGCGTTCTACCGCACCGGGCCGCAGCCGGTGCCGGTGTTCGCGCTGCCATTCATGCGGGCGGTCAAGGGACTCTCCAACGGCATGGTCCGCAGTGATACGCTCTCCATCGAGGTCGTGCCGACGCTCCCCGCCGGAAACCCCACTCTCCGCGACATCCGCGAGCTCGAGCCTTCCGTCCTTCCACGAGTGGTTGTCGGCGCTCTTGCCGCCGTGGCGCTGGCGCTCGGGCTCCTCGGCCTCCGCCGCCATCGAAGGACACCCCATGCGCCCACACCTGCGGCCGAGGAACCCGAGATCGAGCCCATTCCGCCTCCGCCCGATCCGTACGCGATCGCGGTCGGGAAGCTCGGCGAGATCGAGCGTGCGGCGTGGCCCAGCCGCGGTGATGTGGCACGCCACTATGCCGCGGTCACCGACGCGCTCCGCGATTATCTCGAGGCGGCCGAAGGTATTCCCGCCCGCGAGCGCACCACCGCGGAGCTGCTCTGGTCGCTCCCCCCTCGCCTGCTCGAGGGGGCGCTGCGCCCGCAGTACGTCGCGGTCTTCGACGAGGCGGATCTGGTGAAGTTCGCCCGGCGACGGCCGGACATCGTGGCCGCCCGCGACTTTCTCGCCCATTCCCGGCTCCTGCTCGAGCGCTGGCACGCCGTCCGGAGCCGGGCGGAGGTCGCCGATGCGGTTCGCTGATCCCGCGTTTCTGTTGCTGCTGCTGATTCCGGCTGGACGCGCCTGGTGGCTCTGGTGGCGACGGCGTCGGCCGCCGGCGGAGCGGATCGCCTTTCCGGGTCTGGGATTCCTGTCGGGCCACCCTGCCGGACTCCGCGCCCGCTGGCAGTGGCTTCCACCCGTGCTCCGCCTGGCGGGCCTCGGCGCTCTGATCGCCGCGCTCGCGAGACCACAACTGCCCCATGAAGTCCGCCACATCAACAGCCGCGCGCGCAATATCATGGTGGCGCTCGACATCTCGAGCAGCATGAAGGCCGGCGATTTCAAGCCCGGCAACCGGCTCATGGTGGCGCGCCGGGTGCTCGCCGATTTCGTGAGTCAGCGCGAGGGCGATCTCCTGGGACTCGTGATCTTCGCGGGTCGCGCGTTTCTCCAGGCGCCCCTCACGCCCGACGCCGACCTGCTTCACCGGATGCTCGGCCGCATCGACATCGGGATGCTGCCCGACGGCACCGCCATCGGGACGGCGCTCGCGATGTGTCTCGCCCAGCTCAAGGACCTGCCGCCCAAGGCGAGCGTCATCGTCCTCATCACCGACGGCGCCAACAATACCGGACAACCGACGCCCTTCGTCGCCGCCGAGGCGGCCAGGGCGATCGGTGTTCGCATCCACACGATCGGCGTGAGCGCCGCGGACACCTCGGGCATCGACAAGCGGTTCATCTGGCGCGAGGGGAGAACGCCGGACCGCCTGACCAACACCGACGAGGCCGTGCTCAGGCGGATCGCCAACCGGAGTGGCGGGGAATACTTCCGCGCTACCGACCCGGCGGCGCTCACCAAGATCCTGACGAAGATCGACCCGATCGAGCGACGCGAAGTGCGGATCAGCGAGACCCGAGACTACCGCGAGCTCTACCCGTATCTCCTGATTCCCGCGCTCGTCCTCCTTCTCGCCGATGCCCTTCTCGGCGCCACCCGCTTCCGCTCCCTCCCCTGAGGTGACGATGAGCTTCGGCGAGCCGCTCGCTCTCGTCCTGCTGGCGCTGGTGCCGGCCACCGCGTGGCTCGCGATGCGGCGCGTGCGTGAGCATCGCGCATCGCTCCTGAGTTTCGGCGACCCGGCGGTGCTCGCGCGCGGCTCCACGCTTTCCAACCGACGCGTGGCTCCCCTCCGCGCCGCGCTACCGATCGCCGCGCTCGGCTTCGCGGTGCTCGCGCTCGCCCGGCCGCAGTTCGGCGATCGCCGTGCCGACACGATGCAGCAGGGGCGCGACGTCCTGGTTCTCCTCGATCTCTCCCGCTCGATGACGGTCACCGATGTTTCGCCGACCCGACTCGCGGCGGCCAAGCGCGCGGTGTGGGAGACGGTGGCGGCGTCGCCGGGTGACCGGGTGGGCCTCGAGGTGTTCGGCGGCAGCGCGTTTCTCCAGTTACCGCTCACGTCGGACCACGCGGCGTTCCGGCTGTTCCTCGACGCTGCCAGCACCGACGATCTCGGCGATCCCGCCACCGATCTCGGCGGTGCCCTCGCGACGGCCGCCAAGGTGTTCGAGCACGAGGGCGAGCGCGGGCATCGCGCCGTCCTCGTGGCGTCCGACGGGGAGAGCGGGGAGGAAGGGATGGACGAGGCCCTCGCACAGCTTCGCAAGGAGGAGGTCCCGGTATTCGCCATCGGGATCGGCACGGCGCGGGGTGGGGCGATCCCGGCCGATTCCACCGAGCTGCCCGAGAAGTTTCATCGCGACCACATCGGACGGATCGCGATCTCGCGATTGGAGCAGGCGGAGCTGCGCCACGCGGCGGAGGCCAGTGGTGGGACGTTTGCCCGATGGGACAACCGGGAGGAGCGCGGCCGGCTCACCCGGGCGCTGGGGAAGCTCGAGGCGGGCGCGCTCTCCTCGCGGAAGTCGCCCGAGCGGGCCGACCGCTTCCAATGGCCCCTGGCGCTGGCGGTCGTCGCGCTGCTCGCCGAGCTGGCGCTTGGGGAGCGAGGCCGGCGCCGGCAGGTGGCCGCAGCGACGGCGATGGTCGCCGCGGCGGCGTTGCCCGGATGTGGCCGCGGCGCGATCGAGGGGTGGAGAGGGGAACGGAGCTATGCCGAAGGAGAGTTCAGCGCCTCCTCGGCAGCCTTCGAGAAGGCGCTCGCGGCCGACAGCTCGCCCAAGCACGCATTCAATGCCGGCAACGCGCTCTACCGGATGCGCCACTACGAGGATGCCGCGAAGCGCTACCGTCTCGTCGCCACAGGTTCACCGGAGTTGCGGCAGCGCGGCGCGTTCAATCTGGGCAACGCCCTCCTTCGCGCCGCCGAGAATGCGCCCGAGCGGCCGGAGCTGCTGGTCGGCTCGATCCGGGCCTACGAAGCGGCGCTGCGACTCCGTCCGTCGGATGCCGACGCAAAGTGGAATCTCGAGATCGCGTTGCGGCGGCTCAACGACGACCGCCGATCCGGTGGCTCGCCCGGCCGCACGCGGAATGCCGACTACGGGCGGGGGAACATGAGCTCCTCGGGGTACGAGGGAAATCCGGACGCCGCGGTGGGGGCGATGGCGGGCGGGGGGTTCGGATCGGCGGAGGGGGAATCCGCCGAGGAGCTGGATGTCGAGCAGGCTCGGCGGCTGCTCGAGGCGGTCCAGCGCGAGCAACTGCAGACGCACGAGGGACGCCGCATGCCGGATACGCGGGGCGGGCAGGACTGGTAGGGACCCGACCGCTCCGGGCCTCGCCATCAGGCTCCGCTCGATGACCATCCCGGCCTTGCGCTCCGCCAGGTCACACCATATCCTCTGAGAACAATCGATGCTCGTGGCAATTTGCGGCCTATTGCAGCCACGTTAAACAAATGCTAAAAAGCCTCGCGTCCCGAGTGTCTTTTTGGCACCGGGCGCTTTCGTTTTTGGGGGTACTCCCGCATGACGACCATTCTCGACCTTCCCCGCGTCACCTCCGTCCCCCGCGCCCCGACGGCGGGGCCGCGGCCACTGGCGCAGGCCTGCAAGCTCTGCGGCACGGCATACGCGGCCTCCGCCGCGGCGACCTGCGAGGAGTGCCTCGGTCCACTGGAACCGGTATACGATCCCCGGCGCCAACTTCCCGACGCCGCCACCATCGCCGCCCGCGCTCCCTCGCTCTGGCGTTACCGCGAGTGGCTCCCCTTTGAAGGCCCGCCGGTCGTTTCCCTCGACAGCGGCTTCACGCCCCTGGTCGAGTCGCCGGCGCTGGCGCGACGGCTGGGCGTCGCCCGTGTGTGGGTCAAGAACGACGCCGTGTCGCACCCGTCGCTCTCCTTCAAGGATCGCGTCGTCGCCACCGCGCTCAATGCGGCCATCGGTCTCGGCCTCGACACGGTAGGGTGTGCCTCGACCGGCAACCTCGCCAACGCCGTCGCCGCCCAGGCGGCGCGCGCGGGACTGCCGGCCTGGATCTTCATCCCGCACGATCTCGAGGTGGGCAAGGTCGTCGGCACGGCGGTCTATGGTCCCCGGCTCGTGCGGGTGCGCGGCAACTACGACGATGTGAACCGCCTCTGCTCGCAGGCCGCCGACCGTTTCGGCTGGGGTCTCGTCAACATCAACCTGCGCGGGTACTACGGCGAAGGCTCGAAGACGATGGCGTTCGAGATCGCGGAGCAGCTCGGCTGGCGGTTGCCGAGCGCGGTGGTCGTGCCGATGGCCGGCGGCTCGTTGCTCACCAAACTGGACAAGGGATTCCGTGAGTTCGCCGCGGCGGGGCTCGTCGCGGGCGCCGCGCCGCGGCTCTACGGCGCTCAGGCCAGCGGTTGCTCCCCGATCGTGAACCTGGTGGAGCGCGGAGGCGACGCGATCGACCCGGTCATTCCGAACACGATTGCTCGCTCGCTCGCCATCGGGAACCCCGCGGACGGGCGCTTTGCCGCTGATGCGATCCGGCGGACCGGCGGGTGGGCCGCGGCGGTGCCGGACGACGACCTCGTCGCCGGCATTCGACTGCTCGCGGAGTCGACCGGCGTGTTCGCCGAAACCGCGGGCGGCACCACCGTGGCGGGCGCGCTCGCTCTCGCCGCGGCGGGACGTTTCCGTGAGCATGACGAAGTGGTTCTCTGCATCACTGGTAATGGACTCAAGACCGTCGAGGCGCTGGAGGGCTCGCTGCCCGAGGCGCCGATCATCGCACCGCGGATCCGTGAACTGGAGGCGCTCCATGGCCGTGACCTTTAGTCTTCCCACCGTCCTCGCCAAACTCGCGGACGGGCAGTCCACCATCCAGACGGCCGGCGGCACGCTCGGCGACGTAGTCGCCGAAATTGCCGGCAGGTTCCCCCGCCTGGCCCCGCGCCTTCGCGACGCGGCCGGTGGACCATATCCGTTCGTCACCTACTACCTCAACGACGAGGACATTCGTTTTCGCGACGGGTTTGCCACGACGGTGCGCGAAGGGGACGAGATCACGGTGGTGGCGGCAATCGCGGGGGGGTAATATGCAGGACGCAGAGGACGCAGAGGACGCAGAGGACGCAGAGGACGCAGAAGGCGGCTCAAGGTGGGAAGGGCGGCCTCTGCGTCTTCTGCGTCTTCTGCGTCCTCTGCGTCCCTACTGGAGCACCGAGAGTCATGAAGGCCAGTGACATCCGCCGCGGCCACGTGTTGATCATCGACGGCAACCCGTGCCGCGTCATGGATTTCCAGCACCGTACGCCCGGCAACCTGCGGGCATTCGTCCAGGTCCGCCTGCGCAACCTCACCAACGGAAATACTTTCGACACCCGCCTCAGCGCCACCGAGTTCGTTGAGGATGCGCGGCTCGATACCAAGGATTTCCAGGTCATGTATCGTGACGCGAATGGCGTTCATGTGATGGATTCGGCCACGTACGAGCAATACACCCTCGACGACGAGATCGTGGGCGACCAGGCTGCCTGGCTCGAGTCGGGCCTCACGTTCCAGGCCGAATGGTTGAATGGCCGTCCCATCGCCATCCTGCTGCCAGCCACCACCGAGCTGGAGGTGGTCGAGACGGCGCCGATCATGAAGACAGCGACCAAGACCGCCAGTACCAAGCCAGCCCGCTTGAGCAACGGCGTCACCATCCAGGTGCCGGAGTTCATCGGTGAGGGCGAGCGGGTGCGGGTCAACACTCGCGAAGGCGTCTACCTCGAGCGCGCGAAGTAAACCCTCCGCAGCATGTGAAACCGGGCCCCCTCCCACTCGTCGTGAGTCGAGGGGGCCCGCGGCCGCCGGCCTCCTCCCACCGATAGACGCGCATCAAACAAAAAGAGGAGAGCCCATGACGGTGATCGAGACGTACGTCCCGGGGACATTCTGCTGGGCCGATCTCGGAACCTCCGACGCTGCCGCCGCCAAGCGCTTCTACACCGGTCTCTTCGGCTGGAGCCTCGAGGACCGCCCGATGGGAGCCGACGCCAACTACACCATGTTCTCCCTGAGCGGCAACTCGGTCGCCGCGCTCTACCAGCAGGAGCCGACGCAACCCGGAGTGCCGCCGCACTGGCTCTCCTACATCTCCGTTGACAGCGCCGACGCCGCGGCACGCCGCACTCGCGAGCTCGGTGGCTCCATCCTCATGGATGCCTTCGACGTGTTCGACGTCGGACGGATGGCCCTGATTCAGGATCCGAGCGGAGCGGTCGTCGCCTTGTGGGAGCCGAAGCGTCATATCGGCGCCGGCGTGGTGGGCGAGCCCGGCACGCTCTGCTGGAACGAGCTCGCGACGACCGACACCGCCGCCGCCGGCCGGTTTTTCGAGGGGCTCCTGGGCTGGCGGAGCGAGCCCCGGCAGCTCGGTGGCGTTCCGTATACGATGTTCATGCGGGACGAGGCCACGGCCGGAGGGATGATGCAGATCGGCCCCGACTGGGGGCCGGTGCCGCCGCACTGGCTGGTCTACTTCGCGGTGACCGACTGCGACGAGAGCGCAGACCGGGCCCGAGTGCTCGGCGCGAAGGTCAAGGTGCCGTCTTCGGACATTCCCGGCGTGGGCCGCTTCGCGGTGCTCGAAGACCCCCAGGGCGCCGTATTCGCGATCATCCGCCTCGCCGACGTCTAGCGCCGTTACATTGGTGGCATGGATGCCATCGATGCCATTCAGCGGCGGACCTCTGTCCGCCGCTTCCGTCCCGAGCGGGTGCCGCGCGAGACGATCGAGCGCGTGCTCGACTCCGCCATCCGCGCTCCCAACCATAAACTGACCGAGCCATGGCGCTTCGCGGTCCTGACGGATGGGGCCGTCGCACGATTCGCGGACATGCGCGCGCGTCATCGGCTGCGGCGCTACGCCGATCCGGACTCGGCCGAGGCGCGGGCCGCGGCCGAGAAGATGAGGAAGGAAACCGCCGAGACACCGGCGTTCGTGGTCGTGATGTGTGCCGTCAGTGCCGACGACGTCACCCGCGAAGAAGACTACGCCGCGGCCATGATGGCGACGATGAATCTCATGATCGCGGCCGAGTCGCTCGGGCTCGGAACCTACCTGAAGACGGGGGGCATCATGAAGGAACAGGCGGTACAGGATCTGGTCGGGCTGGCCGACGGATTCCGTGTCGTCGGCGTGATTGCGATGGGGTTTCCGGCCGAGCCGGAAGCGCCTCGTAAACGCCGTGCTGCTGGCGAGTTGACCAGCTGGATCGACCGCTGAGGCCCTGTTTTCCGGTCTTTCGCCCCCGGGGTGTCGGGACTAATCTTGTGAGGAACCCCCAATCAACCATCGAAGCACAATCACACCGGCAGGAGTCCTCTCCGTGAAATTCTTTCGTCAGGTCCCCGTGATGGCAGCCGCGGTGCTGCTGTCCACGATCACCCGTCTCGGCGCGCAGGAGCCCGCCCCCACTCCGGGCGACCGTCAAGGCACAGATACCGTTTCGACGACGACGACGACCACCACCACCACCCCTTCCCCCGGAGCGCCTGCACCTACTGCCCAGGCTCCCGCTCCAGCACCAGCCCCGACTACTGCCCCAACCCCGGCAGCTGCCGCTGCGGCCGCGCCCGCGGCGGCTCCGAGAACCGTGGCCCAGGCGCTGGGCTTCATCGACGTGATTCCGGCGCGCGCGCCCGAGCGGATCCAGCGCCAGCTCGATCTGGCCAAGAGCAGCGCGCGCGAAGCCGACGCGACTCTGGCCTCCGCCACCGATGAGCGCGGGAAGACCAAGGGGCTGATCGAGGCCAAGAAGCAGGAGATCTCGGGCATCGCGGCCCGCATCAAAGTCGCGGAAAAATCGAAGCAGGAAACCCAGAAGATCACGCTCGGCGCCGAGAAGAAGGTGGCCGAGCGCCAGAAGGAGTTCCTGGACCGGCGGGAAGCGTTGCACGCGACGGAGATCGAAGAGGCAAAGGTGGCCAGGCGGCTCGCCGACGTCAGCATCCGCGCGCTCGACTTGGAGCTGCAGCTCGCTCAGCGGCGGCGGACCCGGCCCCAGGGCCCGGCAGCCGACCCCACGGCGGTCATCCGGGAGGATGCGGTCATCCGTGAGCTCGAGCGGAAGACGCTCGAGGCCAAACAGCAGCAGGCGCAAGCGCAGAAGGACCTGGCCGCCAAGGACGAGGACATCGCCAAGCGCCGGCTCGAGCTGTACCAGGCGCAGACCGCGGCGTCGGGCACCGGCAAGTAGCTTCCACCGCATCGCGAGATTTGGCCCGGCGAGCGAATACTCGCCGGGCCTTTCTTTGGAGATGGGAAGCTCCGCGCGGTCCGCCACGATGGTTGCAAGAATCGGAATGGTGGGGAAAGGGCCGGTCCTGGGGGAAAAGCGCGAGACGGCGCTACTCGAGCTTGACGGGGCAGGGGCGCGGTCCCCAAGTCCGGGGCACGCCTCCGCCGGCGCCCGGTCGCCACGCTCTTCCCATGTCGAGAGATAGGCCGTACCCTATCCCGGGCCGGAAGGGGCATCCAAGGGCGTGGGGACGGCCTGTGATTACCGACTCTCCTGATGGCTCGAGCTCGATCTCGCCCAGATCTTGCACCTGCGCCGGCCGTCCAGCCGGAACTCCCCCAACAGTTGCGAGGGTCCCATCCAGCCCAGCCTGCCGTCCGCTCCCGCGGCGCGATCGAGCGCCTCGCCCAGCCAGGGCTTCCTCGTGTGCCTGGCCCTGTGCGGGCTGGCGGGATCGTTTGTCCTCACGCCCCGCGAGCGGATCGAGACGCCATCCCTGCCGGCGCTCTTCGCGCATCGACTCGTCTCGACGGGCAAGTCGATTGCCTCTGCCTTCCCGGTGGTGGACAGCACCGCGCTCGAGCACGCGGTGGTGTCACGCTACGAGTATCTGCCTCTCGCCCGCTTCCTCGGCCGGCGGACCAAGGACGCGAGGATGGCCGACAGGATCGCTCGCGCGATCGTGAAAGAGTCCGGGCGCCTCGACGTGCCACCCAGCCTGTTGATGGGGGTGCTGCTCACGGAGAATCCGAGGCTCGAAGCCGGGACGGTGAGCAGCCAGGGCGCGATCGGCCTCATGCAGGTGATGAACTTCCATGCGGGGGAGTTCGACTGCGAGTCGGACGATCTCCTGCAGATCGAAGCCAACATCTGCCACGGCGCACACGTCTTCCGGGGCTATCTCAGCCGAACCGGCAACGTCCAGCGCGCCCTGTTGCGCTATAACGGGTGCATCTCCAGCACCAACACCCCGAACTGCCACCGATATCCCGCCAAGGTGATGCAGGCGGCGCATCAAGTGCGCCGTCAGCTCCTGCTCTACCAGGCTTCACACCTCGACGAAACCGACTAGCCCCTGCGCGAGCCGCCGGAGCGGTTCGCGCAGGGAGGGCAGGTTCAGAGGTCGCCCGCTCCGCCGGTCTGCGATTCGGGCTGCGCGCCGGTCCCGCTCGCGCCGCCGTTTCCGTGCCGCCGCTCCTGGAACCGATCCCAGCGGTCAGTAGCCCGATGGCGCAGCGTTTCGGCGGCATCACGCACCTTCGCCCGGGTCGGCGCGGCCTTCTCGCTCGTCAGGAAGTAGGTGGCCGCGAGACCCGACGCGAAGGTGATGAGGCTGACGATACCGGTGTGGTCCTCGTTGCGATGCTCCAGGCGGTCGAGGCGATCCTCCAGCTCTTCCCACGCCTTCTCCCCCTGTTCCCGTAACCGCCCTGCACGCTTGCGCAGCTCCCGGCGCGCCGGCCGGCTGCGTTCCTCGAATTCCTCGAATCCGTCCTCGAGGTCCTCGCCGAGGGCGGCAAGGCGCTTACGAAGCTGCTCCCGGGTGCGCTCGCCCGCCTGGGGTGCTGCCAGCAGCCCCACGCCGAGGCCGATTACTGCCGCCAGCGCCATCGCGCCGGCGATTCCCGCACCACGGTGTCCGCCCTGAGGCTCGAGTTCGAGCTCGTCCCTGTCCTCGTCTTTGGTCATACAGCCTCCAATCGCCGCCGAAGACGGCGCGTCGATGTCGCCGGTATCCGGCCCCAGGACGGTCCCGGGGCGTGAGCAACATCGCACTCTAATCGATTGGACGGGGTAGCGAAACATCTTGCATTCCACCACCGCTTCCCGAAAAACGCACCCCGCGCCTGCCGTCGGTCGGGCCGCCGGGGGGCACCGCCGGGACCTCGACCAGGAGGAAAGCCGCCGGGGCCCGACGAGTAAGGCACTGGAAGTGAAGGGGTTGAGACGGGGCATTCGGGGCGACGGGTGGATGGCCGGGCTCGGGCCGCGAAAAAGAGCACGGATTTGGCACTTGCCAATGGCCGAGGACGGTCAGCCGTCATTTCCCCGCATTGGTTCCATATCACAGGGGCTCTCACCAGCCCCCACATCGATCGAGCAAGCTCATGTATCTCGTCGAGTTGAGACCGGGCAAAGAAGAGCTCTATCGCACCGCCGAAGAGCTCGCGGCCGCGATCCGGAGCGGGGACGTGGACATCCACTCCCGCATCTACCATCGCGCGACCTCCAAGTGGATCTCGGTCACGCTGCATCCCCATTACAAGGCGATCGCCGCGGAGCGCGACCCATCCGCGACGAATGCTCTTCCTCCGGCCGACCATCGGCAGAACTGGACGTTCTTCAACGCGGCGTCCGAGACACTCAAGGGGGCGAACGACGCTTCCGGGTCCGAATCGGACGGAGGACAGAGCGACGACGAACATCCATGGCGACGGCCGATCGCGCTGAGCGTAACCGGACTGCTGCTCCTCATGGGCATGCAGCTGGCCTTCTTCGGTCCGAGGCCGCCCTGGGCAGCGCGCAAGGCGCCCGCCGCCAACTCGCAGCCCAAGGAGGCGCTTGCTACCTCGACTGGCGAGAGGCCCTCGCAGTCGCTCGTGTCGCTCGCGAGCACCGCCTGGAGCGATGCCGACGATGGCGAGTTTGAGGTTCCCAGCGAGAAGAAGCACTCCGACACCGAATTGCCCAAGCCGGCAGCGGGGCTGCTCCCTCAAGCCCCTCGCATGACCGCGCTTTCCCAGGTGCTCCCAGCGACGGTCAAGACGGCGAAGGAGGATGCCTCAGCGCTCGGGACCTTCCTGCATCGCTGGTCCGCGGCCCACGACGAGGCTCAGGCCCGGCTGCAATCCGGCCTGCGGGTGGCCAGGCTCAATCAGCTGTTTTCGCCGGCGCGACTCACGCCGGACGGTGGCGTGACGGAGACGCGGATGGCGCTCGCCGGCGCGGCGAACTTCATCCGTGTCTATCGCCGGCAGCGCGACGCGATCGACCGTGAATACCAGGATTCATTTGTCGTGATGTCGAAGGCGAACAAGCTCTCTTCGTCCGAGATCCGGCAGTGGTACGCGAAGGTGACGCCGAAGGAAATGCCGGCGCTCGCCACGCTGACCTCGGTGATCCTGGCCGGAATGGACTCCCTCCTCGGCGTGCTCGACAGCCAGGCAGGGGCCTACCGAATCGAGCGGGGCATCATCCACTTCGAGAATCCGGACGCGTCACGGGCCTACGGCGAGCTGCGGCAGGAGATCGCAAAAGCGGTGGACGTGGCGAAGGCATCGGGCGGAGCGGATTCTACGGGAGCGATGATCTACCTGCTCGAGGCGATCGGCTCTACTCGCCTTCCCAAGGAGTCCTGAGCGCCTCATCGGGCTCCACGACGGCGCTGTCCCGTAACAGCGCCGTCGGCGTTTCCACCATTGCCCGATCGGCGATCGCGCCCTCGCCCCTGGCGCCGAGGACATCGCGAGCCTCTCCGAGCGACACGCCGGCGCGGCGGATTCCATGGTGGTCCGTCGCGATCAGGTCTACCAGCTCCGCCTCCACCATCTCCCACGCAAGCTCCATCGAATCCGGCGAAGAACTCCGGTAATACCCCGAGAAGCTCCCCGCGTTGACCTGGAGGAGGGCGCCGAGCTCTCGCCAGCGCCGCATGATGTCCAGCGGCTCGTCCCCAGCGACGTAGCGATAGCGCTCCGGGTGGGCCACGACGATCGTCCGGCCGGCGTCCACCGCAACCTCGATGACGTCGGTATGGGCACCCTGCAGCTCGAAACCGAACTCCACCAGCATCGCGCGCGAGCCCGCAAGCCCGATATCGGTGCGTTCGACGACCCGCCGCATTGACCCGGCGTCGGGCGCCCATATCTCCTGACCCAGACCGAGGACAGGGACAGCCCCTTCACCGTCGAGCGCTTCCGCGAGGAGATCGAACGCCCGGCGGTGGCGGGCGAGCTCGAGGTCGATGGCGTGGTCGTCAGGCAGGCGGGGAAGCAGCAGGTGGGGCGTGGTCACCAGGACGCGCACCCCTTCGGCATGGAGCGCGGCGAGCGACGTCCGCGACTCCTCGATCGAGGCCGACCCGTCATCGACCCTGGGGACGAGATGGTTATGGAGATCGACCAGACTGGGGCATGGATTGGCAGAAGGGTGCATGGTGATCGAACTGGGGCAACGATCGGGCCAGCGCCGCACCGTCAGGGCTTGCGGGACGTCTCCAGGGATGCCAGAAGCACCCGGGCGCGCTGGTAGTCGGGGTACACGCCGAGGGCCTCACGGTACAACGACATGGCCCCGGTCACGTTTCCCTTGTCGTTCTCTTCCAGCGCCCGGCTCAGCAGCATCACGGCCCGGAGCTGGTTGGCCTTCGAGGTCCTGGTGGCGGCCGGAGCGACCTGGCTGGCGATGGGAGGAAGGCGCAGCCTCTGGTTGACCTTCGCACCGAGCTGCGAGATGAGCCCGAGCACATCCTCGGCCTTGCCCGATACCGTCTCGACATACTCCACCCGCGAGGTCTCGACGTCCACGGCGCGAAGGTCGAGACGCATCCTCTCGCGAGGATCGATGATGAAGCCTCCCATCAGAAGATGATGCACCCCAAGAATCTTGCCGAGCCGTACCGCCGTCTCCTGGTCCACTCGGGAGGAATGGGTGAGATCCTGCTCCTGCAGCAGCGCCTGAAGTCTGTCTCGCTCCACAACCTGAAGACTGGGGCTCCCGGCCAGCTCGGTGATGAGCATCTCGGTGATGCCCTTGCTCAAGGGCTCGAACTCATCGTGACGCACCAGTGCTGAGTTGGTGAAGTAGAGCACGGCCACAGTCGCCCGGCGATCGTCGCCGGGCTGCTGCGCACGGAGTGGGCCGGCCACGGCCAACAGGCTGAGCGCGGCATATGCGAGGACGTGTTCGGCAGGGACCATACGGTAGATACTGGCTCGGGGACGACGAGTGTCAAGGCTTGGAGCTATCGCTCCCGTGGTGCCGAACCCCTATATTCGCGATCATCCATTATGAGCACGGACAAGATCTGTCCCATGTGCGGGACAACCTACGGGTCCGATCACGTATTCTGCCCACGTGATCGCTCCGCTCTCCGCACTGCCGGAGGGCCCGACGAGGTGGTCGGCAGCGTCATCGGCAATCGCTACCTGATCACCAATCGGATCGGCGCGGGCGGCATGGGGGAGGTCTACAAGGCCCAGGACGTACGGCTGCAGCGGATCGTCGCCGTGAAGATCCTTCACGCCCATCTGGCGGGCGACCCGGATTCCGTTGCCCGCGTGATCCGCGAAGCTGCGAACGGATCCAAGATCAGGAACCAGCACGTGGTCGATATCTCCGATTACGGAGAGACCGACCAAGGCCGCCCGTACCTGGCGATGGAATTCATTCCCGGCGAGAGTCTTCGCGCCCTGGTAGAGCGAGAAGGCCGGCTCGATCCGCGCCGGGCTGCCTTGCTGCTCCGCCAGATCGCGGAGGGTCTGGACGCCGCCCACCGGCTCGGCATCGTCCATCGCGACATGAAGCCGGATAACGTGCTCGTTTACCCCGGCGAGGGCGGCATCGAGCTCGTCAAGGTCGTCGACTTCGGAATTTCGAGGGCGGTCCGGGACGAAAGCCAGCACCTGACGAAGACCGGATTCATCACCGGCACCTGCGAGTTCATGAGCCCCGAGCAGGTCGCCGGACGGGCGTTCGATCATCATACCGATATCTACGCCTTGGGACTCGTGGCGTTCTTGATGCTCACCGGGTCGCTGCCTTTCACCGGCGAAACCCCGGAGCTGGCCATGCTGGTTCGATTGCGCGAGTCACCGCGCCGACTGCATGAGGTGGTGCCCTCGGTGCGCTGGCCTCAGGGCCTGCAGGACGTTCTCGACCGCGCGCTTGCGCTCGAGCCCGGTGCGAGATTCGACTCTGCTGGAGACTTCGCCCGGGCCGTGGAGGACTCGGTGAGCGGCCCGCCCAGTTCGGCCCTTCCCTCGATGCCCGCACGAGAGACCCGGTGGGGAAGACCGGCCGTCGCCGCCGGCGCGGTTGCGCTCCTGGGGCTGGCCGTGTGGGGGTACTCGACCCGTCCGGACAAGCCCGTGCTGCACCCGGAGCCGTTGACCGCGTCCGCTCCGGCCGAGAGCGCCGCACAGGAAAGCGGGGCGACTCAAACGGCTACGGCGCCCCCACCCACAGTCGCGCCACCGGCTGTCGTCCCTGCGCCTCCGCAACGACGGTCCACGCCGCGCCCCAAGCCTCGCAGGGACCCCGTCCCCGACAAACCGCGCCCCGCTGCACCCGCTCCGGCGGTGGCTGCCGAGCTCGAGTCCTACAATGAGACTCTGGGGCCGGATGTGACGGCGGACTCGGCACGCCGGCTGATCGTCTCGTTGGACGCGTTGGTTCGGCGGCTCACGACGAAACGGGATAGCGTTGAAGCGGATATTTACCGCGCCGAAGCCTACGCCCTGGCAGGTGACGACGAGACGGCTTGCGCCATCCTGGAGACGGCGCGGCCCGACGCGAACCCGCTCCAGCGCCAGAAAATGGAGCTTTGGGTGGGCGAAGGGCTGTGCAAGTCTCCGGTTTGGAAGTCCTCCTAGGCGCTATTCGCAGTCGGGCGCCTTGGCGCGCCTCTCCACGAACACGACCGCCCGGTCGGAGCGCTTCACCCGCACGATCTCGAACGGATGCGCCTCAGTCGGAATGGACTGACAATCCACCGACGTGCGCACCACGGCGACGAGTCTTCCGTTACGGGTCCCCACGCTGTCGACGTGAATCTGATCACCAGTGCGCATCCGTCCTGCGCCGACCAGCAGCACGATGCTCCGGCTGAAGTCAACCACCGGCAGCGGAGGCGCCGACGCCTGTCCTCTCGTGGCCTGGGCCCAGATATTCGCCCACGTTTCGGCGTCCCTGATTACCGATCGTATCGAGTCGGGAAACGACGCGACGTCGTCGTAGTAGAGTCTCGCATCGGGCTCGACAGCCATCAGATTTTCGGCGGGCGGCGGCGCTGGTGGTGGTGCTGGTGGTGGAGCAGGAGCCGCAACCGGAGCCAGCACCGGCGGCTTCTTCTTGTGGCAGGCCGAGAGCAACAGCACAAAGCACGCCGAGCACAGCAACAATCGTCGCATGGTCACCTGGCCATTACATGGAAAATGATGAGAGCATTCGTCAACGGGTAATCCGCCCGCTGCAGGACACGCCGGCGAAGAAGTTGGGTTGAAGGATCGGTTTTGCCGTGGTCAACGTCAGGTGGAACACCGCGCGCACGGGTGTGCCGGTGGTCTCGGCCGCGTCCCATTCCACCCGGTAGACTCCATCGCTCGGGAACCACTGCGCCCGACCGAAGAGCTGGAAGATCGCCCAGGGTCCCTGAAAGGTGCGAATGACCACCTCCCGGTCTCCCAAGAGACCCGAGAGGGTTGCCTGGCCGGCCCCGGAAGCGGTCCAGGTCAGCCGCTTGCTGGCCGTCGAGGTGCGTGTGAACTTGGCCGGCCGACCGTCGATCGTCACCGTCAGACTCGGGACGACGTCCGAAAGAACCGCGCGCATGCTGAACTCGAGCGAAGGCGTCTTGCTTTCACCGCGATAGAGAGAGGTGGAGAAGTCCGCCGCCCGGTTCAGGAAATCGAGGAACGCGGACGAGATCCTCACCGGGCTGCCGGGCTTCTCCGCGAATCGTGATCCCTGCCGAATGATGTAGTTGCTCATCTGATCGTCGACGAACGTCCACAATGCCCCCGTGCCCGGCTGCAGAAGCGCCGAGACCTCATCCAGCGAGGCCATCAGCGTGGAGGAGGAATTGAATGGGTATTCGGACAGCAGCTGCTGGAACGGCGCGCAGAACGCCTGTCCCCTCCTGTTGAGCTGCGCCGGCCCTACCGACTGCAGGAGCCCCTCTGCGTAGACGATGGGGTCCTCCATCAACTTCTGGACGGTCACGTGGACCCGCCCCTCACGGTCGAGCTGGAATTTGTTGGCAAGCTGCCGGGTCGCCAGCATTGCCTGCGAGGCGTCCGACCCTGCCTGGGAGACGGCCGCGTCACTCTGATCGGGTGGGGCCTTCGCGACCTGCTCCAACGACGCCTGGAGCGCGACCACCGCGTTGACATACGCCTCGTTGGACGGACCGATGTACTTGGCGGTGTCACCAGGCGGAGTGACCGCATGGACGGGCTGAAAGGCGGGACCGACTGCCACGGTATCCACCGCCGTGTTCCGGGAGACGAGGGCGAAGAGCGCCAGGAGGGGCGACTGGTTGCTGCTCAGCCCCTGAAGCTTCTTCGCGGCGTCCTGTACTCCGGCGGGCCGCACCACCGACGCCGCGTTGAGGAAACTGCGCCACTGCGCGATGTAATCACTTGTGTACAGCTCGCGGATCTCCGCGCCGACCTTGGTACGGTCGGTGGGCGCCGGCGCCCCCGGTCCTACCACCCACTCCTCGCCTTTGAAGTAGCGTTCCACGTTCTTGAATGCTCCCTCCATCGCGGCCCATCCGGCCTTGGTATACACGCCGGGGACGACGTAGGGATCGCGGATCAGCCCCGCGGCGGCCGGATAGTTGCGCTCAAACTGGACGGGCGGCGCGCCGGCGCCGGCCTGCGCGAGCATTGAGCGATAGATAAGCTCCGAGCCGGTGGATTTCTGGAGAAAGGCGCGCGCACGCGCGGCCGCGGTGTCGTCGAGCGAGCTGACGTACGGGTTGTCGATGGCCAGCTCGCGCGCGTAACGATCGAACTGGCGCCGCGCGAGATCGGTTCGCATGACGTCGGCGGTGCGCCCCGGACTCCAGTGCGCCATGAGCGCGGGCTCGAGGAACGCCTCGGTGCTCTTCTCCGGATGCAGCATCGTGATGAGGTACGCCTTCAAGGTATTGTACGTCGCGCCGTAGTCGCTCCTCGAGTCCGGCGCATCGGGCAGCGCGCTGAGCTCCGCGACCATGGAGTCGCGGGTCGTGGCGAAGAGCAGCCGATCGAAGCCCTGGAAGTAGCTGCGTCTCAAGGCGGGAAAAAGGCTCGAGCCCGCATAGAGTCCCCACTGGAGGCGCCACGGGGGCCCGTTCCGCTCGTACTCCGCGACGGTGTCCATCTGGGCGCCGAGCGTCTCGAGGCGGCGGAGCTCGCCAGTGCTGGGGGGCGCTCCCCGGGTGAGGCGAAGGTTGGCGCTGTTCCGCATGGCGTCGAGGGACGCTTCCTGGAGCCGGCGGTTGCCCGAGTAGGAAATCGAGAAACCGAGAATGGCCACCGCCGCGATTCCCATGAGGATGGCCAGGCCGGTGCGGCGCACGAGATCCACCCGCCTGCCGCCTCGGGTCATCGCCATGGCGACTCGATCGGCCAGGATCACCTCGGGGAAGAGACGCTCGAGAAAGATCCACTGCGGCACCTTCCGCCCGGATGAGCCTGGAACCGGAGCGGGGGCGAGCTTCGAGGCGGAAAACTGGACCTGGCCGGGTCTGAAAATGCTGGTTGCCCCGATCGGGACCTGTTCTCCCATCGTCGAGGCGGGAGCGATCGCATCATAGCCCTGTTCGCCCACGACGATCGGCCTGACGCCGGCGAAGTAGAAGCCCCGGAGGAAGGGGCTGACCTCGAGCTGGCTCGGGCGGCACAGCTCCACCAGGAACTGCGCGGCGGCCGGAATGATCTTGCGGAGCTCTCGCGGAAACTCATAGGCGCCCGCGGCGATGTCCGTCTGATTTTCCCTCGGCAGGAACTTGAGTCTCTTTGCGGCGAGCGACGAGAACAGCCGCTGCAGCTCCGCCTCCAGCTTCCTGTACGCCTGCTCCGAGTACGAATCAGCACCGATCAGGCCCAGCGGAATGGTGGTCCCCAGCACGTCGCGGACTTCGTCGCGCGAAAAGTTCCGGACGTAGTCGGGGAAATGCGGTATCCGGTCAGCCTTGGTGAACATCACGTAGACCGGCAGCCGGACGCCAAGGCGTTGCGCCACGTCGGACAGCCGCGTCCGGATGCCGCGCGCAGCGGCAGGCGCGCTGTCGGCGGCGTCGGGGCGCACCAGGTCATCGCAGCTCAGACACACGACAGCGACGCGTGGCGCCTGGACGCCGGAGGAAAAGGTGGCTCTGAGGCGGTCGGGAAGGAGATGGTGAACCAGACGACCCCAACGTCCCGCGTCCGAGACGAGGCGACCGCCGGCCTCGACGAATATCGTTCCCTGGGAAATCCACGCGTTCAGGCTCCTGGTCGGTGTGACTGCGTCGCCCCGGAACACTTCGCCGGCCAGGAGCTCGGGATCGAGTCCCGACTTGATGACCGTCGTCGTCTTGGCGCTCCCCTCGGTCCCCAGGAGGAGCACGAGGGGAAGGCGCCCGAGCCTCGACCGACCTCCCAGCGCCGAAGCCGACAGCTTCGACCGGAGGGCCGAGAAGGCGGCATCGATCTCGGCGGCCTCGTCACCGCCGGCCTTCGGTCGAGCGGCGGGGCGCTTGAGGAGGTAGACGGCGGTCGACGCGCCGGCCACGAGGCCCAGCATCCAGAGGCTCCCGCGCAGTATCCACCGGTCGCTTGTCGCATGGCCGAGCACCGATCCCAGGAACCAGACCCCCAGCGCGTAGAGCGACAGCACCCCGGTGGTGACCAGGCCGACCTTGAGCTTTCTGGTCACTGGGTGCCCTGCGGCGCGGTCGCCTGCTGAACGCTCTGCACCTGAACGGCCGCGGAGTCGAGCGACGTCCGGTACCAGACGAAGAGACCCGCCGCCGCGAGAACCGCGAGGGTCGCCGCGATTCCCATCCACCGCAACCACGCATCTCTGGAAGTCGGCGGGCGTTCGCGCTCCGGCAGCGCCCACGCCGGCGAGAGCTCGCCGTATCCTCCGCGAATCCGCCCGATCTTCTCCTGGATCGACGAGCGGAGGGCATGCACCTCGCCCTGGTCGGCGCTACTGTAGCGGCCGCGGAAACCGAGCATGAGGCAGAGGAGGAACACCTCGAGGACATCGGCAAGGTCCTCGGAGTCCTGGCGGGTCAGGAGCTGCTTCAGGTGCTGGAAGAAGATTTCCCCGCCCATGTGGCCACCGAAGATCTCTTCCTGGAGCGGGCGGGTGGGCCAATCGGCGAACATGGCCTGGGAGGAGTTGAGTACCGATTCGTCCAGAAAGGTGACGGCGGCGTAGAGGGCCAGGGCGATGTCATCGGACGAGTGGCCGATGCGCCGTGCCTCCTTTTCGGCCGTGCTGAGGAGCTGCTTGACGTGGTTGCGGAAGGACTCGGCGTCGGCGGCTACGGGGCGGTTTCCCCGGAGTCGGACCGTCGCCGTGAGCACTTCCTGCAGCGCCAACCCCAGTTGCCCCCGGTGAGCGCTGGCCGATTCACCTGCCGTCGCTCGGGCGGAACGTGGAGAGGGAAAGGTCATCGAGTATGAGGCCTCGAGCGGCAAACGGGGTCGTGCGACGGCCGATAGTAGAGAGGGGGGTGTGGACGAGTTAACCTACGCCGCTGCTATGGATCGCGCCATATGCGCCTCGTGTCAGTCCCCGAGCACCACCAGCAGCTCGAGCTCGGCGCCGGCAAGGGCGCCGGGAATGTAGATCCCGACCTCGCCGCTCCGGCTGATATCCTTCCAGCACACCTGGGCTTCCATGCTTCCGCTTCGGCCTAACGTGAAGTACTCCGCGCCAATGCGCGGTGAGACCGCGCTCGGCGGATTCGGCAGGTGTTGAATGCTCAGGCCGGGCCGGGCCTCCTTGAAGAGGCGCTCCACGTGCCTGCTGGAGCAGATCTTGACCAGCTTGGGAACCCTGGTAATCAGCTCGCCCCTGTCGCCGTCGGATCGCGCGCCCAGGATCCAGTGGGACTGTCCGAAGCAACGCTGGTCGGTGACCACCCCGACGTAGAGGAAGTCGGAGACGCGTCGGAGCGGGAGCTTGATGCAGTTGGTCGGGATGATCACTTCCAGATGCGTACGGATATGCCGGTCGAGCTCGCTGAAACACTCACCGAGCCGCTCGTGGTCGTAGACCGGGAGCGACCGCGGGTTCGAATCGAAGGCAAAGGTGCAGAGCGCCCCCGCCAGACGAGACAGCTCGGTGTACAGCTCCTCCGGGTGCGAGGTTCGCATCTCGAGGAGATGGCGGAGGGGCGGAATGCTCGAGCGGACGGCGTGGAGGAGCCAGAAGTTCGCCACCTCGCGGCTGGCGTATTCACGGAGCACCTTCTTGGAGGCAGAGCTCTCGGCCGCCACTGCGGCGCTCTTGGCGTCGAGGATCTCGATGATGCGGCTGAGAAGGAGGAGGAGTCGAGGGCTGGCGCCGATCTGAAGACTCGGTGGCACGTACTCGCTGTCGTAGACAAAATGACCGGTCCCATCCCGCTTGATCCGGGCGATGGGGAGGGCGATCTCGCCGGCCTGCGCCTCGTAGTCGAGCCGGAGACGGAAGTTCTTCCGCCCTACCGGCACCGGCTTGATGTCGCTTCCGGTGACGTCGTCGGGCATCTGCGCCATCTGGGCGATGTACCTGAAGGCCCCGTCGGCCGTGGGACCGCAGTTGGCGGCGCCGCGGCGGTACGCCGGGACTGTCAGGAGGAGCTGGTGGCTCTCTTGAGTGGGGGAAAAGGCGTCTCCGATTTCCCGGGCCGCGGGGGGAGAGTCGCTGTCCGGAATATGGAAAGCCAACCCGTCGGGAAAAACGCCGCGCGCGTGTCCCAGCTGAACGGTCCCGTTGATGAGCGCTTCGGGATCGAGCTCACAACCGGCTACTCCGTAGGCCTTGTAGGAGAGGGTCCCCAGCACGAACTGGAGCGAATCCTCGAAGTATCTGCTCTGTGCCTGGAAGTGATGTTGTGCGAGGTACATACCCTCGCTCCAAACGACCTTTGACAAATGCATCGTCTCACTCTTTTGCCGGGATTGGTGCCAGCAGCGGATGTCACCAGCGCGGGCACATCGAGCAGATTGCGTACGGGACTTTCAGACGACTATACTAGCTCGCGCGTTCTCACCGGCCGACCCACCCGACGCTACCGGCAAGCCATGACGACCGACGAATTCAACGCGAAGTACAAGCTCCTCAAACAGATCGCGCACGGCAAAGGCCGCAGCTTCACGGCCCAGGAATGCGTGAGCGGACGTGCCGTGCTGGTGCACTTCATGACCGAAGAGGGCCACCCGCCAGACGCAAGGATCGCGAAACTCGTCGACCGCCTGGCCCCGCGCGACCGGTCGAAGATCCTCGAGATTCTGGCAGTCAACCTCTCGACCGTTGTCGTGACCCAGTTCCTGGAGAACTTCGAAGGCTTTGAGGCGTGGCTGGACACCCGGCTCGCCGATCCGCCGGCGCCCGCGCCTGAATTCGAGCCTCAACCGCTTTCTTCGGCGGGGGAGTTCACCAGCCTGTTCGAGCCACCAACCGTCTCGCCGCCACCGCCCCCAGCGCCAGAGGCGGCAGCACCGGAGGAACGCCCGCGGGGTAGTTTTACCGAACTGTTCCGGACACCCCCGGAGTCACGGCCGAGACCGTACGCGAGTCCGATTCCGGCCGTACCGCCGGTCGAGATGCTGAGCGTCCGGATTCCGTTGAGCGAACCCGCTCCTCTTCGCCCTGCCGCTCCACCGCCATCATGGCCATCCTCGCTCGAGCCGCCGCCGCCACCGGTTCTGCCGAGTCCGGCATTGCCGGCCCCCCTGCCGCGGGCGAAACCCGGCGAGCCGATCGTCAAGCCGCCCCCGCGGGACGTCCTGCCGCCTCCCTCACCTCTGCCCGGCTGGAGCGGTGAGAGTGACTATACCCGCCAACTCCGTCCGGCCCAAGCACCCGCCGATCCGGCACTGCCGACCGCCGTTCCCGCGCCTCCTCCGTCCGCCGACCTCGAGCCGTCGGGAGGCGGAGCGCGATCCATCGTGCCACTCCTGCTGGTGTTGAACATCGTGGTCGTCATCGCGACCGGACTGATTCTCTATTTCGCCCTCAAGCGACGCTGATGCCGCACTCCGGCGAGGCTCATGCCTGACTGGGCAGGAGTATCACCAGCTCGAGCTGCAGGTTCGGCATTTCGGCGGGTACGAATGCCGCGAGATTCTTGGCTTGGACGATCGACTCCCACTCGTGTCCCGACTTTTCCAGCAAGAAGTAATGATGGCTCAATTTCACGGGGATCGCGCTCGGCGGCTTTGCCACGTACGTCATCCCGAGCCCTGGAAGCGCCTGCCGGACCAGCCGCTCGGTGCCATCACGCGAGCTGATCTTCACGTGCTGCGGGGTCTTCTTCGGGATGTCGGCCTGGTTGGCGTCGGCCCCCACGGCCAGATATAGCTGAGGCGCCGACAGATAGCGCTCCTGGTCGAGGGCCGTCGCGTACACCGATGGCTGGACCAGCCGCAGGGGCAGGGAGACGCAATTGACCGGCACGACGGTCTCGAGCAATTGCCTGAGCTTGTCGTCGAGATCGGTGAAGCAGCCGGACAGGTTATCGTGGTCGTAGCCAGGGAGTTGGCGGGGATTGATGACCGAGGAGAAGGTGGTCAACGATCCGGCCAGCGAGAGCATCGAGCCGTAGAGGTGCGCCGGATGACCGCGCCGGGTCTCGAACAGATGGCGAAACTCGGGCAGATGGCCATTGACGGTGTAGAGCAGCCAGAAGCTGGCGACGTCGGTGATGCTGAAGTCGGCCAGGCTCTGATTCTTCTGGCGACGGGCGCCGGCGAGCGTGCTGCTCCGCGCCGTGAGAATTTCGACCAGACGGCGGGCTATGGCGAGCAGGTAATCGCTGGCCGAGATGTCGAGCAGGGGCGGCACGAATCTGGGATCGAGCTGGAAGCCCCCGGCAAGCGTCCGTTCCACCCGGGCAATCCTCAGGACGGAGTGTCCTTCGAGCGACTCGCCCTGCACCAGCAATCGAAAGTTCTTGCGGGCCACCTGAATCGGCTTCTCCGCGAGCCCGGTATTCTCGTCGCGGCGAAGGAGCACCTCGGCCGCATACCGGGTGTTGCGGTCGCGAGTGGGAGCCGACACGTTGTACCCTCCTGGCCGATAGTCCGGAATGGCCAGATAGACCTCCAGCGTGGTCTGATCGGGCTCCCAGCACCCCTCCAGCGGCCGGGGAGCCGGTGGCGGGTCGGCCATGGGCATGTCGAAGAGGAGGCCGTCCGGAAGGATCCCGGCTGCCGAGGAGACGGCCACGGTACCACCGGCGAGCGCCTCCCGGTCGAGGTCGAGGCGTGAGAATCCCCACGGGTATACCGACAGATTCGAGAGCTGGAACTCGATGAGGTCTTCGAGGAACCGGTCCTGCGTCTGCAAGTGCTGAGGATTGAGGAGGACCCCCTTGGTCCAGAGCACGGGCTGAAGTTGCCGCATAGTCGTCTAACCTAGCACAAGCAGGGCGTGACGCCAGCACGCGGGAGTGCGAGTCATATCGTGGAATCCTTTCCGGCGGCAAGTCCCGAACAAGGTGCAGCCCTTCGGCGGCTGCTCTCGGAACGCGCGTTCACTACCGCCGAGGTGTGCAGACGGGTCGGGATTGACTCGATCTACGATTTCCGCTCGATACGGGACGGGAGGACTGCCGGGGTAGCTCTCTCCGACCCCCTCGATCTGCTCATCCGGCTCTTCATGGACGTCGAGCTGGTCGAGCGCGCGACGATCGAGGCACGGCTGTCTCCGGAAGAGCGCGGGTTGCTCGACGGCTTGGGACTGATTCGCCCTTCCGTCGACAGCCGCTGGCACGCCAGTGTTCTCCTCTATCCCACCGAGGCCATCTGGATCGCATCCGATCTCAACGTGAGCCCGACGGAAGCCCCTGCCGCTCTTCAGGAAGATGCGGTGTACCCGGCGATCACCAAGAACACCAGGCACTTCCTGGCATCCCTGCCGTCCACCCCGTGCGCCACCTTCCTCGAGCTGTGCGCCGGCACCGGTATCGCGGCGCTGCTGGCGTCGAGGTACGCGGACCAAACCTGGGCCGCGGACATCACCGATCGCGCGACCCGGTTCGCGCGCTTCAACGCGGTGCTGAATGGGATCGAGAACTGCGTGGCGGTGCAAAGCGATCTCTACGCCGCTGTCGCCGGGAGGACCTTCGACCGCATCGTCGCCCACCCGCCGTACATGCCGTCGCTGGAGCAGAAATACATCTTCCGGGATGGGGGAGAGGACGGCGAGCAGATCACCCGGGGGATTATCGCCGGCCTTCCGGCGCACCTGGCGCGCGGCGGGTCCTTCTACTGCACCTGCATGCTCACGGACCGGAAGGGGGGGCGCGCCGAGGAGCGTCTCCGGAAGCTGCTCGGAGACCAGGAGGCCGAGTTCGACATCACGCTGCTGGCTCACCAGAGCTTCCAGCCCACCGAGTACTACTTCCAGCTCGCTCTGGCGGGCCGAGCCACGCTGGAGGAAGTCCAGCAGCGCCACGAGATCTTTCGCCGGCTCGAGGTGGAGCGCCTGGTCTATTCCTCGATGGTCCTCCGGCGCCATGACGGGAAGCGGCCGGCCTATACCGCCCGTCGGCAGGCCGGACCGAACACCGGACCACACGAGGTGGAGTGGCTGGACCGGTGGGAATCGGCCGGTCTCGACCCGGGCCGGCTCATGGAGAGCCGGCCCACGGTTCCCGCCGACTGCCGGATGCGCCTGTCGCACGCGCCCTCCGAGGGCGGGTGGGTCGTGGAATCGTGCGTGCTGACCACGGTTTGGCCGTTCACGGTGGAGGCCAAGTGTCCGCCGTGGACCGCCTCGTTCCTCAACCGTTGTGACGGGCGTCGGACCATCCGAGAGCACCTCGAATCGCTCAAGGGTGAGGGACTGGTGCCCGCGGACGGTCCGGAGGCCCAATTCGCGACCCTGGTACGGAGCCTGTTCGCGGCCGGGTTCCTCGAGGTTCCGGAGTTCGCGCTCCCCCGCCGGTGAGTCCGATCCATCTGCTGCTTGACACGGATAGTTTCGTCCCGTAGCGTAAGGAATCCTGATGAAGCTTTGGTAAGTCAGAAGGGGGTCTCGACGTGTCGATCATACGCCGGCACTGCCTCGGGCATATCGGCACGGCCGGGTGTGGTGCGGGTACGGCTTGGCATCAATCCGTGTCTCATCTCTCCCGATTCTCCCACCATTTTGTCCACTGCCCGGGCACTACCCGCGACAGTCGTCCGGACGACTAGGAGCGCCATATGGGAAACGAAAGCGTCCAGAAGAAGCTGGAGCGGGTCCGCCCTCCCCGCGTCAACATCAGTTACGAGGTCGAGACCGGCGGTGCGATCGAGCTGAAGGAGCTGCCCTTCGTCATGGGCGTGCTGGGTGACTTCACCGGCCAGCCCACGGAGCCGCTGGCGAAGCTCAAGGACCGCAAGTTCGTCGACGTGAATCCCGACAACTTCGACGACGTGCTGAAGAGCATGAAGCCGCACCTGGCGTTCACCGTGGAGAACAAGCTGAGCGACGACCCCGAGGCGGGTAAGCTGGGCGTGGACCTCAACTTCGAGAGTCTGGACGACTTCTCGCCCGACATGGTCGCCCGGCAGGTGAAACCGTTGCGCGATATGCTGGAGCTCCGGACGAAGCTGGCCGATCTCCGCGGCAGCCTGCAGGGGAACGACAAGCTCGACGAGATCCTCCAGGCCACGCTGAACGACGAGGGCAAGCGGCAGAAACTGCAGGCCGAGATCGGGTCTGAAGGAGGGAGCAATGGCTAACGCCAAGACCGCGGAGCGGCCGACAGCGGCCCCCGCGACCACCACCGAAGGCGGCCTCCTCGATCAGATCGTCGAACAGGGTCGATTCGGGAAAGAAGCGCCGGCCAAGGAGCGCGGGAAGGACATGATCAAGCGCTTCGTTTCCGAGGTGCTCGAGGGGTCCATCACGATGGCCCGCGACACCGAGGCGGCGCTGAACGCGCGCATCGCCCAGCTGGACCACCTGATCTCGCTGCAGCTCAACGAGATCATGCACGCGCCCGAGCTGCAGAAGCTCGAGGCCACGTGGCGCGGTCTCAAGTACTTGCTGTCGCAGAGCGAGACCAGCACCATGCTCAAGATCAAGATCCTCAATGTCTCGAAGAAGGACCTGTTGCGCGATCTCCAGCGGGCGCCGGAGTTCGATCAGAGCGCGCTATTCAAGAAAGTGTACGAGGAGGAGTACGGGGTCTTCGGCGGTGCGCCGTTCGGCGCGTTGCTGGGTGATTACGAGTTCAGTCGGTCGGGCCAGGATATCGAGCTGCTGGAGAAGGTGTCGCAGGTGGCCTCCGCGGCCCACGCGCCCTTCCTGACCGCCGCCTCGTCCGAGATGCTCAACCTCGAGAGCTTCTCCAGTCTCGACCAGCCTCGCGATCTCGGGAAGATCTTCGAGAGCACCGAGTACGCCAAGTGGAAGGCGTTCCGTCAGACGGAAGACTCACGCTACGTGGCGCTCACCGTGCCACGGATGCTGCTCCGGGAGCCCTACGGCAAGGACACGGTGCCGGTCGAGGCCTTCCAGTACGAGGAGCACGTCGACGGCACCGACCACGACAAGTATCTGTGGGGCAACGCGGCCTGGGCGCTCGCGGCCCGGGTCAATCAGGCGTTCTCGCTCTACGGGTGGTGCGCCTGCATTCGCGGGGTGGAGAGCGGTGGCCTGGTGGAGGGCCTTCCGGTGCACAACTTCCGGACCGACTCCGGCGACGTCGCCATGAAGTGCCCCACGGAAGTGCCGATCACCGACCGGCGCGAGAAGGAGCTGGCCGATCTCGGCTTCGCTCCCCTGGTCCACTGCAAAGGCACCCCGAACGCCGCCTTCTTCAGCGTGCAGTCGGCGCAGAAGGCCAAGGTCTACGACAAGGATGCGGCCACGGCCAACGCCCGCATTTCGGCGCAGCTTCCCTACATCTTCGCCGTCTCGCGCTTCGCGCACTACCTCAAGACGATGATGCGCGACAAGATCGGCGGCTACATGTCGCGGACCGATGCCCAGATGTTCCTCAACAACTGGATCTCGAACTACGTGGTCGCGAACGACGACGCGCCGATGTCCGTGAAGGCCAAGCGGCCGCTCAAGGAGGCGCGGGTAGACGTTCAGGAAGATCCGCGGAAGCCGGGTGTGTATCGCGCCATCGCGTTTCTCCGGCCGCACTTCCAGCTCGACGAATTGAGCGTTTCGATGCGTTTGGTGGCTGAGCTGCCGGCGCCAGCCAAGTAGCCTAGTCGGTTCTTCGCACAGCCGGTCTACTTTGCGTGTCCGGGTGACGCCCGGCGGGGGGAGGGAAATCGTATGGCGTTCGATGCGTTCCTCAAGATCGACGGCGTGGACGGCGAATCCACCAGAAAGGGATTCGAGAAGCAGATGGAGATCATGTCCTTCAGCTGGGGCGCCAGCAATCCATCGACGGTAGGGGCCGGCGGCGGGGGTGGGGGCGGAGGGAAGGTCTCGGTCAGCAGCTTCAACATCATGAAGAAGAGCGACGGCGCCAGTCCGCTCCTCTTCCAGGCCTGCTGCCAGGGCGACCACTACGCCACGGCCTCGGTGACCCTGAACAAGTCCGGCGGCAAGACCCCGATCGATTTCATCAAGTACGAGTTCGGCGAAGTGTACGTCGACAATATCCAGTGGTCCGGCTCGAGTGGCGGCGACGACACGCCGATGGAGAGCGTTTCCTTCTCCTTCGGGAAGGTGAGCATCACCTACACGCCGCAGAAGGCGGACGGGTCCAAGGGCAGCCCCGCGGTCGGAGCCTGGGACCTGACGCTGGTTTCGGCCTGAGCGCGGCCCGGAAACTGGTGTGAACGCGCAGGAGCTGCTTCGGGCCGGCCGGCTGAACGAGGCCATCGAGTCGTTGGGCGCCGAGCTCCGGCAGGACCCGGGCGCCGCCCAGCGGCGGATTTTTCTGTTCGAGCTGCTCTGCTTCGCGGGTGCCTACCAGCGGGCGGAGAAACAGCTCGACATCCTCGCGCAGCGCGGCCCCGAGGCCGCCATGGGGACGCTGCTCTATCGCAGCGCGCTCCACGCGGAGCAGATCCGGCAGGAGATGTTCCTCGGGGGCACCTTTCCCTCGGGGCCGGCCCCGCGCCCGGTCTCCGGGCGGCTCAACGGCTCGCCGTTTCACTCGCTCACGGACGCCGATCCCCGGATCGGCGCCCGGCTGGAAGTGTATGCCGCGGGGCAGTACACCTGGATCCCGTTCGAACAAATCGCGTCGGTGCGGATGACCGCGCCGACGCGGCTCCGCGATCTTCTCTGGGCCCCCGCCGCGGTGCGGACCGGGGCCGATTTCAAGGGCGTCGAGCTGGGCGAGGTGCTGGTCCCGGCGCTGGCGCCGCTCACCTGGCAGGACTCGAACGATGCCGTGCGTCTCGGGCGCGTCACCGAATGGCACGATCTGGGCAACGGGACCGAGGGCCCGATCGGACAGAAACTGTTGCTCGTCGATGGTGAGGAGTTCCCGATTCTGGAGCTCCGCGAGCTCGACATCGTACCAGCCTCCGTCGCGGTAAGTTGAGCTTCGGATGCCGCTTCGTGGCGACCTGCTCAATCCGATCCCGGGTACGGATCCCGCCGGGATAGATCTTCGGTACGACCCCGTCTACGACAAGATCAAGGAAGCAAGGCTCCAGGACGACGACGCCCCCCAGGGCGACTGGCAGCGCGAGCGCAAGACCGCCGACTTCGGGCTGGTCGCCAAGCTCGCGGGTGACGCCCTCGCCTCCCGCTCGAAGGACCTTCAGCTCGCGGCCTGGCTCACCGAGGCCCAACTCCATCGCGAGGGGTTCCCGGGTCTCCTGGCGGGACTGACCCTGATCCGGACGCTGCTGCTCGATTTCTGGGACGGCCTGCACCCGCCCCTCGAAGAGGGCGACCCGGAGTTGCGGGCGGCGCCTCTCGCCTGGATCGGATACTCGCTCGCGTCGGTCGTCCGGACGGTGCCGCTCAATCGCTCCGGACACGATTTTTTCAAGTACAAGGAATCCCGGACCGTCGGGTACGAGGCCGATGCGAGCACCGACCAGAAGGTGCGCCAGCAGGCCATCGCCGACGGCAAGCTCACCGCGGAGGACTTCGACAAGGGCTTCGAGGCCACCCCCAAGACCTGGTACAAGGGAGTCGCGGCCGATCTCAACGGTTGCCTCGAGGCGCTGGAGACGCTCGATGCGTTGTCGCGAGAGCGCTTCGGCGAGGCCTCCCCCAATTTCGCCAAACTGCAGGAAGCGCTGGCCGAAGTGCAGCGGGTGGTCCGGCAGCTCCTGGCGAAGAAGCTGGAGCTGGACCCCGATCCGCCGGAGCCGGAGGCGCCGCGCGCTCCTGACGGAGGGGACGCCTCCACCGCAGGCTCCACCGCGCCGCAGGAAGGGGCGGATCGGCAGATGACCACGACCGAGGCCGTAGATCGAGCGGATGCCACCGCGCGCGTCGTGGCGGCGGCCCGCTTCCTGAGGCGCACCGAGCCGCGCAACCCCGCCTCGTATCTCCTGCTCCGTGGATTCCGCTGGGGCGAGGTGCGGGCCCAGGGCGGCACGCCGGACCCCCGGCTGCTCGAGGCCCCCTCCACCCAGGTTCGCACCCACCTCAAGGGGCTCCTCCTCGAGGCCAAGTGGGCTCAGCTCCTCGAGTCGGCGGAGGGGGTGATGGCGACGCCGGCCGGCCGGGGGTGGCTCGACCTCCAACGGTATGTACTGGCCGCGTGCCGCGGACTCGGCGGGGAGTTCGACGCGGTCGGGCGGGCCATCAAGAGCGAGCTCAAGGCGCTCCTCGCCGACATGCCGCAGCTCACCACGATGACGTTGATGGACGACATGCCGACCGCGAACCAGGAGACGTTGCAGTGGCTGCGAGACGGCCACTTCACCAACGGTGCGCAGGCCCCGTCCGCCGGCGAGGACGAGGAGGAGCTGCCCGCGCCGGGCGGGAACGGGTCCGCCGCCGCCGATCCGGCGCTCCAGAGCGCCGTGCTGGAGGTGCGGGCCGGCCGGACCCAGCGTGGCATCGAGATGCTGATGGGCGCGCTGGCCAGGGAAAAGACCGCCCGCGCCCGCTTCCTCCGTCGCACCCAGGTGTCCCGCATGATGGTCGAGGCTGGCCTCGAGCCGATCGCCGTGCCGATTCTCGAGGAGCTGCTGGCGCTGGTCGAACAGCACAACCTGGCCGATTGGGAATCGGGCGAGCTCGTGGCCGAGCCGATGGCGCTGCTGCATCGGTGCATGGACAAGGTGCCGCCCGAGGCGGTGAAGGGGCCGCACACGCAGGCGAGCCTGTATCCGCGGATCTGCAGCCTCGACCCCCTGCAGGCGATGAGTCTCAAGCAGCCGTGATCCGATGAAGTCTCCAGGCTCCGAGAAGACGGTCCGACTGTCGCTGCTCGACCGCCTCATCGATCACAAACCGAAGGTCTCCTTCGACGAGTCGATGAGCTGGAGGGAGTCGGTCGACACCCTCAAGGCGTCGGTCCGGCACGATCTCGAGTGGCTCCTGAATACCAGACGCATCCCCGAGACCGCGCCGGAGTCCTTTCAGGAGCTCAACCGGTCGCTCTATCACTTCGGTTTCCCGGACATCACGTCGATGGGCCGCGATTCCCGGGAAGTACGCACGCGACTGATCCGACAGGTCGAGGAGACCATCGCCGCCTTCGAGCCCCGGCTCGCGGGTGTCCGGGTCTCCTTGACCGAGTCGACCGACGACGGCAAGCGGCAGCTGCGCTTCCTGATCGAGGGATTGCTGCGCATGGAGCCGAATCCCGAGCGGGTGGTCTTCGATACGGTCCTCGAGATCTCGAGCGGGGAGTACCGGGTCAGGGGCGACGGCGGTGCGTGACGACCTGCTGTACTACTACGAGCGCGAGCTGACGTTTCTCCGCCGGATGGGTGCGGAGTTCGCCGGCCGGTACCCCAAGGTGGCCTCACGCCTGCAGCTCGAGCCCGACAAGTGCGAGGACCCCCACATCGAGCGCCTGCTCGAGGGGTTCGCCTTCCTGGCCGCGCGGGTCCACCTCAAGATCGACGACGATTTTCCCGAGATCACGGAGTCCTTCCTCAACGTCGTCTATCCGCACTACGTCCGGCCGCTGCCCGCCATGTCGCTGGTCGAGTTTCAGCTCGATCCGGAACAGGGAAAGCTCACGACCGGATACCGGATCCCGCGCGACACCCTCATGTACTCGCGCCCGGTCGGCGGGGTGCCGTGCAAGTTCAAGAGCTGCTACGACACCACCCTCTGGCCCCTGACCGTGTCCGCGGCGCAGTGGCAGACGCCCGACCGGCTGTCCCCCCCGGTCAAGGACCTCGAGGCATCGGCGGCGCTGCGGCTCGAGTTCCAATGCCTGCCCGAGCTGACCTTCGAGAAGCTGGAGCTCCATTCGCTGCGTCTGCACCTGAGCGGCGATGCCAACCTGGTGTATACCCTCTACGAGTTGCTCTGCAACAACTGCCTGCGGATCATCGCCCGCGACCCGACACCGGGATCGAAGCGCAAGCCCGTGTTCCTGCCATCGAGCGCGCTGCGCCCCGTCGGCTTCGCGGAGGATGAGGGGATGCTGCCGTACCCGGGACGGTCTTTTCTCGCCTATCGCCTGCTCCAGGAGTACTTCACCTTTCCGGAGAAATTTCTCTTCCTGGACCTCTTCGGATTCGACGAAGTCCGGGCCGCGGGCTTCGGCGACCGGGTCGAGTTCGTCATGCTCATCTCGCCGTTCGAGCGGGCCGACCGGCGCCCCATGCTGGAGGGCGGCGTCACGGCGCGAACGATCAAGCTCGGCTGCACCCCCATCGTCAACCTCTTCCCCCAGACCTCGGAGCCGGTGCTGCTCGATCAGCGCCGCCACGAGTATCTCGTCGTCCCCGATGCCCGGCGGCGGCTGACGACGGAGATCTTCTCGGTGGACGAGGTGGTCGGCGTCACCGCCGGCTCGCCCGAGCCCGTGCGGTTCGAGCCATTCTACTCCTACCGCCACGGCGTCGAGCGCAACAAGCGACAGACCTTCTGGTACGCCCGGCGGCGACCCATCGGCTGGCGATCGGATGGGGGGACCGACGTGTATCTCTCCTTCGTCGACCTGACCAACCGCGTCGTCCAGCCCGGGCTCGACGCGGTCACGGCGCGCCTCACCTGCTTCAACGGCGATCTGCCGAGCCGATTGCCGTTCGGCAACGAGACCGGGGACTTCGATCTGCACGGCGGCGGCCCCATCAAGAAGACGGTGGCGCTGGTCAAACCCACCGACGTCGTGCAGCCACCCCTGGGGAAGCCCCAGCTCTGGCGGATGATCTCGCAGCTCTCGCTCAACTACCTCTCCGTGGTGGAAGGCGGCCGCGAGGCGCTCCAGGAGCTGCTCCGCCTCCACAATTTCGCCGATACCACGTCCGGCGAGCGGCAGATCGAGGGGATCAAGGGCGTGCGAAGCGAGCCCCATCATTCCCGGGTCGTCGGGGAATACGGAGTCACGTTCGCCCGCGGTCGTCGGGTCGAGATCGAGTTCGACGAAACGGAATTCGCCGGGAGCGGGCTGTTCCTCTTCGCCAGTGTCCTCGAGCGTTTTCTGGGACTCTACGCGTCCGTCAACAGCTTCTGCGTCCTGGCGGCGCGGAGTCAGCAACGGAAGGCACTGTTGCGAGAGTGGTCACCGAGGGCGGGATGGAAACCACTGCTCTAGGGCAACCCGAGCTCAGGGCGCACGTGACGGAGAACCCGACCTCGTTCGAGTTCTTCCAGGCGGTGCGTGTGCTGGAGCGGCTCTTTCCGGGGCGAGCTCCGGTGGGGTTGTTCCACGATCCGTCGGAGGAGGTCGCCCGGTTCACGGTCAACCCCGACACGGCCTTCCCGGCCTCGGAGATCCAGCGTCTCGGCCTCGAGGCCGACCATCCGGCCCGGATGGTCGTGAACTTCATGGGGCTGACCGGGCCCGAGGGCGTGCTCCCGTATGCCTACAGCCTGCTGGTGTCGGAGCGGATCAGGGAGCGGGATACCGCCTTTCGCGACTTCCTCGACCTGTTCCATCATCGGATCATCTCGCTCTTCTACCGCGCGTGGGAGAAGTATCGGTTCGCGGTGTCGTACGAGCGGGACCAGCAAGACCGGCTGACCCAGCACCTGAAGGACCTGGTGGGTCTCGGGGAGCCCGGACTGCAAGACCGGCTGGGCATACGGGACGACGCCCTCATCTTCTACGCCGGCCTGCTGGGCCCGCAGCAGCGGTCGGCGGCGGCGCTGCAACAGGTCATCGAGGACTACTTCGGCGTCGAGGCGGAGGTCGAGCAATTCGTCGGCGGGTGGTACCCGCTCGCCGCGAGCACGGAATGCACGCTCGGCGACGAGGGCGACGCGTCCGAGCAGCTGGGCCTCGGCGCCGTGGCGGGAGAAGAGGTCTGGGATCCCCAGGCGCGGGTCCGGGTGCGGCTCGGCCCGCTCACGCGCCGTCAATATGACGAGTTTCTGCCGTTCGGAAATGCGTACGGCCCGCTCCGGACGCTGACTCGGTTCTTCTGTGGTGAGCAGTTCGATTTCGAGGTGCAGCTCGTCCTGGCACGGGACGAGGTGCCGCCGAGCATCCTCGGCGGCGACGATTCGCCCCTCGGCTGGTGCACCTGGATGCGATCGCAGCCATTCTCCCGCAACGCGGACGACACGATTCTGACGCTCTGAGAGCGAAGGCCCCTATGAACTTCAACCTGCGAGCGCTCGTCGGAAAGCTCAACCATGAGACCAAGGCCGCCCTCGAAGCCGCGGCCGGCCTGTGCCTCGGCCGCACCCACTACGATGTCGAGGTCGAGCACTTTCTGATGAAGCTGCTCGACCGGAACGACGGCGATTTCGCGGCCATCCTGAAGCAGTACGGCGTAGACCGGTCGCGTCTCGCCTCCGAGCTGACCCGGAGCCTCGACCGGCTCAAGTCGGGCAACGCACGGAACCCCGCATTGAGTCCGACCCTGGTCCGGACGCTGAGCGAGGCCTGGAGCATCGGGTCGCTCAATTACGGAGGCAGCAGCGTGCGGACCGGACATGCCATCGTCGCCCTGGCGACGGACGAGGAGCTGTCGCGCCTGATGCGGGATGTGAGCAAGGAATTTCAGAAGATTCCGCCGGAGGCGCTGCGGAACGACTTCGCCACCATCGTGGCGGCCTCGGTGGAGGAGGAGGGTGAGGCCGACACCGCCCTCGAAGCGGGCGAGCCGCGGCGGCCCGGCGGCAAGACGCCCAACCTCGATCAGTTCACGGTGAATCTCACCGAGCGCGCCAAACAGGGGAAGATCGACCCCGTCCTGGGGCGGGACTTCGAGGTCCGCCAGGTGGTGGACATCCTGACCCGGCGGCGACAGAACAATCCCATCCTCGTGGGCGAGGCCGGCGTCGGCAAGACCGCGGTGGTCGAGGGCTTCGCCATGCGGATCGCCGATGGCGACGTCCCCGCGCCGCTCAAGAATGTCACTCTCAGGACGCTCGATCTGGCGCTACTGCAGGCGGGGGCCGGCGTGAAGGGCGAGTTCGAGAACCGGCTCAAGGGTCTCATCGACGAGGTCCGCTCGTCGGCGACGCCCATCATCCTGTTCATCGACGAGGCGCATACGATGATCGGTGCGGGTGGGCAGGCGGGGCAGGGTGACGCGGCGAACCTGCTCAAGCCGGCCCTGGCGCGCGGCGAGCTCCGGACCATCGCCGCGACCACCTGGTCGGAATACAAGAAGTACTTCGAGAAGGATCCGGCCCTGGCTCGCCGGTTCCAGCTCGTCAAGGTCGAGGAGCCGTCGGAGGACGTCTGTCTTCTCATGATGCGGGGCGTCTCGCCAGCGCTCGAGAAGCATCATCTGGTCCGGATTCTCGATGATGGCCTCGACGCGGCCGTGCGGCTGTCCCACCGCTATCTGCCGGACCGCCAGCTGCCAGACAAGGCCGTCAGCGTGCTGGACACCGCCTGCGCCCGCCTGGCCCTCGGACAGAACGCGACACCTTCCGCGGTGGAGGATGCGCGCCGCCGTCTCGACGACCTCGAGGTACAGCGGCGCGTGCTCGAGCGGGAGAGCGCCGTCGGGGCCGATCACACCGAGCGGCTCGCATCCATCGCCACCGCCAAAGTCGAGACCGAGGCCAGGCTGGCCTCGCTCACCGAGCGATGGGACCGGGAGCGCGATCTCGTGGGCAAGATCCGCGAGATCAGGGGGAAACTCGAGGCGGATGGCGCCCCGGCGGGTGATGCGGTGGCGCTCCGCGCGGAGCTCGGCCGGTTGAATGGGGAGCTCGACACCCTCCAGGGCGAGACGCCACTGGTACGAGTGTGCGTGGACGCCGGGCTGGTCGGCGAGGTGATCTCGGGCTGGACCGGCATTCCGGTCGGCAAGATGCTTCGCGACGAGGTCGGGACGGTGCTCGGGCTCGAGGCGCAGCTCGGCGGGCGGATCATCGGCCAGGGGCACGCGCTCGAGGCGGTCAGCCGCCGCATCCGCACCTCGCGCGCCGGCATCGAGGATCCCAACAAGCCGGTGGGCGTCTTCATGCTGGTCGGTCCCAGCGGTGTCGGGAAGACGGAGACCGCGCTCGCCTTGTCCGATCTGCTCTATGGCGGCGAGCGGAACGTCATCACGATCAACATGTCCGAGTTCCAGGAGCCGCATACGGTCTCGACCCTCAAGGGGTCGCCGCCGGGATACGTGGGGTACGGGGAGGGTGGCGTCCTCACCGAGGCGGTGCGGCGCCGGCCCTATTCGGTGGTGCTGCTGGACGAGGTCGAGAAGGCCCACCCCGACGTGCTGGAGCTCTTCTTCCAGGTGTTCGACAAGGGAGTGATGGACGACGGCGAGGGACGGCAGATCGATTTCCGGAACACGATCATCATCCTCACGACCAACGCGGGCACCGACACGCTCACCAAGCTGTGCGCCGACCCCGAGACGATGCCGCTGGCCGACGGGCTGGTGAAGGCGCTCAAGCCGGAGCTGGACAAGACGTTCAAGCCGGCGTTCCTGGGGCGCATGGTCATCATCCCGTACTTCCCGATCCGTGACGAGGCGCTCAAGCGCATCATCATGCTCAAGCTGGGCAAGGTCCGCCGGCGCATCCAGGAGACCCACAAGGTGGATCTCCTCCACGATGACCTGCTGGTGGAGGAGGTGGCCAAGCGCTGCACCGAGGTCGAGAGCGGCGCCAGGAACGTGGACAACATCCTCACGAATACCCTGTTGCCGGAAATCTCGAGGCTGATCCTGGAGAAGCTGGTGGAAGGCGACATGCCGGCCGTGATCCGGGTGGGCATCGGCCAGGATGGCGGGTTCGAGTATTCCACCATGGAGCGCCCGCAGGGCGTCTCCCGGGAAGCGCCGCCCGCGCCGGTCGCCGTGTAAATGGCCAAGTTCTCGCAGGCCAACCGCCCGATGCGGGTCGATACCGCCCTGCCCGAGGACGAGTTGCTGCTCGAGGGATTCTCCGGCAGCGAGGCAGTGTCGAGCCCCTTTGCCTACACGCTCGATTTGCTCTCCGAGAATCCGTCAGTCCCGGCAGCGAAGGTGTTGCGCACGCCGGTCTGCGTGACGATCAAGACGGCGAAGGGGGAGCGTTTCGTGCATGGAGTTGTGCGGAGCTTCACCCAGCTTGGACGGTCGGAGGACCTCACGTCCTATCGCGCGGAGGTGGTGCCCTGGCTCTGGTTCCTGTCGCTCTCCACCGACTGCAAGATCTTCCAGAACCTCAACGTCCCCGAGATCGTCGAGCAGGTCTTCACCGGACTGGGATACACGGACTTCCAGCTCAAGCTGGTCAAGACCTACCCCAAGCGGCTTTTCTGCGTTCAATACCGCGAGAGCCACCTTCATTTTGTCTCGCGCCTGCTCGAAGAAGAGGGGATCTTCTACTTCTTCGAGCACGCGAAGGGCAAGCATGTGCTCATGCTGGCCGACGACAATAGCGCGGTCAAGCCGTGCCCGGGGCAGGAGACCGCGCGCATGGCCACCACGCCGGGTGGGTGGCAGGGCGAGGACGTGGTCCTGGAGTGCGAGTGTGAGGACGCGGTGCACACCGGCAAGGTGACGCTGAGGGACTATGATCCCGATCAGCCACTGCTGTCGCTGGAGAGCTCGGTCGTCGGCAAGGAGCCGGAGGAGATGTACGCCTATCCGGGGCGATACACGATGCTCGAGGAGGGCGAGCGGTACGCCAGGCTTCAGCTCGAGGCCGAGGAGGCGCAGCGCTATGTGATTCGGGGAGCCAGCAACTGCGGGGCGTTTCAGAGCGGTTACCGCTTCGAGCTCAAGGAGCATTACTCGCGCGAGGCCAACCAACCCTACATGCTGCTGGAGCTGAGGCATACGGCGCGCGCCGGTGACTATCGCTCGTGGGATTCGACCCCGATCGACTACCAGAACGACTTCCTTGCGATCCCGGCCAAGGTCCCTTACCGGCCGTTCCGGCGTACGCCGAAGCCTCGCGTGTGGGGCTCTCAGCCGGCGCTGGTGGTCGGCAAGAAGGGCGAGGAGATCTGGACCGACAAGCACGGGCGGGTCAAGGTCCAGTTCTACTGGGACCGCCTGGGCAAGAAGGACGAGAACAGCTCCTGCTGGATTCGAGTCTCGCAGCCGTGGGCCGGTAAGGGGTGGGGGTCGTTGGCGATTCCGCGCATCGGCCAGGAAGTGATCGTGGAGTTCATGGAGGGCGATCCCGACCTGCCGATCATCACCGGGAAGGTGTACAACGCCGACCAGACGCCGCCGTACGACCCGTCGAAGGGCGGTGTGGTGAGCGGCCTGCGCTCGAATACGCACAAGGGCAAGGGCTACAACGAGATGTCGATGGACGACACGGCGGGGAAGGAGAAGGTCACGATCCACGCGCAGTACGACATGAGCACGACGGTGGAGCACGATGACACGCAAAAGATTGTGACCGGGAATCGCACGATCGACATCGTCGCCGGGACTCATACCGAGACGATCAAGGGTGACACCACGATCAACGTGACGGCGGGAGCGCAGTCGAACACCGTCAACAAGAGCATCGACATCACCTCGAAGACGGCTTACATCCATCTCAAGGCCGAGACGGAGATCCAGCTCGAGGTCGGCTCCAGCAAGCTCTTGATGGATAAAGACGGGAAGATCTCGTTGACCGGCGTCGATATCGGCATAGACGGGAAGAAGATCGTGGTGATCAGCGGCGGCATCATCCACTCCGAGGCGAAATCGGAGCACCAGACCACAGGCGCCGTGGTGTTGTCCGACGGTAGCACCACCAATACGATCAAGGGCGGCATGGTGATGCTGAACCCCTGAGAGCCCAGGAGACGGTGATGGCGAACAACGGGGTCGTCGAGATCGTACCCGGGCGAAATCATCGCGGCGAGCACGTCTTCTCCGTGATCGTGAAGCGCACCTATAGCATCACCGGCAGCGGTGCGGCCGAGCGTGCCGATGCGGACGGGGAGTTGCGCAAGATCGACGAGTATTACGACAACGGCGATCCGGAGTGGTCCACGATTCAGCACGAGTCGGAGCTCGCGCCCTACAAGGCTTCGACAGACGTCGTCGTGGTCGGCAGGGCCTACGCGCCTCGCGGCAGGCCGACCGTCCGGATGCCGGTCGGCGTGCAGGTGGGTGAACGCAAGAAGGTCCTCACGGTAACCGGCGACCGGCGCTGCAGCTATCGGGCAGGCGCCACGCCCGTCTTCACCGATCCCGAGCCGTTCACCGAGATGGAGATACGGTACGATCGGGCATACGGCGGCGCGGACGAGAAGAGTCTGCCGACGATTCCCTTCCTATATCCGCGTAACTTCAGGGGGACGGGGGTCGTGCTGCGAAACGTGAAGGAGGCGGTCGAAGGGCTGACGCTTCCCAACATCGAGGATCCGCAGGACCTGATCGCACCGGAACGCCTCTTCATCGAGGAGCCGGACCGGTGGCACCTGCAGCCATTGCCCCAGGGATTCGGCTGGCTGCAGCGCGAATGGTATCCGCGCTGCGCCATGCTGGGCTCGTATCCGCCGTTCATCGATCCGGGGACCATCACCGCCGAGGAACGGATGGGCCTTCTGCCGAACGACCACGTGGCGCTGGCCAAGCAGTCGAAGCTCCGGCCGATGGCGACGCAATTCGCGAACGGGGCCTCGTTCGGGATGGTGTTCGCTGCCCTCAAGGGTGACGAGAGCGTCTCACTCGGCGGGCTCACTCCCGAAGGGCTCCTCAAGTTCACGCTGCCAGGAGAGAAGCCGTCCATCGGCCTCGACCTGGGTTCCGGCATGCAGGAGCTCGAACCGCAGATGCATACAGTCAGCATTCGACCCGATGACTTGGAGATCGACCTGATCTGGCGCGGCGCACAGACGTACCCGGGGTATGACTGGCTGCCGAAGATGACCCGACTCGACGCCGAGGTCCTATGAGCACGGAGGCCGCTGCAACGGTACCACCAGCTGTCGGGGCGGGGCGAGGCGGGGCGCGGATCGTGCTGCCCGGCCAGTCGCCTGAAGGTGCCTACATTCTCGGTGTCCTGGTCAAGCGAACCTACCGGATCGTCCCTGGTGGCCTCTGTATGCGGGCGGAGGAGGATCGCGCCCTCGTTCCCGGTGACATGTTCTGGGACGATCCGATGAACTCGTCGGTGCGCCACGAGAGCGACCTCATCCCCTTCAAGGTCGCAACGGATGTCGTCCTCAACGGCACCGCGTACGTGCCGGGCGGGGTGGCGAGAAAAGCGATCCTGGTCTCGCTCCAGGTCGGGGAGCGGCGTATGGTGATTCAGGTAGTCGGCGACCGGGTGGCCCGATATGCCGGTGGTGCAGCGCCGACGATCACCGAGCCGGAGCCATTCACCACAATGGAGCTTCGCTACGAGCGCGCGTATGGCGGGACCGACGTGTATTCGGATCTCAAGGTTCCTTACCCGTATCCGCGCAATCGTCTGGGCCGAGGGTTCGTGGTAGCCAACACGCCAAAGAGCGTAGACAACCTCCCGCTGCCGAATCTGGAAGATCCACAGTCGCCGAGCACGGGGTTTCCGCTTTGCCTTGGCGAATACGGGCAGTGGATGGCGCGTCCGATGCCGGCGGGTTTCGGCTGGTTTCCCAAGGTCTGGCTGCCCCGGGCCGAGTTGGCGGGCATCCTGCCGCGCGATCGAGCGGTTGAACAGGAGCTGCGGCAAGCCTACGCAAAGCTGCTGCCGGCGGACCAGCGCGAGCCGTATCTGAAGCACGGCTTTCGCGATATGGACTTCCGATTCTTCAACGGCGCCTCGCAGGGTTTGGCGCTGCCGTTCTTGCAGGGTGGAGAGACGATCGCGACCGAGAATCTGAGCCCGTCCGGCCGCCTGTCGTTTCAGTTGCCCAAAGAGAGGCCGCGCATCGGTCTAGACATCGGCGAAGGCGTGCAGGAGCCCGAGGTGGCGATGCACACGGTCATGATCCGCATGGACGAGCAGCAGATCGACCTCGTCTGGCGTGGGGCGGTGCCTTACCGGGGACCCGATTGGCTGCCGGAGATGCGCAAGATGGAAGTGTTGATAGCGTAGGCTGGGAGGTAAAGCGGTGTCGTCGAACGGTCCGAATCGTCTTGTCTACGTCTTTCCCGCCATCGCCTTCACGGCGGTGCTCCTGTACTACCTCTATGGGGCCGTGGACCGGCTGGGGCTCGAGACTCGTCAGGCCGAGGCACGAGTGACGGGCAGGCAGTTCGCGCATGGATCGACCACATACAACACCACAATCGCCGCCGGCCGCGCATGGACCCAGGCGCACGAGAATTCGGACGCATACATTGTGATGTTCGAAGTCGACGGGGAAGCGACCGGAGGGGTGGTAGACTCCGGGTTGTACGAGTCGTTGAAGGAGGGCGATGAGGTGCACGTGCGGTTCCAGCGGACCCGCTTCTCCAAGCAGCTCCTGGTCACCGACGTGCGTCGGTAGGCGGAACGAGCCCGATATGCTGTGGCCGGCCGTGAAAATGACCGACATGGTCATCGGACTCGATTTTCATGCCGTTTTCATTCCACCGTCACCGGTGCCGGTTCCGATGTTGCCGCACCCGTATTTCGGGCTCATTTATCTGTGGTCGACCCCCACTTTTCCCAAGATCAACATCCTCATTAACGGCATGCCTGCCTGTGCCGCGGGGGCGATGGGATACTCGGTCCATATCCCGCAGGGCCTACCGGCGCCGCCCTCGATGCTTAACCTGGCGTACTGGAAGCGGTATCTGACGAACATCCCCAAGGCGCTGATGCTTGTGGCCCTGACCCTGATGGCGAACCTGGCCATCTCGGGTATCGCATCGCGATTCGTCAAACCCGACTCCGCGACCGGCAAGTTCGTGAAGGACGTGACCGGCGTAGATACGTCGAGTTGGAGCGGCGTGTGGGAGACAGTCAAGAGTAGCTTCGCCGCCTACACCAAGTGGCAGACCTGGGTCAAACTGTTGATGCCGCCGATCCCTTATCCGGGGAGCCAGGGTTCCGCCGCCATTGGAAGCCCGAATGTGACGGTGAACGGCGGCCCGCTGGCGTTCGTAGCGCCGCTGATGGCGACGTCGTGCACCGATCTCATCATCGTGCCGAACGCGGCGCCAATTGGTTTCAGCAACGTGCTGGTGGGCGTGAGCATCTCGGATATGGTGCGAGCGCTGGCGGTGAATGCAGCGCAGGGGGCGGTGGGCCTCGCGGTCAACAAGGGCGCCGGCAAGGCCTTGTGTGGCTGCAAACGCCTCGCATGAGCTCCGCCTCACCCTCTCCGTCGTGAAGGTATTGTGTATGCCGGAGGTGACAAGTGCCAGTTGATGTTGCCTCTGGAGCCGTCGAGTTGGCATTCGACGACGTTGCTATTCAAGGTAAGGTGACTCTCCTTTGGGATCGCCGATACAGCACGGCTCTCCTCGGTCGGCCCGCGATGCCTTTCGGCGAGGGCTGGACAAATCGCTACTCCGCTGAATTGACACGCGTCGCCGACGGTTTCGAGTTCCGCACGCCGCATGGCGTAGTTGAAACCATGAACGACGTGTCGGGGTTCGTTGAGCGCGGTGGCCGTGCGGCGAATCTCGGTGCGTTTCTCGAGGTCTTCAAGGTTCGTGGTCGGTACATCGTACAACATTGGGATCCCGACGCCGGAGAGGTCTGGCGTTACTGCTTCGAGGGCGCACCGCTTGGGCGTCCGTCGCGCTTGCGCACTCTCGAGGACGTCACCGGACAAGCCCTCGATCTCGTGTGGGACGCGAGGGGACTATTGGCAGCTGTGAACCAGCCAGCAGAGCGGCGCGTGCTTCGATTGATATACACGCCGTTCGATTTGGTGGAAAGTGTTGTTCTCGAGGCAGCGAACGGTGAGCGGCATATGCTCATGCGATATGAGTATGACGCCGCACGCCGCCTGGCAGCGGCGTACGACGCAGCCGGCAACGCAGATCGTTACGAGTACGACGCGGACGGCAGAATCTTACGGGAAATCGTCAAAGATGGTGGCATTTTCAGTTACCGCTATGACTCGACGGGCCGTTGTGTCAGAACATCGGGCCTCGACCGCTACGACGAAAAGCGACTGTGCTTCCTTGCGCCAAGCCGCACGACGACCGTCACGGATAGCTATGACAAGACGTACCTATTTCAGTATCTGTCGACCGGGCAAGTTGTACGCGAGGTCGACCCTATAGGAGGCGAGAAGACAACAGCGTACGACGATCTGGGCAGGATCGTAGCGCAGACGGATGCAAACGGGGCGTCCACACATCTTGCCTATGATCAGTCTGGCAATCGGGTGTCAATAACCGATGCACTCGGCAACGCACACACGTTCGAGTACACCGAGGACCACCTGATGGTGTCGATGATCGACCCACTCCAGCAGGTCTGGAGGCGGGCATACGACAGTCGCAACCGCTTGGTTGAGACTTCCGATCCGCTCGGTAACAGATGGTTATTTGCTTACGATGAGGAAGGCAATGTCGCGGAAGTCACCAATCCACTGGGTAATCGCAAGCAGCAACGCCATGCTCGGGGCTTCCTCACCTCGGTGACTGACTGGACGGGCCACGAAACGCGGGTTGGCCTCGATGTGTTCGGCCGTGTGTTGGAGACGATTGGCCCTCTCGGTGACTCCACTCGGATACGCTATGATCCGCTGGGTAATAATACCGAGATGATCCTGCCAGACGGCTCGCTTCAGCGCGCGACCTACGATGTCGCCAGTAATCTTACCAGCTTCTCAGATGGTAGCGGTTTCACAACAACATTTCGATATGGTCCCTGTGGGAGGGTATTAGAGCGTATCGATCCGCTCGGTCAGCGCGTGCGCTATGTGTGGGGCAGCGAACCTGGCCGGCTTGAACAGGTCGTTAACGAACGAAACGAGGTGCACTCCTTCGTATACGACGCTGCTGGGCGGATTATCGAGGAGAGGTTATTCGACGGGGCCACGCGACTGTTCGAATACGATGTCGACGGCCACGCCATCGCGTACACTAATGCGAACGGGGACAGAATCACCATGGAGCGTGACGCGCTACACCGCGTCGTCGCAGCCAATGTCCCAGATGCCGGGCTGATTACATACCGCTTTGACGCCGCCGGGCGTTTGAGCGCCGCTCGGAACGCATTCGCCGACGTCTCCTTCGACCGCGACCCGTTAGGCCGCATCTTGCGTGAAAGTCAGGGGGACCACTGGATAGCGAGTCGCTATGATGCCATCGGCAATATTCTCCGCACAACCACGAGTCTCGGTCATACGGTCGAGTACGTAGTCGACGGAAATGGCTACGTCAGCAAGCTCACCACTCTCGACAATCAAAGCTTGGAATTTGCGCGTGACCCACACAACCGCACAACACGGATGCACATGCCCGGTAGTGTGGTGATGGATCAGTTCTATGACGGTCGGGGGCGACCAATCGACCAGCGTGTTCGGGTTGAGCCCGGCTTCGGCACCGGCCGGTCGATATCGACGGAAGACTCCCTCGTCGCCCGGCGGTATCAATACGACGGACGCTCCTCCGTTACGTCAATCATTGATGATCGTTGGGGGCGTGTTGACTTTGCGTACGATCCAGCGGAACGATTGATACGGGCCGCTCGCGAGCGGGCTCCCAGCGAGACATTCGCGTACGATGCAACCGGCAATATCGCGCATACTCAGACCGTGGATGAGGCAGTGGTTGACGAAGAGCTCGTCCATGGAGCGGGCGACCGGTTACTCCGAAAGGGAACAACGCGTTACGAGTATGACAATGAAGGCAGGCGAATCGCGAAGATCGAGGCGGCCGATAGTGCGGAGCCGCGTACATGGCGATACGAATGGGACGCTTTGGATCACTTAAGGACAGTGACGCGCCCGAATGGCACTGTATGGCAATACAATTACGATGCGCTTGGTCGCCGAGTAGAGAAGGTAGGACCGGTCGAATCAATACAGTTTGTATGGGATCGGGAAGCTGTCGTCCACGAGACGAGAGAGATGAAAGTGTCGGCGACCTGGATATTCGATTTTGACAGTTTCGAACCGGTAGCGACCGTTCAGGGGAGTCGGCTATACTCGGCTATCAATGATCATCTAGGCACCCCGAGAGAGCTCGTCGATGATAGCGGGTCTGTCAGTCTCTCAATAGTCACGCGTGCATGGGGGAGAGATATAGCGCGTGCAAGTGGTGAGATTCATCTGCCCGAATGCCCGATTCGCTTTCAAGGGCAGTGGCTGGACGACGAAACCGGCTTGAGCTACAACCGCTTCAGATACTACGACTCCGATGTCGGCGCATTCATCAGTAAGGACCCGGTCGGGCTCGAAGGCGGCACAAATGTCTACCTCTACGTCCGAAATCCCATCGGGTGGATAGACCCATGGGGGTTGGTAAACGCGCCGGCCTCGTTACCTGACACGCCAGGCGTGTACATCATTACGAATGGCAATACTTCCTACGTTGGGAACGCTGGGCAGGGCGCTGCGGGCATGAACACGAGAACCTCTAATGCAAGCCATGCGTCAGCTCAAGCGCTACTTTCCAAGCCCGGAACTACCGTACAATTTGTTGAGGTAAACTTGGGTACCGCAACAACGAGAAGCGACAAGAACAACATTCTACGATTTTACGAGCAGCGAGAGTATCAGAAACAGATCGATAAAGGATTCAATATGTTAAACGATCCGAAGTCGCCGCCACAAGCAGCCTCCAAGAAGGCTGCGGCGGAGAAGTTGATCAAAGACAAGAAGGCCTCCGCATCCAGCCGACGCAAGACATGTACAGGCTAGCCTAATGGAATCCTACGTTACGCAGTTGCGGACGGGGTACATGCCATGGACTGCCGGCGCCTACGCCAAGAAGGGGTGGGAGTTCTGTGTCGGCAGTGCGAAGGATTGTGATCACTTCGTGGAGCAGGGAGCAATTAGGCTGTCATGGGGTGAGGATCCCGAAGGTCGTCAATACAAGAGCATTCGATCCCTGGTATTCAAGCCGGGCAAGAAGGGATTGCGCGACAGCGCAGTGCCCGCCTTTGTCCGAGAATTGGTCAACCTTGAGCACCTCTCCATTCCGTCGACCATGGTGGTTGGGATAGAGGCAGATGCTATCCCAGATTCCCTTGTAGGCCTCACAGTGTGGAATGTCGAAGGGGCGGATACGGTGATCGGGGAGAGCGCTTTGCGGTGGCCTGCGGACGTATCATTACAAAATGTGAAAGCGTTGCGCTTCCTCGACGAACAAGGCTCGAATCCGCCCAACTCGCTCCTCGGTATAACCCCGAAGGGTCTTCCCTCCCTAGACTATGTCGAGTGTCTGATCAACAAGGCGACCAGACGACTGGAAGCACTCGCGATGTTTCCGCATCTCAACTTCGCATGGCTCGAATTCGTCAACAACCACGACATCTTCGCCTTCATGCCGAGTCCCGTGAGCGCGCTTTCGCTAGTTAGCGCTGACAAGAAGTTTCCGTTTGTGAACATTAAGGATCTGAGTAGTGTAGAGCTGCTTCGCCTTAATGCGGTGAAATGTGAGATTGACTGCGAGGTGCTCGCTCAGTTACCACGCTTGAGAGAGATCTGCGTATACAACTCGAGAAACATCACCAATGCCGGCTCGCTGGTGGCATGTAAGAGGTTGGTAAGCATAGAGTTCGTCGCATGCGGGCGGCCGTTCGATGATGATCTGAAGCAACTCCTGCAGGCCAAGAAGTACGAGAGGCTCGACATAGATTTTGCTTGAATGGGCAGGGCGCATGCACCAAAACCTGAGACGGCTCCCAGGATCGTGAACGCATACTTGGACTATAACGCGACCAGTCCCCTCGACCCGCGAGTGCGCTGCCGAATGCAGATGTGGGAGACTGAAGCGTTCGGGAACGCATCAAGCCACCACCATCGGTGGGGTTGGGTCGCCGCGGATCAGGTGGAAGAGGTTCGCTCGATGGTTGCCGCCGTCGCTGGTGCTGGCGCTCGTGATGTGACGTTTCTCAGCGGTGCGACCGAAGCGCTGAATACCGTGATCAGAGCTTACGTGGGCCTCGCCGACTGGGATCGGAAACGGATCGTAACCTGTGCAACAGAGCACGACGCTATCCTGGGGCCAAGTCGATACCTATGTGGCCGCACCGGCGTTGTCATGGCGGTACTGCCGGTCGACAGTATGGGCCATGTAGATCTGGACGAGTTATGTGCATCGGTCGAGGGTACGGACGGTGCGCTGGTCGCCTTGATGGCAGCGAACAACGAGATCGGGACCCTCCATCCAATTCGCGAGATGGCGGCTATGGCGCATGAGGTTGGCGCCTCATTTTTGTGTGATACCACTCAGGCCTTCGGAAAGAGAACCATCGATGTCGAAGGTGACGATATCGATTTCGCCAGTGTCTCGGCGCACAAGATATATGGTCCAAAGGGCGCGGGGGCATTAGTCGCACGCCACGTCCCCGGAAGGCTAGAGTTGCAGCCGCTGATCATTGGCGGCGACCAGGAGCGAGGTATGCGCGGCGGCACGGTGAACGTGCCGGGCATTGTCGGATTGGGAGAGGCGTGCCGAATCGGGAACGAACTGCTCGAGGAAGAGACGCAGCGCATCGAGTACTTCCGCGACCGCCTAGAGCATGGCATTCTCTCGCAGGTCCCTCACACTTGGGTCAACGGTGACCGAGCGAAACGGCTCTGCAATACCACAAACATCGGCTTCAAGGGCGTCGATGCCAGGACGCTGATCCGAGACATGCACGACATTGCGGTATCTACACGCTCCGCGTGCTCGAGCGGTAATAGCGGCCCTAGTCACGTACTCAAGGCCATCGGATTGAGCGATGAAGACGCCTACTCCTGCATACGCTTCAGTCTCGGCCGATTCACCATTCAAGAAGAGATCGACTATGCGATTGGCAAGGTAGTGTCCTCGGTCCACAAGCTGCGCCGCACGAAGAGCGCGTAAGACGTCATGTCCGCCTATCGAGCAGCCATCGACCAGACAACTCTCACGATTGAGCGTCGCGCGCGAAATTATCGAAATCTGGTCATCGGCGTCGTCGTGGTCAGCATCCTATCGATCTCCTCGGCCCTGGTTATCCGCTCGCTCGCGCCGCTGCTTGGGAGCCTTCTCATCATCCCGCTATGCGGAATGTTCTTTTTCACCGATAGCAAGGTTCTTGAAGCCTGGCGCTTCGAGCTTCTCAAGGAGTGGGTCTCGCGCAGCATCGACATCGCTGGCTTCTCGGCCGCCATCCGCGCCAATCCCATCTTGCCGAAGGGAACCACAGAGGCCATGCTCGCGACGCTGCCATCGGTTGGAAACCTGGCTGAGGAGCAAAAGATGTCCAGCGCGACTCGCGAGGCCGTCGCGGTGAAGCTTCTCGCGATGCACCAATCGGTCTCCGACAGCCTGGCGCTCAGGGCAGGTGCGACCGCTCTTGTGGCATGCGCTCTGATTCTTTCTGGGACTCTGCGTCGCTGGGAGCCATTGCTGGTGTTGGCCAGCCTTGTCTTGATGCCTATTGCGAGTGGCTTGATGAGGCGCAGGCGTCTCGCTGACTTCACGGCCCCACCCCCAGCCCGCTGAGTCCCCCCATCAACCGGCTCCCCTTTGACCGCGCCGCCTCCAACGCCTTGTCCCACTGCTCCTGCGCCTTCGCGTCCTGCATGTGCTTGGTCTTCGTGTCATAGACGCCCACGGTCGACGACGTACCGGCTAGACGGGCCGCCAGCGCCTTGGCCTGACGTCCCAGCCGGTCGGCGGCGTTCTTGAGGTCGGTCTCCTTACGAAACCTCTTCGGCGGCTTGGCCGACTCCCAGCCGGTCAGTTCGTTAAACAAATCGCGCGCGATGAGCGCGACGATGTCGTAGTGCCCCTGCTCGTGCTTGAGCAGCGCGTCCGTCCGCGAGGCCTTGACGGACCACATGCTCGGACGGTCCACTGTGACCGTGACCTGGACGTGGTCCACACGATAGCCCTGGTGTTTGGGCGTGTCGTCCCACTCATAGTCGTATAGCAGGTCGAATCTGACCTCCGTCTGCGCATCGTCGCCGGAGTGTTTGGCGGGCGGGGCGGCCTGGAAGTCCTGCCAGGCGAGCGTTTCCTCGTGGCCTTCGAGAAAGGTACGGAGCAGGCCCATGCGGTCATCTCCCAGTCCAGCGTGTTGTCGGCCTCACCTCATCCCCGCTTGACAACCTCCGTTCCGGCCCGTAACCTCGCAAGACCCCTACTAACTGTCTAATAATTCGCGGCTCCCGCTCGAGCACGGGACTCGCACTCGAGGTTTGGATTGACGCACCTCCGCGTGCGTGCAGCCCACACATATTCGGCTCTGATGCCTCGGAGAGCCGGATGACTCCGCGTGTCCCCGTCCATCGGATCGACCGACCCAGCACCACAGTCGCCCATCTTATACCGCTCGCGCTCGTGTCAGCGCTGGCGGGCCCACTACTCTCGTGCGTGGACGATGCACCGCTCTCTCCCGGGCGCGGTGCGTCCGCCCAGCTCGGCCTGCTCGCGAGCATCACCGGGCTCAGTGCCGAGGGCGACTTCACCATCAGAGTCCGGATCATATCGGCAGCCAGCGAGGGGCCGACCGATCTGCCGATCGAGCCGGACCACTTCGCCCTGAGCGCGGACGCCGCGACCGTCCAGCCGATCACGGTCGATCTCACAAGCTGCCCGGGGGGCTGCCCACTTTCGGCCGTGCTGACGCTGAGCGACGATGTTGGAGAACTTGCCGCCGACACCATCGATCTCGGAACCGTGCGCCAGGGGGACAACGTCGTTCCTGCCGACACGGTCAGGATGGTGCCGCGCTATGAGCTGAAGATCGACGGGGGCGGCGACGGGACCGGGAGCGGGACGGTGGATGTGGCTGGCGCGGGCGGCGAGCCCGCACTGAAATGCGAAATCGTGGACGGCAAAGCCGCGGAGACCGGCTGCAGCGCGCGGTATCCAATCCATACGGCGATCACGCTGGTCCCGACGCCGCCGCGAGGTGCCGCGCTCGAGAGCTGGACCAGCGACTGTGCGGCGACCGCTCCGGACGCCCGCTGCGATCTGACCATGGATGGCCGCAGGACCGCCGGCGCTCGGTTCGGTCTTCAGCCGACGACCGGTGACCTCGAGATCCAGATCGCCGGGCTGCCTTCAGGCGTCCCGGCGCTGGTGACGGTCAGCAACCCGCGCGGCTTCAGCCGGCAGGTAACCGAGCCCGCGGTGCTCGCCTCCTTGGAGCCGGGCGACTACACGGTCAGCGCCGAGCCGGTCACGGCGGATGAGCTCACCTACTCACCGGAGCCGGTCGATCAATCCATCACCGTCGTCGCCGGTGAACGGGCGATCGCCCAGATCGGTTACAACTCGCCCACCACCGGAAGCCTCGCTGTCACGATCGTGGGTCTCCCCATCGGCGTCGCGGCGCAGGTGACCGTCAGCGGCCCGGGCTTCCCCACTCCGCAGCAACTGACGACCGGGAGCACCTTCGCTGGGCTCCCACCCGGGAGTTACGTCGTCACCGCGGGCAGCGTAACCGGCCCAGCGGGGCAGCCGTTCGACCCTTCCGTAGCTCCGGCGCAGCCCGTCGAAGTCGTGCCGGGCCGCGGTACGACGGTGACCGTGACCTACTCGACACCGCCCGCGGCCAAGCTCGTCTTCACCAGCCAGCTCGGTCCTGTCGTCTCCGGTGTTCCGATCTCCCCAGCGGTCACCGTGGAAGTCCACGACGCGCGGGACCGGCTCGCGCCGGGCTTCACCGGCCAGATCACGCTGTCGTTGCGCGGCAGAATCCCGGGCGCAAAACTGGGTGGCACCGTGGCGGCGATTCCGCTGCGGGGCGTGGCCACCTTCAGTGGGCTCACCGTCGATCTCGCAGGGTCGGGATACATCCTGGTGGCGACAACGCCGTCGCTGCCGGCCGTCGAGAGCGCGCCATTCACCGTCGTGCCGGGTGCCGTATCGCCCGATCGCTCGAGTATCGAAGTTTCCGCGACGACGCTGCGCACCTGCTGCGATACGGCGTCGGTCAGAGTGACGGCACGGGACGCGGCCGGAAACCCGATTCCTCAGGCCACTGTGGCTCTTCAGGCTGAAGGCGCCAAGGTCACACTGATCCAGCCGGCGGGACCAACGGGAACGGATGGTGCCGTGCTCGGCGGAATGTTTGCCCGCGCGATAGGTGAGAAGAGTATCATGGCCACGATCGGAGGCGTGAGACTTCAGCAGGTGGCCGGAGTTGCAGTCCAAGCAGGGATCGCGTTCACCGGAATAACGCCCGATGGAACCGGGGAGGGCAGCAGCCTCGACATCTGGGTCACGACCGACGACGGGCGGGTCGCGACCAACCTCACGAACGGCCGGCTGGGCCGGGCGGATCAGCCGGCGTGGTCACCGGACGGCTCACGGATCGCATTCGTCGTCAACGAATCCAACATTTACATCATGAACGCCGACGGCTCCGACACGGTGAATGTGGCGCCCGGCTTCCGTGCCCGCTCTCCGAGCTGGGGTCCCGATGGGGAGCAGATCGCATTCTCGAATTTCAGCGATGTGCTCATCGTGGATGTCCGCGATCTGTCCGTGCGGAACGTGACCAACGAGTTCTTCAACTCGGTCTCCAGCGTGAGCTGGTCTTCCACCGGACGATTGGCGATCGCGGCCGACCGAAACGAGACCGTGGACATCTTTGTCTTCGATCCCTCGGGCGGACCACTGGACACCCTGACCGACGGACAGATTCCCAACCCGGACGACCCCGAGTGGTCGGCCGACGGCTCGTCACTCGCATTCACCAGCACATCTTTCGATCCGGAGCAAAACGACATCTACACGATGCGGGTCGCGGCGGGATCGGAGCCCGTCAACATCACGCAAGGTCGCCTCAAACTACCGCAGCGTCCGAATTCCCCGACCTGGTCCCCAGGTGGAGGGCGGATCGCGTTCGCCGATTCCTATGTCCAAGGTCTGATCTGGACGATGCGCAGCAGGGATGGGCTGGAACTGGCTCCGCTGAGCTTACCGGCGGGTGCACGATATCCCGCATGGCGATGAGGAGGACACATGCGTAATTCTGCGGTGATCGCTCTGGGCTGTGCCACCCTGTGGCTCGCCGCGTGCGCGTCCAGTCCACCCGAGGGGGTCTCACCGAAGCGACAGGAGGCCGAGCAGGCCGCCAAGGACGCGATCGCCAACGAGCGGGCGCTCGATGTCGCGACGCTTGCACCACAGTCGCTCGGCATCCCCCCCTTCGAAGTCGCCGCATCGGACACGACGCTGACGGCGCTCGGCTACGGACTGGCCGACCTGCTCACCACGGATCTCGCCCGGAGCGGGCAGCTGCAGGTCGTAGACCGTCTGCGGCTCGACGCCGTCCTTCGCGAGATCGATCTGGTGGAGTCGGGTCGCGTCGACACCGCCACCGCACCTCGCGTCGGCAGGCTCGTTCAGGCGCGCCGGCTTGTGCTCGGCGATCTGACGGAGACTCCGGCCGGCGGCCTGGCCATCGACGCGCAAGTGGCAGACGTGGCCAGCGGAGAAGTTCGCGAGGCCGTGGCCGCCTCCGCACCCCTCGCCGACATTCTCCAGGCGGAAAAAGAACTCGCCTTCCGCCTCTTCGACCAGCTTGGCGTCACCCTCACACCGGCCGAACGCGGTCTCGTCGAGCAGCAACCGACAAAAAACATCGCGGCGCTACTGGCGTACAGCCGCGGCGTTCGATTCGAGGCCGAAGGGCGCTTCGGGGAGGCCAGGGACGCCTATCAGCAGGCAGTGCAGCTCGACCCCGGATTCCAGGGCGCGCAGGAGCATCTCGAGAGCGTCGGGGGCGAGCCGGCGCCCGCAGGCCCGGGGCCGCAGATCGCCGCAGGTGTTGATGGTCTGGCCGACAAGGTGGTGAGCGGGATCAACGGGCCGTTCCTCTCCCCGCTGGGCAGCCAGCTCATCGCGCCTCCCGGGGCGGGCGGCGATGATCTCGCCTTGCCGGCCACAGTCATCATCACTATCGAGCGTCCCCAATGAGGAGACTCTCTTTCTTCTTGTGCCGACCCGCCGGGCTGACCCTCCTGACGATCATCACGACGCCGGGGATGTCGGCCGCGCAATCGCGGCTGGTGGGCGTCCGAAGCGTGTCCCTCGGAGTGACCTACGAGAGCTGGAGCTTTTCCGACGGAGTGCCGCAGCCCACGCAGAACGGCGAGAACGACGTTCTGGTCGGCCGCGCCTCACAGGTCACCTTTCCCCTCTGGACCAGCATCCCCCTTGGCGACACGTGGACGCTCGACCTCTCCACGGCATACTCGAGCGGCCGCGTGAGTCTGCGCGACGTCGATCCCGAGCTCGCCGTCAGCCGGTACTCCTTGAGCGGCTTCACCGACGCGAGGATTCGCGCGACCGGCCGGCTTTCACCCACCATCACGGTAACCTTCGGCCTCAATGCGCCGACCGGGCAGACGTCGTTGTCGCCGGAGGAGGTCGGGGCGTTCAGGGTGTTGGCCTCGCCGGCGCTGAGCTTCCAGGTGGCCCGGCTGGGGAGCGGTGTCTCAGGCACCGCGGGAATCGTGGTGTCGAGACAGCTCGGCGGAATGTGGGCCGGCGCCCTCGGGGCCTCCTACGAGGTTCACGGCAGTTACGACCCGGGAACGCTTCTGGCCGCCCTCTCCAACGTGGACTACAGTCCCAGCGACGCCCTGCGCTTCTCGCTGGGCGTCGACGGCCCGGTAGGACAGAACGGCATGACTCTGGGCCTGAGCGCCGACTTCTATCCCAACCAGGATCGTATCTCGGACCCCGCTCTTGCGGAGGGAAAGTCCATCACCACTCAGCTCGGCCCGGTGCTCACCGCCGATTGGCAATTGCGGATCGCCGCGCCGCGGTTTCGTGAGCTCACCCTGTATGCCGTCGATCGTTATCGGACCAAGTACGGAACGGGCACGTCGGGAGGTCCGACCCTGGCCGTCTCGGAGAGCAGTGGGAACTACCTCGATGCGGGGGTCCGAAGCGTCATCGCCTCCGGGGCCGCCACCGGCATCCTGGCGGCGGTCAACTTCCGGCATCAGACCGGGCTCGATTCGGATGAGACGATCGCCACCGCCGGCATGGTGAGTGGTGCCGTGACACTCGGCATCGTGCGGAACATCAGAGGCGGCTACACCGTGCAGCCGTTCGTGCGCGGCCAGCTTGGAAAAATCAAGAGCGCCGACAGCTCGACATCGGCGACGGGCCTGGCCGGGGGAGTGACGATGGGCCTGAGGTTCTGAGGGGACCGGAGTTGCTGACCTAGCCCGAAATGAAGCCGAGATTGACGTCCGGCTGGCGGCTCCGGATGCACCGCTGGAAGTACGCCAGGAGATCCTTCGTGACCCCATCGATGTTCGGATTGCGGAGGAGGACCGGGACCTCGGTCGCGGCGAAGGCTTTCGAGGCCGCCGCGATACCCGACCCGATCTGAAACGACACACTCCCCACCGCGTTGCTCGCAAAAATCCCCGACAAGGCGCGCCAGACGATGAAGCCATCGGGCTGCCATGGCTGCTCGACGTCCTGCACGAACTGCAGAAGATTCGGGTAGGTCGTCCCGGGCACGGGAAGGCGGGCGAGGACGTCAGGCAGCGTCTCCTTGGACGCCAGCTCGGGATGCGATTGCTTGAACTCCGCGATCTCCTTCCAGATGGGCTTGAAGAAGGAGCCGGAGTACAGGAGCGTGCGGTCGGGCGCCGCCCGGATCTGCCACCGCAGGGACGGTTGAGCGTGCAGGATCTTGAGGAGGGCTCGGGTCGCCGGTTGGAGTGCCACGATCGAGACTAGCGCCTGGCCCGCAGAAGTACCGTTGTCCTGGGAACTCCGAGGCTAGTTGTCATTGCCGGAGCACCTTGGCGCTGATGGGATGATGTCACCCCTTCGAGGGAGTCGGAGTCTCTGAGAAACAATACGCTCCCCTCCAGCCGCCGCTAGAGGCGGCCTTCGCACTCGGCGAAAGGGCCCGTCCTGCTGCTCTGGCACCGGGCCGCGGGACCGGGTAAGCTAAGGGAGGCTCCCCTCTCTCGGAATCTATGCCTCCTGGTTCTGCACCACCCAATAGCCCATCCGACGGCGATCCGTCCGCTGACCCTGCGCCGGAGCAAGCGCTCCGATCAGTGACGCGACTCGCCGCCGGTCGGTTCGAGGTCCTGGGACCCCTGGGCCAGGACCAGACGGGTGAGTTCGCGTTCCTTGCTCGCGATCTTTCCGTCGATCGGCTGGTCGTGCTCAAGCGCTGGGCCCAGGCGTCTGGGGGTGTCCAGGATTCCGTCACCCTGAAGGTCATAGACAGGCTCGATTCCTCCGTTCCTCCACCCGCCGGCGCCTGTCCGGTCTGCCAGGCCCCGTTCGCGGGGTGGGACCCTACCTGTCCGGACTGTGGCGGCGACGTCGCCGGCTCCTTCGAGGGCCGGGATCAGGAATCGTCCCGTGAGCAACTCCTTGCGGCCGTGAAGGCCGCGGCGCCGGGCTACGAAGTCTTGGGGACAATGGTGAGGGCCTCCGGTGGGGCCACCGTTTACTTCGCTCGGGAGGCCAAGCAGGGAAGCCTGGTCGCGCTACGCCTGGAGCAGGGCGAGCGGTCCGGTTTCACGGTCGCCGCCACCCGAATGATGCGTCCCAAGCACCTCTATGGTACGGTCGGGGGCGATTCCCGGGAGAGCGGTTCTCCGCCCGGCGCGACCCCGTGGTCGGCGCCTATCACGCCTCGGCGCCCGACGACTCCATCCGGGGCCGGCTCGGACTTCACCGCCGCTTTTGCCCTGGAGAAGGTGTGCCCCCAGTGCGGGGAGTCGTTTGGACCGGAGTTGCGTTTCTGCCCCCGCGACGGCGCCGGACTGCGCGCCAGGGCTCGGTCCGAGGAATTGATCGGGCAGGTCATCGCGGAGCGCTATCACATCCTCTCCAAGCTCGGTGAGGGCGGGATGGGCAGAGTCTATCTGGCGGAGCACGTCCGGATGGGCAGGCGCTGTGCGGTCAAGGTCATGAATCCCATGCTCCTGTACGATCCGGATTCGGTCAGCCGCTTCAACCGCGAGGCGGCCAACGCGAGCCAGATCAACCATCCCAACGTCGCCGCGATCTACGATTTCGGAGAGAGCGACGACCTGGTGTACCTGGCCATGGAGCTGGTCGAGGGCGAATCGTTGGCCGCACTCCTCGTGCGGGAGGGCGCGCTTCCGGAGTTGCGGGCGATCGGCATCGCCATGCAGGTCGCCGATGCCCTCAACGCGGCACACGAGTTCGACATCGTGCACCGTGATCTCAAGCCCGACAACATCATGATCGCCCGGTCGCGGACCGGGGAAGACGTTGTGAAAGTCGTCGATTTCGGGATCGCCAAGGCGACGAGAGGGGGGAGTCAGAAGGTCACGCGCACCGGGTTCATCGTCGGAACGCCGGCCTACATGAGCCCGGAGCAGATTCTGGGTGAGACGCTGGACGGACGAAGCGACCTGTACAGCCTTGGCTGCATTCTGTACGAGATGCTTACCGGTGAGCGCGCGTTCGCCGACGCGAGCGGCGAGATTTCTCTGCGGCAGCGGCTGACCGCACCGCCGCCGCGACCGAGCAAAGTGAAGATGGGCCTGTCATCCAGGCTGGACGCGATCGTCACGTCGGCGATGGCTCGGGCCCCCGACCAGCGGACCCAATCCGCTGTCCAGTTCCGCGAAGAATTGAACGCCGCCGCCATCGAGGCGCCGACCGGCCGCTGGCGAGATTGGCTCCCGTGGAAGCAGTCGAAGGTCACCCGGCCGAAACCCATTTCGACCGGAGCTGTCCTACCGGGCTCGCGCCCCGGCCTTTCGTCCCCGCCCATTGCGTCCAGGCCCGTCGCGTCCGCGACGGCGCCGGGCCGACCCCCCGAAACTGCGCCGGTCCCTGGCGCTTTGATCGAGGAGGCGCCACCGAAGGGCGAGGCCGGCGGCGCGACGACGGTGTTTCGCCACCGCTCCGCACGGCCGAAGAGCTCCCTCGCGGGGTGGATCGCGGCCGGCTGTGTTGGCGCGGCACTCGCGGGATTGGGCGGATGGAAATTGCTCTCGGACCATGCGCGTGCTTCGGGTCGCTCTCCGGCGACGTATTCGAAGATCGTGCTCCCCAAGACCGCCGCACCGCCCGCTCCGATCGGGTCGCCCCGTGAAACGACAGGAGCCGCCGTCGCGCCCCCGTCGCCGCCGGCGCCCCAGCCGCCATCCAAGCCTGCGGCCGGCACCCTGCGCTTTGCCGACGCCCTGCCTCCGGGGGCCACGGTGACCGTGGATGGGTCCCCGGTCAGCCTCGGCGCCGGCGGCGCGTTCTCACTGCCTCCTGGCCGCCACCTCCTGCGAGTGGAGGCCCCGGGCTATCGGCCGATGACGCAGTCCGCCAGCATCGTGTCGGGCCAGACCGCGACGGTGCGCGGTCGACTCCTGCGTGCCGAGCCGGTTTCCACGCCCGTCGAGAGACCCTCGAGGCCGGCACCCACGACAGGGACGATCGTGGTCACGGGAACGCTCTTGCCGGGCGGTGAGGTGAGCCTGGACGGAGTCCCGGTGGCGGGGGGATCCCGGGAGATCTCCGCGTCGATCGGCAGCCATTGGCTCACATTCTCGGCGGCCGGGTATCGGGCCGATTCCTCTCGAATCGATGTAAAGGCGGGAGGGCGGAGCGAATTGGTCGCGCCGCCGCTGGTGCCGCTCCCGAAACAGATCGTCGTGGACGTTTCGACGCCGGATACGGCGATCTCGCTCGGCAGCACGGCTCAGTTTCGCGCCAGCGTCCGGGACGAGTCCGGCGCGCCGGTCAACAAGCCACTGGTATGGGAAAGCAGCAATCCGCAAGTCGCCCGGGTTGAACGAGATGGGCGCGTGATCGCGACCGGGGCGGGGCGGGCCTACGTCCGTGCGCGCAGCGAGAATCACGTCGACAGCACGATGGTGGCCGTCCTGCGGGTCGCCAAGCCGGCTCCCGAGCCGGCTCCGGAGCCGCCGCCCGCGGCCGAGGAGGCGTCGCATCCGGCGGCCCCGGCGGCCCCGACGCCCGCGAGCTTTCAGAACGCCGCGGTGGCGTGCGCGGCGGCTCTCGGATCGAAGGACGAGCAGCAGATCGTCGGAGTCTATCAGGCCAAGACCGCGCTCGATGTCACGAACCTTCGAAAGTTGCTCGATGTGGCGCTGCGGACCGAGGCGCAACTGGCGGCCGCCGCGGTCAAGATGGGGACGCAGTCCGCGGAAACGCCCAGAAGCATGGACGCGCGGCTCCGCTTCTCCTGGCGCAACAATGCGGGCGTGAACAAGACGAAGGAGGCGCCGTTCCGGGTCGAGCTGAAGCCGGACGGCGCCACCTGGAAGCTCGCCGCCTGCCGGGCGACGGAGAAGCTGGGCTTTTAGAGCCCGAAGGTCAGTCCCACCCGCCCGACGACGTTGGTGCCGTTATTGCCTTCGCTCGTTCCCGTGATCCCGGTGGCGAGATCCTCGAACTTGAACTCCCCGAACTTACAGTATCCGAAGGTCGCGCCCAAATCGATGTTGACGCGGGACGCCACCCGGATCAGCACTCCGCCTCCACCATTCGCGGCGACACCGGTTGAGGTCGTGCGGATCTGCTGCGCCTCGTTGGTGCTGCGCAACTGGACCACGTAAAATCGTCCGGACAGATACGGGAACAAGCTGCTGCTGCTCGTGCTGAAGACGTAACGTGGCTCGAAGAAGCCGCCGACCAGGTCGGCGTGCAGATCGGTATTCTGCAGGTTGTGTCTGGTATACTGGAAGCCCGCGCCGAGCGACAAGGCGCTCGGCGTGATATCGCACCTGGGCCTCGAATCCGTATCCGGACTCTGCGTTACTGAACGCGTCACCCATCAGATTGATGAACAGGCCCGACGCCTGGATCGAGAGGCGCTGGGCGGACTGCGCCTCGAGTCCCTGAAAAGCCATCACCGTGCAGACGCCTGCGATCAGGAAGATGCGCCGCATTTCAGTTCCTTCTCCGGAAGAAGTGATGCGAGGTGCGAGGGTCACTGCGTCAAGGTGATCGTCTGGGTATTGCGGCCATTGGGCACGTCCACGACGATGCGCTGGTTGACGGTCTTGTAGCCGTCGGCGATGACGCGCACGGTCATGACGCCCCAATCGGTGGCCTGAAGCTCCACATTATCGCCGCCGGTGGTCTCCTCAATGAAACCATCGGCGATCGTCGGGAAGTCCTTGTCGTTGCTCGGCCCGTCGTAGTCGCCCTGGTACATTTCGATCGTCACGCTGATGGGGCTGGCCGGCGCCGGGTCGAGGTTGATCGTGAACTGCAGGTTCGCGCTCCCTCCCGGCCCATCCTTCACCATTCCCAGGTTGTTCAACAGGAACGGTGAGCCGGACACGAGGGCAGGCTTGGCGAAGCTGGTTGCCTTGAAGCTGTTGGCCACGATCTCGATCTTGTACTCGACGCCGGCCGCCAACGGCGGTGATACGAACGTCCCATCGTTGTTCGAGGTCGCCTCCCCCGCCGTGCCTCCGTCGCTGATGCGGCTGAATGTCAGCGCGGCGCTGCCAATGGGGCTGCCCGCAGGCGGGACGAATCCGCCGTTCGAGATCTCCCGAATCAGTCCCTTGAAGACGCTCGTGTTCGGGGGCAGCGTCGCGCTCGCGGTAAACGTGAACGGATTGCCGGTAATCCCCGCGCCGGTCGCCGTCGCGCGGAGCTGGTTGTTGTTGCTGCCCGGATCGCCCCCGAGCGTCCACGAGACCGCTGTCGACAGGCCGAGCGGGCCCGTGGGTCTGTTCACGGGGTCGGTGGTACTGGCGACCACCGAGCCGCCGCCCGCGGTGACCTCCCATTTGACGGGCACGTTGGGCACGACATTGTTGAAGGCATCCAGAATCTTGATCGAGGGCCGAACGCTCACCTTCGTGCCGACCACGGCCGACTGTCCCTGACCGTCATTGAGGATGAGCTGCTTCGGGTCCCCGGGGACGATGTCGAACGCCGAGCTGGTGGAGCCGCTCGCGTTCGCCGTGCTGGCGCCGAGCGAGTACCCGGTGGCGGCGACCTGAATGGAGAGATCCGAGAACGTGGCGATGCCGCCCACCGCTGCGACGGTGGTTGTCCCCCCCAGTGTCGTGGCACCGGGATTGTCCTTGAGCTGCACGGTGATCGGGTCGGTGCGGCCGGTGAGCAGCGTTCCCCCCTGGTCCCGGATCTCGACCTTCACCATGATGGCGAGCCCGGCCTTGGTGGCCGGCGGCTGAACCGAGAACACCAGCTGGGCGACCGGCGCGGCGCTGACGTTGAACAACGCGCTCGTGGCGCTGGTGAGCCCGCTTGCCGTCGCGGTGAGCGTGTACCCGTCGCCCGCCTGGTCGAGGGTGATGTTATCGAAGGTGGCGACACCGCCGACGGCGTTCCGGGTGACCGTTCCACCCAGCGTCGCGCCGCCGGGATTGCTCCCCAGCTGCAGCGTCACGGCGTCGGTTCGACCCGCCACGGTTCCGCCGGAAGCACTCTGGATAGCGACCTGGACCGCGGGCGTGATCGGCTGGCCGGTCTGCACGGCACTCGGTTGACCGACGAAGCCGAGCGTGGTGGCGGGCTCATCGGGCGTGAACGTCGCAATCACGATCTGGGGAGCGGTCATCGCCACCGAGCAGGTGGTACCGCTGCAGGCGCCGCCCCACCCGACGAGCGTGCCCGCCTGGACCGCCAGAGTTACGGTCTCTCCGTTGGTGAAGTCGAAGGTGCAGCCGGTGTCGGCTTCGGCCCCACCCGTGATCGTGCAGTCGATGCCGGCAGGGTCGCTCACGACCCTGCCGCTGCCGCTGCCTCCGCCGACCACCGTGAGGGTCCGGCCCCCCGACGCCGCATCAAACGTCGCGGTAATGGTGGTCGCGGCCGAGACCGTGATGGTGCAGGACGTGTTGGTGCCACAGCCCGAGGCATCGCCGGACCACCCGGTGAAGGTCGACCCTGTCTCCGCGGTGGCCGTGAGGGTGACCTGCCCGCTGAATTCGTCCGAGCAGGTGCCGATCGGCGAGCCGGTGGCGTTGGCGTTGGTGCAGCTGATGGACCCGGGTGTGCTCGTCACGGTCCCGTGCCCCGTGCCGGCCAGGGCGATGGTCAGCTGGGCGGGGTTGGGTTGAGTGACATCCCCGCCGCCGCACGAAAGCGCGACCGCACTTGCCGTGGCCAGCGTCAGGGCGGCCAGGAACGAACGGCCGTCGACGGCTGCGACCAGGGCCTTGAACCGGGTGAGCATCGGGGGCTCCACAGGCGGGCTCGGGACGGATCGGCGCGATACGCCCCGGCTAGGCCTTATATGAGATCGGACAAATCGTGGCGAAGAATGTGGTGCTGAAGGTCGTGCCCCTGACGCTCAGGGGGTACCTCTTCGATATAGTACGGTCGATCCGAGGGCTGTCAAGCACGCCTCAGGCGTCGGGCCCCCGGGGGCCCGGGGTCGTTTCGAGTATAGATTTGGCCCTTACCCAGGGAGACAGCACCGCCGTGAATACCGCCCGTCGCACCCATGGCTTTCGGGAATCGGTCATCCGGGGGATGAGCCGGCTCGCCAAGGAGCACCGCGCCATCAACCTGGCGCAGGGATTCCCCAACTTTCCCGCGCCCGACCTCCTGAAGGAGGCGGCGGCGCAGGCCATCCGCGACGACATCAACCAGTACGCCATCACCTGGGGAGCGCAGCGCCTCCGCGACGCGCTCGGCCGCTATTACGAGCAGTGGTACGGGCTGAAGGCCGATCCGGAGCGGGAGATTACGGTCACCTGCGGCGCCACCGAGGCGATGATCTCGACGCTGCTGGCGTTGGTCGATCCCGGCGACGAGGTGATCGTGTTCGAGCCCTTCTACGAGAACTATGGGCCCGACACGATCCTGGCGGACGCGCGCCCGGTGTACGTCCCGCTGGAGCCGGGGCAGCCGTTGGATCTCGAGCGGCTGTCCGCCGCATTCTCCCCCCGCACGAAGGCGATCATCGTGAACACCCCGAGCAACCCGTCGGGCCGGGTGCTGACGCGGGCGGAGCTGGAGACGATTCGCGACCTCTGCGTGAGCCACGACGCCCTCGCGGTGACCGACGAGATCTACGAGCACATCAGGTACGAGGGCGAGCACATTCCAATCGCCACCTTGGCCGGCATGCAGGAGCGCACGGTGACGATCAGCGGCGCCTCGAAGAGCTTCAGCGTTACCGGGTGGCGGGTCGGCTGGATCATCGCCCCGGAACGGCTCACCGACGCGATTCGGAAGGTGCACGACTTCCTCACGGTGGGCGCCCCCGCCCCTCTGCAGGAGGGCGTAGCCGCCGCGCTGGACGGCCTCGACCGGACGTTCTACGATGGACTGGCCACGAGCTACCGGCGGAAGCGGGATCTGCTGTACGGGGCCCTGGTCGAGGCGGGATTCCGGTGCCTCCCGCCCGAGGGGGCGTACTACATCCTGGCCGATTTCACCGGCGTGGCGGCGGCGCATTCGGCCGCCCAGGGTCTCGACGACACCGGCTTCAGCGTCTGGCTCTCCCGAGAAGCCGGCGTGACCCCGGTGCCGGGCTCCAGCTTCTTCCGTGACGGCGGCGGCCGCTCGCTGGTTCGATTCGTCTTCTGCAAGACGGAGGATATTCTGGTCGAGGCCTCCCGGCGCTTGCGGAGCATCCGGGGAAGCGGTCACGCCGGACCGCTCGAGTCACGATCATTCGAGCCGGCGGCACAGAGCGGGCTGCAGCGCTGAGTGAGCGGCGGCGGGAAATTGTGATTTGCTTCCTATCGCGAAGCCGAGACCGGTGCCTAGGATACCGCGCCAGCCAGGATCACCGTCGTATCCGGAGACGGCCAGCAGGGTCAGCCGGGTGAGGTACTCGACGATCCCCTGGTGGTCCAAGTGGTCGATGCGGATGGCCGTCCCGCGCTCGATCCTTCGACCGGTACGACGGATGGGCAGGGCCAGGCATCTACCCGTGCGCGGCTGGGCGACTCGGAGGGAGAGCAGACGGTCGAGGCGTTAGTGGGGGGCGGCAGGGGGGGTGGAGGTGGCGGTCACGGCAACTAGCCGTGCGAGCGCCAAGCCTGACATCGTCTCCAGTTCCGTGTGAGGCTACTCGGACCGCGAAACACGGGAGTTCCCATGCGTACCTTGATCGCAGCCACCGCGTCCGTCCTCGTGCTCGCGGCCTGTGGCGGACCGAATACCGTCCAGGAGACCGCCACCTCAGTTCCGAAACGAGACCTCACACTCACAACCAGCAACGCATCGACGTCCCAGGTGGCATCCAGGATCGAGCTCGCCACCACGATACCGGCGCGCCATCGCCAGGCTCCCCGGCCGGCTGCGCCGGTCCGCGTCGAACCCGAGCCCGAGACGCCGGTGGCCGCTCCGGCACCTGTGCCTCCTCCGCCCGTTCCCGCGCAGCCCACGACCGCGCCCACCGTTGCCCAGGCACCGCCGTCCGACCTCACCGGCCACGAGCTGGCCCCCGGCAGAACCGTCACGATCATCCCCGCCTCGACGGGAACGTCCAGCGTCGAACCGGGAACAGGCGATTGGTCGGAGGTCCCCGCGCCGCGGACTGGCGGTGGCGTCATGATCGGTGGCGGGCGCGGGGGTCGGTGCCATGGCGGTCGGGGCGGTGGCCCCGTCTCCATCCTCAAGTAAGGGCCGAACCGCCTTTCGGGGTGCCGCTCCGGCGTCCTCCAGATTATTGTATTAGTTCGTTCGCCAAACAGCTCCTGGACCGGCTCCGGCCTCCTCAAGGCCGCGCCGAGACTTAAGTCGTTCTCTCGCGGCCAGTTTGGCGTACGCGCGTGTCCGTCGCAGGTGCCCCCTTTTCATCGAGCAGAGCAGGAGGTTTACATGAGGAACGCTTGGCTGATCGCGCTCGCCGTCGTGGCGACGACAGGTTGCAATCAGGCCGAACTCAAGAAGGCTCTGGCCGACGCGAAGGTGGCCGAGGCCCAGAAGGACAGCCTTCTGACCGAGGTCCTGGAAACCACGCAATTCGTGACCGACATCAACAGCGAGCTGGCCAAGACGAAGGGCACGGCGGTCACCACGACCAGCACGGATCCCGGCGTCCCTGGCGCCCGGAAGGATCGGGAAGACCGGAAGATGGCGCTGGAGCGGGTCAACGCGGTCATTGCCCGGTTGAACGAGACCGAGACCAAGCTGACCGAAACCGAAAAGCGCGCCAAGATGTCCCGCTCGCGCAATGCCCGCCTGCTCGCCCAGATCGAGACCTACAAAAAGACGATCGAGGATCTCAAGGCTACGGCCGAGCAGCAGAAGACGGACTATGAGACGCAGCTGGCCGACAAGAACACCCAGATCACGACTCTCGCCGGCAAGGTCGACACCCTCACCACCGAGAACACCGATCTGACCGCGGCCAAGACGGCGCTCACCGATACGGTGGTCAACCTCACCTCGTACAAGAATACGGTCTACTACGCCGTCGGCACCAAGGACGAGCTGATGAAGAAGGGTATCGTGACCAAGGAAGGGTCGAAGTTCCTGGTCTTCGGCGGCACCCGCCTCGAGCCGGCTCGGAATCTCAACCCCGAGGCGTTCACGGCGATCGACAAGACCACGAACACCAAGATCGCGCTTCCCCGGACCGACAAGAAGTACAAGATCATTTCGCGCCAGAGTCCCTCCTATCTGGCCGAAGGCGCCGCGACCAAGGACGGCAAGGTGGCGGGGAGCCTGGATATCGCGCAGCCGGAGCAGTTCTGGGCGGCGTCGAAGTACCTGATTCTCGTCGAGGATTGAGTCCGGCGCAGGGATGCGGTAGCGAGTTCGCCCCGACGGCCACCCTGAGGTGGCCGTCGTCGTTTCCGGCGGCTCTTCGCAGCGGACTATGTGTAGAAATCAGCCACTAAACCGCCAATCAAATCATTTCGCTGCGATGACTTACAAATCGCTTGTCAACATTCTCTACATTCGAATGAGGAAAATTCGGGCGCCAGTCGCCGAGCGATCGTGATCGCGCGCACGGGCTGCCATGGCGGATCCGGGTCAAATTCCCGGTAGCCGGGTTATGCCCCGGCGATCACCCCTACCCGGAGGAATCCGTGCGCACGCTCATGCTCGCCGCGGGTCTGGCGGCCATTTGGGGCACCACGGGATGCAAGAAGGTCGGCGAGGGAGAGTACGAGGTGAAGAAGCCCGTCATCGGCACCACGACCGACACCGTCAATACGCCGCGCATCGAGACGGGTGCGGTGAAGGACACGGTCAGCGTCCCCAAGGTGACCACTGAGAAGAAGGAAATCGACGTTCCGAGGGTGAAGACCAAGTCGCCTGACGCCCGAACCCCGTAAGGTCGTTCGCCGGTCTCTCCGTCGGCGGCTATATTTGCGCCGACGGAGGTGTCGGCCTCCCGGACAGTACCCCATCACACTCACAGCGCATCAGGACTCGGCATGCTGAAGCCGGTCGTTCGGCTCGCGGTCGTTGCCGCCTCCATCGGTTGCATCGTTTCCCCGGCCTTCGCCCAGAACAAGGGAGATGCGCTCGTCGCCATCCGGGCCGGGCGGCTGGTGGATGTCGAAAAGGGGGAGGTCCGCCGCGATCAGGTGATCGTGATCCGCGGAGACCGCATCGAGGCGGTGCAAGCCGCCTCCGCCAAGCTGCCCGCCGGCGCGCGAGTCATCGATCTTTCCCGATACACTGTCCTCCCCGGACTCATCGACTGCCACACCCATCTGATCGGCGACGCATCGTCGTCCGACGTCCTCGAGCCTCTCGAGCGCTCCGAGGCCCAGGAGGCATTCAGCGGGGTGAAGAACGCCCGAGCCACCCTCCTGGCGGGCTTCACCACCGTACGGGACGTCGGGACGTACCGCGCCTTCGTCGACGTCGCCTTGCGCGATGCGATCGATGAGGGCGCCGTCGTCGGCCCGCGCATGCGGGTGGCCGGCGCCTACGTGACCGTGTCGACCGGCGCCGGCGAGCTGGTGGGTGCGGCGCCCGACGTGACGATCCCGATGAGCTACCGGTTCGGGGTGGCCAATTCCGTCGACGAAGTGCGAGCCCGCGTCCGGGCGATCCTCAACGGCGGCGCCGACTTCATCAAGGTTCTGGCAACCGGCGCGGTGTTCACCCGCGGCACCCAGCCCGGCGTCTCCGAGTACACCGAGGAGCAGATCCGCGCCGCCGTCGAACAGGCGGCAGATTACGGAACGTTCGTGGCCGCGCATGCCCACGGCGCGGAGGGGATCAAGCGGGCGGTGCGCGCGGGGGTGCGCTCGATCGAGCACGGCTCCCTGATCGACGACGAGGGGATCGCGCTCATGAAGGAGCGGGGCACCTGGCTGGTGGCCGACATCTACAACGGCGACTACACCGACAGCGTCGGACGGCTGCAGAAGTGGCCGGCGGACATCATGCGGAAGAACACGGAGACGACCGAAACGCAGCGGGTGGGATTCCGTAAGGCGGTCGCGGCCGGGGTCAAGATCGCCTACGGGACCGACAGCGGGATCTATCCGCATGGATTGAACGCCCGGCAGCTTCCGTACATGGTCCGGTATGGGATGACGCCGATGCAGGCAATTCAGAGCGCGACCGTCTCCGCCGCGCGGCTGATGCAATGGGAGGACCGGGTCGGGTCGATCGCGCCGGGCAAGTACGCGGACATCGTCGCGGTCGAGGGCGATGCGCTGGCGGACCTGAGGAGTTTCGCGAAGATTGGATTCGTGATGAAGGGCGGGGTGGTCTACAAGCCGTAGCCTCACGCGCCGCTGGTCTCGCGTCCCGAGTGCACGCCACCGGCTTGGCCCGGAGACCGTGCGCCGCTGGTCTCGCGTCCCGAGTGCACGCCACCGGCTTGGCCCGGAGACCGTGCGCCGCCGGTCTCGCGTCCCGAGTGCACGCCACCGGCTTGGCCCGGAGACCGCGCGCCGCTGAGCTCGCGTCCCGAGTGCACCGCACCCTGGACCGCTGCAGTGGCCGGCGCCCGGGAGAGGAAGTGGGCATAGCGAGCGGCCCACTGACGCGGTCTCCGGGTGCAGCGCGCTCGGGAGCGCTCGCGCGACGCGCCGGCTCCGGGCTCCGAGACGCCGGGCGGCGGAGGGCCAGGGACCGGGTCGCGAGCCTGGCGGCGTTATGCCGGAGCGCAAGCCCGGCGGCGTTGTGCCGGAGCGCAAGCCCGGCGGCGTTATACCGGAGCGCAAGCCCGGCGGGGTAACACCGGAGTGCGAGCCTGGCGGCGTTGTGCCGGAGCGCAAGCCCGGCATCGAGCACACGCAGCGCGACGAGGGGTGTGACGCGCCCGCACGCGACGGCGCACCGGAGCCGACGCCACGCAGCACCGGAGCCACACGCCGCACGGCACGGATGCTCGTCGCCCACCGCATTCAGAGAGGCTGCATGCACGCGAAGCTGGGGGTCCTCGCCATACTGTTCGCGGGAACGCTCTCGGCGCAGGAGCGGCGCCCTGTCACCCTTGACGATCTCGAGGCGCTCCACGACGTGAGCGACCCGCAGCTCTCGCCCGACGGCAACTGGGTCGCCTATGCCGTCTCCTCCGTCGATACCGTCCGGGACCAGGACGACTCCGATATCTGGATGACGAGCTGGGATGGAACCCGCGCGGTCCGGCTCACCCGCAGCCCCGCGGGCGAGCACGCGCCGCGCTGGAGTCCCGACGGTCGCGTGATCGCCTTCCTCTCGAGCCGGGACGACGCCCGCGAGTCGGAACAGCTCTGGCTCCTCGATCGCGCCGGCGGCGAAGCCGAGCGGGTGACGAATTTCCCGAGCGGGATCTCCGACTACGCCTGGGCGCCGGACGGCAAGCACCTCGCCCTCATCGTCGAGGATCCCGATTCCGACGCGCCGATTCCCGGTGACACCGCCCGGAAGACGCCCAAGCCGATCGTCATCGACCGCTGGCGCTTCAAGCAGGACGAGACCGGCTACGTCACCGGCCGCCGCCAGCACCTCTACCTGTTCGACAGAGCTACCCGCAGGGCGGACCTGCTGTTGCCGGGGAACTACGACGAGATCACACCCTCGTGGTCTCCGGACAGCCGGTCGATCGCCTTCGTGAGCCGCCGCCGGCCCGCCGCCGACCGCACCGACAACTACGACCTCTACATCGTCGACGCGACGTCCGGTGCCGAGCCACGCCAGCTCACCACCTATCCCGGCGGCGACCATGACCCGGGCTGGGGAGGCCGCGCGCCCGCCTGGAGCCCCGATGGAAAGAGCCTCGCCTACATCCAGGGTGGGCCGCCCGAGCTCATCTATTACGCCACTCAGAACGTCGCGGTCATCCCGGCGGCAGGCGGCTCGGCCCGGATACTCACTCCGGCGCTCGACCGGCAGGTGCTGTCGCCCACCTGGTCCTCCGACGGCTCCTCCGTGTACTTCCTCCTCGAGGACGATCGCGTGTACCATCTCGCGCGAGTTCCCGCGGCCGGCGGCGCCATCGAGCGGGTGATCGAGGGCCGGCGTGTCGTCTCCGATTTTTCGGTGGGGGCCAACGGCAGGATCGCCGCTCTCACCAGCACGCGGTCGGAGCCGGGTGAGATCTACGCCGTCGAGGGGAGCAAGCTTCGCCGTCTGACCCACCACAACGACGCCTGGCTCGCCCGCGTGACGCTCGGGAAGGTCGAGGAGATCTCGGTCAAGAGCGAGGACGGCGCGCGCATCAACGGCTTCGTGGTGAAGCCGCCGGACTACCAGCCGGGGCGCCGATATCCCGCGCTCCTCATCCTCCACGGCGGTCCCGTCTGGCAGTTCTTCAACGACTTCGCCAACGTCGACTGGCAACTGTACGCCGCCAACGGGTACGTCGTGATCGGCGTGAACCCGCGCGGCAGCTCGGGGCGCGGACAGGACTTTCAGCGCGCCATCTGGGCCGCGTGGGGGGAAAAGGACAGCAAGGACGTGCTGGCGGGGGTGGACTACGCGGTCGCGTCAGGCCTCGCCGATCCGGCACGGCTCGGGGTGGGCGGACACAGCTATGGCGGCATCCTGACCGATCAGGTGATCGCCCGTGACAAGCGATTCAAGGCGGCGGTGAGTGACGCGGGGCAGGGGAACGCGATCGCGGGCTACGGAACGGACCAGTACGTGCTCGAGTACGAGACCGAGCTCGGCCGGCCGTGGGACAAGCCCGAGACCTGGCGCCGGAACTCCTATCCGTTCTTTCACGCCGACCGGATCGTGACGCCGACGCTCTTCATCTGCGGGCAGCTCGACTTCAACGTACCCCTCATCAACTCGGAACAGATGTATCAGGCGCTCAAGAGCCTGGGACGGGACACCGAGCTCGTGATCTATCCGGACGAGTATCACGAGTTCTCCGCTCCCAGCCACCGCCGCGACCGGCTCCAGCGAATCCTCGCCTGGTACGGTAAGTATCTGCAGCCCGGCGCCGCGTCGCCGGCCACGAGGTAATGACCCATGACTCGAGCCGCGGCAAGAGGCCCGGTGCTCGCGCTGCTGCTGGCCGCGGCGTGTCACCACGGGAAGGCCGGCGAGCCCGAGTCGCGACCCGACCGCGATACCCCGGTGTCGGTGGAGGTGGAGAACCATAACTGGAGCGACATGGTGATCTATCTCGACCGGGGCAACCTCTCCCGGCGACTCGGCAGCGTTACCTCGCAGAACACCGCGATCTTCACCTTCCGGTACCTCGAGCTCGGCAGCACCGGCAACGCCCGCCTCCGGGCCGATCCCATCGGCAATCTCCGGAGTCTCTCGAGCGAAGATCTCAACGTGCAGCCTGGCCAGACAATCAAGTGGACGATCGAGAACGACATCGACCGGTCGTTCCTGTCGGTGTATTGAGGTGGGCTACTGCACCAGTACGGGCGGGGAAACGGCGCCATAGCTGGGGCCGCCGGTGGTGGAGAACGGAAGGATCTGCCCCGCGTTGAAGTGACCCTTGATCTCCTTTTGGCTTTTGCCGACCGAGGACGTGATGTGAAACGCCGCAAACCCGACGAGAGGTTGATTGGATTTCGTGGTGACGTCGACCACGACGGGGAGATAGACATCCGCCGGCTGGGGCAGTTCGTCGAAGAGCGTATTCTTGACGCCTGGCTCGATCCAGATCGAATCGCCGATGGTGAGCCGCACCGGGTTGCCGTTCGCGATGAACCCGCGCACCGTGGGTACGTTGTTATTGCCGGTCTGGAATGAGGTCCACTGACCACCGTAGCACGGTCCCCCTCCATTATTGGCGAAGTAGCTCGATTTGATGGTGAACTCGTAGGGCTGGCCGGTCCCGGGGTCGATCTTCGGCGAATTGGTCGACACGTCCCAGTAGGTGTCGTACAGACACTTGGTGATCGCGACCGGCATCAACTGGCCTTCCTCGACGGCACCGGGGTACGAGGCCACTGCCACGGCGGACGCCTTGATCTGCATGTTCGACACCCCGACCAGCGGAGCCAGAAAGAGACTGATGGGCCCACCGTTGGACCCGGACGCCTTGGTGATGGTCACCTTGATGCCCGGCCGGTCGGTGGCGAGCAACGGGCTCTTGGTCTTCGACTGCATGCCGGACGGCGTACCCGTCACGTTCCAGTAGCCGGTCTCGTACGTGCCGGTGGCCAGGGCGACGTTCTGGACCTTGTTGCGGGTAACCGCCTTTGCCGCCGAGTCCTGCGCTCTCGTCCAGTTGGGCGGGGTCGTTGTGCCCTTGTAGAGCTCGGAGGCGCCCGACAGGGCCGCCGCGTCCGCCGCGTTCTGCACTTCGTTGCGCGCGATCATCATCATGCCCACGTCGATCGCCAGGCCCACGAACCCGAGGAGGGCCACCAGGGCCACCGCGACGGCCACGAGCGACTGGCCCGTGCGCGGGTTCCGCTTCCATTTGCCGGTATTCATGACGGGATCTCCAACTCGTGTCTTCGCTGAGAACGTGGGTGGCTCACTCCATCCGCATCACCGTCGCGCCTCGAAGATTCAGCGTGCCGGTGAACGTGGTGAGGAATCGGGGAAGCATCAGGAACCCGTAGTTGTAGGTCACCTGGACGGTAATTGGCGTAGCAGAGGAGCCGGTGGCGTTGCGTGTGGCGTAGGCGGGACTCACCGTCGTGGCCAGCGAGGCCGACTTGAAGCTGAGCATGTTGTTCTGCGCGTACGTATTGACCACCGACGTGATCTGGGCGTCCGTGATCCTCGGCGTCATCGCGACGATCGCTGCGCGGGCCCCTTCGCGGCTGGCATTGGTGAGGACGGACTTATCGTACATGGCAACGCCGAACTCGATCGCGGCAAAGATGAGAGCGAAGAGCAGGGGCAGGACGAGAGCGAACTCCACGAGCGCTTGTCCGGATCGGGATCTCAGTCTCACGGTCGCGGAACCTTTCTCGCATCTTGTCGAGCGATTGTTTGAGGCACAGGACGCTGCCGCTCGCGACGCTGGGGTCAGCGCGGGTCGACGGATGGAAAACGAGAGAATGTGGAAGTCGACCTACGTGAGGCAAGTACCATGCTCGTGGTATTCGCGCGCGGGCAGCCTGGGGCGAGGATCGCTAAGAACCAAAGCCTCAATCGTTTAGACGGGTCCGTTCCTGCCAGGTCATTCGTGGGCCAGGTGCCGCGCCTGATGCGATGGAGCTACGGGACCATCGCCGGCCGGCGCCACAACTCACGCATTCCGGTCGATGCAGCCCACCGAGTTCGGATTGTTCTCCTCCTCGATCGGCAGCGGGAAGTTCACGTCCGGTCCATACACTCCCCCCTTGTGGTAGCTCCCGTTGGGGAAGACGTCATTCACGTCTCGGCCATACTGCCGGATGAGCCGGCGCATGTCCCCGAGACGGTGGCCCGTGGCGAACATCCAGAAGGCCCGCTCGGAGAAGAGCTGGTCGATCGCCGCGTCCCGGTTGCCGGGAGTGGGAAGCGGGTCGAGCCCCTGCGTGTCGCGGAGATCGTTCAGGATCGTCCGCATCCCCGAGAAGTTGTTGGTCTGAAGCAGTGCCTCCGCCTCGATGAGACGCGCCTCGATGCCGTCGGCCACCGTCACCGACGAGGCGGGGTCGGGGTACTTGTCGAGATTGAACTGATCCGTGATGAGGTCGAGCCCGGTGTCTTCCGTGTCGGTAAAGGGGACGCGGGGGTCCTCCGCCGTCCGGTACCCGAGGCCCACGTCGCCCTCGAAGTCAGAGAGCGACCAGAGCCCCTGGTTCGTGTAGCTCCAGATGGCGTTCTGGAGCCGGAGCGGGCTGTCGGAGTGCTCGGTGACGTAGGCGAAGTCCGTCGGGACGGCGCTGGCGGCCGCGGCTGCCTCGGCGAACCGGCCGAGATCGACGAGGGTACGTGCGCGGCCCACCGTCGCGAGGCTGGTGATGGTACCGTCATCCACCGCGAGGCCCGGATGGGCCAGGGCCGAATCGAACTTGGCGAGCGCGAGCTCGTAGATCTGCGTGGTGGTGTTCGGGCCGCCGAAGACCGACGAGTCGCCGACCAGTTGGCTGAATGGCACGCCGGAACAGAAGTCCTCGCCGAAATAGATGTAAGTGAATCCGGCGATCGCCTGCATTTCCGCGATGTCGGTCGTGGAGTCAGGAAAGAGGACGAACTGTTGCAGCTGCGCCGCCGCCACCTCCGCGCCCCGGCGTGCGTGATGAAGATTCCGGTAGATCGAGGAGAGACTCGGGTTGATCACCGCGGTGGTGCGCTGATCGATCTCCTGCTCGGAGGGCGGTGTGGTCGAGTGCACGAACTCGTCGGAAAGGAGACCGGCGGTCAGAATCAGGCCGTCTTCCGACTGAGTACCATCGCCGTCGTTCACGAAGGTGAAGTCGGCCAGCGCGCCGAGCCGAAGCGAGGCGGCGCCCTCGGGAGATCCGAGGGATCCGGGGTCGATGATGTTGGGTTGCTCGGTGTCCAGCAGCCCGCAGCCGGCGAGCAGCACCGTTGCCGCGCCGAGGATGGCACGAGAGGAAAAGGTCTTCCGCATATGCGTCATCCTCAGAAGCCGACGTTGAGGCGCGCCGTGAAATAGCGCACCTGCGCCTGGGACTCGAAGTCTCCCGACGCGAAGTTGCCCTGCGCGAAGGCGTTCACCTCGGGATCCACGCCGCTGTAGTCGGTGATGGTCCAGAGGTTCCGGCCTGAGAGCGTGAGGCTCAGGCGGCTCGCCCGGAAGGCGCTGGCCCATCGGTCGGGCGCCTCGAAGGTGAGCGACAGCTCCCTCAGCTTGATGAACCAGCCGGGCTCGAGGAACGCTACGGAATTCCCGCCACCCGGCAGGAAAGTGGCCTGGACCAGCGCCTGCTGTTCCAGCGGCGCGCTGGCATCGTAGAGACCACGGCAGTTCTGCACCGAGAAGCAGCGGAACTGCTCCAGCGAGTTGTCTACCAGATGGCCGCCGCGGTAATCGAACTGCGTGCCGAGGACGACCTTGCCACCGAACACGGCGAGCTGGCTGTTGAGCGATGCTTCCTTGGTGGGAAGCGCGGAGCCGCGGAAGACGGCGCTGTCGCTCAGGCTCACCTCGGTGGGGTCGATGATCCCATCGCCGTTCGCATCGTCGAAGGAGATGGTGGGCGCCCAGTAGCCGCCGGCCGGATAGCCCGCGCGATGCTGCTGGTAGAAGCCGACGAAGATCGGGCTCACCCCCTCACCGAGCTCCAGGATCTTGTTCTTCGTGGTCGAGCCGCTCAGCGTCACGTCCCACGCGATGCTGGGCTTGTCGATGATACGGCTGGTGATCGCCAGCTCGAAGCCGCGATTCTTGATCCGGGAGAGATTGACGAACTGATTTTGCGATGCGCCCAGCGACGGGGCCACGTCCCGCAGGATCAGCGCGTCCCGGGTGAGCTTGTTGTAGTAGGTCAGCTCGACCGACACCCGGTCCTGGAAGAGGCCGGCGTCCAGTCCCACCTCGAATTCGCGGGACCGCTCGGGCTTGAGGTTGGCGTTGCCGATGCTGGCGAAGCTCACCCCGGTGATCCCCTGGCCGTCCTTCTTGCCGCCCACGGCATTGAAGTAGCGGAGCGCATCGATCGTGCCCGGTTGCTGTCCGGAGACGCCGAACGCGCCGCGGAGACGCAATGTGTTGATGGCGCGGGCGTGGAAGAACGGCTCGTCGGACATGAGCCAGGAGATGCTGGCCTTGGGGTAGACCGTGGCGTTGAAATTCTGCCCGAAGGCGCTGTTGTCGTCGAAGCGGAGCGCGCCGGTCATGAACAGGCGCTGCTTCAGGTTCACTTCCTCCTCGACGTACGAGCCGATCGATCGCGACTCGATGACGGTGTCCTTCGCCTCGGTGGTGCCCGCGCCGGTGATGCTCCCGGAGCCGGCGGGGAGACCGCGGCCGGTGGCGAAGTTGCCCCGGGCGAGGTCGCGGAAGAACTGGCCCCCGATCGAGGTGCGCGACCCGATCGCGTCGCTGAGCGCGAAGCGGGCGGAGGCGCCGAGATCCACCGACGCCTGCGAAATGTCGAACCGGTTCTGGATCCGCAGGCCGGCCCGGTTCTGGTTGAAGTCGGCCACCTCACCCGTGGGGAAGAACTGCACGTCGGTGCGGTTGACCACATCGTATCCGACCGTGGCGCGGCCGGTGAGCCACTCGAGCGGATTCCAGTTGCCCGTAAACCCGCCGGTGAATCGGTTGGTCGCCTGGTTGGACAGCTCCGCGAACAGCTCGGCGGGAATGAAGAACCAGCCGCGATTGACTTCCGGCAGGTTGCCGCTCGCCGTCCCGCTGCCGTTCACGGTCAGGAAGCTGTTGTCATTCTCGATGAAGCGGGTATTGCTGGACAGGAAGCCGAGCGACGCGTCGATGTCGAGGGTCTTCGAGACGTTGGCGTTGATGTTGGTCCGAAGGGCGAACTTCTCCAGCGCGTTCGGCCTGAGCTGGTTATCCGGCACGGTGCCGCGCACCTCGCGCACCGAGTCCTCCTCGGCCTTCGGCAGGCGGAACGGGCCGATCTCGTTCTCATAGCTGCCGGAAACGAAATACGTCGCCCGATCGCTGCCGCCCGACACGTTGGCGCCGTAGGTCTGGCGAAGTCCCGCCTTGTACGGCCTCGTCGCGGCATTGTTCAACGGTTGATAGCTCTGGAGCGAGGTCTGGGTGCAATCGCCGTTCAGGTTCGCCAGGATACTGCAGAACCCATCGAAGTCCGCGCCGGTCGCCGCCGTGGTGTCCCGGCCGAAATAGTTGAGCGGGTAGGTATTGTTGTCGGAGACCGACCCGAGCTCGGAAAACAGATTCCACCTCGGCGGGCCGGCCGTGCCATGCTTGGTGGTGATCCGGACCACGCCGTTGGACGCTTGGATGCCGTACAGCGTAGCTGCGGCGGGCCCCTTTACGATCTCGATGTCCTGGATATCGTCCGGGACGATGTCGTTGATCCGGGAGGGGCCGGCATTGTTGGCTGGGTCGGTGTTGCTGCTGATGTCGAGAGTGGTCGACATCGCCGTGCTCTCCAGCCGGATGCCGTCGAGGTAGTAGAGCGGCTCGTTGGAGAGGGAAATGCTGTTGGACCCGCGGATGCGGATGCGGGTCCCGGTCCCGGTGGTGCCGCTGCTCTTGAGCACCTGCACGCCGGCCGCGCGGCCCGAGATGATGTTGGCGAACTCGGTGATGGGCGCCAGCTCCGCCACCTGGGCCGCGTTGATCGTGCTGACGGCGTTGGCCACCTCGAGCTTGCGTTGCTCGCCGGTGGCGGTACTCACCACCTCGTCGAGCTGCACCGGGGCCGGGACCATGGCGAAATCGAGCGTCACAGGCTCCGCCCCGGCGACCGCCACACTCCCGGTATCGGGGCGGTATCCCAACCGCAGGACGCGGACCTGATAATGGCCGGGCGTGACGTTGCGGAACGAGTACTGTCCCTCACGGCCGCTGGTCTCGATCCGATTGGTCCCGGTGAGGATGATGCGAGCCGCCTCGAGCGCGCCGCTGGTGGCGGCGTCGGTCACCTTGCCGACGATCGAGCCGCCTTGTGCCATGGCTCCAGGGGGGGCCACGAGCGCGAGGGCGCAGAGCAATACGGCTGCGCCAAGAGATCGCTGACGAATGCCAGTTCCCATGGTCCTTCTCCTGTCGGGCGAGGACTGCCTGCGGAGTACATGGCCGACGGTGCGGGCAGCGCTGTAGTGAGGGAGGACGCCATCGCCAATGTGCAGAACACGGGTCGGCTTGTCAAAGTGGAACCCCGTTTCAGACTTGACCATCCCGGGGCCGAGTCGTATCTAGGCTGGATACAAATTCAACTGGAGGCACCGTGGCACGACGCCTGCTGGGGTTCCTGTCGTTCATCGCGCTGGCATCCGTGCTTGCCTCCCCGCTCGCCGCGCAATCGGGCACCGTGCGAGGCACCGTCTCCGATAGTGCCGGCACGACGCTGCCCAGCGCATCGGTAGTGGTCGAAGGCACCGAGGCTCGCGGAGTCACCGGCGGCCAGGGACAGTACGAGATCCGCGGCGTCCCCGCGGGGCGGCACACGGTCCGAGTGCGCCTCATCGGGTTCCAGGCCGCGACGGCCAGCGTGGAGATGCCTCCCGGCGAAGAAGCGACGCAGGATTTCACGCTCGCCCGGAGCACCGTGCAGCTCGCCCCGATCGACGTCGTGGTCGGATCGCGCGCGCGGCACACGGCGGCGGAGGAATTGGCGGTGCCGGTGGATATCTTCCCCGCGGAGCAGCTCACCCAGCAGGGCAGCACCGAGACGAGCGTCATCCTCCAGGCCGTGTCGCCCTCGATCAACTTCCCGCGGCAGAGCGTCACCGACGCCGGGGACGTGGTCCGGCCCTTCACGCTGCGGGGCCTGAGCCCCGACCACACCCTCGTCCTGGTGAACGGCTGGCGCCAGCACCAGACCGCGCTGGTCAACAATTTCACGTACGGCATGGGCGCGGGCTCGAGCGGCGTGGACCTGAACGCCATTCCGTCGAGCGCGCTCGACCGCATCGAGGTCCTCCGGGACGGCGCGGCAGCCCAGTACGGTTCCGACGCGATCGCGGGAGTGGTGAACCTCGTGCTCAAGGACGGCGCCTTCAACCCGTTCGTCAGTGGCGATATCGGGCGATACACCACCGACAACTATCCGGACGACGGGACCACGGCCAATGTGAACGGCGGGTGGGGCATTCCGCTCGGACGCGGCTCGCTCGGGGTCTTCGGCGAGTACCGCGATCGTCGGCCGACCAACCGGGCCTGGGCCGATCGGTTCGAGACGTCGGGAACCGGCGTGGCCGACTCGGTCAACGACATCGGGCAGGTGGTCCACAAGAACAACCCGGTGCCGCAGCCCAATCATCACTGGGGTGATGGGCTCGAGAGAGACGCGCTCGCCTGGGGCAACTTCCGCATGCCGGTCAACGAGGCGGGCAGCAGCGAGATCTACGCCTTCGGCGGATACAGTCACCGCGACGGCATCGGCAACCCCTACCGGCGCTATTCCGGCAGCGCCCGGAGCTGGGACCAGATCTATCCCCTCGGCTTCCTGCCGAACATCGAGGGTCTCGTCACCGACTACTCGATGGCGGGTGGCCTGCGCGGGCTCGTCGCCGGATGGAATTACGACCTCGGGGCGACGTTCGGGCACAACGACTTCGATTATGAGATCGGCAACACGCTGAATGCGTCACTGGGGCCGTGCCTCGACGTGGCCTGCGCCCCCGGACCCGACGGCGTCTCCGGCACCAGCGACGATCCCGGCATTCCCAACCAGCTCTCGTTCTTCGCCGGCCGCCCGATTCGCGAAGAGTTCATTACGGCGCTCAACATCGCCAAGCCGGTCGAGTTGGGACTTCCGGAGGCGGTCAACCTCGCCTTCGGCGCCGCGTTCCGGCGGGAGCGCTACGCGATCCGCCCCGGCGAGCTCGGGTCGTTCGTCAATGGCGGCGCCGAGGATCAGACGGGCTCGGGCGACCAGGCGCCCGGCGGGTCGCAGTCCTTCCCGGGCTTCGCGCCGAGCGACGCGACGGATCGGCACCGGAACAACTTCGGTTTCTACGCGGACGCAGAGTCGCAGCTGTCGCCCAAGGTGCTGGCGGACGCGGCTGCTCGGTACGAGAACTACAGCGACTTCGGCAGCCGGGTGAGCGGCAAGTTCTCCATTCGCTTCCAGCCATCGCGGCGGGTCACCTTCCGTGGCGCGGCCAGCACGGGATTCCGGGCGCCGGGCCTCAGCCAGGTCGCGTTCAGTAAGGTGGTGACGAACGTGATCGCGGGAGAGTTCGTCGACGTCGGCATCTTCCCGACAGACCATCCCGCGGCCCTGGCGCTGGGCGCGAAGCCGCTCGAGGAAGAGACGTCGTTCAACCTGAGCGCCGGCTTCGTGGTGACGCCGGTCGACAACTTCACCCTGACAGCGGACTACTTCCGCATCCGGATCAACAATCAGATCCTCCTTGGCGCCACGTTCGACGATGAGGCGTCGGTGGATCTGCTGGCGGCGGCCGGCTTCAGCAATATCCAGGGTGTGCAATACTTCACCAACGGCCTCGATACCAGGACGCAGGGGGTCGATGTCACCGCCACGTACAAGGTCCCGGCGGGCGCCGGCGGGACCCTGGACCTGACGGCCGGTGTCAACGTCACCCGAAACAAGATCATTCACGTCGACCCGCTCCCGCAGGTGCTGGTCGACGCCGGCTCGACGGAGCCGGGCTTGCTGGATTCCGTGACCGCCATCGGCATTCAAGATGAGCGCCCCGACTGGCGCGGGACGCTCCAGGCGAACTACACGCTCGGGCGCTTCACCTCACTGGGGCGGCTCTCGTACTACGGCGGCTTCTCCTCGGCACAGCCAGGCTTCTGCGACCTCTGCCGGGAGAACTATGGCGGCAAGGGGCTGGTGGACGCCGAGATCGGGTATCGGTTCGACGCGATCAAGCTCTCGGTCGGTGTGCGCAACCTCTTCGATGTCTATCCCGACCAGCCCAGCTCGACGGTCGTGGTGGATGATGCGGGCGACACGTCGAAGGACTTCAACGACAACTTCGGCACCTTCCCGTGGGCGGCGGCTTCTCCGTTCGGGTACAACGGCCGGTTCGTGTACGCGAGGACGGAGCTGGTGTTGGTGAGGTAGGACGCAGAGGACGCAGGGGGCGCAGAAGACGCACGAATCCATCCCGCTGCGTCCATCGCATCGTCTGCTCTGCGTCCTCTGCCTCTTCTGCGCCCTCTGCGCCCTCTTAAGGATCCCCATGTCTGTTTCGTACGATCTCATCGTCATCGGCGGCGGTCACAACGGCCTCGTCGCCGCGGCCTATCTGGCCCGCGCCGGTCTCCGGGTGTGCGTGCTGGAGCGGCGCGATGTGCTGGGCGGGGCGTGCGTGACGGAAGAGGTGTGGCCGGGATTCAAGGTCTCCACGGCGGCGTATGTCAACAGCCTGCTCCGCCCGGAGATCATCCGCGATCTCGATCTCAGGCGGCACGGCTTCGAGATGCTGCCGCGCAGCCCCTCGTCGTTCACGCCATTTCCCGACGGCCGCTCGCTCCTCCTCGGCCCCGACAAGGCGATGACCCGCCGGGAGATCTCCAAGTTCAGCGTGAAGGACGCCGAGGCGCTGCCGCGGTACGAGGCGATGCTCGAGCGGGTGGCCGACTTTCTCGAGCCGACGCTCACCATGACTCCGCCCAATCCCTGGTCGCTGCGGCCGTCCAATCTGATGCAGCTCGCGAAGCTCGGGCTCGCGTTCGTCAAGCTCGGCACGGACGGACAGAAGGCGGTCGAGATCCTCGCGGGGGCGGCCACGCCGATTCTCGACCGCTGGTTCGAGTCGGAGCAGCTCAAGGTCACCCTCGCTACCGACGCGATCATCGGCGCCATGGCATCGCCCTCGATGCCGGGAACGGCGTACGTGCTGTTCCACCATGTGATGGGCGAGTGCGACGGTGTGCGCGGCGTATGGGGCTACGTGCGCGGGGGGATGGGCGGCATCAGCAACGCGATCGCCGCCGCGGCGCGCGAGCGGGGTGCCGAGATCCGGACCAACGCGGAAGTGGCACGCATCCTGGTGAAGCACGGCGCCGTTCGCGGGGTGGCCCTGGCCGATGGCACGGAAATCCGCGCCCCGCGGGTGGCATCGGGCGTGGACGCCAACGTCACCTTTCTCAGGCTGATGGAGAGCGCTGATCTTCCGGCCGACTTCATCGACGCGGTTCGCCATATCGATTACGCCAGCGCGAGCTGCAAGATCAACATCGCGCTGAGCGAGCTGCCGGACTTCACCGCCATGCCGGGGACGACGCCCGCGCCCCAGCACCGGGGCACGATCCACATCTCGCCGACGATGGAGTACATCGAGCGGGCCTACGACGATGCCAAGTACGGGCATCCGTCGGCGCAGCCGATCATCGAGGCGACGATCCCCTCGGCACTGGACGACACCGTGGCGCCCAAGGGCAAGTACGTGATGTCGATGTTCACGCAGTACTTTCCCTACAATCTGGCGGCGGGACTCTCGCTCGAGACGGAGAAGGAGAAATACGCCGACCGCTGTTTCGACCTGATGAACCAGTACGCGCCGAACTTCAAGCGGTCGGTGATCGCGCGGCAGGTCCTGTCGCCCGTGGATCTGGAGCAGCGGTTCGGGCTCACGGGCGGCAACATCATGCAGGGGGTGATGTCGCTGAGCAGCCTGTCGTTCATGCGGCCGGTGCCCGGGTACGCCGATTATCGCACGCCGGTGCGTGGGCTGTACATGTGCGGCGCGGCGACGCATCCCGGCGGCGGCGTGATGGGCGCCTGCGGGTACAACGCCGCGCGGGAGATTCAGCGAGACGTGGCGCGGTAGGGCGGCGCCGCCCTGCGCCGCGCGCTCGCCTGGGTGACAGCGCGCCGCTGATCTCGCGTCCCGAGTGCGCCGCACCCTTGACCGCTGCAGTGGCCTGCGCCCGGGAGAGGGAGTGGGCGTAACGAGCGGCCCACTGACGCGGTCTGCGGGTGCAGCCCCCTCGGGAGCGCTCGCGCGGCGCGCTGGGTCTTCGCGGGATAAGTGGCGCCGGGCTTGCGCTCCGGGCGGGACCGGCTCGCTCAGGGCGCTAGCAGTGGCCTTCGTCCGGGAAAGGGAGCGGGAGTAACTGGCGGCCCACCGGCGCGCCCCTCGCGACCCGGTCCCTGCCTGCGCCGCCCGGCGACGAGCACCGCGCCCGGCACGCCCGGCCGGAGCACAACCTGGCTTCGTGAGGCGCTGGCCAGCGATGCCGCATGTGGTGATGACGGAGACTAGCCCCCGCTGGGAGACGCGATGCCCAACTACCACCTGACCGTCGCCGACGCTCTCTCCCGCCTCCCGGGGCAGAAGGGCGAGCGGTATGTCGAGCTCCTCCGACACGGCACGCTCAGCGTCGAGCTGTACGCGCCGCGCGAGCACGATCCGCAGTCGCCGCACACCCGGGACGAGGTCTACGCCGTCGTCGCCGGCCGCGGCTACTTCCGCAATGGCGCCGAGCGGCATCCGTTCGGCCCGGGCGACGTCCTGTTCGTCCCGGCGGGCGTGGTCCACCGCTTCGAGGAATTCAGCAACGATCTCGCGGTCTGGGTGTTCTTCTATGGCCCCGAAGGTGGGGAAGGCTCGTGACCTCGGAGGGCGGTGCCGGCGGGAGGCTCGAGCGCACGCTGGACCGCGCCTACTATCAGTCCGACGAGATCTTCGCTCGGGAGAAGGAGCGGATCTTCTTCGCGGAGTGGTTCTGCGCGGGACGGGAGGAGGAGCTGCCGAACGCCGGCGATTTCGTGGTCAAGCGGATTGCCGGCGAGAGCGTGCTGGTGGTCCGCACGAAGGACGGGCGTCTGGCCGCCCACTACAACGTCTGCCGTCATCGCGGCTCGCAGCTCGTACCCGACCACGACAAGGGGAGGTTCACCGGCGGCATCCGCTGTCCATATCATTCGTGGACTTATGGGCTCGACGGCGCCCTCCGGACGGCGCCATTTCTCGAGGAGAGCGACGGGCTCGCCAAGGCCGACCTCTCGCTCCACCCGGTCGGAGTGGAAGTCTGGGGCGGATTCCTGTTCCTCAACCTCTCACCCGACTTGGCGTCACGGCGGGGCGACACACTTACGGCGCAGCTCGGGGCGGTTACCGAGCGGCTGCACCGGTATCCGTTGAGCGAGCTTCGGGTGGCCCGGCAGCTCACCTATGGGGTCCGGGCCAACTGGAAGGTGATCCTCGAGAACTACAACGAGTGCTATCACTGCGGTCCGGTCCACCCCGAGCTCTGCCGTCTCGTCCCTGCCTTTAAACAGCGCGGTGGCTCCGAGCTCGACTGGGAGCGCGGCATTCCCCATCGTGAAGGGGCGTGGACCTTCACTGTCTCCGGCACGACCAACCGGGCGCCGTTTACCGGTCTCGACGAGGACGAGCGGGTCCGCCACAAGGGCGAGCTGATCTATCCGAACTTCCTGCTGAGCCTGTCGGCCGAGCACGTGGCGGCGTTCATCGTGTGGCCGGAGGCGCCCGACCGGACGACGATCGTGAACGAGTTCCTCTTTCATCCCGACGCAATGGCCAGGCCCGATTTCGATCCGGCCGACGCGGTGGAGTTCTGGGACGTCGTGAACCGGCAGGACTGGGCGATCTGCGAATCGGTCCAGCGGGGCATGCAGTCTCGGGTGTTCCAGTCGGGCTATTACGCGCCGATGGAGAGCGCGAGCCTGGACATTCGCCGGTACGTGAATGAGCGTCTTGGATAGCGCTGCGGTGCCTGCGCCGGGCGTGCGCTCCCTTGCGGGGCGCCGCTGATCTCGCATCCCGAGTGCACGCCACCGGCTTGGTTCGGAACCGGCGCTCCGCAGCTCTACGCCGCCACGGGTTGGTCCGGAGCCAGCGCGCCGCTGCTCTACGCCGCCACCGGCTTGGTTCGGAGCCAGCGCGCCGCTGATCTCGGGTCCCGAGCGCACGCCACCGGGCTGGTCCGGAGCCGGCGCGCCGCTGATCTCGGGTCCCGAGCGCACGCCACCGGGTTGGTCCGGAGCCAGCGCGCCGCTGATCTCGCGTCCCGAGTACGCCGCACCCTGGACCGCTGCAGTGGCCTGCGCCCGGGAGAGTGAGTGGGCGTAACGAGCGGCCCACTGACGCGGTCTGTGGGTGCAGCGCCCTCGGGAGCGCTCGCGCGGCGCGCCGGCTCGGGCTTCTGACGCTCGGGCGCGATGACGCCGGGCGGCGCAGGGCCAGGGACCGGGTCGCGAAAAGGCGCGTCAGGCCGGGCGCTGGCCGCCTGGATCCGAGTGGGTAACGGTGGCCTGCAGCGCTCGAGCGACACGGTCCCGCCCGGAGCGCAAGCCCGGCGTAACCGACGCTCGGAGCGCAAGCTCGACGTAACCGACGCTCGGAGCGCAAGCCCGGCGGCGAGCCGAGCCGTCCCCGTACCGCACGTAGCCCGCAACCCGCGAGACACATGAAGACTGACTACGAATGCATCGTCCTCGGCCTCGGCGGTTTCGGCAGCGCGGCCGCGTACTGGCTGTCGAGGCGGGCCGGCGCCGAAGTGCTCGGACTCGAGCAGTTCGAGCTGGGGCACGTCCGCGGCGAGTCCCAGGATCACTCCCGCATCATCCGCCTCTCGTATCACAACCCGGGCTACGTGGAAATGGCGAAGCACGCCTACCGTGCGTGGGCGGAGGTCGAGCGCGACTCGGGCGAGCAGCTCGTCCTCAAGACCGGTGGTCTCGATTTCGGTCCCCGCGAGAGCGCCATCCCGCTCAGCAACTACAGCGGCAGCATGGATGCGGCTGGGGTATCGTACGAGCACCTGGACGCCAGGGAGATCATGCGACGCTGGCCCCAGTTCGTGCTCACGGACGACATTCATGGGCTCTATCAGTCCGAGAGCGGAATCGCGATGGCGGCGCGTGGCAACGCCACCCACGTGCGGATGGCGCGTGAGCACGGCGCGACGCTCCGGGATCAGGCGCCGGTGGCCGCCATTCGCCCCACCGCGGGCGAGATCGAGGTGACGGCAGGCGGCACGACCTATCGGTGCCGCCGTCTGGTGATCGCGGCGGGCGCCTGGTCGAATCGTGCGCTCGCCCCATTCGGTGTGCAGCTTCCGCTCAGGATCACCAAGGAACAGGTCACCTATTTCGGGACGCCGCACCACGCGCTGTTCGCGCCCGATCGTTTCCCGATCTGGATCTGGATGGACGATCCCTGCTTCTACGGGTTTCCGACGTTCGGCGAGGCGGGTCCCAAGGCCGGCCAGGATGCCGGCGGCCTCGAAGTCACGCCCGACGGGCGCACCTTCGATCCCGACCAGGCCGCGCTGCGGCGGGTGACGGACTTTCTCGGCCGCTGCATCCCGAAGGCACTCGGCCCCGTCATCTATACCAAGACCTGCCTCTACACGCTCACACCCGACCGGGATTTCGTGATCGACGCGGTGCCGGGCCATCCCGGAGTCAGCGTCGCGATCGGCGGCGGGCACGGATTCAAGTTCGCCTCGCTGATAGGCCGGATACTCTCGGAGCTCGCCCTCGACGGACGCACGGATCACGACGTGTCGCCGTTCAGGATCGACCGCCCGATCCTCCAGCTCGCCGATCCCCCGCGCAACTACATGGTGTGAGCCTCGCCGCCACGCTCGAGACCGCGGCGCCCCGCCTCCGGCGGGCGATGGGGTTTCGTGACCTGTTCTTCTTCTACCTGATCACGGGCTTCAGCGTCCGGTGGATCAGCAGTGCGGCGGCCGCCGGGCCCAGCGCGATCGTCATCTGGCTCGGCGCGTGTGCCGCGCTCTACGTCCCGCTGGCCTTCACGGTGCTCGAGCTCTCGTCCCGCTATCCCGACGAGGGGGGCTGTTACGTCTGGAGCAAGCGCGCCTTCGGCGACTTCGCGGGATTCATTACCGGATGGACCTACTGGACATCCAACCTGCCCTATTTCCCCTCGCTGCTCTACTTCACCGCGGCCAACGCCCTCTTCCTGGGCGGCCACGAGTGGCAAGCGCTCGCGGGGAGCTCGACCTACTTCATCGTCTTCGCCCTGGTCGGACTCGCGGTCGCGGCGGGGCTGAATGTCGCCGGACTCGACATCGGGAAATGGCTGCACAACGCCGGCGCGGTCGGCCTCTGGGTGCCCGCTCTCCTCCTGGTGGTGCTGGGCGGCATCTCCTACCTCAAGTTCGGGAGCGCGACGCCGTTCAGCAGACAGAGTCTCGTGCCGAGCACGCACCTCAAGGACATCATCTTCTGGTCCACGATCGCGTTCTCGCTGAGCGGATTGGAGAGCGCGTCGATGCTGGGAGAGGAGATCGAGGACCCTCGGCGCAACATTCCCCGCGCCATTCTGATCGCGGGCGTGCTCATCACTCTCCTCTACGTCATCTCGACCGTCGCGCTGATGGTGGCCCTGCCCCAGGCGGAGATTCTCAACCTCCAGGGATTCATCACCGCGATCCAGCGGTCGAGCGTCCGGCTCGGACTCGGTGGCGTCACCGCGGTGGCCGCGGCGCTGCTCGTGGTCGGAGGGCTGGGGCAAGCGGGTGCCTGGTTCGCCGCCTCGGGAAGGCTGCCGTTCGTCGCTGGACTCGACCGCTTCCTGCCGCCCGCGTTCGGGAAGTTGCACCCGCGCTATGCCTCCCCCTACGTCAGTCTGATCAGCCAGGCGCTGATCGCCGCGCTGTTCATCTTTCTCGGGCAGGCCGGCACGTCGGTGAAAGGGGCCTACGACGTGCTGGTGAGCATGTCCATCATCGCCTACTTTCTGCCATACGTGTTCATGTTCGCCGCGATGATCCGGGTCCAGCGCGAGCCGGCCGGTCCTGACGTGATGCGGGTACCCGGCGGGATGCCGGTCGCGATCGCGCTTGGCGGCCTCGGCCTCGCCACCACCCTCGTGACGATCGGGCTCTCGCTCGTTCCCGCCGATGACGAGCCGAACAAGCCTCTCGCGGTGATCAAGGTCGCCGGACTCACCATGCTCCTGGTGCTGACCGGTGCGGCCGTGTACGCGATGGGACGGAGGCGTCGGGGATGAGCGTGGTGTTACTTGGCGTGGCCTACGACGGCAGCTCCTCGTATCGGCGCGGCGCGGCGAACGCTCCGCCCCAGATCAGGGAGGCCCTCTGGTCGGAGGCCGGTAATTCGTGGACGGAGAACGGGCGCGACCTGCGGGCCGGTGGCATCGAAGACGACGGCGACCTCGTCTTCGGTCAGGACGAGAGCGCCGAGCGGGTGCGGACGATGATCGAGGCGGCACTCAACCTGATCGGAAATTCCCGGCGCCGGCCACTCGTACTCGGCGGTGACCACTCGATCACCTATCCCGTGCTTCGTGGATTCCGCCGGCATCAGCCCCGGCTCTCGGTTCTCCATCTCGATGCCCATCCCGATCTCTACGATGCCTTCGAGGGCGACCGCTACTCACACGCATGCCCGTTCGCCCGCATCATGGAGGAGGGGCTGGCCGACCGGCTGGTGCAGGTGGGTATCCGTACCATGACCGGTGACCAGCGGGATCAGGCGCGGCGCTTCGGCGTCGAGGTGATCGAGATGCGGGAGTGGCGCGACGGGCGGCGGCTGGAGTTCGATGGGCCGGTGTATATTTCGCTGGACCTCGACGCGCTCGAGCCGGGACTTGCCCCGGGCGTCTCGCATCGGGAGCCGGGAGGTCTCTCGGTGCGCCAGACATTGTCGATCATCCAATCGCTCGACGCGCCGCTCGTCGGCGCCGATCTCGTCGAATTCAATCCCGACAACGACCCGTCCGGCGTCACTGCCGCCGTCTGCGGCAAGCTCGTCAAGGAACTTGCCGCGAAGATGCTCGAGAAGGCGTGATGCGGAAGGGAAGTCGGCGTCGTCGAGGTAGTTGCTGATGTTGCGCGCCGCTGATCTCGCGTCCCGAGTGGACCCCATCGGCTTGGCTCGGAGGCCAGCGCGCCGCTGATCTCGCGTCCCGAGTGCACGCGACCGGCTTGGTTCGGAGTCAGCGCGCCGCTGCTCTACGCCGCCACCGGCTTGGTTCGGAGCCAGCGCGCCGCTGATCTCGCGTCCCGAGTACGCCGCACCCTGGACCGCTGCAGTGGCCTGCGCCCAGGAGAGTGAGTGGGCGTAACGAGCGGCCCACTGACGCGGTCGGCGGGTGCAGCGCCCTCGGGAGCGCTCGCGCGGCGCGCCGGCTCCGGGCCCCGAGACGCCGGGCGGCGGAGGGCCAGGGACCGGGTCGCGAGGGGCGCGCCAGTGGGCCGCCAGTTCCGCCCACTTCCTCTCCCGGACGCAGGCCACTGCTAGCGCCCCGAACGAGCCGGTCCCGCCCGGAGCGCAAGCCCGGCGGGGTACCGCCGGAGCGCGGAGCCCGGCGGCAGTCTTCCGCACGCCATCGGCTTGGTCCCGAGCCGGCGCGCCGCTGATCTCGCGTCCCGAGTACGCCGCACCCTGGACCGCTGCAGTGGCCTGCGCCCGGGAGAGTAAGTGGGCATAACGAGCGGCCCACTGACGCGGTCGGCGGGTGCAGCGCCCTCGGGAGCGCTCGCGCGGCGCGCCGGCTCCGGACTCCGAGACGCCGGGCGGCGGAGGGCCAGGGACCGGGTCGCGAGGGGCGCGCCAGTGGGCCGCCAGTTACGCCCACTTCCTCCCCCGGACGCAGGCCACTGCTAGCGCCCCGAACGAGCCGGTCCCGCCCGGAGCGCAAGCCCGGCGGTCCCGCACGGGCCTGGAGCTCACGCGGCGCGCGAGGATGCGTCGCTCCCTCCGGACTCGGACGCTCCAGCACACCGATCCGCGGAGTCGTCGCCTACCGCAGCGACCGCAACACCTCGCGGTCGATCTGCACCGAGATTGCCTCGCGCTTCGAGTACGGTCCCGGCCGGTACGCAGGCGACGCGACGCCGAGCTGGCTTTGCTCGCAGATGTGCCAGTCCTGCCGGTTCGTCATGTCCCAGAACTCCACGCCGTCGTTCGGATCGAACGTCGGATCGCTCAAGGTGGCGGGATGGAAGAGCCACGAGCAGAAGATGCGCGTCCGGTCGATTCCCTCCGGCCAGAGGGTGTGGAACATCACGTAATCGGGATGCAGGCTCAGCAGCATGTTGGGGAAGATCGCGTAGTAGTAGACCCGGTTCATGTCCTCTGAAGGCAAGTCTCCCACCGGCACGCCGCACGCCTTGCCGCTCATCGTCAGGCTCTCGGCGCCGCGGCCGATGATCATGTAGCCGCCCGTGAACGGTCCCTCGGTGAGATCGTTCTCGCCGCTGGTAGGCGGAGTGATCTTGGAGAGGGCAGGGTGCACCGGCCCGCAGTGATAGCACTCCGAGTAGTTCTGCAGCAGCAGCTTCCAGTTTGCCTTGACGTCGTATTCGATGGTCCGCCCGACCTCGAGATTCGGCAGGTTGAATCGGGAAAACTTGCCGAGCAGCGGCGTCCAGGCGTGCTCGAACGGCTCCGGCTCGTCGCCGAGGTTGATGAAGACGAACCCTTCCCAGGTAGCGGTGGCCACGGCGTGGAGCGGCCAGTCGGCCTTGTCGAAGCCGTCGAGATCGCTGGTGGAGGGCGCTCCGATCAGGCGGCCGTCCAGGCCATAGGTCCAGGCGTGGTACGGGCACTGGATCGTTTCCGAGAACCGGCCGGTGTGTTCCTCGCAGAGACGGGTGCCCCGGTGACGGCAGACGTTGTGATAGGCGCGGACCGCGCCGCCCTTGTCGCGCAGCACGATGACGTTTGCCTTCCCTACCTCCTGCAGGACGTAATCGCCGGGGTTGGCGATCCGGTCTTCCCGCCCGATGCACAGCCAACGCCGCTGGAAGATCTTCTGTAACTCTTCGGCATGGATGGTGGGCGAGGTATAGAATTCCCCGGGAAGGGTGTGGGCGCCGTCGATCGAAATCTCTGTGGTCTTGAGAAACGTGGCCACGGTGGGTCTCCAATGATGTTCGCCGGAATATGCCATCCGCCACAACGGCGCGGAAGGCAGTGCATCCGGCGTTCAGGAGGATAAATGAGGCGGAATTGCACCGCTCGGATCGGCCTGCTGCTCACGCTCGGCCTGGTGGCCGGCGGCCGGCTCGAGGCGCAGGCCACCGATTCCAGCAAGCAAGCCACCGATTCGGGTGCCGCCGTGAGCGACACTGGCGTTACTTATACGACCCTCGACGGTTACGGCCTCGGCCGCATCGTGCCGGGATCACTCGGCGTGGTGACCTCCCGAGCCAGATTCGCGATGGTCAAGATGAAGATCGTGGAGGAACCGTCTCGATCGCTCGGCAAGAACTTGCGACAGCTGCGGGGGAAGAAGGGCAACCTCGACGTGTCGGTCGTGCTCAAGTTTCAGAGCACCAGCAGCACGCGGGTGGAAGTGAACGCGCGTCAGGGCCTCACGGGGTGGGACAAGGGCCTCGAGCGGGAGCTGCTCGACGCGATCGGCAAGACCTAGGTCGCGGGCTCCACGATTCCCCGGCACTCCCCGAACCCGATGGTAGCCGCGCCGGCGCGCTCGCAGCGGCCCCGCATGATCACCTCGTCGCCGTCTTCGAGGAACGTGCGGACCTCCCCACTCGGCAGCGCGAGCGGCTCCGCACCCCGCCACGTGAGCTCCATCAGACACCCTCGCGCGCCGCGATCGGGGCCTGACACGGTGCCGCTAGCGAGCAGATCTCCCGGCCGAAGGTTGCAGCCGCCGCAGGTGTGATGCGCCAGCATCTGGCCGAAGGTCCAGTACAGATCGGCCACGCGTCCCCGGCTCAGCCGCGCGGGCGGAATGGCGCGCGCACGCATGGCGGCGGTGGCCAGGTACACCTCGACGACGATATCCAGCCCGCCGCGCCCCCGGTTGCCTTCGTCGGTGAGATGGGGAAGCGGCGCCGGATCCCCCTCGGGCCGGGCGCTCGCGGGCACGCGGAACGGCTCCAGCGCCTCGAGCGTCACTATCCAGGGTGACAGCGACGTCGCGAAGTTCTTGGCCAGAAACGGTCCCAGCGGTTGGTACTCCCAGCTCTGCACGTCACGAGCCGACCAGTCGTTGACGAGGCAAAATCCGAAGAGATGATCCTCTGCGCGCGCCAGCGGCACCGGCTCACCGAGCGCACTCCCGATTCCGACGAAACATCCGACTTCCATCTCGTAGTCGATCCCACGGCTGGCCGTGTAGATAGGCTCCGTCGCGCCGGGCGGCTTGATCTGCCCTTTGGGACGCCTGACCGGCGTGCCGCTCGGCACGATCGATGACACACGGCCGTGATAGCCGATGGGCACCCACTTGTAGTTGGGAAAGAGCGGATTTTCCGGCCGCAGCATGGTTCCGATATTGGTCGCGTGGTGGACCGAAGCGTAGAAATCGGTGTAGTCACCGATGGCCGCCGGGACCAACAGCTCCACTTTGGCCATCGGCACCAGGATCTTGTCGGCGAGACGGGGGTCGGCGCGCCGGGCCGGCGAATCCTCGGCCAGCAGCGCGCTCACCTGGCGGCGCAGGTCCGCCCGATACTCCCGGCCAAGCGCCATCAGGGCGTTGAGGGAAGGGGCCGCGCAGGCCGCCGCGGCCCGCTCCGCGAGCCCGCGGAACCACGCCTGGTCGTGGCAGGCGGTGACGTCCAGAATGTCGCTCCCGATGGCGATGCCGACCGCGGCCGGCTCATCATCATCACCCCGCCGGCGGAAGACACCGAACGGGAGGTTCTGGATCGGGAAGTCCGTTGGCCCGCGGGCCGATTCGACCCATGTGGCTCGTGCGGGATCGTGCGTCTCGTCCACCGGGTCCGCCGTTCGATCAGAGGAGACCGAGCGCGGCCAGATCGCCGATCGGCTCGGTGAAGGAACACGATCCGAAGGATACGATGGTTCGCCGGCGCGCGGCTTCGATGGCGGCCAGGTCGAGATGGTGGCCGCGCCACTCGATGGCGTCGGCGGTCACCAGGAGCGAGCCGGGGTTGGTCTCCTCGAGGAGCCGCGCCGCTGACGTCGCGTCCAGCCCATCCGCCATGAAGGCGGCGGCCAGGAATACGTTGAGGAATCCGAACATCGTGCCGCGCGGGCTATCGGGCGCGTAGGTGAGCGGAAATTCGGCGCGGAGCGGATGATGCAGGCCGGCGGTTGCCTTGAAGGGAACGCCCGCTTCGATGCATGCGGACATGAATCGCACTACGGCGGCCGTCGGCGGGAAGGCGCCGGCGGTGACACCCCCGGTGCGGATCTTGGCGCGACCGCGGCGACCGCCCATCGCGGCGACGAGTGGTGCGGGGTCCGCGTCCGCCGGGACCTCGATATAGGCCTGGAGATACGCCGGGACGGCCTCGAGCAGCGATGTCACGGCATTCACCGAGGCCGCCTTCGTCTCCACGACGTCGGCCACCACCCCAGGGGCGCCGCCGGCCGCGTGGCGGCAGTTGAACTCGTCCACCACTCTCAGATCGGCGGCGGGATCCGTGCCGAGGAGCGCGGCGAGCCGCCAGGGCTCGGCCTCGGGGTTTGAAGGGAGTCGTGCGGCCGCGGCCTCGAATTCGGCCAGACGCGCCGCTCCCACGACGAAGCGGCCAAGCGCCCAGCGGTCATCACTATCGCGATACCTGGCGTAATGGTCGACCGCCGCGGACATATCGAGCTCCGCGGGAGGGAAGAGGCCGGCGTAATCGATGCTTCCACCCAATAACTTACACAGCGCGATCATGGTGGGAAGAATGTAACTCCGCTTAGATTGGACGTCATGAGTATCGCGACCATCAACCCCGCCACCGGCGAGACGCTTCGGACCTTCCAGCCGCTCACGCCGAACGAGCTCGAGAGCAGGCTGCAGCTCGCCATCGATACCTACCACCGCTACCGCCGCACCCCCCTCGCCGACCGCCAACGAATGATGCTCCGCGCCGCCGACATTCTCGACGGCGAGAAGGAGGAGTTCGGACGGATCATGGTGATGGAGATGGGCAAGACGTTCAAGGCGGCGGTCGAGGAGGCCGCCAAGTGCGCCTGGGGCTGCCGCTACTACGCCGAGCACGCCGAGCGATTCCTGAGCGATGAAGTGGTGGACACCAACGCGTCGAAGAGCTTCGTCACCTATCAGCCCATCGGCCCGGTGCTGGCCGTAATGCCGTGGAACTTCCCCTTCTGGCAGGTGTTTCGCTTTGCCGCGCCGGCCTTGATGGCGGGCAACGTCGGTCTCCTCAAGCACGCCTCCAACGTTCCGCAATGCGCGCTCGCCATCGAAGGCATCTTCCGGCGCGCCGGCTTTCCCGAGGGGTGCTTCCAGGCACTGCTCATCGAGACGGCCGGCGTGCGTGCCGTGATCGAAGATCCGCGCGTGGCCGCGGTCACCCTCACCGGCAGCACCGGGGCGGGGGGTGCGGTGGCGAGCGCGGCCGGTAGAGTCATCAAGAAGACGGTGCTGGAGCTCGGCGGAAGCGATCCGTTCGTCGTCATGCCGAGCGCCGATCTCGAGGCCGCGGTTCGCACGGCCGTCAAGGCGCGGACCATCAACAACGGCCAGTCGTGCATCGCGGCCAAGCGCTTCATCGTCGCCGAGCCGATCGCCGACGAGTTCGAGCGGCGTTTCGTCGCCGGGTTCGAGGCGCTCCGCGTCGGCGATCCGATGGATCCGGCCACCGACGTCGGCCCGCTCGCCAACGAGAGCCAGGTGAAGACGATCGGGGAGCAGGTGGAGCGGTCCGTGGCGGCGGGGGCCAAAGTCGTTACCGGAGGCCGTCGCCTCGACGGGCGCGGCTTCTACTACGCCCCGACCGTGTTGACCGGCGTAACGCCGGCATCACCGGCCTACCACGATGAAGTGTTTGGTCCGGTGGCCACCATCTTCCGGGTGCCGACGCTCGACGACGCCATCCGCGTCGCCAACGACTCGCCGTTCGGACTCGGCGCGAGCGCCTGGACCACCGATCCGGCGGAGCGTGCGCGCTTCGTCGCCGAGCTCGAGGCGGGCATGGTGTTCATCAACGCGATGGTGGCCTCGGATCCGCGGCTGCCGTTCGGCGGGGTCAAGCAGTCGGGCTATGGCCGGGAGCTGGCGGCCAATGGGCTCAGGGAGTTCGTCAACATCAAGTCGGTCTGGATTCAGGACGCGATGCCCGCCTCGCAGAAGCTCTCGGACTCGGAGTGACATAGCGCACGACGCCGGCAGGCCCACCTCGTTACATCTGTCTCATGAACGCAAAGACGCTCTGGCGCATCATGCGGAACGCCGCGGACGGGTGGTGGAACGACAACATTCCCCATTTCGGGGCCGCCATCTCCTACTACACCATGTTCGCGCTGGCCCCGATTCTGGTGGTGGCCATCGCCATTGCCGGCTTCGCCTTCGGCGCCGACGCGGTGCGCGGTGAAATCGTGGGGCAGATCGAAGGCCTCGTGGGGCACAGCGGCGCCGTGGCGGTGCAGTCGATGCTGAAGGGCGCATCGAACCGCTCCTCCGGCATCCTTGCCACGGTCATCGGCCTCGTCACTCTGTTTCTCGGCGCCACGGGACTCTTCCTCGAGCTCCAGACGGCCCTCAACGCCATCTGGCGGGTAAAGCCGAAGACCGATGCCGGCCTGCGCGGGATGGTACGCCAGCGGGCCGTCTCGTTCGGGCTCGTGATCGGCGTGGGATTCCTGCTCCTGGTCTCGCTGGTGGTGAGCGCGGCGCTGTCGGCGCTCGACAAGTACGTGGGTGACATTTTCCCTGGTTACGTGGTGCTGGGGCAGGCGCTCAACGTGATCGTCTCCCTCGCCGTCATCACCGTCCTCTTCGCCATGATCTATCGGACGCTGCCCGACGTGCGGCTCGAGTGGCGCGACGTCTGGACCGGCTCTCTCGTGACGGCGGCCCTGTTCACCATCGGCAAGTCTCTGATCGGGCTCTATCTCGGCCGCAGCACCACCGCGTCGAGCTACGGCGCCGCCGGATCGGTGGTGGTCCTGCTCCTCTGGATCAACTACTCCTCTCAGATCGTGCTGCTCGGCGCGGAATTCACTCGGGCCTGGGTGCACGAATCCGGCGGCCGGCCCCAGCCCCAGCCCTTCGCCGCCGAGTGCCCCGATCCGAACGCCCTGGTGCCGTAGCGCCGGCTTCGTTCCGGCTTCGCGTGCGTACCAGGCGGGTCGAAGCGAGCGTCGACGGGGACACATTCTCCGGGGGATCTGCAGGCCGCCGTTGAACGCCGATGCGCCGGGCAGCCACCGCTCGGCCTGACGATCCCCCTCCGAACGCGCCCCCCTCGACGCTCGCTTCTCGCCGCCTTGTGGTACGGGCGCAGGCGCGGGGTGGAGGGCACGAGGGGCGCGTCAGGCCGAGTGGTGCCGGCGCTGGACACCCATGCCGACGGCGGCCTGCAGCGGCCCGAGGGAACGCCACCCCGCGCCGGAGCCGGACCGCCGCCGGAGCCGGACCGCCGCCGGAGCCGGACCGCCGCCGGAGCCGGACCGCGGCCGCCGTGTGTCGGGGCCGCTAAAGCCGTCGTGCCATGGTGCCGATAATCCGTCCAGCTATCCTCTTCCATGGACGGACTCGTGATCGCAGTGCCCCGCGTGTCGAATCGAATGCTCACCGCCGCCCTCGCGCTTGCCGGGGTAATACTGCATCCCGTCGCGGCGCGGGCGCAGCTCTCCGCCCACGTGACCGGGGAGATGGTCGTCGCCAGCGGCTACCTCGATCGCGGTGTCATCCTCACGAATCAGCCGGTGCTCCAGCCCTCGCTCTCCATCGCTTTGCCGGCAGGCGGCGGCTCCGCGACGATCGGCGTGTGGGCGACGGTACAGCCCGCCTCGTACACCGGCACCGAGTACTTCAGCATGGCGCCGGGCGAGAAGAGCCCGAACCTCACCGAGGCCCGGCCGTCGCTCGAGCTGGCGCAGCAGATGGGGCTGGCCCACGTCGCGTTCAAGGCGACCATGCGTCTCTTCCCGAACACGGTCGGCCTCACCAAGGCCGCGAACACCTTCGACGTGGCCAGCACGGTGACGCTGGCGCGGCTGCCGCTGTCCCCGGGGCTGATGGTAGCCTACGACATCGGCGCCATCAATGGCGCGTACCTGGAAGGGCGGGTCCGGCAGAGCGTGCCGCTGTCGAAGGGAGTGGCGATCGAGGTGGGGGCGCGCGCGGGCTACAGCATCCGCCAGCGGGTGGACAGCACGCCCGAAGCCTTTGCGCCGTACCAGCGCAACGGGTTTACCCATGTCGATCTGACCGCGGGCGCGGCGGTCACGATCGCGGGCGCTCTGGTTCGCCCGTACCTCACCTACACCTACGTTCCCGATCCCCTCGACTCGTCACTCGCGCCGGGGCGCCAGGACCGGGAGACGCTGGTCTTCGGCACCGCCATCACAATCGCGGGAACGTTCCCGAAGAAGAAGCCCGCGAAGAGCTAGAGCGCCGACTAGCGGTTCGTCCTGCCCATCAGCCGTTCCCCCTCCTCCGGCGCAAAGGCGCGCATCCGGTCGAGGAGGATCCGAGGATCGGACTCGACCATGATCGAGTCGCGGTGCTGCTCCGTGAGGAAGCCCTCCTTGACCGCATGATCCAGAAATCCGATCAGGCCGTCGAAGTAGCCGGCGACGTTGAGCAGACCCGACGGCTTCGAGTGAATCCCCAGTTGGCCCCAGGTCACCAGCTCGAAGAATCCCTCCAGCGTTCCGATGCCTCCCGGCAGCACCATGAACCCGTCCGACATGTCGGCCATCTGTGACTTACGCTGGTGCATGGAGGCGACCACGATGAGATCGGGGATGCCGCGGTGGGCCTCTTCCTTCTTGATGAGCTGCTGGGGGATGATGCCGGTGACGTGACCGCCGTGCTCCTGGACCGCGTCGGCCAGTTCGCCCATGATCCCGACGCTCGCGCCGCCATACACCAGCTCGATGTCCTCCGACGCCAGCAACTCGCCGAGCTGCCGGGCGGCGGCGCCGTACTCGGGGCGCGCGCCCGCGTTGGTGCCGCAGAAGACGCAGAGTCGTCGGAAGTGTCGTTCGTTGTCCATGTGAAACCTTTGCTGATCAGTCAGTTGAAATTAGCCGCGTACCCGCCTATTTCACCACGTATTCGCCCTCGGGGGCATGAATTTCACCGCAGAGGCACAGAGGGCACAGAGAACAACATTCATTGGCCACCCACGTTCTTTGTTGTTGGTCTCCTCACTCCTCTGTGCCCTCCGTGCCTCTGTGGTGAACGGGGTGGTAGGGTGGCGGCAATCATATCTTAGGAGCATAAATGCCAAGACTCGAACACCGATCCTTAGGTTACCAGGAGCTGAGAGTCTCGGCCCTTGGGCTCGGCTGCATGGGTATGTCCGAATTCTACGCCGGGCGGGACGACGAGGAGTCGGTCGCCACCATCCGCCGGGCGCTCGATCTGGGCATCGATTTCCTGGATACCGCCGACATGTACGGTCCCTTCACTAATGAGCGGCTGGTGGGCCGAGCCATCAAGGGCCGTCGCGACGAGATCGTTCTCGCCACCAAGTTCGGGAACCAGCGTGGCGAGGACGGCAGCCATCTCGGCATCAACGGCCGTCCCGAGTACGTCCGCCGCGCCTGTGACGCGTCGCTCCAGCGGCTCGGCGTGGACCACATCGATCTCTACTATCAGCACCGGGTGGACCGCACCGTCCCGATCGAGGAGACCGTCGGTGCGATGGCCGACCTGATCCAGGCGGGCAAGGTTCGTTTCCTCGGGCTCTCGGAGGCGGCGCCGGCCACCATCCGCCGTGCCGCCGCGGTGCACCCGATCGCGGCGCTCCAGACGGAGTATTCCCTCTGGACCCGTGATCCCGAGAACGAGGTGCTTCCCACCTGCCGCGAGCTCGGCATCGGTTTCGTGGCGTACAGCCCGCTCGGCCGCGGCTTCCTCACCGGCCGGTTTCACTCGCCCGCCGATTTTCCGCCGGATGACTATCGATCCAATTCACCCCGCTTCCAGGGTGAGAACTTCCAGAAGAATCTCGACCTGGTGGCGCGAGTCCAGGAGGTTGCCCGCCGGAAGCATTGCACCCCGTCCCAGCTCGCGCTCGCGTGGGTGCTCGCGCAGGGTGAGGACATCGTCCCCATCTTCGGGACCAAGCGCCGCGTCTATCTCGAGGAGAATCTGAAGGCGCTCGACGTCGAGCTGACGGCGGACGATCTGGAGGAGATCGACTCCATTGCCCCGATGGGCGTCGCCGCCGGGGCACGGTACAACGACGCGGGGTTGAAGACGATAGACGGGTAGGGTTGTCAGCCGTCAGCCGATAGCCGATGACTGGCAGCCTTCTGATAGATGAGCTCGTAGGGCGACCGCTGCGCCATCGACCCATACCATCCCGCCGCCTCGCGGGTCCGGCCCAGCTCCCGGAGCAGCTCGGCTCGGAGAAAACGTGACGACGCCAGCGAAAAGAAGGGCGACGCCACGGTGAGCTGAAACCAGTGCTCGGCTCGCGCGCCCTCGAGGAGCGCGAGCGCCTCGCCGGGATGCCCCTCGGACCGCGCGATCGCCGCGCGCAGCTCCGCCAGCAGATTACGCATCAACCCGCCGCGCTCCTTCTCGATGCCCGCCAGCTCTTCCGCCCGGCGCACCGCTCCATCGGAGTCCCCCAGTCTCAGATCGAGCAGGCCGAGGAGCCAGGCGCGGATGCCGGGGTGCAGATCGTTGTGCATCGCGAAGATCAGGAAGCTGCTCGGCGCCGCCGAGGCAGGGTCCCACTGGTCGAGCGCGTCACGGAGCGCGCGGATCTCGGTTTCCGGCGGCGAGAGAAACGGCAGCGTGGCGAAGAGCGCCCGCATCTCGAGACCCCAGGTCGGGTCGAGCGCCTCGGCCAGGTCCAGCTCCGCCTTCGCCTCGTCCACCCGGCCTCCGGCCAGCGTGAGGCATGCGACGAGGATGTGACAGAGGGCCCGCAGCTCGGGCGACCGCGCCGCCTGGATGAACCCGCGGGCGAGCAGCTCGGCTCCCTCGAGATTGCCCGAGTACAGCGCGACGTCGGAGAATGCGATGGCCACCGTGATGGCGCGCGCCCGCTGCAGCTCATCGGCCACGCGCGCCATCGCGTCACGGTTCCTGAGCGTGTAGGCGCGGAGCGCTCGCATGGCGAGCGCCTGGTCGCCATCGGGGCTCGCGCTGATTATGCGCTCGATCAGGTCGAGCGTCTCGCCGGTTCGACCTTCGATGGCGGAGATGCGGACGAGATGCACCATCGCCCCGACGTGATCCGGCTCGAGACGGATGACCCGCTCGAACGGCTCCCGCGCCTCCACCGCGCTCCGTCCGCGCAGGGGATTCGAGTGGAAGAGGAGGTCGCCGAGATGGAACCATGCCTCGACGTCGTCGGGGTAGATGCCCGTGATCGTGTTGTAGAGCGATTCCGCGTCCCCGACCATTCCGTGCAGCCAGGCACGTTGCGCGGCGAAGACGAGCTGGTCGTGGGATGACAGGCGCTGGCGGTGCTCGAAGCCGCGGTCCGAGACCTCTCGCGCGAGGTCGGGTAGCGCGCATCCGGCGGCGGCGGCGGCAAGGCGGTAGTAGGCGAGCGCGAACGACGGGTCGGCGTCCACCGCCTCCTCGAATCCCTCCATTGCGTCGAAGTAGCGGCCCGCGCGGAGCTGGCCCTCGCCGCGCAGGTAGGCCTTGAGGGCGTCGAGCGACTCGGTGGTGAGCGCGGCCAGGCGCGTCAGGCGGGTTCCCCGCGACACTCCCTGCGCCGCGAGCAGTTGGTGGGTGAGCTCGTCCACCAGCTCGAAGAGCTCGGCCTCGCTCTCCGCCGCCGCGGCAACGCTCGCGACGCTCGTGTCGTCGGAGGCGTAGAGGGTCGCGCTCGCCCGGAGCCGCCCGCCCGCCTCCACGATCGTCCCCACGAGATAGCGGCCCGCGCCGAAGTGCTCCGCCACCGCCGCCCCCCCGGAGACCGGCGTCCGGAGCACCGCACGAGGGTCCACCGTCCGGATCGCCCCGGCGCCGTCGAGCTTGGTGGCGAGCAGCTCCACCATCCCCTCGCCGAGGTAAGAGAACCTGGGGTCACCGCGAACCGAGAACGGCAGAACCGCGATGGTGGTGGCCGACGCGCCGGGGCGGGAAGCGACCGCGGCATGTGCCGGAACGGCAGTCTCGGCCCGGGAGCGGACGAACTCGACCAGCACCCGCGTCTCCGCGGACGGCTCCAGCTCGAACTCCTGCGCCAGCCGCCGGGCGAATTCCTCGTACGCGCGGACCGCCCCCGACCGATCGCCGATGCGGTCGAGAAGTGCGAGGAGCCCCCGGAGAGCCGACTCGTCATCCGGCTCGAGATCGAGCACGCGCCGGGCCCACGTCGCCGCGTCCGAGAGCCGTCCCTCCGCCTCGGCGCGCGTGGCGAGCGAGCGCGCGGCGCCGCCGGCCCGCTGACGCACCCGTCCCCGCTCGCGGTCCAGCCACTCCTGAAATTCGGGTGCCGATCCGGCGACGTGCAGACCGTCGAGCAGCGGACCGCGGTACAGCGCCAGGGCCGCCTCGAAGTCCCCCGCGGCAAGCGCGCGGTCGAGCGCGGGGACGTCGCACCAGAGCGATTCCTCCGATACCCCGACCTCTTCGTCGCCTCTCCCGGTCACCACGTCCGCCCCCAGCTCGACGCGCAGGAAATAGAGCGCCCGTCGCAGAGCGGCCCGCGCATGCTCCTGGTCCAGGTCGGGCCAGAAGAGCGCGAGCAGCGAATCTCTCCGGTGAAATCGGCGAGGTGAGGCGAGCGCCAGGTAGGCGAGCAGGCCCAGGCGTTTGGGCTGCCGCAGCACGGCGCCAAGCTCTGCGCCGTCGGGGCCGCGAAGGTCCAGCACGCCGAGGGTGTGAAACCGGATCATCGCTTCCTGGGGGGTGGAGGCCGGGGCCGGGTCACGCGTGGGAAACGACAGGGCTACGCCCATGCGGCAGTGTGTGACGAACGTAAGACCCGCCGAAGTGCCCGGCAATGGCCGAACAGCGGGTCTTCTCCCCCGGCACCCGGAGGTCGTCATGCCAGGCATCGCCCTCGCCCTCATCTCGCTGTGTTCCGCGCTCGCGCAGTCATCGTCCCTTCCCTCGACCCAAGAGCTGCTGGTTCCCGTCTCTTCGACGGAATCGTTGCGCGTGACGACCGCCGGAACCGGTCCCGCGGTCGTACTCGTTCCCGGGCTCTTCGGCTCGGCGTTCGGGTACCGGCATCTGCTGAAGCTGCTTCCCGCCGCCGGCTATCGCGCCGTGGTCATCGAGCCGCTGGGCATCGGACGTTCTCCGCGTCCGGAGCACGCCGACTACTCCCTCACCGCGCAGGCCGACCGTCTCGCCGAGGTGCTGAAGCGGTTGGAGCTGCCCGCTGCCCTGGTGGTGGCGCACTCGGCAGGTGTCTCGATGGCGCTCCGTCTCGCCTATCGCCACCCCGAGCGGGTCGCCGCCGTCGTCGCGCTCGACGGCGGCCCCGCTGAACGGGCGGCCACACCCGGGTTTCGCCGCGCGATGCGCTACGCGCCCTGGATCAAGTGGCTCGGCGGAGTGAAGCGGATTCGTCCGAAGATGCGGAAGGACCTCATGGCCGCCTCGGGAGACACCTCGTGGGTCACCGACGCGGTGATGGATGGGTACACGGTCGGCGCCACGGAGGACATCGACGGGACCCTCCTTGCATTCCTGGCAATGGCCGAAGCCCGAGAGCCCGAGCGGCTGGCGCCGCGTCTCGCCGAGATTCGGTGCCCTGTGCGTCTGGTACTGGGTACCGCGCCGCACAAAGGCGGTGTTGAGCCGGAAGACGTCCGCCTGATGCGCGAGCGGATCCGCGCGTTCGATATCGACAGTGTTTCCGGAACCGGGCAGTACCTCTTCGAGGAACAGCCCGAGGCGATCGCCGGGATCATCGCACGGGTGATGCATCAATCCGTCACCGTGACCTCCGCGCTTGCCCCTGAGTCACGCTGAGCCACACGAGGCGGCCACGGGCGGTCGAGAGCTTCGTCTCATCGAGCTCCGCCGCCCGCGTCCGTCGTCCAATCGATGCGGTCCGGGGCTCCCGACCCGGAGACACGTATGCGGGAGGAACCGTACGACGCGATCGTGATCGGGAGTGGATTCGGAGGGGCAATGACTGCGCATGTTCTCGTGGAGGCGGGCTGGTCGGTACTCATGCTCGAGCGCGGCGATTGGGTCGAGCGCGGCGCCGACAACTGGTCAGCGGAGGGCGTCGGGCCGCTGACGGATCACTACTCGCCCGAGTTCCGGACCTTTCATTGTGTCGGCGGTCCATCGGTCTTCTACGGCGGCGTCGCATTCCGATTCCGCCCGGAGGACTTCGGGCGCACGCCGGAAATCGTTGGTGAATCGGGCGCCCGGTGGCCGTGGAGCTATCACGAGCTCGAGCCCTACTACAACGAAGCCGAGCGGCTGCTGGGAGTAGCCGGCACGGCGGGGGCTGATCCCACGGAGGGAGAGCGCGGCGAGGCCTACCCGCAACGGCCTGCCGCCCTTGCCCCCATTTCCGAGCGCATCGGGCGCGCCGCGCGCCAGCTCGGCTGCACGCCGTTCCCGCTTCCTCTCGCCATCAACCACACTCGCCAGGCCGGCCGAAGGACCTGCGTCGCTTGCGGCACCTGCGACGGCTTTGCCTGCGCGATCGAGGCCAAGAACGACCTCGCGACGGTCGTATTGCGACCGCTCCAGCGGCTCGGACTCGAGCTTCGCGCCGGCACCGTCGCCACCCGCCTCCTCGCGACGGGCGGCCGGGTGACCGGCGTGGAAGCAGTCGATCGGGAGACCGGCCGGGCTGTGATCCACAGAGCCGGGGCGGTGATTCTCGCTGCTGGAGCCTTAGCCACGCCTCACCTGCTGCTCGCCTCCGGTCTCGCCCGGCTCAATCCGGCCGGGGAGATGATCGGCCGCTACCTGATGCGGCACAACAACCAGATCGTCTTCGGGATCTTTCCCAAGCCACCGAATCCCGGCGGAGGATTCCACAAGCAGCTCGCCATCCACGACTACTACTTCGGCCATCCATCGATCCGAACCCCGGCCGGCAAGCTGGGCGGAATCCAACAACTCGCCACACCTCCCGCGAGCCTGGTGCGGGCCCAGCTGCCTCCTGTTCTCGGCCCCATCTTCGCGCCGTGGGTGAACCATCTCACCGGTCTGCTCACGATCGCCGAGGACCAGCCGCGCTACGGGAACCGTGTCGAGCTCGATGGCACGATCTCGGATCGCTTCGGCCTGCCACGCCTTCGGGTGACGCATCGCTACAGCGATCGCGATCTCGCGGCGGGCCGCGCGCTGACCGGCCGCGCCAGGGCGATTCTCCGGCGCGCCGGAGCGTGCGGATTCTACCGCCATCGCATCGGGACCTTCTCCCACGCCGTCGGCACCGTGCGCATGGGCACCGATCCGGCCACGTCGCCTCTCGACGGTGATTGCCGCTTCCGCGGCCTCGACAATCTCTGGGTGGTAGACGGAAGCGTCATGCCCACCTCGGCGGGCGTGAATCCGAGCCTCACCATCGCCGCCATCGCGCTTCGCGCCGCGCACCGTCTCGCCGGACGCCCCGCATCTCACCCGGAGCCGGACCATCATGTCGCGATCGCCCGTTAACCTCGCCTTCCTCGGCTGCGGCGCGATCACGCGCAGGCACAGCCGGACACTCGCGCGATTCCAGGGCGAGGTCAGGTGTTTCTACGCCAGCCGGAGTCCCACGACTGCCGGGGCGTTCGCCGATCGCTATCGTGGCGCCGGTTGGTTCGGCTCGTATGAGGACGCCCTGGCCGATCCGCGAATCGACGCGGTCATGGTGGCGACACCGCCCGCCACTCACCTCGATCTGACGCTCGCCGCTCTGGCCGCCGGCAGGAACGTCCTGGTGGAGAAGCCGGCCTTCCTGCGCTCGGCCGACTTCGCGGCCGTGCAAAGTGCGGAAGGTCGGAGCGGTCGCAGAGTCATGGTGGCGGAAAACTACTGCTACAAGCCGCTGGCGCGCGTCCTCCGGGAGGTGCTCGCTTCGGGCACGCTCGGCGAGGTGCGGTTCGTCCATCTCGATGCCGTGAAACAGCAGGCCGTCTCGGGATGGCGGACCGACGCCGAATCGATGGAGGGGGGCGCCCTGTTCGAAGGCGGGGTCCACTGGATCGATCTCCTGGCCAATCTCGGCCTCAGGATCGAGACGGTACACGGCTTCCGGCCCGGCGACTGGCAAGGGCACGAGCGCAGTATGCTCGTGGTCGCGGAGTACGAGGAGGGTGCGATCGGCACGCTGGCCCACTCGTGGGAAGTGCCGTCGCTTCTCCGCGGTCTTCGGATGTCGCACATCTACGGTACTCGCGGGTCGGTCTCGTTCGAATCCAACGGACTGTTCGCGCTGGTGACCGGCTCTCGGACGCGACTGATCCTGCCCGGCTTGCGCGACATCAGCGGCTACCGTGCGATGTTCCGCGACTTTCTCGACACGCTGCGCGACGGCACGGAGCCGCTCATGACGCTGGCCCGTGCGCGACGCGGCCTCGAGCTGATCGAGGCCGCCTACCACGGGGTCGCGTCATGCTGACCTTCCTCCTCCTCACGCTGTGGTGTCACGGCCCGCTCTCGCCGTTTCTCCCCGCGGCGTACGAGCCGATCCTCCTGTTCTACGGCCAGCTCCACCCGACCCTCTTGGTGGCGCTCGCGGGCGCCTTCGCCAGCGCGGCCGCGGAGTGCCTCAACTACTACCTGTATCGTGCGATGCTCGGACGTGCCGGGATGGGCCGAGTGATGTCGAGCAGGGCGGGTCGGGCCGTGACCACGATGTTCGCGAAGCGGCCGTTCTTCGCCGTGTGGATGTGTGCATGGTCGCCGCTGCCTGACTGGGCCGCGCGTGTGCTCGCGTCGCACACGCGATACTCCATCCGCAGGTATCTCGCCGCCGTGCTTGCGGGAAGGATCCCCAAGTTCTGGTTCCTGGCTGCCGTCGGCATGCATTGGGCCCCGTCGGCCCCGACCATCGCGACGATCGTCGTCATCTCCGTGGCGGTGACGCTTGCCGCGACGTTCCTCGGCCGGTCCAACCGGCCCGCCGTGGCTGTGGGTCGGGCGGCGGCGCTGGTGATCGTGGGACTCGTGGTCTTTTCGGCTGGGCCGCTCTTTGCCCAGAGCTCGCTGGGGCGGGGCAGAGTGTCCGGTCCATCCTTCGACCGGTTCGGAAGTCCCCTGGAGGGCAAGGTCGCGCTGGGGTACCGGTGGTCCCGCCTGACCGGCGCGGGACCGGCGGAAGACCTCGCGGTCCGACTGTTTCCGGTTGGGCTCGCTTACGGGATCGCCATCGTCGGCGTCGAAGCCGGGGCGATGCAGGCGTTGGCCGTGGGCCCGGTGGCGCTCTTCGTCAAGGGAGGCGCGAGCGGCATTGCGGGTATCGGACTCGGCGATGCCGCGGTCCTGCTGGGAGTCCAGGGCGGAGCCGGCGCGCTCGTCAGACTCGAGCGCCGCGCCGCGGTCCGCGTCGACGTCACGCGCCACTCGTTCTACTCCGGCGGAGAGCACTACGGCGTCTGGAGCTTCGGCCTCTCGTTGGCGGTGCTGCCCCCTGCAGCAGGGACCGGACCGCGATAGTTTAGGACATGAATCTGCCGGCAGAAGTTCTCCAGGGCGTCCTCGCCCGGGGCGCCCTGGTGCTCCTCCGCCTCCAGCTCGGCGTGGTGCTGCTCGTCGCCGGGATCCCGAAGGTCCGCGGGGATTTCACCCCCAGACTCATCGACTTCCTGCAGAACGTGGCCCTGGAGAGAGGACACGTCTTCTATCAGGAATTCGTGCGCGCCGTCGTGCTGCCGCACGCGGCGGTGTTCGCGGCGCTCGTGAGCTGGGGCGAAGTGCTGGCGGGCGCGGCACTGGTTGTGGGCCTGGCGACCCGCTTCGTCGCCGCGGGTGCGTTCCTACTGGTGCTCAACTACATGCTCGCGAAGGGCGCGTGGCCGTGGACGCCGTCGAGCAACGACGCCGCCTACGCCGCCATCGCGCTCGCGCTGCTGATCGGCGCCGCCGGACGGACGCTCGGCGTCGACGAGTTTCTCGCCAAGCGCTGGCCGCGGTGCCCGCTCTGGTGAGTCGTCGCGCGGCCCACAAGTGCTCGCCGCCGGGCTCGCGCTCCGGTGTTACGCCGCCGGGCTCGCGCTCCGGCATAACGCCGCCAGGCTCGCGCTCCGGCATAACGCCGCCGGGCTTGCGCTCCGGCATAACGCCGCCGGGCTCGCACTCCGGTGTTACCCCGCCGGGCTTGCGCTCCGGGCGGGACCGGCTCGCTCAGGGCGCTAGCAGTGGCCTGCGTCCGGGGGAGGAAGTGGGAGTAACGGGCGGCCCACTGGCGCGCCCCTCGCGACCCGGTCCCTGGCCCTCCGCCGCCCGGCGTCGTCTCGGAGTCCGGAGCCGGCGCGCCGCGCGAGCGCTCCCGAGGGCGCTGCACCCACCGACCGCGTCAGTGGGCCGCTCGTTATGCCCACTTCCTCTCCCGGGCGCCGGCCACTGCAGCGGGCCAGGGTGCGGTGCACTCGGGACGCGAGATCAGCGGCGCGCGGGCTCCGGACCAAGCCGATGGCGTGCGCTCGGGACGCGAGATCAGCGGCGCGCTCGCCAGGCATCGCAAGTCCGGCGCCGAGCCGCCCACAGCACGGCCGATGCCTGACCGCCCCAAGGTCGGCGTGATGCTCCGCCACGTCACCGCGCCCGGCGGCGTGACGGTGTTCACCAAGCGCGTCATGCGTTATCTGCTCACGCACCCCGACGGCATCGAGTACCATCTCCTCTACAGCGACGACGCGCAGCGCGAGGTCTTCGCCGACCTGCCCGCCACCCATGTCGTCCTCCGCGACCCGGCCCGCCTCCGCTGGGACCAGGTGACCGCGCCGCGATACGCCGAAGAGCACGGCCTCGCCCTCCTCTTCAACCCGAAGTTCTCGGTGCCGCTGTTCAGCAGCGTGCCGACGCTCATCGTGATTCCGGGACGCGAGCAGCTCGCCATGGCGCACGTGTTTCCCTGGTACAACCGGATCTACAACTCGATCAGCGTTCCCGCGTTCTGCCGGAGCGCCACCGCCCTCATCACCCACACCCAGGTTGGCAAGGAAGATTGCGTGATGATGGGCGCCAGCCCCGAGCGCGTCCACGTCGTTCCGCACGGCGTGGACACCTACCTCCGGCCCGTGCCGGAGGCGGCCAAGACGGCGCTCAGGGACAAGCTCGGCCTGCCGCGTCCCTACATTCTCTTTCTCGGCGGGATCAGTCCCCTCAAGAACATCGGCAATCTCCTGCGCGCCTTCGCCCTCGTCGGGGCGACCCACAACGTGGACCTCGTGCTCGCCGGCTTCAAGCGATGGAGCTTCGAGCGGGAGCTGGCCCCGATCCGCGAGCTCGGACTCGAGGAACGGGTCAAGTACGTGGGATACGTCGCCGACGAAGACCTGGCCGCGCTCTACTCGGGAGCCGAATGTCTGGCGCTGCCGTCGTGGTACGAGGGGTTCGGGATACCGATTCTCGAGGCGATGGCGTGCGGGTGTCCGGTCGTCACGTCGAGCGGGCGCCATGCGGCTCCCGAAGTGGCGGGCGGCGCCGCCCTGCTCGTGGATCCTGCGGATCCCGGCGCGATCGCCGCGGGACTGAGCCAGGTGCTCGACGATCCGAAACTCCGGGCGGAGCTGATCGCCAAGGGATTGGTGCGGGGTCCGCGGTTCAATTGGGACAACACCGGGAGACTGACTGCGGAGGTCGTGCGCTCGCTGGTGACGCCTCCGACCTCCAGCGGCGGGCCGCTACGTGCGCCGGCGGCCACCGTGCTCCGGGCCGGAGTCGCGGTGACCGCGGCGCTCACCGAGCGGATCGCGGGCGGGTTCCACAAGAAGTAGGGTCCCTCAGCCGACGCGCACCGCCTCGAGCGAGATGCTGATCTCGACGTCGTCGCCGATCATCCGGCTGCCCTCCACTACCTCGTTCCAGGTGATCCCGTAGTCGCGCCGGTTCACCATTGTGGTGGCGTCGAAACCGATCCGCTCGTGGCCCTCTCTGTCGCGCCCGATGCCGTTGAAGTGGCCCTTCAGCACGACGGGATGGAAGCGGCCGCGGAGGGTGAGAATCCCGCTGATTTCGACCGTGCTGTCGGTCGCCACGATCCCGGTGCTCTCGAACGTCATCGTCGGGAAGCTGTCGGTCGAGAGAAAGCGCGTCGAGCGTAGGTCAGTGTCGCGGTAGCCGTTGCCGGTGTTGATGCTGGCGGTCTCCACCTGCACGGTGACCGTGCCGTCCTTCCATTCGTGGTCGCTGGTGACGATGACGCCGTACCACCGGGCGAACGAGCCGCGGACTCGGCCCATCAGGTGGCGAATCCCGAACTCCACTTGGGAATGCACCGGGTCCATCACCCACTTGGTGCGGGTGGGAGGGGAGCTGGAGGCGGGGACGACGCTCTGGGCGGCCGCCATCCCGGATAGGGTCAGCACCGCGAGGGCCGCACCGGCCGCGCGCAGGAATGGGCGAGTCATTTGCTCTCCTCCGGGTTCAACCCGAACGGGGTCCAGGCCGGCCCACCGGAGACCGGTCATCGGAGGTAAAGCTACGAGCGGTGCATGAAAGGATTGTGAAGCGGGTAACGAAAGATGTTCATGGAGGCGCGTGCGGGGCCGCCGGGCTTGCGCTCCGGACGGGACCCGGTGTGGGACAGCGGCCGGGTCCGGAGGGAGCGACGCATCCTCGCGCGCTGCAGGCGGCTGCGTCGGGGAGAGCCGGTGGGCACGCGATCGCCCGCCTGACGCGCGCTCCGGGTGCGCCACCCCCTCCGGTCCCCGGCCGCTGTCGGAACTCCGTGACGCTGGAAGCGCCGCCCGGCGTCTCGGAGCCCGAGAGTGAGAGTCTCGGAGCCGGCGCGCCGCGCGAGCGCTCCCGAGGGCGCTGCACCCGCCGACCGCGTCAGTGGGCCGCTCGTTATGCCCACTTCCTTCCCCGGGCGCAGGCCACTGCAGCGGTCCAGGGTGCGGTGCACTCGGGACGCGAGATCGCGCGGAGCGCCGGCTCCGAGCCAAGCCGGGACGTGAGATGCCCGTCAGCCGAGGGCGAGCACGTCCAGCACGAACGCGTACTTGAACGCGACTTCCTTCAGGTAGTCCCACCGCCCCGACGCGCCGCCGTGTCCCGCCGCCATGTTGGTCCGCAGGAGCAGCCGGCTCCCGTCGGTCTTGCGGGCCCGAAGCCGCGCTACCCACTTGGCGGGCTCCCAGTAGGCCACCCGCGGGTCGTGGAGGCCCGCCGTCACCAGCATGGGGGGATACCGCTTGGCCTCGACGTTGTCGTAGGGCGAATAGGCGCGGATGCAGGCGTACGCCTCCGGATCGTTCGGGTTTCCCCACTCGTCGTACTCGATCACGGTGAGCGGGAGCGACGCGTCGAGCATGGTGTTGACCACGTCCACGAACGGCACCTCGGCAACCACCGCGGCGAACAGGTCGGGCCGGAGGTTGGTGACCGCGCCCATGAGCAGTCCCCCGGCGCTTCCGCCGTTGATGACCAGGCGGTCGGGCGCGGTGTATCCCTCGGCGACCAGATGCTCGGCGACCGCGACGAAATCGCTGAAGCTGTTCGGCTTGCCGAGGAGCTTGCCGTTCTCGTACCACTCCCGTCCCATCTCCTCGCCGCCCCGCACGTGCGCGATCGCCACCACGAATCCGCGGTCGAGCAGCGTCAGGCTGTTGGAGGAGAAGCCGGGATCGTAGCTGATGCCGTACGCCCCGTAGCCGTTGAGCCAGAGCGGGCGGCGCCCATCGCGCTCGAGCGGCTGGCGGTAGACCAGCGAGATCGGGATCCGCGTCCCGTCGGCCGTGGTCGCGAACAGCCGCTCGCTGCGATACCCGGCGGGATCGTACCCGCCCAGCACCTCGGTCTGCTTCCGCACCGTCCAGCTCCGCGTCGCCATGTCGTACTCGACGACCGAGCTCGGCGTCACCATCGAGGTGTAGGTGAAGCGGAGCAGGGTGGTGTCGAATTCGGGATTGTCGTGCTGACGGATGCTGTAGACCGGCTCGGGGAACGAAATGAGATGGTCTTCGCCGGTTGCGAGCTCGATGATGCGCACCTGCCGCAGTCCGGCCTCGCGCTCGTAGACGACCAGATGATTCCGGAACTCGTCGGTGCCGTCCACCCTCACGGCCGGGCGATACGGGAGCACCGGCGTCCACGAGGCCTTCGACGGGTCGCTCACCGGAGCCGACACGAGCCGGAAATTGGGCGCCTCGTCGTTGGTGGTGATGAAGAAGCGGTCGTCGTGATGGCTCACGCCGTACTCGATGCCGGGACGCCGCGGCACCACCACCCGGAACGGCTCGTCCGGGTGGTCGGCGCTGGCGAAGCGGACCTCGGACGTGGAATGGCTGGAGAGCTCGAGGAGGAGATACGCGTTGCTGCGCGTGCGGCCCACGTCGAGGAAGAAGGCCTCGTCTTCCTCGAAGTAGACCAGCCGGTCCTTCGACGGCTCGTCTCCCAGCGCGTGGCGGTACAGACTGCAGGGGCGGCGCGCCGAATCGAGCACCACGTAGAATAGCGTCGTGCTGTCGTTGGCCCAGGCGACGCTGGCGGAGACGTTGCCGATCGTCTCGTCGAGCTGGCGTCCCGTGGCCAGGTCCTTGATCCGCAGCGTGAACGACTCCGCGCCGCTGGTATCGGACGACCACGCGAGCAACCGATGGTCCGGGCTCACGTCGAACGCGCCGAGCCGGAGGTAGTTCTCCCCCTCCGAGAGCGGATTCAGGTCGAGCAGGATCTCCTCGGTGGAGCCCTCGACGTTCAAGCGGCGGCAGTAGATGGGATACTGCCCTCCCGCCTCGGTGCGCGAGTAATAGAGCCAGTCATCGATCGGCTCGGGGACCGACAGATCGGTCTCCTTGATCCGGGCCCGCATCTCGTCATACAGCCGCTGCTGCAGCTCCTCGGTGTGCCGCATGACGGTGTCGGTGTAGCGGTTTTCCTGCTCGAGGTAGGCGATGACCTCGGGGTTCTCCCGGTCTCGGAGCCACGCATATTCGTCTATCCGAATATCGCCGTGGATCTCGTTCACCTTGGGCCGGATCCGGGCCCGGGGAGGGACGGGGATAACTCGCTGAGGCGCGGCGGGATGGGCTCTGCCGACCTGACTCGGGGGCTCCGAAATGGGGGTGACAGCGGGCAGGGCCCGGGCCGGATCGGCGGACATGGCGGGAATAAGGATGGCTGGGATGGGGAAGTCAATGGAGGTATAAGCGCTTGTGTGATGGCGAGTTATGGTCGAAGAGTGACGGAAGAGTGACGGGTGAAAGGTGAAGACGAAAGCGGGAGACGGAAGGCGAAGAGGCGAAGATAAGGCGAGCCGGGAAGGAAGCAGAGCCGGAGCTGCGGGTCAGGCGCGGGCGCGACACTGCGTTCTTTTGTGGCGTGTCCGCGCATGACCGCCGCTCCGGCATGGACACCGAGGCCTCTAGACGCTCCAGCCCATTCCCGTCGCACCTTATTGTCCTCCCGCCTGCATCCGTGTCCTCGTTCAAGGAGAGCGCGATGGGTCTGGTCGACCGCGTGAAGAACATCCTGCTGAAGCCCCGCGAGGAGTGGAGCGTCATCGATACCGAGCCCGCCACGGTAGCCAGCCTCTACACCGGGTACATCCTGCCGCTCGCGGCCATCCCGCCCATCTGCCACGCGATCGGGTCGGCGGTCTTCGGCCTCCGGCTGCCGTTCGTGGGAACCTGGCGCACGCCGATCGGCTCGGCGGTCACGAGCGCGGTGGTGATGTACGTGCTGACGCTGGTCGGGGTCTACGTGCTCGCCCTCATCATCGACAACCTGGCTCCCACGTTCAGCGGCACGAAGAACCAGGTGCAGGCGCTCAAGGTCGCCGCCTACTCCTATACCGCGGCCTGGGTCGTGGGCATCTTCTCCCTGCTCCCCGCGCTCAGCATCCTCGGCCTCCTCGGCATCTACAGCCTGTACCTCCTGTATCTCGGCCTTCCCGTGCTGATGAAGTCTCCGCCGGAAAAGGCCTTCGGCTACACCGCCGTGGTCATCATCGTCGGGATCATCCTGTCGATCATCATCGGCGTCGTCGCCGCGCGCTTCGTCGGCGGGCCGGCCATGAGCGGGTTCACACCCTGAAGAACCTCACCGCGCGGCCGGAGTCTCCTTCGGCCACGCGGCGATCATGGGGATGAGCGCGCCGGCCACGAGGCGGTTCACCAGGACGCTGGGATGCGCGTCGTTGTTGTTGACGATGCGGTCCCGTATGGCGAGACCCGAGAGGAGTCGGTAGACATCGAGGACCGGGACCTCCTGGTCCTTCAGATACCGCACCACCGGCTGAATGAGCCGGTGGCTGCGCTCGGTGTCGACCAGGTGGGGATAGGCGACGACGATGAGCGGGATGTGGTGGTCGTGCGAGAACGTCACGAATCGCCCCAGGTCGCTCAGATGCGCCGCGATCACCGATGGCTTCGTGTAGCAGGACTCCAGGGCGGCTTCGAACGGCCGCAGATCACCGTGCGGCATCCCGGCCCCCTCGCATGCCCGCTCGATATCGTTGGTGTAGTAGACGAGGATGATTCCAGCCGGCTGCTCGGGCTGCTCCAGCAGGCGGCGGTACTCGTCTCTGGTATCCGATCCAGGACTCCCCAGGTTGTAGACCACGGTCTCCAGTACCGCTCCAGCCACAGCTTCGACGAGAGGGTGTAGCCGACGGCGTGGCTGGAAGGAACGGCGGCAAAGACCGTCTCACCGACGAGAAACATCAACACCATGGCGAGCCCGGCAGTGATCGGCCCTTCGAGACGGCCGGGCGACTGACCGACCCTCCTGCCGAGAGCGAGATAGATCGCCAGCGCAATGAGTACGACGATGTTGGCGAGCGCGGCGCGGAAATGCACCGCGCCGCTCGTGAACGGTGCGGATGTCAACAGGGAGTGCCAGGGAAAGCGCGGCCCCGAGCCAGGCCAGCGCGAGACCGACCCTGGGCCCCAGGCGGCGGAACAGGAGAACGACGGCGAGCGTCAGCGCGGGAATGACGCCGAGGATCGCCATCGGCACGCGACGGTGCGCTTGCCTGAAGGGGAGCGGGCGTGCTATCGTATCATACTAGTCCAGCATACTAGTACCGCGGCAGGAGGCAGGGCATGGCGAAAAAGCCGAGACGGGTGCGCGAGCAGGTCATGGTCTACCTGGAGGCGCGCGACCGACAACTGCTCGAGGCCATGGTTGCCAAGACTGGCCTTCCACGCACCGAGCTGCTCCGGCGCGGGTTGTGGCAGCTCGCGAGCGGGACGCTCGCCGACGCAGCGCCCGGCTCGGCGTTCAGCCATCTGATCGGTACCGCCAGCGATGCGGATATCCCACCGGACCTTTCTCAACGGCCCGACCATTACCTCTACGGCGGGGGCTACGAGGCGTGGCGCGGGGAGAAGGCGAAATCACCCCGTCCGCGAAAACGTGCGCGTCCTCGTTGACACCGGGGCGCTGCTGGCACTGAGCCACCTCCGAGACCAATACCACACTCGCGCCGTGTCTCTCGCGCGAGCGTACCACAAGTCGGGTGGACGCTACGTCGGCTCGACGCTCGTGCTGAGTGAGTTCCACACCCACCTGCTGTATCTCAGGGGACCGGCGGTGGCCTTGGCGGTCCTGACCAAGCTCCTCGAAGATCCCGCCCATCTCTGGCTGGCAGTGACCCCGGAGATCATTCATGAGGCAAAGACGCACTGGCTCGCGCGCTTCCAGGATCAGAGGTTCTCGCTCACGGACGCGGTGAGCTTCGAGATCATGACTCGCGAAAAGCTCACCCACGCGTTCGCGTTCGACCGACATTTCGAAGCGGCCGGATTCGAGCTGCTCCGATAGCGCCCTCGCGGAGGCCAGCGACGTGACTCTGCTCTTCGGGGCGACGCTCTTCTTGAGTGCCGCCCTCCTTTTCACGGTCCAACTGATGTTCTCCAAGATGGTCCTGCCGCTGCTGGGCGGGACGGCGGCGGTCTGGACCACCTGCATGCTGTTCTTCCAGGCGGTCCTCCTCCTCGGCTACGCCTACGCCCACGGCGTGTCGCGCGTCGTGCCCTCGCGAGGCCAGGTCGTGCTCCACCTCGCCCTCCTCGGCCTGGCGCTCGCCCTGGTGCCGGTGGGTGTGCCCGAGGGGTGGGTACCCCCGGTCGAAGGCGCGCCGACCCTCTGGCTGCTGGCGCTCCTCACCGTGTCGCTCGGTGTGCCGTTCTTCGTGCTCTCGACGACGGCGCCGCTGCTCCAGCAGTGGTTCAGCCGCGGCGGGTTCCTGGGCGCGGACGACCCGTATCCGCTCTACGCGGCGAGCAACCTCGGCAGCCTGCTCGCGCTCCTCGCCTATCCCTTTGTCGTGGAGCCCTCGCTCCGGCTGGCCGAGCAGCGCGTGGCCTGGGCGGACGGCTACCGGCTGCTCGCGGTGGCGATTCTCCTCTGCGCGGCCGCGGTGTGGCGTGGAGAGAGGACGCAGAGGACGCAGAGGACGCAGAGGACGCAGAGGACGCAGAGGACGCAGAGGACAGAGGACGCAGAGGACGGAGAAGACGGAGGGCGGAAAGGCGCCACGAGTGACGCCCGCCATGCGGCTGCGCTGGATCCTCTTCGCCTTCGTGCCGTCGAGCCTGCTGCTCGGGGTCACCAGCTACATCAGCACCGACATCGCCGCGGCGCCCTTCCTGTGGGTCGTCCCGCTCGCCCTCTATCTCCTCAGCTTTGTTTTGGTGTTCGCCCGGCGGTCACCGCTGAGGCACCCCGTCATGCTGTTCGTGCAGCCGTTCGCGATCATCCCGCTCATGTTCGTGTGGGCGTGGAATATCGGCGGCGCTCCCACCCTCCTGATGCTGCTGCACCTCGCGGCGTTCTTTTCGACGGCGATGGTCTGTCACGGCGAGCTGGCCCGTTTGCGGCCCCCGGCGGAGCGTCTCACCGACTTCTACCTCATGCTTTCGCTCGGCGGCGTCCTGGGCGGGATCATGAACGCGGTGATCGCGCCGCACGTGTTCGACAGCGTGGCCGAGTATCCGCTGGTGCTGGCGCTGGCGTGCTTTCTCCGCCCGGCAAAGCCGGTCGCTCCCGGCAAGGTGGTGGCGCCGGCGGTGGACCTGGCGTGGGGACTGGTGCCGGCCCTCCTGATGGCGGGCCTCGCGCCGGTGGCGCGGGGCCTCGTGGCGGAGACGACGCTTCCGCACATGGCGCCGGTCATCGGCGTGGCGATCGCCTCGGCCTGCGTCGCGGCGCTCTGTTATGCCTGGAAGGACCGCCCGCTCCGCTTCGGCGCGAGCATGGCGGGAGTGCTCGCCGCCTCGGTGCTGCCTTCCGCCGGTGGGCCGCGACTGGTGCACGCCGAGCGGAGCTTCTTCGGCGTGCTTCGGGTGCGGGAGGATCGGACGGGGCGATATCACACGCTCTATCACGGCACCACGCTGCACGGTGCGCAGGCGCTGGCGCCGGAGCGGCGCTGCGATCCGCTCAGCTACTACGCAAAGGAAGGGCCGCTGGGCGCGGCGATGAAGAGCCTGGCTCCGGCGCCTGGCCGGCGCGTGGCGGTGGTCGGGCTCGGCAGCGGCACGCTGGCCGCGTACGCCCGGCCGGGAGAGAGCTGGACCTACTACGAGATCGATCCGGCGGTCGAGCGCATCGCCCGGGACTCGCGGTACTTCACGTATCTCACGTGCGCCCCGGGCCTCCAGGTGGTGCTCGGCGACGCGCGCCTGTCGCTGGCGCGGGCGCCCGACCGGTCGTACGACCTGCTGGTGCTCGACGCGTTCAGCTCCGACGGCATTCCCGTTCACCTGCTGACCCGTGAGGCGATCGCCCTCTACCGCGCCAAGCTGCGACCGGGTGGTGCGATCGTTCTGCACCTGAGCAACCGGCATCTCGACCTGGCGCCCGTCGTCGCGTCGGAGGCACGCGATGCCGGGCTCGTCGGCCGCATCAGCTTCGTGGCCTTGACCAAGGCGCAGCAAGCGGACTTCAAGGCGGCGGCCGATTGGGTGGTGCTGGTCGAGAGGGAGGCGGACCTCGGCGCGCTTGCCGGCGACGGAAGGTGGCGGCCGCTGGCCAAGGCGGATGGCAGGCGCCTGTGGACCGACGACTACAGCAATCTGCTGGGCGTGCTCAAGTGGTAGCTGCCGGATCGCCTAAAGCGGAAGCCGCTTGAAGACGGCTTCGGGGAGGGAGGTCACGACGAACATGATCGGGCGCCAGAACCAGGGCAGGTACACCACGTTTCGCCTGGCCTGGATGGCGCTGTAAATCCCTCGACCGACGCGGGCCGGACTGGCGAACAGAACGTTCTGTTTCATCGACGCGGTCATCGGCGTCGAGACGAAGCCGGGTTTGATGGTGACGACCGCCACCCCCGCCCGATACAGGCGATTGCGCAGACCCTGAAGGAATCGATCCAGCCCGCCCTTGGCGGCGCCATACACGTAATTGCTCTGCCGGCCACGATCCCCCGCGACCGAGCTGATCACCGCCAGGCAACCCCGGCCCTGCGCCTCGAGCCGGTTGGCCAGCGGAGTGAGGAACGCCGCGGTGGCCATGAAGTTCGTCGCGACGGCGGTAAGCATCTCCGACGTGTTGCTCTCACAGCGCGACTGATCGGGCAGCGTTCCGTGCGCGATCAGCGCCACATCGACGAGACCAAGCGTTCTGAACGCGACCTCCAGCACATCCTCGTGCTGGGCCACCTCGAGCACGTCCAGGACGGCGGTGTAGACCTGACCGGCGCCCCTCAAGCGGAGGTCGTCCGCGAGGTTCGCCAGCTTGACGGAGTCGCGGGCGATCAGAAAGAGATGGGCGCCGTGCGCGGCGAACACGCGCGCGGTCTCCTGCGCGATGGCCGACGTCGCGCCCAGGATGAGCACTCTCCGGCCGCTACGCTGCATTGACCCGCCTCCAGAACGAGGACGAGAACTTCGGGTCCATATGGCCGGCGAAGGCGGACCACGCCGGGAAGAACCGTCTGAAGCTCGGTCCGCTCATGCGCGCGTCCTTGGCGGGATACACGGCGCCGCCGGCTTCCACGACGATGGTGTCCAGCGATTCGAGGAACCGCAGGGTGGGCTCGCCACGGAAGCCGAAGTCGACGGCCAGCGTCAGGCCCGGCCGGGGAAAGGAGAGCAGTCCGGCCGCCGGCGCCGCGCCGAACCGTTTGAGCACCGCGAGCGTCGCGACCTGATCGGATGCGCCGACGCGGTCGAGGATCTGGCGCATTGCGCCTCCCACGGGGTCATCCGGCACGACGCACTGATACTGGAGGAACCCGGGCTTCCCGTAGAGTCTGCTCCAGTCTCCCACCCCGTCGAGAGGAAAGAAGAAGCCCGTGTAGGGAACCACTCTCCGGTCTCGCGTTCGGGGCTGTCGCCGGTAGTACGCGCCGTTGAACGCGCTCATCGTCACCCTGTTGAGCAGTGCGCGGGGGGCATCGCCGGGCATGGTCAGGGCCGGGCCGGCCAGCGGATCGGGATCGGCGGCGTCGAGCACGGCGTGATCGCCGCGCATGTAGATGCCCCGGCCGAGACGACGGCCCCGGGCGAGGCAGTCCACCCATGCCACGGTGTACTCGTGGTCCGCGTCTTCGGCGGCGAGCGAGAAGAACTCGTCCAGGCCCTGGAACCGGATGCGCTCCATCTCGATGCCGGATCCCTCGACCCGCCTGAGGCGCAGCTCGGCCCACAGGATCACGCCGGTGAGTCCGAGTCCCCCGATGGTGGCGCGGAACAGGTCGCGGTTCTCGGAGTCCGAGCAGACCAGCCGCTCGCCACTGGAGCGGAGCAGCTCGAGCCTCTGCACGTGGGCGCCGAAGGTCCCGGCGCGGTGATGATTCTTGCCGTGAATGTCGTTCGCGATGGCGCCGCCGACGGAGACCCATCTCGTACCGGGCAGCACGGGGGGGAACCATCCGAGCGGCACCGAGAACGCCAGCACCTGGGCGAGGGTCACCCCGGCCTCGCAGCGGAGCAGTCCTTCCTTGTCGTCGAAGGCGATCAGCCGGTCGAGCCCGGAGACGTCGAGCAGGGCGCCGCCGTCGTTCAGGCAACTGTCGCCGTAGCTTCTGCCGTACGCGTACGGCAGCACGCTCTCGGCCAGGTGCTGGAGGTCGGGAACCTCGGATCGCCAGGTGACGGGGAGAATCCGCGTATGCGTCGCGGACGGATAGCGGCCCCACGAGGAATAACGGCGCACGTCAGCGCGCGACCGCGGCGGGCTCAGCCACGGGGCATTCCCGGCAGGCGAAAGCCCGTCGCGCCGGCGAGCAGGTCGCTGCGCGATCCGAGGTCCTCGAGGAGGGCCTGGCCCGTCTCGAGGCCCGAGCGCAGGGCCGTTCCGGTGGAGACGATCGACGGCATCCGATAATTGCCCGCGAAGTAGACGTTGCTCCAGGTGGCGCTCCGGATCGGCGGGCTCCGGAAGCCGCGCAGAAACACCGGAGAATACATCGGGACCCGGGCCACGTTGGTCCAGGTGGGCTCGAGCTCGAATCCGAAGACGGCGCGGAAGTCCTCCTTGTAGCGACCGAGGAGCTCCTCGTCGGAGAGGCGAAAGAGAGGACGGTCGCGGCTCCGGAGATGGGTGACGAAGTTGACGCAGGTGTCGCCAGGCCGGCCGATGGTGGGGTTGAGCGAGGTCAGGAGAAAGATTCCGCACGCCGTCCGGTCGAGCGAGGCGAGATTGATCCAGTAGGCGTCGGGCCGCACCGCCTGGCGCGTCGCGCAGACCACCGAGATGAGCCCGGAGTACTGGATGTCGGACAGATGCGGGGTCGTGTCGCCCGGCTGCAGTCGGCCGTAGACCTCGGTGGGCACGGTGCTGACCACGACGTCGGCGCCGAGTCGCCTGCCGCCGGCGAGGATTACCTCGCGGATCTCTCCGTCGCAGCCTTCGAGGCGCTCGACCGGCGACTCGAGGAGCACCCGGACACCCGCGTGATCGAGCAGCGCCGACATGCCGTCGCAGAGCACCTTGGTCCAGTTGGCGCCCGGGATGTAGCCGAGCGGGGCGGACCCCTCGCGGTAGTAGAGCCGTGCGCCGAGCCAGGCGCCGCTCACCTCGTCGCAGGGCAGCTCGAACTTGAGCCGGGTCAGTCGCTCGAAGATGGCCGTGCGCACCCCGGGCCCGCCCCACTGGTCGACCAGCTCGGCCGCGCTCCGATCCTCCCATTCCTGCCAATCCTGCTTGCCGAAGGCCCGGAGCATCAGCCTCACGAATCGAGCCTTGTCGGCGAGCGGCATCGGAAAGCGGAGGAAGCCGGCGGGGCTGGCGAGATCGTAGAAACCGCCCGACAGATGGAAGAGCATCCGTACCCGCCGCCAGCGCACGGCGGGGAGGGCGCCGATGAGATTCAGGAAGAAGAGCAGGGTGGCGTCGCGGTGCAGGATGTGATGGTAGCCGAGCGGATAGAAGTGATCCTCGCGCTCGAAGCTGCCCGCGAGGCCGCCGATCCGATCCCCGCTCTCCACCACCGTCACCTCGCCGAGGCCGGCCTGAGCCAGCGCGTAGGCCGCGGCCGCGCCCGACAATCCGCCGCCGAGGACGACCACTCGGGGCAGGCGTTCGCCGTCAGCGCGTTGGTGCATGGAGAATTGTCATGGGAGCTCCAAGAACCTAACGCAGGCGAACCCCCGAACACACTGCTCCTCCGGTTTCCGTTATGCCGCTCCACGAAGTCGTCGAGGAGCGCCCCTGACGTTGCGGGCCATCGGTTTTTCCGCGCAGCTACGTCCCGGAGCCGCTTAGCTACCGGATTGTGGCGGTAGACACGTACTGCCGCTTGCGCGTCGCGTTCCGAGGGGCGTCGACCGTGCACTGGTCATCGTTTCCGGGAAGCCTTCGAATGGGTCAATAGGGGCGAACCGGAGCCGAATCGTTGGTTTGGGGACTTGGACCAATTTGACCGTTGGAGGTTACTTCTCGGTTGGCCGACCGACGCGGTAAAGCGTGGCGCCGGTGTCCGCATATATCGGGGTGAGGCAAGCGGCCGCAAAGCGCTCGAAGTCCTTCCACCGCAGGACTTCCGGGCTTACGCCGCGTCGCTCGTAATAGGCTGCCGTCCCGCCCCCGGCCAGGATGTGGGTGATCCGAGACCCCTCCAGACATGAGCCGGGGCGGAGTGCCGCCGCCAACTGCGGCCAATTCACGAGCCGGGTGTCCTCGATGACGTGCATGTTGAAGTAGAGTCCACGGGACTCATACAGCATCAAGACCCGACTCTCAGGACGAAGCGTCCGATTGGCAAACTCCGTTACCCGTTCACTGGCGCGGACGTATGGCAGAAAATGGCTCCGCAGATATGCCCCGTCGGAAGTGGCGCCGATAAGGTTTTGCACCGTTCGAGTTCCGGATAACCAGACCGACATCGTGAAGCCAGCCGGGAGAAGGCAGACGACGACCAACGACGCGCGAGCGAAGATCCCGAGGTATCGCGGCAGCCTTTCGGAGAAACGGACCGCCAACACCGTGGCGACGATCGTCAGCGGCACGATAGCTGGAATCAGGTATCTGAGGTTGGTTTCGGGGAAGGGGAGGAGGAGGAGAGCCAGGTATATGAGCGCGGGCCCACCTAGGGCGCCGAGAATGGGTTCACCAATCGCCAGAATCCACAACGGCAACAATAGAAGTACGGGGCAGAGAAAGTACAATCTTGACTCGGTCTCGATCGAGAGACGGCCGGGGTGGAGGAATGCGTCTGCGAGGTTGAAGGCGGTACGCGCCTCCTGCTGGATCTGGAAAACACGGGAGTCCGGTATGGATACCGGGGTGGAGCCGCCGAGGATCGAGGCCAGCCAAGGATCGACCGTTCGAGGAGCGAGAAACGGAGAGAATGGGGCATGAAAGAGGAGTGCGTTTTTGAGCAGCCAAGGACTGGCGGCCACGACGGCCAAGGCCGCGAATCGGATGAAGGGGCGCCAGGCTTCGGTGAGGCCGCTGCTCCGGCGCATGCACGCGACGAGGATCAGCGGCAGTAGCGCAGTCCCATAGAGGCCCGCCTGGTACTTCACACCAAATGCAAAGCCAAGCAGGACAGCCGCAAGCTCTAGCCAGCGCCCTGGTACCCGATCGAAGCAGGCGAGGAGAAGCGCGAAATGGGCGAGAAGAGTAAAGAGGGTAAGGGTGACATCCACCCGGGGCGTAATCGCTACCAGTAGGATGGCAGGCGAGCCCCAAAGGATGGCCAGGAGGTAGTTCTGCGAAGGGGGCTTGAAGAAGCGTGAGCAGAGCCCGAATCCTACCAGCCCCACGAGCAGTGCCATCGCTGCACTCACCACGGCCGGCGCGGAAACGCTGCCGATCGCTACCAACGGCAGATACAGCATGTGCGGGACACCGATGAGGGCTGTGTGAATGTTGCCCTCGGGTACGAAGATCTTTCCCTCGCGCAGCCAGAGGGTCGGAATCTCCAAGTGATACATCAAGGAATCCCAGTCGCTCGGAGGGGCAAGCGCCAGGCAGAAGAGAAATGTGGCTGTAAGGGCGAACCAAGCGAGAACGAGGCGGGAACGTCCGTTCCCGGTGAGGATTACAACGTCCCTGACGGCCTGCCGTATGAGGGACACTGTTTCGGCGGGTGCAGCGCGGAATAGTATCACCAGCCCGGCTAGCAGAACGCCCAGGCTCCAGACATGCACACCGATAACGAGGCATGCCGCGAGAATACTCGTCGCGAGAACCCCGACTCCAACAGCGACTCCGAACAAGATCGACTCTAAGGGTGTGAGCTGGCGAAGGACGAACTTTCGGAGCACCACAATTCCGATGGCGGCCGACAGGGCTACAATTACCAGGCCCGCCACGAGCTCTGCTAGGTGGCCGATGACAAGAAGTGGCCCGGTCGTCTGGAGTGTACGCGTGTGCTCAGCTACCAACGCAAGGCCGAGCGCGCCCAGGATAATGAAGGGCGCGATGAAATCTGGCTTTCTTACGCGACGTCGCACTGTTCTATCTCTTCTCAGCGACGAAGATGTAACCGAGTGGCAGCTTTCTCGGAATGCCAGTGGCCGATCGAGGAAGTAGTGCGGAGGCGCACACCGAACCGCGCCGGTATGTCACTCTGTAGGGAATGCCGAGGAGACGCAAATGAAGGCCCGGTTGGTTGGTGCTCCGAAGTTTGATTTGGCACCTTCCTGGTCATCCATGCCATGGCTCTCGGCGTATCTCCGCGAAACGCGATCACCCGTAGACCTCGCCGTCACGCGCATCGTCGTCTTTGGACTGCTCGCTTTTCTCTGCGTGTGGGAGCATCCCGTGTGGATGGCAGGCCTTCCCAAAGACTTGCTCTTTCCGCCACCCCTAACTGGCTGGCTTACTGCCTTTCCTATTGCGCCGGGTCCGGTGCGCGCGGCCCAGGTCATGACACTGCTGGCCGCGATAGCTGCCACGCTCGGTGTCGCCTATCGAGTCTCTGCTCCGCTCGCCGTTCTCGGGAGCCTCTATGTGCTCGGTGTCCCGGAGCTCTGGGGCAAGGTCAACCATTACCACAACATCACCTGGTTCGCGGCGATTCTTGCGGTGAGTCCTGCCACCGACGCACTAACGCTTGGGAAGCGGGGGATCCCCTCACCTTCCCCCGCCTACGGCCGCCCGCTTGCCTTCATGGGCCTGTTGATCGGTCTCGCTTATTACTGGCCGGGGATCGCCAAGGCTTCCACCGGGCTATCGTGGATCTGGTCCGACAATCTCAAGTACATCCTCTATCAGAAATGGGCCGAGCTTTCCGGCTTCACTCCGCTTGTACCGCTCGATCACTGGCCGCTGATGCTCCGGCTCTCGGCGCTTAGCGTCGTCTGTTTCGAGCTGTTGTTCCTCTGGCTTATCATCATTCCCCGACTCCGACCATGGGCTGTGGCCGGGGGACTCGCATTCCATGCGGCCTGCGCTGTCGTCATCGGGATCAATTTCTGGCCGCTCTGGGCCTGCTACGTCGTGTTCGTGCCGTGGGGTCGCCTGGTAACTCCCACGACTGAACCTGGGCCTGAACGCCGCGCCGTCTCGATAGTCGCGGGTGCGCTCTTGGTCACGGTGGTCCTCGCCTATCCCCTCGGCCTCGATTCTTGGCCCATCGCCTACTATCCCACCTTCGCGGGAATCTCCGGCCCGACCAGAACCATCGTACGGGCGGAGGGACTCGATCCCGCCGTGGAGCGGCGCATCATCCGACACATGGAGGGCTCCCGCTGGTATACTATCCTGGCCCGTGCTGCCCGCCACCCCGATTCGGAAGTTCGTTCCCGCACGCTCCGCGGCATCGCCGCACTGCTTGCCCGCGAAGATCCACACATTGGGGTGCCGCGCCTCACGGTCGTGCAACAGCGCCTCGGGCCGCAGTAGTGCGCGTCACGCCTAGACTCGATGTTACTTCTTAACGTTATCGTCCCGCGTGCGGCTTACAGAAAACTTCCCGCCGCCTTGATGGCTATGGCAGGATGTGCGAATACAGTCCGACAGTCGCCACGTGGATGCATCGTCGAAGGCATGACGAGCGACGGGCGGGATCCAGGGCCCGGCGATCCGGTTCTTAGGTAGCGCGACATTCTTGGCGCTGCCGGCGGTATGCTAACCATGCCCACTAGGAAAGCGGTCAGGAGCTGGGGCAATCATTCGGCAGTGAAGCGCGGGTCTTGTACCGCAAACAGATGACCATTGCGGAAGGGCACCCAGGGGCTTCTCCTGTATCCCGGAAATCTGGAATCGATGGCAGCCATCGGCCAGAAGCGCAGATAGAAGAGCGACGTGGACCACCCCTCCACTTGGACGTCTGGAAGAGAGATTATGAAGGTGCCACCTGGTGCGAGGGCGCTTCGGACGTGGTTCATCGCACGCTCCAGGAGCGCTTCCTCCACGATGTGTTCGACGACATCGATCATCAGGATTACGTCGAAGCTTCCGAGTGGTGGTTCAGCAGTGATATCCGCCTTGAGGAATCTGAATGACGGGAAGCGTTCACGAAGATCCGCGAAGCGAGACCCGGTAACGTCGATTCCCGTGTAGTCGGACACGCCTGCTTCAAAGCACAGCCGTGTGTAGAAACCGGTACCACATCCGATCTCGAGTACGCTGGCACCAGCCAGGTGGATTCCCTCCTGCTGGCAGAAGCTTTGGAGCCTCAGCGCAGCGGTGTTGTACTGAGTCGCGTTCTCCTGTTCTGAGAGTGCCTCATGACCAGGCCCACGAAGGGAGGCACCATACTTGTTAAATCGGTCTGTCCAATATCGTTCCGAATCGTATCCGGTCCCGCGAGAGTATCGCAAACGTCCGACAACCGTCTTGAAGATTCCACGGCTTAGCGTCCTCAAGGGATGCCGTCGAAGTCGGGACGCTAGCGTCACCACAGGAACTACTCGATTTCTTTGTGGGGAGTCGGCTGACTTGAGTCCCGTGTAAAGCTCGATATGCTGTCGAGCACTTTCTTGCATCGAGAGCCCCTCCGCGGCCACCATGCGGCGTCCGCCATCGCCTAGACGGCGCCCGAGCCCGGAGTCGAGGACAAGTTGCTCCAGGCGATCAGCCAGGGCGACAAAGTCCCCTGCGGGGAAGAGCATTCCCGTTTCCCCCTCACGGACGAGCTCGCGCGGTCCCGGTATGTCGCTCGCTATGACCGGGATGGCCAAGGACATAGCCTCCAACAATACCAGCCCTCTACCCTCTGATCGCGAGGGCAATACAAGCACTTGGCCGGTCGACATGTAGGCGACGGCAGAGCCGGGCGGTTGAGCACCCGTAAAGAAAACATCCTTCAAGTCGTTATCACGGACATAGGCGCGAAGCCGATTCTCACTGGGGCCAGACCCAACAACCAGAGTGGCGATGTCATGGCCCCTGCGTTCGAGTTCGCCATGGGCTTTGAGGAGCGTCTCGACCGATTTCAGCGGAATCAGCCTTCCAACATAGACAATGCGTAGCCCCGTATGGTCAAAGTATCTGCGCATTACGGGACCAGGCTCGCCCAGCGCCATGTCGTTCACGCGCTTCGAATCGACTCCGAGTGGGATGAAGGCAACTCTACTAGAAGCAACGCCCAGGCCCTTGAATGCTTCGACCATCGCGTGGCTGACTCCTACACAGACAGCTGCTCTCCTGGTCACGAACCGGCTGAGTACTCGGAGAACCTGAAAACGACTGCTGAAGTTGAGATCGCTACCGTGGCTCGTCACCACGAGTGGAGTCGAACGGACTTTGCTCGCGAGCCATCCAGCAAGCCCGGCCGGGTATATCCAGTGTGCATGGATGATGTCGAAAGTTTCATGAAATGTGAGCGCCCGCCAAATGAGGGCAACGATTAGGGACGGCACCTGCAGGAGAAGCAGGGGATTCTGCCGCAGGTTTGGCACAATCCCCCCCACTCCTTCGGCGAGTGCCTGCCACCGAGGGATCCAGTAGGTCGCTCGCTGGACTTTGACCCCATCGCGCGTTTCACTTCCTGGCGCCGATCTCGCCCCCGGCGCAAGCACGGTGACGCTCGCTCCCTCATCCACGAGCGATCTCGCGAGCTCATGTATGAAGATGCCTCTGGAATCGTTCGTGTTCGCCGGATAAGCTGACGTGATCATCAAGATGCGCACCGTTTTCCCGCGCCTCCTCGCTCGAAGGGATAGGCCTCGTGAATGTGCGAGCCCGGTGGCTGATGATCGGCAATCTCGCCTTCTGGGGCCTCGTAGCCTACGCCTGCGTGGTATACGTCGTCCCAAAGTGGCGAGAATTCCATCTCTCTGACCGGCTCACCTTACTGCCATTGCCTTGGCTGGTGCTGACCGTCGGATTGATTGGATTCCAGTACCTAATCGTCTTTTCGGGTTGGCGCCGAATCCTGCGTACCCTGGGTGCAGAGGTGTCGAGCGATCGGCTCTTCCGGGCCTTCGCCCTTTCTCAGTTGCCCAAGTACGTTCCCGGGAAATTGCTCGCCCAAGGTGTGCGCGCCCGCATGGTGCTCGACGCTGGGGTGTCCGGCCCAACGATCGTGACTTCACTCGTCTGGGAGACGGGGTTGGGCCTGGCAAGCGCTGTTTTCGTGGCGGGCGCGGGCTTGCTCTTCGGCAGTCCGCCGGCGTTGGAGAGAGCCACTCGATGGATCGTCACCGCCTTCGCCCTCCTCAGCTTGGTAGTCATTGCGTTGATGGCGCTGCCCCGCATGGGGAGAAGTTGGCGCAGGTGGATGGGCCTTGAAGTGGCTCGACGTCAACTGGGATCAATGGCTCGTCTTTGTTTGACCTACTTGTGCTCATGGTGTCTTTCGCTTGCCGCTCACTGGAGTCTGGCCCGGGCAGTGTCACCATTGCCTTATGGGCAGGTCTTGCCACTGCTCGTGGCTCTGTGCGTCTCCTGGGGAGTCGGTGCACTGAGCATCTTTGCTCCCGGCGGTATCGGCGTTCGCGAGGGCGTGCTCTTTCTTTTCGCGCGGGGATGGATGGGTGAGTCCAGCGCGCTCCTCTTCGTGGGCCTCAGCCGACTGTGCGCTTTCGTTGTGGAGGTTGCGTTCACCGCTGTTGCAGGTTTCTGGAAGGTGGCCGCGCTTCCCACGCGCGCCGAGCCTTCGTCGGAATAGGGCTGGAGTGAGCGTGATCTGGCGTTCGTAGACATTTTGGTAGGGTGATGGTGGGCGGTCGCTAGTCCATCACCCAGACATATCTTAGATATCACGAGGAAGTCGGCCGAGATCTTCAATCTCGTCCAGCATGGCGCCACGTCGGCTCGTTCGAGTTCTCCTCCAGCTTCTTGAGCCGCCAGTCCAACGCCTCCAGTAACGATCGGTTGACGGCGAGCAGGTCAGCCAGAAACCCGACGACCACCAGAAAGAATCCCATTCCCATGAGCAATGCCGCAAGGATCAGCGACTGCACGTGCCCCGATCCCTGCCCCTGGGAATAGTGATAGGCAAACCGGGCGCCGATCAGAAATCCGCAGCCAAATAGGATCGCACCGGGTATCCCGAAGAACCGGAGCGGCTTGTAGGTCATGAATACGCGGAGCATCGTGAGGATTTGCCGAGCGAGATAGCTACCAGTGCCGCGCACGAGGCGTGATTTTCTCGATACTCGGTTGGCGCCCACTGAAACCGACGTCACTGCCAGCCCATTGCGGCCTGCCTGAATGATCGTCTCGACGGTGTATGTATACTCGCCAAACACGTGGAGCCGAAGCGCCGCCTCCCGGCTCAAGGCGCGGAACCCACTCGGCGCGTCCGCGACGTCGGTTCGACTCACGAATCTGGTGACCCGGCTTCCCATGCGCTGGAGCAACCGTTTCAGAGGCGAGAATCCCATCGTCTCGATCGGCCGGCTGCCTACCACCATTTGCGCCTTTCCTGCGAGGATCGGAGCGATCAGCTTGGGGATGTCCTCGCCGCGGTATTGGTGATCAGCGTCGGTGTTGACGATGATGTCCGCGCCGGCATGCACCGCCGCGTCGAGGCCGGCCATGAACGCCCTCGCCAGGCCGAGGTGCTGCGGGAAGGAGACGAGGTGGTCCACACCACAAGCCCGCGCCACCTCCGCCGTGTGGTCGGCACTACCGTCGTCGATCACCAGCCACTCGATGGCGTCGATGCCAGGGAGGGTGCGCGGAAGATCCCCGAGGACGATCGGAAGAGTCTCGGCCTCGTTAAAGCAGGGAATCTGGATCACCAGCTTAGGCATCAGCGATCCTCGGGCACGTCCCGAAGCAGGTCTCGCGCGTGAGGCTTTGGTGTTTTGTTATGGGAACTCTAGGAAGCTAACGCGAGGCTACGGCGTGGTCGACCCACCATTCCCGTTGCCATTCCCGTTATTGCCGTTCCCATTGCCTCCACCCGGACCGCTCCCATTGGGCCCGCCGTTGCCGTTTCCGACGCCATTGTTTCCGTTGCCGTTCCCACCGCCATTGCCGCCATTGCCGATATTCCCCGTGCCACCGCCGCCACTTCCCCCTGCGGTCTCGGTACCGCTCCCCGAGGCGGTGACCGGTACGGCGCCATCGAGCTTGTCACTCGCACCCTGCATCGAGATCCCGATCGTATTGCGCATCAGGGTCAAGGAAAGCGCAATCCCCAGGGCCAGGAGCGCAAGGATCAACGCGTACTCCGTCAGTCCCTGCCCGGCGTCATTGGACCGCCACTTTGCGACACGAGTCCGCATGGTCTCTCGCTTGGGGGATGGTTTGCCTCGCTCCCCTCGGGTCCGAGGCAAGGGACGAGCCGAGGCAGCGGCGATACTGGAGAGCGTCCTGCGCTTCCTTAAGCGAACCACCAGGTTGGGCTTACACCGCAGCAGTCCGGTCCGAGCCTCGCATCGGGAGGGCGTTCGATGCAGGGCTAGGCCCCCGTGTGTTGCGGTCCGCCCACACCAAAGCGAGCGGGCCGTCCGCTGCTGCCAGAACTGGCATTCGATGGCTGCTTTCGCCAAATTGTCACTGGATCCTGTTCATTCCGAAGGCGCCTGGAGCGGTCGACTGCGGTGATGTGGGAAGCCGGCCACACCGCTGGCTCCCACGTCTGTCGGACACCTGCCCTCACATTGCAACAGAAATATGGCGAACGCCTTAGCGCGCTTGCGGATGCCCGCCGCAACGGGCATCGGAGTTGCTTGGAGGGTCGTGTATGGCCAGGGCGCTAGAACTCACCATCGTCGTTCCTGCATATAACGAAGAGCTACGTCTCGAGCCGGTCGTTCGAGACGTCGTTCGGTATTGCCGGGAAACGCGCCGGGCTTTCGAGCTCATCGTTGTGGACGATGGCAGCCACGATGGCACCAGTGCCCTGGTCCACCGCCTTTCGGAAACCATGCCCGAGGTCAAGCTCATCCGCCTCGCTGCCAACCACGGCAAAGGTTACGCGGTGAGAAGCGGCATCGTGAACTCTCTGGGGGCGTTTATTCTGTTCGCCGATGCCGATGGCGCAACCCCAATAGCCGAGCTCGAACGACTCGAAGCAGCGCTTGCCGCAGGTGCCGACGTCGCCATCGGATCTCGGGCCTTTCAGGCACGGGGTGTTCAGGTCCGTGCGAAGTGGTACCGGCATGTCATCGGCCGGATATTTCACCGGTTGGTGGAGGCGCTTGCGGTCGCGGACATCAAGGACACGCAGTGCGGGTTCAAGCTCTTCAGGGGTGCCGTGGCGCACGATCTGTTTTCCCGGATGCGCATGAACGGCTTCAGCTTCGATGTCGAGGTGCTGGTCATGGCCAAGCGGGGCGGGTATCGAGTTGCCGAGATCCCGGTCAATTGGACTCACCAGCCGGGCTCGAAAGTGAATCTTACCGTTGATTCGGTGAGGATGGCCGCGGATCTGTTCCGCATTCGGGGACATTGCCTCAGCGGCGAGTACGACGCACCGCACCTTGCGCGATGGGTCCCCACCCTGGAAGCCGAGTCGAGGGCGCAGTGACGGGCGGAGCCCTCCAGACACCGGACGACGCCTCCATTCTGGCCGCGGGCACTCCCGACGGAGTGAGCGCTGTTCGGGATGTGGCGGGAGCTGAAACGCTCGAAATCATGCGAGCCGCACCCCGCTACAACGAGTGGCAATACGACCATGTCGCACCCTACCTCGGACGTCGGATCTGCGAGGTGGGATCCGGAATCGGAAACATCTCGGCTCTGATGGACCGCCTGCGCCCTGATCTCCTTCTCCTTACCGACACCGATCCGCATTACCGCCAGATTCTCTCGGGGGTGTTCTCGGGACGTGAGCATGTGCGCGTAGAAGATTTGACACTGCCCTGCGAGGACGCCGCGGAACGATTTCGTGGCCACCGGCTGGACACGGTCGTCGCCCTCAACGTCATCGAGCACATTTCGGAAGACCTGGAGGCGATGCGCTCGATCTGGAGCATGCTCGAGCCCGGCGGCCGGGCGATCATTCTCGTTCCTGCGCTCAAGGTGCTCTACGGCTCTCTCGACCGGGAGCTGGGGCACGCACGGCGCTATGGGCGCAAAGAGCTCGTTGCCAAAATGACACAGGCCGGCATGCTCGTGGAGCGTGCGTTCTACTTCAATCTCGTTGGCACTCTCGGCTGGTTCTTGAATGCTCGCCTGTTGCGCGCACCCCGGATTCCACTACGGCAGCTCCGCTCGTTCGATGCAATGGTGCCGATCCTGCGCCTCGAGGACATGATACCTCTCCCGGTGGGGCAGTCGCTGATCGCGATTGGATCACGAAGTGTCTGACACTTTCCGGGTATCGGTAGTCATCGCCGCATTCAACGAGGCTCAGACTCTTGAGGCGGTGGTGGACCGCGTTCGTGCGGTGCCACTCGAACTGGAAATCATCGCCGTCAACGATGGCTCTTCCGACGGAACGGCGGGAGTGATCGACCGCCTCCACTCAGCCGGGATGATCGACGTTGCGATCCATCACGCCGTCAACCGGGGAAAAGGAGCTGCGATTCGAAGTGGCATCGCCAGCGCCACCGGAGACGTGGTCGTGATGCAGGACGCCGATCTCGAGTACAATCCGCTGGATTTCGTCCGACTTCTCGACCCGATCGCTCGGGGCGAGGCGGACGCCGTGTTCGGATCCCGGTTCCTCGGCGGTGACCGGCGGGTACTCTACTTCTGGCACTCCGCCGGCAACCGGCTCCTCACGCTAATCTCGAATATGTTGTCCAATCTGAACCTGACCGACATGGAGACGTGCTACAAGATGGTTCGGACTCCGTTGATGCAGTCGCTCGTGCTGACGAGCGATCGCTTCGGGTTCGAGCCGGAAATCACCGCTCGCCTTGCCCAGGCAAGGGCGAGAATCTGGGAGATCGGGATTTCCTATTCGGGCCGTACTTATGCGGAAGGGAAGAAGATCACCTGGCGAGACGGCGTCGCCGCCTTCTGGCACATCCTTCGTTTCAATCTCCTGCCACCTGCTCGCCGGCCTCAAGTTGCTGAGGCGAAGCCGGGTCTCACACGATCGCCCTCCTGGTCAAAAGAACCGAAAGCCACGGCGCACTCGAGCTGATGATCGGGCCGGCCGAGGCTACGGCGCTGCTTGGTGAGGCGAATTCGAAGGACTCGCCGGTTCGGGACTCGCGACCCGGCAGGAGACTTCACCTGGCAGCAAGTGTGGTCCTCTTTGCCGGGATCCTCTTGCGAGTCTTCCAGTATCTAAGACGAGATTCGCTCTGGGGGGACGAGGCGATGGTCGCTCTGAGCCTCGGCGCACGATCGTTCAGGGAGCTGCTCCTGCCGCTGGACTATGGCCAGGTGGCCCCCATTCCGTTTGTTCTGGGCGAACGCCTGATGATTCTAGTGATGGGGATGAACGAATACGCCCTGCGCTTCATTCCTCTCCTTGCCGGGATCGGCCTGCTGTTTCTTCTTCTCGCGATAGCCCGAAGACTGCTCGACTCCACGGATGCCTTGATTGCAATCGGCCTTGCGGCTGCATCTACATGGCTCGTGCGCTATTCGATGGAGGTCAAGCCTTACATCATCGACGCCTTCGTCGCGGCCCTGCTCATCGAACGCACCCTCGTCGTCCTCGATGAATTTGAGAGCAAGGCTGCGTGGAGATGGCTCGCTCTGTCCGGAGCCATTGGAGCGGGCGTATCTCTTACCTCCCCGTTCACCATCGCGGGAGTGCTCGCGAGCTTGTTCCTCTTTTCGAGGTCTAAAGAGAGAGGTGGCTTCGAGCCTCGAATCGTGGCGTGCGGCCTCATTTGGCTGGCTGTGTATGCCGTGCAGATCGCGAGTTCGCATCTTTCTCCTGGCCCCAGCCGCTACATGGGTGAATACTGGGAACCCGGTTTTCTCACACCCTCGTCACCGCATCTAGTGTTGAGGAGCATGCTGGCGCTCCGCTCGCTCCTGACAGGTGTCAGTGTCTGGATCGGAACTCCATATTTGTTGCCGGTGAATGGCTTGGCCTACGCCGTGGGGATCTTTTCTTTGCGCCGGCGCCACGGTCGGCCTGTAGTCGCGTTGCTGACTGCCCCACTTGTCGCACTGTTCATTGCTTCAATTGCGGGCAGATTTCCCCTGGGCACGCGACTCGTCCTATTCACTGTTCCAGCTCTGATCCTGGTCCTCGCCCCAGGCCTCGTGTCTGTATCGCGGCGCTTGTTGCGGATGATTCCGTCACGAGCCAGGTTCGTCACGGGCACCGTGTTCCTCGTTTTGGCTGCGGCGCTCGGGGTCGGCGGGGCGTTCGTGCCGACGCGTTCGGAGCCGACACGCTTGATCGTGGCACACATTAATGAACGATGGCGGAGCGGGGATGCGGTCTACCTGTTTCCCAGATTGGTCGTGGGTTGGACGTTCTATACGACCAACTGGAGGCAGCCAGACCTCGAGCATCTGCGTTGGACGGCTCGAGTGGCTGGACTGGACGGCCCTGCTTTTGCCAACGCCGCTAGTCGGGGCACACGGACATCCGGGCAGGGGCGTGAGCTCAACTACCCCTATCGTGATGGCCTGGCGCTGATCGGCGCTTCGTCGGGACTCCAGTTCCGGTTGTGGACCACCATGCCGGGCCCGGACTCCGGATGGGCAACGCAGGAAGTCGTTCGTATCAAAGAGAGCGCTCACCCCTGCACGTGGCTGGCCCTCTCTCATTTCATCACAAACCCGGAAGGATTTGATCTGATTCGAGCGATCGCATCGGCCGGCGGCGCCGTGACTGACGGGGGCGGTGGCCCAGACTTGGGTGTATACCTCGCCTGTTTTTCTGGCGAGGGTCGCCCCACGGGAGCGGCCGGCGTATCCCTACGCTGACCGCTCGTGTTGGCTCGGCCTTGTCGTTCTTCGGTCGCTCCAGTCGGTTCGGCACTTCAGCGGCTAGGCGCGAGTCGCGACGTAGAATCGTCATCGCTCTCGCGATCGGGGTCGCAGCCTTCTTCTGTCCGAGCTGCACGCAGCACTTCCCAAGCCGGGCATTTCCGACTTCATCGATCCTTGGCTCGGGGCGCGGGCGTTCATGAGGGGACAAAATCCCTACACGGTGGTGCGCGGCCTTCATCCGGACGTCGCCCTCTTTTACCCGCTGCCCGCGCTTCTTCTCATTCTGCCACTCGGCTGGCTCAGCCTGGTGCATGCGCAATCCATCTTCGTGGCAGTGGGCATGACTGCGTTGGCGTACGCCGGGTGGGATCGCAAGCCACTTCTCATCGGATGCGTGAGCGCTGGGGCGCTGGCGAGCGTAACCTGGGGTCAGTGGTCTCTCATCATGACGGCCTCCGCCCTTCTACCCATGCTCGGCTTCCTGTGGGCGGCCAAGCCATCCGTCGGCCTGGCGCTGGCCGCCGGCTACGCGAGCAGGCCGGCCATCATCGGTGCGGTCTTCCTGACCGCGATCAGTTTCCTGGTGTGGCCAGGGTGGTTCGCCGCATGGCTGCCGGGACTCCATGAATCAGGCCACTTTGCTCCCGTGACCCGGCCAGGCGGGTTCCTCCTTCTCGCGGCGCTGCTGCGCTGGCGCCGGCCCGAGGGGCGAATGCTCGCCGCGCTCGCATGCGTTCCCCAGATTACCATGCTGTACGATACGGTGCCTCTCATCCTCATCCCATCGACGCGGCCACAGGCGTACCTGCTCGCGATCCTGACCCAGGTGGCTGGGGTGGTGATCTTCTGGCGGCGGACCAACCTTCCGCTGATCCAGGAGAATACTCACCAGTGGCCCGTGCTTCTTCTTCTCGTCTACCTCCCGGCCCTGGTCATGGTGTTGATGCGGCCGAATGTTTCTTGTTTGGATCCTGGAGAACCATCACCGGCGACGGAGCCTTGCTCCGCCGGAGCAGCATGACGAGCACGGGGAGATACCCGAGTACCAACACGAACCACCAGTTGTACGCGAGATAGCCCGAAAAGGTTGTCTCCGGCGCGGTGGACTGGATCGCCGCCGCAATGAGCGTGGTCAACGAGTACACCTGCGACTCGCGCGTACCTTGCGGGACGAGGGCGAGTGGCAAGGTCTCGTGTATCAAGATGGTATGTGGCACCACCGCGAGGGCCAGGAAGAGCCATGCCTCCCGGTGCCGCCACCGGAGCAGGGCGAGCAGCAAAAGGAATCCACCCGGCCGGGTGAGCGGCGCCACGACGTCGGGTGTGTCCTTGATGGCCTCGAGCCAGCGGCCGGGCCACGCAGGAAAGACTACGAGAGTGAACAGTAGAAAGAGCACGGCCGAGACGACGTGCCCCCGGCGGAAATACGGGAGGCCTACCGCGAGGCCGAGGGTTGGTTTGCAGGTCCACACGAACCCGAGCCAGGGGATAGAGGTAGCGGCAACGATCCAGGCCGCTGCCTGCGCGTGGTAAAGGGTGACAAGGAACGCCCCGCTCGCGAGTAGCCAGAGGCTCCGGCCGGTTTTCTGGATGGTCCAGGCGAGGAAACCAGCACCGAGCCCCATGACAAGGGACCGGGCAAGGACGCGCGGCAGATAGGCCACCGGGGCGACCGCTACCACCATGGTCCCCGGATAGTACAGGGGCCAATGCCAGCCTTGACGCTGCACGATGGCGTAGGGATCCATGCCGGAGAGCCATGCCTGCGCCGCGACCCACCAGAGATCGAAGTCGGGACTGGCACCCGGCGGCTGGACAAGAAAGACCAGTGCGACATATCCTGCCGCGCCGACGCCGACGAGCAGACTGACCAGGAGCTGCCGGCGTTGAGCCAGGGTCATGCGAGAGTCCCGTGCGAGGAAGCAGGAAGCTAGCCACCGAGGATCCTTGCTGCTCAAGACCCCGATAAGGTCGTGGCGAAAACTCGTGATCCCGGCCGCCGCCGCCCTGGTGGTTCTCGTGGGCGTCGCGATCGCCTGGCGCAGGACGCCGTCGGCGGACGTGCTCTGGCTGCTGGATGTGGCAAGGCGCGTGGCCGATGGCCAGGTGCTCTACCGGGACATTCTCGAGATCAACCCGCCGCTCATCGTCTGGCTTCTGATCCCCTTCACCCGCGCGCCCCATCCACTCGGCTGGTTTCTGGCCGGGGTGATCTTCCTGATGCTCTCGAGCTCAGTCATGACCGCGCGGGCGATGAAGCGTCCCTGGGTTCTCGTTGCCACGCTGGTTGTCCTGCTCGTCGTGCCGATCGGCTGGTTCGGCCAGCGGGAGCACCTGACGATCGCGTTGATCCTGCCCTGGCTCCTCGGAGTCCTCGAGACCGGAGACCCACCCCTGCCGGCGGGCCTCATGGCGGGTCTTGGTTTCAGCCTGAAGCCACAGCTCCTCGTCGCATTCGTCGTGGTGGCCGCATTCACCAGGCGATCGAGCCGGGGAAGTCTCGCTCCGATCGCGATCGTCTGCGTGTACGTCATTCTCGTGGCCGCTTTGACGCCGGACTATCCGAGCGTCGTACGAACGCTCGGTGCGGATTACCTGGCCTATGGACGGGCAGACCTTGCCGATCTGCTCTGGGCCAATCCCTGCGCCTGGCTCGCCCTGCTCGGACCCACGGCCTGGCTGGGAACTCGGGCCCACTCTTCCGATCGGACCCTCGGGGACGGCCTCGCGCTCGCGACGCTGGGATTCCTGGCCGGTGCCGTGCTCCAGGGCAAGGGCTGGAACTACCACTACGCCCCGGCCGTCACGGTCAGCACGCTCCAGCTCCTCCTCGTTGCCGCCCAACCGATGCGGCCGCTCGTGCTGCTGGTGCGCTGTTTGGCCGCCGCGCTCGTGCTCGGATTCCTGCACCAGGCACTGCGGCCACGTTCGAGTACGGTTACCGTCGCCCGATCCAGCGTCAGCCCGCAGACCTACCAGAGACTCGTCGACGATCTCGGGGACGCCGGGCACCCGCGGGCGGTGCTGGCCCTCTACCGCCATGCAGGTCACGCCTTCGCTCTCACCGCCTACGGCGGTGCCCGCTTCGTCTCCCCGTTCCCGATGCTCTGGGTCCTCGAGCTTCCCGATTGGGAAAGCAAGCTGCCCTGGTGGACCCAACAGATCGCTCGCGCCGCCCAACGCGACCCACCCGACCTCATCCTCATCTCGCGCGACACGTCGGGGGGGCCGAGCTGCGCCGAAGTGCTGAGCCACGATGCGGCCATCTCGTCCATGCTGCTTCATTATCGGCAGCGCCCCGACGTCCAGGGTTACCGGGTGTACGTCAGATGACGATCATCGGGCGACCCGTCCGGCACTGCCTGGCCCTCACGCTGATTGCGCTGGCGGTCGGATATCTCTTCATGGCGCTGCTCAGCCGCCAAGGCTTCCTGGCCCACGATGGGCTCGACGGTTATCTCCGCACCCAACAATACCTGAAGGAATTGCAGGGTGGTCACGTCCCGCCGCAGCTCTTCCCCGACGCCATCTCGGGGGGCGGATACGCGTTCCCACGCTTTTATCCGCCGCTCGCATATCTGGTCGCGGCCGGCCTCGCCTGGATGACGCAGGACGTCGTCCTGGGCTTCCATCTCGCCTTGTTCCTGTCGGTCCTGGCTTCCGGCTGGGTCATGTATTTCATGGTCGTGGCGCTGATCGAAGACCCCGCCTTCGCACTCTTCGCCGCGCTGGCCTATGTGTCGTTCCCGTACCGAGTCACCGACGTTCTGCAGCGCGCCGCCCTGGCCGAAGCGTGGACCTTCGTCTGGTACCCTCTCGTCTTCGCCGGGGCCTGGCGGGTCATCCAGGGGCGGCGTGTGCCGGTCTATCTGCCGGTGAGCGTCGCGGGCATGATATTGACCCATACCACCACCGCGCTCTACGCATGGTGCCTGTTCGCCGCGATCGCCCTCCTGGCACGCCGTCACGTGACGAGAGGCGTCCCGCTTCGGCTCGCCGGGGCCGGTGTCGTGGGGATCGGTCTTGCCGTCTGGTTCCTTCTGCCCCAGGTCTGGGATATCAAATCCGTGTGGGCAGGTGACCCAGCGTTCATGTGGGCGCGTCCCACCTTCGCGGACTCCAATCGAGCCACGATCCCCCTCCTGGTCGACAGCTACCCCGCGCCCAACGGCCTCCACCTCGGCGTCGGTCTCATCGGTCTCGCACTCATCGGTGTGACCATCGGAGCGCTGCTGGCCCTGAAGAATCGGCCGCCCGCCATCGATCGCAGGCTCTATCGTCTCGGGCTCGCGCTCAGCGTGAGCTGGTGGGGGATCGTTGCGTTCATGATCGCTCCACTTCCCGCGCTGTGGATTCTTCCGACGGCCTTCGCCTACATCCAGTTTCCCTGGCGCTTGCTCGGGCTCTGTGGATTCGTCGCGTGTGCGGCAACGGCGCTCATTGCCGCCGGAACGACGAGATCCCGCTCCGCGAAGATCGCCGCGGTCCTGGCCGGCGTGGCTCTCGTTGGAGGGATACCGCCGGATCGACGCACCGTGAGCCGGCGGCCGGAATGGACCTCGAGTGGTGTCACGGAAATCGGCAAGGGGCCGTACAGCGTCATGGGCTACACCATTCTCGGAGAATACCTGCCGCGCGACGCCCCGATCGAGCGCATCAACGAGCGCGTGCGCGCAGGACCGGTCGGCACGGACGGTATCGAGGTTCTGTCCTGGAGGAAGAGCGGACTCGTCTGGCTGGCCGATGTGCGTGCCCGCCAGGCCGGCGAGCTTGTGCTCCCGCTCGTCCACTATGACGTGTACCGCATTACCCAAGACGAAACCGCGACTGTGCCGTACCACACCGACCACGGCCTCGTCGCCCTGACGCTCCCGAGCGGGGTGCACCACCTTCGAGTCACGCGACGCTTGCCCCTCATCAACCGGATCGCGATCACGATATCCGCTCTCGCGGCGCTCTCGGGGTTGCTGGTGCGCTATCGATGGTCCGGCTAGCGCGGGCGCCGGCGGAGCCGATCGACAAGTTCGCCGAGCCACTCCGGCATCTCACCCACGTTGGGGCGCAGGAGTACCATCACCAATGCCGGGACGTAGACAAGGACCAGGAGGACGGGCCAGCGGCCGGTGACCATCTGGACCAGGTTTCCCTCAGGGACGATCCAGGCCTCCAGCGCGGCCGCCACAAAGCTGAGGGCCAGAAGGACGTAGCCCTGAAATCGATTGGCCGGAATCAGGAAGAGCGGGACGGTCTCGTAAAGAGTCGTCACATGGGGGATGCAGGTGAGCGCGGCGAGCATGCGGCCTTCGGGACGCCGCCATCGCGTGAGCGCAAGCAGAAGGAGGAACCCGCCTGGGCGCAGGAGCGGTGGCAGATACTGCGGAGTCCCCAGCCCTCCGAGCCAGTCGTGCAGCCACGTAGGCAGCAGCAGGAAGCTCAGAGCCAGAAGCGCCACGCCGCCATAGACACACTCGCGCGTCGGGTAGCCGATCATCAGGGCGAGCCCGATACTCGGTTTGGTGATCCAAAGCGCGCTCAGCCAGGGGACCACCACCCCGGCGGTGAGAAGCGGGGACCATTGTCCCCCAAGGGCGGCCACCAGAGCGCTGGCGCTGAAGACCCCGATGAAGAGGCCGCCTGGCCGTCCGGCGGCACCGTACGCCAGAGCGGCCATGCCCAGAGCCGCGAAGACGATGCGCGCCACGCCGGCACTCAGGTACCCCAGCGGCGCGGTCACGATGATCGCCGGCATCGGATAGTACAGGAGCCCGTGGACATCCGCGGCGGCCACTGCCTCGTACGGATTCTGCCCGTGGACGAAGGCCCGGAGTCCGATCCATACGAAGTCGAAATCCGAGGCCATGGGCGGTGCGAGTCCGTACGCGCGGTAGGTCAGGCCGGCGACGGCCAGCCCGATGACCGTGGCAATCGCGGCGCGCCAGCGCACGCTGAGCGTCGTAGGCTCGCTCATCGAGCATCCCCATGCAAACCCGAGGGGTGAATTCGGCCCGCTGCCCGTCCCGCCAATTTCCACAGCAGCATGACTCCGAGAACGCTCGCATACCCGTCCACGGCATAGTGCCATCCGAGGTGGATGGACCCGATCAGCACCGCCAGGGCATAGGCCGCCAGTCCAGTGCCAAGCCGCCAGTCGACCCGCCAGCCTGCCAACGCGAAGAGAACCGGCATGGCCACATGCAGACTGGGCATGGCGGAGATGCCACTGAACGGCGTGGGATCCTGCCCCGTGTAGCTGGCCCAGAGCCCATGCTGGATCTGGACGGCGATCAGGGGAGAAGCCGCATCGACCCCATTCAGGTAGGTCATGAGGGGTCGGTACGGATCGGGCAAACCCGTCACGAGACCGTAATAGCAGGGGCCGGCTGAAGACATGGCGATTGCCCAGATAGTGCCGAGGACGATCCAGGAAAGGGTAAACGCCGTGAGAAACTGCTCTCGTAACCGCCGGTCGGTCGTCCAGCCCTGCCAGACGGCCGTGGCGATGAGCGCGCCGATGAGGCACGGCACATACAGGAAATCCAGCGCGTGGGTGGCGCTCGGCCGGCCGAGCAGCGGCTGGAGATCCTGCCACGGATACGTGCCCAGATGGAGCCACCGGTCGAACGCGCTGAGCCGGACGTCCCAGGCGAATGGATGTACCAGATGGATGGCGGACTTCCATCGCCCGAAGACGCACAGGAGGAACGGCACGAAGAGCAGGACGAACAGCAGGCGGAGCAGACGGGGAAACGTGAACAGATCTCGTCGCGCCGACCGCCAGGCGGCCCGCCATCCCTCCAATCCATGGATTCGCTGTCCATCCGGTGCCCGCACCTGCCATCGAGTATGAACAAGCACGATCGGCAACGAGACCAGGCCACCGCTCAGGAAGGCACGATAGATCGGGAAGTACCAGAGGCCCGCCATCATTCCGGGCAGGAGTGTCGCCTGCATGAGATAGCCGGCGAGCAGATAGACGACCAGGATGGTGAGAGTGATCCGGTGGTCGCGGGCGAGCCGCAGGAGCTCCCGCCAGCTCACACAGCCGAGCTTTGCAGCTTGGGTCCCAGCGCACCGACGCGGCGGCGATACGCGGCGTATTCCGGAAACTCGGCGGACAGCACCCGCTCCTCATACCGGATTCGGAAGAACAGGAGGACGCACCAGAGGCAATACACCGCCAGGAATGGCAGGCTGAGGGTCCTGAGCCAAATGCCGAAATAGGTGAGCACGTACACGGCATAAACGGGGTGACGGGCGAGGCGATACGGCCCCGCGATCACCAGATTGCGGGCTTCGGGCTCGACGCTGAAGGAGCGACGCAGGTACCAGAGCGGCCAGAGTCCGATGATCGAGCTGGTGAGCCAGAGGTACGCGCCGGCCAGCTTCACGTCCTGATTGTCGGTCGCCGTCACCCAGTCCGGATGCCACATCGACGCTACCTGCAGAAAGGCGAGGAAGAGAAAGGAATGGGCGTACCCCACGGCGCGTGGAATCCAGCGACTGGAGCTCCGCCGGGCCGGAGACCGAGTCAGAAATGCGAGCGCAACGAGCAGCTCGTGAAGCAGGGTCGGCAGCATCAGCAGACCCAGTTCCTTCGATTGGATCCACAGCCTGATGGCCAGGAGAGTGTAGGCGACGAGGCCGACCCAGTCGCTCCAATGGCGCCTGCGTGGCGCGGCGACCAGCGTGGCTTCGGTCATGAGGGCTCGGCGCGCTCCTTGGCGCGATAGCAGGTCATCAACTCGGCGGATGAGTCCGCTGGGGGGGCGGCGGCGCGGCGCTCGAGCAGGACTGCCGTGGTGTCGCAGAAGCGGACCCGCCACCCCGGCTCCCGCACCAGCTCGTGGGCAAGGGGGGCCTCGGTGGCGAGCAGCGCCAGGCTGATGTCCCAGTGGGTCAGCACGTCGCGCCATTCCGGCTGGAGGGTCATGAGCTGGATGTGCTGCTTTACCAGCCCCTCCCCGTAGTGGTCGGTGCCGCCGTCGATGAAGACTCGCTGTTCCGGCCAGGCGTAGAGCAGGTACCCTCCCCAGATGAATTCGCTGTAGATCCGCCCGGTCACATGCTCCGCGCGCGCACGCGTGACGGCGGCGACGGGGAAGATGGTGGGGTCGAAGCTCGAAGGGATGATCTCCTTGCCGGCGAATCTGACGCCGAAGAGGGCCAGGACGATCATTTCCACCCCGAAGATGACGCTCGGCACTCCCCGATGCTGCGCCTCACGCTCCTGCTCGAAGGCGCGGCGGATCCGCCCCAGCCCGGGAACCGTGCGCCATTCGGCATCCAGATGCCAGGCCATCAGCGGCAACGCCGTGAGGGCGAACAGCTCCACGTTGCGCTGGGAATGCAGCGCGAAGGCGAGATTGGCGAGCAGCACGAACAGGTGGGGTACGCTGGGCCGGCGCTTGCTCAGGCGAGACCGGCCACGATCACCATGATGGCGCAAAGGAACAGTTTCCCGTTCAGGACGTGAAAGTCGGGAGAGAGAAACTCCTGGGTCTTCTCGAACAGCAGCGGCTGGCCGAAGAAGGTGAACAGATGGGCGAAGAGCCGCCAGCCATTCGCGTTGAGGCACACGCCCACCAACGCGAGCAGGAGCGCGAGCCCGTGGTATCTGGCTCGCGCCAGCCATTCCGCGGACTTGCCTCCGATCCGCCACTCGACGAGGTCGCCGGCCAGGTAGATGCCGATCAGGACGAGTCCGTAGGTGAATCCGCCATGCAGATTGGCCCACACCCAGAACAGCGGAGCGTACCACCACAACGCTCTGCGTCCGGTGCTCTCGAGCCGAGTGAGCAGCACGATCACGAGCAGCATGGTGAAGAGGTGGGGCCTGGCCAGCCAGTGAGAGGCGCCCAGCAGCGCGGCGCCCATCGCCGTCAGATACGCCAGGAGCGGCTCGACCCCGCGGGCGAGCAGGAAGCGGGTGACCAGGGCGTAGGTCAGCGCCAGGACCAGGCCGGCCAGCACCGCCACCATGGCGAGGCCGCCCAGCCGGTGCGCTCCGGCGAGGAGGACTTCGCTGCCCCACTCGAAGGCGACGAAGGGCTGGCCGCCCCTGGTGAAGGAGAAGTTGTCGACGGTCAGCATCGCCCGATGGGCGATCATCCACTCGCCGAGCCGGAGGTGCCGTGGGCAGATCGCCGTCGGTGCTCAGCAGGCGATTCCCCAGAGCGATGGGGATGACCGTCGCCCAGAGGACGAAGACGAAGTCGAAGAGAGAAACGCGGAGCCTTCGGCTACCGGTCATGCCGGCCTAAGTTCTCTGGGGTGAGGCGCAGCTCATGCGCTAGTCGGACGGATTCGAGCGCTGCCATCGAGCAACTTGCAAGCCAGCCGGGGCCCGGGTTCATGCGCGATACCGAGTATGCCGTCATGCACAACCAGGAAATGGTCCACTGGTGGTTCCGCGGCCGGCGCGTGCTGCTCATGAGCCTCCTGGGCCGCCATCTGCGCCCCGCCGGCGGCAGGCCGGTGAGGCTGCTCGATCTTGGCTGCGGCACCGGCGGGAACTCCATTGCCTACGCCGATTTCGCTTCGGTCGTCGGGGTGGAGCCTGATGCCAGCGCGCTCCGCTTTGCGCAGGCGCGCCGCGGTGACGCAGGTGAGCGCGTCCGCGGTCCCTTCTACTGCCGGGCGGTCGGGACCAGCCTGCCCCTGGCACGCCACTGCTTCGATGCTGTCGTTGCGTCGGATGTGCTGGAGCATATCGCGGACGATCGTTTGGCGGTAGCCGAGATCGCTCGGGTGCTCGTGCCGGGCGGAGTCTTCGTGTTCTCCGTGCCGGCGCATCCGTGGCTCTGGAGTACGCACGACGAGGCGCTGTGGCATCAGCGGCGCTATCGGAGGGCCGAGCTGGAGAGGCTGCTGAGAGAGGGCGGGTTCCGGATACGGTGGTTGTCCTACTGGAACGCGGTGCTCTTTCCCGTCGTGGCGGCCTACCGCGTGCTCGCCCGCTGGAAGCGAGCGGGAGATCCGGCGTCCGACGCAACGCTTCCGGCGCATCTGGTGAACGAGAGCTTGTTCGGGGTCCTGCGTGCGGAGGCGGCTGCCCTCCGATTCGTCCGTTTTCCCTTCGGAATTTCTCTGGTTGGCGTCGCCGAGAGGTGTTCAGATTTTGACAGGTAGCCAACTGCCGGACGAGTCTGTAAATTCACTGTCCCCCTCACCTCTCACTCCCGGTGGGGGGATCCGTGCAAAATACGGCACTAGTCGCAGGTTGTAGAGTTCGTACGACAGTTCTACAGTTCGCGCGCGTCAGATTCGGGCACAGCTCAGTGTTCCCGATGGCGGCCTAGCCTGCCTAGTATCGGCTATATGCCGCGCAAGTGAAGGCTTAGGGGCAGGAACGATGTGTGAGGAATGGCTGGGCATACTGATTGCCCCACGATGAACCGTCTCTCAACTACCGCCAAAGCTCTCGGGCACCGGCACCATCGGCCTCGATACAGGGGCCTTACTGAAGTGCGCTCCTGAAATGGTTCAGGGCGTGCCGTACCATCCCAATCTGGCCTGTCGGCCACGGAGGAGTTGTATGTTGACCGCGCTCAAGGCGTTGTGGAACGACGAGGCCGGACAGGGCCTGGTGGAGTACGCGCTGATCATCGCGCTGGTATCGGTCGGCCTGATTCTGGCCCTGACCGTGCTCAAGAACTCCATCGCCACGATTTTCGGGAAGATCGGCAACACGCTGAACGCGAACCCAGCCACCTCCTGAAGAAGGCCGACGGCGCGGGTCGAGCGCTGGTTGCTCGACCCCGCCTCACCCACCTGGATGCGAGGAGCGGTCGCTCTATGCACGACTGGGTGGGGACGGTCAACACGGTGGCGTTCGTGTTGCTTGCAGCAATTGCTGCGATCGTAGACGGTAAAACCCGGCGAATTCCGAACATGCTGACAGTTAGTGGTCTTCTGGTCGCGCTGGGCCTGCGCGTGGCCATGGGACCGGGGGCTCTGGTTCAGGGGCTGGGCGGCGCAGGCCTTGCGGCCCTGCTCTCTCTGCCCCTGTTCGCCGTTGGGGCCCTGGGTGGAGGCGATGGGAAGCTCCTCATCGCCATCGGGGGCTTCATGGGACCCCAGCGATTCGCCGGAGCCTGTCTCATCATCGCGTTGGTCGGGGGTGCTTTGGGCGTGCTCGATGCCTACCGCCGGGGAATACTGGTGCCGGTGGTGCTCAACTCCATCGACCTCATGAAGCATTGGCTGACCCTGGGCCGGCGTGGCCGGCGGGTGGGCCTGTCGTCGCCGGGGGCGGTCACCGTGCCATATGGGGTCGCCATCGCGGTAGGGTCGGTCGCATGGTGGTTCTGGGGAGCGTGAACATGAACGTGATGCCGTCGAAATTGCGAGAGTGAGCGGGGGCAGGCCGCGGTCGAGCTCGCGCTCGTCACGCCTATTCTGATGATCATCGTTATCGGGATCTTCGAGTTCGGCCGGGCCTGGAACCAGAAGCAGGTCATCACCAACGCCGTGAGGGACGGGGCCCGGGTGGCCGCGGTCACCAGAAACAGCGGGGGGAACGTGGCCGACGACAGCGCCACCAATGTCATCGCCCGTTCCCTGAATGTAGCCGGGATGGCCTTGCCGAACGGGCAACCGGTCTACAGCGGCTTCAGGGGCATCACCGGTTCGGCGGTAACGATAACCCTCACCGTTCCGTACAGGTTCACATTCCTCGGTCCGCTCCTCCAGTGGACCACCGGGCAGTCGACCATCGATCTCAGCACCCGATTCACCATGCGAAACGAGTAACCGGAGCAACCCTTCAGGAAGGCTGGCATGCGCAAGATCCGTCCCTGGCTGCTGTTGCTTCTGGCGCTCGCATCGGGTGGGCTGGCCGCCTACCTGGCGCTGCGCTACCTCCGGCAGCAGGCGACGCCGCTCATGGCCTCCGAACCGAAGCGCGGGCAGGTCGTGCTCGCCACTCGCGATCTCCCCGTCGGCCACGTGCTCAGCAAGCAGGACGTCAAGATCGTGAACTGGCCGGCCGAGGCCATGCCCGAGGGGTTCATCTCGAGTGGTGAGGCGGCCGTCGGCCGCGGCGTGGTCACCCCGCTTCGCACCAACGAGGCGCTGCTCGAGACCAAGCTGGCCTCCAAAGACGCCGGAGGCGGACTGGCGCTCGCCGTGAGCGAGGGGTTGCGCGCCTTGAGCGTCCGCGTGGATGAGGTCATCAGCGTGGCCGGGTTCGTGGTGCCCGGCACCAGGGCGGACGTCCTGCTCACCATGGCAGGGCAGGGTGGAGAGCCGCCACCACCAGGGTCATCCTTCAAAACGTGCAGGCGCTCGCGGCCGGCCAATCGGTCGAGAAGGACAAGGACGGCAAACCGCAGACGGTCAGCGTGATCACCGTGCTGGTGACGCCCGAGCAGGCGGAGACCCTGGCGCTGGCGTCGAATCAGGGGAAGATCCAGCTGGCCCTGAGGAACACCCTCGATACCGCCAGGATCTCTACCGAAGGCGCCCGAAGCAGTGCGCTCCTGGGTGGACGCCCCGCTGCCAGTCCGTCCCGTCCCAATCGCGGACGGCAAGTCGTGACCCCGACGCCGCGATCCGCCGAGACGGTCATCGAGGGCTACAACGGCGGCGTGCGAACGCTTCTGAAGTTCTGACCTCGACCTCAATGCCGGGAGTCCCGTGAGCATTCTTCATCGCGTCCGCCGTGCCGCTGAATCCGCCTCCCGGACGCTGCTCGGGATCCTCCTGCTGGCTGCCGCCGGCTCTCCCTCCATCGGTCTCGCCCAGAAGGTGATGCGGGCCCCTGAGCAGGTTGTGTCGGTGTCCAAGGGGGCGTCCGTCCTCGTGGTCAACCAGACCGCCCTTCAGCGTTTTTCCATGGGCGATCCCGCGGTGGCCGAGGCGGTCGTGGTCTCGCCGACGGAAATTCTGGTCAACGGCAAGACGCTCGGCACGACGACGCTGGTGCTGTGGGATAACGCCGGATCGCCGCGACTCTACTCGATCGAGGTAACCGCGGACGCGCCAGGACTCGAGCGCTACCTCCACACGCTGTTGCCCGACGAGAAGATTTCGGTGACGGCCACCGGGAACTCCGTCACCCTTTCCGGCCAGGTGCGTGACGCCAGCTCGGCCGATCGGGCGGTGGAGATTGCCAAGGGCAGCGGAGCGAACATCATCAACAACCTGGGCTCGCCGGAAGCGGTGCAGGTGTTGCTGCAGGTCCGCTTTGCCGAAGTGAACCGGAGCGCCGTCAAGACCTTTCATCAGCAGATTGCCACGCGGAACCCTCAGGACCTCAACGATAACGGCAACTGGATCGGGTCTTCAAACACCGACTCGCAGGGTGGCTTCGCGGAGGGCCTCCTCGATTTCGGGCTCTTCAACCCGAATGCGAGCATCGAGACCCTCATTCGTGCGCTGACGACCAAGGGGGCGCTCAAGGAGCCTCGCCGAGCCCACGCTGGTCGCGCTGCCGGGCAGGGAGGCCTCGTTCCTCGCGGGCGGCGAGTTTCCCTACCCGTCGGTCCAGGGCGGCGGCGGCGGGAACGCCGTCAGCATCGTCTTCAAGGAATTCGGCATCCGGCTTCACTTCACGCCCACCATCACGCGCAACGGCAGCATCCGCCTGAAGGTGGCGCCCGAAGTGTCGTCGCTCGATTTCGCGAATGCGCTCGTCTTCGGCGGATTCACCATTCCGAGCCTGCTGAGCCGGAAAGCAGAGACGGAAGTCGAGATGCGAGAGGGCCAGTACCTCTCGATCGCCGGCCTCATCAACAACCAGATGATCGACAACGCCAGCAAGATTCCGCTGTTGGGCGATCTCCCCATCCTGGGCCAGTTCTTCCGCTCCAAGGATGCCCGTCAGAACCGGACCGAATTGCTGGTGCTGGTCACACCGAAGCTGATCCGCCCGAGCGACACCCCGGATCCGCTCCCGACCGGAGAGCCCCAGACCTGGAAGTGGACCGGCTACATGGCCTGGCCCAAGGACGGCTTGAAGCCGTCCCAGCCCCAGAAGTAGGCGAAGGAGCCTCGTATGAGACAGTCGCACGTGCGCATGACGGACCGCCGGGGAACCGTGGCGGTGTTTGCAGCGGTGGCGATGATCGCATTGATGGCGGCTGCAGCCCTCGCGATCGATATGGGAATGCTCTTCGACACTCGCCAGGACGCCCAGCGGGCGGCCGATGCGGCCGCGCTGGCGGGGGCGAGCGCCTTTCTTGCCGGGAACGCGACCGCCGCGATACCCATTGCCCGCAACCAGGCCTTCTTGAACGCGGGATCGAACTACGTCCGAGGTGTCAAGATCGACACGCTCGGCGCCGCCGCGCCGAGCACCGGCGTGACCACCTACACCGCCAACGAGGCCGTGGTCACGATCTTCCCCGCCACCGCGCGGGTTCGGGTGCGGATTCGGCGCGCGGCCGTCACCACCTGGTTCGCGAAGCTGTTCGGCAAGACCTCCGTGCCGATTGCCGCGTGGGCCACGGCCGAGGCGTCGCCTGCCGGCGGAGCCACGTGTGTCAAGCCGTTTGCGGTGCCCGACATCTGGCGCGAGACTAGTGCGGCACAAGACGTCAACGGGAATCGGGTCTGGGAATCGACCGAGAACTGGGTGTACCAGCCCGGCTCGGGCGACACCTACGAGGCATATGATCCTGCCAATCCCGGTTCCAGTACCGCTACCGGCTACGGAAGCGACAGCCGGAACGCCACCGGTGTCATCGACGATTACGGCACGCCGATGATCATCAAGGCCCAGAGCCCGAGCGACGCCCTGGGCCCCGGGTTCTTCTACCCCTTCCGGATCGGGAACAGCAGCGGCGCCAGCGACTATCGGAACAACATCACCTCATGCAATCCGACCACCACCTTTGTCGGTGTGCCGTATACCGTCGAGAACGGCAATATGGTGGGTCCGACCAGGCAAGGCATCAATGACCTGATCTCCGACGACCCGAATGCCTCCTGGGTGCCGCCCGTCTATACCAACGGCGTTCTGAATCCCGGCACCGGCATCGTGACCGGCTCCAACCAGACCAATTGGGTGGACAGCCCCCGGGTGATCAAGGTGGCGCTGTTTGATCCCAACCAGATCAGCAGTATCCAGGGGAGCAGCCCCGTCACGTTCAACAACATCGCCCTTTTGTTCCTGCAAGGCTTTCAGGGCAACGGCAATCAGGCTCCCCTGGTGGCGCGGTTCCTGTACTACGCCCAAGGCACCGGGGGTGGTCCTGTCACCGGGCCCTTGGCTCGAGTGCTTCGGCTTGTAGAATGAAGACTTTGGGTAGGACGAGCAATGGATAAGTGGATCATGCGGGCCGCCGTCATCTCGGTGGACCGCACGTTTCGGGAATTCTTGAAGGAACGGCTTCTCGGGGCAGGCAGCAGCGTGGCGCTGGTGGCCGAGCTTGCCGTACCATACGCCGAAGTATCGGAAGAAGAGCTGCGGACGCTGCGCCATGCGGAGCCGCAGCTCATTTTTCTCGACCTGGAAAACGACCCGGTGCTGGGCACCAAGCTGGCCCAGTTCCTGGCCGACGCCCATCCCTCGCTCCGGTTCATCGCGGTCGGGCCCACGCTCTCGCCCGAGCTGCTCATGGCGGCCATGCGGGCGGGTGTGGGCGACTTTCTGACCAAGCCGGTCGCCTCCGACGCATTGATGGAGGCGGTCGAGCGCCTGGGCAGCAAGATCGGCCGGGCCACTGGCGACAAGCCTCGCGACCCGGCGCACGTGTACGCCTGCTTCAGCCCGAAGGGCGGCTCCGGGTCCACCACCGTGGCGACCAATCTCGCCGTCACCCTCCGCCAGCTCACCGGCAAGAAGACGCTGGTGGTCGACCTCGACCTGGAGCTGGGCGAGGCGGCGCTGATGATGGGCATGCGCCCGCGATTCAACTTCGTGGACATGGTCCAGAACTTTCACCGGATGGACGCCGACCTGCTCGCCTCGTTCATCGAGCGGCACGAGTCGGGGGTGGACCTCCTCTCGGCCCCGTATCACCCCGAGAAGGCCGAGGTCATGACCGGCGACCAGATCCGCCGGATCCTGCTCTTCCTCCGCCAGCACTACGAGTACGTGGTGGTGGATACGTCGAAGGCGTTCTCCCAGTCGACGCTGGCCGTCTTCGAGCAGGCCGACCAGATCATCCTGGTCACGAACGCCGATCTTCCGTCGCTGCGCAACATCCAGCGCGCCCTGCCGCTGATGCGGCGCATGCTCGTGCGCGGGGACGATCAGCTCAAGGTCGTGATCAATCGCTACCGCCCGAACGATCCGATCACGGCGGGGGACATCGAGCGGACCATCGGCCTCAAGGTGTTTTGGAAGCTCAGCAACGATTACGAGGCCGTGCTCGACTCGATGAACAGCGGGAAGCCGATCGTCAACAACGCGGGCTCGACGTTCAGCAAGGAAATCAAGGCCCTGGGCCTGGAGCTTGCCGGAGTCGGAGCCGGTGGTCGTCGTCGCGGAAGGCTCTCCGGGGCAATCCTCGGGGTACTGGGGCTGAATGGCGCCAAAAAGAAGGGTGGAAACGATGGCTGATCCGAACGCTCCGACCCCCGGCTCCGGGCCCGGTGGCCCCAACGGCAAGCGGCCGGCATTGCCGTGGGAGACAGCCGTCCCGCCGCAGTCCCCCACATTGAAGGGCCCCTGGGTGCCCTCGAACGCGCCACCTCCGGCCCCGCCCCCGCCGCCCTCGCGGCCCGGGAACGCCATGCAGGACGTGAAGGGCCGTATTCACCGGCGCCTTCTCGAGCGCCTCAACCTCTCGAACCTCGACAAGCTCGAGCGGGACCAGGTGGTCGACGCCATCCGGCGGGTCACGGTGGATCTCCTGACCCAGGAATCGGTGCCGCTCAACTTCGAGGAGCGCGAGGTTCTGGTCGGCCAGGTTCTCGACGAGATCTTCGGGCTCGGCCCGCTGGAGCCGTTGATCCAGGATCCGGACATCTCGGACATCCTCGTCAACACCGCCAACAGCGTCTACATCGAGCGCGGCGGACGGCTCGAGAAGACCGACGTGCGGTTCCAGAACGACCGCCACCTCCTCCAGGTGATCGACCGCATCGTGTCGGCGGTCGGCCGCCGGATCGACGACTCCTCGCCGATGGTCGACGCCCGGCTGCCCGACGGGTCCCGCGTCAACGCCATCATCAAGCCACTGGCCATCGACGGGCCCCACCTCTCGATCCGTAAGTTCAAGCGCGATGCCCTGACCGGCGAAGACCTGCTGCGCACCGAGAGTCTCACCGAGCCGATGCTGGAGTTCTTGCGCGCGGGCGTCCGCTCCCGGCTCAACATGCTGATCTCGGGCGGAACCGGCGCCGGCAAGACGACGCTGCTCAACATCCTGTCGTCGTTCATCCCGGCCACCGACCGGATCGTGACCATCGAGGACTCGGCCGAGCTGCAGCTGCGCCAGCCGCACGTGGTACGCCTGGAGACCCGCCCCGCCAACATCGAGGGCAGCGGCGAGGTGACACAGCGCCTGCTCCTCGTCAACTCACTCCGCATGCGGCCCGACCGGATCATCATGGGCGAGGTGCGTAGTGCCGAGGCGGTGGACATGCTCCAGGCGATGAACACCGGCCACGATGGCTCCCTCACGACGCTCCACGCCAATACGCCGCGCGATGCGTTGAGCCGCCTCGGCACGATGATCTCCATGGCCGGCCTCGACCTCCCCGAGCGGGCCACGCGGCAGCAGATCGCGAGCGCCATCAACCTGGTCGTCCAGGTGAGCCGGCTGTCCGACGGCACCCGCAAGGTCATGCAGATCTCCGAGATCGTCGGCATGGAAGGTGACGTCATCACCATGCAGGACATCTTCGTGTACGACCGGCAGGGGATCGACGAAGACGACCGGGTGCTGGGGCAATTCAAGGCCACCGGAATCCGGCCGCGGTGCGCGGACCGCCTCAAGGCCTACGGCGTGGATCTGTCCACCGTGCTCTTCTCCAACAACGCGGCCACCACCCATCCGGGCAAGTCGCGATGGTAGGGTTTCCCCTCGCTACGCTGATCTCCGCCGCACTGATCTTCCTGGCGGTGACGCTGGGGACCATCTCGCTCGCGCTCCTGCTGGAATTCTGGCGCGAGCGGCGAGTCAAGCGCGCGGCGCTGTCGCAGCTGCGCGAGCTGGGCCTCGAGGCCAGCGCACTCCCGGCGGCGGCAAAGTCCTTGTTCCGGGGCACCAATCCGGCCTCCATGGGCAAGCTCCAGTCCATGGCGGCGGACATCCCCCAGCTTCGAGATCTCGAGCTGATCCTGGAGCAGGCCGGCTCCACCTGGACAGTGCCGGCGCTCCTGTTCGTGAGCGGTGGTCTGGGCCTGGCGTTCGGGCTGGCCACGCTGACCCTCCTCGGATCTTTCGCTCTCAGCATTCCCATCGGGGCCCTGGGGGCCAGCCTCCCCTACTTGCAGGTGCGGCACAAGCGGCTCCGGCGCATGCGGGCGTTCGAGGAGCAGCTCCCGGAGACCATCGACCTGCTCGGCCGGGCCATCAGGGCGGGACACCCGCTCTCCGCCGGCCTCAAGATGGTGGCCGACGAGTGCCCGGAGCCGGTGCAGGGAGAGTTCCGCAGCAGCTTCGAGGAGCAGCGATTCGGATTGCCGCTGGACGACTCGCTCCTGGCGATGGCCGACCGGGTGGGACTGGTGGATGTGCGGATTCTCACCACGGCCATCCTCATTCAGAGGAACGTGGGCGGCAATCTCGCCGAGATCCTCGATAACCTGGCCTACACCATCCGCGAGCGCTTCAAGATCCGCCGGCAGCTCCGGGTATACACCGCACAGGGCCGGATGAGCGGCTACGTCCTGGCGCTGCTGCCCGTCGCGATGGGGTGCGCGTTCTACCTGCTCAATCCGGCCTACATCACGCTCCTCTTCACCGATCCGGCAGGGAAGCTCGCGGTGAGCGTGGCGATCGTGATGCAGCTCATCGGGTTCTACTGGATTCGCAAGATCGTCGACATCGAGATCTGAGGGACTAGCCCGTGCTCTTCCTCGTCGCCGCCTTCATCGCCACGTCCGTCGTCTTCGGCGTGCTCTTCATCGCGCAGGTGACCTCCGGTCGCGCGATGGGGCGCCGTCTCGACGAGCTGGAGGAGGCGCGGTACGGGGGCGCGGATATTCTCGCCAAGCGGCGCCGGCTGGCCCAGAGCGACAAGTTCAGGGACGTGCTCCAGACCTGGGGCGAGAGGCTGCAGGAGAATCGCCCCGACAACGCCGTCGTCCGCCAGTCCCTGATCCAGGCCGGCTACATGAGCCCCAACGCGGTTGCCATATACTGGGGCGGCCGCCTGATGCTCTTCGCCGGCCTTGGGGGCGGGGCCATCCTGGTGCTCCCCATTCTGGGCCAGGGGTACGTCTTCACCGTGATCGCCGCGCTGTGGCTGGCCGCGATCGGGTGGGTCGCTCCGCCCTTCATCATCGGGCGCAAGATCACGCTGCGGCAGAGGGCGCTCGTGCGTGCCCTGCCGGACGCGCTCGACATGCTGGTCGTGTGCGTCGAGGCCGGCCTGGCCCTCAACCAGGCGCTCCTTCGGGTATCCGAGGAGATCGCCAACGTGAGCCCGCTGATGGGCGAGCAGCTCGGCCTGGTCAACCTCGAGATCCGGGCCGGGACGCCGAGGGAAGAGGCGCTGCGGAACCTGGGCGAGCGGACCGGCGTGGCCGATATCCGCTCGCTGGTCACCATGCTCATCCAGACCGACCGGTTCGGCACCTCGATCGCCACCGCGCTCCGGGTCCACGCCGATACGCTGAGGAGCAAGCGGCGCCAGCGGGCCGAAGAAGCGGCGGCCAAGACGACGATCAAGCTCATCTTTCCGCTCGTCTTCTTCGTCTTCCCGGCCATGTTCGTCGTGATTCTCGGGCCGGCCCTCATTCAGATCGTCAACACGCTGCGCGGAATCTGAGCGCCGTGCGCGTCCGGAACATCGACCGCGATACCGTGCTCGGCGCCCAGGTCTCGGTGGCCGATACCTGGTGGCCGCGGCTGCGCGGCCTGCTCGGGCGGCGCTCGCTCGAGCCGGGCGAGGGCCTGCTCCTGAGTCCCTGCCGCTCGATACACATGTACGGAATGAAGTTCGACCTGGACGTGGTGTTCGTGGCTCGCGACGGTCGCGTGGTGGGGCTCTACGAGCGGCTCGCGCCGGGCCGGCGGACGCGGTGGCATCGGGAGGCCCTCCACGCGCTCGAATTGCCGGCGGGGACCGTCGCTGCCAGCGGGACCCGTCGCGGAGACCGGATCGCCTGGCAAACGGCGGGAGCCACCCCATGACCGCACGCCACCTGAAGACGCAGCCCGGAGACGGCCTCCCTGCGGCCGACCAGGACCCCTCGCCCGCCGTCCCGACCAAGCTCGAGGATACCGGACTCTCCGAGGAGTTCGTCGTCGACCTGCTGCTCAAGACCATGTACGTGCAGGGCGCCCGGACCGGCCAGCAGCTGGTCGAGGAGATCTGCCTGCCGTTTCCCCTGGTCGACGAGTATCTGCTGACGCTGCAGCAGCGCCGCATCATCGAGGTGCGCGGCACCTCCGGGCCGAGCCGCGGCGGATACACCTTCGACCTCACCACCACCGGCCGGGAGCGGGCGCGAGAGGCGACGACCTCGAACCAGTATGTCGGCCCGGCGCCGGTTCCTCTTGCGCAGTATCGCGAGTGGGTGTTGCAGCAGTCGATCCGATACATGCACGTGACCAGAGAGACCGTCGAGGAGGGCTTCTCAGGGCTCGTCCTGGCGCCGGGAATGACCGACCAGCTGGGGCCGGCCGTCAACTCGGCCAAGTCGCTCTTCCTGTACGGTGATTCGGGCAACGGCAAGACGGCCATCGCCGAAGTCATCGCCAGCCTGCTCGGCGGGCCGCTCTTCGTGCCCCATGCGGTCGAGATCGAGGGGCAGGTCATCGTCGTCTACGATCCGGTGTACCACCGGAAGATCGCCGAAGAACGATCCGAGGACCCGACGAGGAAAGAGCTGGAGACGCTCTGGATGGGATCCCGCCGCCAGCACGACCAGCGCTTCGTCAAAGTCGAGCGCCCGGTGGTGCAGACCGGCGGCGAGCTGACGCTCGATCAGCTCGAGCTGCAGTACGACTTTCACACCAAGATGTACCAGGCGCCGTTTCAGATGAAGGCCAACGGCGGCGTCCTCATCGTGGACGATTTCGGGCGCCAGCGGGTGCCCCCGCGCGACCTGCTCAACCGGTGGATCGTTCCGCTCGAGAAGCGGGTCGATTTCCTCACCCTGCACACCGGCAGCAAGATTCCGGTGCCGTTCGATTGTCTGCTCATCTTCGCGACGAATATCGAGCCTCGGGCGCTCGTCGAGGAGGCCTTCCTCCGCCGCATCCACTACAAGATCAACGTGAGCAGTCCGACGCCCGAAGAGTATCTGACGATCTTCGAGCGCTACTGCAAGCAGGCCGGGATCCGGTTCACCACCAAGGCGGTGGATTACGTCTATACCCACTTCTACAACGCGCACTCGATCGCGCCACGCGGATGTCATCCGCGCGACATCATCGATCATGTGAAGGACATCGCCAAGTTCCGCGACGAGGAACCGGTCCTCTCGCCTGACCTGGTGGACCGGGCGTGTCGCTCCTACTTCCTCGATCTTCCAATGGATGATTCATGACGGATACTCCCCAGCCGAGCCAATCGCCGGGGCCGAGACATGGACCTGGATCGGATCTCGCAATCGTGCGCCGCATGGAAGACCTGGAGCGAGACAATCGCCGCCTGCGCCGCCTCGGGACGTACATGCTGGTCGGTATCGGCACGCTCCTCGGATTGACCACGGCCGTCATCGTCGTGGCCGCGCGCCACGGCATGCCGGGGCTCGTCGCGGAGGTCACCGAAGCGCGCAGCTTCCAGCTTCGCGACGCCGACGGGCAGGTTCGCGCCACGCTCGGCCTCAACAAGAAGGGCGCCGCGCAGCTGGCACTCCAGGATGTGACCGGACGCGAACGGCTCAGGCTGAGCGTCCTCGCGGACGGGTCGTCCGGCATGGCGTTCGTCGACTCGGCGGGCGCCTCGCGCATCGTCATGGGCCTGCTGCCCGACCAGACGAGCACCATCGTCCTGGCCGACCACGCCGGGAAGACCAGGACGGTGCTGGGCCTGTCACCGAACGGCGCGTCGACCATCGTGTTCGCGGATGCCGGCGGCATCACCCGGGCCGGCCTCGGCGTAGACCCGCGCGGCCTTGGCACCTTCACGCTGTTCGACCGCAACTCGACGCAGGCCCAGGAATCTCCCGAGCCCGTCCAGCCGGACCTTGCGGACACGCTGGCCGCCGCTCCTCCGTCGCGTCCCGCCCCGGTCAAGTCTTCGCCCAAGAAGAAGAACTAGCCACCACATGAAAATCCTGGTCACTGGCGGCGCCGGCTTCATCGGTTCCCATCTCTGCGAGCGGCTGCTGGCGGAGGAGCATAAGGTCATCTGCCTCGATAATTTCTTTACGGGCCGTCAGGAGAACATCCAGCACCTGATGGACCATCACGGCTTCACCGTGATGCGGCAGGACGTGACCGAGCCGGTCTATCTCCCGGTGGACCAGATCTACAACCTGGCATGCCCCGCCTCGCCGGTGCACTACCAGTACAATCCGGTCAAGACGGTCAAGTCGAACGTGATGGGCGCCATCAACATGCTGGTGCTCGCCAAGCGGGTGGGCGCGCGCATCCTCCAGGCCTCGACCTCGGAGGTCTACGGCGATCCCACGGTCCACCCGCAGACCGAGAGCTACTGGGGCAACGTCAATCCGATCGGCCCGCGGTCCTGCTACGACGAGGGGAAGCGGGTCGCCGAGACGCTGTTCATGGACTACCATCGCGAGGACAGGGTGGACATCCGGATCGCCCGGATATTCAACACCTACGGCCCGCGGATGGCCGAGGCCGACGGCCGGGTGGTGTCGAACTTCATCGTACAGGCGCTGCGGGGAGAGGAGCTGACGCTCTACGGGTCGGGCCAGCAGACGCGCTCCTTCTGCTACGTGGACGAGCTGGTCGACGGGCTCATGCGGCTGATGGCCGCCGAGGGCCGTCACGAGCCCGTCAACCTGGGCAACCCGATCGAGTTCACCATCCGCCAACTGGCCGACGAGGTGGCCCGAATCGTGGGGGACGAGGTGCGCGTGGTCTACGAGCCGCTTCCCCAGGACGATCCCACCCAGCGCCAGCCCGACATCACCCGGGCGCGCGAGTGGCTCGGCTGGGAGCCGAAGATCCACCTGGCCGAGGGCCTGGAGCGGACCGTCGACCATTTCCGGCAGCGGCTTTCCAGGGAGCTCAAGGGTCGGGCCAAGGCGCAGCGCAAGGTGATCCCGAAGAAGCGGGCGGCAGCCGAGTAACCGGCTGGCCCTTCGTTGGTTGCGGCCCCCGCCAGGTATCGGACCCGGCGGGGGCCGCTTAAGTTAGTGGCGCGATGGAGGTCACAGCGTCCCGAGGGAGCGCGGCGGTACACTACGTCCGGTCCCCGACGGCCGGTCGAACGTGAACCGAGGTGCGCCATATGCCGCGTCCTGCGTTTCCCGCAACTCTGCTCGTCGCCACGCTCCTGCTCGCTCCCCCCATCATCTCCTGCGCCCGCAACCCGGTCACCGGGAAGAACCAGATCTCGCTCGTATCGGAGTCGCAGGAAATCGAGATGGGGAAGGAGGCAAACCAGCAGACGATCCAGCAGCTCGGCCTGGTGAACGACCCACAGCTCCAGGAGTATGTCTCCGCGATCGGCATGAAGACTGGCGAAGGCGTCGGAGCGGCCCAACCTGCCATGGGAATTCCACGTGGTGAACGATGCCTCGGTCAACGCCTTCGCGTTGCCGGGCGGGTTCATCTTCGTGACCCGCGGGCTGCTCACCTACATGAACGACGAGGCCGAGCTCGCCACGGTGGTGGGCCACGAGATCGGCCACGTGACCAACCGGCACTCGGTCCAGCAGATCAGCAAGAGCCAGATCGCCGGCCTCGGCCTCGGGCTCGGCAGCATCCTCTCGCCGACCTTTGCGCAATACGCTGGAATCGCGGGGCAGGGGCTTCAGATTCTTTTCCTCAAGTACAGCCGCACCGCCGAGAGCGAGGCCGACCTGGCCGGTTTCCGCTACGCGCTCAACCAGAACTACGACGTGCGCGAGATGTCGAACGTGTTCCAGACGCTCGATCGGGTGTCGGCGGCCGCGGGAGGAGGGAAGCTTCCCACCTGGCAGCTGACCCACCCGGCACCTGCCGATCGCATCACCGCGACCAAGTCCCGCCTCGATACGCTGCATAAAGACCTGTCGAACTCGGTCATCAATCGCGACGGCTACCTCCAGCACGTCAAGGGACTCACCTTCGGCGACGATCCGCGGCAGGGATACTTCAAGGGCACGCATTTCTATCATCCCGACCTCAAGTTCCAGCTCACGTTTCCGGAGGGGTGGCAGACCCAGAACACCGCGCAAGCGGTGATGGCCGGCAGCCCGAACCAGGACGCGATCATCCAGTTGTCACTCGCGGGCAAGACGTCTCCGAGCGAGGCGGCGACGCAGTTTCTCTCCCAGCAGGGGATCAAGGCAGGGAAGGGCTCGAGCGCGAGCATCAACGGCCTGCCGGCGGCGTCGAGCTACTTCGAGGCGCAGTCGGACCAGGGAACGGTGCAGGGGCTCGTCACGTTCATCTCGTACGGCGGGAACACGTATGGCGTGCTCTCCTACACGGCGGGGGGCAAGCTCGGCACCTACGACGCCGTCTTCCGGCAGACGGCCGGGAGCTTCAGCGAGCTGCGGGATCAGGCGGCGCTGTCGGTGCAGCCGGCCAAGGTGGAGCTGGTGAAGCTGACGAAGGAGATGACGCTGGCACAGTTCAACGCGCAGTATCCGTCGACGATACCGATCGAGCAGCTCGCGATCATCAACGAGGTGGACGGGCCGGACTCGGCGATTCCGGTGGGGCGGACGGTGAAGCGGGTGACGGGCGGGCAGGCGCCGCCGGGGACGCCGTAGCGGCGCTCCCCGCCGACTTGGTTCGGAGCCCGCGCGCCGCCGCTCTACGCCGCCACCGGCTTGGTTCGGAGCCGCGCGCCGCTGATCTACGCTGCCACCGGCTTGGTTCGGAGCCAGCGCGCCGCTGCTCTACGCCGCCACCGGCTTGGTTCGGAGCCAGCGCGCCGCTGATCTCGCGTCCCGAGTACGCCGCACCCTGGACCGCTGCAGTGGCCTGCGCCCAAGAGAGGAAGTGGGCGTAACTGGCGGCCCACTGACGCGGTCGGCGGGTGCAGCGCCCTCGGGAGCGCTCGCGCGGCGCGCCGGCTCCGGGCCCCGAGACGCCGGGCGGCGGAGGGTCAGGGACCGGGTCGCGAGGGGCGCGCCAGTGGGCCGCCAGTTACGCCCACTTCCTCCCCCGGACGCAGGCCATTGCTAGCGCCCCGAACGAGCCGGTCCCGCCCGGAGCGCAAGCCCGGCGGTCCCGCACGGGCCTGGAGCTCACGCGGCGCGTCTTCCGCCCGAGCGTCATCGTGTTCGCCCGAGCCGGCGCGCCGCTGATCTCGCGTCCCGAGTACGCCGCACCCTGGACCGCTGCAGTGGCCTGCGCCCAGGAGAGTGAGTGGGCGTAACGAGCGGCCCACTGACGCGGTCGGCGGGTGCAGCGCCCTCGGGAGCGCTCGCGCGGCGCACCGGCTCCGGGCTCCGAGACGCCGGGCGGCGGAGGGTCAGGGACCGGGTCGCGAGGGGCGCGCCAGTGGGCCGCCAGTTACGCCCACTTCCTCCCCCGGACGCAGGCCACTGCTAGCGCCCCGAACGAGCCGGTCCCGCCCGGAGCGCAAGCCCGGCGGTCCCGCACGCGCCTGGAGCTCACGCGGCGCGTCTTCCGCCCGAGCGTCATCGTGTTCGCCCGAGCCGGCGCGCCGCTGATCTCGCGTCCCGAGTACGCCGCACCCTGGACCGCTGCAGTGGCCTGCGCCCAGGAGAGTGAGTGGGCGTAACGAGCGGCCCACTGACGCGGTCGGCGGGTGCAGCGCCCTCGGGAGCGCTCGCGCGGCGCACCGGCTCCGGGCTCCGAGACGCCGGGCGGCGGAGGGCCAGGGACCGGGTCGCGAGGATGCATCGCCCCCTAGACAGGAGTCTGTTGCATGAAGCTCAAGGGCGTGCTGACGGTTTCCGCGATCTACCTGGCCGTCGCTGGCGTCGGGTTTATGTTTGCCCCACGGGAGATAGGGATCGATGCCGTTCCAGCAAACGCCTCCCCCGCGCTGATCGCCTATCTCCGAGTTTTCGGCGGTCCCTTCCTTGGGATTGCAGTCCTGAACTGGATGGCTCGTGATGCAGAGCCTACCGCGGCGCTCAACGCCATTGTCCTTGCCAATATCATTGGCTTTGGTTGCGCAACTTCCATGGACGTATGGGGAGTGTTCGGCGGCGAGGCACGTGCGGCTGCGAAAGTGTTCCTCGTGGTTCATCTGCTCATGACCGTCGCCTTCGTCGTGGCATGGCGCACCACCATGCGAGCCCACCGACGTTAGGCCAGGTCGTCGAGGTCAAGGCGCTACGTTCGCGCCGCCGATCTCGCGTCCCGAGTACGCCGCACCCCGGACCGCTGCAGTGGCCTGCGCCCAGGAGAGTGATTGGGCGTAACGAGCGGCCCCGAACGCGCCTGGAGCTTGCGCGGCGAGCGAGGATACGTCGCTCCCTCCGGCCCCGGTCCCGCCCGAGCGCAAGCCCGGCGGCCCCGAACACCATAGTCCCGCGCCCAGAGCTCAACCCCGTGCCACCCGGCAGCGGCGCTAGCTCACCCGGCGCGTCTTCCGCTTCATGAAGTCCATCAGAATGAACTGCCCGAGCGTCATCGTGTTCGTGAAGTACGCCTTCCCCTTGCAGATCGACGCCACCTGCTTCACGAACTCGACCAGGCTCCGGTCCCGCGCGAGCATGAACGTGTTGATCATGATGCCGCTCCGCCGGCAGTTCGCCACCTCGCGATAGGTGGCCTGCAGGATCTGCGGGTCGAGGCCCATCGAGTTCACGTAGACCCGGCCATCGGGCATCGTGAGCGCCGACGGCTTGCCGTCGGTGATCATGATGATCTGGCGCATGTCCTTCTTCTGCGCCAGCAGAATCCGCCGCGCCAGCTTGAGCCCTTCCGCCGTGTTGGTGTGATAGGGGCCCACCTGGGCCGTCGCCAGCGCGCTCAGCGGGATCTCTTCCGCCGAGTCGTGGAACAGCACGACCCGCAGGCTGTCGCCCGGGTACTGCGTGCGAATGAGATGGGTGAGGGCCAGCGCCACCTTCTTGGCCGGCGTAAAGCGGTCTTCGCCGTACAGGATCATCGAGTGCGAGCAGTCGAGCATCAGCACCGTCGCGGCCGACGAGCGATACTCGCTCTGGCTCACCATCAAGTCGCTGTACTCGATGTTGATCGGGACGCCGAGCCCTTCGCGGGCGATGGCGTTGGTGAGGGTGGCCGGCACGTCGAGGTTGAGCACGTCGCCGAACTCGTAGGGCTTGCTCACTCCTTCGGCCTCGACGCCGGTCGCGAGGTAGGGGGTATCGTGCGCACCGAAGCTCGACTTGCCGACGGTGCCGAGCAGTCCCTTGAGCGTCTTGTACCCGAGGAAGTCGATGCCCTTCTCGGTCAGGTTGAACTGCACCTGCTGGGCCGCCGACCGCGCCTGCCCGTTCGGTCCGAACATCGACTGATAGCCCTGGGGCACCTGGGGCGCCTGCCCGATGTTGAGGTAGCCCTCGTTGATCAGCCGCTGCACGATCTTGTCGAGGAGCTCGCTGAGCTGCCGCTCGATCTCCTGGTCCCGCTCCGCGTCTCCGGTGCTGTCGCCCCGGAGCACCTGGAGCATCTCGGGCGTGAGCTGGCCGGACTCCATGAGCGCCTGAAGGATCGCCTGGCGCAAGGCCTCCAGCGAGCGCTCCCCGTCGCCCATGTCGTCGTTCCAGAGCGACGGCGGGCCTCCGGCGAACCCGGACTGGAGGAGGAAGTCGCTCAGCTGATCGAGCAGGCCCTGGAGGTTGACCGCGTCGGCCAGCTCGGGATGAAACTTGGAGTACGTGGTGAAGCGCATGGGGTCCAGAGTCGAGGGTCGAGGGTCGAGAGTCGAGGGTCGAGAGTCTAGGGTCGAGAGTCTAGGGTCGAGAGTCCAGGGTCGAGAGTCTGAGTGTGGAGTCTCGAGACGCGGCCGTTCAGTATGGATAGCGGAATTTCCCGATCCCCGCCACCGTGTCCCCGACCTGACCTCGACCCTCGACTCTCGACCTTGGACCCTAGACTCTCGACTCTCGACTCTCGACTCTAGACTCCAGACCCCCGGCTATCTTGCCCCCGTGCCTCCCTCGATGCTGTCCGCCACCCGCCATCGCGATTTCCGGCTCTTTCTCGTCGGCCAGTTCGTCTCTCTCTGCGGCACGTGGATTCAGACCGTGGCGCAGGGATGGCTCGTCCTTCAGCTCACCAACTCGGCGTTCGCCGTCGGCCTCGTGACCGCCCTCGGTTCGCTGCCGATTCTCCTGCTCACGCTCTACGGAGGCGTGCTGGCCGACCGGGTGAACAAGCGCCGGTTCGTCCTGCTACTGCAGTCGCTCATGGTGACCGAGGCCCTTCTGCTTGGCCTTCTCACGTGGCGCAACGTGGTGACCGTCCACTGGGTCATGGGGCTCGCGGTCTTCTTCGGTACCTTGAGCGCCTTCGAGGTGCCCACCCGCCAGGCCCTGATCGCCGATATCGTCCCGCGGAAAGACCTTCTCAACGCGATCGCCCTGGGCTCGAGCGCCTTCAACGTCGCCCGGGTGATCGGACCAGCTATCGCGGGCATCCTGATCTCCACGGTCGGGCTCGCCGCCTGCTTCTTTGCCAACGGCGCGAGCTATCTGGCGGTGATCGCGAGCCTGCTCCTCATGAAGACCGATACGTCGCCGGCGCCATCGACGGTACCGCACGGCGAGGCGCTGCGCGAAGGCTTCCGCTACATCTTCGGGAATCCGTGGCCGCGGGCGCTCATCACGATCATCGCGTCCTTCGCGGTGTTCGGCTTCTCGTTCATCACGATGATGCCGGTCTTCGCCCGGGACGTTCTCCATCTCGACGCCGACGGCTACGGCGTCATGGTGTCGGCCGTGGGGCTCGGCGCGGCGATTTCCGCGCTCTTCATGGCGGCGGCGGGCGGACGGGTAGCGCAGCCGCTCCTGGTCCTCGGCTCCGCCGTCTCCTTCGGGCTCATCCTCATGGCGGCGGCGCTGTTGCCGGGCTTCTGGCCGGCAGTGGCGCTGTTCACGATGGCCGGTGGCGTGATGGCGCTCAGCGGCATCGCGACGAACAACATGCTCCAGGTGCAGGCTCCCGACCATCTGCGCGGCCGGGTGCTGGGGTTCTACTCCTTCACCGTGCTCGGGTTGGCGCCGTTCGGGTCGTTTCAGGCGGGCTGGATGGCCGAACACTTCGGCGTGCGCACCGCGATCGGATTGGGGGGCGCGGTCTGCTTCGTGGTGGCGGTGGTCGTCACGTGGCAGACGTGGGGCGGACGGGCACAGGACCTGGCGGGATCCCTCTCGCCGCCTTCCGGGTGAGGACGTACCTTGGGCTCCATGCTCATCACCATCTCCCGCCAGTACGGCGCCGGCGGATCCGAGGCGGCCCGGCGTGTGGCCGACGCCCTCGGCTGGCGTGTGGTCGACAACGAGTTGATCGAGCAGGTAGCCGCGCGCGCGGGAGTGCACCCGGACGCCGTCGCCGATATGGAGGAACGGGTCCCCACGTTCGTCGAGCGCCTGGCTCGGACCCTCGCGGCGGCGACACCGGAGCTCTTCACGCCCTCATCCGGAGGAGGGACCGTCGCTCCGATGGAAGAGGCCGACCTCGTTCGGATCACGGAGACCGTCACGGCCGAGATCGCCGAGCGCGGGCGAGTCGTTCTGGTGGGGCGCGCGGCGCCCGCCGTGCTCGCCCGGCGCACCGACGCCCTTCACGTCAGGCTGGTGGCTCCCAAGCCGTACCGGATCGACGTCGCGGCTGCCCGGCTTCACATCTCCCAGGCCCAGGCCGCGGAGATTCTCGAAGAGACCGATCAGATGCGGGCACGCTACAACCGACAGTACTACCACCGCGACTGGCAAGACGCGGCCAACTACCACTTGGTGCTCAACACCGAGGCGCTGGGGATTGCGGGAGCGGTCGACGTGATCGTCGGGAGGGCGCGGGCACTCGGGTGGTAAGCAGTCTCAATGCGGTCGGCGCCGGCCCTTGCGCCCCGGCAGATCGGCGCCGGGCTTGCGCTCCGGGCGGGACCGGCTCGCTCGGAGCGCTAGCAGTGTCCTGCGTGCGGGAGAGGAAGTGGGAGTCACTGGCGGCCCACTGGCGCGCCCCTCGCGACCCGGTCCCTGCCCTTCGCCGCCCGGCGTCACCCAGATCCGGGCGAGCCAGGCTGGCCGACATTGCACCGATGCCTGGTTGCGGGCGGGAGCGACCGCCCCCGAGCCGGCCGCCAGGCGGGCCTCTCCGGCCCCACTTCCTCTCCGGGACGCAGCCGCCTGCTAGGCCGGCTCGGGGGAGGTCGCTCTCGCCCGCGACAGCGCACCGACGCCCGCGACAGCGCACCGACGCCCGCGACAGCGCACCGACGCCCGCGACAGCGCACCGCTGACGCGCTGGCTCAGCGGTCGCGGCGCGTCACCCGAACGAGATCCCGCCCTTGCCGTAGCCCGGCTCGCGCCGCTCGGGCTTGACCCGCGTGTATCCCAGCTCCTCGCTCCGGCTGATCCGCTTGTGGGCGGCGAGACCCTCGAGCACCAGCTCGCATGCCGCCACCACCCGCGCCTTGTCGCCCTTGGGCGAAAGCCCCACGTCGGACACGAGCTCCACGAGGCCCGGCACGACGCTGAATCCCTGATAGCAGAGCTCGGTGCGCTCGTCACCCGGGACTTTGAGGGCGCCGCCCTGGTCGAACCAGGCCACGATCTTGCTGAGATCGATGCCGCCGAGCCGCTCGTCCATGACCCGCCCGGCGGCGCGCCGGATGAGCTCGCGCGCGATGACGTCGCCCCCCTGCAGCTCACCCTCGTACTCCAGCTCGAGCTTGCCGGTGATCGAGGGGACCGCGGCATACACGTCGCTCACCCGGGGCACGATCCTGCCCTCGTCGAGCAGCACCGACCGGCGCTCCGCGTTGGAGACGGCGCTCTCGAGCACGCTGATCGGCAGGCGCTGGCTCACGCCCGAGCGCTTGTCCACCCGCTTGTCTTCCCGTGCCTCGAAGGCGACCCGCTCCACCAGCTCGAGCACGAAGTCCGGCACGTCGAGCTGAAGCCCGCCGCGCGCGGTCCACGCCTCCTGCGCCGTGATCTCCATCCCGAGCTCCACGGTGCGCGGATAGTGGGTGATGACCTCCGAGCCGATCCGGTCCTTGAGCGGCGTGATGATCTTGCCCCGCGCCGTGTAGTCTTCGGGGTTCGCGGTGAACGCCAGCAGCACGTCCAGCGGCAACCGCACGGGATAGCCTTTGATCTGGACGTCGCCTTCCTGCATGATGTTGAAGAGGCCCACCTGCACCTTGCCGCTCAGGTCCGGCAGCTCGTTGATCGCGAAGATGCCGCGATTCGCGCGAGGCAGCAGTCCGAAGTGCATCGTGAGCTCGTCGGAGAGCAGATGCCCGCCGCGCGCGGCCTTGATCGGATCGACGTCGCCGATGAGGTCGGCGATCGTGACGTCGGGCGTGGCCAGCTTTTCAACGTAGCGCTGGTCCCGCTGGAGCCACGCGATCGGCGTCGCGTCGCCACACTCGGCAAGAAGCTCGCGAGCGTACTTCGAGATCGGCGCGAATGGATCGTCGTTCACCTCGCTCCCGGCGACGACGGGAATCTGCTCGTCGAGCAGCGAGGTGAGCTCGCGGAGGATCCGGCTCTTTGCCTGGCCGCGCAGGCCAAGCAGGATGAAATGGTGTCTGGCCAGGAGCGCGTTGACGATCTGGGGAAGAATGGTGTCCTCGTATCCGACGATCCCCGTGAAGAGGGGATCGCCCGACGCGAGGCGGACGAGCAGGTTCGATCGGATCTCGTCGCGAACCGTTCTTCCCCGGAGCGGTCGTTCCGCCCAGGGACTGTTCTTCAGGTCGTACAAGGTGCGGGGCTCTGGCATTTTCGATGGTCACCCGTGAAATATTTGAATCGCGAGCCGTCGTCCTAACGCTCTACGTGACAGCGGCTTAGTTGATGTGCCGGCGCCGAGTGCTCGGGGCGGGCGGCAGGCGTTCGGCTTGACAAAATCGTGCGGCGCTGTAGCTTCGCCTGCCGTACGCTCGGCGGCCGTGGCGACGTGCTGCGCGCGGACTTCAGTTGGACCTTTATCCCTTCCGAGGAGTAACGATGAAGAAGATTCTCCTGATCGCCGCGGCCCTCGTGCTTGCGGGCTGTGGTCAAAAGAAAGCCGAAGCCCCGGCCTCCGAGGGCGGCATGGCGGCCGACAGCAGCGCGACGATGTCGCACGACAGCATGGCTGCCCCCATGAGTTCCGACACGACGATGGCCCGGGACAGCGCCAAGTAACGCTCCAGGCATCGCCAGAAGGCTTCGGGCCCCGGGCATCGCTCGGGGCCCATTGCTCATCCATCCAGCTCCTCCACGCCGAAGGGCAGCGAGACGACCATCGCCTCCGCGCCGCCCGCCAGCACCACATCACCCGGCTCCACTTCCCGCCGGATCGTACCCAGCCCCAATCGCCGGTCCTCGAGGGTGAGGGTCGAGCGCACCGCACCGACGTCCTTGTCGCGGTGCATCACCTCGCGTCCCGCGAGCGGTGGAGTCCCCCGCCAACGCAATCCCCGGAGCTCGCGGTTCGTGTGTCCCCGAAAGTGCAGCCGGGCCACCGTCTCCTGACCGATGTAGCAGCCCTTGGTGTACGATACACCGCCGATGTCGTCATAGCGCACTTCCTGGGGCAGTGTCTTCTCGTCGATCTCCACGCCGAGCGTGGGCCATCCGCCGAGGAGTCGGGCCGCGTGCAGGTCGCATTCGTCGCCGGGCGAAGCGCCTGAGGCGACGAGCCGCGACACGAGCGCGTCGACCGCCGGGGCCAGCCCCACCAGCATCCCCACGAACGGCGCCGACTCGGGCGCCAGCGCCACCGCCACCGGGCTCAGATCGCCGCCGACCGAGACCACTCGCCCCGCCGATTCCGGAGCGCCGATGCCGGACTTCGCCAGCACCTGGAAGCCATGCCCGCCGAGCAGCCAGACGACGCGCGACTGCCCGGTGAGGTCGGCCACTCTGGCCAGCCGGGGCGGCAGCTGACGCTGGAACAGCTCGAGCGCCGCGGCCCGACCCTCGAGCGGAACGATCACCGTGAGCGCGTCGGCCTGTCGCACCACCCACGCGTCGACCACGATCATCCCCTTCGGCGTCAGCAGCGCCCCGTACACCAGGCTCTGATCGCCCGGCTTCTCGAGATCGTTGGTGAGCATTCCCTGCAGGCAGTTGAGCGCCCCGGGCCCGGCGATGCGAAAGACGCCGGGCTCGGTGGTCACGGCCGTTGCCCCATGTCGGATGCGGTCGAGACGCCCGCGCGCGAAAACGAGATCGGTGTCAGGCATGGGCCCACGGCAGGTCGGCGGGAGCGCGGCCGACGAAATCGCGCCAGATCAGATCGGCCTTGCCGATGACGTCCTCGGTATGGGACGTCGCGAGCATCGCGCAGCGGAGCCCGGCGGCTCGCGCCGCCGCCAGGCCGGGCAGGGAGTCTTCGACCACGACACATCGCTTCGGCGCCAGCGCGAGCGCTGACCGGGCTCGATGGTACCCCTCCGGGTCCGGCTTGCAGGCGCTCACGTCTTCCGCCGCGACGATCTCGGCGAAGTGCGGCCGAAGCCCGGCGAGGTCGAGCACCAGCTCGATCTCGCGGCGCAACGCCCCGGAGACGATGGCCAGCTGGAATCCCTCGAAGGCGGCGTTTTCGATGAACTCGCCGGCGCCCGGCACCAGCCGCAGGGAATCTCGAATCGAGCGCTCGTAGTGCTCGTTCTTCCGCTCGATGGCCGCCAAGATCGCCCCGTCATCCTCCGCGAGTCCCATCCGCCGAAAAGTGAACCGGAAGCACTCGCGGTCGTCGAACCCGAGGTACTCGGCGTAATAGGTGTCGCGATCGAGCGAGAAACCGTGCTCCGCGAGCGTCGCGATGAGGGCGTCGCAGTGCTGTGGCTCGTCGTCGATGATGACGCCATTGAAATCGAACAGAATCGCCGCGGTCATGAGACTAAGACTAAGAGAGAGGGGTGAAGGGGTGAAGGGTGAAGGGGCCCCTTCCACCCTTCACGCTTCCCCATTGTACATCCCCGCTCGCCTGTAGCTCTCGTCCAGCAGCTCGACGGGATGGGCCACCCGGATGTCGAGGCCGGCCGCGGCGAGCCCGGCGCCGATCTGCATGAGACATCCGGGGTTTCCGGTCGCGACCAGGGCGGGACGGGGGTGTGCCTCGGCGATTCCGTCGATCTTGGCGTCGAGCACCGAGCGCGCCATCGCGGGGTGGAGCACCGAGTAGATGCCCGCGCTGCCGCAGCACTTGTCAGAGCCGGGCAGGAGACGGAGCCGGAGCCCGGGAATAGCCTCCAGCACGGCGAGCGGCGCTTCCTGCACCCGCTGCGCGTGCTGGAGGTGGCAGGGGGCGTCGTAGACGACGTCGGTATCGAGCGGTGCCCCGGGTCGAGGGCCCACGGCCGCCAGCAGCTCGGTCACGTCACGCACCCGGACGCCGAAAGCCGCTCCGCGCTCGTCGCCGAGCAGGTGGCCGTAGTCCTTGAGCAGCGCGCCGCACCCGGCGCTGTTCACCACGATGAGATTATCGGAGCCGGCAAAGGCGTCGACGTTCTTCTCGGCCAGGGCGCGAGCCGACTCGCGGTCTCCGGCGTGCTCGTGGAGCGCGCCGCAGCACACCTGTCGCTCGACCTCGCGCACCAGGAACCCGTTCGCCTCGAGCGTCCGCCGTGTGGCGGCGTGGACGTGATCGAAGAGCGTGTCCATCACGCAGCCGCGGAAGAGCACGACGGACCGAGGGTCGAGGGTCGAGGGACGAGGGTCGAGGGTCGAGGGTCGAGAGTCGAGGGTCGAGGGTCGAGAGTCGAGGGTCGAGGGACGACGGTCGAGGGTCGAGGGCCTGGTTGCGTCGAGCATGCCCATGGCGAAGCCGAGTCTGCCGCTTCCGGCGAGCGCATGGGGAATTCCGGTGGCCCTGAGCGCACGCGCCATCGTGAAGAGTGGACGCCAGAGCCGTTCGTAGCGGAAGGCCCCGAGCACGAGGCGGGCGAGCCGGCCGAGGCCGTGGTCCTGGAACAGCCGCTCCCGCGCCGCCTCCAGGCCGCGTCCGTAGCTCACCCCCGACGGGCAGACCGGCTCACAGCCCCGGCAGCCGAGACAGGCGTCGAGGTGCTGAACCAGGGCGGGGTCGTCCGGCTCCAACTCACCCCGCTCGAGCGCGCGCATGAGCACGATGCGTCCACGTGGACTGTCGGCCTCGTCTCCGGTGGCCAGATAGGTGGGACAGGCCGGCAGACAGAACCCGCAGTGCACGCACGGGGCCAGCGGATCGGTCACTCCGCTCCCTCCAGCGCCACACTGAGGCACTGGCCGGGGTCGAAGCTGTCGCGCAGCCGGCCGACCAGCTGGCCGACTCCTTCCCGGTAGGCACCGAAGTGGCCCAGCGCGCGGCGGAGCGGCCAGGGCGCCCGCTCGATCGTCATCGGGATTTCCCGGCTCGCCGCCGCGCGGCGCACGCCGCGCAGGCGCTCGACGGGGGCGTCGCCCGTCCAGCGGAGCATGCCCGAGCCCGGCCCCGCCGAGAGCAGTCCCTCGTCGAGGTCGTGCGCCACGAGATCCATCGCCTCGTCCACGCCGTCGCCGAGGACGCCGAGCCGCAGCGTGATCGGCCCGCCCAGACTGCCGCGGGCCACCACTCCCCAGAAGGCCGCCGTGCGCTCCGGGGCCAGTGGCTGCCAGACCAGGTCGTCCGACGACCCCATCCCGCGAACCTCGGCATGCACGGCGGCATCGGTCCCGACGAACCGCACGGCCAGGACCCACTCGGGCTCCGCGGCCAGGGCAGGGGAGAGCAGCTCGAGGGCGGCGGGCGAGACTTTCGACTCCAGCAACTGCCGGGCGGCGGCGGTGAGATTGTCCCGGGAGCCGCGGGCCAGCAGCGTCGCGTCGGCGCGGGGGAGGGCCCGCAGCCGCAGGTTCACCTCGGCGATGATCCCGAACCCGCCGAAGCCACCGACCTGAAGCTTGGTGAGGTCGTACCCGGCGACGTTCTTCACCACCTTGCCGCCGGCCTTCACCAGACGGCCGTCGCCGGTGGCCACGGTGCAGCCGAGCAGATGATCGCGCACCGGGCCGAAGCCGTGACGCAGGGGGCCGGCCGTGGCGGTGGCGACGATCGAGCCCAGGCTTCGGTCGGGCCGGCCCGGCGGATCGATGGCGAGCCACATGCCTTCGTCGGCCAGGCGGCGGCGCAAGGCGTCGAGTGACGCTCCGGCCTGCACGGTGGCGACGAGGTCGGCGGGACTCACCGAAACGACCTGATCGAGCGCCCGCGTGCTCACGGCGAGATCGGCCGGCGCGTCGGCCGCCAGCCAGGTGCCCTGGCCCTCGACCCTGATCTTCCAGCCCTCTTCGTGGGCGAGGCGGCAGACCAGCGAGAGCGCGTCGGGAGACTCGGGCGCGGCGCGAGGGAGGCCATCGGAATCGCGCTCGACGCCGCCGGTGCCGAGCAGGGCGCGGAGGCGGGTGTAGATGGTGTCTCTCATCGGGCGCTCGGTGTCGCGAGCCATTCGCGGCAGGCGTGGATGGGCACCACCTTGCCGGGGTTGGCCGACCCGAGGGGATCGAAGGCGCGACGCACGGCGCGCATGGCACCGAGCGTGTCCGCGTCGAAGATCAGCGGCATGTATCCGATCTTGTCGCTGCCGACGCCGTGCTCGCCGGTGATACTGCCGCCGGCGTCGACACAGGCGGCCATGATCTCCCGGCACGCATGGTGGACCCGCGCGGTCACCACCGGATCGTGGCGGTCGAAGCTGATGTTGGGATGGAGATTCCCGTCGCCGGCGTGAAAGACGTTACTGATGTTGAGCGCGTGGCGATCGCGGATCTCGGCGATACGGTCCATGATGTCGGGCAGCGCGGAGCGGGGCACCACCGCGTCCTGGACCGCAAGGTCCGGCGCGATCCGGCCCATCGCGCCGAAGGCCTTCTTGCGCCCCTGCCAGAGCCGCGCGCGATCCGCGGGGCTCGACGCGCTTCGGACGTCGCGGGCACCCCGGGCCCGGAGGATGCCCTCCACGATCACCGCTTCCGCCTCGACCGCCTGGCCCTGGCCATCGAGCTCGACCAGCAGCACCGCCGCGGCATCGGTGGGATATCCGGCCGCGTAGATCGACGCTTCGACCGCGGCGACGCAGGCGCGGTCCATCATCTCGAGTGCCGCCGGCACGATCCCGGCCGCGATGATGGAGGAGACCGCTTCGCTCGCGCCGCGCACGGTATTGAAGTCGGCGAGCATCGTCCGCACGCTCGCCGGGATGGGCTCGAGCCGGACGGTTATCTCGGTCGCGATGCCGAACATCCCTTCGCTGCCGACGAAGAGCCCGACCAGGTCGGGACCCCAGGGCTCGCCCTGCGGCGAGCCGAGACGGATAACCGACGCGTCCGGGAGCACGACCTCGAGCTCCGTCACATGGTTGGTGGTGACGCCGTACTTGAGGCAGTGCGGACCACCCGCGTTCTCCGCCACATTGCCGCCCACGGTGCAGGCCGCCTGACTCGAGGGATCGGGCACGTAGTGCAGCCCGAGCGGCGCCGCCGCCTCGGAGAGCCGGGCATTCACCACCCCAGGCTGGAGCACGGCGCGCCGCCCGACCGGATCGATGCGGAGAATGCGATTCATCCGTGTCAGGGCGATGAGCACCGCGTCACCATCCGCCACCGCTCCCCCGGACAATCCGGTCCCTGCTCCCCGTGCCACGAAGGGCACGCCGACCAGATGGAGGAGCCTCACGACGTCGCGCACCTCCGCCGCGTCGCCAGGCATCACCACCAGGCCGGGATACGATTCGCGGGTGGGGAGCCCGTCCATCGTGTAGGTCGTGAGCTCCGCGCGGCGATGACGCACCCACCGCGAGCCGACGATGCGGCCCAGGGCGTCGATGAGATCGGGCGTCATGAGCCCGTGACCAGCCCCGTGTGGGCGCCGCCCTTCCCGTTGGAATGTGCGCGGCGATGAATGTCGAGCGCTCGTTCAGCGGCGCTTACGAGCACGGGGAGCAGCAGGAGCAGTGCCTCGATCCTCCTGGCCGTGGAGTGCTCGGCGAGGAGCCGCTGCTTGATGGCCGCGTCGCAATCGGCGCCGGCGGCGGCGTGGAATGAGAGGTCCAGCGCGTCGGCCGGCAGCTCCGCCTCCTCCGAGTCGAGATCGTTGAGACGGCGCAAGAGCGTCTGATAATGCAGGAACAGCTCCCGGAGTCGCGTGGCGCGATCGTCCGGCGGGGCGGTGTCCGGGTCGTCATCGAAGGTCTCGACGGCCGCGACGTAGTAAGGCGCCTGGTCGGGCACCAGACGCGCGATGACGAAGCGCATGCCGCCGAGCACGATGATGTTCGACCGGCCGTCGGGGAGCTCCTGGTTCACCCGAACTTCCGCGAGACATCCCACGGTGCCCGGCTCCGGGGCATTGCCCGCGCTCCCGGGCGGGGTAATACCGAAGCGACGGTCGCCGGCGAGACAGTCGGCCAGCAGGCTGCGGTAGCGCGGCTCGAAGATGTGGAGCGGCAGCGTCGTACCGGGGAACAGGACCACGGGGAGAGGGAAGATTGGCAGGCGGGGGAGCATGGGTGGAATATAGGCTGGGGGCTCGAGGCTGGAGGCTATGAAAAGAGGCGGCCCTCCTCGCACTCAGACGAGAAAGGCCGTGCAGGCTGGTCCTGATGGCCGATAGCGATTGCCGGTGGCCCCAGCCTCCTCCACATTGTCAGCCTCTAGCCTTCAGCCTCCAGCCTTCAGCCTCCCGTCTTCATCACGCCGCCCCCCAGAACCCCCGGAGCGAGCGCACGTCCGCACTGTCGCGGAGCTTCTCGAAGGCGCGCTCGCGGATCTGCCGGATGCGCTCTCGTGTCACACCGAGGAGGGCGCCGATCTTTTCGAGGGTGAGTGCCTCGGAGCCTTCCTCGAGACCGTAATAGAGCGACAGAATCTTCCGCTCGCGCGGCGTGAGATGGCGCTCGAAGATCCGGTCGATGAACTCCCGCTGGAGGCGGGTGTCGGTCTGGTCTTCGATCTCGCCGCCGCCGGTTCCGGCCACCCGCTCGCCGAAGGTGCTGGCGCCCCGGTCCTGGCGCTCGACCGGCGCGTCGAGGGAGACCTCGGTCGAGGTCATGCGGCGGGCGGAGCGAATGTTGTCGATGGTGTCGTTCAGGGCGGTGGCGATCTCGGCGTCGGTGGGCTCGCGTCCCAGCTCCTGCGCCAGGAAGCTTTGGGCCCGTGACATGCGCACGAGCGCCGAATTCTGATTGAGAGGGATCCGGACGCTTCGCGTCTGCTCGGCCAGGGCCTTGAGCACCGCCTGCCGGACCCACCAGACGGCGTAGGAGATGAACTTCACGCCGTGGTCCGGGTCGAACTTCTTCACCGCCTTGAGGAGCCCTTCGTTCCCGATCGCCACCAGCTCGGAGAGATCGAGTCCGTGTCCCTGGTATTTCTTCACGTAGGAGATGACGAACCGGAGATTCGCGGTCACCAGCCGCTCCGCGGCCACCTCGTCGCCTTCCAGCGCTCGGCGGGCCAGACGCTTCTCCTCCTCCGGGTCGGAGATCATGGGGAGCTTCTGGATGTCGAGGAGGTACTGGTCGAAAGAGCCGGACGGGGCGGAACGCAGCAACGCGCGAGCTTTCCCGGTGCGAACACGGACATGGGCCATAGTCAACCCCAAGGTGGTTGAAAAGGGACTGCGCTAGTTGTCGGGCGGCGACCAGAATAGACGGCGAGAGGAGCAGCGAATATAGGAATAGCGGGGGGTCAGGTCAAGGAAAAAACTCTTTCCACATCACAAATCGTTTGCAAACACATGGTTCGCGTCTTTGTCCACGGGCACCCACAAAATCCCATGTGGATAAGTGTTTACTCTCGCTATAAACCGCTGTAACCACTAATGTTACGAGATAGTTTTCAGCGCCGATCTGATGGCGGCCTCCGTCGCCGACCGGGTCCATCCACCCTCCTCCGCCATGCGGCCGACAGCACTCGGCAACGCGAAGTGGATCCGCGTCATGCGGTTCTTCTTGTCTCGCTCCATGGCCGCCAGGAGGGCCTCCGGTGCCAGCCGGTCGGAGAGTCGCACCGGAAGGCCGAAGCGGCCGAGAAGCGACATCACACGCAACCGCGTTCCACCGGGTGCCACCCCCAGCTCCTCGGCCAATGCGCACTCGGCGACCAGGCCCAGTGACACCGCTTCGCCGTGCGGGAGCCCGTAGGCCGTCGCCTGCTCCAGGGCGTGCGCCACCGTGTGTCCCGCATTGAGGATCACGCGGCGGCCGGATTCGCGTTCGTCCTCGCCCACCACCGCGGCCTTGATCTCGACGCTCCGCCGAACCAGCCGGGTCAGCGCGATCTCATCCCGCCGCAGCAATGCGTCGGCCTCCCCCTCCATCCAGCCGAAGTACTCGCCATCCGCGATCAGCCCGTGCTTGACCGCCTCCGCCAGACCGCTGCGGTAGTCGCGCTCGGGAAGGGTCTGAAGGACGCGCGGGTCGGCGACGACCGCGACCGGCGGATGGAAGGCGCCGACGAGGTTCTTCCCGTGGCGCGTGTCCACCCCCGTCTTGCCTCCGACCGAGGCGTCCACCATGGCGAGCAGCGAGGTCGGTGCCTGGAGGCACGGGATGCCGCGCAGGTAGGTGGCGGCGACGAACCCGGCGAGGTCGCCCGCCACACCGCCACCGAGCGCGATGATCCCGCCGTCGCGGCCGAGGCCGCGGTCGAGAAGGAGATCGGTGAGTCGGGCCCATTCCTTCCGATTCTTCGAGCCCTCCCCGGCGGGGAAGGTGATGGCGTCGCCTTTCCAGGGCGGCCGGGAGAGGCGGCCGGCCTGCAGCAGCTCGTGCACCGACCCGTCGGCGATGACGATCACGGGCCCTGGTCCCAGATATTTCGCGCTGAGCGATTCGAGGGCGCTCAGCGCCCCCGGCTCCACATAGACGGGATACTGGCCCAGGGTGTGGGCGACAATGACCGGTGGGGCGCTCACCACGTGACGTCGCCCGTGCCGGCACGATGGTTTGCCAGGCGGGCCAGCGTGAAGAGCAGGTCGGAGAGTCGGTTCAGGTAGATCAGGAACAGTTCGGGCACCGTGCTCTCGTGGGAGAGGGCGACCACGCTCCGTTCCGCGCGTCGGCAGACGGTGCGCGCCAGGTGAAGGACGGCGGCCTTAGCGGTTCCCGCCGGGAGCACGAACGACTTGAGAGGCGGCAGCTCGGCGTCCGCCTCGTCCATGATGCGCTCGAAGAGTGCCACCCGCTCCGGCGACAGGTCGGCCTTCTCGAGCGCCTTGGCGACCTTGGCCGGGTCGGGGGTGGCGAGGTGGCCGCCGATGGAGAAGAGGTCCCGCTGGATCGATTCGAGGAGCGGGTCGAAGAAGTCGGCCGGCGATGTCGCGCGCACGACGCCGAGGGCGGAGCTGAGCTCGTCCACGTCTCCGTATGCCGCGGCGCGGGGGTGATTCTTCGGGACGCGGCCGCCACCGAAGAGCCCCGTCTCGCCCTGATCGCCGGTTCTCGTGTAGATCTTCATCGCCTAGACCTTCACCGACATGGTCCGTCCACCTCCGCCGCGGCGACGACGACGTTGCCGTGAGGCTGCACGATCCCCCAGAGCACCGTCCCGTCCCGCACGTCCACCTGTTCCATCCAGAGATTGTCCCGATGGAAGACGAAATCGCTGATCGGCTGCAGTCTGCGCCAGTATACGCTGCGGCTCGAATCGCCGGCCGGGCCCAGGCGGCCGTCGCGCAGCGAGAGGAGTGTGGGCCGAAAAATCACCTGCCGCCAGCTCCCCGCGCTGTCCCAGGCCATCACCGCGGCGGCCATCAGGGTATCGCCCCCCGCGGTGATCCGCCGGGTGCGCAATGATACCGCGTACCGCATCGTGGAATCCGATGTGCGAAAGGGGATGACGTCGGCGGCATCGACATCGGCCAGAGTGTTCACTTCGAGCCGAATGGTGGAGTCGGTCCGGGCTCCGCCGCCGCCGTAGCTTGGCGCGAGCATCGAATCGGCGACCCTGTCCGTGCGCTCGATCAGCCCCTGCACCAGTGAGGCGGGAGGATTCGGCCGCCCCGCTCCCTCTGCTGCACCGCCGGAGAGGCCACCGGCCGGGCCTGCCACGAATGAGCCGAGAACGGGGCCGCGGAGCGGTGGCCCACCGCCGGCTCTGCGGTCTTCGACCACCAGCTCGGCCTGCGCTCCGCGACCCTCGCATTTGCCGGCGCGCACGACGATGGAGCCGAGACTGACGGCGGTGTGGCCAAGCGGAGAGCCGACGAGCGGCTCCGCTGTCCCGGCGCGGTGCCCCAACGTCATGCTCTTCCGCCGTGCGAGCTCGGCCCACGCATCGCGCGACCGGACAAGCTCCGGCTGCCAGCGGGTGAGAAGGGCGCGAATGAACGCCGTGTCGCTGGAGAGGAGGTGGACAGCGCGGCTCGTGCCCTCGCCGACGAAGCTGCCGAGCACGGCACCGGAGGAGTCGAGCCGGGCATCGCTGGCGACACCGACCGAGTCGAGCGGAGCGGGCGGAGGGTCGGCCATGGATGCCGGCCGGGCACTGCGTCCGTCACCGCAGCCGGTGAGGACCAGGAGTGCGAGGAGTATCGCGCGGGCCGGCATCGGGGAAACATACGCGCGGCGAATTCGTGGCGCCGGGCTTGCGCTCCGGGCGCGCCACCCCCTCCGGTCCCCGGCCGCTCTCGGAACTCCGTGCCGCCGGAAGCGGAGCCCGGCGTCACCAGCCGGAGAGTGAGAGGCTCGGAGCCGGCGCGCCGCGCGAGCGCTCCCGAGGGCGCTGCACCCGCCGACCGCGTCAGTGGGCCGCTCGTTAGGCCCACTCACTCTCCCGGGCGCAGGCCACTGCAGCGGGCCAGGGTGCGGTGCACTCGGGACGCGAGATCAGCGGCGCGCGGGCTCCGGGCCAAGCCGGTGGCGGTGCACTCGAGACGGGAGATCAGCGGCGAGCGGGCTCCGAACCAAGTCGGTGGCGGCGTAGAGCGGCGGCGCACGGGGCCCCGCCCGTTATATTTATGCACCAAACTCCGGACCGCCTTCACCGCACGCAGGAGCCGACGTGGCCGAGCAGGAGCTCAAGGATATTTCGATCATCGGCGGAGGCCCGACGGGCCTCTTTGCCGCCTTCTACGCCGGCATGCGGGCGGCGTCCGCGCGGATCATCGATGCCTTGCCCGCGCTCGGCGGCCAGCTCATGGCCCTGTATCCCGAGAAGTACATCTTCGACGTCGCGGGATTCCCCAAGATCCTGGCCAAGGACCTGGTGCGCGACATGGCCGCGCAGGGTCTCCAGTTCGGTGCGACCACCCACCTTGGCGAGATCGTGACCGGCCTCCGCCGCGTGCAGAATGACGACGAGACCCACTTCGTCCTCGAGACCTCCGCGGGCACATACCCGAGCCGCACCATCGTCATCGCCGCCGGCATCGGGGCATTCGAGGCGCGCCGGCTCGGCGTGGAGGGAGAAGATCAGTACGAGGAGCGGGGCTTGTACTTCAAGGTGCTCGATCCGAAGCAGTTCCAGGGCAAGCGGGTGCTGCTCGTCGGCGGCGGCGATTCCGCCTTCGACTGGGCCGTCAATCTCCAGGGGATCGCCCAGTCCATCATGCTGATTCACCGCCGGGACGGCTTCCGGGCCCACGCGGCGACGATCAATCAGGTGCAGGAGCTCCACCGCGGCAACCAGTGCGAGTTGCGGACGTTCTGGGAGGTCAAGGCCCTGCACGGGAACGGACGGCTGGAAGGCGTCACCATCGTCAACAACAAGACGAAGGAAGAGGAGATGCTCGCGGTCGACGCCGTGATCCCGCTACTGGGCTTCCACTCCGATCTCGGCGCCATCAAGGAGTGGGGTCTCGACACCGAGAAGGCCGATATCAAGGTCGATCAGCTGATGGAGACCAACGTTCCGGGCATCTACGCCGCGGGCGATATCACGAGTTACCCCGGCAAGCTCAAGCTCATCGCCACCGGTGCCGCCGAGGCGTGCATCGCGGTGAACAACGCCGTCCACTACATCAACCCGAAGGCCAAGGTCAACCCCGGCCATTCATCGAACCTGGCGATCTTCGGGCAGAGCGAGTAGGTCGGGAGGAGTCTAGAGTCTAGAGTCTAGAGTCTAGAGTCTAGAGTCGAGGGTCTAGAGTCGCGGGTCTCGCCGGTCGAGACTCCAAACTCCAGACCCTCGACCTCAGACCCCAGACTCCAGACTCCAGACTCTCTATGCCGCCATCCCGGGCCGCAGGAAGAACGTCAGCTCCCCCGCGCCCGCCGCGATCTGGTCCAGATCGATCCCCATCACGCCGCTCTTGGGGAAGTCGATCCTGAGACCGGTCGCGCTCCCCCCGAGCAGAATCGCGGCCAGCTCCTCCATCCACGGTGAGTGCCCCACCATCGCCACGGTAGCGTCCGAGCCCGGGTCGCCGGTGAAGTCGGCAAGACGGCTCAGATCGGGGTCGGTCGCGAGCGCACCGCAAGGGATCGGCGCGTTCGGGAGCTCGAGCGTCTCGACCAGGATCTGGGCGGTCTGGGCGGCGCGGACCCACGGACTCGCGAGCACGAGCGACGGCGTGAAACCGAGCTCGCCGAGAAGGCGGCTCATCTTGCGCTGAGCCTTCCGGCCCTTGTCGGTGAGGGGCCGGTCGCGATCGTCGGGCCACTGGGCTGGATCGCTGGTGCCGGCATGCGCGTGGCGGTTGAGCAGGAGCAGCATGGTCGTCCCCTTTCACTACTTCTTGGCCATCTCCACCACCACGCTGTCGAGCGCGGCGAGAATGGTGCGAGTGTTCTGCGTATGGTGATTCGCCTCCACGGAAAACGTAAGTGTCCGCGCGTTCGGCAGCTCGATGAAGCCCGAAATGGTGTTGACGCCTCCGATGCTGCCGGTCTTGGCCCGGACCCGCCCCGCGAGTGGCGTGCCCACGAACCGGGTGCGGAGCGAGCCGGTATCGCCCGATCGCGGGAGTCCGGCGGCGAAGGTGCTGTATCTCGGATGGCCCCGGATGAAGCGCAGGATCTGCGTGAAGGCGAGGGGGCTGATCAGGTTGCCGCTGGCGAGCCCGGACCCGTCCTGGAGCGAGAACTCCGTCGAATCGACTTTGACCGAATCGATGAGAAAGCGCCGCTCGACGGCGAGTCCCTCGTCCCAGGAGCCGGCCCGCCCGAACTGACGGCCGAGCTGTTTGAGGAGCATTTCGGCAAACCAGTTCTGGCTGGTATTGAGAATCGGAAAGATCCAGTCGGCCAACGGCCGTGACTGCACTTCGGCGAGGGGCGCGCTCCGGCGAGTGGCGAGATACAGCATCGAGTCCGTGGTCGATCGGGTGGTCCCGGTGACGGAGATGCCCGCCTCGCCAAGCACCTGCCGGAGAGCGCGCGCGGCGAAGAGGTTGGGATCGGGGATGGCGAACGACTCCCGCCGGATCGGATGGTCGCGCGCGACGGTTCCCTCCGCCCAGATCTGAAGGGTGCCGGGGACGCGGTAGAACCGGTCGCCGATATCCGATTCTCCCCCGGGTGCCACCGTCACGGTCCGATTCTCGAACGCAACGTCGCCCAGTACCGGGCTCATCGTGATGATCGCGGGAGCGCCGATGTCCGGCCCCGGCCCCCACGCGAAATCCACGCTGTTGTCGTTGAAGCCGAGCCCCGAGACGGGGGCGGCATACCACCAGTTGAGATCGAACCCTTCCCAGAGCGGACTCACCGTCAGCGGCTCGAAGTAGCTTCCGTCGCCCACGAGATCGCCCCGCACCTCGTGGATGCCATGGGCCCGAAGGGTATCGCCCAGCACCCGCAGGCGGGCGAACGCATCGGTGTCGCAGACGCCGGCGGCGGTGGTGTCGGTCGCGTAGCAGTGGTGTCCCATCGTCGGATCGCCGCGGCCGTAGAGGACGAGGTCGCCCTGCACGATGCCATCCACCACGGGGCCGCCGGCGTACACGCTCGTGCGCACCGTCCAGTTGGGCGGCAGGAGCGCGGCGGCCACGGCGGTCACGACGAGCTTGGTGTTGCTCGCGGGAATGAAGAGCCGCCTGGGGTTTCGGCCAAAGAGCAGGCGGCCGCGATCGTCCGCCAGGGCCACGCCCCAGAGCTGGCGGTCGAAGGGCGGAGCGTCGAGGCGCGCGTCGAGGCGCCTGGCGAGCGACTGGGCCTGGAGTGTCCGCACGGCGAGAAGGGCCGAGGTCACTCCGAGCGAGGCGAGGAGGGCGACGCGTGACCATCTAGTTCGCATAGCGCATGTCCGTTAGCAGGTCGCCTCGCCGCTCTGCCCGTCGGTGAGGACGGCGGGGGATCGAGCGAAGTGGGATCGGCGGTGAGGTAGTATTCGAGCCCGGTCGCGTGGGTTTGGCCGGCCGCGGTTGGCGCGCCCTCGTTGACTTGAAGGCGTAAGGTGGTCAAACTACATGGCTTACATCATGTCGTCAATCGCCAGTCAGCCGCCCCCCGCGCCCCGCCGTGCAGCCTGGGAGCTCCAGTGAGGGGAGCCGCCACGGCGGCGCTCGCGTTGGCGCTGTGCATGACCGCTGCCACCGAGGCGTCCGCCCAGAACGGCGATCGCGTGGTCCGAAAGCTCGACTTCGTCGGCAACGACGCCATTCGCGACGAAGCCCTGGCCACGGCGATCGCCACCACCAACTCGAGCTGGTTCGCCCGCGCCTTCCTCTTTCGCTGGCTCGGCCTCGGCGAGAAGCGAACCTTCGATGAGCAGGAATTTCGCCGAGACGTCGTCCGTCTCGACGTGTTCTACCGCCGAAGCGGATATCCCCACGTGCAGATCGACACCGCCGTCCGGCGCACGCCGCAGAACGTCTACATCACCTTCAAGATCGTGGAGGGCGAGCCGACGCGGGTCACGGCCGTGACCGTCACCGGGCTCGACACCCTCAGCGAGAAGATCCGGACGGAAACGCTGGTCGATCTCCCGCTCCATCCCGGCGATCCGTTCAACCGCTATGTCATGCAGGTCACCGCCGACAGCATCACCCGCCGGCTTCGAGACCGCGGTTATCCGGCCGCCCGCGTCTTCTCCAGCTTCGAGACCAACAAGGACGCGAACACCGCCGCCGTGGCGATGGACGTGGAGCCGGGCGACTCCGCGGTGATCGGCGCAGTGAGGGTGGATGGGACGCAGCGGGTGGAGCCGGATCTGGTACGCAAGCTGCTCGTGAGCCGCCCGGGCAGACGCTACTCCCAGGACGAGCTGTTCCAGAGCCAGCGGAATTTGTACTCGTCGGATCTCTTCCGGTTCGCCACGGTCAACATCGATTCGGCCGCCTTCAAGCCCGGCGCCGATTCGGTGCCCATCCTGATCCAGGTGAACGAGGCCAAGCGGTACCGGATACGAAGCGGGATCGGCTACGGCACGGATGACTGTTTCCGTGGGTCCGCCGCATGGACCACGCGCAATTTTCTGGGAAGCGCCGGGCGCATCCTCGACCTCACGAGCCGGGTGTCGAAGGTGGGTGTCGGCGACCCGTTCGACTGGGGCCTCGTGAACAGCATCTGCGGCCCGTCGAAGGAGGACACCGTCGGCTCGAGGAAGGTAAACTTCTATCTTGGCGCGTCGATCCGTCGTCCCGCCTTTCTCTCGCCGAACAATACGATCTCGGTGTCGGTGTTCTCGGAACGGCGCTCGGAGTTCAAGGTGTATCTTCGCCAGGAGACCGGAACGACGGTGCTACTGCGCCGCGAGACGCCGAAGCGGCGGATCCCGCTCTCCCTGGCGTACACGCTCTCCTATGGCCATACCGAGGCAACGGCGGTGAGCTTCTGCGCCTCCTTCAATGCCTGTACCCCGGATCTGGTCGATCTCCTCCGGCAGAACCGGGTGCTGGCCACGCTCACGGCGACAGGAACGCTCCCCCGGGTCAACAATCCCCTCGATCCCAGCCGAGGATCCCTGGCCTCACTCGAGGCCACGGTCAGCTCGAGGATCATCGGCTCCTCGTCGTTCCAGCAGTTCACCCGGATCGTGGGCGACTATTCCCGGTATCATCCGATCGGGCGCGACGTGGTGCTGAGCTGGCGGCTGCGTGGCGGGGCCATCTTCGCGCCGAGCGTGGACGTCTCCACCGCGACGGGCAACTTCATCCCGCCGGAGCAGCGCTTCTATGGTGGCGGGCCCAACGACGTGCGCGGGTACCAGCGCAACGAGCTCGGTCCGGTGGTGTACGTGGTCTCCAAGCAGCACTTCGATTCGACCGCCGCCCTCGGACGGGCCGTCAACCCCGACTCGGTGACGGTGGCGGCCACCGGCGGCAATACGCTCGCCGTCGGCAACGTCGAGCTCCGGGTGCCGTCGCCGATCTTCAGCTCCCGGATGCGGCTGGCGGCCTTCGTCGACGCGGGAACCGTCTGGCAGCGCGGCGCCGTCAATTCGTCGGCCGCGATAAGGGTGACGCCGGGTGTCGGCCTCCGCATCAATACCCCGCTCGGGCCGGCACGCCTCGACGTGGCGTACAACCCCTACCGCCTGCAAGCCGGTCCGCTCTTCGAGTTCGACACCCAGGGCACCCTCACGGCGGTGCAGGGGCAGGAGACGTTCGTGCTCGACCGGAAGAGCCACGTCACCTACCACATCGCCGTCGGCCAGGCATTCTGATGCGCCGGCTGGTGAGCCGCCTCCTGTTCGTCTTCATCGTCGGCACTCTCGCGATGGTGCTCGGCGTGCTGACGTCCATGACGCTCACGCCGCCCGGGCGCGCCCTGCTCGCGCGCACGGTGACCCAACTGCTCGATGAGATCATCATCGGGCAGGTGAAGGTCCGGGCGATATCCGGATCGTTCCTGTACGACCTGACCCTCGAAGATCTCGTCGTGCGCGACACCAGCGGCGCGCTCCTCGCCGACCTCCCGCGTGTGCGCGTCGGCTACCGGCTGCCGAACCTGCTCGCCGGCCAGGTGGTGCTGAGCTCGGTCCACCTCGATCATCCGACCATCCAGCTCATCAAGCACCGCGACGGACGCTTGAACATCGAGGAGGTGCTGGGACTCAAGAAGGGGAAGGGCGGGGGGCCGTCGCCGCTCATCGAATTCCATGACGTGAGGGTGAACGGCGGCGCGCTTCGGATCGCGGTGCCGTGGAACCCCTCGAAGTCGTTACGCACGCCGTCGCAGCGCGACTCCGCGCTCACCGCGGAGCGGGCCAGGCCCGGGCGCCTGATCGAGGAGGCGCCCGAGGGGCTTCGGAAGGTGATCCTCCTTTCGGACCTCACCACGCGCATGTCGCGCCTCCGGATCTCGACGCCCGACCATCTGCCCTTCACCATCGACCTCGACTCCCTCGCCACCCGGGTGAGCGATCCGGCGGTGACGCTGCGTGACGCGGTCGGCCGGGTCCGCCTCCATGGCGACAGCGCGGTGTTCAGCCTGTCGGACGGCGCGCTGCCGGCAACCCGCTTCTCCGGCGGTGGCGCGGTGACCTGGCCGCACGACACCGTCCTCTTCGACTTCCAGGTGAATTCACCCGAAGTGAGCCTGGATGACCTGCGCTGGGTCTCGCCGGACTTTCCCTCGATGACGGGGAGCGGCGTGCTCGTGGCCCGCTCCGAGACCGGAGCGCTCACCGCCTATGACGTCCGCGACCTGCATCTCCGCCGGGACACCCAGCGCATCGACGGCGATCTGGTCGCGCTCACCAACCGCAAGCGCGGACTCGGATTCCGCGACATGCGTCTCACCCTCCACAATCTGGATCTCGACGCGGTCCGGCCCTATCTCGATAGCCTCCCGTTCTACGGTCGGATCTCCGGATCGGTGGCCGGCTCCGGCTATCTCGACGCCATGGACGTGTCGCTCGACTGGGCCTTCGCCGACGCGCGGGTTGCGGGAAATCCCGTCAGCCAGCTCGCCGGCGACGGTGTGGTGGGCGCCTCGCCCGACAGCGGCCTGACCTTCTCCGACTTCAACCTTCGGCGGTCGAACGTCGACCTGCGGACGGTACGGCTGGTGGCGCCGGCGGTGATTCTGGAGGGGCGGCTGGCCGCGTCGGGAACCCTCGACGGACCGCTCAAGAACATCGTATTCCATGGCACCGCCCGGCATCAGGACGGGAATCGCCCGGTCAGCCAGGCGACCGGCACCGTGCACCTGGACACCCGCTTCGACACGCTCGGGCTCGCCACCGACGTCACGCTCGACCCGCTGTCCTTCGACGGGATTCGCCGCGCCTTTCCGTCGCTCGCCGCGCGGGGCGGCCTCCGGGGAACCTTCCAGAGCCAGGGCACGCTCTCGCACCTCCAGGTGGATGCCACGCTCGAGGGGGAGCTCGGCGGTGTGGATGCCGTCGGTACCGTCACCCTGCTGCCCCCCCACTGGGGCGCCGACAATCTGCTGCTTCGCTTCTCGCGGCTCGATCTTGCGGCGTTGAGCGGACGGCCGCCGCCGACCGCGCTCGCCGGCCAGCTCCGGGTGACCGGAAGCGTCGATACGCTCCGCGCTCCCGAGGCCGATCTCGAGCTGGCGCTCGAGCGCGGCCGGATCCGGGAGTGGGAGTTCGACAGGGTGTATGGGCGTGGCGCGGTGCACGACAGCGTGATCCGGGTGGATACCGCATTCACCAGCTGGAAGGGCGCTCACGCGACGGGCAAGGGGACACTCGGCTGGCATGCTCCGCACACCGGAGAGATGGTCTTCAGCCTCCTCGCCGACAGCCTGATCGGGTTCGATTCGCTGCTCCTCGCCACCACCGGCCAGGTGCGGGATACGTCGAAGGACGCGCGCCCTCTCGGTGGCAGCGCCGTCGGCTCGGCCAGACTCGCCGGCAGCCTCGATTCGCTGCAGGCGACCGGCGAGCTGGAAGTTCAGGGGTTCGAGTGGCAGCGATTCCGCTCGCCCAAGATGAACGGGAGCTTCGGCTGGCTCGGGGGCGCCCGGCCGCGGCTGACGGCCGCGGTCAGCACCGACTCGATCGGCGCGGGGAAGCTCGTGTTCCGCAGGGTGTCCGGACGAGCCGCGGGCTTTGTCGACTCGCTCGCGTGGAGCGCCGGGACGGCGCTGGGCGAGACATCCCGCTTCGATGGCGCCGGTGGCTGGTACCGCCGCCACGAGACGCAGATCCTCACGGTGGACTCGCTCCAGGCGGCGCTGCCGCTGCATCGTTATCGTCTCCGGGATACGGTCACGATCTCGCTCGCCGACTCTGCGCCCGAGGTCGGGGCCCTCACCCTCCTCGCCACCGACGGGTCGGGGATCATGCGCGCCGAAGGGCGCATCCCCGGCTCGGCGCCCGGCGCGCTGACCGTGGACGTGCAGGGGCTCGATCTCCACGACCTGTACGGCATGATGCAGCGCGATACGCTGGGGATCGGAGGAGATGTCGGCTTCACCTTCCAGGTCGGAGGGACCGCGGCTGCCCCGACGCTGCGCGGCATCGCCCGTCTCGGCGACGGCCGATTCGGCGACTTTCAGGCGCCTTTCATTCAAGGTGTCGTGAATTACGAGGGCCGGCGGCTCGATGCCAACCTCGACCTCTGGCGCACCGGGGAAGACATTCTCCAGATCGAGGCCCACCTCCCGCTCGATCTCGCCTTACACGGAGTGAAGCAGCGGCGCCTCGAGGGACCGCTCTCGGTCCGCGCCCATACCGATAGCGTCGACCTCGGCCTTCTCGAGGCACTGACGCCGGCGGTCACTCAGGTGCGGGGCGTGCTCGCGGCCGACGTGCAGGTCGAAGGGACCTGGACGCAGCCGCGGCTCGCGGGTCAGATAGACGTGAGGGGCGGGAGCATGAGCGTTCCGGGTCTCGGCGTGCGCTTCGGGACCGTCAAGGGCGGAGCGCTGCTGCAGGGCGATTCGGTGGTGTTGCGCGACGTGCTGGTCACGAGCGGCGGCGGCCGGCTCGAAGTCACCGGCGGCATGCGGCTCGAGGATCTCTCCCGTCCGATCCTGAGCCTCGATCTCCGAACCGATCAGTTCCGCGCCATCGACGTGCACAGCTTTCTCACGCTGGTCGGCAGCGGCAACCTCCAGCTCAAGGGTCCCGTCTTCGGTGCCACCCTCACCGGCAACCTGGTGGCGAACAGTGGGGTGCTCTACTTCGCGGATCTCGTGAACAAGCGGATCATCGACCTGGAGGACCCGGCCTACGCCGACCTGGTGGACACCACGCTCATCCGCCGCGAAAGGCTAGGCGCCAAATTCCAGAACCGCTTTCTCGATTCCCTGCACATCGACGACATGCGGCTCTCCATGGGCTCCGACGTCTGGCTCCGTTCCGCCGAGGCCAACATCCAGCTCGAGGGGAACGTACGCGTGAGCAAGGCGGGCGCGGAGTACACGCCCACCGGCACCCTGAGCGCGTCGCGCGGCAGCTACACGCTCAAGATCGGCCCGGTGACGCGAGACTTCAGCGTGAGTCGAGGCGAGGTGCGCTACATCGGCGATCTGAACGCCGGACTCGACATCCAGGCCCGTCATGTGGTACGAACGGTTCGGACCGGGGACGAGATCCCGGTCATCGCCAACATCACGGGCACGTTGTACGCGCCGAAGGTGACGCTCGAGAGCACCTTCCGTCCGGCGATCTCCGAGACCGACCTGGTGTCCTATCTCATCACCGGCTACCCGGCGAGCGAAGCCGCGCAGGTGGGGCAGGGGAGCGCCTTGCAAACGGGCCTTTCGTACTTTTCGAGCGCGCTTTCCAGCGAGCTGGAGCGGGCGCTCATTCAGGACTTCGGAGTCCCGATCGATCTCATCGAGATCCGGCCCGGCGTCTCGTCGAGCACCGGCACGGGCACGCTCACGCAGCTCGCCGCCGGATGGCAGATCGGCAAGAAGACGTTCCTCACGTTCAGCGCCGGCTTCTGCCCGGACTTCAGCCAGCTCCGCGGGCGCACGCTCGGGGCGAGCCTCGAATTCCGGTTCAGCCGCGAATGGAAGCTCCAGAGCTCCGTCGAGCCGACCGTCCAGAGCTGCGGCACGCTCAGCGCCAACGCCTTCCAGTTCACCAGCACCAATCCCTACCAGATCGGTCTCGACATCCTCTGGGAGCGGGAGTTCTGATGCCCCGTGTCCTGGTGATCGCGAATCCGGCGGCGGCGCGCACCCGTCGCGACGCGGTCTCCGACATCATGCGCACGCTCCACGCCGCCGGATGGAGTGCCGAGGTGCTGGCGACCGGCGGGCCGGGCGATGCGCGGCGCCTCGCGGAGTACGGCGTGGCGGACCGGGTGGACATCGTCGCCGTGTTCGGGGGGGACGGCACCACCATGCAGGCTGCCGCGGCATTGGTGGGCACCGACGTGGCACTCGGCGTGATCCCGGGCGGCACCGGTAATCTCCTCGCCGGTAATCTCCGGATCCCCAGCCCGCCGGCCCGCGCGGCGCGCGCGCTGGTCACCGCCCAACCAAGGTCCTTCGATCTGGGTCGGATGGACCGGACGACGGACACGCAGTATTTCGCGGTGGCTTGCGGCGCCGGCTACGACGCGAGGGTCATGCTGGAAACGCTGTCGGAGCACAAGCAACGGTGGGGGATGGCCGCCTACGTGGCCACCACGCTCCGCCTCATCGGCGAAGTGCGCAGCAGCGCGCACGTCATCACCATCGACGGCGCCGAATGGGATGCGAACGCCGCGATGGTCCTCGTCGCCAACTGCGGCGAGGTGATCCCGCCTTTCGTTCGCCTCGGCTCCGGCATTCGGCCCGACGACGGTCTCCTCGACGTCGTGGTACTGAGAGCCAACAGCTTGGGCCAGAGCGTCCGCGCGGTGTGGGACCTCCTCCGGGTCGCCCAGCCGGGCGGCAGCGAAGATGCCTACGTGGGCTACGCACGGGGCAGGGAAATCAGGGTGGAGACCACCCCGGTGCAGCCGGTTCAGCTCGACGGTGAGCCCGGCGGCGTTACTCCCTTTACGGCGACGGTGGTCCCCGCGGCGATCCGTATCATGGTCCCTACCACCACCTGAGGCATGGCGCCCGCGCCTGGAGTGTTTAGTTTCTGGTGGGTGCGCTCCTTCGGCGTGACCCGCTGTCCTCTGCCCAGGTCCATTCCATGCCAGCTTCGGTTCTGCTGATCGACGACGATGTCGACGTTTTGCGCAGTATCGGGAATTACTTCGAGCGGCTGGGATACGAGGTCACCCGGGAGCTGAGCGGGGAGGCGGGCCTGGCCACCTTCGACCGGCTCCGACCCGAGGTGGTCATCCTCGACCTGCGTCTGCCCGGGATGGACGGTCTCGAGGTACTCGAGCACCTTCGCCAGCGAAATGCGGCGGTGATCCTCCTGACCGGAGAGGCCGATGTCTCCACCGCCGTCCGTGCCATGCAGCTCGGCGCGGAGAATTTCCTCACCAAGCCGGTAGACATGGAGCACCTTGCCGCGGCCACCGCGCGGGTGGCCGACAAGGCGCGCCTCCGCCGCGTCAACGAAGCTCTCCTCATCCAGAGCTCGCCCGATCACGGGCTCGATTCACTCGGAAGCTCATCGGGCATGCAGGAGTTCGCCCATCAGGTGGCGCTGCTCGCGCAGAGCGAACGAACCACCGTGCTGCTCACCGGAGAGAGCGGCACGGGGAAGGGATGGGTCGCGCGGATGATGCACGACCTCAGTCCGAGGTCGAAGGCGCCGTTCGTCGAAGTCAATTGCGCCGGTCTCAATGCCACGTTCCTCGACTCGGAGCTGTTCGGTCACGAGAAGGGGGCGTTCACGGACGCGAAGGACCGGAAACAGGGACTCTTCGAGATCGCCGACCATGGGACGATCTTCCTCGATGAGATCGGCGACCTGGCCCCCGAGCTCCAGCCCAAGCTGCTGAAGGTCCTCGAGACCAAGACCTTCCGGCGCCTCGGTGGCACCCGCGAGATCACGGTGGACGTGCGCCTGGTGGCCGCCACCAACAAGGATCTCCAGGCGGAGGTGGAAAACGGGCGCTTTCGCGAGGACCTCTACTACCGGCTCAGCGTGATGCCGCTGATGCTTCCCGCCGCTGCGCGATCGCTCGCGGGATGACCGGCTGGCGCTCATCACCCGGCTCCTCGGCGACCTCCGGGCCGAGCTGCCCGATGGTCCCGGGACCCTCTCGAGCGAAGTGCTCGAGCGGCTCCTGGCCTATCCCTGGCCCGGCAACGTCCGCGAGATGCGCAACGTCCTCGAGCGCGCCATGATCCTCGGCGCGGCGCCGCGGCGGTGGCGTCGAGCATCTCCCCGGAGAATTCCGCGCGCGGCCCGGCATCGGCGACCGGCGGCACACGCCGCTGAGCCTCGAGGATCTCGAGCGGCAGCACATCGAGCGGACGCTGAAGCATCACACCGGCAATCGTACGCGGGCGGCCATCGAGCTGGGCATCTCCCGCGCAACCCTCATCAACAAGATCAAGCGGTACAGTATTTCGGCGTGAGGCGCGCATGACGGAGATTCGCGAGCACGATGCCATGAACTGCCGCGCCTGCGGCCGGGAAGAGCGGGCGTCCGAGGGCTATCCCTGCGCCAACTGCGGCACGTTCATCTGTCTCATCTGCACCTTCCGGGGCGTCACTCTCTGCCGGGAGTGCGCCGCCAAGGCCGCCGCCGGGTCCTCCTCCGGTACCTGATGCCTCCTGCCGCGATCGCTCGATCCACCATCGTCCCGCTGTTCGCCGAGCCGAGCCTGCGCGCCGAGCAGGTGAGCCAGCTCGTCCTCGGCGAGACCGGCGCCGTGCTGGAGCGCAACGGTGAGTGGCGCCGCCTTCGCGCGGTCCTCGACGGCTACGAGGGATGGGCCCACGGCGGCTACCTGCTCGAAGTCGAGGAGGACGAAGCAGCCCGGTGGCGGAACGAGGCCAGGGGATGGAGTCTCGGCGGAGTCATCGAAGTGGGTGACGGCCGCGTGAATGTTCCGCTGCGCGCCCGGGTCGCGGTCGAGGGGCAGCTCCTTCGACTGCCCGACGGCCGCCGCGGACGGCTGGTTGAGGGTTCGGCGCCCGCCGCTCCCGCGTTGGTCGCGGCGGCCCGGGGAACCTCGCCGGAGCGGTGGGCGCTCGATCACTTCGCGGGCGCCTCGTACCAATGGGGCGGCGTGACGCCCTGGGGCGTCGATTGCTCGGGACTGGTGCAGACCACGTTCGCGGCGCGGGGAGTGATGCTCCCGCGCGATTCCTCGCAGCAGATCGCGTGCGGAGTCGAGGTCCCCGCGGACGCCTGCCAGCCGGGCGATCTGCTCTTCTTCCGCGGCGAGACCACGCCGAGGATCACCCACGTCGCATTCGCGGGCGCGTCCGACGGACTGGTGCACTCGACGGTATCATGCGGAGGGGTGCTCGCCGAATCGTGGCGCCCCGGGACCAGAGCGGCCCCGCTGCGCGAGCGCCTGGTGGCGGCGCGGCGGATGGAGCATCGGTGAAGCGGAAGCTGGTCCTCTTCGACATCGACGGAACGATCCTCCTGACCGCCGGCGCCGGCCGCCGAGCGATTCTCGCGGCCTTGAGGGAAGAAGTGCCCGACGTCGGTCCGCTGAAGCAGGTGAGGTTTGATGGAAAGACCGATCCGCAGATCGTGGCCGAGCTGCTCGAGATCGCCGGGCGTCCGGAAGCGAGGGAGTCGGACCGGGTGCGCCTTCTCTGCCAGCGCTACGTGGGTCACCTCGCGCGCGAGCTGGAGCGTCCCGCGTCCCGAACGACTCTGATGCCGGGCATTCCCGATCTCCTCGACCGGCTCGAGAACGAGCAGGGCGTCGTGCTCGGCCTTCTCACCGGCAACCTCGCCCAAGGCGCCGAGCTCAAGCTTCGCTCCGGCGGGATCGACCCCGCGCGCTTCCGGGTAGGCGCCTACGGCTCCGATGCCGGCTACCGGCCCGAGCTCCCCCCCATCGCGGCGCGGCGCGCGGTGCCGTTCTTCGGGCGGGAGCCCGCCGGTGATGAGGTCGTCATCATCGGCGACACACCTGCCGACATCGCCTGCGGCGCGTGCATCAGCGCCCGGGCGGTGGCGGTCGCCACGGGCTCGTATTCGGTGTGGGATCTCGCGGCCTGCGCCCCACACGCCGTCTTCGAAAACTTCAGCGATACCGAGCGCGTGCTCGAGGCCATCCTGTGCTGACCGAGCCATGGACGGTGCCCGAGCTCGGTCCCTCGCTCGGGCGCCTGACCGATCCGCCCTCGCCAGGCCCCCGAAGTCCGCTGGGTTTGACCTACGACGACATCCGGCTCGAGCTCGTGACCGGGATCTTCGATCTGGCCGGCGCCGGGCGCGGATTCGCGGCTTCCGGCGACCGCGAAGGGGCCATGGCCTCACTCGGACGGGTCGCATGGATCGGCCTGTGGGAGCATGCGGTCGGCGCGGCGGCGGCGCGCATCGGCGAGGCGGCCAACCGGCGTCTCCGCGAAGCCGCCGTTGAGTCCCGCTTCCCCGACCGGCGCATGCGCGCCTTGCTTCTGGCCCCGGGCGACGTCCGCGCGATCGCGGCGAGACTCGGCAGCGGCGGCGCGGCGTTCGTGTCCGCGCTCGACGCGCTCGAGCAGACGGTGCACTCGGCCAGCGGAGCCTCGGCGCGAGGCGCCGACCCGATCGACGAGTGGCGCGTCGCGCTCGAGGCGGCGGCGCGACGGCTCGAGTCCGCGTGGCTCGCGCTGGCCGCATCGGCCGACGCCGAAGAACTGCATTGGCGGGAGGAAGTCGACAGGCTCCGGGCCTGGCGCAGGCCGCTCTGGCCGGTGTGGCTGGTGTCCGCTGCCGTCGTCGGCATCGCCGGCTATCTCGGACTCGTGTTGGGGGGCTATCTCCCGGCGCCGCCGGCTCTCATGGGCCTTGCCGACTTCTGGTGGAGCCGCTTCTGAGTCTCATCGGCGTGGGAATCGATCTGGTAGACCTCTCGCGGGTCTCCCGCCTTCTCCTGTCCAAGGGCGACCAGGCGCTGGCCCGGTTCTTCACCGACACCGAGCGCGCCTATCTCGCATCGCGGCCCGACCCCACCGGGCATGCGGCGGCGCGGATAGCCGCCAAGGAGGCGGTCTACAAGGCGCTTCAGTCCCTCTCCGGGGCGCGTGCGGTCGGCTGGCGGGAAATCGAAGTTACCCGGGACGGTGATGGCCGGCCGGCCATCCTCCTCCACGGCCTCGCGGCCCGCCTGGCCTCCGAGGCCGGCGGCATCCGGATCGAGATCTCCCTGAGCCATTCGGAGAACACGGCCGGCGCGGTCGCCGTCATCCATCCGGCCTGATACTCCCACGGTAGTTTCCCTCTTCCAATTCCGACCGTTCTACTCTAGTTTGGCAAATGATCACAGGAATCGATTGAAAATGCTTCTCATCGGCGCGGCCTTCCCTCTCGTGGTCGCTTTGTTGGCCGCGACTCCTTCGGATTCCTCGGGCAACGTAGCCGCCACCGTTCGCCGTATCGCGGCCACCGTTCAATTGGCGTCGCAGGAATACCGGCTTGGCGTGTCGAACGGCCGGGTGGTAGCTCCCCAGGAAGTGGCCGAGGCTTCGCTGTTTCTGAAGGCCGCTCGGCGCGCGGCCATGACGCTCGGCTCCGGGGCCGAGGCCGGGCGGGTCGATTCCCTCATCGCGCTCGTTGCCGCCACGGCGGCTCCCGACAGCGTCGATGCCCGGGTACGAGCCCTTACCACCGATCTCTCGTCCCGGTTTGGCGTGGCGCTCGACGAGCCACCCGCGGCGACGCCCTCGCTGGCGCGGGGCGCCGAAATCTATCAGGCCGAGTGCGCGGGCTGTCATGGCAACACTGGACGAGGCGACGGTCCCCTCGCGGCGGGGCTCGATCCTGCGCCCGCAAACCTCACCGATTGGAACGCTCTCCACGCCCAGACGCCGCTCGACTACTACCGCCGGATCAGCATAGGCACGGTGGGTACCTCGATGCCCGGGTTCGAGGCACGGCTCCCGGCGTCCGACCTCTGGGCCGCCGCACTCTACGCCAGCGTGCTGCGGCTGCCGCCGCCCTCCGGCGACGTGCCGGCCTCGCTTCGGGATTTCTCGACAACCGGCCGGATGTCGGACGATTCGATTCTCGCATCGCTCGGGGTGCAGGACGGTGCCCGGCCCGCGGCCCTCGCGCATGTCGCGGCGGTACGATCGTTCGCGGGCGAGGGACGTGAGGCCACCGCGCGGGTGTTCGACAAGGTTCGGGCGCAGGTGGATTCCGCGTTCGTCATGGCGCGTACCGGGGATCCCGCGGCGGCTACTCGCGCCCTCGATGCCTACATGACCTTCGAGCAGGTGGAACGGACGGTCCGGGCCAAGAGTCCGGAAGTCGCTGCCGAGGTGGAAGGGGCGTTCTCTGCGCTCCGGACCAGCGCGGGGTCGGGCGCCGCCACCCCGGCCGAGCTCGAGCCGATCGAGGGCCGGCTCGCCGTGGCGCTCGAGCGGGCGGAGCGTGCGGTCGGTGATGACTTGTCGCCAGTGAATCTCTTTCTGCAGTCGTTCGTGATCATGCTGCGGGAGGGGCTCGAGGCGATTCTGATCGTGGGGGCCCTCGTCGCGTTTCTGTCGAGGATGGGCGCCTCGCACCGCAAGCGCGAGATACATATCGGCGTCGGGGCGGCGGTGGTGGCCAGCCTTCTCACGGCGTTCGCCCTCGAGACGATCTTCGTTTTGAGCCCCGCCAGTCGGGAGGGTCTCGAGGGCGCCACGATGCTGGTGGCCACCGGGGTTCTCTTCTACGTGAGCTACTGGCTCCTCTCGAAGATGGAAGTGGTCAAATGGAACCACTTCGTGAGGAGCAAAGTGCGGGACGCGCTCAGCGGCGGATCCGCGCTCGCTCTGGCCGCCGCCGCCTTCCTGGCGGTCTACCGCGAGGGTTTCGAGACGGTCCTGTTCTACAAGGCACTCTTCGTCTCAGCCACGGCGAGTGGAGCGATGCCGGTTGCCCTGGGCATGCTGGCGGGCACGCTGGTGCTCGTGGTCGTGTACGTCGGGATCGACCGCTTCGGCGTGCGTCTCCCGCTCAAGCCGTTCTTCGCGGTGACGAGCGCCTTCCTGTACTACATGGCGTTCGTCTTCGCCGGCAAGGGCGTCGCCGAGCTCCAGGAAGGCGGTACGATCGGAACGACGGTCGCCGCCTGGGCGCCGCGTATCCCCGGACTCGGCATCTATCCAACCGTCGAGTCGCTGGCCGCGCAGGGAGTGCTCCTGCTCCTCGCCGTTGCTGCCCTGGTGTGGACGTTCGTCATTGCGCCCCGCCGCACCGCCCGGATTCGACACGAGGCCCCCGAGCCGGCATCCAAGGCTCGTGACGACGTTCCCGTTCCCACGACGCAACGGTGAGCGACCCACCCGCCACGGCGGATCTCTGCGATGCCTTTCCGGACCGTGTCAGGGTTGTGGAGCCGATCTTTCGTGACTGGGGTGGCCTGTCGAGCTTCGCGGGACCTATCGAGACCCTGCGTGTTTTTGAGGACAACGCGCTCGTTCGGCAGGCGCTCGAGAGTGAAGGGCGACGACGGATTCTCGTCGTGGACGGCGGTGGCTCGGTGCGCTCGGCGCTGGTCGGCGGGCGGTTGGCAGCGCTGGCGAGTCAGAATGAATGGAGGGGGGTCGTAGTGTTCGGCAGCGTCAGGGATTCCGCCGAGCTGGCCGCGACGCCGGTCGGTGTGAAGGCTCTCAACGCTTCGCCGATGAAGAGCGCGAAGACAGGGAAGGGTGAGCGTGGGATATCGGTGACGTTCGCCGGAGTGACCTTCAGCCCGGGCTGTTGGGTTTATGCCGACGCCGACGGCATCGTGGTTGCGGATTCCGAGCTGCCCCGCCTCTGAGAAACAGAGGTTCTTGAATACTCGAACGGCCCGCCAACATCGGCGGGCCGTTCCAGTATGTCAGTGGTAGATCGCCCCCTGAGTATACGGAGACGAGCCGAAGTGCTCGCTCCACCCTTCTTCGACCTACCACCTACGGCTGAAGCCTCTCGGCTTCCCGCAGTATGAGTAAGCAAGTGCAATGCCAGGCATGGTATCTATCAAGTCTCATAGATTGAAGGGTTTACCTTCGGTCCGCCGGACGGTCCGATGTCTTGTTTTTGTCGGAAAATTTGACAGTCTTTGAAGAAAATCATACAACTTCTTCACAAATGCGGTGTTACAGAAGACGTCTACATCTTTGTCACCCCCCCACCCTTGCCATGGGTCAGGTAAGCACCAGGCCCCGGATTCGTCCCGCTCCGCCACGCAATCATGAGTGCCGATCCGACCACGATCAGGATCACCGAGGTGAGCTGCGCGAGGGTGAACACCCCGAGGAACCGGTCGTCCTTGGCGCGGAGGATCTCGACCAGAAACCGTTCCACCCCGGCAAACACGAGATAGAGACCGAAGAGCCACCCGGCCGGTCTGGGACTGAGACGCAGCCGCCAGAGGATCGCGAAGACGACGAGCATGCTGGCCGTCTCGTAGAGCTGGGTGGGGTGCACCGCAAGGACGGTCGAGGGATCGGTGCCCGGTGGAACTCCAATGCCGAAGAGGTGCTGCATGTTGCCGGCCGTAGAAGGCGGGAGCCCGCGCGGGAATTTCACGGCCCAGGGAAGGCCGCTGGGGCGGCCGTAGTCGTCATTGACGAGGAAGCACCCCACGCGTCCAAGCGCGTAAGCCGCGGCCAGCGACGGCGCGACCAGCTGCATGGTCCATCGAAGTGGCACGCGCAACCGCCACCCGTTGAGAATCACTGCGATCGTTCCACCGATGAACCCGCCGTACCAGACCAGGCCCCCACGCGAAAACAGCGCTCCGGGGTCGCGGGTGAGCGCGACGTACCAGAGCTTGGCTCCGATGATCCCTCCCACGACCGCCGCGGCGACCAGATCGGCGGCGTAGTCCTCCGTCAGCTTTTGCCGCCGCAGCTCGAGCGCGATGAGCCATCCTCCCATGAGGAAGGCGACCATCATCATGATGCCGTAACCGGTGATCTCGAGCGGGCCAATGTGAAAAACGAGCGGGTAGATGGGCATCACGCGTGTCCGCGAGCGGGGGATGAATGGATGAGGCCCGGGATGGGCAGGTCGTCGCGCGGCTCGAGGTCCCAGCCGCTCCGCTCCCCTCGCGCAAGCCGCCACGCTCCGGCCGCGGCAATCATGGCCGCGTTGTCGGTATTGAGGCGGGGAGAAGCTACGCTGACCCGGGCCTGCCCCGCCAGCCGTGTGTGCATGGCCGAGACCAGCGTACGGTTGCACGCTACCCCGCCGCCGATCATGACGGTGCCGTATCCGAGCTCGTCCGCGGCATGTGCCGTCTTGGCCGTGAGCACCTCGATGGCGGCGTCCTGGAAGCCCCGAGCGAGATCGGCCACCGGCAGGTCGCCCGCGGGCGCCGAGCGGACCGCGCGCAGCACCGCCGTCTTGAGACCGCTGAAGGAGAAGGCGTACCGGCCCGGCCCGTCATGCTCCAGCTCCTGCAGCATCGGGCGGGGAAACCGATAGCGGCGCGGGTCGCCCTCACGCGCCAGCCGCTCGATGGCGGGCCCGCCCGGATACTCGAGCCCGAGCAGCTTGGCGACTTTGTCGAAGGCCTCACCGGCGGCGTCGTCCAGCGTCTGTCCGAGCAGGCGGTACTCGCCCCACTCGGGCACGTCGAGCAGCATGGTGTGGCCGCCGCTCACCAGAAGGGCCACGAACGGCGGCGCCAGCTCTGGATCTTCGAGCGTGGGTGCGAACAGATGCCCTTCCATGTGATTGACCCCGATGAACGGCCGGTCGAGGCTGAACGCCAGCGTCTTGCCGTACATCACGCCCACCAGCAGCGCGCCGACGAGACCCGGGCCCGCGGTCACGGCGACGCCGTCCACTTGAGCGAGGCCGATACCGGCATCGGCGAGGGCTCGGTCTACGACGGACCCTATTGCCCGCACATGCGCCCGGCTGGCGAGTTCGGGAACGACTCCACCGAAGACGCGGTGGATGTCCTGAGAGAGAATCACCAGTCCCCCGAGCTCCGCACGTGATCCGTCGGTCCTGAGCAGCGCCGCGGAGGTTTCGTCGCACGAGGTTTCGATGCCAAGGATCCACTCAGCCACGGCCGCTCCGGAGCACGAGGGCGACGCTGTCGGGCTCCACGTGGGCTGCTACCCCCGGAGGCGCGATTACTCTCAGCCGTGCCCAGCCGGGCTGACCCGGGTCGGCGCCGTCCAGGATGATGAGGAGGCTGTCGGGCGCGAGAGCCGCGAGGCGCGCGGCTGCTCCACTCACGCGGACGCGCGCCGTCTGACGCTCCGGGCGGAGCGCGCCGGCCATCGCGCTCGAGAGGCGGATCGGAACGCCGGCGATCATCCGCGACCCCACCGCCTCGACCTCCACCCGCACGCTCACCTCCTCCGGGCTCAGCCGCACCGTGCCGAATCCCGACGTGTCGAGCCTCACGACGTTCTCCACCGGCCCATCCGCCCGCGCGATTTCCAGCGGCTCGGTGCGCGCCGAGTCGAGCGCCTGGAGCTGCTCCCTCGACCCCATCAGGCGGACCGTCCCCGGTACCACCGAAATCGCGCCGAGCGCATAGCCGGTGTCGGCTCGCAGCCGCACGACCGCTCGGACGGGGACGACGCGCTGAAACGTCGAGTCCAGGGCGATGACGAGCGCGCGAGGCTGGACGTCCTGTACGCGCACACTGATTCCCGAGGGGATCTCGAGGTCGCCGGGGTCGAGGTCGAGACGCACCTCGTCGGCCATGGTGGTGTCGGGAAGGATCCGGCTCAGCCGAAGCGGGGTGGCGGAGAGCTTGAGCAGCTCCCGGCGGGATCCCACGACCAGCGCGTGCAGCGGGCCGGCGGGGCGAAGAAGGGTCCTCCCCGCAGGTGCGCGGATGGCCACGCTGACGGGCAGCAGCGTCGACGTGTTTTCCTCGCCCGCCGCGAGGAACCAGAGGAAAATCGACAACACCACCGAGGTGATCTTGACCGGGAGGTTCGCGGTGAGAGCACTTCGGAGGCTCACCCTAGTGGCCCGGCTCGTCGAGCAGCCGCTCGAGCAGCGCCCGGTTGACCCCCGAGTTCCAGTCGTGTGCTCCGATGACGCGCTTGACGATGATCCCCTCGCGATTGAGCAGGAAGCTCTCCGGCACCCCCGTCGTCTGATAGAGCCGTTGGATGGCCCCGCTCTTGTCCTGTAGCAGGTCGAAGCTCAGTCCGAGATCCTGGCCGAAGCGGCGGACGTCCTCGGGCGGGCCTTCGTCGACGCTCACCGCGGCAATGGCGAAGCCTCGCGGCGCCAGCTCCCGGTACACCCGTTCCATGGCCGGCATCTCCACTTTGCAGGGGACACACCAGGTGGCCCAGATGTTCACCAGCGTCACCTTGCCCTTGTACTTGTCGTGGAGAGCGACCGAATCGCCCGAGGCGAGATCAACCGCGCGGAAGTCCGGCGAACGCGCTCCCACCGCCACCGGCGCGACTTCGTGACCGACGCGAGTGAGCACCGCGGCGCCCGTGCCGAGACCCACGAGTATCAGGCTGACAAATGTCCATTGTCGTGACATGGTTCCCTCACACGGTTGCGGCGCAGTGGCGGAGCAGCTCGCGCACGGCCTGGGCAGGATCCGCGGCGCCGAAGACCGCCGTTCCCGCGACGAAAGTGTCGGCTCCGGCGCCCCATGCCTCGCCGATGGTTTCGTTGGTGATCCCCCCATCCACCTCCAGCACGGCGCGCGACCGGCGGCGGTCGAGGAGGGCTCGCGCGCGGCGGATCTTGTCGGTGGAGGCGGGCAGGTACGATTGGCCGCCGTAGCCGGGGTTCACCGACATCACCAGCAAGAGATCGACGTCGTCCAGGACCTCCTCCACCCATGCGAGCGGCGTCGAGGGGTTGAGTGCGAGTCCGGCGAGCATTCCCAGCTCGCGGACGGCGCCGAGATGCCGCTGCACGTGAACGGTGGCCTCAGGGTGAAATGTGAACACGCTGGCTCCCGCTTCCGCATACTCGGCGATGTATCGCTCGGGGTGCTCCACCATGAGATGAACATCCAGGGGCCGATCGGTGATGCGCCGGAGCGCGCGAATCATCGGACTTCCGAATGTCAGGTTGGGGACGAACTCGCCATCCATCACGTCGACGTGAATCCACTCGGCGCCCCCTGCGATCACCCGTTCGATCTGTTCGCGCAGCCGTGCGAGGTCGGCGCTCAGCATGCTCGGCGAGATGCGTGCGCTCACAGCCCTCCTCCCGTGACGCCGCTCACCACCAGGTCGACGGCCGTCCCTCGCGGCCGGCCGTTGCCCGCGCCGGGACGCGTGGCGATGACGACGCCCGGCTCGCCGGTCGCCTGAATGGTGTCGACCTTGCCAACCTTGATGCCCGCCGCAGCGATGATCTTTTCGGCCGACGAGAGCGCGAGTCCGACGACGTCGGGAACGGCGACCGGGGCGGGACCCGCGCTCACCACGACCTGTACGGTGGTGTTCGGCGTGAGGATCATGCCCGGCGGAGGGTCCTGCCAGATGATCGAGCCCCGTGGGATTTCCGGGCTGGGGCGTTCGCCATCGCGCCGGACGCGGAACCCCACATCGGTGAGTCGGGCGCGAGCCTCGGCCTCGGGGAGACCGAGAACCCGGGGAATCGGATGATCATCGCCCAGGACCGAGGAGGGCGAGACCCACAACGCCGAAATGCCGTATCCCACCGCGAAGGTCAGGAGCACGAGGCCCCCGTCACGCAACAGCCGCCGCGAGACCCTGACGGAAGGAAGGGAGAATCCGCCCGAGATGTGTCGCCGGGTCCTCATCGGATGCGACGGAGCCTGGCGGCGTACGCGCCGTCCATGCGGTTCAGGTGCGGCACGATCATGAGGTCTCCCTTGGGCGTCGCCAGCGCCGCCGGAAAGGTGTCCGCCGGCTCTCGGTGGAAATCCGGGTGTACCTCCAGAAACCGCTCCACCTGCCGCTCGTTCTCCTCCGGCTCGAGCGAACACGTGGAGTAGACCATCAACCCGCCGGTTGCCACCATCTCGGACGCGCGAGCCAGAAGGTCGGCCTGCTTCTCGACCAGCCCGGCCAGCGCTTCGGGGGTGACCCGCCAGCGCGCGTCGGGATGGCGGGCGAAGGTACCGGTACCGAGGCACGGCACGTCGAGCAGCACGCTGCCCATCGACCGGACCGGGGCCCGCCGCGCGTCCGCGACGACGGCATGCTCGCGCCCGCTTCCCGCGCGGCGGAGGTTTGTGGCCAGCCTCAGGATCCTGGCCGGCACGACGTCCGCCGCAACCACACCCGCAACGCCTCTCCCGAGCGTAATGCTCTTGCCACCGGGGGCGGCGCAGGCATCGTACAACCATCCCCCGGGCGGAAGATCGGCGAACCACGCGAGCAGCGCGTGCGCCGGGTCCTGCACGATGAACGCTCCCTCGGCATAGCCCGGAAGATCGGCGGGCCGGGTCCGGTCGACCACAAGACCGGCTCCGAAAGGTGCCGGCTCCGTGTGGATTCCTGCCGCGGCCCACTCTCGCTCGAGATTCTCCAGGCTTTCCCGCGCGGCCTGCACCACGAGCCGCGGGCGGGCGTTGTTCCAGCGGAGCAGCTCGGCCGCTCCGGCCTGCCCGTATCGCGCGATCCATCGATCTACCAGCCAGAGAGGATGCGAATACCGGCTGGCGAGTTGCGCCGGTGTGTCCTCGCCCGTCGCGGACGCCGCCTCCGCCGGCAGGCGGCTCAGGCGGCGCAGGATCGCGTTGACGAAGCCGCCGGCGCGCTCGCCCCCCATGGCCTTGGCGAGGGAGACGCTGGTGTCCACGGCCGCATGGTGAGGCACGCGGTCGAGCGCGGTGAGCTGGTACGCACCGAGCCGGAGCACCTCGCGCAGGCCTGGTGCGACGCTGTCCCATCCGCGCGGGACGAGTGAGCCGAGCCTGTCGTCGAGCGCCGTCTGTCGGCGGAGAACGCCGGCTGCCATCTCGTGAGCGAGCCGCCGGTCGGCCTCGCCGAGCGACCGAACCGCACCGTCGAGGGCCGCATCGAATGGACGGCCCTCGCGCACGTCGCTGAGGATGGTCAAGGCGGCTCGGCGAGCGGCCAGGCCGTCAGTGTTCATCACCGCAGAGGCGCAGAGGACGCAGAGGTCGCAGAGAAAAGACAATACGAGAACAGCAGCTTCATGTGGTTCTTCTCCGTTGGTTCTCCGCGTCCTTCTGCGTCCTCTGCGTCCTCTGCGTCCTCTGCGTCCTCTGCGTCCTCTGCGTCCTCTATGCGAGCATTCCCCGGTCGGGACTCGACGGCACCGCCACCTCCCGGCGTGGCATCCGGCCCGCCAGGAACGCCGTGCGACCGGCCTCGACCGCCAGCCTCATCGCCCGTGCCATCGCTACCGGATCCGCGGCCTCGGCGAGTGCCGTGTTCATCAGGATTCCATCCACCCCCTGCTCCATCGTGATGCAGGCATCCGAGGCCGTGCCCACCCCGGCATCCACGATGACCGGGACTGTCAGCCGCCGCTTGATCGTGCGGATGCTCATCGGGTTGAGGAGGCCGAGCCCGCTTCCGATGGGCGAGGCGAGCGGCATGACCGCGGCGCAGCCCGCGTCCTCGAGCCGGAGTGCCGTGACCAGGTCGTCATTGGTGTACGCGAGCACCGTGAATCCCTCCCGCACCAGCTCCGCCGCGGCCTCGAGCAGTCCCTGCGTGTCGGGGAGGAGGGTCTCACGGTCGCCGATCACCTCGAGCTTTACGAAGTCGTTGAATCCCGCTTCTCGCGCCAGGCGGGCGTACCGGATCGCCTCGTCGGCGCTGTAGCAGCCGGCGGTGTTGGCGAGCAGAAAGTAATGGTCGGGGCTCAGATGGTGGAGAACGCTCGTTTCCTTCCGGCGGTCGAGGTCGATCCGCCTCACCGCCACGGTCACGATTTCCGCGCCGCTCGCGCCGATGGCCTGAACCATCTCGGCGTTGTCCCTGTATTTGCCGGTGCCGACCATCAGGCGCGAGCGGAAGCGGTGTCCGCCGATGGCGAGGACGGAATCGCTCGCGGGAGCCTGTGCTTGAAGGGTATCTGTCATGGGGGAAAGATAACCGGGCGGCCCGTTACCCCCCGCCCACGAAATGCACCAGCTCTACCTGGTCGCCGGTCGAGAGCGGGGTGTCGGCAAGGCGAGGACGACGGACAATCTGGCGATTGAGCTCCACGACCACCGTGCGCGCGTCCAGCTCGAGGCTGGCAAGGAGATCGAGCAGTGTCGCCGGGCCTGGGAGGTGCCGGGGCTCGCCATTCACCGTAATCGCGAGGTCGGTCATGCAGCGGCCAGCCAGGGATCGAGCATCGCGAGGGCGGTGGCAGCGGGGTCCGCCGCCTCCCAGAGCGCCGATATCGCCGCCACGCCGTAGGCGCCGGCAGCGTGAACTTCGGCAGCTCGCGCCGGGTCGATCCCGCCGATGGCGATGACCGGCCTGCCGAGACGGACGGTCCGCCGGATCAGGTCGAGCCCCGACGCGGGCCGGCCGGGATGCGACGCGCTGGGATAGACGCTGCCTACGAGAAGAAAGTCCGCGCCCGCGGCGATCGCTGTCTCCGCCTCGCTCTCGTCGTGCACCGAGCGGCCGATCCACCCGTACGGAAAGACGCGCCGCGCGTCGGCGGGCGGGAGATCGGAAGCCCCGAGCTGCACACCGTCTGCCGCCACTGCCGCGGCAAGATCGGGACGCCCGTTCACGAATACCGCCGCCTCGGGAGGCCGCGCGAGCGCGATGATCCGCCGTGCGGCGAGGGTGAGCGCGGCAGCGGTTGCACCGTGGTCTCTCACATGGAGGGCCACAGCGGACCCGGCCGCCGCGATGGCGGCGGCCCGAATGCCCAGGTCGGGGCCGGCCAGCACCGCGGCATTGGTGACGGCATGCAGCCGGGGAAGTGGTCTCATGCGAGGCGGTCTCCCGCGGCGATACCCCTCCCGCGAGCCCAGTCCAGCACCGGCAACCGCGTCTTTCCTGCCGGCTGCACCTCCCGCAGCGCCAGGGACCCACCGCCCGCGGCTACGACCAGATCCTCGCCCACCGAGAGCACGGTACCGGGCTCCCCGCGGTTGTCCCGAGCCAGCGGATGGAAGAGCTTGAGCGGCGCGCCCTGTTGTGTAGTCCAGGCGCCGGGAGCCGGGTCGAAGGCGCGCACCTGTCGCGCGAGCTCGGCGGGCTGGCGGGTCCAGTCGATCCGGGCACGCTCGCGGTCCACCTTGGGAGCGTAGGTGGCGGCGGAGGAATCCTGCGGCTCTGCGCGGGAGGTCCCATTCTCGAGCCCGCCGAGCGCGGCGAGGAGTGTCGTGGCGCCGAGCTCGGCGAGGCGTTTCGACAGATCTCCGGCGGTCTCACTCTCACCGATCGGTGTGTCCATCCGGAGCAGTACCGGCCCGGTGTCGAGTCCCTCCTCCATCCGCATGATGCTGACGCCGGTCGTGCGATCTCCGGCGAGGATGGCGTGCTGGATCGGGGCGGCACCGCGGAAGCGCGGCAGGAGCGACGCATGAACGTTGATCATCCCACGCGGCGGGAGCGTCAGCAGCTCGCGCCGCAGGATGTGCCCGTAGGCGACGACGACCGCGAGATCGGGATCGAGTCGCCGGAGGCTCGCGAGGAAGACGTCCCCCGTGGGACGCTCCGGCTGGAGCACGGGCAGCCCCGCCCGCTCGGCGGCCAGCTTGACCGCCGGCGCCACCAGCGTGGAGCGGGAACGGCCCTGTGGCTTGTCGGGTTGGGTGACGACGGCGGCGATGTCGTACCGGTCGTGGAGAAGTCGCTCGAGAGACGGCACCGCGAACTCGGGCGTGCCGAAGAAAACGATCCGCATCACCCCGGTCGGGCCGTCTCCGCCACCACTTCCTTGAGGTAGCTGGTATCGTCCTTGTGCTCACGGCGCCAGCGGGCGAGCAGCATCTGGCGCTTGATCAGGCTCAGGTGGTCGAGAAAGAGGATGCCGTCGAGATGGTCGATCTCGTGCTGGATGGCGCGGGCCTTGAGGCCACCCGCCTCACGGCGGTACCGATTGCCCTGCTGGTCGAGTGCCTCCACCACGACCCGCTCGGGACGCTCGACGTCGCCGTAGATCTCGGGAATCGAGAGGCATCCCTCTTCGGCCGTGCCGGAGCCTTCGGTCTCGATGATCACCGGGTCGATCATGACGAAGCGGTCGCCCTCGGCGTCGACCACCGCGATCCGTCGGGCCACGCCGATCTGGTTGGCCGCGAGGCCGACTCCCTTGGCGGCATCCATCGTCTCGAACATGTCGTCCACCAGGCGGCGCACGTCGTCGTCCACCGATTTCACCTCGGTGCTTCGCTGGCGCAGCACGGGCGACCCCAGGAGATGGAGGGACAGCAGGCTCATGCCGCGGGCACCGGTGCCGACGCGCCACCTACGCGGACGATGCGGCTGCGCTCGACCACGACGGTCGAGGTTCCCGTTTCCACCGTGACCCTCGTCTCCTTCACGCCGTCGGATTCGATCTCCTTGATGTCCTTCACCCGTCCGATGAGGCCGCCGCTGGTCATCACGTCATCGCCCTTCTTGAGCTGGGCAAGCAGCTGGGCATGCTTCTTTCTCGCCTGGCCCGAGGGGCGGAGGATGAGGAAGTAGAACACCAGACCGATTGCCGCCATCTGCAGCACGAGGATGGTGATTCCGCCGCCCGATCCGGTTTGGCCCTGGAACATGACCTCTCCTCATTTACCGCGAGTGTGGTGTCGGTGGAGCCATTCGCGACTCCATCGGTCGAAGGTCCCACCGAGGATGTGGGTGCGTGCCTGCTCCCCGAGGCGGACGAGGAATCGCACGTTGTGCAGCGAGACCAGCCGCAGGCCGAGCATGTCCTGCACCACGAAGAGGTGCCGGAGATACCCGCGCGGATACGTGGTGCAGGTCTCGCAATCGCACTCGGGATCGAGCGGCTCGGTCGATCCCTTGAGCGGCGCGCTCCGCACGTTGATCCTGCCGGTCGTGACCCAGGCGGTGCCGTGGCGCCCGTTGCGCGTGGCCGCGACGCAGTCGAAGAGATCGACGCCGCGCGCGATCCCCTCGAGCAGGTCGGCAGGAAAGCCCACACCCATAAGATAACGCGGCATTTCGGGGGGAAGGGCCGGTGCGAGCTCCTCCAGCACGCGATGCATCACCGGCTTCGGCTCGCCGACCGAAAGCCCTCCGATCGCGATGCCGGTCCACGGCCCCCGCTCGAGGACGCCCTCGATCGATCGGCAGCGGAGGTCGGCGTGGGTACCACCCTGGATGATTGGCCAAAGGGTCTGAAGGGTCGCGGGTCGAAGGTCGGGGGTCTGAAGACTCGCGACTCGCGACTCGCGACTCTCGACCAGTTCCTCATGCCTCGCCTTGCACCGATCCAGCCATCGTAACGTGCGCTCCATTCCTTCCCGCGCCAGGTCGTGTGGCGCCTGGCCGGGTACGACGTGGTCGAACGCCATCGCGACATCCGCGCCAAGCCCGAGCTGGATGTCCATCGCGCGCTCGGGGGTCAGCGTCCGCAGGGTACCGTCGACGTGACTCTGGAACTCGACGCCGTCCTCGGAAATCCGGCGCAGCCCCTCGAGGGAAAAGATCTGAAAGCCTCCCGAGTCCGTCAGCATGGGGCGGTCCCACGTGGTGAACCGGTTGAGGCCCCCCATGGTCCTGATGATCTCCTCCCCGGGGCGCAGATGGAGATGGTAGGTATTGGCGAGGATGATCTGCGCGCCGGTGCGCCGCACGTCCGCGGCGCTGAGCCCGCGCACGACGGCGTGCGTGCCGACGGGCATGAACGCCGGCGTCTGCACGTCCCCGTGTGGCAGGGTGAGCGTCCCCGCGCGCGCCGCGCCCTCGGCGGCTTCGATCCGGAATTCGAACATCGGCGCTAGAGGATGACCATCGCGTCGCCATAGGAGTAGAAGCGATAGCGCTCGGCGACGGCATGGCGGTAAGCCGCCATCGTGAGATCGTGGCCGGCAAACGCGCTGACCAGCATGAGGAGGGTGGACCGGGGAAGATGGAAGTTGGTGATGAGACGGTCGACGACGCGGAACTCGTAGCCCGGCGTGATGAGCAATGAGGTCTCACCGGCTCCTGCCCGAACGGTGCCGCCCCCGCCGGCGGCGCTTTCCAGCGCGCGGACGACGGTCGTGCCAACCGCCCACACGCGGCCCCCCTGTTCGCGCACCAGCTCCACCAGCGCCGCCAGCCGCGAGCCGATCTCGTAGCGCTCGGGGTGCATCTCGTGCCGGCGGGGATCGTCCGCGTCCACGGGCTTGAACGTGCCCGGTCCGACCTGAAGGTCGAGCCCCGAGATCATTACGCCTTTGGTCGAGAGCGTGTCCAGCAGTTCGGGGGTGAAGTGCAGGCCCGCGGTCGGTGCCGCGACACTGCCCTCGACCCGTGCGTACACCGTCTGATAGCGCACCTCGTCGAGCCTGGTGGGCGGCCGGGTGATGTACGGGGGCAGCGGGATCTGTCCGTAGCGCGCCATCGCGTCTTCGGCCGAGGCGCCGATGAATTTGACGAGACGGTTGCCATCGGGGAGCACGCTCAGAGTCTCCACCGCCACGCCGTCGCCAAGCTGAATCTGCTTTCCCGGCTGGAGGGCGCTGCCGGGCTTTCCCATGGCGACCCAGGTCTCGTCGCGTTCGGGTCGGATCAGCAGCAATTCCGCCGGCGCCCCGGAGGCACGCGCACCAAGGAGGCGGGCATGCCTCACCTTGGAGGTGTTGAGGACGAGCAGGTCGCCGGGCGAGATGAGGCTGGGCAGCTGAGAAAAGAGCGAGTCGACCAGCACCGCACCGCCGATCTCGCGGCGGTCATCCGGCCTCATCTTCGGCTGGCGGAAGACGCCACTGCCGCGGCGGTTGGCCTTGGGGGAAGCGCGGTCGCTCGCGCGCCGGTCGGCGGCGCCCACCCGCTGGTCGGCGCGCAGAACCACGAGCAGCCGGCTCCCGCCGCGGTCCGGCGAGGGGTCCTGGGCAATGAGCTCGGGCGGGAGCTGGTACTCGAAGTCGGCCGTCCTGAGCGGCGTGGGGAGTTCAGCCGTCAAAGATCGTCGTCTGCCCGGCGGAGGGAGTAAGGCCGAACCGGCGGTACGCCAGCGCCGTGGCGCAGCGGCCGCGGGGGGTTCGCTCCAGAAACCCCTGCTGGATGAGGTACGGCTCGTAGACCTCCTGGAGCGTTCCCGCATCCTCTCCCACGGCCACCGCCACCGTACCGAGTCCGACCGGCCCGCCACCGAATTTCTCGATGATCGTACTGAGAATGCGGGTGTCCATGTCGTCGAGTCCGAACTCGTCGACATTGAGACGCGAGAGCGCGGCATCGGCAACCGGCAGAGTGATGCTCCCGTCCGCCTTCACCTGGGCGTAGTCGCGCACGCGCCGCAACAGGCGGTTCGCGACCCGTGGCGTGCCCCGGCTCCGCCGGGCGATCTCGCGCGCGCCTTCGGCATCGATCGGCACCTGGAGGATGGATGCCGAGCGGATCACGATCTGCTCCAGCTCCTCGGGAGGATAAAAGCCGAGCCGTTCGACGAGACCAAAGCGGGCGCGCATCGGCGGGGTGAGAAGGCCGAATCGAGTCGTGGCGCCGATGAGGGTGAAGCGCTCGAGCGTCATCGGTATGGTTTGCGCGTTCGGCCCCTCGCTGATGCGCACGTCCACCCGATAGTCTTCCATCGCCGGATAGAGAAACTCCTCGAGCGCGGGCCGCAGGCGGTGGATTTCATCGATGAACAGGATGTCGCCTGGGCCGAGAGACGTGAGGAGCCCGACGAGGTCGCCGGGCTTCTCGAGCACCGGGCCGGAGCTGGTGCGGAGCTGCACCCCCATTTCCCGCGCCATGAGCATGGCCAGGGTGGTCTTACCGAGTCCCGGGGGGCCGAAGAAGAGGGTGTGATCGAGGCTCTCGCCCCGTCGCTTGGCCGCGTCGATCGCGATCTGCAGCGACGCCTTGACCTGGGCCTGCCCGATGAACTCGTCCAGACGCGAAGGCCGGAGCGCCGCGTCGGCGCTGGTCTCCTCGGGAAGCGCATCGGGGGTGGTGACTTCGATCCTGGGCATCGTCTCTCTAGTGGTCGAGTTCTCTGTTCACCGTGGAGCGAGCATGCGTCCTCTGCGTCCTCTGCGTCCTCTGCGTCCTCTGCGTCCTCTGCGTCCTCTGCGTCCTCTGCGTCCTCTGCATCGGACCTACTCCTCCTGCCGCGCATTCCATCGCACGGTCGTCGCCCCGGGCGAGATGACGTGCCACATGAGACAATGGTTGCACCGGTCGCGCGTCTTCGTGGTCGTCGCGGGCACGAGCTTGCGGTTGGTGGACCCACACCTCGTACAGTTCCACTCCGCCGTCGCTGCCGGTACGCTCGTCATTGCCATGTCAGCGCCCTCCACGGGCGGAAGCGAGTTGCTGTAACGCCCGTCGGATCAACTGCGGGGTCTCCGGCTCGGCCCCGCCGTCCAGGACGGCCCGCACCGCGTCTTCGGCCACCGCCGGCCCGTAGCCCAGTCCCACCAGTGCTCGCACCGCGTCTTCGGTTCCACCGGCGCGGGCGGCCGGAGCCTCGAATGTCATGCCGCCGAACCGATCCTGGAGCTCGAGCACCAGCCGCTCGGCCTTCTTCCTGCCGATGCCGGTCACCGAGCTCAGGGCGACGAGATCGCGCGACAGAATGCTCCGGACGGTGCGCTCAGGTCCGAGCGCCGAGAGCAGCGCCAGGGCGAGCCTGGGGCCGAAGCCGCTCGCGCTCAGGAGTCGCTGGAATACGAGTCGCTCGGCGCGGCGGTCGAAGCCGTAGAGCGCCCAGCCGTCTTCCTTGACGACGAGCTCGGTATGGAGGCTGAGCCTGGCACCGGAGGCCGGCAAGCGCTCGGCGACGCCGGCCGGGATCGTGATGGCGTAACCCACTCCTCCATCGGTCTGTACCACGATCGTGTCGCCGTCGCGGTCGGCGAGCACGCCGCTGACGCTGGCGATCATCGGGCCACCGCGGCGCCGCGAAGCAGTAATTCCCGTCGGCCGGCGATCAGGAGGTGGGTCAGCGCCACCGCCACGCCGTCGGCCGCGTCGCTGGGCGTGGGCGCGGACTTGAGTCGCAACAGCTGCGTCACCATGTAGCTCACCTGGGGCTTCATGGCCGCGCCGCGCCCGACGACCGCCTTCTTCACCTGGGCCGGCGAATATTCGGCGATGGCCAGACCCGCCTCCTCACCGGCGAGCAGTATCACTCCCCGTGCGTGGCTCAGGACGATAGTGGTGCGGACGTTCTTTCCGTGGAACGAGCTCTCGACCGCGAGGGCATCCGGCGTGTGCCGGGCGATCAAGGCCGCCATGCCGTCGTGAATGACCCGGAGTCGGGCGGGGAGCCGGTCGCGAGGGGTGGTCGTGAGAGTCCCGCACTCGACCAGTCGGGAGGCGAAGCCCGAGGAACTCTCCACCACCCCGTACCCGAGCACGGCGGTCCCCGGGTCGATCCCCAGCACTCTCACCGCGGCGCGCCCTCAGGCCTCGGCCAGCGCGGCCGCGTCGATATCGAAGTTCGAGGACACCTTCGAGACGTCCTCCAGCTCTTCGAGTGCTTCCATGAGACGGAGAATCCGCTCCGCGTCGGCGCCTTCGACCCTGACGGTATTCTTGGGCACCATGGAAAGCTCCGCCGACTCGATGTCGAGCTTGCCGGCGCGAAGGGCGTCCTGCACGGCATGGAAGGCGGCCGGCGTGGTGGTGACCAGGTACTGGTCGCCATCGCGCGTGAAGTCCTCGGCGCCGGCCTCGAGCGCGGCCTCGAGCGTGCTGTCCTCGTCGTGGCGATTGGCGTCGAGGAAGATCTGACCCTTCCGATCGAACATCCATGCCACCGAGTTGGTGGCCCCGAGATTCCCGCCGTTGCGGCTGAAGGCATGGCGGATTTCGGCCACGGTTCGGTTGGCGTTATCGGTGGTGGCCTCGATGAAGATCGCCGCGCCGCCGGGTCCGTAGCCCTCGTACGTCAGCTCCTCGTAGACACTCCCCTCGAGCTCACCGGTGCCCTTCTTGATGGCCCGGTCGATATTCTCGTTCGGCATGTTTACCGCCTTGGCCGCGTCGATGGCGGTCCGCAGCCGGGGATTGCCGCCGGGGTCGCCACCGCCGGCCTTGGCCGCGACGGTGATCTCTCGGATGACCTTGGTCCAGGAGGAGGCGCGCTTGGCGTCGGTAATGGCTTTCTTGCGTTTGATCTGCTTCCACTTGCTATGGCCGGCCATGGCCGAACTCCTTGACGGTCAGGAGGTTGGGGAGGGACAAACGGTTGGTGTGAGCACCCTGCGCGCACGCGGAAACATAAGCGCGACACGCGCTTGCGGCAACGCGCCACTTGACCCGTCCGGGCCCGCCCGCTAGTCTCTCACGCCTATGTTCCGCCTACCGATATTCATGCTCGCGCTGTCTCTCGCCCTCGCCTCCTGCGGGCGCGAGACCCCTCCCCCCCCAAGTCCCCCGACTTGGCCGAGGTGATGCCGAACGTGCCCTTGCCTCCTCAGGCGACGTTCGTCTCCCGGTCGGGTGGGGCTGACGTCCTCCAGCTCACCGTGCGGTCGCCGGTCTCGGCCGACGCAGTGGCGGCTTACTATCGCCAGCTGTTCAAGAAGAACGGCTGGCGGCTCGTGAATGATGCCAAGGATCGAGATGGCGCGGTGGTGATTTTCGCCGAGCAGAATGGTCCGCCCTTGTGGGTGCGCATCAGGAACGCCGAAGATGGCCGGGGGACGCTCGTCGACCTGACCGGCGCTCGAGTCGCCCAGAAGCACGATTCCATCAAAGCGCCCGCCCCACCCGCCGCCAAGCCCACTTCCTGAGCCGCGAAAACCGGTAGACGCGTCAGCGCTCGGCCCTGGCCGCGCGCGCGGAGCGCGCCGCCTGGGCCAGGGCCTCGCCGGCCTCGGCCCCGCCGGTGTCGCGTGCCGGCGCCGCCAGCTGACTGAGCACCTGGGCGGCGGTCTCGGGCCCTGCTTCCCGGAGCTGGCCGATGGCCGCGACGAGCGCGCGGCGCAGCGGCGGCGGAATCGTGAGGCTCGAGAGCCGGTGCTCGAGGGCCTGGAGCCGCCGCTTGTGGGCGCGCTCCGATGGCGGTGAGTCGCGCACCAGGTCCTGGGCCACCCGGACGGTCAGCCAGAGTGCAAAGATCCCTTCGCGTCGCGGTCCCCGGGCCGTCGCGGCGAGAAGACCGAGCAGCGCGGTGGCCGCCGGGTCCCAGCCGGTCATGCCACGCTCCGGCATACGGCCGCGTAGACGCTGTCAGGTGCCAGCCGGGTGAGGCAATGGTGGTGGCCGAGGGGACACCTGGGGCCACCCTGACTGCTGCAGGGCCGGCAGTCGAGATCGAGCTGAAGGACCTCCGCGCGCGAGGTGTAAGGAAAGAACCCGAACGCTTCGACGGTCGGCCCGAAGAGCGCCACGACGGGAGTGCCGACCCCGGTGGCCATGTGCATGACGCCGGTGTCGCCCGACACCAGCGCTTTCGCTCGCTGAAGCAGCGCGCCGGTGGTCTGGAGGCCGAATTTTCCCGCCACGGCGCGGCTCCGCTCGCCTCGTCCCGCCGCCACCTCCTCGGCAATCACGGCGTCGGTGGCGCCGCCGACGGCCACCACGTCCATTCCGGCTTCGACGATTCGATCGACCAGATGACGCCAGTGCTCCACCGGCCAGCGCTTCGTGGAGTGCGCGGCCCCGGGAGCGACTGCTATCAGCGGGCGCGCGGAGGCGAGTCCGGCGCTCGCCAGCCATGCCGCGGCCTGGGCCACGGCCGGTTGTCCGAGGAAGAACTCCGGCGGCTCGCCATCGGGCCGCACGTCGAGGCCGCGGGCGGCGGCGAAGTAGCGCTCGGGGACCGGCCGACGCACCGGGTAGCGGTCGCGCTTGCCGTGGATGAGTAGTGCCCTGGCGACCCGGTACTTCGGATACCCTCGCCAGGGGCCCGGGGCCAGGGTGCGCAGGATGCGGCTGCGCAGATTGTCGTGGAGATCGAGGAGATGGGTGAATCCAGCCGACCGGATCCTCGCCGCGAGGGAGGGCAGCGAATCCTCGGGACGGAAGGCGATCACCTCGTCGACGTTCGGGTTGTCGTCCACCAGCGGGGCGTACGTGGCCTTCGTCAGCACGGTGATCCTGGCCGCGGGATGGCGACGGCGGAGTGCCCGGAGCAGTGGGGTGGTCAGAAGCACGTCGCCGATCGAGCCGAAGCGAACCGCAAGCAGGGAAGGCGAGTCGGGGGACACGAGAGAATATTGAAGCGTGAAGGGTGAAGAGAGAAGGGACCCCTTCACCCGTCTCCTTTCTCCCCTCCCGCTCTCCGCTTAATCTTCCCTTATGCCCCGACCGAAAAGCATCCTGTGGGTCGACGACGAAGTCGAGAGTCTCACGTCCCACGTCCTCTTCCTCGAGGAGCAGGGCTTCGCGGTTGAGACCACGACGCATGGGGACGACGCGCTCGTGCTCCTGCAGCGCCAGTCCTACGGGGTCATCCTGCTCGATGAGCACATGCCGGGCCGGCGCGGGCTCGATCTCTTTCACGCCATCCGTGCCCTCGACCACGGCATGCCCGTGGTAATGGTGACGAAGAGCGAGGAGACCGAGACGCTGAAGGACGCGATCGGCGCCGACATCTCCGACTACCTCATCAAGCCCGTCAATCCGCGGCAGATCCTCTCCGTGGTCACCCGTCTTCTCGACGGCGACCGGATCCGGCAGCAACGCCTCTCGCGGGACTTCGCGACCCGCTTTCGTGAGCTCGAGTCCCGGCGCGGCGGGCCTCTGGCCTGGCGCGAGTGGATCGAGCTGGTCGCCGAGCTGGCGGAATGGGAGGTGCGTCTGGGGCAGGCCGATGAGCCGGGGCTTCAGGATGCGCTCCGCACGCTTCAGGAGAGCCTCCGGCAGGACTTCGCACGCTATCTCCAGCGCAACTACGCGGGCTGGCTCCACGACGGCGAGAACGACCGGCCGCCGCTGTCGGTGGACATCGGTGCCGAGTTCCTGCGGCCGGTCCTCGACTCGCACGGGCGCGCGCTGCTCATCGTGGTCGACTGTCTGCGGCTCGACCAGTGGGCCATGATCCGGCCGCTCATCGGCTCCCGATTCGACATCGAGACCGCCCACTACTTTTCCATCCTGCCGACCGCCACGCCGTTCGCGCGGAACGCGATCTTCAGCGGTCTCTTCCCCGCCGAGATCAAGGCACGGTATCCGAAGTGGTGGACCGACAATGAGGAGGCGAGTCTCAATGCCCACGAGGCCGAGCTCCTGACCGAGCAGCTCAAGGAGCTGACCGGGCGGCCCGTGCCGGTGCACTACGAGAAGGTCTTCACGGCGGCCGATGGCGAGGGACTGCTCAAGCGGCTGCCGGCCCACCTGGCCCAGGACGGCGTGACGGCGCTCGTCTTCAACTTCATCGACCAGCTCACGCACGGTCGCACCGAAAACTCCACGCTGTTCGAGGTGGCGCGCGACACCTCGGCGCTACGCAATCTCACCCGCACCTGGTTCGAGCGCTCGCCCCTCTGGGACGCGCTGCGCGAGGCGGAACGGCGAGGAGTCCCGGTGCTGCTCACGACCGATCACGGCTCCATTCATTGTCACACCCCGGCCACGGTGTTCGCCAAGCGCGACACCACGTCGAATCTGCGGTACAAGTTCGGAGACGACCTGCGCGCGCAGGACGCCGACGCGGCCCTCGTCGTGGACGATCTGGCCAGCTTCGGTCTGCCGGCGCGCACCCCGGGCACGCGGCTGCTGCTCGCCACCGGCGACCGATTCTTCGTGTATCCCACCAAGCTGCGGGAATATCAGGCTCGATACCGGGGGGCGTTTCTGCACGGCGGCGTGTCTCCCGAAGAAGTCATCCTACCGATCGCGCTCCTGACTCCGCGACGGGGCTGACCGTGCGGACCGAGCTCCGACTGCTGCGGCTGGGACGGCCGTACTGGGGCCTGCTGAGCTTCGGCCTGGGCACCACCTCGCTGGCCTCGCTGCTCGATGGCTTCACGCTCGTCATCCTGATCCCGCTGCTCAGGCATCTGTTCGGCACGGCCGGCAATCTGCGGCCCGGCTCCTCGCAGCTCGAGTCGCTCGTGTATCGCCTGACGGATCCGCTGGTGCGCGGTCTGTCGCCGGGAGCGGCGGCCGGGCGCCTCGTGGTCGTGCTGGTGGCCGGCCTCCTGCTCAAGAATGTCCTCACCTACGCCTCGAGCCAGATTTCCGTGCGGGTGCAGGAAGGGCTCGTGAGCGACCTTCGCACCCGGATCTTCGACCACTTGCTGACGCTCGATCTCGGCTATTTCCAGCGCACCCGCTCCGGCGCCCTGATCTCGGGAATCATCACGGAGGTCGACCAGACCAAGACGGTCGTCACCGCGTCGCTGCTCTCGCTGTTCCAGAACATCGTAGTGGTCGCCACCACGCTCGCGGTGCTGAGTCAGATCTCGCTCCGGCTCACGCTGTTCACCCTCGCCTTCGTGCCGCTGATCGTCCTCCTCCTTCAGTCGTTGCTCAAGCGCCTCCGCCGTCACTCCCGGGCACGCACGAAGGAGCGTGCGGAGGTGACCGCGCTGATCACCGAGCGGATCGGCGCGATGCGGCTGATCCGCGCCTTCGGAGAGGAAGCGCGGGAATCCGCGCGGTTTTCCGCGCAGACCAGACGCTACCGGAAACAGGTGGTGCGGACCCAGCGCTATTCGTCACTCACCAGCCCGCTGACCGAGATCTTCTCGGGCGTGCTGGTGATCGCGATCATCTGGGCCGGAACCAAGCCCGGGCTCATCGGGCTGTCCTCGCCTCTGGCCCCCGAGGCCATCATCGTTTTCCTGATGGCGGCGCTCAAACTCACGTCGCCGCTCAAGACCATCTCCTCGTTCCCGGCCGTCATGGCGGTGACGCTGGCGAGCGCGGAGCGGGTATTCGAGATTCTCGACGAGCCGTCCACCGACGTGGACCGTCCCGGGGAAGGCGTCGCGCGGTTCGAGCACGAGGTGGCGTTCGAGCGGGTGTCCTTCCGGTACTACGGCGGCGATCCGGTGGTGAGCGAGGTGTCGTTCGCGTTACCCAGGGGCCGGATCGTCGCGCTCGTCGGGCCATCGGGCGCCGGCAAGACGACGCTCGCCGATCTCCTGCCGAGATTTCATGATCCCACTGCCGGCCGGATCCTGATGGATGGGGTGCCGCTCACCGCGCTCACCCGCCGGTCGCTGCGGGCCCTCATGGGGGTGGTGAGTCAGGACACGGTTCTGCTCAACGACACCGTCCACGTCAACATCGCCTATGGCTCTCCGGGGGCGGGGCGCGAGCAGATCGAAGCGGCCGCCCGTGCCGCGAATGCCGACGGCTTCATTGCCGAGCTGCCGCTGGGCTATGAGACCGTCCTCGGTGAGCGAGGAACGAGGCTCTCCGGCGGACAGCGCCAGCGCATTGCCATCGCGCGGGCCCTGCTGCGCGACCCGCCCATTCTCATCCTCGACGAGGCCACGAGCGCGCTCGACGCGGAGTCGGAGCGGCTGGTGCAGCAGGCGATCGACCGTCTCATGCGGAGGCGCACGGTGCTCGTGATCGCCCATCGGCTCGCGACGGTGCGCCACGCCGATGAGATCGTGGTGCTCGATGCCGGACGCGTCATTCAGCGCGGGACCCACGAGGAGCTGTTCCGGGCCGGCGGACTCTATCGCCGGCTTTACGACCTGCAATTCCGCGACGAGGAGCCGTCTCCTGTCGGCCAACTTTTCTAACCTCTCGGTGCTGCTCGTCGGCCCGACCGACGAGACGCTGCACGCGCACACCAGGCTGCGCCGGCGGGCGCTCGAGCGCCTGGGGTGCAGGGTGGGTCTGATCGATCCCCACGGGACGGGCGGCTGGTTGAGCCGGCTACGCCGGGCCGGGCTCCAGGATCGGCTCGCCCGCGCGATCGCGGCGACCGTACCGTCGGTCGTGGTGGTGCTCGAGGACTGCCGGCTCGATCCGGAGCTGGTGGACTGGCTCAAGCAGGGAAGCGATGCCACGTGGGCGGGATGGTTCTGCGATTCGGTCCGAGCCCCGGAGCAGGTCCAGTCGCTCGCGCCGGCATACGATCTCCTCCTCATTGCCGATAGCGGGACCGCCGCCACGCTGGCCGAGCGGGGAAGTCAGCCGGTGCGGTACCTCCCGCCGGGATGTGATCCCTCCGTTCACCGGCCCATGCGCGCCCGCGACCGCTTCCGCGCCAACGTCGTCTTCGTCGGCACGGCCACACCGCATCGCGAGCGGCTGCTGTCGGAGCTGGTCGAGTACGGGCTGGCGGTCTGGGGCCCCGGTTGGCGCAGAACTCGACTCCGGGATTATTGCAGGGGTGAGCTGCTCACTCACGAGGACTACGTGCGGGCGTACGCAGGGGCGTCGGTCGCGATCAACCTGTCGTGCGGCGGCGAGCTGGAGATCAGGGAGGGGCCCGGTTGCAACCGGCGCCTCTTCGAGGTGGCGGCGATCGGCGTCCCGCAGGTGGTGGAGGATGGCCCCGATCTGCACCTGCACTTCTCCGAGGGGTCGGAGATTCTCATCTCCCGGACCGCCGCCGATCTCCGCACGCTGACCGCCGAAGCGCTGCAGGACCGCGTCTGGTCCGAGCAGGTGGCAGCGGGGGCGCGGCAGCGGGCGCTGTCCGAGCATACCTACATGCACCGGATGACCGAGCTGCTGCGCCTCACCCACGTGGCCGTCTAGGCGGCGCGTTCGCCTGGCGGCAGGACGCCCTCCGCGAGGAAGTGGCGGAACATCCTCAAGTACCCCTCGGCCATGCGATGGTGGGTGAAGTGGCGCTCGACCCGAGCCCTGCAGGCTTCCGGGTCGATGGCGGCGAGGCCCGCGCGGAGCGCCACCAGCTCGTCGACCGAGTCTCCCATCGCCCCCACGTCGGGGGAAATCACCTCCGGAAGCGACCCACGCCGCGTGCCGAGCACCGGCGTGCCGCTCACCATGGCTTCGATCAGCGTGATGCCGAACGGCTCGTCCCAGAGGGCCGGCATCCAGAGACACCCGGCACCCGCCAGCAGCTCCGCCTTCCGTTCTCCGCCGACCTTCCCGACGTACCTGATGTACCGGCTCAGGCTCGGCCGCCATCCCCCCGCGAGGAGAAGCTTCCGCTTCGTGCGCTTCGCACCGGCGATCGCCCAGCGGTACCCCTTGACGGCGTGCAGCCGACCGAGAAAAAGATCGTACGCGTCCTTGGCGCGGCGAAAACGAAAGTCCGCGGGGTCGATCCCGTTGTACACGAACGCGGTGCCTCCGTGGCGCCGGGCGTGGTCGTCGCTCAGGTAGAGGGTATTGGGCGGGCCGGTCCTTCCCGGCTTCCAGTTGCCCGGCAATCCCCGGACCCATGGCAGGTCGGGAGCCGTGCGAAGCGGCACGTAGGAAAGGAGAATGTCGAGTCCTGCGGGCAGGTGCCGGCGGATATCGAACGTGGCGCTTCGCGCCACCTCGAGATCGACGGGGACGAGCGTGGTTTCCGGCACCCTCGAGCCCTCGCCCGCGATCAGCGTCACCCGATGCCCGGCGGCGGCGAGGCCGCGCGCGAGATAGAGCACCATCCGCTGGGTGCCGCCGTACGTCGGGGCAGGAAGCCGGTCCCAGAAGAAGATGGCGACGTTCATAGGCCTACCAATCTACCCTCGACCCCATCCATCTTCCCCGCCGATGACGTTACGCGTCCTTCAAGTTCTCCATCAGGGTGGAGGTGCGGGATCCGTCTCCTCGACCCTTCATCTCTCCGCTGGTCTTCAGCGATCCGGCGTGGAGGTCCGATTCGTCTGCCCGCCCGATTCCCAGGTGGAGGCGCTGGCGCGGGCCCAAGGCCTCGAGGTCCACCCGCTCGCGCTCCGGCCCCGCGAGCGTCGCGCGAACGCAGCGGCGCTCGCTCGCCTGCTCGAGCGATTCCCCGTGGACCTGGTGAACTCGCAGAGTGCCCGCGATCGCGAGGCGCTCACCTGGCTGGCGGTCCGACGCCACCTGCGGGTGCCCCTCGTGATCACCCGGCGCCAGATGCCGCGGACGTTCTTCCTCGAGAACTGGCTCGCGGCACGCTGCGCATCGCGGGTAATCGCCGTGAGCCGCCCGGTGGCCGAGGCCCTGAAGCGCAAAGGCACACCGGCACGGAAGCTTGTCGTAATTCCCAACGGCCTCATTTGCGAGCGGGTGGACGCGCCAGTGAAGCCGCTGGCATTGGAGGAGTGGCGCCAACGGATCGGATGGACCGCCGATCGGCGGACGATCGGAATCATTGCCCGCCCGAAGGACCAGACGGTGGTCGTCGACGCGCTCGACCGGGTGACCACACCGGTGCGCCTGGTGCTTGCCGGGGTAGACCCGTTCAGCCGTACCGGTCGCGCGATCGGCCGGGTTCCCTCACGACATCCGGTGATCTGCATCCCCTTCACCTCCGACGTCCGCCCGCTCTACGATCTCCTCGATGTGGTCCTCCTCCCGTCCCGTATCGAAGGGCTCTCCCAATCGCTGCTCGAGGCGATGGCGCTCGGCAAGCCGGTGATCGCGTCGAGTGCCGGCGGGAATACCGATCTGGTTGCGTCCGAGGTGAGTGGCCTCCTGGTGCGCCCGCTCGATACGGGAGCGTGGGCCGCGGCGATCGAGCGTGTGCTCGAGGATTCGACGTTCGCGCTCCGGCTTGGCGCCGCGGCCCGACGGACCGCCCGCGAGACCTTCTCGCTCGAGCGGACAGTGGAGCGCACCCGCTGGCTGTACGACTCGCTCGTCGCTCCGACCGTGCTTGCCCCTCCCACCACCTCGGGTGAGATTGGGGCGCGAGAAACCCCATCGTGACGGGAGCGGGATCGTGGTCAAGGTGTCGGGCTTCACCATCGTCAGGAACGCGATCAAGCTGGATTTCCCGGTGGAAGCCAGCATCCGGTCGATCCTGCCGGTGTGCGACGAGGTCGTCGTGAACGTCGGACACTCGGACGACGCGACGCTCGATCTGGTGCGGTCCATCGACGACCCGAAGGTCCGCATTCTCGAGACGGACTGGGACATGACGCGCCGCAACTCCGTGCTCGGTCTGGAGACACTCCGAGCCATGCGCGCGTGCGCCGGCCCGTGGGGCCTCTATATCCAGGCGGACGAGGTCCTGCACGAGCGCGGCGCCGTTGAGCTTGCGCAGGCGATTCAGCGGCACGATCACGATCCTGAAGTCGAAGGGCTACTGGTGCAATACCGTCACTTCTACGGGGGGTTCGACACCATCGCGACGCACAAGCGATGGTACAGGCGCGAGGTGCGGGCGGTCCGGCTCGATCCCGCGCTCGAAATCCGGCCGTACCAGGGGGCGCAGGGGTTCAGGGTCGGCCCCGACCATCGGAGGATCAAGGCGCGGCTCACTGACGCCGAGATGTTCCACTACGGATGGGCTCGCCCCGCGCGTGCCCTGCGGGAGAAGCGCGAGTTGGGAAAGACGATGTATCCGTGGCGCGACGCCGATTCCCGCCTCCCGTTGCTCGCCTGGATTCCTGGAATGCGTCGTTTCGAGGAAACCCACCCAGCCGTCGCGCAAAGCTGGATCGAGGCGCGCAGAGTGGACCCGGACCGCGTCATCGCCCCCAGGCGCTTCCGCTGGGGATTCCTGCGATACTACGTCTCGGCCGCGATCGAGCGGGTGACCGGCCTCCGGCTGTTCGAGTACCGCAACTACAAGATTGTCTGAGCCTGGGCAGGGTCCGCGACCTGGTACCCCTTGCCGGCGAGGAGCAGGGCGACGCGGTGGGCGTAGGTATGCGCTCCGAGTGCGTGCTGTCGTCCGGCCGCAGCGATCTCGTCGCGGCGCCGGGAATCGGCCAGGTGCAGGCGCGCCAGCTCCACCGCCTCCTCGTCGCTCCGGTATGACATGCAGTGCTCACCATCCCGGACCAGGCGATCGAGGCCTGCCTGCCAGGGCCCGAGGAAGAACCCGCCGCAGCCGAGCACCTTCCACAGGCGGTTGGAGGTGCAGGCAATCTGGGAGTCCTGGTCGCGGGTGGCATGGGCACCGATAGAGATCGCCGCGCCGCGGACGACGCGGGCGAAGGCCGTCCCGTACACCACGCCGCCGGCCACCGGGATATCGGCCGGAGCGCCGGCCCAGCCCGGCCCGCGCACCTGCAGCCGACCTACCTGCGAGAGCCGGCGCAGCAGCTCGTATCGGTCGGGATACTGGCCCGACCCCACGAACGAGAGGTCACAGCGGAAGCGCTCGGGGGCATCTCTTGCGGGACGGTCCACGTATGGGTCGAGGCCCTGCGGGAGATAGAATACTTCGGATACGCCGGCGGCCCGGTACGCCGCCATCTGCGAGTGGCACGTCACGAAGATCCGGCCCACCGTGCGGGCGAGCCGGATCACTTCCGGCAGAGGCGGTACTGTCAGGTCGAAGTACCAGAGACCGCCCGCGCGCCCCGCTGTGATCTGGCGGACGATCTTCTCGCCGAGGCGGCGCGCGTGCCGTGTCATGATGACGGCGTCGGGCCTGAAGGCCTCACCCAGTCGGCGCACGAGCGGCGGCGCAAGCGGTCCCAGGCGCCGGCACCAGCCGACAACGTCGATGAAGCGGCAGTGGTAGTCGAGCGATCGGACGGCCCGGACCACGGACATCTCGGTCCGCCGCCTCCCACCCGCACCGAGGACGAGTACTCGCATGGGGGAAGTATAGCGTCGAGATGAAGATGCAGATCGTATTGCTGATCACGGCCAACGGATGGCGTGGCTCCGGCGTGAGCTATGCGAAGATCGCCCGTGGGCTGCTCGATCGCGGACACGAGATCGGCGTCGTGACGGCCACCCGGCGTGTCACCGAGCGTCTGCTGGGCGCGGGTCTCCCGGTCACCCAGCTACCCGCCCGCAACACGGGACCGCGTGAGGTCCTGGTGCTCTGGCGCACACTCAAGCGTCTCCGGGCTCAGGCGATTCTGACCGACACGCCGCGGGACGTACGGCTTTCGGCGTATGCGACACTGCTCCATCGCGTCCCCATCGTCTACCGATACAACCTCAATTACCGCCCACACCGGTCGCATCTGATGGACCGCGTGTACCTGAGTCGCATCGCGGCCTGCATCTATCAGTCGCGCTACATCCGGAGCGAAGCGTACGCGGAAGCGCCTCGTTTCCGGGAACTTCCCTCCGCGCGGATCCCGAATGGCTACGACACTGCCTTTTTCGCGCCGAAACCCGAGGCGGGAGCGGCGTTTCGTGCACGGTACGGTATCGCGCCCGGGGCGGCACTCATACTCACATCGGCCAAGCTCGCCCGCGACAAGGGGCACGACATCGCCATCGAAGCACTGAGCCGGGTCCGCCGCGACGGCAGGGACGTCGTCTACGTGATCTGCGGCGATGGATCGAAGGAAGCGGAGCTGCGCGAGCTCGCGAGCCGGACGTCGCTGCCGACGATCTTCACCGGACTTCTCGATCCCGCCGATATGGTCGCCGGACTCTCGGCGGCCGATGTGGTGGTGCATCCGTCGCTACGCGAGATCTTCCCCAATGCGGTGGGCGAGGCGATGTCGTGCGGCCGCGCGGTCATCGCCGCCGACGCGGGTGGAACCAGCGAGCTGCTCGGCCGGGACGACACCGCCGGAGTTCTGGTTGCTCCCGGCGATGTCGAATCGCTCGCTGATGCGGTGCAGGTGTTGCTGGCCGACGGCGATTTGCGGGCGCAGCTTGGCGCGGCGGCACGCCACCGCATCGAGAAGCGGTACCCGCTCAGCCGGATGATCGATGGTTACGAGACCGGGCTCGCGCGGGTGGTGAGCGGACGTGAATGATGTACGATGGTTCGCCTCGAACGCGTTTACCTCTCTTGTCGTGCCTGCCCTCCGCCGGGCCGGCCTTCGCGTGGTGCTCGACGGCGACGCACCGGCGCGCATCGCGGTCGCGATGAGCGGGCGCGTTGCGGAGCCGGCATGGCGCTACGCCCGGGCCACCCGGGCCGCGCTCGCGCTGTATCTGTGGGACCTTCCGCCCCGTGGCACCGCGGCCGGTACGCACGATCCGGTGTGGTGGACCGGCAGGCGGTTTCTCCGCCTCCCGAGAGTGATCGGAGGGTACCGCCGGAGAGCGGGGTACTACAGCCGGCTGCGCTACATCGCTTCGCGCGCCGATGCAGTCTGGACTGCCAGCAACTTCACCACCGCTGTCGTACAGGAGCGCTTCGACGTCCAGGGCACGACCGTGCCCTACTGCTACGACTCCGAACGATTCCATCCCGGCCCGGAGAACCGCGAGGCCCCGGCGGTCCTGCTCACGGTCTCGAGGCTCGAGGCTCACAAGAACCAGGAGGCGGCCCTTCGGGCGGCCGCTCTGCTGGGTGGCGGTGTACAGGTGCGGCTGATCGGACGAGGCCCGGAGGAGGCGCGGCTGCGGAGACTTGGAGACGAGCTGAAGGTGTCCTTTCGGCTCGAGACCGGCGCCGACGATCCGGCCGTCGAGCGCGCCTACCGCACGGCGAGCGTCGCCGTCTGCCCGAGCAGGTTCGAGGGATTCGGCCTGGGCCCCATCGAGGCTCTCGCATCAGGCACCGGCGTCGTGGCATCGGACATTCCGGCTCACCGGGAGTTCGTGGGGCACGCTGCCCGCCTGGTGCCGGCCGACGACCCTGCCGCGATCGCCGAGGGCGTGGCCACCACGCTCGCCGGCCCCGCCCCGGATCCCGGGCTGGTGGCCGATTTCACGATCCCCGCTGCCGCCGATCGTCTCCTGACTAGGCTCACCTCGATGCTGCGCTAGATTATCGGGCATGCGGACGCACCTCCTCCTCACCTACGACTTCCCGCCGATCGGCGGTGGCATCGCCCGCTGGATGGCGGAGTTGGCCAAGCGGTATCCCGCAGGGTCGCTGGTCGTATCCACCGGCGACCATCCCGAGGCGTCCGAGGTTGATGCGAGCTTTCCCAATCGGGTCGATCGCCTGAGGGTGACCCCGCGGCGGCTCCGCAACATCCAGGGGCTCCTGCTATGGGCCCGGCGTACCGCGGTACTGGCCCGCAGTACCGAGGCCGAGTTCATCTGGTGCGGCAACATCAAGCCGGCCGCGTATCCCGCCAAGTGGACCCGCGAGCGCGTCGGCACGCCCTTCGGGGTCCTCCTGCACGGCGGCGATGTGCTGATTCTGCAGCATCAGATCCACCAGTCCAGCATCAAGCGCCGCACCGCGCGCAGCCTTCTCGGATCGGCCGGCGTGCTCGTCGCCAACAGCGAGTGGACTCGCGAGCGCTGTCTCACGCTCCTCGGCGAGCTCGATCTGGACACATCGTCCGAGCGAGTCTGCGTCGTTCCCCTGGGCGCCGACCACGAGTTCTTCCGCCCCGGGCTCGATACCCGAGATGTGCGGGCGCGCTACCGCCTGGACGACGGGCGATGGCTTCTCTCGGTGGCGCGGCTGACGCGCCACAAGGGGGTCGACACCGCGTTGCGGGCACTCGCGCAGGCCCGCCACCGCTACCCTGACCTGCGGTACGCCGTGGTCGGCGAGGGCGAATACCAACCGGCGCTCGAGGCTGAAGCCCGCCAGCTGGGCGTGGCGGACTGCGTCCGGTTTCTCAGCGGCGTGCCTGATCGCGACCTGCCGGCGCTGTACAACTGCGCCGAGATCTACCTTGGGGTCTCCCGCCTGCTGGAGCAGCGGGTCGAAGGGTTCGGTATCTCGCTCTGCGAGGCCTCGGCCTGCGGTGTGCCGGTGATCGCCGGACGGAGTGGTGGTGTTCCCGAGGCGGTGCACGACGGGCAGACCGGGATCCTGGTGGATGCCGAGAGTGCCGATGCCGTCGCGGATGCCCTCGGCCGACTCCTCGACGATCCTGGGCTCCGGGCGCGGATGGGCGCGGCCGGCCGGCGAGCCGTCGAGCGGCACTACAACTGGGATCGCGTCACGGCCGATCTCGTCCGGATCGGTCGGCAACACGCTCAGCTGGGTGCCCGGCAGGCGGTGTCCTGATGTCGTTCACCACCACCTCGTCTGCCGCCTCCGACGAGTACGACCGCCAGTACCGCGCCTGGGCCGAACAGCAGGGCCCCCGGGGTCTCGATCGGGAATGGCGGCTCACCCACCTGCTCTGGCGGCAGCGAACCCTGCTTCGGCGCTATCCGCCTGCGGGAAAGCGGGTGCTCGATTTCGGGTGCATGGACGGAATCTTCACGATCATGCTGCAGCAGTTGGGTGGCGAGGCGGTCGGTTACGACATCTCCCCGGCGGCCATCGCCCAGGCCAAGACCTTTCGCGGATCGGCGGCGCGTCCGGTCTTCACCTCCGTGCCCCCGGGCCCTGGCCAGTTCGACGTCATCTACTGCAACGAGGTGATCGAGCACGTGGCCGACGACTCGGCGCTGATTGGCGAGCTGGTGGGGTATCTGGCTTCGGGGGGGTCGGTGGTGGGAACGACGCCGGTAGGACAGTATTTCTGGGACCCGGACCACAAGAATTTCTACGACGAGATCCTGCTCAAGCGGACGCTCTCACCGTGGGGCCGGGTCCGGGTGTACCGCTACTATCGCACGCCGATCCGCAACCTGCTGCCCATTCGTCAGAAGGGCGCCAGCGTCTTCATCTTCGAGGTCACGCCGCTGACTCCGCCGACCGCACGCTGATCGCGTCGGTGGGACAGTTGAGGACGTAGGAGCCGTCCATCGGCGACCAGCTCTGGAGGGGGATCAGCACCTCGGCCTTGCCCCGGGCGTTGATCCCGAACACCTTGGGCGCCTGAACGACACAGGCGCCGCATCCCACGCACCGGGAGTCGTCCACCATGACGCGAAGGCTCCGGGTCGGGTGCATTCCCGCGGGGATGCGATGGAGGTGACCGCCGAGCTGGTCGAGCGTCTGCGCAGTGGCCCGGTAACCCGCCGCGATCAGCTCTTCGGTATGGTCGAACGAGAACATGGAGATGTGCTCGACCCGGGGCTGCACCAGCACCAGCGGCGGCCCCTTCCAATCGCGGAGCTGACCCTCGATCTGGGTCTGCATCACGATCTCGAGCCCTCGAATGTACGTTGCGGCAAAGCCTTCGGTCTCATGCGCCGCGCGGCGCACGCTGGTAGCGGCGACGTTGACGGCGATGATCGGACCGGGGGCGAGCGAGGCCGCGAGACGGACGGGCAGATTCTCCACCACCGCGCCATCGACATATGCCCGGCCAAGGATCGTCTGCGGCGGAAAGAGTCCGGGCAAGGCACACGAGGCGGCCACGGCGTCGGCCACCCTGGCGTCGAGGAGGCCCGGGAGCCCCCACATGACCTGCATGCCGGAGTGCAGATCGGTCGTGTTGACCAGCAGCCGGCGCGACAAGCTGCGGAAGGTGACGTCGCCGACCAGGTCGTGGATAAGGGTTACGAGGGGTTCTTTGCGGTACAGCGCGGGGGCCTGCATGCGTCGGAACGCCATGTCCACGTGTGCGACCTGGAAGACGTCGCGCCGGCGCACTTTGAGCGCTCGCTCTTCCATCTGGCGGACCGATGTCCCAGAGGTCCAGGCGGCCCCGATCAGGGAGCCGATGCTCGACCCCACGACAAGTGAGGGCGAGAGCCCGCGCTCCTCGAGGGCCCGGAAAACTCCGATGTGGGCCAGCCCCTTGAGGCCGCCACCACTCAATACCAGGGTAAAGGGTCGTTCCGGGTTCACTGGTGTGCCCCAGTTCGGGTTGGGGGCGTGCCGTGCGCCGGAGCGAAATGCAAGAATCGTGCGCCACATGATGTAAGATGGAATGGTGCAACTGCCTGCGCGGTGACGCAGATGACTCTTTTTGTGAGACGGCCATGCCCGGTGGGACCCCTGGGGTCGATTGCGGCGGGGACGGTTCCTCCAGCAGGGCCTCCACCTCGTCGGGCCGTGATCCCGGTCCCTATCCGCGCTCGCTGGCTCACGCCATTCGGCCTCGGAGCGGCGAGCCGCGAAATCCCTGGCGGTCGCCCTGGATACCGCCATCGGCTCCGCGGCGCTGGGGTGCAATCTGGTAGCGGGGCGTCCGGCGACGCCTCCCACTCGAGGCACGAATGAGCGCTGAACGGGCTCCCACCGCGGGCCAGCCTATCGATGCCGGCGCGCTACGCGCGGCGGAGTTTCCCTGGGCCGATGAGACCACGTACCTCAACCACGCCAGTGTCGGTCCGCTACCGGAGCGCACCCGACTGGCACTCGACGAGTTCAACCGGCGGCGTGCGATGCCGTTCCAACTGCCCGACCGCGACCTCTTCCGGACGCTGACGGCGTCACGCCTGCTCGTCGCGGAGTTACTCTCGGTGGCGCCGGAGGAAATCGCGCTCACCGTCAATACGGGTTTCGGCCTGTCGGTCGTCGCGCGTGCACTCCCGCTCCGGCCGGGCGATCGGGTGCTGGTGAGTGACAAGGAGTTTCCGGCCAACGTGTATCCGTGGATGCGTCTCCGTGAGCTCGGTGTGGAGATGGAGCTGGTGCCCACGACGGCGGAGGGGTGGCCCGACGAGGCGAGACTGCTCGAGCGGCTGGCCGACCCGCGGGTCCGCGTCCTGGCGGTTTCTCTGGTTCAGTTCAGCAGCGGGTACTTGGCGGATCTGGCCGCGCTCTCGGAGGCCACGCGGCGCACCGGGGCGTATCTCGTCGTGGACGCGATCCAGGGCGTGGGGCAGATTCCGCTCGACCTGAGCCGAATACAGGTGGACGTACTTGCGTGCGGTGCCCAGAAGTGGCTGCTATCGCCCTGGGGCTCGGGTTTCGTCTACGTTCGCCGAGACCTGATCCGGCGCCTCAGCCCGCCGGTGACGGGGTGGATGGCGTTCGAGGGCACCGACGACTTCACCCAGCTGACTCGCTACCATGACACATTGCGAGGCGATGCCCGGCGGTTCGAGCTCGTCACCCTGCCGTACCAGGACTTCGCGGGGATGAACGCGTCGCTCGGGCTCTTGCGCGAGCTCGGTATCCAGCGAATCGCCGACCACCTGCGGGCCTTGCACGCGCCGATGCTCGCGTGGGCCGATCGGAACGGAGTGCGCGTGGCCTCGCCGCGCGGAGCGCGAGGCTCCGGAATTCTTTGCCTCGCGCCGGACGGGGTGGACCAGGCCTTCCGTGCTCTCAAATCCGCGCGCGTTATCTGCAGCCTGCGCGAGGGGGCCATCCGTCTGAGTCCGCACGCGTACAATACGGTTGCGGAGATGGAACGTGTGGTGGACGTGCTCGAGGGGGCGGCCGCGCCGGGGTGATCGTTTGAGAGATCAGCGGCGCGCTCCGCAGCGTCACCCGAAGCGCAAGCCCCGGTGTCTTCCCTGTTGCACCGACCACCGGGCGACCCCATCCGTCGCACTGAACCTCAGCACGGACCGACCATGCCAGGCTCGTTCACCGATATGCTCGCCGCGGGATACGGATTCACCGACCCTTCGGTCACGCTTGGCGCCGCGCTCGAGGGCGGCGGGATTCACCAGGAGCCCAAGGTCCGCATTCCTCTCGCCATGATGACCCGGCACGGCCTCATCGCCGGCGCCACCGGCACCGGCAAGACCAAGACCCTCCAGCTTCTCACCGAGCAGCTATCCGACCAGGGCGTCCCCGTGTTCGTCGCGGATATGAAGGGCGACCTGAGCGGGCTCGCGGTGCCGGGCGAATCGAGCGACCGGATCACCAGCCGGGCGTCCGACGTCGGATGGAGCTGGAAGCCGGCCGGCGTGCCCGTCGAGTTCGTGAGCCTGACCGGAGGCTCGGGCGTTCAGCTCCGGGCCACGGTCAGCTCGTTCGGCCCGCTGCTGCTCGGCAAGGTGCTCTCCCTCAACGAGACCCAGACGAGCGTGCTCGCCATGGTCTTCAAGTACTGCGACGATCACCAGCTTCTCCTCCTCGACCTCGCCGATTTGCGCGCCGTCCTCCAGTTCCTGAGCTCCGACGCAGGCAAGGCCGAGCTCGCGCAGTATGGAGGGATGTCGTCGGCGTCGGTGGGGGTGCTGTTGCGGAAGATGGTGGAGCTGGAGTCGCAGGAAGCGGACAAATTCTTCGGCGAGCCGGAGTTCGACGTTCGGGACATGCTGCACACCACATCGGATGGACGCGGCGTAGTCACCTGCCTCGAGCTCACGGATGTGCAGGACAAGCCGATGCTCTTCTCGACGTTCATGATGTGGATGCTGGCCGAACTGTATCACAACCTTCCCGAGGTCGGCGATCTGCCGAAGCCAAAGCTCGTCTTCTTCTTCGACGAGGCCCACCTTCTCTTCGACGGCGCGCCGAAGGCGTTTCTCGACCAGATTCAGCAAGTGGTGCGTCTCATTCGCTCCAAGGGCGTCGGCGTCTACATGGTGACCCAGACGCCCAAGGACGTTCCCACGGACGTGCTGGCGCAGCTCGGCAACCGGGTGCAGCATGCCCTCCGCGCCCATACTCCCGATGACGACGCGGCGCTCAAGGCCACCATTCGCACCTTTCCCAAGACCGACTTCTACGATCTGGAGGAGACCCTCACATCGCTCGGTATCGGAGAAGCCGTCGTGACGGTGCTCGATGGGAGAGGCTCCCCCACGCCGGTCGTCGCGACCCGGCTGATTCCGCCGGCCTCCCGGATGGCGCCGCTCACCCCCGACGAGCTGCAGGCTGACATCAGGCAGAGCGATCTGCTCGTGAAGTACGGCAAGGCGGTGGATCGGGAGAGTGCGCGAGAGATCCTTGTTTCGCGCATGGCACCGGCGGAAGCACATGGGGGATCGAGCCGGGGAGCGGAGCCCGCCTCGGGGCCTGCGGCATCCCGCGGCGGCAAACCGGCGCCCACGGTCATGCAGACCATCGGCAACGCGGCGTTGAAGACGCTCACGTCGCCCGTCACGCTGCGCGCCTTGGCCCGGGGAGTGCTGGGCGTGATCGCCGGGAAGACCATGCTGGGCGGCGGCTCCCGGTCCAGGTCGCGCTGGTGAGCCCTAGGGCTCGACGACGAGCCTCACGTAGTTCCGCTTGCCCTTGCGGAGAATCATGAAGGGCGCTTCCGCGGGCCCCAGCAATGCGGCGTCGTCGATTACGAGGTCCACGCTTTCGATCGGCTCCCCATTGAGGTAGAAGCCCTTCCCCTGAATCCCGCGACGGGCATCGGCCTTGGAGGTGGCGAGCCCGCTCGCCACCAGCACCTCGACGACCTGCAGCCCCGCGGGCATCCGGGCGCGCGATACCCGCCGCTCGGGCATCTCGGCGATCGTCTCCTTCCCGGTCCCTCCCTTGCCGGTAAAGAGCGCTTCGCTGGTCTGAATCGCCTGCTCGGCCGCCGACTCGCCATGCACGGTAGAGGTGACCTCGCGGGCCAGCGCCTTCTGCGCGAGCCGCTTGCCGGGATCCCTGCCGTGCTCCGCCATCGTTGCGGCTATGCGGTCGAGCCGGAGGAAGGTGAAGAGCTTGAGGTATCGCTCGACGTCGCGATCGTCGGTGTTCACCCAGAACTGGTAGAAGTGGTACGGGCTCGTCTTGTCCGGATCGAGCCAGACATTGCCCGCCTCGCTCTTCCCGAACTTGGCGCCGGTCGCGTTGGTGATGAGGGGAAAGACGAGGCCATGGACCTCCCGTCCTTCGCGCTTTTCCACCAAGTGGCCGCCGGCCGTGATGTTGCCCCACTGGTCGCTGCCGCCCAGCTGAAGCTCGCAGCCCTCGGTGCGGAAGAGATGCCAGTAATCGAAGGCCTGGACCAGCATGTAGCTGAACTCGGTGTACGAGATCCCCTCCTCCATCCGGCTTGCCACGGACTCCTTCTGGAGCATGTAGCCGACCCGAAAGTGGCGGCCGGTGTCACGCAGAAAGTCCATGAGCCGGATGTTGCGCAACCAGTCGGCATTGTTTCTGAGGCGGGCGGCGTTGGCCCCCTCGAACGACAGGAACCGCGAGAGCTGCCGGCCGATTCGCTGCGCGTTCCGGTCGATCTGCTCCAGGTCCATCACCGGCCGTTCCGAGCGCTTCCCGCTCGGGTCGCCGACCATGCCGGTGCCGCCGCCGACGAGTGCGATCGGCGTGTGTCCCTCCCGCTGCAGCCAGGCGAGGCCCATCGCCGGCACCATGCTGCCCACGTGCAGCGAGTCGGCGGTGGGATCAAAGCCGGCATACGCGATGATCGGCCCCTCGCGCAGGCGCTCGCGCAGGCCGGCCGTGGCGTCCTGAATGAAGCCGCGGGCGCCGAGCAGATCGAGAAGATCCGTCATAGGCGCCAATCGTACCCGCTGGAAAGGAGCCTCGCAACCGGCTAGTTTGCGTCCATGGCCCGCCGGCTCAATGCCCCGCGAATGCGCGTCTCGCTCTCTCCCCGCGCCCGCCGCAACATCCTGGTTGGATTCCTCGCCCTGCTGGCGTTCGGCGTCGCTGTCGTCGTCGCCGCCTATAACCGGGCGTGCGCCGGCAACAGCTGCCCCTCCATCGGCGAGCTGGGCGGCTACGATCCCAACCAGGCGTCCAAGGTCTACGCGGCCGACGGCCGGCTCATTACCGACCTCGGACTCGAGCGCCGTACGGTCGTGCCCCTGGCCGAGATGTCGCCTTTCGTCAGGGCGGCCTTCATCACCACCGAGGACAAACGGTTCTACGAGCACCACGGCATCGACTGGTACCGGGTCTTCGGGGCGATCAAGAACAACATCCTCGAGTTCCGCGTCGCCGAGGGGTTCTCGACCATCACCATGCAGCTGGCTCGGAACCTCTGGCCGGAGGACATCAGCGGGCGGGACAAGTCGCTGAAGCGAAAGCTGCGGGAGGCGCAGGTCGCCCGGGAAATCGAGGCTAAGTATCCCAAGGACAAGATTCTCGAGCTCTATCTCAATCAGATCGATCTGGGCAACCGCGCGTACGGTGTCGAATCCGCCTCGCAGCGCTATTTCGGGAAATCAGTGCGCGATCTCAACGTGGCGGAAGCCGCCACCCTCGCCGCCATCCCGAAGGCCCCGTCCCGCTACAATCCCCGCAAGAATCCGAACCTCAGCGTCCAGCGCCGCAACACGGTGCTCAACCTGCTCCGGGATAATGGCATCCTGACGCGGGAAGAGACCGAGCGCTGGAAGGCCTACCCGCTCCTCCTCTCCTCCCGCTCCGACTTCAGCAGTGTGGCCGAGTATTTCGTCGAGTACGTCCGCCAGCAGCTCGATGCCCGATTCGGCTCCGACCTCTATCGATCGGGCTACCGGATCTACACCACCCTCGATCTCGACGTGCAGCAGGCGGCCGAACGGGCATTGGAAGCGAGGCTGGAGGCGATCGAGAGCGGCGCGGATGGAAAGTTTCCCCACCAGACGTATCGCCAGTACATGGATTCGCGGGGTGATGCGCCGGACAACGGCGACAAGGTCACCACGCCCTATCTGCAGGGACTGGCGGTGACGATGGAAGCCAAGACCGGCGCCATCCGGGCCATGGTCGGCGGGCGCGATTTCGAGGACAGCAAGTTCAATCGTGCCACCCAGGCTCACCGGCAGCCGGGCTCGACCTTCAAGCCCATCGTCTACGCGGCCGCTGTCGAAGCAGGCTATCCGCTCTCGCACGTGATGGTGGACGATCCGCTCAGTGTCGAGATCGATCCCACCCAGGAGCCGTGGACGCCGCAGAACTACGATCTGGAGTTCGACGGCCCGATGACGTTGCGACGCGCGTTGTATCTGTCGCGCAACATCATCGCCATCAAGCTGGGGATGGAAATCGGCGAGGCGGCCGTCATCAGCGAGGCCACCAAGTTCGGCATCACCACCCGCATCCCCCCGTATCCCTCGATTCACATTGGTTCGGCCGACGTGTTTCCGCTCGAGATGATCGCGGCCTACACGACCTTCTCGAACCTGGGAATCCGGACCCTGCCGAACGGAATCCTTCGCGTCGAGGATCGCACGGGCAAGATCGTCTGGCAGCCCGCCGTGCGCTCGGTGCCGGTGATGGACACGGTCCACGCATGGCTGCTCACCGACGCCCTCCGCGACGTGGTCCGCCACGGGACTGCCGTGGGCTCGGTTGGCGCCCGCATCAACTTCCCGGCCGGCGGCAAGACGGGGACGACCAACGACGGATTCGACGTCTGGTTCATCGGGTTCACACCCGATCTCGTCACCGGCGTGTGGATCGGGTTCGATCAGCCCAAGAAGATCAAGGGGAACGCGCAGGGCGGTGTGCTCGCGGCGCCCGCATGGACGGCGATGATGCGGGAGGTGTACGAGCGGCGGGCGATTCCCGCGGCCTGGCCGCGGCCCGACGGGCTCACGGCCCTCGACATCGACAAGACGACCGGCTACAAGGCGACGCCCTTCTGCCCCAAGGAAGTTCACTACATCGAGTCATTTATCCCGGGCACCGAGCCGACCGATTTCTGCCCGATCCACTCTCCGTTCGGCGCGGTAGGTACCGGAGCCATGGGCGCCGGTACGGCGCCGCCGACCGCACCGGTCCCGTTCCCGCCCCAGAACCAGCCGCCCGGCGCGCCGGCCACGCGGAGCGGCGCATCGACGGGCGCGACGCCTGGGGTCATGGGCGGGGCTGGTCCGTCCCCCAACCCGCAGCGGTAGGAATGCCGGCGCGCCGGCTGGCGGCACGCTGGCTCCTCCCGATCGAGGGTCCGCCGGTCGAGCACGGGGCGCTGCTCATCGGCGCGGATGGCAGGATTGCGGCGGTCGGCCCCGAGGCATCGGTGCCGAGGCCGCCGGACGTTGAGACCGAGTCGTTCGGCGATGCCGTCCTGCTGCCGGGCCTGATCAACACCCATACGCATCTGGAGCTGAGCGGTCTCGCGGAAGGGGCACCCGGATCCGATTTTCCCGCCTGGGTCCGCCGACTACGCCGGCGCAAGGCCGAGCGGACTCCGGTCGAGTTTCTCGGCGCGGCCATGCAGGGACTGGCCGGCTGTTGGGCGGCGGGTGTCACCACGGTCGGGGACACCGGCGACTCCGGCGCGGTCATTCAGGCGCTGGCCGAAGCCGGCGGCTCCGGGATCGCCTACCTGGAGGTCTTCGGCCCGCACCCGGCCCAGTGGAAGGAGAGTCTCGCCGGACTGCAACGGCAGGTCGACGCGGCCGGGAAGTTTGCGGGCGAGCGGGTGATGATCGGGGTTTCACCCCACGCGCCATATACCGTGAGTGGAAGGCTCTATGCGGCAACGGCGGCGTGGGCGGGCGATGAGACCTTGCCTGTCGCGGTGCACCTCGCCGAGTCGTCCGCCGAGACCGAGTTGCTCGCGCAGGGTAAAGGCGGGTTCGCCGAGGCCTGGCAGGAGCGCGGAATTCCGTTGCCCGCTCCGCTCGGCCGCACGCCGGTCGAGTGGCTCGATTGTCACGGCGTCCTCGGCGACCGGACGCTCTGCATCCATCTGGTTCAGATCGCGCCGGGCGACATTGGCGTGCTGGCCCGCGCGGATGCTTCGGTGGCGCACTGTCCCTTGTCCAATCGGGCCCATGGTCACGGCGTGGCACCGATTGGCGCGTTTCTGGGAGCGGGCCTGCGCGTCGGGGTCGGGACCGATTCGGTGGTGAGCGTCGGGACGCTCGATCTTCTCGCCGAGACACGGGCCGCGGCAGCACTGGCGGACCTCGATGCCGACAGAGCGCTCGAGTTGTGCACGCTCTCCGGCGCCCGCGCGCTTGGTCTGGATCAGACGGTCGGGAGTCTGCGAGCCGGAAAGTGGGGCGACTGCGCCGTCGTGCAACCCCCGGAAGCCACGGCGGCGCTCGCGCCGGCAGCCCGCGTGCTCGCCAGTGGCCCGCGGAATGTGGTGGCCACCTTCGTTGGAGGAAAGGCCGTGCACCGAGTCGGGCGGATGATATGAAGATCCAGCGCCATGCCGTGATCCTGCGGATCGTCCGGGAACGACGGATCGAGAGTCAAGACGATTTGCGTGAGGCGCTCGCCGCCGAAGGCGTGGTGGTCACGCAGGCCACCCTGTCTCGCGACATCCGTGAGCTCGGGCTGGCCAAGCTCGCGGACCCGCAGGGCGGGGCCTTCTACACGCACCCGCATCGCGCGGCGGTGCGCCCCGATCTGGGGCAGGTCCTCCCGACCCTCCTGGTGAGCGTGGACGGCGTCGGGCCGCTCCTGGTGCTCAAGACGGCGAGCGGCTCGGCCGGAGCGATCACCGAGGCGCTCGACCAGGCGGGCTGGGCGGAGATCATCGGCACGATCGCCGGTGATGACACCGTGCTGGTGATCACCCGGAGCCAGCGGACCAGGGAAACCATCGCCAGCCGGATCAAAGGGTTCCTGAAGAAGTAGTGGGCCGGCGGCCGCTTGCCCCCTCGCGGGTGGCCGCATTACGATTGATTGGGCGGCGGCTCTGGCCTATCGGTGGCCGCCGATCCTTCCCCGTCGGGCTCTACCCGAGGTTGGGCAGGCTAGGCGGGATTCGTGCATCCACTGTTCGATTGCTGCGGAGAAAATGCGTGCGCTGCCTGGCGTTGAACGCCTCGTTCGAGCCGCTCACTATGGTCCCGGTCCGGCGTGCCCTGCGTCTGGTCATCGAGGGCAAGGCCGAGATCGTCGAGTCCGACGCGGGTGAAAGTGTCCGTAGCGAACGACTGACACTTCCCAAACCCGCGATCATCCGCCTCGTCAAGTTCGTGCACGTTCCCCGCCGTTTCCGTCGCCAGGTCACCAATACCTTCCTCTTCGCCCGCGACAGCTACCGCTGCCAATACTGCCATCGCGGCCAGATCGAGCTCCGCCACCGCGAATGTCTCACCAGGGATCACCTGGTGCCGCTGTCGCGTGGCGGCGACAATGACTGGTCCAACGTCGTGACGGCGTGCAGCTCGTGCAACACGCGAAAAGGGAACCACCTGCCCGAAGAGTGCGGCATGCATCCCCTCATCGCTCCCCGCGAGCCCCATTTCGTCCATCTCTCCTGGGCAGTCCGCCGCCTGTCGACGGCACAAGCCAAGTACATCCGGCTCTTCTACGGCGAGGAAGCGCTGCGGGCCCTGGGCGGCACCGTCACGGCCTGATCTCGAACGCTTCGCTCCTGGCCTCCAGCCGCAGGGTCGGCAGGCCGGCGATGCGGAGCAGCAGTCGGGTGGCTCCGCGCTCGAACACATCGCCCACCTTCTCGTTCCCGCTCGAATCGTTGGGATCTCCCTCGAGAAACCGCCGCAGCTCGTCCAGATCGGAATCGGACAGCGTGGAGACCGCCAGCGTCGCGGCATAGTAGTATCGACCCGCCGCGCTCGGCCGCACGTTCACCTGAAACGAGAAGCCAAGAGCGGTGCTCAGGGCGTCGAGCGTGGCGTACCGTCGTTCCTGTCCCCGACCGCCAACGATCGTGAGGAGGCTGTACTGGTCGAGCAATGGCTCGTGCCGTACGACTACGTCCCATTGCGTCTGCCGCTCGAAGTTGTCGAACCAGCCGGCGCGCGATCGCCAGACTTCGAGGCGATAATGGAGCCGGACCGGCAGCCCCGAGCGCAACGCCGAGACCCAGCGCGCATCCCGCAGCAGATTCTTCGACTGGACGATGGGCGTGCGCGCGCCCGACGCCGACGGCTTGGTGAGCCGGACCTCGAGTTGCACCGGCGGCGGCGCCTGGGCGGCGAGAATGGCCGGCGCCAGCGCCACCGTCAGGGCCGCGAGCGCCGCCCTGGCGCGGCGAGCACCGGGGACGCTGCGTCGTGTGCCGGTCACTAGAAGCGGCGCTGAAGTCGGACCAGGAACTTGACCGGCTCGCCGCCGGACAGTCCCTTGGCGAGGTAGGCGCCGATTTCCCCGGCGTCGAGCCCGATGCCGACGTCGGGCTTCCACTCGTTGAGAGACGGAATCCGGTCGACCGCCACCTGGCCAGGCCCGTCCCCGGCGAGCCATGCCTTTCCGAGATCGCCGAAGAAGACGAGATCGGCCTCCTCGAGGCCGATGAACCGGCCGTTCGCTTCGCCTTCCTTGTCCCTCAGCCGATACCCCAGGTTGAGCCCGAGCCGCGTACGAACCTCGACCTGCGCCACGATGGAGCGGTCACAAAGGGCCGGCTCCGAAGAGTCGTTGTAGCCGCGAGGGATGCAGGTGAACGCCCGGAAATCATAGCCGGGCAGGAGATCGGGACCGCCGAGCGAGACGCGACGCTGCACCGGCAGACGGTCGCCGGCGAGCCAGCCGTCCGCGCGAAGCCTGCCGTTCACCCGAAGCGAGGGAGTGAGACGGGAATATCGCCGGAGGTCGAGCGTCAGCCGGTCGAACCGGTACCCGCCACCCGCCGGCACGCGAGGCCGGATCACGTCGGGCAGTGTCACCGGGGCGATGTCGTCGCTCGTCCCATGCTCGTAACGCCCCCGCAGGTACCAGCCGGTGCTCGGCAAGTCGCGCTGATTGCGCGTGTCGAACGCGACCTCGAGACCCGTCGTGAAGTAATGCCCGTCGTCGATGAGCGGGTTCCGGCGCCACCGGTCACTGTTCCGCAGGAGAGACCAGGGGTCGGTGGCGCGCACCGATCGCTCGTGGTCGCGGCTCACGGAGAGCTCGAGCCGGAGTGGCCGCGCCGGCTGCACCCACGCGTAGCCCCCGCCGCCGATGCGCTCGAAATAGTCGTGATAGTCGCGTTGGAGGAGAAACGCGGACCACCCGCTCTCGGCCGCCGAAAGCGGCTGGTCCTCGATGGCCCCGACGTTGCTGTACACCCGGCCGCCGACTCCTATCGAGCGGGCGTGCAACTCGGTGCGCACGGAATAGCCGAAATCGCTGGTGAGGCGCGACCCTTCGCCGGCCGTTCTCAGAATGCCGCGGACATCGAGCTTGGCGAGGGTTCCCTTGGTCGGCCGCAGCTCGAAGACCGGTCCGAAGACGATGGGCAGACCTTCCACCCGGTTGTAGGTGCCGCCGGTGGCGAGGAAGAGCGTCGTCCGCACCCGTCCCGTCTGGAAGCTCGTCTTCGCGGTCGCGAGATTGGCGAGGGGCCGGCGGTGATCGCGGAGCACGAGGGCGCCATCCGCGCTTCGCGCTACCGGCGCCGCATCCCAGTAGACCCGCTCGTCACCCGCGTGTCGCGCCTCGGCGCTCCGGATGAGACGCCCCCCGACCACCAGGATATCTCCCTGCACATCGGCGCTCGGTAGGAGGTAGAGCGTGGCGTTCACCACCGTGATCGGGCCCGAGATCCGCCCCGCGAGCCTCAGCGACCCTCGGAAATGCGCGAGACGCCCGGTGAAGCTGCTGCCCTCCGGAAAGGTGACGTCGCCCTGCGTCCGGGTAGCCGACGAGTCGTTGAAGGCCGCGATGAGCTCGGCGATGACCTCGGCGGGAGGGCCGCCCTGCACGACGGTGGAGTCGCCGGGCGGGGCGTCGGGGTCGATGACGATGACGCTGTCCTGCGCGTGGAGCACGGGGACGAGCAGGAGGGCGAGACTGGCGATGAGGAGTCGCATGCGGCTCTCGAGTCGGGAGGGCGGCCGGTCACTGTTCACGTTTGTCGAGTCCCAGCCGTCGCATGCGGCGGTAGAGATTCGCGCGGTCGGTCCGGAGGGCACGGGCCGCCTCCGCCACGTTGCCGCGGGCCTGCCCGAGCGCGGCGGCAATGACCGCCCGCTCGAAGTCGTCGAGCGCATCGTTGAGGGGACGTCCGGCGGCCGCCACCGCGGCGGGCGGCGGCGGCCCGCCCGGCAGGACCGCGCGAACGTCCGGCGCGTCGACCGTCGGTCCGCTGAGAATACTCAGTCGTTCGACCAGGTTGGCCAGCTCGCGCACGTTGCCGGGCCAGGTGTACGCGGCCAGGGCATCGATCGCCGCGGGCGTGAATACCGAGGCCTGCCGCGGGCGCACTCGTTCGGCCAGGTAGGCCACGAGCCGCGGGAGGTCCTCGAGGTGCTCTCGTAGCGGCGGCAGGTGGATCGGAAAGACGTGCAGCCGGAAGTAGAGGTCCTCGCGAAAATTTCCTTCGTTCACCTCGTCATCGAGCTTCCGGTTGGTCGCCGCCAGCACCCGGACATCCACCTTGACCGTTCCCTCGGCGCCGATGCGCTGCAACTCGCCACTCTCGAGCGTGCGCAGAAGCTTGGCCTGCGCGTCGGCGCTGAGGTCGCCGATCTCATCGAGAAACAGCGTGCCCGCGTGCGCCAGCTCGAAGCGGCCCAGCCGGCGTTCCGTCGCCCCCGTGAAGGAGCCCCGCTCGTGCCCGAACATCTCCGATTCGACCAGGTCGCGCGGGATCGCCGCGCAATTCACCGTCACGAAGGCGCGGTCCGATCGCCGGCTGGCGGCATGGATCGCCGCCGCCACCAGCTCCTTGCCGGTTCCCGATTCCCCCGTGATGAGCACGCGTGCCTCGGTCGGCGCCACGCGGGCGATCAGCGCCCGCACCTCCTGCATGGCCGCGCCATCGCCGATGAGCGTGCCGCGGCGCGAGAGCTCCGCCTGTAGCGTACGATTCTCCGCCCGGGCCCGATTGAGCTCCAGTGCCGCGCGGACCGTGACGAGCACCGATTCCGGGGTGAGCGGCTTCTCGAGAAACTGGAAGGCCCCAAGCTTGACGGCGCGCACGGCATCGTTGAGCTGCGCCTTGCCGCTCATCATGATGACCGGTGTCGCGCGTCCCTGCTCACGGAGGCGCACCAGCGTCTCGAGACCGTCGGGTCCGGGTGGCATCAGCAGATCGAGGAGGATGACGTCGGGGTCGACGTCTTTCATCAGGAGCAGGGCGGCATTGCCGTTCGGTGCTTCCGCGACCGACAGCCCCTCTTCGCGCAGGAGTGCCGCGAGCATCCGGCGGATGTTGACTTCGTCGTCGACCAGGAGGACCTGGGCCGACACGTTGGTCACAGTCCCCGCAGCCGTACGAAGAACGTGGCCCCACCGCCCGGAGTATCCGCGACCTCGATCGTGCCTCCGTGCATGCTCACCGTCTGCTTGGCCAGCGCGAGCCCGAGGCCGGTGCCACCGCTTTTCGCCGTCGTATAGGGGTCGAAGATCTTCCCCCGGACCTCGACGGGAATCCCAGGACCGTGATCTCTGATTTCCACTCGGACACCAGGCCGGGCCCCATCCGGGCCGGCGGCGATCTCGATCTCTCCCGCGCCTTCGCACGCTTCGACGGCGTTCCGGATGATGTTGCTGAAGGCGCGCCGCAGCGGATCGTAATGGCCCAGCAGGGGCGGCGTGGCGGGGTCGACCACCAGGCGGGACGTCATGCTCGGTGGGACGGTGGTGCGGGCAAGCTCCTCGAGCAGCTCGGCCACGTCCACCTGAGCGGCGGGACCTTCGGGAAGCCGGCCGAATTCGGTGAACTCGCGGGCGAGCTGCTCGAGGCGGCCGGTTTCGGCGGTGAGCACCTCGATGGCCTCGTGCTGGGTGGGGGATGGCGAGCGGGAAAGCTGCGCAACCGCAAGCCGAATCGGCGTGAGCGGATTCCGCATTTCGTGCGCGACGCGGCGCGCCGTCTCCCGGAAGGCACGGAGCCGCTCGGCCTCGATCTCCTGGGCATGAGCCCGGTCGAGCGACTCGGCCATTTGCCGCAGCGCCGTGCGGAGAGCCTCGAACTCGGGGGCCCCCCGGCGTGGGCGGTCGGGAGGTAGTGGCTCGTTGCGGCGGATGTTGCCGGTCCATCCGATCAGCTCCTCGATCGGCCGGCTGAGCTGCCGCGAGAGATGACCGCCGAGCCGCACCGACGCGTACAGAAAGGCGGCGCCGGCGAGAAAGACCACCAGACCCAGGCCGGCGTAGTAGTATCGGCCGAACGTCTCCGCCCGCTGGAAACGCGCGAGGGCCGCGTTCAGCTTGCTGGCATGATCCTGGAGTGCCCGGCGCTCACGGCGCGTGAGCCGGGTCGAGTCGAGCGTCTGCAACAGAACGCGGCCCGATGATCCCACTGCCTCCATCGAGCCGCGAGCGCCCGCCGCCGGAGAGGTGGATCGAATCGTGTACACCCAACCGAGAACGGCCACGGCGGTCGGGAGCGCACCGAGGCAGATCAGGATGAGGAGGATTCGCTGGCGGAAGGAGAGCCGCATCGCGTTGCAAGATAAGCCACGGGGCCCCGGGCAGCCCATCCGGCGGCTACTCCCATCACGGCCGCGAGCCAGTCGCGCAGCGGCACCGGTCCGGTGTGGGAAAGCCAGGGAATGACGCCGAGGCCAAGAACGATTGCGATGGCGAGAATTGCCAGGACGGGAGTGGGCTTCCCTGTATGTGCCCCCCAGAAGCCCAACGGCGCGATCAGCATGGCTACCCAGACCAGCGTAACCAACGGCGCTTCCCACCCGAACGCGTAGTTGAACGGCACCACGAGCCCCCAGGCCATCGTCGGGGCCAGCAGCAGATCCGCTCGACGCGTGCGACCCTTCGCGGCAGACTCGAGCCAGATGTGCCGCCCTCGCTCACCGGCCATGACGGTGAACGGGACGCCGGCCGTGCGGGGGGCGCCATCGTCGAGCCGCAGCGTCGGGTTGTAGAGCCCCATCAGCGCGAGGCGCCGCGGCACCTCGAAGGTCAATCTGGTGCCCATCTGATTAATCGCGAGAAGCCCTCGACCCGATCGAAGCCGGTAGACCCACACCCCGTACCCGGGCGCGGTTTGCGAGACCATGTCGAGCCGGATATCGAGCGCCTCGCGTCCCAGATGATCATGAGCCCACGCGGACGCCGTGCTATCGAGCCATCCGTCGGACATTGCCTTGCCCGAGAGCACGACACTTCCGAGGCTTCCCGCGTACGCTCCCGGCTCGGTGGAGCGGTCGGATCGCTGGCTGAGCACGAGCGACTTTCCGAGCCATGGCATGAAGAGCCAGGCGGTGAGCGCCGAGAAGACAAGCCAGAGCGACACCCCGACGAAAACGAGTCGTTGCGCGACCCGTCTCCCCGGACCGATGGCGACATGGAGCCACGGCGCCGCGGCCGCGGCTGCGGCGCCTCCGATCGTGTTGGTCAGCAGGTCACTCAGGCTGGCGTCTCTCCCTGGGACGGCCAGATACTGGCACAGCTCCACCCCGAACGACAGCGAGGCGCAGGCGAGGGTGACCCGGCCCCAGCTCCAGCCGGAAAGCCTGAGGCCGGTCGCGAACGGGGTGAAGAGAATCAGGTTGAGGATGACATCGGTGCCGCCGTTCTGGCCGCACACCAGGCAGAGGAGCGGTGTCCTCGCGGCCGCGGCGGCACCTGCCGGTGTCGGGTACAGGGTAGCCGCCAGGATCGCAACGAAGCCAATCAGGGCGACGATGCGCCACGCCATGGGCCGGGACGGGCTGCCGCTCGCGACGTTTTCGGGTCCGGATGGGTCGGGCGAGGTGTAGGGTCTCAGTGTTCGAGGGCGGTGGCGGCGTCGTGGCCGGCGGGAAGGTCGGATACGCGCAGGTGTTTCACGATCGGATAGACGGCGGTCGCCCCGCGAACGAGCCAGCCGAAGGAAACGCCGTAAATGACTCCGGTGAGTCCCCATCGTGCTCCGATGACCGCCGCCACGACGGCAAGTGCCACGGAGATCCAGCCGCTCAGGTTGACAATCGCCAGCTCACGGGGTGTGGCCAGGGCCGACACGGTGGCCTTGGCGAAGGAGTTCAGGATCTTGGCGACGCCACTCGCCAGTGCCGCGATGATGAGTGCGGTCCCGAGGTGGTATTTCCCCGCCAGGAACGTCCGCTCGACCAGCGGTGTCACGGCCCAGATGACCGTAGACCCGAGGAGGACCATCACGCCGATGAGTCGGACCTCGTGCGCGATGAGGTGCCGTCGCTCGTGCACGCTCGTGGCGGCGCGGAGCCGGGGAAGCAGGGTGTATCCCACGCCCATCTGGATTACCCGAAAGAGCGATCCCACGACGGCGGCGAGGACCCCGTACGTCGCCAGTTCCGCGATGGGGAGCACGTGCGGGATGACCAGGCGCTCGAGCTGGATCAGCGTCAGACCCGCGACATCGAGACCGACGAGCGCAAGGGCTTCCTTCCAGGGAAAATCGCTCTCACGCTGCGGCTTCTGATGCCGCTCCCTGAACAGCACGCTCCACCCTAGGACGGCCGCCACGACAAAGCCGATCGCCGACACCAGGAGCGCGAGCCAGGTGCGATAGACGTGAGACACGGCCACCGCGCCGGCGGCAACCAGCAGCACGACGTTGGGACTCTGGATCAGGCTGAGCGACATCCCGAACCGATGCTCGCTCTGAAACTTGGCCCCGGCCACCATCATCGCTCCGCCGGCCGCGGTGCTGACAAAGAGAAGGAAGAGGATGAGGGGGGGCAGCTGGTATGCGAGCAAGCCGATTGCCGTGAAGATCACGGCGACGGTACTCGAGGCGGCCATTACGCGACCGAGCAGTCGCGGTCCCGCTTCGAGGTGGCGGCGGTTGACCATGCTATCCACGCCGGCCGGCGCCAGCGAGTAGCCCAGATTCACGAGCGCAATCGCCAGCGTGAAGAACCCGTATTCGTTTTTCGGCAGGGCCCGCGCGAGGATCAGGTTCGCCCCGGCGAATCCCACGCCCGCCGCTCCGTACGCCACCATGCTGCGGAGGGTGGGGGATCGCCACAGCCGCTTCACAATCGAGTCCCTGTCGCTTCCAATTCCACCCGATCGTAGAAAGCGCCGAGCTTGCGATTGGCGGCCTCAGGCGTGAAGTCCTTCTGCACGCGGAGCTTGGCCTCCATCGCGAGGCGGGCACGAAGCGCCGGATCGCCGAGCAGCACGGCGAGGCCCCGACCCAGCGCCTCGGCCTCTGGCTCTACCAGATAAGCGATCCGCTCGTCGAGGACCTGGGTATGGGTCGGCAGCCGGGTGGCGAGCACCGCCGCGCCTGAATCCAGGTAGGAGTAGATCTTCATGGGGGTGTTGATGCCCTTGAGCCTGGGGGATACCAGCACATCCGCGTGCTTGAACAGAGCCGGCAGATCGTCGAGCGGGCGAGGCCCGAGGAAATGGACCTGACCAGAGCTTCCCGCCTCGGTCACGAGGTGACGGTAGCGCTGGATCTCCTCATCCCGCCCACCGACGATCACCAGTTGCGCCTTCGGTACCGACTGCAGCACGTAGCGGAAGCCGTCGAGGAGGAGATCGATACCCTGATAGGGCTCGAGGTTTCCGACGTACATCGCGACGGGGCCTCGATTGGAAATCTCGCGCGGCACACCACCGTTGCCGTTCTGGGAATTCTCGACCATCCAGAGCAGGCTGGTATCCTCGACCCGGCCGATCAGCTTCCGGGGAGCATGGTGGCGCACGATGCCGGCTAACGCCGCGCAAACCGTCAGGACCCCCAGACTCCGGCGAACCACGAATGCCTCGCAGCGGCGAAGCGCTGCGGATGCCCAATGCAGTCCCGGATAGGCTTCGAGCAGCTGCTCCGCCAGCGACGAGTCCATATCATACACGTACGGAATCCGGGAGACGACCTGGACTGCTGCCGCGATGAAGGCGGACTCTTCCACGGCGTGGATCAGGTCGTACCGGGTGCGCCGGACGAGCCCGAAGCACTTCAGCAGCAGCAACCCGTCGCAGACCACTTTCTTGACCGAAAATCCCGGCCGGATATTCCGAATGCCGGGAAGGCGCATGATCCGGTGGATCGTGCAGTTGGGGAACTCGATATCCTCCCCCTCATGGAAGGTGAGGAGATCGACGTGATGTCCTTGCCCGGTAAGGAACTCGAGAACTGCCCGGACAGCAAGTGGCGTGCCGCGTACCTGGAAGAAGGGGTGGGGAGCGAGCAGAAGGATATTCACTGCGGCACCCTCGCCGCAGCGTTCCGCCGTTCGTGCGCACTCCCAACTCCGCTGCCCAGCAGGACATCCGCTCTGCTGCACCCGGAGTACGGCATTCTGAGCTCCGCGAGGATCATCTTCCTGTCCTGTTCGGTAACTGAGCGCCCGGCCGCAGAGTTGTGCTCCGGCTCACTGGGCCGGGAGGGACCCGGGCGACTATAGCCCCCTCGCGATGGGATCGCCGCGACGCAGGTCACGCCCGCCGACATGGCAAAGGCCCACGACGAACGCATCGTGGGCCGGGGTTGCGAGAGCGGCATGCTGTGGGGGTGAGGCGGAGTTCGGCGCTATTACACCTGCTCGCGGACGCGGTAGGCGCGGCGATGCGGCGCCCGAAGGTGCACGATGATCTCGCCGACGAGCCCGAGACCAATCAATTGTACCCCGAGCGAGACGAGAAGCACGCCGAGGAGGAGGAGGGGGCGGTTGGCGATCGCCTGGCCGCGGAGCTTGTCGATCACGAGCGCGAGGCTGATACCCAAGCCGATGAAGAGGGAGAGCGAACCCACGATCCCGAAAAACCGGAGGGGCTTCTCCGTGAACTTGGCCAGAAAGAAGAACGTGGCGATGTCGAGCAGCCGCCGGAAGTACACGCCTGGTCCGTACACCCTCATCCGCGCGTCGTTGGGGTGCTGAGGCACGTCGATTTCCTGGACCCGGTATCCCTCGCGCACTGCGAGGGCCGGGATGAACCGGTGCATGTCGCCATACAGGGGAAGCGATTCGGCAACCCGCCGACGCATCACCCGGACGCCGCATGCCATGTCGTGGAAGCGGGTATCGGCAACGCCGCCGAGGATCCGGTGGAAGGTCCGCGACTGGAGCCGATTGAGCCAGCTGTCGAGGCGAGGCGACCGATTGGCCACCACCATCTCCGCGCCGTCGGCCAGCGCGTCGATCAACGGGCCGATCCCCTCCGGAGTTACCTGGAAGTAAGCGGGCAGCGTTACCAGGAGGTCGCCCCGGCTGCGCTGGAACCCGAGCCTGAGCGCTGCGGTTTCGCCGAAACGCTGGGCAAAGCGATGCAGGTGGATCCGGTCCGACTGGGCCGCGAGCGCCGTCAGCTCCGGGCTCGGCTCGAAGCCGGCGTCGAAGACGAACAGGAATTCGAACTCTTCGCCTCGGCGCTCCATTTCGGCGCCGAAGCCGCGATACAGGGCAACCAAGTCGTCAACCCGCTCGACCACTGGCACGATGACCGAAATCAGCTGCTCCGGCGTCCGTGGCGCGGGCCGTGTGGGAATGTCCAACGGCTGCGTCAAAGCCCCCTTCGCCGTCATTTCGACTCCCACGCGGTCGGAGTGGCGATGGCGCTCTCCTTCTCGTTACTGAGCGCCACCTCGGCCACGAGGCCGAGCATGAACAGGTAAAATGCCGTGCCGAGAGCCAGCGCCGCGGCGCCGGGGAACACGATCGTGTAGGACTTGAGCTCGGCATCCGGCAGCGCGAGGAGCCACAGGATCGTGAAGACCAGCGCGGCCGCCATCGGCAGCGTCGTCGCCACCAGGAAGCCGAGCAGCGGCCGCGACCGGAAGGTGGTGATCATCTTCAGCGTCAGGAGATCCACCAGTACCTTCACCGTCCGGGAGATGCCATACTTGCTCTCGCCGAAGCGCCGCGCGTGGTGGCGGACCGGCATCTCGGCAATGCGGGCGCCGACGCTCGCCGAGAGCGCCGGGATGAACCGGTGCTGCTCCGCGTACAACGAGATGCGGTCGAGCAGGTCCCGTCGGTACGCCTTGAGGGAGCAGCCGTTGTCGGTGATCGGGACGCCGGTGAGCCGGCGAATGATCCGGTTTGCCACCCAGGACGGCACCTTTCGCAGCAGGAGCTTGTCCTGGCGCTGCTGGCGCCACCCGCAGACGAGATCGTATCCCTCTTCGAGCCGCGCGACGAGCGCCGTGATATCGCGTGGGTCGTTCTGCAGGTCGCCGTCGAGCGAGACGATGACCAGGCCGCGGGCATGATCGAAACCGGCCATCATCGCCGCCGTCTGGCCCGCGTTGCGGCCCAGCCGGATCCCCCGGACACGCGGGTCGCCCGCTGCCGCCGCCGCTACCCTGACCCACGTGTCATCCCGGCTGCCGTCGTCCACCAGGACGACCTCGAACTCCCGGGGATACTCGGCCAGCGCCTCGAGGATCCACTGGATCAGCGGAGCGACGTTCTCCGACTCGTTGTAGAGCGGCGCCACGACCGACAGGTAAGGTCCGGCATCGGGCTGGAGAGCAGTCATGGTAATTTCCGGCGCATTGGACAAGATAGGGCGATTCACGCCCACTTTCCAGCAATGCGCGTTCCACGTCAGTCCACCCTCGATGTGTGCTGTAACCTGGTCTATGATAGCGATTTAACTGTCATCGCGAGAACGGATGGCAGTCGGCACATCGCGGCTTGGTGCGGAGATGTGGTTGGGATGCAACCATCGCGGCAAGAGAAGACGACGGTGTCAGGCGTCGACAGCAGGACGCTGCCGGACTGAATCGCTCCTACCAACCGCCGCGGCGGAAGAGGACGGCGGGGATGGTCTGGAGCATGATCCGGAGGTCCTCGGCCAGGCTCTGGCGCCGGATGTACTCCAGGTCGTAGCTCACCTTGGTGCGGACGTCGTCGATCGACCGGTCGTAGTGGTGATTGATCTGGGCCAGCCCGGTGATCCCCGGCTTGGTCCGCTGGCGCAGGGGGTACTCGGCGATGTGCTCCCGCAGCTGGGCGAAGATGGTGGGCCGCTCGGGCCGGGGCCCCACGATGTTCATCTCCCCCTTGAGCACGTTGAACAGCTGGGGCAGCTCGTCCAGCCGGTACTGGCGGAGCACCCGGCCCACCGGGGTGACCCGGGGGTCTTGCTGCTGGGCCCACACGGCCCCGGAGTGCTGCTCGGCGTCGACCCGCATGGTGCGGAACTTATAGATGGTGAAGGGCCGGCCCCCCAGATCGCGGCTCCGGCGATGATTGTGGGGGTGAGGCCGGGGGCCCCGGCGGTCGAGCCCGACCCGCTCCTGGGTATAGAAGACCGGCCCCCAGGAGGTCAGCTTGACGGCCAGCGCCACCAGCAGCAGCACCGGCGAGGCGATTACCAGGGCCAGGGCCGCCAGCAGCACGTTGATCGTCCGGTTGACCCACTGCCCGCTCTCCCGCGGCAGCGCGCGCCCCACTCTGGCGAGCGTACGCGAGTAGGCGCGCGACCACGCCGGCCGGGCTCGACGACCTGCGAGCGAACGAGAAGGAAACGCTCGCCGGACTCCCGAAGTGGCAGTACCCATGATCGTCGTCGGACTCGCTCGGTCGGGGGTGGACGCCTCATGCTCAGCCAGATGAACTCTTCGACCTGTTGGTCGTCCCCGCCCACGTGGTCCAGGGAAGGAGCGACTAGGTTAACTCCAAGTCGATATGCTCATTGTGACATACGTCACGCGCTTCGGATTTTTCTCAGCCGCGATGTGCACGCCGACGTGTCAACAGCGGCAGCGGCATTTCTCCCAAACCGAAGCTCGCCAGCCATTGACTGAATCGCGAGCGCTCTACGGGATTCGCTCCATGCCCCGTCGGCTCGCCGCCGGTCGTCTCGGCGGCGAGGTTTTCTTTTTCGCTCTCGCCGGTGGCGGGCGAAGGGTTTGATCCGACTGGCTGAGGCATATTCAAGTTCCGTGTAAGGCGAAACCTACGCACTGGACTTGTGCCTCTTCGTCTTCAAGTATGACGCCGCGATTTCCGGTCGGTGACCACGATGGTAGGGGGTACGTACAAGATATTACGTTGCAAAAGTTTAGCAACTATCGGCGGGATGGCCGGGCGACTCCCCTGTGACTGCGTCGTTGCTTCGGGACCACACTTCCGTGAGATTAGCCCGCAACAGCTTCCCGATTTCGATCCGTGGCGTGCCAGCCTCCATAGTGTGGCGCCGGCTCTGCGCCCCACTGAGAACGAGGTGGGTTTCAAAAAGCTATGACCTTGTGTTATAATGGCTTGACGGAATCGGGCTGACCCGCACGACTCCTGCTGTCAGGGCGGCAACACCGATATACCGTCTCTCCCCATTCCGGCTGAATTCAATGGAAAATCGCGACAAGACCTTGTCGGCGCCCCTGGTGCTCATTGCGAATGATCAGGAGTGGTCGGCGCGATCTCTGGAGAGCATTCTCGGTCCGAGTGGATACTCGGTGGTGCGCGCCTATACAGGACAGCAGGCCCTCGAGCGTGCCAGGGCGACTCACCCCGATCTCATCATTCTCGACGCCCAGATGCCGGACATGCATGGCTTCGACGTGTGCCGGACGCTGCGGGCCGATCCGCACTTCGGCTCGACGACACCTATCGTCATCACGACATCGGGCCCGTCCGGCCGGACCCAGCGGCTCGAGGCCTATCGTGCCGGCGCATGGGAATTCCTGGGCCAGCCCCTCGACGGCGAGTCGCTCCTCCTCAAGCTGGGCACCTTTCTCCAATGCAAGCGCGCGGTGGACGAGCTCCGAGAGGAAAATCTCCTCGACACCAGCACCGGCCTGTACAACATGCGCGGTCTGTCGCGGCGGGCGCGGGAGATCGGCTCTGACGCCCTCCGGCGCCACGACCCGCTGGCGTGCGTCGTGTTCGCACCGGAATCGGAAGACCAGCCCTCGGAAGCCGGCGATGAGGGCGATGCGGAAGTGGAGAGAGTTTCGGATCAGGTGGGGATTCTCTTCAAGCGCGCTGGTCGGGCATCGGACGCCATCGGCCGGCTCGGGCCGTCCGAATTCGCCGTCATCGCGCCCGCAACCGGACCCGATGCCGCGCTCCGTCTCGTGCGCCGCCTGAGCGGCGCGATCGAAGGGTCGCCCGTGGCCCAGCGTGGAGGCGAGCGGTCGATCCGAATCCGAGCCGGCTATTGCGCCGTGCCCGACTTCGCGGAGTCTCCGGTGGATGCGATCGAGCTCTTGCTGCGGGCGACGACCGCGCTGCGCGACCTTCGCCGCGAGGGGAAAGGCGATCGCATTCGTGCGTTCGAGCAGGTGCCGTCAGAATACCCCACCTGATTCATAGATCCCGCCAGATGTAGCCTCCCCACCACGGCCTGCCAGCTGGACACAGTGCAGAATGTTGCGCCATCACATCAGATTGTTGACCAACGCCACAATCTGTGGTATCAATGTTGCTACTTCCATTCATGTCAGCAGCCAACCGATGTGCCGAGCGGATACCTGTCGCGCAGCGGCATCAGATCGATTCACCGACCGCATTCACGGTCACGTCCAGGAGTCTCGATGTCGAACCCGCTCGTTCAACACGACCGGTCGGGGCCGCCGCCCGCGGATCTCACTGCGCGCGATCCGCTCTCGATTCCGGCTGAGGTCAAGGCCAGCATTCGCGTGCTCGTCGTGGATGACGAGCGCACACTGCGCGAGAGCTGTGCGAGCGTGCTTCAGATGGACGGCTATAACGTCACGCTGGTCGGGCGGGGCGAGGAAGCGCTCGAGATGGTTCGGCGCCGGAAGTTCGACATCATACTCGTCGACCTCTACATGTCGCAGATCTCCGGTCTCGAGATCCTTCAGGCCGCGCTCGGTGCCTACAAGGACACGATCGTCGTCGTGATGACGGGCAATCCCAGCGTCACCAGCAGCATCGAGGCGCTGCGGGCCGGCGCCTGGGACTATCTCCCCAAGCCCTTCTCGGCGACGCACCTGCAGGTACTGATCGGCCGCGCGTCCCACGCCGTGATGATGTCGCGCGAGGCGCAGGATCTCCGCGTCCAGCTGATGAAGCAGAATGGCCACAGCGACAGCATCGCCCTCATCGGCATTTCTCCGCTCTTCAGGCAGGCGGTGGAGCTCGCCCGGAAGGTGGCCGCGACCGACGCTTCGGTGTTCATCAGTGGCGAAAGCGGCACGGGCAAGGAGGTCATCGCCCAGTTCATCCATCAGAACAGTCGGCGGAGCGGGCGCACCTTGGTGCCCATCAACTGCGCCGCGCTGCCGGAGCAGTTGCTGGAGAGCGAGATGTTCGGCCATCGAAAGGGGGCCTTCACCGGCGCCGATCGAGACAAGCCCGGTCTCCTCGAGGTGGCCAACGGCGGCACCCTCTTCCTCGACGAGCTGACCGAGATGTCGATGCCGCTCCAGGCGAAGCTCCTGCGAGTCATCCAGGACGGCGTCGTCCGCCGGGTCGGCAGCGAACAGCAGGACGCGGTGGTGGACGTCCGCTTCATCTCGGCTACCAATCGTGAGCCCCAGGAAGCGGTGGACACCGGGATGCTTCGTGGCGACCTGTTTTACCGTCTCCGGGTCGTCCCGATCAAGCTCCCGCCGCTCCGCAAGCGCCCGGAGGACATCCCCCTCCTGGCCAACCACTTCCTGACCGTGTACTGGCAGCGCCACCGCCAGATGGGCGACCGGATTCCCAGGCTCAGTGACGCCAGCATCGGCTTCTTGCGCTCGCGGCCTTGGCGAGGCAACGTTCGTGAGCTCCAGAACGTCATCGAGCACGTGGCCGTGCTCGCCGAGGCGGACCAGGTGATCCAGCCGAACGACATCCCGGTCTACGACGATGGGGTCGAGCGTCCGGTGGAAACCGCGACGCCTTCCGGCAACATGGACGAGGCCTACCACTCGGCCAAGGACAGGATCGTGGCGCAGTTCGAGAAGGAATATCTCACCCGCCTCGTGTCCCGCGCGGGCGGAAACATGTCGAAGGCGGCCAGGCTGGCGAGTATCGACCGCACCACGCTGTATCGGTTGATGGATAAACATGCGTTCCATCGGGACGAGAGTCCCGCTGGGTTGCCTGAGTGACACCGGAAACCGCCGTGCCGGGAGCCACGAGCGGTGAGCGCCGGCGTAATACTACCGGCTCGGTCCCGTCTCGCATCTGGGATCCTGACGGGCCGTCGAGTGCTGGTATCGCGGCGCCGTTATGGGATGCGCTTCGGGACGCGGTGCACTCCGCCCAGGCACTGCGGGACACGGCGCTCGAACACGCGACCGGGCCGGAGGAAGTCACGACGCACCTGGCCCAGCTCTCCAGCGCCATCCGTAAGCGGGCGAGCGGGCACGAGGCCGACCTCGACCGGCTGCCCCGAAACGCGCTGTCCCGCCGCCTGCTGGTGCTGATGCGATACGCCTTCGTCGAGCGGGTTCAGAGGCTTCCCCCACCCGATCCCACGCAGCTTCTCCGTATCCTCGGCGCCATCGAAGAGGTTGGGCAGCGACTCGAGGCCGATTGGTCCCAGCATTTCGCCGATCGGCTGTCGAGTCCCGACGGCCTGGAGCTGGTCGTCGAAGTCGCTCATGACCTGCGCTCGCCCCTGACGTCGATTCTCTTCCTCGCCGAGACCCTGCAGCGCGGGCGGAGTGGATCGGTCAACGAGATCCAGGAGCGCCAGCTCGGACTCATTTACAGCGCCGCCTTCGGATTGAGCTCGGTGGCGAGTGATGTGATCGAGCTGGCCCGGGGCGGCGATCGCCTGGTGGATCTCGATCCCATACCGTTCTCCGTTACCGACATCCTCGAATCGGTCCGCGACATCGTGCAGCCGATCGCGGAGGAGAAGGGGCTGACGGTGCAGCTCTCGACGCCCGAAGCCGACTTCCGGGTTGGCCATCCGGTGGCGCTGAGCCGCGTGCTACTCAACCTCACGACCAACGCGCTCAAATTTACGGCGGAAGGATTCGTCGAGGTCATCGCGCGGCAACTGTCGTCGCGGGCGGTGGAGTTTTCGGTGCGTGATACCGGCCGAGGGATTCCTCCCCAGTCGATGGCGACGCTGTACGAGCCGTTCCGCCGCCGGCAAAAACCGGGTGAATACGCCTTCTCCGGGTCGGGCCTCGGACTCTCGATCTGCCGCAAGCTCGTCGAGGCGATGGGTTCCACCCTCGAGGTCGAAACCGAGTCGGGCCAGGGGACCCGGTTCTTCTTCATTCTCGATCTTCCCCTCGCGGGCCAGCCCCAGTTCGGCTGATCCATCCCTCCGATCATGGCAGCCCCTACCCGGCAGGTGGCAGGCTAGTGTAATTTCCTCCCATCGGAGCCGGACCTGGGTGGTCCGGCAGGTGGAGACAAGACGACCACTGTGATGACATCCGGCAGCCGCTTCGTGCGCGTCGCCGACGTCCCCGAGCCGGATGAGTCCGGCACCGGGAACGCGGGATGGGCACCGGGCGTCTGATCCTCAAGACGAGCGACACGTGAACAAGACGATGATCCGCCCGGGGCGGCATTTGAGCCAGCCCCCAATCCACGCCCCGAACGCCGCACTCCTGATCGACTTCGACAACGTCACCCTTGGAGTCCAGAAAGATCTCACCAAGGAGCTTCGCACGCTCCTGAACAGCGACATCATCAAGGGCAAGGTCGCGGTCCAACGAGCCTACGCCGACTGGAGACGGTACCCGCAGTACATCGTTCCGCTGTCCGAATCTTCGATCGATCTCATCTTCGCGCCCGCGTTCGGCACCAACAAGAAGAACGCCACCGACATCCGCCTCGCCATCGACGCCATCGAGCTGGTCTTCACCCGGCCCGAGATCGGGACGTTCATCCTGCTCTCCGGTGACAGCGACTTCTCGACGATGGTGATCAAGCTGAAGGAGTACGGGAAGTATGTAATCGGTGTCGGGATCCGCGAATCGGCGAGCGACCTGCTGATCCAGAACTGCGACGAGTACTACTCCTACAACGATCTGGCCGGGCTCACCAAGGAAGTCGACACGCCGTCCACCCAGCGCGATCCCTGGCAGCTCGCCGGCGAGGCGGTTGCCCAGATGGCGCGCAACGGCGACGTCATGCGGTCCGACCGGCTGAAGCAGGTCATGCAGCAGATCGATCCGAATTTCGACGAGCGTACCGCCGGGTTCAACCGCTTCAGCAAGTTCGTAGTCGAGGCGGGTCAAAAGGGTATGCTGATCGTGCACAAGATGGAGAATGGTCAGTACGAGGTGGCGCCCGCGGCGGGCACCGTGATCGCCGCTCCTGCGCCGAAGGGAGAAGAGCCGGCGCGTGATGATGCTGGCCGGCGCGGCCGTTCGCGTCGCGGTGGACGGGGACGGGACAGGGAGCGGGTTCCCGAGGCCGCCCGCGAGGAGGGACCGGGACGCCGTCCTGCCCGGGAAGTGCCTACCGACGGCGCGCTCAGCCTCGCTCGAGCTTTCCAGCTCCTCTCCCAGGCCCTCGGCGAATTGCGCCCACCGGTCGGCCATGAGGCCCTTCGCCTCCGCATGGCGGCCATGCACGGGCGGCAAGACCCGCTCCTCGACGCCGCCCGGTTCCCCCGGTTCCTTCGTCAGGCCAACGACGCCGAGGTGGCCGACGTGCGGAAGGTGGGAGACGACGAATACGAGATCTCTCCACATCGCACAGGCGGATCGTTGCCCGCACCGGCAGCCGCTCCGACCCCGGCGCTGTCCGCTACCGGTGAGGCGGTACCGGTGCCGGTCGAGACTTCCGCGGGTGAGCCTGCCGGAACCACTCGAGAGAACGGGCAACGCTTCGGGGTCCGGTTCCGCCGGGGGTCGCGGTCACCGCTTCGCGCGGGCGACGTTCCCCTCATCGGTGTGGTAGAGATCGACGTGCCCGCCACGGTCGTCCCTGAGCAGGAGGATGCGGCTGTGGCACCCGCGGAGCCCGCCATTGCAAAGCCGGCCCGACCCCGCCGGGCACCCCGGAAGCGCGCCCCGGCCGCGGCGGCTGTCCCGGATGCTGGCGCGCAGGAAGCACCCGCGGATGGCGCCAAAGCTGCTTCCCCCAAGCGACCGCGCTCCCGCTCCCGCAAGAAGGCGGCGGAGTGAGTGGTGACGGACGGGCAGTGACGCTGCCCGTCTCTTTTTTCTGCCGTCCCTCAGACATCGTCGCCCGCGAGCTTCTCGGCACCACGATCGTCTCCGTCCTCGGCGGCACTCGTACCGCGGGGCGTATCGTCGAGACCGAGGCCTATCTGGGCTACCGGGACCCTGCCTCCCACGGTTATCGCCATCGCCGCAATGACCGCAATGCGGCGTTGTTCGGGCCGCCGGGCTCGTGGTACGTCTATCTCTCGTACGGCATTCACTGGTGCGCGAACCTGGTATGCGGGGTCGAAGGCGAGGGGAGTGCCATTCTGCTGCGTGCCCTCGAGCCTCTGGAGGGCATGGAAGTCATGCGCCACCGCCGAGGATCACCGGTGGACCGCCAGCTGTGTTCCGGTCCGGGCAAGCTGTGTCAGGCGCTGGGGATCTCGAGAGGCGTGGACGGAGTATCGATGAGGCAGTCGGCGCTGACGGTGCTCGCCGACACGAGCGCGGCGCCAGCCGCCTTTGCGGTGACGCCGCGTATTGGTATCACACAGGCAGCCGATTGGCCGCTCCGGTTTCTCGTCGCCGGGTCCCCCTGGGTCTCACGAGGGCCGGGCCGGTCCGGTCTCGCGCCAGCCGGTGCTCAGTAACCGCCGGCGCTGCGAGCCGCGTCCTTCGCGCTGCCGAGGCCGATCCGAACGCCGCCGCTGAAGGTGTGGGTCGGTCCAGTGAGCAGGCGTCCGACGGCGACCACCGTGCCCGAGCCGTCGGTCACCGCGTGGGTCGATGGGCTCGTGGTGATCTGATACTGGCCGAAGGCCATGAGCCGCCCCACCTGGAATTGCAGTCCACCCACGAAAGCCCCGAAGCCGCTCGAGCCCAGCTCGTTCGCGTCGCTCTGGAAGGCAGCGGCGCTCGTCGGGGTCGGATTCACCACGTGGATGAGCCCGTAGCCGACGCCGAGGTACGGCTGTGCCGCCGCGCGGATGGGAAAGGCCATCAGCATGGCCGAGTACTTCCGGATGTCATTGAAGGTGACGCTCTGGACGCCGGTTCCGTCGGTGTACGAGCTGGTCTCGTCCGATCCGACGCCTTCCTCGAAGGACAGCATGAGGCCGGTGCGCTTCGCCACGATCAGCGCGTGTCCGCCGAAGGTCGGGATCCCCGACCGGTCCTGAGTCGGCGTCTTGAAGAACATGGCGCCGCCCTGCCCGCCGAGATACCACTGGAAGTTGCCGTTCCCCGGCTGCTGAGCCGAGAGGTGTGCGGTGGCCAGGCAGAGGGCCAGTGCCGCGGCCGGAATGCTTCGGATGACCATGCGCATCACAGACTGCCTCCGTAAGGTGTCCGCGCCAGGACGATCCTGGCGTCTACCGTCCCCAATCGGCACGGTCCGTCAAAATGCGGGATTCTGCCGGAAATCGCGGGAAGGAATGGGGAACGGTGACCCGGCTATCTGCCATTGGCAGAAGGATTTACATTGACCATCGCCGAGGCGTCCCAACCCGCCGGATGGGGTGGGGGTGCAAGAGGAGGGCCAGGAGTGTGGAGGCTTGGGTCTGAGGTCTGAGGTCTGAGGTCTGAGGTCTCGAGGTCTGAGGTCTGAGGTCTCAGGTCTGAGGTCTGAGGTCTCAGGTCTGAGGTCTCAGGTCTGAGGTCTGAGGTCTCAGGTCTGAGGTCTAGAGTCTTGTTCTTACTTCGGCACCGATTTCCAGACTCGCGACCCTAGACCCTAGACCCTAGACCCTAGACCCTAGACCCTAGACCCTAGACCCTCTCAAATCAGCTTCAGCCTGCTACCCACCTTCTTGAAGGCGGCCAGCGCCTCATCCAGGTCCGCTCGTGTGTGCGCCGCGGAGACCTGGCACCGCACGCGTGCCTGCCCCTGGGGCACGACGGGAAAGCCGAAGCCGGTGACAAAGACGCCTTCGGCCAGAAGGAGATCGCTCATCTGGATGGCGGCGGAGGTCTCGCCGAGGATCACGGGAACGATCGGCGTCTCGCCGGGCAATGGCTTGAAGCCAAGCTCCAGCAACCGCTCGCGAAAGTAACGCGCGTTGTCGCGAAGCTTTGTGACGCGCTCCGGATGGGCCTCGAGAAACTCGACACTGGCGAGCGAGCTGGCCGCGACGGTCGGAGGGAGGGCGTTGGAGAAGAGCTGGGGGCGAGCGCGCTGGGTGAGATAGTCGCAGACGGCGGCCGAGCCGGCCGCGAACCCGCCGGCGGCTCCCCCGAGCGCCTTCCCGAGGGTCGAGGTGATGATGTCGATGTCGCCCACGACGCCGAAGTGCTCCGCGGTGCCGCGGCCCCGTTCCCCGAGCACCCCCGTGGCGTGCGAATCGTCCACGACCAGGATGGCGTCGTGCTTGCGGCAGATGTCGAGCAGATCGGGCAGCGGGGCGATCGACCCTTCCATGGAGAAGACACCGTCGGTGATGACCATCCGGATTCGGCGGTCCCGGGCGGCGGTGAGCTTCGCGTCCAGATCGGTCATGTCGGCATGCCGGTAGACGCCGGTCTGACACTTAGTGATCGCCTTGGCGAGGCGGATGCCGTCGATGATCGAGGCATGGTTGAGCTGGTCGCTGATGACGATGTCCTCGTCGCCCAGCAGCGTGCCCGGCACTGCCTCGTTAGCGTTCCAGCAGCTCACGAAGCTGAGCGAGGCGGCCGTTCCCACGAGCCGAGCGCACGCCGCCTCGAGGTCTCGGTGCACCGTGAAGGTGCCGCAGATGAATCGCACCGACGCGGTGCCGGCTCCGAAGCGGTCGAGCGCCCGTCGACCCGCCTCGACGACGGCGGGCTCGTTGCTCAGTCCGAGATAGTTGTTGGAGGAGAGGATGATGACGTCGCCATGCTCCTCCATCCGCACCCGCGCGGCTTGAGGGCCCTCGAGGAACTTCAGGCGCTTGTACACCCCGTCCCGGATGAAGCCTTCCAGCTCGCGCTCGACCCGGTCCTCGAGCGCGCTCACGCGCCGATCTCCAGAATCACTTTGCCCGCCTCCCCATCCTTGATGACCTGAATCGCCTCCTGGATCCGCTCGAGCGAGAAGCGGTGGGTGATGACGGGCCGTGGATCGAGCTGCCCGCCGCGCAGGAAGCGCCGCATTTCGTGCCACGTCTCGTACATCTTCCGGCCGGTCACCCCGTAAAGTGTGAGGCCCTTGAAGATGACATCGCGGGCAAAGTCCACTTCGGTCGTCCGACTCGGCGTGCCGAGGAGATTGACTCGGCCTCCCAGTCGGGCCGCGGCGAAGGCCTGGGCATGCCCGCTCGGATGCCCGCTCATCTCGCAGACGAGGTCCACACCGTCCCCGCCGGTAAGCTCGAGGATCCGGGCGAGGACATCGTCTCGCCCGGGATTCAGGGTGACGTGTGCGCCCATCGCGCAGGCCAGCTCCAACCGGCGGGCGTTGAAGTCACTCGCGACGACGAGCGAGGCGCCGGCGGCACGCGCGACGCCAACGGCGAAACAGCCGATCGGGCCGCACCCGAGCACGAGCACCGTGCTGCCCGGGACGCTGGATTCGAGAACGGTGTGGACGGCGTTGCCCATTGGATCCATGATCGCGCCGATTTCGGTGGGGATCCCGTCGAGCTTCATGACATTGGAAGCCGGCATGGCGATGTAGTCGGCAAAGGCGCCATCGCGATCGACCCCGATGATCCGGGTGCGCCGGCAGAGGTGGGCGGCTCCGAGCCGGCACTGGAGGCAGTGCCCGCACACGATGTGGCCTTCCGCGGTCACGGCGTCGCCCACCGCGAGCAGTTCCTCGCGCTCGGCCTCCCGGCCAAGCTGGACGATCTCACCGGCGAACTCGTGTCCGATCACTACCGGTGGCTTGAGCCGGGCGCTGGCCCAGCTGTCCCACTCCCAGATATGGAGATCGGTTCCGCAGACGCCGGCGTGATGCACCCGGATCAGGACGTCGCTGGGACCACAGGCAGGCACCGGCCGGTCGCGGAGCACCATCCCCGGCCCGGGGGCTTCCTTCACGAGTGCGCGCATCGTCGCTCGGGGAAAGGTCGGGGGGCAATATAACCGGAAATACAAACACCCCCGGACCGGAGGTCCGAGGGCGTTTCGGCCCGCCGCACCGATGTCCAGTTACGCGGCGTGCTCGGCCGGAACTCGCTGGTGCCAGTGATCGTCCGCGGACTCTTCGTCCGCTGCCCAGAGATAGGCCCAGAAACGGGCGGGCTTGGGGGCGGGACCGCCGTTCTTGATGACGATTCCGACGGGGTTTTCCGGGACGATGAGTGGGTAAGCGGCCACGGGATCGATCCTCGTCTTGGGGAAGCCACGACTCCTCCCCACTGAGGAACGCACCCATCGTGCCCGCCGACAGAGATACGGAAGATCAATGGTCACAAGATGTTCGGGATCTACTTCGAGGCGACCTCGTGTCGGTTCGACACGAGGGGAGGCGCTCAGGCCGTGTCGGCCGGACACGGTGGGCTCGAGAGGAGCAGCCCTTCGCGCACACGGGTCTGCCCGGATCGCCGGCGGCGCTTGGTGTCTTCTTCGAGGTGCCACTCCTCGTAGAGTCCGAGGAGAGCCTCGGGTGCGAGGCGCTTGCAGGTGGGCAGGAGGATGTGCACGCCGCCCGGCCTCGTCCGCCGCTGAAGGTCGCGGATGATCTCGGGGCGGAGCGATGCCTTCACTTCGGCCAGCGCAGCCGGATCGATGACGATCAGATCGAGACTGTTGATGAAGCAGAGAAAGTCGGGGAGACCGGGGCCGAGCTGCGCGACATAGCCATCGAACATGCTGCCGAGCGCCTCGGTGGCCATGCGCGATTCGACTCGTTCGACCGCTCCCATGTCTCCGGCGAGGAAGGTGACGGCCGCGTCGTACGCCGCCAGCAGATAGGCGCACGGCTCGGCCGCTCCGCCGATCACGAGCGCCGAATCATTGGGCTCGAGACGGGGTACCAGTCTGGCGATCGGGCCTGCCGCCTCGAGTCCCCAGTGCGTCGGGGTGCGCTGGGCCTCGCGCAGCTTCACGAACTGCCGCTTCCATTTGCTGTAGGGCCTGAGGGCGAGGCGCTTCACGATGAGCCGGTCGACCGACTCGAGCATGAGCACCTCGGTCAGAAGGAACTGACCCTCGGCCGCCGTCTGAAGCTCCGCTGCCGCCTCGTCGCCAAGCCGGAGCAGCTCATCCCGCCCGATCGAGTTCTTGTAGCCCTCGATTCGTTGGAGGATGTACTCCTGATAATGCTGCTTGTCCGAATACGGCGACCGCCGTCGATGCTGGGTACCGCGAATTTCCGCGGCGCTCAGCATAAGGCATCGAGCGTATTCGAGGGGAGGGGCATCCCTTCAAACTCACAAGCGCGTGCTGCAGTGTCAACGCGAACAAAAGGCGGAGGCGCGTGGGAGCACCATCTCACACCGCCTGAAGGACCGCTCCCTTGAGGTATCCGGTCTCCGGAATGGTGAGCACCTCAGGGTGATCCGCCGCTTGCCCCAGCACCTGGCGCAGGAGGATGCGACGACCGCTGTCCGCGCTCGCCTCCTCGAGCATGGCGAGGAATGCCGGCAGCCTCAGGTGAAAGGAGCACGAGGCCGTGAGCAGTGTGCCTCCAAGCGCGAGACACCGCATGGCCCGCAGGTTGATCTCGTGATAACCCCGAAGGGCGGCGGGGAGGGCGCTCCGCGACTTGGCGAAGGCTGGTGGGTCCAGGACGATCGTGTCGAACCGCTCGCGGGCGCGCGCGAAGGTCCGCAGTGCCTCGAAGGCATCGCCTTCGCGCCACTCGATATTGGTGAGGTCGTTGAGCGCCGCATTGGCCGCGCCGCGCTCGAGGGCCTCGCCGCTCGAATCGAGAGCCATGACGCGCTCCGCGTGCCCCGCCAGATGAATGGCGAACGATCCGTGGTAGGCAAAACAGTCGAGCGCCCGCCCGCCGGGACGGGCCAGCCTGCCGGCCAGGAGCCGGTTCTCGCGTTGGTCGAGAAAGGCCCCGGTCTTCTGTCCACTCCACGGATCGGCGAGATAGCGGACGCCGCCCTCCCTCACCATGATCCGTTCGGGCACGGCTCCGTATGCCAGCACGGACTCGAGGCTCAACCCTTCCCGCCGGCGAACCGTCACGTCGTTCCGGAGGAGGATACCCCCGGGGGCTAAGCGTTCGACCAGCGCGGTGACGATCATCTCGCGCATCGTGTCGAGCCCCGCCGAGAGTATCTGCACCACCAGCCAGCGGTCGTACCGATCGACGACGAGTGAAGGGAGCCCGTCGCCCTCTCCGTGCACCACGCGCCACGCGGTGGCGTCGATCCCGCCTCGCCGGCCGGCGGCCTCGGAGAGGTGGTCTCCCCACCACGAAGCATCCACCGGACGATCCGTCCGCTCGAGCAGCCGCAACCGGATTTCAGAGGATGGGGCGTGGAGGGCCTGGCCGATGAATTTTCCGCGCGGGTCGCGCACGGACACCAGCCCCGGCTCCGGCGGCCCTTCGAGCACATCGCTGCGGTAGATCCAGGGGTGACCCCGCACCCAGCGCTCGGCGCCGCGCGCGGTGACCCGGACCGCGGTCACGTGCGGTCGGGACGGAGGACCGTGGCCCCGCGGAGGTAGCAGTGCTTGATTTCCGCGCGGCTGCGGGCCGTATAGGCGTGAACCAGCAGGCGGATGCACATCGGCAGCGAGCCAGGTACCGGAATTTCCGTGGCGTGCAACAGGGCCACGATGTTCCAGCCGTACTCTTCGGCGGCGCGGGCAGGGAAGGTGGCATCGAGATCGCGAGTCACGGTAAAGAGACCGCTGACGATGTCGTCGGGATCGAGTCCGTTCGCCTCGATGAGGGTGCGGAGCAACTCGTCGGTGGCCGAGAGAATCTCGGCTGCATCGTTCCGGGAGACCGTCGTCGCGCCGCGGATTCCCTGAAGCCGTGGGGTGAGAGAAGTCATGCGCCCTAATGTAGCGGAGTGGTGTCGGCTCATGCTCGTCACCGACGACCGGCTGGTCGAGGGACGCGACCTCCTCGCGTTGGGCCGTGCCGCGGCGCGTGGCGGCGTGACGGCGATGCAGCTCAGGCTCAAACACGCGACCCCTCGGGAGCTGGTGGCACTCGCGCGCGAGTTGACGGCGGGGCTCACCATTCCGTTGCTGGTCAACGATCGTCCCGATGTGGCCATCGCGGCCGGCGCGGCGGGGGTGCATCTCGGTCCGGATGACCTCCCGGTCTCGCTCGCACGGAGGATCGTACCGACGGATTTCGTGATCGGCGCGTCGGTGGGTTCCAGGGACGAAGCCGGGCTCGCGGAGGAGGCGGATTATTGGGGAATCGGTCCGTGGCGTGCGACCACCACGAAACAGGACGCCGGGACCGGGCTCGGCGCCGAGGGGTTCGCTCGGCTGCATCGGCTGTCGGGCGGACGTCCCTGCATGGCAATCGGAGGCATTCTCCCGGCCGATGTGCCGCAGGTGCGATCGGCCGGCGGGAGCGGCGTTGCAGTGGTATCGGGGATCTTCGACGCTGGAGACGTGGAGGAGGCGGTGAGGCAGTACAGCAGTCGCCTGCTGTCAGCTGACCGCTGACCGCTCATCGTCCCATCCTCCGCGCGCGCGCCACGTTCCGCAGGTGCTCGGTGTAGGTTCGCGAGAAGACGTGACGCCCGTCGGGTCCGGCGACGAAATAGAGGAAAGGAACCTTGGCGGGATAGAGCGTCGCCTCGATGCTCCGCTGGCTCGGCGAATTGACCGGGCCGGGTGGCAGCCCGGGATGCAGATAAGTGTTGTAGGGCGACGGGAACAGATAGTCCTTCTGGTAGAGTCGCGCCTTTCGCGCGCCGGTGGACAGCGCGATCGCGTACTGGATCGTCGGATCCGCCTGTAACGCCATGCCGATCTTGAGCCGGTTGTGATAGACCCCGGCGATCGTCTCCCGCTCGTCGTCCGCCCTGGCCTCTCCTTCTACGATCGACGCGAGCGTGACGAGCTGCAGGCGGCTCAGATGGAGCGAGTCGAGCTTCGCGTTCCACCTCGGCTGCCATGCCGCCTTGAACCCCTCGGCCATGACCCTGACCAGCTCCCGCGATCTCATGCCGAGCGGAAGGGAATAGGTCTCGGGCCGGAGGAAGCCCTCGTACGACCGCACCTTGAATCCGAGCACCGCGGTCGCGCTGGCACCGTCGCGCGCCGCGGCCAGCACGGAATCCTCCGGGAGGGCGAGGCGAGCGGCGGCGAGGGCCGCTACGTCCATCAGCGTGAGGCCTTCCGGCACCGTGAACTTGACCGCCACGCCCCGTCCAGCGGCCAGGAGGTCGAGCACCCGCCACGACGAGATACCGGGCTTGAACTCGTAGATCCCTGCCTGGACCGAGCGGTCCATCCCGCGAAGCCGGGCGAAGAGCTTGAAGATCCGCCGGCTGGTGACCACCCTGTGCACCACCAGGCTGTCGGTGACTGCGGCAAAGGTGGCCCCCGGCGGAAGGATGACGCGCTCCACGCTCGCGTTCCCTCCGCAACCGGAGACGCACGCCACGGCCAGCGCGGGCGCGGTCATTCTGACTCTGAGGCGGACGAGCAGGAAGGAGCTCATGCGCCCCTATGGGCTCTGCGGATCGCTCGAAGTGGCGCGATTCCGCCGCGCCTCGAGGAAATGCTGCAGGAGGACCGCCGCCGCGAGAGCATCGACCTCGGCCTTCCGGCCGCGGGTTCGTCCGCCCTGTTCCCAGATGGCCCCGAGGGCGCGGGCCGTGCTCATCCGCTCATCCCAAAGCTCGACCGGCAACCCGCTCCGGCCGGCCACCGTTTCCGCAAGGGCGCGTGCCGCGATGGCGCTCTCCTCTTCGTTCCCTTCGGATGTCAGAGGAAGACCGACCACGGCTCCGACCGGCTGGTGCTCCGCGACGAGCTGAAGGAACCTGGGCATGGGAAACCGCTTCCCCGCCCGGCGCGTGAGCGTCTCGAGCGGGGACGCGAGCGTCTGCGACTCGTCGGAGAGAGCGAGGCCGATGCGGATCTCCCCCCAGTCGAGGGCGATGATGCGGCCGAAAGAAGGAAGCATGCCTGAAGGTAACGAGAGGACGCAGAGGACGCAGAGGACGCAGAGGACGCAAAGGACGCAAAGGACGCAAAGGACGCAGAGGACGCTAGCCGGCCGGCTCGCTGACCTTCTGCGTCGTCTCTGCGTCCTCTGCGTCCTCTATTGTGCCATCGTCGCGAAGAACTCCTTGTTGTTCTTGGTCCGCTTCATTCGTTCGAGCAGGAACTCCAGCGCTTCGACGGGCGGCATGTCCGCCAGGAAATTGCGCAGCAGGTAGACCCGGTTGAGCTCGTCCTTGTCCATGAGGAGCTCTTCCTTCCGGGTGGATGTCCGCTGGATGTCGATGGCAGGGTAGATCCGGCGATCGGCCAGCCGTCGGTCGAGCACGAGCTCGGAGTTGCCGGTGCCCTTGAATTCCTCGAAAATCACTTCATCCATCCGGCTCCCCGTGTCGATCAGCGCGGTGGCGATGATGCTGAGGCTGCCGCCCTTGTCGATGTTGCGGGCCGCGCCGAAGAACCGCTTCGGCTTCTGAAGCGCATTGGCGTCCACGCCCCCCGAGAGAATCTTGCCCGAGTGGGGTACGACGACGTTGTGCGCTCGTGCCAGACGGGTGATCGAGTCGAGCAGAATCACGACATCCCGGCCGTGCTCCACGAGGCGTTTCGACTTCTCGATCACCATGTCCGCCACTTGGACGTGGCGGTCCGCGGGCTCGTCGAAGGTAGAGGAAATCACCTCCGCCTTGACGTTTTCCTCCATGTCCGTCACTTCTTCGGGCCGCTCGTCGATGAGCAGCACGATGAGGACGATCTCCGGGTGGTTCTCACTGATGGCGTTGGCCAGTTTCTGCATCAGGATCGTCTTGCCGGCTTTCGGCGGCGCCACGATCAGGGCGCGCTGACCCTTGCCCAGCGGGGAGAGGAGGTCCACGACCCGCATCGACAGGTCACCGTTCTTGCGCTCGAGCCGGATACGCGCGTCGGGATAGCGGGGGCGCAGGTTGTCGAAGGCGATCCGGTGCTTGGTCTTTTCCGGCTCCTCGAAGTTGACCTGCTCGACCTTGAGCAGGGCGAGATAGCGCTCCCCCTCCTTGGGCGGGCGAACCTGGCCCATGACCGTGTCACCGGTCCGGAGGTCGAATCGCTTGATCTGACTGGGGGAGACGTAGATGTCGTCGGGGCCGTACAGGTAATTCCAGTCCTGGCTGCGGAGGAAACCATAGCCTTCCGGCAAGATCTCCAGGACTCCTTCGCCGCGAATGACGGTGTCGGAGTCGAGGAGCGACTGCTCGATGCGGAAGATCAGATCTTGCTTCCGCAGGCCGGAGTAATTTGTGATGTTCAGCTGTTCGGCCAGCGAATGTAACTCCGCAACCGACTTCTGCTTCAGCTCAGCGATGTCCACGGACGAGACTCCAGACGAGCGGGCCCGGCCGGTACGCCGGCGGGCGCTGGGTAATGTGAAGGTCCAGGAACGGCGGGGTCGGGTGGTGTATGTGGGGGCCCCGGAATCGGAGCGCGTGCTACGGTTTGTGAAGGGGAGTGTCCTACCGAACCAAGGAGCGATTCAACTTAGAGTGCCTTCCGCATCCAGTCAAGAGGGTCCTGGTGGATTGCGTAACTTACAATGTAGTATAATCTTTAGCCTCACCGGCTTCCTCTCGGGAGGTTCCCTGATGACGGCCCAGCCCTACCGGCCAATCGTTTTGGACCATCGTGAGCCCGTTGTTCACGAGCTTTCCCCCCTCCGTCTCCCCGACCTCCTCATCACCGTCAACCTCAGCGTCCGCCGCTCTGACGATGGCGCATGGAGAGGGCGTCTGCTCTTTCATCATCCCGGGGGCCGTGAATGCGAAACGGCCGAGATCTTCTGTGGTGCCACGGAGGACGAGCTGTGGCAATCGGTCCGCGGACTGCGCGACCACCACGTCCGCGCTCTCTACCTGTCTCTCGTCTGACTGGAGCGCATGAGCGATCTGGAGCGCTTGAGTAAGTTGCGACACGACCTCTCCAATCCTCTCTCGGCACTCCTTGCCGAGACCCAGCTTCTGTTGCTCAACGCGGCCCGCATGGACGACGAGACCATCTCCGCTCTTCGCGAGATCGAGGCATTGGCCATCCGGATGCGCGCGATGCTGCGCGAGCTCTGAGGCCGGTCAGCGCGACACCGCCCTGGTCTTCCCGCTGGAGAGATAGAGGAGGAGGAAGCCGACACTCGCCCCGGTCGCGGCGAGCCGCACCAGCAGCCCCCCGGGGCTGGCCGAGACGAACCCTTCGATCAATCCCGCCACCAGCAGAAACAGCGCCGCGCCCCCGAGCATCCTGATGGCCCGTCTGCCGCTCAGCACGAGGGCATCGCCCCGCGTGAGGGTCCCGGGTGCCACCACGGTCCGCCCCAACAGGTATCCCGCCGCTCCCGCCACCCAGATGGCGAAGAGCTCCAGCACGCCGTGCCCGACGATGAACTCGAGAAGGTATCCGAGCAGCCCGGCGTTCGCGAAGTGCCCCGCGCTCGCGCCGATGGCAAGCCCGTTGAAGGCCAGCAGGACGAGGGAGCCGATGCCAAGAAAGATGCCGCCGGCGAAGCAGGAGATCGCGATGCGGACGTTGTTCGTGATGATACCCGAGGCCATGAGCGGGCGGTCCTCCGCCGCGATGTCCACGTAGTGGCGTCCTTCCGCCTTTCGCTGGGCTCCCGCCTCGGCGCGGCGCAGCATCACGTCGGGCAGCAGCTCGGCGGCGAGCGCCGGGCGCTCTCGCATGAGGGCAAATCCCGCCGCAGCGGGTGCGGCGAAGGTGAGGAACGCCACCAGCACATAGCCGCGTGCTCCGATGATGGCTGCCGGACATTCGTGCGCGAGCACCAGCCAGAGCCGCCGCCACGTGCCCCGCTCCTCCCGGTAGAGCGCGTTGTGTCCCGCCGCCACGAGACGCTCGAGCCGCGACTGCGTGGCGGCATCGACGCCGTAGGTGCGGGCCCGCGCGAGGTCGGCGGCGACCTCGCGATACCGGGAGGCGAAGTCCGGAAGCTCATCCGACTCGAATCGGTCGAGGCCGCCGCGCGCCGCCCGCTCCGCGAGGTGCTCGAAGGCGTCCCAGCGACCGCGCTTCTGCGCCGCGAAGCGAGTGCCCGACCCGGCGGCGCCTCGACGGGCGAGGCTGCCTTCCCGCCGGTCCAGTTCGCGGAGGTGCAGGTCGAGCAAGTGGGTGAGGGCGGACACACCTGGAGGCGCGGGATGCTCATCGAACCGCCGCGCCAGCGTGGCCGCGAGGCGTGCGCGCGCCTCGGGTGCGAGATCCGCCTGCCGCTCCGCGAACTGGGACACCAGCCGGAACTCGGCGTCGCTGAGCTCGGGCATCGAGGGAGCGGCCGGGGCGGTGAGCGGCCGCCCTTCCCGGCGTATTTCATGCGGCCGGTCGCGCGCCACGACCGTGCCGGCCACCAGGTCTCCCAGACGCTTGCCGCGGGGATGAAAGGCGACGAGCAACGCGCCCAAGAGATAGGGTGGAGGAAGAAAGTCGGCGGCCCGGAGCAGATTGCGCACCGCCGCGGCACCGAGGGTGACGGCATGTCCGGTATCCATCACTACCCGAATGCCGGCGATCCGCTTTCCCGGCGTCTGACCCCCGCGCACGCCTTCGAAGAGAATGAAGTAGCCGGTCCACGCCACGAACCCGCCAAGCAGAAGGATCGCGCCGCCGAAGCGGCCGATCGCCAGGCCATAGCCGGCGAGGATGGCCAGCGCGGTCATCGCGGCAAGGGAGCTGCCGACGAGAATGAGCGTATCCAACACCGCAGCGAAGGTGCGAGACCCGATCCCGGCGATCTCCAGGTCGAGCATCACGTGCTCGGGAGTCTCGACTTCGAGATGTTGGCGGTAATCCGCGGGTGAACCACGAAGCGCGGGCATGCAGCGATTGTAATATCTTTCGTCCATGGCGCCACCGACCCTTCGCCCGCTTTCGGTGGGCGAGATCCTCGACGTCTCCTTCACGCTGTATCGCCGCCACTTCCCGCCCCTCGCCGGGGTGGCCCTGGTGTGCTCGGGAGTTCCGATCGTCCTCAGCATGTTCATCGAGGCGTCGGGCGGCATGTTCGCGAACGTGCCGCTGGTGCTCGTCTACTACCTCGTGTTCGCCGCTCTCAGCGCGATCGCCACGGCCGCCACGGTCTTCATCGTCTCGGAGAGCTACCTGGGGCGACCGATCGACGCCCGCTCCGCCCTGCGCCGGGCCGCGCCGTACATCGGGAAGATTCTCTTCTGCTCGGTGCTCACCGCGCTGGCGGTCTTTGTCGGTTTCCTCTTCTTCGTCATCCCGGGAATCATCCTCATCACCGGGCTCATTCTCGCGGTCCCCGCCCTCGTGATAGAATCGCGGTTGAGCTCCGCCGCAGCGCTGTCCCGCTCCTGGGAACTGACTCGCGGCTCACGCTGGCGAATGTTCGGCCTGCTGCTCATCCTCGTCATCCTGCTCTACATCCCGATCGCCGCCATCGGGGGACTCCTCGTGACCTTCATGCCCGGGACGGGCTTCCTCTTCAGCCGGCCAAACGCCATCCTCGCCGTCGCGGCGGCGGCGCTGAGCGGGCTGGTTCAGGTGTTCATCTACCCGCTCTTCTACTGCGTGCTCACCGTCGCGTATTACGATCTCCGAGTGCGTAAGGAGGGCTTCGACCTCGAAGTCCTGGCATCCACCCTCCTCACTGCGTGAGCACGGGCTGACGGCCATGCTTCCGCAGGGCACACCGGATCCTGCCGCGCTGCGCAACGTTCTCGACACGGTCTTCTCCGCGCCGGCGTACGATTGGGCTCAAGAGCCGGGTCCGCTCCGCTTCCTGCGGGAGTGGTGGCAACGCCTCGGTGAGTGGCTCGCGACCCTGCGGGCGGACAGTCCGGCCGCCTTCCGTGCGCTGATCTTCCTGCTCCTCGCGACGCTGATCCTCTTTCTCCTGCATGGCGCCTGGGTCATCTGGAAGACCGTGCGCGCCGGCGCCGGGCCCACCGAGGATCGGGAGGCCCCGGGGCTCCCCGAGACGCGCGATGCCGAGTGGTATTATCGGGAGGCCGACCGTGCCGCGGCCGCCGGGCGAACCCGCGAGGCGCTCCAGCTCGCCTTCGTCGGCCTGGCTTTCACGCTCGACGCGCAGGGTCTCCTGCACTATCACCCAAGCAAGACCCCGGCCGAGTGCGTGCGCGAAGCGAATCTCGGCGGGACCGATCGCGAGCGACTCGGCGACCTGGTCCGCGCGCTGTATGCCCACGTCTTCGGCGGACGGCCTTGTGCTGCCGCCGACTATCACCGGTGGCGCGAAGCCGGCGCGCTCTCCTGGCATGCGCCCGGGCACTGAGCTCGCGTTCGGCGCCGCCGTGCTTGTCCTTCTCGGGGCCGGCGCGGCCGTGCTCGGGAGCCGGCGTGCTCGCGTCGTCGACAGCGACTCGCGGCGCTCGACGTATCTGGTCAGCCCCTCAGGCGCCAGCGGCTACGCCGAAGCACTGGGGCGATTGGGCGTGCGGGTGGACCGGTTTCGCAGGCCAGTCGCCTCGCTCGACACCGCCGCGTTTGGATCGCCGACTCTCGTTGCGTTTCTCGGTCCTACCTACCCGCTGACCGCGGCTGAGGGAGCGGCAATCGCGAAGCTGCCGGCGGACCTGCTGCTCGCCGGCCCGGCGGCGGCGACCGCGATGCGGTGCCTGGGCTACGACGTCCGGCGCTGGACCGGTGATTCGATCGCCGTTCGCCGGCCATTTCAGGGCGACTCGCTGCCGGTACCGTGGGTACGGTCGCTGCTTCGGGGCCGGACGGGCACGATCGTCGTGGACTCAACAGATCTCACGGACGGCAGACCGGTCTCGTGTACCGTGATGGCGTCCCGCTCAGTAGACACGCTGCTCCGCGCGGCAGGGCGTCCAGTGGCGTTGCGGCTCCGCGACGTCTCCGGACGGACCATGACACTGGTCTCCGACGACCGGCTCTTCAGCAATCGCGCGGTGCGCGAGTCGGCGGCCGGATCGTTCGCGCTCGGTCTCGTAGTGCCCCGCTATGAGCGGGTCATCGTGGACGAGTATCATCACGGCTTCGACGCTTCCGGATCGCTCGCCGGCGCCACCCTCGGCTGGAGCCTGCACTCGCCCTGGGGGTGGGCGATCTGGCAGGTCGCGGTGGTGGCCGTGATCGCGCTCGTTACCGCCGGTGTACGATTCGGCCCGGCTCGACGGATCATCGAGCGCCGCCGCCGCTCGCCGCTGGAGCACGTTCGTGCGCTCGCCACCGCCCTGGCCGCCGCCCGTGGCCACGACGTCGCGGTTCGGCTCATCGTTCAAGGACTGCGACGCCGGCTCAGTCGGGCGGGGCGGCCGGCGGGGGAATCGGCTGCCGAGTGGCTCGCCGTACTCGCGCCCGCGGTGCGAACCGCCCGCGGTCAGGTCGCGCTCACCCGGCTCACCATGATCACCAGCCGCTCCGCGGCCGCCGACGAGGTGCTCGAGGCGGCCGATGACGTGGAGACTCTTTGGGAGGAATTGACGCCGTCATGATCTCCGATCGCATCCCGCTCACGGCCGACGAGGCGGGAACCCATGCCGCCGCCGCGGCCCGCATCGTCCAGGCGCTCGAGTCCGTGGTTCTCGGGCAGCAGGCCGCCGTCCGCGAGTCGGTGGCGGCGCTCCTCGCGCGAGGACATGTCCTTCTGGAAGGCGTGCCGGGCACCGCCAAGACACTGCTCGTGCGATCGCTCAGCCTGGCACTCGGCCTCGACTTCCGCCGCATCCAGTTCACTCCCGACCTCATGCCGTCCGACATCACCGGCGTGAGCCTGCTCACTGGGCAGGGCCTCTTCACCTTTCGGCCCGGTCCGATCTTCGGCGACCTGGTGCTCGGGGACGAGATCAACCGCGCCCCGGCCAAGACTCAGGCCGCGCTGCTCGAGGCGATGCAGGAGCGCTACGTAACCGTGGACGGCACATCGCATCGGCTTCCCGAGAATTTCACGGTGTTCGCCACGCAGAATCCGATCGAGTTCGAGGGCACGTACCCGCTTCCCGAGGCGGAGCTCGATCGCTTCATCGTGAAGGTGCTGATCGGCTACCCGGCCGAACCGGTAGAGCAGGGAATCCTCGACCGCGTCCTCGGTGGGTTCGAGTCGGATATTCCCGCCAGCTACGGCATCGGCGCCGTCGCCGACCGGGGCACAGTCACCCGGATGCGGGAGGCGGTCCGCCGGGTGCGTGTCGAAGCGAGCCTCGTGGCGTACATCACCGGCATCGTGCGCGCGACGCGGGGCGCGCCCGTACTCACGCTGGGCGCGTCGCCGCGCGGCAGTGTCGCCCTCCTCAAGATGGCACAGGCCTCTGCCCTGCTCGATGGTCGTCCGTACGTGGTGCCCGATGACGTGAAGGGCCTGGCCCCCGCGGTGCTCCGGCACCGGATCGCCGTCGCGCCGGAGCTCGAGCTGGAAGGCGTCACCGCCGACACGGCCCTGCACGGTATCATCGAGAAGATCGAAGCACCGCGGTGATCTACCTGCCCTCGCGACGCTGGCTCATCGCCGCGGCGGCCCTGGCGGCCATCGCCCCGCTCGGCCAGTGGTGGCCGCCGGCGGGGATGGCGCTCATCGCCGCAGACGTCTGCTGGCTCGTGCTGTTCGTGATCGATGCCGCGCTCACCCCGACCAGGCGGGATATCGACGTGGCGCGCGAGGCCCCTGCCGCCTTCGCGATCGGTCGCCCCGCGCTGGTGCGCTATCGTTGGCGGGTACGCCGGCGCCGAGCGGTCGCGCTCGAGGTGCGCGAGCACCTCCCCGATCCGCTCGGAGGCGCCGATGCTCCGGCGCGCCGCTTCCGCGTCCCGCCCGGCGAGCGGTTCGAGGAGACACTCGAGATCCGTCCCGTGCGGCGCGGGATCGGAGCAGGTGGCCGCCTGACGATACGGGTCCTCGGTCCGCTGGGGCTTGCCTTGCGCCAGATGACCGTCGAGCTGCCGTGGACCGCGACCGTCTATCCTGGTCTGGCCACCGCATCGCTTCGTGCTCTCCCGCTACAGGAGGCTCGCCGGCGCGAGGCCGGCCTCCGCAACGTGCGGCGGCCGGGCGAGGGGCGCCTCTTCGAGGGGCTTCGGGAATGGGTTCCCGGCGATGAGCCGCGCATCATCGATTGGAAGGCGACGGCGCGCCGGGGAAAGCCCATTGCACGGCAATACGAGGACGAGCGGCGTCAGCAGGTGATGATCGCCGTGGATGCCGGCCGGCTGCTCACGGCGGAAGTGGACGGAGTCGCCCGGCTCGAGTCGGTGATCGCCGCCGCCGTGCACCTGGCGAGCGCCGCGGTGGAGCACGACGACAACATCGGCCTCCTCGTTTTCGCCGACACCATCCAGCGCTACCTCGCGCCGGCGCGAGGCCGGCGGGCGCTCCGCGCGGTGCTCGAAGGCCTGGCCGTGGCGGAGGGGCGCCTGGTGGAATCCGATTATCCGGCGGCCTTCCACCACCTCGCGGCCCACAATCGGAAGCGCGCGCTCACCGTGCTGTTCACCGACGTCATCGATCGTACCGCGAGCGACGCACTGGTGGCGCACGCCGCCTCGCTGCGTCCCCGCCACCTGCCGCTCGCGGTCACCTTGCGAGACCCGGCGCTCGAAGCGCTCGCCACCGGCCGTCCGGTGGGGTCCGGAGCGGCATTCGAGCGGGCTGCGGCAGAGGAACTGCTCGGCGCGCGCGATGCGGCGCTGGCCGAGATCAGGGCCCGGGGCGTCATGGTGCTCGACGTGCTGCCGGCAGCGGCCGGCTCGGCGGTCGTCGAGCGGTATCATCAGCTCAAGCGGCGCGGGATGCTCTAGGCGAGGAGGGAAACGTGCAATTCTCCAGGTCGTTCGGCCGGTTCGCAAAGACCACGGCCAGGGCCACGGGTCACCCGCACACATTCGTGATGGCGTTCGGCGTCATCGTGATCTGGGCGCTGACCGGGCCGATCTTCCGGTTCAGCGACACCTGGCAGCTCGTCATCAACACCGGCACCACGGTCATCACGTTCCTCATGGTGTTCCTGATCCAGAACACCCAGAACCGGGACAGTGCGGCGATGCACCTCAAGCTCGATGAGCTGCTCCGGGCGATGCAGGGAGCACACACCGCGTTGGTGGATATCGAGGATCTGACGGAGGAGGAACTCGACCTATTCAAGGCGCGGTACACCGCGCTGGGACATCAGGCCAAGGAAGAGATTTTGGAGGGCCGGATAGACACCGACTCTCCCGATTTCCCGCGGTAGAAATCCTCAGGCCGACAGCGGCACGCCGGCGTGATCGGGAAAGGCGGACACGAAGGCCTCCACCGCCATCGGATCGAGCTGGGTGCCGGCCACTCGCCGCAACTCCTCCAGGGCCTCCTCCGGCGGTCGGGACTCGCGGTAGGGCCGCTCGGTGGTCATGGCGTCGAAGGCGTCGGCCACGGCCACGATGCGCGCCTCCACCGGGATCTTCTCGCCCCGCAGCCCGTCGGGAAAGCCGCGGCCGTCGAGGCGCTCGTGATGGGAGCGCACGATTCGAAGGACATCGGGCGATTCCTGCGCAAGCGGCCAGAGCATCCGCTCGCCGAGCGCGGGATGCTCGCAAACCTGCCGGAACTCCTCCTCGGTGAGCCGCCCGGGCTTCTGCAACACCGACTCCCGCATCCCGATCTTGCCGATGTCGTGCAGCTCCCCGCCGAGCCTGATCCCATCGAGACTCGCCCCGTCGAAGCCAAGCCGAGCGGCGGCGGCCACCGAGTACTGGCTGACGCGGATCGAGTGGCCCCGGGTGTAGGCGTCCTTGGCCTCGAGCGCCCGGGCCAGCATTTGGACGCCCTGCAGGAACAACTCCTGAATGCGTTGGGCCTGTTCGTGCACCCGTTGCTCGAGATGGCGCTGATAGTAGCGGTTCTGGAGGACGAGCGCCCGCTTCTCGAGCGCGCGGGCCACCCGGGCTCGCAGCTCGCTCATCGAGATCGGCTTGAGGAGAAAGTCGGCCGCGCCCTTATGGAGACAGTCCACCGCGGTCGTCGTTTCGCCCATCCCGGTGAGCATGATGACCGACGTGTCGGGATAGCGCTCGCGCAACGTCTCGAGCAGTTCGATTCCGCCGAGATCGGGCATCCGGAGATCGGAAATGACGAGCGGCGCTTCACCGATGCGCTCGAGGACACCGAGCGCTTCGCGTCCGTTGGCGGCCTCGAAGCAAAGGAACCCCTGGGCTTCGAGCATCCGGACGAGCGAGCGGCGTATGCTGGCCTCATCGTCGACGACGAGACACGTGGCGGAGCCGGCCACGAACGGCTGCGCTGTCTGTGAATCTGGCATTTGGCGGTCAATCCGAGGTAGGCGTTGGATGCCACGAACATCCAAGTCGCTTTGACGGTAAGTGGGCAGGCGGCGAATGTCCACTGTCCGCGTGGCGCGACGCTCTTTCGCCGTCGAATGCGATGGGCCCGTTCCGTTGCCCACTGCGATATGCGCCGGGGGGGCGTTAGATTGCCAGCGGTTTCTACTCTTCCGTTTCGTTCAACCCACTCGCCGGCGGGGCCGGCAAGGAGAGCGGATGCCTGGCGTTCAGGCCCGTGTGCGGTCCGAGCACCAGCGGTTGTACCCCGACTTGAGCGCGTCCATCTGGTACGATGTCGCGCCCATTTTTCCGGGAGTCACGCAGCGGATGGTGAACATGGCGGGCGATCGCTTGACCCGCGTCTCGACGCCCCGCGGGTTCTTCATCCTCCGGGCCGATCACCTCGAGTTCCGGCCCTCTCCGGCGGCGACCGAGCCCGGCGTCATCGCCTAGCCGGTCGCTCAACGGGGCACACTGTATCCCAGGCCGGCGTGAAGGTGCAAGGCCAGGTTGGGCACCGAGGCATGGCCGTTCGCCACCGGGACGCGCACGTAGGTGGCCGATACCCGGCCGTCGACGCTCGCGAAGAAGCCGGCCACCAGCGGAACATGGCGGGTCGCGCTCGCCACCACTGTCGCTCCCGACAGAAAGTATCCACCGATGAATCCCCGGCCGCGCTCGAGCTCGAGGCCGCGCACTCGATTGACTGGGAACGTCACCACCGGGCCGGCCCCCACACCCCAGGACAGCTTTCCCCTCCTGAACCCTCGGCTCAGCGTCACCATGTTGACGCCGTTGGTAATCGCGAACTGCTGGATCGAACTCGGCCGGTCGATCATCGTCATCTTGTGATGCGTGAAGTCGAGGAACCAGCCCCGATTCCCGCGCCAGAGTCCGATCCGGCCCGCGTAGTACCAGGTCGGTCGAAATGGTCGTGTGGCCCAGTGCGCCATGACGTGCAGATCGGGTTGGTCCCGCTGGGTTATCGACAAGGGTGAAGGCGAGCTGACCGACGAGCCGAGGAAGCCCTGCACCTCGATTTGCGCCAGGACGGGCCCGGGCGCCAAGGCGAGTGTGGCGGCCAAGAAGACGGCGAATCGAGGCACGAAATGCGGCCTGAGCGGGGGGCGAAGGGCGGGGCAGCAGTGCTGCCTAGCGGGGACTCACGCCAGCGTGACTCGCGGCCTTCACGAGGGGAACTCCGGCGGGGACGCGGCTGCATCGCTCATGCGGGAGAGCGCCGGAGGCCAGTCGCGAGGGCGAGGCGCATCACCGCGGAACTCGAAGTGGTCGCTCCTGAGGAATCGATCACCGGAGATGGCTCCCGGGTCCGCGAGCCGGCGGTGCATCAGAATCGCGACGTGACGGAGCAACTGCTCTACCGGGAGCCAGACGCCGCTCTCGATACCCGGGTAGAGCTTGCCCAATCCCGGGCGAAGCCGGGCCTGCCGTCCACGCGATTCCGTCACTCCTCGTCCTTTCCTGCCCGGGTGGAGACTCGACTTCCGCCGTGAGGCCGGAAATCTAGAGGCGGCGGCCGGAAAGGGCAGCGGGCGGGCTATACTGGAGCATGTCCACACTCACCTTCACGATTCTCCTCGGACTCGGCTCGTTCTTCGCCGGAGTTCTTGGAGCCCTCACCGGTCTCGGCGGAGGGGTCGTCATCATTCCCCTCCTCACGCTCGGCTTTGGCGTGGATTTCCGGTACGCCGTCGGAGCCTCGCTCATCTCGGTCATCGCGACCTCATCGGGAACGGCAGCGGCATACGTTCGCGAGGGCTTCACCAACATCCGTATCGGCATGCTCCTCGAAGTCGCCACGACCATCGGCGCCCTGCTCGGCGCCTACCTCGCCGGTCTCATCTCGACGTCGGTCCTGTCCGTCGTCTTCGGACTCGTGCTGCTCTACTCTGCCTATGCCGCGGTTCGCCCGAAACCGGAGCACGTCGTATCGGTGCCGGACCCGATCGCCGTCAGACTGCGGCTCGACGGCTCCTATCCCGGAGTCGATGGAGAGAAGGAATACCACGTTCAGCGAGTTCCCCTGGGTTTCGGGGCGATGCTCGGGGCCGGTGCCTTGTCGGGCCTGCTCGGCATCGGCTCGGGTGCGCTAAAGGTGGTCGCGATGGACCAGGCGATGTGCCTCCCGTTCAAGGTGTCCACCACCACGAGCAACTTCATGATCGGGGTCACGGCGGCGGCGAGCGCGGGGATCTATCTGGCGCGCGGCTACATCGATCCTGGGATCGCAATGCCGGTCATGCTCGGCGTCCTGGCGGGCGCGGCACTGGGTGTTCGAGTCCTGGCGCGCACCCGGCAAAAGGTGCTGCGCATTGTCTATGCCCTCGTGATCGCCGCGGTGGCGGCGGAGATGATCTACAATGGCGCGGCCGGGCATATCTGATCACGAGGTCGAGCTACGGCTCGCGACGCTGCTTCGGGCAGGCGTTCTCACTGCCGTCGCCTTCGTGCTGGCGGGCGGCGTGGTGTACCTGGTCAAGTCCGGGACAACGCCGCCTCATCACCGGACCTACACCGGCGAGCCGGACGATCTGAAACGGGTCAGCGGGATCGTGAAGCAAGCGTTCGCGCTCAGCGGGCGAGGTCTGATTCAGCTCGGTCTCCTCGTCCTCATGGCCACGCCGATCGCGCGGGTGGCGTTCTCGCTCTATGCCTTCGTCCGGCAGAGGGACCGTACCTACGTGCTCATCACCGCGTTCGTTCTGGCGCTGCTGCTGGGGAGTTTGTTCCAGGTCTGGACCGTCTAGGCGTGACACGCCTCTGACGGAATCGTCACTCAACCGGGAGGGCAGTGGATCATTCTCGAGGGACCGCTATTCGGGTTCCCGCGCTACCTCGCTCTCTTGGACCTCGCACCAGTTGAGAAGGCCCGCCAGCTCCCTGGCCCGTTCCTCGTTCTCGACCCGCAGGAGTGTGGCTCCGCACTCGACTGCCGGCATCGCGGCGGCACCTCCGCGGCCCCGCCGGCCGAGCGGAATGCTGCCGACGGTCCACGGCCCGCGCATCGCCTGCAACTCCAGCCCGGCATCCTTCATTTCATCGAGAATCTGGTAGATCTGGCTTTGAGGTAGCCGGTAGCGAAGGCGTCGCTGCTCCTGATGCTGGAGCATGGCGCGTAGTCCAGGGAGGATTCGCGATTTCGCCTCGTCGGGGCGCAACATTCTGCCACGTCGCTCCGGAGTTCCCTTGTCAGCTACAAGTAGCGCCGGGTCTCCGGGGTCGGAAAGTATCCGACTGCAACGACCTGGTAACAACTCACTGCAGTGCCGACCTAACCTCGTATCTGCACCATCTGGGGGGGAATATCAGAAGTATTGCGCGGATGAAGAGCGCGGCGATGCGCCCCTGCTAGCGAGGGATCAGCCCCTGGGCGATCCCGATGTGGTAGGTGAGAAAGCAGCCGAATCCCACGCTTATGACGCCTGACGCGACCTTCAGTCTCCCCAGCCAGCTGGACGGCATCCGGTCATGGGCGAACGGCAGCGCGATCCCGGCCGTGATGAGCATCATGCCCATGATGGTTCCCGCACCGAAGACGATCAGATAGAAGACCGACCAGGCCGAGTTCCCGATGGCCGTCAGGACCAGCAGGGCGATTGCCGCAGACCCAGCGAGCCCATGGACTACCCCGACCGCGACAGGCCGCACGAGCCGATATAGGCCGGTGCTTCCCAGTTGCCGGTCGAACCACGCAACGGGAGTCTGGTCGGGGCGGTGGGGGTGGGTCTCCGGAGCATGCCCGTGCGGGTGGTTGTGGATGTAATCCCCGTGATTGTGCGGATGCGAGTGTGTCGGCGCCGCGCCGCCGCGGAGCTGGTCGAGGACTTCTCGCAGATTGGTGACGCCAAGCACGATGAGCATCATTCCAACCGCGAGCTCCATGGACAACCCCAGGCGTGCGGGAATGACCCAGCCGAACAGGATGATTCCTCCGCCCACCACGAGAATCGTGAGGGTATGCCCGAGGCCCCAGGCGAGGCCGATCAGGGCTGCGCTCTTCACCGTCCGGTGCCGCGACACGATGGTGCTGATGGCAATCACGTGGTCGGGATCGGTCGCGTGACGCATTCCGAGGAAGAATCCCAGGACGAGAAGGGCCACCAGGCCGGTCATGAAACCGCTCCTGAGCTTACCGGGTCGCACGGCGGAGAACGGATAGGCACCGTAACACCCTCGGTCCGAAGTCGCCAGCCAGAGAGGTCGCCGATCCTCTCCGGGCCTGGCACCGGGCACGGACAGCAGGTACCGTCCCGGGGTGCGCTCATCGCCCTCGCCGACCTACGTCCGCCGCCTCGGCCTGTTCGATGCCGCCATGGTGGTCATGGGCGGCATTATCGGCGGCGGCATCTTCCTCAATCCCAGCATCGTGGCCCAGCGCATCGCGACGGCGAACGGCGTCCTGGTCACCTGGGTCATCGGAGGTGCGATCGGACTCGCGGGCGCGCTGTGTTTTGCCGAGCTCGGTGGACGCCGGCCCTTCGCCGGGGGAGGATATGTCTACCTGCGCGAGGCGTTCGGCCCGCTTCCCGCGTTCCTGTACGGCTGGACCTTTCTCTTCGTAATCAACGCCGGCGGCATCGCCGCCATCGCCGTGACCTTCGCGCGCTATGCGACGGACCTGGCTCGACTGCCCTCGGGATGGGTTTCACCCCTGGCAGTGGCGGCTATCGTGGTATTCACGGTGGTCAATTACATCGGCGTCGAGACCGGGGCCGCGGTGCAGAACGTCTTTACCGTCCTCAAGCTCGCTGCTCTCGCGCTTCTCATCATGGCTGGATTCACCGCTGCCTCGCCATCCCCCGCCATGACCGCCGCCGGGGTCCCGGAGGCGGCGACGATCTCCATCCGCGGCCTGGGCGTCGCCTTGCTGCCGGTCCTGTTCGCCTACGGCGGCTGGGCCCATGCCAACAACGTCGGGGGCGAGCTCCAGCACGGTGATCGCACGCTGCCGCGGGCCATCATGCTGGGTATGAGCGGGGTCATTCTGGTCTACGTCCTCGCCAACGCTGCCTATCTGCACGTTCTCGGCGCGGCGGGTCTGGCGCGGAGTGCCGCTCCCGCGTCGGACGTGCTCCGCCGCACACTCGGGCCGATCGGCTCGACACTCATCAGCCTGGGGATCATCGCGTCGACTCTTGGCTTCGTGGGCGTCTGTATCATGACCGCGCCGAGAATTCTTCACGCGATGGCAGCCGACGGTCTATTCCTGCCGAGCGTGGCGGCGCTTCATCCGCGGTTCCATACCCCGCACATTGGACTGGTGATCCAGGGAGCGTGGGCCGCGGTGCTCACGTTGTCCGGGACCTACGGGCAGCTGCTGGACTACACGGTGTTCGGCGACTGGATCTTCTTCGGACTCATCGCGGCGACTCTCTTCTGGTACCGCTCCGGCGACAAGCGGGGCGCGCCGCCGAGAGCCGATGGCGATCGACCCCGCGGGTATCGCTCCCCCTTCTATCCGGTCCTGCCGGGTCTCTTCGTATGCACCTGCGCTTACGTCGTTGTCAGCAGCATCGCCTCGAACCCCGCGAACGCGCTTCTGGGCGCGGTGCTCATCGGGCTCGGAGTGCCGGTGTTCTGGTGGTTCCGCTGGAGACATGGGAATCGGGTTTAGCCGCGAGTTTAGATGGTTTCTGTCAAATTACTTGTCACCGTCAATTTCCTGACGGTTGACCCCTCCGGTACCGACCAGTAGCGTGGCTGGTCGGCTGTAGTCTAGTCCCTCACATATTGGTAGTCACTCATGTCTCGTCCGCAGTCGCGATATTCAGGTATCGCGTTGATCGCAGCCCTTTTCGTCGTTGTGTCGAGTTGCTCGACAGCCGACCGTCTGTCGGGCCCCGATCAGTCGGACGCCGCAGCTCAGGTGTCTCTGTTCGACGGCAGCGGGCTGCTCGGAACCGGGATCGGCACGAATCTTCTCGCATGTCCGTCGCAATCCGAAGTACAGGCCGAGGAGACGATCGGGCCCGAAGGGGGAGCCCTCCAGATCGGCCCGCACCGATTGGTGGTCCCGGCGGGTGCGCTCGATTCGGCGGTCCGGATCTCCGGCGTGGCTCTCGCCGATTCGGTGGTTTCGATCCGGTTCCTTCCCGAGGGGCTGACCTTTGCGCTCCCGGCCCGCCTCACGCTCAGCTACGCCGAATGTCCGTTGATCCCGTCACTGCTGCCGAAGCGCATCGCCTACACCTCGGATGTGCTCGAGCTGCTGCAGCTTCTTCTCTCTTCGGACAACCTGCTCCGCCGCCAGGTCTCGGCGGATCTCGATCACTTCTCCCGCTACGCGGTAGCGTGGTAGCCGTGTCCTCCGCGGGCGCGCGTATTCCGGTCGATCGGGTCAACATCGCCGCGCTTCTCGCTCAGGCGAGTGCGTTCGAGCGCGGCGGCGCCCCGCGCGATGCGGAGGCCGCCTACAACTCCGTCATCGTCACCGCCGCGCGACAAGGAGATCAGGCGACACTGGCCGAGGCATTCCGTCGCCGGGCGGTATTGGCGCACCAGGCGGGTGACTCGATGCAGGCCAGGAGCGCGCTGAAGCAGAGCTATGCCGTCACCATGCTGCTCGGCGACCGGCGCCTGACCGCCAGCACTCTCAATACCCTCGGTGGAGTGGAGCTCGAGACGCGGAACCTCGATGCGGCCGAGGATGCCCTCACCGAGGCCAGTGAGCTCGCCGGCGACGATCCCGAGCTGCTGGCCCGCATATCTCAAAATCTCGGGATCGTGGCGAATATTCGGGGCGATCACGGGGCGGCCGAAGTGCACTACCGCCGTTCGCTGGCCGCGTACGAGGCGTTCTCGGACTTGCACGGGAGCGCCATAGCCCGGCACAACCTGGGCATGCTGGCGGCCGATCGGGGCGACAACCGGGAGGCGATCGCGCATTTTCAGCTGTGCGAATCACTCGCGCGCGAGAGTGGGGACGCACACCTCGGCGCGCTTTGCCGGGTGAACTATGGGGAGGTCTTGCTGGCGCTGGGTCGCCGAAGTGAGGCTCGGCGGGTCGTGGAGGACGCGCAGCACACCTTCGAGGCGCTCGAAGCGCATTTCGACGTGCCGGACGTGCAGCGAGTCCTCGCGCTGTGTGACCGTGCGGACGGTCTCCTCCGCCAGGCCGAGTCGCGGCTGGTGGCGGCTCGCGAGCTGGCGCGTATCGCGGATGCCCGATTGATCGAAGCGGAAGTCGCGCGGGATCTCGGCAGGGTGTACGCCGAAACGGGCCGGCCCGCGGAAGCACAGACGGCCTTCAAGGAGGCGGCGCTGACTTTTGCGGAAATGGGGGTCACGTGCGAGCGCGATTCTACCGACCGGGAGCGGGCGGAGCTGGCTCTTTAGCCGGCTGCCGGGCGGTCCCCAGGGCTACCCGGTCGCGGCGGAATACGCCGGGTACGTCGGTTCATACAGCGCCGCGCGAATGAATTCACGCAGGCGCGTCGCGTCCTGCCCTTCAGCGATTCCTTCCTCGTAGCCGGTCCGGGCAACGGCCTCGGCCACCTGCATGGAAACCTCCGGCATCCGCGCGATCATGGGGTAGACGGCTCCCTGGTCGAGCTCCTCCGATGTCGTGGCGGCCGCGAGCGCCTCGGCCGCGGCCAGGAACATTGCATCGGTGACCCGACGGATTCGGCAGGCGACGATCCCGAGCCCGAGCCCGGGAAAGACGTAGGCGTTGTTGGCCTGCGAAACGACGTACCGCCGCCCCTCCCACTGCACCGCTCCGAGCGGACTCCCACTCGCGAAGACCACCCGGCCGCCCGTTGCCAGGTAGGCCGCTTCGGCGGTGCATTCCGCTTGGGAGGTGGGATTGGACATCGCGAAAACGATCGGTCGCCTGTCGCTCTCGGCCATCGCAGCGAGCACCGGCTCGGCAAAGAGGCCACCCTGGCCCGAGAGTCCGACCAGCGCGGTCGGTCGCAGGGCGCGGATGGCGGCCGGAAGGTCGGTCACACTCGCATGCGGATGTGCGTAGGCCTCCTGCTGGGCGGTGAGTCCGGACCGGCCCCGCGTGATGAGCCCGTCGCGGTCGAAGAACCAGCAGCGGCTTCGGGCTTCGGTTTCGCTGATGCCGCGAGCGCGCAGGGCAGCAACGATGAGATCAGCCGCGCCGACCGCGACGCCGGCCCCGGCAAACAGGACCCGCTGGCGCTCCAGCGGCACGCCGCTGGAGCGCCCGGCGTTCAGGAGTCCGGCCAGCACGACCGCCGCGGTGCCCTGGATGTCGTCGTTGAAGACGCAGGCGTGTGACCGGTAGCGTGCCAGGAGACGAAAGGCGTTGCCCGTGGCGAAATCTTCGAACTGCACCAGCGCGCCCGGAAAGACCTCCTCTACCGCCTCGATGAATTCGTCGACCAGCGAGAAATACGCGGGGCCGCGAAGCCGAGGTTCGGCCAGGCCGATGTAGAGCGGGTCCGACCGGAGCGGCACGTTTTCCGTCCCCACGTCCAGCATTACCGGCAGACCTAAACCGGGATCGAGGCCGCCGCACGCCGTGTAGAGCGTGGCCTTCCCGATCGGGATTCCCATCCCGTGCGCCCCGAGATCGCCGAGACCCAGGATCCGCTCTCCATCGGTAACCACGACGAACGCCACTCGCCGCTCCGGCCAGTTGCGGAGGACGTCGCGAACGTGTCCGCGGTCGCGGGCCGACACGTACAGTCCTCTGGGCCGGCGAAAGATGAGACCGAATTGGCGGCAGGCTTCTCCGACGGTCGGCGTGTAGAGGATGGGAAGCAGCTCCGCGAGGTTGTCGACGACCGTGCGGTAGAAGAGTCCCTCGTTGCGATCGAGCAGCGCGGCCAGCAGCAGGTACTTCTCGAGTGGGGAGTCGAGGCCGCGCAGGTTTGCCAGCACTCGAGCCTCCTGCTCCGCCTGGGTGAACACCCTGGGAGGGAGCAGTCCTCGAAGCCCGAGCGCCTCGCGTTCGGCCTCGGTGAACGCTGTTCCCTTGTTGAGCCGTGGATCGTGCAGGATGTGCACCCCGCGGGGGAGCCTCCTGTCCTGCTCTCGACGCTGCCGGTCTTCAGTCATGATCCCTCTTCGAGCCGCCCCAGCAGCCGCAGTATCCCGTCCAATACCGTGAGCGGATGGGGTGGACATCCCGGGATCCAGAGATCGACCGGGAGCTCCGCGGGGATGCCGTCGGATACTTCGGGACTTCCGCGAAACGGGCCGCCGTTGATGGCGCAGGCGCCGACGGCGATCACGATCCTCGGTGCCGGCGTGGCCTCCCAGGTCTCGAGCAGGGCCCGACGCATGTTCGCGCTCACCGCTCCCGTCACCACCAGTCCGTCGGCATGGCGCGGCGATGCGACGAACTGAACCCCGAACCGCGCCATGTCGAAGACCACGTTGCCGAGCGCCACCAGCTCCGCCTCGCAGCCGTTACAGCTTCCCGCCGCTACCGACCTGAGTCGCAACGAGCGGCCGAAGAGCCGCCGCATTTTCGATTCGAGCGCGGTCGCCAGCTCAACCTCGCCGTCCGCGCTCACGAGACCCGGGCGCGTCCGTGAGGCCATCCGATGATCGTGTGTAAAGGTGAGCGCGCCATTGGCACAAGCGGTGGCCTCCTCCGGAGCGAACAGCGAGGCACCGACATCGACCTGGACACCCGCGCTACCCCGGGTGAGTACCGCGGACGGAATCCCTTCGGTGCATCCGGGGCAGGTACCGTCGCACTTGGTGGGATCGAACGCCGGGCGGCCGCGGAAACGGTCGGGGAAGTCGGTCCCTCCGGCCGGGAATCGGGAGGTTCGCGTTCCTTGCTGCAGGCGCACCCGGAGAAACTCGAGCATCAGAGATCGTGCCCCGCGTACGACAGGTTGAAGCTCTTGTTGCAGAGCGGAAAGTCGGAGATCTGATTCCCCGGCAGGGCGGCCGCCAGACCGCTCCAGTTATGGAAGGACGGGTCGACCACCTTGTGCCGGCGGATGGCCCCCACGGCATCGGTGACCACCACGTGCGCGATTTCTCCTCGCCAACCCTCCGTCAGCGCTACTACCAACTCCTCTGGATGAAGCCGCCCGCACTCGACTCGCATGGCGCCTCCCGGCAGGTGTTCGAGCTGCTCGATCACGAACTCGAGCGACCGGAGGATTTCCAGGCGGCGGACGAGGCAGCGTGCCAGCGCGTCGCCGGCCCATGCCGTCGAGACCGGAATGTGGGCGAATCGGAAGACGCCGTAGGGATGATCGTGTCTCACGTCGCGATGGAGGCCGCACGCCCGGGCCGGCGGCCCGACCAGCCCCAGCTCCACGCATCTGGCGGGGGAGAGTGCGCCCGCCCCTTCCAGCCGGGCTTGCACCGATGCGTTGCCGAGCATCTGATCGGCCGCGGGCAGGAGCTCTTCTCGTAACCGGGTGAGACGGTCGCGGGCCTGGTCTGCCATCTCCGGCGTGATATCGAAGGCGACGCCACCCGGCCGGATGAGGCCGCGGCCATATCGATTGCCCGAGAGCGTCATCAACAGGCCGAGACACTCGCCGCGCATGCGACCGAAATACGCGGCCGCCGGCTGGTAGGCTACGTCTCCGGCGATCGCACCGAGGTCGCCGATGTGATTGGCCAACCGCTCGAGCTCGAGGGCAATGCCTCGGATTGTCTGCGCGCGAGGCGTCTTGCGGCTCCGGGCCAGCGCCTCGATGGCCGCGCAGTACGCTCCCCCGTGGCCGATCACCGTATCGCCCGCGATCGCTTCGGCGACGAGCACGGCCTGCGTCCGTTCTCGCTGCTCGAGGAGCATCTCGACGCCGCGGTGCTGGTAACCGAGCATGATCTCGAGAAACAGGATCTGCTCCCCGTGGGCTTGAAAGCGGAAGTGGCCGGGCTCGATGATGCCCGCATGGACCGGACCGACTGCCACCTCATGAACCTCGTCGCCGGCCATTCGGAAGAAGGGGTACTCCTCCCGGTCGAAGAGTCCGGGGCCCTCAGGCCGGGCGCGATGATCCGGCGGATGCCGGCGCACCGGCTTGAGCCACGGATGCCCATCGGGCACGACACCGCACTGCTCGGCGATCTCGCGCTCGAACAGGTGAGCCTCGGCACATTCCGGCGTGATCGCTGGATAGGATCCGGCGACGAGTGTCGAGCACGCGCCGAGCGCGCCCGCCTCGTCGTCCGCGAGCACGGCGAGGAGCAACGTCTGGCCGGCCGAGTCCGGCATGCCGAAGAACGCGATCAGGCGCCGTCCCTGCGCCACCGCGGAGATCACCGTGTCGCGGAACCGGCTCAGCGGCTCCGGCGGCACCGCGGCCAGCGGCACCGCGCGCCGGTTCCGCAGGTCCAGCTCGTCGAGACCACTCATGGTACCACTCCACCGAGGGCGACGGTGGCCTGGGCGAGCACATCGCGGAGCTGAAGCGGCAGGTAGACGCCCAGCACCAGGACGAGCAGCGTGAGGATGACCGGGCCGGCGAGACGAAGCCCGCCGGCCTTCGGATCGGCCCCGCCTCCGGCGGGCTCGCCGTATAGGATGTCCAGAATCGGCCGGGCCATACCGACGAAGATGACCGCGAGCAAAACGACCGTGGTCGCTCCGATCCAGGGATGTCCCTGTCCGATAGCGGCACCGAGGATCGTGAACTCGCTGACGAAGGGGCCGAACGGCGGCGAGCCGGTGACTGCGAACAGGCCCGCCAGGAGGAGGACGCCGGAGACGGGGGCGCGGCGGAGCACACCGCGCATCGAGGGAACGTGAGACGTCCCGGTGACCAGGACGATGTTGCCCACGGTCAGGAACATCAGACCCTTGGTGAGGCCGTTGTTGAGCACGTGCAGCACGGTTCCGTAGGCGCCACTCCCGCCAAGGCCCAGGCCGAGCACGAGGAGTCCCATGTGCTCCACGCTCGAGTAGGCGAGCAGACGCTTGAGATCCGTCTGCCCGATCATGAACGCCGCCGCCACGATGAGCGAGAAGATACCGAAGGCGAGGAGCATCGGTTGCATGAAGGCCGCCTGTCCCGCCGCCGCCATGACCTGAGCCACGCGGGCGAGACCCAGGAATGCGCAGCTGGTCAGCGCACCGGCCATGAGCGCGGCCACGAGACTCGGGGCTTCGCCGTAGGTGTCCGGCTTCCAGGTGTGCAGGGGCGCGAGCCCCATCTTCGTCCCGAAGCCGACGAGAAGAAAGACGAACCCCGCTCGCAGCAGATTCGGCTGCATGCTCGTCGCTCTCAGAACGAGGTCCTCGACCAGGAGCGGGCGTCCTTCCACCTGGGCGGCCGCGAGAAAGAAGGTGCCGAGCAGTGCGAGGGCGATGCCGACGGACGACAGCACGAGGTATTTCCAGACGGCCTCGAGCGAGCGACGGTCGTGGCGGTGATACACCAGAGGCGCCAGGGCCAGCGTCGTCGCCTCCATGCCCACCCACAGCAGGGCGAGATGATGGCTGAGCGAGACGAGCGAGGTCGAGACCAGAAAGCCCAGGAGACAGCTCACGAAGGCGCGGCCACCACGCGGACTCTCCGTGCGCAGGTAGCCCACCGCGTAGACCGCGACCACGGCAAACAGGATCGTGACAACGGACAGGACCACGAGGCCAAGCGCGTCGACCGCGAGCCAGTCGCCAAAGATGGGATGGCTCGGGATGGCCCAGAGGGACGCCACGATGGCGAGGTGGGCCGCCGCGGCCGCGAGGAGCCAGGCGTTCCGGAAGCCCGCCGCGCGGTGGGCATACGCCGCCACGCCGGCGATCAGGGGAATCAGCAGGAGACCGAGGAGGCGCATCAGTCCTTGAGCTCCGTCAGCCGGGCGGAGCTCAGCGAGTCGAACTCGCGATTGATATGGAACACGACGATCCCCATGATGAACACCCCGACGAAGACGTCGAGCAGCACACCCACCTCGACGAGGAACGGCACCCGTTCGGCCTGGCTCATCCCGAAGATGTAGATCCCGTTCTCCAGGATCAGATATCCCACCACCTGGGACAGTGCCTTGCTCCGGGTGGTGAGCACGATGAGGCCGACGATCACCGTGGCCAGTGCCACCGGCACGAGGAGAGCCGTCTGTGCCTCGGGCAAGGGCAGTCGCTGAGCGACGGCAAAGGACAGCGCCACGGCGACGGCGCCGACGCAGAGGGAAGCGGTGAAGCCGATGACGGGCTCCACCTCGCGGCGCACCGATGCCTCCCGGATCGCGCGGTGCAGGAACGCGGGCAGCAGGATCGCCTTGACGGCGAACGTGCCGACGGCCAGGCCGAGGATATGGAGGGAAAGTCCGGGGTGAAGGGCGACGGGCAGCGCCGCCAGAATGGCGCCCTGAAGCGCCGCGGCGCGGATCACCGAGCTCATCCGGGTCGTGCCGAGAACCCAGAAATCGGTGAGCACGACCAACAGCAGCAGGAGTCCGGAGAATTCCGTCATGGTCTCAACGCAGCAGGAGGATCAAGCCGAAACCGGCGAGGGCCGAAGCCGCCACCAGGAACTGTGGAATGCGATCGATACGGAGACGAGCCATGACGGCTTCCACGATTCCGACCAGAACCGCGATGAAGACCAAGCCCGCCAGGAGCAGCCCCGCCGCCGGCCACGGATCGAATCGCGCGAGCGGAACCAGCACACTGACGACGAGGGCGGAGAAGAGGGCGAACTTGACCGAGGCCGCGAAGAGGATCAGCGCGAGATCAGGCCCGCTGTGGTCGAGGATCATCACCTCGTGAATCATCGTGAGCTCGAGATGCGTCGCCGGATCGTCGATCGGCACCCGAGCGTTCTCCGCGAGCAGCAGCATGAACAGGCTGGCGCCGGTAAGCACGAGTGAGGGGACCGCGGCGGCTCCGGCGGTGGCGAGCGGCATGCCCAGCATCCCGCCGAGCGAGAGGCTCCCGGTCGCGAGGACGAGCACGGTGAAGGAGAGAAGCAGTGCCGGTTCGGCGAAGGCGGCTACGGTCACCTCCCGGCTGGCCCCCATTCCCTCGAAGCTCGATCCGGTATCGAGGCCCGCCAGCACCAGCGCGAACCGGCCCAGCCCGAGCAGACCGGCAAAGGCAACCAGGTCGCCGGTAAATCCGAAGATCGGCGCCTGCCCGTCGAGCGGAAGCAGCATCGCGGCCACGAGCACGCTCGCGGTCAGCACGATCGGCGCGGCGCGGAACACGATTGTCACCGTCCGGCTGTACACCACGCCCTTGCGCGCGAGCTTGGCCAGATCGGCGTAGAGCTGAAGCACCGGCGCGCCCCGGCGCCCGGTCAGGAACGACTTTGTCCTGGTGGCTATTCCCGGCAGCGCCGGCGCCAGCAGCAGGACCGCCAGCAGAGTTGCGACGTGGGCGAGGGTCATCGCGGCCCCGGAGCGCGAGCGATATAGAACAGCAAGGCGAGGAGGGTGAGAATCACGTACAGGAGATACCAGCGGAGCCGGCCGGCCTGGAGCAAGCGGGCCTCATGGGCCACGCGGCCGATCCGGCGCCATGCCGGCGACACCGCGCCGTCGAGGATCAGGTCGATCGGGCGGCTGTGATACCCACTCGCATCCGAATGGCCGCGGAGTCCCGCCAGGGGTCCGCACGCGACGAGGAGCGGAGCGGCAAACGAGGAAGCCGTGTACTGCATCCGTGCGGTGAGAGGAGCGCCGGCGCATGCCCAGGTGTCCGAGGTGGCGATCGAGACCCTGGCCAGGCGGCGGGCGCGAGCAAACCAGAGGAGAATGCAGAGCGCGGTGAAGGCCACCGCCATGAGTGCCACCGCGGGGAGCGCCGCACCAACCTCGGTCAGATCCGCCGATGGCATGGCTGCGCCGGCCGTCACCGACATGGCGACGGCGATGGCCGGGGTGACCGCAAGCGTCGGATAGACGCCGAGGGCGAGGCAGACCGCGGCGAGCGCCAGCATCGGAACGATGGACGTGGGCCCGCGTTCCTTCACCCCCTCGGGGCCGGGGGAGCGAGGGCGCCCGAGAAACACCACGCCATCCACCTTCGCAAAGCAGGCGAGCGCCAGTCCCCCGATCAACGCCAGCCCGGGCGCCGCCACGCTCGCCAGGCGCAGCGAGTTGTCGGCCGCTCCCCCGCGAAGAAGAGACTGGAAGACTATCCACTCGCTGACGAAGCCGTTGAGCGGCGGCAGCCCGACGATCGCCACCGAGCCTACTAGGAACGCCAGCGCCGTCAGCGGCATCCGCCGGCCCACACCGCCCAGCTCGTCGATCACCCGGGTCCCGGTGGCCCGGACCACCGCCCCGGCCGCCAGAAACAGGAGACTCTTGAACAGCGCGTGGTTCAGCGTGTGGAGCACCGCGCCCGTGAAGCCCAATACCGCCACCACCGGCTGCCGGTAGGTCAGGCCGAGCGCGCCCGCGCCCATTCCCAGCAGAATGATCCCGATGTTCTCCACGCTGTGATAGGCGAGGAGGCGCTTGAGGTCATGTTGGGCGAGCGCCCAGAGCACGCCCAGCACGCCGGAGGCCAGGCCCAGCCCGAGGAGGCTCCAGCCCCACCAGGCCGGCAGCACACCGAGGAGGGTCATGACCCGGAGCAGACCGTAGATCCCGGTCTTGAGCATCACACCGGAGAGAAGAGCGGACACGTGGGAGGGAGCGGCGGCATGCGCGCCCGGCAACCAGAAGTGCAAGGGCACAACGCCGGCCTTGATCCCGAAGCCCACCAGCGCCAGAACCAGAATAAGGCTGCTCACCCCACCGACGCGTGCTGTATCCGCCAACGCCGCGAACGTGAGCCCGGCCGCACCGTGACTCCATCCGGCGAACATCGCGAGCAGCGCGATCGTGCTCGCGTGGGTGAGGATCAGGTAGATGAAGCCGGCGCGCCGGGCCTCGGCCTTCTCGCTCTCGAAGATCACGAGCAGGAACCCGCTCACCGCCATCACTTCCCATGCGATGAGAAAGGGCACCACAGCTTGTGCGGTTACGACGCCGACCAGCGCCACCAGCAGAATCGCCAGCAGGCCATGGGCGGCCGCGGTGGGCCGCTCACCGCGCTCGACCGCGAGATACCCGGTCCCGTAAACGGCCGCTGCCGCACCCACGACGAGAATCGGAAGGAGGAACCACGCCGAGAGCAGGTCGAGACCGAAGACCCACGAGCCGCCGGGTAACGGCGGCGGAAGCCGGAGCATTCTCGTCTGCCTGTCGATCAGCGTCCCGATGGCGGGGACTGCGGCGATCGCGGCGCCGCCGGCGACGAGCACGGCGAATCCTCGCTCGGCAAGGCGCGGATGGCGCCGGAGCAGGACGGCCCACATTCCTCCCGCCAGGACGAGGGCGAGCCCCACTCCCAGAAGCGTCACGGGAGACGAGCCGACGCGAAGAGCACGCCGAGAAGGAGGAGCAGCGTGAAGACGATGTACTGCAGATACGTCGTGACCCGGCCGTGCTGGAGCGGGCGCAGTGCCGCGGCGGCGGCTCGGACACGGGTCCATGTCGGGCCGACCACGCGCGACAACACGCGATCCTGGGGATTCGTCGTGAAGGAATCCGGCGTGCGCGACTCAGGCGGTTTCACCAAGGCCCCGAAGGCGGAGAGGATGGGCGCGCCGAACGACGAGGCGGTGTACTGCATTCGCCCGGTGGGTCGCGGGTAGGCACAGCCCCAGGTCGATGTCCACGCCGGCGCGCGCCCGCGGGCGAGCGCGACGCGCACGACCCACACGACGGCGGCGACTCCCGCAAGGGCAACCGCGAGCCCGCCGAGTGCCGTCGCGGCCGGCAGAACCTCCCGATCCGCCGCGGCCCACGCTATTCCGGACGGCCCCAGCAGTTGAGCTACGACCCGGCTCGCTGGCACGATCACGATCACCGGAACGAGCCCCAGCAAGACGCAGGCGCCGCCGAGTCCGAGCATCGGTCCCATCATTCCCGGGCTCGCCTCCTGGCACTCGGCCCCTCGGGGCGTGCGTGGATTTCCCAGAAACACCGCGCCGACCACACGGGCAAAGCAGGCGACGGCCAGCGCTGCCACGAGACCGAGACCCGCGGCCGCGAATACCATGGATTGAGTCGGACCGATGCCCGCGCCGCCGCGCCAGAGTGCCTGGAGAAGGACCCACTCGCTGACGAAGCCGTTGAGCGGCGGCAGCCCGACGATCGCCACCGAGCCTACTAGGAACGCCAGCGCCGTCAGCGGCATTCGCCGGCCCACACCGCCCAGCTCGTCGATCACCCGGGTCCCGGTGGCCCGGACCACCGCCCCGGCCGCCAGAAACAGGAGACTCTTGAACAGCGCGTGGTTCAGCGTGTGGAGCACCGCGCCCGTGAAGCCCAATACCGCCACCACCGGCTGCCGGTAGGTCAGGCCGAGCGCGCCCGCGCCCATTCCCAGCAGGATGATCCCGATGTTCTCCACGCTGCTGTAGGCGAGCACCCGCTTGAGGTCATGTTGGGCGAGCGCCCAGAGCACGCCCAGCACGCCGGAGGCCAGGCCCAGCCCGAGGAGGCTCCAGCCCCACCAGGCCGGCAGCACACCGAGGAGGGTCATGACCCGGAGCAGACCGTAGATCCCGGTCTTGAGCATCACACCGGAGAGAAGAGCGGACACGTGGGAGGGAGCGGCGGCATGCGCGCCCGGCAACCAGAAGTGCAAGGGCACGACCCCTGCCTTCATGCCGAAGCCCACCAGCGCGAGGAGCAGGATGACCGCGCCGCGCCAGGGCAGGCCGGCGCTTGCGACGGCGAGGGATCGGAACGTCAGGTCCGCTCCGGGTGCGCGCCAGGCGAGGAACATCCCGAATAGGGCCAGCGTGCCGACATGGGTCAGGACCAGGTAGACCAGGCCGGCCCGGGCGACTTCGGTTCGATCGGCCTCATACACGATGAGGAAGTACGCGCTGACAGCCATCAGCTCCCAGGCCATCAGAAACATCATGGCGGCTTGGGCGAGCACGACGCCCATCATGCCGGCGACCAGCAGAGCAAACCCGAGGTGAGCCGGTGCTACGGAGCGGTGGGCTCGCTCCGCGGCAAGGTACGTGACGCCGTACACCGCCGCAGCGGCACCCACCACGGAGATGAGAAGGAGAAACCAGGCGGAGAGCGGGTCGAGCCCGATGATCCAGGGGCCGCCGGGCAGCGACGGCTGCCAGGCGCCCATCGGCGGGGCGCGACCCACGAGCGTGGCCACCGCGGCCACCGCCGCAACTGCGCAACCCAGAACCACGAGAGCGCGGAAGAGCGCATCTGCCACGGATGCCGCGCGACGAAAGACCAGGGCGGCGGCGCCGCCACTGAGTACGAGCCCGATCGCCCACGCCAGTAAGCTCATGTCGGCCCGGCCTCGTGCTCCGGTCGCTCGAGCTCACGGATACGACTTGTGATGCGATCGGCCGGCGCGCGCTCGGTCAGGAGGCGGCGAAGGCTGGGGTCCCGAAGGACATGACCGAGGTGCGCCAGGGCTCGCAGGTGCACTGGAATGCTCGGTGCCACGACGACGAAGAGTGCGTGCACCGGCTTTCCATCGATGGCCTCGAAGTCCACCGGATGATCGAGGAGAAAGAGGCTGACGAACGGTCGCTTGACGTGCAGCAGGATCGGATTGCGGACATGCGGGATCGCGATGCCGTCGCCGATGCCGGTCGACCCCATTGCCTCCCGGGCCTCGAGCACTGTCAACAGAAACTCACGATCGACTTCGGGCGGCAGGGGAAGGTGTGCGACGATGGCTGCCAGCACTTCCACCTTTGTCCCGCTGCCGGCCGGCTCACGGTGGATGCCCCCCCGCTCCAGCAGCTCGGAGAGCGGCGGAGTGCGCTCGGGCGTGCGCCTGGCGTCCTCGAGCAACCGGCGCGACACCGGCACGCCGTGGGCGATCGCCCATTCCCACACTTCGATGGCGTTGAGATGGAGCCGCTCATTGGCCCGGTGCACCGGCAGCTCCCGATCCGCGATCCAGCGTCGAACGGTCTGATCGTCGACACCGAAGTAGGTCGCGGCCTGGCGGACGGTCAGCTGCACGGGTTCCTAAACCTCCGCGTCGGGGCCGGCACGGAACAGCGCGCGCTCCGACGCTCGAATCAGTTCGATTGCTTCGGCGGGGGTCCTGGCACCACGCAGTCCGCTCAGTAATCCCGGATCCCGACAGAGACGCGCGGCCTTGGCCAGCAGCGTGAGATGAGTGCGGGCATCGGGGGCGAGAAGGAGGAACAGCAGATCGGTGGGTGTACCGTCGATCGCTCCGAAGTTGACCGCCTGAGACAAGCGGCCAAGCGCCACGAGGGGCGACTTGATGGGCGTGCGGGCCTCCCAGCGCGGCGTGTGGAGGAACGCCACGCCGTCGACGGTCGCGGTGCTCGAGAGCTCCTCGCGTTCGTAAATCCGTCCGGCGAGCACACCGCCGTCTACTGTTTCGGGGTAGGTGACTGCCGCGACAAAGTCTCTGATCACCTCACGTGGAGGTCCCGACGAGACCCGGATCAGGGCGTTTTCCGGACGCATTGCCTCGCTGAGCGGGGCCAGGGCGGGTGGTCGTGCTTCTTCCAGTTGGCGCAGATCGGCCGCATGCATGTGAGACAATCGCATGTCCAGCCAGTAGTCGATCTCGGACATCCGAAAGCGCCACTGGCCACCGACCTTTCGGCCGGGCAGCTCGCCGCGTTGGAGGAGGCGGTAGAGCGTCCGTTCAGAGAGCTGGAGGCGCTCGGCTACCTGCTTGAGCGTGAGGAGATCGGGCAGACTGCTTCCAGGGATTGAACTGATTACAACCTAGGAAGCTGGAGGAGTCCTGTCAATTCCTGCCAAGAGTGGCCAGCACCGGACCGGGCGTCTCCAATGTGGGGCCCATGTTGCGGGCGCTGACGGCAATTGTTCGATGAGGACGCCCGCTTCGACCAAGCCCTGCGATCGCCGCTGCGGAAGGGTCAGCCGAGCGGTACGACCATTGGATGGAGCAGCGGAGGAAGGCCGCCGAAGAGCAACAGCGGCTCAACCTGCGGTCCGGCGCTCTAACTCAGCGCGCTGTGGCCTATGAATTCTTTGGCAGGTTAAGCGATCCGGGAAGCCGGTCACGCGGCGTTCGAATCCAACGCGGCAGGTTGCTCGCTGAGGCCATCGGCGGCACACGGCTCCCTGCGATACTGGCTCTGGAAGGCGCCAGGCGTGAGGCCGCAGTATTCCTTGTAGCGCCGGCTGAGATGTGACTGGTCGGCGAACCCGCACTCGTAGGCGACCCACGTCGCGGACTTGCCTTCGGCCAACAGCCGTCGCGCCCGGGCGAGACGCACCTGGGCGTGATAGCTCATGGGAGGCAGCCCGACAGCCCTGGAAAACGAACGTACCAGATGCGAGACGGTGACGCCGGCCGCTGCCCCGACCTCGGCCAGCCTCACCGGTTGAGTCGCACGGTCTCGGAGATATACCCGGGCGCGTTCGACGGCGGGGGTTCGTGCTGGGCTCGCCGCACCCGCTGCGTGGCGGTGCAGCAGCTGCTCCAGCCAGCGAAGGGCGCGGCTCATGAACTGGGTACCTTCGATCCTCCGCTGTTCGCTGTCCCGAAGCAGCGCGCGGAGCTCGAGAGCGCCCGGTGGATCCGTGAGAATCCCTCCACCGATCCGCGGCCTTTCGCGCCCGGTGGTGCTCGTCAAGGCACGGTAGAGAGGGGCAAGCAGCGACGGGGCCACAAAGAGCATCCGCCACTTCGGTGTCGCACCAATGGCCCCACTTTCGGCGTGTACCTCGTACGGGGCAACCACTGCTACGTCGGTGGCGTGCGCGGTATGGCGCCGGAATGCGCCCACCGACAGCTTAGCGGGGTTGTCGGGCACTCCGAACTGCCACTCCTCATGGACATGTGGCCGAGACTGGCCGGTCTCGAGGTACGCGCAGGCGAGCCCGGTCGCTGCCTGTGGCGCCGGATCCCAGAACCTGACGATTTCATCGTTCATCTCTGACGAGCTCCCTGTCGCCCGTGTCTCGTCGCCGTCGTTGGAGACGAAGCCCGTGGCGGGTCAGTCGATGTGGATCAGGCCTCGGGTCAGCCCGACAGTCACCGCCTCGGTGCGGTCGGTAACGCCCATTTTGCCGAAGATGTTCTTGAGATGGATCTTGACCGTCTCGTCGGTACGGCCGATCGCGCGGGCCACCTCTTTGTTGCTGAGCCCCCTCGCCACCAGGTGTAGGACTTCGACTTCACGCTCCGTGAGCTCGCTGCGCTCCGGAAATTCGGCCAACCGGACCGCCACCGCGGTGGGGATCACCCGTTCGCCGCGCCGCACGGCGCGGACCGCGGTGATGACCTCGGTCAGGAGCATGTCTTTCAGCAGGTAGCCTCGCGCACCCGCCTCCAGCGCACGCCGGATATCCGCATCGCCCTCATACGTCGACAGAGCCAGGATGCACGCCGCCGGAAACTCGGCGGTGATCGCCCGGATCGCCTCCACGCCGTCCATCACCGGCATCCGAAGATCCATCAGGACCACATCCGGCCGATGGTCCCGGAACAGCGTGACGGCACCCGCTCCATCCTCCGCCTCGGCCACCAGCTCTAGATCGGCCTGTTGGGCGATCACGGCCGCCAGTCCGGTACGGACGACGGGGTGATCGTCGACGACGAGCACGCGGATGCGCGCGTCGCTCTTACCCGTGACTTCCTTCGCGTGCATCTAATTCGCGCTCCTGCTGGCAAACTCCTTCAAGGAACGCCTGAGCGGGCCACCGCGCAATTCCCCGTTCGGGGTGCCGCACGAAGGGTTCAGCCTCGTCGCCGGCTACCCCGATCGGGGGAGCATCGGAGTCCAATCCCTCGGACAGCGCTCTGCCCAGATTCGACATCACAGTCCAACCGCCGGGCGCTTCCTCGCGATGGGGGCGCCCGCTGCGTTTTCGAGCGAGAAGGGGTGGAGGCCAAATGACGGTCGAGGAGGGGTTGCCCCGGAGAGAGCGTCGGATGAAGGCCCTGCAGTTCGCGCGCTTCGGGTCGCCCGACGTGCTGGAAGTGGTCGACCAGCCGGTCCCCGAGACCGCTGGCGACGAGGTGCTCGTTCGGGTCGAAGCGGCCGCGGTCCAGCCCAGCGACGTGAAGGGCGTGGCGGGCACCATGGAGGGGACAGTCCTGCCCCGCACGCCGGGGAGAGACTTCAGCGGTGTCGTAGTCGAAGGGCCGCGGGAGTTTCTCGGTCGGGCCGTGTGGGGCACCGCGGGCGACCTGGGGTTCAGTCGGGACGGCACCCATGCGGAATACGTGCGCTTCCCGGTGGCCGGCCTCAGTGCGCGCCCCGTGACGCTCTCGGCAGAAGAGGCCGCCGCGGTGCCGCTCACGTTCGTTACCGCGTGGATGGGCCTGATGGACGCCGCTCAGGTTCGGCAGGGCGAAACCGTGGTCGTCTTCGGCGTCTCGGGTGGCGTTGGCAGCGCCGTGACCCAGCTGGCGCATTGGCGCGGGGCGCGGGTCATCGGCGTGGACTGCCGTGCTCCGGCGGACGACGTCGGCTCCGGGGCCTGGCCCGACACCTTCCTTGACGCCGATGACCCGACGCTGGTGGAGGCCGTTCGCAAGGCCACCGGTGGCCACGGAGCAGACGTCGGGTTCGACACCGTCGGGGGCGCCGACTTCGCGTCGCACGTGGGCACGATCGCCGAGAAGGGCCGTATCGCGATCATCGCATCGGTCGGCGAGCGGAGAGTGTCGTTCGACATGATCGACTTCCACCAGCGCCAGCTTCGGCTGTTCGGTGTAGACTCCCGGAAGCTCGACGCGGCGGGCGCGGGCAGGATTCTGGAGAGGCTGGAGCTGGGGTTCATCGTCGGGGCGCTCACCCCGCCACGCGTGGCGGCCCGATTTCCGCTGGCTCGCGCCCGAGAAGCTTACGAGGTGGTCGCGCGGGGTGACGCGCGCGGACGGGTAGTGCTGGTGCCGCCGCAGTGAGCGCCCGCGCGCCGCAGCAGCACCAAGCGCATTGGCCGGTGCGATGCCGCGAGAGGAGATGAAGCGTATGCGCACGAACCTGCCCACTCATCCGCTCGGTACCAGCGGGCTCGATATCACTCCAGTGGGATTCGGGGCCTGGGCTATCGGAGGCGGCGGATGGAGGTACGGCTGGGGCCCGCAGGACGACATGGCCTCTCTCGCGGCCATGCGTCGGGCGCTCGAGCTCGGACTCAACTGGATCGATACCGCCGCGGTCTACGGTCTCGGCCATTCGGAAGAGTTGGTCGGCCGTCTGTTGCGGGACCTGACCCCGGCGGATCGACCGTACGTGTTCACCAAGGGCGGCCTGATCTGGGACGACAGCGATCGCATGGCGGAACCGCGCCAGGTGCTCAGGCCGGAATCGATTCGCACCGAGGTGGAAGCGTCGCTGCGTCGCCTGGGAGTCGAGCGCCTCGACCTTTATCAGTTCCACTGGCCCGACCAGAGCGGCACGCCGGTGGAGGAGTCGTGGGAGGCCATGGTGCGCTTGATCCAGGCAGGGAAGGTTCGGGCCGCCGGCGTTTCGAACTTCGATGTGGGCCTCCTGGCGCGCTGCGAGGCAATCCACCACGTGGATTCGCTTCAGCCGCCGTTCTCCCTGATTCGCCGGGAGGTAGCGGCCGGAGAGATTCCCTGGTGTGCCGAGCACGACACCGGCATCATCTGCTACAGCCCGATGCAGTCGGGACTACTCACCGATACCTTCAGTGCCGATCGCGCACTCGCGGCTGACGACTGGCGCAAGCGGTCGCCGGAGTTTCGGCCACCGATGCTCAATCGCAACCTTGCGCTGCGGGACGCCCTCAAGCCGCTCGCCGAGCGTTACAACACGACGGTATCGACGATCGCGATCGCATGGACCCTCGCCTGGCCGGGCGTCACCGGCGCGATCGCCGGCGCCCGCTCGGCGGCGCAGGTCGATGGCTGGATCGACGCGGCGACACTCAAGCTTGCGGCGGCAGACCTCGACGCGATTGCCGCAGCGCTCGGGCGCACCGGCGCAGGGGCCGGCCCGGTCCGGCCGGCACTGATTCGGGATGCCGCCGCCACCTGACGGCCATGGGAGGAGGGTTCACTCGGGCGATCTCACGTAGGGGGCCAATAGCACGATCTCGGTCCCGTGCCCCGGCAGGCTTCCGACCGACAGCTTGGCTCGTATCTGGCTGGCGCGCTCCCGCATCCCGAGGAGGCCCCAGTGCCCGCCATAGGTGCGAAAGTCGGGATTCACCGCGAACCCCCGCCCGTCGTCTTCCACCGCCAGGCGTACACCTCGCGGTTTGTAGGTTAGCCCGACCCGCACTCGCCGCGCCTCGGCATGTTTCACGATGTTTGCGATGGCTTCCTGCGCGACTCGGAATACTGTGGCCTCCACGTCCGGATCGAGCCGGCGCGGCAGGCCATCGATTCCGAACTCCAAGTCGAGTCCTGCGCCTCGCAGGCCCTCTTCCACTGTGTTCCGGAGCGCAGTCGGAAAGTCCCCACTCGCGAGTGAGGGTGACCGCATATCCCACACGGCACGACGGGCATCTTCGAGGGTCTTTTGCGCGAGGCCGACCAGATCGTGGAGAGCGGTAGTGATCTCCGGGGGGCCCGTCACCTGATTCGTCGTCGCGAGCAATTTGAGGGCGATCCCGGTGAAGCCCTGCAGCAGGGTATCGTGAATCTCGCGCGCGAGGCGGGTCCGCTCGTCGAGGGCGGCCCCGTACCGGGCCTCGAGCGTGCGTTCCCGTGCACGCCGGAGCGCTCGCTCCGCCCGCTTTCTCTCGGTCACGTCCATCAACACGCCCATGATCTCGACCAGCTCTCCGCGCTCATCGAACACGGGCCGCCCCAGGCTGTGTACGTCGCGGACCGACCCGTCCGGGCGGACGATTCGAACATCCATCTCGTACCCCCGCTTCTCGCGGATCGCCGCCGCGATCGTTTCCTCGGCGCGCTCGCGGTCATCGGGATGCCACATGCGGGTGACGAGCTCGCGCCGGATCGTGGTGGGCGCGGGGTCCAAGCCGAAGATCTGGAAGGTCTCCTCCGACCAGTAGATGTCCCCGCTGTCGACTCGTCGGGCCCAGGTGCCGGTGTGGCTCAACTGCTGTCCGGCGGCGAGATATGTCTCCTTCCGCCGGAGCTCGTTCTCCAGCCGCTTGCGTTCCGTGATGTCCCGATAAATCACGTACTCGGCGATCTGTCGCCCCGCCACGATGATCGGGGTCGCGGTAATCGAGACGTGAACCCGCGTGCCGTCGCTCGTCTGCCGAACGGTCTCGACCTCGATCCGCTCGCCACGCTCCGTCAGGCGATTGATGAACAGTTGCCCTTCCGCATTCAGGTCTTCGGGCACGACGAGCTCGTTGATCGATTTCCCCACCGCCTCGACCGCGGTGTACCCGAACAAGCGGGTGAATTCCCGGTTCACTCGCAGGACTTGTTCGTGGGTGGCGAGCAGCACGATGGCCTCGGGGGCCTGATCGAACAGCTCGTCCAGGCGGGCGGTCTGTTCCCGCAGCTCGGCCTCCGTGCGCAGGCGCTCCGCCACCTCGACCTGGAGGTCGCGGTTTACCCGCCGCAGCTCAGCCGTGCGCGTCGTCACCCGCTCCTCCAGCTCGCTTCGCGCCTGCTGGAGGAGGCGCGCGCTTCGCTGTCGTGCGGCGCTGAACCACCCGGCCAGGATCGCGAACGGCAGGAAGACAAGGAGGGATGGATTTGGGGGACTCAGGTCGACGGAGCGGGATGGGGACAGGAAGAAGAAGTCGAACGCCAGGCTCGAAATCACTACTGCCAGAATCACGGGCCCGATGCCGCCGTACCAGCCGGAGAGCAGAATCGCCGCCAGGAACGGCGCCGGTGGATGCTCCAATCCCAGCAGCTCCAGCGCCCACGTGACGATGACCGCCGTGGCCACCGCCAGCAGGGCGAAGCCGTACCGCCACGCGGCCGAGCGCTCCGACCCTTCGGACTGCATCGCCGACACTTGATCTCGCTCGCTCTCTGCGCGATGAGGTTCTGTCGCGACCGCCCAAATGTGCGTCGGTGGGAGGGGGATGACCAGCCTGCGTACGCCCCGCTAGCGCGCGTGATCATTTCGAGGTCCCGGTCTGGTCCAGCCAGCCCCCCGTGAAGCCGGCGCGCTTGAGGCCCCGGATGATGGCCGGATGCCGGCGCATGTACTGCCACACCAGCCCAGTGCGGTAGTTCTCGGCCATGATGAGGATCGGGCCCTGGTCGATTCCGAGGTAATCGGTGTCGTACCATCCCCGCCCGGGAACGACCCGGCCCCTGGCGGGCGGCCGATCGGTGGGGAAGGTCTCGTTGAAGGCGTCGAGAAAACCGTATTCCCCGAAGAGCGGCGGACCGTGCTTCTCCCGCATGGCGATGAGAACCGGAATCGTGATCTCCGGCGCGAACGGGATCGAGCCGCCCGCCGCCGTGGGCGCGATGGTGCCGTCATCGATCACCTCGGTGAACGATGCCCCGCGGGCGGCATAGCCGTAGAACCTGCGTTGCCGCCCGCCGATTCGAAGCGTCGTGTCGCCGGGTCCGTCCGATGCCGTCAGACCCCAGGCGTGACTCCCGTAGCCGGTCCATTTCATCGGGTTGTCGAAGGCGTACGCTCGTTGCGCATAGGTGGCGCGGCGGGAGTTCTGGAAATAATCGAGACCCCGTTCATGCATGTAACCATCCTGGATGCCCCGAAAATCGATCCAGACATGTGAGTACTGATGCCCGAAGAGCGGTGCGAAGCCAAGATGCTTCTGGCCGTAGAAATCGCCCCACCGGTAGGTCGCCGCCCATTTCGTCCACGCCTCGGGCTCGACTGGGTATGTCGGCGAGCCGAGCGCGAGCACGTACAGCAGCATTGCCTCGTTGAGTCCCTTCCAGTCGCTGTCCAGGAAATCCTTTTCGGGGTGCCACCCCATGCTTACCGCGGGAGGCCGTTTGAGGGCCCAACGCCAGTCGACGCGGGCATAGATCGAATCCGCCAGGGCCCGTATCTCCGATTCGCCGGCATCGTCGGCATCGAAGTACATCTGGCAGAACAGCACACCGCCGAGGAGAAGGGTGGTGTCGATGGTCGAGATCTCGACCTGCTCGAACCGTTGTCCCGTGTCCATGTCGAGAAAGTGATAGAAGAACCCCTTGTATCCCGTCATCCCGGTCGGTGCAGATCCCTGGGGGGCCCTCCAGAAGAATCGAAGCGTCGCCAGCACTCGATTGCGTGCCTCGGCGCGCGTGACGTAACCTCGCTCGATCCCGATGGGGTACGCGGTGAGCGCGAAGCCTACCGCGGCAATGCTGGAGAAGGACGGTGTGGGCCAGCGGTCGACGGTGAGCCCGTTGCTGGGGTTGGTCCGCTCCCAGAAGAAATTGAAGGTGCGTTCTTCCAGCGTATCGAGGAACGCGGTCTCGCGAGGTGACTGGACCCAGCGGGTCACCGGCTCGGCGGTCTTGGCACCGACGCAAGCCGTCCCGGCCAGCACGGCGACGGCCCACGTTCTCACGACCGGGCTCAGTCCGCCGGCCAGGCGCGTCACGGAGAAGGCGGAGATCATGAGTACCCGTTTGGAGTGCGACGGCCGGGCAGGGGCCCGACCGCCGCCAATGGATCAGAAGTCGTACTGAAGGCCGAGCTGGAAACGGCGGGGATCGGAGACCGTCTCGCGTGTGTGACCGAAGTTGGGGAAATCTGGCCTCGGGCGCGGTTTGCTTCCGCACCGGACCGATGCTGTAGTAGGCCGACTGAAAGAGGGGACCGGCGCCTCGGCGGCCAGTTCGACGTCCGTGATCGAGGTCATGCTGCCTGCTGGGATGCGTTCCGACGAAACTGGCTGGGAAGCACGGGCGGCCGCTGCCGCAGCCTCATCCCGGTTGATCTTCCAGGCGCGATCGTCCTGGAGGGACTGAATCCGGCCGCACGGCCTCGCCCCGAAACTCGAAATGCTCCGGCGGGAGAATGCGGGCCGTCGCGATGATCTTCGGATTGGGATTGCGCAGCAACCAGGCGACCATCCGATCCGCGAGAACGGCGGCCGCATCCCATTGGCCGGCAGTGATCGCCGGGTAGAGATGCGCGAATTGCGGTTTGAGTCGGGCTTCGCGTCCGGGAAAATCAGTCATGGCAGTGCCTCCGCTGGTGCGTCCGCCGGCGTCTTCGGCCTCGCACCGCGCGCAGGCAATCCCGAATTCCACGGGTGCTCCGCACGTGGCACAAAACCCCCCGCGCTCCTTCACTTCTGCTTTCCCTTGTCCTCGGGCTTGGGCGGAGGAAACCCAATCGGCTCGTGAGCCTTGCGCCGAATCTTCTCGCTCTCGTCCCCGAGCGCGCGGCTCTTCTCCTCGAGTTCCTCCGCCTGCTCGAGTGTGTCGTTTGCCTCACGTTCCGTTTCGGCAACCTTCCGTCGGATCTCCTCGGCCTGCCGCTCGAGATCGGCGAGCCGGTCAGGAGACGGCTTCGCTGCTTCCTTCTTGTCGTTCATCTCCCCTTTGCCTTTCTCGGAATCCGGAATGTCGATCGACCCGGTCCGGCTCGATGCCACTGACGTTACCATGGGGCACGTAGGCCCACAACCGAACCCCCGCTCACACCGAAGTGCAAGCGGGGGCAGGGAAGACGTGAAGGTCCGCCTCAGTCCGGAATGTTGGGGTTGTTGAGCCGCTCGACCGTGGGAAGCGGTAAGCACACCTGTGTTCCGAATACGCCACCGCCGCCGGGGAAAGGCGTTCCCGCCGCGGGAAAGAGCGGCAAACCGTAACGGATCATGTCGCCCAGGCGCTGGCCCTCCAGGAAGAGCTCGCGGCTCCGCTCCTCGATGATCTGTGTCTGCACCTGGTCCGGTGTCCCGCCACCGTAGGCCGGAATGCCCGCGTTGGAGTGCAGCGTGTTGATGATGTCCACCGCGCCGCCCACGTTTCCGGCCGCTACCTCCGCTTCCGCCAGAATGAGCTGCGCCTCCTCCCACCTGGCGATCGGGATCGGCGTCTCGATGCTGGGGTACTTGGCCGGCTGGAAGATCGGCGTCGCGGCATCCGCGCCGAGGATACCCGCGTCGATGACCGTTACCCGGGGGTCCGGCGTGCCTTCGAAGGTGACATCGCGGAACGGCACATCGACGGTCCCGTCCAGCTCCCGATAGAGGTAGGTGAAGACGAAGTTCTCCCGCCTCGGCTTGGCGGCGGAGCGGGTGGCTTCGTGCAGGAACCCCTGAGGAATGAGGGCCGCGTCGGCTCCGGCGCCTGCCTTGTCTCCCAATCCCAGCCGGGCTCGAGCCCGTCCAAGGAGGGCCAGGTTGAGGATCTGGTCGTCGCCGGCCGCGGTAGCCGCATCGATCGCGCGGTCGAACCGGGCCACCGCCTCGGTCAGCAACTGGGCAGGCGTGAGCTCCGGTCCGACGTCGATGGCGGCGGAGCACAGTCCTTCTCCCATCAGCACGAGAGTGTAGCCGCCATATGCGGCCGCCGTGGCGATCAGGTCGATGCGATTGGGGACCTCCTCATCGGTCCAGCCATCGAGCAGCTTGAGGATGTTGTCCGCGTCGTAGCGGGCGATCGACAGGACGGTGTAGACCGTGGGGGTGGTGACGTCTTCGCCGCAGGTGAGCGTGGAGTACCGCACGTTGGTCGGAACGATCGTGCGCCGGTCGAAGTCCCAGACGTCGTTCCGGAGCTCGGCGTTGCCCAGCTCGTCCGCGACCAGGCCGCCCGCCACGATGTAGTTCGCCAGTGCGCACTCGAAATCGCCGACCGCGCCGTCCACCAGCAGCGCGGCGTTCTCCGGCTTCTCCAGGCCGCTCGCGGGAATCCGGCTGGGCGCCTCTTGATCCAGCGAGGTCACGTCATGGCAGGCGGCGAGCGCCAGACACAGGACCGCGCCCAGTCCCACTGCCGCCAGCGTGTGAGTCAGGTAGCGCCTGCCCCGTGGCAGGGATGTGCGGCTCATGAGTCGATCCTCTCGTCGGGTCCGGCCGCGGCGCGGCTAGAAGTTGAGGCTGATGGTCGTCACGAACTGCGCCAGCGTCGGGGTCACCGCCTGGGAGAAGAAGTCCAGCTCGCCAGGGTTGCTCAGGCTCTCGGGGTCGAGGCCGGTGTACTTGGTCCAGGTGTGCAGGTTGCGGCCACTGAGCGTGATCGTGGCGCGGCTGGCGCCGACGGCTCCCGCCCACCGATCGGGCAGCGTGTAGCTCGCCGAGATTTCGCGGAGCTTGAAGAAGCTCGCGTCCTCGATGAACGAGCCGACCGTCGTGAGATCTCCCCCGAGCGCGATGTCCGCCAGCAGGATCGGATCGGCGCCTTGTGGGTTGGCGTTCTCGAGGCACTCGAGGAAGGCGTCGCAGCGGATCCAATGGTCGGCGTTGAACCGGCGATGGCCTCGCTTGAAGTCCACCAATCCGTACAGCCGGAAGTTCTTGAACAGGGTGAGCGTGGTCGTGAACGCCCCGGTGACTTTCGGAATCGGGGTCCCCGCGAAGACCAGGGGAGCGTCGTCGCACGAGACCGCCGGGTTTCCCTTGCCCCCGTCGCAGAGCGCGCTGGTGACCGCACCGGTCGCCGGATCCACCTCGGCACTCACGACCCGCTTGATGAAGTAGGAGGCGATCGGAAACCCCTCGATGTGGCTTTGCAGCGGGAGGCCGAGGGAGATGCTGGGGATTCCGCCGAGATCGGCGATGTAGTTGTGCGCTGTCGCGATGCTGGCGGCGATGTCCCAGCTGAAGTTCGGCGTGGTGATCGGCTGGGCGTTCACCTGCAGCTCGATCCCCTTGTTGCTCACCTGGCCGATGTTCACGAACTGCTGGCCGGGAAACCCTCCCGACGGCGGGGTGCCGCGGAGCAGGATGGCGTCCTTGGTCTGTTTGGAAAAGATGGTGAAATCGAGCCCGATCCGGTTGAACAGGCCTGCCTCGAAGCCGATCTCGAACTCCTCGCCGCGCTCGGGCTTGAGGTCCGGATTGCCGACGAACTGCGGAGTGACCGTGGGGTCGTCGTTCGGCCCGGTGGCCGGTGCGTAGGTTCGCAGCGCCGCGAAGCTCTCCGGCTGCTGGCCGGACGCGCCGTAGGCCGCACGGAGCTTGAGGGCGTTGACGAATCCGAATCGCCAGAAGGGTTCCTCGCTCATCACCCACGTGCCGCTCACTTTGGGGTACGTCGCGAGATCGAAGTTGTCGCCGAATGCGCTGTTGTTGTCGACCCGGACCGCGGCGGTCAGGAAGATGCGGTCGTTGAGGCCGAACTGCTGCTGGCCGAACAGGCCGATCGTCTTGTTGGTGATGAAGTCCTGGCTGCCGAAGGTGTTCGCGGTGGAGATGCCGGTCTTGAGCCCGGGGGCCGGAAACTCGGTGCCCTGGATTCCGAGGGTGTCCAGACGCCGCTGGTAGTATTGCCCACCGATCGACGTGGCCGAGCTCACCTTGGGCGAGACATTGAAGTGCGCGGTCGCGCTGTAATCCGCCGTGTAGAGCCCGATGTCCCGCCGGTTGATGAAGAGGGACCCCAGTGCGCTGACCGGGTCGAAGTACTGGGCCACGTCCGCCGGCATGAACGTGGTCAGTGCCTGGTTGTCCTCGCCGGTCTGATCCGCGCCTATGGTCAGGCGGTGGTCGAACCACTTGACCGGGTGGTGGGCGATCGTCGCGCTGCCGGTGAATCGGGAAATGTCCTGGGTGTTGTCGAACACGCCAGAATAGAACGCTTCCGGGGGCGCCTGGAAGAACCCGCGACTCGGCGAGTCCGCCAGCAAGGGCGTGCCGAAGAGCGTATTGAAGAACACGCCGTTCCCATAATCGAGGCCCAGGTGGGTCTTTCCCCGCACATAATTGAGGCTCGTGTTGACGTCGATGTTGTGGTTGATGGGGAACGACAGATTGGCGTGCCCGGCGAACCGGCGCAGTCCGTTGGTGGGCTCGATCCCGTCTTCGTCGCTGTAAGTGCCGGAGACGTAATACCGCACCGCATCCGCGGCACCCGACACCGAGGCGTTGTAGCTCTGCAAATAGCCGTTCTGCCAGATCGGAGTGCCGCGGGCGTTCTCCTGCTCCACCGGGTTCCACGAGAGGATCCCGCCGGCTCCATCGGAGGCGAAGTTCGTGGGGATGCGGCCTTCCGGGTCCTGAAACCAGTTGGTCCCCTGCCGGATGGTGAGATTCACCTGCGGCTTGGCGCCCGCTCGGCCCTTCTTGGTGATGACCTGAATGACGCCGTTCGACGCCTCCGTACCATAGATGGTACTGGCTGCCGGGCCCTTGATGATCTCGATGCTCTCGATGTCCTCGGGCGCGATGTCGTCCAGCCGCGAGATCACGCTCCCACTGGGAGCGCCGGTGGGTCCGGTGGCGATGTCGTTGGCCACCCGGACGCCGTCGATGTAGAGCAGGGGCTGGCTGTTCAGGGAGAGCGAGCCGAGGCCGCGCACGGTGATGGTCGGGCCGGTGCCGACCCGTCCGGATCCGGGGATGATGGTCACGCCCGCCGCCCGGCCGTTGATGAGCTTGCCGAGGTCAGCCGCGCCGGAGAGCTCGAGCGAAGCCGGGGCGTCGATGGTGGCGATGGAGTTTCCCACCGCCCGCCGCTCGGTCCCCTGCGGCTGGCCGGTCACCACGATCTCGTTGAGGCGGACGGTGGTCTCGCGCAGCGCCACTCTCACGTCGGTCCGGCCCACCCGCACGACCATCGATGCCGGCTGGTAACCGATCCGGACCACGTGGAGGGTGACCTCGGCGCCCGAGAGGCCGGCGAAGCGGAACTGCCCCCTGGCGTCGGTGGTCTGGACCAGCGGCGTGCCCTCGACCGTGATGCGGGCGCCGTCCAGCGGCACGTCGGTCGCCGCCGCGAGGACGATGCCTGCGACCACGGAGTCCTGGGCCTGCGCGACGGTCGCCGGGCCCAGCACGAGCGCGGCCAGGACGAGGTTCAGCATGCTCTGCCTCCGGGGACGGGATGAAGGCGCGTCGGGCGCTCTTGCGTGGGGTTCCATGGACTCGCTATGTTGCCGGGTCCGCAGTGTATACAGTTTCAGATACAACAATGGGTACCGAAACGCAAATGCGCAAGACGTCCCCGGGGGAGCCACGATGAGCCGCTCGGCTCGACAGCCGGTCGCCCAGCGTGCTATCGTTGCCCGACCCCGCCACGCCGGCGCCGGCCCACCCCGTCCCGCATCCGTCCCGGAGACGATCATGAAAGGCCCCGCGGCCGCACCCCGAAAGCCTGGGCCCGTCCGTTCCTCGACGATCGTCCGCGGGGAGCGGCCGCTGATGGTGTACGAGCAGCTGCGCGACTTGATCGTGCACGGCCACCTGGCCCCCGGAAGCCGGATCGTCGAGAGCGACGTCGCGGGGCGCCTGGGGGTGAGCCGGACCCCGGTGCGCGGGGCGCTGCAGCGGCTGCAGCAGGAGGGTTACATCGTGGATCCGTCCGGCGGGCGGCTGGCTCGTCCGACGGTCTCTCCCCTCACCAGCGACGATGCCCGCGAGCTGTTCCACATCGTCGCCGAGATCGAGGGCCTGAGCGGACGGTGGGCCGCCGGCCTGCCGGTCGGCCAGCGCCGGGCATTGGCGCGGACGCTCCGCGCCATCAACGCCGATTTTCGGCGCGAGGCCGCCGTCCGGCGTCCCGACTTCAACCGGCTGCACGATCTCGACAGCACCTTTCACCGGACCTACGTCGAAGCCGGCGCCGGCCGCCGGCTCCTGGTGCTGCACCGGACCATCAAGCCCCAGGCGGAGCGCTACGAGCGATTGTACGTGAGCCTGCTGGTGAGCGACCTGGCGACTTCCGTCGCCGAGCACGAGGCCATCGCCACCGCGATCGAGCGGGGAAACGCGGACGCCGCCCAGCGCGCGGTCCAGACCAACTGGCGCAATGCGGCCGAGCGGCTGGAGCGAGTCATCGACCGCGCCGGGGAACGGGGGAGCTGGTAGGACGCCGCCGCTCGAACCGGACGCCCTGGGTCCGACCGGCCGCGAGCGTCAGGCCGGTCACTCGGCCGGCGCCATTTCGGGTGAAGTGCAGGGTGAATCCGGCGGCGGAGGACTCGAATTCGTCGCGAACGATCGGCTCGAGGGCGCTCACGGGCAGATTCCTGGCATGGAGGACGAGCGAATCAGACTCCAGGGTGATCCGATAGCCGGCCCCGAGCTCGGGGCTGAAATACTCGCCCGCAAGCTGGGCCAGAGCCGCGCGGGACGGCCTGGCGGGCTCGATCGCGGTGAACACCCGGTTCCCCAGGCCGGAGCCGCTGATCCGGATCTGCCGCGGAGCCGCGGCGGACGCCCTCCTGAAGTGCAGCCTCGCCTCCGCGTCCACCACCTCGAACTCTGTGGGCCCGACCGGCCGGAGGTCGAGCGAGTATCCGGCGAATTGAAGGTGCAGCGCCTCGTTCTCCATGGTGACGTGAGCCACGCCGCCGTTCCCCGGGTCCCGGTAGGTGCCGGCCACGCCCCGCAGCGTTGCCTGCGGGACGGGGGCGCTCCTCGTGTCCGGCCGGGCCGAGACGGCAGGCGCCGGCGCCGCGGCGGGGAATCGGTCGGCCAGATAGACATCGGCGACCCTGCGCGCCAGCCCGGATGGATTCGACCGGGCGACGTTGCAGAGCGTGGCCACCGAGACGTGTTCCGAGGGGAACCGGAGCAGCTCCGCCCGGTAGCCGGCCCACGCCCCGCCATGCGCCACCGTGCGCAGCCCCCGATATTCGCTCACGAACAGACCCGAGGCGTAGTCCAGCGCCTTACCGTCCCTCAGCGTGCCGGGCTTCACCATCTCCGCCAGAACCTCCGCGCCGCCCACCTTGCCGGAGTAGAAGTTCCGGTCCCAGAGCAGCAGGTCCTCGACCGTGGTGTTCACCGCGCCGTCGCCGGTCTGCTCGAAATTGGACATGTCGATCCGGAAGCTCCCGGTGCTGTCCGGCGGATCGTAGCCGGTGGCCCGGTTGGGGATGATCATCCGGTGGTCATCGTGAAAGTGGGTGTGGGTCATGCCCAGCGGGTCGAAGATGCTGGTCTGGGCGAACTGGCGGAGGCTCCGTCCGCTCACCCGCTTCACGATGACCGACAGCAGAAAGAAGCCCGAGTTGCTGTACTCCCACTCGCTGCCTGGCGGAAAGTCGAGCGCGCGCTGGCGGCCGATGATCGCGAGCGCATCCGCGTCGGTCGAGACGTTCTCGAACCGCTCCCCCGCCAGCTCCATGAGGGTCGGGTAATCCCGGATGCCGCTGGTGTGATGCAGGAGATGACGGATCGTGATCGGCCTGTGGGAGTCCGGCAGCTCGGGCACGTAGCGCTGAACCGTGTCGTCCAAGGCGAGCTTTCCATCCCGCGCCAGCAGCAGGATGCTCATCGCGGTGAACTGCTTCGAGGTCGAGCCGATGTCGAAGACCGTGGCCGGGGTGATGGGGACGCCGAGCTCGAGGTTGGCGCTGCCGTAGCCCCGCGCGTAGACCATCTGATCGTTGCGGTAGATCCCGAGCGCGCAGCCGGGGGAATCGGTCCGGTCGAACTTGGCGAAGACCGTGTCGATGGTCCGAGCCAGACTGTCCGGCAGCAGGGTCCGGGCGGCGGGCGCGTCCGAGTCGAACCCGCCCAGCGCGAGCGCGCCGAGCCACCCTCCCACAATCCACACAGGTGAACGCATGCAGACCCCTCGACCGGTGAGCGGACTCTGGCGCAGCTTAGTGTATGCGCAAATGTATACTGTGCTTCGGATAGCGGCCATCGTCGCCGCGGTGACGGCGTCGGGCGGGCGCGACGCCAGGGCCCAGAAACCGACCAAGCCTTCCGCGCCCGCCCCCCAGGTCGAGCAGGAGACCCCGGTGGGACCGCCCATCCCGACCGCGCCCCAGCTCACCCGGGCGGACGTCGAGGCCTGGCTCGACGGGTACCTGCCCTATGCTCTGCAGCGGGGAAACATCGCCGGAGCCGTCGTGGTCGTGGTCAAGGACGGCGCGATCCTGGCGGAGAAGGGCTACGGCTACGCCGACGTCGCCAGGCATCTTCCGGTCGATCCCCGGCGGACCCTCTTCCGTCCCGGCTCGGTATCGAAGCTCTTCACCTGGACGGCGGCCATGCAGCTGGTCGAGCAGGGGAAGCTCGACCTCGACCACGACGTGAACGAGTACCTCGACTTCAAGATTCCGCCGGCGTTCGGCAAGCCGATCACCCTGCGCAACATCATGACGCACACGCCGGGGTTCGAGGAGGTGGACAAGAACCTGATCGTGTCCGACTCCACCCGGATCAAGTCGCTGGAAACCTGGCTCAAGGACTGGACGCCGCACCGGATCTATCCTCCCGGCCAGGTCCCGGCGTACTCGAACTATGCGACCGCGCTCATGGGGTATGTGATCCAGCGGGTCTCGGGCGAGCCATTCGATGAGTATGTCGAGCGCCACATCTTCGGCCCGTTGGGGATGGAGCACGCCACGTTCCGCCAGCCACTTCCCGTCCGGCTCAAGGGCGACATGGCCCGGGGATACCGCGTCGCATCCGACTCGGCCAAACCATTCGAGGTGGTGGTTGCCGGACCGGCCGGCAGTCTCGCGGCATCGGGCCATGACATGGGACTGTTCATGATCGCCCACCTGCAGAACGGCAAGTTCGGATCCGCGGAGATCCTCAAGCCCGAGACCGCCCGGATGATGCACGGCACGCCGCTCACCATTCTGCCCCGGGTGAACCGCATGCTGCTCGGCTTCTACGAGACCAACCGCAACGGCCGGCGGGCGATCGCCCATGGTGGAGACACCTACTGGTTCCACAGTGACCTTCACCTCTTCATCGACGACGGCGTCGGCTTGTTCATCTCCATGAACAGCCCTGGCAAGGACGGGGCGGCGGGGCCGCTCCGGAACGCACTCTTCGACCAGTTCGCCGACCGCTACCTGCCCGGTGAGACCGCCGACGGGCGGGTGGACCCCAAGACCGCGAGCGAGCATGCCCGTCTCATCGCCGGACACTACGACAACTCCCGCCGCTCACAGTCGAACTTCCTGAGCATTCTGGGACTCATCGGCGACGTGAAGGTCACGGCCAACGAGGACAGCACCATCAGCCTGCCGTTGCTGGACGGTCTGAACGGCGAGCCGAAGAAGTGGCGCGAGGTGTCGCCGCTCATCTGGCGGGAGGTGGACGGCAAGGACTGGCTGGCGGCCAAGCTGGAGGGCGGCAGGGTGGCCATGTTCACGGGCGGCTTCATCTCGCCGTTCATGGTATTCCTGCCCTCGCCGTGGTGGCGGTCATCGGCCTGGCTGCTGCCGCTGCTCGAGGCGTCGATTGCAGCACTGCTGCTGACGCTGCTGCTCTGGCCCACCGCGGCGCTGGTGCGCCGCCACTACCGCGCCGGCTTCGCGCTGGAAGGTCGCCAGGCTTCGGCGCACCGGTGGATACGGGTTGCCGCGGCCTTGATCGTGCTCGCCCTTCTCGGCTGGTTCGGACTCTTCTCCGCGATCAACTCGAGCGGCCCGGCGGTGAGCTCCAAGCTCGATCCCTGGGTCTGGCTGCTGCACCTGGTGAGCCTGGTCGTCTTTCCAGGCGCGGCGCTGATCGCGCTCTGGCACAGCCGGGTGGTGTGGACCGGGAAACGGCGCTGGCCGGCCAAGGTGTGGAGCCTGGTCCTCGCCGTCTCCTCGGTGACGGTCTTGTGGGTAGCGCTGGTGTACAAGCTGATCGCCTTCAACGTGAATTTCTGATGATGTCGTTCCCGTCGAGAAAGAGCGCCGGCCGCCTCGCCGCTCTCGCTCTCCTGGCGGGCTGCGCCGGTCACGCCGGGACCAGGGGCGCGGAGCCGGCGCCGGGCTACGATCTCGTCATCCGCAACGGACGGGTGCTCGATGGTGCCGGCAATCCCTGGGTGAGGGCAGACGTGGCCGTACGAGCGGGCATCATCGCGAAGGTGGGCGTGGTGCGAGAGCGTGGCCGCAGGGAGATCGACGCGGCGGGGCGCTACGTCTCCCCCGGCTGGATCGACATGATGGACCAGTCGGGGCAAGTGCTGCTGGAGAATGGCGCGGCGGAGAACAAGCTGCGCATGGGCGTGACCAGCCTCATCGGCGGCGAGGGCGGCACGCCGGTGCCCGCCGGGGAGGTCGGCGACTACTTCGCCCGCCTCGAGCACCAGGGGATCGCCGTCAACTTCGGCACCTATTACAGCGCCGCGCAGGCGCGAGTCGATGCGATGGGCGATGGCGCCGGCTCGCCCACACCCGCTCAGATGGCCCGGATGAAAGCGGATGTCTCGCTGGCGCTCGATCAGGGCGCGTTTGGAGTCTCCAGCGCGCTCATCTATCCACCGGAGAGCTTCCAGACCACCGCCGATCTCATCGAGCTGGCCAGGCTGGCCGCCAAGTGCAACGGGTTCTACGCCACCCACATGCGGGACGAGAGTGAGAACCTGGTCTCCGCCGTTCGCGAAGCCGTCGAGATCGGCGAGAAGGCCGGCGTCAAGGTGGAGATCTTCCACCTCAAGGCGGCCTACGCACCCGGCTGGGGCCGGTTGATGCAGCAGGCGATCGCCGAGGTGGACGCGGCACGTGCGCGCGGGGTGGACGTGGCGGCGGACATGTATCCGTATGAGGCCGGCGGGACCGGTCTCAGCATCACGGTTCCCAACTGGGTATTCGCCGACGGCGAGGAGCAGGGCTTTCAGCGGCTCAAGGACTCTACGGTACGCCGGCGCCTGAAGCGTGAAGTGGCGGCGGGGTCGCTGCCGGGTTGGTCCAACCTGGTGCAGGCGTCGGGCGGCTGGGACCGCGTCGTCCTGGCGAATCCGTACAATCCCAAGTACGAGGCGGAGCGGTCTCAGAGCATCGCGCAGATCGCGCGCAGGCTCGGCCGCGACCCCGCCGATGTCGCCTGGGACATCGTGCTCGAGGCACTGCCCAACCGGGCGATGGCCCTCTTCTTCATGATGGACGAGAAGGACATCGAGACCGCGCTCAGCCAGCCGTGGACCAGCATCGGGAGCGATGCGGCCGCGGCCGCGAAGTTCGGCGAGGTCGACGCGCTCGGCCTGCCACATCCCCGCGCCTACGGAACATTTCCGAGGGTCATCGCCGAATATGTGAAGAAGCGTCATCTGCTGACGCTGGAGCAGGCGGTGCGGAAGATGACGTCGTGGCCTGCCGCGCGAATGGGCCTGAGCGATCGGGGTGTCATCCGCGAGGGGCTGCGAGCCGACCTGACGGTGTTCGACTACGACCGCATCGACGATGCGGCAAGCTGGGAGCATCCGACGCGAGCCCCCGTCGGGATCGACTACGTGGTGGTGAACGGCGAGGTTGCGGTGGCCGAGGGCAAGTACACCGGCGCGAAGGCGGGCCGGGTGCTGCGCGGCGGCTGCTGGCGACCGGCGGTCAAGTAGACAGCGCGGCCGCTGCCCGACGCGCGGTCTCCGCCAGGACGGCGGCGCCCACCAGCGCGCTTTCCTCGGCGGCGTAGAAATTGGACGCGTGGGCCGGCAGCCAGCCGCCGCCGGGCTCCCGCGCACCGACCCGCAGGAAGCATCCCGGCATGCGCTCCAGATAAAATGCAAAGTCCTCGCCCCCCATGTTGGTCCCCGCCAGGGGCACGTCCGCCCCCGGACCCAGCACCGAGCGCACGGCTTCACGAGCCCACGCCGTCGGCCCAGGCGGATTCACGATCGGCGGCGTACCCTGATCGAGGGTGACCCGCGCGGTGAGACGATGTGCCTCCGCCACTCGTTCCGACACGTGGCGCAGCTCTCCGAGCAGCAGCGTGCGTGATGCTGCGTCGACCGCGCGTACCGTGCCGGTGAGCAGCGCGCGGTCGGGGATGATGTTGTCGGCGGTGCCGGCGTGGATCGTAGCCACGGTCACCACGCCAGGCACCGCGGGATCGAGCCGGCGCGAGACCAGGGTCTGAAGCGCGGCGATCAACATGCCGGCCCCGACGATCGGATCGGCGGACTCGTGGGGGCGCGCACCGTGGGCACCCGCGCCGACGAGCTCGATCCGGAAGAAGTCGGCCGAGGCGGCGATTGGTCCCTCCCGGACCACGACCTGACCCACGTCGTAACGACGATCCACGTGGGCGCCGAAGATCGCCGCCACGCTCTCGAGTGCGCCGCTCCGGATGATCGCCGCCGCACCCTCCGCCGCTTCCTCGGCCGGTTGCAGCAGGATCAACACGTCCCCATCCGCCGGCGCCTTGTGAAGCAGCAACGCCGCGCCCACCGCCCAGGTCGCGTGGACGTCGTGACCGCAGGCGTGCATGACGCCCGCCGTCTCGGAGGAGAAGGCCAGTCCGGTCGTCTCCTGGATCGGTAGCGCGTCGATGTCACCCCGAATCGCCACCACTGGCGCGCCGGCGCGACGTCCCGGAATCCGGGCGAGCACTCCGGTACCCGCGACTCGCGCGATATCCGACACCCCAAGCGACGACAGCGCGTGCTCCAGCCGCCTCGCGGTGCCTTCTTCCTGCCAGGAGAGCTCGGGGTGGCGGTGCAGATCGCGTCGGAGAGCGTAGAGCCAGGCGATTTCGTCGTTCGTGAACGCCTCGGCGATACCGGGAGGTAGCGGAGTCACGATCCGCCCGGGGTGAGCCGGTAGAAGCCGCGTCCTTCGGAGCGGTGAAATCCACTCACGCGGTAGCCGCGCCTCAGGTACTCGACGAAGGCCTCGCGGGTGGTGTCCCGCCAGGCGCGCGCCAACTCGGGCGCCGTCGCGATCACCTGCTGGATGTCGGCCGGAATGGCGATGTAGGCCTCGGAGAAGTCGTCGATCGAATGGACCGTCGGGGGTTGACCGACCCGATCTTCCCGATTGACGATCAGCCGGGTGGGCGGCGGACTCGCGAGCCCGTGATCGTGGGCGGGGGTCCGTGGCGCGGCGTTGAGATCCCATGCGACGATGAAACGATCCGTGCCCACGCCGCTGTGCAGCGCGCTGCCGGTATCGACGCCGTACATGTCCGGCACGTATTCGGCGACCGTGGCACCGAGCGCGTTCAGGTTGAGGTGCGCGTTTCGCGCCACCAGCGGATCGAAGGTCCACATCATTCGGGTGACCCCGAGCGGAAGCACCAGCGATCGCTGAAAGAGCTTGAGGCGGCGCCCGATTCCACGATCGCGGGCCTCCTGGCGCACCGCGAGCAGGTCCGACCAGTGGACCAGCCGGCCGTCCTGTACGCCGGTCATGCCGAACACGAAGCCGAGGATCCTGCGCTCCGACGGAGCGAAGGCGGCGGCGGTCACACCACCGATGTACTGGCTCACGCGGAAGATCGTACTCGGCACCCGTTCGTTGAAGTCCGCTCCCCACGTCTCGTCCTGGATGCGCACACATTCGTCGTACTCGGCCTGGGTCTCCACCCGGCGGATGACGATGCCGTCCACTCCTGCCTCGCCGGCGGTGGGCGAGGGATCGAAGCCTACCCGCGACCGAGCGTGGCTCATTCGCCGGGCTTTCCGGCTCCACTCGGGGCTAGGTGCTCGGTCAGGCGGGCCGCGCCGCGCCTGCGCCAGATCAAGTACGCCGGCGAGCCCAGCAGCACCACGCCGAATCCCACCGCGGCGCGACCCGGCTGGGCCACCGTGGTGTTGATCACGATGGCGGCGGCGGAGACCACGAACAGGATCGGCGTGATCGGGTAACCGGGAACCCGGAACGGGCGCGGGGCCAGCGGCTCGCGGCGGCGATAACTGAAGACGCTGAGCGCGCCGAGTCCGTAGAAGAGCCAGCCGATGAAGACGACGTAGGTCAGGAGTTGCTCGAACGTTCCGGTGGCCGCAAGGAGCATGGACCAGGCGGAGCATGCGATGATGGCGAATGCCGGCGTGCCGAAGCGAGGATGAACCTCGGCGAGCTTGCGGAAGAAGATCCCGTCCTGGGCCATCGCGAAGAAGGCGCGCGGGACGGTCAGCACGATGCCATTCGTGGCGCTGAAGATCGAGACCAGGATCACCAGTGCGATGGCCTTCCCGGCCACGGGCCCGAAGAGCGCGGTCGCGGCATCGGCCGCCACCCGGTCCGTGCCGGCGACTCCGGCCGGCCCCAGCGCGGCGAGGTAGCCCACGCTCGCGAGGAGGTAAATGGCGATCAGCGCGGCTGTGCCGAGCACGATGCCCCGGTGGAATGTCCGCTGCGGGTCCTTGGCCTCGCCGGCCGAGTAGGTGACGTATTGCCACCCTTCGTAGGCCCACAGCGTTCCGATCATGGAGAGGCCGATGCCGGAAAGCACCGCTCCGGAGATCGCGTGCGGCCAGAGCCCACCCTGGAGACCGTGCAGCCCGCGGCCTCGCAGAAGGAACAGGCCGCTCATGATCACGATGCCGGCCACCTTGAAGAAAGTGGTCCAGTCCTGGACCCGGGCGCCGCTCCGCGTTCCACGCACGTTGATGATGGCGATCACCGCGATCATGCCGATCGCCGTCATCCGCGCGGCGACGGGGCTCAGCGGAACGAGCTGGCCCAGGTACGTCACCCAGGCGACGGCCAGCGTCGCGACCGAGCCGCTGCCGATGATGAAGAAGAGGGTCCAGCCGAAGAGGAACGCGGGAAACGGGCCGAACGCGTCACGAATGTAGATGTACAGTCCGCCCGCTTTCGGGTGCATGGCCCCGAGCTCGGCGTAGGTGAGTCCTCCCAGCAGCGAGAGCACGCCGGCGATCAGCCAGACCAGCAGCGCCAGGCCGACGGATCCCCCGGACTGGCGCAGAACCGCGCCCGGAACGATGAAGATTCCCGAGCCGATCACGGTGCCGATCACGATGTAGATCAACTGCCGGAGGCCAAGGACGCGTCTCAGCGTGGCCTGGGCGGATTCGCCGTTCACCAGACACGCCCCAGGCGCTCTTCCCGCACCGTCAGACCCGCCACCAGCTCCCGATCGATGGTCACGCCGATTCCCGGCCGGTCGCGCGGGACTGCCACGAGGCCGTCACGATTCATGGTCCACTCGGGACTCACGATGTCTTCGGCCCAATACCTCGAGCTGGGAGAGATGTCACCCGGCTTGACGAAGTTGGACAAGGACGCGAGGGCGACGTTGTAGGCCCGGCCGACTCCGCTCTCCAGCATGCCGCCGCACCATACCGGAATGCCCGCCCGGGCGCAGAAGTCGTGGATCGCGATCGACGGTCCGAACCCGCCCACCCGGCCCGGCTTGATGTTGATGACCCGCCCGCTGCCGAGCGCCACCATGTCTTCGGCCCGGTCGAGCGAGGTGATCGACTCGTCCAGGCAGAGCGGCGTCCTGAGCCGCCGCTGGAGCTGGGCGTGCCGCTGGAGATCGTCCCAGGCGAGCGGCTGCTCGATCATCATGAGTCCGAACTGGTCCAGCTCGATCAGACGGTCGGCATCGGCCAGCGAATACGCGTTGTTGGCGTCCGCCATGAGCGGAGCCTCGGCGCCCAGGGCCTCGCGCACGGCGCGGATGTACGCCACATCCGCGCCAGGCTCGATCTTGATCTTGACCTTGCGATATCCTGCCGCGAGGGCCTGGCCGGCCCGCTCCACCAGCGCGGCCGGCGTGGACTGGATGCCGAGGGAGATGCCCACCTCGATGCACGACCGGATGCCGCCGAGGCGGAGGGCGAGCGGGAGACCGTGCAGCTCCGCGTCGAGCGCCCAGAGCGCCATTTCCACGGCGGCCTTGGCCATGAGGTGGCCCCGGAAGTCCCGCTCCAGCGCGGGGAAGACCTCGGCCGGGTCCTGAAACGTGCGTCCCAGGACGCGGGGCGCGACCCAGTTGCGGATGGCGAGCCAGGCGGTGTCGATGGTCTCCGGACTGTAGTTGGGCTGCTCGGGCGCGACGCATTCGCTCCAGACCGCGGCGCCCGAGGCGTCCTCGACCTCGAGGAGAAGGATGCGCCGGAGCGTCTGCGTGCCGGACGAGATACGGAACGGTTCCTTGAGCGGGAGCTGAACCTCGCGCAGGGTGAGACGCTCGGGCCGGAGGGTCATCGAGGTCTGGCCAGTGGATTCAAGATTGTATACATTGCTCCAACAATGAGCGCCCGGCGCTGCCGGCGCAAGTCCTCCGATGGGAGCCCATCATGAGACCCGGTGGCCTGCTTCTCCTCGTACTGCTTCACCCCGGCGCATCGGTCTCGGCCCAGGCCAAGCCGCTGGAGGGCTTCGACGCCTACGTCACCCGGAGCATGGCGCAGTGGCAGGTGCCGGGGCTGGCCGTGGCGATCGTGCGCAACGACTCGGTGGTGCTCGCCAAGGGGTATGGCGTGCGGACGCTGGGCAAGCCTGACCCGGTGGACGCCCGGACGCTCTTCGCCATCGGGTCCGCCACCAAGGCGTTCACCGGCATGACCGTGGCCATGCTGGTCGACCAGGGCAAGGTCAGGTGGGACGACCGGGCGACCAACTATCTCCCCGACCTCCAGCTCTATGATGCCTATGCGACCCGTGAGCTCACGGTGCGCGATCTGCTGACCCACCGCAGTGGCCTCACGGCGGCCGACCTGATCCTGTTCGCCGAGCACATGACCCGGGACAGCGCGCTCCATCAGGTGCGCTACGTGAAGCCAACGTACAGCTTCCGCTCCCACTTCGGCTACTCGAATCTGATGTATCTCGCGGCCGGGCAGGTCGCCGCGCGGGTGAACGGCATGTCGTGGGACGAGGTGGTGCGCCGGCGGATCTTCACGCCGCTCGGCATGACGAGCAGCAACACCAGCGTCACCACGCTCGAGGGCCTGCCGAACGTCGCGACGCCACACGCGGAGATCGAGGACACCGTGCGGACGGTCCCGTACTTCAACCTCGACGCCATCGCCCCCGCGGGCTCGATCAACTCCACCGTCCTGGACATGGCCCAGTGGGTCCGCTTCCAGCTCTCCGGCGGGCGGGTGGCCGGCAAGCCGCTCATCAGTGCCGCCGCCTTCGACGAGACGCACACGCCGCAGACCATCGTGCCGCTCGAAGGGTTCTGGAAGACGGTGATCCAGGGGACCCACCTGTTCAACTACGGGGTGGGGTGGATGCTGCACGACTATCAGGGCCGGCTGGTCGTCCAGCACGGCGGGAACATCGATGGCATGAGCGCGCTCGTGGGGATGCTGCCGGAAGAGAAGACGGGGATCGTCATTCTCAGCAACCTGGACCAGAACGATCTGACTTACGCGCTCATGTATCGGGTCTTCGACGCCTATCTGAAGCAGCCGCCGAAGGACTGGAGCGCCATCTTCCTCAAGTCCGCCCGCGAGAACAGAGCGCAGGCCAAAGCGGAGCAGAAGAAGCGGGAGAAGCAGCGGATCTCAGGCACCTCTCCTTCGCTCCCGCTGGAGAAGTACGTGGGCAGCTATACCGACACCCTCAACGGCGACGCGGTGGTCCGGCGGGAGAATCCGGGACTGGTGCTCCAGTACGGCACCCTGGTGGCCGACCTCGCCCACTGGCAGTACGACACCTTCCAGGCGATCTGGCGGCAGCGACGCCTGGGAAAGGCCTACGTCACCTTCACCCTGGACGACACCGGAAAAGTGGATGCGTTGAAAGTGGTCGATCTGGCGGAGTTCAGGCGGAAGCCGGAAGAGGCCGACACCACGCCGGGCGTCCACCTCGCCGAGGCCGATCTGCCGCGCTACACCGGGTCCTTCGCCTCGCCCTCGCTGCCGGTCACCGCGGAAGTGCAGCTGGTAAACGGGCATCTCAAGCTGACGGTACCGGGGCAGCCCGTGTACACCCTGGTTCCGGTCACTACGACACGCTTCCGCCTCACGGGGGACGAAGTGCCGGCCGGGTTCTTCCTCGACTATACGCTCGACGGTGGCAAAGTGCGGCGAGTCACCCTCGTGCAGCCCGAGCCGCAGCCGGCGCTCACGCTGGTCCCAAAGCGCGGCGTGGGGGATAGATGATGGCCAGGATCCTTGCCGCACTCGCGCTTCTCGCCGGCATGGCGGCACCGACCCTGTGCGCGCAGGCGTCACCGCCGGCCGATCTCGATGCCTACGTCGCCAAGGCGCTCATTGCCTTCAATACTCCCGGTGCAGCGGTCGCGATCGTGAAAGACGGCCGTGTCGTGCTCGCGAAGGGCTACGGTGTCCGGCACCTGGGGGAGCGTGCGCCGGTGGATGCGCACACCCTCTTTCAGATCGCATCCAACACCAAGGCGTTCACCACCGCGGCGCTCGCGATGCTGGTCGATGAGGGAAAGCTCGCCTGGGACGATCCGGTCACCCGGCACCTCCCGTGGTTCCAGCTCTCCGATGCCTACGTGACCCGCGAGCTTACCGTTCGTGACCTGCTCACTCACCGCAGCGGGCTCGGCCTCGGCGCGGGCGATCTGCTCTGGTATCACTCGGATTACCCGCGGGACAGCATCCTGCGCCGCATCCGGTACGCGAACGTCGCGTCCAGCTTCCGGAGCGAGTTCGCCTACGACAACGTGCTCTATGTCGCGGCCGGAGAAGTGATCCCGGCGGTGACCGGCCTGACGTGGGAGGAGTTCATCCGGCGGCGGATCTTCGTCTCGCTCGGTATGAGCGAGGCGCGGCTCACGGCCCGAAACGTCCGTCCGGAAGAGAACTTCGCCGCAGCGCATGCCAAGGTCGACGAACGGCTCACCGTCATCGCCCGCGACACCTTCGATGCCACCAACGCCGCCGGCGGCGTCGTGGCCAACGTGACCGACCTGGCAAAGTGGATGATCGTGCAGCTCGACTCCGGCCGGGTTGGGCGCGGCAGTGGCGCCACCGATGGCGATTCGGGCCGCCGTCTGTGGACCGTCCAGCGGACCGAAGAGATGTGGTCGGGCCAGACCATTCAGCCGATCAGTGAGATCCCGCGGTCGCTCGGAGACTACCGGCCCAATTTCTACCTGTACGGACTCGGCTGGGACCTGCGGGACTACCGCGGCCAGAAGCTCGTTACCCATACGGGCGGCCTCGATGGGATGACGTCGCGGACGCTGCTAGTGCCGGCCGCGCGACTCGGCATCGTCGTTCTCACCAACGGAGAGTCACCGCTCTCGACGGCGGTGGCGTGGCATGTGCTCGACCATTACCTCAAGGCGCCTCCCACCGATTGGACGACCAAACTCGCCGAGTACGTCCGGTCCGCGGAGGTCAAGGCGCACGAGATCGAGCGGAAGGCCGCCGGCGCCCGGCATCAGGATTCCCGGCCTGCGCTGCCGCTCGCCGCGTACGCCGGCCGCTATACCGACCGGATGTATGGCGACGTCACCATCGCCACCGAGGGGGAACGGCTCGTGCTGCGCTTCAGCCACTCACCCGCGCTCACCGGCGATCTGGAGCACTGGCAGTACGACACGTTCGTCGCCCACTGGCGCCAGCGGAACATCCCCGACATCTACGTGACGTTTGCGCTCAAGCCGGACGGATCGATCGAGACGATGAAGATGGCGGCGGTCTCCCCTCTGGCGGATTTCAGCTACGACTTCCAGGACTTGCTGTTTCGGCCGGCGTCGTCACGGCAATGAGCGTCCGAAGCCGTTGTGTCATCCTGGCGATCGCCTGCGGGGCGCTGGGCGCGTGCCACTCGGGTTCGGGCGCGGGCCAACCGGCGCCCGCGATCCGGTCCCACTATGACCTGATCATCACCGGCGGCCGGATTGTCGACGGGACTGGAAACGCCTGGTTCGCTGGAGACGTCGGGACGGCGGGCGACCGGATCGCGTATGTGGGGCCCGCGGGCAGCTTATCCCAGTCCCGCGCTCCGGTCCGCATCGATGCGCACGGGATGGTCGTCGCACCGGGCTTCATCGATATCCAGAGCGGGTCGTACGACAATCTGCTGGTCGGCGACGGCCACGCGCTGAGCAAGGTGACCCAGGGCGTGACTACCGAGATCATGGGCGAGGCCTACACACCCGCGCCGTGGAACGACAACGTCGAGGCATTCGCGGGCTTCTTCTTTCCCTACGCGGACAGCGCGACGATCAGGGCCGCGGTGACGCCGCTCCGAGGGCCACACGGATTCGGGGCCTGGCTCGACGCCATGGAGCGGCGCGGCATTTCGGTCAACGCTGGCTCCTTCCTGGGCGCCACCACCGTCCGTGCCTACGTCAAGGGCGAGGTCGAGGGTCCGCCCACGCCGGCGGAGCTCGACAGCATGCGTGCGCTGATGCGCCGGGCGATGGAGGACGGCGCCTTCGGCTTGGGCACCGCGTTGATCTATCCCCCCGGCAATTACGCGTCCACGGCGGAGCTGGTCGAGATCGCCAGGGCGATGGCACCGTCCCACGGCGTCTACATCACCCACATGCGCTCCGAGGCGGATCACCTCCTCGAAGGGATCGACGAGGCGTTCACCATCGGCCGGGAGGGCGGCGTACCGGTCGAGATCTATCACCTGAAGGCGGCCGGCAAGCGGAACTGGCCCAAGGCCGCCCAGGCGATCGCCAAGATCGACTCGGCACGCGCGGCGGGGCAGGATGTCGGCGCCGACATGTATCCCTATGTGGCCGGCGGCACCTTCTTGTCCGCCTGCTTCCCGCCGTGGGCTTCGGCCGACGGAAAGTTGCTGCAGAACCTGAGGGACTCGACGACGCGGGCGCGGATCCGGGCGGACGTCCTCGCCGAGCGATCCGACACCTGGGAGAATCTCTGCCAGCTGGCCACACCCGAGGGGGTGCGGGCCGGCGGGTTCGAGTTGGCGGCGAACAAGCGCTTCGAGAACAAGAGTCTGCTGGAGATCGCCGCGGCCCGGGGGCAGGAGTGGGTCGACGCCCTGATGGACCTGACGATCGAGGAGCAGTCGAGGCTCGGCGGCATGTTCTTTCTCGCCTCGGAGGACAACCTCGCGCTGCAGATCCGGCAGCCATGGATCAAGTTCGGTACCGACGCGGAGGCGAGCGACCCGGCGGATACTCACGGGAACGAAACGCATCCCAGGGCGTACGGCACCTACACGCGAATTCTGGGACGCTTCGTTCGCGAGCAGCACATTCTTCCGCTGGAGGATGCCGTCCGCAAGATGACGAGCGCGGTCGCCGAGCGCATCTCACTTCGGGACCGCGGTCTGTTACGCGAAGGCATGTACGCCGACATCGTCGTCTTCGATCCGGCGACGGTGATCGACCACGCCACCTACGAGAAGACCCATCAGCTGTCGACCGGTATCCGGGATGTGTTCGTGAATGGCGTGGCCGTGGTGCGAAATGGGGCTCACACGGGCGCCAAGCCAGGGCGGGCCGTGCGCGGACCAGGCCACGCCATCCGATGATCGTTCTCGCAGCCCGCGCTTCGGGGCGAAGCCGGGCGCTGGCAAGCGGGGCAGAGATGTGCCATCTTGGCTAAGGTCCGCGCTCATGAAAGAGAGGAGGGGAGATGGCGACACCATCGTGGCAAGTCAGCGGGCAATACTATGAAAACTGCAGCTGCGATTTTGTGTGTCCCTGTGTTACGGGGCAGCTGGCGGTCAAGCCCACCAGGGAGCCGTGCACGGTCGCCATGGCATTCCAGGTCGAGCAGGGAAGCCACGGCACCGTTTCCCTCGACGGTCTGGGGTTCATCGTGCTTCTGTCGACGCCGGAGGAGATGGGCAAGGGCAACTGGTCGGTCGGGGTGATCGTGGATGCCCGGGCCAGTACCGAGCAGCGCGAAGCCATCACCGCGATCGCGAGCGGATCCGCGGGCGGTCCCATGGCCGCCCTGTCGCCCCTGGTCGGAAAGTTTCTCGGCGTCGAGTCGGCGCCGATTCGCTTCGCGCGCTCGGGCGTCGAGTGGTCCGTCACCTCGCCAGGGTTGGTCGACATCGCGGCCAAGCCGGCGATGGGCATCAATCCCAACGCCACGGAGCCCATCTATCTGGAGAACACCGGCCATCCGGCGGCAGACCGGTATGCCCTCGCGCACGCCGTGAAGAGCCGGGTCACGGCCCTCGGGCTCAGCTGGAGTGACATGAGCGGAAAGAACCATGGACAGTACGCGCCGTTCTCCTGGCGCGGAGCTTAGCCCTCCATCGGCCGCGGTCGCCACACCCCGCGACCGCCTTCTCATCTGTGGCTGCATCCTGCTCGTCACCTCCCTGGCCCGGGCGTATCTCATTCACCTCGCTCGACACATGGAGTCCCCCATCGACGCCGACATGATGGCGCAGATGGGCACGGCGACGAATCAGCCATGAGCGGCGAGTGACGCGTTCTACATCGCGCTCGGCGTGATCTTGGTTGCGGCTGGCGGCTGATTTTCCAGCGGCAGGTCAGCGTGAGCAGCCGGTGCGAGATGTACGCCGACATCGTCGTCTTCGATCCGGCGACGGTGATCGACCACGCCACGTACGAGAAGACCCATCAACTGTCGACCGGTATCCGGGACCGGGCTGGAACGGTCACTGAGACTTCGCTCATCTGACTTTTCTCCCGAGATGGTCGCTACGCAATCGAGGAGATGACGGAGCTTCGGCTCCTGGTGCTTGGCGAGACGAGGGTCGATGAAGGACTCCCAACACTCTTCGGTGTGTATCCCAATCGAGTATGTGAATTTGGCAGGAAACGGGGATAGAAACGGGGTGATGGAGATGACCAGCGGAGGGCTTTCGGCGTGAGGTCGTGCGTCGTGGATCGGGCGTCAGAGTTTCGCGACCGCCGCCTTGGCGAGCTGTGCTTCCTTCTGCTTCAGCGCGTCGAGCGCGAACGCCTTGAACTTCACCCCGTTGAGTATTTGGATGATGAACGCCGAAGCCCCCTTGCGCACGACAAGGCTGGGACTGCCGCCTCTGAAGATCTCGTAATAGGCGTCATCGCCGATCCCTGGTGCCGGCTCCGTGGTAATCCTGGGGACGGATTTCCCTCCATCGAACGCCATCGTCCTGATGATGGAGAGAGTGACACGCCGGTTGCTGATGGCGCCATCGGGGTCGTCGGACCACATGCAGTGTTTCCGATCGCCGGCGACCACCGGCTTTCCAGGCAGGCTTGCGACCTCGAGCACGCTGCTCACCTCCGCCACCGTCAGGAGGGAGCAGGCGTCGGGAACGACCGTAGCGAGTGAGGGCAGGTGGGCACGCGGGAGCGGCCCAGCATTCAAGTGTCCCGCGTCAAGAACGAGCAGGGCGGCGATCGCGGCAACGGCGAAAGTACGGTGGGCGTCCACAGTCAGCTCCGGTCTGAGAAGTTGACGCACTCGGCGCCAATTTGCGGCGGACGCGCATAGGGGTCAAGCCGGAACGGCGGCTTCCGGCGCAACCGGTTGGCCGACGCCAACTCCGGCTCCTTCATCGATGTAGCCGAGATCCATTCGCGGGCGGATCCCGTGTGGGCGACGCTCCGCAAGCATCCGAGGATCCGATTGATCGCGGGACTCTCCTCAGCAGCGATACGAGCCGGTCAGCGGCTGGACTCCAGACGCGGGGATCACTATAGTATTTCAATCCCTTCCAATCTCGTAGCTGGAGTGCACGATGTGCCGCATTGGTAGCCGCCCGCTTCTTTGTGGGACGCCTCCCGCCGGGCTGCAGCATCCTGCGACGACTCCACAGTTCCGCGGCCGAATTGGCTCCACCGCATCGCAACGTCTGCGTCGAAGCCTTCTCATCGCCGGGCTGGCCGCGGCCGCGGCCGGGTGCCGCGCCAGGCCGAAGAGCGAGGAGGCCGGCGCGCCGGCAGGCGCGATCCGGCCTCGGACCGGCATCGCCCCGGTGCTGGTGGCGGACTCCGCCGGCATCCGGCATTACCTCCAGACTGTGGACACGGTCCGCGGCGCGACCGTCGACGTGACCTGGAGCCCGAACACGGTCCGGCTGTCGCGGGACCAGACGCTGCGCGCGCTGCGGCGGGTGAGCCGGGACGGCAGCACCTTCACTTTCGCCGCGGGCGATCCGGCGATCGCCGCCCTCGTGCCAGGTCAGATCCTCCTGGTGTGGGGCATCGCGCTCCGAAGGGTGACGGCGGTCGAGACGCAGGGCCCCCGCGTGGTGATCCGGACCGGCATCGTCTCGCTGCCCGAGGCGATCCCCGAGGGCCACATCGCCTGGCACGGGCGCACCCGCTTCGGGCAAGGGATCATCTCGCCGTCGGTGACGGACACGGCGTCGAAGCGAAGCGCTTACCGTCGGAGCAGCGCCCGGATTATTCGCTTCGCATCCTGGCGGCAGAGCGACGGCCGGCAGGGTGAGGACGGCGAAGCGAAGCAGGGAGAGGACGAGGATGACGGCGGAGAAGCAGAAGAGACCGAGCTACCCCGCCACGCCGGAGGCGAGCTCGGTGGCTACGAGTTTGAGGTCGGCTACGCCAGCAGGGGCCAAGGGCTCGACTTCCAGGTCGAAGCCCGCAAGGGAACCGAAGGAGCGTTTCCAGAGCCCCAGGAGAACCTGGACGAGCGGACCCGCGCGCACGGCACCGAGCACGTCGGCGCGGGCGGTGGCTTCACCGGCGAGGAGCACGGAGCGGCCTTGACGGGCGAGGAGAAGAAGCAGAAGAAGGAGCACGAAGAGAAGGAGAAGAACACCAGGCGGGGCGTCAACAAGCCGGAGACGCCGACGGACATCCTGACCCCAAAGGGACTCTTCGGGATGGCCAACGAGCTGCTCGACCTCAGGGTCAGGGTCCGCGGCCATCTGGACGGGTTCGACACGAGCGGCGACATCTCGCTGGCGAACTCCGCCCTGGGCGGGTTCCAGGGAAAGGTCGAGAAGCTGAACGGCACCGCCGACCTCGACTGGATCGCCCGACTGGGGGAACAGGGCGTGTTCTCCGAGAACGTGAAGCTGGAAATCCCCTTCAACTACGACATTCCGCTCATCATCGGCGGCCTGCCCTTCATGATCGAGGTGGGCGCCGACCTGCTCATGACCCCGGGCCTCACGAGCCACCATGCGACCGCCACGGGGAGCTATCACGTCACCTTCGACGGGAGTGCCGGCATCACCGCCACCGGCACCGACGTCAAGACCGACGGCAGCCTTTCAGGCCACGTCGAGAGCGGACCAAGGGAGGTAACGAGCCTCGGCGTCTCGGCGGTCCTTGTGGCCGCGCAGGTGCCGCGCATCGGGTTCGGCTTCGGACTGCTCAACACGTCCCTCGTGGCCTACGTGGATCACGTGATCGCCGGGAGCGTCGTGACCGAGGGGTCGACGGGTCTCGTGCCGTGCCGCCGCTACCAGATCAACAGCACCTTCGGCGCCGGTGTGGGGGTCAAGATCCTCGGCATCCCGGTTCCCGGCCTCGGCTCCAAGCACGTGCTGGGGACGCCGTTTCAGAAGATCGAAACCGAGCCTGCGGGCCTCAACTGCAAGGTGAACGGCGAATGAGGCGGTCATGCGGGGCCCGGTCCGCGGCGGCGCTGGCCGTGGGATCGCTGGCCGTGGCGGCCGGCGCTCCCGCCGCGGCCCAGTCCACGGTGCCCTTCGGCCCCGGCGTCGTCTACAACTACGTGATGCACAACTTCGACCACCCGCAGGACTGGCAGTTCTTCACCACGGTGGCCTCGGTCTCGCCGGATCAGACGGTGTACACCGAGGACGTCGTGATCCCCGGCCCGGACGGCAAGCCGCACAAGTTCCTCTGGCGCCGGACCGTGTCGCGCCGGGAAGCGGCGAACAGCAAGGTCATCGACAACGGCACCACCTGTCACCCGGGCGATACCACGGACGTCTGGCACCGGGGCAGCGCGCTTCGGATGGCCTCGCGGCGCGTCTATCGCGAGCTCGAGACCGAGGGCAGCGCCGAGGTATCGATCTTCGTCTCCTACGGGTGCTCCAAGCCTTATACGGTGACCGGCACCATCACGCCCGACAGCAAACCAGTCACCGTGCCCATCCTGCTCAACGGCCGGCGGCTCGACCTGACGACAATCCACGCGCAAGGCATCTTGGGCGGATTCGGGGGGCAGTACGCCGAGCAGTTCTGGATCCTCGATGACTCGATCCGGCCCTGGGTGGTCCGCCAGGAAGGACTGCACGACGGGCACCATTATGTCCAGCAGCTCGGCACCATCCTCGCTCCCGATCCGGAGCAGGAAAAGAAGATGGAGCAGGCCCTGGAAAAGAGCTGCCGGGCACCGCTGTACGGGATCTACTTCGAGTCTGCCAGTGCCGAGCTGAACGCGGCGTCGCGTCCCACCCTCCAGCAGATCGCCGCGGTGATGCAACGGCACGCCGACTGGACGCTCACCATCGAGGGCCACACCGATTCCATCGGCGGCCCGGCCTTCAATCTCGATCTCTCCAACCGGCGGGCCGCGTCCGTGAAGGCCGAGCTGGCCGACCGATTCGGGGTGCCGGCAGCGCGGCTCGCGACCAAGGGCTACGGCCTGACCCGCCCGGTAGAGACCAACGGCACTATCGAGGGACGCGCGCGCAACCGGCGGGTGGAGCTGGTGCGCGCATGCACGTAGCTCAGGAACGGAGGAATCATGCGCGGAACGACGTTGCTGCTCGCGGCGATCGGGCTCGCTGCCGCCTGCGGCGGAGGAGACAAGAACGAGAAGGGGAATGACCAGCAAACGGATGCCTCGGATGCCGCCAAGTCCATCGGCGGGCTGGTGGGCGGCTTCCTGAAAACCGCGGCCAAGCAGGATTCGATGGACAAGGCCAATCCGTATAGCGGGCTCGAGGACCCCTGCATCCTGGTGAGCCGAGCCGACGCGGAGAAATACCTCGGGCCGTTGCGGGCCGATCCCTGGACCGACATCGACGGCGAGACGTGCGTGTACGACGCGGCCACCGGGCGCAGCATCAGGATCGACGTCTCCTACACCGGCGGCAAGATGGCCATGGGCATGATGAAGACCGTGGGCGGCCTCACCAACCAGGTCCTGGTGGACGAGAGCGGCAAAGCCGACACGCTCGACGGCGACTGGGACAAGGTGCGGTGGCAATACGGCACGCTCGACGCGCTCAAGGGCGACGTGATGGTGGGCGTGAACGTCCAGGCCTCCCAGGCGGGACCGGCGGGAGCCGCGGAGCTGGCCAACATCGCGCTCAAGCGCCTGCCCTCGCCACTTAGGTATGACGGCCAAGCCGCTGCGGCGCACAAGCCCGGCCCCCTGGTGCCCCCGCACGACCCCTGTACCCTGGTCACCAAGCAGGAGGCGGCCGCGATTCTCGGCACGCTCCAGGGCGACCCCACACCGGACCCGACCGGCTGTACGTACCCCATCCCCAGTCCCATGGGAAAGGGTACCTTGCCCGTACTCCTCTCCGTGAGCTGGGAGGGCGGATTCGACAAGTTTGGCGAGGAGAAGATGGTGACCGGCATCGCGGAACAGAGCTTCACCGGCCCGATCATGGGCGGAGTCGGCGCCGACCAGATGGACCAGAAGATGAAGAGCGACCCGGCTGGCCGGGAGGAGATGGAGAAGGCACGGAACACGGTGTCGGGAATGGGGCCGTCGCTCAAGGAGGGCAGCCTCCAGCTCAAGACCGACACCCTGGTCACCGGCGGCCCCTGGGATGAGGCGGCGGTCTTGAACGGCCTCACCTTCGCGGCCGTCAAGAAGGACGTCTATATCACCGTGGACCTGCGGCTCCTGGGAGAGGCGAAGGCCAGAGCGCTCGTGGCCAAGGCGATGAGCCATATCTGAACGGGTAACGGCTCTCGCCAGGTGACCGCCTCGACCCAGACTCGAGCCTACCACTACCTCCTGGCCGGCCAGCTCCGCGCCGGTGACGGTATCCTGGAGATCCGCAGTCCATACTCGGGCGACCTGATCGGCCGCGCTTTCCTCGCCGCCCGGGAGGACGTGATCGCGGCGATCGACGCCGCGGTGGCCGCAGCGCCGGTGGCCGCCGCGCTGCCTTCGCATGCCCGCGCCGCGGCGCTCGATCGCATCGGCGCGGGGGTCGCGGATCGCAAAGAGGAGCTGGCTGGGCTTCTCGCCGCCGAGGCAGGCAAGCCGCTCGGGCTGGCCCGCGCCGAGATCGACCGCGCCGTCTTCGTGTTCCGGCAGGGGGCTGAGGAAGCGAAACGCATCGGCGGAGAGGTGATCCCCATGGATCTCGCCCCGCACGGCGAGAAGCGCTGGGGCCTCACCCGGCGCTTCCCGCTCTCTCCGATCTCCGCCATCATCCCGTTCAACTTCCCGGTCCTTCTTGCCGCCCACAAGCTGGCACCGGCGATCGCCTGCGGGGCCACCATGGTGCTCAAGCCGCCGCGGCAGGATCCGCTCGCCACGCTGCTGCTCGCGGAGATCGTGCAGAGCAGTGGCTATCCCTCCGGTGCAGTCTCGATTCTCCTCTGCACCGACGAGGACGCGGCGCCGCTCATCGAAGATCCGCGGATTCGGATGATCACCTTCACGGGCTCCGCCCGGGTCGGATGGATGATTCGCCAGCGCGCGTCGAGAAAGCGGGTCACCCTCGAGCTCGGCGGCAACGCCGCGGTCATCATCGAGCCGGATGCCGATATCGACCACGCGGTGAAGCGCTGCGTGACCGGCGGGTACCTCTACGCGGGCCAATCGTGCATCTCGACTCAGCGCATTCTGGTGCACGCGGCGGTGTACGAGCGTTTCGTCGAGCGGTTCGTCGCCGCGGTGCGGGCGCTCCGCACGGGCGACCCGATGGCCGACACGACCGACGTCGGCCCCATGATCGACCGGACGAACGCCGAGCGGGCGGAGGCATGGGTCGCGGAGGCGGCAGCAGCCGGGGCGACGGTGGCAGTGGGTGGCGGGCGTGACGGCGCGGTGCTCGAGCCCGCGGTGCTGCTCGGTACGACGAGCGATATGCGGGTGAATCGCGAGGAAATCTTCGCGCCGGTGACCACGGTTCGCTCGTACACGGATTTCGACGAGGCGATCGCGACCGTCAATGATTCGCCCTATGGGCTCCAGGCCGGCCTCTTCACTAATGACGTGCGGCGGATCCTCCGGGCGTTCGAGCGAGTCGAGGTGGGGGGGCTCGTGGTGAACGATGTCCCCGGGTATCGCGTGGATCACGCGCCGTATGGCGGGGTGAAGGAATCAGGGCAGGGACGCGAAGGCGTTCGCTACGCGATCGAGGAGATGACGGAGCTCCGTCTCCTGGTGATCGGTGAGGCGTGAGTCGGTGAAGGACTCCCAAGACAATTCGGAGGTGTGATGCGACGATTCCTGGTGCTCGGGCTGCTGTGCCTGCCCTCCGCGTTGCATGCCCAGGCGATCCCCAACCCGGCGCATACCGCCCTGTTCCGGGCCAAACAGATCCCGCCTGAGGCGGGATTCCGGGTGTTCATCGTCCCCGACATGGAGGGAATGGGGAGCGCGGTGGACATTCGCGAGGTGATTGCGGGGAACGAAGGCGAGCGGTACAAGACGCTCACCAGTCCGGACTACTGGGATCGCTTCCGCCTCCTGCTCACCCGGGAGGTCAACGCCACCATCCGCGGTGCCCGCCTGGCGGGTGCACGGAGCTTCGTGGTCAATGAGGGCCACGGCGGCAACCTCTTCGCCAACGTGCTTCCCTGGGAGCTCGACAGCTCGGCGATCCTGGTGCGGGGTTTCCCCAAGCCGCTGATCATGATCACCGGGCTCGACAGCACGTTCGGCACGTTGATGTTCACCGGCGCGCATGCGAATGCCGGGAGCCCAGGGGTGCTGGCGCACAATTTCGCGTTCGACTCGTTCACGGTGAACGGCAAGCGGTTGAATGAGGTCGGCATCAATGCCCTCATGGCGGGCGAGATGGGGGTGTCGGTGTCCCTCGTGAGCGGCGACGACGTGCTGATCGATGAAACGAAGGAGATGCTCGGCAATGGCTTCATCGGCGTCATGGTCAAGCGAGCCGTCGGCCGCAGCGCCGCCATCACCTACAGCCCTGCCAAGGTGCGCCGCATGCTCCAGACCGCCGCCGCCGAAGCGGTGCGGCGCGAGCGGCGTGGCGACTTCAAGCCGTTCACGATGGAGCGGCCGTACCGCGTGGAATTCAAGATCCGGCAGAGTTATCCGGACAGCATGGTGAAGGGCGTCGCCGGGCTGTCCGAGTTCAAGCTCGAGAAAATCGGCGATCGGAGTTTCCGATTCGTGACCGACAGCGCCCGCCAGATGGGCTATCTCCTCGACGCGATCGAAGAGGTGGTGCTCCGATGATCCGCCGACTTCTTTTCGCCGCCATCACGCTGCCGCTCCCGGCATGGGGTCAGGGCCAGCCACTGCAGCCGTCCGCACCGCCGCCGCCGCGCGACACGACCCCGCCCGCCGCCTACTTCGGCGTCACCGAGTACCAGCTCGCCCGCCAGAAGCTGGAGCAGGACATGCAGCGCGGCGGCTTTACCGTCTACATCGTCGCGGATATGGAAGGCCTCGCGGCCGCAGTGCGGAACATGACCGAGATGCGTCCGGTGGAGCGCGGCGGCTCGCCGCAACACGAACGGTTCCGCCAGGAGCTGACGGACGAGGTCAACGCCCTGATCGCAGGCGCGCGGTCCGCGGGGGCGACGCAGTTCGTGGTCAACGAGGGTCACGGCGGCACGCTCTTCCGCAATATTCTCGTCGATCAGCTCGATGACGAGGCCATCCTGATCCGCGGATATCCCAAGCCGATCGTCATGTCCACCGGTCTCAACCCGAAGGTCGACGCGATGATGATCGTCGGCGCTCATGCGAACGCCGGGAGCCCGGGGGTCATCTCGCACAACTTCGCGTTCGACTCATTCACGGTGAACGGCAAGGCGCTGAATGAGGCCGGGATCGTCGCGTTCATTGGCGGCGAGATGGGAGTGCCCATGGCCCTGGCCGCGGGCGACGATGCGCTGACCGCGGAGACGCGCGACATGCTCGGGCCGATCGAGACGGTGACGGTGAAGACGGCCTTCTCCCGGTCTGCCGCGGCCGTCCTGCCGCCGGCCGAAGTGCACCGGCTGCTGCGCGGGGCGGCGGCCCGTGCGGTACGCCGGGTGAAGCGGGGAGAGATCCACCCGTTCGCTGTCGAGAAGCCATACCTGGTGCGCTTCTGCCTCCGCCGCTCGTTCACCGAGGATGACTGGGTCCGCGAGACGGTTGGGCGGCTCGACGGCGTGCGGCCCGACAGTGGCCCCGGCTGCTTCGGGTACACCTCCGAGTCCGCGGAGGCGGTCGGGAACCTGTTGAATGAAATCGAGTGGACGGTGCTCAAGCCGTGACGAACCCGATTCGGGAGATTCGAATGCCACGTCTTCTGCGGGGGGTGGGATGGGGACTACTGGTCCTGGCCTGCCGTCCTTCGTCGCCTGATCGCCCCGCCGCCGGCGCTCCCGCATCCGCTCGTGGGGCGGACACTTCCACGGCGCCTCAAGCGCCGGACAGCACACCCCCGGCGAACGTCTCCCACGGTGAGGCGCCGGTCGGCGGTCCCAACGCCACGCCGGCGCCCATCGCGGCTGCTCTTCCTGCCCGCGAGCACACCCGGCTCCATCGCATTCGCCTGGAGATCCAACACGTGACGGTGAACGTCGCCCCGGGCATCACCTACGCTGCCTGGACATTCGGCGGCCACGTGCCCGGACCATTCCTTCACGTGGGGGTGGGAGACACGGTCGACTTCACCCTGCTCAATCGCGCGAATATTCCACACAGCATGGACTTTCACGCCGCCGAAATCGCACCCAGCAAGTACTATGTCAACGTCATGCCGGGAGACTCGATCCACTATCGCTTCGTGGCCCGCGTCCCGGGCGCTTTCCTGTATCACTGCGGCACGGCACCGGTGGCGATGCATATCGCCAACGGCATGTATGGCGCCATCGTCGTCGATCCGGCGTTGCCGCAACCGAAAGCGAAGGAGTTCGTGCTGGTCCAGAGCGAGTTCTACTTCACCCCGAGTCCAGGCGCGGACGGTGCGCACACGCTGGACTGGGCCAAGGTGCTCAGCCTCGCCCCGGACCAGGTCGTGTTCAACGGCAGGGCTTCCCAGTATGCCGAGCACCCGCTCGATGTCGGCGCGGGCGAGCTGGTCCGGCTGTATGTGGTGAACGCCGGCCCCAATCGCATCTCGTCGTTTCACGTCGTCGGCGGAATCTTCGAGCGCGTCCTCCAGGACGGGTCGCGCGCCAATCCCCTGCGCGGGGTACAGACCGTGGACGTCCCCGTGGGAGGAGGCAGCATCTTCGAAGTGCGCCTGCGCGAGCCGGGTGACTACCCCTTCGTCAGTCACGCGTTCGCCGACGCCACCAAGGGGGCGGTGGGAGTGCTCCGCGCTCTCGCTCTTCAACCTGCCCGATGAACGAATCCTCATCCGTTCTTCCCGCGGCCTTCAAGCCCGCTGCCTATCCTCCGTGACAGCACTCTCGGAGGAGACGCATGGAGGTCATGGAATGGACCGTGAATGAGGCACTGCGCACCGCCCCCCGGCTCGCGCCAGTTTTCAACCGGCTGGGGATCGATACCTGTTGTGGCGGCACGATGACCCTGAGGCAAGCCGCCTTTTCCGTCGGCGTGACGCCCGATGAGCTGTGTGCCGCGGTCCAGCCGGCGCTGGAGGCGCGCCGGTGAAGGTCTACGAACCCGCAGCCGTCGCGCGAGCGGCAGTCGCGGCGCATCCGGACCGACCGGCCATCTCGCTCATGCACGACGGACCGGATGCCCGGCTCGTTGTCTTCCGCATTGGCGCCGGCCACTCCGTGCCCGTGCACACTTCCGCGTCAACGGTCGTCCTTCAGGTCTTGTCGGGGTCCGGGCTGGTGAACGGCATCGACGGCGAGCGGGAGGTGAGCGCAGGCATGCTCGTCGCCTTCGAGCCCAAGGAGTCTCACGGGATGCGAGCGACTACGGAAGAGCTGACGCTGTTGGCCGTCATCGCCCCTCGGCCGGCGAGCCGCTGAGGAGAGCCGGTCAGGTCGGCGGCGCGTCGGGTCCGAGATCGAGTTGTCGTCCACAATTGCGGCAATGGACCGCGCGGGGCAGCCGGAATGTCCGGCCCGCCAACCCGAGCCTCTGATCGGCACCGCAGCAGGGGCAAGCAGCCTCCGCCGACTCGAAGATCTCGCGCTGGCGCACCCGGATGGCGCCAAGGGTGAGGCCTGTGAGCAGCGCACCGGGCACGAAGATGAAGTGGACCAGCGGAATGGGAAGCGCCACCAGGGCAGCCGCGAGCCCGGCGCCAACGACGATGCCGGCCCGCCTGATGCGCTGGCGCAGCGTGAGCCGCGCGACGACTACCTTCGCCTGCGTTGGGGCGCAGCCGAATCCTTTGAGTGGCACGGTCATCGAACGAGTATCCACAGCGGCACCCTTCTCTCCGGCGGGCGTGAGGCTTGCCGACGGGGCGGACTCGTCACCGGGTGACACGCGGTTCGCCCGTCCGCCGCTTGGGCTCGAAGAACATGATGGGCGGCATGTCGGTCAGCCCCGCGGCGCCGAGCCATTGCTCGAGGGCGTCGGCCAGGGCGCTGCGCGATCCGGGCGAGAGACGCTGGAGTCCCTCGATGAGGTCGGCCTGGACCGTCGGCGGCGCTGCCCCCAGCAACGCCCGACCTGCCAGGGTCGGGCTGAGCACCGCGCGGCGGCCATCTGACCGAGCGGTGCGCCGCGCCACGAGGCCACGGGTCACGAGCCGCGCCACGACCTCCGACACGGTGCTCTGGGTGGTGAGCGTGCGTTCGACGAGATCGCGCATCGACTGGCCAGGCTGCTCCACGAGCGCGCGAAGCACAAAGAGTTGAGCCCCGCTGATTCCCGACGCGCGATGCACCGACACCGTCGAGACCCGGAGTGCGTGAACGAGGCGGCGCATAGCGTTCATTGCCCGCTCCGCGTCTCCTACCATCCGGCTGGTGGTCCGCTTGCTCATTGCTCGCCCTTCGCCGCCCGTGATTACATCGGTACCGAACTATTCCAACCTAGAAGTGGAGCCACCCCGGCGCAATCGGGTACGTCCGACGCTCCGGATGGTGCGGGCGGGTGTACTTCCTCCAAGCACGGGCGGGACTTCGTACGGAGTCGTGGAATACGGGGTTCAGCAGCATTACGCGTGGCTCAGGGACCGACTCCAATGGCCGGCTTCTAGGACGGGAAGCGTTTCCGGCCCGAGAGCATCGGCGGAAACGTCACTGCCGGGTCACACCGAAGTGCAAGCAGCGGGGGATCTTCCGGAAGCGGCGCGCCACGATTCTGGCGCGCGATCTCCTGCTCGGGAGGCAGGGATCAGGCGTCCACCACCTTTGGCCTGCGATTTTCATTGTAGTGCAACAAAGCCGAGTTTGGATGGCACTTCTCTGATCGGATTTCACAACTCCTTCACGATCAAGGAGATTCGTCAAGCCGAACCGACCTTGTTCCGATAACTCCGCTGAACCCCGACGTCCCCCCACCGTCGGATCGCTGGAGCCGCAGTCCCACGAGGTGCTCGATGCCGATTATCCCCAGGATTGCCAGGCTCTTCCTATTCCTGACGCTCCTCGCTCCGGATATGGCCACAGCCCAGACGGAGCCCGTCTCGGACGCGCGGGGCCTGGACTCCCTGCTCAACCTGCCAATCAGCGCCTCTGGCAAGTATCAGCGGACTGCCCGCCAGGCCGCGAGCTCGGTCACCATCCTCACCCACGAGCAGTTGGAGCACTTCGGCTACCGTACTCTAGAGGATGCCCTCGCCGGGGTGAGCGGCTTTTACTTCAGCAACGACCGGAATTACACGTACCTCGGCGCCCGGGGGTTCAGCCGTCCTACCGACTACAACAACCGCATCCTGGTTCTGGTCGATGGCCACTCGCTCAACGAAGGCATCTTCGGGGGGGCCCCCCTCGAGCTGCCGATCGATCTGGCCTCTCTCGAGCGGGTGGAGATCGTCAGGGGACCGGGCTCCGCGCTGTACGGTACCGGTGCCGTCTTCGGAGTGATCAACCTGGTTACCCGGTCCGGCGCTTCGATAGATGGGGCCCACGCTGCGCTACGCGGTGGGACCTACGGACGGCGCGGCGCCTCCGCCGTCCTCGGACACCGCACGCTATCCGGTCTCGACCTCGCACTCTCCGCCACCTGGGACAGAAGCGACGGGCACGACCTGTTCTATCCCGAGTACGACGCACCGGAGACCCATCTCGGCATCGCCCACAACCTGGACTGGGAGCGGCACTGGCAGATACAGGCGAAGGCCCAGCAGGGCGATCTGGCCATGAGCGGGTGGCTCAGCCGGCGGGTGAAGGCCATACCGACCGGCGCCTACGGCATGACATTCAATGCCGCCCCGGCCAGGACCACTGATGTGTACGGCTTTGCGGAGCTCATGTACGACCACGGCCTCGACGCCTCGAAGCGCGTCAGGCTCCGGGGATTTTTCGACGGCAATGGCTACGATGGGGCGTATGCCTATGACGACTACAACCTTACCGACCGCAGTCGTGACGAATCCGTCGGCGGTGAGGCTTCTTTGCGTTGGGACATCGGGTCGGCGCAGCACCTGACCGCGGGCGCGGAATACCGCCAGCACTTTCGCGCCTCCTACAGCGCCGTGGATGCGGGCGGGACGACCGGCGGCTTCGCCGTGCCCTTCAGTGTCGCGTCGGCCTATTTGGAGCACGAGTTCCAGCCGATTCCTCGGGTGACGTTCCTGGGCGGCTTACGCGTGGACGATTACACGACCACTGGCAGTGCGGTAACTCCTCGCGCGGCCGTGCTCTACGACCCTGTCAGAGGCACCACGCTCAAGCTGCTGTACGGGCGGGCATTTCGTGCTCCCAGCCTCTACGAGGCTCGCAGCGAGGACTTCGGTTACAAGCGAGACCCGTCGCTCGGCGAGGAGCATGGTCACACGCTGGAGCTCGTGGTACAGCAACGGCTGGGCGCGGCGCTACTCGGGACTGCCTCAGTATTCCGCTACCAGATGAGCGGATTGATCGACCTGACAGTGGACCCGGCGGACAGCCTGTTCGTCTACCGTAACGTCAGTGAGGCCAGAGCGACCGGTGCCGAGCTCGGTCTGGAGGCGCGGTTCGGGGACGGAATGCTGGGCTATGGCAACTACACCTATCAGCACGCCTGGGACGAAGCCACCGGCGAAGTGCTGACCAACTCTCCGTCGCACCTGCTGAAGGCTGGAATCTCGGCCCCGTTCGCGAGCTGGGTCGGCGGGGGTCTGGAGGGACGCGCCGAGTCGGGACGGTCGACCTTGTACGGGACACGCACGGCGGCGTACGCCGTTGGCAACCTCCACCTCTGGTTCTCTCCACTCGGCGACATGGCCGGCGACGGCGGGCTCAGACTCTCCCTTAGAGTGAACAACCTGTTCGATGCCGTCTACGCCACACCGGGCGGCGTGGAGCACGTACAGCCTGCCATCGAGCAGGACCGGAGAAACGTCTCCGCCGAGCTCCGGTACCGGTTCTAGCGCATGACTCGCCGCCTGGCACGGCGCGCCCTCTGCCTGGGCAGGGTCACCCTCGTCTTACTGGGGCTCGGCTCCGGCGCGGTTGCCTCTCGGCTGGCCGCCCAGGAGATGCCCGTCCCCGTCGAAGTTCAGGTCCCGCTGCTTCTCAAGATCCTCTCGTTCGACCGGGCTCTGACCGGCTCTCGGACCGATCCTTTGGTGGTGGGCGTCGTCTTTCAGGGGCGGAACCGCACCTCCTCGGAGATTGGTGCGGAGGTGCGCAGCCGCTTGACAGCGGCGGGACGGCCAGGCGGCGGCCGGGTCATCCGCGTCGTGTCGATCGACCTCGATCAGACCGATGACTTCCTCGCCATGCTGCTGCGCGATAGCGTGCGGGTGCTCTACGTGGCGCCGCTTCGGGCCATAGCCATCTCGACCGTTGCCGCCGCCACCCGCGAGGGGCTGGTCGTCAGCTTTACGGGGATTCCCCGCTACGTCGAGCAGGGACTCGCCGTCGGCATCGACGTGAACGGCATGCGCCCGCAAATCGTGGTCAACCTTGCGGCGTCCCGGGCCGAGGGCGCTCAATTCTCCGCCGACCTGCTGAAGCTCGTTCGCCTGACGGGCCGGGAGACCCTCGCGCCATGAAGCCGCGCGATGCGGGTGCACGGATGCGGGTACGCACCCGCCTGATGCTCTTGGTGAGTCTGCTGCTCATCGCCATCGCCGGGTTCATCTACTGGTTCTTCCCGGCGCAGCTCGAGCGCCAGGCGCTGCGCACACTGGAGGGCAAGGCCCACGAGATCGCGGCCATGACCGCGTTCAGCGTGAGCCCGGGTCTCGTGTTCGACGACCCGAAGTCGGTGGCAGATGCGCTTCAGGGTCTTCGGAACAGCTCCGACCTGCAGTATCTCCTGGTGCTGGATGGCCATGGCGGCGTGCAATACCTGGTCAATCGCACCCGGATGCCGAGCGACTGGGTCGTCGCAGCCAGCGCGGGCTCCGGGCTCGATCGGGAGGCGAGAAGCTACCGGGCCGAATCCCCGATCGTGAACGACGGCCGCCGGATCGGCACCTTCCGGATGGGGCTCTCGCTTGCGGAGCTCGACGAGGAGATCGCGCGAGCCCGCCGCACGACGGCACTCGCCAGCCTCGCGGTGCTCCTGATCGGCCTGGCTGCGGTGTTCGCGATCAGCACGCACATCACGGCCCCGCTCCGCCAGATGGCCGTGACGGCCGAGCGGATCGCGAGGGGCGACCTCGCCATCCGGGCTCAGGTGCGAGCCACCGACGAAGTGGCCGATCTGGCGCGCGCCTTCAACTTGATGCTCGACTCTCTGGAGCGGACTCAGCTCGAGTTGGCCGGAGTGAACGAAGGCCTCGAGGACCGGGTCCGGCAACGAACCGCCGAATTGACGGCCACAACCGAGCTGCTCGAGCACGCCAAGGAAGCGGCGGAGGCGGGCAGCAGAGCGAAGAGCGAGTTCCTGGCGAACATGAGCCACGAGATTCGGACACCGATGAACGGCGTCATCGGAATGATCGAGCTTGCGCTCGACACCCCGCCGGGGCCGCCGCAACGGGAATACCTGGATATCGCCCGCAGCTCCGCCGATTCGTTGCTCACGGTGATCAACGACATTCTCGACTTCTCCAAGGTCGAGGCCGGCATGCTGACGCTCGATCCGACGGACTTCAGTCTCGGCGAGGTGGTTGGCGGCGCCATGAGCACGCTGGCGTTTCGGGTACACGACAAGGAAGTCGAGCTGGCCTTGCGCATCCTGCGGGACACTCCCGACATGCTGGTGGGCGACGCCGGACGACTGCGGCAGGTGATCGTCAACCTGGTCGGCAACGCGATCAAGTTCACCGAGCACGGCGAAGTCGTGCTCGAGGTGGCCGAGGAATCACGTGGCGACGATCAGGTTGTCCTCCACTTCCAGGTCCGGGATACCGGCATCGGGATCCGCCCGACCGAGCACCAGCACATTTTCGACGCCTTCGGCCAGGCGGACGGCTCCACTACCCGTCGGTACGGGGGCACTGGGCTCGGGCTCACGATCTCGGCCAAGCTGGTGAGCATGATGGGAGGGCGGATCTGGCTGGAGAGCGAGGTAGGGAAGGGAAGCACCTTCCACTTCACCGTGCGCCTGGGCCTTTCCGGACGTCAGGCGCCGCCCTCATGGAGCGTGATGCCCAAGGCGCTTCAGAACCTCGCGGTGCTCGTGGTGGATGACAACGCGACCAACCGGCTGATTCTGCGCGAGATGCTCGCCCGCTGGGCGATGCGGCCTGAATCGGTGGATGGAGGCGAGCAGGCGTTGACCCGTCTCGTCGAGTCCGCGGAAGCAGGAGATCCGTTCCGGCTCGTCCTGCTCGACTCGAACATGCCTGGTCTGGACGGCTTTACGGTTGCCGCCAGAATCCGGGAGCACCCACGCCTGGCAGACACCGCACTCATGATGCTCACCTCGGCCGGAAGTCGGGGGAACATTGAGCGGTGCCGGGCGCTCGGGATCGCCACGTACATCACCAAGCCGGTGCGGCAGGAGCAGCTGTATGCCTCGATCGCACAGGTCCTCGGTGCTCGCCCCGATATCCTGCCCGAGCCTTCCATCGCCCCGCCGGAGGCAGGCGGGCAGCTCCCGGCGAGCCGCTCACTGCGGATCCTCCTGGCCGAAGACAACGCGGTCAACCAGAAGATCGCGATCGCGTTCCTGACCCGCCGAGGGCACACCGTCAGCGTGGCCGAGAACGGCCAACTTGCCGTCGAACTGGCCCAACGAGTAGCATTCGATCTCATCCTGATGGATGTCCAGATGCCGGTGATGGGAGGGTTCGACGCCACGCGCAGGATCCGGGATCGGGAACGCCAATTCGGCGGCCACATCCCCATCGTGGCACTCACCGCCCGTGCCATGAAGGGCGATCGGGAGCAGTGTCTCGCCACGGGGACCGACGGCTATCTGGCCAAGCCGTTCAAAGCCGCGGATCTGTACGCTGCCGTAGAGGCGTTCAGCGCCCCCGCGACTGCCCCGACTCCTCCTTCCGCATCCCCAGCGGCCGAAACGAAGGACCCCGCGGTCGCCGCGGTCCTCGACCGATTTCTCGGTGACCGGGACCTGCTGCGGGCCGTGGCCGTAACGTTCATCGAGCGCGTCCCGGGCATTCTCAGCGAGTTGCGCGACGCCGTGACGCACGGCGATGCCGAGGCCGTTCAACGGGCGGCCCACAGCCTCAAGGGCTCCGCCGGCAACTTTGGGCATGCGCCCTCGTTCGAGGCGGCGTCCGCCCTGGAGGCTATGGGCCGGTCGGGGTCCCTCGATGGTCTCGCGGATGCGGACGCCGTGGTCCGAAGAACCCTGGATGATCTCGTCCATCTGCTCGGCGAGTGCATCGGAGAAGCGGGGACTGAAGTGCAGGCCGCCCCGCTTCCCGTCGCGACTGGAGTAGCCGCCTCATGAGTCACGCTCGGGGCACGTCACACCGGGCGGCGAACGCCATCAAGGCGGGGACGCGGACCTCCGGTGCCGACGCGGCGGAGCAGTTGCGCCGCTTTTCGCTGGCGCTCGAGCAGAGCCCCGCCGCGGTGATCATCACCGACCTCGAGGGCCGGATCGAGTATGTGAATGAGCGGTTCACCGAGATGACGGGTTACCTCCCCGAGGAGGTGCTGGGACAGAGCCCCCGTGTGCTCAAATCCGGTCTGACCCCGCCCGCAACTTACGAGCGACTCTGGGCGACAATCCGCGCGGGGAACGTCTGGCGAGGAGAGTTGTGCAACCGGCGGAAGCATGGCGAGCTGTACTGGCACTCGGCCTCGATCTCGCCGGTGCGCGATGCGGCGGGGAAGGTGAGCGGGTTCGTCGCTGTCCAGGAGGACATCACCGAGCAGCGTCGTTTGCTGGTGGACCTGGCCGCCAGTGAGCGGGAGTATCGTCGCATCGTCGAGACCGCCACGGAGGGAATCTGGGGTGTCGACGCCGAGCATCGGACGACGTTCGTGAATGAGCGGCTGGCGACCCTGCTGGGATACACGACGGCAGAGATGATAGGCCGTTCGGTGTTCGATTTCACCGACGAGGAGGGTCGCGCGATCGCCGAAACGAGCTGGGCACGCCGCCGCCGGGGCATCAGGGAGCAAATCGATTTCAAGCTGCTCCGGCGGGACGGTTCCACCTGCTGGGTGCAGATGTCCACCGGACCGGTCCTCGGAGACGAGGGCCAGTACGTGGGGGCACTGGCCATGGTTACCGACCTGACGGGGCGCCGGGAGGCCGAGGAGGCGCTCCGGAAGAGCGAGGCCTGGTTCCGCACGCTGATCGAGGGAGCGCATGACCTCATCGCAGTCGTCGGCCCTGATGGCGCTCTCCGGTACGCCAGTCCTTCCTTCGAGCGCATCCTGGGCTACCGGCCCTCGGATCTCGTCGGACAGCTCGCGGCCGAGCTCGTACATCCCGACGACCTCGAGATGGTCGTACGCGTTTTCCGGGAGCGGGCTCGCGAGCCGGGAACGGTGCGCGCCCTGCAGTGCCGGATCCGGCACCAGGACGGCACGTGGCGGCTGATCGACGGCATCGGTCGGAATCTGTGCGATGATCCGGTCGTGGGCGGATCCGTCCTCAACGGCCGGGATGTCACCGAGCGGGTGGCGCTCGAAGGCCAGTATCGCCACGCACAGAAGATGGAGGCGGTTGGTCGCCTGGTGGGTGGCGTCGCGCACGACTTCAACAACATCCTGGCAGTCGTCCTCGCGTGCAGCGACATGGTGCACGAAGATCTCGCCCCGGAGCATCCCTGCCAGGGTGACGTACTGGAGATCCGGCAGGCCGGGGAGCGAGCCGCGGCGCTTACCCGGCAGTTGCTCGCTGTCACCAGGCAGCAGAATCTGGTTCCGCGGGTGGTCGATCTCAACGAGCTGGTCAGGAATATGGAGAGCATGCTGCGCCGCCTTCTTGGAGAAGACATCTCCCTGGCGACTCAGCCCGTCCAGGCGCCGGTGACCATCCGGGCGGATTCGGGCCAGCTTGAACAGGTGCTGCTCAATCTGGCGGTAAACGCTCGCGATGCCATGCCGAATGGCGGCCGGCTGCTCATAGAGACCGCATTGGTTGATCTCGACGCTGAGTATGCCGGACGGCACGGGCCGATGCGGCCGGGCAGACACGTGATGCTGGCCGTCACCGATACCGGCGTCGGCATGAGTCGGGAGACTCAGGCCCACGTCTTCGAGCCTTTCTTCACGACCAAGGAGCCTGGCAAGGGCACCGGTCTCGGCCTGTCGACGGTCTACGGCATCGTAAAGCAAAGCGAGGGATTCGTCTGGCTCTACAGTGAGCCCGGGCTCGGCACTACTTTCAAGATCTACTTTCCGCACGTGGATCGAGCCGTCGATCCAGCGGGGCCCGCCGCGCGCGCCGCCGAATTGCAGCGTGGGAACGAGACGGTGCTCATCGCGGAGGACAACATTGCCGTTCGGCAGTCCGCTCGTCGCGCATTGGAGCGGTGTGGCTACACGATTCTGGAGGCGAACGGCCAGGACGCTCTCGACCTGATGCGCCGGTACGAGGGGCCCATCCACCTCCTGCTGACGGATGTCGTCATGCCTGACATGACCGGTCCGCAGCTGGCGCAAGCCCTGCGGGCGCTTAAGCCGGACCTCCACGTCCTCTATATGTCCGGCTACACCGATGCGATGTTGCGTTCCACGCTTGTCCAGGCTGGAGGCGCCTACCTCCAGAAGCCCTTTACCATCGCGGAGCTGTCCCTGAAGGTTCGCGAGACCCTCGACTCCGAAAGGATCCGTGGGGCTTAGCTCGACATGACGACGCAGCGGAGTCTATTGATTCCGCCCGCGCGCCATGGCGCGGATGCAGAGGAGCGCGACCGCCGCCGTCGCCAGCATCACGGCACCGGACGAGGGCATTGCGAGCCATCGGAGTGACTCCTTCGCGGCGGCGGTGCTGCCGAGTCCGGGTGCGATGAATCCCGCCCACATCCAGAAGACCGAATAGCCGAGGGCGCCGGCTCCGAGCGCGAGGCTGAGGACCCGCACGGTACGGGGCGTCGTCCCGATCAGGAGCAACACCACGATCATGCCGATCGCTGCGGTGCCGATGGCGCCTCCGTGCAGGTGCGCGCGCTGCATGTAGTCCCAGGACTTGGCGATCACCGGCTCTGCGGCGGCGGCATCGCCTTGGTAGACGGTGGCCGTGACAGCCGCCGCCGAAGCGGCGAGCCGGTCCTTGATGAGGTCCTCGTTCAGCCCGAAGATCCCGCCCATCGCGAACCCGAAGAGCACGGTGCATACCGCGAGCACGAGCCCCGGGAGTGCAGCCCGTATCGGCTCGGGCTGCCGCGGGTCGATCGGAGCGATCAGGGTGACCGACTGTTCCAGTGGCGCACTGTTGGGACGTGGGGCGGCAGCTGACGAAGACGTTTGCATAGCAGAGTCTCTCCTGTGCCGTGAGAGGGCCTACCGGCCGTAGGATCGCCGCGTCCGCTCGAACCCAGCAGCAACTCGTCGCGCAACCGCGCGATTGGGTGATACGTGTCGCGGCATCATGGCCAAAGGTACCGGACGATGAGTAATGAGACGATGAAGCCGCGGTGAAGGCTCGTTCAGCCCGCCGGCGAGCGGCCGAGCCTGACGTTCGCCGACCCCTTCCTCTCAAATGGCAGTCGCGGCCCTCATGCCGTGAGGACCGGCATTGATCATCGGTTGATTTCAGGCGTCACTCCGCTAGGCTTGGGTGCACCCGCGTACCGTATTGGGCTGCCTTCAGCGCTGCCACGGCCCCTTCCCGCACTTCGCGGCGGCACGACCTCATGAGCTGTCAACAAGAGGGTTCATTGTCGCCCCTAAGAAATCATCCAATCTCCCGGCGCGACCTCCTTCAGGGCGCCGCGAGCGGAATGGTCGCGTTAGCGTTCGGCCGGGACCGCCAGGCTGCGCCACCGGCCAGGCCGCCCAACATCGTCTTCATTCTCGCGGATGACCTCGGGTTCGCCGATGTCGCCTGCTACGGGCGTCCAGATCTCAGCACGCCGAACATCGACCAGCTTGCCGGGCAGGGCGTGCGTTTTCTCCAGGCGTACGCGAATTCCGCCGTGTGCACGGCCACGCGTACGGCGCTGATCACCGGACGTTACCAGTACCGCCTGCGGCTGGGCCTCGAGGAGCCACTGGTCGGAAACCCGGACGTCGGGCTGGAACCGGCCCACCCGACATTGCCATCGCTACTCAGGAAAGCCGGCTACAGCTCTACGCTGGTGGGCAAGTGGCATCTGGGCACTCTGCCGAAGTTTGGCCCGTTGAAGAGCGGCTATGATCATTTCTACGGTTTTCGTGGCGGAGCGCTGGACTACTACTCACACGCCGGTGGGGGGAACAAAGAAGATCTTTGGGATGACGATGTTCCGATTCATCAGGCGGGTTACCTGACGGACCTGCTCGGTAGCCGGGCGGTCGACGTGGTAAACGGCCATGCGAAATCCGGTCAGCCGTTCATGATCAGCCTCCACTTCAACGCGCCGCACTGGCCCTGGGAAGCCCCCGGCGATGAGGCCGAATCCGAGCGCCTGCGGCGGCCGGATAGCGGAGGCCTCTTCGATATCGATGGCGGAACGCAACAGACGTATCAGCGGATGATCGAGGCAATGGACCGGCAGATAGGCCGCGTGCTGAAGGCGGTCCACGCCAATGGGCTGACCGAGAATACGATCGTCATCTTCACCAGCGACAATGGCGGAGAGCGCTTCGCCGACACCTGGCCGTTCACCGGGAAGAAGACCGAATTGCTGGAAGGCGGGTTGCGCATTCCCGCGGTGATCTCCTGGCCGGCGCGCATTCCGCGAGGGCGGACGACCGATCAGGTCGCCATGAGCATGGACTGGCTTCCTACGTTGGTGGCCGCCGCCGGCACCGTCCCCGATCCGGCGTACCCGACGGACGGGATGAACCTGTTGCCCATCCTGACGCAGCATGCCCCAGCCGTTCCGCGCAAGCTGTACTGGCGCTACAAGGCCAACGCGCAGAGGGCGATGCGCGACGGCGATCTCAAGTTTCTCAAGATCCTCGACAACACCTTTCTCTTCAATGTCGTGGCCGACCCTTTGGAGCGAGCCAACCTGAAAGACCGCCGGAAAGACGACTACCGCCGGCTGGAGCGCGAGTGGTTCGACTGGAACGCGACGATGCTGCCGGAAATCGAAGCAAGCTTTACCCACGGGTTCAGCGGAGAGGACCTGGCCGATCACTACGGCGCGAAGGAGCCCGGTCAACAGCCGGACATTCCCGCCCCACCGGAGGACTAGAGACGGAGGTTGGTCCGACACTGCAGCTCTATGACCCGCTCGGCAACCGGTGACCTTGCGCCCGCCACGCCGTCACCATTCGAGCGGAAGAAGGAAATCTTATCCGCCCCGTCTTCCGGTATGCCGGGGAGCTCCCGGTCCCTCAGTTCCCAGTCAGCATCCACTACAGTCGCCTTTTCGGCCAGCGAAAGGCGTCGGGGTGAGGATGTCCGAAAATGGCGAGACAGGCGTGCAGGCAAGCGTTAAGATGCTGGCATGATGCTTTGCGACGACGCTTGCTACCGGGCTCTGCTTACGCGCGACGCGCGGTTTGACGGCGTGTTCTTCATAGGCGTGAAGACCACCGGCACCTACTGTCGCCCCGTCTGCACGGCGCGCACGCCGGGGCGCGATCGCGTACGCTTCTTCGCCAGCGCCGCCCTGGCCGAGAGCCACGGCTTTCGTCCCTGCCTGCGCTGCCGCCCCGAGCTGGCCCCGGGCCAGGCGCCGGTCGATGCCGTGGGGCGCACCGCGCGGCTGGCCGCGGGGAGGATCGAAGCCGGTGCGCTACGCAATGGCGGCTCGTTGGAGAAGCTGGCGCGGGAACTGGGTATCAGCTCGCGCCAATTGCGTCGCGACGTGCAGCAGGAATTCGGTGTTGCTCCCGTTCAGTTGTCGCAGACCAGCCGGCTCTTGCTGGCAAAGCAGCTCATCACCGAGTCGAGGCTGCCGATGATAGCCGTAGCCGAGGCCAGCGGTTTCGAGAGCGTGCGCCGGTTCAACGCATTGTTTCGGTCGCACTACGGCTTGACGCCCACGCGCATGCGACGTGGATCGGCAGTCACCTCAGCGAACGACTCTCTACGATTGACGTTGGCCTATCGCCCGCCGTTCGCGTGGCAGTCGATGTTGCGATTTCTGGCCGCCCGGGCAATCCCCGGCGTCGAAGCCGTCGTCGACGACGCGTATTTGCGTACGGCGCAAATTGGTGCACACCGAGGCTGGATCAGGGTTGCCCGGATTACCGGTCGCAACGGACTATCCGTCGAGTTGGCCACGTCGTTGCTGCCGGTCCTGCCCGCCGCCCTGGCGAAGATGAAGCATCTCTTCGATCTGTCGGCCCGCCCCGATGTGATCGCGGAATGCCTGGCCTCGCACGGGAGAATGGCGGACATCGTGTGGCGCGTGCCTGGCCTGCGCGTGCCTGGGGCGTTCGATGGTTTCGAGTTGGCGGTGCGAGCGATCCTGGGACAGCAGATTTCCGTCCGCGCGGCTACCACGCTCTCCGGACGATTGGCGGCCGCATACGGCGAGACGATCGAGACGCCGTTTGCCGAGCTGCTTCGAGTTGCGCCTTCAGCCGAACGACTGGCGCGGGTGCCGTCGGCGTCGCTGGCAAAGCTGGGACTTCGATCGGCCGTCGCGGCCAGCATTCGGTCGTTGGCCGGCGAGGTCGCCAGGAGCCGCATCGGCCTCGAGCCCGGCTCCGATCCGCACCAGAGCGTGGCCGCGCTGGTGGCGTGCCCGGGCATTGGCCCCTGGACCGCGCAATACATTGCCATGCGCGCGCTGCGCTGGCCCGACGCCTTTCCCGAGGGCGACCTTGGCCTGGTGAAAGCGTCGGGCGAAGTCTCATCGCGGGCACTCCAAAGCGCGGCTGAAGCCTGGCGCCCTTGGCGGGCCTATGCAGCCATGTACCTCTGGGAAAGCTTGCAGGATCAACCACTCGCACGACGAAGACAGGGTAATCCCCATGCACGACGAAGTGTGCTACACGTACCTGGCAAGTCCACTGGGCAAGCTCTTGTTGACTTCCGGCGGCGAGGGCCTGACCGGTATCCAGTTTCCACGGCACCAGCCATCGACACCGCCGGCGCACTGGAGGCGCGATCCGCGGCGCTTTAGCGAGGCGTGCCGGCAACTGCGCGCGTACTTTGCCGGCGAGCTGCGCGACTTTGATCTGCCGCTGGCCATGGCGGGCTCGCCGTTCGAGCGCCGCGTCTGGAACGCATTGCTCAAGGTTCCCCACGGCAAGACCGTCTCCTACGGACACATTGCCGCCAGGATTGGCCAGCCGAAGGCGTATCGTGCCGTGGGGTTGGCAAACGGAAAGAATCCGATTCCGATCGTCGTGCCGTGCCATCGCGTGATTGGCGCCGACGGAGGTTTGGCCGGCTACGGCGGCGGACTGGATACCAAGCGCTGGCTCCTGGAGCTCGAAGGCGTCCAATTCGAGACACGGCGCCAGGGCGCTTTCCTGGCCGCTGTTTGATCGTGCCGGCGATGATGAGACGTCCGCGGAGCTAGAGGGAATGACGAACGTGAGCGGCCCTCTTACCTCACCGTGCGCGGGGCGGCGGCGATGAGGGCGACGAACCCGGCCAGAACCAGCAGAATCAGGGTGGCGGCCAGATGCGGCGCGGCCCGCGCCGCGACGGCGGCGCCCAGGTCCACCGGATCGACAATCCCCGCGCCGGCCCGACGGATCGCGCCGGCGAGCTCGCGCGGCGTCAAGCTGGTGCGGACGAGAAGCGTCGTTCCGCCGCCGGGGTCGAAGGCGAGCGGCAGGTAGAGTACCGGCGCTCGGGGCTCCCCCGGCACGGTGCCGTACAGGTCGGCCACAACGCCCACGATCGTAAGCCAGTCGGTCACGCGCTCCGGGCCGAGGACGACGCGGAGGCGGCGGCCCAGCGGATTCGCCCCGGGCCAGAACCGCGTCGCGAGCGAAGCGTCGATCACTACCTCCCTTGGCGCATCGTTGGCCCGGCCGGGGCCGGAGGGCGACGTGAACGTTCTCCCCGAGATGATCGGAAGGCCGACGAGGCCGAAGTAAGCCGGCTCGGCCAGTTGGAGGTCGGCCGTGTTCGGTGCCCGGTCCATTGCCGGCGATGACCCATCGGTCACGAAGGTCACACCGTTCAGCGACTGCACAAGCGGGGCGGCCAGAGTCCTGCTCACGTTCTCCACCCGCGGGAGATGCGCCACGAAATTCAACCGGCCATCCGCGTCCCGGTGGGCCCCCGGTCCCAGTGGCACGGCCAGCAAGCCATCGGCCCGGAAGCCGGTGCCGCTGCCCAGGAGCGCGCGATATCCCCATGCGCTGAGCCCAGCTCCGAGGGCCACGGTCGCCGCGCAACCGATCAGCATGAGGGGCACGCGGCGCCGGCCGGTCTGAGCGACTGGCCGGGGCCGATCGCGCATGGCGGCCAGATGCGCGACGAGGGCGATCCCCGCGCCCACCCCGACGATCTCCAGCGTGCCGCCTCCGGCGCCCGCCGTTCGTGCGCCGGGGAGCCACCCGTCGAGCCACGGACCGAGTGCTCGCAGCGTGCTCGCCGCGAGCAACGCGCCGATGGCCGTCCCGCCGGCTACTGTGGCGAGGGCCTGCAATCCGGGCGCGCCGCCGGGGCGTGCCCGGAGCCGAGCGGCGGTCTCGCTCGCAGCCGCGGCGATGCCCGCGACCAGCGTCAGCACCGCGGCGGCGGCTAGCAGGGCCAGCAGTCGGGAGACCCGCGGCCCGCGGCCGCCGAGAGGCTCGACCACCACGCTCCAGACGACTCCGAGTTCGCTGAGATAGCCGCCCGGCGATTCGGCCTGCAGCCGCCGGCTGAGTCGGTTCAGCTCACCCTCGGCGGTCTCGGGCGTGGCACCCGCGCGGAGCCGGGCCACGGCGCCAACGACGTGGGATCCAGGAGACTCCGGCAGGGGTCCGAGGGGGAGCCAGAGTCGCGTCCCGGCGCGCGGCATCCCAAGTCCCGGCACGACCCCGACGACACGATGCGGCGCGCCGTCGATCACAACCGTTCGGCCCACGATCCCGGGATTACCACCGAACCGCTCTCGCCACAGCTTCGCGTCCAGAACGACCGGCGGAACCGCGCCCGCGCGATCGTCACCAAAGTCCGTTGCCCGCAGGGTCCGCCCGATCTCGGCGGCGACGCCAAGGGTTTCGAAGAACTCGGCCGAGACCAGGCCGCCGTCGACCGCCGCGGCCTCCCCACCCGTGCCGAGCGTCACGACCGTCGCGCGCAGGCCGGCCAGGGCCTCGATCGACGGACTCTCCGCGCGGAAGGTCCGAAGCTCGAGGGGCGAGAGACCCGTCCGGCCGATCTGCGCGGCCGGCGCCCGGTTCCAGAGCCGAACCACGTGCTCCTGCCCAGCGGCGGCGACGGTGGTCCGTGCCGCCTGCGTCACCCCGAGCACCGTACCGCCCAGTCCGAGGGCGAGTCCGAGCGACAGCACCGCCGTGGCGGTTGCGGCCGGCGTGGCGCCGAGCTCCCGCGCGGCGAGCATGGTGTCGGCCAGCAGCACGCGTGGCGCCAGCCTCCGGCCGAGCACCCATGCGGCGTGCCAGTACGCGCCGAGGCAGCGGCGGAAGAGCGCAACGCCCGCCGGCAGCGTGAGCGTGCCGCGCCGGTCGAGCTGCAGGACGCGATACCAGAGCTCGGCGTTCCACATCCCGCGCCAATCGTCGCGATCGGTGGAGGGGACCAGCTGGCTGGCGCTGCGCACCGTGAACAGGCAGAGCCGGAGCACCGTGCGCGCGCCCGGCCGCATCCGCGCGCTCATCCGTGCGCCGGCGATGGCCGGCCGGGCGCGCCCGGGCGGCGGCGTGGCACCAGCGCGGTCAGCCGTTGCATTGCTTCGGCGAGCTCGGCAGCGCCGGCGGCGGTGATCTCGTAATAGCGGCGGGGCGGTCGCTTCTCCCGCCGTGCGATGCGCGCGTCCTCCCAGGCCGAGCGGGCAAGGCCGGTCGCCTCGAGCTTGCTCAGGATGGGGTAGACCGTCCCACTTGGGAGCTCGGTTGCGTCCATGACGTCGAAGCCGTGGCGGAAGCCGCGGGCGAGCGCCTGGAGGACGAGGATGGTGGACGAGCCGAGACTGCGTCGAGTCATGGGCGAAGGGGTGGCGGGGACGGGGGTACCTCTGTAGCCAACATACCTATATCGCCGACGAGTGCCTAGTACACCGCGGCCTTGGAGAGCTCGGGCGCTGCACGCGCGGGCAGATCTCGCCAGCGCTCGATGGGCCGAGCGTGGCGAGATCCGCGCGTTGGCCGCTCAGTGCGGCACGTAGATCAAGTCGAAGGTGGTCGTCGGCCACGTCTGGCCGCCGTCCGTGCTGGCCTCGCCGTGCTGGCGGACGCGGCCGCCGCTGAGGGGCGACCAGGCGATGCGATCGGCGTTGTTCGGCATCGTGAGGATCATGTCGCCGCCGACGAGCCCGCCCTCGAAGATCAGTCGTGCGCGATCGGTGTCGACATAGGTCTGGTGCCAGTGCTGCGTGGCGGGGTTGAACACGTTCACACTTACGCCGTGGTAGGAGAGATCGGTGAAGTCCTCGAACACCGCGCAGCCCCCGGCTTCCGCCGTAATATGGCTGCGGGCGATGCGCGCGCCGGGGCCGGATCCGTTGGGCGTCACGTCCCAGTCGCCGAGCCAGAAGTCGAATTGACGCGCTTCGGTGGAGGTGCAGGGCGCGCTCGCCGGGAGGCGGCCGACGCCAAACGTGCCGGTGCCGCCGATCTCGGCGCTCACCGAGAGCGCGGCCGGGTCGGCGACCTGCGTGGCTTGGGGCACCCACGCCCCGCTCTGCAGTCCGCGGACACCGAAGGCGTCTTCCGGCAGCCCCTGGGGCGCCATGGCCGGACCATAGGTCAGCGTCAGCGTCGCGGGCGCGCTGAAGGTCACGCTGCCCGGGGTGAGTAGTACTTCGCTTCCGGCCGCGGCCGAAGCGTCGAGCGGGAGCGACGAGGGGCGCGAGAACCGCACGGCGACCGGCGCGGCCACCGCGCCCGCCGGCACTGCCAGCGCCACGCTGCCGGCGAAGCCCGTCACGGTGCCGCCCGCCGGGCTCACGAGCCCGCCTTCGGCCACCGTGAAGGTGACCATCGCGGTCTTGCCGTCGGACGCCGCCTGGATCGTGGTCGAACCGACCGCGACGCCGGTGACGAGACCGGCGGCATCGACCGTCGCCTTGGCGGGATCGGCGGAAGTCCACATCACGGGGCGGGCCGGCAGGATGTTGCCGCCGGCGTCGCGCAGCGTGACGGTGAGCGGGACCTGCTCGCCCGGCACGCCGGAGGGCGCGGCCGGACTCAGCGCGATCGAGGCCACCCCAGCCGGGCCGACGGTGACCGCGGCGGTTCCGCTCTGTGATTCAGCCGTGGCGGTGATGGTCGCCGCGCCTTCGGCAATGCCGGCCACGGCGCCGTCGTCCGCCACCGTCGCGATGGCTTCGTCGGAGGACGTCCAAGTGACGCTGCGGCCGGTGAGCGTCCGACCGGCGGCGTCGGTGAGTGTGGCGGCGAGCTGCACCTGGCCGCCGGCTTCGACGGTCGCCGTCGCGGGCGCGACGACGACCTCGGCGACGGGCAGGTCGCCCGACGGACCGGTGCCGCCACAGGCGGCGAGCAGCAGCAGGGCCCAGCCGGAGACGGTCCGGTGGGGCGGGAAGACGGCGCGCATGGGGGCTCCCGGGCGGTGGGTTGGCAAGATTGTCTATCTATGTAGATATTCAATCTACAGGAGACGCCCCGCGCGGCGGACGCTGCACATTTCGCCCGCCTCCAGCGAGACTGACGCCGCGAGTCCCCCGATTCCAGATCTCACACTCGCCGCCCTGCATCACTTCGCGTGAACGCTGGTGGCAAAGTGTTGATGGATAGACCGGACGGACGTGGCAGGTTTGTGGCGGCAGGGTTTGAAAGAGTACCAGGTAGTGGAGATCGTCCTCGCGGTGGCGGTCAAGACCCTGAGCAACTGGTCGAACCGCATGTTCGAGACCCAGGTGGACGACATGTTCACATGGGCCTGGAGATCACCGGAATCCCAAGCCCGCGCGGCCTGAGCGGGCGATCAGCCGTCCGCGGGCTGATCCGGCGGATCCCCCTTCGCCCGCTCCAGAATCGCCCGCTCGAGGCCCGCTAGGCGTTCGGGGTCGAGCGCCGAACGGAGCGCCTGGCGCGCGGTCTCGCCCAACTGTCGCAACTCTCTTGAGTAACGTGTGCACTCGTCGCACATCATGAGGTGCAGCCGGATCAGGATGCGCCGCATTGGAGGAGCGGTATCCACCTCCCCGCTGGCGAGCAGCCGACTGACCTCTCTACAGCTCGGCATCATGGCGACTCCGCAGACCCTTCACTTCGAGACACTCGCGCAGGCCATTCCTGGCCCGGAACAGTAGGACCCCTAGGTAATTCGGCGTCACCTCCAGAACCTTACACACCTCGTCCGTGGCGAGCTCCTCGACCTCCCGGAGCACGAAGGCCAGGCGTCGCCGTTCCGGCAGGCCCTCGAGGCATTCCGTCAGCCAGGCTCTGATCCGCTCCGCATCGGCACCCGCACCGGGCCCACACGGGGGGCGCACCCACCGACCGGTCTCGTCGAAGCGGGCCTCCACGATCTCGTCGATCTCTTCCGTCTCCTGCGATCGCCGCAAGGCTTCAAACGACCGTGCCTGCTTCTTGAGCAGAATCCCATAGAGCCAGGTGCGGACCTTGGCGCGGCCATCGAATTCATGGGCTCGGGCAATGAAGGTGAGCAACGTCTCCTGGACTGCATCCTCGGCCCGGTCTGGCGGTAGGCCTGCCGCCCGCGCCGCGCGGAGCAGCATGGGGAGGTGCTCCCGCACCACGCTCTGAAGGGTCTCGGGATCCCGGGCCCGGATGAGTGCAGTGCGTTGCGGATCTTCGACGGGTCCGGCAGGAGGGTCCACGGGTTGAAGTGTAATGGGGACGGTCGACCGGGGAATCACGCTCACGGACGCCATGACGCGGACGGAAGCCACGACGTCGAAGGCATTCATATTCCGCCGGAACCACCACCCAGCCTCTATCGGGTGAAGGAACAGCAACCAACCCTGAAGGGAGACCTGTATGCACATCAGCTGGAGTCGAGCCGCACTGGCCGGCCTCGTAGCAACGGGAGTCATGACGGCGGTCGGCCTCTGGATGGCGCCGCTCATGGGATTACCGGCCATGAACCCCGCTGCGATGCTGTCCGACGCGATGGGAGGAAGTGCGACGCTCGGCTGGATCGGTCACCTGATGATTGGGACCATTCTGGCACTGATCTACGGAGTGATCGCTCCGCGACTGCCGGGCGCCCCAGCTGTGCGCGGAGCCGTGTACGGGCTTGCCCCTTGGCTCATGGCTCAACTGGTGGTGATACCGATGATGGGCATGCCGCTCTTCTCCGGATCAGCCGCGCTGGCAATCGGCAGCCTCATTGGCCACCTGGTCTATGGCGCCGTGGTCGGAGCGATCTATGGCGCAGGGACGGTCCGGGCAATCGGCCGGCCCGCTGTCGCCTGATCGCTTGTGAACGCAGTGGAGCTTCCCGTGGGGCACGAGCCGGTGCCCCGCGTCGCCGTGATCAAAGCCTCCCACGGCGCTGGCGATCTTCATGACCGTCTACACCTTCGCCGGCCACCGGCGCGGACCTGGCCACCCGGGGCCTCCGGGTGCGACTTCACGCGACCTGGCGCGCGGCGGTCACGTCGCCTCGGGAACAGCCAGCGTCAGCTACCAATGAACTCGCGACACCTGGTAGGAAACGTCCCGCGCCCTCAGCGGAGCGCGATCCTGATTGAGCGATGACCTCCGAAATATCGGGTACGTTCCTCCGGTTGGGAGCATCTCGATCACGGTATCGCCGCGCCAGCGCGCCCGGTAAGGTCTTCCAGCCACCCAATGAGTGCGCTGTACTTCAGGCTGCGCAAAGTGCAGCGCGATGTGCGAGCCCGGCCGTGCGCCCGTGATGCGCAGTGAGCGGGTGCTGAATTCAGGGATGATGTGTACCGCGCGCCCTGACTTGACGCGGATACCGTCCGGCCTCAACCAGCTCGGACAGCGCAAAGCAATAGCGCGAGAAGTCGCCGGATAAAGCTCCAACCGGCCTTCGTACGGCAGAAAGCTTACGACCTCGATGGATGATGTCCCCGCGCTGAGCAACAGGTTGACATACACCGTGCTGTCGGTTTCGGTGATGGCGTTCGCATAGGCGAGAACGAGGCCGCGCATGCCCCCATTGATACAGCACCCTTCCACGTCGCCCTTCTCGGCGGCCAACGGAGTGTTGGGATCGGCATAGCTTTCAAACGATCCGCGCAGACCACGCCATACAGCGGCATCCGCCAGTCCGGGTGACGTCATGTCCCGGAATTGATTCTCAACGAGTTGATCGCGGGTGAAGCGCTCGATGTCGTCCCAATACTCCGTGTGTCCTTCCTTGATCAATTCAAGCGCCAGCCGAATCGCGCTCGTGATCGTATCAGTTTCGCACGTCTTCGATCCAACCGAGTCCGCCACCCAACCGAAGGGGCTCGTGTGATTCAAGCGGACCCACTCATACAGCTTTCGGGAGCGCGCGACGACTTCTCGATGGTCCAGTCCTGAACCGGCGCGAGAGCACCGGAGAATCCCCGAGAAAGAATCCATCCACGCGTGCAGGTGGCCTTCCCAGAAGGTCTTGGTGATCGCGCCGTCGGGGGTGACAGTCGGGTCGTGGTAGAACGCCCAGCGGCTCAACTGGTCGGCATACTCGAGCGCCGGCGCGTAACCCGTCAGCTCGTAAAACCGGACAATGGGCAGCACCTGATACGCTGCCATGTGAGAGCAAGGAGCAACTTTGGTCGCCACTTGCGGAAACCACAAGTAGTCGCTCTCGTGGACGGCCAGACGATCGAGTGCCACGATGAGTTTCTCGATGCGGGTGCGAAGCACAGCGCTCGGGGTCGCTTCAAAGTCAGTCACCAGGCCATAAAGCGCGCTGCCTTGTGCGAACATGTGATCCGGACCCTTGCGGTCCGGATTCCAGATCAACCCGTTATCACTGAAGAGGCTCATCACAAAGTCGCGGCGGTGCCGCTCGCCGGCTAACATGTCGGGAGTGGGCGGAATCATCTGTCGCGCCAGAATAAAGGCCTCCAGAGATCGGCCGCCTGTATCGCCGAAGTCCCAGACATCATGACGCAGACGCGTGGGCCGATGATCGCGAACCTCAACCGCAAACCACGGCCTGTAGTTCTGGCTGTGGTCCATTCGATGCAAGAGGCACCCCGTCGCGAGCTGCATGGGTTCGCGGAGGTCGAGCGTGGCCGGGCGCAAGGCGACCGGTGCTCTGGGTTCTGCTCTCGCCAGGGCACGGCTGCAGCGGCCCCGGGAATCGCCGCTAGAAAGGCGCGACGGTCCATCAATGCATCCATCCTTCTTGAGACTTCCGGCAATACGAGACTCTGCGTTGCCGGATTACCCGGTAGCGGTGACCGGAAGTCACCCTCCTCCCGGGAGCTTGTGCGAGAACCCGAAAGGTAGTGGCATGAGTCACACGATCGGCATCGCGATATGACCCGGATCGCGGTCCTCCTCCTCACCCTTGGCATCGTGATCAGCCGCCATCCGGATCCGAGGCTGCCACCGTCGCCTGCCGTCGCGCTTGCCGCTGCGTCGGTCGCGAGCCAGGACACGGTGATCCTGCCATCTCCGAACGGAGGGATCACGGTTCGGGTTGGCGTCGCGAACGTCGGCACCCCGGCGCAGTCCCTCTACTACGAGGTGTCGCTTCGCGGTCGACCCCTGGTCGCACGCTCCCAGCTCGGTCTGGAGTTCCAATCGATTCGGCCGTTCGCGGGCCTGGTGATCCAGCACGTCGAGATCCGATCCGCGGACCGCAATGAGCCGGTGATCTTCGGGAAGACGAGCGTGGCGCGCGACCACTATCGGGAGGCTGCGATCGACCTGGTCGAGTCCGGGGCGCCCGGGCGCAGGCTACGGCTGATCTTCCGTGCCTACGATGATGGCGTGGCGTTTCGCTATGCCCTGGACCGCCAGGCAGGAATGGAGGATCTCTCGCTCGTTCGCGAGACCAGCGAGTTCAACTTTGCGGGCGCACCGACGATCCACGCGCTTCAGCTCGACTTCCGCTCACCCTACGAAGGCAAGTACCGGCACGCGCCCGAAACCGAATGGCCGGCGGGCAAGACCCTGGGCCTGCCCCTGGCGGCGACCTTCGATGACGGCGCGATGGTCACGGTAAGCGAGGCTGATCTCCGTGCATTCCCCCATCTCTACCTCACGCGGCGTGAGGGGAGTCGCCCGGGTCTTGGCGCCGAGTTCGCGCCCCTGACGATCGGTGGGCCGCTGGTGGCGCGGATCACGACGCCTTGGTCGAGCCCGTGGCGCGTCATGATCATCGGAATGGGCGCTCGCGCCGTGATCGAATCGAACCTCATCACGCTGTTGAGCGCCCCCTCCGCGATCGGCGATGTCTCCTGGATTCACCCCGGCAAGATCTTGTTTCAATGGTGGAACGGATATGTCCTTCCGGGTCCGCAGAAGCCTCGCCGGACGTCGCATCCGGAGGATGTCTTGAATACACAGACCCTCCTCGCTCACATCGATTTTTGCGCCAGATACGGGATCGAGTATGCGTCGCTCGATGGATACGAGTTCTCGAAGGCCTGGTATGGCGGCACGGTCTTGCCGTGGGAGGGCCAAGATCTGACGAAGGCGGCGGGCGACATCGATATTCCGGCGATCATGGCCCATGCGAAGACGGCGGGCGTACGGATCCGCATCTGGTTCCACGGGAAGGGCCTCACGCGCGAGAACATGGAGGCGGTGTTCGCGACCTACGAGAGGTGGGGTGTGGCCGGAGTCATGATCGACTTCTTCGACGACGACTCGCAAGCGGGCGTGATGTTTGCCGAGCGCATTCTTCAGACCGCGGCCCGCCACCACCTGACGGTGAGCTTCCACGGCGTTGCCAAGCCGACCGGTCTGGCGCGCACCTATCCCAATCTGCTCACCGAAGAAGCGGTGCTGGGTGCGGAGTACAACAAGTGGCCCGGTCCCCACAGTACCCCCGAGCACGAGGTCGAGATCGCCATCATCCGCGGGTCGGTGGGACCAATGGATACCCACGCCGGCGGTTTTCGTCCCGTTCCGCCGAAGGCATTCCGGCCGCGAGCGATCTCGCCGAACGTGATCGGGACGCTGGCGCGACAGCTCGCCATGTACGTCGTCTACGAGAACCCACAACCGATGCTGGTCGACGATCCTGCGAGCTACCTCAAGCACGAGGCTGCCTTCGCGTTCGTACGAGAGGTCCCGGTGACCTGGGACGAGACCCGCTGGCTCGCCGGGGGGCTGCAGGAGGGGTATATCGTCGTCGCCCGGCGGAAGGGCGGCGACTGGTATATCGGAGGGCTGACAGGGTACGAGCCACGCGCGCTGACGTTGAAGCTCGATTTTCTCGACGCACGTGTCTACTCGGCCAAGCTCTACCGAGATCGGCCGGAGTCGGAGCACGACGGAGAGGCCATCGCGATCGAAACACAGCCTGCGCACTCGGGGACCCAGCTTCGAGTGAACCTTGCTCCCGCGGGTGGGGTCGCCATCCATCTGCGGCCGAAGGAATGATGCATAGATCGTCGGCGACACAGCCGCGGGCGAGGTGTATAATGGTTGAGGATGTAACCATCTCCCGAGGCATTGCCGGCCAATGTTTGACCGGTGAGCACCGTGTGACCCGTGCTATCTCTGGCATCGTCCTCGCCGCCGCTCTCGCCGCAGGCAGCGCATGCTCCGGCGACGACGTCACCTCGCCCCCCGAAGAGACCGTCCGCATTGACTCGGTCTCCGTCATGTCCAATCCGACCAACGTGCTGGCGGCGAGCGTCCGCGTCGTTGCAGAGCACGCCGACTCGGCGCGGTTCCTCTTCGTGGCGCCAGGCGAGCCGCCGGACTCGACGCCGAGCGTGGCGCTCACGGACAGCCGCGCCTCGATCCCGGTGCTCGGGCTCCGAAGCGGCGTACGATATCGGGGCGTCGTGGAAGTGAGCCGCGCGAGTGGGCGGGTGCAGTCGGACAGCGTGAGCTTCGCCGGCGGCGAGCTTCCCGACGTGCTCAGGAACGTCTCGCTCAGCACCACCGGCACCGCCAGCCGCGGCCTCACCCTCACGTCGTACCCGCTCGGTGGGAACACGCTGTTTGCCTTGGCCTTCGACTCGTCGGGCGCGATCCGCTGGTATCGTGCCTTCGGCTTGCCGACCACGTACCTGGGCGGCGACATCCAGCAGCAGCCGAACGGCCACTTCACGATCTACGTCGGGGCCTCGACCGGCTCGCAGCCCGTGCGGGGGTATTACGTGGAGTTCGGGCCGTCGGGTGATTCGCTCCGCGCGCTCACCCCCCCCGCGCCACTGTACACCGACGACCACGAGCTGCGGATTACCGGCTCGGGCGTCGACGAGCGGATTCATCTCTTCGGTTACGACCGCCGCCAGGTCGACCTCTCCTCAGTCGGCGGGCCCAGCGAGGCGCAGATCAGCGGGCACAGCGTGCTGCGCCTGCTTCCCGACGGTACGCCCGAGTTCACCTGGAGCGCGTGGGATCACTTCCGCTTCGAGGATTGGATCGAGCCGCCTGGCCCGAGTCCCGAGGGCGCCGAGCAGAGTGATTTCGACCACCCCAACTCGCTCGACTTCGACCAGGACGGCCACTATATCGTCTCCTGGCGCAACCTCGGCGAGGTGACGAAGATCGACGCGCAGACGGGCAAGGTGATCTGGCGCCTGGGCGGCGCCAACAACCAGTTCACCTTCGTGAATGACCCGCTCGGCGGCTTCAGTGGCCAGCACTACGCGCGCATCCTGCCCAATGGCCACTTGTTGCTGTATGACAACGGCACCCGGCACCAGCCGCAGGAGACGCGGGTGGTGGAGTACGCACTCGATCCCGCCGCGCACACCGCGACGCTGGTCTGGGAGTTCCGACACGACCCACCGATCTACACGTCAGTCGTCGGATCGGTGCAGCGGCTCGCGAACGGGAACACGGCGATCGGGTACGGGCTCGCGGGGCACATGAGCGAGGTGGCGCCGGATGGGAGCGTGGTGTGGGAGGGAGACCTGCGGGCCAATGGGCAGTCGCTGACGGTGTACCGGCTCGTGCGGATTGCCTCGCTGTATCGGTTCGAGAAGCCGTGAGAGCCACCTGGATGCTCTCGCCGGCTGCCGAAACCGCACCGCCTCCCGACCAGAGCCGTCATCGCCGTGGCTCCGTTGTTCCTCAGCGGCTCGGCTCGCTCGCAGGCCCAGGTTAGGCAGGCCCGGGCGCTGCGGTGGCATTCGAAGCTGCCACCCGGTCCAAAGACGGACCCAAGGATGCCAGTCTAGCGAAGGTGCCGATCGAAGAAGTCGGTCATGCGCGAGACGATCGCGGCAGCGCTCGGATTGGTGGGGGCGGTGGTCGGTTGAAGCTCGTGATCGGCAAACAGCACCTCGAGCAACGATGACTCGACTCCGACGCCCTGCAGGCGCTGGTTCATGCGGATCGATTGTGCTGGCAAGACGAGGGAGTCGTCGGCGCCGACGATGAGGAAGAACGGACTGTCGTTCGCCGTGACGTGGGTGACCGGGCTGGCCTCGATCATCTCGGGGGATTCCGGGTCGGGCCAGGTCAGGAACTCTCGACTGTAGTCGTCGCGCAGTTCATCCGGGTGGGTGAAATCCGTGATAGCGGACAGGGCGATCACCGCCTGAACTGTGCTCGAGAATCCTGGGAAGCCGCCGACCTCGTCGAAGCCGGCGCTCGCGTCCGCGGTGCCGAGGAGCGCGACCAGTTGGCCACCCGAGCTCCCTCCCCATGCTCCGATTCGGTCCGAGTCCAGCCCGTATCGGGACGCATTGGCCCGCAAGTGACGGATGGCGCACTTCACGTCTTGAATTTGCGAAGGGTACTTGTGGGCGGGAGCCAGACGATAATCCAGGCTCACGACCAGGTAGCCGCGATCGACCAGCGCCTGCTTCACATCGGCGAACTGGGTGCCGGTGGAGCGATTCCCGCTCACCCACCCGCCGCCGTGCACATGCACCGCGACCGGCAGTGGTCGAGGGTTCGACGCATCGGGCACGTATACGTCCATCCTGTCCGCGACGCCGCCGATCGTGCAGTACGTCAGGCCGGTCAGCGTACCCTCCCCGAAGCTCACCGTGACCTCGGCGCTCCCGCTGCGTCCCTCACTCGTCGCGGTAATCGTCGCGGTTCCCGGATTCCGGGCGCTCACGGTGCCACCGGCATCCACGCTCGCGACGGCAGACGCGCTGCTGTTCCAGGCCACAATCGCACCGTCGATCGGTCTGCCCTGATCGTCCAGGACGCTGGCGATGAGCGGAATCGTTTCGCCAACCAGGATACCTGCCCGACTTGGGCTCACGGTTACGGTCGAGACTGTCGGAGGATTCGCGACGACGATCGTGGCCGTCTGGACCACCAACACCCCGTCGGCCAGCGCCGAGACCGTCTTCGTGCCGGTGGTCGCGGAACGCAGGCTCCCGCTCGCATTTCCGCTCGCGTCCGTTGCGGATGGCTGGACGAGCGTGTTGCCAGCCCCGCTGGCGCTGAGCTGCACCCGCACGCCGGGGACCGGATTCCCGAAAGCATCCCTGGCCGCCACCGCAACGATGCTGGCCGCTCCGGTGAGAATCAACCCCGGGGCAGCGGACACGCTGGAGCGGGACGCGTCGACAGGGCCAGGGATCCCGTCCGCCGTGAACTCCACCGATGTCCCCGGCAGGGCGGCCGCAGCGGCCCGCAGTGAGTTCTTGCCCACACCGGTGCCGAGAGTCCAGGCCGCCGGTGCGGCCCGCCCGTCTAGTCCCGTGGTCACCGTTCCGGGCGTGACCGTGCCGCCGCCGCCAGTGACCGTGAACGTCACGACGGTCCCCGGAACACCGTTGCCGCTGGCATCACGCAGCACCACGGCAGGGGAGATCTCAACGGGCAGTCCGGCGGCCATCTGTTGCCCATCGCCGGCACTCACCAGGAGCCGGAATGCGGGCCCAGGCAGCACCGGGAACGCCGCACTCTCGGACGAGGTCAAACCCTCGGCTGTCGCCATGAGCATGTAGGCGACGTCGGCCTGGTCGATGCGAAGACCAGGGAAGGTCGCCCTTCCTTCGACTGCGCGAGCCGCCACGACGCCGGCGAGCACACCCTTGTTGAGACGCAGCTGGATCTCGCCGGACGAGCTCGGTACCACGTTGCCGTACTCATCCTGCACTGCTACGACGACCGGATCGAATTCGACTCCGGCGGTGGCTCCCTGAGGAGTCGCCTCGAAGGCGAGCTTGTCCGGCTCTCCGGCGAGGGCGGTCGCAGAGAGCGCAACGGGTGGCAAGTCCTCAACCATTGCGCTCGCGCTCACGGGCCCCGCCCTCGAGGCAAGGATCCAGGTGACCCGCGCTTCGCCCTGCTCGTCGGTGCGCTGACTGTCCGGGGTGAAGCCGCCGCTCGTCTCCGCCGCCGCGAAGGTGACGAGCACCCCAGGGACCGGCCGATCGGTGGCGTCGGTCACCCGAGCGACGATCGCCTCGCCGAGCGGCTGGCCGACCGCGCCGGTCTGAGCGTTGCCTGTCGTCAATTCCAGATGGGCGGGCGGGCCATACTCCGGGCCAGGGCCGAGATTCGCATCCGGGCCGCACGCGGAGATGGTGACGATCAGGAGAAGTCTTAGTGCGGGCGTGAGACGTGCTTTGGGCGCGCGCGCGCGTCGGGTAACCATGCCTTGGAAGCGTCCCTCTCGTTCATCGAGGAGACAGGGCGACTCCGGAACGACATCGCGCTCCCGTCGGCTCGCAAGATCAAAGCCGCCGCGGTCAAGTATCTATCGCGTTGAAGGAAGAGAGCTTACACATCTCCAGTGCAAGGGTGCGGTTGCAATGTCACAACCAACCGTGGCGCAGGGTCGGCCGCCCGGGCGACGCCTCGTGCGCCATCGCCCAGAAGCCCGCCGTCAGCGGGCGCTGATTCGCCCTGAGATTCGGGTTCGCATCGTTGGCTCGCGCTCATGCGCGCTGGTGGGGTTTGTCATGAAAAGAACGCCACAAGCGGAGGCACAAGCGCCAGCCTTTTAGAACGAGGCGTGCCAGGTGAGGCCCGTCCCAGCCGGCGTGACAAGGAATCCAGGTGGACGGAGCCCAAAGATGCGCCACCGGCCGCTAACCACCTTGGCTGTGAAGATGCCGAGCACCGCTCCCATGCCTGTATCACTCAACCAGTGGCGGTTGTCGTTAATCCGGGAGAGCGCTGTCCCCGTTGCCGCCGTATAGAGTAGCACGTGCACCAGCGGGCTCTTGATATCGTCGGCCAGCGAGGTGGCGACGGCGAACGCGGCGGTGACATGTCCCGAGGGCATCGCGCCCCGGGTTTCAACTCCGGCGGAATCCTTGAGCGACGTGAATGGGTGGAATGAGAAGGCGCCGACGTCCTCGTTGGGTCGCGAACGCCCCACGACTCGTTTCATTGCTTCCATTTCCCCGGCCGACAGCAGGACCGCGGCGACGAGCCGTGACCCAGCCCGGCGGACACCCGGTTTACCGGCCACAATCCCGAAACCCAGCACCCCCAGGCTGATGCCCGCGTAATAGGGCGCCTCCCCTTCCTGGCGGAAGACCTCGGCGATATCGTCGGTGGTGTTCGACCGATGCCGCTGGGCATAGCGTTGCACCGGCTCATCCAGCAGCATGAGAGCGCCGACCCCACCCGCCGCCGCCGCCGCTTCATACCAACGCACGAGGTGGGCGTGGGAGAGCACCTCCTGCCGGGCCGCTGGAATGGAATCGGGCCGCTGGGCTTCCAGCGGCCTGGCCATAAGGAGGAGCCCAGCCAGGACCCATTGGGCAGACAGTCGTGCTCGGCCAGCCATGAATGGACCCCCTCCTGTCGAGATCGGCCGGCACGTTGAATGACACTGTCAGCGCGAGTCGGGCTCCATGCCAACTTGCTCACACGCACGGTTCTTAATCTTGTACGATACCATGCTGGGCGCGTAGGGGGTCGGCCTTCCGCTTGGCCACGATGCCTTCAAGGTCAAGCCGCTCCGCCGGGGCCTTCGGCGGTATCCAAGGGGGTCAAAGCCATAGGCCTTGTCCCCGACGCGGGTGTTCCGCCACACGTGGACAGCTGCCAGGCTGCAGACGCTCGTCAGCGGCAGGCCGGCGAGCATCTATACGGTGAGCCGTGAACTCGGCCACGCGGATGAAAAGGAAGGCCCCGCCTCGAGCGAAGTCGAAGCGGGGGAAGCTGTTCCGGAATGGGCCCGGCGCGACTCGAACGCGCGACCTCTTGCTCCGGAGGCAAATACCAGACGTCTGCCCCGGTTGGCAAGACCAGCTTTACGGTGTCGTACAACGACATAGAGAATTGCACTCGTCCGGCGCGTCTGGTAGGATCTGGAGGTTCTGACAAGCGACTGCCAGAACTCGAGGTTACGCCAGGGTTATCGAGCACATTACCAGCGATGGACACCTGCTTCTCGGCCTCCCCTTCGCGGTGCGCCGGAAGTCTGCAGCGTTTGGGACGATAGGTCCAGAGGTCGGCTCCAGCCCATGATCCGCATTGGCGACGATGCGCACGTTCGACTCCATGCCCTCGTCGCGAAGCAGCTGCTGCCATGGCGTCGGAGGCACCGGGACGTCCTCGTCGCCCGCGATGAATAGGAATGGGCTGTCACCGGCGAAGACGTGTGTAGAGCAGGGCTCGCCTCGATCAGCTCGGGCGACTCGGGGTCAGGCCAAGTGGGGAATCCCGGGGAGTAGTTGTCGTCGGCTCGTCCGCGCGAGTGAGGTCGGTGATCGCCGAAAGGGCAATGACGGCCTTTACTTCGCTGGACTCCTCTTGAAATCCACCCACACCGTTAAACCCTGATCCAGCGTCCGTGGTGCGGACTAGGCCGACCAGCTGGGCTCCGGCGCTCGGTCCCAAACCCCGATTCGATGTGGGTCCAACCCGTAGAGCGGGGCATTGGCGGAGGTGGCGGATAGCGCACTTCACGTCCTCGATGTGGCAGGGTATTTGTGTGCAGGCGCCAGCCGGCAGTCTACGCTCACCACGAGATACCCTCGGTCGAGTAGCTTCTGAGCAACCTGGGGAAACCAGAACCCCGCGGTTTCCCCCTCGCACCCACGCGCGAGACCGGTGCGGATCAGCGACACAAGCGCCGGGTGGCCCATGCTCCCGTGCCCAGCCGCGAATCGATCCCCCACGCATGGGCGGTTCCGTCCGGTGTCGTCGTCGGCCTCCTCGCTGGACGCCTCACGGGGTCGGGTTGCTCGTGGAAGCTAGCTCGCCCCGCACGCGCTCCACTTCGTCCAGGAGCTTCAGATCCGGCTGCGCTCTGAGAGCGAGATAGCGCTTGAGCGCCTTCCGCGCTTCGTCGGATGAGCCGGCGAGCACCGCATATCGACCCTCATCTCTCCACGTGGCCGCAAGGTAGCGAGGCCTGACCGGCGCGCCCGCCTCGACCGCGTCGCCCGGCTGAACCCCCGAAGTGGCTATCTCCTGCGGCCGCAGTACGAACAGGAAACGGCTCCACATCGAGTCGCCGACCGCAGAATCGCCTCGACCCCGCGATGGGGGAGGGTACGTCTTGGACCAGGTCGCTGCTCAACCGCCGGACCTTCGTACCTCCGAGGGCGTGGGCTGCCGAGCGCGAGGCCCAAGACCAAGCGAACGGCACACCGAGCCAAGACTCGACGTTACGGTTCCGAGGCGACCTCCGCCGTCGGAACGCCGGCGGGCATCAGTGTGTTGCTGGCGCTCGCTTGACCGGGATCCTCCGACCCTCCGCATCGTGCCGAGCCTTCCAAGGACCAGCATCCGTCCACATGACCCCGTTGCCGCGGGGGCGTTCATTACGCCGGGCCGACGGCCGTCCCATCGCCGGCGTCAGTGCCCGAGCGACAGGGGCGACCCGCGCCGGTCCTCCGACTCGAGGAATTCATCCTGAATGCGTCCCGTCCTGCGCTCGCGCGCGATCGCTTCAGCCGGGCCGTAGGGGTGTCCTCCGAACCCATGTCTCATCATTGCGATGGCGCGGGCCCATATCTGCTCGGAGTCGCGGCTGGCGAAGAGCTGCATCACCGACTGGGCGATGACCGGCACCGGCACTTCCATGTGGAGGGCATCGGAAACGAGCCAGTTCACTTCGCCGGTATCTTCAACGAACGGATGAATCTTCTCGATTCCGCCTTCTTTCGACCAGGCCTGCTGCATGAGCTCGACAAGCCACGAACGGATCACGGAGCCATGGTTCCAGTTCCGCAGAATGCTTTCAATGTTCAGACTTGCGTGCGGATACTTTGCGAGCAGGTTGACGCCTTCCCCGATCGCTTGCAGCATCCCGAACTCGATTCCATTATGCACCAGCTTGGTGAAGTGTCCGGCTCCGGGCGGGCCCGCGTGAACATAGCCTTCGCTGACCGCAAGGTCGTTCAACAATGGCTCGAGCCGAGCGATCGGCTCATCTTCACCACCGGCCATGAAACAGGCGCCGTGGCGAGCACCACCGACGCCCCCGCTCGTGCCGAGGTCAACGAAATGCAGCTCGCGGCTCCGCAAGCGACGATGCCTCGCGATCGAATCCCCCCAGTACGAGTTTCCACCGTCGGCAATGATGTCTCCGGGCTGGAGCTCAGACTCCAGCTCCGCCAGCAGCTTGTCGACCGCCGGGCCGGCGGGGATGTAGAGAAGAAGTCTTCGCGGCCGAGGCAGGAGATCCCGCAGCTGGGTGAGACTGGCGGCGGGCATGAGGCCCGCGTCGATCAGTTCGGGCGAAGGACCGCCAAGAGTGAAGCCTGCAACGCGCCAGCTCTTCTCGAGTGCCTGTAGCGCCAGGGACGCGCCCATCTTTCCGAGGCCGATGATGCCGAAGGTCCGTGCAACGGTATCCGCGTCTTTCATGTTGTTCTCCGGGTAAGATCTTTCATGTGGTTCTTCGGGTAGAAAGCCTTGCGTCCTGCCACTCCTCAGCTTCGAGTTGCGACATGACCACGACACGAGAAATTGGCTCGAGGGTCTGGGCGATCGCCGACGGCTATATCCCACGGTCGAGCACAGGTCCGGAGCCCGAGATGTTGAGTCACGAAACCGCGTCTCTTCTGAACGCTAGCGCACACGACGCGGATGTGCAGATCACCATCTTCTTCAGCGATCGTGCGCCCGTCGGCCCGTACCGGCTCACGGTCGCTGCGCGGCGCACCAAGCACCTTCGCTTCAACGAGTTGGAGGAGCCGGCGCCGATCCCCCGCGGCACCGACTATGCCTGCGTCATCGAGTCCAGCGTGCCGATCGTCGTTCAACACACCCGGCTGGATTCCCGGCAGGCCGCCAACGCGCTGCTGAGTACCGTCGCGTACTCCGTCTCGTGAGACGGCGGAGGTGCGACCAGTGAAAGCGCTGACCGTGATCCCTCTCGTACGAGACTCAGCCAAGCTTACCGATATCGATGAGCCCACGCGCGAGGTTCGCGACACGCTCCTCGTGGAAATGGTCTGCGTCGGCGTGTGCGGCACCGATCGCGAGATCCTTGCGGGGCACTACGGCGAGGCTCCGCCGGGATCCACGCGTCTGGTGCTGGGGCACGAGTCGCTCGGGCGTGTGCTTGAGGCTCCACGAGGGAGCGCGTGGAGGGCGGGGGATCTCGCGGTGGGAATCGTGCGGCACCCGGACCCGGTGCCGTGTCCTAACTGTGCCGTCGGCGAGTGGGATATGTGCCGGAACGGCCGATACACCGAGCATGGCATCAAGGGACGCCATGGCTTCTGTCGCGAGCGGTACGCTCTCGAGCCCGGCCATGCGGTCAGAATCGACTCCGCGCTTGGCGAACTGGGCGTACTGCTCGAGCCAGCGAGTGTGCTCGCCAAGGCCTGGGAGCACATCGAGCGCATTGGCTCGCGCGCCCTCTTCGAGCCTCGCCGGGTTCTGGTGGCCGGCGCCGGCCCCGTCGGCTTGCTGGGCGCGATGATGGGTCGGCAGAAGGATCTCGAGGTCTGGGTCCTGGAGCGCAACCGGGAAGGGCGCAAGGCCGATCTCGTCGGTCGCCTCGGCGCTCACTTCGTGTCGGATATCGCGCAGCTCGACGAGCGCACGACGTTCGACGTCGCTCTGGAATGCACGGGGGCGGGCTCACTTGTGGTCGAGGTCATGCGGCGCATCGGACCCAACGGAGTGGCCTGCCTGACGGGGGTGTCCTCGGGCGGCCGCATGATCGAGCTGAACGCGGCCTCCCTGGGTCGAGAGATCGTGCTCGAGAACGGCGTGATCTTCGGATCGGTCAATGCCAACCGACGGCACTATGAGCGCGCGGCACAAGCCCTCGGGCGCGCCGACCGCACCTGGCTGCAGGCGATGATCACGAAGCGCGTGGGACTGGAATCCTGGTCCGACGCCCTCGAGAGCGGTTCGGACAACATCAAGAGCATTATCACCGGGCCGGCGTTTCCGGGCATCGCGAAGCCGTCACGGGCGGCGGAGGCGCCCTGATGGCGGGTCGCATCGAAGACTATGCGCTGATCGGTGATTGTCTGAGCGGCGCTCTGGTGGGCAAGGACGGCTCGATCGATTGGTTGTGCCTGCCACACTTCGATTCGGCAGCGGTGTTTGCGGCGCTCCTGGGCAACGAGAATCACGGGCGATGGCGACTATCGCCCGCGGGCGATTCTTACCGGGTACAGCGGCGCTACCTCGGCGAATCGATGGTGCTCGAGACCCGCTTCGACACCGACACCGGCTCCTGCCGTATCATCGACGGGATGCTGCTGGGCACGCCGGACCCGGACCTGGTGAGAATCGTCGAGGGACTCAGCGGCAGCGTGGATCTCGAAATGGATCTGACGATTCGCTTCGACTACGGCTCCATCGTCCCCTGGGTGCAACGGACCGGTCCACGGTCCCTGCATGCGATCGGCGGTCCCGATGCACTCGAATTCGTGAGCCCGGTCGATATCGAGAACCGGGATTTCCGCACGCGCGCGAAATTCACCGTACACCCAGGGGAGCGGCTTCCGTTTCTTCTGGCTTGGCATCCCTCCCACCAGGTCATCGAGCACGAGATCGAGGAGCCCTGCGCCGCGATGGACCAGACCATTCGGGAGTGGGAGGCCTGGGCCTCGCGCTGCACGGTGACGGGCGAGGGTCGCGACACGATGATGCGCTCGCTTCTCTGCCTCAAGGCGTTGACCTACGCACCGACGGGCGGCATCGTTGCCGCGTTGACTACCTCATTGCCCGAGCAGATCGGCGGCAGCCGGAACTGGGACTACCGCTACTGCTGGATTCGAGACGCGACCTATACGCTCTACGCCCTGGTGCTCACCGGATATCGGAAGGAGGCTGCGGCTTGGGTGGATTGGCTCGTGCGGGCGGTGGCCGGCACTCCGTCACAGGTCAACATCATGTACGGATTGGCGGGGCAACGTCGCCTTACCGAGCTCGAGCTTGACTGGCTGCCGGGCTACGAGAACTCGCTCCCGGTGCGGATCGGCAACGCCGCCTACGCTCAGCGTCAACTCGACATCTTCGGCGAGCTCATGGATACGGCATGGCTCGCGTTGAAGAGCGGCATCCCGATCACGAGCACTTCGTGGAACGTGTTCAGGAAGATGATCGAGCACCTCGAGACGATCTGGGAGAACCCGGACGACGGCATCTGGGAAGTGCGCGGCCCCAAGAAGCACTTCACTCACTCGAAGGTGATGGCGTGGGTGGCGTTCGATCGAGCCGTCAAGATGGCTCGCCGAGCCCAGCTGGAGGCCCCGGTCGATAGATGGACGGCGATTCGCGACCGGATCCGGGCGGAGGTCTGCGAGAAGGGGTTCGACCGCGCAATGAACTCCTTCACCCAGTCATATGGCGAGGCGGTGCTCGATGCCAGTCTCCTCATGCTGCCCCTCGTGGGCTTCCTGCCGATCGAGGACGCGCGCATCGCGGGCACGATCGCGGCCATCGAGCGCGAGCTGCTGGTCGACGGCTTCGTTCTTCGCTACGATACCAGGCGCACGGAAGACGGGCTCGAACCGGGCGAAGGCGCGTTCCTGCCCTGCTCGTTCTGGCTGGTCGACAACTACCTCTTGCAGGGTCGACACGACGAGGCCCGGCAGTTGTTCGAGCGGCTGATCGCACTTCAGAACGACGTGGGCCTACTGGCGGAAGAATATGACCCGGTGAGCCGGCGCCTGGTCGGGAACTTTCCACAGGGGTTCAGTCACATCGCGTTCGTGAACTCGGCCTTCCATTTCTATACGGCCACGAGCCCGGTCGTGGAGCGCAGCCAGGAACGGCCTGAGCCCCAATGAGGGTCGGCGCCGGGCTGTGGCACACGGCGAACCGCCAGGTCCATCGCCCGTGATGTCGCAACGCCATTGCTGCCAGGATGCGTCGCTCTCCGATGCTCGTGAATGACGTACGATATGCGGCGGCGGCCTGCGCCCATGCGGCGAGGTCCAGGCAAGGCGCCTCCGCGCGGCGATGGGCGCATTCGCGACGGCGACCGACCTCTCCCTGGATGAACTCGTCCGGCAGAGGATGGGATCTGAGAATCGGTCGAAGTAGACAAAAGCCCCGACCACCGTTACGTGATCGGGGCCTTCATTATTGCCAT